>NZ_CP076048.1:6317500-8396788 GCF_019378875.1 Rhodococcus sp. USK10
GGACATCCATGGCGTCGCCGCGCAGGACCCGGATGTTCGGGATCTCGTCCCGTTCGATCTGTTGGAGCAACTGTGCGAGCCCGGGCCGGTAGACCTCGACGGCCATGAGGTTCACGTGCGGTTCGGCCTTCGCCATCGCCGCGGTGGCGGTACCCGTGCCCGAGCCGATCTCGAGGATCAGGGGCGCGTCGCGGCCGAACCACGACGGCGCGTCCAGTCGGGTGTCCGAGACGTCCGCGCCGATCACGGGCCATTGCCGGTCCCACGTCTCCTGCTGGGGAGCGGTCAGAGCGCCCCTGCGCGAGCGGAAACTTGTCACCCTCGGGTGGAGACGGGACCCCTTCGAGTCCTTCGTCTGCCCCTCCTCGGGGACGGCGGGTGCATCCTGATCAGCGTGGTTCACCGGACCATTGTCACGCATGAGGGGCGTTTCTGGCATACGGGTCTGAAGTTCACCTTGAGACTTTTTCGGTAATCCGGTGCCCAGCCTGCACGGTTGCCCACGCCGATTCGGGGTGAGTCTGACAGAATCGGCGCGGGACGAAGGGGGGTGACTGCGTCATGGGCACTGCAGATGCCGGGGGCGGAAAACTGACGGATCTCGCCGCAGAAGTGGCGGCACTGGACGAGGCCGCCGGCGACCGGGTGCGTGCCGCCGTCGCGGCGTTCGGGGCGCCGATCCGGATTCAGACGGCCGGTCGGGCGGGTGTGGGCAGGTCGACTGTGGCCGCCGCGCTGACCGCCGGTGGCATCGACGGCACGGTCGTGGAGGAAGCGGACGCCGTCGACGTGCCGGGTGCGCCCGACCCGGTGCTGGACGGCGACGTCGTGGTCTATGTCCTCGTCGAAGCGGTGCGCGACGCCGACCGGGACGCGGTGCGGAATCTGGACCCGGCGCGGGCCCTGTTCGTCCTCAACAAGGCGGACACGTTGGGCGCGTCGCGAGTGCCCGCCGACGCCTGGGCGACGGCGACCGCGCGGGCCGCCGAATGCTCGGACGAGGGCGGCCTCCCTGCTTTGCCGTTGATCGGCACGCTCGCGACCGCGGGGACGTCCTCGCAGTCCGGGATCGGCGCAGTGTCGGCCGCGGTCGCCGACCGGGTCGCACGATCCCGGGCGCACCGCGGCGAGATCCTGATGAACACGCTGCGGTCGCAGGCCGCGCGCAGTGTTGCGTCCCGCGACGTGCTGGAGCGGTACCTCGCCTGCGACGACGCGGTCGCTCTCGGCGCCGCCGCAGCCCGGCTCCACCTCGCCGACTGCATCGCGGACGAACCGGAACAGCCGCGCACCGCCGCGGACGCCGGCCGGTGCGCGGACTGGTGGCGGGCGCAACTCGCCCGGCAACCGACGGCCCGCAGGCGCCGGGCGGTCGTCGACATCCGGCGCCACTACGTTCGCGTCGGACGGCAGCTGAGCGGCAGCCCCGGAACGTGACGAGACCGCAGTTGTCCGATCTGCCCGCCGAGACCGTCGATGTCGTGACGCGATGGAACCCGGACGCCGTCGCCCGCCTGAAGTCCGGGGGATCCGCGCAGCGAGGTGTCTTCGTGGCGGGGCCGCGGCGCGCGGGCAAGGCCACTCTCGTGCGCAGGCTCCGTGCGCTCGACGCGTCCGCGCTCGCATTCGTGGATGATTCGCTCGACGCCGGGGTCGTCCTGATGGTGCTCGACGCGGCAGCGCCGCTCGGGCGGGAGGAGCTGTCCGTGCTCGACGTCGTCGCACGACCGGCGTGCCCCGTGGTCTTCGCGCTCACCAAGACCGATGTCCACCGGGACTGGGCGGGCGTGCGCGAACGTAACCGGACCCTGCTCGCCCGGCACGCGGCGCGCTTCACCGACGCGGAGATCCACCCGGTTGCGGCCGGCGGGTCCGGGGTGGAGGCGCTGCTGGCGGCACTCCTGCGTGCCGCACGGGACGAGGCCCGCGACAACAGCCCCGCCACCGAGTCAGTGCTCGAGAAGACGCGTCGCATGATCGTGGCCACTGCCCGGTCCGTGCGGGAGACCGAGCCCGGCGCGGAACTGCGCGCCGAGCGGGTGCGTGCGCTGACCCTGCGGGACGGCGGGCGCACGGAACGGGTCGCCCAGCTCCGCGGTCAGGTCCAGCTCGCGAAGGTCGAGTTGCTGCACGAGGTGGCGTCCCAGGTTCGGGCGGCCGGAGCGTCGGCGCGGTCCGAGATCGACCGCGCGGGCCGCGGGACCCTTGCGGGCTATCCCGACCGGCTGGCCGAGATCGTGGGCGAGAGAAGCAGTGCGGTCGACGCCGCGGTGACCGCGCGCCTCGACGACCTGCGGTCGCGAGCGGGCGTCGCCGCCTCCGATCCCGAGGCCGCCGGTCCGCCGCCGGAACCGGTGGTGCCGGAGGGGCCCGAACCGCGGCACCGCGGGCTGGAAGACCGGATGACGATTCTGATCGGTGCGTCCGCCGGGCTCGGTCTGGGCAGGCTGGTGGTGTCGCCGCTGTCGATGGTGCCCGCCCTCGACATCGCGAGCATTCCGCTGACCCTCGCGCTGGGCGCGGTCGCGGCGTGGTGGCTGACGCGGTCGCGCGCGCACGTCGCCGAGCGTGCCCACGTGCGGCAGTGGGCGACCGAGGCGCTGGTGCACGTGCGGTCGCAGTGGGAGCAGTTCGTCCTCGCCCGGTTGCTGGCGGCGGAGACCCGGGTGAGTGAGGCGATCATCGCCGAGAGCAGGGTCGCCGCCCGGGAGGCGGACGAGCGGGTCGCGCAGATAGACGGGGAACTCCGCCGGCTGGCCGCGCGACGGACCGGGCAGTTGTCGTCCTGTGAACGCGACCTCGCGGCGGTCGACCGGGGACTGCAGGAGGTCCGCAGGCCTGCCGGGGAACCGAATCGCCGCGGTGAACGTCTGAATACATAGGTGCCCGACCGGTGTTCGCCCGCTTTCATGTGGGATTGTGTTGAATTATCTTGATATGTCTTGTTTTGGGCGGGAAACTGGTCCGAAATACGAAGGGAGACCGCGGTGGCGACGATTGAGAGTTTTCTGGTCCCGGACGTGCCGGACCTCGATCCGAACACGTTCGGCCACGATTCCGGGGCGGTCGCGCTCACCGATCCCACCCACGACATCGACGGCGACGGCGTCCTCGACACCCAGACGTTCGACGCGGGCGATGCCGTCGTCATCGCCTCCGACCTCGACTCGGACGGCGACGCAGACCATCTGACGTTGATCCACGAGGACGGCGACTACGCGTCGTGGGAGTTTCGCCGCGACGGCGACGGTGTCGTGCACTGGGAGCAGACCGATGGTGGGACTCTCGGTAACGGCTGACCACCCCCGAAATCCGCACTCCAGACGCGGGAAAGGTGCCTGGCAGGGCTACTGAATCGTTTCTGTGACCATTCCAACCGCACCCGATTCCCCTAGATGGGACCCGCGGCGTTAACCTCTAGGGATAGGACACCCGGCGCCCGCGTCTTCCATGTGGCATGGACGGCCTGGCTGGACCCCGCCGAGAGGGGAAATCGGACCGTCTGGCACACGCTGCGAGGTTCTCTCAGCGGACGGCAGATGGTCCGGTTCCGGCTCACCCCAGGAGAGTTTGATGACCTCAGCGACCATTCCCGGTCTGAACGGAACTGACGGCACGCCCCCCACGGAGCACAGTGAGCTGCTCGCCTGGGTTCGAGAGGTTGCCGAACTCACTCAGCCCGACCGCGTCGTCTTCGCCGACGGCTCGGACGCAGAATGGGATCGACTGACCGAGCAGCTCGTCGCGGCCGGCACGTTCACGCGACTCAACGACGAGAAGAAGCCGAACTCGTTCGTCGGCAACTCGGACCCGTCGGACGTCGCACGCGTCGAGTCCCGCACCTACATCTGCTCGCGTGAGGAGATCGACGCCGGGCCCACCAACAACTGGATGGATCCGACGGAGATGCGGTCGCTCATGACCGACCTCTACCGCGGCAGTATGCGCGGACGCACCATGTACGTGGTGCCGTTCTGCATGGGTCCGCTCGGGGCCGACGACCCGAAGCTGGGTGTCGAGATCACCGACTCCGAGTACGTCGTCGTCTCCATGCGCATCATGACGCGCATGGGCACGGCCGCGATGGAGAAGCTGGGCAAGGACAAGCCGTTCGTGAAGGCGCTGCACTCGGTCGGCGCACCGCTCGCGGAGGGGCAGGCCGACGTCCCGTGGCCGTGCAACGACACCAAGTACATCACTCACTTCCCCGAGGACCGCGAGATCTGGAGCTACGGTTCGGGCTACGGCGGAAACGCCCTCCTCGGCAAGAAGTGCTACTCGCTGCGCATCGCGTCGGCGATGGCCCACGACGAGGGCTGGCTCGCCGAGCACATGCTGATCCTCAAGCTGATCTCCCCGGAGGACAAGCCGTACTACATCGCGGCCGCGTTCCCGAGCGCCTGCGGCAAGACGAACCTTGCGATGATCCAGCCCACCATCCCCGGATGGCGCGCCGAGACCCTCGGTGACGACATCGCGTGGATGCGCTTCGGTGAGGACGGCCGTCTGTACGCCGTCAACCCGGAATACGGCTTCTTCGGCGTCGCGCCGGGCACCAACTACGGGTCGAACCCGAACGCGATGAAGACGCTCGAGGCCGGCAACTCGCTGTACACGAACGTCGCGCAGACCGACGACGGCGACGTCTGGTGGGAGGGCCTCGAGGGAGACCCGCAGCACCTCGTCGACTGGAAGGGCAATGAGTGGACGCCCGAGTCGGACGGTAAGGCCGCGCACCCGAACTCGCGTTACTGCACCCCGATGTCGCAGTGCCCGATCCTCGCCCCGGAGTGGGACGACCCGCAGGGTGTGCCGATCTCCGCGATCCTGTTCGGTGGACGCCGCAAGACCACGGTTCCGCTGGTCAGCGAGTCCTTCGACTGGCAGCACGGCACGTTCCTCGGCGCGACGCTGTCGTCCGAGCAGACCGCTGCCGCCGAAGGCGCCGTGGGCACCGTCCGCCGCGACCCGATGGCCATGATCCCGTTCATCGGCTACAACGCCGGCGACTACCTGAACCACTGGATCAACCTCGGCAAGCACGCGGATTCCGAGAAGCTGCCGAAGATCTTCTACGTCAACTGGTTCCGTCGCGGCGAAGACGGCCGCTTCCTGTGGCCCGGTTTCGGCGAGAACTCCCGCGTGCTGAAGTGGATCGTCGACCGCATCGAGCACAAGGCCGGCGCCGAGTCCACCCCGATCGGATTCGTTCCGACCGCAGCCGATCTGGAGCTCGGCGGGCTGGACGTCAACGCCGACGACGTCGACGAGGCGCTCAAGGTCGACGTCGACGAGTGGAAGCAGGAGCTGCCGCTCATCGAGGAATGGTTCGAATTCCTCGGCGAGAAGGTGCCCTCCGGTATCCGTGACGAGTTCGAGGCCCTGAAGCAGCGCCTGGGCTAGTCCCTCCCCGGTGACCGAATGTCACAGTGGTTCAGTTCGACTGAACCACTGTGACATTCGTCGTTTCGGGGGTGTTCCAGGAGTAAACGCATACCATTCGGTTTGTAAAAGCCTCGATTCTCGAAGCTCGCACGCGACGAAAGGATTGCAGATGCAGACAGGGACCAGCAGGGGCATGAAACGACTCGCCGGAGGGGCCGCACTCGCTGCCGCAGCCGCCGCCACCGTAGCCATGACCATGCCGGCGACCGCTTCCGCAGCGACGGAAGTGCAGCCTCCCACCGTCGTGACCGCGGTCGACGGAAGCACCCTCGACATCACCGTCACCAACCCCAACGTCCTGAATCTGCTGGACGCCCAGTCCTGCGGTGCCGTCGCATTCGACGCCACCAAACTGCCCGCGGTACTGGCGGACCCGACCGTCGTTCTCGAGCCGGGATTCGTCGCGTGGGCCACCAACCCGATCGAACGCGTCCTCGCGAACGGCACGGGCGACGCGGTCAAGACGTTCACCACTCCGGAACTTCCGGACGGCGCCTACGCGGTCCTCGGCGAATGCCTGTCGCTGACCACCGTCGCCAACCCCCAGACCACGATGCCGCAGATCGTCCTCGTCGGCGGTCCGCTGGGTGGGATGCAGTTCGGCAGTTAGGCGCTACGCGCCCGTGAGTGGTTGACGAGTCCAGAGACTCCTCAACCACTCACGGGCGGCGAAGCCGCCTACCCCGTGTAGCCGGGCGGCATGAGCACGGACTTGGTCTCGCAGAACGCCTCGAGCCCCTCCGGTCCGTTCTCGCGGCCGATGCCGGAGGCCTTGTAACCGCCGAACGGTGATCCCGGATCGAACGCGTACCAGTTGATGGCGTACGTGCCGGTGCGGATCTGCTTCGCGACGACGAGACCGTGGTCGATGTCGGTGGTGTACACCGAACCGGCGAGGCCGTAGTCGGAATCGTTGGCGATCTTGATCGCCTCGTCCTCGGAATCGTAGGGAATCACGGAGAGGACGGGCCCGAAGATCTCCTCGCGGGCGATCGTCATCGAGTTGTCGACGTCCGCGAAGATGGTCGGCTCCACGTACCAGCCCTTGTCGAGGCCCTCCGGACGGCCGCCGCCGAGCACCACGCGGGCGCCCTGTTCCTTGCCCTTGGCGATGTAACCCTCGACGCGGTCGCGCTGCTTCTCGGAGATCAGCGGCCCGAGTTGCGCGGCCGGATCGGACGGATCGCCGACGGCCATGAAGCCGGCACCCGCGACGAGGGCGTCCAGCACCTCGTCGTAGCGGGACCGCGGGGCGAGGATCCGGGTCTGCGCGACGCACGCCTGCCCGGTGTTCATCAGCCCGGACATCACCAGCATCGGCATCGTGGACGCGAGGTCGGCGTCCTCGAGGATGATGGCCGCCGACTTGCCACCCAGCTCGAGGGAGCAGCGCTTGAGGTTCTGCGCGGCGATGGCCCCGATCTTGCGGCCGACGGGACTGCTGCCGGTGAACGTGATCTTGTCGATGCCGGGATGCGACACCAGGTATTCACCGGTCTCGGCGCCGCCGGGCAGAACGGAGATGACTCCCTCGGGGACCCCCGCCTCGGCGAAGATCTCGGCGAGAACGTGTGTGGAGAGCGGGGATTCGGGTGCCGGCTTCAGCAGCACGGTGCAGCCGGCGAGCAGCGCCGGGGACAGTTTGTTGACGGCCAGGAACAGCGGGACGTTCCAGGCGAGGACCGCGGCCACCACACCGACCGGCTCCCGCAGCACCTTCGTCTGGCCGAACACGCCGGTGCGGGTCTGCTCCCACTCGAATTCGTTCGCGAGACCGGCATAGAAGTTCAGGGTCGCGAGCGACGGCGTCTGCTGCATCATCCCGACCATCGCGGGCGGCTGACCCATCTCTGACGAGATCAGCGCATCGAGGGTCTCGCCGCGCTCCTCGATGAGCTTCGCCGCCTTCGCGAGGATCTCCCCGCGCTCCGCGGGAGTGGTCTGCGGCCACGGACCTTCGTCGAACGCCCGCCTGGCGACGGCGACGGCGTCGTCGATGTCGGCAGGCGACGCGACGGGACAGCTGCCGACGCGTTCCTCGGTGGCCGGGGAGAACACTTCGAGCACCTGGTCGGTGGCCGGGGCCACCCACTTGCCGCCGATGTAGAGCTTGTCGTAGTCGGTCATGAGTCCATTCCTCGTGTCGGTCCCCCCCGGTCAGGAGGCGGTGTCGGTGAAACTGTCGAATCCGTATCGTGCGTGTGGCCCGATCGCCGCGACCTCGAACAGCCCGGTCCCGACGACGGTCTCGCCGGCGTCCTCGAGCCGGAATCGGGTGAGATTGTCGACGGGGCAGAACATCCGCAGTCCCGGCTCGATCTCGGACGCCCGTTTGCGCAGTCCCTGCACCACGAGTTCGCCCTGCCACATGCCGTGACGCCAGTCGGCTTCGAGTCCGTACCCGGTGCCGATGCCGATGTAGTTGGGAACCAGCAGGTCGCAGGTGACGGTGACGACCTCGCCGGTCGGCCGGTGGAAACTCAGCGACGCCGACGTGACATCCCGCGTCCCGGGCTCGAATTTCAGCTCGTGTTCGGGCCGGCCCAGCCATTCGGGCTCGCGGTCGGCGTCCGGCCAGATGCGGACGGCCTCCTCGACGATGCGCCTGCCGAGTTCGTCCTCCTGCAGGACGACGGAGACGGCATAGTCGTCGAACTGCATCACCGAGTAGATCCAGAAGAAGTTCTGGATCCCGTCGACCGCCCGCCGTCCGGGAGGCTCGGACTCGCCGACGGGACGCACTCCCCACGACCGGTCGCGGTTGCCGCGCCAGGTGTCGGGGGTGACGGGGCGAGACTCACCATCGATCGTGAGTTCGCCTGCCCAGGTGCCGGTCTGGACGAAGCGGCTCGTGTCGAACGTGACGCGCTCGAGTTGCCTGCGGAAGTGGCGGGGCTCGAGCGTCGCGGGGATCGCGCCGTCGAAGGTGAGGTCGAAGGAGAGGTCGTAGTCGCCCGGTGCGAGCACCACGCGCAGGCGCTGCAGCCCCTCGAGGACCTCGACGCGGAACGGTCCGACGGTGCTCTCGGAGCGGTCGTGGCCCAGCGCCGCCGACCCGCGGACCACGATGTGGTCGTCGCCGCGGCGGAGCACCGCGAACGCGTCCGTGACCCCGAGGTTCGGATACTGGCCGAGACCGATGATGAGGAACAGGTCGGACTCGTCGGAGGGATAGCAGTTGAAGTAGTAGCGGTCGTAGAAGTTGCGGTCGGACGTCGCGACGCGCCGGATGGGTTCGGCCACCTGATGGATGGGGTAGTCGTCCATGGGGGACAGCGGATTTCCGGCGTAGTCGGCGGTCATCGGATCTTCTCCCAGTACGTGCCGTCGAGCATCGCCTCGAGCGAGGCCCGGTGCATGATCAGGTCGTCCGGATCCTCGGGGGCGGCGGCCTGACCGAAGTGGATGGCGCGCTCCTGGATTCGCAGCATGATCGTGGCCTGCCGCAGGGCGGCGTAGGCGGTGTAGTACTCGAGATCGCGGGGTGTGTGGCCCGTCAGTTCCTCGTACAGGGCGGCGAGGTCGTCGAGGCGCAGGAAGTCGGGCATCCCGTCGAGTCCGGCGGCCGCGGCGATGTCCTCGAAGAACCGGTGCAGGTACGTCATCCAGCCCAGGTCGAGTTCGCGGGGCCCGAGCGTGGCCATCTCCCAGTCGAGTACGGCCACGGGCCGGAAGTCCTCGAACATCATGTTGCCGATGCGGGCGTCGCCCCAGCAGAAGACGGCGGGGGAGGAGTCGTCCGGGAGGTTCTCCTCCATCCACGCGAAGCCGCGTTCGATCAGCGGGGACCGGGGACCCGACTGTGTCGTCCATTCGTAGTAGTCGCGTTGCTGCCGGATGTGCGCGGCGAGCGCCTCGGTGACAGTGGGGCCGGCGCCGGGCAGTCGCAGGAACGCGAACCGTTCCCACGGCCGGTCGATGTCGTGCAGTTGCGCAAGCACATTCACGGCGCTGTGCTGCAGCACCGCGCGCTGCTCCTCGGTCGCCTCCGTCACCCACGACCCGAAGTTGTAGGGCATCACGTCCGGCGGCACCTGCCCGGACACGCGGGCCATGACGAAGAACGGGGCGCCCAGCGGCCCGGGATCGGGCTCGGACCAATAGACGACCGGGACCGGGACGGCGGAGTGCTCCCGGACCTGCGTCATCGCCTGGAACTGTCCGTCGAGGTCGTAGTCGGGGAAGACGGGCATCGTCGTGTCGGCGGGCGCGACGCGTGCGACCAGCGGGTGCACCTCGCCCGACCAGGTGGCGTCGAACAGGATGGTCTCGCTCGACATGCCGTTGGCGTCGGGGAGATGGACGTGCGTGACTTCGGGTGCGGTGTCGGCCGGCAGTTGCGTGGCGAGCCAGCGTTGCAGGGCCGCCCGCAGCACCTCCGGATCGCGACGGGAGTCACTGGGCCTGGCGACCTCGGATTGGTGATCGGAGTCGTCGGCAGATCGGGTTGCGCTCGTGCTCACGGTCACCTCCTCTCCTGAACGTGGTGTGACCCTGAACACTAGAACACGTTACAGAATTTCGGAACAGGTGAGTGGATTCCGCTGCGTCAGCCCTCGCCGGCGGCAAGGACTGCCGCCCCGACGAGCGTGCCGGAGGCGCCGAGTTCCGCGGGTACCACCCGCAGATCGGCGACGAAGGACAACCGGGCGTGACGGGCCGCGGCCCGGCGCATCGGATCCCACAACGGGGGCCCGGCCTGCGCGAATCCGCCGCCGATCACCGCGAGATCGACGTCGAGAAGGGCCGCGGCCGACGCGATGGCCTGCCCCAGTGCGGTCCCCGCGCGGTCGAGTGCGGCCACTGCGACCTCGTCACCGTCCGCGGCGGCCCGCGCCAGTTCGACGCCCGTCGTCCCGCGCCATCCGCGGGAGCGGGCCCAGCGCACGGACGACGGTCCGCTGGCGACCGTCTCCAGGCACCCGACCCCGCCGCACGTGCACGGGTCGGTTCCGCCCGGAACCACCATGTGACCGATATGTCCCGCGTTGCCGGTCCGGCCGGTGGCGATGCGGCCGCCGAGGATCACCCCGCCGCCGATGCCCGTGGACACGACGAGACTCAGCAGGTCCGGGGCGCCGCGACCGGCGCCGTGGCGATGCTCGCCGAGCGCGGCCGCGGCGCCGTCCATCGCCAGTCGCGCGGGAACGCCGGGGAACAGGTCCTGCACGGCGCCGACCAGGCCGAATCCGCCGGCCCACTCGCCGATGTTGATGGGCGACACGGTGCCGGCGACCGTGTCGACCGGTCCGGCGCACGCGATGCCGACCGACGTGATCGTCGCGTCTCCCGCGACCTCGCGCAGCAGGGCGGTGCACGCGTCCGCGACTCCGGTTGCCGGCGTGGGAGTGGTCACCGGGTGCGGCACCGTGCCGTCCGCGTCGACGGTCCCGGCGGCGATCTTGGTGCCGCCGACGTCGAGTGCCAGTGCGACCACGGTCAGCGCTTCCGCATCACGAGAACGAGGTTGCTCACCAGGAACTCGCGCAGTCCGGGAACCCGCACCATCCACCACGCCCAGCGCGGGTGATAGCGGGGGAAGGCGGCCAGCAGGTCCGCGTCCGGGGTGCGCCGGGCCCACCGAAGCCCGTCGGCCGCACCCACTTTGAACAGGGACACACCGTAGCGGTTCTTGGGATCGCGGCCATTTTTGCGCAGGTAACGCCGGGCGGCGTACTCGCCGCCCAGTGCATGCCACGGCCCGGTCTCGTGACCGCCGAACGGGCCCCACCACAACGTGTACGACAGCACCATCAGGCCACCGGGTTTCGTCACGCGGATCATCTCCTCCGCCATTGCCCACGGTTCGCTGACGTGCTCGGCGACGTTGGAGGAGAAGCAGACGTCCACCGACGACGTGCGGAACGGCAGCGCCAGCCCCGACCCACGCACGGCGCCGCCCACCGCGAGCCCCGCGGCGTGCATCTCGGACGGATCCGGTTCCACCGGGACGTACCGGGCACCGGCCTGCTGGAACACGTCCGCGAAGTAGCCGGGGCCGCCGCCGACGTCGAGGACCGTCGTACCGGTGAGATCCGTGTCGGTCAGACCGCCCCACAGGTCGCCGATCAGTTCGACGGAGTCGCGGGCGAGGGCGCCGTAGAACAGGTCGGGCGCGGTCTGTTCGTGCCGGAAGTCGCTGAGCAGGCCGAACGACCTCTTCAGGGTTGCCCGTCGACCGAATCGCCGGGTCACGGGAGGCGTCGTCACGAGACTGAACCTTAGCGAGTGCAGCCCCCGGGACGGCAATCCGTGCGCGGTGGCTGCAACATCCGGCGGAATGCGACCGATAGGGTGTTCGGGGACTACCGCGCGGAACGTCCCGCCCCGAGACCACGAGTACCGCACCGACCACAGGAGTTCATGAACGTGCGAGAGGTTCTGCTGCTCTGCTGGCGCGACACCGGTCACCCGCAGGGTGGCGGCAGTGAGCGGTACCTCGAGGAGGTCGGCGCGCAGCTCGCGGCGCGGGGAATCAAGGTCACCCTCCGCACCGCCGGTTACCGCGGCGCCGCCAGGAAGGAGACCGTCGACGGCATCGAGATCAGCCGGGCGGGCGGGCGGTACAGCGTCTATCCCCGCGCACTCGCCGCGATCGCTGCCGGCCGGCTCGGTTTCGGGCCGCTCCGCGGCATCCGGCCCGACGCCGTGATCGACACCCAGAACGGCATCCCCTTCTTCTCCCGCGTCGTCGCCGGCGCACCGGTGACGCTGCTCGTCCATCACTGCCACCGCGAGCAGTGGCCGGTGGCGGGCCGGTTGATGGGCAAGATCGGCTGGTGGGTGGAATCCCGGCTGTCGCCGCGCACGCACCGGGACGACCAGTACCTCACCGTGTCGCTGCCGTCCGCCGACGAACTCGTCGAACTGGGAGTGGAGCGCGAGCGGATCGCGGTGGTGCGCAACGGCGCCGACGACATCCCCCTCGACGTGGAGATAGGCGGAGCCGACACGAGGACCGCGCACCCCAGTGTGTGCGTACTGTCACGGCTCGTGCCGCACAAGCAGATCGAGGACGCCCTCGAGGCCGTCGCTGTGCTGCGCCCCACGATCGCCGACGTGCACCTCGACGTCATCGGCGGCGGCTGGTGGGAGCAGAACCTCCGCGACCGCGCGCACGAGCTGGGCATCGGCGACGCCGTCACGTTCCACGGGCACGTCGACGAGACCCGCAAACACCAACTGCTGTCGCAGTCCTGGGTGCACGTGATGCCGTCCCGCAAGGAGGGCTGGGGTCTTGCCGTCATCGAGGCCGCGCAGCACGGCGTCCCGACCGTCGGCTACCGCAGCTCCAAGGGCCTGACGGATTCGATCGTCGACGGCGTGACCGGCGTTCTGGTCGGCAGCGCGGAAGCGGCGACGGCCGACGTCGCCGACCTGACCGCGGCGGTCAAGACGCTCCTGCTCGAGCCCGAGACCCGCACGGTGCTCGGCGAGAAGGCCCGCGTCCGGGCCGGTGAGTTCTCCTGGAAGCACACCGGAAACGGCGTCCACGAGGTGCTGGCGGGCACGGCCGCGGGCCTGCGCACGTCAGGGCTGGTGTCGCCGGCGCTGGCGCGACCGGGCCTCGAGCACGCCCGCGCCGAGTAGACCACCGGCCAGCAGCATCGCCCACAGCACGTGCGCCGCGACCACCGTCGCGCGCGCCCATGCGGACGCCTCGTGCGTCGCGACGTCGCCGTCGACGCGGTACAGCTCCAGATGCTCGTCCGCGAACCGTCGCTCCAACCCGGACAGGGTGGTCGCGGATTCGCCGCGCGGTCCGGGCGTGTCGCGCTCGACCAGAACCCATCGGACGCCCAGCGACGCGAGATCGGCGGCGGAACCGCCGGTGAGCAGCACCCGTTCGACCTGCTGCGCCCGGGACCCCTCGCCCTCGACGCTGCCACCGGCCACCACCAGTTCGCCGGTCTGCAGGACGTCCTTCGGCAGCATTCTCGGGGCGGGATCCAGGACGGGCGCGGAACCGCTGTAGGGGAACTTGCGGAACATGCCGGTGGGCAGGACGGCGACGTCCCCGCTGGTCGGGTCGCTGTCCAACTCTGCGGCCACCTGCTGCCACGACGGCGGATAGTGGACCGGGCGCAGGGCGCCGCCGACGCCCCACGCGAGGTCGGGGAGGGCGAGCAGCACGATCAGGACGGCCGAGACCGACCAGGTGACCGGGCGTCGCAGCACCGCGGCCGCGGCGGCGAGCGCATACAGCGGCGCCGCGAGCGCCACCCACTTCTGCGCGTCCCGGAGCAACCCGGCGCCCGGGACGTGCTGCACCGACCAGCGGCCGGCGTCGAGACCCCACGCCGTCGCGCCCAGCGTCGGCAGCAGCACCGCCAGCAGTGCCAGCACGGTCAGCGCGGCCACCGCGGGATGCCGTCGACGCCGCCACAGCGCAGGCAGGCCACACAGCACGACGCCGAGCAGCAGGACCGTTCCGATCAGGGCGAACAGGGTGGTCCGGGTCTGCGGGACGGCGGTCTCGTTCCACACGCCGCCGAGCCCGGCGAGACTGCCGAGCGTCGCCAGACCCGGCTCGGCGCGGGCCGCGAACGCCGCGACCCCGGCAGGATCGGAACCATCCCCACCGCCGCCGGACAGCGCCGTCGCCACCAGCCACGGCGCGCTCGCGGCGAAGAACAGGCCCAGCACACCCGTCAGACGCAGCCACCGGGCGGAGCGTCCACCCGGGCAGGCGAGGACGGCCAGCGCCGTCACCGCCGCGAGCAACACCCCGGTCGGGGTCAGCCCGGCCGCGGCGAGGCAGGCCGCGAGGGCGAACCACCCCCGGCCCCGGCCCCGCCGGATCGCGACGGCGGCGCACACCGTCCACGGCAGCGCCGCGTACCCCGTCAGCAGACTCCAGTGACCCTGCAACAGTCGCTCGGCGACGTACGGGTTCCACACCGTCACCGTGGCGGCCACGAGTTGCGGTCCGAGCCCTGCGGTCGGCAGGACGGTCCGGACCATGTGGGCCGCGCCCCAGCCCGCCGCCCACAGCGCGAGCAGCAGGATCGCCTTCACCACCAGGCCGCCGTCGACGAACGTGCTCAGCGCAGCCAGGAGAGCGTCCTGCGGGACCGCCCGCGCGGCGGCATCGGTGAGACCGAGCGCCGAGTCCGTGAGATACGAGCGGGGAGTGCTCACCGCGTCACGCAGCAGCAGATAGCCGGGGCCGAGCAGCGGACCGAGGACGAGTAACGCCAGGACGAGGCTGTAGACCGCCGCCGCGAACGGTGCTCGGCGCCGGACGGTCATGGGCCGTCACGATACGTGGTGCATCGACCCGGCCCGCACGGCGCGTAGTGCATCATGGGCGAATGCCACGCCAGACCCTCACCAGCTCGGCGGTCGCCGGGGTGACGATGGTGACGGCGGGCTCGATGACCGCGAATATCGCGTCCTACCTGCTTGCCTGGGCGGCCAGTCGCTGGCTCGGTCCGGCCGGCTACGGGGAGTTCGCGAGTCTGCTGGCCGCCCAACTCGTCCTCGCCGTCCCCGCGCTCGCACTGCAGACCGTCGTCGCCCGCGAGGTGGTCCGGGGCAAGGGCGCGCACGCGGTCCGGCTGCTGGGGTACCGCTGCGCGCTGATCGTCGCGGTCGCGGCGATGCTGCTCGCACCCCTCGTGTCGTGGGCCCTCGACACCGGCATGCTCGCCACGTTCTCGGCGCTGATCACGGCACCCGTCCTCGTCCTGCTCGCCACCGAACAGGGACTGCTGCAGGGCGCGGCCCGGTTCGGTCCGCTCAGCGTCGTCCTCGCCGGAGCCGGAATCGCGAAGGTCGTTCCCGCGGTCGTGGTGCTCGCCGTCGGCGCCGGGCCCGGACTCGCCCTCGCCGCCAGCGCGGTCGGCACCGGCCTGGTGGCCCTGTGCGCGCGACTGTTCGCCGATTCCGGGATCATCGGGGAGTCGAGCACCCGAATCGGCGTCGTGGCCGTGCTGAAGGCGTCGCAGGTGCAACTGGCGCTGATCGCGCTGTCGTCCATGGACCTCGTGATCGCCCGCATCGTGCTCAGCAACGACGACGCAGGCCTGTACGCGCTCGGTGCCGTCGCCACCAAGGCCGCGTTCTGGCTGCCGCAGGCCGTCGGGGTGGTGCTCTATCCACGGATGGCGAATCCCGCGCACTCCGCGCAGGCGATCCGCTCGGCGCTCGCCGTCCTCGTCGGACTCGGCGCGGTGCTCGTCGCGGGTGTCGCCGTGGCCGCCCCCGTCGTTCCGCTCCTCGTCGGCGACGCGTACCGGCCCGTGCAGTCGCTGCTGTGGCTGTTCGCGCTCCACGGCGCCTGCCTGGCCGTCCTGCAGGGCGCCCTGCTGTCCGCCATCGCGGGGGAGCGGACGCACCTCGCCGTCATCGCCTGGATCGGCCTCGCCGTCGAGATGACCGCCATGCTGACCCTCGCGTCCACGATCGGGCAGTTCATCGCCGTCGCCGTGACGGTCGCGTCGAGCACCGCCCTGATCGCGAGTCTCTTCGCCGTGCGCAGCGCGCGACGTGACGCACCTGCGATCTGACACGACGAAGGGGACCTCGGTGCAGTACCGAGGTCCCCTTTCGCACCGGACTACGTGGCGTCCGGCTGTAATGCTCTACCGCTCGTCGTACCGGCGCGGATCTGCGACGGGAATTTCTTCCGTCTTGTCCGTGGTCCAGTCGTGCTGCTCCGTGGGAGCCTCCGAGGCATCCGACTTGCCGAGGTCGACGTGGCGTCCACCACCGCTCTGGGGGTAGTCACCACCGTCGGCCGGTGCGGGCTGGTTGCCCTTGCCGCCGCGCAGACCGAGGAACAGTCCTGCGATCAGGGCGATGAGACCGAGGATGCCGGCGATGATCGGCACGGTGCGACCGAACGTGCTGAGCTTGTCCATGCCGTCCTTGGCCTGCTGGACCTGGTACTCGATGGTCTGCTCGTTGAACGGCAGTTCCACCTTCAGGACGTCGATCTCCGGCTTGTCCTTGTTGCGGGCGTAGTACTGGTGCAGCTGCTCCTGGCCCTTGACGACGACACCGGTCTCGGGCTCCACCCACAGGTCACGCACGTTGGTGTACCAGCGGGTCATCGTGACGGGGAGGGTGCCACCGGGGACGCCCCAGGCTTCGGCGGGCAGCGTCAGCTTGTTGGTGGGCGAGTTGACGACCTTCGACAGGTCGACGGGGGCGATCGTCTGGCTGTAGTGGTACACCTTCAGGCCGTTGATCTCCGTCTCCTCGACGAAGTCGATGTCCTGGGTGGCGCGCGCGTTCAGGTCGAAGTAGGGGTAGCTCTGCTTCTTCGAATCGAACGGGAACTTGTACTGCAGTCCGTCGCGCGGAACTTCCTCGGCAGGCTGGTTGGGCTGCGTCTGGATGGTGCCCACCGGGTCGTTGGTCGGCATCGACGTCTTGCGGTCGACGGTGTTGCGGTCGACGATCGCGGACAGCAGTCCGGTGTCGCCCTGCTTGTCGGTGCGCCGCAGCGTCTGCCCTGCCTGGAGAGTGACGACGTCCGCGTTCGCGGGGTCCTCGGTGGTGACGTAACGCTGTGACACCAGTGGAACGTTCGTGTTGACTTCGGCCTTGCCTGCGAGAAGAGACTGCGAGTTGAGCACGCTGCCGGAACCTTCGGCGATCGTGGTCACTTCGAGGTCCAACGGCGTCTTCGCCAATTTGCCCACCGTGTAGGTGGGAATGAGAATGGCGACGGCCAAGAGGAAGGCACCGAGGCCCACCAGAATGCAAGCAAGTATCCGGCTCGGCCCTGAGCGCTCCGCCATGCTTTCTCTCCTAACCCAATTCTGTCGATTGAGATTCCCCCACCGGCAGCACGGCTGCACGGATCGCATGGAGCCCACATCGACACCACGTGAGGCAAAACACTAACAGTCTCGAATGCGCATTTGCCCCATCGGATAGTAAACGCACCAGCCGTTCCGCAGCGAAGTGACGGGGACGGAGTTTTCCGTCACAGCGCCCGGACCAGGCACACTGTTGGTGATGAGCACCTCGGCCACGATCTCGCCCGCGCCCGCAGCGCCCGCCGCTCCGCGCAGTTTCATTCCCGCACTGGAGGGGATGCGCGGTCTCGCGGCGCTGGGGGTGCTCGTGACGCACGTCGCGTTCCAGACGGGCGCGACGCACGTGCCGGTCCTCGGCCGTATCTGGGGACGATTCGATCTGGCGGTGGCGGTCTTCTTCGCGCTGTCGGGATTCCTGCTGTGGCGCAGCCATGCCGGGGCGGCGCGGGGGTTGGGGTCCGCCCCGAGTGTCGTGCGGTACTGGATTTCGCGGGCGACGCGCATCCTGCCGGCGTACTGGGTCGCCGTGGCGGTGGTGTTGACGTTCCTGCCCACCGCCAACGCGAGTTACCGCACGTGGTGGGCGAATCTCGGTCTCGTGCAGGTGTTCGTGCCCCTCACCCTCACCGACGGTCTGACCCAGATGTGGAGTCTGTCGGTGGAAGTGGCCTTCTACCTGGTGCTTCCGCTGCTGGCCTTCGCGCTGGTCCGGTTGCGGGGTCCGGCTGCGCGGCTGCGTGTTCCGGCGATCCTCGCGTTGATCGCGGTGAGCCTGACGTGGGCGTTCGTGCCGGTGTCGACGCCGGGCGGCATCCACCACGACAACTGGCTGCCCGGGTACCTGCCCTGGTTCGGCGCCGGGATGTTGCTGGCCGAACTGGCGGTGAGCCCGCCCGGGCGGATGCACCGCTGGGCGCATCACCGCGTCCGGATGTTCCTCGTCGCCGCAGTGGCATTCGCGCTCACGGCGACCGACCTCGCCGGGCCGGAGGGGCTGGTGCGTCCCGAACCCTGGCAGTACGCCGTCAAGATGGCGCTCGGCGCCGTCATCAGTTTCGCGTTGATGGCTCCGCTGGTGCTGTCCGACAGGTCCACCCACCGTTACCTTGCGAGCCCGCTCGCTCTCGCGGTGGGCCGCTGGTCGTACGGCATCTTCATCTGGCACCTCGCGGTGCTGTCCATCGTCTTCCCGGTGTTCGGGCTCGTCCCGTTCTCCGGCCACTTCGTCTACATTCTGTTCCTGACGACGGTGCTGAGTGTCGCGGTCGCGTCGGCGAGTTACGCGTTGGTGGAGGAACCGGCGCGCCGCGCCGTCAAACGCTGGGAGGCGCGCGCGAGCAACGCCGAACGTCCGAGCGGCAGCACGGCCAGTCCGGTCGCGACGAGCGCGAGCAACAGCGGGAACTGAACGAGAAACGAGTGCCCGACGTATCCGCCGGGCGCGCGCCACGGCCCGGTCGACAGCATCGCCATGCCGAGCATCGTCGACGCTCCGGCGACCCCGACCAGCACGCGCGCGGTGGTGGCGGTTCCGCGTAGCCGGATCAGGACCACGGCCAGCAGCGTCGCCACGACCGTCGTCACCGCGCCCACGGGACCACCGATCACGGTGGCGGCGGCGAGGATTCCCAGCCACCCGGCCGTTGCGCTGCCCCAGGTCCGGGGTGCCGGACCGGGATCGCGCTCACGGGCGCGACGCGGCCACAGCGCGGCGGCGAGCAACGGGATCAGCAGCAGCAGGCCGCCGAAGATCCCCAACCGGTACCAGTGGTCGGTGGGGAAGTCGAGGGTCACCGTCCCCTCGGTTCCCGCGGGCAGGATCCATCCCTGCTGCCAGCCGCCGACGACGACCGGCGTCAGTTCGCCGCCGTCCGGGGCGGTGGCCACCCAGCCGACGTTGGTGCTCTCGGGGACGACGACGAGGCGCTCGGTGTCCGAGCGGGGCACCGTGAGTTCCCGGTGGTTCTCGGTCCACGCGGTGGTCGACACCTGCTCGGTCGGAACGGCCTGCGCCTGCGGTCCGGCGTCGAGGCGCAGACTGTCGACGAAGAACGCCGCCCCCGGGTCGACGGTCACGTCCTGCGCTCCCGCCGCCAGCGGAACGGGGCCGGGACCGTCGCAGAGGGTCGCGGGAACCGGGTCGCCCGAAAGCAATTGCCCGGCGGTTGCGGTGACGCTCGTGCGAACCGGCTGCCCGCCGATCGACACGACCGGCCCCTCCTCGCAGGGCACCGTGACCGGGCGGTCGCCGGCGTCGTCGACCGGACCCGAGCCGGGCAGCAGGACGCCGCCTGCGCCCAGCACCCCGACCTCGGCGAGTCCGGCGGGCTGCAACTGGGCGAACCCGAGAGCGTTCTGGTCGAGGGTGCTCTTCCAGGACACGAGGCTGAGCACGATCCGGTCGGTCACCCGGGGTTCGACGGTGACGGTCCCGTCGTCCTCGTCCACGTCGCGCACCTGGGGTCCGCTCCCGAGGTCGACGGCGACCCGGTCGGGGGCGGCGGGCACGGCACCCAGGCTGGGCGTGAGCTGCAGGCCGGTGACGAGTGTGGGTTCGGGAAGATCGATCGTGAGGGTCGGTTTCGCGCCCTTGCCACTGGTGGTGTCCTGTTTCGCCGACCAGCTGGTGCGCGGATCGTTGTCGGTGGCGGCGAACGCCGATCCGCGAAGGTCGGTGATGTTGCTGGTTCCGTCGGCGGACGGCCGATCCCGTTGCGTGAGAACGTCCTCCAGCGGTGCGCCCTGCCGGGCCCGCAGGGTGAGCTGCGGCGTCACCGCGGTCGGTTCGGGGACCGACAGCGTCCTCTCGAACGTGCCGACTTCCTCGGGCGGCAGGACGAGGGCGTTGCTGCACCGCACCCGGTCCGGGGCGTCCGCGCACGCGTTGCGGCCGGGGAGTTCCTGACTGAGGTCCCAACCCGAGACCGACGCGCCCTCGGGGGTGGGTGGCAGCACCGTTCGGTACCGGATCGGCACGGTGACCGGGGCGTCTCGCTGGGAGAAGTCCTCGACCGACACCTCACTGATGCCGAACTGTGTTCCCGGGGAACCGTTCTCGGTGCGGGTCGCGGTGATTCGCACCCACGGGGTGACGCCGCCGGGAACGGACACGGCGATCGGTTTGCCCGGGGCGTCCACCTTCACGGCCGTGCTGCCGTTGGGCGTCGACACCTCCATCCAGCGGACGGGGGCGCCGATCGCGGCCGGGCTCGTCGTGATGTGCAGCAGGGAACTGGTGAGCGGGGTGTCGAAGTCGATCTGGAGCCACTGGCCCAGCGCCCGCTCGATGCCGTTGCTGAACCAGCCCGTCGCGGGGTCGCCGTCGACGGTCGCGGCGGCACTGCTGGCGGGGGAGGAGCCACCGAGTTGGGTGGCGTCGGACGCCGCACTCGACACGCTCAGCGTCGCGCCCTCCCACCGGCCCTCGACCAGCGGGGTGTCCGCCACCGGATAGTCGGGGACGAGATTGAACGTGCGGCGCGCATCGTCCGGGGTTCGCAGCGCCGAACTGTGATTGTCGACCTGGCCGTAGTCGGTTTCGCGGTCCCGGGGCGTGTCCGTGACCGTGACGTCGCCGACGGGCAGTCCGGCGCGCTTCGCGTCCGCGGCCAGCAGGACGGGTCCGGTTCCGGGCAGGGCGCCGTTCTCCCGCAGGCGCTGTAGCGATTCCGGACCGCCCTGCACGCGAGGAATACCGTCGACGTTCGCCGTGTAGGGACCGCTCGTCGTGGGCGATCCGTCCGGCGTCGACACCTCGAAGATCTCGATCGCCGGATATCGGGGCCGCAGGTCGCTGTCGATGACGAGGCCCTCGACGTCGCCGGGCCCGATGTCCTCGCCGAAGTCCGCGACCCGGGTGAATCCGGGAGACTCGGTGACGGCCTGGTGCGCGAGCAGCGGGCGCGTCGACCGCGACGTCTCCGGGTCGAGGTCGTTGCGGAGGACGAGGTAGTGGATGCCCTGGCCGAGCAGGGTCTGCGCCATGCCGTCCGAGGGTCGGCCGTCGGCGATCAACCGCTGGATCGAGTCCATCGCCCGGATGGTGCCGGGCGGGGTGAGCGGGACGGCGTCGCGGGACGCCCACGGCGTGGACGCCAGCGCCTGCATCGGCTCGTCGCGGGTGAGACCCCACAGCTGGCTGCCGAACGGTGCGCCGGGCACCACGAGTGCGCGCTCCGCGTCCGAACCGTCGGGGCTGGTGCCCCCGGCGTTGTCCTCCAGCCACGACGCGGCCTGCTGCCAGTAGTCGGGCACGTCGGTGTACGTGCCGCGCGGTGCGAGCTTGCCCGTCCACGCCAGCGACGTCGCGAGGGTGAGGGCGACCAGCACCAGGCTGGTCACCGCGACCATCGGTTCACGCTCGGGATGCGCCAGCGCGCTGCGCCACCGCGCGAACGGCACGGACCCGGGCAGCGGCACCTTCGCGAGGAGATGCGCCAGCCCGAGCACGAGGGGGAGCCGGACGAGCGGTTCGAGTTTGTGCACGTTCCGCAGGGGCGCCCCGGTGGAGTCGAGGAACAGTCGCACCTGCTCGGCGAACGGGGAACCCAGTTCGCCGATGTATCCGGCGGCGAGTCCGGCGACCCCGACGAACAGGATCAGCGTGAGACGACCGCGGGCAGGCATCGACCGCATGCACAGACCGGCGAGCCCGGCGGCGGCGATGAGCCCGGTCGCGGCGACCGCGGCGGGCTGGGTGACGAGGACCGCGCCCGCGATGCGCTCGGGGGACACGAACGGTGTCCAGCTGTCGGTGCCGCGGAGGATTTCGGCGAGGGACGTCCACTGCGTCGTCACCCCGGACGATTCGATGTAGTCGAGGAACGGCGGGCTCACCTTGCCGAGCAGCAGCAGCGGCACGATCCACCACAGCGTGGCCAGCGTGAGGAACGGGAACCACCACGCGGTGAACGTCCACCACCGGCGGTTGGGGCGGTGGGAGATCCACCACAGGCCTGCGACGAGGCACGCCGCCACGGTCGCGACGGCGTTGACCGCACCCATCAGCGCGACGGCCAGCGCCGATTGGGCCGCCAGCCGTGCAGGTGAGCGCCAATGCGTGTCCGGGGACGCTTTGCCACTCACGTGGGAGAGGGCGAGAACGACGGGGAGAAGAACCCACGGCGCCAGCATCATCGGGAGGGTTTCCGACGAGATCGAACCCAGGGTGGTGAGGACGCGGGGGGAGAACGCGAACGCGACACCGGCGATGACGCGGGACGAGCGGCTACCGGCGCCGAGCGCCTCGGCGAGCCGGACGATGCCCCAGAATCCGGCGACGAGCAGCAGTGCCCACCACACCCGCTGCGTGATCCACGGCGGGACGCTCAGGATGTCGCCGAGCGCGAAGAACGCGCCGTGCGGGAAGAAGTACCCGTAGGCCTGGTTCTGCACCTGGCCCATAGGAGCCTGGCTGCTCCACTGATGGGACGCCCGTTCCAGGAATCCGATCGGATTCTGGGACAGGTCGTACTTGGTGTCGGCAGCGAGTCGGCCGGGGGTTTGGAGAAATGCGAGAAGGAACGCTACGACAGAGGCGCCGAACAGCCACCGCCGCGACAGAGGCTCCGCCGAGGGCGCCATGGACGACATGGCCGCCGACTCGGGGGAAGTGCGGGAACTTGTTGAGCCGGCGCTCTCAGCGGCTGCCGTACTCAACCTGGTTCAGAAGTGAGGAATCCGCGTTGCCGCTCCGGTCGACCTCGGGACGCGTGTTGTCCTGTGCGGCTGCGGTGATGCCGAGCGTCGCCACGGTGCCGAGAGCGACACCGACCACGGCGCTGACCACACCGGGCACAAGGAACTTCCCCATCTGACATCTCCCACCGTCGTGCCATCGACGCACACGGCTACTCCCGCGTACGAATTGCTCGGGTCAAGGTATCACCCGCAAGCCGCCGAACTGCTGATTGGTGCTCGCGGGCGGCCGTTTCCGCAGTTCACGGGCTCGGCTGTACACCCAGCGCCCGGAGCAGCGTGCGCAGTTTGGTGGTCGTCTCGTCGAGTTCGGATTCCGGGTCGGATTCGGCGACGATGCCCCCGCCCGCGGTCGCCAGGGCCTCGAGTCCGTCGGCGGAGATTTCGGCGCAGCGGATGGCCACGACCCAGTCGCCGTCGCCGTCGCCGTCGCACCACCCGACGGCGCCGCCGTAGAACCGCCGATCCTCCTCGACGTCCCGGATGGTCGCCAGGGCGGCGTCGGTGGGGGTGCCGCACACCGCGGGCGTCGGGTGCAGCAGTACCGCCAGGCTCAGGGCGCTCGTCGACTCCTCGCGCAGCACGCCTTCGATGGGTGTCGCCAGATGCCACACCTCGTGCGTGCTCGTCAGCACCGGGGACTCCGGGACCGTCAACTCGGTGCAGAGCGGCGCCAGGACGTCGCGGATCCACGCCGTCACGAAGGCGTGCTCGGCCAGGTTCTTCGTGGACTCCAGCAGGCCCCGGCCTTCCTTCTCGTCGGCCTCCGGGTCGGCGCGCCGGGGGGCGGTTCCCGCGAGGGGGCGGCAGGTGACGCGCCGGCCGCGCCTGCTGAGCAGGACTTCGGGGCTGGCTCCGACGAGGCTGCGGCCGCGGAAGTCGTCGCCGGCCGCGGACAGGTCGACGGCGAACCCGTTGGCGGTCGGATTCTGGTGAATCATCCGTGCGGCCAACGCTTCTGCGGAGATGGGGGCATCGGAGCGGAGGGTGACGCCGCGTGCGGCCACCACCTTGCCGAGGGTGCCTGCGCGCAGTCGGTCGACGAGGGACCGGACGCGGGCCACGTGCTCGGCGGGTTCGGGAATCTGCTGAACGACGCGGACGGAGGGGAGTGCGGCGACGGCGCCGGGCCGCCACGGGCCGTCCGTGAACTCCCACGATTCCGGGTCGGTCAGCGCGGCGGGCCGTGCGGGATCGAACGGCAGCGCCCCGACGATCAGCCCGGTGTCACCGGTCGCGAGCGCGTCGACAGCGGCGGCCGCGGTGTCGTATCCGTGCCGCACTCCGGATGTGCGCAGCGTTCGATCGGCGCGTGAGAGAAGAAAGCCGTCCATGGTGCACCCGACAGTAGTCGGGCGCCGCGACTACTTCCCGGGAGGCACGATCAGCACCGGGCGGTGGCTGTGCCGCAACACGTGGTCGGCGACGCTGCTCTGCAGCAGCGACCGCAGACCGGTGGTGCCCCGGGTGCCGGTGACGATGATGTCGACGGCCAGTTCGTCCGAAGTCTCGACGATCGCGGTCCAGATCGTGCTGGTGCACTCGATGCACCGACCCTCGGTGGTGAGCCCGGCGGCCTCGGCGAGCAGGATGCCCTCCTCGTTGGTGACTTTGGCGTCGGAGAACGCGACGTCCTCGGTCTCCTCGTCGGGCACCCACTCGGGTTGCATCACACCGGACAGTCCCGACATGCGCGCGGCCTGACGGACCATCGGCTCCCACACCGTCACCAGCACAGCGCGATTGGAGGCGAGGAACCGTCCTGCGCACTCCACGGCACGCTTCGCGTTGTCGGATCCGTCGTAGGCGATCAACATCAAACCACCGGGCACCACGACCTCCTGAGTACGGGTTTCCTCTGTGTCCAGATTACCAAGACCGGCGGCAGCGGTCGCCGATTCGGGGCCTGCCACGGGAGTATCGGTGGCGAACTGGGCTACCGTCGAACCCATGCGGATCAAGTATGCCCTCGCGCTCGCAGCCTGTACCGGCCTCGTCGCCGGATGTTCGTCGGGTGGTGGCGAGACGGTCGCGGAGTCGTCCTCGGCGACGCCGTCCCCGTCCTCCGTCGAGCCCGCGTCGCACACCGGCACCGCAACGCCCGCCGCCGCGCCGGTGTCGTGCGAGACGCAATTTCTGCAGTCGTTGCCGTTGCGGCGCAAGCTCGCTCAGCTGCTGAACGTGGGTGTGACTGGCACCGCGGATGCCGCCCAGGTGGTCCGGAACGAGCAGGTCGGTGGCATCTTCATCGGCAGCTGGACCGACGAGACCATGCTCGCGAACCACGAGGTTCCTCAGGTGGCCTCGGCGTCGTCGCTGCCGCTGATGGTGACGATCGACGAGGAGGGCGGGCGGGTGTCGCGCGTCGAGAACCTGCTCGGGGCCGACCCCTCCGCCCGGCAGACCGCGGCCACGATGACGGAGGAGCAGACGTATCAGATGGCGCTCGAGCGGGGGCGCGGATTGAAGGACCTCGGGGTCACCGTCAACTTCGCGCCCGACGTCGACGTCAGCAGTCAGCCCGACGACAGTGTCATCGGCGATCGCTCCTACTCCGACGATCCCGCCGTGGTCACCCGCTACGCCGACGCCTACGCGCGCGGCATGCGGGACGCGGGAATTCTGCCGGTGATCAAGCATTTCCCCGGTCACGGGTCCGCGTCCGGCGACTCCCACACCGGCGCCGTCACCACCCCGCCGCTCGAGCAGTTGCAGACAAAGGACCTCGTCCCGTTCCGGAACCTGGTGTCCACCGGGGTCGGCGTCATGCTCGGCCACCTCGAGGTGCCCGGCCTGACGGCGCCCGGAATCCCCGCCAGCATCAGCCCCGATGCGGTGGCGTTGCTGCGCGGCGGCGCCGGCTACGGTGCACCGCCGTTCACCGGCCCGATCTTCACCGACGACCTCAGCGGCATGCAGGCCATCACCGACCGCTACGACATCACCGAGGCCGTCGAGACGGCACTCGAATCCGGTGTCGACGTCGCGCTGTGGCTCACCACCGACGACGTCCCGCGGGTCCTCGACCACCTCGAAGGCGTTGTGGCCTCGGGCAAGCTGCCGCAGCAACGGGTCGACGAGGCGGTGCTGACGGTCGCGCGGGCGAAGGGCGCTCTGACCTGCTAGTGCGTGGTGTGGCGACGGGGTGCTGGTATTCTTCTCGTCCGCCGGTCGAGCCTGCTTTATTACCGTAGAGTAAGATAGCGGGTTCGACGATGATGGAGGACGTATGGCCGGCGGCACCAAGCGACTGCCGCGCGCAGTGCGCGAGCAGCAGATGCTCGACGCTGCCGTCGACGTCTTCTCCGACAGAGGTTTTCACGAGACGTCGATGGACGCGATCGCGGCCAAGGCGGAAATCTCGAAGCCGATGCTGTACCTCTACTACGGCTCCAAGGACGAACTGTTCGCGGCCTGCATCCAGCGGGAGGGGCTGCGCTTCGTCGAGGCGCTCGCACCGGCGGGCGATCCCGGGCTGAGCCCGCGCGAGCAACTGCGCCGTGCGCTCGAGGGGTTTCTCGGGTTCGTCGGCAAACACCGCAAGTCGTGGATGGTGCTGTACCGCCAGGCGATGGGGCAGCAGGCGTTCGTCGGTTCGGTGCAGTCGAGCCGCGACCGGCTGATCGAACTGACAGCACACCTGCTCGAGTCCAGCACCAAGGACCCGGAGCCGGGTCAGGATTTCGAACTGATCGCCATCGCCCTGGTCGGGGCGGGTGAAGCCGTGGCCGACCGGGTCGCCGGTGGCGAGATCGAGGTCGACGCCGCCGCCGACCTGCTGGAGGCGCTGGCGTGGCGCGGCCTCGCGGGTAAGAAGAAGCCGGAGTGAACGGGACGCTCGTTCGGTCGGATCGAACGAGCGTCCCGATCGCCGCCGTCAGCGCAGCGTCGCGGTGAGGTGCGGGTAGCCCTTCTTCGGGTGCTTGATCGACAGATCCCAGCCGTCGGCGGTCCGGTCGGCGTACACGTTCAGCGTGGACGGCAGCAGGATCGGCTTGCCGAAGCGCACGCTGTAGGTGACCGCGTCCGGGATCCGGCCCTCCGCCGACCCCAGTACGGCGGCCGCACTCCACATGCCGTGCGCGATGGTCTTCGGGAACCCGAAAGCCTTGGCGCCCAAAGTCGACACGTGAATCGGATTCCGGTCACCGGACACTGCCGCGTACTTGCCGATAGTCTTCTGATCGACCCGCAGTGTCCGCAGCGGACGCGGCGGCACCTCCTCGGCCTTCGGCTCGGGACCGGGCTGACCGGACAGCGACGTCTTCTGCTGACGCAGGAACGTCGACGTCTGCTTCCACGCCAGTTCGCGTCCGACCCTGATCTCGCTGATCACGTCGATGAGCAGCCCCTTGCGGTGCTCACGCAGATTCTCCGCGTGCACCGACACGTCCAGGGGTTCGACCACCGAGATCGGGCGGAACTGCTCGATGACGTTCTCCGCGTGCACGGACCCGATGGCGGGGAAGGGGAAACCCTCCGACACCATCAGCTTCATCACCACCGGGAACACCAGCGTGAACGGGTACGTGAGCGGCAGCGTGTCGCCGAACCGCAGTCCCGTCACCCGGTCGTACGCCGCCAGGTTGTCGGGATCCACGTGCACGCCGTTCAGGACGAGCGTCGTGTCCGGGGCGCTGTGCCCGCTCGCACCGATGACCGGCAGCGCGCTGCGCACGGCGCGGGCGTAGATGTCGAGCGTGCCCGGCTTCTCCGTGAGTTGCACGACCTTGCCCGACATCAGGCCCCCAGCAGGCTCTGGCCGCAGACGCGGACGATCTGACCGGTGACGGCGTTCGACGCGGGGCTCGCGAAGTACGCGACCGTCTCGGCGACGTCGACGGTCTCGCCGCCCTGCAGCAGCGAACTCATGCGACGTCCGGCCTCTCGCGTGGCGAAGGGGATCGCCGCCGTCATCGCCGTCTCGATGAAACCGGGGGCGACGGCGTTGATGGTGATCTTCTTCTTCGCGAGCACCGGCGCGGAAGCCTGCACCAGTCCGATGACGCCGGCCTTGGACGTGCCGTAGTTGGTCTGGCCCCGGTTGCCCGCGATGCCGGCGATGGACGAGACGTCGATCACGCGGCCGCCTTCCTTCAGTGCACCCTTGGCGACGAGGACGTCGGTGATGCGCTGCGGTGCAAGGAGGTTGACGCCGATCACCATGTTCCAGCGGCCCTCGTCCATGTTGGCGAGCGTCTTGTCGCGGGTGATGCCGGCGTTGTGGACGATGATGTCGGCGCCGCCGTGCCGTTCGAGGACGAACTCGGCGAGCTTGTCGGCGGCGTCGTCCGCGGTCACGTCCAGGGCGAGGGAGGTGCCGCCGACCTTGTTGGCGGTCTCGGACAGTGCCTCGCCGGCGGCCGGGATGTCTGCGCAGATGACGTGCGCGCCGTCCCGGGAGAGGACCTCGGCGATGGTCGCGCCGATGCCGCGGGCCGCGCCGGTGACGATGGCGACCTTCCCGTCGAGCGGCTTGTCCCAATCGGCGGGCGCGACGGAATCCTCGGACCCGACGCGGATGACCTGGCCGCTGACGAACGCGGACTTGGCCGACAGCAGGAAGCGCAGTGTGGATTCGAGACCCGACAGTCCGGTGGGGGCCTTCGGCGAGACGTAGACGAGCTGAGCGGTGGCGCCGCGCTTGACCTCCTTGCCGACGCTGCGGGTGAAGCCCTCGAGCGCGCGCTGGGCGATGTGCTCGTCGACGCCGGACGTCTCCTCGGGCGTCGTTCCGATGACGACGACGCGCGCGGACGGTGCGAGGTTGCGGATCACCGGCTGGAAGAACTCGAACAGCTGCTCGAGTTCGGTGACCGAGCCGATGCCTGTGGCGTCGAACACCAGGGCGCCGTACCGGTCGTCGCCCGCGCCCGCGGCGGGGTAGTCGGACAGGAGTTCGCGCAGCGGCTCGACGAGGCGGCCCTTGCCGCCGATCAGGACCGGGCCGGCGAGCGCCGGTTCGCCGTGCTTGTATCGCCGCAGGTTCTCGGGCCGCGGCAGTCCCGCCTTCGCGGCGATGAACGCGCCGGGTGCGGATGAGAGGAACTGGGAATAGAGGTCGGGAGCTCCCTTGCTGGCTGCCACGGTCCTACCTTCTGTCGTCGTTTGGCGGTCAGTCACCGAGCACCGAGTGGAGTGCGGTGTCGACAAGTAACTTACTCCTGAGTAAGAATAGTAGCCAACAGGTAATCGCACCAGATCCTTGGAGACGTCAGTGACCAGCAAAGCTCGCACCAACTCGAACTCCGCTGCGGCCCCGAAGCCGGGCGGAAAGCAGCAGCGTCCCGTCGCGATCGTCGGCGGAAACCGTATCCCGTTCGCCCGCTCCGACCGCAAGTACGCGCAGGCGTCCAACCAGGACATGTTCACCGCCACCCTCGACGGACTGGTGAGCCGCTTCAACCTCCAGGGCGAGAAGCTGGGCCTCGTCGCAGGCGGCGCCGTCCTCAAGCACAGCCGCGACTTCAACCTGATGCGCGAATGCGTCCTCGGCAGCGCCCTCAGCCCCTACACCCCGGCCTTCGACCTGCAGCAGGCCTGCGGCACCGGGCTGCAGTCGATCGTCGCGGTCGGTGACGCCATCGCGGCCGGCCGGATCGACGCCGGTGTCGGCGGCGGCGTCGACACCACTTCGGACGCCCCGATCGGCGTCAACGACGAACTCCGCGAATTCCTTCTGTCGCTGAACCGCGCGAAGAGCACCGGCGACCGCATCAAGCTGCTCGGCAACGTCCGCCCGTCCATGCTCGGCATCGAGATCCCCCGCAACGGCGAGCCCCGCACCGGCATGTCCATGGGCGAGCACGCCGCCGTCACGGCCAAGGAATTCGGTGTTCGTCGCGAGGACCAGGACGCACTGGCCGCCGCCAGCCACCAGAACATGGCCGCCGCCTACGACCGCGGATTCTTCGACGACCTGGTCACCCCGTTCCTCGGCCTCACCCGCGACGACAACCTGCGTCCCGATTCCTCCGCCGAGAAGCTGGCCAAGCTGAAGCCGGTCTTCGGGGTGAAGGCGGGCGACGCCACCATGACGGCCGGCAACTCCACCCCGCTCACCGACGGTGCGTCCGCGGTCCTGCTCTCCACGGACGAATGGGCCGCCGAGCGCAAGCTCCCGGTCCTCGCGCACCTCGTCGATTCCGAGACCGCGGCCGTCGACTACATCCACGGCAAGGACGGGCTCCTCATGGCGCCCACGTACGCCATCCCGCGCCTGCTCGCCCGCAACGGCCTCACCCTGCAGGACTTCGACTTCTACGAGATCCACGAGGCGTTCGCGTCCGTCGTGCTCGCGACGCTGCAGGCATTCGAATCCGACGAGTACTGCAAGGAACGCCTCGGCCTCGACGGCGCACTCGGCTCCATCGACCGCAGCAAGCTCAACGTCAACGGCTCTTCGCTGGCGGCCGGCCACCCGTTCGCTGCGACCGGCGGACGCATCGTCGCCTCGCTCGCCAAGATGCTCGCGGAGAAGGGTTCGGGCCGCGGCCTGATCTCCATTTGCGCCGCAGGCGGCCAGGGTGTGACGGCAATCATAGAGGCGTGAACCGACTGGCCTTTCCGGTAGCTGGGAGACCGGAAAGGCCAGCGTGTGCGCGGTGCGAACGGGGATCCGGCAACGAGGGGTGGCCGGATCCCCGAAAACTTTTCCGACAGGTGTAACGCTGGAGATTAGCTGGCGATATCCCTGTCAGCCCCGTGTTGCTGCCTGACCCCCGACCTGGCAGCAGCGCGGGGCTCTTGCATTTCCGGCGGCCGGTAGGCTGACGTGGGGGTCTCGACCGGGCCTCGCTCGGATCGGATCGCGCTTGAAATGCAACGAGCACCGACGGCAAGCTGAGGCCCGCACGACGGACAACTCGGCGAGAGGGCCACGGTGAACCACGAAGACGGCGACAACGGGAGCACTGCACCCGAACGGTCGACGCCGGACCCTTCCACGACGCCCGACAGCGTCGAACCCGAGAACACGGCCGACGAGCCTGCATCGGAAGCGGACGAGGCCCCGACCACACAGCCGAGTGCCGACGAGGCTCCGACCACGCAGTTGCACCTCGGTGACCTGGGGGAACGTTCCGAGGAGCAGGCCCCGTTGTGGGTGGAGCCGCCGGCGAACGAGGACGTCACGCAGGTGATTCCCGCGATTCCGCCGGGTCCCGTTCCCGGGCCGACGCAGGCGTACACGACGCCGGCCGAGGACCCGACGGTCGTGGCCCCGGCGGCCGCGTCGCCGGTCCCGCCGCAATCGGAACCGCAGCCCGCAGAACCGCAGCCCGCAGAGGAGCCCGCCGAGAAGACTCCGGCCCGTGCCTCGTGGGTGAAGGTCGCCGCGATCACCGGCGGTGTGGTCGCCGTGATCGGCATCGCATACGCCGCGGACCTCGCGGTGTCCTCCGGGAAGGTCCCGCGCGGGGTGACCGTGGCGGGCGTCGACGTGGGTGGCTCGACCCGCGCGGAGGCGGAGTCCACACTGCAGGCGCAGGTCGGCCCGCGCGTCGGTCAGCCGCTGACGGTGCAGGCCGGCGACGTGTCGACGGAACTCGTTCCGTCCGCCGCCGGGCTCGGCGTCGACTGGGAGGCCACCCTCGACCGGGCCCATTCGCAGCCGCTCAACCCGTTCACCAGGCTGGCGTCGTTCTTCACCACCGACGAAATCGGGGTGGTGTCGACCCGCGACGAGGCGGCGCTGGCGTCCGCCGTCGACGGCCTTCGCAGTGAGACCGATCGTGCGTCCCGCGAGGGGACCGTCGTGTTCGAGGGCGCGACGCCTGTGCCGGTGGATCCGTCGACCGGGCAGAACCTGAACGGTGAGGGTGCCGAGGCGGCGTTGATCGAGAGGTGGGCGTTCGGCGAAACCGTGGATCTGCCCGTCGACGTCGTGCCCGTGACGGTGACGCAGGAGGGCGTCCAGCGAGCGCTCGACGACGTGGCGGTGCCGGCGGCGTCCGCCGATCTGGTGGTCACCGGTCGTGACGGCAAGGTCGCGACCGCGCCGCGTCAGCAGATCGGTGCCATCGTCGGCTTCGAACCGGACGGCAACGGCGGGCTGAAACCGACGTACAACATCGAGGCCGCGACGGGCATCCTCGCCCCGCAACTCGTGTCGACGGAGATCGTTCCGAAGGACGCGAAGATCACGCTCGACGGGGGATCGCCCACCGTCGTCCCCGCGGTCGTCGGCGATCTGGTGCAGTGGCCCAAGACGCTGGAGACGCTGCCCGAGGTGTTGCACGGCAACGGTTCTCACACCACCGCCGCGGTGTACGGACCGATCCCGCCCGCCCTCACGACGGAGGCCGCGCAGGCGCTCGGTGTGAAGGAAGTGATCGGCGAGTTCACGACCGGCGGTTTCTCGGCGGCGTCGGGGACGAACATCCGGCTCGCTGCCAGCGAGATCAATGGGGCACTGATCAAGCCGGGCGACACGTTCTCGCTCAACGGGTACACGGGTCCTCGCGGTACCGCGCAGGGCTACGTGGAGTCGGGCATCATCAACAACGGACGCCCGGACACCGCCGTCGGCGGCGGGGTGAGCCAGGTGGCGACGACTCTCTACAACGCCGCGTATTTCGCCGGCATGGAGGACGTCGCGCACACCGAGCACTCGTACTACATCTCGCGGTACCCCGAGGCGCGGGAGGCCACCGTCTTCGAGGGCGCCATCGACCTGCAGTTCCGGAACACCGGAAAGACGGGTGTGATGATCCAGGCCATCGGCGGCGCCTCGGACCTGACCATCCGGTTCTGGGGCACCAAGTCGGTCGACGTCGAGTCGATCACCGGCAACCGCACCAAGCCGACGCAGCCCGACACGGTCACCTTGCCCGCCGGTGACCACTGCATCGCCTCCAGCGGCGCACCGGGATTCACCGCCAGCGACACGCGGGTGATCTCCGATCACGCCAGCGGCCAGGAGATCTCCCGGGACACCCGGACCGTCCGCTACGACCCCGTCCCGATCGTGAAGTGCGAGGAACCCGGCGCGCCCAAGCCCGACGAGCGCACCCCCGCCGCCTCGCCTGCCCCGTCCGCTCCGGCGGAGAACCCGACCACCACCCCGAAGCCGAACGGCGGCGGGTAGCCGCACCCGTTCTCTGCAGCAGCACCCCTTTTCGGGCACCAATTCGCGTGCGGATGCCGAGAAGGGGTGCGTTTGTGGCGAAGTTGTCCACAGATCGACATTCGGGCGTACCGCGGGGACTTCCTCCGCGCGAGTATCGACGTCATGGACCGTGACCCGGGGGAATTGTTCCGAAGGCAGGACGCGTTGGCGGCCGGCTTCACCGACGACGAGATACGCCGCCTCTATACGCGGGGAGGATGGCGACGGCTCGGGCATGGCGCCTACCTCGGAGAATCGGCTTTCGAGCATGCGACCCCCGAAGCGCAACATCGGCTGTTGATCGACGCGACGGTTCCGCGAATGTCGGGGGACGCGGTACTGAGTCACCAGTCGGCAGCCGTCGTGTACGGCTTGCCGGTATGGAGGACGCCACTCGATCGAGTGCATGTCACCAGGGACCGCCGGGGTGGCGGGCGGATCAAGAACCGTGTGACGGTGCATTGCTCCTCGCTGGACGGACACGTCGCGGAAGTGGATCGTTACCTCGTCACGAGACCGTCGCGGATGGTCGTGGACCTCGGCCGCACGCTGCCGTTCGAGCAGGCCGTGGTCACTGGAGACGCGGCCGTCCGGACGTTCGGGATCTCGCCCGAGGACCTGGAAAGCGAACTCGTCTCCGCTCAGGGCCGGAAGGGTGTGGGTGCTGCCCGGCGTGTCGTGCGATTCCTCACCGGGTACAGCGAGAGCGTCGGGGAATCGCGGAGTCGAGTCATGTTCTCGACCACGGGCTTACCGGTGCCGTCCCAGCAGGGTGTGGTCCGCGGATGCGACGACAGAATCCTCGGCCGCGTCGACTTCTTCATCGAAAGTTCGTCCTTCTTGGGCGAATTCGACGGACGGGTGAAGTACGAGCGGATGCTGAAACCCGGTCAGGAACCGGGTGACGCGGTGTTCGCCGAGAAGCGGCGCGAGGATGCCATGCGGGAACTCGGCTTCCAGATGGTGCGATGGACGTGGGACGAGCTGGGTGACCCCGTCCGGCTCGCTGCTCGCATCCGGCGGGCGCTCACACGAGGACGAACATCGCTGCCGCCGATGGGAACGGTTCAGCATTCGGTGCTGCCACCGCCGCGGCTACTGACGCTGCGAACTCTGTAGCCGACGACAGACGCACCCCTCCTCTGCAGACGCACCCGGAATCGTGTCCGAAAAAGGGTGCGTCTGCCGAAATGGGGTGCGTCTGCGGAGATCAGAAGCGGTGTGAAGCCGATCAGAACGCTGCTTCGTCGAGCTCCATGATGTCGTTGTCGAGGTTGGCGACGATGCCACGGGTGGCGGTCAGCTCGGGCAGCACGTTCTTCGCGAAGAAGGACGCGATGGCGACCTTGCCTTCGTAGAACGCCTTGTCCTTGCCGGAGGCGCCTTCGTCGAGGGCCTTGATCGCGATCTCGGACTGGCGCAGGAGCTGCCAGCCGATGAGCAGGTCGCCGACGGACATCAGGAACCGGACGGAGCCGAGACCGACCTTGTACAGCTCGGACGGCTGCTCCTGTGCGCCCATGAGGTACCCGGTGAGGGTGGCGGCCATGGTCTGGACGTCCTCGAGGGCGGTGGCGAGCAGGGCGCGCTCGGCCTTGAGACGACCGTTGCCGGCCTCGGTGTCGATGAACTTCTTGACCTCGCCTGCGACGTGGGCGAGTGCCACGCCGCGGTCGCGGGCGATCTTGCGGAAGAAGAAGTCCTGCGCCTGGATGGCGGTGGTGCCCTCGTACAGCGAGTCGATCTTGGCGTCGCGGATGTACTGCTCGATCGGGTAGTCCTGCAGGAAGCCGGATCCGCCGAAGGTCTGCAGGCTGTCGGTCAGGTACTGGTAGGCCCGCTCGGAGCCGACGCCCTTGACGATCGGGAGCAGCAGGTCGTTGACGCGGAACGCAAGGTCCTTGTCGGCGCCGGACACCAGCTTGGCGGTGGCCTCGTCCTGATGCGCCGCGGTGTACAGGTACACGGCGCGCAGGCCTTCGGCGTATGCCTTCTGCATGGCGAGGGCGCGACGGACGTCGGGGTGGTGCGTGATGGTGACGCGCGGGGCGGCCTTGTCCGTCATCTGCGTGAGGTCGGCGCCCTGGACGCGTTCCTTCGCGTAGTCGAGGGCGTTGAGGTAGCCGGTGGAGAGGGTGGCGATGGCCTTGGTGCCGACCATCATGCGGGCGTGCTCGATGACGTCGAACATCTGCGCGATGCCGTTGTGGACCTCGCCGACGAGCCAGCCCTGGGCGGGAATGCCGTGGCCGCCGAAGGTGACCTCACACGTGGCGGAGACCTTCAGGCCCATCTTGTGCTCGACGTTGGTGACGAAGACGCCGTTGCGCTCGCCCAATTCGTTGGTCTCGAAGTTGAAGTGCGTCTTCGGGACGAAGAACAGCGACAGTCCCTTGGTGCCGGGGCCTGCGCCCTCGGGGCGGGCGAGGACCAGGTGGAAGATGTTCTCGAACAGGTCGTCGGAGTCGGCGGACGTGATGAACCGCTTGACGCCCTCGATGTGCCAGGAGCCGTCGTCCTGCTTGATGGCCTTGGTGCGGCCTGCGCCGACGTCGGAACCGGCGTCGGGTTCGGTGAGGACCATGGTGGCACCCCAGCCGCGCTCGACGCAGGTGGCGGCCCACTTCTTCTGCTCTTCGGTGCCGTTGTGGAACAGCACGTCCGCGAATGCGGGTCCGGCCTGGTACATGTGCGCGGCCGGCTGGGCGCCGAGGATCAGCTCACCGATGGCCCACACGACGGACCGGGGGACGGGTACGCCGCCGATCTCCTCGGAGAGTCCCATGCGGTACCACTCGGCGTCCCACAGTGCGCGGAACGACTTCTTGAAGGATTCCGGCAGGGTGACGGTGTGGTTCTCGGGGTCGAAGACCGGAGGGTTGCGGTCGGCGTCGGCGAAGGACTCGCCCAGCGGTCCCTCGGCGAGGCGGGCAACTTCACTGAGCATGTTGCGGACGGTGTCGGCGTCGAGATCGCCCCACACGCCGTCACTCAGCGGCTGCTCGAGACCGAGTACCTCGAAGAGGTTGAACTCCAGGTCGCGGACGTTGCTCTTGTAATGGCCCATGTCTTCTGTCTCTCCCAGTGAGATGGTGCGGTCTATCCGTTAGTACCGCCCAAGTTATTACTCGTCGGTAACATCAGCGATATTACGCGCCATTTACCGGACTGCCAAGACTCGGGCGGTGTGCGACGAGGAGGGCGTCGATCGCCGTTCCGGAGTCCGTCTCGCGGAATCGCCGTTCGGCGACGTCCACGTTCAGGCGACCGTCGAGCATGGTCACCAAATCGTCTGGTGTGTAGAGGATTTCGATGTCCTGGGGACCCCCGACTCCCTGCGACAAGTTAACGGCGTCATGCCCCAAAATCATGAGGATTCCATCAGGTTTCAGCGCAGATATGGCGCGGTTCACAACCTGCAGACGCTCCTCCGGGGCGAGATGGAGGTAGATCATGAGCACCAGGTCGTACTCGCCGCCGAGGTCCGACTCGGTGACGTCGGCGACGCGGTAGTCGAGCCGTTCCCGGACCGAGCGGGGCGCTTCGGCGGCTACTCGGCGGGCCTTGTCGAGGGCGACGGCCGAGTAGTCGAGCCCCGTCACCTCCCAACCGCGGGTGGCGAGCCAGTGCGCGTTGCGGCCCTCCCCGCACGCGAGGTCGAGTGCGCGACCGCGGGGGAGCGCGGTGACCTGCTCGACCACGACGGCGTTGGGTGGCGCGCCCCACACCAGTTCGCTCTGTGAATACCGTTCGTCCCAGGCAGCTGCATCCATGCCCCGACGCTAGTACGACCGCTGACGCTCGTACGACCGCTACGGAGTGAGCGTGGTGCGCATCAGGAGAACGTTGTAGTTGTTGTGCACCGTCGTGAGGAAGTAGAGGTCGCGCCCCGACGACCACGGGTGGATGTAGGCGCCGTACGCGGTGGGCAGTTCCCGGGTGTCGACGAGCACCTCGGGTGGGCCCCATGGTCCGGTCACCGACGGGGAGCGGCGCATGACCACCGAGTTGAACTGATCGGTGGTCAGCATGATGTATTGCCCGAGGTATTCGTTGTACGCGACGGACAATTCGCCGACGCCGCCCGGCATGATCGGCTTGGCGACGTCGGGATTGCCCTTGATCCACTTGGCGCCGTCGAAGTACTCGTACGCGCCGAGGTCCATGATCTGGGGTTCCGGGACGCGCGCGATGTGGACGAGTCCGCCGCGCCCGGCGGGCGTGCCGTATTGGTAGACGAAGCCGTCGGCCTTGACGAACGCGCTCATCTGGAAGTTGGCGTTGCCCCCGACGTTCGGGCGCTGCGTCTCGGGGGCGACGGTCCAGTTCTCGCCGTTGTCCTGCGAGTAGACGAGGCCGGAGTAGTTGGTGTCCCATGTGCCCGCCGGTCCCCAGTTCTTCACCGACATCATGCTCAGCACCTGGGTGTTGCCGACGGCGACGCCTGCGGTGGGGATGCGGCTGATCTCGACGAACGGGATCTTGGGGCTGGGGACGAGCTCCTTGGACTGGCCGAAGATGTCGCGGGGCGAACTGTCGAAATTCATCCCGTCGGACAGGATGCCGTCCGAGCTGCGGAAGAGGGTGCTGCTGCGCCAGGCCCACAGGCTGCCCGACAGCAGGTTGGGCAGTCCGAGCCCGGCGGAGTCGCCGAACGCCGTGAGGACCTGGCCCTGGCCGTTGTCCCACATGATGCCGAGGTCGGTGCCGAGGACGTTGGCGTCCTGGGTGCGGTTGGGACTGAGCATGCCGGTCTGCTGCGCGACCGCCTGGGTGCGACCGGTGAGGTGCGGAATCCCGTTGGTGCCGTTGAGTCCGGGGATCGGATTGATGGCGTTGGGGTTCGCGGCAGCCGGGCCCGCGAATGCGATCAACGTCACTGCCGCGCCGATGAGCGAGGCTGCTGCAAGAGCTCTGGTTCGCTTCACGAAGGACACTCCATCTCTAGCAGCAGGCGGCACTGCGTGGCCTGACGAGACCACTCCCCCTACCGGTGATCAACTGCTGGAAATCGCGAGAAGTCTAACAAGTCTGTTCTTGTGAAAGTGTCGATTTGACCGCCCTGTTCGTTTCGCCGACGCCTCCACGGATCCGATATTACTCGTGAGTAACAGGAACCGGTGCTACCCGCGGGGCGGCCGCCGACGTAACGTGTGCTGGCGACAAGTCCACACTGCGCGTAACCACGCGGGACCTGATGAGGAGATCGATCGATGGGAAAGCAGATTGCCACCGTGGCTGGAGGTCGGCAGTCCGCCCTTCTCGGGCTCGGCGTGTACCGGCCCGAACGGGTCGTCACCAACGACGAGATCTGTGAACTGATCGACTCGAACGACGAGTGGATCCAGTCGCGCTCGGGCATCCGCAACCGGCGGTTCGCGGCGGAGGACGAGAACGTCGTCACGATGTCCATCGAGGCGGGGCGCAAGGCGATCGAGGCGAGCGGGATCGACCCCGAGCAGATCGGGGTCGTCATCGTCGCCACGTCGACGTACCTCCTGCTGACGCCGCCCGCTGCCGCGCTGGTGGCCGACGCCCTGGGCACCAACGGGCCCGGAGCGTTCGACCTCGGCGGTGGATGTGCGGGCTTCTGCACCGCGCTGACGGTGGCGTCCGATCTGGTTCGCGGCGGATCCGTCGACTACGCCCTCGTGGTGGGTGTCGAGAAGATGAGCATCACCACCGACCCGACCGACCGCTCGACGCGCTTCATCTTCGGTGACGGCGCCGGGGCTGTGGTCGTCGGCAAGAGCGACGTCGCAGGCATCGGGCCGGTGGAGTGGGGTTCGGACGGCTCCCAGGCCGACGCCATCGTGCAGGACCTGGACTGGTACGAATACATCACGACGCCGGGTGCCACGCGTCCGTACATCAAGATGGCAGGCACCGCCGTGTTCCGCTGGGCCGCCTTCGAGATGGGCAAGGTCGCGCTGCGGGCGGTCGAGAAGGCCGGCATGTCGGTCGACGACCTCGACGCGTTCGTCCCGCACCAGGCCAACTCGCGGATCACCGAGGTGATCGCGCGCAGCATGAAGCTTCCCGAGGGCGTGCCCGTGTCCGACGACATCGCCGAGAGCGGCAACACGTCGGCGGCATCGGTGCCGCTCGCCATGGAGGAGCTGCTGCAGTCCGGCGCCACCAAGCCCGGCGACACCGCCCTGCTGCTCGCCTTCGGTGCGGGGCTGTCCTACGCGGCCCAGGTCGTGACGATGCCGGTGCTCGCGAAGAACTGACCCGGTCCCGTCGGGGGCAGGAAAGCAGGGAGCGATGGGTGCCACCCGGCAGTCGGTCGCCGTCGCGGTGCTGATGTCCGCCGCCGTGACCCTCGCGGGCTGCGGCGGCGGGAACACCGGCGGCGGCGGCACCTCGACGGTCTCCGGCTCTGCGGTGGAACTGAACTCGGGCGGTGACTGCGCGGGCCGCGACGTGATCGTCAACCGGGACGGTGCCGGGGTCGTCCTCGAGGGCGAGTGCGGCACCGTCACCATCGAGGCCAACGGCGTCTCGGCGACCGTCGCCACCTCGAACGCGGTCGTCGTGCGCGGTCAGGACACCAACGTCGTCGGCGGGCAGACCGGAACGCTCACCATCTCTGGGCGCAGCAACAGTTCCACCATCGACGTCGTCGAATCGATCGAACTGCAGGGCAACGCCGTGACCGTGGTCGGCAAGCAGGCGGAGCGGATCTCGGTCACCGGAAGCGGGAACTCCCTGAACGTCGACGACTCCGGTGCGATGACGGTGAGCGGCAACGACAACTTCGTGCGCGCGGTGTCCCTCGACTCCCTCGAAGTGACCGGGTCCAACAACTCCGTCGACTGGGATTCCGGTGTGACGGCCCCCGCGATCGACACCGGTTCCGAGAACCGGCTCACCCCACCCGGAGCGTGATTATCGTGCGCCGCAGCCGGTGAGTACCGCGGCCATCGCATCGCGTTCGGGTGCCGTCACCCAGAGTCGGTACGCCACTTTCACTTCCACCTGCCGTGCCACGTAGGTGCAGCGGTAAGCCGCCAGCGGGGGCAGCCACGTCGACGCGTCGGCATCGCTCTTGCGCTGATTGGTGGGCCCGTCCACCGCTTGCAGATTGCGGGGATCGTTCGCGAGGTCGGCCCGCGTCTGCGCGTCGAGGAGCTGAGCGCCCTTCTGCCACGCGTCCGACAGTGCCACCACGTGATCGATCTGCACGGCGTCCGACGTCTTCGTGCCGCGGGTGAACGCAATGATGTTGCCCGTGTAGAGATCTCGCAACGTACCCGACTGCACCACGCAGTCGCGGGTGCGGTCCCGCGACGTGATGTCGACGAGGTCGCGGCGCAGGATGTCGTTGCGGGTGTCGCAGCCGTTGCGTCCGAGCGCGACCGACACATTGTCGGTCCAGCTGGGGCCGAACAGCTCCCGGTCGTACCCCGTCTTCGGTGCCCTCCCCTTCACCTCGAGGGTGGACAGCTGGGTGAAGGCCGTCTGGATCTGTTGTGCGTCAGTGTCTTCCGCCGGTGCGGCCGGTCCGGTTCCGGAGGCGAGGGTGTCGTCGGGGTCCGGTGAGAGCATCGTGACGAGCACGACGACGAGCAGGCCGGCGAGGATCCAGGGCCACTTGGTTCTGATGGTCGTGATGATGGAGCCGGTGTTCGGTACCGCAGAGCGGGGCATGAATCTCTCCTGAAATCAACGCTGTTCGTCATTTCTATCAGGAGTGACCCGGCGAACCGGTGAACGACCCGGGTTTACGTCGCGGCGGTGTGCAGCAGCGGAATCAGCAACTCGTCGTCGGTGAGCGCGCCGTGCTGCCCGGGGAGGGCCGACAGCCGCGACTCCGCCTTGCGCCGGACCACCGCGACACCGCCCTGCGCGATGGCGACGACGTCGCCGATGCGGCCCTGCACCTCGGATCGCACGGCGGGGCCGAACAGTCCCGCGGTGACGGCCTCGTCTCTGGTGCCGATCCACATGCGGTGTCCCAGTTCGCTCCTCCACCGGGCGGCGACGTCGTGCGCGGCCCCGGCACGCGCGTGGACGTGCCTGCACCGCGGTTCGCCCGCGAGCGCAACCACGCCGTCGGACAGCGCGGGTGTGTCGTCGAAGTCGATCTTGTCGGCGTCGTCGACGGTGACCATGCCGTGGTCGGCGGTGACGTGGAGCGCGGCGCCCGGTTGCGCGACCGCGAGTTCCGCGGCGAGTCTCTCGACGAGCCGGTCGACGAGGTCGAGTTGGTGCAGCCACGGTGCGGATCCCGGACCGTAGATGTGCCCGAGGGTGTCGATTTCGCTGAGATAGCAGTAGGTGAGCGTCCGCTCGCCGGATCGCGCCGCGGTGACGACGTGCGCGATCAGGTCGCCGTACGCGTGTATTCCCGCGAAGGTGCCGCCGCGGAGGACGGCGCGGGTGAGCCCGGACCCGTCGAACTTCGCCGGAACCACGGTGGTGCACGCGATACCGGCTGCCGCGGCGCGCTCGAACACCGTCGGTGCGGGCTGCAGGACCTCGGGGACCAGCCGGGTGAGTTCGTCGCCCTTGTGGCCCGCGCGCCACGACAACCAGTTGATCGTGCCGCGAACCTCACGAACGTATGACTGGTAGCCGGTGATGCCGTGACCGCCGGACGGCAGTCCCGTGCCGAACGACGCGATGCTGGTGGCCGTCGTCGTGGGGAATCCCGCCCGGATCGGCCGTCCCGTCAGGCTGTCGAGAAACGGGGCGCGCTCGCGATGACGACGCAGCAGGCTCCAGCCGAGGCCGTCGATCAGGATCACGACGGTGTGCCTGCTGTCGGGCAGGTGCAGCCGGTTCGGCTCGCCGGCGACACCCAGCGAAGCGAGGACGGACGGCATGAGGTTGGACAGCGTGGGCTGTGAATACACGTCGAGCGGGGGCGCCGTAACGGTCATGACTCCCACTATGGTGGATCGGCCGAGGCTGCACTACGGAGTCGGCTCAGTACAGGTCCACCGGCTGGCCGTCGGAGGGGAACGGCAACGAGGTGTAGTTCAGCGGGGCGACGTAGCCGGGGCTCACCTGCCAGTCGAATCGCTGCAGCAGGTGGTGCATGACCGTCTTGATCTCGGCGCCCGCGAAGTGCATCCCCAGGCATTTGTGCACGCCGCCGCCGAACGGCTCCCACGCGAACCGGTGGACCTTGTCCTCGCGGCGTTCGGGTGCGAACCGCTCGGGGTCGAACCGCTCCGGGTCGGGCCAGTACTCGGGCATGTGGTGGGTGAAGTGCACGACCACCGACATGTACGTGCCTTTCGGGATGTAGTGGCCGAGCACCTCGGTGTCCCGGACCGCTCGCCGCGCGACCACCGGGACCGGTGGAACGAGGCGCATGCATTCCTTCATGACGAGGTCGAGGTCGGTCAGTTCTTCGAGTTCCGCGTAGCCCGGGGTGGACGTGCCGAGCGCCGCGGACTGCCGCCTGCAGCGTTCCTGCCACTGCGGGTGCTGACCCAGGTACTGCATCATCGTCGACAGCGTGATGGTGGACGTGTCGTGCGCCGCCATCAGCAGGAAGATCATGTGGTTGATGACGTCGTCGTCGCTGAACCGTTGGCCGTCTTCGGATTCGATGTGGCACAGGGCGGAGAACAGATCTTCGCCCGCACCTGCGCGACGGGCCGGCAGGTACCGGCGGAAGAACTCCTCGAGTCGGCGGCGTCCGTCGATGCCACGCTTCCACCGTGTTCCGGGCAGTGGGTACCGCACCACCGACGTGGCGGCCTGCACGCAGTCGATGAAGGCCTTGTTGACCTCGGCCATCTCCCGTGGCGTCGACCCCTCGGCGCCGCCCATGAAGATGCTCGTGGCGAGATCGAGCGTCAGTTCCTTCAGCGCCGGGTACACGGTGAAACCCGGGGTGGGCCGCCACGCGTCGAGCCCCTTCTCGACGGCCGGATGCAGTGCCTCGGTGTAGCGCGCCAGTCGGTCCCGGGTGAAGGCCTGCTGCATGATTCGCCGGTGGACGAGGTGTTCGTCGCCGTCGAGGAGCATGAGCCCCCGGTGGAAGAACGGTCCGATCAGCACGCTCCACCCGTCGCTGTTGACGAAGGCGCGGTCCTTGTTCTGCAGCACGGCCTGGCAGCCGTCGGGGCCGAGCACGGTGACCCATCTCTTGCCGGCCATGCTCAGCCAGGACACGGGGCCGTAGCGGTCCCAGCGGCTCTGGAGCAGTCCCATCGGGTCGCGGAAGTACTCCAGGGAGTGTCCGATGACGGGGAATCCGGCATTCCCGGAGATGGGGCTGAGCGTGCTTTCCTGCGGCGGAGCAGCGAGAACTTTGGGCACGGGCACTCCCTCGTCGGGTATGTGACAGGACGCCATGTCAGATGTCTGTAGTGTGCGTCACACCAGCGGGTCTGTCAACATCGAGTCATGAGCCAGCCGGCGCGGCAGTACCGCGGGAGAAGTTCGGAGGAGCGCGCCGCCGAACGCCGTGCGCGACTTCTCGAAGCGGGACTGCAGGTCTTCGGGACCGTCGGCGGCGACAAGGCGACCATGACCGCCATCTGCGCCGAGGCGAAACTGACGGAACGCTATTTCTACGAGAGCTTCCGCGGCCGGGACGACCTGCTGGTGCAGGTGATCGAGGGGATCGCCGCGGAGATCGGCGAGGCCGCGCGCGTCACGCTCCGGACCGTGACGGGCGACCCCGAGGTGCGGGTGCGGGCGGCGATCGCGGCGTTCGTCGACATCCTGACCGCCGACCCGAGGAAGGGGCGGGTGTCGATCATCGAATCGGCGGGCGCCGAACCGCTGCGGACACGAAGACGTGAACTGCTGCGGGCGTTCGCGCTGCTGGTGGCGGAGCAGGCGAGGGAACTCTACGGCGACCGGGCGTGGTCGTCGCCGCAGGACGAGATCACCGCACTGCTGTTCGTGGGCGGGCTCGCCGAACTCATGACGGCGTGGCTGAACGGTGAGATCGAGGTGTCTCCCGAGCAGATCGTCGACGCCGCGACGTACCAGTTCACGTCGACCGCACACCGCTGAGAGGTCCCAAACGGAAACGTGACGACCGTCACGTGCGAAGCTGTGGGAATGGTGGATATCGCACGCCCACAGTTGGAGGGCACGGTCGCGGTAGGCGAGGGGCGTCGGCTCGGCTTCGCGGAGTTCGGTTCGGCACAGGGCAGGGCGGTGTTCTGGCTGCACGGCACACCCGGGGCGCGGCGTCAGGTGCCGATGGAGGCCCGGGCGTTCGCCGAACGAGAGCACGTCCGGCTGATCGGGATCGATCGGCCGGGGGTCGGGTCGTCGACCCCGCACCGCTACGGCGCAGTGATCGACTTCGCCGAGGACCTGCGCACGGTCGCCGACACGCTCGGCATCGACCAGATGGCCGTGATCGGCCTGTCCGGCGGCGGCCCCTACACACTCGCCGCGGCGTACGCGATGCCCGACCGTGTGGTCGCGACCGGCATCCTCGGGGGTGTCGCACCCACGAAGGGTCCCGACGCGATCCGCAGCGGGTTGATGGATCTCGCGGTGCTGGCGGCTCCGGTGCTGTCGGCGGGCGGCGTCCCGGTCGGGCTGGCGGCGAGTTCCGTCATCAGGCTTGCGAGGCCGTTCGCGTCGCCGATCATCGACCTGTACGGGCGGATGTCCCCGGAGGGCGACCGTCGTCTTCTCGCGCGGCCGGAGTTCAAGGCGATGTTCCTCGACGATCTGCTCAACGGCGGCAGCAAGCAACTCAGCGCCCCGTTCGCCGACCTCGTCCTGTTCGCGCGGGACTGGGGATTCCGGGTGAACGCGGTGAAGACCCCGGTGCGGTGGTGGCACGGCGACTGCGACCACATCATCCCGTTCCGGCACGGCCAGCACATGGTGTCGCTGCTGCCCGACGCCGAGTTCCACACGATGCACGGGGAAAGCCATCTCGGCGGCCTGGGCATGTCGGAGGAAATTCTCCGCTCGCTCCTCGACATCTGGGACGCCAGGGAGGCGCAGGCGCCGTTCGGCCCTGTCTGACGGTGGCGCGGCGCGCGCCACCGTCGCCGGGTCAGGACTGCAGGGTGGTGATCTGGAACGTGGCACCGAGGGGGTCGGCGACGGAGGCGAGCCGCCCGAACGGGGTGTCCTCCGGTTCGCGCCGGACGCTGCCGCCGAGTTCGGTCACCTTCGCGACCGCCGCGTCGGTGTCGCCGACGCCGATGTAGAACTGCCAGAACGAGGGGACGCCGTCGGGCAGGAACGAGTCGGCGTCCATGACGCCTGCCACGGTGCGGTCGCCGAGGTTGGCCTGGGAGTACCGGAATTCGTCTGTGTCGCCGAGGGTCTGATACGTCCAGCCGAACACGTCCGCGTAAAAGGGGAGCGCGGCCGCATAGTTGCGTGACAGCGTCTCGTGCCAGACGGGCGCGCCGGGCTCGTCGACGAGACCGAAGCCGGTGTGCTGATCGGCCTGCCACACGCCGATGACGGCGCCGGCGGGATCGCCGAGGATGGCGATCGTGCCCTGGTCGCCCACGGCCATTGCGGGCATCATCACCTGGCCGCCCGCCTCGGCGGCCTTCGCCGCCGTGGCCGCTGCGTCCTCGGACGCGAGGTACGTGGTCCACACGTTGCCGTACGGGTTGCCCTGCTGTTGCGGGCCAAGGCCCGCAATGGGTTTGCCGTTCATGCTGAAGATCGAGTAGCCGCCGTACTGCGGATCCTCGCTGGTGTCGGACCTCCACCCGAACAGTCCGGTGTAGAACGGAATGACCTGTTGCGGGTCGGAACTGGTGAGATCGATCCAGCAGGGAGCGCCGGTGAGGGACGGACGGTCGGGCATCGCGGTCTCCTAGGACGTCAGGGGGGTCGGGGCAGCGCACGGTGTGGTGCCGGTCACAAACCTACGCGTCCGCGCGACCCGGCGCCGGTTCGCGATGTGCTGTGGAAGACTCTGCGCATGTCTGCGAGCGAGAACCAGGACAGCCCGGGCCGGGCCCGCCAGAATCTGATCTACCGCGACGGCGTCCTCGGCCGCACACCCACCGTTCCCACCGACTTCGACACCCTCGAGCGGCGCGCGCGGCGGAAGATGAGCGCGAAGGGGTGGGCGTACGTTCACGGCGGCGCCGGGCTGGGCCGCACGATGCAGGCCAACCGCGACGCGTTCGACAAGTGGCAGATCGTTCCCCGGGTGCTGCGCGACGTCTCGAAGCGCGACATCGGGGTCGAACTGTTCGGCCGCCGCATCCCGGCGCCGGTGCTGCTCGCACCGGTCGGCGCCGCCGAACTTGCCAGGCCGGAGGCCGACGTGGCCATCGCCGCTGCCGCCGCCGAACTGGGTGTTCCGTACATCTTCTCCAACCAGGGCTGCGCGCCGATGGAGGAGAGCGCGGCGGCGATGGGCGACGCGCCCCGATGGTTCCAGCTCTACTGGAGCACCGACGACGACCTCGTCGACAGCCTGCTGCAGCGGGCGGCGAACATCCGGGCGGACGCCGTCGTCGTCACCCTCGACACGACGATGCTCGGCTGGCGGCCGGAAGACCTCAACCTCGGTTCGCTGCCGTTCGCGCAAGGGCAGGGGATCGCGCAGTACACGTCCGATCCGGTGTTCCGCCGGATCGTGCACGACCGGATCAAGGCGGCGGCGAAGAAGCCGGACGTCGAGGTGACGCTCGGCGCCGTCCGGTCACTGGTGTCGATGACCCGGCGCTTCCCGGGCCGCTTCCTCGACAACCTGCGGTCGCCGGAACCGCGGGCCGCCGTGGAGACATTCCTCGACATCTACTCCCGGCCGTCGCTGAGCTGGGCCGACATCGAGACCCTCCGCAGCAGGACGTCGCTGCCGATCCTCCTCAAGGGTGTGCTCCACCCGGACGACGCCCGGCGTGCGCTCGATGCCGGGGTGGACGGGATCGTCGTGTCGAATCACGGTGGACGGCAGGTGGACGGCAGTGTGTCGTCGCTGGACGCTCTCGTGGACATCGCGCCGGTCGTCGACGGCAGGCTGACGCTGCTCCTCGACAGCGGAATCCGCACCGGAGCAGACGTCTTCAAGGCGCTCGCGCTCGGTGCCGACGCCGTGACATTGGGCAGGCCCCACCTGTACGGCCTGGCCCTCGCGGGTCAGGCCGGTGCGCGGGACGCCACCGCCAACGTGATCGCCGAATTCGACCTCACGATGGGTCTCAGTGGTCTGACGTCGGTGGCCGAGATCGACCGGGACGCCCTGCGCAGGGCATAGGCCCTCAGAGTTCGGCGATGGTGATGATGCCGTCCTGCAGGGCCCGCACCAGCAGTGTCGTCTTGGTGGACGCGTCACGCCCCACCAGGGCGTACTTCTCGCGGATGCGGGTCAGGTGGGTGTTGACCGTGCCGAGGGCGATGTGGAGGTCGGCGGCGACGGCGAGCTTGGAGTCGCCGCGCAGCCAGTGGCGGAGAACCTCGATCTCGCGCGCCGACAACGCCGGCTTCTGATAGACGCGGGCGACTGGCGGTTCGTCCGTGTGTGGGGGGTGCCCGAGTGCGTCGGGTGCAGTGGTCATGCCGGTCTCATCTTTCTGACATGTACAGAAATGACTACAGGTACCCGACGTCCCTGCAGGCAGTTCAGGTTAACTGGTGGTGGCGGTGCGTGTCTCGGCAGCCCCGGATCAGCTCTCACAGCCGACACCGTCGCCGTCGCGGTCCAGGTGCGTGCCGTAGCCCGGTTCGCCGAGGTGGACCGGTGCGGCACCGGCCGCCCTGGCCGCCGAACAGTTCTTGTAATAGACGTCGCTCGGCCCCGCCGTGTCCACGAACGGGACGGGTGCGGGCGCTGGGGCGGGAACGGGTGCCGGTGCAGGCACAACGGCCGGGACCGGGTCGGTGGTCGGGGCGGGCGCCGCGGCGGGCGTTGCCGCCCCGCAGTCCTGGAGGACCCGGGCGATCGCATCGTGCTCGGCCTGCGTCACCCACAGCCCGTACGCGGCCTTCACCGCCACCTGATCCGCCACGTACGTGCACCGGTAGCTCTTGTTCGGGGGCAGCCAGGTTGCGGCGTCGCCGTCCGACTTCTGCTGGTTGGCCGGGCCGTCCACGGCCTTGAGGTTCCGCGGATCGTTCGCGAAGTTCACCCGGGTCGCGGTGTCGAGTTGCTGCGCGCCCTTCTGCCAGGCGTCGGACAGCGCGACGACGTGATCGATCTGCACGGCGCTCGACGTGCCCTCTCCGCGGACGAAGGAGACGGTGGTGCCGGTGTAGGGGTCGTGCAGGGTTCCGGTCTGCACCGCGCAGTCGCGGGTGCCCGGCTTGAACACGATCTGGACGAGGTCGCGCCCGAGGATGTCGTTGCGGGTGTCGCACCCGTTGTGGCCGCCCTCGACCGTGACGTCGTCGGTCCACGCCTGGCCGAACAGATCCCGGTCGTACCCGGTCTTCGGTGCGCGACCCTTGATCTCGAGACCGGCGAGCTGCTGCAGCGCGGCGGTCGCGTCGGCGCCGCCGAGCACCGCGGGTGCGACCGGTGAGAGCGCCAGCGCAGACGAAACCGGCACCGGTGTCGAAGAAATCGACGTGGCAGCCGCTATCGTCGAAGCCGCGGGCGTCGCCGACACGGATAAGGCCCGGGCCGATTGGTCGCCCTGTCCGGGACTGGCGCACGAGACCACGGCCACGGCTACGACGATCCCGCCGGTGATCCAGGGCCACTTCTTGCGAGCGGCAGATGATGTGGGCAGGGGAGACGTCATGCCGGTCCTTCAATGAACGTGGGGGTCGAATGTTCATCGCACGGAAGGCCTCTTCCGTTACTCGGCACATCGCGGGAACTGTTAGCATGCCCGGGACCGGAATTCGTGCGGGTGGAGGGCGGTACGCGGTCGTGACACGACATGTTTTACGGGGGAAATTGCGCACAGCGGCCGTGACGGCCGTGACCGTGACGTCCCTCGTTCTCGGCGGCGCCGTTGCGGCCGCCGATCCGGTCGTCGACACCGGTCGGGCGCTCGGTTCGGCGGCGGCGCCGAACGGTTCGAAGCTCGACCACGTCACCGTTATCGATCCGAGACATCTGACGCTGCACGTCTTCTCGGCGTCGATGCAACGCGTCGTGCCGGTGTACGTACAGCGGCCCGCCGACACGAGCGTGCCGAGGCCGACGCTGTACTTTCTCGACGGCCAGATCCGCCGGGAGAAGACCGATGTCGAAGAGTTCCTGGCCGACCAGAACGTGAACGTCGTCAGCCCGTCCGGCGGCGAGAACGCGTATTGGACGGACTGGAAGAGCCCCGACCCGGTCATGGGGGTGAACAAGTGGAAGACCTTTATGACTCAGGAACTTCCGCCGGTCGTCGACGCGGCTCTCGGTACGAACGGAGTTAACGCGCTCGCAGGCATGTCCAGGGTCGGCACCGCGGCGCTGCAGTTGGCGATCGCCGCCCCCGGCCTGTTCCGTGGCGTCGCCGCCTACAGCGGTTGCGCTCTGACCAGTGATCCGCTCGGCCAGCTGCTCATCAAGATCACCATGAACAACTACGGTTACGGCAATCCGGCCAACATGTACGGCGAGCCGGACGATCCGGCGTGGTCGGCGAACGACCCGTACGTGCACGCCGCCGAACTGCGCGGCACGGAACTGTTCCTCTCCAACGGCAACGGTCTGCCGGGGCGCTACGAGACCTTGGGCGGCCCCGGGATCGAGGGGAACGTCGGGGTGCTCGCGCGGCAGATCTACGCGGGTGGTCCGATCGAAGCGGTGACCAATTACTGCACACATCGATTCACGGATCGCTTGGGAGAACTGGGGATACCTGCAACCGCGAGTTTCCGTAACTCGGGTACACACTCGTGGGGATACTGGCAGGATGATCTGCACGATTCCTGGCCGGTGCTGGCTCGGGCGCTGGGAGTGTGAGCGAAGTTCCTCCGGTGTTTCCCGGCGGCGAGGTCACTGACGACCTGGAGATCACCCGGTCGCTCGTCGTCCCGGCCGCCGAGTTGCAATGGCGGTTCTCGCGCGCCGGTGGTCCCGGCGGCCAGGGAGTGAACACCACGGACTCGCGGGTGGAACTCCGGGTGAACCTGTGGACGTTGTCGACCCTGTCGCCCGCCCAGCTCGAACGCATGCAGGTTCAGCTGGGACACAGGCTCGTTGACGGTGTGGTCAGCGTGACGGCGTCCGAAACCCGTTCGCAACTGCGCAATCGGCGCGCGGCGCGGGCCCGGATGGCGGCGCTGCTGCGCGCGGCCGTCCTGGCCGAAACCCGCACCCGGCGTCCGACCAAGGCGACCAAGGGTTCACACCGGCGAAGACTCGACGCCAAGAAGCAACGCGGCCAGACCAAGAACTTGCGGAGGAAGCCGGACATGTAGGTGGTTTCACGCACCGGGAAATGGGGAACTTCCCGGATGTGTTGCCCCCTCGTGTGTCGGAAGATGAGTACGGAAGCGCCGTCACGGATGACCGGAGACGGCGAGGTCGGGGGATCGAGGGCAGCATGAGTGTGCTTGACGAGGAATTACATTCGGCGGCGACGGCCGCCGCGGCGGGGGATCGCGAGGCCGTGCGGCGGATGACGGCGACGCTGTGGCCGCAGGTGGTGCGGTATTGCCGTACCCGCGTGGGGAATTCCACGCAGGTCACGCGGCCCGCGGACGAGGTGGCGCAGCAGGCGCTGCTCGCGGTGGCGCGGCAGCTTCCGTCCCTCGCCTGCAGTGACCATCCGGTCCGTGAGGTGTACCGCGTGGTGAGCCGGACCGTCGCGGACGCGCAGGGTGGTTCCGGAAGCCCCGACCTTCCGGCGGAAGTGGCCCGATTACTGCACGGACTCGATCCCACCGCACGGGAGATCGTGCTGCTGCGGGTCATCGACGGACTGTCCGCGCACGACACCGCGGGTGTCCTCGGTCTCCCGGTGGGCCGGGTTCTGGTCGTGCAGCACGAGGCGCTGCGAGCCCTGCGGGCGAAGGTGGCCTGATCGCGTCAGGGCCGGCCGGAGAGTACGCAGAACTCGTTGCCCTCCGGATCGGCGAGCACCACCCAACTCTGCTCGCCCTGACCGACATCCGCGTGCCGGGCGCCGAGTGCGAGTAGCCGTTCGACCTCGGCCTGCTGATCGTCGGGCCGGAAGTCGAGGTGGAGCCGGTTCGGGATCTGCTTCCGGTCCGGAACGGCGACGAACAAAATCTCCGGGTGGCTGTCGGCCCGGGGCCGGATGTGGACGTCGCCGTCGGAGTCGGTCACGGCGCCCCAGCCCAGGGCCTCGGCCCACCAGCGTCCCAGGGCTGTCGGATCGACGGCGTTGACCACCACGGCTTCCCATTCCAGGCCCATGTGTCAACGGTACCGGGGAGCGGCGGACGGCCGTCGCGGATCAGGGCAGCGTCGGGTCGATCGGTTCGACGCCGAGGCGTTCGGAGTACTGCTCGTTGAGTGCGCGCCAGCCGTAGTTCATCGCGTCGGCGCCGACGATCGGCCCGATCGGGTGGCCGTCGAGCAGGGCCTCCGCGACGTCCAGGCACATGTGCCACCCGGCGGCCGTCATCGCCGCGGTGCGCTGGTCGTCGAGCGTGTGGCGCAGGGTCAGTCGGGCTCCCGCGTCGGTTTCCTCGATCGTCCACAGCAGAACGTCGTCACCCCAGGCGTGTTCGAGGACGTGCGGTGCCTCGGCGCGGATCACGGTGCCGTCGAGTTCGGTGCGGTCCGGCCCGTCGACCATGGTCAGAGTGGCGGGACCGACCGTGCCGAGGTCCCGGTCCGCGGTGTACGGCGCCCACTGCGGCAGCTCGCCGGGGTCGGTGAGCGCGGTCCACAGCGTCGACGGTGAGTGCGTGAAGTCGCGGACGAAGGTCAATGCCCATCGGTCGCCGTCGGGTTTTGCTTCGGCGTGCCGGAGTGGGCTGGGACGGTAGTCGCGTCGTGCGTCCGACTCGGTCATGACGAGGTCTCCTTCGAATCGAGGTGCCGCCCCAGGGCGTCGAGGTGGTGTGTCCACAGGCGGCGGTAGGGTTGCAACCACTGCTCGAACTCGTCGAACGGTTCGCGGTGCAGGCTGTAGATTCGCTGCTGGGCAGCGGTGCGGCAGGTGACGAATCCGGCCTGTCGCAGCACCCGCAGGTGTTTGGACACGGTGGGCTGGGGCAGTGCGAGCTGGTCGACGAGTTCGCCGACGCTGGCGTGGCCGTCCCTCAGCCGTTCGAGGATCCTGCGCCTCTGCGGTTCGGCGACCACCGTGAACACGTCCGGTGCCATGACCCCGAGTATGCCCCTACGCGTATATACCCGTCAAGGAATATGCACGTCCGGTTGCGGCATGAACGCGATCGACAGCAGTGACCGGACGAACTCGCGCAACGCCTGCTCGTCGGACGTGTCCACGATTCCCTCCGTGATGACGAGGGAACCGATGATCCGGAACGCCCACTCGGAGATGGCGGTGGGACTCACCCCCGATAGTTGCTCGGGAGTGAACAGGCGCTCGAAGTGGGGAGTCAGAAGTTGTGCGCCGAGCTCGATCATCGGCTTCGCCTTCACCGTGAACCAGGGGAGCACCACCTCGGGGTCGTCGCGCAATCCCTTCTGCAGCAACCGGTGCCCGCGTGCGTACTGGACAGCGAACACGACGGCGTCGACGAATCGCACCTGGAGTTGGCTCTGCCGTCCCCGCAGTATCGGGTCGAGCACGACGAAGAAGCGGGAGATCTCCCGCTGGAAGAGGGCCTCGAGGATGGCGGACTGGTCGCCGACGTGCTTGTAGAGCGTGGGCCGCGACAGTCCCGCTCGCTCGGCGATGACCGCGTGCAGTCGGGTGCTGTACCCGAGTTCGATCAGGCACTGTTCGGCCGCGTCGAGGATTACCTCCCGAAGTTCGCTCGGGGTCGGTGTCGTCGGCCGCGTCCTCACGGCCCTGATTGTGCTGGTCGGGTGGGGTGGGCGCAAACCGGAAGGCGCAAATGTGAACTCGAGTTACAGACAACCATTGACCTGGATCACACCCGGGTTTACGTTTTACCTATAAACGGCAACGAGAAGGAATCGCTCTCGACGAAGGGATCAGCGATGTCTCAGCGTTCACACACGATCGACCGGGAGGAAGTCGCCGGCAGGCTCCTCGCAGGCTCCGTCAAGCGTTCGTACGCTCCCGTCGTCGACATCGACTGGGACGCGCCGCTCGAGGACGGCAAGTACTTCCTGCCGCCGCAGGTCCTGTCCCTGTGGGGGACCGAGATGTGGGACCGGATGAGCGAGGCGCAGCGCATCGAACTGTCCCGGCAGGAATCGGCGAACATCCTCAGCGTCGGAATCTGGTTCGAGAACATCCTCAACCAGGCGCTGCTGCGCGCGTTGCTGCACAACGATCCGAGTTCGCTGCACACCCGGTACATGCTCACCGAGATGGGCGACGAGTGCAGGCACATGACGATGTTCGGGCGCGCCATCGAGCAGATGGGTGCCAAGCCTTTCCAGCTCCGGTGGTACCAGGCAGTCGTGGTCAACGTGCTGCCCAAGACATTTCGCGGAACCATGCTCTGGGTGGCCGCGCTGATCGGCGAGGAGATCTTCGACGCCACACAGAGGCGCGTCGTCGAAGACCCGCAGTTGCAGCCGATGATCTCCCGGCTGATGCGGATCCACGTCACCGAGGAGTCCCGGCACATCCGGTTCGCGCGCGAGGGGGTGCGTCGCCGCGTCGCGGAAGGCCACCGGATCGACCGGCTGTGGGTCGGCACGCTGCAGGGGATCGGCGGTCCGCTGTTCCAGCGGCTGTTCACCAACCCGGCCATGTACGAGCGGGCCGGATTGGATCCGAAGGAGGCGCGTCGACAGGCGCTGGCAAATCCGAACTTTCGCGAGAATCAACGCCGCGGGTTCGAATCGCTGGCCGCGTTCCTCGAGGAGAACGGCCTGATGCGAGCGACCTCCCGCGCGCTGTGGCGGCGCGGGGGCTTCCTGTGAAACCCGGAACCGCTGAACCGGACGTCCTCGTCGTCGGTACCGGATTCGCCGGATTGTGCATGGCGATCAAGCTGAAGGAGGCGGGGCAGGAGAACTTCGTCGTCCTCGAGAAGGCCGATCGCGTGGGCGGAACGTGGCGGGAGAACACGTACCCGGGATGCGGGTGCGACGTGATGTCGCTGATGTACTCGTTCTCCTTCGCACCCAACCGGAAATGGACCCGGATGTACGCGCGGCAGCCCGAGATCCTCGACTACATCGAACGCGTGGTCCGCGACTACGACCTCGCACCCCACATCCGGTTCGGCGCCGAGGTGATCTCCTACGACTTCGACGAGACCACGGACCGGTGGCGGGTCGAGACCCGGGCGGGTTCCGTGTTCCACCCGCGGATCGTCGTCGCGGGCCCGGGGCCGCTGCACAAGCCCAGCGTTCCCGCATTCTCCGGGCGAGAGTCGTTTCGGGGAACGGCATTCCATTCCGCCGAATGGGATCACTCGGTCGACCTGACCGGCAAGCGGGTCGCGGTCGTCGGCACGGGAGCGAGTGCCGTGCAGTTCGTGCCCGAGGTCACGAAGGCGGCCGCACACGTCGACGTCTTCCAGCGGACGCCGCACTGGATCCTGCCGAAGCTGGACCGCCCGATCACCGCAGGCGAGAAAGCGGTGTTCAAGGCTGTTCCCGGCGTGCAGAAGGCCTACCGCCACGCGATCTACTGGAGCCATGAATCGCTGATCGCCGGTTTCCTGCATCCACGACTGATGACGGTGCTGGAGTCGGCCGCCCGCGGACTGTTGCGGAGGCAGGTGCGCGACCCCGCCCTGCGTGCCACTCTGACCCCCGACTACACCATCGGGTGTAAGCGAATTCTAGTGTCCAGCAACTACTATCCGGCCCTGCAGCGGGAGAACGTCGACCTCGTCACCTCGGGTATCTCGGAAATCGCCGAGCACGGGATCCGCACCGAGGACGGGCGCATGCACGACGCGGACGTCATCGTCTACGGCACGGGGTTCGCGGTCGGCGACAGATTCGAGAACGAGCACATCGTGGGTCGTCGCGGGCTGACGATCCAGCGGGCCTGGCGCGACGGCATGGAGGCATATCTCGGTGTCGCGGTCACGGGGTTCCCGAACTTCTTCCTCATGATGGGACCGAACTCCGGAGGCGGCAATCAGTCGATCGTCTTCGTCATCGAGGCCCAGGCGCACTACATCACCCGATGCCTGGCGCTGATGAAGAAGCGCGACGCGACGCGGATCGAGGTGCGGGCGGGCGCACAGCGTGAATTCAACCGGGTGATCCACCGCAAACTCGCGGGCTCGGTGTGGAATTCGGGTGGTTGCGACAGCTGGTACCTCGATTCCACCGGCCACAACCGGGCGGCGTGGCCGGGTTCGAGCGCGTCGTACTGGCGGCGTCTGCGCACCCCCGACGACCGGCACTTCGAGCTGAGTTCGCTCGCCGAACGCGAGGACGACACCGAGTACCGGGGGCCGGGAGTGCTCACGTCCGGCGACCTGACCGTGGCCGTCGAGGTCTTCCTGAACGGTCACCTCGAACCGCTGGACGGGCTCTACCACTGGTACGGCCGCGTCGTCGGCGACGGCGTCGACGCGGCGAAGCAGCGCAACCGCACCCCGCTGTTCCTCACGATCGGCGACGGTCCCGAGGTGCCCGCCGCCCTCGCCGAGCGCGACCCGTGGGGCCACTTCCGGATCGCCGGGGTCGGTACGCCACCGTTTCCGCTGGCACCGGTCGACGTCGAGGTTCCCGTCTCCCGGGCCAAACTCGCGTCCGCGGAATAAGCTTGGAGGCGAGTCGGACTCGAGCGGGAAGGGTGCTGATGCGCGACGTGCTGGCAGACCTGATGGCGGTGTGGACGGCGGGCGGAACGGCGGGCGTCGGGACGGTGGTCCGCACGTTCCGCTCCGCGCCGCGGCCGGCGGGGGCGTCCATGGTCGTGGCACCCGACGGCAGCGCGTCCGGTTCGGTGTCGGGCGGGTGCGTCGAGGGGGCGGTCTACGAGCTCGCCACCGACGTCGCGGCGACGGGGACGCCGGTGCTGCAGCGGTACGGGATCAGCGACGAGAACGCGTTCGAGGTGGGTCTCACCTGCGGTGGAATCATCGACATCTTCGTCGAGCCCGTCTCGCGGGACAATTTTCCGGAACTCGGTGAGATCGTCCGGGACATCGAGAACCACCGGCCGGTCGCGGTCGCCACCGTCGTGGCGCATCCCGATTCCGCCCGGGTGGGTCGCCGGCTGATCGTCCGGCCCGAGGACGTGAGCGGTGCCCTCGGTTCGGACCGCGCCGATTCCGCCGTCACCGACGACGCCCGGGGTCTCCTCGCGGCCGGCGGCAGCACGGTGCTGACATACGGCACCGACGGTCAGCGCCGCGGCGAGGGGATGGAGGTGTTCGTTGCCAGCTATGCGCCGCGGCCGCGCATGCTCGTGTTCGGGGCCATCGACTTCGCGGCCGCGGTGGCCCGGCAGGGTGCCTTCATGGGATACCGGGTGACGGTCTGCGACGCCCGGCCGGTGTTCGCGACGCACGCGCGGTTCCCGACCGCGGACGAGGTGGTGGTGGACTGGCCGCACCGGTACCTGGCCGGCCAGGCCGAGGCCGGTGCCATCGACGGCCGGACCGTGATCTGCGTCCTCACCCACGACCCCAAGTTCGACGTCCCTCTCCTCGAGGCGGCGCTACGCCTCCCGGACGTCGCGTTCATCGGTGCCATGGGATCACGCCGAACAGACCTGGACCGGCGCGAACGCCTGCGCGAGGCCGGTCTGACCGACACCGAACTCGACCGGCTGTCGAGCCCCATCGGCCTGGATATCGGCGCCCGGACGCCCGAGGAGACGGCGGTGTCGATCGCCGCCGAGATCATCGCCCGCCGGTGGGGTGGCACGGGGCGCCCGCTGGCGGAGTCGAGCGGTCGCATCCACCACGAGGAACCCGTCGATTCCCTCGTCGAATAGGGCGGTTCACCGGGGTTGACGGGCCACCGGTTCTTGCGGAGGCTGAAAGGATCCACATTTGTGAGGTAGGTCACAATGCAAGTACCAGGATCCTTCGAATACGAGCGTGCAACGGGTGTCGACGACGCGATCGCCCTGCTCGACCGGCTGGGCGACGAAGCCCGCCTCGTGGCAGGCGGCCACAGCCTGCTCCCCATGATGAAACTTCGTCTCGCCAATCCCGAGTACCTCATCGACATCAACGACCTCGAGGGCGAACTCGGATACATCACGACCGAGCGGTCGAGGGTGCGGATCGGTGCGATGACCCGGCACCGCCGGCTCCTCGAATCCGACGAACTCGCGGCGGCGTTCCCACTGTTCCGCGACGCGGAGAAGGTGATCGCAGACCCGGTGGTCCGCAACCGCGGAACCATCGGCGGATCGCTGTGCCAGGCGGACCCGGCCGAGGACCTCACGACGGTCTGCGGTGTCCTCGGCGCCACGTGTGTGGTGCAGGGACCCGGCGGACGCCGCGAGATCCCCATGTCCGAGTTCATGGTCGGACCGTACGAGACGGCGCTCGCGCACAACGAGATGCTCATCGAGATCGTGATACCCGTCCACGGCCACAGCTCCAGCGCCTACGCCAAGGTCGAACGGCGAACCGGGGATTGGGCGGTCACCGCGGCCGGAGCGGCCGTCACGGTGGAGGGCGGCGAGATCGCCCGGGCCGCTGTCGGCCTGACCGCGGTCGACCCGGACCCGTCCGGGCTCTCGGACATCGCCGACTACCTGACCGGACGCCCCCCGTCCGAGGAGGCGTTCGCCCAGGCCGGACGGATGGCTGCGCAGGTCTGCTCGCCGGTCGGCGACGCCCGCGGCACCGTCGACTACAAACGTCATCTCGCATCCGAACTCACGATCCGCACACTCCGTACAGCGGTCGACCGGGTGCTCCGCAGCGACGTGGAGCACGAGCCGACCGGAGAAGAGGCATAGCCATGCAGGTGAACATGACCGTCAACGGTGAAGCAGTGACCGCCGAGGTGGAACCGCGCATGCTGCTCGTCCACTTCCTCCGCGACCAGCTGGGTCTGACCGGGACCCACTGGGGCTGCGACACCAGCAACTGCGGCACGTGCGTCGTCACCGTGGACGGCGATCCGGTGAAGTCGTGCACGATGCTCGCCGCGATGGCCGGCGGGCACGACGTCCGCACGGTCGAGGGCCTCGAGCACGACGGCGAACTCGATCCCGTCCAGCAGGGGTTCATGCAGTGTCACGGACTGCAGTGCGGGTTCTGCACGCCCGGCATGATGATGACGGCGCGGGCCCTGCTCGACCGCGAGGAGAGCCCGGACGAGGCCACCATCCGGGAAGCGATTTCCGGGCAGATCTGCCGCTGCACGGGGTACACCACGATCGTGCGCTCGATTCAGTGGGCCGCCGACCACCGGGCCGGTGAAGCCGCCGAGCCCGAACCGGCAGGCGACTTCGACGCGGACGTCCAGGAGGACACGACGCGGGGCGCCGAGGGCACGCCGAAGACAGTCGAAGAACATGTGGGAAGTGCGTCATGACCACCGTCGAATCGCGTCCGCCCTCGGGCGACGCCGACGTAGTAGACAACGACAAGAAACCGTGCGGCCACGGTCGCATGCTCCGCAAGGAGGATCCCCGCTTCATCCGGGGGCTCGGAAACTACGTCGACGACATCACCCTCCCCGGCATGCTGCACCTGGCGATCCTGCGGTCGCCGGTTGCGCACGCGCGGATCGTGAGCATCGATACCACTGCGGCGCAGGAACTTCCGAAGGTAACGGCGGTGGTGACGGGTGCCGATCTCGCCGCGAAGAACCTCGCGTGGATGCCGACGCTGTCCAACGACGTGCAGGCCGTGCTGGCCACCGACAAGGTGCGCTTCCAGGGCCAGGAGGTCGCGTTCGTCATCGCCGAGGACCGCTATTCGGCCCGCGACGCGTTGGAACTGATCGACGTCGAATACGACATGCTCGACCCCGTCGTCGACGCCCGCGCGGCGCTGGCACCCGATGCGCCGGTCATCAGGGACGATCTCGACGGCAAGACAGACAATCACTGCTTCGACTGGGAGACAGGCGATGCCGCCGCGACCGAGGCCGTGTTCGCGAAGGCGGACGTGGTGGTGAAGCAGGAGATCGTCTATCCCCGGGTGCATCCGGCGCCGATGGAGACGTGCGGTGCCATCGCCGACATCGACCGGGTATCCGGCAAGCTCACCCTGTACACCACCTCCCAGGCCCCGCATGCACACCGGACGGTGTACGCCCTGGTCTCCGGTATCCCGGAGCACAAGATCCGGGTGGTGTCGCCGGACATCGGCGGCGGATTCGGCAACAAGGTGCCGATCTACCCGGGATACGTGTGCGCGATCGTCGCGTCGCTCGTGACGGGCAAACCGGTGAAGTGGATGGAGGATCGCAGCGAGAACCTGATGAGCACCGGGTTCGCCCGCGACTACATCATGGTCGGCGAGATCGCGGCCACCGCGGAGGGCAAGATGCTCGCGATCCGCACGAAGGTGCTGGCCGATCACGGGGCGTTCAACGGCACCGCGGCCCCGGTGAAGTATCCGGCGGGCTTCTTCGGCGTGTTCACCGGCAGCTACGACATCGAGGCGGCGCACTGCGCGATGACGGCGGTCTACACGAACAAGGCGCCCGGCGGGGTGGCGTACGCCTGCTCGTTCCGGATCACCGAGGCCGTGTATCTCGTCGAACGGCTCGTCGACTGCCTGGCATTCGACCTGAAGATGGATCCGGCGGAACTGCGGCTGAAGAATCTGCTGAGGCCGGAACAGTTCCCGTACACCAGCAAGACGGGATGGGTGTACGACTCGGGTGACTACGAGACCACCATGCGCAAGGCCATGGACATGATCGGCTACGACCACCTGCGGGAGGAGCAGAAGGAACGCCGCGAGCACGGTGAGCTGATGGGAATCGGCATGGCGTTCTTCACCGAAGCTGTCGGTGCCGGGCCCCGGAAAGACATGGACATCCTGGGTCTGGGCATGGCCGACGGATGCGAACTGAGGGTCCATCCCACCGGGAAGGCCGTCGTCCGGTTGTCGGTGCAGACCCAGGGGCAGGGTCACGAGACGACGTTCGCGCAGATCGTGGCGGAGGAACTCGGCATCCCGCCGGACGACATCGACGTCGTCCACGGCGACACCGACAACACGCCATTCGGGCTCGGCACGTACGGCAGCAGGTCGACGCCGGTGTCCGGGGCGGCGGCCGCGCTGGTCGCCCGGAAGGTGCGGGACAAGGCGAAGATCATCGCGTCCGGGATGCTCGAGGCGTCGGTCGCGGATCTGGAGTGGGAGAAGGGCGAATTCCATGTGAAGGGCGACCCGTCGGCGAAGGTGACCATCCAGGACATCGCGATGCGGGCACACGGCGCAGGCGACCTGCCGGAGGGCATCGAAGGCGGACTAGAAGCGCAGATCTGCTACAACCCCGAGAATCTGACGTACCCGTACGGCGCGTACTTCTGCGTCGTCGACGTCGATCCCGGCACCGCCGTGGTGAAGGTGCGGCGGTTCCTCGCCGTCGACGACTGCGGCACCCGCATCAACCCGATGATCATCGAGGGGCAGGTCCACGGCGGCATCGTCGACGGCATCGGCATGGCGTTGATGGAGATCATCGAATTCGACGAGGACGGCAACTGCCTCGGCGGGTCGCTGATGGACTACCTGATCCCCACCGCGCTCGAGGTGCCGAAACTCGAGACCGGCTTCACCGTCACCCCGTCGCCGCATCACCCGATCGGCGCCAAGGGCATCGGCGAATCGGCGACGGTCGGATCGCCCGCGGCCGTGGTGAACGCGGTCGTGGACGCGCTCGCGCCGTTCGGGGTTCGGCACGCCGACATGCCGCTCACCCCGTCCCGGGTGTGGGAGGCCATGCAGGGCCGCGCGACACCCCCGATCTGAGTGTCGCCCCGTCGGCTGCGAGGAGGCCCGATGGATCTGAAAGAGCGTGCGGCGCAACTGGTGCGCGACCGCAGGCCGTTCGTTCACGCGACCGTGGTGCGGGCGCAGCCGCCGACGTCCAGTCACACCGGCGACGAGGCGATCCTCCTGCAGGACGGGACGATCGAGGGTTTCGTCGGCGGGCAGTGCGCGCAGAACTCGGTGCGCACGGCCGCGCTGGGCGTGCTGGAGCGCAACGAGAGCGTGCTGCTGCGGGTCCTTCCCGACGGGGCCGTGCAGTTCCCGGAGACCCCGGGCGCGGCCGTCGTGGTGAATCCGTGCCTGTCCGGCGGTGCCATGGAGATCTTCCTGGAGCCGCAGGTGCCGCCGCCGCTCGTCCGGATCTGCGGCACCACGCCGATCGCGCAGTGTCTGGCGGGCATAGCGGAATTGCTGGGGTTCACCGTCGAGCACGACGACGCCGGGCAGTTCGCCGGCACCACGGCCGTGGTGCTCGCCGGCCACGGCGGACCCGAAGCGGAGGTCATCCGTGCGGCGCTCGACGCGGGCGTCGGGTACGTCGGGCTCGTCGCCAGTCGGACCCGCGGGGGAGCCATCCTCGACACCCTGGGGCTCACCGAGTCCGAGCGGGCGCGGGTGCACACCCCGGTCGGCCTCGACATCGGGGCGCGGACGTCGGCGGAGATCGCGGTGTCGATCGCGGCCGAGTTGGTGCAGCAGTTGCGGAGAGCGGGACTGCGGGCGCCGGAGGACGGTTCGGCCTCGCGGGCGGCGGTGGAGGCGGTCGATCCGGTGTGCGGGATGCGCGTCGTCGTGGGACAGGACACCGTCCACCTCCGGCGCGACGGCCACGACTTCTGGTTCTGCGGGCCGGGGTGCCGGGCGTCGTTCGCGCAGGAGACGGGAGCGGTATGACGGAGGGGTTCGAGGATGTGGCGGACGTGGTCCGGCGGTTCGACGCCGAGGACTATCTCCTGGACCTCGGAACCGCGTCGGCGCTGTACCTCGGGGCGGTCCTGCGCCGTCCGCTGCTGCTCGAAGGCGAACCCGGAGTCGGCAAGACCACCGCGGCGAAGGCGCTCGCGACCGTTCTCGGTGCGCCCCTGATCCGGTTGCAGTGCTACGAAGGCCTCACCGCGAACGAGGCGCTCTACGACTGGAACTACCAGCGACAGCTGCTCACCATCCGGCTGGCCGAATCGCGGGGCGACGGCCTGACCGAGGACGACCTGTTCACCGAGGAATTCCTGCTGGAACGTCCGATCCTGCACTGTGTGAGATATCGGGGACCGACCCCGCCCGTGCTGCTGATCGACGAGATCGACCGGGCCGACGACGAATTCGAGGCCCTGCTCCTCGAATTCCTGGGGGAGGCGTCGGTGACCGTTCCGGAACTGGGGACGTTCACGGCCGAACATCATCCCGTCGTCGTGCTGACGTCCAACCGCAGCCGCGACCTCCACGACGCGCTGCGCAGGCGGTGCCTGTACCACTGGATCGACTACCCGGAGCCGGCGCGGGCGGCCGCGATCGTGCGTCGCACGGTGTCCGTGGCATCGGAACTCCTCATCGAGCACGCCACCCGATTCGTCGGCCGTGCCCGCGACCTGGATCTCGACAAGCCCCCCGGAATCGCGGAGACGATCGACTGGGTGTCCGCGCTCGCGGCGCTGGGTGTGGCCGATCTGGTGCGCGAAGACGCGATCTCGAGCCTGAGTGCGCTCGCGAAGACCCCGGACGATCGCACAATGGTTCAGGACGCATTCGTCGACTACGCGCGCGGCCTGGCCACCGGATGAGAGGGTTCCGCCATGAAGATCGCCAACGAGTTCACCGTCAGCGCCCCGATCGAGCAGGCGTGGGAGGTGCTCAGCGACCTCGAGGAGGTTGCCCCCCTGCTGCCCGGCGCGCAGATGACCGGGCGGGAGGGCGACGACTACCTGGGGAAGGTGAAGGTCAAGGTCGGCCCGGTGACGAGTGAGTTCAAGGGCAAGGCCACCTTTGTCGAGCGCGACGAGAAGGAGCACCGCGCCGTGATCGACGCCCGCGGCCGGGACTCGCGTGGTTCCGGCAACGCGTCGGCGACGATCACCGCCCAGTTGCACGAGGCGGGCGACGGCACCCGCGTCACCGTGGACACCGACATGAAGATCGTCGGCAAACTCGCGCAGTTCGGCAGCGGAATGATCCAGCAGGTGTCGGAGAAACTCATGGGGCAGTTCGCGGAATCGCTGGAAGCGAAACTCTCCGGAGGGCCTGCCGACCAGCCCGCGGCCGAACCCGAATCAGTCGGTACCGCCACCGACGCCGCCGACACCACGACGCTGTCCGTGGCACGGCCCGCCGCCGAACCGGCGCCGCTGGACCTGCTGGCGCTGTCCGGTGCGGGTGCGTGGAAACGGTACGCCCCGATCCTCGCTGCCGTCCTCGCGGGAATCGTGGTCGTCCTCGTGGTGGGCCGCCGCAGGCGATGACCGCGTCGGGCATCCTGCGGGGTGTCGATCTCGCCGCGTTCGCCGTGGCACTCGTCGCCCGGTTGCGGGCCCGCGGCGTCGTCGTCTCGGCGAGCGGTCCCGCGGTGTTCGTGCAGGCGCTTCACCTGTCGCCGCCCAATTCACGTTCGCGGCTGTACTGGTCGGCGCGTCTGACGCTCGTCAACCGCGTCGACGACCTCGTGTCGTTCGACGCGGTGTTCTCCGCGGTCTTCGAGGACGCGTTGCTGTCGGTCGACCCGCATGCGCGGCGCACCGCGGCCGGGCGGGAGTCGGCCCTCGCCGCCGTCCGCGACGGCCGCGACCGGCCCGGCGACGCGCAGGGCGTCGAGGGCGTGCCGTGGATGACCCGACCGCTGATGACCGGCGGCGACGACAACACCGAGGACGGCCTGCACGACACGCTCACCGCGGTGCCGGACACACTGCCCAGCAGGCTCGTGGCCCGCGCCGACGAACCCTTCGCCCGATTCGACCCCGGCGACCTCCGGGCCCTCGGAGCCTGGCTGGAACAGGCCACCGCGGCGTGGCCGTCCCGCCGCACCCGGCGTCGCGAAGTGCATCGCCGCGGCAGGCGTATCGACCTGCGGGCCACCATGAACCGGTCGAGGGCCACGGGTTGGGAGCCGGTGGTGCTCGCGCGGAGCCGCGCCCGGAACCGTCCGCGCCGCATCGTCATGCTGTGCGACGTGAGCCGGTCGATGCAGCCGTACGCCGCGATCTACCTCCACCTGATGCGGGCGGCGGTGCAACGGCAGACCGCAGGCAGGCCGGAGGTGTTCGCGTTCTCCACGTCGCTGACGAGGCTGACCCCCGTGCTCGCCCACCGCAGCGCCGAGACCGCCGTCCGCAGGGCGAACGAGAAGGTGGTCGACAGATTCGGGGGCACCCACATCGCGGGCAGCGTCAGTGAACTGCTCGCGTCCCCGCACGGCAACGCGCTGCGCGGCGCACTCGTGGTCATCGCGTCCGACGGCTGGGACAGCGACGACCCGGAGCGCCTGGCACACGCCCTCACCCGGGTGCGTCGTCGCGCCCATCGCCTGGTGTGGCTCAACCCCCGCGCCGGTGACCCCGGCTTCCGGCCGCTCGCCGGTTCGATGGCAGCCGCGCTGCCGTTCTGCGACGCCTTCCTCCCCGCGCACTCGCTGTCCGCGCTGCGCGACGTGCTGGACGTGATCGGCCGGCTGGGCTGAGCGGGTGGCCCGACTCCACCCCCAGGGTGCCTGGCAAGGGTGGTGTCCTTCCCGGATGCTCGAACGACGGTGCTGGACACCGCGCTTCAGCTCACAGGAGGAACAAATGTCGAACACCAGAACTTCCGCCAGGATCGTGGCGGCCATCGGGGCGATCCTCGCGGCCCTGTCGATCTCGTTGGTGGGAACCGCCGAGATCGCCGGCGCCAGACCCTGTCAGAACGATTGTCACGCACCCGTTCCCAAACCTCCGGTCGACGGCTGCCAACTCTGCAATCCCAACCCGCCACCGCCTCCGCCGCCACCGCCCCCGCCGCCCCGGTAGGGAAGGGCTCGGTATGCGAGACACGCGCCTCGGCCGCACGGTCGGGGCGCGTGTCGCGTTGCGGTCACATGCCGGGTCGTTGATCCGCGGGACGGGATGACAGATGATCGATCGGGGGCCGATCGAGTGTCGTACCGACCAGAAGAGGCGAATGCCGTGGCCAGGCTCAGTTCACTGAATGTCGGGATGCCCCGGGACGTGTCCTGGCGAGGACGGACGGTCCACACCGGCGTCTGGAAGCGGCCCGTCGACGGCCCGCGGACGGTCCGGAGACTCAACATCGACGGTGACGGCCAGGGCGACCTCGGCGGCCACGGTGGTGAGATCCGCGCCGTGCTCGTCTATCAGAACGAGTCCTACCGCCACTGGCGCGAATACCTCCGCCGTGACGATCTCGAACCCGGACATTTCGGGGAGAACTTCACCGTCGACGGTCTGCCCGACGACGAGGTCTGCATCGGTGATCGCTACCGTATCGGAACCGCGGTCTTCGAGGTCACCCAGCCCCGCGTGACGTGCTACCGGGTGGGCATGCGCATGAACGAACCGCAGATGGCGGCGTTGCTCGTGTCCCACCGCAGGCCCGGCTTCTACCTCCGGGTGATCGAGGAAGGGGAGGTCGAGGCCGGGCAGGGCATCGTGAAGGTCGCCGCGGGCCCGGAAGCGGTGTCCGTCGCGGAGATCGACGCGCTCCTGTACCTGCCCGGCCACCCCCGGGACGCACTCGAACGGGCGTTGCGGATCCCGGCGCTGAGCCCCGGGTGGAAGGAGTCGCTGCAGAGCATTCTGGACCGAGCAGGTTCGGGCGTCGGCGGAAACGTCGGGCTGACGAAGACCGCAGGCAGCCCGCCGCCGGCGTGGCCCGGCTTCCGCACGCTCACGGTGACCGGGATTCACGAGGAGAGCCGCCGCGTCCTGTCGTTGTCGTTGGCCGCACCCGACGGTTCGGCGTTGCCGTCCTGGCAGGCGGGGCAGTCGATCACACTGCGCCTGCACCCCGACGACGTGCAGGGCCCGGTGATCCGCAGCTATTCGCTGTCCAACCGACCCGGCGCCACCGACTACCGAATCAGTGTGAAACGGGAACCGCACGGCGTCGCAGGCAGATACGTCCATTCCCGTGTGCGCCTCGGTGACACCCTCGAGGTGGCGGCCCCGCGAGGAACGTTCGTCCTGGACGGCGAGGCGAGGCCGGTGGTGCTCGTCTCCGCGGGTGTGGGCGTCACACCCCTGCTGTCGATGTTGTACGCACTCGTGGAAGCGGGTTCGTCGCGGCAGGTGTGGTGGGTCCACGGTGCCCGTGACGGATCCGAGCATCCCTTCGCCGAGGAGTGCCGCGATCTCCTGGACCGGTTGCCGGGCAGTCATTCGCACATCGCCTACAGCAGGCCTGCCGACACCGACAGCAGGGGCGCCGACTACACCACGGCGGGCCGGATCACGGGGGAACTGATTGCGAGTCTCGGTCTGCCCGCCGACGCGGATGCCTATCTGTGCGGGCCCGCGTCGTTCATGGCCGATCTCGGATCCGCGCTCGCCGCCGACGGGCTCGACCCCGCGCGGATCCACGTCGAAACGTTCGGTGCGGAAGGAGCTCTCAATCCCGGTGTGGTTCAGGATTCTTCACGGGCGCCCCATCCGCCGTCCGGGCCGCAGGGCGCAGGCCCCTCCGTCTCGTTCGCGCGCAGCGGGCTTACCGTGCCGTGGGACGCCGGGCGGGGAACCCTCCTCGAATTCGCCGAGGCGTGTGACGTGCCGACGCGCTGGTCCTGTCGCACCGGCGTCTGCCACACCTGTGAAACGGTGCTGCTGTCGGGGGCCGTCGACTACGACCCGGAACCCATCGAACCGCCGGCGGCCGGGAACGCCCTCATCTGCTGCACCAGTCCCGCGGACGACGTGGTGCTGGACCTGTAGCGGTTCTGGACCTGTAGCGCCGACTAGTCCTCCGCGCCACCGGGATCCGACTCGCCCTCCGCCTCGTCGCGGTCCGCCCACTCGAGCAGCGGCTCGAGCGAGAACACGGCGTCGTCGATTCCCGCGTGCAGATCACCGAGTGTCGCGAACCGCTCGGGGACGGTGGCGATCGTGAACTCGTGTGGGTCCACGTCGTCGATCTCGTCCCACGTCACCGGGGTGGACACCGTCGCGTCGGGCACACCCCGCACCGAATACGCACTGGCGATGGTGTGGTCGCGGGCGTTCTGGTTGTAGTCGACGAACAACTTGCGCGGATCCCGGTCCTTCCGCCACCAGGTGGTGGTCACGTCCTTCGGTGTTCTGCGCTCCACCTCGCGGGCGAAGGCCAGCGCGGCCCGCCGGACGTCGCCGAATCCCCAGTCTGGCCGGATCCGGACGTAGACGTGCATGCCGCTGCCGCCGGACGTCTTCGGCCACCCCGTCGCACCCAGTTCGTCGAGCACCTCGTGCACCACCCCGGCGACGCGCCGCACCGTGTCGAACCCGCACTCGGGCATCGGGTCGAGATCGATCCGCCACTCGTCGGGACGTTCGACGTTCGCGCGGCGCGAGTTCCAGGGATGGAACTCGACCGTCGACATCTGCACCGCCCAGACCACGTCCGCCGGATGCGTCACGCATAGTTCGTCGGCGTGGCGGTTGTACCGCGGAAACGTCACGCGGACCGTCTGCACCCAGTCCGGCGCACCGTGCGGCAACCGCTTCTGGTGCACCTTCTCGCCACTCAGACCGTCCGGGAAGCGGTGCATCATGCAGGGGCGTTCGCGCAATGCGCGCACGATCCCGTCGCCGACGCTCAGGTAGTAGTTCGCGAGGTCCAGTTTCGTGGCGCCGATGGCGGGGAAATAGACGCGCTCCGGGTGCGAGATCCGCACGGTCCGGTCGCCGACCTCCAGTTCGACAGCGGGTGACTTGTCCTTACCGGTCGCCATGCAGCCAACCTAACCCGCGGCAGATCGGGTCCGCGCGGTTTCGCGGCCATCCTCGTCGCGCTGTGTGCACAGCGATTTGCCGGATGCGGGCGCAATTGTTTGGAATCCGGCAAATGTCTACGCAACTGTGGCGCGGGTCAGAACCCCGGCGCCCGGCCGCCGTTCCACAGTTGTTCGGTGACGTCGTGGAAGCAGACGAGGGTCACCGGGTCGTCCTGCCGGCGGAGGATGGGCCTGCTGACGAGTGCGCGGACCCGCGATCCGTCCTGATGGGCGAGGTCGACGGGGGTGGTCGCCGACTCACGGAGGTGTTCGACCGCGGCGGCGCCACTCGACGCTTCGTCCAGGTCGAGGAGTTCGGACACCGGACGCCCGCGCAGTGACGCGACGGGGTGCCCCAGCATCCTCTCGAAAGCACTGTTCGCGTGGACCACCGTGCCGTCGTCCTCGACCGCCAGGACGGGAACCGGTAGGCGCTCGAGCAGGACGAGGGCGGGTAGCTGCTCGAGGTAGCCCAATGGGGTTTCCGGGATCGGGCGACGTCTCTCCTCATGATCTGCCTCTGCGCTCACAGCCCTATACTCTCACCGATTCCGACCGCCCGTCCCGTTGTCGCCGCAGACGGCGATTCATCGGCGCAATTCACCGGTATGCGGACTCGATCATCGGTTCTGTCGCGAGGACCTTGCCGTCGCCGCCGACGATGGTCAGGGCGGTCGGGGTGAGCCGGTACTCGGTGCCGCCGTCGCCGGTGGCGACGAAGCCGGAACCGCTGGGGCTGGGGTCGTCGACGGAGATCGCGGCGCCGTCGCTGATGCGTACGCCCTGGTAGTAGTAGCGTCCGACTCCCGTCTCGCAGACCACGACCAGAGACTTCGTGGTGCGACCGATGAACACGGCCGGATTGGTGTAGTTGCATCGTGCATCGGACGGGGGCAGGAAGCCCTGCCGATCGGCGCCCGACACCTCGCCGACGATCGGCGGCGGGGGAGCTGTCGTAGTTCTTGCCGTCGTTCGCGGCGGAGTCACGGCGGGCGGGACCGTCGCCGGAGCTGCCCTCGTGGTCGCGACGGGGACGTCCTCCGTGACAGGAGTGCGCACCTGACTGCTGCCGGCCGCGGCGACCGCGGGGTCGTCGGGGTTGTTCCGGTCCAGCACGAGCCATCCGACCACCCCGGCGAGTGCCAGCAACGCGATCACCAGCACGGTCACCGTCACCGGGACGGCTACCGAGCGCCGCGCAGGCGGGGCGGAGTAGGGAGTAGGCGGGTAATAGGGAGCTTGCGGAGGCGGGGCGGGCGGACCGCTGTGGAACGCGGTCGGAGGGTAGACGGGTGGACGCCCGCGGTCGTCGACCCGCGTCGGCTCGGACCACGGGACCTGCGACGGTTCCGGGCGGGTCGCGATGTCGGTTTCGGTCTTCTGCTCGCGAGCGGTCAACGCGGAGCGGGCTGCCGCCGCGAAGTCGCCTGCCGACCGGTAGCGATCGTGGGGGTCCTTGGCCAGACCCCGGGCGATCACCTCGTCGAACGTGGCGGGCACGTCGGGCCGGATCGAGCTGGGGCTGGGCACGGGCGTCGTGAGGTGCGCCCGGATCGCGCTGCTGATGCTGTTGGACGGGAACGGAATGGATCCCGTGAGGCATTCGTAGAGGACGCACGCCAGCGAGTAGACGTCCGCGCGGGCATCGACCGGTGCGTTGTCGAACCGCTCGGGCGCCATGTACGCGTAGGAGCCGACAGCGCTGCCGAGGGTGGTCAAACGGAGATCGGAACTCGAGTGCGCGATACCGAAGTCGACGAGGTACGCGAATTCACCGGCCGTGACGAGGATGTTCTCCGGCTTGACGTCGCGGTGGATGAGACCGTCGGCGTGCGCGGCGTCGAGCGCCGCCGCGATCTGGTCGACGACCGCCACCGCGTGTGCGGGGCCCATCGGGCCACGCGAGCGGAGCAGCGCCCGCAGATCCTGCCCGACGACCAGGCGCATGTCGATGTAGAGCACACCGTCGATCTCGCCCCAGTCGTGGATGGGGATGACGTGCGGCTCCTGCAGCCGGGCCGCGGCATGCGATTCGCGGCGGAACCGCTGCTGGTACGTGGGGTCTTTCGCAAGGTCGACGTCGAGGATCTTGAGTGCGACGGTGCGATCCTTGGTGGTGTCGTACGCCTCGTACACCTCACCCATTCCGCCTCGTCCGAGCAGAGCCCGGAGATGGTAGTGCCCGAACTGCGAGCCGACCCGTGTACCTGCCGCCATTCCCATCCCCTCGAAGCCGGAATCAGCACGATACACGCAGCGTCGGACACGTGGATCGCCGAAAATCCGTTGCCCGTCGCTGCCGCGGTCCGTAGTGTCACGAGGCTTTGTCCACCCGTCGACAGAAGGAGTTCTTTTCGTCATGGAACCCGTCACCGAACACGACATCAGGTCGTCGTTCATCAATTGCTCCAAAGGCGACGCCAAGCGCCTACCGGTCCCTCGTGACCTGGACGATCGGCCGTGGGAAGATCTCGACTTCCTCGGCTGGAGCGACCCGTCGTTTCCCGGCCGCTGTTACGTCGTCGTACCGCGGGAGGGTCGTCTGGTCGGCGTCGCGCTGCGCTACGAGACGGGCGGTTACCGCCGCGCGCAGATGTGCACGGTATGTATGACCACCCATGCCAGTGGCGGCGTCTCGCTGATGACCGCGCGTAAGTCGGGGGAGTCCGGACGCCGGGGCAACTCGATCGGCACGTATATGTGCGCCGATCTCGCGTGCTCGCTGTACGCGCGCCGGAAGAAGTCGCCCGCGCTCGGCAGGCAGTACCGCGAGGATCTCGAACCCGAGGAGAGGATCGCGCGGGTTCGCGACAACCTCGACGCCTTCATCGCGCGCGTCTACGGCTGATCGAACCCCGACACACCAACCTGCAGCCCGGTGGCTGCCGACGAGAATGAGAGGTAGATGCCATGCGCCGACATTCGAGAAACCACTGTCCGGCACACCCCGAGTTCGGAGACACTGCAACCGAACTCGGGGTGTGGGGGATTCCTCTCCGGTCGAGACGGCCCGGACGTGACCGGACCGCCTCGTCCGGAGGGGATCCCGCTACGCTCGCCGGCGCCGAGAACTGAAGTGGGCGAACGCCTTCGCCATGATCGGGGTGGTGACGAGCATGATGACCAGGCGTAGCACCTGAGCGGCCGCGACGAACGTGACGTTGGAGGAGGTGGAGGCCGACACGGCCAGCACCGCCGCCAGACCGCCGGGGGTGGTGGCGAGATAGGCCTCGAGGAGGCTCGCTCCGGTGAGGTGGGCGAGGAGGACGCCCAGGCCCGCGCAGGCCGCCCCGACCAGGAGAGTGAGCAGCGCGGCGTACGGCAGGATCCGTCCGATCGCCCGCAGGCTCGCCCGGTCGAATGCGAGCCCGGCCTGCCAGCCGATGAGGATCAACGCGGCGGTCATCAGCATCGGCGGGACCGAGACCGCGTCGCTCCAGCCGCCGAGTTCGAATCCGGCGCTCACCGCCAGCGGCCCCAGCGTCGCGGGTGCGGGCAGTCGCAGAAGGGACGCCAGGGCGGTGCCGCCCACGATGAACAGTGCCAGGAACGGCAGTGCCACATACCATTCGGCTCCGCCGCCGTCGGTGGCCGTCGCCGTCCCCGTACCGGTATCCGCGCGGAAGCCGAACGTGACGATCATCGGCATCGACACGACGACGAGCGCCACCCTCAGATATTGCACCACCGCGACGATGCGGTCGTCGCCGCCGAGTTCGCGGGCCATCGCGACGAGTCCGGTGGCGCCGCCCGCCGTCATGGAAAGGGATCCGGTCACCGCGTCCACGTCGCGATGCAGCGCGAGGAGGGCGCCGGCCGCCACGCTGATCACCAGGGTCGCGGCCGCGATCGAGACCACCGGCACCCACAGCGAGCCCAGGGCGGCGATCGTCTCCCGGTGCACCATCAGCCCGACCGCGCTGGCCAGCACGCCCTGCGCAAGCTTGCCCAGCGGGCTCGGCACGCGGGACGGACCCCATCCGGTGACGGCCAGGGCTGCCGCGACGATCAGGGCCGCGAAGAGACCCGCTGCCGTGAGTCCGATGCTCTCGCCGAGCGCCCAGCCTCCGGCCGAGAGTGCGATCAGTGCAGCCCATCGGAGTCCGTGCCGACGCAGTCGGGATGCGCGCGTCGGCACGGTTCGTTCGGGGGTGTGCACGTCGTTCACGATCGGACGCCTGCTTCGGGATAGTTTTCTTCAATGGTGTGCATCAATGTATACCTTAGCTCATACCACTGCGAACGTTAGGATGTATGCATGGCGGGCGAGAGTAAGAGTGAGCAGGTATACGGGCAGCTCAGGGCGAACATCCTGAACGGGGTTCTGTCGCCGGGGCAGTCGCTGAGCGCTCTCGACGTCGGCGCGCGATACTCGGCGTCCCGTACCCCCGTCCGGCAGGCCTTCCTTCGGCTCGAGGCGGAAGGCCTGGTCTCGCTCGTCGACCGGCAGGGCGCACGGGTCGCTCCCATCTCGATCAAGAGCGTTCGCGACCTCTTCGAACTGCGCATCCTGCTCGAGGCGGCCGCGGCGCGGATGGTCGCCGAGGCCGTCACGCGCGATCGTGCGGCGCGGCAGCAGTTCGAAGAGGTGGCGGAAGCGCTCGGGGCAATCGCCGAGGAGGCGCCGTCCGAATCCCGGCATGATCGTTTCTACGCACTCACGGAAACCTACGACCAGGCCGTCATCGCGCACACCCGGAACGCGCAACTGGCCCGATCGATCGCCGAACTCCGGCCGCACACCGAGCGACTGCGCAACATCGCCCACTCCCGCCCCGACCGCCTCGACGTCTCGTTGTCGGAGCACCTGACGATGTGCCGTGCGATCCTCGCGGGCGACGGACCGGCAGCCGCTGCGGCGTGCGCCGAGCACCTCACGCAGACGCAGAAGACCATCCTCGACGCCGTCGTCGACCCGCACGGATCGGCCGTCGCCATCGATTTGGTCACCGCGTAGCCGGCGCGGTCAGAGCGCGAGGATCGCGGGGACGCTGAGGACCGCCACGTAGTACCCCATGAACAGGACGCCTGCGTGGATCTTGAACGCCCGTGACAGGAGACCGCCGACGAGTCCGACCGTGAGGGTGACGGCGAGTCCGAGGATGCCGCCCTCCCACACGCTGATGACGACGACCAGGCCGGTGAAGGTGGCGATGATCGCCTCGTGGCTGACGTGCCGGACGACGAGGGTGGCCGCGCGGTGGGCGAAGTTCATCGCGAACGGGTACGCGATGATCGCGGCGATCAGCACCGCGCCGAGACCGTAGAGAAGGAACTCCCAGTTCGTCAGTGCCGTGGACAGGTTGCGGATCTGCCCGGTGCCGTCGTCGGTGGTGAAGACCGGCGGGGCGTTGAACAGGGGAGCGGCAGGCCCTGCGGCGACCGGACTCAGTGGCAGGCCGAACGCGATGAGCGGAATGAGCGCTTCGGCGATGTACGTCGATTCGGTGGTGCCGTTGCGGGCGGCGATGACCGACGTCAACCGGTGGTAGCCCTGCTTGACCCGGGATCCGACGACCTCGCCCATGAGCACGGTCATGGCGACCGGGCTGAAGACGAACGTTGCGCTGGATACCGTCGCGGTCGCCGCGACGTGCGCCGTCTGCTTACTGTCGAGCATCCGGAACGGATTCGGGAAGTACCCGTTCCACCCCTTGATCTCGGGGGCGAGCCACACCGTCGCCGGGTCCTTCCTGGCCATGTCCTTGCGTCCGGACGCGCCGAGCACGAGGAACAGATCCGCGATGAGGGGGCCGACCGCGATGCCGAGGAAGTAGCTGATGTTCAGGGAGACGTCGTAGCTCTTGGTCAGCGACTTCAGGGCAAGGACGAGAACGACGAACGGCACGAGCGCGGCCACCCCGGACCATTTGCCCGGGGACGTGTAGGCGATCGCGACGGCGGCCACGAGGAACAACCAGGGCGCGATCGACTGGACGGTGTCGGCGACCGGTGCGAGCAGGGTTGCGAACAGCACCGCGACGGGGACGGCGATGAATGCGGAGATGATCGCACCCGAGATCGCCTTGCGCAGGGCGATGTGCGGCACACCGAGGCTGCGCAGCAACCGCGCCTCGCGCATCAGCGGCACGGCCATCGTGTCGCCGGGGATGCCGAGCAGTGTGGTGGGCACCGCGTGGGTCATGTGCTTGGCGACGGCGCCGGCGAGGAAGAACGTGAATACCGCCGCGGGCGGGGCGCCGAGCAGGATGACCAGCAGGGTCAGCGGTGCGATGGTGGCCGTCTCGTCGGTTCCGGACACCAGCCCGATCAGGGAGAACACGACGGCGCCGATGACGCCGAGCGCGATCGCGACGAGGACGTCGTTGGTGAGCAGCACGCTCATGATCGTCCGCCCGTCTCGGGTCCGTGCGTCTCCGCCCCGACGAACCGGTCGTAGAGGTCGAGATCCTTCAATTCCTGGACCGTCTGGGCAGGCAGGTCGCTGACCGACCCCAGCCCCTGACGTTCCTCCTGCAGCACCCGGATCACGTCGCCGACCTTGTCGCCTTCGGACGAGTCGACGGCGATGTTCCGCTTGGGTCGGAACAGCTTCCCGCTGACAATGCCCGCGACGAGGCATGCGGCGATGCCGACCAGAAGCGCGTACGCGTCCGCCAGGGACGAATCCGTGACGAAGGAGTTGAAGAGCGCGGTGGCGCCGAGGAGCGCGCAGACGCTCACGACGATACCGATGACGACGGAGACGGCGAGATCTCGTCCGGCCACCGTGTCGCCCCACACCTCGAGGTAACGAGGCCGGGGCGTCTGATCGTCGGTGGGCGGGGGCGCCTGCGAGGCGGGCTGGCTTTCGATGGACATCGTCTGTTCTTCCGTGTGAGGGGTGTCGTGCACTAGGCGCGGGCGGCGGTGAGGGCCGTCGCCACCCGCGACGGGCTGGGATGGCCGATGTGCCCGGCCATCCAGCGGGAGGTGTCGGTCAGGGTATCGAGGTCGATGCCCGTGTGGATGCCGAGGCCGTGCAGCATCCACACCAGGTCCTCGGTGGCGAGATTCCCGGTGGCGCCCTTCGCGTACGGGCATCTGCCGAGGCCTCCTGCCGCGGTGTCGAATTCGGTGACTCCCGCGATCAGTGCGGCGTGGACGTTGGCGAGTGCCTGGCCGTACGTGTCGTGGAAGTGTCCGGCGATGGAGCCGACCGGCACACCGGCGGCCACGACGGCGTCGAGCACGGCGCGGACGTGGCCGGGGGTGGCGACGCCGATGGTGTCACCCAGTGAGATCGACGTGCATCCCATGCCCATCAGTTCGGCGGCGATGTCGGCGACACGGCCGGGATCGACACGTCCCTCCCACGGGTCACCGAAGCACATCGAAATGTAGCCACGGGTGCCGATTCCTTCGGCGCGCGCTCCCTCGACGACCGGCCGTGCGTTGCCGAGAGCGCCGGCGACGGTGGTGTTCAGGTTTTTCCGGGCGAACGTCTTGGTGGCGCTGACGAAGACGGCGATCTCCCGGGCGCCCGCGGCAAGTGCCCGCTCCAGCCCCCGCTGGTTGGGGGCCAGCACGACCTGGCGGACGGTGTCGGGCAGGTCGAGTTCGGCCATTAGCGACTCTGCGTCGGCGAGTTGCGGAATCCATTTCGCGGAAACGAAACTTGTCACCTCGAGTGAACGGACCCCGGCGGCCACGAGCCGGCGGCAGAACTCCGCCTTGACCGCGGTGGGGACGAGGATTGACTCGGCCTGGAGCCCGTCGCGCGGTCCGACCTCCTAGATGCGGACCGCGGAGGGAAGCGCGGGGTCGGCGAACGCGTGGGGCGCCGGACGCCACACGGGTTCGGGATTCGCGGGGGTGGTCATGTCAGTGTCCGGAACGGAGGTCGGCGAGCACCTTTTCCGCGTGCTCGACCCGGATGCGCTGGTCGTCGATGAGCCGCGTGACCACGATTTCGAGTTCGTCGCCGGTGGCGCCGGCCGAGGCGGCGATGGTGCGGGCGTGCAGACTCATGTGACCGCGCTGGATTCCCTCGGCGGCCAGGGCGCGGCACGCTCCCAGGTTCTGCGCGAGCCCCACCGCGACGATCACGTCCGCCAGCTCCGAGGCGGTGGAGACGCCGAGCATCTTCACCGCCGCTTGCGCGACGGGGTGCACCTTGGTGGCGCCGCCCACCAGCCCGACGGCCATCGGAACCTCGAGGGTGCCGGAGAGGTGACCGTCCGCGGTCTTCTCGAAGTGCGACAGCGCCGTGTACCGGCCGTCCGCGGCGACCGCATGCGAGTGGCAACCGGCCTCGACGGCGCGGGTGTCGTTGCCGGTGGCCAGGACGGCGGCGGTGATGCCGTTCATGATGCCCTTGTTGTGGGTCGCGGCGCGGTAGGGGTCGGATTCGGCGAGCGCGGACGCATGCACGATGTTGTCGACCACCTCTGCGCCGCCGAGCAGATCCTTGTCGAACACGGCCCGAGCCCGGGTGATGCGGAGGTCCGCCTTGTTCGTCAAAATCCGCAGCAACGAACGCCCGCCGGAGATTTCGGCGAGCCGGGGAGCGATCGCCTCGGCCATGGTGTTGACGGCATTGGCGCCCATGGCATCTCGCACGTCGACGTGGATGTGCACCACCACGTGCACGCCGGTGCGCGTCGGGACGAGTCGCACGGTGAGGTCGCGGGCGCCGCCGCCGAATCGGACCAGCATCGGATCCTGGGCATTGGCCAGTTCGATGATCTCCGTGCGTGCCTCGAGCACCCGCAACCGGGACGCCTCGGGATCGGGGCAGTCGAGGATCTGGATCTGGGCCTGCATCACCGGATCGGTGCTGGAGGTGTGGAAGCCCCCGTGCATCCGCGCCATCCGGGCGGCGTTGCTGGCCGCGGCCACCACGGACGGCTCCTCGGTGGCCATCGGGACGAGGTAGTCGCGCCCGTTGACGGTGAAGTTGGTTGCGACACCCACCGGGATCGCCATGACCCCGACGACGTTCTCGATCATGTGATCGGCCTGATCGATGCCGAGACCCTGCCCGGGATCGAAGACGGCGACGTCGAGTTCGGACAGGCCGGTCCTCTCGGCGATCACTGTGCGGCGCTGCTGCGCGCTGGAATCCTTGAGACCGGGGATGCGGCTGTTGACGGGCACTGTGTTCCTCCACGTACTCACGGGCGGGGGCGTGTGGTGAGCCCCGACGGCAACCCTGTTCTGTGCTTCGGTTCACACAGTAGGACCGCACCGACGACCTCGACATGTACTCATCGCACATGCTTGTCGGTCAGGAATGTGTGACCGTCACTGTCTCCTGAGTTCGTCGAGACGCACCGCTGCCGAGATCCGGAACAGGTGTTCGTCGGCGCGCCACTCGGGCCCCAGCAGCATCTCCAGCCTGTGGAGTCGCTGCAGAATCGTGTTGGTGTGGTAGTTCAGGGCCCGCGCCGTCTTCGTCGGGCTTCCCTCGTTGCGGACGAATGCACGCAACGTGGCGAGGAGGTCCGTTCCCTTGCCGTCGTCGTAGGCGCGCACCGGCCCGATCGTCTCGTCGATGAATGCGTTCAACGTCCGCGCATCGGTGTCGAACAGCAGCGCGTAGGGCAGATACGCGTCGGTGCTGACCGCGGCGTCGGTGGTGCCGAGCGCGGCGAGGAGTCGGGAGGTGCGCAGCCCGGACTCGAATCGCGCGGGGAGCGCGTCCGGCGAACCGGCCCGGGGCGTCGTGATCGCCAGCACGGGGCCGTGCAACGTCTCGCGCAGGTGGTTGCGTAGGTCCGAGGTCAGCTCGGGTGGGGCGGTCGCGGTGAGAACGGCAACGACGACGCCCGCGTGTTCCCCGACGAGGCCGTGGCCGCCGACGAATGCGGTCGCGGCACGAGCAGCGGTGGCGCGGTCCTCGGCCGGGACGGCGATCAGCACCACGGTCTCGAGGGCTGCGAGGGCGACGTGCTGGGCGCGCGCCCGACGGTCCAGGTCACGGCGCCGTTCCGGTGCCGGGTCGAGCAGGTCGGCGACCAACTCGACCCGGGCGCGGAGGTCCGCGTCGGCCATCGCGTTCTGTTGCAGAACCAGCAGTGCGCCGACCTGTGCCGCACGTTCGATGGTGCGCTCGTCGACCGGTCCCGGTTCGGGGTAGCCGGCGCCGACCAGTACCGCGCCGAAATAGAGCTCGCCCGCGATCACCGCTGCCACGATCGAAGTGACGGGGTCGTCGACGCGGACGCAGTGGCCGGTGGTGCGGCTCGACGCGATGGCATCGCGCACCACCTGCGGCAACCGGACGGACACCTGCCCGGCGGGCGTCGGGTGGGAGGCGACGGGATGCAGTTCCCGGTCGACGATCGTGACCGTACGTCCGAGTGCGGTGGAGAGTGTGCCGGCCACCTGCTCGAATCCGCCACCGACCAGAACCGCCTCGATCAGTTCCTGGTGCACCACGGTGGAGCGGTCCCGGTCCTGCAGATGGTCGGTCAGGCGGTCGAGCGCGGTGCGGGCCTCGTCCTCGGACCTCCGGACCTGCTCGAGGGTGCTCGCGGTCTGGAGCACCACCGATGCGTGATCGGCGAGCGCGGACAGTACCGCGATCTCGTCCGGGGTGAATGTGTGTTCCTGGCGTGTGGCGGCGAACAGGACGCCGAGCACGTGACCGTCCGACAGCATGGGCACCCCGAGAATCGACACGATCCCCTCCGCGGAGACCGCGTCGTCGATCAGCTCCTCGTGCGGTCCCTCCGCGTAGTCCTGGTAACGCAGAACCCATTGTGCGGCGCGGGAATCGGCGATCTGGCTGGCCAGTCCCATCCCCGGGGGAACGCGGAGGTGCTGGAACTGCGGTGTCACCGAGCCGGCGGTCTTGCGGACGTTCAGCTCCCGGGTCGCCGGATCGAACTCGGACAGGTAGGTGACGTCGGTGCCCATCATCTCGTGGGCGCGGCTCACCAACCGTCCGAGGAGGGCGTCGATGTCGCGGAGTTCGGCGAGTTCGCGGGCACTCGAGAACAACACCCCGAGTTCGCGTTCCCGCCGCCGCAAACGGGTCAGCTCGACCTGGTGCCTGCGCACCTTCTCCGCGAACGCCGCCCTGTCGGCCGGACCGGCAGCAATCCGGTCGAGCGCCTCACGGACCGCGGCCGAGTCCGCGGTCAGTTCGCCGACCATCGCGTCGGCGAGAATCCCCAGCGCGTCGCCGGCCTCCCGTGAATCCATGCCCACACTCTGCCCTGACCGGCGGAGAAGTCCCTACTGATCGAGATCAGCGCCCCGCACGAATCCCGGCACGGCGGGCAGTTGCCGCGGACGGAAAATCGAGGCTGGTGCGGCTGCTCCGGTGAGCGGCGCTAGTCGATCATGAACCAGCCCCTCACCTGTGCCTCGTGGTCGACGTAGTGCTCCCCGGAGACGTCGACGACAACCTTGTCGATGGTGCCGCCGGTGAACGCGAACGGTGCGGTGTAGTCGGCGGTGACCGGGGAGGCACTGTCGCGTCCGACGCAGATTCCGTCTCCGACGAGGCAGAACACGCCGGGCTGGGTGACGATTTCGCTGCTGGCCACCTGCTGCTCGTCGAGGTAGAGGTCGAGGGTGCCGGCGAACCCGGGCATGGCCGGGTCCTCGTTCTTGCCTTTAACGGTGAATTCGGCGGTGCACACGTGCCCGCCGGGGGTGATGTCGCGGTCGGCGGCCACGTCTTCGATTCGGGTGCCGAGCCAGTTGAACGTGTAGTGGAGTCGGTGGTCTTTGACGTACATGCTGTGCCCGCCCGCGACGCCGCCATGCGCGAAGAGGACACCCTCGGCGTCGGAAGTGTCCACGTGGACGCCGGCCGCGATGGTGTACGAGCGGCCGGTGATCGGGGCACCGGCGCTTTCGGGGACGTCCGCGCAGTTCGGGTAGTAGACGTAGCGGTCGCGGGGTTTGCCGGGGTGGGGGCGGTCGGCGAGGACCTGTTCGAGGGCGTTGCGGTCGTCGAGTGGGAGGCCGTTGAAGATGCCGGCGTAGTAGAACCAGAGTTCCTTCATCTCGGCGAGGCGTTGCGGTTCGGTGTCGGCGAGGTTGTGGAGTTGGGCCCGGTCCTCGTCGAGGTGGTAGAGCTCCCAGACGTCGTGGCCGAAGTTGCCCCACCCGGAGATCGGCGGGTGCAGCGAACACGCGAGCCATCCCTCGTGGTACAGGGAACGTTGCCCGAGCATTGCGTAGAACTGGGTCTGTTTCCCCGGGGCGGTGGGGTCGGTCAGCGTCGCTGCGAAGCTCTCGCCCTCGATCGGGCTCTGTGTGTAGCCCTTGAGCACCGCGGGCGGTTCGATGTCGAGGAGTTCGTAGATGGTGGGCACGACGTCGACCGCGTGAATGTACTGGTGCAGCGGTTCGGTGCGGGGTTGCAGCCTGGCGGGCCAGGAGACCATGCACATGTCGGCGATGCCGCCCTCGTATCCGGCCCACCTCTTCCAGTACGGGAACGGGGTGTCGAACGCCCAGGCCCATCCGGTGTTGTAGTGGTTGTACGAGGCGGGGCCGCCGAGTTCGTCGAGGTGCGGAAGTGTCACCTCGGTGGTGTCGGCGACGCCGTTGAAGAACCGCCATTCGTTGAAGGAACCGTTCGGTCCGCCCTCGCCGCTGGCGCCGTTGTCGGAGATCACGATGAGCAGGGTGTTGTCGAGTTGCCCTGATTCGGTGAGGAAGTCGATCACCCGGCCGAGCTGATCGTCGGCGTAGGAGATGAATCCGGCGAATACCTCGGCCATCCGGATGAACAGGCGTTGCTCGTCGGCGGTGAGCGAGTCCCACGGGCGGACGGTGTCGAGGATCGGCCAGAGTTGACCGTCCGGGCCGGTCGTGTTCGGCTCCCCGTGCGGGTTGATCGGCGACAGCTCGGTGCCCCTCGGCAACAGGCCCAGTTCCTTCTGCCGGGCCAGGATTTCGGTGCGGATGGCCTCGTAACCCTGGTCGAACGTGCCCTTGTATCTGTCGGCCCATTCCGGGGGGACGTGGTGCGGGGCATGCCCGGCCTGCGGCGCCAGGTACATGAAGAACGGTTTGTCCGGGTCGACGGCTTTGGCGTCGCGGATGAACTCGATCGCCTTGTCGGACAGGTCCTTCGACAGGTGGTAGCCGTCTTCGGGTGTTCCGGGAGCCTCGATCGGGTGGTTGTCGTATACGAGGTCCGGGTACCAGCTGTTCGACTCGCCGCCGAGGAAGCCGTAGAAGCGCTCGAACCCGCGACCGAGCGGCCACCGGCTCTTGACCGCCGACAGGTTGCATTCCTCGCTCGGGGTCAGGTGCCACTTGCCGACGCAGTAGGTGTTCCAGCCGCGTTCGGCCAGCACCTCGGAGATGAATCCGTTCTCGAAGGGGATGTGCGTCGAGATGCCGGGGAACCCGGAGCTGAGTTCGGCGACCGTGGCCATTCCGTTGGAGGTGGCGTTGCGGCCGGTCAGCAGCGAGGCGCGAGTGGGCGAGCACAGCGCGGTGGTGTGGAAGTTCGAGTACCGCACACCTGCGTCGGCGATACGCCGCATGGTGGGGGTCTCGATGGGACCGCCGAAGACGTCCATGCTGCCGTAGCCCACGTCGTCCCACGCGATGATCAACACGTTCGGGGCGCCCTCGGGGGCCGCGGCAGGCAGGTACGGTGACCAGTCCGCAACCGAATCTCGAATATCGACGGCGATCTTGCCCTTACGGTTCGTGGCCATGGCGTCGCTCCTCCGGTCGACGGTCCGCTGCGCACTTCTCGGCATGCGGGAACCCCACCTTTTCATCGTTCCCGGTGCGGCGACCGAGCGTCTACCCCCGCCACGCGCAAGCCTCGCGGGGTTTGTTCACCCGCTGTGCAGCAGCGCCGCGCGCGGCCGCGACGGGTCCATTGTCTGCTGGTTCCCACACCCGATTTCGGCGATGATTGATCCCATGGCCGATCCACGCGGCGGGGCCCGGTACCGACGGCTTCGGACGCCCCGTTCCGCGGCGATCGCGGGCATCGTCTTCGGTGTGCTCTTCGCCACCAGCATTGCCCTGCTGGCCGCGGCGATGCCGGCCAGCGCAAGCGCGCCCTGGGCGCGGGGTGGCTCGCACATCACCACCGCCTTGTTCCTCGCCCCGATCGCGGGCATCGCGTTCCTGTGGTTCATCGGGGTCCTCCGCGACCGGTTCGGCGACCTCGAGGACCGCTTCTTCTCGACCGTCTTCGTGGGCAGCGGGCTGCTGTTCCTCGCCATGACGTTCGTGTCGATGGCGCTCGCGGGCGCACTGCTCGCCGTCTCCCGGAACGCCAACGTCCCGGAGAACGACATCGTGTACTTCGGGCGGGAGGTGATGCTGCACGTCACCAACGTCTACGCCGTGCGGATGGCCGCCGTGTTCATGATCTCCCTGGCCACGATGTGGTGGCGGACCCGGCTGATGCCCGGGCCGTTGGTGATCGCCACCTACCTGTTCGCGGTGGTGCTGCTGGTGGTCGTCAGCTTCAGTCTCTGGGTGGCGCTGGTCTTCCCGGCGTGGGTGCTGGTAGTCAGCGTGTACATCCTCGCCACCGATCACCGACAATCGGTCCGGCCGCGGGAGGGAGGGGGATGAGCACAGCGCCCGCCGGCGATGCCTACCGTCGTCGGCGCATCCTGTACGCCGAACTCACAATGGTGCTGTACATCCTCGTCGGGCTGGGCCTGGGGCTGACCGTCCCGAGGATCCGGCGCGGACCCGAACTACCGGCTCAGCAAGTGATCGGCGTCCTGACCACGATCGGACTCGGTGTGCTCGGCCTGGTCGCCGTCATCTACTCACTGGGGATCCTGGTCGTGCGGTGGGTGGCCTCGAACTACAGCCCGCGCCTGACCCAATTCCGTGACACCCCGATTCTGCGGCAGACCTTCGCGTTCGCCCTCGGCGTGGCCGTCTTCTGTATCTCCGCGGCCTTCGCCACCGGCCCCCGCGCCCGGGTCTCGATGGCCGTCCTGATCATCGCCATCGTCTTGCTGGCCGTGATGGCCGTGCTGCTGCGGACCCTCCAGGTGACAGCGGCAACCTCCATCCAACTCTCGCCCGTCCTGAACTCCATCGCTGCCCGCGGCCGCGACGTCCTCGACGCCGCGAGCCCCACAGCCGCGAGCGCCGTTGGGTCACCCGCAGCCCCCCTGCCCGAGCCTCGCGCCATGGTCACCTGGCCGACATCTCCTGCCGTGCTGCAAAGAATTCTGGTCGACCGCCTCGTCGGCGCCGCCCAGACCGCGAACGCAGTCATCGTCCTGCGCGCAGCCCCAGGCACCACCCTGCAGTGCGACACCCCGGTCGCCGACATCCACGGGGAACTGGCGCCGTCGATCGTCCTCGGCGGGCTGGTCGTCGGCAGCGAGCGGACGTTCGAACAAGACCCTCTGTTGGCCTTCCGGCTCCTGACCGACATCGCGCTACGCGCGCTGCGGCCCAACGACCCCGCGACGGCGGTGCAGGCCCTCGACTACCTCGAGGACCTGCTCGCCCGGGCCGCCGCGGCACCGATCGAATCCCGGCGCGTCACCGACCGCAACAACGCTCTGCGCCTGGTGATCGCACGACCGGGCTGGGACGACTTCGTCCGGACCAGCCTCGACGACCTCATCCCCGCGGCGGCGACCACACCCAGTGTCCTCATCCGCATCCGGACACTGCTCGAACGCGTGCGGAACCGGGCCCACCCGGACCACCGCGACGTCCTCACCCAGCGGCTGACCCGGGTGAACGAACACCTCGCCGCACTCCTTCCCCCTCCCGCGTGAACGGGCCGACGATCCCGCGCCCGGCGCGATGCTTCTCGTCGTGGCACCCGGACTGTTCGGGGAGGTAGCCCGGTCTAGTACTTCGGTCCGTGTCGGATACCCTGGGTGTGCCTCGTGCCCGGCGAGCGAAAGGGTCCGCACATGCGAAGCGACGACGATTCCCGGAGCGGCGGTTCCGTTCAGATGCCCCGGCAGGCCGTCACGATGCAGGACATCGCCGATCGAGTGGGTGTGTCGAAGGCATTGGTCTCCATGGTGTTTCGACGCGTCGCCGGACCGAGCGCCGAGACGCGGAAACGCGTCCTCGAGGTCGCGGACGAGCTCGGCTACCGGCCGAACCGGACCGCCGCACTGATGTCGCTTCGGCGCACCCACCTCGTCGGCGTGATGGCCGACATCCGGAACAGCTTCCACGCCGAGATGGTCGAGTACCTCGTCGCCGCCGCCGACAGGAACGGGTACGAGGTGGTGCTCGGTGCGCTCACTCCCACCCACGCCGAACAGAAGGTGGTCGACACACTGCTCGATTTCCGCTGCGAGGCGCTGATCCTGCTCGGCACCGAACTCGACACCGACGTCCTCGACGCGCTGGGGGAGCGGCTGCCGGTGGTCGTGGTCGGTCGACGCGTCGGCGACAGCTCGGTGGACGTCGTGCGCACTGCGGACGGCAAGGGGATCGGGACCGTCGTCGATCATCTGGTGGAACTGGGTCATCGGCAGATCACGCACCTCAGTGGCGGTGCGGGCACGATCGCGGCCGACCGGAGATCGGGTTACAGCCGCGCCATGCGCCGTCACGGCCTCGACGTCGACGTCGTCGAGGGCGATTTCACCGACAACGCCGGGACGGTCGCGGCGCACACTCTGCTCGAGCGGTCCCAGCTGCCCACAGCGGTGATCGCGGCGAACGACCGCAGTGCCATCGGGCTGATCAGCGAACTGCGGAGCCGGGGCGTGAGGATCCCCGAGGACGTCTCCGTCGCCGGATACGACGACAGCTTCCTGGCTCAGCTCGCGCACATCGATCTGACGTCGGTCAATCAGCAACCGCGGGAGCAGGCCGCCACGGCGGTCGACGCGGTCATCGAGCGGCTGGACCGCGGCAGGACCGAATCGATCGCGACCGTTCTCCGGCCCCGGCTCGTCCCGCGCCGGACCACCGGACCGGCGCCCGCGCCGGTGGAAGGGTCCCGGTCCGACGTGTCCTGATCGGGAACGTGCACTGACGCAATAATTTTCATAATCCCACTCGCCGAGGCCGCAGGCCGCCCGGCGGGTGTTCCTGTCTGCTCCGACGCGTAGGCGCATGTCGCTCGGCACCGGGCTTGACACCGTGGCGTGACTCAGCTCATAGTAGTCGTACTAGACCGGTCAAATAGACCGAACTAGTTGGATAGGACATCCGCCGGTTTCTCCACCCTCTCGAAAGGCTTCACTCATGACCTCCAACTCGATCGGTGTCGCCGTCATCGGCGGCGGCATGGCCGGACGAGCGCACGCCGCCGGATACCGCATGGCGTCGACCCTGTTCGGGACCGACCGGCCGGACGTGCGTCTCGTCGCGATCGCCGACACCAACGAGGCCGTCGCCGACGACACCGCGAAGCGGTACGGCTACGAGCGGGCCGAGTACAGCTGGCAGGCGATCGCCGAATCCCCGGACATCGACGCGGTGAGCGTCGTCGTCGCCAACCAGCTGCACCGGGAGATCGTCGAAGGACTCCTCGCCGCCGGGAAGCACGTGCTCTGCGAGAAGCCGCTGGCCGGGTCGATTGCGGACGCCGAGTCGATGGTCGCCGCGGCGGCGGACGCCGACACGATCGCCACCGTCGGATACACCTACCGCCGCTCACCCGCGATCCAGGCGATCCGGGACGAACTCGCGACCGGGCGTCTCGGCGAGATCATCCACTTCAACGGGCACTACTGGTGCGACTACGGCCTCGACCCGGCCTCGCCGATCACCTGGCGGCACCGTGGCGGTCCCGGCACCGGCGCGCTCGCGGACGTCGGCAGCCACCTGCTCGACATGGCCGAGTTCGTGTGCGGTCCCATCGTCGAGATCAGCGGCGCGACCTTCACCACGGTGATCACCGAGCGTCCCGTGCCTGCCGGAGTCACCTACGGCCACACCAAGGCCGAGACCACCGGGGAGATGGCGCCCGTCGAGAACGAGGACCTCGCGACGTTCACCGCGCGCTTCCAGAACGGCGCGGTCGGCACGTTCTCCGCTTCCCGTGTCGCGCACCAGCTTCCGGACGGGCTCGGATTCGAGTTGTTCGGGACGTCCGGTTCCGCCGCCTTCGATCTGGCTCGCGCCGCGGAATTCTCGGTGTCCAGCGAGGGCATCGACCCCACCGTCAACGGTCAGCGACGGGTGATCGTCGGACCGCAGCACCCGTACATCCAGGGTGGCCTGCCGATGGACGCGGGCGGTGTCGGACACGGCAAGGCCGAGTTCTTCGCCTACCAGGCCCGCGCCTTCCTCGACCAGATCGCCGGCATCGACAACCTGGGACCGCTGCCGACGTTCGCCCACGCCCTGCGCGGCATGCAGATCGTCACCGCCGTCGCCGAGTCCGCCCGCTCCCACGGGGCAGCCGTCAAGATCGGCTGACCCGGCCCCCTCGCCCGACCCACACACTTCTCACCACCAAGGACCACTCATGAAGCTCGGTGTCTACACCGCCATCCTGCACGACCGCAGCCTGCGCGAGGCCCTGGAGACCATCGCGTCCCTCGGACTCGACGGCGCGGAGATCAACGCGGGCGGATTCCTGCCCACCCCGCACCTGCCCGTCAAGGAACTCCTCTCGGGCGAGGTGTCGCCGCAGGAGTACCTGAAGGTGTTCGACGAGACCGGCGTCGCCATCGCCGGCCTGAACTGCAACGGCAACCCCCTGCACGCCGACCCCGAGGTCGGCGTCGAGGACGCCGAGGACCTGCGCAACGCCATCCGCGTCGCCGGCCTGCTCGGTGTCGACCGGGTGGTCACCATGTCCGGGCTGCCCGCCGCGCACCCGGGCGGTCAGTGGCCGGCCTGGCACGTGAACACCTGGGACAGCGGCTATCTCGACTCTCTCGACTACCAGTGGGATCAGGTCGCGGTGCCGTTCTGGAAGGAGATCGACGCGCTCGCCCGTGAGAACGGGGTCAAGGTCGCGATCGAGATGCATCCGCAGAACCTGGTGTTCAACCCGCCGACGCTGAAGCGGCTGGTCGAGAAGACCGGTGCGACGAACGTCGGTGCCGAGATGGACCCGTCGCACCTGTTCTGGCAGGGCATCGACCCGGTCGCCGCCGTCGACTGGCTCGGCGACCTCGTCTTCCACGCGGCCGCGAAGGACACCCGGATCAACGAGAACTGCAAGATCTACGGCGTCCTCGACGACCGGTTCACCCGGATCCCCGCCGACCAGAACCCCACCGGGCTCGGCGGCAAGCACGTGGTCAACAAGTGGCCCGAGGACTCGGCGTGGGACTTCGTCGCCGTCGGCCGCGGACACGACGTCGACTTCTGGTCACGGTTCCTCGCGGCGCTGCAGAAGGTCGACCCGGACATGGCCGTCAACATCGAGCACGAGGATGTCGAACTCGGACAGCTCGAAGGGCTGCAGGTCGCAGCCCGCACCCTGAAGGACGCCGCATCCGCCGTCGCGTCACGCTAGGACCCCGGACTCCCCACCCGCCGCTGAGCGGGTGGGGAGTTTGTCCGCTGTGCGGCGAGGCGGTCGAGGACCAGTCGCAGCGGCGGCCAGGTGGACCGGCCGCGGCGGGTCACGGCGTACGCCGTCAGCACCACCTCTGGGTCGGCGAGCGGCAGGACGGTGACCTCTTCGCGGGTGGGACGGTCGGCGGGCAGCAGACCCACGCCGTAGCCGGCGGTGATGAGGTCCTCGACGAGGTCGAGGCTGTCGATCTGGTGGGCGATCCGCGGCGTGAAACCCGCGAGCGAGGCCAGCGTGCGGACGGCGTCCTCGTCGGCGGTGTTGCGGGAGTTCACGATCCACGGCGAATCGGCGTACGACGCGACGTCGGCGGGTTCATCGGCGGCGGGTGCGGGGACGCCGAGTCCCCAGGCCGTCGACCACAGCGGGACGGCTTCGAGCGCCGCGCCGGGTGACGCCGGCGCCAGGTTGTAATCGTAGGTCAGGGCGAGGTCGAGTTCGTCGTCGGCGAGCAGAGCGAACGCCTCGACCGGCTCGTATTCGCTGATCACCACGTCCACCTGTGCGTGGGTGAGCGCCAGTTCGGCGACGACGGGCAGCAGCGACACCCGGATCCCCGTCGCGAACCCCCCGACGCGCAGGGTGCCGACCGGTTCGGCGTGGGGGTCGAGGTCGAGCCGGGCGGCGTCGACGGCCGCCAGGATCGTGACGGCGTGATCAGCGAGCCGGCGACCGGCCGGGGTGAGCCGCACCCGTCGGCCGATCGGTTCGACGAGCGGCGCACCCGTCTCCTTCGCCAGCGCGGCGATCTGCTGGGAGACGGTCGAGGTGGTCAGCCGATGCGTCTCGGCGACCTCACGCATCGAGCCGAGGCGCGAGAGCTCGAGCAGGAGATGCAGGCGTCGGGTGTCCACCCACGTATTGTTCGCGATACCCGAACGGTTTGTCCATGAAAGTCACGTGGATGTGAACGGTCGGGTTGTCATTCAATGCAGGGCATGACCACGAACCCGACCCGCGTCGGCGCGACGATGGCGCTGACCTCGATGCTGTGCGTACAGACCGGACTCGCGATCTCCGTCGGCGTCTCCGAACGCGTCGGCGCCGAGGGCGCCGCCTGGTTGCGTCTGGCCTGGGCCGGGGTGCTGCTCGCCGTGATCGTGCGGCCCCGGCCGAAGGCATTCACGCGTTCCTCCCTCGTCGCGTGCATCCTGCTCGGGGTGGTCACGGCGGCGGTCACGCTGCTGTTCATGGCCGCGGTGGACCGGATCCCGCTGGGGACCGCGAGTGCACTGGAGTTTCTGGGACCCCTTGGTGTCGCGGTCGTGCACGGGCGGGGCCGCCTCCGGTGGCCGGCGCTGGCGGCCGTCGGGGTGCTGCTGCTGACGCAACCGTGGGTGGGCGGCGTCGACCCGGTCGGAATCCTGTTCGCTCTGGGCGCGGCCGCGTGCTGGGCGTTCTACATCCTGCTCACCCAGCGCGTCGGGGACGAGGTGGCGGGTATCAACGGTCTCGCGGTGTCCATGCCGGTCGCCGGACTGGTCGCGACCGTCGTGGGCGGGCCGTCGATGCTCGCGAAGATGACGCCCGACCTGTTGATCATCGGGCTGGGATTGGCGATACTGCTGCCGGTAGTGCCGTTCACGCTGGAGATGCTCGCCCTGCGCCGGCTGAACACGGCGGCGTTCGGGACGCTGATGAGTCTCGAACCGGCGTTCGCGTTGATCATCGGGCTCGTCGTGTTGCACCAGGTGCCGGACCACGCGGCGGTTGCCGGGATCTGTTTCGTCGTCGCGGCGGGGATCGGCGCAGCGCGGGCCGGGGCGCGCACGCCGCCCGATGTGGGCGAGGGGCAGGAGTCTGCCGCACCGTTGGCGGCGCCGACCTGCTACCTTGAACGTCGTTCAAGTTTGAAGCAAGAGGAGTCGTCATGACAGAAGTCGGGAGTGCTCGGGTGTCGAGGCTCGGTATTTCAGCGCGGGACATGGCGCAGATCGCGGTGTTCGCCGCACTGATCGCGGCACTGGGTCTGCCCGGCGCCATCACGGTCGGCTTCAGCGGCGTGCCGATCACGTTGCAGACGCTCGGGGTCATCCTCGCGGGCGCCGTGCTCGGTGCGCGCAAGGGCACCGCCGCCGTCGCGGTCTTCCTCGCACTGACCCTGATCGGACTCCCACTGCTGTCCGGCGGACGCACCGGACTGACGGCGCTCGCCGGTCCCAGCGCCGGATACCTCATCGGTTGGCTTCCCGCGACGTTGGTCATCGGCCTCCTCACCGCCAGGATCCTGCCGAAGTACCCGATCGCGCTCGGTCTGCTGATCAACGCCCTCGGCGGGATCGTGATCATCTACCTGTTCGGCACCATCGGTCTGCTGCTGCGCACCGACCTCGGTGTCGGCGCCGCCATCACCACCAACTTCGCGTTCATCCCCGGCGACGCGCTGAAGGTCGTCGTCGCCACCGTCGTCGCCAAGAGTGTGCACCGCGCGTACCCCGGCCTCATCCGTACGTGATTGCCGTACTCGGCGGCGCCGGCGATCAGCCTGCTCTCGACGTCGACGGCCGCACGTACACCTACGCCCAACTCGACCGGGCGATCGACGAGCACTGCTCTGACGCGGCCGTCCACGACGCGTCGGAGTTGCCGCTTGCAGACGCGTTGATCTGCGTCTGCGCCGCCGCGCGGCGGGGGACCGCGGTGATCGTCGAGAACCCCGACGCCCGTCCCGACCGGCCCGAGATTCCGTCGTCGGCGTTCCTGCTGGTGGCCACGTCCGGTTCCACCGGCAGGCCCCGCCCGCTCGCGCGTACCGCGGCGTCCTGGTTCGACAGCTTCCCCGCCTTCACCGCGATCACCGGGATCGACGCCACGGACCACGTGCTGATCACCGGGCCGCTACACGCCACGATGCATCTGTTCGGCGCGGTGCACGCACTGTGGCGTGGAGCGTGCGTCACCGACGATCCGTCGCGGGCGACGGTGGTGCACGCCGTGCCCGCCGTTCTCCGTGACGTGGTGGGGAAGGCCCCCAAGCTGCGCACCGCGATCGTCGCAGGCACCGCACTGGACGACGGCGCCCGCGCGGTGGCGGACGGGATCGAGATCGTCGAGTACTACGGCGCCGCGGAACTGTCCCTCGTCGCAGCGCGGCGGGTCCCCGAACCACTGCGGCTGCTCGACGGTGTCGACGCCGACATCCGCGACGGACTGCTGTACGTCCGCTCGCCGTACAGCGTGATCGGGGCACCGGACTGGTTCGGCGTCGGTGACCTGGCCGAACTCGGCGACAACGGCGAGCTGACCGTCCGAGGCAGGGGCGAATCCGCGATCAACGTCGGCGGCACCACGGTGGTCGCCGAAGACGTCGAACGCATCCTGGAGACCTTCGACGGCATCGACGCGGTCGCCGTCGTCGGATCGCCGCACGCGGTGCTCGGGGCGACCGTCACCGCCGTGGTGGAGCTCGACGGCACCGCGGAGATCGCGGACATCCGTTCGCGCGCCCGCCGGGTGTTGTCGAAGGAAGCCATGCCCCGCCGCTGGGTGCCGATCGAGGCGTTGCCGCGGACCGCCAGTGGCAAGGTCGCCCGAGGCCGAGTGAGAGACTGGCTGGCATGAGCTCTGTCCCTGTACTGGTGGCGCCGCGCCGGACGCCGATCGGCAATGCCGGGCACGGGTTCGCCGATCTGACCACCACCGATCTGGCCGCCCCGGTATTGCGCGAGGTCCTGGACTCGCTGCGCGGGTCGGGCCTCGACGCCGAGGTCGACGACGTCGTGCTCGGCAACTGCCTCGGCCCGGGCGGCGACCCGGCGCGGGTCGCAGCCCTGCGCGCGGGGATGGGGGTGGAGGTTCCCGGGGTCACCGTCGACCGTCAGTGCGGTTCCGGTCTCGACGCGGTGATGCAGGCCGCGCTGCGCGTCCGCAGCGGCGCCGACGAGCTGATCCTCGCGGGTGGCGTCGAATCGGCGAGCACCGCGCCGTGGCGGTTCTGGCCGCCGGTCTCGGGCGCTGATCCGGTGCGTTACACCCGCGCTCCCTTTGCGCCGCACGGCTTTCCCGACCCCGACATGGGCGTGGCCGCCGACGATCTCGCCCGGGTTCGCGGCATCAGCCGTGAGCGGCAGGACGCGTACGCGGCGCGGTCGCACACCCTCGCGGCGGCCGCCGATTTCTCGCCGGAGATCGTGCCGATCGGCGACATCGCGAAGGACCAGCGCATTCGCGCCGGCTTGACGGAGGCCCGGCTCGCGCGACTGCGCCCGAGTTTCGGTGCCGGCGGAACGGCCACCGCCGGGAACTCGTGCGGCATCTCCGACGGCGCCGCGGTGCTGGCCGTGACCACCGAGACGCTGGCCGCCGGACTGCCTGCGCTGCGAGTGCTCGGCTCCGCGGTCGCGGGATCGGACCCCGCGTTGCCCGGGCTCGGCCCGGTTCCCGCGATCCGCAAACTCCTGAAGCGAACCGGACACGACGTGGCGGATCTGGGCATCGTCGAGATCACCGAGGCGTTCGCGTCGGTGGTGCTGGCGGTGTCGGACGAACTCGGACTGGACGAATCCGTGATCTGCCCGCAGGGTGGTGCCATCGCCATGGGACACCCGTGGGGAGCGTCGGGCGCGATCCTGCTGGTGCGCTTGGCAAGTCAGATGCTGCGCGAGGACGGACCCGCACTCGGACTCGCCGCGTGCGCCATCGGCGGCGGGCAGGGCATCGCCGTGCTCGTGGAGCGTGTGTCGTGAGTGAGATCGTCTTCGACTCGGTGAGTCACGCGTTCGGCGACCGCCAGGTGCTGCGCGGCGTCGACCTGCGTTTCGCCGAGCGTCGCGTCGGCATCATCGGATCCAACGGTTCCGGCAAGTCGACGCTGGCGCGCATGATCAACGGGTTGCTGAAACCCACGTCCGGCACCGTCACGGTCGACGGCGTCGACGCCGCCAGGAAGGGCGCGCAGGTGCGGCGCAAGGTCGGGTTCGTGTTCACCGACCCCGACACCCAGATCGTCATGCCCACGGTGTCCGAGGATCTGGCGTTCTCGCTGCGCCGGTCCGGTCTGAGCAAAGAGGAGATCGCGGCCCGCGTCGAGGAGATGCTGGTGCGGTTCCGGCTCGACAAGCACGCCGAGCATCCCGCGCACCTGCTGTCCGGGGGCCAGAAGCAGTTGCTCGCCATCGGCGCCGTCCTCATCCGCAGGCCCGAGGTGGTCATCGCCGACGAGCCGACAACGCTGCTGGATCTGCGGAACGCGCGCGTCGTCTCCGAGGCGCTCGATTCGATGGACCAGCAGGTGATCGTCGTGACCCACCAACTGGCGTTGCTGGAGAGTTTCGAACGGGTCATCGTCATCGACGACGGTCTCGTCGCGTTCGACGGCAGCCCGGACGACGCCGTCCCCGCGTACCGGCAGCTGGTCGAATGATCGGGCTGTACCGGCCGGGCGACTCGCTGCTGCACCGGATGCCGGCCGGCCTGAAACTGCTGCTGTTGATCCTGTCGATCGTCGCGGCCACCGTGTTCGTGCGCACCCCACTCGAGGTCGGCGTCGTCGTCGTTCTGGTCGGACTGCTGTTCGTGGTGGCCGCCATCCCGTGGCGGGTGGCGGTGGCGCAACTGCGCCCCGTCGTGTGGATGTTGTTGATCATCGCGGTGTTCCAGGTGCTGATCACGTCGCCGTCGCGGGCGGTCGTCGTGTGCGGGGTGCTGCTGATCTCGGTGGCGCTCGCCGCGTTGGTCACGCTCACCACCCGGGTCACCGACATGCTCGACACGGTGTCGCGCGCGCTCGGTCCGCTGCGGAAGGTCGGGGTCGACCCGGATCGGATCGGGCTCCTCCTCGCGCTCGCGATCCGGTGTATCCCGCTGCTCACCGGGATCGTGCAGGAGGTGGCGCAGGCGCGGAAGGCGCGAGGACTGCAATGGTCGATGACGGCGCTGGCCACACCGGTTCTGGTCCGTGCCCTCCGGACCGCGGACGCGATGGGCGACGCCCTCGTCGCACGGGGAGTGGACGATGACTGAGCTGCCCGCCGAGCGCATCGCCCGACGCGCCGCCGAGAACCCGGGGGCAGTGGCGATCGTCTCCGCCCGTGAGACCGTCGACTACGGCCGGTTCTGGTCGCGCGTGGCCCGGACCGCGGCCGGGCTCGACGGCATGGACCGGGTCGCCGTGCTGCCGACGTCGGATGTCGGGTCGCTGGTCGTCGTGACGGCCGCGATGCACGCGGGCGTCAGCGTGGTCCTGCTGCACCGGCACCTGCTGCCCGCGCAGTTGACGCGGGTGCTCGAACTCGCGAAACCCGGTGCGGTCGTCGCCGCGCCGCACCAGCACCGCCGGCTGCGGAGACTGGGTTTCGAGGGGACCGTCGAGACGGCCGCCACCCTGGAATCCGACGGCACCTCGGCCCGGGCTCACCCCGGCTCCGAACTGCTGGTCGGCATCACCTCCGGGACCACCGGCGAGCCGAAGCTGTTCGTGCGAAACCAGCGATCGTGGGCCACGACCCTCGACCGTTCCGACACGACGTTCGACATCTGCGGCGGCGACCGCGTGTCGGTGCCCGGGGTCCTCGACCACACCCATTTCCTGTACGGCGCGATCCACGGCCTCAGCCGCGGCGCGACGGTGGATCTGCGGCCGGTCACGCAGTCTCTGGGCGACGCGGCCACCCACCTGTACTCGGTGCCGACCATCGCCTGGGACGTCGTGCGGTCGGGGATCGGCCCCGTCGACAGCGTCCGCGAGGTGCTGTCCTCGGCGGCGCGGTGGCCGCGGACGGGGCGTGAGGCGTTGCAGGACGTCCTGCCGAATGCGTCGCTCGTGCATTTCTACGGAGCCTCCGAACTGAGTTTCGTCTCCTACGACCGGGGTCTCGGCGCCGCCGACGAGCATTCGGCGGGCGAACTGTTCGACGGCGTCGACGCCGAGATCCGCGAGGGCCTGGTGCACGTGCGCAGCGACATGCTGTTCGACGGGTACCTCACCGAGGACGGTGTGGTGAACGGCCCCGACGACGGGTGGATGACGGTGGGCGACCGCGGCCGGGTGGTGGGCAACAGCCTGCACTTGTTCGGCCGCGACAGCGACACGGTGATCCGGGCGGGACTCAATGTCGAACCCGCGGCCGTCGAAGCGGCACTGACCGCGCTCCCCGGGATCTCGGAGGCCGCGTGCATCGGGGTTCCCGACGCGCGGATGGGGGAGGCGCCCGCCGCCGCGATCGTCGTGCACGGCGACGCCCCGAGCACCGCCGAGATCTGGCGGCATCTGCGCGCGACCCTCCCCAGCCCGAGCATGCCGGTCCAGGTCCTCGTGGTGGACAGCCTGCCGCGCACGCCACGCGGCAAGCTCGATCGTCCCGCGCTCGCCGCCACCCTGGCCGGCTCGCGGAACCCGAACCCCGGTTAGGCGCCCCGGATTTCGAGACTGAGCAGGTGGTAGCCCAGCGTCTTGCCGTGCCCGTCGAGTGCGGGTGAACCCGTGACGCCGCCGCCGAGGACGCCGGGCAGTTCGAACACCATCGCCAGCAGGTTGGGCTGGCGGGTGCGCCGGGCCGGTCCGGTGATCAGTTCACCGTAGTGGGCGGCGACGACGTCCTCGGTCAGTCTCCGCTCGAGAAGGTCGTAGGCGGCGCGGTCCCGGGCCAGCACGGCGACGATGAGCGTGTCACCCTTGTCGCCGGCGCGGACGTCCGCGAGTGCGTCGATGCGCTGAACGGTGGCGGGCGTGGTCATTTCGACACCTCCGTGAGATGCACGCGGGTGGGCACGAGTTCGCGGGGGAGGGTGCACGAGCGGATCGCGAGCACCTCGATCGACGAGCGCCGGGCACCGCCGCCACCTGCCGGTCCGTTGGTGTACAGGCTTTCCACCTCCCAGCCGACGAGGTCGGCTTCGTCGCGGGTCCGTGCCCGGGCGGTCACTCGCACGCGGACCTCGTGGGCATCCTCGTCTGTGTCGAGTCCGCGGAAAGCCGCACCGGCGCCGATGTATTCGACGGAGACGGCATCCTCGGTGAAGCCGTGCACGTCGACGAGTCGTTCGGTGACGATCTCGGCGGCGAGCCGGGCGCGGGGGTAGGCGCGCGGTCCCGCGTAGCTGATCTGCCCCTCGCCGAGCCAGCCGCCGCGGAAGCCGAGGGTCACCTTCAGTTCCTGCGGGCGGGGACGTCCGATAGCACCGGTGATGGCGACGCGGTCGGGTCCGACGCTGCCGAACGACACGTTGCCGAAGTCCGCGGTGACGTCCGGGGTCAGGTACGAAGTGGGATCACCCACCTCGTACAGGAGTTGCTCGGCGCAGGTTCGTTCGGTGAGGATGCCGCCCGAACCGTCGAGCTTGCCGAACGTCGCCGATCCGTCGGCGCGGACGTCGGCGAACGGGAAGCCGAGATCGGCCATGCCCTTCACCGGTTTGGTGACGGGGTCCGCGTAGTACCCGCCGGTGAGTTGCCCGGCGCATTCGAGCAGATGCCCGACCGCGGTTGCAGCGCCGATGGTTTCGTGATCGGCCAGGTCCCATCCGAAGTGGTGGGCGAGCGGGGCGACGTAGAGGGACGGGTCGGCCAGGCGGCCGGTGACGACGACATCGGCGTCCAGTTCGAGCGCGGGGAGCACGGCCTCGGCGCCGATGTACGCGTTCGCCGAGACGAGCACGTCGTCGTGCTCCGACAGGCGTTTCCCGGTTTCCCACACGACGGGGTCGTGGCGCCGCACCTGCTCGAGCACCGCGTCGCCCGTGACCGCGGCGATGCGCACCGGACGGTCGGCGGACCGGGATGCGATGCCGGAGACCAGTTCCGCGGCGGCGAGTGGGTTGGCGGCGCCGGCGTTGGTGATCACCGTGGTTCCGGACGCGAGGGTGTGCGGGAGCACGGCGCGCATCCGTGCGGCGAGCAGCGGATCGTAGCCTGCGTCCGGGTTCTCCAGCCGGCGAGCGTTTCCGGCGGCGACGGTGCGTTCGCCGAGGCATTCGAAGATCAGGTAGTCGAGGCCGGCGTGCCGGGCGAGTTTCTCGGCGGGGTCGATGCGATCGCCGGAGAACCCGGATCCTGCGCCGAGTCGCACGCTCCGCGGGGCGCTGCCACGGGGGCTCGATGGTGTCACGGGTTCGAAGTCCTTTGCTGGTTCGGCGGGTGCGGTGGTGTTGCGGACGGTCACAGCGAGATGGCACCGGTGAACAGGGCCACGACGGTCATCACGATCGTGGTCCCGAAGGCCCAGCCGAAGATGAACCGCTGGTGCTTGCCGAGGTCCACCTTGCTCAGTCCGATCAGGATGAACGTCGCGGCGGTCAGCGGGCTGAGCGGGAATCCGGTGGTCATCTGGCCGAGGATGGCGGCGCGACCGATCTCGGCGGGGTCGCCGCCGAACGACGCGGTGGTCTCCGCGAGCACCGGAACGACGCCGAAGTAGTAGGCGTCCGGGGTGAAGACCAGGCTGAGCGGCATCGACGTGACCGCGGTGATGACGGGGATCAGGGAGCCGGCGGACTGCGGAATCCAGGAGACGAACGTCTGCGCCATCGCGGTGATCATCCCGGTGCCGTTGAGGATTCCGGTGAGCACGCCTGCCGCGAGGATCATCACCACAACCATGGTGACGTTGCCGCCGTGCTTCGCGAACAGGGCCTGCTGATCGGCCCACTTCGGGCGATTGACGGCGAGCGCGAGCGCGAAGGCGATGGCGAACGCCACCTCCAGCGGGACGAGTTGGAACAGCAGGATCACGATCAGGACGAGGGTGAGCACCGTGTTGAACGCCATCACCGCCCGGTGGCGGCCGGTACGCATCGGTGGGTCGGAGACGTGCGGGGTGCCGGGACCGCCCTCGCCGGGAGAGACGAGTTCGGTGACGCCGAGCCGCTTCCGTTCCGTGCGGCCGATCATGTAGGCGGCGAACAGGACCCACAGGACGCCGGCGCCCATCGCGGGCAGGACGGGCGTGAAGATGTCGGCGCTGGTCAGGTCGAGCGCGGCCATGGCGCGGACGGTCGGGCCGCCCCACGGAATCATGTTCATCAGACCGGCGGCCAGGCAGACGATGCCGGTCAGGACGACCGGGCGCATCCCGAGTCTCTGGTAGATGGGCAGCAGCGCCGAGATGGTAATCAGGAAGGTCGAGGTTCCGTCGCCGTCGAGTGCGACGAGCAGGGTCAGCACCGCGGTGCCGACGGCGATCTTGGTGGGATTGCCCCCCGCCCACCGGACGATCCGGCGGATCGCCGGGTCGAACAGTCCCACGTCGACCATCAGACTGAAGTACAGGACCGCGAAGGCGATCATGATGGCGACGGGCGCGACCTTCAGGAGGCCGTCGCCCACCATCTCCCCGAGGTCGGGTGCCCACCCTCCCACGATCGCGAACGCGATGGGAACGAGGATCAGCGCGACGAGCACCGAGACCCGGCGGCTGAACGCCAGCGCCAGGAAACACGCGATCGTGGCGAACCCGAGTGCGGCAACCATGTGACCTCCTTCGAAACGGAGTCCCAGTGTCGCGCGCCTCACAATTGCGGGTCAAATATCAATGCATGATCGATTCATGAGTTTGACTCATGAATTACTCGCGCAGATGAGGCGGGCAACGTGGCGGCTCGGCGCATGAATAGCGGCCATACTGATGCACATGAGCATCAATCTCGGGATCTCGCACTTGAGGAGCATCGTCGCGATCGCCGACTACGAGAGCTTCACCTCGGCAGCTCACGCCCTCGACGTGTCCCAGTCCTCCCTGAGCCGCTCGGTGGCCGAGGCTGAGCGCAGACTCGACGTCACGCTGTTCGAGCGCACCACCCGCCGCGTCGAACTGACCACGCACGGGCAGGAGATCATCGAACACGCCCGGCGGATGCTCCACGACTTCGACGACGGGCTCACCCAGATCGAACGATTCGTCACCGGCGACCGCGGAATCGTGACGGTGGCGTGCCTGCCCTCGCTCGCGGCGACGTTCCTTCCCCCGTACGTGGTCAACTTCCGCGAGCAGCACCCGCACGTGCGGCTCCAGATCCGCGACGGACTGCGGCAGGAGGTTCTCGACGCCGTGTACTCGGGGACGGTCGACCTCGCCCTGGTCACCACGTCGGGGATTCTGCCCGGCCTGCAACAGGACGTCCTGACGAGCGACTCCTTCTACTGCGCGGTCCCGCCGACACATCCGTTCGCCGAACGGCCGGTGCTGCAGTGGTCCGATCTCGCCGGGCAGCCGTTCATCGCGTTCGGTCCCGAGAGCAGCATCGCGGCGCCCGTCCGCCGGGCCGTCGAGGACGCCCGCATCGAACTCGGGCCGGTCATGCAGGCGCAGAACATCGGCGCGGTAGCGGGTTTGGCGGCCGCCGGGCTCGGCGTCACCGCGGTTCCCGAACTGGTGCTCCCCATGATCTCGTTCGCCGGGCTCGTCCACATACCCCTGCAACCGAGAGTCGAACGCACCATCTCCCTCGTCCAGGTCGCCGGCCGGCCGCAGACGGCAAGCACCCGCGGTTTCGTGCACGCCCTCCTCGCCGGCCGGAGCTAGTCGTGTTGTGCGACAGGGCCGGTGGTCGCGCGGCGGACCAGGTGCGGGGCGAGCACGAGGTCGACGGCCTCGCCCCCGGCGATCTGAGCCAGCGCCGCGTCGACCGCGGCGTCGGCCATGTGTGTGGCGTCCTGCGAGATCGTCGTCATCTGCACGTGCGGAATCCTCGCCAGGCGGGAGTCGTCGTAGCCGACGACGGAGATGTCCGCGGGCACGTCCCGGCCGCGGCGGACCAGTAGGTCGAGTACGCCGGTGGCGCACCGGTCGTTGAACGCGACGACCGCGGTCGGGGGAGTGGGCAACGCGAGAAGCTCGTGCATGCCCTGTGCGCCTTCGGTTTCCGTCGGACCGCCGGCCACGACCGTGGCCGAATCCGACAGTCCGTGCCGGTCCATCGCGGCCAGGAAGCCGGCCCGCCGGTCGGCGCCGCCGGGGGCGTCGGCGCCGTCGATGTGGGCGATGTTCCGGTGCCCGAGTTCGGTGAGGTGGTCGACGGCCAGGGTGATGCCTGCGACGTCGTCGCCCCGCACGGCGCCGACGCCGGGCAGTCCGCTGGCGCGCGCCACGACGAGGGCGGGCAGGCGGTCGGCCAGCGCGCCGAGTTCGTCGGTGCCGAACCGGGAGCCGAGGAGGATCGCGGCCTCGCAGCGTTCCCGCATCAGCGCCTGGACCGCGACCTGCTCGGCGCGACTCGGGGCGACCGCGCTGAGCATCACGTCGTAACCCCGGCGGGTGGCCGCCGCGTAGATCTGTTCGACGAGGTCGCCGTGGAACGGTTGCTGCAGTTCGAACACGACGCCGAGGAGTCGGGAACTGGCCTGGCGCAGTTTCTGTGCGCGACGGTCCGGCACGTAGCCCATCCCGTCGGCGATCTCGAGCACCCGCTGACGGGTTGCCTCGCTGGCGCCGGGGACCCCGCGCATCACGATCGAGACGAGCGCGGTGGAGACTCCGGCCGCTCGCGCGACGTCGCCCATCGTCGGACGGGCGCCACCGGTCGATCCCGCCACCGGTTCGGCCACGTGCACGACTCCTGTCTCCGGGGCCCGCGCTCGGGGCCGCTCTTGACCAATGATCTCACGAGTTCTACGGTCTAGAACTAGAACGTACTAGTTCGCCTCTACCTCCACCCTTCACCGCACTGGAGCGCATTCATGTCACTCACCGAAGCCGCACCCGTCCGCTCGACGACGCCCGCCTCCCATCCGGTCCGCATCGCGACGATCGGCGCCGGACGCATCGGCTCGAATCACGCGGAGATCGTGGCCCGCCTGGTCCCCGGGGCTTCGCTCGTCGCGGTCAGCGACCCGGTCGGCGAGTCCGCGCAACGGCTCGCCGCGGCGCTGGGCGCACCGCTCGCCACCACGGCCGTGGACGACGTCCTCACCAGCGACGAGGTCGATGCGGTGCTGATCACCGCCCCCGCGCGGAGTCACACGGACCTGGTGGTCGCGGCCGCGGCGGCCGGCAAGCACGTGTTCGTCGAGAAGCCGATGGCCGTGACCCTCGAGGACGCCGACCGCGCCATCGCGGCGGCCGCCGACGCGGGCATCGTCCTGCAGGTCGGGTTCAATCGCCGGTTCGCTCCCGGGTTCGCCGCCGCCCGCGCGGCGATCGACGCGCAGAAGGTCGGCACCCCACACCTGCTGCGTTCGCTGACGCGCGACCCCGGCCCGTTCACCGCCGATCCGGCGCGCATCCCGCAGTGGACCATCTTCCTCGAAACGCTCATTCACGACTTCGACACCCTGTGCTTCCTCAACCCGGGTGCGCGACCGGTGCGGGTGCACGCGATCGCCGACGCCCTGGTGCGACCGGACGCCAAGAGCACGGGCCACCTCGACACCGCGGTCGTCACAGTGCAATTCGACAACGGTGCCATCGCGACGGCGGAGGCGAGTTTCAGCGCGCTGTACGGGTACGACGTGCGCGCCGAGGTGTTCGGCTCCGGCGGCATGGTCACCGCGGGCAGCGGGCTCAGCACCGACATGACCTACTACGGCCCCGACGGGCAGCACGCCGACACCGCGCGCCGCGACACCGACCTCCTCCATACCGCCTACGTGGGCGAACTGACCGCGTTCGTCGACGCGATCCGAGCCCACACACCGGCCGTGGTCACGGGCGAGGATGCCCGCACCGCGCTGTCGATCGCACTCGCCGCGATCCGCAGCGTCGAGACCGGCGCCGCCGTCGATCTGGACCGGTGACCCCGATGACGTACACGCTCGCCGCCAGCGCCGAAATGCTCTACCTCGACCTGCCGTTCGCGGACCGTGTCCAGCGCATCGCCGAACGCGGACTCCAGGTGGAGATCTGGGACTGGTCCACCAAGGACGTCGACGCGCTCGCCGCGACCGGCGCCGAATTCTCCTCGATGACGGGCTATCTGGAGGGCAACCTCACCGAGCCCGACGGCATCGAGGCGCTGCTCACCACCGCACGCCACTCCCTCGACGTCGCGAAACGGCTCGACTGCCCGAGGCTGAACCTGCACGGCACCGGACTCGACAACCGGGGACTGCCCGTTCGTCCCGTCGAAACAGTCACGCCCGCAATGTGGCTCACCGCCGCCGACACCCTGCGGAAGGTCGCCGAACTCGGTGAACAGGCGGGCCGGGTGTTCACGCTCGAAAACCTCAACCTCGCCGTCGACCATCCGGGTACGCCGTTCGCGACCGCCGCCGACACCCTCGCTCTCGTCCAGGCGGTCGACAGCCCCCATCTGCGGATGAATCTCGACCTGTATCACGCCCAGATCGGCGAGGGGAACCTCATCGAGCTCATCCGGAAAGCGCTGCCCTACATCGGTGAGATCCAGGTCGCCGACGTCCCCGGGCGCTGTGAACCCGGGACCGGCGAAATCCACTATCCGGCGATCGCCGCCGCCCTTCGAGACATCGGCTACACCGGCGTCGTCGGGCTCGAGGGCTGGGCGAAGAACGATCCGGACGACGCGCTCGACGCGTTCGAGGCAGCCTTCGCACACGGCTAGCGTCTGGACACTCCGCTGACACCGTGGTTACCGTGAAATAGCCGTCTTGGCCGAGCGGCACACGCGGCAGGAGGCAGGCGATGTCACTACATCGCACCCGGCGCCAGAACCTGAAAGTGCGGTGGGCACTGCCCGCCCTTGTGTCGGTCGCCGTCCTGGCCGTCGGGTGCTCGAAGCCCGTCCCGCCCGGCACCGGGCCGTTGCCGCTGCAACCGGTAGGGGAAATCGCTTTGCCCGGCAACGGGTCCCGGTTCGACTACGAGAGCCTGGACCCCGAGCGGGGGCTTCTGTTCATTGCACACCTGGGAGCGAGCGAGGTCATCGAGCTCGACATTCACACCCGGCAGGTGGTGCGGACCATCCCGAACATCGCCCAGGTGCACGGTGTCCTCGTCGTCCCGGAGCTGCGGCGGGTCTACGCCACCGCCACCGGCGACAATCAGCTGGTCGTGCTCGACGAGGACACCGGCGCCGACCTCGCCCGCGGCCCGACCGGTAGCTATCCGGACGGGATCGCGTACGACCCGAAACGCGGTGCGGTGTGGACCACCAACGAATCCGGCGGATCGGAATCCGTGCTCGACGCCGCGACCGCCGCGGTTCGGGGAACAGTCGACCTCGGCGGTGATGTCGGCAACGTCGCCTACGACCCCGTCGCCGATCAGATGCTGGTCGCCGTGCAGGGCCGCGACGACCTCGCCGCCATTGACCCGCAGATCCTGACGATCACCCGCCGGCTTCCGATGCCCGGCTGCCGCGGGGCCCACGGCCTCGCCCTGGACCCTGTCGCCCGGCTTGCGTTTGTCGCCTGCGAGAACAACGCCACCCTGATCACCGTCGACCTGAACGGCTGGCAGCCGACCGGCGCGGCATCCGTTGGCGCTGGGCCCGACGTGCTCGCCTACGACCAAGGCGCCCACCGTCTCTATGTCGCGGCCGAATCCGGCACACTCACCGTATTCGACCAACAGGACCGCCACCTCGCCGAGATCGGGTCCGGTCATCTCGCCGACAATGCGCACGTCGTCATGGTCGACCCGGGCACTCACCGCAGCTACTACCCGGTCCCCTCCGGAGCCGACGGGCGGCCTGCGCTCCTCGAGCAAGGGCCGGCCCCCTAGCGGCCGCACGTGCGGCGTGCTATCGCGCACGTGAAACGAAACGAATAGTCGGGCAACCATTCCGGAGAAGGCGAAGGCTGCGCCGACCCGGAGCCCGCTCTCGATCCCCAGTCGACGGCGGCAACTCCGTGCGCACACTCGGATCACGCAGATTGTGAGGATTTCACCGGTGTGTGATTGCCGACACATAGATTGACTTAGGGGCGCCAAACATTTTTACTTGAGCGGCCCGCAAACAAAGGGCAGGCTTAGCTATATCCTGTGAGTAAGCTGTGAGCAGATTCGAGAGGGGACCGTTCGTGACCACACAAGCATGCCGCCTCCTCTCGGACGGCACCGGCTTCAGGAGCTGACAGGCTCCGCAGACCGGCGTCCGGGACAGCGCGCGCCGACAACCGCCCCCGTCGACTTGTGTGGACTCCGTTCGCGCACTTCTCACTCAGGACCGGTTCGCCCATGCATCCCTGCTGTACCCGTACGCCCGAGCACGCGCCCGTCGTCGTCCGGAGCGTCCCGTGACGCGCCACGAACCCGAGGTCGGGCCACCTACTCTGATCTCCCCCGTCACGCCCCTCGCGCCACGACAGGTTCGTGCCGACGCCGTGTCGTGGGGTCCGGTCCACGCAGGCAGGCCGCCACGCAACGGCCGGAAGCGTGTGCTGCCCGTTCCGCCGGGAGAGCCGGAACGCCCACTTGCACTTCATGATTCTTGGTTCATCGTGCTCGCCGCCGCGCTCCTGGCCGCACTGGCGCTCGCCGGGGTCCTGTGGATCTCCGTGCACGTCCGGGTGGATCCCGTGCTGCACACCGCGGCCCTCTTCGTGCACCTCGCGTCGCTGGTGCTCGGCTTCGGGGGTGTCCTCATCGCGGACTACCTGGTGCTGCTGTGGATCTCCGGCCGGTCGACCCTCGCCGAGGCCATCCGCGGCGCGGAACGCCTACACCTGCCCATCTGGGCCGGCCTCGCCGGCCTCGTGGCCAGCGGCGCACTCCTCGAACCCAATCTGGTCTCCACACTCACCCGGACCAAGCTGGTCCTCGTGTTACTCCTGACCGTCAACGGACTACAGGCGCTGATACTGGGCAGGCGGATCGCGCACAGCGATGCGACGCATCTTCCGACCCGGCTGACGCTGTGGGGCGCGGCGACCGCACTCATCTCCCAGCTGTGCTGGTGGGGTGCCGTGTGGATCGGCTTCTGGAACGCCGAGCACTGATCTTCCCGTACCCCTGAGAGAGGCATAGATCGATGAAGAACACCCGCACGACGCTGTCGTGGGCCGCGCTGCTCGTCACGGCGGCGGCGTCGGCGACCGCATGTGCACCGGCCGCGTCATCGCACGCACTCCAGGATCTTCCCGGCAACCGTTACGCTCGAGCCGCTCTCGTCGCGAGCAGTGCCGATGCCGCCGCCGCGACCACCGTTCCCACAATGGTGAACGCATGGGGAGTGGCTATCCGCCCGCAGGGCGAAGGCGGCCACTTCTGGGTCGGAGCGGGCGGAAACTCCTTCGAGTTCGTCGGCGACGTGACGGCGTCGCCCGACCCCGCACTGCGGACTCTGCACCAGGACGCGCTGCACGAGGTCAGTGTGCCCGGCGCGGATGCGGACACCTCCGAGGCCGGCCTCGGAAAGACCACCGGTGTCGTGTTCAACCCCGCACCCCTCAACTCCGACAGCTTCGCCGTCACCGGGCAACCCGTGATGGTGGACGGGCGACAGGAGTTGCTCGGCGGGTCGTCCCGATTCCTCTTCGCCACCGATTCCGGCCGCATCTCCGGTTGGACCGAGCGGGGGGCCGACGGACGCATCGTCCGGCACGACGGACCCGCGAAGGAGATGTTCAACGGTGAATCCGCGGGGATGAGCTTCTTCGGGCTGGCACTCGCACCCGGCCGCGACGACACATTGTGGGCCGCCGATTTCGGTGCGGAGCCGCAGATCCGGCAGTTCGACAAGGCCTGGCAGCCCGTCGCCACGCACGGTTTCGCCAATCCGTTCGCGACCGGAGACCCGCTCGACTCCGCCGACCCGAACGGTGGCAAGCACGCCCGCCCCGGCGATCCGGCCCCGTTCAACATCGTCACGGCCGGTGACCGGGTCTTCGTCACGTACGCGACGACCAAGGCCGCCGAGAACGGCACGGGATTCGACGCGGGCGAGGAGGACTCACTCGACGCCGAACAGGAGACCGCGAGCGGCGACCGTCCCGACCGCGGCAAGGTCGCCGAGTTCGACGCCTCGGGCAATCTGGTCCGTGTCCTCGACGACCAGGGCCGCCTCAACGCCCCGTGGGGTGTCGCTGTCGCACCCGCCGATTTCGGTGCGCTCGCCGGAGCGATCCTCGTCGGCAACTTCGGGGGTGCGGGTCGGATCGCCGCATTCGACGACGAGACCGGCGCCTTCATCGACTACGTACGTGACGAGTCCGGTGCCGTCCTCGCAGTGGAGGGCCTGTGGGGACTGTTGTTCGGCAACGGGGAGAGCCTTGGCGACTGCAACTCGCTCTACTTCACGGCCGGTCCCGCGGACGAGACGGACGGCGTCTTCGGCCGCCTGCGCGCGGTCAACTGACGTGGACGACACCAACACTCACGGTCTCGGGCTGAGCGTCGGAACCGCGTTTGCCGTCGCAGCGGTCGCCGGTGCGGTCGGCGTCGACGCCGTGCTGGCCCGCCGTTCCACGCTGACGTTCGGCCCGTCGTCGATCGTGCGGTTGGGCGACCAACCGGGCGACACAGGTGTGGTGGCGGGCTTCGCGGATCGGATCGGGGAGGCCGTCGTCGCGGGCGACGGCCTCCGCTACTCCGGACAGGATCTGGTCGCCGCCGCCGCGCACTGCCTGATCGCGGAAGCCGACCAGCCGGACGACCCGCCGATCGTGCTCGCCCACCCGGCCGTTCACCTGCCCCGGGTCGTGAACGCACAACGGGAAGCGCTCGATCGTGCGGGTCTCGGCAGGGTGGGTCTGGTCGCCTCGCCCGTCGCCGCCGTCGCCTGGCTCGAGTCCGAACACGGTCCGCTCGGCGAGGGACTCGCGCTCGTCTGCGAGTTCGGCGCCGACAGTCTCGACCTCACTGTCGTGGCGTTCGGTGCCGCGAGCGGTTCCGATCCGATAGTGGGGCGGCCACTCCGTTCGACGGAGTTCCGCGGGCGTCACCTCGCCGGGGTGGGGGAGGACTCGATCGACGACACGGTCTCGGGGAGTCTCGAACTGGTCGCGGACTGTCTTCGTGTCGCTCGCGTGAACGTCACCGATCTCGACGTAGTCATCGTGACCGGTGCCGCGGCGACCGATCCCGTCGTCGAGGAAGTGCTATCCGGGGCGCTGGGCGCGCCGGTGGTGTGCGAGACGACGCCCGGCCACGCATCGGCTTGTGGGGCAGCCATTCTCGCGGCGGCAACCAGGTCCGGTACTGCAGCAACAGCATCCGCGCATCCGGCATCGGTTGGACGACGGGCCCTGCGCGTTACCGCAGCTGCGACCGCCGCCGCGGCGATGATCGCCGTCCTGTGGCTTGCCTGCGACATGATCTCGATACGGGAGCCGGGGGCGGGTTCGTCAGTCACCGCACACGCGTTCGAGTTGATCGAACAACCAGGGCCGCCGCGAATCCCGGCCGCGAGAACCACAGCCTCGAGCCCGGCCCTGTCCGCGGTGGCAGTTCCCCAGGCTGTGCCGGCGGTGGCAGTTGCCTCGGCCGAGTCGATATCGTGGGTTCCCCGTCTGGTATCGATTCACGCGCATCCTCCGCTGATCGAACCGAGCGTCGAACTCACCGTCGAAGCCGATTCTCTCCCAACGGCATCCGCGTCTGCGCCACTCATCTCCGCGGTGACACCGCCAGTGTTCGTGCCCACGAGTGCTCCGGTGGCGACCTCGACTCCGCCGGATCCCACCGAGTCCACGCCGGCGCCCACCGAGTCCACGCCGGCGCCGACCGACGCACCCGATCCGACGACGTCGCCTGTCGAGCCGCCCCTCACGGACGCGCCGAGCGAACCGGCTCCGGACCCCGGCGACCCGACGTTGCCCTCATCTTCGCCCTCCGAGTCGGAGCAGCCCACCTCGTCACCGTGACGACCCGCCGCTCAGCACGGCCGTCCGCCGGTAGGTCCGGTGGCCGGACACGCGTCCCGTGGTGTGGGCTTCGATCATCTGTTGCTCGTCGCGCTGGGAACCGCGCAACGGCAGGGACGAGGCGGCCGCGGCGTCGAGGAGAGCGCGCAACGCCGGCTGCTCGGTCGCCAGTTCGCGCCACGCCGCGTTCACGGGTGTGCCGTACTCGACGGCTTGATCGAGACGGGCGGCGAGATGATTGCTCCACCGGTGCTGAAGGGCCAGCAGGATGTTGTCGGCCGAACCGAAAAGCTGGATCGCGCCGGGCAGTTCGTCGAACCGCAACGCCAGTGCGGGGTCGACGTACGCCCGCGCCAGGACCTCTTCCAGTACCGCCCGGCGTGCACGGAAATCGTTCCACGACATCTCGGCCACCTCCGTAGTTCCGTTGAATGCCCGCAACGCTACGGATCCGCGGAGACGGTTTCGCCGTGCCACGGTCGCGGTTTCGTCTCCTACCGTGGGCGGAGGCGGCCTCCGCTCCGGAGACGACGCGGCCGGGGTGGGTCTTCGCCTACGCTGGTCGTGTGCAGGTGACGACATTTTTTCGTCGACGCGTGGCGGAGAGCGAGTACGACTACCCGCTCGCCGTGCCGGTGTTCGCGCACATCGCGGTCGTCGCCATCGCCGGTGCCGCTGTCGCACAACGCGACGGCTTCGTGCCGCCGGGGTGGGTGCTGCTGTGCGGTCTGGTCGCCGCGGTGACCCCTGTTGCGGAAGACATGATCAGACTGGGCGTGGTGCTTCCGCGGCCGTTCCTGGCCGTCGTCGTGACCGTGGCGGCCGCACTGTTGCTCCTGCAGCAACCCGACACCGCGTTCGACTTCGCCCCGCTCATCCTGGTGATCCTCACCGGCGAGGTCGCGGCGACGGCGTCGCTGGGGGTCAGCCTCGCCACCCTGTTCAGCTCGATGGCGGTCCTGTCGGCGTTCGGCGTGGCGGGGCGACTCGACGGCGCGCCCTACGCCCTCGCCGGAGTCGTACTGGGCTGGGCATTCGGGTATCTGATGCTCACGCAGTTGCGCCTCCTGCATCAGGAACGGGCCTCGAAGGCGATTCAGTCGGAGCAGGCCGCCACCCGTGAGCGCCAGCGGATCGCCCGCGAGGTGCACGACGTCATCGCGCACTCGCTGAGCATCACGCTGCTGCATCTGACCGCGGCCCGCCGCGCGCTCGAGCAGGACCGCGACGTCGACGATGCCGTGGATGCGCTCTCCGACGCCGAGCGGCTCGGGCGGCAGGCGATGGCCGACATCCGCCGCACCGTCGGGTTGCTCGACGCGGGCCCGGCGGGTACCCGCCCCGAACCGGGGGTTGCCGACCTTCCCGAGCTGATCGACGACTTCCGCCGCGCGGGTCTCCCGGTGGACTTCGACCTGCAGGGCGACCTGTCCGCGGTGACCGGGACAGTCGGTCTCGGCCTGTACCGGATCACGCAGGAGTCGCTGGCGAACGTCGCCAAACATGCGCCCGGCGCGGGCGCCGACGTGCGGCTCACGATCGAGCCGGAGCGGGCGATCCTCGCGATCCGCAACCCGATCCGGGGCCGGGGTTCGGTACCGGACAGCTCGCGCGGTTCCGGTCTGCGGGGCATGCGCGAGCGCGCCAAGTTGCTCGGTGGCTCGCTCCGCGCCGGCCCGGACGGCAGGCGGTGGTCGGTGCACGCCGCGGTGCCACTGCCCCGAGACTCGTGCCGGCCGGCGATTCTCCGGCACATTCCGGGACTGTCGTGACCGGCCCGGAGATCAGGGTGCTGCTGGTCGACGACCAGGAACTGGTGCGGTCGGGGCTGCGCCGGATCCTGCGGCGCAAGGACGGTTTCGTCATCGTCGGCGAATGCGCCGACGGCTCGGAGGTGCCGGGCGCGGTCGCGGAGCACACCCCGGATGTCGTGCTCATGGACCTGCGGATGAAGAAGGTCGACGGCATCCGTGCCACCCGCGACCTCCGGTCGGCCGCGCAGCCGCCGCCGGTGCTGGTGCTCACCACGTTCGACGACGACGATCTGCTGTCCGGATCGCTCCGCGCCGGTGCCGCAGGGTTCATCCTCAAGGATTCGCCGGCCGAGGATCTGATTCGCGCCGTGCGCACCGTCGCCGAGGGCGGCGCCTGCCTCGACCCGGCCGTGACCGGACGGGTTCTCGCCACGTACCGCACCGTCGCGCCCTCGTCCGACGGGGACGGCAACCGCCTCACCGAGTTGACCGCGCGGGAACTCGACGTGCTCGCGCTGATCGGGCGCGGCCACAGCAACGGCGAGATCGGTCGTGAGCTGGGCATCTCGGGTGTGACCGTGAAGAGTCATGTCGGGCACATCTTCCTCAAACTCGATCTGCGCGATCGCGCGGCCGCCATCGTGTACGCGTTCGATCACGGTATCGTCTCCCCGGGCGACACCGGTTCGGCCGTGTGATCAGGTGCCGCGGTTCCCTGACACCGACAGCTTCCTGCGCCTAGGATTCGCATAAAAGCCCGAGCCACTCTCACAGAGGAATTGGCCATGATCGCAATCGGTGTGGTGCTCATCGTCGTCGGCTTGGTCGTCAAGATCTCGTCATTGTGGATCGCAGGCCTCATAGTCGGCGCAGTCGGCCTTCTCCTCCTGCTCCTCGGGCTGATGGGCCGCAAGGTGGGCGGACGCAAGTACTGGTACTGAGGGCCCGCCCCGCCAGTCACGTTGTGGCCGTGTCGAATCGAAGCGTCGCGCGGCTACGGCCGGCGCACGGGGAATCGGTCACAGGGGAGGGTAGTGGGGGCAGCGGCGGCACCACCGATTGGCGGCACAACACCACCCGCCGAACCTCAACGGTGGCAGCGGTGGCGGTGGACTGTTCCTCGTGCCGTCGGATTGTCCTCGCCGGATTCGGTCCCGTCGGTCGTGGTCACCTTCGAGCTTCCCTGACGGGTTGTCGGAGCACTCGCCGGTGATCGGCCACCATTTGTATGTAAGTGGAAGTCACGGAAAATTGTTTCCGCAAACTCTTTACTGAGTCCAGAAAAGTAGTCCATAGTGGGTGGGTGCCGTCGATGCCGGATTACGCAGCGTTACTGCGCGGGGCTGAGCTTCGCGTGACCCGCCCGCGGGTCGCGGTGTTGGAGGCGGTGCACGCACGTCCACACGCCGATACGGAGACGATTTTCGGCGCGGTGCGCACGGTTCTGGACGGGGTGTCCAGGCAGGCCGTGTACGACGTGCTGCACGCAGTGACCGCGGTGGGATTGGTGCGCCGGATACAGCCGGCCGGCTCCGTGGCTCGTTACGAGTCGCGGGTCGGAGACAATCACCACCACGTGATCTGCCGGTCGTGTGGGGCAATTGCGGACGTCGACTGCGCCGTCGGCGAGGCGCCCTGCCTGACCGCGTCCGACGACAACGGTTTCCTCGTCGAGGAGGCCGAGGTCATCTACTGGGGTCTGTGCCCCGACTGCTCGACAACACAGACTTCTCGATCGAAACCCTGACCAACAGCCCAAATTGGTCTCTCCCGGAAGGAATGTTGTGTCCGATAGCTGCCCGGTCGCTCACGAGGGAAACACTCAGAGCACCAGTGAAAGTGAAAACCCCGCAATCCCGTCCCCCACTCCGACGGCGCACCGCCCGAGGACGAACCGCGACTGGTGGCCGAACCAGCCCGAGCTGTCGGTCCTGCACGCGCATTCGTCCAAGTCCAACCCGATGGGCGAGAACTTCGACTACGCAGCGGAGTTCGCGAAGCTCGACGTCGAGGCACTCAAGCGCGACCTCACCGATCTGATGACGGATTCGCAGGACTGGTGGCCTGCCGACTTCGGCCACTACGGCGGCCTCTTCATCCGGATGAGCTGGCACGCCGCAGGTACCTACCGCATCGCCGACGGCCGCGGCGGCGGCGGTCAGGGCGCCCAGCGTTTCGCGCCCCTCAACAGCTGGCCCGACAACGCGAGCCTCGACAAGGCGCGCCGCCTGCTCTGGCCCGTGAAGCAGAAGTACGGCAAGCAGATCTCGTGGTCCGACCTCCTCGTCTTCGCCGGCAACGTTGCACTGGAGTCGATGGGGTTCAAGACCTTCGGATTCGGGTTTGGACGCGAGGACATCTGGGAGCCCGAGGAGATCTACTGGGGTCCGGAGGACACCTGGCTGGGCGACGAACGCTACAGCGGTGATCGTGACCTCTCGGGTCCGCTCGGGGCCGTGCAGATGGGTCTCATCTACGTGAACCCGGAGGGTCCCAATGGCCAGCCGGATCCTCTCGCCGCCGCCCGCGACATCCGGGAGACGTTCGGCCGCATGGCGATGAACGACGAGGAGACTGCGGCGCTGATCGCCGGCGGCCACACGTTCGGTAAGACCCACGGTGCAGGCGACGCCGACCTGGTCGGTCCGGAGCCGGAAGCCGCCCCGATCGAGCAGCAGGGCCTGGGGTGGAAGAGTGCCTACGGCACCGGCGTCGGCAAGGATGCGATCACCAGCGGCCTCGAGGTCGTGTGGACCCCCACGCCGACGAAGTGGGACAACAGCTTCCTCGAGGTTCTGTACGGCTACGAGTGGGAGCTGACCAAGAGCCCCGCCGGTGCCTGGCAGTGGACCGCGAAGGACGGCGCGGGCGCCGGCACGATTCCCGACCCGTTCGATTCGTCGGCGGGACGCGCCCCCACGATGCTGACCACGGACCTCTCGCTGCGCATCGACCCGGCCTACGAGAAGATCACCCGCCGTTGGCTCGACAACCCGCAGGAGTTCGCCGACGCGTTCGCGAAGGCGTGGTACAAGCTGCTGCACCGCGATATGGGACCCGTCACGCGCTACCTCGGCCCGTGGGTGCCGGAGGCGCAGCTGTGGCAGGATCCGGTCCCCGCCGTCGATCACCAGCTGATCGGTGACAGCGAGATTGCCGCCCTGAAGGGCAAGATCCTCGACTCGGGGCTGTCCGTCCCCCAGCTGGTGTCCACCGCCTGGGCGTCGGCCGCCACGTTCCGCGGCACCGACATGCGGGGCGGCGCCAACGGAGCGCGAATCCGGCTAGCGCCGCAAAAGGATTGGGAGGTCAACAGCCCGGCCGAGCTGTCCAAGGTTCTGCAGACCCTCGAGCAGATCCAGCAGGACTTCAACTCGTCGCAGTCCGGTGGTGTGAAGGTCTCGCTCGCGGATCTGATCGTTCTGGCTGGTGCCGCGGCCGTCGAGAAGGCGGCGAAGGACGCCGGCCAGGACATCACGGTTCCGTTCACACCGGGGCGCACCGACGCCTCGCAGGAGCAGACCGACGTCGAGTCGTTCGCCGTCCTCGAACCGCGGGCCGACGGGTTCCGCAACTACCTGCGGCCGGGAGAGAAGTTGCCTGCCGAGGCGCTTCTGGTCGAGCGGGCCTACATGCTGAACCTCACCGCCCCCGAGTTGACGGTCCTGATCGGCGGCCTGCGTGCGCTGAACGCCAACTTCGGGCAGACGGCGCACGGCGTGTTCACCGACCGGCCCGGGGTGCTGACGAACGACTTCTTCGTCAACCTCCTCGACATGGGGACGGTGTGGAAGGGGGCCGCCTCCGCCGAGAACGTCTACGAGGGCAGTGACCGTGTCACGGGCGACGCCAAGTGGACCGCCACGGCCGTCGATCTCGTGTTCGGTTCCAACTCGCAACTGCGTTCCCTCGCCGAGGTCTACGCGACCGACGACGCGCAGCAGAAGTTCGTGCAGGACTTCGTTTCCGCGTGGGACAAGGTGATGAACCTCGACCGGTTCGACCTCGACTGATCACGGTGGTCGGCCGGCCCTCGGGCCGGTCGACCGTCACCGGACCCGGCGCCCCGCGAGCATCTGCTCGCGGGATGCCGGTGTTCAGGCCATCGACAGTTTCTCGGCGTTGCGTACCGCGGTCTCGAGGTGCCTGTCCGCGGTGCTCAGATCCAGCCGGGCGTCGCTGAGGCTGTCGATCACCCCTTCCCGCGAAGCGCCGTCGGCTGTGCTGTGGAGAAGGTCGAACGCGTCGGTCAACTCCTTGATGCGGTGTTCGAGTTCCTGCAGATCGGCCCGCAACCGGGCGGTGCGTTCGACGAGGTCGCCGGCGTCCATGGCTGCCCCCTTTCATCCCGAACTCACTGACGCGTCACCACCTCGTCTACCCGCGGTTGCGGCCGCGAAACCACTACCTGAGGGCGAGACCTACCGGTACACGAGGCCGCCGTCGATCAGTCCGGCCTGCCCGGTCATGTAGTCGGAGTCCGGTCCGGCGAGATACGACACGTACGCGGCGACGTCCTCGGGTGTCTGTGCGCGGCCGAGGGCGATGCCGCCGACGAACTTCTCGAACGTGGCACCCTTCGGCGCCCCGGTGAGGTCCGCGAAACGCTCGTCGATGGTGACCCACATGTCGGTGCCGACGACGCCGGGGCAGTAGGCGTTGACCGTGATGCCCTCGGATGCGTACTCCTTCGCCGCGGCCTGGGTGAGTGCGCGCACCGCGAACTTGGTCGCCGAGTACACACCGAGCATCGCGAACCCCTCGTGACCGGCGATCGACGACGCGTTGATTATCTTCCCGCCGTGCCCCCGCGCCCGGAACTTGTCGGCCGCGGCCTGGATTCCCCACAGCACACCTTCGACGTTCACGGCCAGGATCCGTGACACGTCCTCGGGTGTCGCGTCGGCGATCGGGTCGACCTGCGCGATGCCCGCATTGTTGACGATGATGTCGAAGCCGCCCAGTTCGCGCTCCGTCCGGTCGACGGCGGACCGGACCTGATCGCGGTCCGTCACGTCGGCGATCAAAGAGATCGCCTTCGAACCCGCCGCCCTGACCTCGTCGGCCACCGCACCGACCCGGTCGGCGTTGACGTCGACGAGCGAGATGTCGGCGCCGTCCGACGCCAGCCGCAACGCGATCGCTCGTCCGATGCCCTGGCCCGCGCCGGTGATCAACGCGACCTTGCCCTCGATGCTCATCCCTAGCTCCTCTCCCATGTGATCGTGCTCATATGAGAGCCAAGCATCGCCGGCCGAGGCGGTGCGAGGGTTGCAGTCGATTGCATGCGCGCCCACACGAATGGGCCGGACGTCGTCCTCCCACCCTGCGGAATGGTTCGATCGGTGGATGTGACCCGACCGCACGATCGATGTTCGACGAAAGATATTCAGAGACAACATTTTTGATCACAAGACGACGCGTAGGCGGGGGAGTGGGGACATGGGCCCATTCCTCGCTCCACACGTGGTCGGTGTCAGAAGGGGTTGTAGATCCACACCCCGCGGTAGTCCCACTCGCTCGACCCGGTCGGAATCTTCATTTGATAGAGGTTGTGCTCGTTCCCGAGGTGATCGAACTGGCGACACCAACCCTGCCCATGGAAGGACGCACACTCGATCGTTCGGTTCGTGCCGTACGGGCTCAGGATGATCGACTTGTCGGCATTCACGCCGAATGCTCCTGGGTCGAGGGGCGTGACGAAATAGGAGGTCTGATCCTTGTACCCAAATGGGTCGGGGTCGACTGGATCGGCGGATGCCACCGACACATTGATGCCGAAGGGGATCAATGACAGGATGGTTGCCGCGATAACCCGCTTCACTTGCACTCCATTCGCTTTCGGGACGAATGCCGTCCATGGCCGAGTCGATGCTCTCACTCGACTATCGCGCGCGGTCTGATTGCGTTACGCCGCATCCAGCTATTCCAATGTGAGTGGCGCATATTCGTCGATTTCTTGGCACCTCTGCTGCACCCTGGGCGCGGAACGAGCTTTCGATTCCCCGGAGGCCGGAGCGCCTCTTTCCCTAAGAGCGCGTCTGAAAACTCTGGTTCGTGTCACGCAGTGCGGGCGAGTCGGCGTGACATGGTCGCGATCATGGCGATGTAGACGACGGCTTCGTGGTGGTCGAGTCTGGTCTCGTAGTCGCGGACGCAGCGGCGATGTTTGCAGATCCAGGCGAAGGTCCGCTCGACCACCCACCGCCGGGGCAGAACCTTGAATCCTTTGACATCGTCGGTGCGTTTGACAACCTGAACCGTGAGGGACAGAACATGTTTCGCCCAATCGATTAGCCTGCCCGCATAGCCGCCGTCGGCCCAGACCAAAGAAATCGCCGAGCACTGGGCGCGCATCGCAGCCAGCAGCCGGACCGCGCCGTCCCGGTCCTGGATCCCGGCCATCGTCACCACGACCGCCAACAACAGCCCGCTCGAATCCACAGCGATGTGCCGTTTACGGCCGTTCGTCTTCTTCCCCGCATCGTATCCACGACTCGACCCGGGCACGGTGTCGGAACCCTGCACCGATTGGGAGTCGACGATCTGCCGCGGACGGCAGCGGGTGGCGGCCGCCCTGGACCCGCACCCGATCGCGTAGCGTCGTGAATCCGCTGCCACACTCCTGCCCGGACCCAGCGGACGAAGATCGCGTACACCGTGGTCGCGGGCGGGAACTCCGTCGGCAACTGCCGCCAGGCGATCCCACCTCGAACGACATAGAAGATCGCATCAAGTACCAGACGGCGGCAGTGCTTTTCGGGACGACCACCACTGCCCGTGGTGTTGCCGGGTGGAGGCAGCAGTGGTTCAAGAATCGCCCATTGAGCGTCGGTCACCGAGGATGACGAGTAGACCGCGCACCGATGCCCGATCCCCGGATCCGGGGTAGGGCATGACGGACACAGTGCGATGAGCGATGATGGCAAGTGAACTCCTGGTCGGGTCGTGGCGTAAGCACCTACTGACCTACCAGGAGTTCACCCATTCCTCACCAGTCACACGCCGATCACCCCGAGTTTTCAGATGCGCTCTAAGCGAATCATCGGCGATATCGCTCGCGGCGCGGAGGACAATTAGAAACGGACCGGCCCCGGCACTGGAGTCGGCCGCGGTCGTGTTGTGTCAGAGTCTCGTTCCGCACGGTCCGAGGCTGCATGCCAGCGTGCCTCGCGTCAATCAGCATGGAGTTGAGATGTCTGAACACAGCCCGACCTCGACAACAACCCCTCCGCCGAACGACGTCTCCAATGCGCTACTCGTCCGATGGGCTTTCGAGCGGATCAACGCCAAGGACGTCGCCAGCCTGCGAAATTTCTGGACCTCCGACTCCACCGTGCACTTCCCGACCGGGACATGTCGCGGGAGCGACGAGATCGCCGTCTACTTCGAGCAGGTCTTCGCCGCCGTCTCCGACCTCGTCTTCGAGATCGTCTCGATGGCCGAGGCCGGCAACGACGTCCTCGCCCACTGGCGCGTGACCGGGCGGCACGTCGGCGCGTTCGTCGGCGTCGCCGCCACCGGTCGGCGAATCGAATTCGAGGGATTCGACCACTTCGTCATCGCCGGCGGAAAGGTCGTCGCCAACACCGTGCGCTACGACCAGATGGAGTTCGACCGCCAGATCAAGCTGTTGCCGCCCGACGGTTCGATTGCGGATCGTGCGTTGAAGGCGGCCTTCAACGCCAAGACCCGTGTCGTGGGTATGGCTCGTCGGCGTTAGCTCGCGAACACGGGATCTCGAAGTCGAACTCGAACCTGATTCGTGTCAGATCAGGGTGCAAACTTCCCGACGGCGTCGAGGTTCGCGAACACCTCGCCAGGCTGGACGAGGTTGGCGCCGGCGGTGTCGTTGAAAACCTGCGCGAAGTAGGGGGTGAAGCGGAACGGCCAATATGTGGGGCCGATCCCGCCACCGTGGGGCGTCATGAGCGTCGGCATCATTTCGCCCACGTTGTAGGTGGCGACCATCCTCTCGCCTTGTGGAACCCCGTTGATCGTCACAAGCCCGTAGGCGCCGTCCATTCGCAGCCAGATGTTCTCGACTGCAACAGAATTCCCGGTCTTGCTGATCAATCTCGGGCCGCCGGGATAGTACACGCCCTGGCATGCGTCGATATAGTTGGTGTGCGAGCCGATTGGCAGATAGAGGCCGGTCTTCCCGGGCTTGGCCTCGAACGGCGTGATGCCTTCGACCGCGATCTCGTTGTCGTTCACCAGCGCAACCATTCGCGGGGGAAAATCGAAGTTGGCATATCCGAACGGCGTGAAGTACGGCATTCTCAGACACTCGGCCTGAGCAGTCGGCACGGGCGCGTGAAGAGACAGTCCCAGAACCAGAATGATCGCCCCAGCAATCCCTCCTACAAACGCACGCAAGATACGCATCTCTGCTCCAATCTTCGGGTTTGTATGGCGCGGCACCGGGCGACAGGTAGCACCAAGAAGCGCTAGGAAGCGCCAAGAAGCCTCATGTAGTAGATTACGCGCCCAGCGCCCGACATTGAATCGCTATTTTCTGCAGGGCTTGAGTTTCTATTGGGAGTATCGCCGCTGCGGGTGCTCACCGTGCACGGGCCCGAGGGAGTATTGGGCGAGGTCATCTGTTCCAAATCGGCACCGCTCGTGTGAGTTTCGTGCGCGATCATGCGTGGAGAATGGAACGGGAGACTTCGGTCCAGGCGTTAAGCCGCCGGGTATTCAGACGGTCAGGGCCGCGGGCGCGCCGATCGGCAGGCCGGGGACCGCGTACACCGCGCCGTCGTGGTAATCGGTGACGTACAGCGTGTCGTCCGCGATCAGCACGTGCCGCAGCGGACCGTAGCGCGAAGTGATCGAGCCGTCCTCGTCGGTCACGAACGTTCCGACGACGGTGTTGGTGGTGGTGTCGATCACCGCGACGGTGCGTCCGTCCCCGACGGTGACGAAGGCCCGGTTGCCGTCGGCGCTCAGCGCGAGATCCTGTGCGTCGCCGGTCAGTCGCACGGTCGCGATCTCGCTGCCGTATGTGGCACTCGCCGGATCGATGTCGATCACGGTGACAAGTCCGTATCCGCCCGTCACGCGCCAGGTCTGTCCTGTTTGGTCGGTGATGAACTCTCCGTTGGAGTAGCCGCCGAAGGCACGCTCCACGGTGGTGACGTGCTGGGTGACGTACAGCCGGTTCCCGTCCACGACGGTGACGCTGTGCGGGACGTCAGTGAATGCGCCGCTCATGCTGTTGAGGTCCCACTCGGGACCGATGGCGAACTCCGCCGTCTCGGTCAGGGAGGCGGTGTCGATCACGCTGACCGTCGACCGATTCGCGCCGTACAGGTGGCGGCCGTCCGCGCCGATGCCGAGAGCGGTGAACGCGCCGAGCGGTTGCGCTGCCACGACGGTGTTGGTGGCGGTGTCGATCACCGACACCGTGCCGTCCTCGCCGGAGGTGTAGAGCCGGGTGCCGTCGGGGCTGACGATCATCTCTTCGTTCAGGGTCCACCCCTGGTACTCCTCGGAGTAATACGGCCAGATGGTCGCGACGACGGTGTCAGTGCTGGTGTCGATCACCGAGATGGTGAACTGTCCCGGGTTGCTGACATACACCCGGCTGCCGTCCGGGGCGGCCGCGATCGTCGACGAACCCCAGTCGACCGCGATCGGTGTCCCGACTGTCCCGTCTGCGTCGATGACCCGTACGTAGCCGTCCTCGCTGAGGACGTAGAGCCGGTCGTCGACGAGGGCCGCGTCGGTCGGGTGCCCAACCGTGATCTCCGTCGACTCGACGTCGAGGACGGCGGGGGGAGGCGCCGGCGAGACGGGCACGGTGACGTCGACGTTGGTCACGTACTGGCCGTCTCTGACTGTGAAGGTGACCGTGTCGGTGTCCGGTCCCTCCGACTGTCGGGCGAGGTCGCGGGCAGCGGCGGTCGGGGTGAAGACGAACGCCCCGTCCCCGTCGGCGACGACGGAACCGGACGGTGGTGTGGTGTAGGTGAAGGTCACGGGGTCGCCGTCGGGGTCGGGCGGGAGCGTGATCGTGACCGCGCCGTCGGACGTGCTGGGAGCGCCGACCGTCGATGCCGCGGATGGCGCGGAGTTTACGAAGGTGAGCGAGAGCACCCGCACCCGCCCGTCGACGGCGTCGGTGACGAGCATCCGGGAACCGTCGGCGCTCATGGCGATGCTGTGCGCGCCGGCCTCGGGGGACGTCTCGTCGATACCGACAATCGACACCACCTTGGCGGTCGCGGTGTCGATCACCCACAACCGATCCGAGTCGGTCACGACATAGGCTGCGCTGCCGTCGGGGGTGACGCGCACGGCGGTCGGCCGCGACCCGACGGCGACGGTGCCCACGACCTTGTTTGTGGTGGTGTCGATGACCGAGACGGTGTTGCTGCCGCGGTTGGTCACGTAGACCCGGGTGCCAGTGGGGTTGACGGCGACGGCGTTGGGTGTGGTGCCGACCCCGACGGTTGCGACGACCTTGTTCGTGGCGGTGTCGATGACGGAGACCGTGCCCGGGGAGAAGAGGCTGCCCGCGTTCGTGACGTACGCGCGGGTGCCGGTAGGGGTGTTGGCGACGGTGACGGCGTTGGGTGTGGTGCCGGTCGTGATGGTGGCGACGACCTTGTTGGTGGTGGTGTCGATGACCGAGACGGTGTTGCTGCCGCCGTTGGTGACGTACGCGCGGGTGCCGGTGGGGTTGACGGCGACGGCGTTGGGTGTGGTGCCGGTCGTGATGGTGGCGACGACCTTGTTGGTGGCGGTGTCGATCACCGACACATTGCCGCTGCCGCTGTTGGTGACGTACACCCGGGTGCCGGTCGGGTTGGCCGCGACGCCGGTCGGCGAGGTGCCGACGGTCACCGAGCCGACGACGACGTTGGTTGCGTCGAGCACGGAGACGCTCTTCGAACCCTGGTTTGCCACATAGGTTTTGGTGCCGGCGAACACCACACCGGACGGGTTGGACCCGACGGTGGTGGACTGCACGACCTTCATCTGTGCCGCGGAGATCGGCACCCGCACCTGCACGTCCACCCGGTTGCCGGACTGGACGTCTGTGACGGTGACCGTGAACGAGTCGTAATTGGCGCTCGGGTCCAGCGCGGCCGGGTTCAGCGCGTCCGCAGAGGCCGCCTGGCGCGCTGCCTGGGTGGGGGTGTAGATGAAGCCGCCGGTCGCGTCGACGGTGACCGTTCCGCCGCTCGGCTGGGTGACCTCGTAACGAAGTTGATTTCCGGACGCATTGATCGAGCCGAGTACCGCACCGGTGCGGCGGTCGGGCACACCGACGATCGGCCCGGCAGTGGAGGCAGAGCTCGTGTCGGCGGATGCGGTGCTCGCGACGGCGAACGATGCGATCGACTCGCCGGTCCCGACGGAGGATGTTCGTGTTCCGGCGAACGATTCGATCGGCTCGCTGGTCGTGACGGGCGCGGCAGCCAGCGATCGGCTCGCGTCGGAGATGACCGTCTTCTCCTGTCGACGGCACCATGCCGCGGCCAGCGCCCAGAACGTCGGCGACTCGATCGGTACCTGTGGGTCATTCGACAGGAATGGACGTAGCCCGAGGGCGCCGAGCACCTTCGACACGACGCTGGATGCAACTTCCACCGCCGGGGCGGGGAGGGACGGTCCCAATGCCAGCGTCCCGACCTGCTGCGCATCGGCACGGGTGTCCGATCCTGCGCGCGTCAGCGCTGTCGTCGCGTCGATCGCAGGGATCGCGGGAACCGTCGCCGGTACTGCTTCCGGAACTGCTGCCGGCTCGACGGGGACGAGTCCGCGCACTGCCGGGGCCTCGGCCACGACGGCAGGATCCAGAGCCGCGCCGGATCCGTCCGTCACCGGGGTGGTCGACAGGTTCGGCACATTGGCGTCGCCGACAGGTGCGCTGTCGTCACCCTGCGAGGATGTCGCGGCGGCCGAATCCGATCGCTCGGTGACAGTTCTTTCCGGAGGCCGATCGGCCGGCGCGCTCGCGGCACCGGTCTCGTCTGCTGTCGTGCCCGAATCCGGCATGCCACCGCCGCTCGCAGTCGACGAACTGTCGGGTGCCGTGGGGTCGGGTGCCGCGGCGGTGTCGGGAGTCGTCGCGTCGGACCCGTTCACGTCGTCGTCCGAGGGCGTGGATTCGGTGCCTGTAGTGGATCGGGTGTCGGTGCCGGAGGTGGATTCCGAATCCGTGCCGGACGTTGATGGCGAATCCGTGTTCGAGTCGCCGCTCGTCGACCCGGAGCTGTCACTCGACGAGTCCGAGTCGGTACCCGATGCGTCGGAGGACGTCCGGTCCGTCGAAGTCCTGTCGGTGGATCGGTCCGTGGATCCCCGGTCGGACGATGTCTGGCCGGACGAGTCGGAACTCGACGACGTGGACGAGTCGCCGACAGACGGTGCTGCCACCGCCGTGCCGGCCGGCGCCCCGACCGCAAGCCCGATGCCCACTGCCACCGCCAGCTCGGTGAGGTGCTTGAGGTGCTTGTCGTTATACATGAGTTCCTCCTCCACGAGGACGCTTCGACCTGCAGTCCGGACGCACCATCCGGAGACGCGGCTCGTGATGGAAATGTCTCGCGGCGCGAGGCCGAGTTCGGCCATGGCGGTGCCCTTGTCCGTCACCGTTGCCTCCCTGTCAGGCAACTGGTTTGAGGCTAGTTCGTGCGTCGCCACTACCGCATCGGACGTTCGCTGTATTCGGCGTCGTGACAATCAGGCCCAATGGGTATTTCGACCCATGAATCGCGACTGGTTAGTTCAGGCCGTGTTGGTAAGCGTACGCGGTCGCGGCGGCGCGTGAGGTGACGCCGATCTTGGCGAAGATGTTGCTCAAGTGCCGCGCGACGGTCTTCTTGCTCAGCGACAGGTGTTCTGCCACATCCTGATTGGTCATTCCGGACGCGACGAGTCGTAGCACCTCGACCTCCCGCGTGCTGAGACCGTCGGGGAGTTGTGCCGGTGGCGGCGCCGACCCGAGGAGTTCGTCGGTACGCTGCAGATCCGGCATCGCGCCGAGTCGACTGAACACCGCACGACAGGTGTCCCATTCGAATCGCGCGGTGTCCTCGTCGCCAATCGCACAGCAGGCCAGTCCGATCAGCCGGTGGCTGCGTGCGGCCTCGTACGGCACCTCGAGGTCCGTCCAGATCTGTGCGGCGGCTCGCAGACCCGGCAGCGCACCCGCGGGGTCGCCGTCCGCGAGCCGCACCGCACCGTCAACCTGTACTGCCGCGGCTCGAACGGCCAGCGGGGCGCCGACCATGGCGGTAAGTTCCTTGGCGGCCGCCCGTGCAAGTTCCAGGTTCCCCACAGCTAGCGCGATCTCTGCCTGTGCGGGGAGAAGTTTCGCCCTCGCGAGTCGGTCCGAGGGATGTTCGACCAACGCACGGGCGAGACCGGCGGTGGCTGCGTCGGTGCGGCCTTGCGCCGTCCGCAGCAGTGCCATGCCGGGCTGCACGTCCCAGGCATAGGTGCCGGCGTGCCCGAACGCTTCCTCCGCTGCGGCGAGGTCGCCGACCAGCCGCCGGATCTCCCCGATCTGGTACCAGGCCTGGCCGGCGTCCATGGCGATGGTTCCGTTCTGCTCCGCGCAGGCTTGCCGTGCTTCGTGTTCGGCGTCGGCCCAGGATCCGTGCAGGCGCAGGATTCGGGATCGGTGCATCCGGCACGAGCCGGAGACGGCCGTGGCGCCGTGCTGGGTGCCCAGCCATTTCTCGAATGCGGATGTCCAGGTGCCGGCGCGACCGAAGTCCGACATGTATTCGCAGGTGTTGATCGAGCTGCAGTAGATCCACCAGGAGCTCACCGGCTTCACCTCGCGGGCGGCCACGGCGATCATGGCCTCGTCGAGTAATGCAGTGCCGCCGGAGATGTCACCAAGCGCGACAAGGGCGCGGCCTGCCTGGTGCAGGCCGACGTTGACCAGATCGGGATCGGTGAACTGTGTGCCTATGCTCGTTGCGCGGCGTGCCAGTTCGAGTGAACCGTCCGGGCTGCCCGTATGGAACGCGCCCTCGGCCTGAGCTAGGAACAGGTAGCCGTGCACCGCGCACTCCGGCTCCTGCTGCAGACGGCGTTGTGCACGCGAGAGCCATCCCATGGCCGGGGAGATGTCGCCGTGCATCATCGATACCAGGTGGATTCTGATCGCGCACATGGCGGCGTCGGGGTTGTCACCGTTGTCCACGCGGTAGGTGTAGATCCGGCTGCGTACCTCGACGCTGCGCTCGGGCCGGCCGGTGAGGTGGGCGGACTCGGCGAGGGCCTCGAGATCGTCCGGATCGAGGGCTGCCGATTCGTCTGCGCGGCTGAGCCGGGTATACGCCTCGTCCCACACCTGTGCTCGGTAGGCTGCCCGACCGCGCTCGAGATCGTCGACCGCGCGACGGCACCGCGTGTCGCGTGAGGGCGTCGCCCGTCGGCGTTCACCTCGGGGCAAAGCGGTAACAGCAGCGTCGGGCACGATCATCTTGTCCACAATGATCCCGCACCCACGCTGGATCTCTTGGAGTTCGGACCCGAACTCAGCGGCAGTGGCAGGACGATCGGCGGGACTGGTGGCCACGGCCCGTTCGATGGCAGCACACGCCTTCGGCGGAAGACCCGCCCCACGTATGTCGGGAATCGGCTGCGTGGTGATTCGCAGGAACTGGGCGATCAACTGCTCGTCGCTCCTGCGTTCGAAGACGGCGTGACCTGTGATTGCGCAGAACAACGTCGCGCCCAGGCCGTAGACGTCCGTCGCCGGAGTGGACGGCTCACCCTCGAGCACCTCGGGAGCGGTGAAGGCCGACGAACCCGTCACCGTGCGGGCGGATGTCTCGACGCCTCCGGCGATGCGCGCGATACCGAAATCGGTCAACTGCGGCTCGTCGTAGTTGGTGATCAGGATGTTTGCGGGCTTGACGTCGCGGTGCAGTATTCCGTTCCGATGCGCAGCCTCGAGCGCACCAGCCAGTTTGACCCCGAGACCCATCGCATCACCCAAGTCGAACGGGCCGACCCGGCGGATCTTTTCCTCCACCGAACCGCCAGGGTGGTACTGCATCACGATGTAGGGTCGGCCACTCCGGGTGACCCCGACTTGATGGACGTCGACGATGTTCGGATGCCCCGACAGTCTGCCCATCGCCTGCTGCTCGCGGATAAACCTTTCGCGCTCGTCCTGATCCACGTCGGCGGTGAACACCTTGATCGCGACCATGCGGTCCAGGGAAGGCTGCAGGCAGCGATACACGATGCCGAAGCCACCCCGTCCGATCTCGATTGCATCGTCGAAACCGTCCGCAGCCAACTCCGCCGTGACCGCCGAAACGGGATCACGCCGGATTTCCGGCGGGTCGTCCTCGGACATGGGCTGTCTCAATTTCTCGACGTGTGGCATCAACAGTGACGGAGGAGTCTCTTCGGCCTGTGCCGGTCACCGCAACAAGTCATACGAGCAGCACCACGACAGGTCACCGCGCCCTCCTCGGATTTACAGACCGCATGGTTGTTTCATTTCAACCCTAATTCCCGGTCCCATTGGCAGGTAGGCCCAGATATACATTGGCGCAGGTCCAATCTGTGGATACCGCCGCGGCCTGGTCGACCGTCTGCCCGCCATTTCCCATGCGAACACGACCGCCACCTCGGGTGAGGTGGCGGTCGCGGCTGTTGTCCGTGGTGCTCAGGCCATTGCGGGAACGGCTACCAGGATGAACCAGCACAGCGCCGGTGCGACTGCGACGACGATGCCTGCGTTGAGGAGAAGCTGGCGGTAGAACGCGGGGCGCTCGATGTTCTGGGCGTTGGCGAGGACGAGGGCGCCGTTCGTGGAGAACGGGGACACGTCGACGACGGTCGCCGAGATGGCCAGGGCCGCTACGACTCCGACGACGGGGAGTGCGCCGGTCTGCAGCAGGGGCAGGGCGAGCGGGATGATCGCGGTGAGCAGTGCGGTCGAGGATGCGAACGCTGACGTGACGCCGATGACGTAGCAGAGGACGAACGCGACGAGCAGTGGTGCGCCGACGGTGATGGCCATTTCGGCGAGGTGGTCGATGGTGCCCATTTCCTCCATGATCGAGATGTAGGTGACCATGCCGGCGACGAGTAGGACGGTGGACCAGCTGATGCCGGCGATGGCTTCGTTCTGCTTCGACAGATCGGTGAAGGCGAGGACCGCGCCTGCGGCGATGGCGACGAAGCTGATCGGCAGATGCAGCACGAGCACGAGTACGAGCACGGTCGCGATGAGGAACAGGGTGAGCTTCTGGACCCGGGTCACGGGGTGCGCGTCGGGCACGATGCTGGTCGCCGTGGGCCTGCGGGTGAGTACCTGCGTCCCGCCCGACGAGCCTGCACCGCCGGTGGTCGGCGTCCGATCCGGTGCCGCAACGGTGGTGGGACGCGTTGTACCGCTGCCGGTTTCGTCGCTTGTCCCGGTGGCGGTGTACTCGAGGTTGCGGACTCGGGCGAGGACCGAGTAGCCGACCACGGTCAGCACCGACAGCAGGAGGTTGATGCCATAGCTGGCGAAGAACAGCGTCCAGGGCGCGATGGTCAGGCCGCTGGAGTTGACGATGTCGGTGACGAGGACACCGGAGACCGAGATCGGCGAGAACGCGCCGGCGTGGGCGCCGTTGATCGTCATGATGCCCATCACGAGCGGACTCATCCGGGTACGCGCGGCGAAGGACATCGCCGCGGGCGAGATCAGCGCGACCGCTGCGGGGCTGAAGGTGCCCAGTGCCGTCAGCACGGAGGCGGAGAAGAAGAACACCCAGGGAACGATCACCGTCCGGCCGCCGACTGCGCGGATGCAGGCGTTGACGAGGAGGTCGATGGTGCCGTTCCTCTTGGCCATGCCGAAGAAGTAGGTGACGCCGATGATCGTCAGGACGATCGAACTCGGGAATGCGGCGAGGATTTCCTTGTCGTCGTATCCGAGGGCGAAGGCTCCGACGAGGAAGGCCCCGATGAAGCCCAGGATGCCGATGTTGATGGGGAAGATGGTGGCGAGCACGAACATCGCGACCAAGGCGATCAGGGGGAGTATTTCGATGGAGGTCATGGTCGTTCTTTCGCTTGCTGTCCGGCAGGGTCGCCTGCCCGGTCGTCGGCTGTTCCGGTTGCGTGAACAGAGGGGGCCTCGACGCGTCCGAGGGCACTGAATGGCGGTGCCAGGGTGCGCGTGCGCGGCGTCTCCCGACTTGTGACGGGGTCACGGTGCGGGGTCGGAACGGGCGCGGTGGAATCGACCAGTTCGGTGGACAGCTCCTCGGCCCGGTCCCGGTCGGCGGGAACGTCTTCGCTTGGGGGTAGCGGGCTCGTGGTTCGCATGTCACATCCTCTCGTCGATCATGTCCTACATCACGTTAGAGACGACAGATGTTCAGAACAATGTCACGTTTCTACCCGGGGGTTCAGTTCTGCTTAAGTCATTCCGGCGGCTTCGTGCCCAGGTGATCGTCGTGCTGATGGCGCCGCTATGGGCCGTCGACCTCGACGAACGGCGACGTCCCAGGTCGCGCCCGGCCGCCGGCCGCCGTGTGCGCGGTCCTCCGCAGGCGCTCGACCCGACGATGTAAGCCACTCTTAAGGGTCGTCCTCATATTCGAAATTGTGCTCCACCCAGGTTGGGCGCAGGGTTGATGGTGTCACCGCTGGAGATTCAGTTCCCTTACCCCGATCGGAGCCTTCGGCGGTGCCTCAGACTTCGTCACGAATGAAAGGCGGCCGGGCGGTGTTCACACTCCGTGGAACCTGGATGCGAGGGGGCACCAGCAAGTGCTGGCTCTTCAACGCGGTCGATGTCGACCCTCTGGTCGAGCAGGCGGGCGGGCTCGACGCCATACTCACCTCGGCCTTCGGGTCGGGTGATCCCCGTCAGCTCGACGGCGTGGGCGGTGGCAGCTCGACAACGTCCAAGGCCGCGATCGTGCGCCGATCCGCCGAGCCGGGCATCGACGTCGAGTACCTGTTCGCACAGGTCGCGATCGGTGATCGCCGGGTCGAGTGGGGCAGCAACTGCGGAAACTGCGCCACCGGGATCGGGTTGTATGCGCTGCAGTCCGGACTCGTCGCGGTCGACAGTGCGATGACGATCGTGCGGATGCGCAACACCAACACCGGTGCGATCCTCACCGCCGAGATCGCCACCCCGGGCGGGGTGATCCCCGCCGAGGGAGATGCCGCCGTGCCGGGGACCAGTGCGCTCGGCGTTCCGGTCGCCCTGACCTTCACCGGCCTGGCCTCCGGCACGGCGATGCTGCCCACCGGCTCGGCGTCCGATTCGATCACGCTCGGTGATTGCAGCTACCGGGGCACGATGGTGGCTGCCGGTGCGCCGGCTGCGTTGTTCGACGCCGCCGATCTGGGCTTGAGCGGGGCGGAGGACAATTCGGTGATCGCCGACCACCTCTCCGTTCTCGTGGCCCTGCGGCGCGAATCGTCGCTGCGGATGGGACTGAGCAATCCTGGTGATCCCATCTCGCATGCCATTCCGAAGGTCGGTGTGATCGGCCCACCGCGGGACTATCGCACCAGCGCGGGCATCGACATCGCCGGTGAGGACTACGACGTCTCGGTCCGCATGCTGTCCATGCTCGCCCCGCATCCGGCGATCGGTTTGACGTCGGCCGTCGCCGTCGCCGCGGCCGCCACGGTGAGAGGCGGAGTGGTGGCCGACAACGCCCGGGTGCGGTGGCCCGGATCGCTGCGACTGGGAACGGCCGCGGGCGTCCTCGACATCGACTTCACCACCTCCCCCGACGGGGTGATCGAGGCGGTCGCCCTGCACCGCGCCGCACGGCGGATCGCGGCCGCCGAACTGTTCGTCGCGTCCCCGGCTGCCGTCCTGGCGGGAACCGCACGGTGACCCGGCCACAGCACGTCGCGGGGATCGCACAACTCGCCGACGCCGTCGCCATCTGCACCTCGTAGCCGACGATCACCGTGCCGCCCTGCGCCTACGTGTCGGCGAAACCTTCCTCGAGGCGCCGCGCTGCCGCCATGCACAGTGTGATGGCCGCTTGAGCCGCCGGACTCAGCCGACGCTCGGTCAGGTGTGCGACGAGGATCCGGCGCTGCGGCGATCGGGTGGCGAGCGGGATGGACCGGACGTCGGGGCGGGGATTGAGGACGGCCAGCCGCGGCGCGATCGACACCCCCAACTCGACGCCCACCATGGCCTGCACCTCCCCGTAGTCGTGGGCGAGGAAACTTGTCCGAGGGCTGAATCCGCCTTGCTGACAGAGCCGTTCGAGGGTGTGGGCAACCGGGTGATCGTCGGCGCGCACCACCCACGACTCGTCGCGGAGTTCGGTGATCCTGATCGACTCCCGGTCGGCGAGGCGGTGCTTTTCCGACACCAGGAGCAGGGTCGGATCGTTCATCAGGTGGTGGTACGTCAGCAGTGGGTCGTCGATCCGGTTCCACTCGTAGTCCCACAACAGGGACAGCTCCGTCTCCCGGCGGCGAAGCGAATCGACGAGCTGGGCGAATCGTCCACTGAGGACGCGCAGGTCGATGCCGGGGTGGTGGGTCTTGAATTCCTTGATCACCAGTGGCAGCAGCGAGGATCCGGCCGTGGGGAAGGTTCCGATCGCCAGTTCTCCCGCACGTAGTCCGTGGATCTCCGCGAGTTCGGCGTCCGCGGCCTCGAGTTCGATGAGGATCCGTTCGGTGTGTTTGACGATGGAGCGGCCGGCGTCGGTGAGCATGATGCCGCGGGCGTGCCGTTCCAGCAGCGGTTGCCCGGCCTCCTTCTCGAGCTTGGCGATCTGCTGCGAGACCGCGGACGTGGTGTATCCGAGCGCCGCGGCAGCCGCGGTGATGGAGCCGTGCTTCGCGACCTCGCACAGCGTGAACATCCGTGTCGTGTCGAGCACGTCGGCCACCTGCCTTTAGAAAAATTTAAAGGGAGTCAAGATACTTGCGATTGTACTTCACTCGTGTGGGTGACAGATTGGAGTCCGCACACGCGGGAAACGTGCCGCCCGACCTCCACGCAGGCGCCATTACCACCCTCCCGCCTCAATCGCCCTCTCGACAACGCCGAGGACTGCCCATGAGCGTGAACCCACACGATGACACCCCGACCTCGAGCTCGTCGGGGGAAGCGAACCGCGGCCCGCTGCACGGAGTTCGAGTTCTCGACATCAGCACCGTGTACGCCGCACCAATTACCGCGATGCTGCTCGGCGACTTCGGCGCCGAGGTGATCAAGGTCGAGCACCCGACGGGCGACCCCGCGCGATCTCATGGGGCGAACAAGGACGGCCACGGACTGTGGTGGAAAGTCATTGCGCGCAACAAGAAGTGCATCACCCTCGACCTCGGCACCCCCGAGGGCCAGCAGATCCTGCGGGATCTGGTCGTCGACGTCGATGTGCTCGTGGAGAACTTCCGACCCGGAGTGCTGGAGAAGTGGGGGCTCGGACCCGACCGGCTGATGGTGCTCAATCCAGGATTGATCACGTTGCGGGTCACCGGCTTCGGACAGGACGGGCCCTACGCCCAACGTCGCGCCTTCGGTACCCTCGCCGAGGCGATGAGCGGATTCGCACACCAGACCGGTGAGGAGGACGGACCGCCGACGCTGCCCCCGTTCGGTCTCGCCGACGGTGTCGCCGGCATCACCGGCGCCTTCGGCGTGGTCACGGCACTGCTGCACCGCAACAGCCCCGAAGGAAACGGGCAAGGGCAGGTCATCGACCTCTCGCTGCTCGAACCCCTGGTCGGTATCCTCGGCCCGGGCCCCACCGCCTTCGACCAGCTCGGCGCGATCGCCGGCCGTCAAGGCAACCGCTCGCCCAACAACGCTCCCCGCAACACGTACCTCACCAAGGACGACCGATGGGTAGCGATCTCGGCCAGCGCCACCTCCGTCGCGGAACGGGTCATGCGTCTGGTCGGACGAGCTGACCTCGTCGAACAGCCGTGGTTCGCCTCCGCCGGGGAGCGCAGCCGCAACGGCGACCTCCTCGACGAATCGGTCGGGAAATGGATCGCCGCCCGCCCGTTCGACGAGGTCGTCACCGAGTTCGAGCGCGTCGGCGCCGCTCTCGCACCCATCTACGACGTCGAGCAACTGATGAACGACCCGCACGTCCGCGCCCGCGACGTGATCACCACTGTCGACGACGAGGACCTCGGGCCCATCGCCATGCAGAACCTCATGGTGCGCATGCTCGGCACCCCCGGTGCCATCCGGTTTCCCGGACGGCGACTCGGACAGGACAACACGCAGATATACCGCGACGCACTCGGATTGAACATCGAGGCTCTGCAGGACAGGGGAGTCATCTGATGGCCCGCAGCTACCTCTTCGTGCCCGGGCACAAAGAGAAACTCCTCGGCAAGGTCTTCGATGCCGGCGCGGACGCGGTGATCCTCGACCTCGAGGATGCGGTCCCGCCGGAGTCCAAGGACGCCGCCCGCGTTTGCGTCGCCGACGCTCTGACCACCCACCCCGCGTGGGTGCGCATCAACGCCGTCGGCACCGCGCCGGCCGCCGACGACCTGGCCGCGGTCGCCGACCGTGCTCACGGCATCCGGATCCCGAAGGTCGACTCGGTCGACGACGTGCGGTGGGTGCGGGATCGGGCGCCGGGGACGCCGCTGATCTGCGCGATCGAAACCGGGAGGGGCGTCACCAACGCCCTGGCGATCGCCGCCGAACCCGGCGTCGAACATCTCGCCCTCGGCGGCATCGACCTCCGGAAAGACCTCGACATCGGCGACGGGGACACCCCGCTCCAGTACGTGCGATCGCACCTGGTCATCGCCTCCCGGGCCGCGGGAATCGCACCCCCGATCGACAGCGTCTACCCCCACCTGCGGGACACCGACGGACTCGCCAGGGAAGCCGCACACGCCCGCTCTCTCGGCTTCGGCGGCAAATCTGCGATACACCCCTCCCAACTGCCGATCATTCACACCGCCTTCAGCCCGAGCGAGGACGAACTCGCCTGGGCACGAAGGGTTGTGGACGTCTTCGAGGAGTCCGGCGGGGCCGCCGTTCAGCTGCCGGACGGCGAGTTCGTGGACCTGCCCGTCGCTGAGCGGGCTCGCAGAATCCTCCAGTTCCAGTAGCCATGGTTCGTCAGCGCGTGCCGGTGGTCGAGCCAGAGTGAGTCGACGGCGAAGGCATCCCGGCTTCTACACGTGGCAGCAAATGTGCGAACCGGATCCCGCGTCCGCGGTGTGCCGCGACCACGGATGAGAGCACCACAGGGCGGACGGCATCAATCTTGTTCATGTCTGTACATGCTTAATATGAGTTGGATTTATGTGAGTGGAGTCACTTCACTGGAGGCATGAACAGAAGCACTCCGGCGAGTAGCGATACGGACCTATTCGCCGACGAGGTCGTGATCGACCCCTATCCGACGTACGCCGAACTCCGCGATCTCGGCGCGGTGGTACATCTGCCCGCCAACGACGTCTATGCCCTGACCCGCTACGACGTCATCCGCGACGCGTTGGCCGACCCGGGCACCTTCTCGTCCCGGACGATCGGCTTCAATTCCGTGGTCAACGAGGCGCTTCAGGGCACATCGCTGGCCTCGGACCCGCCGATCCACACAGAATTGCGCGCGACTCTTTCCGAGAACCTCTCTCCACGGGCGCTGCGGGGACTCCGGGATCAGATCCACACCAAGGCCGATGCGCTGGTCGTGGACCTGGTCGCCAGAGGATCGTTCGAGGCCATCGATGCGTTGGCGCGCGCCTTCCCGCTCGAGGTCGTCGCGGACCTGATCGGTTTCACCGGTGAGGTGCGCGACAACATGTTGCGCTGGGGGCAGGCCGCGATGGAAGTCATCGGTCCGATGAATCAGCGGACCGCGGAGAACTTCCCGATCGCCGGCGAACTCTACGGTTGGTGCACCGGGGTCCGGGCCGGTGATCTGGCGCCGGGGTCGGTCGGTCGCGGCATCTTCGACGCCGAGGACCGCGGCGCCATTCCTCCCGGCACCGCCGGCCATATCATCCACCAGTACCTGGGCGCGGGTGTCGACACCACTATCGCCGCGCTCGGCAACATCGTCGCGCTCTTCTCGGCTTTCCCCGATCAGTTCGACCTGGTCCGCGGAGATTCCGCGCTGGTGCCGGCTGCCTTCAACGAGATTCTCCGATTCTGGGCGCCGGTCCATGCCTGGGGCCGCTCGGTGACCCGGGACGTGAACATCGACGGCACCCTCGTGCCGGCCGGATCCCAGGTGGCGATCCTGTTCGGCGCAGGCAACCGCGACCCGAGGCACTACGAGAACCCGGACGCCTTCCTGGTCCAGCGAAACCCCGTTGACCACCTCTCCTTCGGGTACGGACCGCACGGCTGCGCCGGCCAGGGCCTGGCCCGTTTGGAAGCCCACGCCGTCATCGGGGCACTCGCCGTCCACGCGCAGCGGCTGGTGGCCGCCGAGCCGGTTCGGTTGCCCAGCAACATCACCCGCTCCATCGACGCACTCGAGATCCTGAAGGTGGTCCCGGCATGAAGAAAATCGTGATCGACCGGCCTCGCTGTGAAGGCCACGGACTGTGCGAAGAGATCGCTCCCGACCTGATGCACCTCGATGACGCGGGCGAACTGATCCTCGACGTCGAGGACATCCCCGAGGGAAGCCCGGAACTCACGGACGCCGGTGCCGCGGTCCGGGTCTGCCCGGTGGCCGCACTCAGGCTCGCATGACACTCATCGAAGTTCCCGAACGAATCCTGGTCATCGGCAACGGGATCGCCGGCCAGACCGCGTGTGACAGCCTCCGAGCCGCGGGTTTCGACGGCGATCTGACCATTGTGGGGGCCGAACCCCGGGCGGCGTACTCGCGGCCCGCGCTCTCCAAGGCGCTCCTCGTCGACGGAGGTTCCCACGAACTGGCACCGCCCACGCACGAGGCGACCGAGGTGCTCGGGGTGGCGGCCGTCGACCTCGAGGTCGAGTCTCGCCGGGTGCGTCTCGACGACGGTTCGGACCTGACCTACGACGGACTCGTGATCGCCACCGGTTCCAGAGCACGGCGCCTGGGCGGCGACCGCAGCGTTGAGCTGTCCTTGCGCACCGTGGACGACGCCCTGGTCCTCCGGGAACGGCTGGCGGCCCGGCCCACGGTCGTGGTTGTCGGCGCCGGTCCGCTGGGCATGGAGATCGCATCCGCGGCCCTGTCGGCGGGATGCCGGGCCACGCTGGTAGCCGACGGCCCGCCGATGTTGTCGCATCTGGGGCACTGCCTGTCCGAGGCGTTCACCGCGGCCGCGGTAGCCCGAGGGCTCACGGTCGTCGTCGGCTCGGCCGCCGGGATCGACGATGCGCGTGGGGTGGTCCTGCGTGATGGATCACGAATCGACGCCGACCTGATCGTCAGTGCGATCGGCGACATACCCGACACGGACTGGCTGGCCACGAGCGGACTGTTGAGCGGCGGCCGTCTCGAGGTGGACTCGCGCGGCCGGGTCCGGCCCGACATCGTCGCGGCCGGGGACGCCGCCGCCGTTCCCACGCCTACGGGAATACGTCGAATTCCGCTGTGGAGCAGCGCTATCGAGCAGGCCAAGGTCGCTGCCCACGCGCTCCTGGCGGGCGACGATGCGCCGGAACTCGACCTCGAACCCTACTTCTGGACCGAGCAGTTCGGGCTGAACCTCAAGGCCACCGGCCACCTACCGGCCGCCGGTGAACCCGAGTTCCTGCTCGGCGACAGCCCGCACGGACCGTCGGTGATGCGCTGGACCCACGTCGGCGGTGACGGTGTCGCGGTCGCCGTCAACCACCGGATCCCGATCCCGAAACTGCGCCGCATGGCCGCTGCGGCCCGATGACGTCGCCCCCTCGGGAGGAGGACGCGTAACTTCGTGTGGATGAACCAACCCGGTGATCACTCGAGTGATCTCGGCCTGGAGCGGCTTGCCTCGGTCAACCTCAACTTGCTGGTGCCGTTGCTGGCCCTACTCGAGGAAGGATCGGTCACCCGCGCCGCGGCCCGGGTCGGCATGTCCCAACCCGCGATGAGTCATGCCCTGGGGCGGATGCGCCGACTGATCGGTGACGATCTGGTGACGCGGCAGGGGAGCGGCCTGGTGCTCACCCCGCGTGCCCTGGAACTCATCGCACCACTGCGTGAAGTGCTCCGGCAGACCGCACAGGTTGTGAATTTCCCGGGCTTCGACCCCGCTCGAGACAGTCGCACCATCACTGTTGCGATGACCACCAGTACCGCATTCGTGGTCGGGCCGGGTTTGGCGCGGCTGGTCGCCGAGCGGGCACCGAATGCGACTCTGCGGGTGCGCAATTTTGTTCAGCCTCAACCGAGCGACTTCACCGACGACGGCGTGGACGTCGTACTCCTGTCCGAGGCGTTCACATCGCCGTACCCACGCGAACGCCTTTACGAGAATCGCTGGGTGGTGATCGCCCACCCGGACAGCGATCCCGAGGCATCTGCACTGGATCTGCTGACGTCTCTGCCCCATGTCACCTACGACTCCCGGCACCGGGTGGCGCCGTACGCCGCGATGGACGCGCACGGCGTGCACTACCGGATCGGGCAATTGATCTCCGACCACCTGCTCATCCCGCACTTGGTCGCGTCGGCAGGCGGCGTGGCGGTGCACACATTCCGGGTTGCTGTCGCGATGCGGGAACGGGTGGACCTCCGTATCGAGGAGTTCCCGCTGCCGGTCTCGCCGTTGGGGATCGACATGGTGTGGAATCCGCGTCTCGGGGATGCGGCGTTCATCGCCTGGTTGCGGGAGATCCTCGTCGAGGCGACGGCTTTCGAGTTCTAGTCGTCCGACGCAAGTAGGTGGCACCAGGAGTCGGTGAGTTCGTCGAGGCACGCCTCGCGGGGAGTCTGCCAGCCGACCGCGAAGTAGCGGCGCGAGAGGTACTCGAGCTGACCGAATGCGAGCACGCAGCGAATCCGGCGCCGATCGGGAGGGAACCGCTTGGCCTGGTCCAGACCCGCCGTCATGTCGCCGACGGCGGACTCGAACCACTGCTCGGTCTTGGCTGCGACGTCCGGCTCCTGGGCTGCCTGGTAGGACGCGGTGAGATAGGGCTTGATCTCGTCCCACTGTGAGAACTTGCGGTCCAGCCACTCCTGGATCTGGTCACGCGAGCCCGAGGCCACCACTGCGGTGAGCGTGGGGTCGTCGGCAGCGGTGAGTATTGCGTCGACCTTCGTCAGCAGCGCGCTCATCACGTCGGCCTTGGACGAGAAGTGCAGGTAGAAGGTCGTCCGGGTCGATCCCGCGGCGCTGGCTATGTCATCGATCGTGGTTGCGGCATAGCCCTTGGTGCCGAACAGCTCGAGCCCTTTGGCGAGGAAAAGGTCGTAGGTCATTTGCTTCTGTGCGGCGCGGAGCGACATGACCTCAGATTGTAGCCGCAGTCCACCCACGAATCAGATAGACCATTAACCAAACTATTAAGCAACTCACTTGACGCTTTGTAATGTGAGTGGCTACGGTGGTGTGCACCACGTCGTGCTGACATGACGTTGACGAAAGGAAGTGCCGATGAAGGGCTCCCAGACCGCCGAGAGCAACACCGTCCACACCGTTCTCGGCCCAGTTCCCGCTGACGAGTTGGGGGTCGTCTCGGTTCACGAGGCGCTGCTGTCCGTGGTCCCGGGTGCGGAGCACGCATTCGACATCACCCTGGACCGCGCCGAGATCTTCGAGGCGCTGGTGGGGAAGCTGACGGAGTTCCGGGACCACGGCGGGCGGACGATCGTCGACAGCACCGGCATGTTCCACGGCCGCGATGTCACACTCTACGAGGCACTTTCACGCACGACCGGCGTACACATCGTCGCGTCGACCGGCATGGGACCCGAGGAGGTGCTCGGAGGATACTTCCTGACGCCGCAAACCAATCCGCCGACGCCGTGGCCGGCGGACAAATTCGCCGACCTCTTCACCCAGGAGATCACCGAGGGCATGGTGGTTCCCCGGGTGGAACGACGGGGTGCCGCAGGCCTGGTGGCCACCGCCGCGAATCCCGACGGCATGACCGCCACCGAGGAGAGCCTCGTCCGCGGCGCGGCCCGAACCGCCCGCGACACCGGTGTCCCGCTCTCCCTCCGCTACGGGAAGGACGCGGTGCACGACCTCGAGATCGTCGCGGACGAGGACCTGCCGGCAGACCGCGTCGTCGTCGGCGGGCTCGACCGCAGGGATGCGATCGCCACAGGTGCGCCGCTAGAGATCGCCCGCCGCGGAGCCTACGTCGCCCTCGACCACGTGGGTGCGGACGACGGCGTACACGCCACCGACGACGAGCGCGCCACCCTGGTCCGCGAACTGGTCGACGCCGGTCACGGCGACCGAATCCTCCTGTCGAGCAACGCCACCGGCGTGTCGGTGGGGGAGCCGGGTCGCGACCTACCGTTCAGCTACATCCTGTCGACTTTCGTGCCCCTCCTCACCGTGCAGGGACTCGGCGTCACCGACATCCGGCGCATCCTCGCCGACAACCCGCGCGACCTGCTGTCGGTGCGCTGAGCACCCCGACCCCACATCATCGAAGATTCGTCATTCCCGAAGGGGAGCTGCCTGTGTCAAGAGTGAACACCGTCCTAGGGTCGATCCCGACCGAAGAGTTGGGCATCGTGGCCGTCCACGAGCACATCGGATACGGCATGCCCGGCTCCGAGCTGGACACGAGGTGGTGGAAGACCCCCGAGGAGCGGTACCAGGAGACCGTGCCGAAACTGCGCAAGTTCCACGAGTACGGCGGCGGAACCTTCGTCGACGTCACCGGAATCTGCAACGGCCGTGACATCGACTACTACAAATCGCTGTCCGCCAAGACGGGCGTCCACATCGTGGCCTGCACCGGCTTCGTCGGCGGCGACACCGCCCTACCGTTCTTCGAACGCGCGAGCGTCGACTACCTGACCAAGCAGTTCCTCCACGAGATCACCGTCGGCATCGGCACCACCGGCAGCCGCGCCGGAGTCATCAAGGTCGGCGTCAGCCGCGGCGGCAAGATGACCGACCTCGACAAGCGCATCTACCGGGCCGCGGCTCGCGCCGCGCTCGAGACCGGCGTACCGATCCTGACCCACCTCGCGATCGACGCCGAGAATGCTATCGCGATCTTCACCGACGAAGGACTCCCGCTGCACCGCGTGCTGTTCGGGCATGCCGACGACGGAGTCAACGCGTCGAAGACACGCGACCGGTGGATCGCCGAACAGGGCGGCCGCGTCGGCTTCGACACCTTCGGCTACGAAACCGAACTCGAGGACCCACCGTTCTGGGCCCGCCCGCGCAAGGAACGCCTCGACCACTTCCTCGGGTTCCTCGCCGCCGGTCACCTCGATCAGGCGCTCGCCGGCGTCGACGCCAACTGCAGCCCACTCGGTTGGCCCGGAGTCAAGGGTCACACCTGCAACTACCTGTTCGAGGACCTCATCCCGGATCTGCGCGAAGCAGGCCTGGACGAAGCGACCATCACCACGCTCTTCGTCGAGAACCCGGCCGACTTCCTGACCATCCAGAACTGACTAGGACGAGAATCATGCAATCTTCGGACCTGAAGAATCTGACCGTCGCCGTCATCGGCGCCGGGTACGCCGGCGCCGCATCCGCCAAGGCCCTCAGCCTGCTCGGCGCCGACGTCACCGTGTACGAGCAGGCCACCGAAATCCGTGAGGTCGGCGCCGGCATCGGCCTGCGCCCCTCCACCATGGACCGCTTCCGTCAGTGGGGCATCTTCGACGCGATTGCGAAGGTCAGCTCACCGAGCGACTACTTCGAGATCCTCACCGCCACGGGCGAACCGATCATGAAGGAATCCTGGCCGGGTATGGACGAGTACACCGTCGAAACCCACACTCACCTGATCCACCGCGGTGACTTCATCGAGGCCCTCGTGAGTGTCCTGCCCGACGGCATGGTCGAACTCGGCCACAAACTCGCCACCGTCGATGACCGCGGCGAGCGTTCCCTGCTCACCTTCACGAACGGCACGACCGCCGAAGCAGATCTGGTAGTCGGTGCCGACGGCATCAAATCCGTCGTGCGCCGACAACTCTTCGGCGACAACGAACCGGTGTTCTCCGGCGAGCGGGCCTACCGCGCCGTCATCGACATCGCCGACGCCCACGGCATGGTCGTCGACGACAACCTACGCATGTACATCGGCAAGGGCACCAAGGTGTATCTGCTGCCCCTGCGCCACCGCAGCCAGGTCTCCTTCGACATCACCGCCCTGTGCCCCGACAGCAATTGGGCGCCACAGGTATCCAGGGACGACATGCTCGCCACCGTCGACGGCTTCGACCCGAGGATCGTCGACATCACTCGCGACCTCGACATGAGCATCGTCAACACCCGCGGCGTGTACGACATCGACCCGGTCGACACGTGGCATTCCGATTCGGCGGTCCTCGTCGGCGACGCCGCCCACTCGATGCTGCACCACCAGGGTCAGGGTGCGAACTCGGCGATCCTCGACGCCGGCGCACTCGCCGACGCCCTGCGGGACGCCGACACCGTCGCCGGGGCGTTGGCGCTCTACCAGGCCACCCGCAAACCGGTCACCGACGAACTGCAGCGCATCTCCCGTCAGGGCTGGACCGAGGACGAGGTCGACGACGTCTTCCCGGGGCAGAAGCCCACCGCTCGGGCAGAGGCGTGACACCATGACCGTTCACCCCGAAATCGCCAAGGTCCTCGGCGCACTGCCGGCTCCGCCGGACTTGCTCGACCCGGCCGTCCTGCGCGCGATCGAAGAGTCACAGGTCGCTCCGATCGACGAGCGCCTGCCCCTCCACACCGTCGAGGACACGACTGCGCACACGCGCGTGGGTGAGGTGCCGATCCGCATCTACACCCCGGTCGAGGCCGACTCGTTCGGGTTGCTCGTCTACTTCCACGGCGGCGCATTCTTCCTCGGAAGCCTCGACACCCACGACCACATCGCCCGGAACCTGGCCGGCGAAACCGGACTGAAGGTCATCTCCGTCGGCTACCGGCGCGCACCCGAGGCGAAATTCCCGGCCGGACTGGACGACTGCGACGGGGTGGTCCGCTGGGTCGTGGAGCAGGGCGAGCGCCTCGGCTGGGACGGCGACACCCTTGCGATCGCGGGCGACAGCTCCGGCGGCACGTTCGTCGCGGCCGTCGCCGCAACGGCCCACGACGAGGGGTTCGACCGCATCACACATCAGGTGCTGTTCTATCCGTCCTTGGACCTGGACTTCGACGTCGACCGCTACGACTCGCTGCGGGAGAATGCCGAAGGCTACGGCGTGGAGACGGCCGGGCTGAGACCATTCAACGCATTCTATTTCGACAGCGGCGCCGACCCAGCCGACCCGCGCGTCTCGCCCATCAAACGCGACGACTTCACCGGTCTGCCGCCGGCCCTGATCGTCACCGCCGAGTTCGACCCGATGCGCGACGAGGGCGAGCTCTACGGCGCGCGTCTGAACGAGGCCGGGGTGAAGGCCACGGTCAGTCGCTACGCCGGCGCCAATCACGGCTTCGTCCAGAACTTCTCGTGGATCTCCGAGTTCCACCGGGCGTTCGAGGAGACGGCCGAGTTCCTGACGCGGCCGGGGGAGTGACGTGGCGAAGGACGGGACCATCCACCCGCTCGTTTCACCCTGGGGCCGGTTCGGGCTGTACAGCTTCTACATCGACGCTCCGGAGCCGGCGATCGTCGACACCGGCATCGCGACGTCGCCCACCGAGGGCATGGCGCCTGCCCTCGAGGCCCTCGGGCGCCGGATCGAGGACGTCCGATGGATCCTGTTGACCCACGGCCACATCGACCACATCGGCGGGGCGCACGCACTGTGGGAACTCACCGGAAGGCGTACCCAGGTCGTCATCCACGAGGCCGACGCGCACCTGCTGCGCTCACGGCAGGCGCACGTCGACGAGTACCTGTCGGTGCGCGGGCAGTACCTGCACGATCCCTACGGTGAGGCGAAACAGATCGCGGCGACGCAAGCGGTGATCTCCGGTGAGATGGAACCGACGATGCTGGTCCGCGGCGGCGAGACCCTGTCGCTCGGAGGAGGTGTCACCGTCTCGGTGCATTCCGTCCCCGGCCACACACCGGGATCGGTGGCCTACGTCGTGGACGGTCGGAACTCCGTGTTCGTCGGCGACGCCGTCCAGGTCCACGGAGCGGCCAACGGATTCCCCGGCTACGAGAATTCGGATGCCTACCGGTCGAGCCTGGAGTACCTGCGGGACGAGATCCGCCCGAACCACCTGTACCTCGGGCATCCCTACCGGCGGGCGGACGGGGTCGCCTACGGCGTCGAACTCGACCGGGGCCAGGCCGCCGAAGCGCTTCGCGAAAGCCTCGACATCGAAGGCGACGTCCGCGGCGCAGCCCATCGGTGCCTGTGCGGGGGCCTGCGGGACATCGACTCGCCGTATTCGCCGTTCACCCCGGTGGCTGCGGACCTCGGCTACGACGGCGACCCCACCCTCGAACCGTCCCCGTTCTTCACAACGCTGCACGGATACCGCACGCAGTACACCGAGACACCCTGACAGAGAGAAGGAGTCGCGCCCCCATGGCCGAGTTCCAGACATTCGACGCGGGTGGACAGACCATCCACATCCGCAAGGATCTCCGCGTCCCGATGCGAGACGGCATCGAGTTGGCGGCAGACACTTACCACGGCGTAGACGACAAACCACGACCGGCGCTGGTGGCCCTGAGCCCGTACGGCAAGGAGTTGCAGGCCCTCGCCCTCACCACACCGCCGCAGCGTCGCCCCAGTCCGATGTGGGACGGCTGCATCGAAGCCGGCGACATCGCCCGCGTCGTCGAAGAGGACTACGTCCACGTCATCGGCGATCTGCGCGGCTCCGGCGCCTCCGAGGGCGAGCACATCGGCAACTACAACGCCGGCGGCGTCTCCCTGGGCCAGGACGCGTACGACTTCATCGAGTGGGTCGCCGAACAGCCGTGGTGCGACGGCAACGTCGGCATGATCGGCATCTCCTACTTCGGGTCGATGCAGGTGCTCGCCGCCGCGGAGCGGCCACCACATCTGAAGGCGATCTTCGTCAGCGGCGGTCACTTCGACTTCTACGAAACCACCTATCACGGCGGCATCATGTGGTTCATGCCGCGTGCCGCCCGCGAGGGCCGCGGCGGCGACTCCGGCTGGGCCTTCACCGACAACGTCAAGTCCCGCATGCTCGCGACGTACTCCCCGGAGGAACTCGCGAAGCGCGTCGCCGCGCGCCTCGAGGATCCGGATGTGGCCGCCTGGCCGAACCTGGTCCACGTGCTGAACTACCCGAAGCACCACGAGGCCTGGTTCGACATCGTGATGAACGACCTGGACGGCGAGTGGTACGAGGAACGCAACCCCATCACACTGGCCCCGAACATCGACATCCCCGTCTACCTGCAGATCGATCAAGGTCGCGGCTGGACGATGGACGGCACGATCGAGCTGTTCGACGCCCTGCAGGGACCGAAGAAACTCGATATCGGCCCGTATCCACCCATGCAGTCGCGGCCGTTCGTCGAGGAACACGACAAGATGTTCCGCTGGTACGACTACTGGATCAAGGGCATCGACAACGGTGTGATGGACGAGCCGGCGGTCACCGTCCACGTCGAGGGCGCACGCGAATGGGTCACCGGTGACCAGTGGCCGCCGAAGGACGTGGAGTACCGGTCGCTGTACCTGCGACCGCGCGGCAAGCTGTCCACCGACCCCGAACCGATGGCCGCCCGGTACGCCGCCCCGGACGGCTTCTACCAGGCGCCGCTGACCGTCACCGACAAGGTCGAGATCCTGAAATGGGAGACAGCGCCGTTCGAGGAACCCACGGAGCTGATCGGCACGGGTGCCGCGCACCTCTTCGCGGAGATCGACCAGACTGACTCCAATTTCATTCTGCGCCTCTGGGATTACGCTCCGAACGGCAGCCGCCAGCTGATCACCTCCGGGTACCTCAAGGCCTCGCACCGCGAACTCGACGAGCGCACTACCGAAGGCAACCCGCACCACCCACACACCCGCGCGGTGCCGGTTGAGCCGGGGACGATCGAGGAGTACGTGCTGCGCCTCTACCCCTTCGCCGCGACGTTCCAGCCGGGGCATCGCGTGGTGGTGGAGCTGTCGAACACCGAGCCGCTGGCGGACGAACACAACGCGCTGCTGCCGCCCGATGCGTTCCATCTGCCGGTCGGCCGCCCCGTGATCCACAAGATCTACCGCGACGCCGCCCACCCGTCTCGCCTCGTGTTGCCGTTCACGACGCGCACGCCGGAGGAGAAGGTGTAGCAACAGCGGTGTCGGCGGAGCACTGGCGCTCGCCGAGTCATTCGGTCACGATCGACTGGTGGACCGCACCGCCAGACTCGCCCTCGCCGTCGACCGGCAGGGTGGGCGATGCCTGTGGTGTGGGCGGCTTTTCGGACCGTTGATTCCGCCGACCACCGATCATCTCGTGCCGCGGCTCAAAGGCGGGCCCAGCATCGTGGCCAATGAGGCCGCCGCGTGCCGGCGGTGCAACGCGGACCGTGGCCACACCGGTCCGGTCGACTGGCTCGCGCAGTGCCGGCGCCGCCATGGATGGGCTCCACAGGCAACCTTGCTCGCGACGCTGCTGAACGCGTTGGACATCGAACTCGGGAACGTGGGTGGTCATCGCCGTGCCAGGCGGTACCTGTCCAGCCAATTACGACGCTGCCGGAGCAGTCACTGATGTGACTCGCCCGAGTGTGGTCGGTGGATCCGTTATCGTCGACGGATGATCGATGACGCGACTCCGTCCGGTCCAACCCGCGCTCCGACGAGCACCCGGCGGGCGGTGCTCAACACGATGAAGGGTTCGGCAGGAAACCTCGTCGAGTGGTACGACGTGTACATCTACACGGTCTTCGCGACGTACTTCGAGGCGCAATTCTTCGACGAGAACGACTCCAACTCCACGGTGTACATCTATGCGATCTTCGCGGTCACCTTCGTCATGCGACCAGTGGGGTCCTGGTTCTTCGGCCGGTTCGCCGACCGTCGTGGCCGCAAGGCTGCCCTGATGCTCAGCATCACCATCATGTCTTCGTGTTCCTTCCTGGTGGCGGTCATGCCGACTCGCGAAACCATCGGGTATTGGGCGGCAGTCATTTTGGTTGTTGCCCGGCTTGTGCAGGGATTCGCCACGGGTGGCGAGTACGGCACCTCGGCGACGTACATGTCCGAAGCGGCGACCGCGAATCGGCGTGGCTTCCTGTCGTCGTTCCAGTACGTGACCCTCGTGGGCGGTCACGTCCTCGCGCAGTTCACGCTCCTGATCGCGCTCAGCGTTCTCGACGTCGACGCGTTGCACGATTGGGGATGGCGGATCGGCTTCTTCATCGGCGGCGTCGCCGCCCTGGTCGTGCTGTGGATTCGGCGTTCGATGGACGAGTCGCTCAGCGAGTCGCATCTGAAGGCCATCCGTGCCGGTGAGGACCGGACGGCGGGTTCGTTGAAGGCGTTGTTCACCCAACACTGGCGTCCGCTGCTGCTGGTGTTCCTCATTACCGCGGGTGGCACGGTCGCGTTCTACACCTACAGTGTCAACGCGCCGGCGATCGTCAAGTCCACCTTCGGCGACGATCGGGCGCTGACGGCAACGTGGATCAACCTGATCGGACTGATCTTGCTGTTGTTGCTGCAGCCGGTCGGCGGCATCATCAGCGACCACGTCGGGCGCAAGCCGCTGTTGATCTTCTTCGGTGTGGGTGGCGTCCTCTACACGTATGTCCTGCTCACCTACCTTCCGAAGACCACCTCGCCGCTGTCGGCGTTCGCGCTGGTCGCGGTCGGCTACATCATCCTCACCGGGTACACCTCGATCAACGCGATCGTGAAGGCGGAGCTGTTCCCCGCCGACATCCGTGCCCTGGGTGTGGGGCTGGGCTACGCGCTCGCGAACTCCGTCTTCGGCGGTACGGCGCCGCTCCTGTACCAGGCGTCCAAGTCGGCCGGCCACGTCACCTGGTTCATCGTCTACGTGACGGTCGTGATCGGGATCAGCCTGCTGGTCTACATCTTCGGGCTGAAGAACAAGGCGGTCACCGTGCTCGATCGCGAACAAGGGAGCGCGTGGGGCGTGCCCGCATCTTCGAGTCCACGCTGATCCCGGCTGTCTCGATCCGGTGACGAGCCAGGATTCGCGCCGCACGATCGGTGTCGATGCCCTCGCTCTCGGCGAGCGAGTAGACCTCGGCAAGCGTGTCTCCGATGCGTCGGGTGCGTGCTCCGACTGTCTCCTCGCTCCAGCCGAGGACTTCTCGGCCGACCAAGTGAAACGCGCCGCCGGCGTTGGCGACGAAGTCGGGCGCGTACAAGACACCGCGCTGGTGGAGGATCGTTCCCGCCTCGACGTCGGCAAGGACATTGTTCGCGGCGCCGACCACTGCGGACGCGGGCAGTTCACCGGCGACCGCGCTGTCGATTACCCCGCCCATCGCGCAGGGCGCGAAGATGTCGCACGGCGTGGACAGGACGGCATCGATCCCGACCACGGTGTGACCGGCTTGCCGCGCCCAGGCCACGCGCTCGGAGTCGGTATCGGAGACGAGGAGGCGCGCCCCGGCCTGCGACGCGAGGACGGCGAGTCCGCTGCCGACCGCGCCGAGGCCCTGAACAAGCACGGTGAGACCGTCGAGCGTCCCGAGTCCTCGGTGCACGGCAGTCGCCTTCATTGCCTCGAAGACGCCCGACGACGTGTTGAGTGCACTGGAACCGGCACCGCCCCGCGCGGTGGAGCGGCCGAAGACGAACTCGGTGGTGTCGTTGAGAATGTCCATGTCCGAGGAGTTGGTATTGACGTCGGGCCCTGTCCAGTAATTGCCCCCGAGTTTGTCGACGTTCTCGGCGTGCACGGTCAGGATTCGTTTCCATGTGCCCGGGTCGATCTCATTGCGTGGAGCCGGGAGAGCAATGACCGACTTGCCACCGCCCATCGGGAGGTTGCTGACGGCCATCTTCAACGTCATTGCACCCGCGAGTCTGCCGGCATCGTCGAGCGCCTCACCGAAGGAGGCGTACTGCGCCGCACGGGTGCCACCGGCGGCGGGTCCGAGTCGGGTCGAGTCCAGGCGGATGACGAAGGACGCCCCGGTTTCCCGGTCGTGCCGCGTCACCGTCAGTTCGCCGTCCCAGCACAATGTCTCGTCGAGTCTCATGGTGTCACGCCCTTCGAAGGCTGCTTCGCGAAATCCACTGCTGTCCAGGCCATTGCGATGGCCCCCTCGAGAACGGCTCTGTCGGCTGCCGGGCCGACGCAGGCGGCGGTGAATTCAGGCTGGTGGTTGACCGCGGGGTGACAGTCCAGGCCGAGCATGGGGTGAATGGTGGGCACGGCGTGAGAGACGTTACCCATGTCGGTCGCTGCACCCGACACTCCGTCCGGCAGATCGGGAAAGGTGCGACCGAGGGCTTCTGCATTCGCGCGGTACAGGGCAAGCAGCCTGGCGTTCGGCCGCAGGTCCGCGTAGTCGGGTCCGCTGGGAGTGATCGACAGTGCACATCCGGTGGCCAGCGCCCCGGCCTCGAAGCAGCGCTTCACGCGCGAAGTGAGCGTGGCGAGTTCCTCCGCGGTATCGGAACGGACGATCCAGCGTCCGGCCGCACTGTCAGGGATCACGTTGACGGCGGTGCCGGCATCGGTGACGATGCCCTGAATGCGGTCGGTTCCCCGAGTTTGTTGGCGCAGTTGACCTATCGCCACCTGCGCGATGAGCATCGCGTCGGCGGCATTGACCCCCAGTTCGGGATACGCCCCGGCATGGGCGGGCTTTCCCTTGTACGCAACGTCGAACTGGGAAATGGCGGTGCCGGGCATCGCCGCCATTTCGACGGCGGCGGGGTGGACCATCATCGCCGCGTGCAGACCGTCGAAGGCACCGCGTTCGAGCATGAGGATCTTCCCGCCGCCGCCCTCTTCGGCGGGGGTGCCGAGGAGGGTGACGGTCAACCCCAAGTCGTCGACGAATTCGGCCAGGCCCAGGGCGGCACCGACGCCCGCTGCGGCGATGATGTTGTGGCCGCATGCGTGCCCGATCTCGGGGAGGGCGTCGTACTCGGCGCAGATTCCGACATGCACCGGACCCGATCCGATGGTGGCGCGCACCGCCGTCGGTAGGTCGTAGCAGCCACGCTGCACCTCGAATCCCCCGCTGCGGAGTTCGTCGGCGACCCACTCGCTGGCTCGGTACTCGTCGAATCCCGATTCGGGGTTCGCGTGGATGCGGTGAGACAGCTTCAGGAGCGTCCGTTCGTACCGTCGAATTCTGTCCTCGACAGCAGCCTTCGCTCCGACGGCAGCCGGTGTCATGAGAGCGTGGACGCAGTTGCGGGGGCGGTGTGAATCGTTGCGGGCCGGGTCGCGGCGTCGTATGCAGCCCGGGCGCCGGTTGCGCCCATGCCGCTGTCGCCTGCGGGTTCGTAGAGCCTCTCCGGGCCACCGCCCTGCCACTGGTTGATCCAGGTCACCCCGGCAGGGATCCGGGCGGCTGCGGCGGCGTGGTCGGGGTTGTGCGTGTAGACGGTGGCCCCGAGCGCAAAGCGCGACGAACCGGCGCGCTCGAGCGCCTCCTCGAACGAGGAGACGACAACGATCGGGGCGATCGGGCCGAACGTTTCCTCGGTCATCACCAGCATGGAGTCGTCGACGTCTGTGAGCACCGTGGCCGGGTAGAAGAACCCCTTCCGCTGCGGGATCGCGCCGCCGGTGTGGACTCGCGCGCCACGCTCGACGGCATCGGTGACGTGCCCGTGGACGATGTCGCGTTGGCGTGCATCGACCAACGGCCCCAGCACGGTGTCGGCGTCGTGGCCGTCGCCGAGGGTGTAGGTGGACGCAATGTGGACCAGGGCGTCGACGAATGCCTCGGCGATGTCCTGGTGGACGTAGATGCGTTCCATGGATGTGCAGATCTGTCCGGTGTTGACGAACGCGCCGAAGGCGACCGCGGCGGCGGTTGCGACAGGATCGACCCCGGAGTCGACGATGACCGGGTCCTTGCCGCCGAGTTCGAGGATCGATCGGCACAGTCGCCCACCGGTTCCGGCGCCGATCCGGCGTCCGGCCTCGACGGAACCCGTGAAGTGGACCAGCCGGATCTGTCCGTGCTCGACGAGCGGTGCCCCGGCCCGGGCGTCGCCGAGGACGAGGTTGACCACGCCGGGAGGCAACGTCGACAACTCGAACAGCCGGGCGGTGGACAGTGGTGACCGTTCGGACGGCTTGACCACGACGGTGTTGCCCGAGGCGAGCAGCGGCCCGAGCGCACCCAGCACCATCGGCACGGGGAAGTTCCACGGGGTGATGACGGCGGTGGCGCCGAGTGGGTGACGCAGGATCGTCGTTCCGCTGCCGTCTGCGCCGGGGAGGGTTTCGACGAACGGATAGGTCAGGGCCTCTTCGGCCGCGGCGCGAAACCCGTGGACACCACCTTCGATGAAGGTTCTGCCGAGGGCGACCGGCTTCCCCATTTCCCGACATTCGAGCTCCGCCAGTTCCTCCGCGTGGTCGGCGATCTCCGCGGCCCACCGGGTCAGATATTCCACACGTTCGGCGACCGGCAACTCCGCCCACCCGGGCTGCGCCTCGACTGCCGCATCGACGGCGCGGTCGACGTCGTCGGCCGATCCTCCGGGGTAGCGTGCGATCACGTCTTCGGTGGCGGGGTTCACCAGATCGTGGAGCGACACGCTGTGGGAGTCCACCCATTTTCCACCGATCAAGTTCTGCAAGGTCTTCATGTGAAAGGTACTGCCTTCCCTGCGATTAGGAGTTAGCGGATGCGGTCGGCCATGAGCTCGCCGACCATGATCGCCGTCAGGTTGGTGTTTGCTCGCGGGACGGACGGGAAAATCGAGGCGTCGACCACCCGCAGCCCGTCGGTTCCGAGGACGCGGCAGGACGGGTCGACCACGGTGTCCGTGCTTCCGGTTGCACCCATCCGGCACGTACTGGTGGCGTGCTGAACATCGCTCACGGTCGCGAGCAGGTAGTCGTCGAGTTCGCTGTCACTGTCGAGCACCGAGAACAGGGCCCTGTTCTCGGTCACGAGCGGGCCGTGCGTGATAGCGGCGACCGCCGGGTCACGGGCGAGTTCGACCAGGTCGCGAATCCCGTCGCGCAAACGGACCAGATCCCGCTCGTCGGAGAGCATCCGGGTGTGAATCTGGGGTTGATCCGCCGGGTCGGCCGACGTCAACGTCAACACACCGCGGGAATACGCCTGGTTCACCCAGACACCGAACGCGCCTGCCAGCGCTCGCATATCGGGATTGGCCATGGCAACGACATTCTGATTCTGCGACACGAACATCATGTCGCCGGTGGGAGCGCCGGGCTCGCTCGTGTAGCGGACGCAGACGTTGGTGTGTCGGTCGTCCGGGCTTTGGATCCCTGCCTCGTCGATCAGAGGAATCGACACCACCGCCATCGGATGGTCCTGCAGGCCTCGCCCGACCGGAAGATCTTGGCGCACCTCGATTCCCAGCGAGCGCAGATGTCCGGACGGACCGATTCCGGAGCGCATGAGAATCGCCGGGGAGTGGACCGCGCCGGCGCTGAGCACCACGTCGTCGGCGTGCTCGGTCACCACCGCGCCGTCGACGATGATCCGGACGCCGATCGCGCGGCTTCCGGAGAAGAGCACCTGGTCGACCAGGGCGTTACCACGGATCGTCAGGGTCGAGGATTCGCGGGCGGCCTCGAGGTAGGCATCATTGACGGACACTCGGTGCCCGGATCGTGAGTTGATCGGATACGGCGAGACTCCGATCGCGTGGGGTGCATTGACGTCCGCGGCCCACGCATGACCGGCGGCGAGGGCGGCCGCGCTCAGTGCGGTATCGACAGATCCCCAGTTCTCCTGTGGCGTACGGAAAATAGGAGTCGGACCGCCCCGGCCGTGATAGGCCTCGTCGCCGTAGTTCTCGTCGTCCTCGAGTTTGACGAAGTACGGGAGAACGTCCTCGGGGCCCCAGCCCGCGCAACCCCAGCCGACCCAATCGTCGAAGTCCTCCATCGGGGGTCGAATCGCGATCTGTCCGTTGATCGACGAGCTGCCGCCGACCCCTCTACCTCGCCAGTAGGGTGCAGGCGCCTGCTTCTCGGTCCGCGCCGCGTCGAGCCCCGGCCAGACCAGATCTGCGGTTGCCGTCGGGTCGAGCAGTGCCCTGATCGGGTTGGGTGACCGCCACGCCTCGTGCATGTTCGCCGAGCGGTAGTCCGGTCCTGCCTCCAGGAGCAGAACCCGCTTGCCTTTCTCGGCGGATCGGACCGCGAGCGCGGCCCCCGCCGAACCTGCACCCACCACGATGACGTCCCAGCCTGTTTCGGTCACAGCAAACCTCCGTAACGAGTTGCGCGAATGAGGTCTCCGGAAGCGCCCGGGTCCTGCCGAGTAGGATTCCGTAGAAGGAGAGTTCAGTCAAGAGTGAATGTTCATTCTAAATTGATCGAATGGAGGTGGCGGTGTCCGACAGCGACAAGAGGGCTTCCCTCATCGAGGACTTCGGTGTGCATATCGGCGGTGCGATGGGCTGGCCTCCCATGGCGGGTCGAGCCGCGGGAGTGCTGATCCTCAGCGAAGCGCCGATGACCATGGCGCAACTGCAGGATGCGCTCGATGCGAGCAAAGGATCGGTGTCGGAGACGACCCGGTTGCTCATGACCACCGGCACCGTCGAACGATTCAAGGAGCCGGGAAGTCGCCAGTTCGTCTACCGTTGGCGCGACGACGCCTGGATCGGGTGCTTGCAGCACCAGCTCGAGCAGACCACCGAACTGCTGGCGCTGGCGGAGAGTGCCCGAACCCGGGGACAGGACCTCCCGCCCGAACAGCGCGCCCGCTTCCACGCGATGCACGAGTACTACAGCTTCATGGTCAGCCGACTCGAGTCGCTCCTCGAGGAGTACACGGCCGCGTTCGAGGCTGCGCAACCCTGACCTGGCGGGCAGGCGTCGACGGGGCGTTCTCGGCTACGGGTACGGCGACCCCGCGGCGAGCCCCTGCGCAGCCGCCGCGGCACGCACGGCGTCGATCACCAGTTGCAGCGGCTGCCGGTGCGCTTCCGTCCCCCGATGGGCGATGGAGATCGTCCGCATGACCGGTTCGGTGAGCGCGACGACGTCCATGCCGGGCGGGCGCAGTGTCAGTCCGAGATCGGAGACGAGGGTGACGCCCAGACCCGCGGACACCATCGCGAGTGCCGTCGCCTGCTCGCCGACCTCGTGGTTGATCTTCGGTTCGAATCCGCAACGCTGACAGGCTGAGCGCACCGCGCGGCCGAAATGCGAAGTGGGTCCGGCGAGGATCCAGGGATGCTCGGCGAGGTCCGCCAGCGCCATGGTTCTGGCGGACACGGTTCCCGGAGGCAGCGCTGCGTGCAGTCGCTCCACCGCGATCACCACGCGGGTCAACTCCGGATCCCACGGCATCGGATAGTCGGAGTAGTTGATCACGAACGAGAAGTCCAGCGAGCCGTCCCGCACTGCGACTGCGGTGTCCTCCGGCGCGAGTTCCTTCGTCCGCACCTCGATGCCGGGATGTTCGGCGGCCAGCAACGACAGCGCACTCGGCAGCAGGCCCGACGCGACGGACGCCCACACGCCGACGGTCAATCGGGCGGTGACGCCCTCCTGCGTCTGTTCGAGGGCGGAGGTCGCGCGGTCCACCGACCGCATGATCTCCTCGGCGTGCTCGGCGAGGAGCAGGCCGATCTCGGTGAGCTGTACCCGTCGACCACGCCGCTCGAATAGCTTTGCGCCTACGTCACGTTCGAGCTGGGTGAGCTGTTGGGATACCGCGGACGTGGTGTAGTGCAGGGCCTGCGCGGCGGCTGTCACGGTGCCTCGGCGATGCAACTCCCGAAGCATCCGCAACCGGCGCAGAGACAGCTCCATGCCCCCACCCTATGCATCCGGTCCGAACCGTCAATCGGACCACGCGGTGCGCTGTGTAGAAAGCGTGAACGCAATCATTCAAGATTCTTAACTGGACGCCTGGTTACCGGGGCGCGCACTCTGACGTCATCGGCTGAATGGTCGAAAACGGCGAAGTTTTTCCGAGGGCGATTGGGGTAACTCGAGGTGACGACGACGACGGAATCCGAGTTCGGGCGCATTCCCGAGCACCGTGAGTACGACCACTGTGAGAACACAGCGACGCAGCGTCGGATCGACGTGGCGACCGCGCACAGCGGTGAGCCCCTGCTACGTATGACGTGGAACGATCCGGTCACCGGTGCTCGGGGCTACCTCGTCGTGCACACGTTGGTGTCCGGCCTGGCCACCGGGGGCACGCGCATGCGGGCAGGCTGCACGATGTCGGAGGTGGAGGACCTGGCCACCGGCATGGCCGCCAAGACCGCGGTTTTCGACCTGCCCGTCGGCGGTGCGAAAGGCGGCATCGACTTCGACCCGAAGGACCCCCGCGCCGTCGGTGTGCTGGAGCGGTTCTGTCAGGCGATGCGCCCGTGGCTGGACGCGCACTGGGTGACGGCGGAGGATCTGGGGGTGCCGCAGCATCTGATCGACGACGTCTTCGCGCGGCTGGGCCTTCAGCAGTCCTACCATGCGGCGATCAGGCGGGCGGAAGATCCGCAGAGGACTCTGCGCCGGGTGCACGCCGCGTTGAACGCCCCGGTGCCCGGTGGTTTTCTGCTGGGCGACGTGATCGGCGGCTACGGAGTCGCGCAGGCCTGCATCGGTACGGTCAATGCCTGTGGATGGGTTCCGGCCGACACCACGGTGGCAATCCAGGGCATCGGCACCATGGGGGGCGGCGCGGCCTGGTACCTGCACGAGGCCGGAATGCGCGTGGTTGCCGTCGCCGACGCCGTCGGCACGCTGTACTGTCCCGACGGCCTGGATGTTCCCGCGCTGCTCGACCTGCGGAACGGCTACGGCGAGATCGACCGCTCCCGCGTCCCCTCGGATGTTCAGCGGTTGCCGCGCGCGGCTGTGATCGCCACTGCGGCAGACATCCTCGTCCCGGCCGCGATCTCCTATGCGATCACGACGGACAACGTCGACCACGTCGCCGCGAAGGTCGTGATCGAGGCGGCAAATGCCGCGACGACCCCGCAGGCCGAGGCGGTGCTCACCGGCCGGGGCATTCCGGTGGTCCCGGACTTCGTCGCCAATGCCGGAGCAGTCGCCTGGGCCTGGTGGGTACTGCTCGGTCACGTCGGCGCCGACCCGGAGGACTCGTTCCAGCGGTTGCGGACCGAAATGCTGGCCAAGATCGCGTTGCTGCTCGGGCAATGGATGCTGGACGGCGTGACGCCGCGGCACACCGCGTTGGACCTCGTCGCGGCCAACCGCCGCACACCGGCACCGGGCGATCCTCTGGCAGCGCCGCTCACCATTCCGTAAACGGACTCCGTTCTCAGGACAGCAGACCGCGTAGGAGGCTGTGCAAGGCATCCTCGAAGAGGTCCCGATCCGTGGGCGCAGGAGTCGCGTCCGCGGAGATCGCCCTGGCCACGTGTGGGTACGCATGGCTGTCGATCGGGGGAAGTGCGGGCTGTGAAGCGAGCTCGCTGCGAGCGAACAGCGTCGTGACTCCCGTTGCCATCGCGATCGCTTCGAATTTTGCCCGACCGGAGGCCGTGACCGGTTCGAGTACCTGCAGGCAGTGGTCCAGCCACGCCAGGGCTTCGGGGCCGAAGGCGGGCGATTGCTGGGTGACGTCGACGAGCCAGGAGTGACGCCGATACAGCTGCAACTGTCGGCGGGACATCTCGACCATGGCGTCCAGCCATTGATCATGGCCAGCTGGGTACGGGCGGAGTTCGCGCATGACGTGATCGGTCATGAGCGCGAGTAGTTCGTCCCGTGACGCCACGTACCGGTACAGCGACGCTGCACCGGTGCCCAGCGCCGCGGCCACGGCCCGCATGGACAGGCCGGCCAAGCCTTCTCGATCCGTGAGTGTTATTGCGGCGGCAGCGATGTCGTCTCGACTGTGCGCGGGGACCGGGCCTCGTCGGCGCGGTGCCGCTTTGGCAGAGGCTCTGTGTTCGTGGGGTCGATGTGGGTCGTCGCTCACCTCACAATCCTAAACTGCGAACACTGTTTGCTATTGTTGTGCGTGCACTCAGGGAGGCATGCGATGCGAGAGCGGGTTGAACGAGCGGGCGACGTCGTCCTGCACACAGTTGGTGACGGCCCCGCTCTGGTGGTCGTTCACGGCGGCGGGGTGACGATCGATTCCTATCGCCGACTGGCGCGCAAACTGTCGGACAGGTTCACCGTGCATCTCTACAACCGACGCGGGCGCGGAGATGCGCCACCCCGTTCGGAGCCCTACGACGTTCAGCAGGACGTCGACGACCTGCGGACGGTGCTCGAAAACACCGGCGCAACTGACGTTATCGGCCACAGCAGCGGTGGGTTCATAGCCCTGACGGCTGCCCTGCAACTGCCCATCGCGCGTCTCGCTCTCTACGACGCAGCAGTGTCCGTGAACGGTCTCTTCCCCGCGCAGTGGCTGGAAGGCGCCAGAGCAGCGGCCCGGGACGGCGACGTTGCACGCGCGATGGCGATCACCGGGGCCGGCATCAACACCCAGTCGCGGGCGAGCACCCTGCCACTGGGTGTGCAGATCGCCATGAGCCGACTGTTGATGCGCACTCCCGTCGGGCGCACCATGGGTGCCTTGTTGCCCATGACGTTGGACGAGTCGCAGGCAATCGCACGCGCCGACGGTCCGGCGAGTCGCTGGGCGGGGGTGACTGCGGAGGTTCTGTTGGTGAGGGGCGCGGACGGACCGCCCTACTACGAACAACTGAGCGATGCCCTTGCTGCCGCACTGCCCCACGGCCGTGTGGCAGCGGTCCGCGGGGGCCATGACGGCATCAACCGCGCCTCGGCCCAGCTGATCCGGACGTTCGCGGACTTCTTCGGACCTACGGCGCACGGTCAACGCTGAACACGCGCGCGTCGTGTCGAGAGCGCTACCGCAGTTGGTCGCGGCGGTGTGTGAGGTAGGCGGTCTCGGCGGTGTTGCCCGCCAGGTCGATTGCTTTGTCGTAGGCGGCGCGCGACTGCTGACTGCGGCCCAGTCGGCGGAGCAGGTCGGCGCGGGTGGCGTGGTAGGCGTGATAGCCGGACAACGTGGGTTCGAGACGGTCGACGGTTGCCAGTGCCACCTCGGGGCCGTCGAGTTCGGCGACCGCGACGGCCCGGTTGAGGGCGATGATCGGCGAGGGGTCGATGCGGACGAGTTGGTCGTAGAGGGCGAGGATCTGCGACCAGTCGGTGTCGCGCATGTCGCGGGCGGAGGTGTGGACGGCGTTGATCGCGGCGAGGATCTGGTAGCGACCCGGCGCGATCCCGGCGGCGGCAGCGGCGAGGCGCTCGCGGACCAGTCGATGGCCCTCGGCGATCAGTGCCGCGTCCCAGGACCCACGGTCCTGCTCGTCGAGGGCGACCAGTTCGCCGCCGGCCGAAACCCGGGCGGTGCGGCGGGATTCGGTGAGCAGCATCAGCGCCAGCAGCCCGGCCACCTCCCCATCGTCGGGGAGCAGGTCCCGGATCAGGCGGGTGAGCCGGATGGCCTCGGCGGTGAGGTCGTGACGTACCGGATCGGTGTCGGGGCCGGTGGCCAGGTAGCCCTCGTTGAACACGAGGAACAGGACGGCGAGGACGCCGGACACCCGTGCGGGGAGATCGTCGGCGGACGGCACTCGATAGGGGATACGTGCCGCCTTGATCTTGTCCTTCGCGCGGGTGATCCGCCGCCCCATGGCACTCTCGGTGACCAGGAACGCGCGGGCGATTTCGGGCACGGTCAGACCGCCGACCATCCGTAGCGTCAGTGCCGCGCGGGTTTCCATCGCCAGCGCCGGGTGACAGCAGGTGAAGATCAGCCGTAGCCGGTCGTCGTCGATGGCGCCGAGGGGCTCGGGCGGGTCGTCGTCGTGCACCATCCGAGCCTCCCTGTGTTTGTCGTCGCGCTTGTTCTCGCGCCGGATCCGGTCGATGGCCTTGTGGTTGGCGGTGGTGGTGAGCCAGGCGCCGGGGTTGGGGGGTATGCCGTCGGCCGGCCACCGCTCCACGGCGGTCGCGAACGCCTCGGCGGCCGAATCTTCGGCGATGCCGAGGTCGCCGAACCGTCGGGTCAGGGCGGCGACGACCCGGGCCCACTCGTCGTGGTGGGCCCGGGTGATCGCCTCGCGGACCTCGCTCACTGGAATGGCCGCACCTCGATCTTGCGGTCGCAGATCCTCGACGCCTCGGTGGCGAGTTCGAGCGCGACATCCAGGTCGGGGGCCTCCCACACCCAGACGCCGGCAAGGTACTCCTTCGACTCCACGAACGGCCCGTCGCTGAACACCGGTTGCTCGCCCCGGTTGTCGATGACCGTGGCCGTGGTGGTGTCTGCGAGTCCGCCCGCGAAAACCCAGTAGCCGTCGGCGATCAGTCGTTCGTTGAACGCGCTGATGTCGGGCTGCCGGTCGGTGCTGCCGGGATTGCTCTTGTCATCGATCACGGAAACCAGATACTGCATCTTGAAGATCCTCTCCTGTGGCTTCGGACTGTGGGGTGTATCGGTTGGAGATTTCACGCTGGTGCGTACTGCGGGCGCCCGGCCGGCCGGTAGACCTGAATCGTCACGCCCTTCGAGTCGACTCGCGACTCGATCAGGTCGAGCGCAAGGTCCGGTCCGGCGCCGGGGAACAACCGAGCGCCCTGGCCGAGGACCACGGGGACGACGATCAGGGTCATCTCGTCGACCAGATCGTTCTGCAGCAACCACCGGGTCAGGGCGCCGCTGCCGTGTACCTGCAGCTCACCTCCCGGTGTGGCCTCCAGGTCCGCGATGGCGGTGGCGAGGTCGTCGGACAGGACGGTGGTGCCCGACCATTCGGGATCGGCGAGCGTGGTCGATGCCACGTACTTGGGCTGTGTGTTCAGTGCCCGCAGGACGGGCTCCCAGCCGGGGACGTCCTGCTCCGTCAAGGACCCCCAGGAGCCGGCGAACAGCTCGTAGGTCCGGCGGCCGAGCAGGAACGCGTCGGCGCGTTGGTAGGTCTGGTTGATGAACGCATGGGTGTCGTTGTCGCCCTTGCCCCGGGCCCATCCGCCGCGGTCGAATCCGTTTCTGCGGTCCTCGGCCGACGCGCCGCCGTTTCCCTGTATCACTCCGTCGAGGGTTACCTGGGTGATGGTGGTGAGCTTCATGGTCGCGGTTCCTTTGCCTCGGCGCCGCCCCTCGTGGGCGGCCTCACCCCTTCTACGAACGCCACCGCCCCGATCGGACACCGCCTCCCAAGTTTCTTCGAAGAACTTTTCCGTTCCTCTGCCACGCGGTGCGGCCGGGCCGCTCAGACCAGGTGGCGATCACCCCGCTGATCTGGGGTTTTTGCGCTGGTTGGCAGTGAAGCGCGCCTTCTTCTGACGATTCCCGCACGTGTTCATGTCACACCATTTGCGGGTGCGACTCTGGCTGGTGTCGAAGAAGGCGGCCTGGCAGGTCGGCGATGCGCACAGCGCCAATTTTCCGTCTCGTTCGCCTGCGATGATGCTGATCGCGTCGGCGGCGATCACGCCGAGGGCATCTTCCACGCGGGAAGCCGAGCTGAGCCGCCATTGACGCTTGCCCTCGGGCGTCAGGATCGCCGCCGCCCGACCCCGAGCGCTGCGGTCGTTGATGACGTGGACAGCAGACGCGGGGAGGGCGTCCCCGATCGCGGCCGCTGTCGCGGTGGCGTGAATCGACTCCCGTAGTTCCCGGGCGAGGTCGAGCTGGGCAGTGGTGCAGGAGTCGACCGCGAGGCCGTTCACTGCCAGCCAGTCGACGAGTCGCTGCGGCGTGGGAATGCGCTCCACAGCGTCGCCGCGACGCTCCGTCAGAGTCGCCGTGAAGCTGGTCGCCAGCACGCTACCGAGGCGGAAGTCGGGGAACTCGGCACGCATGGAACCACCTTAGCTGGTTGCATGCCGGCAGGAAGGCATGTTAGAACCGTCTTAGACGGTTCGCACTAGTTCCTAGCCGGTTCACGGTGACCAGGAGGTCTCATGCCCCGCCTGACCAGCGACGTGCACGCATTCGAAGCCCACGCACCTGACGCCGACCTCGACGATCTGCGCGCGCGATTAGCCGCGGCGCGGCTACCGGAGGCCGAGACGGTCTATCGCGCCGCGCCCGGCCCTCACCGATGGGAACAGGGAGTTCCTCTCGCCGACCTCGTCGAGGTCGTGGACTACTGGCGCACCGGATACAACTGGCGGTCGTTCGAGGAGCGCCTCAACCGGATCGGCCAGTTCCGCACGACCATCGACGATCTGGGAATCCACTTCCTGCACCGCCGATCCGCGCGCGCCGATGCCACTCCGCTGATCCTGACGCACGGCTGGCCGGGCAGCATTGCCGAGTTCGTGGATGTGGTGGACGAACTGGCAGATCCGACAGACGCAGAGGCGCCGGCGTTCCACGTCGTGGTCCCGTCGCTACCGGGCTTCGGTTACAGCGACAAGCCGGCCACCACCGGGTGGGGGACCGAAAAGGTCGCGGCCGCATGGGTGGAACTGATGGGACGGCTCGGCTACGGCACGTTCGTAGCCCACGGCGGCGACTGGGGAGGCAACATCACCACGGTCCTCGGCGGCCGGTTCCCCGCGCACGTTCTCGGCATCCACACATTGTTCGCGGAGGCACCACCCGGGTTGACGACGGACGGTCTGACGGAGGTCGAGCGCAGGTCGACCGAGGAGACCCGCGATTTCTGGCACCACCGCGCGGCGTACGCGAAGCAGCAGGCGACCCGACCTCAGACCATCGGCTACTCGCTCGTCGACTCACCGGTCGGGCTTCTCGCCTGGATCCTCGACAAATTCGCCGAGTGGTCGGACACCGAAGACAGCCCGTTCGAGACGATGTCCCGAGACAGAATTCTCGACGACGTCACCCTGTACTGGCTGACGCGGACCGGCGCGTCGGCGGCCCGCATCTACTACGAAAGCCACAACTCGCTCGATCCCGACCTCCGGGTCGACGTCCCGTCGGCAATCACCATGTATCCCCGCGACATCGAGAAGTGTCCGCGCCCCTGGGCGCAGGAACGGTACCGGCACATCGTCCGATGGCGGTCGCCCGAAACCGGGGGACACTTCCCGTCGCTGGAGGTTCCCGAGTATTTCGTCAAGGACCTGCAGGAAGGCCTCGCGGCAGTGCTGGCCGTTGGTCGGTGAACGCGGGCTCCGGCCGGTCTCGGTGCTGATCGGATCCGTGGTGGCGGGGAGGGCCAGTCACCTGGGCTTTCAGTGTTCTTTCAGCTTGCGTGTGTGACGATCTGGCAAAGTGACCATCGACAACCGAACAGCGACTGCGGGATCGTCTCGCGCGCCATGCACTGCTCCCGTCCGGCATGGCGATCAGAACTGTGACAGCAGAATTCGTCTGTGTGATCAGGGTTCGGTCGCCGCGCCGACGAGAGGCTGAGAAGAAGGGGGCGTGGGTGATCATTCGTTTTCCGGGCGTCTATCGACCCCAGCATGATTCGCAGATTCTCGTGGAATCACTCGCCGTCGAGCGGGTGCATCCGGGTACGCGGGTTCTGGATCTGTGCGCGGGTTCCGGGGTCGTCAGTGTGTGGGCAACGCAGTCCGGTGTTCGCCGTGTGACCGCGGTCGATATCTCGCGCCGAGCGTTGGCCAGTACCTGGCTCAACACGGCAGTTCGTGGGCACCGTGTGCGCGTTGTTCGCGGCGATCTGGTGTCCCGAGTACGTCATCGGCGATTCGACTTGATCGTAGCGAACCCACCGTATGTTCCTGCCGAGCACGACGAGCTGCCGGCAAGGGGTCGTGCGCGGTGCTGGGACGCCGGACATGAGGGGCGGGCGTTGTTGGACCGGATTTGCGCTGATGCCCCGGACCTCCTCGAGAACGGGGGGCGGCTGGTGGTCGTGCAATCGACGCTGAGCGGGCTGGAAAAGACGCGAGCAATGCTGGGGGAACGCGGCTTACGCGTCGAGATAGCACGCCGCATGCGTGTCCCGTTCGGGCCGGTACTGCAGCAGCGCCGAAGCCTTCTCGTTGCACGCGGTGTGATCTCGCCACAGCAGAGCACCGAGGAGCTCGTGGTGTTCCGGGCGGTCAAATGAGCACCCGGCAGATGTGGTCGGGCGTGCTCGCCGAGCGAGACCGAGGCGTCCGATGACACGCCCAGGTCCGCCCGACCGCGTGGTTCCCCTGACCGCGGCGCAGCGGGCGATCTGGTTCGCCCAGAAGCTGACTCCCGACGTGCCCTACGTCATCGCCCAATACGTGGACCTGAGTGGGCCCGTCCAGGTGGAGGCACTGGTGCAGGCGCATGGGCGGGCGAGAGACGAACTCGCCGCGGAGGTCGTCCTGGTCGACGTCGACGGACTACCGCATCAACTCGCGGAACCTCCACCGGCCGGCCGGGTCCGTGTTCTGGACTTCCGCGCCGAACACGACCCCGCCGAGTCCGCCCGCGCGTGGATGCGCCGGGACTGCACGGTCCCGCTCGAGATGGACGGGCAGTCGCTGATCTTCTCGTGCGTGCTGCGGGTCGATGACGATCGTGTGTTCTGGTATTCCCGTGCGCACCACATCGCATTGGACGGATACGCGGCGATGCTGCTGATGCAGCGGACCGCCCAGTGGTACACCGCAGCACTCGGCGGCGGGGAGGCGGACCCGCACCGCGAGGTGGGGCCGGAGCAGGTCGAACGCGAGGATCGGGACTATCGATCGTCTCGTCGGTTCGATACCGATCGGGAGCACTGGACCCGCGTCGCGCACGATCTGCCACCCGCGCTCAGCCTCGCCGGCCGGGCCGCCCTGCCAGGTCCGGGTGTCCGGGTCACCGGTCCGCCGATGCGGGTTCCCTGCGCACCGATACTCACGGGTCGGTCGGTGCTCGACCGCACCGCAGTCCTCGTGGCGGCGTTCGCCGCGTATCTGGCGCGGATGCGAGATGTCGACGACGTCGTGGTGTCTCTTCCGGTGACGGCGCGCACCACCGGACTGTTGCGTGCTGCGGCGGGCTCGGTCTCGAATGTGGTGCCCGTGGCACTGCCGGGGATCGGGGCCGGCACGGTCGACGCGGGCATCGACGTCGCCCGGTCGGCGGTGATCGCGGCACTACGCCGCCAACGGTATCGGCGTGAGGACATCGGCCGCGACGGCGGCACGGTGACCGGCGAGCTGACCTCGTTCGGGCCGGTGCTGAATCTGATGCTGTTCGAACCGGACATCCGCCTCGGTTCGGTCACCGGTCGCGTACACGTTCTCACGACCGGTCCGACCGCGGATCTGGCGGTGAACATCTACCCGGGCAGCACGGAGCTGATGCCGCGCATCGACTTCGAGGGCAATCCCGCCCTTTACAGCGAGAGGGAACTGAGCACCCATCACCGCCGGTTCACCCAGTTTCTGCAGATGTTCCTGGCCGAGATCGGCCAGGGCTGCGCGGTGGCGGACCTCGAGATGTTCCTGCCCGGTGAACGCGAGGTCCTGGTACCGGCGTGTGGCCCGGTCGATGTCGAACCGGCGACCCTCGCACAATTGCTCACCATCACTCTCGGTGACTGCGGTGACCACGTCGCGGTCCGTGACGGTCAGCGATCCTTCTCGTACCGGGATCTCGACCGTCATGCGACCGCGTTGGCGGGCAGGCTGTTCGGCGCCGGCATCGGTCCGGAAGATCTCGTCGCGGTCGCCGTCCCACGCTCGTACGAGTCGGTGGTCGCCGTGTGGGCGGTCGCGGCCACCGGCGCTGCTTCTGTGCCCATCGATCCGACGCATCCACGCGCACGCATTCAGTACATGCTCGACGACTGCGCGCCGGCGGTCGGCCTGACCGCTGCGGGCACCGACGGTCTCCCGGACACCCTGCGATGGCTCACCGTCGACCTGGACACCCTCGACGTGCCGCCCCCGAGCCCGGTGCGCCCCGTGTACACGGAAAACCCGGCGTACGTGATCTACACGTCCGGGTCGACCGGTGCGCCCAAGGGCGTGGCCGTCACCCACCAGGGACTGGCCAATCTCGCGCAGGAGATCCGCGACAGCTACGCCCTGTCCGCCGCCTCCCGCGTCCTGCATTTCGCCTCGCCGAGCTTCGACACCGCTGTGGTCGAAGTCCTCGCCGCGGCCCTGGCCGGCGCCACCCTGGTGGTGACCCCACCGGATGTCGTCGGCGGTCACGAACTGGCCGACCTCCTGCGCACCGAACGCGTCACCCACGTGCTGTCGACGCCGTCGGCCCTGGCGACGCTGGACCCCACAGGTCTCGACGACGTGGAATTGGTCCTGGTCGGCGGCGAGGCGTGCCCTCCGGAGTTGGTGACGCGCTGGGCGAGCGGGCGGACGATGCGCAATGCCTACGGGCCGACCGAAACCACGTGCAGTGTCACACTCAGTTCGCCGATGGCACCGGATCGGCCGGTGACGATCGGGGCGTTGATGCGCGGCGTCGACGCGGTGGTGCTGGACCGGCGCCTGCGGCCGGTTCCACCCGGGACGGTCGGCGAGTTGTACCTCGACACCCCAGGATTGGCCCGCGGGTACGTGCGCCGAGCCGGTATGACCACCGGCCGGTTCGTCGCGAATCCGTTCGGGAAACCCGGCTCGCGCCTGTTCCGCACCGGCGATCTGGTCCGATGGACACCGGAGATGACCCTCGAGTATCTCGGCCGCAGCGACGACCAGGTGAAGGTCCGCGGGTTCCGGATCGAACTCGGCGAGATCGACACCGCGCTACGCGACCATCCCGATGTGGAGTTCGCGACGACCGTGGTCCACGACAGGTCGGGGGACGCCCTGCTGGCCTCGTATGTGCTGCTGCGGGCGTCCTCGACGGTGACCCCGGCGAGTCTGCGGACGGCGGTGGCCCAGCTCCTGCCGGACTACATGGTGCCCGCCGTGATCACCGTCCTGGACGATGTGCCGCTGACACCGACGAAGAAACTGGACCGGGCGGCGTTGCCGGCTCCAGATTTCGGCTCCGCCACCGACTCGACGAGACCCCTGCGCACACCGGAGGAAAAGGCGGTGGCCCGGGTGCTCGCCCGCGTTTTGTCCACCGACGTGGTGGACGCGGAGGCGTCCTTCTTCGACCTCGGTGGCGATTCACTGTCCGCCACCCGGGCGGTCGCGGCGCTCAACACCGATTTCGGCGCCCGGCTCGGTGTGCGCGACCTGTTCGAGGTCCCCACCGTCGCCGCCCTTGCCCAGCGTCTCGCCGACGGACCCGCGGAGTCGAGTGATCTCTCGTCGCTGGACGAGTTCGCAACACAGGCGCTGCCCGCGCGGATCCCGCTGGCCCCGGCCCAGCAGTTCCTCGACCGCACCGCCACCCGCCCTGCCCTGTACAACCTGCCCTTCACCGTCACGATCCGCGGCACCCTCGACACCGAGGCGCTGCGACGCGCCACCACCGACGTGCTCGACCGACACCACCCGCTGCGCACGATCTACCCCGATTCGGCCGACGGCCCCTCCCAGCAGCTCCTCGACGCCACCGACACCGTCCCGGACCTCACGCCGATACGCGTGAGCGCATCCGCCGCCTCGACCCACATCCGTCCTCTGCTGCACAGTGGCTTCGACGTCCGCACCGAACCACCGCTGCGGGCCGCACTGTTCACCACCGGGCCCGAGGAGCACCTGCTCGCCTGCGTGATCCACCACATCTCCGCCGACGGATGGTCGCTGGCGATTCTCGCCCGGGACCTGCTGGCGGCGTACGCGGCCCGCGCGGCCGGCACGGCACCGAACTGGGCCCCGCTGCCGGTGCACTACGCGCACTACAGCCTCTGGCGGCACGACCGTCTCGGCGACGACGCCGACCCCGACAGCCTCGCGGCCCGTCAAATCGACTTCTGGACAGCAGAACTGGCAGGGCTACCCGGGGAACTGACGCTGCCGGCGGACCGACCCCGCCCGGGGCGCTGGACGTATGCGGCCGGCCGCATCGACTTCGAGGTCGACGAACACACGCACCGGGCACTGCTGACCATCGCCCACGCCCGGCACGCGACCCTGTTCACGGTGCTGCACTCCGCGCTGGCCCTGCTCCTTGCGCGCCTGTCCTCCCAACCCACGATCGTGATCGGCACACCGACCGCCGGCCGCAGCCACCCCGACCTCGACGAAGTCGTCGGCATGTTCGTCAACACTCTCGTTCTCCGCTCGACGATCGACCCGACCACCACCCTTGCCGAGCTTCTCGACCAGTCGCGTACGACAGAGCTCAACGCGTTCGCGCACGCCGACGTCCAATTCGAGCGCCTCGTCGACGTGCTCGACCCGCCCCGGTCGGAGTCGCTGCACCCGTTCTTCCAGGTGGCGTTGTCCTTGAACAACTTCACCGCCGCCACACTCGACTGCGACGGACTCGAATTCGCGATCGCGCCGCAACCGCTCGACATCGCCAAATGCGATCTGCATTTCCATTTCACCGACCATCACAACGCAACTGGCGACCCGGCCGGCATCAGCGGCGAACTGGTGTACGCGGCCGATCTGTTCGACCACGACACCGTCGCCGGATTCCTCCCCGCGCTGCGCGCGATCCTCGCCGAAGCCCTCGCATGAAGTCCGACACCGCACCGACGCCAGGGCAGCGGTGGCGGTGTCGGTCACACTGAACACCATGGACCGTCGCAGCCTGCACCCCGGAAGCTGGAACGTGCGGGTGCGGTCCACCGCGGCCGCGGTCCTCGCCGTCACGCTGTGCCTGATCCTCGCCGGCGGGGCACTCCTCCTCGTGCTGTACCGCACGCTCGAACACTCCGCCCGCGACGCCGCCGACTCACGGGCCCGCCAGATCATCGAGCAACTCCACACCCAGACACCCCAGGAACTCGACTCATCGCTGCTGGCCACCGACGGCCAAGTCGGGGCCATCCAAATCCTGGACCACCGGGGAAACGTGGTCGCCACCTCGGCCGGTATCCCGTCGTCACCCGTCCTCGCCTCCCCGCTCCCACCCGGCGACACCGCCTACCTCGGAAACCTCCACTTCGGGCACGACCGCGACTACTGGGTGGCCGCCCATGGCACCACCTTCCCGAACGGTCCCGTCACCGTCGTCACCGGCGCCGACCGCGAACCGGTCGAAGGTGTCCTGGCCACCGTCGCGGTGCTCCTCGCGATCGGTGCCCCCATCGTGATCGGTTTCGTCGCGGTCGCCACCTACCGGCTCATCGGCGCGGCCCTGCGCCCGGTGGAGCGGATCCGGGCCCGTGTTTCGGCGATCTCGCCCGATCAACTCGCGGAACGGGTGCCCGTGCCCGCGGCCCGGGACGAGATCGCCGATCTCGCCGTCACCATGAACAGCATGCTCGCGCGGCTCGAGGCCGGGCACCTCGCCCAGCGGCGCTTCGTCAGCGACGCCTCCCACGAACTGCGCAGCCCGCTGGCCACCATCACCGCCGCGCTCGAACTCGCACAATCCCGCCCAGACCTGATCGACACCGCATTGGTCGACGAGTCGTTGCTTCCCGAAGCCCGGCGGATGAGTGCGCTGCTCGAAGATCTTCTCCTGCTCGCGCGAGCCGACGAACACTCCCTGTCCGAGAACCGTGTCGATGTCGACATCGACGATCTGATCCTCGCCGAACGCGCCCGACTCCGGGGTGTTCCCGGCGTCGTGGTCACCGCCACCGTCGAACCGGTGCGGGTGTCGGGTGATCCGCAGCAGCTGGCGCGACTGGTCCGCAATCTCGTCGACAACGCCGTCCGCCACGCACATACCCGCATCACCCTCGGGTGCCGACGATGCGAGAGCAACGCCGTCGTGGAGGTGACCGACGACGGCCCGGGCATCGCCCCGGCGGACCGGGCCCGGATCTTCGAACGATTCGTCCGCCTCGACACCCCCCGCACCCGCGCTTCCGGTGGTTCCGGACTCGGCCTCGCCATCGCCGCGGAAATCGCCGTCGCCCACCACGGATCGATCGACATCGGCGACCGGAAGGGTGGCGGTGCACAGTTCGTGGTCACACTGCCGATCGTCGACGAACCCTATGCTTCCGACCGCATCGAATAACCGACACCTCGCACCGTATCGATGCTCGTCGTGCCGAACGGGGCATCGATCTTCCGCCGGAGATAGCCGATGTAGACCTCCACGATGTTGTCGTCACCCTCGTAATTGGAGTCCCAAACCGATTGCAGAATATCGTGTTTGGTGACGACCGCCCCGGAGTGGCGCATCAGGAACTCGAGCACGCTGTACTCGCGCGGAGTGAGCTGAAGGCGGGTGTCTCCGCGGGTGACCCGCCGCATGGCCGGGTCCAACTCGAGCCCGGCGACACTCAAGACAGCCGGCCGCGGCGGGGCACCGCGCCGCACCAGCGCCCGCAACCGCGCTACCAGCACCACGAACGAGAACGGTTTGACCAGATAGTCGTCGGCACCGAGGTCGAAGGCGTCGGCGAGGTCGTATTCGCCGTCCTTGGCCGACAGCATCAGCACCGGCGTCCACACCTGCTGCCGGCGCATCTCCCGGACCACGTCGTACCCGTGTTTGCCGGGCAACATGATGTCGAGGACAACCACATCGAAACCGCCACCTGCCGCGGCCGCCAATCCGGCGACGCCATCGTGTTCGACCTGCACGGTGAATCCGTCGGCCGTCAGGCCGCGGCGCACCGTCTCGGCCAGTCGTGTTTCGTCCTCGACCAGCAACACCCGCACCGCAGCCTCCTCCATCCCATGCTCGCAACCAGTGGACCAACGGTACGACGGACGTCGCCGTCGCCGCCCTACCGCCTGTGACCACCGAACTGCGCCGTGGGCTCGTCAGTCGACCGCGGCCACTTACGCCTGATGTCCCCGGTCTCGTCTGCGCGTTTCGTCCGGGCTGCAGAGGGTGTCATTCCGGCAGTGGCCAAACCCAGCAGCACCGCGGCCAGCGCGAGCACCAGCGGAGCGGTCGCGGGGGTACCACCGACCGCCCCGGTCGACGCCAGCCAGAGATGCTCCCAGCCGGGCAGCTGCGCCCAGTTGTATCGGTGGTTGAGGATCCCGGTCTCGAGATTCGCGCTCACATGCTCATAGACACCGAACACAGCCGCGGGGATGGCGCACAGCGCAACCAGTCGGGCCTGCGCGATGGACATCCGCGAGCGGGTGAACACGACGATCGACACCGAGCAGAACAGCACACCCAGCACAATCCACGGCACGATCTGCTCGGTGCTCTTCCAATGCCTCAACGAGGCCAGTTCGACCGCGACGAATGCGCATGACAGCGCGGACAGCGCGAGTAGTGCCGCCTGGAATCGCGCGACGAGCCGCGCGTGACGTGCATCGCCGCGGTCCGGGGCAATCCCATGGTGCACAGCCACCTCGTCACTCCTACTGTGGGGCCAAAACGCTGAGAATGGTGTTCAGCGTCTGTTCGTCGATGCCGTATTTGCCCAATTCCTTCGTCAGGGTGTCGGAGATCGTGTCGGGACTGTAGGGGCCGTACTCCGTGACCTCTTTCGCCCACTTTCCCGCGTTGCTGACGCCGGCCGCCTCGAACGCCGCCTGGATCTGACTCTGGCTTGCCGTGTTCGGATCGACCTGAGCGACCTCCGCGGCACTGCCGCCCGGGGCCACGGTGGAGGACACGACCACCGACGTTGTCGGGCTCGCCGACTGCGCGGTGTCACCATCGTTGGAGCCGCACCCCGCGAGCAGGCCGGCGGCGAGCAAGACCGGAATACCGAACTGGACGATCCTTTTCGTCATGGCGGTCAACCTACTTTCGCTGTCCGGCAGCAACCTGGCTGCCGGCTGGGAACTAGCTGGCAGAACGCACCGCCATCATGCGCGGTGGCAGCTGAAAGAGCGCTGAAAGTCAGCGGCCGGCGTCCACACCCTCTACCGAGTGGGTTGTACCTGCTCGTCGCCGCCGGTGTAGGGAGCCCATTTCACGGCGAATGCGAGGATCTCTGTCTGGTAGCCGATCATGTCGATGTCAGAGGTGGCCTTCGACGAACTGCGCGATGCCGTTGCCGAAAGACCAGTCATCGCGCGTGTTCTCGACGACCGAGACGATCACATCGGTTGGCGCCATACCGGTCTCGGTGTGCAGTTGGTCGGCCAGCGCCCGGTTCATCGCTGTCTTCTGGTCCACGCTTCTGCCCTGTTGAGCGATCTGCACGACGACGATGTCGTCGGTGCGCTCGAATCCCAGCCCGGTGTCCTCGGCGATGATCTGGCCTGGCTTGTGTTCGGTGATGAGTTGGTAGCGGTCTCGATCGGGTGCGGCGAAGTGTTCGAGCATCACATCCTGCACCACGTCCGCAAGGCGGCGAAGCTGCTCGGGAGTGCGCTTGTTTTCGATGACATGGATGTGGACGAGTGGCATGACGTGTTCCTCGCGTGTGCGGTGAGTGGGGGCCTGCGCGGGGCGCGGTCCGAGATCCGCGCCCCGCACAGGTGATTGGTGGGGTCTAGTCGTTCTGGGGGAATCCGAGGTTGAGGCCGCCGTGGCTGGGGTCGAGCCAGCGGGTGGTGACGACCTTGCCGCGGGTGAAGAAGTGGACGCCTTCGGCGCCGTGGGCGTGGGTGTCGCCGAACAGGGAGTTCTTCCAGCCGCCGAAGGAGTAGTAGGCCATGGGGACGGGGATGGGGACGTTGATGCCGACCATGCCGACCTCGACCTCGTTCTGGAATCGGCGGGCGGCGCCGCCGTCGTTGGTGAAGATGGCGGTGCCGTTGCCGAACGGGCTGGAGTTCACCAGGTCGAGGGCGTCGTCGTAGGAGTCGACGCGGATGACGGAGAGGACGGGTCCGAAGATTTCGTCGGTGTAGACGGACATGTCGGTGGTGACGTGGTCGATGAGGGTCGGGCCGAGCCAGAATCCGTCCTTGCCGCCGTTGGCCTGCACCCGCCGGCCGTCGACGACGATGGTGGCCCCGGCGGCCTCGCCGGCGTCGATGTAGGAGGCGACCTTGTCGCGGTGCACCTTGGTCACCAGCGGGCCCATGTCGGAGTCTTTGGTGCCGTCGCCGATCTTCAACGTGTTGGTGCGTTCGGTGATTTTGGCGACCAACTCGTCGGCGATGTCCCCGACCGCAACCAAAGCACTGATGGCCATGCAGCGTTCGCCCGCGGATCCGAAGCCGGCGTTGACCATGGCGTCGGCGGCGAGGTCGAGGTCGGCGTCGGGCAGGACGATGGCGTGGTTCTTCGCGCCGCCGAGGGCTTGGACGCGTTTGCCGTGGGCGGTGCCGGTGGCGTAGACGTACTGGGCGATGGGGGTGGAGCCGACGAAGCTGATGGCCTTGATGGCGGGGTTGGTGAGGAGTTCGTCGACGGAGGTCTTGTCGCCTTGGAGGACGTTGAACACGCCTGCCGGGAGTCCGGCTTCGGCCCAGAGTTCGGCCATCCAGATGGCGGCGGTGGGGTCCTTCTCGGACGGCTTGAGCACCACGGTGTTGCCGGTGGCGATGGCGATGGGGAAGAACCACATCGGGACCATGGCGGGGAAGTTGAAGGGGGAGATGATGCCGACGGGGCCGACGGGTTGGCGGAGGGAGGAGACGTCGACGTTGGTGGAGGCGTTTTCGGTCATGCCGCCCTTGAGCAGGTGGGCGATGCCGCAGGCGAATTCGACGACTTCCTGGCCGCGGGAGACTTCGCCGAGGGCGTCGGAGACGACCTTGCCGTGTTCGGAGGTGATGATCTCGGCGAGTTCGCCCTTGCGCTGGTTGAGCAGTTCGCGGAATGTGAAGATGATCTGGGTGCGCTTGGCGAGGGAGGTGTCGCGCCAGGCGGGGAAGGCGGCGGCGGCGGCGTCGATGACGGCGCGGGCGTCCTCGACACTGGCGAGGGCGACCTGACCGGTGACGGCACCGGTCGCGGGGTTGGTGACGGGGGCGGTGTTGCCGCTGGTGCCGGGGAAGGTCTTGTTGTCGAACCAGTGGGAGATCGTGGCGACCACGTGAATCCTTTCGAAGGAGTGGCGGAGTGCGAAGTTTGTTGCGGTGAGTGCGTCAGAAGATGGCGTAGGCCTTGCGCACGGTGTCGGTGACGTCCCAACGGCCGGACCAGCCTGGGGGCAGGACGACGAAATCGCCTGCCGAGATTTCGGTCTTGGTGCCGGTCTCGTCGTCGGTCAGTGTCGCCCTACCGGAGATGATGTAGCAGGCTTCCGTGTTGGGCCGGTCGACGACGGGCCAGCCGCCCGGCCGGCATTCCCAGATTCCGATCTGGGCGTCGGTGCCGCCGTCGAGGGGCAGCGTGCTGAGTTGCGGGTCGCCGCTGTCTGCTCCGGGCCGCTGCCCCGCGGGGGTCAGCTCGCCCTGAACTGCGCTGGTGGGCAGGTGGATCAGTGATGCCATGGTGTTTCTCCCGAATGGTGTGTGGGTGACGGTCAGTGGGCGCCGGTCAGCTTTTCGAGCAGCGCGGAGACTTTCGACGGTTTGTTGGTCACGCGCTCTTCGAGGTCGGCGGTCGCGGCGGCGCGCAGGCCCGCGTTCACGCCGATCCATCGGAACGGCTCGATCTCCCACTTCGGTGAGCGGTGGTTGACCACGGGGAGCGAATTCAGGTTGTCGCGCTTGTCGAGGATGAGGTTGCGCAGGATGCGTCCGGCGAGGTTGCTGGTGGCGACACCGTCACCGACGTACGGTCCGGCCCAGGCCGTCTTGTTGTTCTGGTCGTAGCCGACCGAGGGGAACCAGTCGCGGGGAACACCGAGGGGGCCGCCCCATCGGTGCGTGATCGGTACGTCCCGCAGGGCCGGGAAGAACTCGTGCATCGTGTCGATGATCTTGTCGTGGATCTTCTCGTCGACGTCGAAGGACGAGTCGACCTTGGATCCGAAGTGGTACGGCGCTCCCCGGCCGCCGAACAGCAGGCGGCCGTCGCTGGTCGGGTGCGCATAGATCCGGAGGTTGCGCATGTCGTTGAACGCGGTGCGTCCGTCGAGACCGAGGTCCTCGCGAAGCCCGTGGGGCAGGGGCGCGGTGGCGACGACGAGTGAGTACAGCGGCGCTACGTTGCGCCGGTACGCCGGAAATTCGGGGGTGAACGCCTCGGTGGCGCGGATGACGACGGAGGCGGTGACCGAGCCGTGTTCGGTCCAGACGATGCCCTTGCCGATCTCGTCGACCGCGGTGTCCTCGTAGATGACACCGCCGTGTTCCTCGACCCAGCCGGCGAGTCCGCGCACGAGTTTGTCCGGGTGTAGCAGCGCGCAGTGCTCGGTGTAGATGCCGCCGAGGACGTCGGTGGCGTTGATCTTCTCCTGCGCCGCAGCGGAATCGAGCAGTTGCCACTGGCCGCGGGTGCCGAACTTCTCGGCACCGGCCACGGTCGCCTTCGCCCGCGCCCACTGCGCCTCGCTCCGCGCGAGGGAGACGAACCCGTCGCGGGCGTATTCGCAGTCGATGCCCTCGGCGTCGACGACCCGGCCGATCTCGGACACCGTGTCGTTCATCGCGGCCTGCAGATCCAGGGCGGCGCGGTGCGAATACAGCTGTTCGACGCGGGCGAGGGAGACCGGGAAGATCGACGACGCCCACCCGCCGTTGCGCCCGGAGGCCCCGAATCCGGCGAATTCGCGTTCGAGCAGAACGACTTTCAGCGACGGGTCCGCCTGCAGCAGGTAGTAGGCCGCCCACAGTCCGGTGAACCCGGCGCCGACGATGGCGACATCGGCGGTGACGTTCCCCGGCAACGCCGGCCGTCGGACAGTGAACTCTCGATCCTCGCGCCACAGGGGTGTACCGTGTGCGGCACCTGACACGTCGCGCCCGGGTTGGGTGTTACTGACTACCATCTAGAGCCTCCAGCCCTCATTCGTTTCGTGCGTCGGACTCCAGTGTCGTGTCAGCATGTGAGCCCCGACATACTCCGGATTCACAGACTTCGACCCGGCGCGCTGTACGTTTGTATGAGGAGGTGAGGGCGGTGATCTCCGTCGATCAACTGGTCGCGATCCCGTCGCTCGGGTTGCGGTATCTCGCCGGCGAGAGCGGCGGTACCCGCCTGGTGACCTGGGCGCACGCGTGCGACCTCCCCGATCCGTGGCTGTGGTTCGAAAGCGGCGACCTGGTCATGACGACCGGCGGCGGGCTGCCGGACACTCCCGCGGAGCAGTCCGAGTGGATGGCCCACCTCATCGACAGCCAGGTCAGTGCCCTGGTGATCGCACGAGGGCCCGGCACCCCGGAAGTCGCGCCCGCTCTGCTGGACGTCGCGCGTGAGCGCAGGTTCCCAGTGCTGTCCGCGAGCTTCGACCTGCAGTTCGTCACGTTGGCACGGACCGTCATCGAAAGCGCCGTCGAATCCGAACGCCAACGTCTGGCAACCATCACCCGCCTCTACGACGTGTACTGGCAGTCCCTCCACGCCCGCGGCAGCTTCGGTGACCGGATCTCCACGCTCGAAGGCACCACCGGGTGGGCGCTCGAAGTGCGGGACCACGACGCCGGGGGAGAAGTCGTGGTCAGCGGACGACTGGCCCTGCACCAGCGCACCGTCGATCAGGACTCGTTGCCCGAGCGCGTCAACATTCCCATCCCGGGCGCCGGGGACGTCGTGCTGACCGCCCGTGCCGGCCGTAATCCAGTCAACGACCGGCCACTTCTCCAGCATGTCGGCGGTTTGATCGCCCTCGAACTCGAGCACCATGCCGCCGAACGCGACCGACTCCGCGCCTCCGGGCAGGACCTACTGCTCGGACTGCTCGACGAGACCATCACGCTCGCCGCGGTGTGGCCCGAACTGCGGCACCGGGGCATGCCCGATGCCACGGCGATCGCGTGCTGGAGTCCTGGAGAAAGCGCTGTGCTGCATCATGAGTCGATACATCGGCAGGTGTGCCTGCAGCAGTATGCGCCGCTGCTGTTGCCGTCCGGGACGATGCTGATGGGGCTGGTGCCGCGCGACCTCGAGTTGCTGGCCACGATCAGTGCCAAACTCGGCCCGGACTGCGCCGTCGGTGTCAGCACCGCCTTGACCGCGAATTCCAGTGTCGCCGAAGCGGCACGCCAGGCTCAGCTCGCAGTGGCCCGCGCGCACGAGCAGGGGCAGACGGTCAACGTCTACGGGGACGACAGGGACGACGTCAGCTTCCTCCCGCGCAGCATCGAGGACACCCGTACCCTCGTGCGCCGGGTCCTCGGCCCGCTCATCACCCACGACAAGGACAACGAAGGAAGCCTGCTGGAGTCGGTGCGGGTGTTCCTCCGCAACGACGGTGCGTGGCAGAAGAGCGCCGACGAACTGAACATTCACCGGCAGACCCTCGTCTACCGGCTGCGTCGCGTCGAGCAACTCACCGGTGTCAAACCCACCTCCACCGAAGGGTCGGCGATGCTCTGGCTCACGCTGTCCGGGGCCGAACGTGCCAAGCTCTCGCTCGACGACCTTCTCGAGTAACCGGGGGCGGTCCGGTGGGCCGGACGACGAGAAACACATCGACGGCAAGGCGCCGTCGATGTGTTTCCCGGTCGGGTGATTCGCTAGGAGGGATGGACGGGGGAAGGCGGAGTCTCGACGTCGGCTGAGCGGGCGGTATCGAGGGCACGGGATCCGCGGGCGGTGCGGGCCCTCTTCTCCACCAGGTAGATGACCGTCAGCACCACCCACACGGCGACGCCCTGCATCAGCTCGATCCGGTTGGCGTCGCGCAGGCCCATGCTGACCAGCACCGCAACGATCGCGACGGTGACCAGGATCGGCAGGCCCGGGTACAGCCACATCCGGAACTCGAGGCCACCCGGGTTTTCCTTCTCCCACCGGCGACGCAGCCGGAGCTCGGAGATGCAGATCATGAAGTACACGAACAGGAACACCGCACCGGAGGCGTTGATCAGAAACAGGAACACCGTGTCCGGGAACAGGGCGGCGAGCACCACGCATCCGTAGCCGACCACCGTGCACGAGAGGATCCCCTTCACTGGGACACCCCGCTTGTTGGTCGAGGTCATCCACGCCGGAGCGTCGCCGCGTCCGCCCATGACGAACAGCAGCCGCGAGGACGTGTAGAGGCCGGAGTTCAGGACCGAGAGCACCGCAACCAGGATGACGAGGTTGAGCAGGTCCGCCGTACCCGGAATGCCGATCCGATCCAGGGCCGCGACGAATGGCGATTCCCCCGGAACCACCGAGTCCCACGGCACGATCACGGCGATCAGGAACGTCGAGATGACGAAGAAGGCGAGGATCCGGAACACCACCGAATTGACGGCCTTGCGAATCGATTTCGCCGGCTCCGCCGATTCGGCGGCCGCGATCGTGACGACCTCGACGCCGGTCATCGAGAAGATGACCACCACCACGCCGACGAACAGGGTGGCGAGGCCGTTGGGGAGGAGTCCGCCGTGGTCGGTGAGGTTGCCGAAGTCGACGCGTGCGCCGGGCCAGAGCCCGAACACGAAGAGGGCGGCGACGGTGATGAAGGCGACGATGGCGACGACTTTGATGCTGGCGAACCAGTATTCGGCTTCACCGAATGCGCCGACCGAGAGCAAGTTCACGGCGGTCATGACCATCATCAGGGTGAGAGCGATGGCCCACACCGGTATCGACGGGATCCATTTGTTGATCATCTGACCGCCGACGACGGCCTCGAATCCGACGACGATGACCCAGAAGTACCAGTAGAGCCACCCCGTCGAGAACCCCGCCCATTCGCCCCACGCCATCCGTGCGTAGTCGGTGAACGAACCGGAACACGGTTTGGCGGCGGCCATTTCGCCGAGCATGCGCATGACCAGCAGCACGATCAGTCCCGTGATGGCGTACGTGATGAACGCGAGCGGCCCGGCCTGGTTGATGATTGCGCTCGAGCCGACGAACAACCCCGCACCGATGACTCCACCGAGCGAGAGCATGGTCAGGTGACGCTGTTTGAGGCCGGGCTTGAGTTGATGGCCTCCGTCCGGAGTCGTACCCATGGCATTCCCTTCATCAGGTGCGTGCCCGCGTCCGTCGTAATCGCGGGCGGGATCGAGCGTGTGATGGCAATCACTTTGCTTGTCGGGGCGTCCGTTCACCATGCGCAAACGCGCTAACGGTGGGGGTGCCGGTTCATACAAACTGATGAACGCTCGAGCCGAAGATGTATCTGACCAGGTTTTCCAGGCTCCGCCTCGTGAGTAGGTGGAGGGAAAACTACTGAATTCTTCTGGCCTCGGCCCACCGACACGAACTTCAGCGTCAACGCGTACCGGCCGTGCGACTGATCCTGTCGAACCAGCACCGATGTTGGAAGCGCTGGCCACGGAGTCCGGCGCGCTGGTGCGGCTGTCCATGGTCGATGGCGACGAGCTGGTGTTCGTCAGTCGATTCCAGGGCGCCACCACTGGACTCAGGTACGACCCTGACCACGGGGGATGCCCGCATCTGGCGTCCTCTGCGTCCGGCCACGCCTGGCTGTCCCGCCTCGATATCGACCGGGCGCTGTCGCTGGTCTTTGCCCAGGGGTTCGGCGGCCCGGGCGAGCATGGCCCGGAGGCACCTCGCTCGGGTGACGCGTTGCGGGAGCTGTTGAGGCGGACGACCGAACGGGGATACGCGGAGGTCGAGGACTCGTACGAGATCGGTACCTCGGCGATAGCCTCCGCTATTCAGAACGGCCGAGGTGACGTCGTGGGTGTTGTCAGTATTGCCGGGCCGACCGCGCTCCTCGACGCCGAACGTCGTGCGAAGCTGGCTCAGCCGTTGCTCGAAGTTGCCGCCCAACTGTCCGAGCTGGACCTTCCTGCTGCCGTGACGAGCGGGTAGTTCGTCGTCACGGCAACAGGAGTCCGGGTCACCCGAGTCCCGGGAAGCTCCGCTCTCGGTCGGCGAGTTCGACGGTGATCATCTTCAGTTGAGTGAACTCGCTGACGCCTTCCGCGCCCTTCTCGCGCCCGAAGCCGCTCGCCCTGCTGCCGCCGAACGGCAGTGGGAATGGTGACGAGAGTACAGAGTTGACCCAGACGATGCCGGACTTCAGGCGGCGTGACACCGTGAGGGCACGTTTGATATCGGCGGTCCACACACCGTTGGCGAGCCCGTAGGTGGTTCCGTTGGCGAGGGCAATCGCCTCGTCGGCGGTGTCGAAGGTGGTCACCGCCAGCACGGGGCCGAAGATTTCCTGCTGGAAGACCGCGTGGGTGTGGTCCAGGCCCGTGATCACCGCGGGGGCGACATACGCGCTGGGAAGCCCGTCGGTGGGATCTGCTTCCGGAATGATGCGGGCACCGGCGTGACGTGCCTGGTCGATGAAACTGCGCACGTGGTCTGCATGTTCCGGGCTGATCAGCGGGCCGAGGTCGGCGCCGGACCGGGGGTCGCCGACGGACAGTGCGGCGACCTTCGTGCCCAGCCTGTCCAGGAAGGTGTCCGCGATGGAGGACTCCAACAGCAGCCGCGTACCTGCGGTGCAGACCTGTCCCTGGTTGATGCAGAAGCCGGCGAGCGCACCGTCGACGGCGTCGTCGAGGTCGGCGTCGGCGAAGACGATCGTGGCGCCCTTTCCGCCCAGTTCGAGGGAGAGTCGCTGCGGGAAGGGCCGCGGTGTTTGAGCCAGTCGGTTGCCGGTGGCGGTGGATCCGGTGAACGAGAGCATGTCCACGTCGGTGGAGGCGGCCACTGGCTCGCCCACTTCCTTGCCGTATCCGGTGATGACGCAGAGCGCCGCCCGGGGAACCCCGGCCTCGTAGGCTGACATCCGTTGCAGACGTCGGCGAGGATGGTGGGGGATCGGACCTCGGCCGGTCCGAAGTCCGGTGAGCACCGTCTTGCCCTTCTCCCCGCCGAGCAAACTTGGCCTGTCGGCCAGACTCAGGTCTGCCCTTCTCGACACAGCTGCCGCTCGGGAATCGTGATCCGATCACCCGTCGCGGCATGAACGTCTTCCACCGCCCCGCAGCGACGCTCTCAATGCTTTGCGGCGGGCGCTCCCCGAACTGCTGCACAAAGCCCTGGCTCGCGGGTTCCGTGTCCGATCTCCATCGCTTCTGGCTGCGGATCGAGACGGCGGCGACCGAGGAAGTGGAAACGGGCCCGAATTCCCGAATGGTTGGAGGGGTGTTCACCTCTAGCGAGTATTCGCAGGGAGGTGCCCGTGGCGTTTCACGGAAACCAGAGAACCGACATCTATGCAACTGAACGAAAAACCAATTCTGTTGGACGAGTGATCAAAATGGAAAATGGACGACTGATCAAAATGTGTGCAAATTCCCGGGCGCCCGAACGGTCTGTGTTGGGGTATTGATGACGAATGCCTGCCACGAGTAGCGTAATAATCAGCGGCCGGGCGGCCGTCGGGACTATCGGATGCGTGTGGTCGTCCGCTTCGCGTTTCATCTCAGGCGCGAATCAAAGGAGTGCGGTCATGATCACCTTCGCAAGTCCAACTACCGGTTCGGGATCGGTAGGCCAGGGCATGCTTGTTCGGCGTCGGCAGATGCGACGGCTCAGGAGTCCAATGTTCGCACTCGGCGCCGCGGCCAGTGCGATGGTCCTGATGGCCACACCCGCAGCAGCGGTTGAGGTCGGTACCACGACAACGGTGTCCGTGCAGGGTACCGTCGCGACCACCTGTCCGGTCGCGCTGACCGCGAAGATCACGCCTGTAAATGCCACTGGCACAGTTGATTTCAAGGAAGGCAGTACCGTGATCGCTGCCGCAGTTGTCGTCACGAACGGCACCGCGACAGCCAACCACACCTTCAACGCGACAGGCGTGCACGTCATCGACGCAAAGTTCAAGGGGACGGGAGACTTCACAGGCTCGGCGGGCAGCACGACCGTCACCGTCGCGACGGGACTCAATCTGGGCTCGATTTGCCTTCCGGTGGGCTGATCGACCCTGTTACGTATCGTCGAATTCGTTTCCCGCGTGGCCAGTTTCGAACCCTCGAAAGCCGCGCTGGTGCAGTCGGATCCGGTGAGTGGGACGAACGAGTCGCTCGCTGCCGAGGCGGAGTGGCTCGGCTCCCACCTGGCGAGTCGAGCCACCGCCGTCCAGGCCGTATCGCTGGTCAGCCAATTCCGATACCGCCTCCGAACGTGATACTCAACCACTTCAGGAACGCCCCGAAGGCGACGGCGATGTCAACACCTGCAGAACCCATGAACCCTTCACTCCTCTTGCTTTTTGTTATCGACGGGCACCGAACCCGCTTACTCCTATATCGGCCGTGGGCGCCCCAAGCGTTTCATGGAATGCCGAACAATTTTTCTCTCCAATTGAACGCAAGCCCATTTATTGTTGGACGTGTGATCAAAATAAAAATTGGACGACTGATCAGAATTGAAAGATTTCGTAGATCGACTGGCGCAACAGAGTGAGCCCTCTCGGCGATACGGTGGTCGCGATCGGGTTGGCGCCGGGTTGCGATACGGGCGCCGGCGATCTGTGCATCGCCTCGTCAGTCGTGGTCGCCGCTGATCATTGTGGGATAAGCCCCCGGCCCGAGCGTCCGAGCATTTACGCTCGGCACATGGCGAAGAAGCTCCCCGCCGATGAGCGTCGCGCCCAACTTCTCGAGGCGGCGCTGGCAATCGCGGCCGAGCAGGGCGTCGACGCGCTGACCATGCGTCCACTCGCCGCAGCAGCGGGGACTTCCCTCGGGATTGTGCATTATCACTTCCACGACAAGGACACACTCCTCACTCAGCTTGCCGAGACCCAAATTCTGCAGGTCAACGAAGCGATGCAGCTGGCATTCGGGCATTACACCGACTCCGCCGGGCTGACCGGGACCCCGGCCCTCGAGGACCTGCTGCGCGCCGGAATGCGGGGACTGTGGCCGATCATCGAATCCACCCCCAACCATCAACTGCTGACCTATGAGATCACCGCCCACGCGCTCCGCCAACGCAGCGCCGGCAACGTGTCGGCCGGGGCGATCGCCGAACGGCAGTACCGCACCATGGACGCCCAGGCCGTCGCGTTCCTGACCCTGTGCGCGAGGCGAGCGAACGTCAACTGGACCACTCCGGTCGATCAGGTTGCTCGATTCGCGCTGACGTGCATGAACGGGGTGGTGCTGCGCTGGCTCGTCGACCGGGACAGCGATGCCGCTCTCATCGCCCTCGACGACATCGTGCAGATCCTCACCACCAAAGCCAGCTGACCCTCAGTTGTCCGCGCGCGATCCGGCCAGCGCGCTCCTGGTCGTCGGATCCTGCGGCAATAGGCTGCGCGCAGAGGCTAATCGGTGTTTCCGGCGTGCCGGCGGTGCCGCTCGCGGAAACGAGCGCGGTGCCGCTCGAGGGCGACGGCCTCGGTATCGCAAAGGATCTGCCGTTGCCCGCGGGCGATGGCGTATCGCAGGGCGGCACTTCGCTGTCGCAACTTCTGTGCGTGTGCGGCCGCCACGTCATCGTTGAACAGAATCGCTGCGGCCGTGTCGCACTCGATCAGCACCCACTCGTATGCCAGTCGGGCGGGGGCGCCGTCGTCGAAGAGCGCCGGCATCACTACGTCGTCGAATAGGTGAAAGGGTGCACACGTGAGTCGATAGTGGAGGCGGCCGATCGCTCGTGCTGCGCCTGCGACTCCCATGACGATGGATGATACACCGTACGTCGAGCGAATGGTATCAATTTTGCTGCCTCACAGTCGAATCGGAGTTCGCGTGAGGCGTGACCGATGAGCCCCCCACCGGCGGCAAGTCGCGGGGAGTGCACCCCGAGGGAAGGCGCGACGACCCAGTCCGGCCATGGAAAGCGTGAGTCTGCGCCGCCGATCAGGATTTCGTCGAGTCCGGGTGTTGCGCAGATGGCGTCGGCGGCTAGTGGAAGAAGTAGTGGAACCCTTCCATGATCGGCACACCCCGCTCGCGGGCGGCGCGGCGGACCTGATCGGCTTCGGTGGCGTTGCGGGCGAACGGTTTCTCGGTCAGCACCGCCTTGCCGGCCTCGATCGCCTTCAGATTCCATTCGGCGTGGAAGGCGTTGGCGAGGGGGTTGTAGATCACGTCGACTTCGGGGTCGGCGATCAGCTCGGCGTACGAGTCGACGACCCGCTCGACGCCGTGCGTCTTCGCGAACGTCTCGGCGCGGCCACGGTCGCGGGCGGCGACCGCGACCAGCCGGTGACCCAGAATCTGGGCCGGCTTCACGATCGCCTGCTCCGCGATCCGGGAGGCGCCGAGGACGCCGATCCGCAGCTCGGTCACAGCTGCAGGCTCCGCAGGAATGCGGCGCTGGTCTTGACGTCCGCGACCGGTCCCTCACCCTCGGGTTCGCCGGCGAGGATGGTGTCCTGCTCGAGGGTGAACCAGCCGTCGAAGCCGGAGTCGACGAGGTGCCGGACCACGCCTTCGATATCGACGTCACCGGTGCCGAGCGGGGTGTACATCCCCTGGGCGACGGCCTCGGTGTAGCTCAGCTCACCGGCCTGCACGCGGGCGGCGAACTCGGCGTCGACGTCCTTGAGGTGCGTGTGGGTGATCCGGTCGGCGGCGGCCCGGGCCAGCTCGAGCGGGTCGGTGCCGCCGATCAGCAGGTGCCCGGTGTCCAGGCACAGCGGAATCGAGGAGCCGTCGAGGACCCGCTGGACCTCGATGTTCTGCTCGATCATGGTGCCCACGTGCGGGTGCAGGACCGCGCGGATGCCCTGCTCGGCGGCGACGTCGTGCAGCCGGTCCAGGTTCGACAGCAAGGTCTTCCAGCCGGCGTCGTCGAGATCGGGCCGCGAATCGTAGCCGTCGGTGCCGGTGATCGCGGCCAGCACCAGCACCTCGGCGCCGGCGGCGGTGAACGCGGCCAGGGTGCCGGTGATGTCGGGGACCGGGTCGTGGCCGGCGTCGTGCAGCAGGACCGGGGTGAAACCGCCGACCGCCTTCAGGTCGTAGGAGGCGAGGGTGGCGGCCAGTTCCTGCGGGTCGGCGGGCAGGAATCCGTCGGGGCCGATCTCGGCGGCTTCGAGGCCGGCGTCGCGCATCTCCGAGAGCACCCGTTCGGGGCCGAGCTGGTGCCCCCAGCCGGGAACTTCACAGACACCCCACGAAATAGGTGCTCCTGCAATACGAATCATCGTCGAACCTCACTCATCTGGACGGGTCGGTGGTGGGAGAGGGACAGCGTGGCCGCCTCGGCGATCCACGCCACCTCGAGGGCGTCGGCGGCGGTGCACGGCGAGGGTGCGGTGCCGGCGATCACCTCGAGGAACGCGCCGAGTTCGGCGCGGTAGGCGGAGGTGAAGCGGTCCATGAAGAACTGGTGCGGCGGGCCGTCGGGGAAGGCGATGCCGGGTTCGAGGTTGCGCACCGGGGCGTTCGCGTCCCAGCCGGCGACGACGCTGTCCTCGGAGCCGTGGATCTCGAGGCGGCAGTCGTAGCCGCGGGCGTTGTAGCGGGTGTTGGAGACGACCCCGAGGGTGCCGTTCTCGAAGGTCAGGGTGGTGGTGGCGGTGTCGACGTCGCCGTGGTCGGCGAAGATCGAGTCGCCCTGGTTGGTGCCGGCGGCATAGACCTCGGTCACCTCGTGTCCGACGACCCAGCGGACGATGTCGAAGTCGTGGACGCTGCAGTCGCGGAAGATCCCGCCGGATGCGGCCACGTACTCCGCCGGCGGCGGCGCCGGGTCGAGGGTGGTCGAGCGCACCGTGTGCAACCAGCCGAGTTCCCCGCCGACGACGGCGTTGCGGGCCGCGACGAACGCGGGATCGAACCGGCGGTTGTACCCGATCTGCACCGGCACCGCCGAGGACTTCAGTCGCTCGACGACCTGGTAGCTCTCGTCGGCGGTGAACGCGACCGGCTTCTCGCAGAACACCGGAATCCCGGCATCGACGGCGGCCAGGATCAGCGGCGCATGCGCCGGGGTGGCGGCCGCGATCACGACCCCGTCCACGCCCGAGGCGAAGACCGCAGCGGCGTCCTCGACTGCGCGCGCCCCGAACTTCGCGGCCACGGCCGCGGTGACGTCCGGACGCTCGTCGGTGACGACGAGGCCGTCCACCCCCGGCAACTGAGCCAGGGTGTCGGTGTGGAATGCGCCGATCCGGCCGAGGCCGATCACGCCGAGTGTCGATCCCATCAGTCCTGCCCTCCGATAATGGTCTGGTCCCAGTCGATGACCGAGCCGGTGACGACGCCGCTGCGATCCGAGAGCAGGAACACCACCATGTCGGCGATCTCGTCGACCTGCCCGAGCTTGCCCATCGGCACCTTCGCCGCGGCCTCGGCGGCCCAGTTGTCGTCGGCGCCGTGGAAGCGCTGCTGGATCGCGGTCTCGCCCTCGGTCTCGGTCCAGCCGATGTTGAGGCCGTTGATCCGGATCCGGTCGAAGCGGTGCGCGTAGGCGGCGTTGCGGGTCAACCCCGCCAGCCCGGCCTTCGCCGACACGTACGGGGCCAGGTAGGACTGCCCGCCGTGCTGCGCGATGGAGATGATGTTGACGATCGTTCCCGGCGCCTTCCGTGCCACCATGTCCGTGACGGCGGCCTGCATGGTGAAGAACGGGGCCCGCAGGTTGACGGCCATGTGCTGGTCGAACAACTCCGGCGTGGTGTCGAGGAGGGTGCCGCGGGTGGTCAGGCCGGCCGCGTTGCAGAGTGCGTCGATGCGGCCGAACTCCTCGATGGTCCGCGTCACCGAGTTTTTGGCCTCGGCCGGGTCGGCGAGGTCGGCTTGCACGAACCGGACCTGCGCGCCCTCGGATTCGAGTTCGGCGGCCAGGGTCTTACCGGCCTCGGCCCGGCGGCCGGTGAACACGACCTTCGCGCCTTCGCGGGCCGCGGCTCGTACGACGCCTGCGCCGACACCTTGCGTCCCTCCGCTGATCAGAACTACTTTCCCGTCCAACAGGGTGGCCACTGGATTCCTTTCGATCTGTCCCTACCGACATCAGTGCCGGTGGGTCGGTCATGCACACGTCCGGTCCGCGTATCGACAGCGTCGGCGGTTGCTGTCTGTGTGCCCTTGTCAGTCTTGTTGTGACGTAGGCCTCAATCAAGACGGCATTTCCATCATTTTCGCCTCATCGTCGCGGGCGGGTGGCGACGGGAGATCCGATGAGATCAGGTGTTGTCCCGATGCGCGGCCACCCCGTCGGCGCGCGCGAAGCACTGCAGGGCGCCGTCGCGTGCCCGGGTGAGCGCGTCGACGACGGGCAGCTGCCGGAACTCCTGCGACATGTGCTCGACTCCCCACGGTCCGCCGAAGCCGATCCGGCGGACCGCGTGGATGAATTTCGGGACGTCGAATTCGCCCTCACCGCAGGGAACTCGGTTGTCGAAGGTGTCCTCGAGGTCGGTTCCCCGGACAGTGGACCAGCCGTCGTCGAGTTCGACCCCGAACACGAACCGCGATGGAACGAGCCGCGGCAGAGTGTCGTAGTCGGTGCCGCCGCGGAAGGCGTGCCAGATGTCGAGGATGAGTCCGCCGTTGGGGTTGTCGACGTCCTGGACGAACTGCGCCGCCTGCTCGGTGGTCTTGACGTGGTGGGAGAACGGGGTGTTCTCGAACGCGATCTTGACGCCCGCAGCCGCACCGTCGGTCGCCAGGGCGTCGAACTGCTCACAGAGCAGGTCGCGGGAGACCGGGACACCGTCGTCGTCCGCGCCGACCTTTATGTTGTCGACACCGAGGACGGGGGCCGCCTCGAACAGGTCCCGGCGAACCTCGTCGGAGGCCGCGCGGGCGTCGCCGGTGGTCCACCAGTTGGTGATCCATTCGAGCTGCACATGGGTGATGCCGTTGTCTGCCAGCATCTTCGCGACCTCACCGAGCCCTACCGTTTCCCGGGCGGCGACCAGATCGGGGCGGGTCAATCCGAACCCGGTGTAGCCGGTTCGGGCGACGGCCTCGATGCGCTCGCGGATCGGGATCGGACTCAGATCCGAGCCGCGCGCCGGCATCACATTTCCGGCGGAGGTCCAACAGGCGGCTAATAGCTCCGGACGTGGTGAGTTGGTCATGCCCCGTACCCTTCGGTGGTCGTCTCGATCGTAGAACGCGGATGGCGAGTAAGTCGTAGAGCGACGGTCATGAATTCCTCACCGGGGTGACGGCGCCCGCGTTGTTCATCGAGTCGATCAAGGCGGCGGCGACTTCGGTGGCCCGCAATCCGTCGCGGGCGGTCGCCGAGGGGGTGGGTGTGTCTGCGGCGAGCGATTCGACCCAGGCCTGCAACTGGCGTCGGTAGGCGTCGGCGAACAGCGGCCGCCAGTCCTCCGGGTACGTGGCCGCCGAACGCAGCGACGAGTCGACCGTCAGGACGTGACTCGGCGCCAGGCTGACCGCACCGGTTTCGCCGACCACCTCGCAGCGCACGTCGTAGCCGTACCGTGCGTTGACGAACACGTCGACGGTGGTCAATGCGCCGTCAGAGGTCCTCAGTAGCAGAACCTGCGGGTCCTGCCGCGAGGTGTCATAGGAAGTTGAGCGCGGTGCATACCAGCTGACCTCGACGATCGGCGATCCCAGAAGCCAACTGGTGATATCGATTTCGTGGATGGCGGAGTTTGTGATCGTGCTTGCCGAGTCTCCGCCCGGATACGCGGAGACATTGCGGTGCGAGCTGCGCACCAGCAATGGGATGCCGATGGACCCGGATCGTACCTCGTCGGCCAGGGCCACGTAGGGGTGGTGGAATCTGCGCATGAATCCCACCGAGACGAGTGGTTTCGCGAGAGCGAGCGCATCTTCCTTCGCGACCAGGTCTCGGCATTCGTCGACAGTCGGGGCCAGGGGCTTCTCGCACAGCACCGGCTTGAGGTGATCGAGGCACAGACTCACCTGCTCGGCGTGGGCGGAGTCGTGGGACGCGATGATCACCGCATCGACGTCGGGGGCGGCGATCAACTCTGCCGCGGTTGCGACGGTGCGGGCGCCGACCTCTTCTGCGATCGTGGCGGCGCGGGAGGCGTCGAAGTCGGTGATCACGGTGACCGTTGCCCCGGAGACCACCGCGTGCAGTGTCCGGACGTGATCGGCGCCCATCACCCCGACGCCGATCACACCCACCCGGACGGTCATGACGCCACCGCGGCCGGTTCGCGGCCGTCGAGAACCGCGACGGCGCCCTCGACCGCGGCGCGGATCGTCAGGGCCGTCGCCCGGTCCGTGAACCCCATCAGGTGCGGGCTGAGCGTTGTGTTGGCGTGGTCGAACACCGGGTGGTAGGCGGGTGGTTCGGGCTCGAAGACGTCGAGGCCGAGGCCGGCCAGCTGTCCGGATGCCAGCGCCGCGTGCGCGGCGTCGAGGTCGATCAACGCGCCCCGGCTGCAGTTGACCAGGATCGCTCCCGGTCGCATTGCAGCCAGCCGGGTTTCGTTGATCAGGTGGTGGTTCTCCGCGGTCAGCGGCGTGTGCAGGGTGACGAAGTCACTCGCGGCGAGTACCTCGTCGACCTCGGCGCACCGGTACGCCTGCGGGATCTCCGCGAACGGGTCGTAGGCGCGGACGTTCAGGTCGAATGCCTCGGCGATCTGCGCGACCTTGCGGCCGATCCGCCCGAACCCGACGATGCCCAACGTTGCCCCCTCGAGATCCCCGACGGTCACCTTTCCGCGTTCGGCCCAGCGGCCGCCCCGCACCAGGCCGGTCAGGGTGGGCAGCTGCTTCACCAACGAGAGCAGGTGCGTGTACACGCCTTCGGCGACCGAGACGGTGTTGGTGCCCGGGGTGATGACCACCGGGATCCCGCGCCGCCGCGCCTCGGCGACGTCGACGAGGTCGGTGCCGACACCGGTGCGGGCGAGGACTTTCAGCGCAGGCATCCGGTCGAGCATCGCGGCGTCGACGGTGAACGCCGCCCGCACGATCGCCGCCTCGGCGACCGCCAGCTGTTCCTCGGTGGGGTCGAGGACCAGTTGGTGATGGGAGGCCAGGTACGGGTCGACGAGTTCCCGGTCGAGTGGGCCCAGGCCGACGAACAGCTGTGTCGAGGTGGTCGTAGTCATCGGAATCCTTGCAGATGTCGAAATGGTGCGGGGCGGGATGGACGGCGCGGGGGTCGTCAGGCGGTGCGGGAGGCGGTGGTGCCGGCGACGACGTCGAGTTTCTGCCACTGCCCGGTGGCGGCGGAGGTCTCGGCGGCGGTGACGATCGCCGCCGCCGACGCGGCGTCGTGCACGTTCGAGTTCTCCTGCGGCCCACCGGTGACGGCGAGCAGGAACTTCTTCGCCTCGATCGTCTTGAGGTCGTCGAAGCCGAGGGCGTTGCCGGGGCCGGGCTGGAAGCGGGAGTAGTCGCCGTGCTTCGGGCTGGCGTTGACGGTGAGGTAGCCCTGTTCGGCGTTGGTGCGTCCCAGGCAGACCTTCAGCTCGTTCATCCGCTCGAAGTCCCACTTCAGGGATCCCTCGGTGCCGTAGATCTCGATCTGGTAGCCGCACTCGGGTCCGACGATGACCCGGGAGGCCTCGATGGTGCCCACCGCACCCGATCCCGGTCCCTCGGAGCCGAATCGCACCAGCGCGGCGGCGTAGTCCTCGTTCTCCACCGGGCCCATCTCACCGTTCTCGATGACAGCGAAGTGGGTTCCGCTACCCATCGCCTGCTTCGGGCGTTCGGTGTAGACGGTGCTGGTGAGCGCGTTGATCTCGGCGATCGGCCCGACCACGTACTGGCACAGGTCGCTGGCGTGGCTGAACAGGTCTGCCAGCACACCGGACCCGGCGAGTTCGCGGTCGAACCGCCAGGACAGTGCGCCGTTGGGTTCGTTGGCGTATCCGGAGAAGAACGAGGCCCGCACGTTGGTGATCCGCCCGAGGCTGCCCTCGGCGATCAGCGTCCGGGCGTGCTCGACGGCGGGGGCGTGCCGGTAGTTGTAGCCGATCGAGGTGATCACCCCGGCGTCGGTGGCTGCCGCCTCGATCGCGGCGGTCTCGGTGTAGCTGCGTCCGACGGGCTTTTCGATCCAGAAGTGCTTGCCCGCCTTCGCCGCGGCGATGCCGATTTCGGCGTGCAGGAAGTTGGGTGCGCAGATGGAGACGACGTCGACGTCCGGGTGCGCGAGCACCTCGCGGTAGTCGGTGGTCCCCTCGGCGAAACCGAGGACATTCTTGGCAAACTCGACGCGGCTGTCGGCGGTGTCGGCGGCGATCACCAGCTTCGGGGTGACCCCGAGTTCGGGATAGACGATCGGGACGTCGCGGTAGGCGCGGGCATGAAGCTGGCCCATCCAGCCGACGCTGATCAGTCCGACTCCGACGGTGCGGGTTGTGTTCACGATGACTTCCTTTGCTGGTCTTGTTCGGGGCGGGCGGTGGCGAAGGCCTCGGTCAGGGCCGCGGCGAGCAGGGTCGAGTCGGAGCCGATGGCCACGAATCGGAATCCGAGTTCGACGGAGCCGGCGGCCAGGGCGGCGTTGGCGGTGAGAATGCCCGCCGTCTTGCCGTGCTGGTGGGCGGCTTCGAGCACCCGCCCGAGGGCGGTGGTGAACACCGGGCTGTCGAACTGCAGCGGCACCCCCAGTGCGAAAGACAGATCCAGCGGGCCGACGAACAGCACGTCGACACCGTCCTGGGCGGCGATCTCGTCGACCGCGTCGAGGGCGGCGAGGGTTTCGATCTGGATGACCCCGAGCGAGGCCTGTTCTTCGGCGAGCAGCACGGAGCGATCCATGCCCCACCGGCAGGAGCGGTTGTAGGTGGCGACCCCGCGGTCGCCGCGCGGCGGATACGCGAGGTGGGTGATCGCGTCGACCACCTGATCGGGCTTGTCCAGGCGCGGCACCATCACCCCGGCGGCGCCCTGATCGAGGACCCGTCCGATTCGGATGCGTTCCCCGGATTCGACCCGCACCACCGTCGGCACCCCGTAGGCGCCGGCGGCGAGGATCGAATCGCGCAGGGCGTCTTCCGATCCGGCACCGTGTTCGAGGTCGAGCAGGATCCAGTCGGCACCCGCCGCCGCGCACACCTCGGCCGCGGTCGAGGAGGCCATGCCGACGAACGTGCCGACGGTCGTCTCACCCTGCGCCAGACGCTGACGCAGGGTTCCCGCGTCGAGAGGACTGTTGTTGCTCATCCGAACCACCTCTGCCGTCCCATGGCGTTCTCGTAATCGGCGCGCAGGCTCTGCACCCATTCCTGGTTCGAGACTTCGGCGGGGGCCACATCCCACCAGACGTCGCCGCCGGGCAGATCCACGTGCGGCACCGTCGGAACCACGATGACCACCGGCCCGGACTCCTCGCGGGTCTGCTCCAGTGCGGTACGGACCTCGGCTGTGGTGGTGGCGCGGATCGCGGTGGCGCCGAGGCCTTCGGCGATCTTCCGCAGGTCGACCTTCAGGTAGTCGCCCTCGAGGCGCGCCTTGTCCCCGCTGTCGGCGATGATGTCGCCGTCGGTGCGGTAGCGGAACTCGTTGCCGAATTCCCTTCCGTTGCGGTTCATCTGCAGGCGGTGGATGACCTGGTAGCCGTGGTTCTCGGAGACGACGACGGTGACGTCGAGGCCCTCCTGGGCGGCGGTGACCAGTTCGGTCGGGGCCATCAGGAACGTGCCGTCGCCGATGAAGGTGACGATCCGCTGGCCCTGGTTGCCCTCGGCCAGGCGCACGCCCATCGCGGCCGGGATCTCGTAACCCATGCAGGAGAACCCGAATTCGAGGTGGCAGTGCCGATTCCCGGTGGCGTCCCACACCTTCTGCAGGTCGCCGGGCGCGCCGCCGGCCGCAGCGATGATGGTGTCGCCGCCGCGGGCGTGCTCCTGCAGGAGCCCGATCAGTTGCGGCTGGGTGAGCACCGCACCGGTGACCGGTGCGTCCGGGTGCTCGGCGGGGTCGAACGCGGTGTCGGGGTCGAGGGCGGCGGCGCGGATCGGGGCCCAGCCCGCTTTCGCCGTCCGCACCGTCTCCTGCCACGCCGTGCTGGTGGTGTGTCCGGCCAGCGCGGCGGTCAGTGCGGCGAGGCCGAGGCGGGCGTCGGCGAGGATGCCGGTGGCACCCTGCTTGCGGGTGTCGGCGTCGACCACGTTCAGCGATGCGAAGCGGACGGTGTCGTTCTCGAAGATCGACTGCGAACCGGTGACGAAGTCGGTCAGCCGGGTGCCGACACTGATCACCAGGTCGGCCTGCTTGACCAGCTTGTTCGAGGCGAAGTTGCCCTCGAGGCCGACGCCGCCGACCTGCCACCACTCGTCGCGGCCGACCGCGCCCTTGCCGCCGAACGACTCGACCACCGGAATCCCGACCTGCTCGGCGAGCTCCTCGAGGGCGGCGGTGGCATCCGAATAGTGCACGCCGCCACCGGCGATGATCACCGGACGCTCCGCCTCCCGGATCTGGGTGGCGACGTCGTCGACCTCGGTGGGGTCGGGGAGCGGGCGGCGGATCTTCCAGTCGCGGGGTTCGAAGAACTCGACGGGGAAGTCGAAGGCGTGGGACTGGATGTCCTGCGGCAGCGACAGCACCACGGCACCGGTGTCGGTGGGGCTGGTCAGCACCCGCATCGCCTGCGGGAGCGCGGTCAGCAGTTGCTCGGGGCGGGTGATGCGGTCGAAGAATTTCGCCACCGGACGGAACGTGTCGTTGACCGTGGCGTCCGCTTCGCTGGCGTGCTCGAGTTGCTGGAGCACCGGACCCTGGTGCCGGGTGGCGTAGGTGTCACCGGGCAGCAGCAGCAACGGGAGCCGGTTGATCGTCGCCAGCCCGGCGGCGGTGACCAGATTCAGTGCGCCCGGTCCGATGGAGGCGGTCACAGCGAGGGTGGCGCGGCGTCGGCTGGCCTTGGCGTACGCGGTGGCGATGTGCGCAAGGTACTGCTCGTGCCGGCCCTGGATGAACGGCAGGTCGTCGGACAGTTCGTCGAGGGCCTGTCCGAGGCCGGCGACGTTGCCGTGTCCGAAGATGCCCAGTGCGGCCGGGATGAGGCGGCGCCGGTCGCCGTCGGCGACGGAGTACTGCGCAGCGAGGTACTTCACGACCGCCTGGGCGGTGGTCAGCCGGATTGTCTTGTGGGTGCTCAGTGGTGTCATGTCGTCGTTTCTGTGAGTGGCACGAAAGTGGTTGAGGGGGAGTCGGTTACCAGGGTCGGCCGTGCAGGATGACGGTCTTCTCCTCGGTCATTTCCTCGACCGCGGACCGGACGCCCTCCTTGCCGATGCCGCTGCCCTTGAGGCCGCCGTACGGCATGAGGTCGGCGCGCCAGAGCGGGGTCCAGTTGATGTGGATGTTGCCGGCGTCGATCTGCCGCATCGCCCGCGTCGTGGCGCTGACGTCGGAGGTGAACAGCCCTGCGCCGAGGCCGTAGTCGTTGTCGTTGGCGAGGGCGATCGCCGACTCGATGTCGGCGGCCGATGAGACGGCGACCGCGGGGCCGAACAGTTCGTCGCGGCTGAACGGGGAGGTCGGGTCGACGCCGGCGACGACGGTCGGGGTGACGACGGCGCCGTCCCGGTCACCGCCGGTGAGGACCTTCGCACCGGCCAGCGCGGCCTCGGCGATCGCCGAATGCACCCGGTTCGCTTCGGCTTCGGAGATCAACGAGCCGAGCTTGGTGTCTTTGTGGGAGGGGTCGCCGACGACGATGTTCTCGACCTTCGGGACCAGGGCGTCGAGGAAATCGGCCTCGACGGACTGATCCACGATGACCCGCTGCACGCTGATGCAGACCTGACCGGCGTTGATGTAGCCGCCGGCCGCGACCGCGGAGGCGGCGAGTTCGATGTCGGCGTCGGGGAGGACGATGACCGGGCAGGAGGCACCCAACTCCAGCGACAGCTTCTTGATACCGGCGATGGACGCCAGCCGCGTTCCGGTCTGGGTGGAGCCGGTGAACGACACCTTCCGCACCCGTGGGTCGGTGACCAGGACGTCGCCCAGCACGGAGCCCGGTCCGGTCAGCACCGACAGGGACTCGGGTGCAAGGCCGGCGTCGACGAAGCACTCGGCCAGCTTCAGCGCGGTCAGCGGGGTGGCGCGGGCAGGCTTGAGTACCACCGCATTACCCGCCGCCAGCGCGGGCGCGATCTTGTGCAACACCAACAGTGCCGGGTAGTTGAACGGGGTGATCGCCACGACGATCCCGCACGGCTGGCGCAGCGTGAACCCGACCTTCTCGAGCCCGGTTCCGGGGTTTGCGTCCAGCGGCAGCGTCGAGCCGTACAGCTGGCTGCCCTCGAACGCTGCCAACCGGATGATGCTGCCGGACCGGCTTGCCTCGCCGCGCGCCTCGCTGATCGGCTTCCCGGTCTCGGCGCTGATGGTCTGTGCGATGTCTTCCGCGCGTTCGTCGGCCAGATCGGCGGCGCGCATCAGAATCGCCACCCGCTCGTGCGCCGGGGTGGCGCGCTGGATTCGGGCACCGACCTCGGCCCGGTCGAGGGCGACGGCGGCGTCGGCGACGGTGGCCACCGGTACCGAATCGACCGCGTGACCGTCGAACGGGGACCGGACGTTCTCGGTGACGTTGTCAGCGGCGCCCCGCCACTGACCGGCAAGCAACATATCCATGTCGGACTCCATATCGGGACTCGTTCGCCGTCACACCGCCGCAGCGGCAAGACGACACGACAGAACAAACGGGTGAAAAACCTTGGTGTCGAATCGAATACATGCGTCGCGTTCGGCGACGGCTTTGTGTCGAATCGGAAAGGGGGCTCGCACTCGGGACGGTGGGACCGTCCGGGACGAGATAACTGCGGGGAGGGCGTGCGTGGTCGGACTATCGATCGCCGGGGCGGTCGACTGATCGCGCGGAAGCGCGGCCCGTATCGCCTGGCCCGGGGGGCCGGGGTCGGTCGTGCCGCCTCGGTGGGGGACTGCTCGTGCTCATGCAGTTAGTCTTGCTGTGACTCGCACCTCAATCAAGGTAGGAATCACCTCAAATTCACATCATATTGCTCTCGAAGACGTGTAGAGGTCCGAATTCACGACAACGACCAGGCTTGCCCATTTCCACGCGTCGAGCACCGTTCGACGGAACCGACCGCGGACACAGTCGCATCTCGACGCACACCTCGGCACAGGCCAAGATGTAATGACCTCATGTGAGGAGGACGCATGTAGAAGACGTGAAGGCCGCGGCGTGGTCGGCGTGCCCGACTCCCGCGGCAGCGCCCTCACCGAGTCCGAGTCGACGTAGGAGGAGTTGTGTTTGTCCCGTTCAGTGTCAACGATTTTCTCGACCGCGCGGAGACCGTGTACGGGGATCGGATCGGTGTGGTCGACGAACCTGACCAACCCGCCGCGTCCCAGGGGTCGCTGAGCTACGCCGAGATCGCCGACCTGGCCCGCCGCCAAGCCGCCAAGCTCGACGAACTCGGCATCGGCGCCGGTGAGCGGGTCGCGATCGTCAGCCACAACTCGAGCCGGCTGATGACCTCGTTCTTCGGGGTCAGCGGTTCGGGGAGGGTGCTGGTGCCGGTCAATTTCCGGCTGCGCCCCGACGAGGTCCGCTACATCGTCGAGGACTCCGGTGCCCGCGTCCTCTACGTCGATCCCGAACTCGAGGAGGCGCTCGAGGAGGTCGACTGCGAGCACAAGTTCGTCCTGGGCTCGGACACCGACCTCTACGCCGCTCCCGGGGCGGTGTCGCAGCCGTGGGAGCCGGACGAGTCGGCCGTCGCCACCCTCAACTACACCTCCGGGACCACCGCCCGCCCGAAGGGTGTGCAGATCACCCACCGCAACATCTGGGTCAACGCGGTCACGTTCGGGCTGCACGCCGGGATCGGTGACCGGGACGTGTACCTGCACACGCTGCCGATGTTCCATTGCAACGGCTGGGGTCAACCGTTCGCGCTGACCGGCGTCGGCGGCCGGCACATCGTCCTGCGCAAGGTCGACGGCGCCGAGATCCTGAGGCGGGTCCGCGACCACGGGGTCACGGTGCTCTGTGGGGCGCCGGCGGTCGCGTCCGCGGTCCTCGAGGCCGCACAGACCTGGGAGGGCGAGATTCCCGGCCGGGACCGGGTGCGGATCATCATGGCCGCTGCGCCGCCGCCGACGACGACCGTCGTGCGGGTCGAGGAGGAACTTGGTTGGGAGTTCATCCAGATCTACGGTCTCACCGAGACCTCCCCGCTGCTGACCGTCAACCGCGCCCGCGCCGAATGGGACGACCTCGACCCGGAGACCCGGGCGGCGAAACTGATCCGGGCCGGCGCCCCGGCGCTCGGTGTCCGGCTGCAGATCGAGGAGGGCGAGGAGGGTGCGGGGGAGGTGCTGGCCCGCTCCAACGTGGTGATGGAGGGCTACTGGAACAAACCGGAGGAGACCGAGAAGGCGCTGGCCGGTGGCTGGTTCCACACCGGTGACGGTGGCGTCGTTGGCGAGGACGGGTATCTGACCATCGCCGACCGGAAGAAGGACGTGATCATCACCGGCGGTGAGAACGTGTCTTCGATCGAGGTCGAGGACTGCCTGTTTTCCCACCCGGCCGTGTCCGAGGTGGCCGTGATCGCGGTGCCGAGCGAGAAGTGGGGAGAGACGATCAAGGCCCTGGTGGTCCTGACCCCGGGCACACCGTCCGACAGCGGCACGGAGGCGGAGTTGATCGGCTGGTGCAAGCAGCATCTGGCCGGGTTCAAGGCACCGACCTCGGTGGAGTTCCGAGATGAGTTGGCCCGCACCGCGACCGGGAAGCTGCAGAAGTTCAAGCTACGTAGCCCGTACTGGGACGGACACGGACGTCAGGTCAACTGACATCGAGTTTTCAGTGTGGGACGTACCGACAGTGCACGTCGGTACGTCCCACACCTCGAAGAACCCGCGGACAAAATTTGCGGCGGGCGACAGAACACGTCGCCCAGCACGGCACCGGATTCGTCGGCTCCGACCTGTGCGTACGTCGTCGACACCAACACACGGCCGGAAATTGACGGAGCCTGTGGGCCTGCCCCTCTACCGGACGACCTACCGCGAACCCGATAAGCAAAGGGTGCAACGTCTTTCGTTGATCCGACGGATTATTGGTCGAGCAGGTGTGGCGCGGGTGTCTTCCGTTCCGGTCTACGCCCGGACGTGCTGGCGCCAACTGCGAGCCTCGCACCGGTGCCCATGGGTTATCTACCCTTCATGCTCGTGTTCGCCGATCGGAGGTCTGATTGGTGTCAGTGCTTGGGATACCGCTGGAGGTTCCGGGATTCTCGATCATCAGCTGGATCGCAGTTTCACAAGGACTGGTCGGTCCGTGACACCTGTGGCCTGATCCGCTCGAACGGAATGAAGGTCAGGGCTCGTCGCCGCAGAGGCACCACGAGTCGCAATGAGTATCCCGGGGTTTCCGCACAGTCGATCGGGCATGTACTGGCAAGAGCAGGTCGCGGCCGAACACGAGGCGGGGCACCGACGATATTTCGAGTTGCCGCGAAGGGCATCTCTCGGAAAACCACCCACGCTTGCCGACCACATCAGCGCTCACGTGTCCGACGTGAGTGACACGGGTGATCCAGGGAAGTAACCCAAGTCATCTCGCCGATTCGCAGCCGTCCGGTGGCCGGCAGGCGGCTTTCGCGGGCGTCATGGATTCGCGAATGGATTCGACATCTGTCAATATTGACACATGTCGAAACAGAGGTTGGTGGCTGATGCCGAGCCGTGCTGCTCCCCGCTGGTCCGGGAACCGTTGACCGAGGACTGGGCCGGCGATCTGGCCCGGATGTTCAAGGCGCTGGGGGACCCGGTCCGGTTGCGGCTACTGTCCCTGGTCGCCTCCCATGCGGGCGGCGAGGCGTGTGTCTGCGACATCTCCGAGACGTTCGATCTGTCGCAGCCGACGATCTCCCATCACCTGAAGGTGCTGCGCTCGGCCGGACTGCTGGACTGCGAGCGCCGGGGCACCTGGGTGTATTACTGGGTGATCCCGTCGGCGCTGCAACAGCTTTCGGCGGTGCTGCTGACCGAGAGTGCCCCCGCGGTGCCGTCCGAGGCCTGCACCGCGACGGAGGTCCCGGCGTGACTGAGGCCACCACCGAGCATCACCCTGCCGTCGTCGGAAAACTCTCCACCCTCGATCGGTTCCTGCCGGTGTGGATCGGCGTCGCGATGGTCGCCGGGTTGCTGCTGGGCCGGATGATTCCGGGCCTCGGCGGTGCCCTGTCCGCGGTGGAGGTCGACGGCATCTCGCTGCCGATTGCACTCGGCCTGCTGATCATGATGTACCCGGTGCTCGCGAAGGTCCGCTACGACCGCCTCGATACCGTCACCGGCGACCGCCGCTTGCTGATCGGTTCCCTGGTGTTGAATTGGGTTCTCGGCCCGGCGCTGATGTTCGCCCTGGCCTGGCTGTTGCTGCCGGACCTGCCGGAGTACCGCACCGGCCTGATCATCGTCGGTCTCGCCCGCTGCATCGCGATGGTGATCATCTGGAACGACCTCGCCTGCGGTGACCGGGAGGCCGCCGCCGTCCTGGTCGCGATCAACTCGATCTTCCAGGTGCTGATGTTCGCCGTCCTGGGCTGGTTCTACCTCGACGTGCTGCCCGGCTGGCTCGGGCTCGAGCAGACCACCATCGACACCTCCCCGGCCCAGATCGCGAAATCGGTGCTGATCTTCCTGGGCATCCCGCTGCTCGCCGGATACCTCACCCGCCGCTTCGGCGAAAATGCCAAGGGCCGCACCTGGTACGAGACCAAACTGATCCCGCGGATCGGGCCGTGGGCGCTGTACGGGCTGCTGTTCACCATCGTGATCCTCTTCGCCCTGCAGGGTGACCAGATCACCTCCCGACCGCTCGACGTCGTGCGCATCGCAATCCCGTTGCTTGCGTACTTCGCGATCATGTGGGGCGGCGGCTACCTCCTCGGCGCCGTCATGGGCTTCGGCTACGAACGCACCACCACCCTGGCGTTCACCGCCGCGGGCAACAACTTCGAACTCGCCATCGCGGTCGCGATCGCCACCTACGGCGCCACCTCCGGCCAAGCCCTGGCCGGTGTCGTCGGACCACTGATCGAGGTCCCGGTCCTGGTCGGGCTGGTCTACGTTTCCCTCGCCCTGCGCAACCGATTCGCCCCGACCGCGGGAAAGGTGCCTACCCCGTGATCGGCAAGCCCAGTGTGTTGTTCGTCTGCATCCACAACGCCGGCCGTTCCCAGATGGCCGCCGGCTTCCTCACTCACCTCGCCGGTGATCGGATCGAGGTCCGCTCCGCCGGGTCCGCCCCGGCAGATCGGGTGAACCCGGCCGCCGAGGCGGCGATGGCCGAACTGGGTATCGACATTTCCACCGCGTTCCCGAAGATCCTCACCGTGGACGCGGTGCAGGACTCGGACGTGGTGATCACCATGGGCTGCGGAGACACCTGCCCGGTGTTCCCTGGAAAGAGTTACCGGGACTGGGTCCTCGACGACCCGGCCGGCAAAGGCGTCGACGCGGTCCGGCCGATCCGCGACCAGATCCGCACCAGGGTCGAGGACCTGATCGCCGAACTCCTGCCTGTCGAGCCTTCCTGAACCTGAACCACCCGTGCATGGGTCGATGGGGTCCGCGGCAAGGCCGTCCCCGCCGTCCCATGTTCGTCAGGCCCGGCATTCAGCAGCAGGACGCAGTGCCCGCGTTCTCGGTCGATGCGTCGCTCTCGGCGGCCGCGGTGGTGCCGCAGCACATGCCGCTCTCCGAATTTCCGTCCTCGTGTCGCGGGCTGCGGCCGAAGCTCTCGGAATCGGCCAGCACGGTGTAGACCTCCCATTTCTCCCCGGCCGGGCCGGTCACCCACACCTTGTCCTGGGTGGCGAAACAACACGTGGTGCCGATCTCCTCCTCGGTGAACAGACCCTCGCCGCTCAGGCGGGCGATCTCCGCGTGCACCTTCTCCGAGGACTCCACCTCCACCCCGAGGTGATTGACGGTGCCGCCGGAACCGGGGTTCTCGATCAACACCAACTTCAGCGGGGGCTCGGCGATCGCGAAGTTCGCGTAGCCCGGCTTGACCTTGGCCGGTTGGGCATTGAACAGCTTCGAGTAGAACGTGACCGCTTCCTCGAGGTTGTCGACGTTGAGGGCGAGCTGGGTGCGGGACATGACACTCTCCAACCTGTGTGACTTATGTCGAATTAGTGGGCAACTTCAGAATCCCACCTTTTCAACATAAGTCAAGAAGCTGGGTAGACTTTCCGTATGCCGAAGACACTGCCCGTGGTCGATGTCAGTGCCCCGATCTGCTGCGCACCGGTGTCGGCCGCACCGATGGACGACGAGGCCGCCCTGCAGGTCGCGTTGCGGCTGAAGGCGCTGGCCGATCCGGTGCGGATCAAGCTGATGTCGATCCTGTTCACCGCCGACGACGGCGAGGTCTGCACCTGCGATCTCGCTACCGGTGTCGGGCTGTCCGAATCGACCGTCAGCCACCACCTCGGCCAGCTGAAGAAGGCGGGCATGGTCGAGGCGACCCGCCGCGGCATGAACGTCTACTACCGCGCCCGCGGCGATGCCCTCAATGCGCTGCGGCAGGTGCTCGACCCGAACTGCTGCACCTAGCCCTAGCCCATGAGGTCGGTCTCCGATCCCCACCGCGTCGTGCTGCCGATCGTGGGCGCACTCCGAGGGGATCATCGACGTCCTCGACGTGCGCGCGCCGGGAGGCGATGTGGTCTTCGCGAAGCTCTGCGAGCGGAAGCGGGCCCGAATCCCCAGAAGCCAGGACCCGGTGGCCGTTCACAGGGTGCGTCGGAGGTTATGGCGTCAATTTGGTATCGCTGAATCAGATGTGCGCGCACCACGTCGATGTGCGGCCGTTCGGTGACGTCCATGGCAGAAATTGTGGTCGCATCGGTGACGGTGGGAAAGGGTTTCCTGGTTCTAACAGCGAGTACGCACTTCTTTGGCATTGTGGTGGCGCGCGCGGCCGAGGCGGGGTGGGCGAGCACTCGATCTCGGTCCGCGCGCGGCCGGGGCACCCCACGGGCCGAGGGGTTCGGCGGCCGGAGCGGGGCTGGCCGCCCGGTCCGGCATTTGCGGCGCGGGGCAGCGTACTCAGCGGGTACCCGCATGCACCTGCGCTACGCGGGTTTCCCTGAAAACCTCAGACCTGGCGGTCGGTTGGTGCCCTCCTGTCCGGACCGTATAGCGGCGCCTACTGGAGTCGATCCGCGACCAACCCGAGAAATCAGACCCGGGATGCCCGGATGGCGTTGGTATCGGCAGGTTCTCACCGGCAGGCGCATACGCGCGGCCAGGTGGTGGAGCCGGAACAGGCTCTCGAGCCGCTTCGGTCCTGGCTCGCTTCGTCGGTGACTGTCCGGGTCCGGGAAGGTTCCGCGGCGGATTGAGCGTCGCCGCCCGTGGGTAGTCGGCGGGAACGAACGCACCACCCACCGACCACGGCCCCCACCCTTTTCGCCGACGCCGGCGCCGAGGTGCACCACATCTACTCGACAAAGGGGTTGGGCGATGACAGGCAAAGGTCAGATGGCGTTGGCCGTGGGCGCGGGATACATGCTGGGCCGCACGCACAAGATGAAGCTGGCGCTGATGCTCGCGGGCGCCGGAGCATCCAGCCGGTTTCCCTCCGGATCGCTCGGTGTGCTCGGTCAGGCCGGCAAGCTGCTCGCGGATTCACCCGAGGTCGCCAAGCTCGGAGCGGCGGTCCGCAAGGAGTTGATGAACGCGGCGAAGACGGCCGCAGTGACCGCAGCCAGTCACCGGATCGATTCGCTCAACTCCCGGTTGCAATCGGGCGGTGACGAGGCCTCGGCCGGGAAGGGGTCCAAGCGCAGGCGTCGTGAGGAGCCCGAGGACGACTACGACGACGAATACGCGGAGGATAAGACCGCCGAGGACGACGAAGCCGAAGACGAGGCGCCCCGCGCCCGCAAGCGTCCGGCCCCGCGCCGCCGCACTTCGAGCAGTGGTAGTTCCAGGCCCCGATCACGGTCCCGGTCGTCGACGAAGAACGCCGACGACGAGGACGAAACCGCCACCGGCGCCCGGAAGGCGCGCGCCAAGGCGACGACCGATGTTATCCCCATACGACGCGCCCGGAAGTGATCAGCGATGACCTCGAATCTCGACAGTGCGGCGAAGAAGCTGCGTAAGAACGTCTCCGGTGCCTCCGGCAAGGCCGCATCGGTCTCACCCCTGCAGAAGGCGGCACAGGGCCTGCTCGGCACCGTGACCGACAAAGCGGTTTCCGCCGTCTCCGGCAAGGTGGCGGGCGCCACCGACCGACTCACCGACTACGCCGAGGGCGGCGGCGGAAGCCTGCTGTCCGCAGTCACCGGCAAAGAACACCAGGGCAACGGCGACGGTGACGGGAAGGGCGACGGCAAGTCACTGTTCTCCGGGCTGACCGACAAGGTGAAGGACACCGCGTCGAATCTGAAGGACGCGGTCACTGGCGGCGGTGGCGGTAAGGGCAAGAAGCTCAAGTTGACCAACATCGTCGAAACGATCGATGTCGGTGTCCCGGTGCAGGTGGCCTACAACCAGTGGACTCAATTCGCCGACTTTCCCTCCTTCATGAAGAAGGTCGAGCGGGTGGAACAGGAATCGGACGAGAAGCTCGAGTGGAAGGCCCAGATTTTCCTCTCGCATCGAACGTGGGAAGCGTCGATTCTCGAGCAGGTTCCCGATGAGCGGATCGTGTGGCGGTCGAAGGGGGCCAAGGGTTTCATCGATGGTGCGGTGACGTTCCACGAGGTGACTCCCGATCTCACCCGCATCCTGCTGATACTGGAGTATCACCCGAAGGGCTTGTTCGAGAGGACGGGAAACCTGTGGCGCGCGCAAGGACGACGAGCACGGCTGGAGTTGAAGCATTTTGGGCGTCATGTCATGACGCAGTCCATTCTCCATCCTGACGAACTCGAGGGCTGGCGCGGGGAGATCCGGGACGGCAAGGTGGTCGAGCCGGAGGAGAACGAAGCGCAGCCCGACGAGGACGAGCAGGACGAAGCGCCGCTGGACGAGGGCGACGAGGACGAGACCGACGACTCGGCCGAAACAGACGAGGACGAGTCCGCGGAGCCGGAGGAAACAGACGAGGACGAGGAGCCGGAGGAGGAGGCTGAGGACAAGCCGCCGGCTCGCCGTGGCCGCCCGCGTAAGACGGCGGCCGCGAGTGAGGACAAGCCGCCGGCTCGCCGTGGCCGCCCGCGTAAGAGCGCATCTGAAAACTCGGGGTGATCGGCGTGTGACTGGTGAGGAATGGGTGAACTCCTGGTAGGTCAGTAGGTGCTTACGCCACGACCCGACCAGGAGTTCACTTGCCATCATCGCTCATCGCACTGTGTCCGTCATGCCCTACCCCGGATCCGGGGATCGGGCATCGGTGCGCGGTCTACTCGTCATCCTCGGTGACCGACGCTCAATGGGCGATTCTTGAACCACTGCTGCCTCCACCCGGCAACACCACGGGCAGTGGTGGTCGTCCCGAAAAGCACTGCCGCCGTCTGGTACTTGATGCGATCTTCTATGTCGTTCGAGGTGGGATCGCCTGGCGGCAGTTGCCGACGGAGTTCCCGCCCGCGACCACGGTGTACGCGATCTTCGTCCGCTGGGTCCGGGCAGGAGTGTGGCAGCGGATTCACGACGCGCTACGCGATCGGGTGCGGGTCCAGGGCGGCCGCCACCCGCTGCCGTCCGCGGCGATCGTCGACTCCCAATCGGTGCAGGGTTCCGACACCGTGCCCGGGTCGAGTCGTGGATACGATGCGGGGAAGAAGACGAACGGCCGTAAACGGCACATCGCTGTGGATTCGAGCGGGCTGTTGTTGGCGGTCGTGGTGACGATGGCCGGGATCCAGGACCGGGACGGCGCGGTCCGGCTGCTGGCTGCGATGCGCGCCCAGTGCTCGGCGATTTCTTTGGTCTGGGCCGACGGCGGCTATGCGGGCAGGCTAATCGATTGGGCGAAACATGTTCTGTCCCTCACGGTTCAGGTTGTCAAACGCACCGACGATGTCAAAGGATTCAAGGTTCTGCCCCGGCGGTGGGTGGTCGAGCGGACCTTCGCCTGGATCTGCAAACATCGCCGCTGCGTCCGCGACTACGAGACCAGACTCGACCACCACGAAGCCGTCGTCTACATCGCCATGATCGCGACCATGTCACGCCGACTCGCCCGCACTGCGTGACACGAACCAGAGTTTTCAGACGCGCTCTAAGACGGCGGCGAAGTCTGCCGGCTCGAAGCAAGGAGCGCGGCGATGACGTCAATACAACCGGCAGGTCGTGGCGGTGGCGGCGGAGTCAGCGGCGGGCCCAGCTCGAGTAGCCTCGCCGACGTCATCGACACCATCCTCGACAAGGGCCTTGTGATCGACGCGTACGTGCGGGTCTCGCTGGTCGGCATCGAACTGCTGACCATCGACGCCCGCGTCGTCGTCGCGAGCGTGGATACCTACCTGCGGTTCGCGGAGGCGGTGAACCGGCTCGAGATCGGCAGCGAGCCCAAGGGCCTGACGGACCTGGCTGGGGGCGGCAGCGAGGGCGGCGCCGAGGACGGCGCCGAGTCGAAAACCCAGGGCGCACTCGGGGCCGTCGGTGAGAAACTCGGCGACATCCTCGGTGGCGGGAAGGAAGAACCTGAGCGCGAACGGGTTTCACGCAAGTCCACGCGAGAGGACAAGTGATGTCTACGTCGGAACAGGCCAACGACGCACCCGAGGAGCCACGCACCAGTGGTGTCTACGTGTACGGCATCGCGCCGGCCGACGTGGAGACCGACGAGGACGCGGTCGGTGTGTGTGACGGGTCGGTCAGCATCGTCACCCGCGGCGACATCGCGGCACTCGTCAGCGAAATTTCGGTGGACAGGCCGCTCGGCACACCCGAGGACCTCCGGGCCCACGCGCATCTTCTGGACGGTACGTCGGGTGTCGCACCCGTCCTCCCGCTTCGTTTCGGGGCAGTCATGACCGATGGAGACGCCGTCGAGGCGGAACTACTCGCGGCGCACGCTGAGGAGTTCGCTGCGGCGCTGAAGGAACTGGAGGGTCGGGCTCAGTACGTCGTGAAGGGGCGCTACGTCGAGAAGGCGATCCTGCGTGAGGTGATCGACGAGAACGCACAGGCAGGCGAACTGCGAGACACCATCCGCGATCAGCCCGAGGAAACCACCCGCGATGCGCGGATGGCGCTCGGCGAGATCGTGAGCAACGCCATCGTGGCCAAGCGGGACGAGGACACCGCGAAGGTGGTCGAAACGCTCACACCGCTCGCGGGTTCGGTCAACGTGCGGGAACCCACGCATGAGGAGGAGACTGCGCAGGTAGCCGTCCTGGTCGAGGTCGCCCGGCAGGAGGAACTCGAGGAGGCGGTGGAAGCACTGGCGGAGGAGTGGGACGGCCGGGTCGATATGCGTCTGCTCGGGCCGATGGCCGCCTACGACTTCGTGGTGACACAGAAGCCGGACTGAAGCTGCTTGCTTGAACGACCAGTCGACGAGGAACGACCCAATACCCGGGTGGGCGGCGTCCGAGGAGCCGACCGGTCGGACTGTTTCACGCGGGGTGCATCCGCCGAATTACTCAGTCCCTCTCGGTCTTTGATCGATTGAACAATCGTCGTTCGGGGTAGTCCGGTAGTCCGCACTGACGTCTCGGTGAGAGCACAGAGCGGGCCGAGGAACGACCGGTCCCGCGAGAAGGCGCTAGCGGGGCAAGGAGGAGCACGAGGATGACCACAGCGGGTGGGCCGAGTTCGAGCAGCCTCGCCGACGTCATCGACACCATCCTGGACAAGGGCCTGGTGATCGATGCGTACGTGCGGGTCTCGCTGGTCGGGATCGAACTGCTGACCATCGACGCCCGCGTCGTGGTCGCCAGTGTCGACACCTACCTGCGGTTCGCGGAAGCGGCGAACCGGCTCGCGATCGGCAGTGAACCGAAGGGGCTGTCCGATCTGGTGTCGGGCGGGACGGAGAAGATCGCGAAGTCGAAGACGAAGGGTGCACTCGAATCGGCGGGAGAGAAGCTTGGTGATCTGCTCGGCGGATCGAGCAGCGAACGCGAACCCGCACCCCGCCGGAGCCACAAATGACCTCCCCAGAGGACACCGAGACAGACACCGACGACGACGGGGCCACGGCGGAAGCATCCGGGATCTACGTGTACGGCATCGTGCCCGCCGACGTGCAACCCGAAGACGACGCCACCGGCATCCACGACGCCCCGATCGAGATCGTCACCCACGGCGACATCGCGGCACTGGTCAGCGAGATCGACCCGGACCAACGACTCGGCACCCCCGCAGACCTGCAGGCCCACGCCCACATCCTGGACGGCACCTCGCACGTCGCGCCGGTGCTGCCGCTGCGGTTCGGTGCCGTCCTGTCCGACCGCGACGCGGTGATCAACGAACTGCTCGCCGATCACGACGACGCGTTCACCTCCGCCCTGAACGAACTCGAGGGCTGCGCCCAATACCTGGTGAAGGGCCGCTACGTCGAGGAGACCATCATCCGGGAGATCGTCGACGAGAACCCGAAGGCCTCCACCCTGTTGGAGTCGATCCGCGACCAACCCGAGGAACTGACCCGGGATGCCCGAACCGCCCTGGGGGAGATCATCGGCCACGCCCTCGAGGCCAAGCGGGAAACGGACACCGGCACGACTCTCGACGCGCTGTCACCGCTGACCGACATCGTCACCGTGCGCGAACCCACCCACGACGAGGACGCGGTCCAGATCGCGGTGCTGGTCGAGGTGGACCGACAGGACGAACTCGAACAGACGGTCGGAGACCTGGCCGCACGCTGGGACGACCGGATCACTATGCGCCTCGTCGGCCCGATGGCGCCCTACGACTTCGTGGTGACACCGAAGCCGGAGGGCTGACCGAGGGATGTGCTGTCATTCCTCTGTCACGCTTCTCAGTCGGTAAACGGTGTGATCTCGCTGGCGGAATTGATCCAGCATCCGGGTCGCGCAGGCGATGCACGATCCGGCGGCGGTTCCGCGTGCGCTCGAGGAACTCGAAGAGGCCCGCCCCGCGGGCAGGAATGGATGGATGGTGGAGCCGATGACGGGAATCGAACCCGCGTATTCAGCTTGGGAAAGTGTTTCGGGGCTAGAACGCGTGTTCGAGCCGTTGCTGAAGCGCCAGGTGGCGGCCTCAGGTACGGTGATCATTCCTGCAGGTGAGGGCGTTTTCTCGACAGTTTGTGCACGCTTCGCAGGCGGTTCGGGGGCAGGCTGCAACGGTGCGTACGCGGTTCAAGTGGAGGTACCACGGAGGTACAGCAGGGAAAGCCGTACGGCTGTACCACGTTGGTTGGGCTCGGGCGGCTGTGGCATCATTCCGCAGTCTTAACCAGCGGCGATGCCGCAATGTCCTCGGAGTCAGAATGTCGGTCGGTAACAAGTTCGTTCTTGCGGTAGGTCTCGGTGCCACGCTGGTGCTCGCTGGATGCGGCAGTGATGCCGAAACCGGAGAAGATACCTTTGCGATTAATGGCACATTCAGTGCTAACGCGCAGGCCGTCAACCAGAGTGCGGGAACGTGCAAATTCTACGACGGCTGGTTCAGGGCTGGGCTTCCCGTCCTTCTCAAGGGCGCTGACAACAGCATTCTGGGTAAGACCGAATTGACTCTGGATCACATCAGCGCCAACTCTAATGGGTCCGGCGTGTGTACTTTCAACTTCGCCTTTGAAGATGTAAAGGCGGGTGAGACGGCATATCAGTTGTTCTTCAGCAACCTTGCTCCCGTAATCCAGTCGGAGGATGATCTCCGCGAATGGCCTAACTACAGTGCGCGGGATGCGTTCTCGGTCCTCGGGGGCAACACGGAGCAAGTAACTCAGAACGAGCGGTAAGGCTCCGCCCTAACGAGCAACCTTGCGGCCTGCAGAAGCATTGGATGGGTGTTTGCGGGCGGTGCTTGCGCGGGTTCCGGCCGAGGCGTTCGGTTTGGCGGTAACGACGAGCCGTCGGTTCGGCTTGTCGAGCGTCGGGGTGATGTCCAAGGGGCGGTTGGGCCTGCCGTGATACCCGGCGACGCCCTTCACCAGGACGCCCCGACCTGCCGGGGTGCGGAACTCGGCACCGACCTTGACGCGTTTGTAGTCGCCTCCGCGCCCTACTTCCAGGTGCTTCTCGAACGAGCCGCGGACGTACCGGGGACGGTGAGCCCCCACCGCGCGAGCAAAACGCCCGCGAGCGTTCCGCTTGTAGCTACGTCGCTTCATCGTCGGTCGGCGGGCAGATCGGCCGATACCGCCCGCCCTGGTTGGGTGGCGCGTCGGCACGGTCGGGTGGTGTGAGCCCTTGCCCCCACGAGAACTCCGACCGGCCCGCAGGCTCGAAGGGGCTGGTGACTCGCTGATCCTCGTTTGGCATCGCTGTCACCACCTAAGCGTCGGCGGGGTGTAGGTGGAGCCGGTGGTCACCTGGAGCACGGCTGCCGCGCCGCGATGGCGGACTCCTGTACCGAAGCCGCGCGCGAAGAAGCTGTCCTGGAGTGGGTAGCGTTGGTCGCGTCCGGGTATCGCGCGTAGGCCCTGATAGGCCGGATTCTTGTGCTGGCGGAACGCCACCGGGTTGATCGCGCTGTTCGGCCCGCCGGTGGCGACCACGGCCACGTAACCGACCGGGACGAACTCGCTCTCAATCAGCCATGCCGCGCCGTACGAGCCGGTCACCGGGAGGCTTCCGAACTCGCCGGGTGCGATCTGCCCGACGATGTTGTCCTCGGTGAGGTAGGCCGGGGCGGTGGCGCTGAGGACGAAGTCGTACTTGGCGACCGGTCCGCCGGTACGGGAGTCCACGCCCTTCCGGAACCCCTGAATCATCTCGCCCTCGACCGGGTTCGCCAGGATGAGGAGCTGGCTTCCGGCTTGCCGTCCGTACCCCTTGGACGTGACCGAATTGATCAGCTCCTCGATGTCGCCCGAGTCGATCACGGCGGCGTTGGACGCAAGATAGTGGCTGGTCTCTGGCGCGAACTCTTTCCCGAGGTACGGCGGCGGCGTGATACCGTCCGTCCCCGTCCACAGACCGAACACTCGATGGTTCTCGGGGCTCAGGCGCTCCTCCGGATTGAACAGCCGGTCCAGGATGGTCGTGGTGGTGTTCTTGTTGTCGGCCTCCAGGGCGCGGGTGATGACGCTGCGCACCTGCTCGGCGCTGGCGTCGCGGAGGAACTGCCAGGTCATGCGGCTCGCCAGATCGAAGTCCTTGAAGTCGTAACCTATCAGCAGGGCCTCGGGTGCCTCGCGGATAGCGTGCGGCTCGCCAAATTCGGAAGCGAGCTCGAAGCTGTCCGAGCTGACCGACTGTGGCACCGCATCAGCAATCGCGGTTGTGGCGTAACTGAGGAGCGCCGTCAGCCGGGAGCGTTCATTGTTGAAAATCTGGAGTATCTGGGCTACCTCGGCCCAGATAGTGTTCAGGTCGACGTCGTCGGCGGTCTGATGGACGAGGACATCTCCGGCGGTGCTGTAACCGGAATCGGAACCGCACAGTGGGACGAGGTAGGGATCAAGGATGGTCATGGGGACTCCGTGGGGACTCCGTGGGAACTTCGCGCGCTGCGCGGTGTCGGTGGCCTCTGGCCGAACGTTTCGTACCGGTGCCCAGCACTTGTCCGAACAGTATATACCGTTGTGCTGCAGGCGAATCACTGGCATTCCGCGGCAGTCCTGCGCTGGTGCTTGCGTGGTGCCCCCGCGTTGTGCAAGGCTTAATATTGCAACAACGTGAAGGCGCAGAGCGCCGCAGGCTTCACGGGCTCGTGGCCCACCAATGAACGACATTTGTCGTGTGGTGGACACGGGCTTTTTTCGTTGTTCACCTCCCGACGCCGAAGACGGGAGAGGGAAGAATGAGTCGAACCGATGACCGCGAAGAGCGGACGCGGCAGTTGGGGTACGACCCGCTGTCAATTCCAGACATGTCCGAGACCGAAGTCTACGAGTTCCTACACAGCCTGAATCGCCATATCACCCCACGGAGTGTGCGAATGGCGATCGCGCGCAAAGAACTCCACGGAGTGCGTAAGGGCCGCAAGTACCTCTTCAGTAAGCACGAAGCGATCCGCTGGATGCAAACCGACAGCACCGCATACGACAACGGTGGTGACGCAGCATGAACGAGTGGGACGAGCGATGGGTCTGGACCTCCGAAGAGATCGCGGCAATGGATGCCCGTGCCGAGCAACTGGACGCCGCTCTCCGTGACGTGCAGCGTTTCACCAGTCCGGCGCAAATGTTGTGCCCCCAGAATGATCGGCTGCGGATAAAACTTGCGTGGATACTGAAGGACCACCGCTCGCGGATGGCGGTGTGCCCGGTGATCGTGGACGGCGTGCTCGGGGGGTTGGATGGCACGGCGACGTGCGGCAATCCCAACGCCAAGTATCTAGCGCCGCGCGGCAGTGACTTTCTGCCGGAGTACGATCCGGACGATCCAGGGCAGCGCAACACGCCGCTGATAGTCCTGGCGTGGGAGCCGGACCACGAATGGATAGTGCGCTCGCCGTACACAATTGAGGACCTCCTGAACGGGTTCACCGTCCCTTCGCCGTACGAATGCAACTGGCACAACGGGTGTTGCCGTCCCGATCATCAGAGCAGCTGGGAGCGATCGTTGCTAGTTCTCACCAGAGGGCAGTTTCTGGTTTTGCTGTTGGTGTGCGCAGGATGTCGCGAAAAGATGGACTGTGACTACGGCGGAGGTCTGCACTGGTGGCCGGTTCGCATGGACAATGAGCCGTCGACCGGCGGCTTCGACCCGTACCAGGGAATCTGAGATCTGTAAGAACAACAGGGCTGCACCGTAATTCGCCCAGCCTAACTGGGTAAAATAGTTGGGCTGGGCGCATTACCCCAAGGAAGGTACCGAGCTCGCCACTCGGGTTCGTAGCCGCCAGCGGGAAGACGAAGAACCGCCGAAGAGGGGCCTGAACATGAACAAGCCTACCAGTACAAACGTACGGTCTGCAACCCGGAAACCTAAGCAGTATAAGCGATTACATCCTGAAGACTTCGTCGACGCAGCGGAGGCGCTCGTTGAAAGCGGCTGGCACCCTGTCCCCATCGGTGGTGCGAGCGGCAAGCAACCTTTGGTCGGAGGGGTGTCCGGGTACGCCGGTATCGATGTGGATGACCCTGACGAGTTTAAAGCGTGGGCAACGCGATTCTGCGATCGCAAGCACGGCCTCAATCTCGGAACCCGAGCGCCCCTTGGCACTATCGGTATAGACGGCGATTTTTACGACGGCAAACCGGGCCGACAAACTCTCGCGGACGCCGAAGACCGCTGGGGGCCGCTCCCGAAGACGTGGATGACGACGGCAAGAGACGACGGTTCGGGCATCCGGTGGTTCCGCATCCCCGAGGAGTGCGCGGACTCGTCCCAGTGGCGCGCGTTGGGGGAACTGTCCGGCGGCGGAGCAGAAATCGTGCAGCGACATCACCGTGTGGGCGCGTTGCCTCCGTCCATTCATCACACCGGATCGCAATATCGGGTGATTGACCCCGACGGCAACGAGTGCGATGCGCTACCCCCGCCTGACACATTGCCGATGCTGCCGACAGCCTGGATTGCCGGACTTGCCTGTGACGGGCGCACCCGAGCCGAACGCGGCACCCCCGAGCAAGGACAGGCGGTGCTGGACGCTCTGCCGCTGGGTGCAATGGAGGACTCGGTTGGCGAGATCTTCGTGAAGTGCCGGAACGAGTTTACGCGGGTGGGCTCACGACATCAGGCAATGAACACTTGCGTGGTTCAGCTGGTGAAGCTGGGAAAGATGGGGTGGCCCGGAGTGCCTGATGCGCTCCGCATCTTGCGTAACGAGTACGTGCGTGCGGTTGCGAATGTGCGTGGTAGCGAGGCCACCGCGCACCGTGAGTTTACTGCGTCGGTGACGGACGGCTCCATGATGGCCGCGACGATCAATTGCGGAGCTGAAATCTACGGGGCGTTCCAGCCCGGCGGCACCTGGCACAAGGACACGCCCTATCGCGGACGGAACCGCAAGCAAGCGCGCGAACTCGGTTTGATCGACGAGGAGGGCAACGCCGTCCAGAAGCCTCGGTTTTGTCGTGTGTCCGCCAAGGAGTTAGCGCGGCCTGTGCCGCCGATGAAGTGGCTTGTGCAGGGGGTGTGGCCGCGAAATTCGTTCGGGCCTGCTGGCGGCGAGAAGAAGACCCTTAAAACGTACAACCTGCTGTCGATGGGCGTGGCCGTTGCCAGCGGCGAGCCGATGTTCGGCGAGTTTGAGGTGGCCTCGCCGGGTCCGGTGCTGTACTACGTCGGGGAAGGTGGCCTGGAGCCCTTCCAAAGACGACTTCAAGCGATAGCCCGCGCTTACGGGGTGGACCTGGCTGACCTCCCGATTGACGCAGTGTTCGATTTGGGGTCGTTGTCGGAGCAGGAGTTCGTAGATGCGTTGCACCGCAACCTTGATGAGCTACAGCCCGAACTCGTCATCATCGATCCGCTGTATGCGTACCACCCGCCGGGGATTGAAGCGCAGAATCTGTATGAGCGCGGGCGCATGCTCGCTGAGTTGTCTGCGGCGGTGGCTGGGGAGGCCGCTCTCGTGGTGGCGGACCACTTCAAGAAGTCCGGGCACGAATTGGACTTGGACTCCATCGGGCAGTCCGGCATGGCCCAGTGGGCGGACAGTTGGATGCTGCAGAGGCACCGTAAGCCGCCCGATCTGGCGACTGGCGAGTTCCAGCTGGACGTTGAGTTCGGCTCGCGGCAGTGGGGTGGTTCTCGATGGCATATTGACTGGACGATCCCAACCGTTGAAGCGGAAGCAGCGGATCTGGACTGGAGCGTTCGCCGCGCTGAATCCGCCGGCGAAAAGGCAGCCTGCGCGGATCGTGTTGAAGGCCGTGTCTTCGCTGCCCTGCGCGGCCGCCCATTTGAGATGACCCGTTCAAAACTTGCCGAAGCTGTCGGCGGTAATCGCAGGGCTACCCTTCGCGTCATCGACAATCTTTTGTCGTCCGGGCACATTGAGGAACGCCGCGTGGAGCAGAAGGAGGGCGTTCGTATGGTTCCGCGAGACCGCCTCGGTCTCGTTGATGGCCCTCAGAAGTACAAATTCGAGGGGAAGGGATGAGAGTTTCTGGGCTTTTGGCCGGGTTAGCGCCGGTACGAGTTGGTTTTCGGGAGGGAAACACGTACCGGGGTGATGGTACGAGTTGGTACGAGTTGCTCTCAGGCAGGTGTAAAAGCGCAGGTAAATGGCATAAACCAACTCGTACCACTGCCCGGTACGAGTTGGTACGGCCAGGGTTCCGGAAGGGGTCTACGGGGTGTACGGGTGCCAACCCGTACCCCGTACCCCGCCCTTTAGGTACGTGTTGTTTTGGTACGTGTTGCCCGGCGGCCACGTTGACCGCCAAAAGTACTCGAGAAGAACGGGTTTAGTAATGACAACGAAGAGTGAGCGGACGGCGGGGATTGTCGAGAAGGTGACGTGCATTGCTCGACGGACGAACGGATCGCAGTGTTCGAATCGACCTATGAAAGGGCAGAACATTTGCAAGAATCACGGTGGGGCTGCTCCGCAGGCGAGACGTAAAGCGGCAGAGCGCATTCTGCTGGCGCAGGATCTGGCCGCTGCGAAGCTCGTGGAGCTCATGAACGACCCCAAGGTGCCGCCAGGAGTGCAGCGGATGGCCGCAGCAGACTTGCTGGACCGCGGTGGAAACGTGGCTGCGCACGTGCTGGCGATCCCAGGACTCGGCGGTACCGACAAGCCTTGGGAGGTGCTGTTCGAGTCGATGCTGGGTGGTAGCCGTGCCGAGAGCCGCGCGCAGCGGGGCGTCCAGGACCGCGAGCCGCCCAAGTGGCTGACCGACGAGATTGCCGCAGCCGAGATTGTGGACGCCGAAGTGGTCGACGAGGGTGAAAACGAGACGCCGCCAGCATGTCAAGCCTGCGGGGAACAGTTCCCAGCGGAACTGCCCGACTGGCTGGATGCGTACCCGCAACTATGCCGACCGTGTCGAGAGGAGCGCGGCCTGCCCGACCCTGGCCGAGATGGGCGCAGCTACCCGGTGGGCGCAGTGCCGCAAGGCCTATCAAACCCGGCCAGTAGCGCGCACGGCGGGCGTACGGGGGTAGTTGGCAGCAGCCACCCCAAGCGCAACGGTCAATGGCCTACAGCCGATCTGAGCGGTAATGGACTCGTCACAATGGAAGAGGCATTGGGTCAGCTCCACCGAGGTAAGAAGGCGAAAAAGTTACGGCGACAACGCAAGTGAGTTTTGAACTGCTGGGCGTGCGCGTAGTGTTGGGGCGTAAGGCGTTGGCGTAGCAATACGCCCCAAACTTCAAGAGGGACAGAGCGAATGAGCAAGGTCGAGAAAAAGCACATGCTGGGGTACCTACGAGTCTCCACCGACGAACAGGCACGCAGTGGACTCGGTTTGGAGGCGCAGGAGGCCGCGCTCGTTGCGGAAGCGGAACGCCGAGGCTGGGAGCTGACCATCCTGCGAGACGAAGGCGCAAGTGGGAAGCAGGTAAATCCTGGTCTGCGGAATGCGCTCGGCCAGTTGGCTTCCGGACTTGCAGATGGTCTGGTCGTGGCGAAGATGGATCGCATTAGCAGGTCGCTGTTGCACGCCGTCGAGATTCTGGACACCGCCAAGTCGCAGGGGTGGGCGCTGGTCGTATTGGACCTGGGCGTTGACCTGACCACTCCCGCAGGCCGCGCCCTGGCTGGGACGATGGCGGTCTTCGCCGAGTTCGAGCGGGAGCTGATTCGCGAGCGCACCCGTGCAGCCGCAGCCGCAGCGAAGGCCAGAGGCGCGAAGCTCGGGCGTCCTAGTGGTCTGTCTGCGATTTGATCTTGTGGAGGGCGGTGCGGCCGCGTTGAACTTTGGCGATGATGTCTTCCGCGGTCGCTTTCCACACGAAGGGTTTGGGGTCCTCGTTCCAGTGTTGTGCCCACGTGGTGATCGCGTCGGCAAGGTCGTTGACGCTGGTGAAGACGCCGCGGCGCAGCCGCTTGTCGGTCAGTTCTTTGAACCAGCGTTCGATCAGGTTCAGCCAGGAACTCGACGTTGGGGTGTAATGCAGGTGCCACCGGCGACGGTTCTTGTGCGCCAACCACGCTTTGATTTCCGGGGTCGAGTGCGCGGACAGGTTGTCGAGCACGACGTGAACGTCGAGCGAGCGCGGGACGCTGGCGTCGATCTGCTTGAAGAACCGCAGCACATCGGCTCCGGCGTGGCCCTTGCGGAGGTCTGTGAGGACCTCCCCGGTGCCGACGTTCATCGCCGCGAACAGATCGATGGTGCCGTTGCGCTTGTAGTCGTGGGTCATCGTCCCGGCGCGTCCTGGCTTCATGGGCAGCGACGGCTGGGTGCGGTCCAACGCCTGGCATTGCGTCTTCTCGTCGAACGAGAACACCACCGCCCGCGCGGGCGGGTTCAGGTACAGCCCAACGACATCGACGAGTTTCTCCTCGAATCGCGGATCGTTGCTGATCTTGAACGTCGCGACCCGCCAGGGCTTGAGATTGTGATCAGCCCAGATCTTGGCAACGGAGTCCTTACCGATCCCGACGCGGGCGGCCATCGTCCGGGTGCTCCAGTGTGTCGAGCCGTCCGCCGGATGCTCCTGATGGGTCAACCGCAGCACCTCTTCGACTGTGCCCGCCGGCAAGCTCGGTTTGCGGCCTCGCCCCTTCGCGACCGTCCCGACCCCGGAAGTTCCCTCTTCTGCGAAGCGAGAGCGCCAGCGCCGCACCGCCTCCGGAGTCACCTGGCAACGTCTGGCTATCTCGGCATTGGCGACTCCGTCGCCTGCCCACAGCAAGGCCCGCGCCTGGACCACCTTCCGGTGCGGCAGTGTCGTCGAGACCGCCATCCGCCTCAACTCCGCCCGCTGTTCGTCACTGACAGACAACGCCGCTGCAACCATGCAGCGACTATACAAAACGCTCCACTAATTCGCAGACGGACCACTAGCCAGATCCCCACGCCAGTTGCACGCCGCATCGTTGCGATGCAGGAGTCCGGTCAGTCGTATGGAGCGATCGCCCGCGCTCTCACGGACGAGCAAGTACTCAGCCCGGCGGGTCGGCCCACCTGGCAGGCCTCCACCGTGCGCAGGTTTTGCAAATCGGTCGAGCTGGCCAAGGCAGGTGCGTGATGGCACACGTGCAGAAGAGGACCACCCAGAGCGGAGCCGTGCGGTACGTGGTCAAGTGGCGGACTCCCGACGGCAAGGGGCGCAGCAAGGGCGGATTCCCCACGAAGAAGTCCGCCGAGGACTACGCCACGACCGTGGAGTACAACGCCACCCGGGGCACCACCTTCGACCCGAAGGCGGGCGGGGTCGCGTTCCGGCAGGCGGCGGGGGAATGGCTGGCCTCCCGGCACGACCTGAAGCCGCGCACTCACGCTGAATATGCGAACCTGTTGCGGCCCAAGACTACTGGACAACTTGCAACGCGAGTGCTGAGCATCGATGCCACGTTCGGAGGGTACCCGTTGAACGCCATCACGCGGAAGCAGATCAGCGAGTGGGTGCAGGCGCTCACCGCTGCGGGGAAGAAGCCCTCCACGGTGCGGCACGCCTACTTCGTGGTGCGGATGGTGCTGGCGCAGGCTGTGGTGGACGGCCGGCTGACGACGAACCCCGCCGACTACGTGAAGCTGCCGAGCGAGCGCAGCGCAGCCGGAGGCACCCCCGGCGTAGTGGACGACCCGGACATGTTCCTCACGGCCGAGCAAGTGACCGCGCTGGTGGACGCAACGCCCTGGCCGTACAACGTGCTCGTCCATTTGGCGGCGTGGTCTGGACTGCGGGCGGCCGAGCTGGCCGGGTTGCAGGTGGGCGATGTAGAGCTGCCCGCTGCGGCGATCAATCCCAACGCACGGCCCAAGCCCGGCACGCTGCGGGTGGAGCGGACCGTGATTGCGATAGACGGCAAGCCCACCTACGACACCCCCAAGACCAAGGGGAGCCGGCGGAGAGTGCCGCTGACCCCGGCGTCAGTGGCGGTACTGCGGGACTACCTGGTCGTGCACCCGCGCGGCGCCGAACCGATGGCCCCGTTGTTCCCGGCGATGCGGTTGGTCGCCGCTAAGCCCACGGGCTTGCGGGCGACAGACGCCGACGGCAAGCGCATCGTCCCGAAGGCAGAAGACGCCCTGGCTGCGCTCTCGGTAGAAGAGGCCAAGGCGCGGCTGACACTGGATTGGGGTTCGGTGCTGCGGCACCCTACGTTCTACAAGGCGGTGTACCGCCCTGCGGTGCTGCGGGCGAACCGCCTCGGTGCCACATTGCCTCCCGCGCTCAAGTTCCATGCGCTGCGGCACACGTATGCGTCGTTGTGTGTGGCGGCGGGCATCCCGCCGTTGGAGCTCGCCCGGTTCATGGGTCACGCCAAGGTCACCACCACGCTCAGCGTGTACGCGCACCTGTTCGAGGACGACCACGCCGACGCGATGGTTGCGTTGGGGGCGATGGGCACGCCGCCCCGGCCGACTGACAACGTGGTGCCGATCCGCCGGGGTGACGTGGGCTAGCCGGGCTCTCAGAGCATCGCTTCGATCGAACGCTTCATCTTTGCGAAATCCCACCCATTCGTGTGCCACATCCGCAGCTTCTCGCCGTCCACTTTGTCGAGGCTCACGCTGCTAGTTCTAGAGGGAGTCGCATGCGGCTCGTACTGCTCTGCGAGAACCGCTTCCCAGAGTGAGCCAGAAGTGTCGACCAGCAATCGGAAGTCGTTAGACCACCACTCGTCGCCATCTTCGTTCATCTTGTAGAGGAACTGGCAGATGCCCCATCCGGAGAACGTCGTGCCCCGACGAGTGTCGATCAGCGTTGACATCCCTGTGCCCATCGCCCGATAAGCGGCGGGCAACTGCTTTGCATCGCTGAGAATTTTCAGGTAGATGTTTGCCACACGTTTGTCCTTTAGGAGTCGTGGGGGTGTTTATCGATAATGCCCCAGGCTGGTTAGGCCGCCTGCCATTGGTGATCGTCTAGGGCGCTTGTCTGTGCTAGTCGAGGTTGCGCAGATCGTGCTCAACCTGTACCGCTGCTCGGTTCTTTGCGACGGACTCGAGCATGCTCCTAGCTTCTGCTCGGAGGCCGCGGAAATCGAGTGCTGCCGATATATCTCCGCTCCGCTCGGCGGCTTCTCCTTGGTCTCGGTAATTCGTCTCGAGGCGCATGAGCTTTGCCGCGCGGTCACCTAGCCTGGCGTAGTGGTCAGCGAGTTCGTCTTGGGAGTAGCTGGTGACCTTCTTGGCAGAGAAGTCCGGGCTGTCGTTTTCTGTCATCGCGTTAGCTCTTCGCACCGCAGTCGTCGTTCTGGCAGCGTCCGTCCTCAGTGACCTCGCCGCCGCACTCGTTGCATTCTTTCGCCATCAATTCGCCTCTCGCGTAGTGTGCCCCGCGCTCAGGGGCCGCCGTCACAGGATTCTATGGGGACATTCGCGCCCATGTCTGTCGAACGAGCGGAGGACACCGCCTGGCAGAGCGACAACGTGGTGCCCCTCCAGCGAGCTGCCCGGTGAGGTTCGTTCGACGGCATCCGTAGGTTAGGAACTTCGCCTGCCCAACCGGGCGTGCGGCATTGTTCTGCAGGCCGAGGTCGCACGGGTTAGACGACCGAGAGCATGCTCCCGGCGTATCCGGCAACGACGCCGAGGAAAAGGAGCCCCACACCGATCCACCGACGCCGTTTGCTGATGGAGTACTGCGCACTCACAAAATGCATAAGCGCCTGTCTCTCCATGCGGGAACTCGGACCCAGCTGATCGGCAATCTCCAATCTGTTCCCGCGCTTCGATGGGAATCGTCGGACTGTGAATCACGCCGCCACCGATGCCGGGGTAGGTGCGCCCGCTCTGTCTCTCCATTTCGCGCAGGTGTTCTTCCTTATCCTCCTGCGCATCGTCAAGCTCGTCCTTGAAAGCATCCATGTTGCGCTGGGCCTGTACGACGTCCATCACCACCAACAACGCACCCGACAGCTGAAACAGCAGCGCCAACGTGTAGAGCGAATACACCACTAGATTCATGGGTGGAAGTGTCCCAGGGGCCGCCGACATCCCGGCGTCAGTGGCGGTACTGCTCCGATTCATCGAGAAGTATTGATTCGAAAACGGCTCGTTTATGGGGCGCGTGGCTAATGGCTGTTTGGCAACCCAGTATTCTCCCGACTGCATTGAGCTGAAAGTATATTCCGCGAGTGGATGCAATCTGGTCAAACATTGATGCGATTTCTGGAAACTCATCTTTCGCGAGCGTTATAAATCCCTCTTCGGAGAGTGTGTGTTCACGAAGGTAACGTGCGAAATTAGCGTCGGCGCTCGGTGCGGTCACTTCCTTTCCGTCATTCTCGAACGCTCGTACTGCAAATTCTTTGGTTGCTCTGTACCGCAGGTGGGGCACTGTCATTTCGGCGGAAATGCTCTGTGTGAAAATAATTGGTCTGACGAGGTGGCCTATTTCTCCTATGGACACATTATTGCTCAACTCATCGGAGTAAAAGCTGTTGTGCAACAGGTATCGATGGTTCTTGTACAGGATGTTCAAAGGTGTATCGGTGACGCCTCCGAATAGCTCGGGCGTCAACTGCGCTTCAGTTCCGCATCCAATCGAAGCGAGGTAGCTGTATTCTCCCGTGCTAGTCGGTAGAGCGTCAATATAGTGCGAGTATGACGCTCGAACGGAGCGAAGCAAGTTACGTGCGCCGATGCAGTCGGGGAAGTGTGTGTTCGACAACTGTACCAATGCGGCTAGTGCGTTCAATTGCTGGGTGGTGAGCTTCGCGGCTATGTCGATGGACTGTCGTAGTATTAGATCCCGATGGGTCCGGGCCTTTTCTCGAATGGCTCCAACAACCAATTCTGAAAGAATCTTCTTCAGATCATCGTCGCCGGTCTCCGCGTACCCGCGTTGGGCTGTGCCGAGCGCGATTTGCACCCGGACTTCTCTCAGTCGGTCCAGCATTTCTGGGTCGACTGATAACACGCGCTCAATTACATCCCTGGTCAAATCTTCTGCTCGTTCTTCGAATTGAGCCCGAGCGGAAGCGGTTAGTGCAGGCAAGCGCTTTTCATACAGTTCCTCTGCGATTTTGTACGCTTCGAGACGATCGACGGATCCACGGTCCTCAAAGATAACGATACTTGTTGAGGAATTGTCCACGATGTCGCGGCCAGCTTGGCTCAGGCTTGCGCCATCGCCGCCGGATTGGCTCTGATCCTTCATCGTGCGCTTGACTGCCTGCCGTCTCGAATGTCGCGGCCAGCCTGGTTCAGCTGTGCTTCGTCACCGGCAATCTGTACCTGGTTCTTGTCGCCGTTCACTCGCAAGTGGTTTGCCAGGCGTCCGGCGACGCCGCCCGCCCCACTGCCCGATTTGTATGGGAAGAGCAGCACCGCGGCCAGGATGAAGAGCGCCGCTAACCCGATGATTATCGACTTGCCAACCGTTGACGCGATAGGTGCGACTGCCACATATATGGCAATCGCGGCCAAGATCAAGTTCCCCGCCCACGCGAACCGCTCAGTACGCACCCGTAACCTCCCAAAGATTTTGTCTTTGGAGTATCCCATCCGATGCCGACACTTTGCGTGAAGGGCGTTTGGGTGCAGGTTCGAGCCGGAGGTACCGAGGAGGTACTGGCTACAGTTGCGGGTACAGTGACCGGACCGGAAAATCGCTCTACCTGCGGTAATGGTGGAGCCGATGACGGGAATCGAACCCGCGTATTCAGCTTGGGAAGCTGATGTTCTGCCATTGAACTACATCGGCGCGCACGATATTGGGCGCCCGTAGGCAGGCCCAACACCTTGCGGCGGCAACATTATCAGATGGTGATCCGGACTACGCGGGCACACGCGCGGAGTGTCATACGAGGGGTTTGCCGGTCCGCATTCTGCGTCGGAGGTCGCGCATGAGCAGGATGTAGGGGAGTTCGCGGATGGTGACGGGGATGCGTCGGCTGATGGCGCCGATGGTGCTCATGGTCCGGTCGAAGCGTCGCTGATCCTTGGGCGTCCAGGTGAGGTGCATCTGGTCGCGGAAGAGTGGTGGCAGGAAGCCGGTGGTGAAGAACAGGTTGAGCCGGCCGAAGAGTCGGGACACGACGGCGGGCATGAATTCGACCTTGGCGAGGGAGACGAGGTATTCGCGGATGGTGTCGTCGATCGACACGTTGGCGAGCGCTTTCTCCCAGTAGTCGTCGAACGCGGCCCGGGTGTCGGGCCACATCTCCTTCGGCACCTGCAGGGTGGTGCCGAAGGTGGCTCCCTGCTGGTAGAAGTATTCGCTCTCGGTCGCGGTGAGTTCGCCGTGCATGGAGCGGTGGACGTCCTCGAATCCGCGGTAGATGCAGGCGGCGACCCACAGCTGCAGTTCGGGGTCGAACGCGTCGTACTGCACGGGGCTGTCTGGCCCCGACTGCACCTTGGCGTGGACGCGGTTGACGCCGTTGCGAAACGCTTCTTTCTCCTCGTCGGTGCCGCGGGCCGCCACGACGAGGTAGGTGAGGGTGGTCCGCGTTCGTTTGATCGGGTGCCGGAAGATCTGTCCGCTTTCGACGCGGCTTTCCACGACGCCGTATCCGACGGCGGGGTGGGAGAGCTGCATGATCACGTTTGCTGCGCCTGCGAGCAGGCCGGCGCCGTCCATGACCAGTTCGAGTCGGTCCGGCACCTCGAGAGATGTCGACATGTGCACTCCTGTCGCAAGCGGTGAATTACCTATCTGAATACGACCGTACTCACATATATGTGGCGAGTCCAGAGGCAAGTGCGAAGATGTTTCCATGGCAATCGCGTCGGACAGGGTGTACGGCGGCCAAGAGGGTGACCAGCGTCGATCGGATCGACGCAGCCAGCTCATCGAGGCCGGACTCGACCTGCTCGGCAGCGCGGACGGCGACCACGCCCTGACCGTGCGCGGAGTCTGCAAGCAGGCCGGGCTCGCCACCCGTTACTTCTACGAGAGCTTCCCCGACCGCGACGCGCTGACCGTCGCCGTCTACGACCACGTCGTGGAACGCATCGCGACCAGCACCCTGGATGCCGTGACGCACGCCGGGCCGGGGGAGCGGGAGATCGTCCGCGCCGGGGTCCGCAACATCGTGCGGGAGGTTGCCGAGGATCCGCGGCACGGCCGGCTGATGTTCTCGGTGGCGCAGTCGAGCGCGGTGCTGGCACAGCGCCGCCTCGACAGTTCGCGGCTGTTCGCGGGCCTGGTCACGAAGCAGACGGTCGGGTACTACGAGGTGGCCGAGAGCCCGCGCCTCGACCTGGCCGCGCACTTCATGGTCGGGGGCCTGGCACAGACCCTGACGGCGTGGTTGAACGGCACCGTGACCCTCCCCGAGGAGGAGCTGGTGGATACCTGCACCGAACTGCTGCTCTCGATGGCCATCCACACCCGTTAACCTCTACCTGTGCTCCTCTCCGATCGCGATCTCCGTACCGCAATTTCCACTGGACGTCTGGGCATCGACCCGTTCGACGATTCGATGGTCCAGCCCTCGAGCGTGGATGTGCGCCTCGACAGCCTGTTCCGGGTGTTCAACAACACCCGCTACACGCACATCGACCCAGCTCAGCGGCAGGACGAGCTGACCACGCTGGTCGAGCCGGCGGAGGGGGAGCCGTTCGTTCTGCACCCCGGCGAGTTCGTCCTCGGTTCCACGCTGGAAGTGTGCTCGCTGCCCGACGACCTGGCGGGACGCCTCGAGGGCAAGTCCTCGCTCGGCCGCCTCGGACTGCTCACGCACTCGACCGCCGGGTTCATCGACCCGGGTTTCAACGGGCACATCACGCTGGAACTCTCCAATGTCGCGAACCTGCCCATCACCCTCTGGCCGGGGATGAAGATCGGCCAGCTGTGCCTGCTGCGGCTGTCGAGCGCGGCGGAGCACCCGTACGGCAGCTCGGCCGTCGGCTCCAAGTACCAGGGCCAGCGCGGCCCGACGCCGTCGAAGGCCTACCTCAACTTCGCGCAACGCTGAGCGTCGGCGGCCCGCCGAAAAGCTGCAAACCGAGTGGTCCGCTACTCGTGTGTATTGCGGCGAGGAAGAGAAGACTGGGATTCGAAGCCGCCCTCTCCTGGGCGTTCGATCCCGGAGGCCGCCATGAAAGACGTCGTCGTGTTGTTGCCCGGCATCGGCGGGTCGGTCCTCGCGCGTGACGGCAAGGACGTGTGGGCACCGACACCGGGCGTTGCGCTGGCGAGCGTGCTGTCGCTGGGCAGAAATATCAAAACACTGAAACTCGACGGCGACGACCCGGACGTCGACGACCTCGGCGACGGCGTCGTGGCCACCCGGCTGGTACCGGACTTCCACTTCGTGCCCGGGCTGGACTGGAAGATCGACGGCTATACGAAGTTCCGCGACGACCTGGTCCGCCGATTCGGGGCCGTTCCCGGCGACAACTATTTCGAACTGCCCTACGACTGGCGGCGCGACAACCGGGTGGCGGCCCGCACGCTGGCCCGGCGATCCCACGACTGGCTGGCGCGGTGGCGCGAGAAGTCGGGCAACACGGACGCCAAGCTCGTGCTGGTGTGCCACTCCATGGGCGGAATCGTCGCCCGACTGTTCCTCGAACTGCTGGACGGGTGGCGCGACACCCGCACCCTGGTCACGTTCGGCACCCCGTACTCGGGTTCGGTCAACGCGCTCGACTTCCTCGTCAACGGATTCCGCAAGGGCTGGGGTCCGTTCACCGTGGACCTCGGTGCGCTGATCGGGTCGTTCACGTCCGCCTACCAGTTGCTGCCGTCGTATCGGTGCATGGCGGGTGACGACGGGTCGTGGCGCGCACTCGACGACACGGCGCTCGACTGGTCGGGCACGGGACTCGACGCCGGCCGGATGGGTGCGGCGGTGCGCCTGCACCGGGGCCTGCGCGACGCCGTCGACGCGCGGCTGAAGTCGGAACCCCAGGGCTACGACATCCGTCCGGTGATCGGCGACTTCCAGCCCACCAAGTGGGCCGCCCGGCTCGCCGGGACGAAGGTCGAGCCGATGACCGTCCGCGGGCCCGGCGAGAGCGGCGGGGACGGCACCGTGCCGAAGCTGTCGGCCACCCCGCACGAACTCATGACGGGATGGAAGAACGCGGCGTTCTTCAGCCAGCGGCACGGGTCCCTGCAGAACGACGACCCGGTGCTCGACCATGTTGGCGGGATCCTGACCACCGCAGTTCTCGCGCCCCCGAACGTGTTTCCGGCGGTGAACGAATCGGTGGCGCTGGAAGTCGACGACGTGACGACCGCCGAGCCGCTGGTGATCCGCGCACGAACCGGTGCCGGGGGCGCTCGACTGGTCGCGTCAGTCGAGCCCGTCGCGGGCGGCCCGAGCAGGCAGCACCCGTTGTCGCCGGCCGTCGACGGCTGGCAGCAGGCAGTCCTCGACGGATTATCCGCCCAGGATTACCGGATCACCGTGCGCGCGCCCGGGGTGCACCCGGTCACCGACGTCGCGAGTGTGGTCGACCTCGACGAGATCGCCCGGTCCGTGGACGTCTAGGAGCGCGGAAACATGAGACCCGCAACCGGTTTCGAGGAACTGGAGATCAGCGTTCTCCGGGCGGGCGACCACGTCTGGCTGTCGGCACAGTCCTGGATGGGCTCGGTGTTCGCGGTGCGGCGAGAGATCCCGGAATGGAAACTGCCGAACGACGTCACGGGAAAGACGATCGACGCGCCGTCCGGATGGCTGACCGACACCGTCCGGCACGCGCGCACCGACGCCGCGGCCCACGCGCTCGACGTCGGGAAAGTGCTGACGGATCTGGTGTTCGGGATCTCCGAGATCGAAACGCTGCTGCAGCAGAGCCGGGGACTCGCCGGGCGGGCGGGAACTCAGCTGCTCGTGCGGATCCTCGCTGCGCCACAGGAAGTGTGCGCCTGGCCGTGGGAGTTGCTGCTGGATCCGCAACGCCCCGACCAGTTCCTTGCCATGGCGCGCGACGTCCACGTGGTGCGGTCCGGACGGTCGCGCACGTACCCGATCCGGCAGACGCCGATCGTGCCGCCGCTCAATCTCCTGCTGGTGATGTCGAGTCCGCTGCGGGAGGGCCCCGAGGATTCCGAGGCCCCGTTCGACCTGTATGCCGAGAAACGCAGCCTGCTGGCGGAACTGCGGCCCCTGGTCGATCGTGGTCTGCTCCGGGTGGTGGTCGAGGACCGCCCGTCCGTCGAACGTCTCCGCAGTCGAATGGGCATGCAGAGACGAGGCTTTCACCTCTTCCACTATCTCGGTCACGCCAATCCGGACGGTCTGAAGGTGGAGCGGCGCAACGGGCGCGGGATGCTCCTGCCGAGCCAGGAGTTCGCGCTGCTGTTGCAGCAACTGCCAGACCTCCGGCTTGCGGTGTTCGCGGGCTGCGAGACCGCCCGCGCGCCGGACGGGGCCACCGACGACGACCCGTGGCCGGGGCCGCTGTCGTCGGCCGACATCTGCGTGCGTGATGCGTGCCCGATGGTGATCGGCATGCAGGCGGTGCTGCCGTTCCGGACGGAGCGACTGCTGACACGCTTCTTCTACGAGGCACTGACCGCCGGCCAGCCCGTCGCCGAGGCGTTGCGGCTGGCGCGGCTCGCCATCAACGGCGACGAGAACAGCGGCGACCCTTTGCTCGACTGGGCGGTGCCCTGCCTGTTCGTCGGTGGGAGCGAGCCCGGCGCGATCATCGACCCGGACGCGAAGGCCCGGCCGGAACCGTCGCCCCGCCGGATCTCGCGGCGGATCGGGATCCGCCAGGGCGAACTCCGCTTCATCTCCCGCCTCGCGGAGTTGCGGGAGGGAGTGGACGTGCTGTCCGGGCGGACGTCCGCCCGATTGCTGCACGTGGTCGGGATGCCCTCCACCGGAAAGACCGCCCTCCTGGACCGCGTGCTCGAAGAGCTCGAACCGCAGATCGCGCACCTGTTCGTCAGCACGAAACGGCTGCTCGCGAAACCCGACCCGCTCCACGAACTGTCCCGGCTCGTCGCCGAGCTGTTGGACGACGCCGGGGTGCGCACCGCCCGGCAGGGCAGGCTCAGCGCCGGTGACTGGTGGGAGCGACTACTCGACGACCTCACCGAAGTCCCCACGGCGATCGTCGTCGACGACGGAGACCTGCTTGTCGGCGACGCCCCCGGCGCCCCGGACCTCCTCGCCGCCCTGGTTCTGCTGACCCAACGTCGTGGCGACGCGCGGCTCGCCGTGGCGACCACCGGGGAACTCGCCGGACTGACCGACTCGCTCCGCGCCGCCGAAGTGCGCACGATCCGCCTCGACGCCCTGTCCTGGCCCGAAGTGTGGCAATGGATCCGGCGCAACCTGCCCACGCTGACGCGCTACCCGGAGCAGGACCTCTCCCGGCTCTACACCGACGTGCGGCACCTGGAACTGTGGGAGCAACTGGCGGATCTCGCCGCCCAGAACGGCACGTTCGAACCGCGGGACCTGCCGTTGCTCGTCCGGCAACTCGGTGTCGGCGCCGCGAAGCCGGCACCGCCGGTGACGAATGGGTCCGACTTCTTCGGCGCCGGCTCCGGGGCACCCGAGGCAGAGGCGGCCGCTGCGGCGCCGGTGCGGCACGCACTGCGGTTGGCGGTGGCAGGCCCGTTCACCGCCGGGCGCCGTGAGGAGATCGCGGTGGCCGTCACGCAGTGCGCCATCCGGCACGACGTTCCGGGCCGGGTGGTGGCCGGCGAGACGGGGCAGGGCGAATCGGCGCTGGCCGAACTCCTGCCTCAGGAGCTGGCGTTCGCGCACGGCGTCCCGTCCGAGCGCGACGTCTGCCGGTGGATGGAGGACGCGGCCCGCGCCGACGCGGACATCCTGGTGTTCGACTACGGCAACGCGGTCCCGTCGGACGCGCAGAACGCCGTCATCGCGCGCCTGGTCGGCGACGGAAAACTCGTGATCGTCTCGGGTGACCACTCGGACGAGTCGGCGTATCCCGCGTGGAGTGCGGACGCGGTCGCCGTCGGTGCCGTCGAGGACGACGGCACCCTCACCCACGAAACCCCGTACTTCCCCGACGCGGGCAAACCCGACGTCTACGCGCCGCGGACGATCACCGGGACGACGTGCGAGCGACTCGTCGACCGACCGGAGATGGAGGGCACGACCTTCGCCGCGCTGTATGTGGCCGTCGCGGCGATGCTGGTGTGGGCGACCGACCGCGACCTGGCCGCGCGGGACGTCCGGGCGCTGCTGGTCGACACGGCGACACCGATACCGACGGCGCGGGGTGACACCGCGAAGCAACTCGACGTCGAGGCGGCACTGGACAGCGCGCGGCGGGAGGTCATCGTCGGCGCGCTCGGATCGGACGCACTCGAACTCGGGCAGTTGCTCGCGGAAATCCCGATCCGCCCGGAACTGGCGGTTCCGTTGCTCGACGCCCTGGTGGCCGACGGCACCCGCATTCGGCGGGTCGTCCGGAACGGCGTCGAACAATACGAACCCGCAGGCGCCGCGGCCGGACCGAGAAACGAGTAGTCGGCTACGCATGACCGGTCGGGCCGCGGCGAGAAGGCTGGCAAGCACACCGAGCCGCCGCCTACGTGAGGACCGAGCCATGACCACCATCGATACGCCCACGGGAACGTTCGAGGCGGAACGGCAACGACAACACGATGCGGCAGAACTACGTGCACGGGAACGGGCACCCCAGCGTGGCGAGCACGTGGACGCACTCAACGGTCCCGGCGGTGTCGCCGTGGCGGATACGCCCGAACGGATCGCGAAGCGGGTGGACCGGCTCGGTCGCTACTACGGCGAGAGTGACGGGGAGTCGGACACCAGGGTTCTCGAGAAGATCCTGGGCACAGCCGATTTCGTCGGCGCCCGCTACCTCGATGCCGGCGTCGCCGCCGCCCGGTCCATCGGACGGGTGAACATCCGCGACGCACGGGGAACCCTGCAGGGCTACGGCACCGGCTTCCTCGTCTCACCTGCCCTGTTGCTCACCAACCACCACGTGCTGCCGGACGCCGACACCGCCCGCAGCAGCGTGATCGAGTTCGACTACCAGGACGGCGTCGACGGCAAACCGCGTCCTGTGCAGATGTTTCCGCTGGATCCGGGACGGTTCTACCTCGCCGACCGGGACCGCGATTTCGCGCTGGTCGCGGTCGGGGCCGAGCCCGGGACACTCGCGCAGTTCGGTTTCAGCCCGCTGATCCAGGCGGAGGGCAAGGCCGTCATCGGTGAGTTCGTGACCATCGTGCAGCATCCCCGCGGCGAGAAGAAACAGATCGCGCTGCGGGAGAACCGCATCGTCGACATTCCCGAACGGTTCCTGCACTACTCCGCCGACACCGAACCCGGATCCTCGGGATCACCGGTGTTCAACGACCAGTGGGAGGTGGTCGCCCTGCACCACGCGAGTGTGCGGGCGCCGCAGCACACCGAGTTCGGCGGAGTCCTCAACGAGGGGGTGCGAATCAGCCGCATACTCGAATACGTGCGTGCGCAGAACCTGTCCCCGCAGTCGCGGGACCTCGTCGACGAGGTTGTCGGCGCCGAGCGGACGGCACAGGTGGTGCGCCCGGTGCTCGACCACGAACGGGAAGTGACCGTCCGGGTTCCCCTCGAGATCACGGTGCGCCTCGGATCCGTCGAGTCACCGGCCGCCGCGCCGGAAGCGATCTCGATCGATCCGAACTACGGCACCCGGGGTGGGTACGACGAGAACTTCCTGCGGGTGCCGCTACCACTGCCGCGGCCCGAGGTGCCTGCGGTGGCGTCGCCGGAGTTGAAGTATCACCACTTCAGCGTCGTGATGCACCGCGAGCGGGCGCTGGCGCTGTTCACCGCCGTGAACATCGACGGGCGGCAGTCGCAGAGCCTCCGGCGCGACAGCGACCGATGGATCCTCGACCCCCGGCTTCCCGCCGATCAGCAGACGGGGGAGGACGTGTACCGCGACAATCCGCTCGACCGGGGGCACCTCGTGCGGCGTCTCGACCCGGCCTGGGGCCCGCTGGCGAAGGCGGCGAACGACGACACGTTCCACTTCACCAATTGCACTCCGCAACACCACAGTTTCAATGCGGGGCAGACGTTGTGGCTGGGACTCGAGGACTATGTCCTGAAGAACGCGGACAACGCCGATCTGTCCGTCACCGTCGTGACCGGGCCCGTCCTCGCTCCGGACGACCCGAAGTATCGCGGTGTGGCGCTGCCACGGCAATTCTGGAAGACGGTGGCCATGGTGAAGCCGGACGGCAGCCTCTCGGTCACCGGATACCTGCTCAGCCAGGCAGCCCTGCTCGACGAGTTCGCCGAGGGGGAGGAGGCGTTCTCCTACGGTGCGTACCGAACGTTCCAGGTACCCGTCCGGCGGATCGCCCGATTGACCGGCCTGGGCCTGGACCCCTACATCGCGGCCGACCCGCTCGAACGGATCGAGGCGAGCAGCCTGCCCCGCGAACTGATCCGTCCCCAGGACCTGATCCTCTGAAACCGGAAGGGAACCCGACATCATGAGCACCAACGAACCAGCGGTCGAACTGCCGACCCGCCGCACGTGCGGGGCGATGGACGTGCACCGCCGGCTGCTGACCGAGTCGGAGTCGTATCGCATCGCCCGCTCGGAGATCGAGAACCAGAGCATCGAACTGGAGCCGTTGCAGTCGATCGCCGCCCGCGGGCCCGTACGGATTCCGGTGGTCGTGCACGTGGTGTCGAAGACCGCGGCGCAGAACATCTCCGACGCGCAGATCGACAGCCAGATCGCGGTGCTCAACAAGGACTTCCGCGCCACCAACGACGACATCGACACCGTTCCGCCCGTGTTCGAGCACCTGATCGGCGACGCCGGCATCGAATTCTTCCTCGCCGACACCGACCCGGACGGACGGCCGGCGAACGGAATCACCCGCACCGCAACCGAAGTCGACTCGTTCGACCAGAACGACGGCGTGAAGTCCGCGGAGACCGGCGGCGCCGATCCGTGGCCGACGCAGAGGTACCTCAACATCTGGGTCTGCGCGCTCGGCGGTGGTCTGCTCGGCTACGCGCAGTTCCCCGGCGGCCCCGTCTCCACCGACGGTGTCGTGATCACGTACACCGCGTTCGGGACGACGGGCACCGCGCGGGCCCCGTTCGACCTCGGGCGCACCACGACCCACGAGATCGGGCACTACCTCAACCTCTTCCACATCTGGGGCGACGACGGCACCGGGTGCCGGGGCTCCGACGAGGTCGCCGACACCCCCAATCAGGGCGGGCAGAACGTCGGGATGCCGCGATTCCCGCACGTCAGTTGTGGGAACGGCCCCCACGGCGACTTGTTCATGGATTACATGGACTACACGGACGACGCGGGGATGGTGATGTTCACCAAGGGGCAGGGCGCCCGGATGGGTGCGTGCCTGGACGGCGTCCGGAAGCAGTTGTGGACCGGTCGGGCCGCGAGTCCGGCCGTCTCCGCGCTGGTCGCACCGGCCGCGGCGGGACGCTGGCGGCATTCCTTCGAGGAGGATCACGACGGAGTCCGCGTGTACCGGCCCGCAGGATTCGACTTCCCGCGGGCGAGAGGGCGTGGCGGGATCGAATTCCGGCCGGACGGATCGTTCGTCGACTGGGCGATCGGCCGGGGCGACGCCGACGAACCACGGGAAGGAACGTGGGTGCCCGCGGACGACGACGGGCGGCTCGAGGTGACCACGGTGGCGGGCGGCACGCGCACTGTTCGAGTGGTCCGGTTCGACGAGGACCGCCTCGAATTGGACATCGGTGACGTAGCGGCCGGAGGTACCTGCGGAGATATAATTCTCGGACCTGGTATTCACACTCAGTGACGCGGTTCCGCCGTACTCGGGGAGACGGATTGGCGCGCCCCGAAAGGAATTCCGATGTCTACTCGAAAAGTGCTGGGTCGGTTGGGGGCAGTGCTCGCCGTCGCGGGCGCACTGTCGTTCGCGGTGCCCGGTGCCGCCTCCGCCGCGCCCTTCGTCCCCGGCTCGATGTCGACGTGCGCCCCCGGAGCGTGGCTCACGTTCAATGCCGAACGGGTCGGACCCGACCGGATCCGGTACACCACCGCCGCGCCGTTCGCGCAGTGGAACGGCGCCGTCGTCCAGTTCACGAACCTCACCACCGGGTTCCGGGGTGTCGCGTTCGTCAACGACCCGGTACCGGCAGCGGTGGGATTCGGGCCGGTGCTGAGTGAGGTCGCCGGGCTGCTGCCGTGCTTCGTCAGCTCGGGCGTCACGATGTCGTAGACCGCCTCAGCTGGGGTCGGAGCCCCGGATGGCCGCCAGCCACACGGCGACGGCCGCGGCCACGCACGTCGCGCCGGCGAACGCGGGAAGTCCGCCGCCCGCGACGTATACCCACAGTGCCCCGGCGAACGGCGCCGCCACCGCGAACTGGGCGTCGAGAAGGAGTCTGCGGGCGGGCCGGACGGCGCCCCGGGCGCGCACCGGACCGTCCGGATCCGGGCGCGACGGGTTGTCGATCAACCGGCCGGGCGGCTCCGAACGACGCGCCCGCCCGGCCGGGAGCAGGCGACGGCCCTCCCACGCCACCACGGTGCGACGGCCGGCGTCGTGCACGGTCGCCGCGGTCGGGGTCGGCAGGGTGATCAGGGCGGGATCGAAGAACACCGGAATCCACAGTGAACCCGGTTCCTCGCGGACCTCGATCCAGGACCTGCTGGTCAGCCGATGCTGCTGGCGAACCCGGTGCACCGTGGCCGGCCGTCCCGGACCCGACGTCGGCCGGGTGGCTGCGAACCACGTGTAGCCGGTGACCCCGAGCACCGCCGCCGCCACGACGACCACTGCGCTGAGCTGATCGGCGTCGGCAACCATGGCGAACACGCCGCACACCAGCAGTGCACCCACGGCGACGGCCACCGGGTAGCGCACGGCCGCGAACCCGCTAATTCAGGAAGCCGATCTTGGTGTAGTCGTAGGACGCGAGACCGGCGGCGCCGAAGTTCGCCAGGTTGTCGCGCACCGCGACGTTGCCCGGCGCCTGCATCAGCGGCAGCGAGAACCCCTCCTCGAACACTTCGGTGTCGACCTCGTTGGCCAGTTCGATCGCCTTCTGCGGGTCGAGTTCCGAGATGGTCCGCTCGATCAGCGCGTTCAGTTCGGGCGAACCGATCCGGCCGTAATTGCCCTGCAGGTCGTCGGGGTTGTACGCGTAGATCTGCGGGAGGCCGCTGAGCGGGAACGGATCACCTACCCAGGAGAATTGGGCGAGGTCGAAGTCGCCGGGCTGGATGACGTCGGTGAAGAACCCGGTGCCGCCGCGGGTGTCGATGTTCAGTTTGGCGCCGATCTGCGCGAGGTTCTGCTGGACGATCTGCGCGATCTGGACCCAGGTGGTCGACTGGTACATCACGTCGCGGATCTCGAGCCTGCGTCCGTCCTTCTCCCGGAACTCGCCGTTGAGTTTCCAGCCGAGTTCGTCGAGCCGCCGTGCGGCCTCCTCGGGGTCGTAGGCGACGGCCGCGCTGTTGTCCTGGTAGCCCTGCTGACCGCTGAGGTAGACGTGGTTGTTCAGCGGCTTCGGGTCGTCGACCAGACCGTTCTGGATCGCGGTCGCGATGCCCTGCCGGTCGATGCCCTTGGACAGCGCCACCCGCAATTCCGGATCGGCGAGGATCGATCCGTCCGCGCCGTTGAACGTGATGTGCGAGAACTGGGTTCCCGGCGCCCGGCGGATCGCGATGCCGTCCGATCCCTCCGCCGTCTTCACCTCGTCGATCGTGGCCAGCCCGGACGCGTCGATCTCGTTGTTCTGCAGCGCGGGAATGCGCGCGGAGTCGTCGAGCACGCTGTACGTGATGGTGTCGAGTTTCGGGGTGTTACCCCACCACGCGGGGTTGCGGCCCAACGTGATCCGGTTCTGCGCCCGGTCGATCGACGCGATCTGGAACGGTCCCGACGTCACCGTAATCCCGTCGCGCAGGCTCGTGTTGAACGCCTCGGGGGTGGCGGTGGCCGATTTCGGGTAGAGCATCGAATTGCCCGCGAACTGGCCCCGCCATTCGGCGTACGGCTCGGCGAACGTGATCACCGCCTGACGGTCGTCGACGCCGCGCTCGACCCGGTCCACCCGCTCGAACCCGGACGTGTTCGCGATCAGGAATTCCTTGTTCTTCCCGCTGAGCGCCGCGGCCTGAGACTGGATGTCCTCCCACGTGATCGGGGTGCCGTCGGACCACACCGCCTTCGGGTCGATCGTGTACGTGACCTGCTGGGGATCGGTGCCGGTGAGCGCGACGTCGACGAAGTAGTCGTGATTCACCGACAGGGCCCCCGCGGCGTCGGTGCCGAACGCGCGGGGCATCATCGGCTTCAGCATGCCGCCGATCTCGGAGTCGTTGCCGTCGTTGGACAGCGTGTTGAAATTCGGGGGGAAACCCGACAACGCCAGCCGCAGGTTTCCGCCGTCGCGCAATTCGCTGGGGTCGTGCGGATTGATGTCGTTGGTGGTGCCGAGCGACCCCGACCCCGTCCCGGAGCCGCCGGTGTCCGAACCCCCGCAGCCGGCGAGAACGAGGCCGACGGCCAGGAACGATACCGCGAGGCGGGTGCGCGCCGAACGAATCCTCATGGATGTGCCCTTCCTCGAAGTTCGCTGACCCTAGTGTGCCAAATCGGTCGGATCCGGAACGGGGATTGCCGCGAGCAGTGCCCGGGTGTACTCGTGCTGCGGATCCTCGAAAATCGTCTGCGCGGCCCCCGACTCGACGATCCTGCCCCGGTACATCACCGCGACGTCGTGCGCGATGTTGCGGACCACCGACAGGTCGTGGGAGACGAACAGGTACGACATGCCCCGCTGCTCCTGCAGGTCGCGCAGCAGGTTGAGCACCCCGGCCTGGATGGAGACGTCGAGCGAAGACACCGGTTCGTCCAGGAACAGCAGTTCCGGATCGAGGGCGAGTGCCCGGGCGATGCTGATCCGCTGCTTCTGGCCGCCCGAGAAGTCGGCCGGATACCGGTCGGCGTGCTCGCGTCGCAACCCCACCAGGTCGAGCAGTTCCGGTACCCGGCGGCCGATCTCCTCGCGCCCGCGCCCGTCCAGTCGCAGCGGCTCGGCGAGCACGTCGAACACCGGCAGCCGGGGGTCCAGGGACGCCGTCGGATCCTGGAAGACGACGGCCATCTTCCGCCGGAGGGCGCGCCTGCGATGGGCGCTCAGCGCCGCGACGTCGGCACCCAGCACCTCGATCGACCCGGATTCCGGCGCGGACAGGTCGAGGACCTGCGTCAACGTCGTCGATTTGCCGGAGCCGGATTCGCCCACCAACGCCAGTGTGCGACCCGCACGGATGTCGAACGTGATGCCGTCGACCGCCCGGATCTCGCCGTGCTTGCGGCGGAACACCAGACCGCTGGTGATCGGATACGTCTTCACCAGATCGGTCACCTGCAGCACCACCCGGTGCTCGGGTTGTGTCCTCGTGGTGGGGGCGGGGGCCGGCTGATCCCGCCGATACGCCGTGAAGAGGTCGCGGGTGCCGCTCTCGTCGACGCGGATGCACGCCGCCCGGTGGGCCGGCCCGGTCGCGACGAGTTCCGGTTCGGCGAGCAGGCAGGCGTCCACGGCGAGCGGGCAGCGCGGCGCGAACGTGCAACCGGGCGGCAGCGAATGCAGCGCGGGCGGGGCGCCGGCGATCGAGACCAGGCGGCTCCGGATCGGCGCGTCCATCCGCGGGACGGACACGAGTAGTCCTGCGGTGTAGGGCATTCGGGGTTCGGCGAACAGTTCCCGCACCGGCGCCGACTCCACCACCCGGCCCGCGTACATCACCACCACGCGGTCGGCGAGGGTCGCCGCGATGCCCATGTCGTGGGTGATCATCACGACACCGGCGCCGGTGAGATCACGCGCCTTGCGCAGCAGGTTCAGGATCTGCGCCTGCACGGTCACGTCGAGGGCGGTGGTCGGTTCGTCGCAGATGATCAGCGCGGGATCGTTCGCGATCGCGATGGCGATCACCACGCGCTGGCGCATGCCGCCGGAGAACTCGTGCGGAAAGGCCTTGGCGCGCAGCGCCGGATCGGGGATCCCGACCAGATCGAGCAGGTCGACGGCGCGCTGCTCGGCGTCCTTCTTGCCGCTCGCCCGGCCGTGGACGAGCAGCGCCTCGGCGATCTGGTCGCCGACCCGGTACACCGGCGTCAACGCGGACAGCGGGTCCTGGAACACCATGCTGACCGACTTCCCACGCAGCGCCGACAGTTCCTTGTCACCCATGCCCAGCAACTCGCGGCCCTGCAACCGGATGGATCCGGTGACGCGCGCGTGCTCGGGCAGCAGACCCATCACCGCGAGGGACGCCACTGACTTGCCCGAACCCGACTCACCGACGATGGCGAGCACCTCGCCGTCGGAGACGGTATAGCTGATGTCGCGGACCGCCTCGATCCGGCCCTCCTCGCTGGGAAAGCTGACCCGCAGGTTCTCGATGTCGAGCAGCGGTTGCCCGGTCACCGCTTCGCCTTTTTCCTTTTCTTGCGGGACCGGGCCCGCTTGGAGGTGGGGTCGACCGCGTCGCGGAGACCGTCGCCCACCAGGTTCGCCGACAGCACGGTGATCACCAGCAGTCCGCCCGCGAACATGAACAGCCACGGGTAGGTGAGGGCGGATTCGGTGCCATCGGCGATCAGCGACCCGAGTGAGATGTCCGGTTTCTGCACGCCGAACCCGAGGAAGCTGAGCCCGGTCTCGGCGAGGATCGCGGCGCCGACGTTCAGGGTCGCGTCGATGATCAGGATCGACGCGATGTTCGGGACGATGTGACTGGTGATGATCTTGTGCGTCGGTGCCCCCATGTACCGGGCGGCCTGCACGAATTCCCGCTCGCGCAGGCTCAGCGTCATCCCGCGGACCATCCGGGCGGTGATCATCCAGCCGAACACCGCCAGCAGCAGGATCAGCAGGACGATCGAACTCGACGACTTCAGCCGGGGAGTGAACACGGCGATGATGATGAAGCTGGGAACGACGAGCAGCAGATCGACCAGCCACATGATCACCCGATCCGGCCAGCCGCCGACATACCCGGCCAGCGCACCGACGAGGGCGGCGATGGCGGTGGAGAACAGCGCGACGCAGATGCCGATGATCAGCGACTTCTGCAGCCCGCGCAGCGTCTGCGCGAGCACGTCCTGCCCGATCTGGTTGGTGCCGAACGGATGTTCGGCGCTCGGCGGTTGCAGCAGCGCCGTGTAGTCGAGTTGCTGATAGTCGTAGGGGAGCAGGTACGGTCCGACGAAACTGGCGACGAACAGCAACAGCAGGACGCACACCCCGGCGATGGCGGGTTTGTTCCGGAGAAACCGCCGGAACAGCAGGGTCCGGCGACCGACTGCCGACACCGCCGCGTCGGTGGACGCGATCTGGATCTCGGTCACCCGACACGCACCCTCGGGTCCAGCGCCGCGTACACCACGTCCGAGAGCAGCCCCGACAACAGCACGATCAACCCGGTGAACGACGTGATCGCGACGACGATGTTGGTGTCCTGATTGTCGATACCGATCACGATCCACTCGCCGATGCCGTGCCAGCCGAAGATCTTCTCGGTGAACGTGGCCCCGACGACCAGCGCCCCGAACCCGTACGCGAACAGGGTCGCCATTGGGATCAGCGCCGTCCGCAGTCCGTGCTTGAGCAGCGCCGCCCGCCGGGTCAGCCCCTTCGCCCGCGCGGTCCGGATGAAGTCGCTGCCCAGAACGTCGAGCATCGCGTTGCGTTGATACCGGCTGTAGCCGGCGATGCTGCCCAGCGCCAGCGCGATGGTCGGCAGCGCGAGATGCTGCACCCGGTCGACGAACTGCGGCCAGAACCCGGTGATCGTGCTGGCCGAGGATTCCCCCGTGTACAGGAAGATCTGGTTGCCGGTGGCCGAGTTGATCTGGAGAGCACCGTATTTCAGCAGGGTCGCCACGAGGAACACGGGCGCACTGAGAATCAGCAGCGACACGACGGTGCTGAAGTAGTCGCTGAACTTGTACTGCCGGATCGCACCCGCAGCGCCGATCAGCACCCCCAGCACCGCCCCGATGACGGAACCGAGGATCAGCAATCGCATGCTCACCAGGATCCGGCGGCCCAACTCGTCCGACACCGGCTGACCCGTGATGGTGGTGCCGAAGTCGCCGTGCACCACACCGCCCAGCCAGTTCACGTACCGCACTGGGATCGGGTCGTCCAGGTGCAGTTCGGCGGCCTTCGCGTCGATCACCGATTGCGGCGGCCGGGGGTTGCGCTGTTCCAGGCTGTCGAGTGGGCGGAAGGTGAGCGAGGTGAGGCTGAACGTCAGGAACGACGCCAGCAGCAACAGCACCACGTAGTTGAGCGCACGTCGTAGCAGGAATCCGGTCATCGATCCCCCTCACAACTAGGGCTCAACGCTACGAAGTATAGGAGCGCGCGCGTCGCGTCGTCGCTTGTTAGCGTGGCGGTGTGACAATTCGTGCCGGCGCCGTCGAACCGGTGACGCGGCGCACGGCACACCACACCGGGTACGACGAGCACGCGGTGACGGTCCCGCGGTCCGGCGATCGTGCGCTGATCGCGGTGCCGCGCGGGGCGACGCCGTCGGCGGTCGCGTACTACCTGCACGGGCGGACGGGGGACGAGAGGTCGATCGACGACCGCGCCGGGATGCGGGACGGTCTGCTCGACGCCGGCTACGTGGTCGCGAGCCCGTACCTGTACGGCGACCGGTGGGGAAACCGGTCGGCGCAGGACGCGGTGGTCGCGCTGGACGAGTGGGTGTCCCGGCGGTGGCCGGTGACGCGGCGGTTCCTGATCGGCGAGTCGATGGGCGGTCACGCCGCCGCCAACGCCGTGCGCCTGCGTGAGGTGCCGTGGGACGGTGCGGTGTTCATCGCCCCGTCCCTGTCGCTGCGCGCGGTGTGGGAACGAGGCGAGCACGGACGCGACACCGTGCGGGACGCGTTCGACCTGTCCGCGGACGGGCACGACCTCGAACCGAAGACCGAGAACTGGGACGCCGTCCGGCACCGGCCGGGAGATTATGTGGGAGTACCCATTCGGGTGTACGCGTCGCGGGAGGACGAGGTCGCGAACATCGCCGGCGTCACGGGGCCGTGGGTCGAGATGATCCGCCGCGGCTCGGACTCCGTCGAATTCGTCGAGGTGAGCGGCCCGCACGTGTCGGAAGACCACTTCCGGGCCGCGGAGATCGTGGAGTTCTTCGGGACGATCCGGTGAACGCGGGGAGGCCTTCGCGGCGAAGGCCTCCCCGGCCGTTCACGCCTCGGTGCGGTGCGTGGTGTCGAGACGGAAGATGTTGGTGAAGAAGTCCTTGACGGCCTGGATCTTCTCGTTGGTCAGGTCGAGGGCGTGGCGACGCGATTCTTCGAGCGCGGTGGGCATGGCGGCTTCCTTTCGTCGAGGGGGCACAGCATGGCGATCGACAGTCTGCCCCACCATGCTGACGCCCGCATGACGAACAGGTGTCGCGCGTGCAACTCGAACAGCAAGCGGGGGAGCGTGTTCGGTTAACCTGGCACGATGACGACGAGCAGCGCAGACGGCCGGGTCGCGATCACCTACTGCACTCAGTGCCAATGGTTGTTGCGTGCAGCGTGGATGGCGCAGGAACTACTCGGCACGTTCGGGCAGGAACTCGGCGAGGTCGCACTCGTCCCCGGCACCGGAGGGATCTTCCGCATCACCGTCGACGACGACCTGATCTGGGACCGCAAAGAGCAGGGCGGCTTCCCCGACATCACCGTACTCAAGCAGCTGGTCCGCGACCGGGTAGCGCCCGACCGCGATCTCGGGCACAGCGACCGGAAGACCCCCTGACGTCAGATCCCGACGGCACGCTCCAGTGCGCGCAGTTCGTGTCCGAGCCGGGCCGGGATCGACTTCAGGTCCGGCACGGCGCTGCGGCAGCCGGTGACACCGAACGAGATGATGTCGTCGTTGCTGGTGCACGTGATGTTCAGGCCCTGGCCGTCGACGGGCACCGACAGCGGGTAGATGGCGTCGAGCCGCGCACCGTTCCAGTACAGCGGTGAGCTGGGGCCCGGAACGTTGGAGATGATCAGGTTGAACGGCGGGCGCACCCGCGAGTTGTGCCCGAACAGCATGCTCGCGCCGATCGGTGCCGCCCCGAGCGCGCTCATCGCGAGGATCTGCGTGGCGGTCATCGAGCCGTAGGCTTCCTTGCCCTCGCGCATGGAGGTCCGGATGGTCTCGAGCCGGTCCGCCGGTTCGCACAGGTGGGTGCCGAGGTTGCACATGAGCACCCCGATGTTGTTGCCGGTCGCCGCCTCGCGCTGACTCTTCAGCGACACCGGCACCATCGCGATCAACGGCTCGGCGGGCAGGGCGTTCTGATCCTCGAGGTAGCTGCGGAGCGCTCCCGAGGACATCGCGAGCACGACGTCGTTGATGGTGCTGTCGGACAGCTTGGCGACGAGGCGGAGACGTTCGAGCGGCCACGACTGCGCCGCGAACTGGCGGGCGCCGGTGATCGGGACGTTGAACGGGGTCTTCGGCGCGGACAGGGCGAGCGGGCCACCCTGGTCACGGAAGGCGCGGGACACGGTGCCGGCGAGCGCGGGCACGAGGCCGGCGACCTCACCGACCGTCTCACGGGCGGTGCGGATGGTGGAACCGGCGAGGCCCGACAGGCTGAAGCCCTTCGACGGCGTCCGCTGCGGGCGCGGGCCGCGCGGCTGCCACGGGGCGGGCACGTCCCGGTCGTCCGAGTTCTCGCTGAGCGCGTTGCGCAGCATCTTCATGGCGGTGACGCCGTCGGCGACCGCGTGGTGGATCTTGGTGTAGACCGCGAACCGTCCGTCGCTCAATCCCTCGATCAGGTGCATCTCCCACAACGGGCGGCTGCGGTCGAGCAGCGATCCGTGCAGCCGTGAGCACAGGGCCATCAGCTCGGCCTCGCCGCCGGGGGCGGGCAGTGCGTCGTGCCGGATGTGGTGACCGAGGTCGATGTCGTCGACGGTCTCCCAGCTCCACTGGCCGAGCGAGGAGAAGGATCGGCGGGCCCGCTTGGCGAGCCGGGGGGTGACGATTCCGTCGCCCTCGGCGAGCGCGCGGTCGAGCATCGCGCGCATGTCGTACGTGTCGGCGCCGTCGGGGAGCTGGAAGATCTCCACGCCGCCGACATGCATCGGGTGCTCTCGGGACTCGCCGAGAAGGAACATCGAGTCGAGGGGGGACATGGGGAGCGGCATCTATTGCCCTTTCCATCCCGTAGACGACTTCCCGGATCGCAGGAGGGCTCGTCTGTGGTCTGAGGTAAACGGGAGATGGTGACGTTCCGTTTGTCAGGGACCACCACCGGATAACTAATTGATATGGGACGGGTCACGAAAGCGTGACGTCGTATTTCTACAGGTTTCGGGTGAGCCATGCCACTAGACAAGCGTCCAGTTTGGCGGGTGTCATTCGGGTGATCGACACCGAACATGAACTCCGTGTGAACATCCCAATTTTGTGCACTCAGTGCGGAATTCGTCGGTGGCAAAGCTGCCTAGGGCCGAAAGTCCCTACTTGGTAAGAATTGTGGCATGACCAAGCCATGGGCAATTGTTGAACATGTGCCGTTCGAAGGGCCGGCCCTCGTCGGAACTCTGCTGGCAGAGCGGGGAATTCGATTTATCGAGTACCCCACGTACCGAGCGTCGGAACTCCCGGCCCTCCACGACATCGGCGGCCTCGTGGTGATGGGCGGTCCGATGGGCGCGCTCGACGACGTTACCCGCCCGCAACTTCCGCGAGAGCGAAACTTCATCAAAAAAATTGTGGACGCCGGTCTCCCGATGCTCGGGATCTGCCTCGGCGCGCAACTTCTCGCGGCCTCGTTCGGTAGTCCGACCCGCGGCGGCCGGACGGAACATGATCGGTTCGTTCCTCGACCTCGCCGAGAGCTGACAGAATCGGGCGCGCGGGCGCCGATGAGTTTCGCGCACCGCCGTGGTCTGTATCGATGACTTCCGCACTGGGCGGAACCCGAGAAGGAGAATCACATGTCCCGGATGCTCTTCGTGAACCTGCCGATCAAGAACCTCGACGCGACCAAGCAGTTCTTCGGCGGACTCGGATTCGAGTTCAACGCCACGTTCAGCGACGATTCCTGCACCGCCATGGTGATCAACGAGTCCACGTCCGTGATGCTCCTCGTAGAGTCTCGGTTCAAGGACTTCATCGAAGGCGGCATCTGCGACACCTCGAAGGCCGTCGAGGCGCTGCTGTGTATCTCGGCCGACAGCCGCGAGGAGGTCGACAGCCTGGTCGACAAGGCCATTGCCTCAGGTGGGTCGGCGTGGGGCAAGCTCCAGGACGAAGGCTTCATGTACGGTCGCGCGTTCCGTGACCTGGACGGCCACGTCTGGGAGGTCATGTGGATGGATCCGGCCGCCGTGCCGGCGTAGGGATCAGGCGGGCGGGGTCTCCGGCAGTCCGAACTTCTCGAACAGATCGATGTCGAAGAAGCAGACGACGTGGGAGACCCCGTCGGCCGTCACGTCGAGGACGTGCAGCTGAAACGGACGATGGACCCCGTCCTCCCCGCGCATGTACAGGCCGAGCGCCGGCTGTCCGTTGGCCACCGTCGGCACCAGTCGCATGTCGCCTCGAGCCTTGGCCGGGCACTTCTCGCTGACCAGGGTGCCGATCGCGGTCCCGCCGCGGTACCACCCCTCGAACGGCGGCATCTCCCAGACGGCGTCCTTGGTGAACAGTTCGACGATCCCGTCGATGTCGTAGTTCTCGAACGCGGCCACGTACCGGTCGAGCAGTTCGCGTTCCTCGGGAGACTCCGGTTCGACGAGCGTGTCCGCCGACGGTGTGGCCAGTTCGAGTTGCGTCCGGGCACGCTGCAGCAGGCTGTTGACCGCCGTCGTGGTGGTGCCAAGGGCCGTCGCGACCTCCGACGCCTTCCACTGCAACACGTCGCGGAGGACGAGAACAGCGCGCTGACGTGCAGGAAGATGCTGAAGGGCGGCGATGAACGCCAACCGCACCGACTCGCGCGACGTCACGACGGTGGCGGGATCGCTCGCGTCGTCGTCGATGAGACGGTTGGGGAGCGGCCCGAGCCACGGCACCTCGTGCCGTTCGACGAGTTCGGCGGTCGGGTCGGAGTCGGGAGCGCCCAGACCGCTCGGCAGCGGACGCTTCGATCTGTTCTGCAACGCCGTCAGGCAGGTGTTGGTGGCGATCTTGTACAGCCACGTCCGCAGCGACGCCTGCTGCTGGTAGCCCTCGTAGCCGCGCCAGGCCCGGATGAACGTCTCCTGCATCTGGTCTTCGGCATCGTGAAGTGAGCCCATCATGCGATAACAATGGGCGAGCAACTCGCGCCGGTAAGGGTCGGCGAGTGCGAGGAATTCCCCGTCGAGCGACTGCGCAGCCGTCATGGTTGGAGCTTACTGCGGCCGTCCGACAGATGTCGGGCCCTCGCGCCCGCCGACCCGGTGTTCAGCCCCAGTTCACCATCGGCTGACCCGTCTCGAGCAGTGTCTTCATTCCGCTCAGCACCTCGTTCCAGCCGCCGCCCGCGCCCTCGGGTTCGTGCCTGCCCGCGACCATCTCCGCCAGGCCCGGCGCATTGGTGAGGTCGTGTGTGACAGTCAGTTTCGCGACTCCGGGCCTGCTCGACTGCACGATCTCGTAGGTCAGCGTGGTGAACCCCTCCACGTTGTCGGCGTCCATCAGCATCCGCCACGTCTGGACCAGTTTCTTCGGCGGATCGGATTCGATCACCTCGCCGTCGACGATCACGTCCGGAACGCCGGGGTATTCCTTCATCGCGTCGTCCGCACGCGTGCGGAACGTCCCGCCCGCGCGGAGGTCGTAGTCGACGAGGCCGCCGTACCCGTACTGCTGCGACCACTCGGGCTTCGTGATGGCCTCCCAGATGGCCTCCGGGGTCGCCTTGATGTAGACGGCGTAGATCTGGATTGCGTCGGCGGTAGTCATTTCTCTTCCTCCAGTTCGGATTTCAGCTGAGCGAGCGCCGAGGTGTGACGCTCGGTGTACTTGTCGATCCACCGGTTGTGGATCAGCTGTATCGGCACAGGATTGAGGTAGTGAAGTTTCTCCCGGCCGGAGCGGCGCGTGACGACGAGTCCCGCGTCTTCGAGCACACGCAGATGCTTCATGACCCCGAATCGCGTCATCTCGACCTGCGACTCGAGCTCGGTGAGCGTCTGACCGTCCTGGGCGAACAATCGGTCGAGTATCAGGCGGCGGGTCGGATCGGCCAGCGCCTTGAAGACGTGATCGTCGTCCATGCATCGAGAATAGGTGACCATTTAGTCACATGTCAACGGTTGTGCGGCTTCGCCGCCCGTGAGTACTTGTTAACCGCGGGCGGTTAAGAAGTACTCACGGGCGAAGTTCGCACTTGGTTCATCCGCCCGTCACGATGCGTCCACGAAGGCGGGCACCGCGGTACCTACCGTCCTGAGGATCCGGTTCGTCACCATGGAGGTTTCACACAGTGTCCACTGCACCACTCAACCGCCGCGGATTCCTCGGTCGCACCGCGCTCACCGGCCTCGGTGTGGCACTCGCCGGAAGCGTCGACGCCCTCGTCCGCCCGGCGTTCGCGTCCGCGGCACCGGGACAGGCGATCGGCTACGGACCGCTCGTGCCGGACCCGAACCGCATTCTCTCTCTCCCGGTGGGCTTTTCGTACACCGTCGTCTCCCGCTCGGGTGAGACGCAGCTGGACGGTGGCGTACCGGTGCCGAGCGACCCCGACGCGATCGGGGTGTTCGCGCGACCCGGCGGTTCCACGCTCGTCACCAACCACGAGATCGGCAGCGACGAACCGTTCGGCGTGCCGGCTCTCGACGGACTGACGTACGACACGGGGGCGCGCGGCGGTACCACCACGACTGCGGTCGGTGCCGACGGCGCACGGCAGGGCCAGTACGTCAGCGTCGCGGGCACCGTGAACAACTGCGCCGGCGGCATCACGCCCTGGGGGACGTGGTTGACCTGCGAGGAGACGGAGGCGCGCGCGGGGGAGGGCGGGTTCCTGCTCGACCACGGCTACGTCTTCGAGGTGGACCCGGCGAGCCAGGACGCGAACAGGGGCAAAAGTCCTGTGCCGCTGAAGTTCCTGGGGCGCTACGCGCACGAGGCGGTGGCGGTGGATCCGGCGTCGAGCACCATCTACCTCACAGAGGATGCGTCCGGGCCGAACGGGCTGTACTACCGGTGGACGCCGCCGCAAGGATTCCGCGGCGGACCGAACGCGTTGCGCGAACTCGCCGAATCTCCGGGCGGCGACACCGCGGGCGCACTCCAGGCGATGGCCTGCTTCCAGGGCGGAACCCACGTCCCCGACCTGTCGCAGGCCACCGAGCCGGGCACCGTGTACTCCGTGCAGTGGGTCGGGGTGCCGGACCGTGACGCCACGAGCACGTCGGTGCGCAAGCAGTTCGGGAACGACGCCGTAACCCGGAGTCGCAAGCTGGAGGGGCAGTGGTGGGGCGACGGCGGCGCCTACTTCGTCGCGAGCTACGCACGGACCAGCGACGGCAGCGTCGCCGAGCACGACGGCCAGGTGTGGTTCTTCGACCCGGCCAAGCAGACGGTCACGCTGAAGACCCTGTTCGGTGTCAACCCCGATCCCGCCGTGGACACCGGCAACTACGACGGGCCCGACAACATCACGGTCTCGCCGTACGGCGGCGTGATTCTCGCGGAGGACGGCGAAGGTATCAGCCACCTCGTCGGCGTCACGGCGGAGGGAGAGCCGTTCGCGATGGCCCGGAACGAGTTGAACGACAGCGAATTCTGCGGTCCGGCATTCAGCGCCGACGGCAGGATCCTGTTCGCGAACATCCAGTCGCCGGGGCTGACGCTGGCGATCACCGGTCCGTGGCACCGACCCACGACCTCGATCTTCGGGTCCTGACCCCCAGCCGTGAGTACTTATTAACCACGGGCGGTTAACAAGTACTCACAGGCCGGAGGCAAAAACCCAGCCGCGGAGGGCGAGGAATCTCAGCCCGCCGACGACGGCGCTGACGGCGATGACGAGCGCGACCTGCGCGAGGCCGTCGGCGCCGGGGAAGAGCGTGTGCAGGAGGGCGAGCGCGAGGGAGCTGACGCCCAGCCCGATCAGGGCGAGGGTCCCGCCCTCCCACTGCGCGACGAACCAGCGGACGCGGTCGGCGGCCCGGAAGGTGAGCCGCCGGTGGAGTTCGTTGGCCAACATCGAACTGGTCACCACGCCGACCAGGTTGGCGACGAACGACCCGTACACGTCGAGGGTGAAGAACGCGAGAGCGTAGAGCACATTGCTCGCGCTGCCCACCAGCGTGAACCGGGTCAACTGAGCGAACACGCCGCCGGCCCGCCCACGTAGAGGGGGATACGTGGGCGAGCCGACGGCGTCGTGGAACTGAACGATCATCTCATTCAGCGGATGAGGGCACCGTTGCCGGTGTCCGTCACGTGGCCGCCACCGAGGACGCCGGCCACTTGGTCTTCACTCAGTCCCAGCTCGCGCAGGCGATCCCAGACCTCGTCGAATTCGACGAGCTTGGCGTTGAGATCGTTACGCAGGCGGTTGACCTCGTCGCGGATCTTCTCCGCTTCGTCGATCGCCTCCAGCGTCCGCTCCGGCTGGGGCAGAAGCATGGACAGGAGGCGGTCCCGGGCGTCGGCGCTCAGCCCGGCGAAGGGCTGGTGCTGATCGGCGGGTGCCTCGTGCCTGCCGCTGCGGACGTCGGACGACGGGATCGGTGCCGTGTCGGATTCGAGTGCGTAGTCCGGGACGGGGGCGTACTCGGGTTCCTGGACGGGCTCCTGCTCGCTCGACAGGTCGATGGTGCGACGCAGCGGGCGGTTGGGGATCAGGATGACGGCGATCAGGGTGATGACGGCGACGACGGCGGCGATCAGGAAGATCCGGCCCGTTGCGTCTCCGTATGCGGCGCGGATGACGCCCTGCACGGGAGCGGGCATGGACTTCAGGTCCAGGCTTCCGCCGCCGCTGCTCGATCCGGTCGGGATGCCGAGCTTCGCGAAACCTTCGGCCGACAGGTCGGCGACGCGGGTGGCCAGCACCGAACCGAGAACCGAGACGCCGATCGCGCCACCGAAGGTCCGGAAGAAGGCGACCGAGCTGGATGCCGCACCGATGTTCTGGACGCTGACGGTGTTCTGCACCGCGAGGACCAGGTTCTGCATGAGCATGCCCATGCCGAGACCGATGATCGCGATGTACGTGCCGACCAGGGTCAGGTTGGTTTCGTGATCGATGGTGCCGAGCAGTCCGAAGCCGACGATCATCAGGACGGCGCCGCCGACGACGAACGGCTTCCACTTGCCGAAGCGGGTGATGAGCTGTCCGGATCCGACCGTGCCGATGAGCATGCCGGCGACCATCGGGATGGTGAGCACTCCGGCCATGGTGGGGGTGTAGCCACGTGAGGTCTGGAAGTACTGGCCGAGGAACGTGGTGGAGCCGAACATTCCGACACCGACGGCGATGGACGCGATGATGGCGAGCCCGGTGGTCTTCTCCGTGACGATCTTGAGCGGGATGATCGGCGACTTGGCCCGCGCTTCGACGAGGATCGTCGCGGCCAGCAGCAGCACACCGGATCCGACGTACAGTGCCGTCTCACGGGAGAACCACTCGTAGTAGCCCGCCTTGCCGGCGAACGAGACCCAGATCAGCAGGATGGACACACCGGCGGTCAGCAGGAGGGCGCCGAGCCAGTCGATGGAAACGTCGTCCTTCTTCTCGGTCGCGAGGTGCAGCGTGCGCTGCAGCAGGAACAGTGCGATGACGGCGAGCGGTACGCACACGAAGAAGCACCAGCGCCAGCCGAGGGGGCTGTCGACGATGACGCCGCCGAGGATCGGACCACCCGACATGGACACGGCCATGACGGCACCCATGTAGCCGGAGTAGCGGCCGCGTTCACGGGGCGAGACGATGGTGCCGATGATGGCGACGACGAGTGCCGTCAGGCCACCCATGCCGATGCCCTGGATGACACGCGCGGTCAGCAGGATCGGCACGTTGTGCGCGAATCCTGCGACCACCGAACCGATGACGAAGATGACGATCGCGCTCTGGACCAGGACCTTCTTGTTGAACAGGTCGGAGAGCTTGCCCCAGATGGGGGTCGAGGCGGCATTGGCGAGCAGTGCACTGGTGATGACCCAGGCGTACGCGGTCTGGGTGCCCTTCAGGTCGCCGATGATCGTCGGGAGTGCGGTGGCGACGATCGTGCTGCTCAGCAGTGCGGTGAACAGCGCTGCGAGCAGACCGGTGAGGGCTTCGAGGATTTGGCGGTGCGTCATGGCCGTCGTTTCTTCAACCGGCGGCCGAGTCTGTGTTTCGGTCATACGCTTTGTGTTCCAATCGGGTTCGAGCTCGTGACGATCCGGTGTTCTGGGTCGACGAGTGTTTCCTTCAGGTGCCTGATCGAGTCGAGGGCAGTTGCTGCCTCGGTCTCGTTCCACCCCGTCAGCAATTTCTGCATTCGTGCGGCGCGCTGGGTTCTGAATTGTTTGACGTACGCCATTCCGTCTTCCGAGACGCGTATTCGAAATGCGCGCCCGTCGGCGGGATCGGGATGGCGCGTGACGTAGCCGAACTCCACCAGATCGGTGATCTGGCGACTGAGTGACGACTGGCCGACGCACATCTCGGTGGCGAGTTCGTTCTGCCGGCATTCCCCGCGAGCCGCGAGGACGAGGAGGACCCCCGTCAGTGCGCGTGGCATGTGGCCGTCGGCCTCCGACATCAGGGCCTCCTTCAGTACTCGGCCGAAGAGGAAGACCTCGTCGATGAGCGCTTCGGTGGTGCCCAGCGATACGGACGGCACGGACGTGACGGACATGGCAACCCCTGAAGGACGACTTACTTGATGCAAGCAACTATATACATCGTTAGTGCAAGCAAGTAAGTCCTTTCGGTGTCTGGTGCATCACAACCCGAAGTGACCTATTATCTGCGTATGAATGCAGATAAGCGTGTTTGCCGGCGCAGACTCGACGACGACCAGGTCGGGCTGGTGGTCGAGGTCTTCCGGATGCTGGCCGATGCCACCCGCGTGCAGGTGCTCTGGCAGCTGGTCGGCGGCGAACTGTCGGTGAACGAGCTGGCCGAACGGGTCGGGAAGCCGGCGCCGTCGGTCTCGCAGCACCTCGCGAAGCTCCGGATGGCCCGCCTCGTGCACACCCGGCGGGAGGGCACGTCCATCTATTACAGCGTCGCCAACGAGCACGTGCAGCAGCTGGTCACCGACGCCGTGTTCAACGCCGAGCACGCAGGCCCCGGCATCCCCGGGCACCATCGCGCGTCGGGCGACCTGCAGGTCCTCCACGACGGTGCGGATCTCGCCGCAGAGGAAGGTGCCTCATGAACGGCCACGGCCACGGACACGGACACGGGCATTCGGGCGGCGTCCGCGGGGCGATCCGCGAGATCTTCGCCCCCCACAGTCACGACTCCGCGGACAGCGTCGACGACGCTCTCGAGGCCAGCGAGATCGGCATCCGGGCGGTGAAGATCAGCCTGGTGGTGCTCGGTGTCACCGCGTTGGCCCAGGTGATCGTGGTGGTGCTGTCGGGTTCGGTCGCGCTCGCCGCCGACACGATCCACAATTTCTCGGACGCGCTGACGGCGGTTCCGCTGTGGATCGCGTTCGCCCTCGGACGGCGGGCCGCCACGCGGCGGTTCACGTATGGATACGGCCGGGCCGAAGACCTCGCCGGGTTGTTCGTCGTGGTGATGATCGCGTTGTCCGCGGTCGTCGCGGGCGTGGAGGCCACCCGGCGCCTGCTCGATCCCGTGCCCATCCAGCATCTCGGGTGGGTGGCGGTCGCCGGAATCATCGGTTTCGCCGGCAACGAGTGGGTGGCGCTGTACCGCATCCGGATCGGCCGGCGGATCGGCTCCGCGGCCCTCGTGGCCGACGGACTGCACGCGCGGACCGACGGATTCACCTCTCTCGCCGTGGTATTGGGCGCCGGCGGCGTCGCGGCCGGGATTCCCCTCGCCGATCCCGTGGTGGGTCTGGTGATCACGGCCGCGATCCTGCTCGTATTGCGGACCGCCGCCCGCGACGTGTTCCGGCGACTGATGGACGGTGTCGACCCCGGACTGGTCGACGCCGCCGAACAGGCCCTCGCCGCCGAACCGGGAGTGGTCGGGGTGCGGAGCGTGAAGATGCGCTGGATCGGGCACCGCCTGCACGCGGACGCCGAACTCGACGTCGACCCCTCGACCAGCCTCAGCGACGCACATCGCGTCGCGCACACCGCGGAACACACGCTGACCCACGCGGTGCCGAAGCTGAGCACCGCCCTCATCCACGCCTACCCGGCGCACGACGTGGAGGCGGCAGGACGGGCGGGGTGACCCGCCGCTACTGCGGGTCGGGGCCGGTGGCGACCGGACGTCCGGGATCCGACGACCACTGCGACCACGACCCCGGGTACAGGGCGGCGTCGATGCCGGCGAGCGCGAGCGCGGCAACCTGATGGGCCGCCGTCACACCCGATCCGCAGTAGACGCCGACCGGACGTCCGGGCTCGGCGCCGACCGCGGCGAATCGTGCGCGCAGCGCCTCGACCGGTACGAACCGGCCGTCGGGCCCGAGGTTCTCGGACGTCGGGGCACTGTGGGCGCCGGGAATGTGGCCGGCGCGGGGGTCGACCGGTTCGGTCACCCCCGAATACCGTTCGGCGGCACGGGCATCGAGAAGGTGACCGCGGTCGGCGAATTCGGCGGCCTCGTCCGCGGTCAGCGTCGCCAGGTGGCCCGCGGTGAGCACGACGTCGCCGGGGACTCGTGCCTGCTCGTCGCCGGATCGGACGGGCCGGCCCGCCGACGTCCACGCGCCGAGGCCGCCGTCGAGCATGCTGACGTCGGCGACACCCGCCCAGCGCAGCAGCCACCATGCCCGCGCGGCGGCGAGGTTCCCCGTCGCGTCGTAGACCACGACGGTGCTCCCCGCCCGGATTCCCCACCGGCGCGCGGCGTCCTGGAGGTCCGCCACCTCCGGCAGCGGATGCCGGCCGAGTTCCGGGCGTCCCGGGGCGGCGAGTTCGGTGTCGAGGTCCACGAACACGGCCCCGGGAAGGTGCGCGTCGAGGTAATGCTGCCTGCCCGCGGTGTCGCCGAGGGCCCACCGCACGTCCAGCAGAACCGGGGGAGCGTCGCTGCGCAACAGGGCCGCCAACTCGTCGATCGTCACCACAGGGCTCATCGCACACGTGTCCTTCCCACACCGGATTCGGAACCCGACCACTCTCGCACACCGGGAGTTCGGTGTGCCGCGGAGACGAGAACCTGGCACCCTGGCACGCATGACGGGACGTCGCACGACGGCGCTGCTGCTTGCGGCCGCGCTGTTCGCGCTGGCCGGGTGCGGAACGGCCGAACCGGCGAAGTCGCAGCCGCCGGTGCCGCGGGTGCAGGCGTCCGCGTCCGGGCTGACGCTCGACGGCCGGCCGTGGTGGCCCGCCGGGCTGAACGCCTATCAGCTGGCCACCGACTGGTCCGTCAACCGCGGGTGCGGTGCGGAGGTGGACCTGGACGGCTTCTTCGGCGGCCTGCCGGAGGGGTCACTCACCCGGTTCAATGCGTTCCAGTGGCTGGCGATCGACAAGGCGACCGGCGCGCTGGACTTCACCGGCATCGACAACGTCTTCCGGGCGGCCGAGGCGCACCGTCAGCTGGTGATCCCGGTCCTCGCCGCGCAGGACGGATCGTGCGGCAACGAGATCTTCAAGTCGAGCGAATGGTACGACGGCGGTTGGCGCAGTGTCGCCCCCGGTGCGTTGCTCAGCTACGAGGACTGGGTCGCGACGGCGGTGAAACGGTGGCAGGGCTCCCCGTCGCTGGCGATGTGGGAGTTGATCGGTGAACCCGAACCGCTGACCCCGTTCCACAGCTGCACGGACACCGCGGGCAAGACGCTGCGGACGTTCGTCGATCAGGCCGGTGGTCTCGTCCGGAGCCTCGACGACCGCCACCCGATCACACTCGGGATGATCGGTGGCGGTCAGTGCGGCACGGCGGGAACGGATTACGAGTTCGTGGGAGCATCGCCCGCACTCGACGTCCTGCAGTACCACGACTACGGCGCCGACGGCGTTCCCCTGCCCGGCGACCAGTACAACGGTCTCGCCCTGCACATCGAGCAGGCCGAACACCTCCGCAAACCGATCCTCGTCGCGGAGATCGGACAGTATTCGGGGGCGGGATGCATCTCCGTCGTCGAGCGGGCCCGGGAAGTGGCCGTGAAGATCGACGGCCAGCGTGCAGCCGGGACCGCGGGTGCGCTGCTGTGGGCGTTCGTGCCCGACCCGCGTCACGGCGAGTGCACGTACGACATCGGTCCGGACGACCCGGTGCGGGGAGTGCTCCGCGAACGCAACGGCACCCGCTGACGGTCACAGCACCCGGTACAGCCGCCAGGTGGGCTGGTCCTGGCCGTCGTTCGGTATCTCGAGTTCCAGTGTCGCGATGTCCGCGCCGGTCTCGTACAGCGTCGGGTACCGCCGGTTGACGGCGTCCGACTCTCCGCGACCGGTGTTGGGGACGGCGAGGACGTACTGGATGCCGTGCTCGGCGGGCCGGTTGACGATCGACGTGAAGTCCTGGTCGGAGGGGATGACGAACGTGCGCGGGTTGTCGGTCGCGGTGTACACGGCGAACCCGTAGACGGTGTCCATGAGCACCGATCCCTCGGGCAGTCTCATCCCGTCGATGTGGCGGGCCAGTTCCCGTTCGGTGCTGAACGAGGCGATGATCCGGCGCTCGGTGCGCCGCTTGTCGGAGGTGTCGTGCGGCGCGGGGAACACGACCGATTCCAGGGCGTACTGCTGATCCGACAGGGTGGGGGACACCATCAGCGCGCCGGTGGCGACGGGAGTGAAGACGACCAGGGCCACGGCGAGGGCGGCCGGGACGGACCGGGAGCCGACGACGAGGCGGCGGGTGAACCCGTGCGGGCCGTGCCGGCGCTCCACCAGCGCCCCGCCCGGCGGGACGAGCTGGAACGCGAGCACCGCCATCAGCGGAAGCGCGCAGATGTAGAACCGCAGGAACGGGAACGTCAGTCCGCGCATGTAGCTGAGCGTGGCGAACGCGATCACCGAGGCCAGCACGACCACGGCTGCCACCACCTCGAGGTCGCGGCGACGCCAGGCCAGCACCGCGACGATCGGGACCAGCAGCGGCAGCACGGGCCCGAGCACGACGGTCTCCGCGACGGAGAAGATCAGGGCGTACCCGGCGTCGGTGGATCCGCCGCCGCTCTGCGCGAGGATGTTGGCGTTTCCGTAGGTGGACGAGAACTGCTGCAGGGCCTCACCCGTGATGAGCCAGCTGGTGGCCGCCCACGCCAGGAAGGCCACCCCGGTGGGCAGTGCCACCAGCACGGCGTCGAGCGAAGCGGGAAACAGCAGTTCCCGCTTGTTCTTCCAGCCCTGCCGTAGCAGGGTCGTCGCGAAGACGAACACGGTCACGGCCAGCCCGGCGGCCAGCGCGTCGTACCGGGTGAGGTACGCGAGTCCGAGGGCGACCGCGACGGCGACGAGGTCGTGAATGTCGTCGGTGGTGCACCACCGGATCAGCCGGCGGGTGGCCCAGCACATCAGCAGCAGGAACGGCGCCTCGCTCATGCCGTTGCCGCCGTAGAACACGATCATCGGGTTCAGTGCGAACAGGGCGGTGACCGCCCAGATCAGCCACGGCGGGCAGCCGCGATCGGTGCCGATCTTGAAGATCTGCACCACCGCGCCCGCCATGAACGGCGCGGACATCACCACCCCCGTCACACCCCAGGCGGTGAGGCCGGGCCACCAGTGGCTGAGCAGCACCGTCGGCAACTGCACCACCGCCGTCAGGGGCGTGAACACGAAGCCGATCGCGGCGAGGTGGGGGTCCCGGCTGAACAGGACGCTACGTGCGGCGGAAATGCGGCTGAGCGCGTCGCCCATCAGAAATCCGTGCCCGACAGTCAGATACAGGCCGATCACCACGTACAGTGCGGTGCAGCCCCAGAACAGCCAGCGCGCCGGCCTCACGGCGCCGCCCCCGAATTGGATTCCGCCGCATCTGTTTCGGTCGTGGCTGGGGTGCTCGCTCCGCTCAGGCCGTGGAACGTCTTCTCCCAGTACGACGGGTTCCGGATCAGCTGGTACGTGCCCTTGATCGCCGCGATGCTCATCATCACCCAGTACAGCGGGGTCGTCAGTCCTGCGATCAGCAGCGCCGAGTTCCGGGTCTCCCGGCACGCGATCAGATTCATGTAGAGGACCGCGACGTTGCCGAACAGCAGCGAGACGAGCGCCGGGAAGTACACGTACGCCGGGAACTCCTCCTGGATCACGTGTGGCTGACCGAGGATCCAGGCCAGGCTGATCAGCCAGAACACCATGTTGAGGCACGCGATCAGTGGGGTCCCCGCCATGAGGGCCGTGAACCGGAAGAACCCGACGGCGCCGAGACCCCGCCACAGGCCGACGGGTCGGCGCATGTGCACCAGCCACGTCTGCAGGTACCCCTTGTACCAGCGGGAGCGCTGCCGGATCCAGTTGATGGCGTCGCTGTTCGCTTCCTCCAGCGTCGTGGAGTCGAGGACGGCGGTGCGGTACCCCGATTCGGCGATGCGCACACCCAGGTCGGCGTCCTCGGTGACGTTGAACGGATCCCACGATCCGATCTCGTCGAGCACGCTGCGCCGCAGATGATTCGACGTGCCACCGAGCGGGATGGGTGAGTCGCTGCGCATCAGTCCGGGCAGGATGAACCCGAACCACAACGCGTAGTCGGCGGTGAACCATGCGGTGAGCAGGTTCTGGGTCCCGTTGTGGAACGCCAACTTCGCCTGCACGCACGCGGTGTTGTCGGGGAGCCGGTCGAAGGCCGCGACGACCCGCCGCAGTTGCAGCGGATCCGGGTGATCCTCGGCGTCGTAGATGGTGACGATCTCGCCGGTGGAGAAGTGCAGTCCGTAGTTGCAGGCCTTCGGCTTGGTCCGCGGATCGGCGGGCGGCACGAGGAGGATGGTGACGACGTCGCCGACTCCGGCGGCGTTCGCGGCGTCGATGGTGACGTCGTCGTCCTCCTCGAGGAGCAGCAGCACCTGCAGTTTCTCCTCGGGGTAGCTCAGCGCCCGCATCGCAGCGATGAGATCGGCCACCACTTCCGGTTCGTTGTAGGCGGGAACCAGAATTGTGTACGGCGGCAAGCTGTCGTCGGTCAGTGCGAGGGCGTCCTCGTCCGAGATGTTCACGATGGTGCTGCCGTCGAGGCCGCGGAAGAACAGGATCAGCCGGTCGGCCAGCGTCCAGACGTACGCGATGGTGCAGAAGAGAGTGACCGCCACCAGCGTCGGGATCGGGAAGAAGTACGCACACACGATCCCCACGGCCAGAAGGGCGAGCAGCAGGTTGCGCTGCCACGGATAGAACGCGACCGAGGCGGACGACATCGGGTGCTTCTCACGCAGGCCGTTGACGGCGTCGTGGAGGGCGGCGGCCTTGAATTCGGTGTCGTACGTGTCGTCTTCGCGGGTCACCACTGCTGCGCCTCCACGATCTCGCGTGCCAGGGTTTCGAGCATGTCCCGGTCTTTGTATTCCGGTTCCGTGTCGGAGACCGCGGTCTTGCCCCGCAGCAGGACGGCCAGCGAGTTGGCGCCGTTCGACGCCATCGACGGCGCCGGTTCCGGGAACAGCGCGTCGGGGTCGTGATTGTCGACGGTGATGAGGCTGACCCGCTGCGTGAGACCCGGTCCCCGCACCCACACGAAGTTGAGGTTGCTCCAGGTGAGCAGGAGATCGTCGTCGACGACGGTGTACATCTCCGCGGTGACCCCGCGGCCGACGTCGACGAAGATCTTCGAGCTGACGCGGGCGTTCTGCAGTCGGTATTGAGTGTGGCTGGGGTAGACCTCGAGGGTCGTGGGCCTGCGCACCGACAGCGTGTCCACCTGCACCGTGCGGGGGCGGTTCTGCACGTCCCACGCAGGGTTGGGTTCAGTGGTGCGGATGGTCTGCCGGGTGAGCCGCGACGTGGAACCGAAGTACTTGCGCGGCCAGCTGTACTCGGTGAAGTCCAGTTCCTGCCAGCCGCCCGGCACGACGATCCCCGCGTGAGCGGCGGGGGAGGGTCCGGGCGAGACGGGGGTCAGGTTCTGATCGGGCAGCGGCGTCACGAACAGCGCCGCGGCCACCGCGAACACCGCGACGAAGGTGAATCCGCTGTTGATGGTGGTGGGGCGGCGGACAGGCCGCTCGAACGGCGCCAGGCTGCCGCCGCGACGCTTGTGCACGTAGAAGCAGGCTCCGACGATGATCGAGGTGGCCAGGGCGGGACCGAGCTGGGTGGCGAACGTGGGCGCCGTCGGGAACATCCTGATCGTCACGTACAACGCGACGCTGCCCAGTGCCACCGAGCAGGCGAAACCGACGGCGGCGCGGCGGTTGCTCCGACTCACGGCGATGGCGGTGGCGCCGGAGGCCAGGACGACCATGATCAGGCCGTAGTGGAAACGCTGGCCGCCGAGCAGGATCGCCAGCGAACGGTACGTCAGCGGACCGAGCCCCAGCGCGAGCACCCACACCGGCCAGAACCGGCACACCGGGCGGAGCCCGAAGACGAGGACGGCGGAACTGAACACGAACACCCACGCCGCGACGACGTCGATGTGCATCAACTGGTAGTCCTCGGCGAACCGCGGCAGAAGCAGCACCTGGACCGCCAGGGTGACGAGCAGGCCGATGCCGCCCACGATCTTGTCGGTCTGGCGGTCGTGGATGGGCAGTTCGCCCTCCCGTCGCAGCGAGATGCCGATCGCCGCGCAGACGCACAGTGCCGGGACGACGAAGACGTAGCCGATGGCGGTGCCCTCGGTGGTACTGCGCCACACGTCCTGCCACGTCTTCCAGAACGCGAAGACCGTGGCCGCCACGATGAGGATCCACCGGGCGGTGAGCCGGATCGCGGCGTCGATGGCGACGTTGCCGATGATCATGGGAGCCGCTCAGCGAGGCAGCGGACGGGTCCGGCGATGACGCATCACGACCGCCGCCGCGATCATGATGCCCACCAGCAGCAGGATGCCGGCGATGCCGAGCACCCACCCGACCGTCGTGGAGACGCCGGACGAGCCCGCACTCCCCGCGGTGTCGGGTATCGACAGTTCGACGGGGTCGCGGTTCGCGGCGGTGAAGAGGATGTCGCCGTTCAGGCTCGCCCAGCGATCCGGTGTGGCGCGCAGCCATTCGAGTGTTCGGTCGAGTTCGCCGGGCACACCGGTGGATCCGGCGACCACCACCTGCCGGGTGCCGTCGAACGCGGTCTGCAGTGACGCGAAGTCGATCGGTGCGCCGAACGTGACGGTGGTGGAGCCGTCGGTCCCCGGATCGGTCAGTTCGAACGTGGAGTCCTCGGTGCTCGACAGGGGCAACGGGACGCCGTCCGGCAGATTCCCGTCGGCCGCGATGAGGATGGCGGGCGACTCCGAACCGACGGCCTCGTCGATCGAGACCCAATGCGGGTCGAGTTCGACAGTGGTCAGCGACTGCAGTCCCGTCACCACGGCCACGGCGCGTGCGGTGTCGTCGAATCCGCCGACGGTGCCCGCGACGTCGACGCTCGGCAGCAACGACTGCGGCAGCGACTCGAAGCCACCCGGATGCGGGGTACTCGACGGTTCGCTGGTGACCTCGCTGTCGGGGTCGATCGACAGGGTGACGGGTTGTTCGAGTCCGCACTGGTTGGTGGCGCCCGTGGTCTGCAGGGCGACGGTGAGCGTGGTGACCCGGCGCAGCGCGTCGTTCGGCACGTCGATCCACCGGTCGATCGCACCACTGGGTTCGGCGGCCCAGCTGGCCACCTGCCGGTCGCCGGCGGAGACGGAGATCAGGCCGTTCTGATTGCTCGGCAGCGGCGTGTACGTGCCCTGCAGGTTGACGCGCACGGTGTCCGAGGCCCGGCCGAGCCGGGTCTGGTCGAGTCCGAGGGCGACCTCGACGCGGCCGTGCGCGGTGGAGCTGAGGTTGGTCTGGCCGAGACCACGCAGCGTGGTCGACGTGGGGGCGAGGATCGGCGGGTTGTCCATCGAGCCGGCCGTCGCGCGGGCCTCCACCGCGATGCTCGCCACCTGGCTGGTGATCAGCCGGCTCTGGTTCGGCAGCGTGCGTTCGTCGCCGGTCAGCCGCAGAGCCGGGGGACCTGTGGGGGCCGGGATCAACTCGGTCCCGGCGGTGCCGCTCTCGCGGATCACCACGGAACGCTCGAACGGGCTATCGGCGGCCGTCGGCGTCAACTGTCCGTCGGGAAGGCGCCGCACGTCGACCCGCACTGGTTGCGCGCCGTAATAGGCGACGACGGCCGCGCCGAGGTCGACTGCGGCCGCACTCTCCGCCGAACTGGGATCGCCGGGAATGTAGAGGTGCAACTGCTGCAGGACCGGCGGCAGGAAGTCCGCGACCACCGTCGGGTTCGCGGGCGTCCCGCTGTACGCGGCGCGGACGTCGCGGAAGGTCAGGCTGCGTCCCGTCCAGTCCTGCGGGCAGACGCCGTCCAGCGGCACCAGCGTCGTCCGGAGGGTCACCGCGACCGCCTGATCGGTCAACTCCGCGCCCGCGAGGAAAATCGACACCGGCGCACTCTGGGCAGGTGCCCCCGGCAGATCCACCCGGCCGAGCGAACGACCCGCGGACTCGACATCGATCCACGCCCGCCCCACATTGCCGGGAAGATCGACCACCCCGTCGAGCGACGTCGGTGTCAGTCCCTGCGGGACCGGCACCGTGATGGTCACCTCGTCGTGATTGCCGCGGAACGGCACCGCCTCACCGAACCCGAGCGTCCGCGAATCCAGCGACACAGCCCCACTGGGCTGCGGTTCGATCTCCGTGGACACCGGATCCTGCGCATGCGCCACCGGCAGCGACAACAACGTCAGCCCACACGCGGCGAACACGGCGAGCAGTCGGGAAGTGTGTGAGCGGACAGGTACGGCAACGGGCATCGGCGAATCTTTCGGTGCGGCGTGTCGATGAATAGGCACAAATGGGACGTTCGTGCCTGACGCTACAGCGAACCGGTCGGTTTCGTCTGTCGAACCGCTCTCCCACGCCAGGTCGGATATCAGCCCCGACGGACGGGCGCCCGGCCATACGGTTGCCGTACGGGGGTGGTATTCGGCGGATCCGGGATCGGTCGTGTCACCGGGAAGGTGTCGAGAGTGAAAGGGTTCCCGTGGTGGGCGAGTTCGACCGGTTCGCCCGACAGCAGCCGGTAGGTTGCGGTCTTCGCCCGGATGTCCACGTGGATCTGGCTGCCCCGCACCGTCATCCGGAACGACAGGTTGACCAGCTGGGGTGGTATCCGGGGTGCGAAGGAGATGTCGCCGTCGTGGTCGCGCATCCCGCCGAATCCTGCGACACACGCCATCCACGTCCCGGCGAGTGACGCGATGTGTAAACCGTTCTCCACGTTGGAGTGGAGGTCGTGGAGATCGGTCAGCGCGGCCTCGGCGAGGTAGTCGTAGGCGAGTTGGAGTTGACCGACCTCGGCTGCCATCACGGACTGCACACACGCCGACAGCGACGAGTCCCGCACCGTCAGAGCCTCGTAATATGCGAAATTGGCGATCTTCTGCTCGTCGGTGAAGGCGTCGCCGCGAAGATACATCGCCAGCACCAGGTCTGCCTGCTTCACCACCTGCTTGCGGTACAGGTCGAAGTACGGGTAGTTGAGCAGCAGCGGATAGTGCTCGGGCGGGGTGCCTTCGAAGTCCCATTCGGCGTGATGGGTGAAGGCATCGGATTGCTGGTGCACACCGAGCGCGTCATCGAACGGGATGCGCATGTGCTCGGCGGCATCGCGCCACAGCGCCGATTCCTCGTCGTCGACGCCGAGTTCGCGCGCCAGCCCGGGGCGTCTCTCGCAGGCGGCCGCCGCGTCGTGCAGATTCTTCTGCGCCATGAGGTTGGTGAACACGTTGTTGTCGGCGACGGCGGTGTACTCGTCCGGCCCGGTGACGCCGTCGATCCGGAACTCGCCCTGCGCATTGTGGTGGCCGAGCGACGTCCACAGCCGGGCGGTTTCCACGAGCAGTTCGACGCCGCATTCGGCCTCGAATTCCTCGTCCCCGGTCGCGGCCAGATACCGGGACGTCGCGGCAGCGACGTCGGCTCCCACGTGGAACGCCGCAGTGCCCGCGGGCCAATAGCCGGAGCACTCTTCGCCGTTGATCGAGCGCCACGGGAACACGGCGCCGGCCTGCCCCAGTTGCACCGCACGGTTCTTCGCCTTGTCCAGCGTGGAATGCCGCCAACGGAGTGCGTCGCGGGCCGAATCCGGCACCGTGTACGTGAGCAGGGGGAGCACGAACGTCTCGGTGTCCCAGAACGCGTGCCCGTCGTAGCCGGGACCGGTCAGGCCCTTCGCAGGGATCGCGCGTGACTCACCGCGAGCACCCGCCTGCAGCACGTGGAACAGTGCGAACCGCACCGCCTGCTGAAGTTCCGCGTCGCCGTCGATCTCGACGTCCGCCGTCGCCCAGAAGATGTCGAGGTACTCCCGCTGCCGTTTCAGCAGGGTCTCCCAGCCGGTTTCGAGCGCCCCGGCGAGCGCACCCTCGACCTGGCCGCGCAGCGCAGGCGTCGACCGCCTCGCCGACCACCCGTAGGCCAGGTACTTAGTCACCTTCAGGCGTTCACCCTGCGGAACGTCGACGGCTACGGTGAGCCGGGCCAGATCCTCTTCCGTCTCGATGCTGCACCGCCCGTTGGCGGGGTACTCGATCTCGTGGTCCATTCCGGCGGCCATCCGCAGTCCGGAGGCTCTCGTGTGGTGGGCGAGCACCGCGCGGAAGTCGTGGGCGGCGGCGAAATCGGGCACCAGCGGACGGTCCAGGGCGGCCGCCACTCTCGGATCGTCCGTGCGGGTGGGGATCTGTTCGTTGGCGAGCAGATCCGACTGCAGGACGAGTTCGATGTCGCCGTCGAGTGGCTCGACCTCGTAGTGGATGGCGGCGACCGCGCGCGAGGTGAAGGAGACGAGCCGTTCCGAATGGATCCGGACCCGGCGTCCGGTCGGTGACGTCCATTCGGTGGTGCGGCGCAGGGTGCCCGAACGGAAGTCGAGGACCCGCTCGTGCGCGGGTGCGCTGCCGTACCGCATGTCCATGGGCTCGTCTTCCACGAGCAGGCGGATGATGCTGCCGTCGGTCACGTTGACGACGGTCTGCCCGTCCTCGGGGTAGCCGTAGCCGGCCTCCGCATACGGCAGGGGCCGTTGCTCGTAGAACCCGTTGAGGTAGGTGCCGGGGAGACCGCGCGGTTCACCCTCCTCGAACGTGCCACGAATCCCGATGTGCCCGTTGGACAGTGCGAAGGTGGATTCGGTGGCGTGCAGTGCCTCCAGATCCAGTCCGCGCCATTTGAGCTGCCACGGCGAGATCTCGTAGCCCTTGTCGTCCATGCTCACCTCTCCAGAAGTTCGGCCAGGTCGTTCACCACCACGTCGGCGCCGTGCTCGCGAAGCGCGTCGGCCTGATCGTTGCGATTCACCCCGACGACGTAACCGAATTCGCCTGCGCGCCCCGATTCCACTCCGGACAGGGCGTCTTCGAACACGGCGGCCTGGTCGGGGTGCACGTTGAGTGCGCGGGCGGCCGCGAGATACGAGTCCGGCGCCGGTTTTCCGCGGAGACCCTGTTCTCGGATCACCACGCCGTCGATGCGGACGTGGACGTAGCGGCTGAGGTCGGCGGCGTCGAGTACGGCCTTCCCGTTCGCGGACGACGTGACCACGGCGATCTTCAGGCCGGCGTCGTAGGCCGCGCTGATGTAGCGGACCGAGCCGGGGTAGGGGCTGGGCCCCTCCTCGTCGATGACCTTCAGCAGCAGCCGGTTCTTGGTGTTCCCGACGCCGTTCACGGTCTCGGCGCCGGGGGGATCGTCCGGCGTTCCCTCCGGCAACGTGATGTTGCGGGAGGTGAGGAAGGTCCGGACCCCGTCGGCGCGGGGGCGTCCGTCGACGTAGTCGTAGTAGTCCTGGTCGGTGAAGGGCTGGAAGTTCGCGCCCTCCCGGTGCTTCAGGAACTCGTCGAATGTGCGTTTCCACGCCTTCCGGTGCAGTACCGCCGTTGCCGTGAGCACACCGTCGAGATCGAACAAGCAGGCCGAGATCGCATCAGGCAGTCCCATCACCTCCCCGACGGTACCGCCGTCGACCGCCGTTGTGCTGAGGCGCGCGCAAATCCCGCACCCGATCGACCGGCACGGGGTCGTTGACTTCGAGTCGGCAACGGTCGAATACTGAGAGTTCCAACCGACTGTTGCGGAGTGCACCGTGAACGTGGAGGAACCGGTCCCGTCGGACCAAGTGAAATCCCTCGCTGTTCGGTCGATCGAGCTCATGGCGAACGGAAGCCGCGCCGATTTCGACGCCGTCGTCCACCCGGACGCATTCAACCGGGAGAGTGCGACCGAACCCCCGCGGACGCGAGGACGCGGACCCGACGCGTTCTACGCCACCGCCGTATGGCTGCGCTCCGCCTTCTCCGAGCTGCGGTTCGACATCGAGGACGTCGTGGTCGAGGGCGACCTCGCCGTCGTCTACACGATCATGAAGGGCAGGCACTCCGGCCCCTTCGTCGTGTACGACGAGCGCGGATCGATCGACCAGGTGTTCGCGCCGACGGGGCGAGTGCTCGCGGTCAACCAGTCGCACTGGTTGCGCGTCGCGGACGGCCGCGTCGTCGAGCACTGGGCAACGCGGGACGACCTCGGTCAGGCAGTCCAACTGGGCTGGGTGCCGCCGACCCCGCTGTCGCTGGTGCGCAACGCCTGGGCCAAGCGGGCAGCGCGGAAGGCCGCGGGCACGTGAGTGCCGATGCGTGTCCGAGCACGCTTTCCCGCTCACGTTCCCACTGGCCTGGAGGCACCGCATGGCACGCATCCTGTTCGTGACCTGGGACGGCGGCGGCAACGTGCCACCCGCTCTCGGCATCGCGACGGAGGCGCGCAACCGCGGTCACCAGGTCCGATTTCTCGGACACGCCCAGCAACGCCGGCGGATCGAAAGTCACGGTTTCCCGTTCACGCCCTACACCCACGCACGACCCTGGCAGTCGACCACCAATCATCCCGGTATCACGGGCTTGTACCAATCGCTTGCTGTCTTCACCGACGCCGGGCCCGGAATCGATCTGCTCGACACCGTCGCGCGCGAGCCGACGGACGTGGTCGTGGTCGATTGCCTGCTGTATGGGGCCCTGCAGGCCGCCGCCGACGCGCACCTGACGCGTGTGACGCTGGTCCACACCTACTACGAATTCATGTATCGAGGCGTGACACGTGGTGTGACGCCCGTGATGGCCCGTCTGAAAGGTCAGCGGCCATTGAGGCTGTGGACGTCGTCGGACCTGGCGCTGGTGACGACCGACAAGGACCTCGATCCGGCCTCCCGCCGAAGCCTGCCGGACTCCGTCCACTACACCGGGGTGGTGCGACATCCGATGCCGTCCACGTTGACGCCCGTGTCCGAACGCGATCCGCTGATCCTGGTCAGCCTCAGCAGCCTCAACTTCGACGGGCAGCAGCGGGCCCTGCGGAACATCCTCGAGGCTGTCGGTGGACTGCCCGCCCATACCGTGGTCACGACCGGACCGTCCGTCGACCCGGCAATCTTCACGGCGGGACCGAACATCGAAGTACACGGCTACGTTCCACACGAACAGATCCTGCCGACCGCCACCCTTGTCATCGGACACGGCGGCCACGACACCACCATGCGCGCCCTCGCGCACGACCTTCCCCTGGTCGTTCTGCCGATCCACCCGGCGCTCGATCAGAAGATGATCGGCCGCAGTCTGGAGCAGCGCGGCGTCGCCCGTTGCCTCCGCAAGACGGCGGCGCCCGAGCGCATCCGGTCGGCGGTCGGCGAGCTGCTCGTGGCCGGACCACACAGGACGACCGCAGCGACTCTGGGAGCGCGGATCCGCGCCCACGACGGTGCCGTTCATGCCGCGGATCTCATCGATCACCTGCCGATCGGAGAACGACGGCGGGGAGTGCGATGACTGGCGGGCTTCGAGCGGGGGATCAGTCCGAAATGCTGCCGACGCGATCGGCGAGCAGCTCACAGTAGGTGCGGTCGGTGCCCGGCGCGATGCGCACCCAGTAACTGGTGTGGTCGCCCCGGTTCAGGTACCCGTTGACGTCGTCGATGGCCTCGGAGTATTGCTGCCACACCGTCCACGGTCGCCACCAGTTCAGGATCACCGCCTGCCACCTTCTGGTGCGGAGCCGGTCGAGGAGGTCCGCCACCCACGCCCTCGGATCGGCGAGCGAGAAGGCCGCCGACTGGTCCGCGAACGTCCGCAGCGGCGAGTTGCCCGGACAGCAGCAGATGGCGTCCAGAGGGTCGGCGATCTGCCACACGGGCATCCCCGTGATCGGGCGTTGCCCCGCAATGCCCCAGCCCGGCAGGTCCGGAGATGCAGGTCGCAGCGGATCGGCGATCAGTCCGACCCCACGCACGTCCAGGGTGGGGTGCTGCCCACGTCCCACCTCGGCCGCTACGTTGCCGGCGAGCGCAGCGCCTCCCGAGTAGCCGAGCAGAACAACGGGATTCGGGTCGTCGGCGATCATCCGCAACAGGAGTGTCCGTCCTTCGGACAGCGCCTTGTCGAACGCTGATCCACCCGGATCGGGCACCGGTCCGTAACTTGCCTCCCACGGGACCTGCTTGACGACGAACCGTGTGGGATCCAGGAGTGACGTGGTGTTGGTGAGCATGTTGACGTCGAGATCCTCACCGATGCCGCGGCAGCACAAAACGGTGATCATCCAACCTCCCAGGTGAGTGTCGCTGCGCGTCCGAGCACACCTTCCCACTCACCTGCGGGGGTGTCCTCCGATCAGGGGAATCGGGATTCATCCGATGCGCGACCTGATCGGAGGACAGACGGAGATGGCTGGGCGCGGGAGAGTTGTCCCGTACCGGGATCAGCCGTTCACATGGACAGGAATCTTCGTCATGTCACCCATCTCCAGCATCGATGTCGCCCGAGCCCGTCGGTCTCGCCGCGTGCTGTTCATCGGCAATCCCACCCGCTACAACGACGTGTCACAGTGGGCGATGGTCCGGCAATGGGTTGCACTCCACGGTCTGGAACCGATCCGTGAATTCGAGGGGGACGTGCTCTGCGTCATCGTCACCGAGGACATCCTGGACGGACGCTGCTCCGCGAAGGAATCGGATACCGTCCAGCGCGCCCGCGCACTCGGAGTGCCGTGCATCAGCGTCCACGACACCACCCGGATCTGGCAGGTCACCGCCCGCGTGCGGTCGCGGATCGCCCGGACGCCGGTGGCTCGATAACGGCGCCTGATCCTCGGAACTGTCACGTGAATACGTCACCGGCTCGGAATGTTGCACCCATTCGCGGCGCCGGGATCGAATATGTCTGAAGGCAGCCGACTTCGAGTACGCATTGGGGGCCTTTGTCCGCACCACGGCTGCGTCCAGGAGTCCCGGCGCAGACTCGATCGGTCGAAAATCGTTCCGCCTCAGCACTTGTGGTCAGTTTGTCGAAATCGCCTGTGTCCAAACCAATTATGCGAGTGGATAACCGCTGCTCAGTGGGGGTTTATTGCAGACCGCACGGTCTGATGCCGGCTGTGAAGATGCGACAGAACCGAATTGCGCTGCTAGGTTCGACACTCGTTGTGAATGTTCGATGTCGTCCAGCCACATGGCGGTGCTCGGGGCAAGTTGGATCGTTACTCGTAGGACATTAGTCGCCTTCGTGTAAAGGCCGCACGGCACGCAAGGCGTTGCGCCATGGGTGGCGGCGGCACTGTTGTACGTCCTGAAATCCGCTGTCGCGATACGGCCGACTCGACCATCACTCTGCCGGCGATCGGTTCGACAGTGGAGGGGATGCATGGCGACGTTCAACTCGACTGTGGAGCGGGCGTCGGTTGTACACGGCGTTGCGGCAGTTCCTGCGCAGCGCGGTGTCGCACGGCGACGCTGGCTCGCCGTGTACCTGAGGCGAATCCTCCTCACCGACACGCTCGTCGTCGTGGCAGCGGTCGCTCTGGCCCAATGGGTGCGCTTCGGCGGCTACGGGACCCTCGTCGACTCGCGCACGCTGAGCAATGTGAGTTACGGGCTGATCTCCATCGCCCTCGTGACCTCGTGGCTCGGCATGCTCGCCGTCTTCCACGTGCGATCCCCGCGAGTGGTCGGGAGCGGCCCAGAGGAGTATCGGCGCATCGCCACCGCGACACTACGACTGTTCGGGCTCATCGCGATCGCGGCACTCCTTCTGCACGTGGAGTTGGCACGGTTGTACCTGGCGATCGCATTCCCCACGGGCCTGCTCGGTCTCCTGCTGACCCGGTGGATGTGGCGCCGCGTCCTCGCCCGCAAGCGTGCCCGCGGTTTGTGCCAGACGTCCGTCCTGGTCGTCGGAGCCGAACACTCCGTGCGCAACCTCGCTCGGACGTTCGACCGTGGCACAGCGGACGGGTACAACGTGGTCGGGGTCTGCATCCCAGCGCACCACCGCGCGACCGAGGACACGATCACCGTGGACGGACGGCGGATACCCATTCTCGGCGACGAGCACGACGTCGTCGACGCGATCGAGCGATCCGGCGCCGACACCGTCGCGGTCACGGCGACCGAGCATCTCGGCCATCACGGGCTTCGCGAAATGGTGTGGGATCTCGAGCAGTTGAACGTCGACATGGTGGTCGCTCCCGGAATGATGGATGTTTCCGGGCCACGCCTCGAGATGCGGCCCGTCGCGGGGCTGCCCCTGATCCACGTGGAGAAGCCGCGCTATCACGGCGCCAAGCGATTCGGGAAGACGTCGTTCGATCTGATCTTTGCGATCGTCGCGCTCATGCTGGTCAGTCCCCTGATGCTGTTCGCGGCCGCCGCCGTCAAGCTGACGAGCCGGGGTCCCGTGTTCTACAAGTCGGAGCGAATGGGATTGGACGGCACACCGTTCCCGATGCTGAAGTTTCGGTCGATGGTGGACGAGGCAGACCGGCACAGTGCCACCTTGAGCGGCCCCAACGAGGGCGCTGGCGTGCTGTTCAAACTGCGAGACGACCCGCGTGTCACCCGGGTGGGCCGCGTCATGCGCAAGTTCAGCATCGACGAATTGCCACAGTTCATCAACGTGCTGCGAAGAGAGATGAGTGTGGTGGGTCCGAGGCCTCCGCTGCGCGTCGAGGTCGAGTCGTACGAGAACGAGGTGCATCGTCGGCTCCTGGTGCGGCCGGGTGTCACCGGCCTGTGGCAGGTCAGCGGGCGCTCGGACCTCTCGTGGGAGGACTCGGTGCGCCTCGACCTGTCCTACGTCGAGAACTGGTCGATGGTCGGCGACATGCTGATCATCGCCAAGACCCTGAAGGCAGTGGTGGGGGGTGACGGTGCGTACTGAAGGCAGGAGTCCGGACTGCACCGTGAGACGCCGGAAGAAGCTTGTCGCCGTGCATCCGTCCGACGAGATGTACGGGGCCGACAAGGTGTTCCTGGAGACGCTGACCGAAATCCCGAGCGATTGGGACGTGGAGGTGTGGCTCCCGACCGACGTCGACTATCCCGGCAACGAGCTGTCCACTGCGCTGGTCGAGTTGGGACATACTGTGCGCAGGATCCCACTTCCTGTCATCCGACGCTCGTATCTTCGGGTCGGCGCGCTCCCCGGTCTGGCCGGACGATTCCTCCGGACGGCGGGCGCCCTGGTGCGTGCGCGGCCCTCGAAGATGTACGTCAACACGTCGGCACTGGTCTTGATGCTGCCGTTGGCGCGACTGACCGGGGCAGCGACGGTGCTCCATCTCCACGAGTTCCTGGATCGCAAGACAGCGCTGTTCGTGAACCCGTTCCTGTGGTTTGCACAACGGATCGTGTGCGTGAGCAACGCCGTCCGACGTCCGCTGACCGAGAGGCTCGAGCGCCGATCGGTGGTGGTCTACAACGGATTCGAGCTTCCGGAACCGACACCGCTCGTCGCCGACGAGCGACTGGTGTGCGTGGTGGCCAGCAGGTGGAACACGTGGAAGGGCCACGATGTACTCCTCGACGCGTGGGACGGTCTCGACCGCACGGACATCGAGCTCATCGTCCTGGGGGCACCGCCCCTGAACGGCGAGTCCGTCGACGTGGTCGATCGCGTGGAAAGACTCGGACGGCCCGACAGCGTGTCGATCGTCGGGCAGACCGGTAACGTCCGCAAGTACCTCGATGCGGCCCATCTGGTGCTGGTGCCGAGCATCAAACCGGACCCGTTGCCGACCATCGCCATCGAGGCCATGGCGGCCGGACGCGCTGTGATGGCTAGCGACAGTGGCGGACTGCCGGAGATCATCGGCGACGACGTGGGACGCCTCGTACCCACGGGTGACGTGGCGGCGTGGCGGCACGCTCTCGAGGAGTTCTCCATCGAGGACGCAACCGAACGCGCGAACCAGGCGCGGCGGAGGTTCGATGCGCAATTCGGTGTGCGTCGCTTCCGTGACGAGATCGGCAAGGAGATTTGGACATGAGCGCACCAGAAGAGGCGCGCGGGGACGAGTGCAAGATCTCGGTCGTGATCGTGACGTACAACAGCGCGGCGGTCATCGAGCAGTGCATGTCGGTCCTGGCATCAGACGCCGATCTGGACATCATTGTCGTCGACAACAATTCGATCGACGATACGATCGCCCGAGTGTCCGAGGTGTCACCGAGCGCACGGGTGATCCGGAGCGACGAGAACCTCGGTTTCGCCGGCGGTGTCAACCGGGGAGTGTCGGAGGCGCGCGGCGAACACGTGCTGTTGCTGAACCCCGACGCCGTGGTCGACGCGGAGAGCATCGTCGCGTTGAGTCGAATCCTGGATTCGGACAGCAGTATCGGCGTCGTCGCCCCATTGCTCGACAAGCCGGGGGAACGCCTTGCGATCCGCGAGTGCGGCAGGCAGCCGAACCTGTGGCGCGTCCTCTGCCACTATTCCGGCCTTTCACGCCTGGCCGGACACTCGTCCCTCGTCGAAGGGTTGTATCTCCTCAAACGGCACTCGTCGGAAGAGACGAGGGACGTGGACTGGGTGTCCGGCGCGTGCATGCTGGTCCGACGTGACACCTGGACGCGAACGGGCGGATTGAGCCGCCGGTGGTTCATGTACGCGGAAGACATCGAGTTCTGTCTGCGGGTCAAAGAATCGGGCGAGCGGGTTGTCACGGCGCCCTCCGTGACGGGGATTCACCTGATCGGCGAGAGTTCGACGGCGCCGATGGCGTCACGGGTGCCCAATTCGGCCTGGGTGATCAACATGTACGACCTGTACAAGTGGCGCCTGTCCCGGACGCGGTTGCAGAACCTCGGCTGGAAATGGGCAGTCGCAGGTGGTCTCTTCGCGCGTTCCGCCGCCTACAGATTGCGAGCACGGCCGGACTCCGATCAGGCGAACGACTGGGATGCCGAATCGGTGAAGTTTCGTGTGTTCGCTCAGGACCTTCTCGCGGTCTCGTCCGCTCGGATCACCCCAGAGACCGAGAACAAGGCTTCACTGTGACGAGTGGGCCGGACCAGAAGGTGCTGGCGCAGGACCGGGTCAGAACACCGCACAGCCGCAACGACCGGGTGACACTTCTGCTGGTGTTCGCGGTCGTCGCCGGATCGTTTCTCGGTCGCTACTCGTTCGATCTCGCGAGTTTCACCGTCCGCTGGGAACAGGTGGCGCCCGTGGTGTTCGTCGGCTGGTTGCTCGTTCAGCCGGGCTCCAGACTCGACCTCCTCCGGACGCTGCGACATCCTGTTGTGCTGACGTTCCTCGCGTTCATCGCTTGGAACGCGGTGGCGACAGTGCTGTTTTCGCCCAGTCTGGGCAAGAGCGTGGCGATCCTGGGCTGGCTTGCCATCGATCTGCTGTTGCTGGCAGGTTTGATGTCGCTCGGCGCCCGCGCGGTGTGGGCCGAGAACATCGGGATCCGCTTCGTCGTTCCCTGGGCTCTGGCGGGTTTCGCGATGTATCTCGTCGCCAACCGCACAGCCGGTGACCTTTCCTGGGGAACCAACCTCGATTCACTTTACGACGTCTACGTCACCCGGTTGTCTGCCACGGAAGCGAACATCTACGCGTCGATCCTCGTCTTCTGGACGCTGTTGCTGGTCGCCCGGAAGGGCAGCGACCAGCGATGGATGATCGCGGTGGCGGTGGCCGTCCCGCTGGGCCTGATTGCATCCCAAACCCGCACGGCGGTCTTCTGCATGGTGATGGGGCTGGCCGTCTACGTCGGATACGAACTTGTTCGCCGCCGCCGGAACCCGACTCCACTGAGGGCATTCACCTTCGGGCCGGCTGTTGTAGTCGTGGGTGTTCTGGTTGCCTACGGTGCCGCGACCGCGCTCCCGGATGTCGGTGTGCAGCAGTCGGCGCCGCAAAGCCGCCACGAGACCACGCCCGAGGTGCAAAGCGACACGGCGCGCCCCGCTCAGGACAAGCTGGGCGATATCGACTTCACCGGTGGAACGGTCGGATTTCGCATGGCCGTCGCGAGAGAGGCCGCGGAGGACCTCCGGGGAATTCACCTTTGGCTGGGCAACGGCACCAACACCTTCGGCCTTCGCCACGAACAGCCGGGATCACCCGGCGTCTCCGGGCACATCATCATGCTGCCTGTCCAAATCTTGTACGACGCAGGAATCGTCGGCCTGGTGCTACTGGGTGCATTCGGGGTGGTGGTGTGGCGTCACGTGCCGTGGCGCCGTCGGCCGATCGCGGCCGCCGTCGCTGCCACGTTCGTCGCGGCGGCGACTCTCACGAGCATGTTCTGGTTCAGCGTCGTCTGGATCGTGGTGGCGTCACTGCTTCGTCCACTGTCTCGGGACGAGTGCGAAACAGGAAGTGGAGCCGAGCAGAACGAGGTCGAGGAACACCCGTCCGCGCTCGAGACGACAGGAATCGAGGAAAGAGCATGACAAATTCGGTCGCAATCATCGGAACCCGGGGTTATCCCAGCTACTACGGAGGGTTCGAAACCCTGGTACGGAGATTGGCGCCGCACCTGGCCGACGAAGGCTGGGACGTCTCCGTCTACGGACGAGCGGGGAGCACCGAGCCGGACGATCCGTTCAGGGACTACCGAGTCGAGTGCGTCACGACGAAGGGCGTCGAGTCCAAGTCGCTGAGCACTCTGTCCTACGGTCTGACGTCGTGCCTCGACGCATCCCGGCGGCGTCCCGACGTCGCCTTGGTGATGAACGTGGCGAACGGGTACTGGCTGCCGATTCTGAAGGCACGTGGGATTCCGACGGTGGTGAACGTCGACGGAATCGAGTGGGAGCGCGAGAAGTGGGGAAAGGCAGCAAAAGCCGCCTTCCAGACCGGTGCGCGGCTCACTGCCCGGTTCGGTGATCAACTCGTGTACGACTCCCACGAAATCGAGCGGCGCTGGCATGACGGGTTCGGCCGGACGGGCGAATTCATCCCCTACGGCGGTACGTTGCCCGAGGACCTGGATCCGGTCGAGGGATTCCCGCACCGCTCCTACGCGTTGATGGTGGCTCGCTTCGTGCCGGAGAACACGGTGGGTGAGTTCTTCGACGCGGCGCGAGAGTTGAGCGAACGCTGGGATGTCGTGATCGTCGGGTCCTCCGGCTACGGCGGCGACTTCGACCTCAGGGCCGAGAGTTTGGCCGCCACCAACGAGCGAATCCATTGGCTGGGTCATGTCAGCGACGACGACAAGCTCTTCGCGCTGTGGCAACACGCCGGCGCGTATTTTCACGGGCACAGCGTCGGCGGCACCAATCCGGCCCTGGTTCAGGCGATGGCATGCGGATCGCCGATCGTCGCGCGGGACACGGTGTACAACCGTGAAGTACTGCAGGATTCCGCGACCTTCGTCGCCCCGGACTCCCGCGCGATCGCCTACGAGATGGATCGAGTGCTCTCGGACCACGCCCTGATGGACGAGTTGAGTGTCGCCGCCGAACGTCGTCAGCGAACCCACTACACGTGGGATCAGGTATGCCAGAGCTATTCCAAGGTGTTGTACGGTGCTCTGTGACGCGAACGCCCGCGTGGACGAGTGACGCCCAGGCAGACCTCGCCACGGGTCCGAGAAGGTGCGGGGAGATCAGTGACACCACCGAACGTGGTCAGCGTCGGCGCATTCGACCGATTCAATTACGGTGACCTCCTGTTCCCGTTGGTGCTGGAGAGTCGCTGGGCGGCGTTGAGCGACAGCACGCTGTCGCACTATGCGCTCTGGGGCGCACGTGGGCAGGGGTGGGGTACGGCTCGTTCCGGAAGTGCGAGGGATCTGCGAAGGTCCTTCGCGGACCAACTCCCGACAGGGTGTGTCGTCGCGGGTGGGGAGGTCCTGAGCGCGACGTGGTACGACCTGACCCGGCACTCGATCCCCAGCGGATTCGACCTCGCGGTGGCCGCTCTCCATCGATCCGTTCCGCGTCGGCGACTGTCGAGGATCTGCCGCACCCTCGCGGGAGGGATGTGGGACCTGCCCCTGGTGCCGGACGTGACGACGAGCCGGCAGGTGCCCGTGGTGTACAACGCGGTCGGTGCCACGAGCGTCGACACGATGTCCGACGATGATCGTGTCCGGGTTCTCGATTCGCTCCGCGCCGGCAAATACCTCAGCGTGCGGGACAACGCCAGCGTCGAGATTCTGCGCTCGCACGGAGTCGACGCAGATCTCGTTCCCGACTCGGCTGCCGTCATCGACAGGCTCTTCCCCGCGACGCCGAAGCGACCGCGGACGCTGGTCTTCCAGTGCTCGCGACATTGGCTGCGGGGGCACGAGGACGAGGTCGTGTCGCAGCTCCGTGCGCTGTCGGAGCGCTACGAGATCACGCTGCTGGCGATCGGCCTGGCGGGGGGACATTCGGATCTGACCGCCCTGCGGCGGCTGTTCCGGCAGTTGTCGAAGACGACGAACCGGGTGCGGCTGGTCACACCGGGCAACGTTCGGGAGGTGGCAGCGGAGATCGCCTCGGCGGACTGCTATGTGGGCACGAGCCTTCACGGAAGCATCACGGCGATGGCCTACGGAACAGCCGTCGTCGGTCTCGACCGCATTCCCAAGTTGTCCGAGTACCTCGCGACGTGGGCTCCCGATTCGGCACTGCGCGACGTGCCCGCGTCATCGATCGTGGCGAGTGTCGACACGACGGAGCTGTACGATTCCCGCGAGTTGGCCGAGGTGGGCGCACGTCTCAGTCGGGTCAGTGCAGCGGCGACCGACAGGATGCTCGGCACGCTCCTCGAGGTCGGTTGACGTGAAGTTGCTCGCCGACAGACGCCTTGCCGTTCTCGTGGCCGGCCAGTACTCGCCGCTACTCGTCCAGTTGGTCACCGGGCCGATACTGGCGCGTGCCCTCGGCCCTGCCGACCGCGGCTACCTCGGTGTGGCCCTGATTCTGGTTGCGGTCATCCCGGTATTCGCGTCGATCGGAACACCGGCCGCTGCGAGAAGGCTTGTCGCGGAAGGATCCGACGTGGCGACCGCGAGGTTCGCGGCCGCGCGATTCAACCCGGTGATCTTGGTCGTGACATTGCTCATGAGCGTGGTTGCTGTCTACGTCTGGTTCAGCGGGCTCTCTCCCACCGAATTACTTGCGATCTTCGTTCTGCTTGCGCTGTCGTATTTCGGCGCAGTGCGAATGACGATCCTCTCCCTGGCCGTGAGCGAGGGCAGTACGAACATCATCGCCCGATATCAGATCGTCGGCGCGTGCCTGTCCGGAATCGGCATCTGCAGCCTTGCAGCTGTCGACCGGATCGACATCGTCACCGTCTGCGCCGTGTACATCGTGAGTCAGCTCGCCCAGCTCGCAGCCATATTCCGGTATGGGAGAGGCCATCATCGCCGAGACCGGGGAATCGATTGGGCCTACGCGCTGAAGTCCCTTCCGGGGCAGATCTCGGATGTCCTGCTCATCCGTGTGGACCAGCTGCTGTGCTCACTGTTCCTCGGCGCGCACGCCACCGGCGTGTACGTGGTGGCGTTCAGCTACGCGTTCGTGGCGTTTCCATTGGTGCATTCCGTCGGCCTGCGAATCAGTGGGGGAAAGCGGCGCGACGAACTGCTGAAGAACTCTGTTCGGGTTCCCCTGACGGTCTTGGCGGGGGCGCTGTGCTTCGGCGTGGTCTGGAGCGGGGCCGCCGTCTGGGTGGTGCCCCTGCTGTTCGGCGGAGACTATGCCGAATCGGTTCCTCTGGCGGCGATACTCACCTTCGGGGTCGTTCTCTTCTCCTCGGCGACGGTCAACGTCCAGGCTGCGGTGTCACTGGGGCGTGCGCATCTGATCAGCGTCATCGGCCTCGTCGCAGTGTGTCTGGAGGTCGTTGCCGTCGTCTTCCTGGGAAGCTCCAGGACGGCGACGACGATGGCCGTCGTCGCCGTCCTGGCCTCCGCCGTCTACTACACCCTGTCTCTGCTGGTACGGCAGCGCAGCTTCCCCGGTGCCGGCAACAGAGCGTCGTTCGAACAGGGCGAAGGAGAACCCGTCGCGCCGGCGCCTCAGAGCGCCGAACGGGGATGACACCGCACGTCAATTCCCGCAGTTCGGCACGTCTGTGGTCACCCTCGGGTCGTCGACGAGCGGTTGGACCGGAACACGTGCCTCACCCGGAGCCGTGGGCTCGTTCAGTTCGTATCGCAGTTCGACCGTTGCGCCCTTCGGGATGGTGACGGGAACCGTGAAGACGGGGTGGCCCAGTTCGTTTCCCTGAATGGCGAACGACTGCTTGCCGTCGATGCTTGCCTTCGTCAGGGTCGCGCCGTTGGTCGACAGCAGCGAGACCATGGCGAGGTTGGTGCCGTACGGCAGGGGCTTGTCCTTGAACGTACCCGCGACGATGCGCGGAAAATTGGAATCCGGGGTGTTGTTGGTCAGTCGCACGGTGACTGCCGACAAGCGGGTGTCGCCCGTGCAGTCGGCGGCGGTGTAGTCGATCTCGCGGTCGAGGTAGTAGTCCAGCTTGTTTCCGCCGTTGTTGTTGACCACGACGCCGGCGTACGGGGCGGGATCTTCGGGCACCGTGTATCCCAGTGTGGTACCGGCGAGAATTGCCTGCTCTTCGGGATGCGAACTCCACACCGCGATGCGGCGCTCCCCGGCGGCTCGACCGACCGCGTCGAGCAGTCGCTGAGGTGATTCGATCTTGCCGGTCATCTTCTCGACGACCTTGCCGGCGATGGTCTGCAGGTATTCCTTGCGTTCGGCGTTGTCCTCGGTGTAGTTGGCCTCGTTGGTGATGAACCGCGTGTAGGCGGTCGATTCGGTGAGTTCGACGACGTTGCTTGCGTCGACGACCTCGCCGTCGGGCAGGGTGACCGGGCCGACGGCGGACAGTACGTAGCTCAGGGCTACCGGGTCGGTCGCGATCGCTCCGTCGACTCGTTCGCCCGACTCCTGCGCCCACATGGACTGCCAGATCTGGCCCGCGTACGGAAAGTGGGAACTCAGGTTGCTGTTGCGGATGTCGACCGAGGGGTTGTAGCTGCCGTACATGCTCTTGTAGTCGGGACCGAGGTCGAGCGGACGCTTGTCGTAGGTCACTTCGGTGTTCTTGCCGAGCTTCTCGATGCCCAGTTTTCCGTGGCTGGCCCGGATGACGCTGTAGCCGCCGACGAGTCCGCCGGTGCCGCGTGCCTCCGCATTGGTCTGAAAGGCGAGGAAGTAGCTGCGAGGTCCGTCGAGGCCGAGCATCGCCGGAAGTACCTTGGCGCCGATCGTCGTGTTCTCCAGGAGTTTCGCCACGTCGTCGGTCTGATTCTGCAGTTCGGTTCGCGCATCGTCCACCAGGCCGACGTATCCGGCGCCGCGAATGCCCTGCGCCTGGGTAGCCAGATTCCGTGCTGCGATCGACGTTTCCTGCAACGCCGGGGCGGCGTCGCGCAGCGGTTGGAGTTGCACGCTGCCGCCGTCGCCGATCAGATCCCGGGGCGAGAGCGCGACACCGACGTCGACCGCCGGCGTGAGGACGTCACGAGTGAGCCCGACCACGACATCGGACATCTGCTGCGCCGACTCGAACGGTGCTCCGAGCCCGGGAATGGCTGCGAGGGAACTCCAGGGGGCCGAGTGCAGGTTGTCCTGGGCGTCTTCGGCCCGTTCCCGGGCTTCGGCCGCCGCCCGTTGGGCACCCTCGGTGTTGCCGTCGAGCAATGAATTCTTGGCGAGCTGCGCGTTGTCCCTCGCGCCGGTGAGGTTGTGCTGGACCTGCCAGGCCGAGAACCCGAACCATGCGACGACAGCGACGGCGGCAACACCGACACCGATCAGTACTCGCCGTCGAACGCTCGACCGGCGCGGTTCCGTCGGTGCCTCAGCGGGTGTCGAACCGTCGCTGTGGGAGTTGTTGGGCGACTTCGCGTCCATTCGGGTCTGCTCCTAGCTATCGAGGATGAGGTTTCTGGTCGCGTAGCTGAACTCTCGGTCGCGGGAGGGCGGCCCGGGACGGCTGCTGATCGTGTCATAACGACAGTTTCCGCTGCCGCCGTCTCGTTTCCGGCGAAGATCGTGAACCTGCGGCACGCCGTATTCTCCTCTGTCCGTGTCTGTTCCGATAGAAGGGTAAGGGTATGTGCTTTCACGTTCCTGCTCGGAGGTGGTTGGATGCAGTATTGCGAGTACGTGCGGAAGTGCTGCCGGTATCCGCTACGTGAGCGCTGCGAACGTGCTGGGTCTGCGAGTAAGGTCACTGTAACGATTTCCGCTGCAACACCTATACGTATACGGCCCGCGTTCGGGCGGTTCGGCAAGTGGTAGATCGGGGGGACGGATAGTGGGCTCGGGGTTCCCGCGTAAGACTGCAGGTGAACTCGATTCACGTGCCTTCCCGCTCTCGCATGCCCAGAAGGGGCTGTGGTTTGCGCAGCAGTTGGACCCGAGTGTTCCCATTCTCGTCGCACAGTATGTCGAGCTCCGTGGGCGTGTGGACGTCGGCGCGTTGAAGTGGGCATCCGAGCAGGGTTCGTTCGACATCGAGTCACCCGGGGTGCGGCTCGTCGACCACGCGGGTGAGCCGTACCAGTTGGCGGACGAGACGATCGACGACGAACTCGCGTACATCGACCTGCGGTCCCACGAAGATCCGGTGGCCGAGGCGCACCGGTGGATGGACGAGCGCCGCCGCAGGCCCATGTCGGTGTACCGGGATCGCCTGATCTCCGCAACCCTGCTCCACGTCGGCGGCGACCACTACTTCCTTACCACGTTCGCGCACCATCTGATCCTCGACGGCTACGGCGCCATGGTGCTGATGAACCGGGTGGCCGAGCTGTACACGCACGCGGTGGACCGCACGGAGGCTCCCGCGTCGAAGGCCGTGCCGCTGCGGGAACTGTACGAATCCGAGGATGCGTACCCGCGGTCCCGCCGGTTCGAAATCGACCGAAAGTACTGGTCCGAACGAACATCGGACCTGCCCGAGCCGTCCCGGTTGACCGACCGGGAGAGCGCCCCGTCGGCGGTGTCGTTGCTCGCCGGCGAGGTGATGGACCCGGTCGTCGTCGATTCGATGAAAGCGCTGGCGCAGGAGTGGAATTCGTTCGAGGTGCCGATCGTGGTCGCGGCGTTCGCGGCCTTCCTGGCGCGGATGACGGGCAATTCGGATGTCGTGCTGAGTCTTCCGGTGTCGGCCCGCACTACCGCGGGTGCGCGCCGTTCCGGTGGCAGCGTGGCCAACATCGTTCCGCTGCGGATCGAGGTGGATCCGCAGGGAACCACACAAGATTTGGTGCGTCGTGTCCAACTGGAACTGACCGGTGCGCTGCGGCACCAACGTTTCCGGTACGAAGACATACTCCACGACATGCGGTCGACGTCGCGCGTCGGCCGCGGATTCGGGCCGATGGTCAACATCATGATGTTCCACACCGAGACGTGGTGGGGTGACGTACTCGGTGAATTGAACGTTCTCACAGCCGGTCCGGTCGACGATCTCGCGGTGGCGATCTATCCCGGTGCTGCCGGGCGGAACGTCCGCGTGGATTTCGAGGGCAACCCGGCCGTCTACGGGCGAGACGAACTCGACGGCTACCACGCGCGATTTCTGAACTATCTGGGTGGATTCGTGGGAGCGGACGCCGAGGCGTCCGTGGGTAGCCTGCCGCTGCTCGTCCAGGACGAACTCGACGCGCTGGTCCCGCTCCACGGCCCGGCGTCGGTGGCCCCGCTCACCCTTCCGGACTTGTTGGATCTGACAGCGGATTCCGACACGGTCGCGGTCCGCTGCGGCGACGTCGAGATGACCTACCGCGCTCTACACGAGCGATCGAATCGGCTCGCGCGCAGACTGCTTGCTCGAGGGGTCGGCGTCGGCAATCGGGTTGCGTTGATGCTGCCGCGCTCGATCGAACAGGTGGTGGCGGTGTGGGCCGTCGCGCGGTGCGGTGCCGCGTTCGTTCCGCTGGACCCGGATTACCCTGCCGAACGTATCGCGCACATGATCGAGGAATCCGGTGTCACCATCGCCATCGCCGTCGATCCCGGTGTGGTGCCCACGGGTGTCCGCTGGGTGGACGTCGCCGACGCCGCGGGGGACGGCACACCGGTCGCCGATACGGAATTGGCACATCCCATCAGGCTGGACAACGCCGCGTATGTCATCTACACGTCCGGCTCGGTGGGGGCGCCGCGCGGAATCACGATGCCGCACCGGGGACTTGCGAATCACGCAGCTGCATTGCGACGTCTCTACGCGGCGGATTCCCGTTCGCGGGTGCTGATGTGCGCGTCGCCCTCCTACGACGCCTCGATTCACGAACTGCTGGTCGCGGTCACCGCGGGCGCCACGCTGGTGATCGCGCCGGCGCCGATGCGCGGCGGAAGGGCCATGGCCGACCTGCTGCGCCGTGAGCGAATCACCCACTGGACCACGACACCGGCCGTCCCGGCGCAGATGGACCCGACCGGATTGCCCGACCTCCAGGTACTCGCCGTCGCAGGTGAGGTCTGCCCGCCGGAACTGGTGACGCGGTGGGGCCCCGGCCGCACCGTCCTGAACCTGTACGGGCCGACGGAGGTCACCGTGTGGGCCACGACCACCGACGCGCTGCACTCCGGTTCCCGCCTCACGATCGGGCGACCGATCGAGGGAGTGTCGGCAGTCGTGCTGGACCGCTTCCTGCAACCCGTGCCGGCAGGGGTGGTGGGCGAGCTGTATCTGTCCGGTCCCGGCGTGGGTCGCGGATACCTGGAGCGTCCGGGTGCGAGCGCGACACGCTTCGTCGCGAACCCGTTCACGACCGACCTGCACCGCATGTATCGGACCGGCGATCTCGTGCGGTGGTCGAAGAACCACGAGTTGGAATTCGTCGACCGCGCCGACGATCAGGTGAAGATCCGTGGATTCCGGGTCGAATTGGGTGAAATCACCGCGGTTCTCGGGCAGCATCCGGGAGTTGACACGGCGATCGCCGTGGCCCACGACCGGAACGGCGAGTTGGCAGTGGACGGTTACGTTCACGGCACCGGCCTCGATCCCGACGACGTGCTCGCCGCGGTGGCCGAGCGACTGCCGGGGTACATGGTGCCCTCGACGGTCACCGTCCTCGATGCCGTGCCGCTCACACCGAGCGGCAAGGTCGATCGATCCGCGCTGCCGATCCCCGCGCCGTATGACCGCGAGTTGCGTTACTGGAAGAGGCAACTCGAGGATCTGCCCCCGTTGTCGTTGCCGACAGACCGTGAAGTCTCGGGTGGCGACGCCGGCGCGGTTCCGTTGTCCGTGGATTCCGCCCTGTACCGGCGGGTGCACGAACTGGCGGTCGCGCAGGCCGTCTCACCGTTCACGGTCGTCCACGCCGCCGTCGCGGTGTTGCTGTCCGTCGTGAGCGGTACCGACGACCTCGCCATCGGAGCGATCCTCCCGGACGGCCACACCGGCGACGACTCCGAGCCGCTGGTGCTGCGCAGCAGGGTCGATCCGCACCTGACGTTCGCCCAGTTCCTGGTGGAGACGCACCGCGTCGAGCATGCCGCCCGCGCGCACGGCGAGGTGCCGTTCGCGAATGTGGTCGACGCTGCCGGGCAGAAGCTTTCGCCCGGCCGTCACCCGCTCTTTCAGGTAATGCTGTCGGTGGACGCGGAGACGGAACGGGAGTTCGACGGCCTCGATCTGGTGGTGGCGTTGCGTGGCCGACTCGACGAAGACGGCGACCGGTTCGAGGGGCTGTTGCGCTACGCGGCGAACCGTTTCGAGCAGCGGACGGTGGAGCAGTGGGCTTGGCGGCTACACCGACTTTTCGTCGTGGTCGCCGAGAACCCGGGTGTCGCGCTCAGCGCGATCGACCTGCTGACACCAGAAGAGCGGGCCCTGGCCGTCGGCGGAACGCAGGATTTTGCGCATGATGTCGCGTCGCTGTCCGAGGTCTTCCGCCGGCAAGTTGCCGACATCCCGGAGGCCGTCGCCGCCACGTGCGGTGAGGAGGCGGTCTCCTATGCCGAGGTCGACCGCCGGTCAGCTGTGCTGGCGCGGGCACTGAACCGCTCCGGGATCGGCGATTCGAGCATCGTCGCTGTCGGACTGTCGAATCCGGTCGACAGCGTGGTCGCCCACATTGCCGTGCTGCGGTCGGGTGCGACCTGCCTGCCGCTGAGTCCCGACCACCCGACCGAACGCATTCGGTACCTGCTGGCCGACGTGGTGCCCACCCTGGTGCTGATCAGTCGCGCCGACGCCGACGCGATTCCGCACGGCGGATACCCGACCGTCCTGCTGGACGACGTCGAGTTCGGCGAAGACGGCGCACCCGATGTCACGGCACCGGGACCGGGACCGATCCACCCGGACCGGGTCGCGTACGTGCTCTGCCCCGTGGGCTCGGAGCCGGTCGCGGTGACCCATGCGAACGTCCTGGCGCGTGCGCGGTCGGGCAGTGACGGCGACGGCATCGTTTCCGATCTGTGGGCGCCACTCCTCGACGGCCGCACGGTCGGCCACCGCCACCACGGAGAGCGGCAACCCACCTACCTCGATGCCGGGTCGCGCGTCTACGTGCTGGACAGGGCGTTGCGACCCGTCCCGCCCGGGACGGTCGGGGAACTGTATGTGGGAGGGCAGCAGGTCGCCCGCGGATTTCACCGTCGGCCCCCGAGTACCGTCGGACGGTTCGTGGCAGACCCGTTCGTGCCGACGGGTGCGGGGGACGCCGGGGGAGTGCGGATGTACCGCACCGGAGACCGCGGGCGGTACGTCGACGGGCGACTGGAGCGGCTGCCACGGTCGTCCGGAGACAGCAGCCTCGCACGGTGGCAGCGGGCGCTGCGCGGCGTCGGTTCGTCGTCGCCGGTGCCGACGGACCGGATGGTCGGGGGAATCGCGTCTCCGTCGGACTGCGTGCACGAATTCTCGATCGGCTCCGATCGCCACGCGGCCGCCGCACGGCTGGCGCGCGACCAGGGCGTCACGCTGTTCACGGTGTTGCGAGCAAGTCTCGCAATCCTTCTCGCCCGCATCGGTGTGCACCGCGACATCGTGATCGGGGGCGAGGCGGGGCTGACGGGAGACCGGGCGAACACGGTGGCGTTGCGTACCCGCGTCACCCCCGCCATGTCGTTTCTCGAGGTGCTCGAGCAGGTCCGGAGCTTCGACGTTGCGGCGTTCCAGCACGCGGACGTGCCGTTCGAGGCACTCGCCGACCTGCTCGGTGGCGAGCGACCGCAGGTGTCGCTCGCGCTCACGCCGACGTCCGAGAACGGCACCGTTCCGACGCCGTTCGATCTGGCGTTCACGTACTCGGAGCGCTGGTCGGATCACGATCCCGCCGGAGTGGACGGTGTGGTCACCTACACGCCGTCGCTGTTCGACGCGGCCACGGTCCGATCGCTGGCCGAGTTGTTCGTGGACGTCCTGGCCGCGGGCACCGACCGTCCCGAGATCGAAGTGGGCAGCATCGGCCTCGCTGCCGGCGCCGTCCTCGATGGCGGCGAGCCTTCTAGGCCGAGAACTCTTTCCGACATTCTCACCGGCACCGCCCGCGACTTCCCGGACGCGCACGCGCTGTCCGACGGCACCGTGACCCTCACCTACCGTGACCTCGACGCATGCTCCGATTCGCTCGCGCGCGTCCTGATCGACGCGGGTGCCCGCCCGGGCCGCGTGATCGCGCTCGCCCTGCCGCGGTCGGTGGACTTCATGATCGCGCTGTGGGCCATCACCAAGACCGGTGCCGCGTTCGTCCCGGTGGATCCGACGCACCCGGCAGAACGTCTCGAACGGGTGCTCACCGAGGCCGACGTGTGCATCGGCGTCGGGGCGATGCCGGTGGGCGGTGCCCGGATCACGTGGCTGCCGGTCACGGCGGGCGACTATCTGAACGAGGCGCCGCCGGTGCGTGTTCCGGTGCACCCGGACGAGGTTGCGTACATCATCTACACGTCGGGTTCGACCGGCACGCCCAAGGGTGTGATGGTGCCGCACCGTGGCGTGTCCTCGCTGACCGAGGAGGCGGTGCGCCGGTACCGGGTCACGCCGGACTCACGGGTACTCCACGCCTACAACCCCACGTTCGACGCAGCGCTCCTGGAGGCGCTGCTCGCGTTCGGATCCGGTGCCTGCCTGGTGGTCGCCCCCGCCGAGGTGTATGCGGGACCGGATCTGCAGCGGGTGCTCGTGGAACACCGCGTGAGCCATTACCTTTCGACGCCGGCGGTGCTGTCTTCGCTGAGCGTGGACGGGCTCGAGCACATCGAAGTCGTCGCGGTCGGCGGTGAGGCGCTGCATCCGGATCTCGCTGCGGCGTGGAGCGACGGCCGGCGGATGCTCAACGCCTACGGGCCGACGGAGTCGACCGTCGTGGCCACCCTTGCTGCGGTCGACGACCACGTGACCATCGGTGGGCCGATTTCCGGCACCACCGGACAAGTCCTCGACGACCGGCTACGCCCGGTTCCCGTCGGTGCGATCGGCGAACTGTATCTGTCCGGTGCCGGGCTGGCTCGCGGCTATGTCGGCGACACCGGTCGGTCCGCGGTGCGATTCGTCGCTGCGGCAGGCGGTGCCCGCATGTACCGCACCGGCGACCTGGTGCATCGCCGCGCCGACGGCAATCTGCAGTTCATCGCGCGAGTGGATCGCCAGGTGAAGATTCGTGGTGTCCGCATCGAACCGGGGGAGGTGGACGCGGTGATCAGCCGGGTCGCCGACGTCGACGGTGCGATCACGGTGGCACGGCCCAACGCGGCAGGCGCCGACGCGTTGGTGTCGTACGTCGTGCCCCGCGGTTGCCTCGATGTGGAGTTGCTGCGCAAGAGACTCGAAGACGTGCTGCCATCATACCTGGTGCCGTCCGCGATCGTGGTGCTCGACGCGTTCCCCCTGAACCCGTCGGGCAAGATCGACGTGAAGGCGCTGCCGGCGCCGGTACTCGAGTCGCGGGTCTTCCGGGCACCCGAGTCGGCGGTGCAGGAGACCGTCGTCGCCGTGTTCGCCGAGGTCCTCGCCGTGCAGCAGGTCGGGCTCGACGACGAATTCTTCGCGCTGGGCGGCAACTCGCTGATCGCGACGCAGGCGGCCGCCCGGTTGGGTGAGGCGTTGAACGCGCACGTGCCGGTCCGGATGCTGTTCGAGGCACCGACGGTGGAAGCGCTGGCCGAGCAGGTGTCTACGCTGCTCGGCACGGGCAACCGTCCAGTCCTGTCGCGGCGGCCCCGTCCGGAACGCGTTCCGCTGTCGCCTGCGCAGCAGCGGATGTGGTTCCTGAGCCGCTTCGACCCGGCGTCCCCGGCATACAACATCCCGCTGGCCGTTCGGGTGACCGGAGACCTGAACGTGCCCGCCCTGCAGCAGGCGCTGCGCGACGTGTTGGAACGACACGAATCGCTGCGGACGGTGTTCCCGGAACACGACGGCGAACCGGTGCAGGTCGTGTTGCCCGCAGAACGCGTCGATCTGGACCTCTCCCCGATGACCGTCACGGCGGACGTCGTGGACGCTCACGTGCTTTCCGTCCTCGCCCGGGGATTCGACGTCTCGGCCTCGGTCCCGATCCGATCGCGACTTCTGCAGGTCAGCGAACAGGAACTGATCGTGGTCGTCGTGGTGCACCACATCAGTGCGGATGGCGTCTCGATGGCACCGCTGGCTCGGGACGTGGCGACGGCGTACCTGGCGCGGTCGCGGGGGGAAAGCCCCCGGTGGGCGCCGCTCGAGGTTCAGTACGCCGACTTCGCGCTGTGGCAGCGGGAGGTGCTGGGCGATGAGCGTGACCCGGAGTCTCTGGCGGCGAACCAGTTCGACTATTGGACGCGCACGCTCGCGGGGATACCCGAAGTCCTCGAACTACCGACAAGCCGCCCCCGCCCCGCGGCGCGCACCAACCGGGGCGCCGCTGTGCCCGTGGCCATCGCTGCCGACACCCATCGCCGTCTCGGTGAGATTGCGCAGCAGCATAATACGACTCTGTTCATGGTGGTCCACGCCGCCCTGTCGGTGTTGCTGGCGCGGGTGACGGGAACCTCGGACATCGTGATCGGCACACCGGTCGCGGGCCGCGGCGAGCGGGTGCTCGACGACGTGGTCGGCATGTTCGTGAACACGCTGGTGCTGCGGACGGACATCGATCCCGCCGCGTCCCTCCTCGACGTGCTGGAACAGGTGCGCGCGACCGATCTGGATGCGATGGCCCACGCGGACGTGCCGTTCGAGCGGTTGGTCGAAATTCTGAATCCGGCTCGTTCGCAATCGTATTCGTCCATGTTCCAAGTAATGCTCGCGTTCCAGAACCAGGCGCCGGCGGTACTGGAACTACCGGGGCTGACCCTCGCTCCGCTCGAAATCGACGCGCACGTCACCAAGTTCGACCTCGACTTCTCGCTCACGGACAACTACGACGCGAACGGTGCCCCTGCCGGCATCGCCGGAAGCCTCACGTACTCCACCGAACTGTTCGACGCCGCGACGGCGGAACGGTTCGCGCGGGGTTTGGTGCGCGTCGTCGAGGCGTTCGCAACGCAACCGGGGCAACAGGTCTGCGACGTGCCGCTGCTGACGGTCGACGAGACCGCCCGGATGCTGACGACATGGAACGCGACGGACGTGGAGTCGGGTGCGGCGACGCTGGTGGATCTCCTCGATGCTCAGGTGGCTCGCACCCCCGGTGCGGTCGCCGTCGCGTTCGAGGACGAAGTGCTGACATACGGCGAACTCGACGCGCGGGTCAACCGCCTCGCGAGAATGCTCGTGGAGCGGGGCACGGGCCCGGATGCCCTCGTCGCGCTCGTGTTCGAACGGTCGACGGAGATGATCGTCGGAATGTGTGCCGTCCTCCGCGCCGGCGGCGGCTATGTGCCGATCAACCCTGAACACCCGGCCGAGCGCATCGCGGACGTGCTGGACTCCGCGGCACCCGATCTGGTGCTCACCGCGTCATGGACCCGCACCGCCCTGCCGCCCGGCGTCGCGTACGTCGACATCGACACCGTCGACCTGTCCGGGTTCGACGCGCACCCGATCCGCGATACCGACCGGGTCCGTCCGCTGCGGCCGCAGAACACGGCCTACGTCCTGTTCACGTCGGGATCGACGGGCCGGCCCAAGGGGGTGACGGTCAGCCACGCCGCGATCGTGAATCAGCTGCGCTGGCTGACCGACGAGTACGCGGTCACCGCGGACGATCGCGGAATGGCCAAGGCGCCGTACACCTTCGACGTCTCCGTGTGGGAGGTCTTCCTGCCTCTGGTCGTGGGTGCTCAGCTGGTGGTGACGCGCCCCGGCGGGCATCGTGAACTCGACTATCTGGCTGCCATGATCCGCGAACACCGGATCACGATGATGCATTTCGTGCCGTCGGTGCTGGCCGCGTTCCTCGCGACGGGCATGGGGGAGACACTGTCCTCGCTGCGGCACCTGTATGTGGGCGGCGAGGAGATGCCGGCCGAACTCGCGGAGGACGTGATCGCTCTGCGGCCGGGCGCATTCCACAATACGTATGGTCCCACCGAGGCGGCGATCACCACGACCGCGTTCGAGATACGCGAATCCGTGGATGCGCGGGTGCCGATCGGTGCGCCGGTGCGGAACACCCGGGCGTACGTGCTGGACGCGCGGCTGCGTCCGGTCCCGGTGGGGGTCGCCGGTGAGCTCTACCTCGGTGGCGAGCAGGTGGCCCGGGGTTATGTGGGGCGGAGCGCGCTCACCGCGGAACGCTTCGTGGCAGACCCCTTCGGGCGGCGGGGATCACGCCTCTACCGCACCGGGGATCGCGTGAAATGGGCCCGAGAGGGTCAGCTGGTGTATCTGGGCCGTACGGATCTCCAGGTCAAGCTGCGGGGACTGCGAATCGAACTGCGGGAGGTCGAGGCGGTGCTGGAGTCGGCCGCCGGTGTGTCCCGGGCAGTCGTGGCACTGGTCTCCGACGAACGGGGAGGTGACCACCTCGTCGGTTACATCGTCGCCGAGCCGGGCCGGCAGATCGATACCCACGACGTGACGGCCTCTGCGCGAGAACGGCTCCCGTCGTACATGGTGCCGTCGCAGATCATGATGCTGGACGAGCTGCCGTTGGCGTCGGCCGGCAAACTCGACCGGCGTGCGCTCCCGAAGCCACGGTTCGAACCGCGCGCCTTCCGCGCCCCGAGCACGGATACCGAGATCGCGGTGGCCACCGCTTTCGGTGAGTTGCTCGGCGTCGAGCGGGTGGGTGCGGACGACAACTTCTTCGAGCTGGGCGGTAACTCCCTGACGGCGGTGCGGGTGGTGCGTGCCCTCGAGGCGTCCACCGGTGTTGCGGTGTCGCTGCAGACGGTGATGACGGATCCGACGCCGAGTTCGATCGCGGCCCGCATGAGTTCAGCCGACCCGGAACGGGACGGGGCGCTCGACGTCGTCTTCCCCATCAGGACTGCGGGGGAGGGACGCCCTCTGTTCTGCATCCACCCGATCGTGGGACTCGCCTGGTGCTACACCGGTCTGACGTCCAGGATCGATCACGATCGGCCGATCTACGGCCTGCAGTCACCGGCGATCGCGGGCGAGGACACGCCGCCGACGTCGATCGACGACCTCGCCGCGAGGTACGTGCAGGAGATCCGCCGGATCCAGACCGACGGTCCGTACGAACTGCTGGGCTGGTCGCTCGGCGGCGTCCTCGCGCATGCAGTCGCGGTGCAACTCCAGGCGGCGGGAGACGAGGTGGCGACCCTCGTGATGCTCGACAGCTACGCGCAGCAACCGCACGCGACGCACACCCAGGCTCCCGTGAGCGTGGGCGACCTGCTGGCGGCGATCGGGTCGGGCGGTGACGTGCCGGCGTCCGTCGCGGAGATGGCACCCGAATCGGCGCTGGACCTGCTGGCCACCGCGGGTGGGTCCATGGCCGTTCTCGGCCGCGACCAGATCGAGGTGCTTATCGAGAGTGCGGCGCACACCTGCGCGTTGCTGGACCACCACACCCCGGGAGTCTTTCGCGGCGACGTCGCGTTCTTCACCGCGGGTCGCGACGACCCGACGGGATCGGTGGCGGCCACGAGTTGGGCACCCCACGTGACGGGCGCCGTCCGGAACCGTGTCGTCGACAGCGCGCACTGGCACATGACATCACCTCGCGTGTTGCGGGTGGTCGGATCGTCGCTGAGGCGCAGATAGCTTCGCCCGGCGCAGGCAGCCGCTCAGTACCGGGAACGAAGTAGCTTCCGGCGGCGCCGCATTGTTCGCCGAGCCCACTGTCGGTCGCCGGTGGTGGCAAACGTCCATACCGCGATCGCGAGCGCCGCCACGGACAGCAGGTCGGACACCGTGAGGCCGTGGGTGGCGTCGAATTCCCACAGCACCTGGCCCTCGAGGGGACCGTTGCCGAAGATCCAGACCACGGCGGCGACGACGGTGGCGCCGGCGGTCAGGTGGGAGGGGCGTGCAAGGCACAGGGTGGTCGCCGCGAAGAGGAAGTTCATGAACACGAGTGGATAGAAGGGCAGCGCCATCCCGCTATTCTTCCAAGCTGCGCCGGGTGTGCGCCCGGCGCGGTCACGCAACCGTGCGGTCGGGAGGGTCGTTTTTGCTTGTCGCGTCCTCTTTGGCGGGCAGTTCGTGCAGCTCTTTCTGCCGTATCGCTTTCCCGACGAGGATCGCGAGCGGCACCGACAGTGCTATCCACGCGAGCAGGACCCAGGCAATCCACCACACACTTCGAGTATGCCTGCCCCTGGACGCGTGCCCAAGGGCGTCGGATGCGCCGCCGTCCGTGGGGACTGGTCGGTAGCGGAAATTCGCAAAAATTACCTGGTCATCGCCGGTTTGCCGTAGCGAGTTCGGGGCACCCCCTGGGTAGGGATTGGTTCTCTTTTTCAAGGAGGTGGGTGATGACGACACCAGGTATGTCGATCGAGAGACACCCTGATATCGCCGAGTTGCGGGCTCGCTACGACCGAGTCTCGGAACAGCCGATGACACAGGTCACCGAGGGCCTGATGTTCATGGCAGGCCTCTACATGGCGGCGTCGCCGTGGATTGTCGGGTTCGCAAGCCAGTCTGGCCTGGCGATGTGCAACCTGCTGTCGGGTGTTGCGGTGGCACTGCTCGCCGTCGGTTTCACGTCGGCCTACTCACGCACGCACGGCATGGCATTCGTCGCGCCGTTGCTCGGACTGTGGATGATCGTCAGCCCGTGGCTGGTCGTCGGAGTAACCACCACGGCGGGAATGATCTGGTCGAACGTGGTCTGCGGCATCGTCGTGTGTCTGCTGGGTCTCGGTATCACCGCCATGGGTATGGCGGACGGCGGCATGAGGATGAGGAGGAGGTAGACACGCACGTGCCCGCATGGGGATGGGGCACGAGCCGAAGAAGCGCCCGCCGGATCCGGTGGGCGCTTCGACTGCGTTCGGCTGTTTCCGGGTTCAGCTAGTTCTGTTTGAGGAACGCGTCGTGCTCTCCGTGGGCGCGTTTGATGAGGTCCAGGAGTGCGGTTTCCTCGCGGACCATCTTCTTGAATTTCGGGTCGAGCTTCTTGAGTTGTTCTTCCTCGTTGATCAATCTGTCGTACATGCGTTCGCGCTCGGCGAGGTCGGCGGTGTAGTCGAGGTCGAGGTAGTTGACGGCGTGCCGCCGGGCGCCGGCGATGGTGGACTGCGCCCTGCCCTTCTTACTGGCGAGCGACGCGATGACGGTGATGACGAGGATGCCGATGATGACGCCCAGGGACACGAACGTGCTGATCTCGATGACGTCGACCGGTTCGCCGCTGTTGACGAACGGCAGGTTGTTCTCGTGCAGTGCGTGCAGGATCAGCTTGACGCCGATGAACGCGAGGATCGCGGCGAGTCCGTACGACAGGTAGATGAGGCGGTCGAGCAGACCGTCGAGCAGGAAGTACAGCTGCCGCAGGCCCATCAGCGAGAACACGGTGGCGGTGAAGACGACGAAGACGTTCTGGGTGAGGCCGAAGATCGCGGGGATGGAGTCGAGGGCGAACAGGAGGTCGGTGCCGCCGATCGCCACCATCACCAGCAGCATCGGCGTCATCATCCGCTTGCCGTTCTCGACGGTGAACAGCTTGTCGCCGTCGTACTGCTCGGTGGTGTGGATGAATTTCTTCGCTATGCGGATGATGAAGTTGTCGGCCGAGTGCGACTCCTCGGTCTCGGGCCGCAGCAGGTTGCCTGCGGTGATCAGCAGGATGAGGCCGAAGAAGTAGAACACCCACGCGAACGAGTTGATGAGCGCGGCGCCGAGGAAGATGAACCCCGTCCGGGCGAAGATCGAGAACACGATGCCGAACAGCAGCACCTTCTGCTGGTCTTCGCGCGGCACCCGGAAGCTGGAGATGATGATGAGGAAGACGAAGAGGTTGTCGACGGACAGTGCCTTCTCCGTGACGTAACCGGCGAAGTATTCCGTGCCCATGTCGACGCCGCCGAAGATCAGGACGGCGACACCGAAGAGGAGCGCGAGTCCGACGTAGATCGACGACCAGATCGCCGCTTCCTTCAGCGTCGGGATGTGCGCGTGGCGGACGTGGAAGAAGTAGTCGAACGCCAGCAGCGCGACGATCACCACGATCGTCAGAATCCAGGCGAAGGGAGTTACATGCACCATGTCTGCCTCTCCGTCGAAGCGGAACGCTCTGTTCGTCAGCGTAGTCCCGCGCACGGCGCGACTTGGCAGAACCGGCGCGGTCGCCGGGACGGCAGACAGGCTGCCGCCCCGGTGACCGGGCTCAGTGTCGGTCGCCGAACACCGTCCGGTGCCAGTCCTTCCTGGCGGTTCCGGTGATGTCGAACATGACGTGCTTGACGTTCGTGTATTCGTCGAGCGAGTACGTCGACATGTCCTTGCCGTAACCGGACGCCTTGTACCCGCCGTGGGGCATTTCGCTGATGATCGGGATGTGGTCGTTGATCCACACGCAGCCCGCCGCGATGTCACGGGAGGCGGTTTGCGCCCGGTACAGGTCCCGCGTCCACGCCGACGCCGCCAGCCCGAAGTCGGTGTCGTTGGCCAGCGCGATGCCGTCCGCATCGTTGTCGAACGGCAGGACGACGAGCACGGGGCCGAAGATCTCGCGCTGCACGATCTCACTCGACTGGTCGGCGCCCACGACGAGCGTCGGCTCGTAGTAGAAGCCGGACGCGAGGTCGCCGCCGGGGACGGCACCGCCGCGAACGATCTTCGCCCCGGTGTCGCGGGCGCGGTCGACGAAACCGGCGACGTGCTGCTGCTGTTTCCGCGACACCAACGGACCCATGTCGGTGCCGGGATCGGACGGGTCGCCGAGGCGGACGGTGTCCATGAGTGAGGCGACGCCGGCGACGAAGTCGTCGAACAGCGGACGCTGCACGTAGGCGCGGGTGGCCGCGGTGCAGTCCTGGCCCGAGTTGATGAGCGCACCGGCGACAGCGCCGTTGATCGCGGCGTCGAGGTCGGCGTCGTCGAACACGACGAACGGGGCCTTCCCGCCCAGTTCCAGGTGCAGACGCTTGCCGGCAGCGGCGGCCGCGATCTGCCGTCCCACGGGCGTCGATCCGGTGAAACTGACCATGCTCACGTCCCGGTGCGACACCAGCGCCGCACCGGTGGTCGCGCCGCGGCCGGTGATCACGTTGACGACGCCGTCCGGCATCCCGGCGCGGGTCGCCGCCTCGGCGAACAGCAGCGACGTCAGGGGAGTGATCTCCGCCGGCTTGAGCACGATGGTGTTGCCGGCGGCGACGGCGGGCAGGATCTTCCACGCCGCCATCTGCAGCGGATAGTTCCACGGCGAGATCGACCCGATCACCCCGACCGGTTCCCGGCGGATGCTGGACGTGTGGTCGGGCGAGTACTCACCCGACGCCTTTCCCTCCAGATTGCGGGCCGCGCCGGCGAAGAACGACACGTTGTCGATCGACCCGGGGACGTCGAACTCGGTCGACAACTTGATCGGCTTGCCCGTCTGCCGGGTTTCGGTGGACGCGAGATCGTCGGACATGTCCGTGAGTTCGGCGGCCCACCGCGTCAGGACGGCGGAACGCTCGCCCGGACTCGTCGTCGACCACTCCTGGTAGGCAGCCTTCGCGGTGGCGACCGCGTCGTCGACGTCGTCCACCGACGCCTCGGTGCGCGACGAAACCACCTCACCGGTGGCCGGATCGAGCACCTCGTACCGTTCGGACGCTGCGCCGTCCCGGTAGCGGCCGCCGACGTACAGCCCGGGAAGGTCCTGGTGGCTCACAGCAGATTCCAAGCTTCGGTGAGGACGCCGCGGAGGATGTTTTCGATCTCGTCGAATTCGGTTTGTCCGCAGATCAACGGGGGTGCGAGTTGGATGACCGGGTCTCCGCGGTCGTCGGCGCGGCAGTACAGGCCGGCGTCGAACAGGGCGGTGGAGAGGAATCCGTGCAGGATCCGTTCGGCCTCCTCGTCGCTGAAGGATTCCTTCGTGGTCTTGTCCTTGACCAGTTCGATGCCGTAGAAGAAGCCCTCGCCGCGCACGTCCCCGACCATCGGCAGATCGGTGAGTTTGTCGAGGGTGGCCCTAAACGCCGGGGCCTGCTCGGCGACGTGCGCGTTGAGGCCTTCGCGTTCGAAGAGGTCCAGGTTCGCCAGCGCCACCGCCGCGGAGACCGGGTGCCCGCCGAAGGTGTAGCCGTGCGCGAACATCGACGTCCCGTCCGCGAACGGTGCAAACAACCGGTCGGAGGCGATCATCGCCCCGATCGGCGAGTACCCCGACGTCAGGCCCTTGGCGCAGGTGATGATGTCGGGGACGTACCCGAAGTCCTCGCACGCGAACATCGACCCGATCCTCCCGAACGCGCAGATCACCTCGTCCGAGACGAGCAGCACGTCGTAGTCGTCGCAGATCTGCCGGACCCGTTCGAAGTAGCCGGGTGGCGGCGGGAAGCAGCCGCCGGCGTTTTGCACCGGTTCGAGGAAGACGGCGGCGACGGTGTCGGGGCCCTCGAATTCGATGGCCTCGGCGATCCGGTCGGCGGCCCAGATCCCGAACGCCTTCGGGTCGGAGCCGAGGGGGTCGGGGGCGCGGTAGATGTTGGTGTTGGGGACCCGGAACGCGCCGGGGGTGAGCGGTTCGAACGGGGCCTTCAGCGCGGGGATGCCGGTGATCGCCAGGGCCCCTTGGGGGGTGCCGTGGTAGGCGATGGAGCGGGAGATGACCTTGTGTTTGCCGGGTTTGCCGACCTTCTTGAAGTACTGTTTGGCCAGTTTCCAGGCGCTTTCGACGGCCTCGCCGCCGCCGGTGGTGAAGAACACCCGGTTCAGATCGCCCGGGGCGTAGCCGGCGAGGCGTTCGGCGAGTTCGATGGCGGGTTCGGTGGCGTAGGACCAGAGCGGGAAGAACGCGAGTTGTTCGGCCTGTTTGGCGGCGGCCTCGGCGAGCTCGGCCCGGCCGTGCCCGGCCTGGACGACGAACAGCCCGGACAGCCCGTCGAGGTAACTCTTCCCGGTGGAGTCGAAGATCCGGGCGCCGTCGCCGCGGGTGATGATCGGCGGGGTGACGTTCTCCCCGTGCCGGGAGAAATGCCCCCACAGATGGCGGCGAGCGGACGCTTCGAGCTGCGCTGACGTGCGCGAAGAGGTGGTTTCCGTAGTCATCGGGTTCCCCAATCATATTGCTGTTTGACAAGTTTCAGGTACACCATCGTCTCGGTGCCGAGCACGCCGGGAATGGTGCGAATCTCTTTGTTGAGCACGGTCAGGAGGTGGTCGTCGTTCTCGCACACGATCTCGGCCAGAATGTCGTAGGCGCCAGCAGTCAGCACGACGTAGTCGATGGCGTCGACGTCGGCGAGCCGGGCGGCGATCTCGGTGACGTCACCCGAGCAGCGGATCCCGACCATGGCCTGGCGGGAGAATCCCACCTGCACGGGGTCGGTGACCGCGACGATCTGGGTGACGCCGGTGTCGATCAGCTTCTGCACGCGTTGGCGTACAGCCGCTTCCGACAATCCGACGACCTTGCCGATGGCCGCGTACGACCGTCGTCCATCCTCTTGAAGTTGCTCGATGATCTGCTTGGACACGGGATCGAGAGACGCGGGCTGCTCAGACATGGTCGAATCCTCCCTTGCTCACTGTGTCGAAGACAATCGATGGTCACTGTGTCGAAAACACTTGGCTCGGACATTGTCGGAACTATCGCCTCTTCCCGGTGGCGTCGGTGCTCGTCACTCGGGCACCTTCACTTCCGTGTCGGCGGTGAGGGTGCGTCCGCGGAAGAAGTTCTTGGAGCCGGTGGCGAAACACAGCAACATCAGAGGGATTCCGACTACCAGCATGCCGACGCCGAGAACGAACACGCCACCGAACGGGCCGAACGCGGTGAATCCGTAGTCGGGACGCAGCATGTCGACGGCGCTCTGCACGAAGGCCCACGTCATGCAGAGGGCGCCGAGCAGCGGGAAGATGCCGCGCATGAACAGATTCCGGGTCGAGTCGAACAGGGTCCGCCGGAAGTACCAGACGCAGGCGTACGCGGTGATGCCGTAGTAGAAGGCCACCGCGAGCCCGAGCGAGGCCACCGAATCCTGCAGCGCGTTGGAACTGGCGAACGACAGCACCAGGTAGAACAGCAGCGCCGCCGCCCCCATGACGAGGGTTCCGAAGCCGGGCGTCATGTATCGGGGGTGCACGGACGCGAACCGTTTCGGCAGCGCCTCGTAGACCGCCATCGACAGCGTTCCGCGCGCCGTCGGCAGGATGGTGGTCTGGGTGGAGGAGAGCGCGGAGATCGACACCGTCAGCAGCAGCAACGACGCGGCCACCGGTCCCGCGACCGGCCCGCCCAGGGTGGTCAGTACGTCGTCGACGTTCTCGGGGTTGTTCAGTCCGATCCCGGTGTCGCCGAACCCGGCGAACGACTGGACGGCGTATCCGACCAGCACATACGTGGCCACGAGAATCACCGTCGTCAGCACCGCGGCCCGGCCCGGTGTCCGCTCGGAATCCTTCGTCTCCTCACCCACGGCGAGGCAGGCGTCCCACCCCCAGTAGATGAAGATGCACAGGATGATCGCCTGCGCGGCACTCGACATCGAGACACCGGTCGGGATGATCCAGTCGAGTTGCGGGGTGACCGCCTGCGGGCCTGCGGTGCCGCCGAACACCTTCGACAGCGCGAGGACGCTGACGCCGATGAGGACGGCGAACTGGACGGCGATCAGGACGTTCTGCAGCCGTTCGCTGATGAGGATGCCGCGGAAACTGACGTACGTCATGGCCGCGATGAAGAAGCATCCCAACAGCACCTTCGCGGCGAGCGACTCGGCCGCCGCGTGCAACCCGAGCACCTCGAACAGGTAGATCGCCGCGATCTCCGCGGTGTTGGCGAGGACGATGATCGCGGACACGGCGAGCCCCCACCCCGCCATCCAGCCGACCCACGGACCGAACGCCTTGGTGCCCCAGGTGAACGAGGTCCCGCAGTCCGGGGTGTCCCGGTTCAGCTCGCGGTAGGCGAACGCCGTGAGCAGCATCGGAATGAAGGCGACGAGGAACATCGACGGCGCCTTCTCGCCGACCGCGAGCACGACATATCCCAGCGTCGCGGCGAGGCTGTAGGCCGGTGCGACGGAGGACAGCCCGATCACCGTGTTGCCGATCAATCCCAGTGCCCCGCTGTTGAGCCCCTTCGCGGGGCCGAGCGGATCGGGGGTCTGGGTCTTCAAGGGTGGAGGTTCGGCAATGCTCATTCAAACTCCCTCGAGGTGTGGCTGTGGGGCGTAGTGCCCGGGCAGGTGTGATGAAGGGGTGCAGCAGTTTTCGTGGCTACGTGGCCGGCGCGAGGAATACTTTCCGCAGTGTGTCGCGCACGATCCACCGGGTCTTCTGACCGGCCCGCACGTGAACGACACTTCCGGGACCGAGGTCGAGATCGGGGGTGGCGTCCTCGAACTGCACGGTCGCGTCGCCGCTGAGCACCACGAACACCTCGTCGATTTCGACGTCGCACGAGACGCTGGGCTCGATTTCCCAGATGCCGACGGTGACGCCGGCGAAGTCGCCGAGCACTCGTTCGCCGACCATCGGCGCTCCCTCGCGGACGACCTGGTCGGCGGGCAGGCGGTGGTACGTGAGATCGGCGGTCCGGGCCTCCGTGTGGGGTCCGGAATGCCAGGACTCGTCGGTGTGGACGGCGGTCACGAATCGAATCCCAGGCCGACGGCGTCGAGGGCCTTGAGGAAGACGTTCCGTCGGCCTTCGTTGTGGTCGGCGCGATCGAGCGACCAGCGGGTGGCGTTGATGCCCGCGGCCGCCAGCGGCTCCGGCGGGAAGGGGAGCGGCATGTCCTTCACCAGGGCCAATTCGGTCAGGGCCGTCTTCTCGCCGGCGACCTTGTCGAGCATGACGTTCGCCGCGAAGCGGGAGGCGCCGACGCCGAGACCGGTGAACCCGGCCGCGTAGGCGATCCGCCCCTTGGCCGCGGACCCGAAGAACGAGCAGAAGCGCGTCGACGTGTCGATGACGCCGCCCCACCGGTGCGTGAACTCGAGGCCCTCGAGCTGGGGGAACGTGGTGAAGAAGTGCCGCGCGAGCCTCATGTGGGACTCGGGGCGGTCTTCGAGATCGTGGTTCAGGCCGCGCCCGAAGTGGTAGATGGCGTCGTAGCCGCCCCAGAGGATCCTGTTGTCCCGGGTGAGCCGGTAGTAGTGGAACTGGTTGGACATGTCGGAGATGCCCTGCCGGGCAGACCATCCCACGTCCGCGAGCTGGGCGTCGGACAGCGGTTCGGTCATGAGGACGTAGTCGTACACCGGAACCGTGTGCAGTCGGTACCGCTTCAGCAGCGACGGAAAGGCGTTGGTTGCCAGGATCACTCGGTCCGCCGACAGGGTCGCGCGGGCCGTCCGGACGCCGACCTTGGACGACGAGCGGGAGCGGACGAGGTCGAGAACCTTGGTGTGTTCGTGGATTTCGACGCCGTGCTCCGCGCAGACCCGGCCGAGTTCGGTGGCGAGCTTGGCCGGATGCACCAGCGCGGTGGACGTCTTGTCCCACACCCCGGCCAGATACGTCGGCGAGTTCACCTGAGCGCGCATCGCGGGCCCGTCCAGCACCACGGTCGTGGCGCTCGGCGGGGTGCCGAGCGCTTCCTCGGCCTGGTGGTCGGCGATGGCGACCGAGATGGCGCCGTTCCGTTCGAAATCGCAGTCCAGGCCGAGGGTGTGGACCGTCTTCTCGATGGCGTCGAGGTTCTCGAGGCCGAGCGATTCGAGGGTGTCGATCTCCTCCGGCCAGCGTCGGCGGCCGTTCTCGCTGCCGTGGGTGAGGCTGGCCTCGACGAATCCGCCGTTGCGGCCGGATGCGGCCCACCCGATCGTCTCGCCCTCCACGAGGGCGACGGACAACTCGGGGTGGCGTTGCTTGGCGAGGAGGGCGCTCCACAGTCCGGTGTAGCCGCCGCCGACGACCACCAGGTCGTATGCGGCGTCGGCCGTGGCGGACGGGTAGGTGGGGGTGTCGGCGACGTCCTCGATCCAGAACGGTGCCAACCGGGTGCGCCGGAGCGCATGGTCGACGACCGTGGCGTTCGGTTGTTGCTTCTCGAACACTGTCTGCTGCATGTAGCACCTTTGTCGATGGACTGACCGAAGGTGACGTGTGAGGCACGTCACCGTGCCCCATCCTGACTCGGTGGCGCCACTATTTCAATAGCCAGCGACGAAATTTGTTACCGATTTCGTTGTGTATGTCAGTTTTGGGAACCGAATCGGTTGTTCGGATCGGCTGGAACCTGTCAGCGCGCGAGCTTGCCGAGGTGCAGCGACACCGAGCGGACCGGGCTGATCCTCGCCTCGTCGCCGGTCTTGACTGCGTGGATCGTGCCGAATTCGACGGTCTCGTCGGGGTAGCTGCCCGCGAAGGCGTAGGCGTAGTACGTTCCCGCGACAGCATCACTAGGGACCGTGTACGTGACGGCCTCCTCGAGGACCTCGCCGGGTTGCAGGTCGACGTCGATCGGCCCGAAGAACGGATCGCTGGTCCGGTTGTCGGGCGATACGGCGCTCACCCACACCTGGCCCGCGTAGGGGCGATCCTCGGGTGCCTCGACGAGCATGGTGGCGTCGACGGTCCCGCCGTCCCCGGGCAGCGTCGTGTCGGAGTCGGCGCGCAACGTGACCCGCACCGGCAGATCCGTGTCGGGGTTCGCGGGCCCGGTCGACGCGGGTGAACCGTCACCGACCTCGGGCCAGCCGTTCGCCCACACGATCCGGTCGATCATCCCCTCGCGACGCCGGGCCCCGCTGGGCAGATCCCGGTTGTCGCGCGGAATGGCGTGGTACACGATCCAATCCGCGCCCGCGTCGTCGGAGACCACCGTGTTGTGGCCCGGCCCGGCCCACGGTTCGCTGCCGGCGAGGATGAGGGCGCCGCCACCGTCGTCGAGGTCCTGCCCCTTCCGGTCGAGGTACGGTCCGGTGAGCGATTCGGACCGGCCGACGAGGACGCGGTAGGCGGTGTCGGCGCCGTTGCAGCAGTTGCCTGCCGAGAGGAACAGGTAGTAGTAGCCATCGTGGAATTCGACGTAGGGGCCTTCGAAGCGTTCGTCGGCGACGCGCACCGGTTCGCCGGCCGCCGCGGTCCCGTCCGCGCTGAGCGGGATCGCGTGGACGCCCTGGAAATTGCCGACGAACATCGTCTTCGTCGTTCCGTCGTCCCACACGAACGGGTCGATGGTGCCGCCGACGCCGACGTCGTGGGCGCAGAAGACGGGCCGGCCGAGGTCGTTCCACGGTCCGGTGGGCCGATCCGCGGTGGCGAGACCGATGCAGGGATTCGCGTCGTCGTAGAGCGAGTAGTAGAGGCTGTAGCGGCCGTCGGATTCGAGGACGTTCGGTGCCCAGGCCAGCTTGCCGTCCGGATGCCACGCAGGCCGGTCGGGGAAGACGTCGCCGAGGTACATCCAGTCCATGAGGTCGGCGGACTTGAAGATCGACATGTTGTGCATGCCCTGGCCGTCGCCCCAGTCGTCGGCGGTTGTGTACATGTAGAACATGCCGTCGGAGGCGCGGACGACGCTCGGGTCGGCGGCCACAGGTTGCACGATCGCTTCGGCCGTTGCCGAAGGGGCAGGCGCAAGCGTGAGGACGAGCAGCGTCAGGGCCGCCGTGATCCACCCGCGCCGTGGGAGGTGCCGGACGGGGGACCTGCGCGGCGCAGCATCGTCAGTGTTCACGGCACTCCCAACTTCGCCTGCCCGGAATGCGCAAATCTATAAGGGTGAGGTCGAGGTTAAGGGCGGATCCGGCTCGCGATGTCGGACTGCAACCGAACCGTGTTCTGAGGGCGGTGACCGGTGTCAGGCGGTGGGCTCGAGTAGAACCAGAGGTATCTCGCGATCCGTCTTCTTCTGGTAGCCCGCGTAGCCCTTGTAGGCGGCGGTCACCTGCGGCCACAGACGGGCCCGCTCCTCGGGGGTTGCCACGCGGGCGCGCATGGACTGTGCGGGCTGCCCCTGGACCGACAGTTGGACCACCGGATTGGCCTGCAGGTTGAGAAACCACGCGGGGTGGCGGTCGTCGCCGCCGCGTGAGGCCACCACGACACGGGTGTCGCCCTCGGTCACCGGCACGGTCAGCATGACGCTGTGCACCTTCCCGGTCTTGCGGCCGACGGTCGTCAACTCCACCGCAGGCATCTTGCCGAAGCTCTTCCCAACTCGCCCGCCGGTGATGCGCAGGACAGTGCGGTGTAGGGCGTTCATGAACTTGAGTCCGCGGTCCGAAGGCATGGTGTCAGCGTAACGAGGTCGGCGCCCCGCGGAGGCCGGCTCCGCCGAACCTCACCTCACCTCACCGCTGGTTGCTCGTCGACGAGTTCGCTCGGGCCGATTCCCGCCTCGCCGGCGATTCCGGCGAGTTCCGCACCCACCGATTCCCGCGGCTCGTCGGCCGTCGGGTTCTTCTGCGGTCCGGTGAGCAGTGAGGCGATTCCCCCGATCACGCAGGCGACGATCGCGAACGCGAACGCCATGGCCAGGCCGTCGGCGAACGGTCCCGAGATCAGCTGGGGGAAGAAATCCAGGCCGGTCAGGTGTGCCTGCTGCTGCTCGCTGAGTGCGGACAGGTTCGGTCCGAGCAGTTCCTTGATCGGGTTGACGCCGAGGAATGCCGCGAACAAGACTGCGACGGCGGGCAGGTTCGCGATCTGGGTGGCCTGCGCCGCGGGCACGCCGTTCGCCATCAGTCCGTCGCTCATCGCCGCCGGAAGGTTGGAGCTGAGTCCGGCGATCATCAGGCTGAAGAAGAATCCGATCGACAGCACCATCGCCGCGTTCTGGAAGGTCGTCATCATGCCCGCGCCGACGCCGCGCGCGTCGGCGGGAAGGCTGTTCATCACCTCCGCCCGGTTCGGCGCGGAGAACATCCCCATGCCGATGCCGTTGATCAGCAGAATCACGGCGAAGGCCCAGTACTCGAAATTGACCGGCAGCGCGATCAGCAATCCGAAGGTTCCCGCGGTGACGAACATGCCGACGCTGGTGAACCACTTGGTGCCGAACCTGTCGGAGATGACGCCGGACACGGGCGCCGACATCAGGAATCCGATGGTCATCGGCAGCATGTAGATGCCGGCCCACAGCGGAGTGCGGCTGTAGTCGTAGCCGTGCTGCGGCAGCCAGATGCCCTGGAGCCAGATGATCAGGATGAACTGCAGCCCGCCGCGGCCGAGCGACGCGACCAGGTTGGCGATGTTGCCCCAGGTGAACGACTTGATCTGGAACAGGTGGAGGTTGAACAGGGGGTTGGCGACCCTGGTCTCGATGACGCAGAAGGCGGCGAGCACGGCGCCGCCGCCGATGAGGCACCAGAGCACCAGCGGGCTGGTCCAGCCCATCGACGAGGAGCCGTACGGCTGGATGCCGTAGGTGATGCCGACCAGGACGGCGATCAGTCCGACGGCGAACGTGATGTTTCCCCACCAGTCGATGTCGGCGTGCCGGCGAACACCAGTGTCGCGAAGTTTCAGGTACGCCCAGATCGTGCCGACCAGGCCGAACGGGACGGAGACGAGGAAGATCAGGTTCCAGTGGATCGGCGCGAGAATGCCGCCGATGAGCAGGCCGAGGAACGATCCGGAGATCGCGGCGACGCCGTTGATGCCGAGCGCGAGCCCACGCTGATCGGCGGGGAAGGCGTCGGTGAGGATGGCCGACGAGTTCGCCATCAGGAAGGCTCCGCCCACGCCCTGGACGACGCGCCACCCGATGAGCCACAGTGCGGCCTCGGAGCCGTCGAACCACGTCACGGCCAGGAAGATCGAGGCGATCGTGAAGACGGCGAAACCCATGTTGTACATCCGGGCGCGGCCGAACATGTCGCCTAGGCGTCCGAAGCTGACCACGAGTACGGCCGTCACCACAAGGAAGCCCATCATCATCCACAGCAAGTAGCTCGTGTTGCCGGGTTCGAGCGGGTTGAGGTGAATGCCCTTGAAGATGTCGGGGAGCGCGATCAGCACGATCGACGAGTTGATCGTGGCCACCAGCATGCCGAGGGTGGTGTTCGACAACGCAATCCACTTGTAGTGCGGTCCGAGTTCGTCGAGTGTTGTGGTGCGTTCATCGTTCGGGACGGCAGGTTCCTGCGTCTGCGAGACCAAGGAATTTCACCTCTCGGGTTTTCATAGTTTTCAAAAGTAAGTAAATGGAACGCAAAGTGTTCTGTTGTCGTGTGTGCTCTTCTGGATGACAATCAGCCGACCGCGACGTCCCTCGATCGGAGATGCCCGGTTTGTCCGTTATGTCGTGTCGCTCAATCGGTTCCGCCGAGCGACGTGGATCAACTTTGGATGATACGACGTCTCGATCCACCCCGCAGCCCCAGGCGCTGTGACGTCACCGTCGGCCGATCGGGGGACAACGGAATTATCCGATTCTCGGCCCGATCGGGGGACAGCCGAGAAGCCCGATCCGCGACAGGATGATGTGCATCCGGGGGCCGGCAACAGGATGAGGAAGATGTCGACGATTGCGAGCACGACCCTGGCCGAGGTGGCATCCGAGTGGTGCACCGAGGCGGAGATTCAAGTGCAGGCATCGCCTGCGTCGGGCGGACGGAACGCGACGCGGAGTGTGTTGTTCATCGGCAACCCGTCCACCGTCACCGAGGTGACGCACTGGGCTGCCGTGCGGCACTGGACGGTGGAGCAGGGGCTGAAACCCGTCCGCGAATTCCGCGGCGACGTGGTGTGCGCGATCGTCACCGAGGCCGTTGCCGAGGGCACGTGCCCGTCGGCGGACGCGGCGGCCGTGCAGCGGGTGCGTGCCCGCGGTCTGGACTGCATCCCCGTCTACGACATCGAGCCGTGGGGGACCGCCCGGTTGTCCTGCGTGCGGCCGCCTACGTCGGGTCCGTGAGCGCCCGCTGGGCGGCGGGCCAGAACTCGAAACCAGCAGTCATCAGTCCCCCGAGGCCGATGATGACCACGGCGGCGTCGACGCTCGTCCGCCCCTCCTTCGCCCAGTAGACGTCTTCGAGGTCGAGCAGCAACGCCAGTTCGTCGACGATGAGCGCGGTGCCGACGCCGTACGAGATCGGCACCGTCGGATGGCGGCGCTGTTTCTCCGAGCCTCGCACCGCCACCGTCCCGACGGCAGCCAGCGCGGCGATCCCCAGGTTGTAATGGTGGAAATGGCGGCCGTGGAGACTCATCCCGCCGCCTGCCGGCCCGTGCCCGCGCCTGATCCAGTGGGTCAATGCCCGCACCCCGGCAAACGCCGCCCACGACACCACCGCCGACTGCTCACTCGGATCGAGCTTCCTCCGCCACGCCGCACGCAGGCGGCGCAGGCGACTGCGGTGGGGTGCATTGTCGAGCGGGCGGTTGGTCACGGTGCCAATCGTGCCACCGAGGTGAGTGATCTATCCGGGGTTCGACGGCGAAAGGATTAATCGACCGGGCCGCAGTGATCAGGGGTAACCGCCACTGCGGGAACTACAGCCAGGCCCCGCCGGAACATGGTCAATGTTGTCGCACTGGCCGGCGTCGTAATTGTCGAGAGGCGAGGACCGATCCCGCAAACCATAAGCCGACTTCATGGGTGATCGGTTGATGTGGCTCGGGGTCGTTATGAACAAGTGCCGTACTGGTGGCGTTCCGTCACCGTCGCTTCCGTGGCTATGTGACGCGCATTGGTCGCGTCCTGCTGATACCGACGAAATCGGTGTATTTGGGAGTCTGATCCCAATCCAGGGCCCCGGCAAAGTCGCATAAACCCACTTCAGACGGACAGAAGCAGGTCGATCGGACGATTCGGGTCTCTGCCGTAGTGGCGCAGTGTCGAGGCGATGTTGAGATGGCCAGCCAACCGGAGGATCCCGATGACCACGTTGCGGAGCGATGCCATCACCTGTGGAGCGGACCCGGTTCTGATCGTGCAACGGTCCTCATCGAAGGTGACGTCGCGGACCCAGTGCACTCGGTTCTCGATCGTCCAGTGCCCCCGGATCCAAGCGGCGACCTGCGCTGGTGCGACCTCGGTCATCGGCACCGAACAGATCAGGTACACCACCTCGACGGTTCTGCGCCCACTGCGGGTGATGGTCCGCCGAATTTGCAGGGCCTGCACTGCCCCGGGGAAACCCAGGCCGTCGGTGTGTTCGGTGGCCTTGATGGTGCGGCGTTCGAGCCCGCCTTGGCCCCGTCCGGCAATCGACGTCGACACCGGAATGTTCTTCCACGGCAGTGCCTTCAGTCGCTTCAACAGTTTCGGCTGACAAACTTTGTCTCATTTTCCTCAGGCTGCCCCATGTTGGTGTACCCGGTGCCGCCTTGGCGGTTGACCTCGCATCGCCACTTAAGCTGATTGCACACGATCGTTGTGTATCGGGCGCCTTCACCACCCGCTCGTGAGCCTGCGGTGTATGAGTCGCCAAGGAATATCGCACCAGGCCACGGCTTCGGCTCGACGACTACCGGGGTGTAGCTCGTGTCGCTCGGTCCGCGTGATTCTGCCGCCCAGTACAGGCCGCCGCCAATGACGAGGGCAATCGCCATGAATAACCAGAAAGCCGCGTTCTTGACGGGCTCGGCGGTCCGCAACCGCGACTCCTTCGACCTGCGAAGAATTCTCCCGTACGGCAGACCTGAGGCAAAGTCGGCTGGCTCAACCCGCGGCCGCGTGTGTCAGTGGGCTACCGAAGCGCGGCTTCCGAGACGATGCCGCAGTCCCCGCTCCAGGGGGCGCTCCACTAGGCGGAACAGTGCCGCCGCGAGACCGATCGAAAGGACGACACATCCAAGTGCCCGGGCCCATTCGCCTCCCGCGTTGTCGACCCGAATGAACTGGTCAGCAACTCGAATCACAAGTTCGTGAACGATATAGAGCGCGAAGGACCATTGTCCGAGCGCCACGAGCGCTGGATGGGTCAGGACGCCACCACCTTTGCGGGTGTCCCGGACGGCTGCTGCAACGATGAGAGCAGCCAAGAAGGGCATCATCACGAGATCAATTACACCCATCGGTACGTCAAATGGGCTGTCGAAAAATGCTGCCGCAAATACGAGTAGCACGATATAAGCCGCCGCGACGGCGGCAGCAGTTCCAAGCACGGAAAGCTTTGGCGACCAACCGCTTCGAAGAAAGGCTGCAAGCATCATGCCGAGGACGAACTCACCGATCCGGAATCCAGGAAAAACATACAGTGCGAATCCGGTAAGTTGTTCAGAAGTAACGCCCGCTAGGTCGGATGCTGTCCCCGCAATCGCTAAGACGAGGATCACGAACAGGATCATCGCACCGACCAATCCAGCGATCCATCGTTTCATGTTCCGGTTTGAGAGCACGACCAGAATCAAGGCCGGGAACATTGCGTAAAAAAACGCTTCACACGAAAGGGTCCAACTGACGCCGTTGTATGCGTAGTGCAGATCTCCAGGCGGTGCCCACGCCTGGAGAAGCGGAATGGCCAGAGCCAGTCCGAAGGGATTCTGGGGACGTGACGCAACGACAAGGAATATCAATGCCGCCATAGTGAGTAGTACGTGCAGGGGCCAGACGCGGGCGAACCGGCGCCCATAAAATGCGCGCGGTGTATCACCAGGACGGTAAGTCCACGTCAAAATGAACCCGGACAACACAAAGAAGAACGTCACTCCGACGTATCCCAGGCCGAAGACAGCGTCGAACCCAAGACTGGGCGGGATGTATCGGCTCACGTGATAGAGCACCACCATGATCGCAGCGAAGAAGCGCAGACCTGTTAGCGATCGAAGATTTTCTGCAGGCGCCAGCGTGGCGGCGGTGGTCGTCATGGCTGGCATTCTCCTGTATGGCGATTCCTGAGCAAATCCCACGTTCAACTGACACCTGCCAAGCAATGTCGACTGGGCGCCGTTCTTCTCGACCGCTCGTTCATGGGTCCGTGAAGCATGATGGTCGAGACGCAGAGCAGTGCGAGGACGCGAGTACGCCATCAGATCTGACCCCTGAGTAGTGTTCGCGGAAAATACCGGAAGTCTGTTCGGGATGCCAGGACCTTCGGCCCTATCCCCGATGCACCGACATGGGGTAGACGGTGTCATTCAGTTGATCTATAGAGCTATGACCTGCACAGGAACCTGTTCTCGCGGTTGACCTCTCGCCGCTGTGACTCTCGCCACTCCGGTAGTAACGAAGTTGGTTGAAGGTGCGATCATCATCCCGGCAGCAATACAGGGGGGCGGTCGTCATCTACCGCCAACAGTCGGAAGACAGCAGCGCTAGCCGACTTATTGGTTCTCAGGTGGAAGGCACGAATGGTGACCGCATTCGATGTTCCGCTCGGCCCTGCATCAGGCGCGCCGGGCGCAACAACGGTCTCTTCGGAGACGGGACGACTCGGGAGTCGCCGAGCGTGGCAGGCAGCGTATATCCGGCGTCTGTTGATCTCAGACACCCTGGTGGTGATTGCCGCCGTCGCGTTGGCCCAGTGGATTCGCTTCGGCGACAGCGGTGTTCTGACTACGGGCGAAGACATCCACGACCTCAGTTACGCGCTTGTTTCGGCTCTGCTGGTGATTGCATGGTTGATGACACTGGTGATCTTCCGGACGCGCACCATCCGAGTTATCGGAAGTGGACCAGACGAGTACCGCCGGATTTTCGTTTCGACGGTTCGTCTCTTCGGTTTCCTTGCGATCCTGGCACTGCTATTTCGGCTCGACCTGGCGCGCCTATACCTGGCGATCGCTTTCCCTGTCGGTTTGATTGCCTTGCTGGTGAATCGCTGGGTGTGGCGCAAGGTGGTCGCTCGCAAGCGTTTGCGTGGGGAGTTTCAGACCTCCGTACTGGTAGTCGGAGGGGAGCGCTCCGTGCGGAACCTCGCCGAATCCTTCGCCCGTGGCACCGCTGATGGCTACCGTGTTGTCGGCGTCTGCATCCCGGGGCACACCGGTAGACATGGCGACAAGATCACTGTTAACGGGCGAGAGATACCCGTACTCGGAGACGAGCAAGATGTGGTGGAGTCTCTGGAATTCTGCCAGGCCGACACAGTGGCTGTGACGGCAACCGAGCATCTCGGCCACGACGGAATGCGGGACCTGGCGTGGGCGCTAGAGCCTCACCATGTCGACCTCGTGGTCGCCCCCGGGATGATGGACGTGTCGGGTCCTCGGCTCTCGATGCGACCCGTCGCCGGCCTTCCTCTAATTCACGTGGAGAAGCCGCAATACCACGGTGCGCAAAAGTTCTCGAAGCTGTCCTTCGACTTCGTGTTCGCGATACTCGCGCTTATACTCATCAGCCCGATTCTGTTGGCGGTCGCCATCGTGATCAAGCTGACCAGTAAAGGCCCTGTCTTCTACAGATCGGAACGGATGGGCATCGACGGCAAGCCGTTCCTGATGCTGAAGTTCCGCAGCATGGTTGTGGACGCCGATAAGCAGGTCGTCTCGCTGATGAAGGCTAACGAAGGCGCCGGCGTCCTTTTCAAGCTGCGTGAGGACCCGCGGGTGACGACGGTGGGCCGTTTCATGCGAAAGTTCAGCCTCGACGAGTTGCCTCAGTTCATTAATGTCCTCCTCCGCCAGATGAGCGTGGTCGGCCCAAGACCGCCGCTGCGCAGCGAAGTGGAAGCCTACGACGGCACTGTCCGACGTCGTCTACTCGTGAAGCCCGGGGTCACTGGGCTGTGGCAGGTGAGTGGACGCTCTGACCTGTCATGGGAGGAGACTGTGCGGCTAGACCTCTCATATGTCGACAACTGGTCGATGATGGGGGACTTGCTGATCATCGGGAAGACTCTGAGGGCAGTAGTCGCGAGCGACGGTGCGTATTGACCGCAGGACTCAACACCCACGCAGTCGATCCAACTTCTTCGTAAACTCAGTTTGGCCGCGCTAACCGGTGTCAAGATACCCATTCCCAATTGGGCAGTACGCGAATCGATGGAGCATGATCTCCACAATACTAGATTGTGAGAAACTCGGTGGAATTCTTCGTAGCGACTCCTAACCGAAACTATGGCCGATTCATTGGTGATGCAATCGAAAGTGTGCGCATGCAGGGTGCGTCCCGAGTGAAGCACCACATACAAGACGCCTTGAGTTCTGACAGTAGTATTTCCGAAATTCGGCGACATATGTGGAAGGGGCTAAGCTATGTATCGGAACAGGACAGTGGTCAATGTGACGCTGTAAATCGTGCTTTGGAGAATTCAGATAACTGTGCGGATGTGTTGAGCTGGCTCAATTCTGACGAATACTATCTTCCGTTCGCGTTTGACGTAGTCCGCAAATATTTCGAAAAACACCCCGAAGTGGACATAGTCTACGGAAACACGATACACACCGGCGAAACAGGATCATTCTCGCGGTTGGTCGCCCAGCACCGATTCAGTCCCTTCGTATTGCGGACGTACGGAACATACATACAGAGTTCTTCCGTTTTCTTTCGTCGCCGTGTACGAGACGCAGGCGACCTGTATCTAGACCCGGCCTATAAACAGGTTATGGATCTTGAGCTCTACCTCAGACTCAGTCGGCGCGGCCATAAGTTCGGCTTTATAAACCAGCCTCTGTCTGCCTTTCGTCTACACGATGAACAGCTAACGTCCCAACACGGAAAGGCGTTTGCCGACCGAGAGCGAAGCAGTCTGCCAGGCGTGAAAGTGGACAAATACTCGCGTGCTTTTGGGAGGCTACATCACGGACTATTGAAAGTAGTGAATGGCGGTGTGTTGCGCGAGCATATTGCCGAAATTAGATGCGGCCGTGCAATGGATCAAAGTTCTTCCATCGAGACTGGTGAACAAAAGTGAGAACATTTCGCAGAAAATTTGCCGTCGCTCACGCGATTATTAGAGCAAGGACCAAGCGAATTCGTGGTCTTGAAGTAGGGTCGGGTGTGCGATTCTTTGGAAGACCCTGTATCACTTTGTCACCGAACTCGACCGTGAAAATTGGAGCTGGGACCACCATCGTCTCGGTATCGAGCCACACCGCGCTCGGTGTGCACCACGAAGCGGTATTGCGGACGCTTCTTCCGGAATCATCAATCTGTATCGGTTCCAACGTCGGCATGAGTGGAGCATCGCTGTGTGCGGCGTACAGAATTGTAATTGGTGACGGAGTTCTCCTCGGCGCCAACGTTATTATCGCTGATACCGACTTCCATCCGACTCATGGCGATTTACGGCGATATGCACCGATACCAAAACCGCAGCCGTCCGATTGCGTCACTATAGAGGAAAACGTGTTCGTCGGCGCTAATGCAATTATCCTCAAGGGAGTCCAGGTCGGACGGAACTCAGTAATCGGCGCAGGATCGATTGTGACTCGCGACGTACCAAGAAATACCATTGTTGCAGGAAACCCAGCTAGGCCCGTCGGGACCGTGGAGGCGAGTCGGGATGACAAATAGACGACTCCGTGTCGGATTAGTCGCGTATGCATGTCACCCTTGCGAAGGCTCAGAGCCGGGAGCAGGCTGGCAATGGCTTTCAGCAATTGCGAAACTGCACGACGTCGACGTCTTCACTCGCGCTGGGGAGGGCAAAGAACTCGAAGATGCGGTCAGAGCGGCGGGTCTTAAGGTTGAGGTAGTCCGAGTCGCGACACCCCTCGATTCCGTTGACCGAGACGGGGTGTGGAGATATCCAAAATACGCCTACTGGCTAATGAAGGCGCGAACCGTGTTGCGTAACCGAAACCGTTCACATCGGTACGATCTACTTCATCATGTTACCTATGCGAGTGACTGGCTCCCCAGCTGTATCGGTGGACTTGGAGTGCCGACGGTATGGGGTCCTGTCGGTGGGAGTACACGCACGCCGAAGGAGCTAAGGAGATATCTGAGCAGGCGGGCCAATCTTGCCGAAGGATTGAGAATAGTCGTAAGTAAAGTTTCTCGTTCTACCGTGGCGCGACGAACGATTAGGAACTCATCCTTGTGTGTAGCACTCAATTCTGATACGGCTCGTGAACTTGGCCGCCTAGGTGCTGAGCGAATTGTGGTCGAACCGAATGCGATCGTTGAAATTTCAGACACTCCCGTGGCGGCCAGGTCAAACGACATGATGACGGCGGTTTATGTTGGACGTCTTGTTGAGTGGAAGGGCCTTAGAATTGCAATACTTGCTCTCGCTCATGACCGAGAGTTTAAGTGGCAACTTCATGTATACGGGGACGGAAAGGCTCGAGCCGCGTTCGAGGCACTTGCCTATGACCTCGGAGTGCAAGATCGAATCACATTCTTTGGTCGAAGGCCACGCTCGGAGGTATTGAACGCACTGTCAATCGCTGATGCATTTGTATTTCCCAGTCTTCACGACAGTGCGCCCTGGGCAGTAGCCGAGGCGGCCGCTAGTGGATTGCCGGTGGTTTGTTTTGATTTGGGTGGCGGCCCCTCGCTCGCTAAATCGAATGCGTGCTTCATCGACATTGATGACCCGGTGCATTCTATCGTCGCAAATTTGATCTCGATTGCTGAGGGCGAGCGCACTGCCCAGGCAATAGATGCTTGGGATCTGGACAAGTTCGAGTGCCGGATCAAGCGCATGTATGAGGCCCTGCCGTGAGAGTCTTGATGGTCCACAACGACTACCGGGTTGCCGGGGGAGAAACGAAGAGTGTCTACGCCGAGGCGAGCCACCTTCGGGCGGCCGGTGCCGAGGTTCGACTTCTCCTACGCTCGACCCCTGAATCGTTATCCTCGCTTCAAGTCGTTGACTACCTAGTAACCGGCCGTGGAACGTCGCGTGCGATGCACGACGCAATCGACGATTTTCAACCAGACCTCATTCATGTTCAGAATTTATGGCCAAGTTGGGGTGTTGGCGGAATCCGAGCAATTCGTCAATCTGGAATACCATACGTGCAAACGCTGAGAAACTATCGATGGAGTTGCCTCAGCGCGAATCATTTTCGGGAAAAGGCGGAATGTCACGCGTGCGTGAAATCGGCAACTGCTTGGCGCGGCGTCCTGAACGGTTGCTACCGCGACAGTCGTCCTGCTAGTTCAGCCATTTTGTTGCACGACATAGGGATACGAAGTGAGCGGCGGAAGGAATCGGGAAAGCCTCGGTTCGTGATCGCTCTGTCTCACGCCATGAAGGACCGGATAGAGCTGAATGAACCAGGAAAGTACGAAATTCGAGTTAAGTATAACTGTCTCGAAGAAGAGCCAACTAGAAATTCTGCCGAAAAGTCGGGATTGATATGGGTTGGCCGACTGGAGCCGGAGAAAGGATTCCATCACTTTTTGAGTGGTTGGGAAAAGTCGCATCGTCCGCCATTGACAATCGTGGGAAGCGGTTCCCTCAGGGCGGAAGCGGAGGATTTACTCAAGCGATACCCGGGGTTAGTGCAATTCTGTGCTGAAATTTCACACGGGGAAGCTATGCGTTTGATTGCCAAATCTCGGCTGTCTGTAGTTATTCCGCTGTGGGAAGAGCCCTTTGGGCGGGTCGTTCTCGAGAGTCTGGCAATGGGCACGCCGGTGCTTCATAGCGGCAGGGGTGCACTTACGGAATTGATCGGAGACGGGGGCTGGCAGATCGCGTCTACCGCGCAGGCAGTCGCGCGCGGAATCGACGAACACTACAGTATCGCCGAATCCAAACGGGATTCCGCCCGTCGACGGTACGACGATATTCTTTCGCCAGAAGCGACGACGTTGAGACTTCAGGAAATATACAACGAGGCAATTGGGGCCAATCGAAAGTCGGATTAGCGCCGGCATAGTGGCAGGAAGGAGTTACATGTACACCACCGAAGAAGTGCACAACAAAGAAACGCAGGGCCAGCTCTCCGGCTATTCGAATGGCTGGCCGCGAGCGTTTTGGGTGATTTCTTTCGGAGCGGTTTGTGTATTCGCTTCCGGCATTCACTACAGGTACGGAATATCACCGAGTCTTTGGTATTTTGCGACCTTCGCAACCGTAACTGCAATGGTGAACTCATTTACGGGACCGGCCAGGAGGCGAAGCGTTGACGTTACATCTTTGTCATTCCTGGTTGGGTGGGGGCTTCTTGGAACTGTTGCAGGAAGAATCTTTTACGGTCAGGAAGGTAACGCGCTGCCGTTCTTTCTCGCGATGGTGCTAGTGGTGCTGTGGTGGGCGTCAGGGCGTGTCTTGCCCGTTAACGGTGTAGTAGCGCTTATTCGGATCCTGAGCGCTGTGTATTCGGTTTTCGCAATTCTTGTCGTACAGTTTTCGGTTCCCCTATCGTCTGAAGGTCACTTTCACCACCAGACCAGCTTCTTTCTTGTGGCCGGAGCAGTTTTGGCAACCGTGACGTTGAGGTGGTTGGAACTTGCGCTAGTAATGGCTGCAATAATCGTGACGTACTTGAATTACCCCGCTCTCAGTTATCTTCTCGGATTTGCGGTAGCTGCGATTTGCATTTGCGCATTCTATGTGAATCGCGCGCAGATGATTCTAGTCCTGGCGGCCGCAGTCGCCATATGCAGTTCGATCGCAATGAATATAGACCTCGTATTGGGTTCGATTAGCCACTATTTCACTTCGGTTGGGAAGACGGATAATTCTGAAACTCGCGAGGCCCTACTTGAGATTGGCCTACGGAAATTCTTTGATCGCCCTTGGTTTGGATCCTGGTTTATTGAAGACATTGCAATATATGCTCCAGGTGGCATTACAGGGAAGTTCAAGTACGTTCCTGTCCATAACGACTATTTGCAGCTGGCAATTGGTGGTGGGATAGTTTTCGCAGCTGCCTTCGTTGCAATTATGGTGATATTTCTGATTCGCGGCGTTGTGACGCTGTCCTCTCGATCGGCGCCTACGGAGGATCGGGTCATACTCGTGACAGGCATGTCAGCGATTGCATCCATACTCGTGATGTGCAGTGTGAATCCGATATTAATTGATATTCGCACGGCGCTGTTCTTTAGTTTATCTGTTGTACTCTCATTGAACAGTATGGCAAGAATCGAGCGAGCATGCTCGTGAAATTGAAGTCTGCGTTCTGGGGACTTTTGGATCAGGGCGTGTACTCGTTGACGAGTTTGGGTCTGGCATTTTTCATTGCGAGGAATGCGAATCCTGACGAGTTTGGTTCGTATGGGGTCGTCTTTGCGATTGCGACGATTTTGATTACAATAGAGCGTGCTCAGTTCGTTATGCCATACATGATGGATTTTGGCCGTTCGAAACTCAGCAGCAATATGCCGGGTCCGAGACTACGTGCGGGCGCTGCTACTGCAGTGTTGATTTCGGGTGTCGCGCTTGCGTCAATCGCGTGTTTGTCTTTGGTGTTTATAGGCAGTGAGTACGTCTCGTTGGTTCTCGCGTTTTCCTTTCTAATCCCCTGCATCCTGCTTCAGGATGTTGTTCGATACGTGGTGCTGAACGAGTGCGGCATTAAGCGAGTGCTGAGTATCGACGTTGTCTGGGCCGGAGTGCAATTCGGGCTTCTCTTGTGGCTTCATGCAGTTGGTGATCCAACTGTGCCAACGCAAGTAGTTGTCTGGGCTCTGAGTGCCTTACTCTCTGTGTTTTGCGCCCCTAGGGCCATTTGGAGTCGCTGGTCCTGTTCGGATATGCGAATTTTTATCTCGCGGAATGGGCGTACTGGTATGAACTTGGCCGTCGAGTCCATTGCGGCGTCAGCCAGTCAGTATATCGCCATCTTGGTCCTGAGCATGGTCGGTAGTTTGACCGCGGTTGGAGGGATTAGGGCCATCCAGGTTGTTCTCGGTCCGCTAGGGGTATTTTCCCAGGGAATTATTCTCTCGGTAAGCACTGTGCTTATCGGTCTCGGTGCCGACCGGAAGCGGGATGTGCGGCACTACGCCGCGACAATCTCTGGCGTGGTCTTTGGGATATCGATTTTGTATATAGTCCTTGTAAGCGTCATCCCGCCACACTGGGGACGACTCGTTCTCGGCGAGAACTGGGTGCTGGGTCATGGGCTTGTGTGGCCCATGGGAATCGCCCAGGCTGCTTCTGGCGTGACTCTGGGTGCGATGCTCGGTTTTCGTGCACTACAGATCTCGCGACAAACGATGGTGGTCCGACTTGCGCTCCTTCCAGTTGGGCCGGCCGCAGTAATTGTTGGTTACAAAGTTGCGGACACTCTTGGTGCAGCGGTAGGGCTCATGGTTGCGAGTATTGTCGCCGCACTTGCGGTCTGGTGGCTTTTTCTACGTAGTACACGGCTTAGGAGTGAAGAGCCCGTTGAATCGAGCGTGCATACGGGTTCCCCAGGATTGCGTGATTTCAGTTGAGCGAGAGCGAGAAGATGGCGACGAGTACCCAAAATCCAGAGGTTCACCCGACATGTTTGATAGGTGAGATTCCCTTCGCGGCGACGACGCTGCGATCTGCGACAGAGTTCGTTATTAACCTCGGCCTTCAATCGATATCTATTCCGGTTTTCTTGAGCAACGCTTATTGCGTTGCTCATGCGTCGAAGGATCCCGAATATGCCGCACTTTTTTCTGGTCGAGGAATTGCATTTCCTGACGGTCTTCCGATTGTGTGGTTCATGCGGGGGAGGATGAGGGGGATGATTCGTCCAATGAGGGTGAGGGGTCCGTCCCTCTTTGTCTCGACTCTTGATCGCGGGCGAGAAGATGAGCTCCGTCATTTTTTTCTTGGAACCACCGAGGATACCCTGCTTCAACTGACTGAAGAAGTTCGGCGAAGGTACCCGGGCGCGAAAATATCGGGTTTCTACTCCCCGCCATTTGGACCCTTGGATCACGAGTTCTACAGAGCCGCCGAGGATGCAATTCGGAAGACCGATTCTCAAATCGTTTGGGTTGCCTTGGGTACGCCGAAGCAGGATTTTGCTGCCGCGCGGTTATCTAGCATGGTTGGTCAGCCATGTGTCGCAGTTGGGGCCGCTTTCGATTTCGTTGCTGGAACTTCTCGTGAAGCTCCGCTGATAGTTCAGCGATCTGGGTTCGAGTGGCTTTATCGTTTTATGAAAGAGCCTCGGCGTCTATGGCGGCGGTACGTCTTCGGAAATCTCACTTTTCTGCGTGTGGCGGCTTTGGGAGGGTTTCAATTGCGGGGATAGTGGCAAGCGAACCGTGAGCACTTATCTGGATGTCTAGCCCAGGGTGGGTATCCGGTTTGACTTTTAGTAATTCTGCGATCTGGGTTCCGATGTTACGTCGGGGTGCGGTGCAGTTTTGTTGGACATGTACTGACTTTTGGAATGGAGGATCATGAAACGCGCACTGATTACGGGTATTACCGGTCAAGATGGATCTTATCTGGCCGAACTGCTTCTTCGAAAGGGTTATGAAGTTCATGGGTTAATTCGGCGTTCGTCGAGTTTCAATACGTCCCGGATTGAGCATCTCTACGTGGACCCGCACGATCCTGCTGCGAAGCTGTTCCTGCACTATGGAGATCTAAGCGATGGCGCACGTCTTGTTACATTGTTGTCTCAGATCCAGCCTGATGAGGTATACAACCTGGCAGCGCAGTCTCACGTTCGAGTGAGCTTCGATGAACCCGAGCACACAGGCAACACCACGGGTGTGGGTTCGGTCCGGCTTCTCGAGGCAGTTCGATTGGCCGGTTTGGACTGCAAGTTTTACCAGGCGTCGAGCTCGGAGATGTTCGGTGCAACACCGCCACCGCAAAACGAGGAGACGCCGTTCTATCCGCGGTCCCCATACGGCGCTGCGAAGGTCTACTCGTACTGGGTGACGAAGAATTACCGTGAGGCATACGGAATCTTCGCGGTCAATGGAATCCTGTTCAACCATGAGTCTCCACGACGCGGTGAGACGTTCGTGACTCGAAAGATCACCCGCGCCGTGGCGCGGATCAAATCGGGCATCGAGGAGAACCTCTACATGGGTAACCTCGACGCAATCCGCGACTGGGGCTATGCGCCCGAGTACGTCGAGGGAATGTGGCGAATGCTGCAGGCCGACGAGCCTGATGACTACTGCCTGGCAACTGGTGGCAGATACTCTGTGCGCGACTTCCTCACAGTGGCATTCGAGCACGCCGGCCTGGACTGGGAGAAGCACGTCCGGTTCGATGAGCGCTACCTTCGGCCCACAGAGGTTGATGCCTTGATCGGCGACGCAAGCAAGGCTGAAGAGAAGTTGGGCTGGAAAGCGGCGGTCCACACCCCCGAGCTGGCGAAGATCATGGTCGATGCAGATATCAAGGCGCTCGAGCATGAAGGCCGGCCGTGGATTGATTCGCCGTCTCACCCGGACTGGGAAATCCTGTGATGCCCCAGACCTCTGAGGCTCTCGACCGGTCAGCGTCGTTCTTCGTCGCAGGACACCGCGGTCTCGTTGGCTCGGCCATCTGGCGAACGCTGGAGTCCGCTGGCTTCGAGCGTCTGATTGGGCGATCGTCGGGTGAGTTGGACCTGCGAGACCGGGCTGCGGTTTTTGCATTCTTCGCTGAAGCTAAGCCGCAGTACGTCGTGCTGGCGGCCGCCAAAGTGGGTGGGATCCTGGCGAACAGTTCCTACCCGGTCGACTTTCTCTCCGAGAATTTGCGCATCCAGGTCAATGTGTTGGATGCGGCTCTAGAGCACGGGGTCGAACGACTGCTGTTCCTCGGATCGTCGTGCATCTACCCGAAGCTTGCTCCGCAGCCGATCAAGGAGGAGTACCTCCTTACCGGTCACCTCGAGCCCACGAATGATGCGTACGCAATCGCGAAGATCGCGGGGATTCTGCAGATTCAAGCGGTGCGACGACAGCACGGGCTCCCGTGGATCTCTGCCATGCCGACAAATCTCTACGGACCTGGAGACAACTTTTCCCCACAGGGGTCGCATGTGCTTCCTGCTCTCATTCGGCGGTTCGACGAGGCACGTCGGAGCGGTGCCGAGTCGGTGACAAACTGGGGGACCGGCTCGCCGCGTCGCGAGTTCCTGCATGTTGATGACATGGCCTCGGCCTGCCTTCATCTGCTCGAAAACTACGACGGACCGGACCAAGTCAATGTCGGTACGGGAGAGGACTCCACGATCAGTGAGATCGCGGAGATCGTTGCCGACGAGGTGGGGTACGACGGTCGGATCGAGTGGGACACCACCAAGCCCGACGGCACACCGCGGAAGCTTCTCGATGTCACCAAACTGCGCCAGTCTGGGTGGGAGCCCACGATCGGACTCAGGGACGGAATAGCGTCGACCGTTCAGTGGTATCGCGAGCATGTGAATACTGTCCGCACCTAGTCGACGATCGAACCCGACACGTCCGCTGTCTTTGATAGGTAACTCGAAATGACAACACGCATAGCAGTGTTCGGTACCGGCTATCTCGGTGCTACCCATGCCGCATGCATGGCTGAACTGGGCCACGAGGTGCTCGGCGTCGATGTCGACGCGGCTAAGCTAGCCAAGCTCGAAGCTGGCGAGGTGCCCTTTTACGAGCCGGGGCTCGAAGAAGTCTTGCGGCGAAACATCGCCGCCGGGCGTCTTCGCTTCACGTCCTCGTACGAGGAAGCGGCCGAGTTCGCCGAAATACACTTCCTCGGCGTCGGTACCCCTCAGAAGAAGGGGGAGTTCGCCGCCGACCTGAAGTTCGTTGATGCTGTTATCGAAACCCTCGCACCGCTTCTCGCCGGTCCGGCGGTGATCTTCGGTAAGTCGACGGTTCCCGTCGGAACTGCAGAGCGATTGGGTGCCCGCGCTCGCGAGCTGTCGCCGGCCGGAGATGCCGTCGAGGTAGCTTGGAATCCCGAGTTCCTGCGTGAGGGCTTCGCCGTTCAAGACACGTTGCACCCGGATCGCCTGGTCCTCGGAGTGGATCGTGATCGACCCGGGCGGGCTGAGTCGGTTGCGCGCGAGGTGTACGCGCAGTTACTGGACGAGGGCATCCCGTTCCTGGTCTCGGATCTCGCCACGGCTGAACTGGTGAAGGCCTCAGCGAACGCATTCCTTGCCACTAAGATCTCGTTTATCAACGCGATCGCGGAAGTGTGTGAGGCGTCCGGCGCCGACGTCACGGTACTGGCTGACGCAATCGGCCATGACGCTCGAATCGGTCGGCGCTTCCTCAACGCCGGTCTTGGCTTCGGCGGTGGCTGCCTGCCGAAAGACATCCGGGCATTCATGGCGCGGGCCGGTGAGTTGGGTGCCGACCAAGCGCTCACCTTCCTACGCGAAGTCGACAACATCAACATGCGCCGTCGAACCCGCATGGTGGAACTCGCGCGCGAAGCATGCGGTTCACTCTTGGGTGCCAGGGTCGCGGTGTTGGGCGCGGCATTCAAACCAGATTCCGACGATGTGCGTGATTCTCCTGCCCTGAATGTCGCCGGCCAGATTCAACTTCAGGGCGCCGCGGTCAACGTGTACGACCCGAAGGCGATGGACAATTCGCGGGCGCTGTTCCCCACACTCGGATACTCGGACACCGCGCTGGATGCGTGCGAAGGAGCCGATGTCGTCCTGGTGCTGACCGAATGGCCTGAGTTCCAGAAGCTTCAACCAGCAGATCTGGACGCGGTGGTTCGCAAGAAGGTCCTCATCGACGGCCGCAACTGCCTCGATCCGCAACAATGGCGCGATGCCGGCTGGACCTACAGGGGACTGGGAAGGCCATAGCGGGAAAGCAGGCAACTGCCACGCTGTTCCGTTCCGCAGCGCAAGATGATGCCGTCTACGCTGGGAACGGTGCAGCGACTGGCGATCCTTGCGATGAGTGCTCTGGGTGCTGTGGCGGTCGGAATGGCCGGCTTGGGCGGGGTCGGCTACTTCCTCTACTCCAAGTCGCGCGTTGACCCGATGCAGCCTGTCGATGCCATCATCGTGCTTGGTGGTGATCGTGACGGTCGCGAGGAGTACGGCATCGAACTTGCGCGCGATGGGCTCTCGTCGAATGTGGTTCTGTCGAACCCATATTGGAAGGATGACCCCAAGATGGCCGAGTTCTGCGCCGTCCAGGACCCGCGATTCACCGTCACCTGCGTCCGACCGCAACCGCGTGCGACGCGCGGCGAGGCCCTGTTCACGCGGGATCTCGCCGCCCAGCACGGGTGGACAAGCGTCATGGTGATCAGCTGGCGGTATCACCTGCCGCGTGCGCGGTACATCTTCTCCCAGTGCTTCGACGGCGAGATCGTCATGCGGCCGGTCCCGCGTGACTACGACTTCAGCGTCGCCCACTGGGAGTACATCTACCTCTATCAGACGTTCGGATTCGTCAAGGCGTTCTTCCAGGGGCGCAGCTAAATTCTCGCCATCGTGGTGAGGGGCGCGGACAGCCGCTCTACTCCACCTTCCGAACGTCCAGAGCGCGGTAGTGGTAGCCGTCCTGGGTTCCGCCGATTGTCGACTCGGGCTCGAACGTCACTTGGTGTCCCGGGGTCAAGAAACGAAACCCCGGGCCTTCGACGTAGCGATAGTGTGCCCACGCGCCACCGGGAGTGGCGTCGGAATCGATCACACCCCAGCCCTCTTCGTCGCTCCAAGTGCGCACAATCCCGGTAGTGCGGTCTGCGTGAATCCGCGGGGGCACGGGAGGTACATCCGCTTCGGTGATCTCCCTCGCCGTGCCGTCGGGAAAGGTGATCCACAACCGGGACGAGTAAGGGCTGTCCGGCGGTGGCGCCACGTACGGCTCGCTGCCCGCGGGCCACGCGCGAATCGTGGAGAAGTTGCACCCGTTCATTGGGCTGTCGAGCGTGTCCCACTCGAACTCCACCTGCTGGCCCTCGCGTAGCGCCGGGAAGCCCTCGACCGCGACGCTGTGGAACAACGTCCAGCACCCGCCCGGCGTTTCGTCGGAATCGATGATGCCCTGCATCTCCTCGATGTTCCAGCTACGGACGACCCCGGAAGTTGCCATGCAGTCATTGTCGCGCGACGAGTAGTGCTCGCGGGCAAGGAATCACCGACTATTGACCCGAACTGATGTTCGAACTAGAATTCGAACATGGGAATCGGGGAGGATATCCAGGGGGCGTTGTCGGACGAGATTCTGACAACCGCGGTGGGTGATGCATGGCGGCTGGCCGAGGCGGAGCTGCTCGAATCGGTCGTTCGTATCTCGGACGAGATTCAGCGGCTTGAGGCGCTGCGCATCAAACTCGTCGGCGCCGTCGACCACCGCTGCACGGTAGATGTTCTCGGGTTTCCGAACGCCAAGATGTGGCTGGCCTCCAAGACGCTACTCGAGGTGGGAGCCGCCGGACGAATCGTGATGCTGGGCAGAGGTTTGCGCTTCCAACCGGAGATCGCGGAACAGTACTTCGGCACCAACATTTCAGCGGAGCACGCAGCGCTCATCATGAAGTTCTGCGAACGGCCGCCCAAAGGCATGCCCGATGAGGCGATGGACGACTGCCGAAATGCATTGCTGCTCGCAGCAACCGGTCCCACCGCCAATACCGACGCACTGCGCGCCGTCATCGCCAGACTGGAACGCATCTTCGAATCCGACGACCCGCCGCCCAGCGAAGACACCGAACTCAACGAATTCCACGCTTGCAAAACACTCAACGGGCGCATCGCCCTCAAAGGCGACCTCGACGCCGTCGCCGGCGAAATGCTGCTCTCCGCTCTCTCCGGACTATCCAAACCGCGGCCCGCACAAGACGGAACCAAAGACACCCGCACACCCGGACAGCGAAGGGCCGACGGGTTCACCGAACTGCTGCGCCGCTACCTCAACTCCGGGATCGCCGGCGAAGAAGGCGGAGAACGGCCACACGTCTCACTCCACGTCAACGCACGAGACCTGGCCGAACACAACGCGTGCAGTGAACGAGGACAGCAGGCCGCGGCCGCAGCATCCGACGGCACACTCTTCGACGTCGACGGAGTGGCATGGACCGAGTGGATGGGGCCGCTGAGCCTCTGGACAGCCAGGCTCCTCAGTTGCGACTCGATCTACACACCGATCGTGCTCGACGATAACGGCGCGCCACTCGACCTCGGCATATCCACCCGAACCGTCACCAAACGACAGCGCAAGGCGCTGGTGGCAAGAGATCGAGGATGCGCATTCCCCGGATGCGGTGCGCCGCCATCGTGGTGCGAAGGCCACCACATCATCCACTGGTCCGAGAGCGGACCCACCGACATGGGCAACCTGGTACTGCTGTGCGGATTCCACCACCGACTGCTCCACCACAGCGCCTGGGAAATCGAAATGGGCGCAGACCGGCACCCCACTTTCATCCCGCCACAGCAAGTCGACTGGGAACGAAAGCCGATACCAGCGCACAACCGGACACGGCCCCTAATCGCCTGACCCCGGGCGCCTCGCACATAGCCGACTCTGCGACAGGATGATTCCTGTTGCCGAGCCGGCATGTCGTGGTGCCCGGAGCACGGGCACGGCATCACCGAACTGTCGTCCCCATCGACTCCGCAAGCCCACTGCGATCAGCAACATCCAACTTCATACACGCACGGTAGATATGCCCCTCCACAGTCCGCACCGACACAACCAACCGATCCGCGATCTGCCGATTCGACAAACCAGCCGCGACCATCGACCCCACCTCCCGCTCACGACTCGTCAGCGGCAGCGGATGAGCGGCCTCCACCAGAGCGGGGGAGGACATGTGGTCACAACGCGCCGACAGCGCCTCCGCCGCGGCGGCACACTCGATCGAACGCCGCTTGTTTCCGGCAGCCGAGAAGGCAACCGCTGCGCGAGCGTAGGCATCGGCCGCATCCGGCAGAGCGCCGATACTCTCGAACTCGGCTGCTGCCGATGCCACCCCGCAACCGTCACCCGCCGCGACCGCCGCCGCATGCATGGCCGCAACGTCGACGAGTCGGCCGTCGCAGATGCCCGCCAACTCGGCGAGGCGTGCAGCGGTCGTGGTGTCACCGAACCGAGTGGCGAGGTGCAGCGCGACCATTTCGATGCCGAGCTGTCCCGCTGTGCAGGCGGACTCTGCAGCCGACCGCGACAGATCAACGGCCCGTGACGTTTCACCGCGTGCCGCGGCAAGCCACGCCTGCGACATCATGAGCTGGGGCCCGAACACGGCAACGTGCCTGCCGTTGCGTGCCTGCGCCTCGGTGATGATCCCGTCCGCCTCGTGAATGCGACCGAGTTCCGCATACCCCTGGCCGAGCGCGACATACGCCGGGAAACTCCAGGAGATGGCGTCGGCGGTATCACCGACGTTGAGGGCGGCGATTGCCTGCTCGAGGCGGCCTGCGGCGTCGGTGAAACGGCCGCGGGCAAGTTCGACGGTTCCGACCAGGATGTTCGCCAGCCCCCACGCGACGTACCGGCCGCTGGATGCCAGCGAGAGGTACTCGTCGGCACGCCGCTGAGCCGTATCGAAACTTCCGGTCAGCGTCAGTGCCAGGATTTCGCCGTGGCCGGCGGGGAAACGCAGCAACCCGTCGATCTGATCGGCCACCGCCGCGCTGCGTGCCGCCAGTTCCGGCACACACCCGCCGCGTCCCATCAGTGCGAGGGACAGCCCGCCGCCGAAGAACGCCCACTCGACCGCCCACGGAAGCACCCGGTCGGCCGCCAGAATTGCCGTCGCCGCCGCTGCCGCCTCCTCGGGTCGATTCTCGAACACCGAGCATACCGAGCCGATTCCCTCGATGATCGGCACGAGGCTGGGGTGCGTGACCTTCTCCCGCAGAACGGCGAGCACCTCGTCGGCCTTCTCCGACTTGCCGCTCGCCCAGAACAAGTTCGCGATCCGCGACGTGCCCCAGCGCACCAGCTGCACCTGGTCGAGGCTGTCGGGCGAAAAGGACCGCAGCAACGATTCCGCCTCGGTGGCGTGTCCCTGCCACAGCAGTGCTCGGGCCAGGAGGTCGGCCGCCTCGAAGCTGCCGGTCTGGTCGAGTGCCGCGCGGGCGAGCCGTTCGCCCAGAGGAACATTCGCCAAACCGATGGCATCCTCGGCGGCGTCGACCAGCAGGGCGGGTTCGACGGATCGATCGCTGTCGAGGGCCAACTCGGCCAGGCGAATCCGATTCGACGACCCGACCACGGCGCGACTGCTCAACGCCTCCACGAGCCGTCCGCGGAGCCGCCGGCCCGCCGCGCGCCCCACCCGTCGCCGGATCACCTCACCGAACAGTGGATGCGTGTAGCGGACGTCGAGCCGGCGTCCGTCCTCGATGATCCTGACGAGGCCGCGTCGCTCGGCCTCCTCCACCGCGTCCTCGCCCGCCAGCTGACCGAGGATGTCCAGATCGAGCGGCTCGCAGAACGTGAGCAGCTGCAACGCCTGCAGCACGTCGTGGGGAATCTGATCGATCCGGTGCTCCAACAGAGATGCGAGTTCGGAGGTGATGGCGGCGCGTCCCCGTAACTGCCAGACGCCACCGGAGCGGCGCAGCGTCCCGGCTTCGAGGGCGCCCTCCACCAGATGCCGGACGAACAACGCGTTCCCACCGGACGCCTCCCAGATCATGTCGGCGCTCAGCCCCTCGAGGGGGCCGTCGAGCACGGACTCGATCAGTTCGATGCTCTGATCCCGGCTGAACGGCGCCAGTTCGAGTCGCAGCAGGTGGCCGTCCTTCCACAGCGACGTGATTGCGTCGGGGACGGTCTCACCGTTGCGAACGGTGGCGACGATGTGGACGGCCTTGTCGAGGGCGAGCTGGTGAAGGAACGTCGCCGAGAGCTGATCGAGGAGGTGCGCGTCGTCCACGCCGACCACCAGGTCGCGACGTCCGCTGTCGTCGAGGAGTGCTTGCCGCGCAGCGGACAGAAAGGCGACCGGATCCCGGGAGGTGGACGTTCCGACCAGATGGGCGAACACTCCCAGCGGAATGCTCCGCGCCGACTCGGTGCCCGCCACCCATTTCACCTCTCGAGGCAATGACTCGGTGGCGAACCGCGCGAGAGTGGTCTTGCCGACGCCGGGATCGCCCGTGAGGACGACACCGCATCCTCCGGACCGAGCCGTGAGCGACGCGGTGATCGCGTCGAACTCGACTTGTCGCTGAACGAGAGGCCACACCGGACCCATAGGTCTGATTCTAGATTCTCGCGTCCCCGGAAACAGCACCGCGACGAGGATCGAACGCGAGTTGCGGAGCGAAACAGTGCAATACAACCTCGGAGTCGCTTTTCGCCGTAATACTCCAGAAGCGTCGACGGGTTGAGTAGGCCGGCACGGGCGCCGGTTCGGTTTCGTTCTCGACCCGAGGCGTGTCCCGCGCGTTCGAGTAGGGCGCTACTCGCGAGACTAACTGACATTTCGGCCAAGCTGAATGCGTATCGCGGAAAGTTATTGCGTCGAACTACAGGAGAACGTCATGACCGCGCGGCCGGAGCCCTTCTTCAGTTGGACGGCGAGACGGGTCGAACTCCGCGAATCCGAGTCCACCGATCTGGTGCTGGACGAACTCGTGCCACTGGGAACCTGCACGGCCCGTCTGATCGCCGCCCGCGACGAGGACGACGATGTCGATTACCTCGCGCTGGTCGTCGGAGACGTCGCGGACGGCCGGGACGTCGCGGTTCGCGTCGTCGACGAGGAGATGCTCCTCATCGAGGGCGGCCGCTCCAGCGCGTCCCCGGAAATCCTGATCGGGCTGACGGCCACGCCGAACATCTGTGATTGCTCCAGCGCACGACACGTCGATAGCCAATTGTGTGTCGACGGCCCCATCCGCACGATGATCGCATCGGTGGGAGTGCGGTCCGTCGTCGTCGACTGGTATCACCCCAAGTCGACGGCGGCGTGAGCCGAACTACTCTGCCCGCCGGCTCGGTCCACCCAATAGTCGGGTAGAGCGCCACTCGTGGAATTCGGGACCAATCGATGGAGCGTTGAGGTGTTCGAACACTGAAGGCCCCCTCTGAACGCCGGTCGACGATCGAACCGACCCACAGCGCTCACCTCAATGACTCACCCCGATCAAGGACGACATCGTGATATCACACGGAAATTCATACGGCGACAACGACGGCGACAACACACTCGCCGCTCCCTCCGAACCCGAAGTCACGGGCAGCCACGTCGTCGTCTTCACCGAAGGCGGCAACCGAACGGACGCCGCACAGACACTCCGCGACGTTGCGGGTCTGTCCGACGTGGCACGCAGCATCGAATTCGAATCCAGCGCGCTGGACCTGTCGGAGACGCAGGCAGCCGACGCCGTCGTGTTCGACGAACTGGGGATCGCGGTGGTCACCGCCGATCCCGACCAACTGGCGGCACTACGGGCGGCCGAGGCCGGCGACGGCCCGGTGCTCTCCATCGAACCCGAGCTGATGCACTACGCCCTCTCCATCGGCACCGATCCTCGTGTGCGGGCCGAAGTGGCAAGCTTCACCGACACCTCGGAGCTCACGTGGGGACTGCATGCCACCAATGTCAGCGCGTCGGCGTGCGGGGGCTTCGGCGTCAAGGTCGCCGTCCTCGACACCGGCTTCGATCTGGCGCATCCGGATTTCGAGAACCGCACCATCACCGCCCAGTCATTTGTGCCGGGTGCCGCCGCGCAGGACGGTCACGGGCACGGCACGCACTGCGTCGGAACCGCGTGCGGCCCCAAGTCCCCGAGCGGCACCCGCCGATACGGAGTGGCCCACAAGGCAGACATCTTCGTCGGCAAGGTGTTGTCCGATCAGGGACGCGGAGCCGACCGGGGAATTCTCGCCGGAATCGAATGGGCGATCGTGAACGGCTGCCAGGTCATCTCGATGTCCCTCGGTGCGAACGTGGAGGCGGTGTCCGTTGCGTACGAGACGGTGGGCAGCCGGGCACTGGCCTCGGGGTCGCTGATCGTCGCGGCCGCAGGCAACAACGCGAACCGCGCGGCAGGGAACATGGGGTTCGTGGGTCCGCCCGCGAACAGCCCGTCGATCATGGCCGTCGCAGCGATCGACTCGGCGCTCGGACTGGCCAACTTCTCGGCCCGCAGCAACCCCGTCATCGGCGGTCAGATCGATGTGGCGGGTCCCGGGGTGGGCGTGTTCTCGACTGTCCCCGTGCCGACGCGGTACGGCACGAAGAGCGGGACCAGCATGGCCGCCCCACACGTCGCGGGCATCGCAGCGCTGTGGTGTGAGGCGACCGGACGCTCGGGCACCGAGCTGTGGGCCGTCCTCACCCAACAGGCCCGGAGACTCCTGCTGCCGTCACTCGATGTCGGGTCGGGGCTGATCCAGGCACCGGCATGATCGGGATCACCGTCACCGTCGACGCCGACCACCTCGACACCATCGAAGCGGTCGGCGCCGCACTGCAGTCGCACGGGATGCGTGTCGATCAGGTGCACGACACGATCGGAATCATCTCCGGCGCCGTCGCAGAACACGATCGCGCAGACCTCGAATCCGTAGCCGGCGTGCAGTCCGTCGAAACGGAGAACATCGTTCAGATACCGCCGCCCGACGCGAACCCGCAGTAGCGGCGGCACCCGAACCGAATCAGCTACCGCAGTTCGGCACGTCCACCGTGACGTTCGGCGAATCCACCAACGGCTGCACCGGAACCCGGGCCTCACCCGGAGCGGTGGGCTCGGTGAGCTCAAACTTCACCTCGGCGGTTTTTCCCCGCTGAAGCAGGGGTCGCACGTTGAACACGGGGTGACCGCGCTCGGTTCCCGTGAAGACGAACTGCTGAGCGCCGTTGATCGTCACCTTGTCGAGGGTCGCCCCCTGAGTGGCGAGCAGCGACAGGTCGACGGCGTTGGTGCCCTTCGGCACGTTGCCGACCGACTCGAACAATCCCGCAACATAGTCGGGGAATTCCCCCGCGGGTGTGTTGTTGGTCAGGCGCACCGTGACGGTCGACGAACGGGTGCCGTCGACGCAACTGTCCGCCACATATTCGATCTCACGGGACAGGTAGTAGTCGAGCTTGTTGCCACCCTGGTTGTTCACCACGACACCCGCATATGGCGCCGCGTCGTCCGGAACGACGTTGCCGACCTTCGTGCCCGAAAGCACCTGCTGGAGGGCGGGGTCCGCACTCCACACCGCGATGCGACCCTCGCCGGCGGCCTTGCCCAGCGCGTCGAGCAGAGCCTGCGGGGACGACAGCTTGCCGGTCATCTTGTCGACCACGCGCGCGGCGACAGTCTGCAGGTACTGCTTGCGGGCCTTGTTGTCGTCGGCGAATCGCACGTAGGCGGTCGATTCGGTGAGTTCCACGACGTTGTCCTTGGTGATCACCTCGCCGTCCGGCATCGTGACCGGGCCGATGGCGCCGAGCACGTAGCTGAGGGCGACAGGATCGGTCGCGACGGCTCCGTCCACCTGTTCGCCGGATTCCTGTGCCCACAGTGATTTCCAGATCTGTGCGGCGTAGGGAAAGTGGGAGCTGAGGTTGCTGTTCCGGAAGTCGGTGGTGGGCCGACTTTCGCCATAGCGCGCCGCGAAATCGGGGCCGAGATCAATAGGTTGCTTGTCCATCGACAGTTCCGAATTCGAGGCGAGCGTGTCGACCTTCGCCGAGCCGTCGGTGGCGCGGACGATGCCGAATCCACCCAGCAGCCCGCCGGTTCCACGAGCTTCGGCGTTCGTCTGGAATCCGAGGAAGTAGTTCCGCGGCCCGTCCCCGCCGAGCATCGCCGGCACCACCTTCGCGGCGATCGCGGTGTTGCTCAGCAACTTCGACAGCTCCGCCGTCTGATCCTGCAACGCCGTGCGTGCCTCGTTCACCACGCCGAGGTAGGTGGCCTCGTCGATGGTCTGCGCCTGATCCGACAGCGACTGCGCGGCAACGGATGTCCGATCCAGTACCGGAACGGCGTCGCGCAACGACTGCACGTTGACGCGGCCACCGCCCTCGATCAGCTGATCAGGGGCCAGCGTGCTTCCCGCGTCCACGGCGGGACTCAACACGTCGCGGGTGAGCCCCCGCACGACCTCGGAGATCTGCTGAGAAGTTGCCAGCGGACTACCGAGAACCGGGACGGCAGCGGTGATGCTCCACGGAATCGAGTGCGTGTTGTCGTAGGCCCGCGACGCGTACTTGTCGGCGTCGGCCGCCGACCGCTGGGCAACCTCGGTGTTACCGTCCAGTAACGCATCCTTTGCCAGCTGCGCGTGATTACGAGCTTCGTACAGATTTGACCGCGCCTCCTTCGCGGAGTAGCCCAACCACAGGCCGAACGCGACGATCACGAGCGCCGCGACGCCCGATGCGGCGGCAACACGTCGCTTGCGCTTGTAAGCCTTGCTGCGCACGCTGGTGCGTCGGCGCACCCGCCGAACTGTGGGTTCTCCCGCAGAAGTGCCCGGATTCTCGGGCTTCGGGTTCGCGCCGTCGGCGTCACCGCGGGATTGATAGTTCACGGGTTCTGGCTCCTGTCGTCAAAACTGCACGGAGAGGATATCTGTGATGTGAATCGCAACGCCTACCCTCACGTGGTGGGCGCTGCGGTTGCTCATTATTGTCTGTAACGAATCTTGCTCGTCGTCCCATATACGACAGCGGGATGAGTGTGCGGTCGTTGTGGCCGAATCATGATGGATGAGGTTTGGGTGCACGCGCACGTTGCTGCTCGGGGTCGAGGGCTTGTGAACGGGGAATGGCAGCAGTGAGCGCCTTCCCTCTTTCGCGTGCCCAGCGAGGCCACTGGTTCGCGCAGCAAATGAACCCTGACGTGCCCCTCAATGTGGCGCAATTCGTGGAACTGCGGGGACACGTCGACTTCGACGTCCTGACAGCCGCCACCGACCGCGGGTGTCGCGAGCTGCAATCGCCCTGCATGTATCTGGTGGATGACGGAGACTTGCCTGCCCAGGTCGTGGATCTCGAGATCCAAGACGCTCTCACCTACCGTGATTTTCGCCACTGCGATGATCCGGGAGCGGAGGCGCGACAGTGGATGGACGTCGAGTACACCAGCCCGCGAGACCTGATGACCGACCGTCTCATCTCGGCGACCCTTCTACAGATTGCGGACGATCACTACTTCTGGTTCTCCCGTGCGCATCACTTGCTCATCGACGGGTTCGGCGCCGTGGTTCTCACCACGCGTGTGGCCGAGTTGTACACCCATTTGATCAATGGCACCGAAGCCCCGGACTCCCGCGCGCTCGATCTACGCGACCTTTATGACGAGACCGCTTACCGGGCGAGCAACAGATTTCTGACGGACCGCGAGCACTGGGCGAAGCGTGTCGACAACCTTCCTGCACCCGCCCGGCTGAGCGGCCGCGAAGAGACCGCTGTCATGCCGTCGAGGATCGTCGGGGGCAGCCTCGACCAGGATATGTACGGTCGGGTCGTGGAACGGGCCCGTGCCGGTGGCTCGTCCGAGGTGCCCGTGCTGGTCGCCGCCTTCGCCGCCTATCTGGCGAGGATGACGGGTATCTCCGACGTCGTACTGAGTCTGCCCGTCTCTGCGCGCACGACGGCGGCTGCCCGACGGTCGGCAGGCATGGTGTCGAACATCGTTCCACTTCGTGCGCAAGTCGAGGCGGACAGCGCGTGTTCCGACCTCGTGCGCCACGTCCAGCGCGAGCTGACCGGGGCACTGCGGCATCAGCGGTACCGCCACGAGGACATGCGCGACGAGATGCCGGCGGACACCGCACGCAGTAGCTTCGGGCCCGGTGTGAACCTGATGATGTACCACTCGGAGATCACCCTCGGCGATGTCATCGGAGAATTCCGTCCACTCGCCTCCGGAATCATCGATGACATCGCACTCAACGTGTACTCGTCGGGTGATGGCAGTGGTGCCCGGGTCAACTTCGAGGCGAACCCCAAGTTGTACAGCGCGGAGATTCTGAGCGCCCACTACGCCCGATTCCTGAGATTCCTCGACAGCTTCGTCAGATCGGGATGGGACGGCCCGATCGAGGAGCTTCCGATCCTCAATGCCGACGAACAGTCGGATCTTGTCCCGTGCGTGGGGCCTTCGGCTGCAGAGCCCGCGACGTTGGCGTCCTTGCTGCGCTCCTCTGATCCGTCGGCACTGGCCCTGAGATACGCCGGTGTGGAGATCACCTACGGGGAATTGGATGCCCGGTCGAACCGGTTGGCGCGCCGTCTGATCGCTCAGGGCCTCGGTCCAGAGGATGTGGTGGCCGTGCTGCTACCGCGCTCGGTCGAATCAGTTGTCGCGTTGTGGGCTGTGGCCCGTGCGGGCGCCGTCTACCTGCCCATCGATCCCGGATACCCGGCAGACCGGATCGCATTCATGCTCGCCGACTCCGGTGCCTCGACCGCTCTGGCGCTCGATGGCGATGTCGTTACCGAGGGTGTCTCATGGATCGACATCGATGACCTGCCGGGATCGTCGGCTCCCATCTCGGATGTTGATCGCGTGCATCCACTGTCGATAGATCATCCGGCCTACCTGCTGTACACCTCCGGCTCGACCGGTACACCGAAAGGCGTGGTGGTTACTCACCGAGGCCTCGTAGATCTGGCCCGGGCACGCCATGACGTCTATCGAGTCGACGCCTTTTCGCGCGTGGCGCATTTCGCGTCGCCGTCCTTCGATATTTCGATCGAAGAGTTGCTGCTCGCGTTCACTGCCGGTGCCTCCGTGGTGATCGTGCCGCCCGATCTGTTTGCCGGCGACGAACTGGCCGAACTGTTGCGGCGCGAACGTGTCACCCATGCCGTCCTCACGCCCGCGGTGGTCGCGTCGATGGCGTCCGCGGGGCTGCCCGATCTTGTGGTCCTCGACGTCGGTGGGGAGGCACTTCCATCCGAATTGGTCCACCGTTGGGCCGCCGACCGAACGATGGTGAACAGTTACGGTCCCACGGAAGCCACAGTGACAACGCTGGTGAGCGCAGCACTCGGCGTCGACTCGGCAGTCACCATCGGTCGTCCCATTCCAGGCACCAGCGCTGTCGTGCTGGACGGTAGGTTGCGGCCGGTGCCTGCGGGTGTGGTGGGCGAGTTGTACCTAGCTGGATCTGCGTTGGCGCGCGGGTATGCAGGTGCTCCGGGGCTGACGGCCGAACGATTCGTGGCGAACATTTCTGGTTCGGGGCGGATGTATCGCACTGGTGATCTGGTGCGGTGGAGCGTGTCGCATGAGCTCGAATTCGTGGGTCGTGTCGATGATCAGGTGAAGGTTCGTGGGTTCCGGGTGGAGCTCGGGGAGATCGACACGGTGTTGGGGTCGTGTGCTGGTGTTGATGCCGCGGTGACGGTGGTGCGTGGGGATGTGCTGGCGTCGTATGTGGTGGGGGAGCGGCTGGACGGGGTGTTGCTGCGGGAGTTCGTGAGCGAGCGTCTGCCGCGGTACATGGTGCCTGCTTCGGTGACGGTGTTGGGTGAGTTGCCGTTGACTCGGAGCGGCAAAGTCGATCGTGGGGCGTTGCCGGAGCCGGCGATGCCGTCGGTACGTGTGCCGCGTGGTCCGCTCGAGGAGCTGGTGGCGGGGGTGGTGGCCGAGGTGTTGGGTGTGGGGGAGGTGGATGCGGAGACCGACTTCTTCGCGCTCGGCGGCAACTCGCTGTCGGCGACGCGGGTGGTGTCCACGTTGTCCGCCGCTACCGGCGTGCGCCTCGGGGTGCGGGAGCTGTTCGAGCAGCCGACCGTCGCCGGTCTGGCCTCCGTACTCGCCGAAGGAGGCGAGCGGCGCCCTCCGCTCGAACATCGTCCCGCCGAGGGGCCTGTGCCACTCGCGCCCGCCCAGCAGCCGTTGTGGGTACTCGACCGGGTCCAGCCGGAATCGTCCGCATACGCGGAGCCGTTTGTCGTGGATATCGACGGTCACCTCGACGTGGCTGCGATGAGCCTCGCCCTAAACGACGTGCTCGACCGCCATCCCCTGTTGCGAACGGTGTTTCCCGAAACCGAACACGGCCCGATTCAGGCGCTCGGAGCCCCGTCGGTCGAACTGGTCTCGTTGAGTGAGAACGAGATATCCGAGTTCACCGCACGCGGATTCGATCTGACTGCCGAGCCGCCCCTCCGGGTGGGCTTGTGCACGCACGAAGCTGGTCGGCACACGCTCGCGGTCGTGGTGCACCATATCGCTGTCGACGGGCTCTCACTCGCCCCGCTCATGCGCGACGTGACGTCGGCCTACGAGGCCCGGTCGAACGGCCGGAGCCCCGACTGGGCGCCGCTTCCGGTCGACTATGCCGACTACAGCCGATGGCAGCGAGAACTACTGGGTGATTTCGCAGACCCCGACAGTCTGGGGAGCAGGCAACTCGACTATTGGGCGACCAGTCTCGCAGACCTACCCACGTTGCTGCCGCTGCCGACCGATCGACCCCGGCTCGCCGGTGACGCGCCGAGCGCCGGGCACGTGCGGTTCACGGTTTCCGCCGACCTGCACCGCAAGCTGGAAACGCTGGCACGCGAGAAGAACTCGACCACCTACATGGTGCTGCACGCGGCCCTGGTCGTCCTGCTGTACAAGCTCACCGGTACCGACGACATCGTGGTGGGAACTCCCACGTCGGGTCGCACGGACCCCGCCCTGGACGACGTCGTCGGGATGTTCGTCGGCACTGTGCCCCTGCGTAGCCGGGTGAATCCGCGTGCGACGTTCACCGAACTGCTCACATCGGTGCAACACACGGATCTCGCGGCATTCGCGAATTCGGACGTTCCGTTCGACCTGATTGTCGATGCGGTGGCACCCGCCCGGTCCGGCGGTCACCATCCGCTGTTCCAGGTCATGCTCGCTTACGAGAACTTCGCCGGTGCCGTCGTCGAGCTGCCCGGGATGAACATTCAGGCCCGCGAACTAGATTCGCACATCAGCCGATTCGACCTGGAAGTGTCGATCAGCGAACGGCGCTCCGGCGACGGTGGCGCCGATGGGCTGGTGGGCTCGATGACCTTCTCTGAGTCGCTCTTCGACGAGGAAACGGTCACGCAGTGGTCAGCGCGACTACTGCGCGTCTTGACTGCATCGACGGATGAGCCGGACACCGCGATCGGGGCCATCGACGTACTGAGCGCGGAGGAGCGCGCGTCGTCGCTGTCGGGCGGCGGCGGCGTGAAACTCGACGCCGACTCGCTTACCGACCTTCTCGACGCGCAGGTGGCTCAGCGTCCCGACGCGGTAGCCGCGAGCTTCGGTGACACCGACCTGACATACGCCGAATTGCATCACCGTTCGGAAGAACTCGCCTGCAGGCTGCGCGACGTCGGCGTAGCGGCGGAGGACGTCGTGGCCGTTGCACTGTCACGGTCCATCGACGTGGTGATTGCCATCGTCGCCGTGGCGAAGGCGGGCGGCATCTACATGCCCGTCGACGTCGACTACCCGACCGAACGCATCAGCTACCTGCTGAGCGACGGGTCGCCTGCGGCGCTGCTCACCGACGAAGCCGACGCCGAGCGTCTTCCCTCAGTCGATTGCCCCACCGTTATGGTGACGCCGCCGGTGAGCGCTGATTTGTCGCGGAAGGTTGGCAGTCATGCACGGGGGCGCGGCGCCTACTTGATCTATACGTCGGGTTCGACCGGGCAGCCCAAGGGCGTGCTCGTCTCGCACGCGAATGTGCTGTCGTTGTTGGCCAACACCCGCGTGGAGTTCGGGTTCGGTCCACGAGATGTGTGGACCCTGTTCCACTCGTTCTCCTTCGACTTCTCGGTGTGGGAGATGTGGGGAGCGCTCACCACCGGCGGCCGATTGGTCGTGGTCGATCACTTCGTGGCTCGCTCGCCCGACGAATTCACCTCGCTGCTCGAGCGCGAAGGTGTCACGGTTCTCAATCAGACTCCCTCCGCGTTCGGTCAACTCGTCGACCGAGAGTTGCCGCAGAGTCTCCGACTGCTGATCTTCGGCGGCGAACCCCTCGACGCCTCCACCGTGGCGCCGCTGCTCGAGCGACGCCCGGAGATCCGAGCCGTCAACATGTTCGGCATCACGGAGACGACCGTTCACGTCACCCGCCACGATCTGACGAGCGCAGAAACCCGGCCCTCGGTCGGCCTGCCGCTGCCGGGACTCAGAACGTACGTATTGGACGCGTCGCTCCAGTCGGTGCCGCCGGGCACTGTCGGCGAGTTGTACGTCGCGGGCACTCAGGTGTCCCGCGGGTACCACCGTCGGCCTGCGCTGACAGCCACCCGCTTCATCGCGGCGGCGGACGGTGAACGCATGTACCGCACGGGCGACCGGGTCCGCCAGAGTAGCGACGGAACCATCGACTACATCGGTCGCGCCGATTCCCAGGTGGAGATCCGTGGCTACCGTATCGAGCCCGGGGAGATCGAGGCGGCACTGCTGCGACACCCGTCTGTCGACGCGGCCGCGGTGGTGCTGCGGGACACCGCGCTCGGCACACAGTTGGTGGCGTATTCGGTCACATTGTCCGATGCCGCCACGCTGAAGCGGCATCTCAGGGCCATCTTGCCGGAACACCTGATCCCCGCCGCTGTCATTCCCGTCCCGGAAATCCCGCTGACCGTCAACGGCAAGATCGACCGCGACGCGCTGCCCGATCCGGGGGTCGTGACCGCGGACGGGCAGGGCGCACACACACCCATCGAGGACGTGGTCGCGGATGTGTTCGCCGAGGTGCTCGGCGGTGCCGAGGTGGGGACGCGGCACAACTTCTTCGACCTCGGCGGCAATTCGCTGCTCGCCACCAGGGTGTCCGCACGCGTCAGCGCCGTCTTCGACATCGACGTGACGGTGAAGGACGTCTTCGAAGCCCCGACGGTCGCCGAGTTGGCCGCCCGGATCGAGGAGCGGTCCGGTGCCAGGCGCCGACGCCTCCCGCTGCGGCCGGCGTCGCAGGACGGCCGCGTTCCGCTGTCGCCGGCGCAACAGCGCATGTGGTTCGTCAACCAATTCGACACCGGTGCTTCGGGATACAACCTCCCGCTCGTCGTCCGCCTCGACGGCGAACTGGATGTGCATGCCCTGGCGTCCGCCGCCCAAGACTTGATCGAACGGCACCGCACTCTGCGTACCGTGTACCCGTCCGATGCCGACGGCGTGCACCAGGTCGTCCTCGACGCCGAGGACGTCCCGCTGGATCTGACGCCGATCGCGCTGCCCGGGGACGCCGTCGACGCGCACCTGCGCGCGTTCGTCGACAGCGGATTCGACGTGTCCGTCGACGCACCGATCCGGTCGCGGCTGTATCGCGTCGGACCGGGCGCGCACGTGTTCGCCCTCGTGGTGCATCACATCGCCGCCGATGCGTGGTCGCTCACCCCGCTGATCCGCGACACGATGACGGCGTACCAGGCTCGCCTCGGGGGTGGTAGCCCCGAGTGGCTCCCGCTGCCCGTGCAGTACAGCGACTACAGCGTGTGGCAACGGGCGGTTCTCGACGACGCGTCCGCCGACACCCTGCGGCGGTACTGGCTCGACACCCTCGCGGACCTGCCCGAGCAGGTCACCCTGCCCGCCGACCATCCGCGCCCGGCGGCGTCCGGTCACGCCGGCACGGTGGGCGTCGAACTCGGCGAACAACTGCACGACGCGGTGCAGACGCTGGCGCGCGGCGGCCGGGCCACCACGTTCATGGTGCTGCACGCCGCACTGGCCGCCGTCCTCTCGCGGTACAGCGGCAGCCGTGACGTCCCCATCGGGACCGCCGTCGCCGGTCGCACCGATCCGCAACTCGACGACATGGTGGGAATGTTCGCCGGCACGCTGGTGCTGCGCACCGCGGTGGATCCGTCGGCCACGTTCGCGGAACTGCTCGCGCACGTCCACGAACGGGACATCGCCGCCTACACGCACGCCGACATGCCGTTCGAGGCTCTGGTCGAGTTACTGAATCCGGCGCGGTCGACGTCCCACCACCCGCTGTTTCAGGTCGCGCTGTCGATGCAGCGCAGTCGGCCGGGCCCGGTGGCCCTGCCCGGGCTGACGGTGACACCCGTCGGCGACATCGTGGACCGCGCCAATTTCGACCTGCAACTGACCGTCACCGAGTCCGGTCCGGGCGGGCGCCTGCACCTCGACTTCGGTTACGACGCAGACCTGTACGAGCACTCGACGATCGAGCAGTTCGCGTTGCGGCTGGTGCGGTTCCTCGAGGCCGTCAGTGCCGACCCGCTGCTGCCGGTGGGCGACATCGACCTCTTCGATGCCGCGGAACGCGCCGCCCTGGTGCCCGCGGTCGGTCCCGTTGCGCCCGCGTCGTCGACGCTGCGTGAGATTCTGACCCGCGGCGCCGCCCTTGCGCCGGACGCCGTCGCCGTGATGGAGGGGGGCGTCGAACTCACCTACCGCGAACTGGACACGAGATCCGACGCTCTCGCCCGCGAATTCGGCGAGAGCGGGGTGGGCCGCGGAAGCCTGGTTCCGTGGGCCGAGCCGAGGTCGGTGGACGCGGTGGTGCGGCTGTGGGCCATCGCGAAGACCGGTGCGGCCCCGGTGTTGTTCGACCCCGCGCGCACCCCGTTCACCCCACGTGAGTGGGAAAGTGTGCCGGAGCACGCTTTGCCGCTCACGTCGGAGGTGGCGTACGTCGTCTACACCTCGGGGACGACGGGCACACCCAAGGGCGCCGTCGTGACGCACGGCGGCCTGGCCGCCCTCGACGCCGACCTGCGCGAGCGGTACGCGGCCGGCCCCAGTTCCCGGATGCTGCACCGCGGTGCGCCCGGATTCGACATGACGCTGCTCGAGGTCCTCGTCGCCGGGGCGTCGGGAGCCACCCTGGTGATCGCGTCGGACGCCGAATACGCCGGCCCTCCGCTCGCCGACCTGATGGAACGCGACCGCATCACGCACGCCTGCATGACCCCGACGATCCTCGCGACCCTCGGTGAACGGGACCTTCCGGACCTGCAGGTGCTGATGGTCGGCGGCGAGCGACTCGGCAGCGAATTGGTGAACCGCTGGGCGGCCGGACGTCGCCTGTTCAACGCGTACGGCCCCGCCGAGACCACCATGTACGCGTTCAGCACCGGACCACTCGGTGTGGGGGAGCCCGTCTCGATCGGCGCCCCCGTGCACGGTGTGTCCGCGGTAGTGCTCGACGACCGGCTCCGCCCGGTCCCTCCCGGCGTGCCCGGCGAGCTGTATCTGGCGGGCAGCGCGCTCGCCCGCGGCTACGCGGACCAGCCGGGTCTGACGGCGGAGCGGTTCGTCGCGGCCGACGGCGGCGCACGCCTGTACCGCACCGGCGACCTGGTGCGCTGGCGGAAGACCGCCGCCGCCCACGAACTCGAGTACCTCGGGCGCAACGACTCCCAGATCAAGATGCGGGGAGTGCGCATCGAACCGGCCGAAATCGACACCGTCATCGCGCGGCTCGCCGACGTCGACTTCGCGGCCACCGTCGTGCGCACCACCGGCGCCGGCGCCGAGATGCTGGTGTCCTACGTGCTGCCGAACGGCCACCTCGACACCCACGATCTGCGACGCCGCCTCGCCGAATCGCTGCCGGCCTACCTGGTTCCGACCGCGGTGGTGGTGCTCGACGCCGCGCCGCCCACCGTGAACGGCAAACTCGACCTGCGGTCGCTGCCGATGCCGGCACTGGGGGTCGCCGAGAACGAACCGCCGCACACCGACACCGAGCGCGCCGTGGCCCGCGTGTTCGCCGACGTCCTCGGACAGGAGAACGTGGGCCGCGGAACGCACTTCTTCGACGCGGGCGGCAACTCCCTCCTCGCCACCCAGTTGACGGCACGGCTCACCGACTCCATCGGACACCTGGTGCCGCTGCGAACCCTGTTCGCGCACCCCACCGTCGCCGAACTGGCCGAAGCCCTCGACGACGCGGTCCCCGAGACCGACCTGCGTCCCGCACTCGTCGCACGGCCCCGACCGGACCGCATCCCGTTGTCCCGCAGCCAGTACCGCATGTGGGTGCTGAACCGCACCGACCCCGGGTCGCCGACGTACAACCTGCCCGCCACCGTGCGGATGGAGGGCGCACTCGACGTCGACGCGCTGACCGCGGCGTTCGAAGACGTGATCCGGCGGCACGAGACGTTGCGGACCCGGTACCCCGTCGACGGCCACCCCTACCAGGAGATCCTCGACCCGGCGCCGCTCGACCTGACGCCGGTCGACGTGCGCGATCCCGACGAGTTCATGGAGCAGTTCGCCGCCCGCGGTTTCGACCTCACCGAGGACCGGCCCATCCGCGTCGCCCTGTTGCGTCTGCACCCGCAGCGCCACGTGCTGGCCATGAACATCCACCACATCGCCGCCGACGGATGGTCGCTGACCCCGCTCGTCGCCGACGTGCTCAACGCCTACGCCGCGCACTCCACCGGGATCGCCCCGCAGGAGAACCCACTGCCGCTGCAGTACGCCGACTACGCCGTGTGGGAGCGGGAACTGCTGGACGGCGAATACGGGCAGCGCCGCGTCGAGCACTGGCGCCGGGCGCTGGACGGCATCGACAGCACGGCGCCGCTGACACCGGACCGGTCGACGAGTGGCTCGACCCGCGCCGGCGTCGTCGCATTCGACGTGTCGGCGGACGTGCAGCAGGCCGTGCACCAGTTGGCAGCGCGACACCACGCGACACCGTTCATGGTCCTGCACGCGGCGCTGTCCGTGGTGCTGTCCCGGCTCGCCGCCCGGCCCGACGTCGTCGTCGCCACCGCCGTCGCCGGCCGTGGGGAACGCGCACTCGACTCCCTGGTGGGCATGTTCGTCAACACCCTCGCGCTGCGGGCACAGGTACTGCCCGACATGCCGTTCACCGGACTCCTCGCACAGGTCCGGGACTTCGACGTCGACGCCTTCGAGCACGCGGACGTGCCGTTCGAGGTGGTGGCCGGACTGCTCGGCGGGCGGACCCCACAGGTGGCCCTGGCCCTGCAGAACCTGCAGATCCCCACCCTCGAGGCGGCGGGCATGACGGTGGTGGCGCAGGAATTCGACACCGGAACAGCGAAATTCGACCTCCACCTGACCCTCACCGAGACCTCCGACGGTGACGTCCCCACGGGCATGCGTGGCACCGCCCTGTACTCGGCGGATGCCTTCGACCCCGCGACCGTCCACACGATGGCGACCGAACTCGGACGGGTGCTCGGGGCGGTCTGCGCCGATCCCGACCTGCCCGTGGGCGACGTCGCGCTGACCGCCGCGGAGCCGCTCGTCGGTCCGCAGCCCGCCGGTGAACGCACCCTGGCCGAGATCCTGACGGCCACCGCCGCCGCCTATCCCGACAACGCCGCACTCACCGACGGCGACGTCACGCTGACGTACCGCGAACTGGACGAGCGTTCCGACGCGCGGGCGCGGAAGCTCACCGCGCTGGGCGTCGGACCGGGCGAGGTGGTTCCGATCGACCTGCCGCGGTCGTCGGACTTCGTGATCGAACTCTGGGCCGTCGCCAAGACCGGCGCGGCCTTCAGCCCCGTGAGCGGTTTCGGTGGCCAGGGCTACCAGAAGTGCGCACGGGACGTGGCGTACGTGATCCACACCTCCGGGTCGACGGGCACACCCAAGGCCGTCGCGGTCACCTACCGCGGACTGGGCCCGCTCACCACCGAGGTGGTGCGGCGGTACCGGGTGGGCCCCGACGACCGTGTGCTGCACGGCTACAACCCCGCCTTCGACGCGGCGCTGCTGGAGATGCTGCTCGCGTTCGGGTCGGGCGCCTGCCTGGTGGTGGCCCCCGCCGACGTCTTCGCCGGCGCCGAACTGCATCGGCTGCTGGTCGAGCAGCGGGTCACGCACTACCTCTCCACGCCGTCCGTGCTCGCCACGCTCGACCCCCACGGGCTCGAGTCGGTGCGCGTCGTGGGGGTCGGAGGCGAGGCCCTGAGTCCCGAACTGGCCGGAACATGGAGTGCCGGAAGGCTTCTGCTCAACGCCTACGGTCCGACCGAGGCGACGGTGGTCGCGACGCTGACCGAATTCGAGCCCGGATCCGCGACCGGCACGGTGACGATCGGCGCCCCGATCCCCGGGACCACCGCGGTCGTGCTCGACCCGCAGCTGCGGGCAGTCCCCGTCGGCGGTGTCGGCGAGCTCTACCTCGCCGGACCCGGACTCGCCCAGGGCTACCTCGGCGCCCCCGACCTCACGGCGGAACGCTTCGTCGCCGCCCCGGACGGCACCCGCCGGTACCGCACCGGCGACCTGGTGCACCGACGGGCGGACGGCCACCTCACCTTCATCGGCCGCGTCGACCGGCAAATCAAGGTGCGCGGCATGCGCATCGAACCGGCCCAGATCGAGGCGGCGCTGCTGGAGCTGCAGGGTGTCGAGCAGGCAGCCGTGGCGGTGCAGCGAAACGACCTCGTGGCCTTCGTCGCCGGCACGGACCTCGACTCCCGGACGCTGCGACAGCAGCTGACGGGCCGTCTGCCCTCGTACCTCGTGCCGCCCCGCATCGTCACGATGGACACCCTGCCGCTCACCGCCAACGGCAAGCTCGACGTCGCCGCGCTGGAGGCCTGGGGCGACGACGTCGTCGCGGCACCCCCACGCACCGCGGCCGAGGAGATGGTGGCCGGCGTGTTCGCGGACGTGCTCGGCTCCGCCCGGATCGGTGCCGGGCACAACTTCTTCGACGCGGGCGGCGATTCCCTGACTGCGACGGCGGTGACGGCCCGACTGTCCGCCACGTTCGGCGTCGACGTGCCCGTGCGGGTGCTGTTCGAGAACCCGACCCCCGCGTCGCTCGCCCGGTGGTTGGACGCCCCCGCGTCGGGAGCCGTGCGGCCGGTGCTCGGTCCCCGCCCGTCCGGGGCGCGAGTGCCGCTGTCGCCCGCGCAGCAACGCCTCTGGCTGCTCAGCCGGGTCACCCCCGACACCGCCCTGCACAACATGGTGTTCGTCACCCGGGTCGGCAGCGACGTCGACGTCGACGCCCTCCGGCTGGCGATGCGGGACGTGCTGGAGCGGCATTCGTTGCTGCGCACCGTCTTCCCCGTCGACGCCGAAGGCCCGTATCAGCTGGTGCTGCCCGTCGAGTCCGTGACCGAGGACGTCGGCGCGGAAGCGGACTTCGCCATCGACACGTGGAGCGCCCGGCCGTTCGACCTCACCACCGAGACCCCGGTGCGGGTGAAACTGTGGCGCACCGAGGGCGGCGGCTTCATGCTCGGCGTCGTGGTCCATCACATTGCGCTGGACGGCGGTTCGATGGGACCGCTGCTCACCGACCTCGACACCGCCTACCGGTGCCGCGCGGACGGGTCGGCCCCGCAGTGGGCGCCGCTGGTCGTGGAGTACGCCGACTACGCGATCTGGATGCGCGAACTGCTCGGGACTGCCTCCGATCCCGGCAGCGCGGCCCGCGCCCAACTCGAGCATTGGGCGCAGGTGCTCTCCGGTGTGTCGGGGCCGCTCCCGCTGCCGACCGATCGCCCCCGGCCGGAACACCCCAGCCACGTCGGGGCCAGTGCGGAATGGACGCTCGACGACGACCTGCGGCAGCGGGTGGTCGCACTGGCACGCAGCCGCGGAACGACCGTGTTCATGGTGCTCCACGCCGCCCTCGCGGTGCTGCTGGCCCGCGTGAGCGGACAGTCCGATGTGGTGGTGGGCACGGCGGTCGGCGGCCGTCCCGATCCGGTGCTCGACTCGGTGGTCGGCATGTTCGTCGGCACCGTGGCACTGCGCACCGCGGTCTCGCCGGCGCAACCGTTCGAGGAATTCCTCGCGGACGTCCGCACCGTCGACCTCGACGCGCTCGCGCACGCCGACGTCCCGTTCGACGACGTCGTGACACACCTCGCCCCACCCCGATCCGCGGCACACAACCCGCTGTTCCAGGTGATGCTGACGTACCAGCGGGCCGTCGACTTCCCTGAACTTTTCGTCGGCACCGACGAATACCATCCCGAGACGCAGGCAACGGAATTCGACCTCGTGTGGGACGTGACCGACGCGGCCGAGAACATGACGGTGCGACTCGACTACGCCACCGACCTGTTCGACCGGCAGACGGCGCTCACGCTCCTGAGCCGGTTCGCCGTCGTCCTCGAGGCCGCCCTGACCACCCCGTCGGCGGCCGTCGGCGACCTCGACATCCTCGACGACACCGAACGCGCACAACTCGTGCAGGGCCCCCGGCCGGTGGCCACGCCGCGGACGCTCGGCGACATCCTTGCCACCCGTGCTGGCGCCACCCCGTCCGCCGTCGCGGTGGTCGACGGTGACACCCGGTGGACCTACCGCGAACTTGACGAAGAATCGGACCGCTGGGCCCGCGCACTCGCCTCCCGCGGCGTCGGCCCGGAGGACGTCGTCGCCGTGGCGACACCCCGCGGCCGGCACTGGCTCCTGGCGGTGTGGTCGGTGACCAAAGCCGGTGCGGCGTGGATGTCGCTGGATCCCACCCATCCCGCGGAGCGGCTCGACTGGATGCTGACGGACTCGCGCGCGGTGCTCGGATTGACCGTCGGCGAGGTCGGGGATCTGCCGCGATCCGTCGACTGGCTGTGCCTGGACGAGCGGCCCTCCGGTGACGCGGATCCGGCGGCACCCGACATCGACAACGCCGCGTATGTGATCTACACGTCGGGTTCCACCGGCCGGCCGAAGGGCGTCGTCGTCACGCACCGCGGACTCACGACCCTCCTCGCCACGCCCGCCTACACGCCGGACGTGGAGGGGGGCGACGCCGGCCGGGTGCTGCAGTCGACCTCCCCGACCTTCGACGTCGCGGTGTTCGAAATGCTCTGGGCGGTGTCGCTGGGCAGCGCCCTCGTGGCCGCACCCGCCTTCAGCTACGCCGGCGACGAACTGACACAGTTCGTGGTGTCGCAGAACATCACCCACTTCACGCTCACGCCGACCGTGCTGGCCTCCCTCGACCCGCACAGCCTCGCACCGTCGACGGTCGTCGTCGGGGGAGAGGCACTGCCCAGGGACCTCGCCGACCGGTGGTCGCGGCGGCACCGGCTGTTCAACGCCTACGGTCCGACCGAGTTCACCGTCGACGCGTCCGTCGCGGGCCCCCTCGAACCCGGCCTGCCGATCACCATCGGAAGCGCCCTGGACGGCAACGCCGCCTTCGTCCTCGATACGCGTCTGCACCCCGTGCCCGACGGCGTGACGGGCGAACTGTATCTGGCCGGCAGCGGCATCGCCCGGGGCTACCTGGGCCGAAGTGACCTCACCGCAGGACAATTCGTCGCACACCCCTATGGCAAACCGGGGGAGCGGCTGTATCGCACCGGCGACGTCGTGCGGCGTGACCCGGGCGGTGAACTGGAATACCTGGGCCGCAGCGACGATCAGGTGAAGATCCGCGGAATCCGCGTCGAACCCGCCGAGGTCGATGCCGTGCTCGCCGGGCACCCCGACATCGATGTTGCCGCGACGATCGCGGCGCCGACGCCGACGCCGACGGACACCGTGCTGGCGTCGTACGTCGCGGGCGCCGCGGGTCTGACGCCGCGATCCGTGCTCGACTTCGCGCGCGGCCGGCTGCCGCGGCACCTGGTCCCCGCGTCGGTGACGGTCGTCGACACGATGCCGCTGCTGCCGTCGGGCAAACTCGACCGCGCCGCACTGCCGGCCCCGACGATCGAGGTCGTCGAATCCGCGCTGCCGGCAGGCGAACTCGAAGAGGCGATCGCCGCGGTATTCGCGGACGTCCTGGGCATTGCCGACGTTCCCGCCGACGAAGCCTTCTTCACGCTCGGCGGCACGTCGATGGGAGCGGCGTCGGTGGCAACGGAACTGCGTCGCCGGCTGGACCGCGACGTGCCCATCGAATGGGTCTTCACCGACCCCACGGTGCAGCGCCTGGCCGCCCGGATCGACGACGGCGCACGGCCCGAGAGCTTCTTCGACACCGTGGTGGAACTCCGCCCCGCCGATGTGGGAGCGCCGCTGTTCTGCGTGCACCCGCTCAGCGGATTGGCCTGGTGCTTCGGCGGTCTCGTCGATCACGTCGGCGACCGACCGCTGTACGGCATCCAGGCGACCGGCAGGCCGGACCTGCCCGAGACGCTGTCCGGGCTGGCCGCGCGGTACGTCGACGCGATCCGCGCCGTCCAGCCGGCGGGCCCCTACCACCTGCTGGGGTGGTCGCTCGGCGGAACCATCGCCCACGAGATGGCCGTCCAGCTCCGCGACGCCGGCCACGAGGTGGCCGCGCCGGCACTCCTCGACACGCTTCTGCCGCAACATCAGCCACCCGAACCGGAAACCCTGAGCGAGGACGAGCTGATCGCGCAGTTCGGCGCGTACGTGAGCGTCGACCGGCTACGGGAGATCCGGGCCGTGATCGAGCGGCTCGAGCTGATCGCGTCGACCCACCGCCCCCGGCGGTTCGACGGCGACCTCGACCTGTTCGTCGCCGCCCGCGACCTGAACCGGCACCCCGACGTCGTCGACGCCTGGCGTGAGCACGCCGACGGCGTCGTCACCGCACACCACATCGACACCACCCACTCCGAGATGGCAGACCCGGGCCCGCTCGCCGAGATCGGCCGACTGCTTCGGAGATCGGGGGACCACGGCGAACCGTGACGGCACGTGACGCCGACCGTGGACCTCATCACTACGATGTAGCGATTCAGTCGGGTCAGAACGATGTGAATGACAGCTCGATCGCGCCGCTGAGCGCGACGCAATTGGAAGAGACTCGATAATGGAAATTCAGGACTACCTGCGAATTCTGCAGTCACGTTGGAAAATCATCGCGATCACCACCGTGGTCGCGATTCTCGGTGCACTCGGAGCGTCGTTGCTGACCACTCCGATCTACGAGGCGTCGACCCGGTTGTTCGTCTCGACGTCCGCGGGATCGTCGGTGAACGAGGTGTACCAGGGCAACCTGTTCTCGCAGCAGCGGGTGACGTCCTACACCAAACTGCTCACCGGCGAGACCCTCGCGCAGCGGACGATCGACAAGCTCGATCTGGGCGGCACGGCGGCGGCGCTCGCCTCACAGGTGAAGGCCAGCTCCGCACCGGACACCGTGCTCATCGACGTCAAGGTGCAGGATCCGTCGCCGGAACGCGCCCGCGACATCGCCAACGCCCTGTCCGACGAGTTCGTCGTCATGGCCCGGGAGCTCGAGACCCCGGAGAAGGGTGGGGCCCCCGCGGCCCGCGTCGTCGTCGAACAGCAGGCGCAGACGCCGTCCACTCCCGTCTCGCCCAAGACGCTGCGCAACCTCGCACTGGGCGCGGCGGTCGGGCTGCTGCTCGGCATCGCCTTCGCCGTCCTGCGGGATCGCCTCGACAACACGGTCAAGGATCGGCGCACCGTCGAGGAACTGGCCGGTTCGGCGCTGATCGGCACCATCCCGTTCGACAAGGAGCGGCAGACGCAGCAGGCCATCAACTTCGCCGAGGGCAATTCCTCGAGCGCGGAGGCCTACCGCGAACTCCGCACCAACCTGCAGTTCCTCGAGGTCGACAACCCGCCGCGCGTCATCGTGGTCACCAGTTCGCTGCCCACCGAGGGCAAGACCACCACCGCGATCAACATTGCGCTCGTGCTGGCGGAGGGCGGCCAGAACGTGTGCCTCGTCGAAGGTGACCTCCGCAAGCCGCGCGTGTCGAAGTACCTTGGCGTCGTCGGGTCCGTCGGGCTCAGCAGCGTCCTGGCGGGCAAGGCCGACCTCGACGCCGTGCTCCAGCCGACGCAATACTCGGGTCTCACCGTCCTGGCGTCCGGGCCGATCCCGCCGAACCCCAGTGAGCTGCTCGGAACCGAGACGGCCCGCCAGGCGCTGGCCGACCTCCGCGGACGATTCGACTACGTGATCGTCGACGCGTCCCCGCTGCTGCCGGTCACCGACGCGACCGTGCTCACCGCGATGTCGGACGGCGCCCTGGTCATCGCCCGGCACGCCGAAACTAAGCGGGACCAGCTGTCGCGGGCGGTGGGCAACCTACAGAGCGTCGGGGCGACCATCCTCGGAACGATCATCACGATGACGCCGAGCCGCGGTCGCGGGGTCTACGAGTACAAGTACTACTACGAGACCGACAAGTCGCTGCCTCAGATGCAGCAGGCCGCCCCCGCGCAGCCTGCCGTCCAGCAGCAGGCGCCGCAGCACCAGACACCCCAGCCGCCGGTGCCGCAGCAGCAGGCCCAGTACGTGCGCGACGAGTACCCGCAGCAGCCGTACGGGGGAGATCAGCAGGAAGTCCCGGCCTACCAAGGTGCCCCCGCCTATCAGGGCGCATACCACGGCGACCAGGGTCAGCAGTGGTACGGAGCTGCCGACCACTACGGCAACGAGCAGCAGTCGGGCGCACCGGTGCCTCCCACACCGAGGCGCACCCGCCGCTACCGTGACGACCAGGAACCCTGGTCAGAGACGGATGCTCCGCGCGATCACACCCAGTAGATCGGCGATCTCGGACCCGATGGTCAGGAACGTGTCCTCGTCCTGTCCCATCGGGTCCGGCACGTCTTCGGGAGTGTCGTCGGCCTTGTGTCTGGGACGCGCCGCAGCCAGATCGGCCACCGACTTCGCATCCGCCGCCTCGGCGAGACGGGCGGCCTCCTTCAGCGTGAACGTCTTCTTCAACTGCTCGGGAGCCAGCGCCAGCACCTTCTCGCGCTGACGCTCGGTCATCGTCAGCACCAGGTCGGCCTCCACCGCGAGATCCGCGGTGAGCATCCGCGCGGTGAACTCGGCCGGGTTACCGCCGAGCCCTTCGAGGACTTGCGCGGCCGTCGGTTCCATCGGGCGTCCGACGGCAGCGCGTGTACCTGCGCTTTCGGCGGTCAGATCGGTGATCCCGAGCTCCTCGGCGTATGCCACTGCGAGGCGCTCGGCCGTTGGGGAGCGACAGACGTTTCCGGTGCAGACGAAGAGAACATGCATGGGCGAAGCATAGGGTCTCGCCCCGCACCGTCCGTACACGCACTGTTGGCTTCGAACATCTGCCGGGTAAATATCGCGCTCACCTGCACTGGTTATCAAGGGTGCATGCGCTGCACCGTGTTTGGAACCGGATACCTGGGAGCCACCCACGCCGCCTGCATGGCGGAGTTGGGTCACGACGTCCTGGGCGTCGACATCGACCCCGGAAAAGTGGCGAAGCTCTCCTCCGGAGAGGTCCCGTTCTACGAGCCCGGACTCGCCGAGGTTCTGCGCCGGAACATCGACGCCGGCCGATTGCACTTCACCACGTCGTACCGCGAGGCCGCGGAGTTCGCGGACCTCCACTTCCTCGGTGTCGGCACCCCGCAGAAGAAGGGGGAGTACGGCGCGGACCTGCGGCACGTGCACTCGGTGATCGACACGCTCGCGCCGCTGCTCGACCGTCCCGCCGTCATCGTCGGCAAGTCGACCGTGCCCGTCGGGACGGCGGCCGATCTGGGTGCGCGGGCCCGCGCGCTCGCGCCGGCGGGTGACGCCGTGGAGGTGGCGTGGAACCCGGAGTTCCTCCGGGAGGGCTTCGCCGTCGAGGACACCCTGCACCCCGACCGGATGGTGCTGGGCGTGGACCGCCTGCGCCCCGGACGCGCGGAGGCCGAGTTGCGTGAGCTGTATGCCCGCCTGCTCGGCGAGGACATCCCGTTCCTGGTCACCGACCTCGCCACCGCGGAACTGGTCAAGGTCTCGGCCAACGCGTTCCTCGCCACCAAGATTTCCTTCATCAACGCCATCTCCGAGGTGTGCGAGGCCACCGGCGCCGACGTCACTCAACTCGCCGACGCCCTCGGCTACGACGCGCGGATCGGCCGGCGGTTCCTCAACGCCGGTCTCGGCTTCGGCGGCGGCTGCCTGCCCAAGGACATCCGCGCGTTCATGGCCCGGGCCGGTGAGCTGGGCGCGAACCAGGCACTGCACTTCCTGCGGGAGGTCGACAGCATCAACATGCGCCGTCGCACCCGGATGGTGGAGTTGGCGGCGCAGGCGTGCGGAGGATCGCTGCTCGGCGCCAACGTGGCCGTCCTCGGCGCGGCGTTCAAACCGGAGTCCGACGACGTCCGCGACTCCCCGGCACTCAACGTCGCCGGAATGATGCAATTGCACGGGGCCGTCGTCAGCGTCTACGACCCGAAGGCCCTCGACAACTCCCGCAGGCTCTTCCCGACGCTGAACTACGCGACGTCGGCGGTCGAGGCGTGCGACAACGCGGACGCCGTCCTGCTGCTCACCGAGTGGGCAGAGTTCGCCGCCCTGAAACCGGAGGATCTGAACGGTGTGGTGCGCGCGCGGGTGATGGTCGACGGCCGCAACTGCCTCGACGCCGCGGACTGGCGCACCGCCGGGTGGGTCTACCGGGGCCTCGGGAGGGGATAGCTCGCGCAGAGTGCGGAACGCCCCGCGACAACGGGTTTGACGATCTCCACTGCCGGCGGCATCGGCGGACGGTAGCGTCAGCCCAAATCGTAACGGAGGGCTGGGCGATGTCGAAGGCACGTCACGGATTCCGACTCGCAGTCCTCGCTGCCGTGATCTGCGTGCTCGGCGCCGCGCCCGCTCACGCGGCGGAAGTCCCGACGCTGCCGGGGCCCCCGCAATCCGACCCCGGTACCGCGATCGCGTACGCGAAGCAGCATCCGCATTCCGCGCCGCCCGGCGCCAACGACTTCTCGTGCCGCCCCGATCCCGCGCATCCCCGCCCCGTGATTCTCGTGCACGGCAGCGACGGCAGTGCCTATTCGAACTGGGCCGGGCTGAGCCCGAAACTGAAAGCTGCCGGCTACTGCGTGTTCGCCCTCAACTACGGGCGGAAACCGGGCACCGACCACTTCGGGATGCAGACGATGACCGAGGGTGCCGCGGAACTCGAGGTGTTCGTCGACGACGTGCTGTCCGCGACCGGCGCGGACGAGGTCGACCTCATCGGGCACTCGCAGGGCGCGACGGTGGCCCGGTACTACGTCAACAGGCTCGGCGGAGCATCCAAGGTGCACCACTGGATCGGTCTGGCGTCGCCCACCTACGGGGGAACGTTCTTCGGGATCGCGACGGCGGTGACGTCCGTTCCCGGGGGCACCGAACTGATCGAGACGATCGGTTCGGAGGCGCTCGCCGAGCAGGTACAGGGCTCGCCGTTCCTCACCGCCCTCAATGCCGGCGGTGACACCGTCCCCGGCGCCGAATACACCACGATCGGGACGCGCTACGACGAGGTGATCCAGCCGTACACCAACGTCGCGCTGCACGACCCCGGTGCCACCAACATCCTCGTCCAGGACCTGTGCCCGATCGATCAGACCGGACATTTCAACCTGCCGTACGACCCGTTCTCCCAGCAACTGGTGCTCAACACCCTCGATCCCGCCCACGTGGTGGTGCCGCCGTGCACGTTCGTGCCGCTGGGCACGGGCATCCCGGGAGTGATCATCGCGAGCAACTTCTGAGTTGTCCGCCGCCGACCGGTTGCCCGGTTGCCGTGTCGGACCGCTTCGCTAGACTGCGGGCCATGGAGTGGGGGGATTCCGGATCGAACCCGTGCACAGTCGAGTTGGGCGGCCCATGAGTTCGGTTCTAGGTGTGTCGGTCGGTGCGAGCGCTGTGCGCTTGGCACGACCCGACTCCGTGAACCGTGACGACGCCGCAAGCAGGCACCTCCCCGATTTCCGGGCGCAGGTCGTCGCCGCAGGCCGGGATCTGCCGGAGGAACTGGCCGCCGAATCGATCGGCGTCGTCCTCGCCGGGGCACCCGACGCCGGGCAGGTGCACGCCACCGGCGTCGCCTACCGCGACGAAGCGCAGGCAGGTGCCGTCCAGGCGGCGATGGCCCGGCAGCAACTCGTCAACTACCAACTCGTCACCGAGGCCTCGGCCGCGCTGAAATTCCTCGACGTCTCGGGAGCCCTGGGCGACCACTCGACGCTCGTGTTCTACGACCTGGGCAGTTCCGGGCTCACCGTGAGCGTCGTCGACCGGGCGACGGGTGAGGTGGTCGAGACGGTCCGCACCGACACGGTGAGCGGCGACGTCTTCGACCGGATGGTCCGGGCCAACCAGTTGGAGAACAACCGCATCGAGGCGCCCCGCGACGCGGCCGCGAGCCTGGCGCTCGACCTCCGCTGCCGTGAGGCGAAGGAGCGGCTGTCCACCGGCGGCGCCGTCGCCGTCCCCGGCGACGGTGGCCTGCTGCTGTTGTCGCGCGACGTCTTCGACTCGCTCATCGGTGTCACCGTCGAATCGTCGGCGCGCCTCGCACGCGACGTGATCACGCGGTCCGGACGAACCCCGGATGCCGTGGTGCTCACCGGTGGCGGTGCCCGCATTCCTCTCGTGCGCACGGTGCTGGAGTCGTGGCTCGGATTGCCGGTCATCGTTCCCGATCATCCCGAACTCGTTGCGGCACAAGGTGCTGCGCTGCTCGCCCAGGCTGTGATGCCACCGGCCGCCGAGGTCGCCCGAGTCCTCCCGCCGCCGCAGTACACGCCTCGCGCCGAGTTCGAGGCGGACGCCTTCCGGCACGCTCCGACCGCAGTCGTCGCGCGCAGCGGTGCGCCGTCGAGTACCCCGTCGTGGCTGAGCGCCGCCGCGCCGCCGCCGAGTCAGCAGGTGGCCAAGATCCAGATCCGGGGCGCCGCGCTGGCGGGTACCGCGCTCGCCGTGGTGGCGGTGATCGGTCTCGGTCTCGGGTACGGCAAGAACCTGTTGTCGCGCACCGAGGGGTCGTCGCAGCCGGCGACTACGCAACTCACCGCCAATCCGCCGGTCGTCACCGAGATGGCCACACCGTCACCGACGACGCCCGCGCCGCCGCCGACGTCCGAGACCGTCGAGGCGCCCGTGCAGACGGCGTCGCAGATCCGGATTCCCGAGGCGGAACCCGCACCGCCGCCGCCTCCGCCCGCACCGATATTTCCCGGTTTGCCGCAGATCCAACTGCCGCCGTTCCAACTGCCCGAACTGCCCGAACTGCCCAGGCTCCCCGGAACCTAGACGTCGCCGCGGCCCGGCCGCCGATTCGAGGTGCCTTGCCCCGCTCCGCGGGCCTACCATGGGAATGGTTCCGGCGTAGAGAGGATGTGTGCAGTGACTGCAAATCCAGCGGAGTTCCACAGCACTCCCAACGTTTCCCCGTCTTCGGCGGCCGCGCCGGCAGAAACACGACGGCTCGTGGCGTATACGAAGCCGATCCTGAAGATGTTCCCGCCCACCAGCGAACATGCGGCCAAGGTGACGATGCTGACCGTATACGCGCTGATGGTCATCGCGATCATCTTCATCGTCCTCCGGGAGGTCGGACTCTTCAGCTAGGGGTGCACCCGCTATTTGGAGTGACGGCCACCCCGTGACGGCCTGACCGCGGGCGCCGCGCCGCTGGGCCCTGCGCCGATCGGGCGCGCCAGCATCACCGCGATCGCGGTGGTCAGCGGAACCGACAGCGCCAACGCGATGCCGCCGACCGCCGAGCGCACGATCTCGATGGCCACGGCGTCGCTGAGCAGCACGTCCTGGATCGACCGGCCCGCCACACTGAACAGCAACAGCAGCGGCAGCGCCCCGCCGGCATACGCGAGGACGAGGGTGTACACGGTGCTGGCGATGTGATCGCGGCCGACGCGCATCGCGGAACCGAAGATCTGGCGCCTCGACGCGTCCGGGTCGAGCGAGGCCAGTTCGAATGCCGACGCCGCCTGCGTGATGGTGACGTCGTTGAGCACACCCAGCGAGCCGATGATGAAACCGGCCAGCAGCAGCCCGGTGATGCTGACGTGCTGGATGTAAGTCTGGACGTTGGTGTTCTGCTCCTCGGACAGCCCGGTCAGGCGCGTCATCTCGATGGTGGCGTAGGAGAGGACGGCCGCCAGGGCCATCGACGCGAGGGTGCCGAGCAACGCCGAACTGGTGCGCAGCGAGACGCCGTGCGCGAGATACAGCACGGCATACAGGATGACGGCGCCGGACACGAGCGCCACCGGGATCGCCGGTTGCCCGTCCAGCAGGGCCGGGAGCGTGAACAGGACGAGCACGCCGAACGAGACGACGATGCCGACGAGCGCCCGGAACCCGCGCCACCGCGCGACCGCGATCACGACGGCGGCGAACGCGAGTGCGATGAGGGTGACGGGCAGACCGCGGGCGTAGTCCTCGAACGAGTAGTCCGTCGTGCCGTTCACATCCGTCTGGCGGGAGAGCCGGATGTGCTCGCCCACCCGGAGGTCGGGCTGGCCGGGGCCCGGGATGATCTCGAGCAGCGTCTGGGTGCCGGAGTTGGGACCGGACTCGATGTCGACGATGCTGCGCTGGCACTCGTAGGCGCCGGCGGGCGGGGGCAGCGGTGCGCCGGTGAACGCGCGCCCGGCCGACGGACTGCCGCAGTCGCCGATGTTCTGCATCGTGACCGTGCCCGACTCCGTGACGACGGCACCGCCCTGGGCGCTCTGAAACGGCTGCTCGACGTCGACGCTCGGCTTGCCGGGCCACAACGCGATGGCGCCGATGAGTACCGCGACACCGATGGCGACGAGGAGCCCGACGACCACCTTGGCGGCGACGGGTCCCATCGGGGCCGGTCCGTCGCTGTGGCCGTGTCCATGTCCGTGGCCGTGTCCGTGGAATTCGCTCATCGTCCGCTTCGCGTCGGCTGCTGGGGGGATTGTCTCCGCACGCACGACAGGGTAACCGGAAGCAGACCGGGAACGCTGTGACGGAAGTGGCGTGCGGTGCCGGTGTTGCCGAGCTGTCCGGTGCGTATTGCTCTTGTGTCGCTTATATGTCGCCGGTGTGATTAGATATCGGAACATGGCACGCAGCAGTTAATTTGCAGCGAACGCCGAGCTTCACGCGAAGGTGGTCCGGAACTCCGAACGAGGGGTGTGTTCCGCGGGCGACAAGCCACTGCGTGGAGAAGTGCCGAGCTGGGTGGCGGGGTACAGGGGGTTGACCCCGCCACCAACCTGGCGCCCACAGGGGGGAGGGGCGACAGGTGCTCGCGGCACTCGAGGTGCCGGTTGCCAATCTACCGACACATGAGGGGTATTCGTCAACCGGGTAGGTGAAATCGCCCACATGTCGTGACCTCGAACGCCGACGGCTTAGGATTATTGCCGTTCGGAGGTGTTACCAGTGCGAATCTCGCGGCCATCGCGACGACCCAGCAACCATCTTCGCCGGATCGTGGCGGAGATGGGTATTCCCGTGCCCTGGAACAGGGATCAGCTGATCGGCGGTGTCGCAGCCCGCCGGGGCCGCCCGATCCACCTGGTCCCCGTCTCGCACGCCCTGGTCCAGGGCGGACATTCCGGACTCTGGCTCGCACGGGCCGACGACGACGTGATCCTCTACGCGACAGGGATGTCGGACGTCCACGCCACCCACATCATCTGCCACGAACTGGCGCACATGGAACTCGGCCACGACCGCGACGCCGTCGGAGACACGTCCGTCGACTCGACGGTGCTGTCGGCGGCCGCGCCGTCGGTCGACACGGCAGGTGTGGTCAAGATGCTCGGCCGATCCAACTATTCGAACGACCAGGAATACGAGGCGGAACTGCTGGCTACGCTGATCATGGCCGGTCGCCGCGTGACGACGAGCGGCGTCACTGCCGGTGACGCCCGGGCGTCGCGGATGCTCGGAACGTTCTGACGCCGTGTACGAACCGCCCACCTACGTGAGCTGGCCGCTGCTCGCCGTCGTCTGGGGGACCACCCTCCTGCGCGTGGCCCTGGTCCGGTCGACCGTCGCCGAACGCCGGATGAACGCCGCCCTCGTCTTCGCCTCGCTCTCCCTGGTCCTCCAGCGGTCGCCGGCGCAGCACTGGCTCGACCTCTGGTTCGGGTACGGATTCGCGAACACCCTCAGCAACGTCTGCATCATCCTCACCGCGGCGTCGCTGATCAGCCTCTTCTCCGCGTGGGCGCTCGGCCCGGCGCGTCTGCCCCACATCCACGTCGTGTCGCTGTCGGTGTGCCTCGTCGCGGGGGCGACCCTCATCGCGCTGAGCGCCCCGGCACGGTCGCGCGGCGTCGCCATCGCGGACGAGGGCGGCTGGCTCTTCGCGGCCTACTGCATCACGTACGCCGTCCCGATCCTCGCCGTCGCCGTGCTCAACCTGTGGATCTCACTGAAAGCCGTGCGCAGCGCGACCCCGGGACGCGAACGCCGGGTGTTTCTCGCCGTCATCGCGCTGTCGCTGTTCGAGGTGTTCGACATGGGTGTCGTCATGACGACCGGGGTGGTCAACGCCGTCAGCGAAGACAACGCCCTGACCGAATCGCACAGCGACTCGGGGGCGTTCATCCGGGTGCTCGTCGTGTCGGCGGGCGCGATCATCTCGGCGGGACCGGTGATCCGGGTGCTCGGTCACCGGTGGCGGTCGCGGCGGATCATTCGCCGGCTGCAGCCGATGTGGCGGACCCTGACGGGCGCGGTCCCGGAAGTGGTCCTGGAACTGCGGCCGGCCGACCGCCGGGCACTGACCGTCCGCGGCCGCCTGGACCGCATGAGCGTCGAGATCCGCGACGCGATCATGGTCCTCGACCGGCACGTCGTGTTCGAACTCGGCGACCACACCGGCATCGCACCGCCCGTGGTCACGGCGGCGCGACTGCACCTCGCGTGCCTCGCCCGCAGCGCCGGCCACCGGGCGCACGGCACCGGCGGGACGACGCACCGGTTCGCGACCGACGTCGGCGGCGAACCGTGGGAACTGGCGCGGCTGGCCGACCACTGGAAGGCCGGCGAGCGGATGGCGGCCGCGCTGTGGGCGCGGCGCCTCCCGCAGTTCGGCGGGCCCGAGGACCCGTCGGCGCGCGTCCCCGCTCAGGTCTGACGGGAGTCCGGCGACGCGATCGGCAGCTGGCCGTGGCTCCGCCGCAGATTCTCCAGCAGCGGGATCAGCGATTCCATCTCGGCGGTGGTCGGTTCCGCGTTCGCGTCGAGCGATCGCATCGACAGGTGCTGCACCCCCGCCTCGCGGACCGCGATCTTGAACCGGACCAGGGTGTCGTAGTCGTGGTAGCCGTCGGCCGCGAGGTACTGCTCGGGGGCGTGGAAGTGCTGCGCGACCGCCCGCAGGACGTCGGGTTCGGGCGGCTCGTGATCATTCGTGCGCAGCGACTCGATCTCGGACGGCGCAACGGGGCGGCCGAGGATCCGCGACACCCCCGCGGCGACGGTGTCCTCGCCCGGTTCGGGACCGTCGAGATCGTGGGCGAGGGAGAACAGGCGGTTGACCCGCACCGACAACGGCACCCCGTTCATGCGGTCACCTCCGCGTCTCCGCTGCGTTCAGGATCGTCGGTGGCGACGAGTTTCACCGCGTCCTCCCATCGACGCCAGAAACGCTCCCGGGTGGCCGCGTCGAGATCCTCCCCCCGGCCGTAGAGGAAACGGCGATACCGCGCCTCCTCGAGTTCGCGGGGGTCGGTGACGGTCGACGGCTCCTCCAGCAGGTGACCGAACGCGAACTCCACCAGCGGCTGGCGCGGTCCGGCGGGGCCTCCGTTGACTTCCAGCAACCGCGTCACGTAGGCGCCGGTGATCTTCGAGACCACACGGCTCAGTTCACCCGCCGCCTCGACGAGACCAGGAACCTCGGGGTGCGCCACGCTCAGCCTCGTGAGCTGGGTGTGCGGCCCCAGGATCTCGATGATCGTGTCCAGATCCAGCGGAATCTCCGACGGTCCGAGCGTCAGCGGACGTGACGACGGCGCCCGCTCGTCCCCGTCGAGCGCCTCGAGGGGAGTCGGGTGACCGCCGTCGAGGGTGCGGGCAGCGCTGCCCGGCGCCCACCGCAGCGCGACGTCCAGTTTGCGGAGCGTCTCGATGCTCGGATCCGGGCCGGTCCCGTTCTCGGCGCGTGTCTGAGCTGCGTCGGACGGGCCACCGGCGGCCGTGACCTGGTCCTGTGTGAGGTTCAGCAGACGCCGTCGCCGGTGGACGAATTGTCCGAAACGCGCGCGGGTGCTGGTGACCATTGTTTTCCCCCAGGAGACACGCAAGCGACGCGCGTGTCGCTTGCTGTGTCTCGATCCTACTGCTTGTAGCTGGTGAGGAAATTACCGAACCGCTCGATGGCGACAGCGAGATCCCGCGCCCACGGCAGCGTCACGATCCGGAGGTGGTCGTGGTCCGGCCAGTTGAAACCGGTGCCCTGCACCATCAGGATCTTCTCCTGCAGCAGCAGGTCCTGGACCAGCTTCTCGTCGTCGTAGATCTCGTAGACGTTCGGGTCGAGACGCGGGAACGCGTACAGCGCGCCCTTCGGCTTCACACACGAGACGCCGGGGATCATGTTCAGGCGTTCCCACGCCACGTCACGCTGCTCGAGCAGCCGGCCACCCGGCAGGATCAGGTCCTCGATGCTCTGGTGCCCGCCGAGCGCCACCTGGATGGCGTGCTGACCGGGCACGTTCGGGCACAGACGCGTCGACGCCAGCAGGTCGAGTCCCTCGAGGAAACCCGCCGCGTGCTCCTTCGGGCCGGTGATGGCCACCCAGCCGGACCGGTAACCCGCGACGCGGTACGCCTTCGACAGACCGTTGAACGTCAGGCACAGCAGATCCGGGGCCAGCGTCGCCAGCGAGATGTGCTTGGCGTCGTCGTAGAGGATCTTGTCGTAGATCTCGTCCGCGAGAAGCAACAGTTGATGCTTGCGCGCCAGATCGACGAGCTGCTGCAGCACCTCCATCGAGTACACCGCACCCGTCGGATTGTTCGGGTTGATGACGAGGAGGGCCTTGGTCTTGTCGGTGATCTTGGACTCGATGTCCGCGATGTCGGGGTTCCAGTCGTTGCCCTCGTCGCACAGGTAGTGCACCGGGGTGCCGCCGGCAAGGCTCGTCATCGCCGTCCACAGCGGGTAGTCCGGCGCCGGGATCAGCACCTCGTCGCCGTTGTCGAGGAGCGCCTGCATCGTCATCGTGATGAGCTCGGACACGCCGTTGCCCAGGTAGATGTCGTCGACGTCGAGTTCGGGGAACCCGGCGACCAGTTCGTAGCGGGTGACGATCGCGCGGCGCGCCGACAGGATGCCCTTGGACTCGGAGTACCCCTGCGCGTACGGGAGCGCGGCGATCATGTCGCGCATGATCACGTCGGGCGCGTCGAAACCGAACGGCGCGGGGTTGCCGATGTTGAGCTTGAGAATCCGGTGTCCCTCCGCCTCCAGCCGGGCGGCGTGGGCATGTACCGGTCCACGAATCTCGTAGAGCACGTTCTGGAGCTTGGTGGACTGCTCCAGCTTGCGATGCGGCATGCGGTGGTGGCCGTGGTCTGGGTTGCTCACGACGGTCATTCTCCCACTCCCGGGCAACCCGATTTCTACTGGTGGGTATCGGACCGTCGTCGTGTCGTCGAAACACGCCGCCCGCGCACGCGCCCGTCGTACCCTCGAGAGGGGGTCGTGTTCACCGCGCCCGGAGGGAAAGACCCACATGGCAGCACCGGTAACCGGCCGTCCCGGCCCCGTCGACATCGCGCACCACAGCCACCTCGTCGGAGTGTTCGAGCCGCAGCGGGAGGAGGTCGACGTCCGGGATCTCGAGGTGATCGGCGAACTGCCCGCCGATCTGCACGGCGCGTATCTGCGCAACGGTCCCAATCCGCGGTTCGACCCGATCGGCACCTACGTGTATCCACTCGACGGCGACGGCATGGTCCACCGGGTCGAGTTGGCCGACAGTGCCGCCCGGTACACCAACCGATTCGTCCGCACCCCGATGGTGGCGGCGGAAGAGGAGGCCGGACACGTCATCTGGGCCGGGGTCACCGACCTCTACACGCCGACCGAGGACGAGGTGGGGCCCGAACTGGCGGGCACGTCCCGCGAACTGCCCGACATCAACATCGTCCGGCACGGCGGACGACTCCTCGCGATGGCCGAGACCACGCTGCCGTTCCGCCTCGACCCGGCCGACCTGAGCACGCTGGGGCGGGACAACTGCGACGGCGCAATGAGCGTGGGCAGCACCGCGCACCCCAAGATCGACCCGGTCACCGGGCAGATGGTCCTGTTCAACTACATGTTGGAGCCCCCGTATCTGACGTGGTCGGTGGTGAACCCGGACGGATCCGTCGCGCGGACCCCGACGGCGGTCGAGGGCGTGGACACGCCGCTGATGATTCACGACATGGCGCTCACCGAGCGGTACATCGTGCTGATGCTGTGCCCGCTGGTGTTCGACATCGCCGCGGTGCTGACCGGCGGGTCCGTGCTGGACTGGCGGCCGGAGGACGGCACGCGGATCGCGCTGATCCCCCGCGACGGCGGTCCCGTGCGGTGGACGACGCACGACGCGTACTGGGTGTGGCATTTCGCGAACGCGTTCGACCTGCCCGACGGGCGGGTGAGCGTCGACTACGTGGAGTGGACGTATCCCGGCGGATTCGCGAAGGCCCCGGCGCCGTCGCTCGGCTCGCTGGTCCGCGCCGTCGTCGACCCCGGCAGCGGACGGGTGACGCGAGAGGTGGTGTGCGACCGCGACGTCGAGTTCCCACGGGTCGACGACCGGGAACTGACCCGCGGGCACCGCACCGTGGCGACGGTCGGCAAACTCGACCGCAGCCAGGGACGTCAGGATTCGCTGTGGTTCTTCGACACCGCCCGCGGCACCGAGACGCACTGGGACCCGGGCAGTGTGTCGGTGGGCGAACCGATCTTCATGCCCGGCGCCGAGCACGAGTACTGGGGGATGATCGGCACCAACCGCAGCGACCTGTCGTCCTGGTTCTTCGTGCTGCCCGCCGACGACCCCGGGTCGGGGCCGATCGGGAAGGTGCGACTGCCGATTCGGGTTCCGGCGGGCCTTCACGGCGCGTGGCTGCCTGCGGAGTAGCGGGCGGCGGAATATCCTCGGCGGATGACCTCTGCGCCCTACGGTTCCTGGCCCTCTCCGATCGCGGCGGCGGACCTCGCCTCCAGCGGCCACCCCGTCGAGGGTGGCCGGTACGTGGGCGACGACGTGTGGTGGTCGGAACTGCGACCCAGCGAAGGCGGGCGGGTCGCGGTGCGGCGGCTCGGCCTCGACGACGAACCGGAAGACATTCTGCCCGCACCGTGGAACGCCCGCACCCGCGTCCACGAGTACGGCGGCGGCGGCTGGACCGTCACCGACGCCGGCCACCTCGTGTTCGCCGAGTTCAGCGACCAGCGCCTGTACCTGCTGGAAGGCGGGACCCCGGTGCCGCTGACACCGGAGCCTCCGCAGCCCTGCTCGCTGCGGTACGGCGACCTGTCGGTGGTCGACGGCGAGGTGTGGGCGGTCCGCGAAACGCACGACACCGAGGGCGGCGTGTCCCGCGACATCTGCGTCGTCCCGCTGGACGGGTCGGCGGCCGACGACCCGCATCGGGTGCGATCCGTCGTCGCCGGCTCGGATTTCCTTGCCAATCCGCGACTGTCCCCGGACCGCAGGCACCTCGCGTGGATCGCGTGGGACCACCCCCAGATGCCGTGGGACGGCACCGAGCTCAGGATCGTGGCCGTCGAGGGCGGCCGCGTCAACGGGAAGGTGCGGACACTGCTCGGCGGTACCGAGGAATCGGTGCTGCAACCCGAATGGGTCGGGCCCACCGAGCTGTACACGATCAGCGACCGCAGCGGCTGGTGGAATCTGTACCGGGTGGGCATCGACGACCCCGAACCGGTGGCGTTGTGCCCGATGGACGCCGACTTCGGCGGTGCCCTGTGGATGCTCGGCGGCCGCTGGCACACCCGCCGCGACGACGGCACACTGCTGACCGTGCGCACGTTCGGCACCGACACCCTCGCCGTGCTCGATCCGGCCAGCGGTTCGCTGGTGGACATCCCGCTGGACGGACTCACCAGCATCGGTCTCGGGGATCGCAACGGCAACCGGATCCTGCTGCTCACCGGCGGCGCCCAGACCCCGTCGGGCCTGCGCGAACTCGACCTCGACACCGGTGACCTCCGCACCGTCAGGCTGTCGGTCACCGAACTGCCCGAGGCGGCGTACCTCCCCGAAGCCCGGCAGTTGACGTTCCAGGGCGCCGAACGCGAAGTCCACGCGATCGCCTATCCGCCGCGGCACCCGCGGTACCGCGGCGAGGACGGCGAACTGCCGCCGTACGTGGCGTTCGTGCACGGCGGACCGACGTCGCGGGTCGCACCGTCGCTGAATCCCGTGTTCGCGTTCTTCACCAGCCGCGGCATCGGCGTCGTCGACGTGAACTACGGCGGATCCACCGGGTACGGGCGCGAATACCGCAACCGGCTACGGGGCCAGTGGGGGGTCGTCGACGTCGAGGACGTGGTGACCGCGGTGACCGGTCTGGCCGAGGCGGGGATGGCGGACCCCCGCCGGCTGGCGATCGAAGGCGGATCCGCCGGCGGATGGACGGTGCTCGCGGCACTGACGACTTCGGACGTGTTCGCCTGCGGTGCCTCCTACTTCGGTGTCGCCGAACTCGACGGTTTCGTGAAGGAGACGCACGACTTCGAGTCCCGGTACATCGACGGTCTGATCGGACCGCTGCCGGAAGCCGCCGACCTCTACGCCGAGCGGGCACCGCTGAACAACGTCGCCGGGCTGAACTGCCCGGTCCTGCTGCTGCAGGGGCTCGACGATCCGATCGTGCCGCCGTCGCAGGCGGAACGGTTCCGGGATGCGCTCGTGGAGAAGGGCATCCCGCACGCCTACCTCGAATACGAGGGGGAGTCGCACGGATTCCGGAAGCTGGCCACCCTCATCAGCTCCCGTAACGCCGAACTCTCCTTCTACGGGCAGGTACTGGGATTCGAGCCGCCGGACATTCCGCGGCTCGAACTGTGGCAGCCCGAGGGGTAGACGCGGGACCCTGGGCTCGTCATCGGGCGAGCAGGGCCTCGCAGGACCGCGCCGCACACGCACACGCCTGCACCGTCGCAGTGTCGATGGTCGGGCGTCCCGCCTGGGACCGCCAGAACCGCAGGGCCGTCAGCGCGACGCGTGAGATCTGCTCCGGGGCGGCGTCGGCGGGCATGCCGAGGCGGGTGTGCGGCGACATGCCCTCACCACCGAGCACCCGCTCGAGCAGGACGACGTCCGAGTCCCGCAGTTGCAGACCGCTCGAGCGCAGGCCCGACAGCACCCGCAGTTCCCGGAACACGTGGGTGTCCGCGAGCAGGCGATCCGCCGCCCGGCTCAGGCTGCGGCTCGCCGACGACGGGGTCCGGGCCAGCACGGCCTTCAGCGTGCGGAGCGCGGAGTGCGCCTTCAGTTCGGTGCTGCGCTGACCGAACTGAAGGTGCAGCGTGCGGCGCAGGTCCTCGAGGCCGCTGTGTGCCGTCAACTCCCGGGCCAGCGCCGGCGCGTCGGTCGCGCCCGAGCGGATCAGCATGACCGCGAACCGGATACCGAACAGGCCGAAACTCTCGAGGAGGTCGCGTCGCTGCCCCGGCGGCAGCACGAGGTCGGTGCCCTCCGCCGTGAACCGGGTGATCGAACGCAGCGCGGACTCGAGCACGCTGTCCGGAACGGTGGCGAGTAGCGCCAGGTCGTCGAACTCGGTCTGACGCAGAGTGCGGCCGCGCAGCGCGAGAAGCCCCGACACGGGCAGCAGGCTGCGTTGCACCCGGCGACCCGCGTCGTCGGCGGCGGCGCGGGCCGCGTCGAGGGTGCGTTCGCGGCCGCCCTTCACCTCGTCGGCCCGCGACAGCACACCGACGATGCCCAGCGGACCCGCGGCCGTACCGACGCGGGTCTGCAACTGGTCGAGCAACCGAACGTCCGCTCCGTCGGTGCCCCGGGTCAGGTAGACGACGGCGTCGACGTCGCACGGCCCGTCCTCGGGGAGGAGCAGCGCCCGGGTCCGCGCCGACACGTCCCGCGAATTCGACGACGTTCCCGGTGTGTCGACGAGCGTGAACTCGCCGAGCAACGCCGACGGCCACCCCACCTGCAGTCGCTCCACCCGATCCGCGGTCACCGTGCCCAGGTCCAGCGACAGCCTGCCCTCGTCCCGGTGCACGGGCAGTCGCGTCCGGCGTCCGGCATCGTGGGTGAGATCGATTCGTGGCGTGGCAGACTGCTCGAACCAGGTGACCACCCGAGTGCACTCGGTGGCGTCGGTGGGTGCGATCTCCTCGCCGACGAGGGCGTTGAGCAGCGTCGACTTGCCGGCCTTCAGCGTGCCGGTGAGCGCGACCCGGAGCGGTTCCTCGAGGCGGGCGCCGCAGTGCCGGAGTTCCTCGACGGTGGCGGGGTCGCTGCGCAGTTCGTGCCGGGCGGCATCGATCAGCTGGCGGGTCTGGGAGCCCAGACGGGTGACGCTCATGCCGCCACCTGCCCCGCGAATCCGGCGGCCTGCATTCGGATCTGCCGCAACGTGTCGAGTTCCGTGCGGATCTGCGCCGACCGCGTCGCACGGTGATCGTCGTGCATCTTCGACGCCTCCGTCGCCGCGCGCAGCGAATCGTCGACGGAACGGAGCATCTCGTTCGCCAGGTTGGTGAAGTGGTCGCGCAGGACGCGTTGCACCTCCCGCAGTCGCTGCTTCGATTCCTTCCCTACCTGGAAGATCACGTCGTCCATCAGTCGCGACACCGCCACCTTCGCCTCCGCCTGCCTGCGGGCGGTGCGCGCCTTGCGGTCCTCGCGGTACGTGTTGGCGCCGAGCAGCACTCCCGCGCCGATCGAGAAGGGGTTCACCAGCGCCAGGCCGGCCAGGCTCGTGACCAGGCCGACCATCAGCACGCCGCCGTACGACCCGCGCATGCTGGACAGGACACGCTGCGTGAAACCCTGCGCACTCTCCAGGGATTCGAGCGTGTTCACGGGTTCGAGCACGTGATCCACATTGTCGATGCGCAGCGCGGGAACTGGGACCTTGCCGTCCTCGGCGAACCGCCCCGCGACCGACAGCGCGAGGGCCTGCGAACGGGTGTGGGCCATCACGAAGTTCTCCCGCACGCACGTCGCGATCTCGCCGTCGAGCCAGGAACCGAACTCCTCCCACCGCGGCGCCGGATCGGACTTGCCGATGTCCTCCTCCGCCGCGCGGATGACGGTGCGCAGACGATGACGCAGGTCGTGCTCGATGTCCGTCATCAATTCGATCGCGCCGTCGGCCAGGGTGTACTGCCAGTTCGCGGATCGCTGCCGGAGCTGATCCGCCGCCGCGCGGGCCCCGGTCATCTGCTCGACGAGGGCGGCGCCGCGCTGCGGATCACGCAACGTGTCCAGTTCGGCGCTCAGCGACAGCGACAGGTGGTCGGTGACGGTGCGAACGTCGACGATCACCGAATTGCGGAGCACGACATCCGATTTCGCGACCACCTGCGTGCGCAGATAGTCGACCAGCTGCGGAATGCCGGATTCGACGTCGAGCGCGTCATCGCCCGCCTCGAGAGCGTCCGCGTGCATCAGCGCGGACACCGGCAGCAACGGCAGCGCGAGATCCGCATTCTGCAGGTGCGTGCGGTTGGCCTTCTGGATGTCTGCCCACCGCGGATAGAAGTCGATCTTGTTGACGACGCAGATCACCATCGGGCACAGCTTGTGCACCTGTGTCAGCAGGGCGACCTCGGGTTCGGTGTATTCCTGACTCGCATCGGAGACGAACAGCACCGCATCCGCCGTGGGAACCAGCGCCAGCGTGTCCGCCGCGCGCGCCGGAGCGTGACCGGAGAAACTGGGCGCGTCGACCAGCACCAGACCCTCCGCGAGCAGATCATGGGGGAGGGTGACCGTCGAATCCGGATCCGCCGCGACAGGTCCGTACTCGACCACCACCGGCTCCTGCCGCGACCGTGCCGTCGCCGACACGTCCGCGTCGACGAGCGCGCCCGCCACGGAACTGACACCCTTGTCGGTCAGACCGAGCACCACCACCCGCGTCCGCGGATCGGCGAGGCGAGACTCGGTGTGCGACAGCCGGGTCAGGAGATCGCCGCGACCCGCAGTCCGGGTCAGCGCCGCCAACTGCGACAGCAGCGCCGTCATCGACGCAGTGGTCTCGGCGGGAAGATTCGGGCGCACAGGGGCATTGGCGGCTGAGGATTCGAGGGTGGCGTTCATGATCTCCGCAAGAGTCGGTGACGGGCATTCGAGAGAGGGGAGTGGCGGGCCCGCTGCAGGGGAGTGGGCGGACCCGCCACGTCGAGGTCAGAACACGTGCTGGTCGACAGTCGTCGTCGCAGTCAGGCTCTGATCGTGGGTGTCGAGAGTGCTGCCGGAATCGGCCGTCAGCCCTGACGAGAGGCTCGTCGCGTCGAGTGATGTGCCGGTGTCGAGCGCGGTGCTCGAGTCGTAGGTGGTGCTCGAGTCGTACGTGGTACTCGAGTCGTGCGAGGTGGTGGTGTCGAACGTCGTCGCGGTGTCGGTGGTGGCGGTGTCAGTCGTTGCCGTGTCATGGCTGAGTCCGGTGTCCGACGCCGTGTCCGTGAGCGTGCTGACCGCAGAACTGTGGTCCGTCGCCGAGAGGTCACTGCTGTCTGTCGTGGTGGTGGTCGCATTGGTCGCGGTGGCCGCCTGGGATTGGCCGAGATCGGCGGCGGGTGCTGTGGCCGTGGTTGTCGCCTCTTGTGCCGTTGTCGTTGGGGTTGCCGCTGTGGTCGCCTCGGTTCGGCCGAGATCCGCGGTGGGTGCCGTCGCGTTCTGCGTGGCGGCGTCGGTCTGGGTGGCGTTGGTCGGGGTGTTATCCGTCGACGCTGTTCGCGTTCCCTCGTCGCCGGTGACCGAGGCAGTCTCCGCGCTCCGCGTGCTCTGCTGGTCCGCAACCTGATTCTGATTCCGGTCCGTGTCGGATGTCGTCGTCGCCGAGGCAGGTTCGGTGTTCGTCTGCCGAATCGTCGTGTCGAGAGGCTGCGACGTCACCGCCGCATCGGAATGGGTCGAGACCGGGGTCGCCGTGATCGGCTGGGCCGCGGACGCCGCCGTTGCCGGCGCCGCACTCGTTGCCGGACCGGCCGCGGCAGGCTGCACGGCCGACGACGTCTGCGCAGACACCGACGTGGGCGCCAGCGTCGACGGCTGCGTCGCAACTGCGTTGCCCTGACCGAATGCGGGCTGAGACGCGGACGCGCCGCCCGAGTTCATTGCCGACTCACCGCGGCCCGGGTTGCCGAACGACGCCGACGGGTTCGAGAGGGCGTTCTGATGGCTCGCGACGTTGTTGCCGTCGGTGCGTCCGTCGTGGTTGATCGTGCTGTCGTTCTCGTGGGCCTGGTTGCCGGGGGCGGTGCTTTGGCGACCTGCGTCGTCCCGGTGGCCGGCGTTGTCTTGGTGGTTGGTCTCGTCGCGGCCGTTGTTGTTGTCTCGCGAGGAGTCGGCGGCGTGGTTCTGTCGGTCGCCGTCGGTGTGGTTGTCGTGACGGGTGTCTGTGTTGTTCTGACGGCCGGTGTTCTCGAACCCGCGACTGTCGTTGTCGTGCGAAACGTCATGCAAATTCTTCTGCTGCTCAACGTGCTGAGCAGGATGATCGCCGGTCGGGTTCGCCGGGCGGAGGTCGCGCAGGAGACCGTCGAGTCCGTCGCGCAGAAGGTCCGCCGCATGGGGCGCGCCGCCCAGGTCGGGCTGAGGTGCCCGTGCGTCGATCGCGGCGTGCGGGGTGGGTGCGTCGTGTTCGAGGACGTCCGACGGGTGGATTTCGCTTCTCGTCATGAGTGCTCCTTCATCTCGGTTTGCCCCTTCGAGGCGACTGCCGACGACGTTATGGACCATTCCTGGGAAGACCATGGGAGGACGCTGCACCTTCCCTAGGGGCCGTTCGCCGCCACGCACACAGGAACATCGCAGGAAGCGCACAGCGGTCGGTACAGGAAGGCGGTCTAGCGTTTCGACCGGCAGGAAATCCGCCTGCCGTACCACGGAATGGAGATCACGACATGCGGACATCGATGGGGATCAGTATGGGTTCCGACTCGTTCGTGTCCGCACAGATGCACGGTGAATCGCAGGGGCACCACGAGCACGACGGATTCACGGTGGTGCGGCACTCCGCCGAACTCGCGCTGTCGTCCAGCAGCGCGCCGACGCTCGGGCCGCACCGTGCAGCGTCGCTTCCGCAGGGCAGCATCGTCTTTCGTGACTTCATCGACAGAGTCGGTGACCCTGTTCCGGTGATCGGCGACGACGGGACCCGCACCCCGGCCGTGCAGTTGGTGACCACCGCGCTCGACTGCCTGATTCGGGGCCGCACCCCGGCGCCCGACCATGTGGTGGTCGCGGCCCCAGCGGGCTGGTCGGGATACGCGGTGGAGGAACTCGAGGACGAGATCCGTCGCTGGGGTCTGCTGCAGAACCGCACAGTCACCGTGATCCCCGAAACCACCGCGGCACTCACGTGGGTCGCCCGGGTGGAGAAACTCGACGACTGCGACACAGTGCTGCTGTGCGACGTCGGAGCCCACTCGCTCGACCTGACCGTGGCCACCAGGCAGGGCGCCGAATTCGCTGTGCGCCCATCGACGCGCAGCACCGACTTCAGCGGAGACCACGCCGACCGGCTACTGATGGGTCATGTGGTCGCGCTGGTACTGAACGCGAACCCAGACTTCGACGTCGACGAACCCGCCCACCGCGCGGCCCTCGCCGAACTCGCGGCCCGCTGCCGGATCGCGAAGGAGCGGTTGTCGCAGGACACCTCTGCCGTGGTGACCGTCGAGCTTCCCGGCATCCGACGCCAGATACGTGTCATGCGTTCCGAATTCGAGGACGTCATCCGTGGCTCACTCACTGACGCCGCGAACGCGGTGGCACGTGAACTCGAACGTCTCGCCGAGACCGCAACTCCCGTCGACGCGGTCGTCCTCCTCGGCGGCGGAGCGGCGGTACCGCTCGTGACCGAACTGCTGTCGACGGCCGTGGACGTCCCCCTCGTCGTCTCGCCTGAACCGTCGACGGCGTCCGCCCGCGGCGCGGCGGTGATCGCCGAGCGGGCATCGCTCCGGAAGTCGGGTTCCCGGGTGATGTCGGCGCCGGGGCCGCGGGTGAAGCCACCGGCGGCGCCGCGACCGATCGCGGCGGCAACGTCGCGTGTGCTGCCTCCCTCCGCATCCGCCGGGGTGCCGACCAGGCCCGTTTCCCCGCCCACACCGGCTGTCACACACACCGTCGCCCCGGCCGCGAAGACCCCGAAGTCGGGTATCCGGGGCTGGATGGTCGCGGCGAGTGTCGCCGCTCTCGTCCTCCTGGGCGGCGGCGCGGCAGCGACCCAGCTGATCGGCCAGGACGAGACGCCCTCGGCAACGACGACCACCACCACTTCGTCCGTCGACCAGGCATCGTCCGCCGGCCAGACCGCGCAGGACGACACCCCGGGGAATGACACGGTGCAGGAATACACCGTGCAGAACCCGGCGCCCGCTCAGCCGATGGGCGGCGGAGCGGGCGGACGCGGCGGCGCCGGACCGCGGTAGAAAACAGCAACGCCCCCACCGTGATCGGTGGGGGCGTTGCTGGTCACTGCTGTCGGCTAGCTCTTCCGGCCCGGTGCCTTCGCGCCGGCCTTGAAACCGAGCCCACCGGGCTTGGCCTGCGGCGGGGCCTGCGCCGTCTCCGGTGCCTTGCCGTTGGACCCGTCGCCGTTCGACTCCTCTATCTTCGGAGCCTCGGCCGCGGGTGCTTCGGCTTTCGGTGCCTCGGCCTGGGCTGCTTCAGCCGGGGAAGCCTCGGGTGCCTCGGCCTTCGGTGCTGCGGCCTTGGGAGCCGCAGACTTGCGGGCCCCGGGAGCCTTGGCACCGCTCTTGAAACCGAGTCCACCGGCCTTCGCCATCGGAGGAGCCTTCGGAGCCTCGGCCGCGGGAGCTTCCGAAGCGGAGGAGGTGTCGACGACCTCCGGTTCGGCAGCCGGGGGCGCGGCAGCCTGGGATTCGGCGACCGCCGGCTCGGCCGGAGCGGCGGCCTTCGCCCCGGGAGCCTTCGCCTTGCCCTTCATCTGCAGGCCCTTGCCCGGTGCCTTGGCGCCGGACGCGAGTCCGAGCCCCTTCGGCTTCGCCGCGGGCGCGTCCTGAGCGGGCGTTTCGGCGGCGGGAGCCTCAGCGGCCGGTGCGTCGGCGGCCGGTGCGTCGGCGGCCGGAGCGGCGGCCTTCGCGCCGGGAGCCTTGGCGGCACCCTTCATCTGCAGACCCTTGCCGCCCGGTGCTTTCGCACCACCGGCGAGCCCGAGGCCCTTCGCCTTGGGTGCCTCCGCTGCCGGAGCCTCCGAGCCTGCATCAGCCGCGGCGGCGGGAGCAGCCTTCTTGGCGCCGGGAGCCTTCGCCCCACCGGCCATGCCGAGACCCTTGCCGGGCGCCTTGGCGCCGGGAGCTTTCGCCCCGCCCGCCATGCCGAGACCGGGTGCTTTCGCGCCGGGTGCCTTGGCGCCGGGAGCCTTCGCTCCGGGTGCCTTGGCCAGGCCCTTCATCGCCAGGCCCTTGCCTGCGGGAGCTTCCGTGGCGGCCGGAGTTGCGGCGGCCTCCTCGACCTCCTCGACGCGTTCCTTTTCGACTACCGCTGCCTTGGCCTCGGCTGCCACCGGTTCGGCCGGCTTCTCGCGGGGGACGACCTTGATGTTCTCGGTCAGCTTCTCCGGCTCGAGACGCGTGATGGACGAGAGCATCAGCTGGGCGACGTCGACGACCTCGACACCCTCACCCTGGCCGGACTCCTGGCGAGCCGTGACACCGTCGGTGAGCATGACGCGGCAGAACGGGCAGCCGGTCGCGATCTTCTTCGGATCCGTGCTGAGCGCCTCGTCGACCCGGTCGATGTTGATGCGCTTGCCGATGTTCTCTTCCATCCACATGCGCGCACCACCGGCACCACAGCACATGGACCGTTCGCCGTGCCGGGGCATTTCCTTCAGCTTCGCGCCGGAGGCTTCCATCAGCTCGCGGGGAGCGTCGTAGACCTTGTTGTGGCGGCCGAGGAAGCAGGGGTCGTGGTAGGTGATGTCCTCACCGACGGAGGCGACCGGAATCAGCTTCTTCTGACGGACCAGGCGGTTGAGCAGCTGAGTGTGGTGCACCACCTCGTAGTCGCCGCCGACCTCCGGGTACTCGTTGCCGAGCGCGTTGAAGCAGTGGGCGCAGGTGACGACGATCTTGCGCTTGCGCTGCTCGACGCCGTCGAAGACCGAGTTCAGCAACTCGATGTTCTGCATGGCGAGCTGCTGGAACAGGAATTCGTTACCGGCGCGGCGAGCGGAGTCGCCGGTGCACGTCTCGTCGGCGCCGAGCACCATGAACTTCACGCCTGCGGTGGCGAGGAGTTCGGCGACGGCCTTCGTGGTCTTCTTGGCGCGGTCCTCGTAGGCGCCGGCGCAGCCGACCCAGAAGAGGTACTCGTAGTCCTCGAAGCTGTCTGCGTCCTGGCCGAACACGGGGATCTCGAAGTCCATCTCACTGATCCAGTTGAGACGGTCCTTGGAGTTCTGACCCCACGGGTTGCCCTTGTTCTCGAGGTTCTTGAACAGGCCGGCCAGCTCGGACGGGAACTCCGACTCGATCAGCACCTGGTAGCGGCGCATGTCGATGATGTGGTCGACGTGCTCGATGTCGACGGGGCACTGCTCGACGCACGCGCCGCAGTTGGTGCAGCTCCACAGCGTCTCGGCGTCGATGACCGGGGCCAGCTCGCCTTCGACGGTCTCGCCGACCAGCTTGCGCTCGGCTTCCTGGCGGGCCGCCTCGGGGATCGCCGCCAGCTTGGCGTCGTCGACGGCGCCTTCGCCGTTCACCAGGCCGACCTCGTCGCCGCCCATGTCCTTGCGGCCACCGGCGAGCAGGTACGGAGCCTTGGCGTAACCGTGGTCGCGCAGCGACGTGATGAGCAGCTTCGGGGACAGCGGCTTACCGGTGTTCCACGCGGGGCACTGCGACTGGCACCGCCCGCACTCGGTGCAGGTGGTGAAGTCCAGCCAGCCCTTCCAGGAGAAGTCCTCGATGTTGCCGGCACCGAACGTGTCGGTGTCGGGATCGGCGTCCTCCATGTTGATGGGCTTGCCACCGGACATCATCGGCTTGGCGGCGCCGAGCGCGACGTCGCCGTCGTCCTCACGCTTGAAGTAGATGTTCGCGAACGCCGCGAACCGGTGCCAGGCGACACCCCAGGTGATGTTGCGGCCGACGACGTAGAGCCAGATCATGCCCGACATCAGCTTGACGAAGGCGAAGAACGCGACCATGTTCGGGCTCGCGGGAAGCAGCTTCGCGAGGTTCATCGTGAAGAAGTCGGTCCACGGGTTCGAGTGGCCGTAGGTGGCGATCTTCCCGGCCTTCACGAAGATCATGCCGAGACCCTCGATGAGGACGACGGCCTCGACGAAGTACGCGGCCTTGAAGTCGGAGCCACCGAAACGGGACAGCCGCGCGGGCACTCGGGGGTGGTTGAGCTGGCGGATCACGATCAGTGTGGTGATACCGATGACCGTGCCGAGGCCGAGAATCTCGTCGACGAAGTGGTAGACGGCGGTGTTACCGACCAGCGGCCAGTGGAACTCCGGGTTGAACGTCTGGCCGTACGCCTCGAACCACACGACGGCTCCGAGCATGAAGCCGACCATGACCAGCCAGTGGGCCCAGCCGACGGTGCGGAACTTGCTCATGCGCGTGTGGGCGATGAACTCGACACACATCTGCTTGAAGCGCGGGAAGAAGGGGCGCCATCGATCCGGGGCCGACTGGCCGATCCGGACGACGTTGACCATCTTCAATGCGCCTGTGATGAAGGAGAACCAACATACGAGGCTCAGCAGCACGCCGATGGTGCCCAACGTGATCGTCAGGGCATTCATGTCGCGGCCTTTCGTTTCAGGGCGGCAGGGCGGCCACCTCGGGACTGCTCGTGATCCTAACGCTTGCTAAGTTACCCACTGGTAACTTACCTAGCCTACCTGTGGGTAACTTAGTTGGCTCGAGCGGGATATCTGCAGCTGGGGCGCCGATGAGGCATGTGGTGCATGCCACAATCGGACTTTCTGTTCGCCACGTTAAAGGGTCGAATTTGCGGCGTTCACCCAAGGTCGCCCTAACTTCGGCGGACGGGTGCGCGGGACTGTCCGAGAGGTCTCCCGGGTGCGCTTCTGTCGCCATTTCGGTCACGAATTCAGTGCGGTTGCATTGCGGCGGGATAACGACGGGCAAATATTCCGTGCGTCGATGTCGGCGCTGCCGAAAATCCGCCCGACCGGACTAATTCACCCCATGTAATTCGTGCGAATTACGTTGCAATCGACCAGCTTGCGACCGGCGCCTTGTCGCTGCGGTGAATTTTTCGTCAATGGACATTTCCGCCGTGATTCCGCTGTTACTCTGAGCGTGTTTTCCGGCCCTGGTCAGCGGTCGCAACGGGGGTCGTGCAGTGCACTTCGATCACATCAGTACTTCGTCGCGTCGGTCCTGAAATGAGGCATCAATGATCGTGAGAAGAGCTGCAGTAACGGCAGGCATGGCGGTCGCCGCCATGGGTCTCGCTGCCGGGGTTTCCCACGCGGGGCCGGCGGCGGCGCCCGCCCCCGTCGCGCCCGCGCCGACCATGACGGCACCCGCCGTACTCCCGCTGCCGTTCCACGACGTCGCGTCCCGAGAGGAGAACGACAGGGCGTTCGGCCAGTTCGGCGCGCAGGTGGGCATCGCCGTCACGGTCGGCAGTCTGGTCGGAACCATTGCTGGAGCCGGAATCGGTTGTATCGCAACACTTCCTGCCGGGTGTGTGCCCGGTCTCGTCACGGGAGCGGGTATCGGTGGGGTAGTGGGAACCATCGTCGCCGGCGGTCCCACGCTCGGCGTCAGCGCCTACCAGTTGTGGGAGACGTACAACGCCGCCCCGGGGACCTCGATCTACGCCGACAGGGACGAGTAGAGCCCTCGCCTCGGTCGCCCGGCCCCGTCGTGTCACGCACGGCGGGGCCGGGTCGTGTGTGGGCGGCCTCCGCGAAGAAACCGACCGGTTCCCCGCTTTTGGTGGGAATTACTGCATGAATGACTGGTGCAATTCTTGGAATTCGGTCCCGGCGCCGTTCCCGATGCGAACTTCCATAGCCCTTCGTCGACTATTGGTGACGAGCCTTTTCTCGAGTCGAAACTCAATTGGGATCTGTCGGAGCAGCAAGTTACTGTTTAGCAGCGGATGGGGTTGAAACCTTAAGGGGATGGAATGAAGTTGCGTCGTTTCGTTACGACTTCGGCACTTTTGGTGGGTGCCCTCGCGGCCGGATCCGGGGTGGCGGTCGCGGAACCGGCGGCCGAGCCCGGAGCCGACATCGGATACGAGACCCGTGTGGAGGATCGGGCAGTCGTCACGAAGATCGATGCGGGCGCGTTCGTGGTGTCGTCGGATCGCAAATCGGTGTCACTCGAGGATGGCGCCGGAAACGCCGTCCTCTCGCTGCCTCTCGCATACCGCTTCGACGATCTGCAGTTCCCCTTCGAGGAGAAGGTCAGCGAGGACGGCAAGACTCTCACGTTGACTCCCGTCGTCGATCGCGCGAAGGCGACGCCGATCGCAGACACCGATCTTCCACTGAGCGATGTTGCTTCGGTCGAGGAGAACACGCGCGCGCAGGCGAATTTCGGTCAGCAACTCGCACTCGCCTCGGCGGTCGGTGGACTGGCCGGCACCGTCGTCGGTGGCGCGATCGGGTTGGTCGGCCTGATTGCGGGGCCCGTCGCCCTGGCGACCGTCCCGGTGTTCGCGGCGGTCGGGGCAATTGCCGGAACCGTCATCGTCGGTGGGCCGACCCTGGTCATTGCAGGTATTCAGCTTGCGCAGACTCTGACGGCGCCCGATGGCACCACGGTCTGGGCGAAGAACGACAAGGGCGCGAAGTAGCCAGTTTCAGCGGCGCGTGCGCCCGAGAGAGGTGTGAGTATTCATGGCGGAACTCTTCGGAATCCTGGCCGACATCTTCGGCTACGTGATCACGATCGTGACTGTCGGTCCCAAGCTGCTCTGATGTCGGTCCGAAAGATGTGCGACACCACGACGTGGGTGACCTAGCCGCACGGCTGCAAGACCACGGAACCGCCCGTCTCCTTCCGGAGGCGGGCGGTTCGTCGTCGTATGGACTTTCCGAAAGTGAACCTCGTCACAGCGGCGGAGCTGACGTCCCGGGTTTGCCAATGCTTAGGCTAACCTTCGTCCGTCACAGCGCTGCTCTTGAAACGGGTCTCGATGAACCTCCGACGGTTTACTGCCACATCCATGCTTGTCGTCGCGGCGATGGGAGTCGGGGCGGCCACGTCATACGCCGATCCGGCCGCCGCACCCCAGCCGGCAGTGGAACAGGGCATCCCGAACATCAACTACCAGACCGCTCGTGACGGTGACGCCGCTGTGGCCACCCTCGACGCCGGCGCCTTCGCGATCAACGCCGCGAACGACACCGTCGACGTGGTCGACGACAGTGGCCGCGTCGTCGCGTCCATTCCCACGTTCTTCCGGGTCGACGACCTGCAGCATCCCTTCGCTGTCGCGGTCGACGAATCTGCGCGCGTCCTGCGACTCGTCCCGAACATGGATCCGTCCGCAGCGACCTCCGTCCCGGTGTCGGAGCGGATCACCCTCGACGACGTCGCGGCACCGCAGGACAAACAGGAACGCGACGACCGCGCGCTCGACGACTTCCAGCAGCAACTCGGTATCACGAGTGCGATCACCGCGATCGTCGCCGCCATCATCGGCGGGGCCATCGGCTGTGCGATCGGCATCATCCCCGGCACCGCTGCCCTGGTGATTCCGTTCCTCGGTCTTGCCGGGCCGGTGGCAGGGTGCATCGGAGGTGCGCTGATCGTCGCGCCCGTCGTGGCGCTGGCGGGCACCATCGTGGTCGGCGGCGGCGCCCTGGTCGTCCTGGGCATCCAGTACCTGAACACGATCAACAGCCCGTTCGTCGCACCGGAACCCACGGCATGAGCGGCCGGTTCGCACGGCATCTGCGGGCCCTCACCGGAGCCGTGGTCCTCGTCGTCGCGGCGCTCGGCATCTCTGCCGGGACCGCACACGCGGCCCCGATAACACAGCAGGAATCGTCCGACATCGGCTACGAGGCCCACGCCGAGGGCACGTCCGTGATCACGTCCATCGACGCGGGCGCCTTCCGGGTCACCGACACCGGTGACGCGATCGAGGTGGTCGACGACAGCGGCAAGGTGGTGGCGGCACTGCCTCTCACGATTCGTGTCGGCGACGCTGTCTACCCGATCGACGCCGACCTCGACGGGCGGACGGTGACGCTCACCCCGCACGTCCCCGAGGACGTCGCGTCTTCGCTGAAGTCGGTGGCGCAGGACGGATTCGACACCCAGAAGGAGCGCGACGATTCGGCGCTCGCCGACTTCAACAGCTACCTCGGGTACGCGACGCTGATCGGCGGCCTGATCTTCGGTGTGATCTTCGGTGTCGTCGGTCTCGTGGTCGGGTGCGGACTGCTCGCCGTGACCGTGGTCGGCACGCCGGTCGGCTGCCGCGGCGGACTGCTGGCGGGATTCGCCGCCGGCGGGCTGGCCGGAACCATCTTCGTCGGCGGCGCCGCGCTGGTGATCCTCGGAATCCAGTACCTCGTCACCGTCAACACCCCGTTCGTTCCGCCCGCGCCCGAACCCACCGCCTGATCGGTTTCCGCGCGCACGGTAGCCACTGGGAGCGCGAAATGGTGTGCGGCCGTGCGGGGGTCGCCGATGTCGCACTGACGCAAAGCTCGTCGTGATCCGTCGCAGACGACTACGGCCCGCCTCCCCGAAGGGAAGCGGGCCGTCGTCGTCGGTGGGGTGCGTTACGAGGTGCGCACGCGCAGACCCGGGTTCTCCGCCAGCACCTCGTTGATCGGCGTCGCGAACAACTCGGGACTCTCGCCGAGGACGAACGTGACGACGTCCGCGACCTGGCAGATCGGGTACTGCCCGACGTTGGAGGCGCTCGAGATGCCGAGGGCCAGCGTGCCGGTCACGATCGTGCCGCCACTGTCGCCCTGCAGGGCACACATGCTCGTCGAGAAGCTGTCGGCCAGCGTGCGCTCACCGACCGAGACGGTCTGCGCGACGGACGTGACGCGACCGCACGTGAAGCCGGTCGTCAGACCCGACTTGCACACCGGGGCGCCGACGACCGGGTCGGCGGTTCCGGTGATCGCGACCGGCGCCGCACCGGGAACCCGGACGCCGTTGTTCTCGAACCGGCGGGCGGCGGCGTCGTCGGCCCGGATGATCGAGTAGTCGTGAATGTCCAGGCTGGTCTTGGCGAACGTGCCGATCCGCGGACCGGTGCCACCCTGGACCAGGGAGAACGCCTCCGATGCCTCCGAGGTGCCTGCAGCGCCCCGGTTGGGGTCGCAGTGCCCTGCCGTGATGTTCACGGGGTGGCCCGAGCCGTCGGTGCCGTTGAATCCGAGCGAGCAGCGCAGCCCGACTCCGCCGCCGAGCGAGCCGTACGCGTCGCCGCCCAGCAGGGCGTCGGCGGGCAGCGGTTCGGCGATGGGGGTGAGGTCGGTGGAGGGCAGCGGAGCGGCCGTCGCAGGCGATTGCACGACGCGAGCGCCCTTCAGGAAGTCCGGAAGCTGCAAACCGCCCACGTTGTCGGCGCGGAGCACGAGATCGTTGTTGACGATGTCGATGGCGACGCCGCGAACGAGATCGGCGACGGCGGGCGGCTGGGTGTCCAGCCACCCGTCGAGCGACTTCACCTGCGCCTGCAGGCTGCTCTCGCTCTGTGCCACATCTTTCACCTGGAAGCCGGCCTTGTCGGCCGCGGCGACCGCGGCCTCCTTGTCGGCGCCGTCGGCGAGCCCGACGATCGGGGTGCCTGCGTTGTCGAGCCACGTTCCGGCGAAGGCGTCCGGGAACTGGGTGCGGGCGATCTTCGCGAACTCGGCCAGCTTCTGGCCCAGTTCGGAGTGCTCCAGGTACTGGTCCGGGCTCAGCGACAGATCACGCGAAATTGCGTCGATCAGTTCCGCGGGAAGCTTGGCGGCCTGGCCGGACACTCCCGGCTCGACCGGATCGGCCTGAGCAGAGGCGGTGACCGGACCGAGGAGCAGCAGCGCGGCGGAGCCGAACACGGCGGCACGACGTGCGATGGAGCTTCGCATGGGGGCCTTTCTATGTTGTTTGTTCGCAGTTGCCTCGCGGGCGCACGCGAATACGACCCCCCCTGACAGGTAAGGCCGTACACAGTCGGAGTCGACTATATGGGTTCGCCCCGTCTATTCCCACCTGTAACACTCCCGGCGGGCGACGCAGCTGGACAAAGCGGACACCGGACCGTCGCGGCACCCTGCCGTACACACACCTGCGCCCGGTGTCCGTGACGAAACGGACACCGGGCGCAGGCTGAAAGCGGTGGCGAACTAGTCGGAGATGGTGCGCACGTGCATCCCGGATCCGACCGTGTCGACGATGTCCGCGACCGGGATGCCGAGGCTGGCCGTGCCGCCCTCCGGTGCCAGCACCAGGTTCGCCTCCGTGCAGTTGGGGGCGCCGGCGGCATTGGAACCACTGGTGATGCCCAGCGCGAGGGTGCCGGTGACGATGGCGCCGCCGCTGTCACCCGCGAGAGTGCAGGCGGTGCCCGCGAAACCGTTGATCACGCGGCTCGAACCGTCGGCAACGAACAACTGCGTCTCGACGTGATCGGCGGCGACCACACCACACGTGAACGACGACGTCTGACCCGACTTGCAGATCGGGGCGCCGACGACGGGACGGGCGGTGCCGGTGATCTCCAGGGTGGTGCCGTTCGCGCCGCGCACCGCGGGACGGTCCAGGCCGGCCTTGACGCCCGCCTCGTTCAGCTTGATCACCGAGTAGTCGAGCTTGTCGGCCGGGTTACCCACCGACGACTTCGAGAACGCGCCGATCTGCTGGCTGTCGTCGACGTTCTGATGGTTGGGGAGGAACACCGGCGACGGCTGGCCCTCGACGGGGTTGCAGTGCCCGGCGCTGATGTTGACGGCCTGGCCGCTGTCGTCGACGGCGTTGAAGCCGAGCGAGCAGACGGAGATCTCCGAGATCGGCGTCTTCGGCAGTTCACCCGCGGTGGTGATGTACGTGTCGCCGGCGAGGGGACCCCGCTCCACCGGACCGCCGCCGCCGGGGCTCAGCATCACCTTGACGTTGGCGAGCAGCGTCGGCAGGTTCAGCGCCTGGCCGACGGGGCTGTTGACGACGTCGATGACGACGCGGTTGTCGAGAACGTCGATCGACGCGGAGTTGACCTGGGAAGCCACGTCCTTCGGCAGTCCCGCGATCCAGCCGTTCACGTCGGAGAGGGTCTTCTCCAGGCCGTTCGCGGACACCGGCGCAATGCGGGTGTCGTACCCGGCCTTGGCTGCGGCGTCGGCGGCCTCGTTCGTGGTGACCGCGACGACGGGCTTGCCGTCGAGGCCGATCCACGCCCCGGCGAAGTCGTCGGGATGCTCCTCCCGGAAGTCTGCGGCGTAACTACCCAGCTCCTGTGCCTTCGCGGCGCGGTCGAGGTATTCCTGCGGGCTGATCTTCAGGTCGCGGGTAATGGCCTCGACGAGTTCGGCCGGCAACTTGTCGGCGCTCAACTGCGTGGTGCCGGGCTGCGTAACAGGGTCGGCCTGGGCGGCAGTGGAAAACGGAAAGAGAAGAAGCATTGCCGAGGCGCCTACAACAGCGGCGCGGTGCGCCAGCACGTTACGCATGAAATCCCTTCTGCACGGAATCCGTTCACTGAGGATTCCTTCTGGGGTGGGTATCAGCGCCCCACCTTAAGCTACGGACGGGTCGACCCGTCCGGGAGGTGTGACCGAAGGCTCACTGGCCTGGCGTTTTCAGCGCGGGCCGCACCGGAGTCGTCGTGGTGGTCGCGGCCAGCGCTTCCTTCGTCGTCGTGGTGGTGGTCGTCTCCGGCGGCGTCGTCGTGGTCGTCGCGGCAGTCGTCGTCGTGGTGGTCTGCGGGACCGTGGTGATCGAGGGAAGGGTGATCACCGGCGTCGTCGTCGTCGTGGTCGTCGTCGTCGGCGGGGGCGGCGGAACGAACACGGACGTCGTCTCCACCGGGGCGGGCGGGGAGCGACCGGGATCGGGGCCTCCACCTCCGTCGTCACGGCCACCTCCTGCGTGCTCGCCGTCGGGAACACCGCGGGCGCGACCGGTGTGGGCCGCGCGGTCGTCGTCGTCACCGATGCGGTCTGGGCGTCCTGGATCGACGGGACCGCGGTGCTGCCGTTGCCGGCGAGCGCGAACGCGACCGCCCCACCGGCCACCACCAGTGCGGCCGCGGCGACACCGGCGATGATCAGCGGCCGACGGTCGGGGCGCTTGGCGGGTGCGGTCGGCGTGCTCGCCGGAGTGGACGCCTCGGTCTCGGCCGACGGAAACGCGTCGGCGGACGCGGCGGCAGCGGCAGCCGGCACCGCTGTCACGGCGGAGTACGCGGTGTGCAGCGGGGCCTCGACGACGGGAATCGACTCCGTGTCGGCGCTCGTGTCCTCGTCGGTCAGCGCCAACCCGGCCGCCAGCAGGGCCGCGCCGTGGGCCGGGGACTCGGGTGACGCGGCGAGCGCCACCGACTCCGGGATGAGGGTCGCGTCGCCCAGACCCATGTAGTCGAGGGATTCACGCAGCTTCGTGACGATCTCCGGCGCCCAGTCCGACGGATGGGTCGCGGTGACCTTCACCGTCCCGGACAGTCCGTCCGACGCCTCCCGGAACAGGCAGAACATCGCCGTCGCGACGAGGTCCTCGGCGCGGGTCAGGGAACCCGCGTACTCGATGCCCGCGGGCTCGCCGACGCGTGCGAGGAAATCGCGGACGGCGCCCGTCGACTCCGTGCCGGGGTCGCCGAGCTGAACGGTGCCGTCCGGGGCCGTGAACAGGACGGACGGGTGTTCGATCGTCCTCACGTCGGTTCCGGAAGCGGTCACCACCGCCGTGGAAACCGAATCGCCGACGGTGAGTCCGACTCCGGTGGTCATGGAAGATCCTTACTGGCACGGTTCAGAGGGGTGCATCATCGCACCATGTGCACAGTGTGTCGCCTCCCGCGGTCGAATGGTTACATCCGGCACCCGTGAGTACTTGTTAACCGCCGGCGGTAGTTGTCAACCTGTCTGAGACAGGTTCTGGTTGATGTTGATGCCTGTCGGTTGTGGCGGGTGTGGTGCCAGGGGTCGGCCGCGGAACCGTTCGGGGTGTTCGGCCCAGATCTGGTCCAGCCGGTGCTGTCGGCGGCGGTGTTCCTCGGTGTCGAGGCCGAGGAACACCGATGCGGGGGTGTGCCGGCCCAGGGCACTGTGCCGGTGTTCGAGCGCGTAGCGGGTCATGAACGTCTCGGTCCATCGCCGCGCGTGGTCGATGTCGTCGAACCGAAGCGGGCACGACAAGTCGTACTTGATGGTCTTGAACAGCGACTCGGAGAACGGGTTGTCATCGCTGACCCTCGGTCGTGAGTAGGTCCGGCACGCGCCCGCCTCGTCGAGGGCGGCGATCAGGGCATGTGAGCGCATCGACGGACCATTGTCGGCATGCACCACCTCGGGCACCCCGAACGCCTCGAACGCCTCGGCGAACATCTGCACCGCCAACTCGGGAACCTCGGCGTACTCGATCCGCCAGGCCACCGGGAACCGCGAGAACACGTCCATCACCAGGTACAGCAGATACCTGTCCTGCTTGCGGGGACCGTGCAACATCGTGATGTCCCACGACCACAACTGCCCGGCCCGACCGGCCCGGGCGACCGGTGCCCGGCGGGCCGCGGCCGTGGCCCGCCGGGTGCGGCGACGGTCCCCGGTCAAGTTCTGCGCACGCGCCACCCGGTAGAACGTCGACTCCGAACACGCGACGAACCCGGCGTCGAAAGAACGCCAATACACCTGCACCACAGACAGATCCGTGTTCTCCTCGGCCAGGATCAACTCGACGATCCGGGCGCGCTCGTCGTCGGACAACGCGGCGGGCTGCCGCCGCTGAACGTGCGGGACCGGCTCGGTGACCGGAACGTAGTGCCGGTAACCGCGGGTGCGCCGGTAGTAACTCGACCGCGGCACACCGAGCAGGGCGCACGCCGCGGTGACCGGCATCGCCGCGTCCCGGACCAACACCCCGACGGTGTCGATCAGGACAGCTTCTCTCGCTCGAGCCACTGCGCGTACTCGTTCGCGCTCATCAACGCCGGTGGGATCGCAGATGGGTCCTCGTTCGAGCGCTTGGTGATCCCCTGCAAGAGAGCTCGAACGCTTTTCCCAGGATCTCCTGGGCGGTCTCCGCCTGTTCCACCTGGGCCTTGAGCCGTGTGTTCTCCCGGCGCAGCCGCGCCAGCTCGGCCCGATCCCGACTGTCCATCCAATTCCTCGACTTCTCTGCCGCGGCGACCATCGCCTGCGTGTATTGTCCGCTCTCCCGCGCGCGAAGCCACGCAGTGACGTGGTTCTTGCTCAGGTTCAACTCACGCAGCAGGCGCGTCTTGGCGCCGTGCTCGGTGCACTCGTCCCACCGGCGCAGCACCTCGATCCGGAACGCGATCGGAAACGAACGCCTACCCGTCGGACCACGCCCGATCGGAAAGCTGTCGATGTCGGTCACAGGGAACTCCGCTCCCCACGCTGACTGCCAGGTGTCTCACGACCATGCTGACAGCCAGCGCCGGCGGTTAAGAAGTACTCACGGGTGGCGAAGCCGCAGTCCCGTGGCCCATCGCACGCAGCATCGACAACAGTTCCGACCGCGACCCGGCGCCCAGCCGCCGCCGGATCCGGGCCACGTGATGCTCGATCGTCTTCGCGGAGATGTAGAGGCGCGACCCGATCTCCCGGTACGTCAGCCCCTGGACGAGCAGGTCGGCGACTTCCGCCTCGCGGTCGGTGAGCGACCCCGGCGTGCTCGGGCTCGGCACGACCGCGGAGTCGGCGCCGTTGCCGGGGGACGTCGGCTGGCGCAGGGCCCGCGCGACCTGCAGCAGGGTGGTCGCCACCCTGGTATCGGAGGCGCGCAGCGCGGCCTCGCCGGCGAGGCGCGCGCCGTCCCACGGCAGGCCGATCCGGTCGAGGGTGCGGGCGGCGTCCTCGACGGAGGCGGCGTCGATGTCGCCCTGCAGGACGCGCAGCCAGGCGCGACCGGCGGTGGCGAGCCCGGACGCGTACGGGCTGACCTTGGCGGCCTCGCCGAGGGCGCGGGCGTGGGGCATCAGATCGGCGGGGCATTCGGCGAGGATCGAGGCCTGCACGCCGTACCAGTGCAGGGCCGATCCCCACATCGCCGGTTCGCCGAGGGTCCGCAGCAACGACTGGGCGTCCTCGACGAGGTGGGTGATCCGCCCGGGTTCGCCGACGCGGATCGCGGTGAGCCACAGTTCGCCGAGCGGCAGCAGGCTCAGCAGGTCCACCGAGTACTCGGCGAGCACCCCCTGCGCGCCCGCCCAGGCCTGGAGCAGTGCCGCGTTGTCGCCGGTGCGCCGCGCCAGCCCGACCCGCAGGCCGTGGACGAACAGCAGATCGCGCTGGTGCATCGTCGCGGCGTCGAGACCGTCGAGCCGGGACTGCGCGGACGTGAGGTCGCCGCGGACCATCGACGTCCACGCGGTGAGCAGTTGGTGCCGGTTCGCGGTGACACTGCCGGGGCGCTCGGCGTCCCGGGCGCGGGTGAGGACGGCGTCCGCGTGGGCGAGTTCGCCGCAGTGGAGTGCGGCGAGGGCGGTGATCGCGGCGGGGGAGTCGGGCAGCATCCGGTGCCGCGACGCGCGGCCGGGCAGCGACAGGGCGCGGGTCAGCGAGTTGAGTGCCGCATTCGCGGACGCGGTCACGGACTGCACGAGTCCGGTCGCGACGAGGGCCGCGCCTGCGGTGGCGGCGGTGGGGGGTGCGCCCGCGCTCGTCGCGAGGACGGCTTCGGCGTCGTCGAGCCGGCCCGCCACCACGAGGACGGAAGCGGCGACGGAGGCGTCGGCACCCGCCCGGTCCGCACCGAGCCAGGCATACAGTTCGGCGCTGCGGTCGATCATCCCGCAGAACGCGGCGCCCGCTGCCGAAATACGCACGGCCGCAGCGAGTTCCGGGCCGTCGACGGTCGCGGATCTTTCGAGGACGGAATCGGCCAGACCGACGGCGGTGTCGAGGTCGCCGTTCAGGGCGCTCGCCTCGGCATGCGCGACGACGGCGCCGTCGCGGAGCCTGCCGACCCGGCCGGCTTCGGCGTACAGCGCGACGGCTACGGCAGGTTCGGCGAGTTCGGCTTGGGCGCAGAGGAATTGGCTCAGCTCGTCGCTGGGTGTGCCGGTCGCGGCCACCGCGCGGGCGACGGGAAGCGTCAGCGTTCCGCCGTCGACGTGATGGGCGAGCAGGCGGCGCGCCAGCGTGTGCAGTCGGTTCTCGCCGAGCGTCGTCGTGAGATGCGTGCGATCGAGAACCAGCGTGTCCCGTTCGTCGACCCAGCCGTCCGAACGGAGCGCGTCGACGGCCGCGCGGGCACGGTCGGGTTCGACGTCGAGGACCCGGGCGACCACGGTCTCGTCGAGGTCGCTGCCGAGCAGAACCAGTGCGAGAGCGGAGAGTTGCGGGCCGTCGAGGTCCGCGAGTTCGGTGGGAGGAAGCGGTGAGGGCAGCGAGGACACCGGCGCTCTATCCGCCGTTGCCGAGGACGCCGGGCACCAGGCCGGTGACTCCGCCGACGACGCCGCCGACCGTGTCGCCCACCCCGGTGACCGTGTCGCCGACCGCGCCGGCACCACCGACGATGGTGTTGGCGATCGCGGCGCCGCCGTCGGACGGAACGCTCGGTGCCGGAGCGGGCGCAGGTGCCGGTGCGGGAGCAGCCGGTGCCGGCGCGGGCGCCGCCGCGGCGGGGGCCGGGGCGGTGCCGGGCGCCGCGGCAACCGGTGGGGCCGCGGCAGGTGCGACGGTGCCGGGTGGGACGGTTCCGGGTGCGGCGACCGGAGTCGCGACACCGGCCGCGGTGCCGGGAACCCCGGTCGCGGCGGCGACACCCGCGGCCTCGGTGCCGGGTACGACGGCCCCGGTCGCGGCGGCCTCCGCCGGAACACCGGACGTGGCGGCCGCACCCGCCGATGTGCCCGACGACTGCGAGGTGGTCGCACCCGAACTGGACGCCGGTGCGACGTCGAAGGCCGTGCCGAGCGACAGCCCGCCCGCGGCGAGCAGGGCGATGGCGGCGACGGACGCGGAGATGATCCCGGCCTTCTTCTTGCGCGACATCCCGGTGGGGGCGGGCTCGACGGGTCTCGGTGCGGGCGGCCGGGCGGCGAGGACGACGGTGTCGGCGTCCGACTCGACAGCCGGGGCGGCGGCGGGCGCTGCCGACGCGGGCGCGGCGGTGGGAACGACGACCGGCATCCGCGCGACGGTCGGGGCGGCGGCGCGTCCCGCATCCCGGTCGGCGGCGAGCAGCGCCGCACCCAGGGCGGCGGTGTGGCCCGGACGTTCGGCTGCGACGACGGGAACCCGCAGCTCCGCGGACAGGAGTTCGGCGACGAGCGGGATGGCGGCGCTGCCACCGGTCAGCACCACCTGGGTGACGTCGCTGGATTCGAGACCGGCGGCGTGGATGCTCTCGCGGACCAGGGTCACCGAGTCCTGCAGGGGTTCGCGGATGAGGTCTTCGAGTTCCGAGCGGACGAGGCGCACGTCGGTTGAGATGCCGGGCAGTTCGATGCCGATGGTGGCCTCGGTGTCGGAGGACAGTGCCTCCTTCGCCGCGGTGCACCGGGTCCGTAGGCGGGTCAGCGCGGCGACGGTGTCGGGGGCGAACGGGTCGATGTCGCCGAACTCCTCGGCGACGTTGCCGAGGACGTACTGCATGGTGGCGTGGTCGAAGTGGGCGCCGCCGAAGTCCTCGGACCGCACCGGCTTGCCGAGGACGCCGGTCTCCGTGCCGTGTGCGTCCGAACGGAACAGGGTGATGTCGAGTGAGGTGCCGCCGAGGTCGTAGATGACGGTCAGCGCGTCGCCGAGGGTGCCGCGGGTCCGTTCGAGCCACGTCATCACCGCCTGCGCCTCCGACACAAGGGTGGCGTCCGCGACGCCCGCCTCCTCGAGCGCGTCGGCGAGCACCCCGACGGTGTACGGCGGCCAGACGGTCGGGTGGGCGACGACGGTGGCCGGGAGACCGTGCCTGCCCGACGCCGCCTCGTGGACGATGCAGCTGACGGCGGTGGCTACGAGGTCTTCGCCGGAGTAGGTCGAGCCGTCGTCGGTGAGGATCCCGACCGGGTCGCCCACGCGGTTCGCGAAGTCGGACACCGTCACGGCGTCCGGTTCGCCGCCGGCACCGCCGAGGAGGGGTGCGCGGTCGGGGGAGAGGTGCAGAACGCTTGCGCGGGACAGGACGGTGAGGTCGGCGGCATCCGTCACGCTCGCCCCGTCCGTGTCGACGGCGGCCACCGTGTTGACCGATCCGACACCGATGCCGAGCGCTGCAGCCATGTTCCACTCCTGTGGTCCGGGCGGGCGTCACGCCGCCTGTGTCAGACGGACGGTGCCGCCGTCGTATGTGACGGCCGGGGCCGTCGTGGTCACTCGAATTGTCGCGTGCGGCGGCCGTTTCGTTACGCCGATGCGCAGGTCGACGGCAGTTGCGGGGCCGATCCCCTAATGCCCCCCTACCCCTAACGGCGGGGGCCCGACCCCCGATGGGAGATCCCCGATACGGGGGCCGGTGAGTAGGGGGCGCCGCCCCGTTGGGAAGGGGGCCGCCGATCCATAACGTGTATTTCACTCGCCGTCACAGCAGTTGTGGTGGCCACCCGAACTCCCCGAACCTCGACCACAGGAGAGATTGCCATGGCTACCAACGCCGTCCTCGACTTCATCCTCGGCCTTCTTCGCGACGAGCAGGCTGCGGCGGCCTACTGCGCCAACCCGACCGACGCGCTGTGCGCTGCCGGCCTGCAGGGTGTGAGCCACGCGGACATCGTCTCCGTCGCTCCCCTGGTCGCGGAGTCGGGACTGTTCGCGGGCAGTGGAGCCGATCTGGCGGCGATCGTCAACGCCGGTGCCGGCGTCGCCGGTGACGTCGCAGGCGGTCTCGGCGCAGGTGTCGGCGGCGGACTCGGTGGCGGCCTGGGCGCCGGCCTCGGTCTCGGCGGCGGCCTCGGCGGCGGCCTCGGCGGTGCGGTCGGTCTCGGTGCCGGCGCGGGCCTCGGTCTGGGTGCCGGCCTGGGCGGCGACTTCGACTTCGCCGCGGAACTGGCGGCCGGCCTGAGCGCCGCGCTCGGTGCCGCACTGGAGATCGGCGGCGAGATCGGTGCACAGCTCGGTGCCGCGCTCGGTGCGGCCCTCGACGCGGCACTGTCTCTCACCGGTGGCGTCGACCTCGGCAGCGCACTCGACCTCGGCGCCACGATCAGCGGAGCCCTCGGAGGAGCGCTCGGACTGGGCGCCGACCTGACCGCGCAGCTCGCCACCACCCTCACCGCGGCGATCACGGCCCTGCCGGTGGTCAACGTCGCCGGTGGTCTCACCGGGATCCTCGCGCCGGCCCTGTCGATCGGCGGCGACCTGGGCGCCGAGCTGGGTGCGGCTCTCGGTGCCGCCCTCGCAAGCGTCGTCGACCTCGGTGGCAGCGTGGACGGCGACATCCTCACCGGAGTCGGTGCCGGCCTCGACCTCGGTGGCGTGCTCGGAACGACCCTCGGCAGCGTGCTCGGTGTGGACGCCGGTCTCGGTGGCACGCTGGGCGGCGCCCTCGACGCGGCGATCGGCGCGGGCGGCGGATTGGGCGCGACCCTCGAAGGCCTGCTCGGCGGTGACCTGCTCGGCGACGTCGCCGGTTCGCTCGGCGGAGTCCTCGGCACCGACCTCGGCGCGGTCCTCGGTGGCGCGCTCGGCGGTGTCCTCGGTGCGGGCGGTGACCTCGGTGCAGACCTCGGTGGCGCCCTCGGCGCGACGCTCGGTTCGATCGCCGACCTGGGCGGCGGACTGGACCTCGACGCGATCCTCGGTGCGGGCGGCAGCCTCGGCGGTGCCCTGAGCGGGCTGCTCGGCGGTGAACTCGGAGTCGGCGGCGACCTCACGGCCGGTCTGGGCACCGCACTGGACGCGGTGCTCGGTGCCGGCGGCGGACTCGACCTCGGTGCCGTGCTCGGTGCCGACGGCGGCCTCGGTGGCGCGCTGAGCGGCATCCTCGGCGGCGTCCTCGGCGCCGGCGGCGACGTCAGCGGTGACCTCGGTGGAGCCCTGGGCGGTCTGCTCGGCGGCGCCCTCGATCTGGACGGCGGACTCGGCGGCGCACTCTCCGGTGCGCTCGGCAGCGGACTGGGACTGGACGCCGCACTCGGCACGGTCCTCGGCGGCGCCCTCGGCCTGGACGGTGGCCTGGCCGCCCAACTGGGCAGCACCCTCGACGCCGCGCTCGGTGCCGGCGGCGTGACGGGCATCGACCTGGGCGGCCTGCTGGACGGCGGACTGGACCTCGGCCTCGGCGGCGACCTCGGCCTCGGCGGCGAACTGACGTCGGAACTGACCACGGCGCTGAGCGGTGCCCTCGGTCTGGGCGGCGACGCAGGCGCGAACCTGGGAACGGTCCTGGGCGGCGCGCTGGAGAGCGGCCTCGGGCTGGGCGGTGTCCTCGACACCGGTGCCGATCTGGGAACCACGATCAGCAGCGCGCTGGGTGGAGTGCTCGGAGTCGACGGTGACGCCACCGCAGGCCTGGGTGCGGCGCTCGACGCGGTGCTCGGCGCGGACGGCGGAGTCGACCTCGGCGGGGCGACCGATCTGGGTGGTCTGCTCGGCGGCGCGTTCGGTGCCGGTGGCGCCGCGGGCGCCGATCTCGGCGCGGCCCTCGGCGGTGTGCTCGGCGGTGCGCTCGAGACCGGCGGCGCCCTCGACCTCGACAGCGTCCTCGGCGCGGAGGGAAGCATCGGCAGCACGCTGGGCACCGCTCTCGGCGGCGTCCTCGGCGCGGACGGCGACCTCAGCGCGACCCTCGGTTCCGCACTGGAGACGGCACTGGAGGCCGGTGGCGGGCTCGATCTCGACTCCGCTCTGGACGCCGACCTCGGACTCGACGCGGCAGCCGGTGTGGGCGGCGCCCTGGACGGTGCGCTCGACGCGGGCACCGGTCTCGCGGGTGGCCTGACGAGCGGCATCGACGGCGCGCTGGGCGGTCTGCTCGACGTGGGCACTGACGTCACGGGCAACGTGGGCGGCGCCGTCGGCGGCGGTGTGGCGGGCGGCGCGGACGCTGCGGCCGGCATCGGTGCCGGTGTCGCGGCGGGTGTCGGCGCGGTTGCCGACGCCGGAGCGGACCTGGGCGGCAGCCTCGGAACCAACCTGGTCGGCGGACTGGACACGGCCGGTGGCCTGGGCGCCGGTCTGACCAGCGGCCTCACCGGTGGTCTCGGCGGAATCTTCGACACCGGTGCGGGCCTCGGCTCGGCACTGACCGGCAGCGTCGGCGGTGCCGTGGACGCGGTCGGCGAGGCAGGCGCCTCGGTCGGCGCGGTCGCCGACGCCGGTGCGAGCCTGGACGCGAACCTCGGTGGCGCTCTGGACACGGCCGCGAACCTGGGTGGCACGGTCGGTGGCGCTCTGGACACGGCCGCGAACGTCGGCGGAAGCCTCGGCGGCACCGTGGACGCCGCTGCCGGAATCGGCGGCGACGTGGCAGGCGGACTCGAAGGCAGCGTGGACAGCGCCGTCGACGCCACCGCCGGCCTGACCGGTGGCCTCGACGCCACCACCGACGCGGCCGCCGACCTCGGCGCCGGACTGTCCGGTGGCGTGGGCGGTCTCGGATCGCTCGGCACCTCGGTCGGCGGCGCCCTCGACGGCGCAGCGTCCGCGGGTGGATCGGTCACGGGTGGCGCATCTGCCGGCGCGGATGCCGGCGCGGACGCCGGTGCGGACGGTTCCGCGGACCTCGGGGCGGTCGGCGGCGCAGTCGCCGACACCACCGGTTCGATCGCCGGCGGCCTGGGATCGACCCTGGGCGGTGCCGTCGACACCGGGGCCGACACCTGGTCGTCGATCGACGCGGACAACGCGTTCGGCGCCGACTCGGGCCTGCACGCCGACACCGACGGTTCGCTGTTCGGCGACACCGACTCCTCGGTGGACCTCTCGCACGACGTCACGGGCGTGGTCGATCACCTCGAGCCGTGATGAAACGGCGGTTCCGGCATCCCCCAGACGGGGCGGCCGGGACCGCCGTACGATGTAACGAAATCAGCCCCGGACGCGTTATGCGTGCGGGGCTGATTTACACAGTCGGGTGTCGGGGCACCGAACAGGTGCCCGCACGAGGTCGGAAGAATTGCGGGTCAACGAAGCTCATGGACAGTGCAGCCGCCGAGAAGAGTCCAGCCCGATCGCAGCCGATGACGGCCCTGCTCGAGCAGGCCCTGGACGTGGCGAAGCGGTTCGGTCGCGGCGATCTGGCGCAGCGCCTGGATTCGGCCCGCAGCCGGGTGCAGGATCCGCGGATGCGGATCGTGGTGGTCGGGCCGCTGAAGCAGGGCAAGAGCCAGTTCGTGAACTCGCTTCTCAACCTCACCGTGTGTTCGGTGGGCGACGACGAGACCACCGCGATCCCCACCGTCGTGCAGAACGCGGAGACCGCGTCGGCGGAACTGGTCCTCGCCGACCCGGGAGCCGACCCGATCCGGGTGCCGCTGCCGCTCGACGAGCTGAACGGCATCACCCCGGCCTCGCCCCGCGCCGGGGGCCGGGAGGTGCTGCGGGTGGAGGTCAACGTCCCGAGTCCGCTGCTCGCCGACGGACTGGTCCTCGTCGACACCCCCGGGGTGGGCGGCGCGGGCAACCCGCACGCCGCGAGCACGCTCGGTCTGATTCCGGCGTCGGACGCCGTGTTCGTCCTCTCCGACGCCAGCCAGGAATTCACCGAGCCGGAACTCGGTTTCATCCGCCAGGTCACGAGCCTGTGCCCGTCGGTGGCCTGCCTGATCAGCAAGACCGACCTGTACCCGCACTGGCGCGAGATCGTCGAGGCCGATCGCGGGCACCTCGCGCGCGCCGGTCTCGATGTTCCCCTGATCCCGATCTCCTCGGTGCTGCGTTCGCACGCGCTGCGACTGCAGGACGAGGGACTCAACACCGAATCCGGTTTCGTCGAGCTGTACGCATTTCTGCGCGACCGGGTGGTGGCGCGTGCGGAGGCGAACACCCGCCGGGCCGTGTCGCTGGACGTGTCGTCGGCTGCTGAGCATCTGACCCTGGGGATCGGCAGTGAGCTTGCCGCCCTGCGTGATCCGGCGAAGGGTGTCGCCGCGGTCGCGGAACTGCAGAAGGCGAAGGCCGCCGCCGAGGAACTGCACAAGAAGACGTCGCTGTGGCAGCAGACGCTCGGCGACGGCATCGCCGACCTGGCCGCGGACATCGACCACGACCTGCGGGACCGGTTGCGCCGCGTCACCCGGGAGGCGGAGGAGACCGTCGACGAGGGCGACCCCGGCAAGGACTGGGACGCGCTGGGGCAGTGGCTCGAGCAGGAGTTCGCCACCGCGATCGGCGACAACTTCGTGTGGGCCCACGACCGCGCGCTGTGGCTGGCCGAGGTGGTGGCGCAGCACTTCGCCGAGACGGGGTCCGTCGAACTCCCGCACCTGGACGTCGCGAACGTCGACGGGGTACTCGAGCCGGTGGCCTCGCTCGCCGACCTCGAGGCTGGGCGTATCGGGATCACCCAGAAGGTCCTCGTCGGGATGCGCGGCTCCTACGGTGGCGTCCTCATGTTCGGTCTGATCACCACCATGATGGGGATGGCCCTGGTGAATCCGATTTCGATCGGCGCGGGAGTCCTGCTGGGCACCAAGGCGTACCGGGAAGACCGGGAGAGCCGGATCCTGAAGCGGCGGGCGGAGGCGAAGACCGCGATCCGCCGGTTCGCGGACGACGCAAGCTTCCAGGTGGGCAAGGAGTCGAAGGATCGGCTCCGGTCGATCCAGCGGTTGCTGCGTGACCATTTCACCGCGATCGCCGAGCAGGCGCTGCGGTCGATCAACGAGTCGCTGCGGGCCGCGCAGGAGGCGGCGAACCTCGAGTCCACCGAGCGGACCCGTCGCATAGCGCAGCTCGAGAAGGATCTGCACGTCGCTTCCGAGCTGAAGCAGCAGGCCGCGCAACTCGTCGCAGGCGACGCGGGAGCGGTCACGGCATGACCGCCGCTCCGCTCCACGAAGCCCGGGCGCTCATCGCCTCCGCCCGGCAGTTGTACGCGGGCAGGCCCGAGATCCGGGATCAGCTGACCGAATGCGCCCGGCGACTGGAACAACCACTGCGGGTGGCGCTGGCGGGTTCGCTGAAGGCGGGCAAGTCCACGCTGCTCAATTCCCTGGTGGGGCAGGACATCGCCCCCACCGACGCCACCGAGTGCACCCGCGTCGTCACCTGGTACCGGAGCGGGTCGACGCCCACCGTGACGGCCTGGTACCAGCCGGACCCGGGCACCGGCGGCCAGCGTTCGGCGAACGTCCCGGTGCTGCGCCGGGACGGACATCTCACGTTCGACCTCGGTCACCTCACCGCAGACCAGGTGGACCGCCTCGATGTGGAGTGGCCGTCGTCCGCGCTGGCGCACACGACGATCATCGACACCCCGGGCACGTCCTCGCTGTCCCGGGACGTCTCGGCCCGCACGCTCGAGATGCTCACCCCGGACAACGAGGCGTCCGGCGCCGACGCCGTGGTCTACCTGCTGCGCACGCTCAACGCGACCGACGTCCAGTTCCTCGGTCAGATCGGCGACCACGTCGGAGACGAATCGGGACCGCTCGGTGTGGTCGGGGTCGTGTCCCGGGCCGACGAGGTGGGGGCCGGACGCCTGGACGCCATGATGTCGGCGAAGGAGGTGGCGTCCCGGTTCGCCGGCGAACTCGAGCGCACCGGGCTGTGCCAGGCTGTCGTCCCCGTCGCGGGTCTGCTGGCGCTGGGGGCCCGCACGATGCGCCAGGCCGAGTTCACGGCGTTCCAGCATCTCGCCGAGGTGCCGGTGGACGATCTGAACCTGGCGATGCTCTCGGCCGACCGGTTCGCCCGGGAGGACAGCCCGCTTCCCGTGGACGCCCGGATGCGGGCCCAGCTGGCAGACCGCTTCGGGCTCTTCGGGATCCGGATGGCCGTCACCCTGATCCGGCTGGGCACCAAGGACTCGCCGACGCTGGCGGCCGAACTGGTGGAACGCAGCGGGCTCGACGAACTGCGTCAGGTGATCGACATCCAGTTCGGGCAGCGGGCCGATCAGTTGAAGACCCACTCGGCGCTCGTGGCACTCAAGCGGGTCCTCACGGCGCATCCGGTGCCGGGGGCGGGCGAGATCCTGATGTCGGCCGAACGACTGCTGTCCGATGTGCACGGTTTCCAGGAACTGCGGCTGCTCGGGCGGCTGCGGTCCACGGAGGTGGGACTGCCCGCCGACGACGTGGCCGAACTGCAGCGCCTGATCGGCGGTTTCGGAATCCAGATCCCGGAACGACTGGGCACCGACGGCGACGACTCCGTGGAGTTGCAGCGGATGCGGGCGCTCGCCGCGGTGCGGAAGTGGCGCGAACGCGCACGGCACCCGTTGCTCGACCAGTTCACGGCAAGGGCCTGCACCGTCGCGGCCCGCAGCGCGGAAGGTGTTCTGGAGGAACTGAACACCGTGCGTCTGTAGTTCGGGTCAGGTGGCGGACACGCCCGCGATCTCGCCCTCCCGGAACGCGTCCACGAACAGCTGGTGGTCCTTGCGGCTGACCTCGGCGTAGGCGATGCCGAAGTCGACGATCTCGCCGACGAACTCGTCCAGCCTGCCGTCGACGACGTTCTGGATCGCGTCCTCGGTCTGGAACGTCACCAGGGTCTGGTCGCTGTCCTCGTCCGAGACGCAGTGCACCTTCGCCGTCGCCCGGCCGAGGTCCTCGAGCAGCGGCGCGATGTCCTCGGGTTCGGTGAGGTCGGACCAGTCGAGGTCCAGTTCGTACGGGGAGAGTTCGGCGACGACGAAGCCGGTGCCGTCGATCTCCGTGTAGCCGAGCAGCGGATCCGTGTGGACCTGCAGGGCGCGCTGACTCACCGCGGTGCGGTGACCCTCGTGCTCGAAGTACTCCCGGACACCGGGTTCGTCGACGATCCGGCTCGGAGCGGCGACGTTGCCCTGCTTGAGGGACAGCACGATGTCGTTCTCGAGCGCCTGGGACGCCCCTTCGATGAGCACGTTGTACGCGGGCAGACCGGCGCTTCCGATCCCGAAGCCCTTCCGTCCCACCACGTCCTTGATGCGGTAGAACACCGGGCGAGTGGACCGCTTGCTGCGGGGGACCCGCTCGACGTACTTCTCCACCGCCTCGCGGACCGTGGCGCGTTCGGCCTCCTCCAGTTCGCGGACCCCGCGCCCGCGGCGGAAGTGCCGGTCGAAGTCCTCCAGCACCGTGACGGATTCGAGCAGGCTCACCCGGGTGGCGAGGCGCGCGCTCAGCAGGAGGTCGTGAATGGCGCCCCGCGAATTGTCCAGGCGCAGCGCATACGCCTCGTCCTCCTCCTCCCGCGCGTACTGCAGGACCTGCTCGACGTAACTGCGCAGATACGTCTCGGCGAGTTCCCGGACATCGCTCTCGGGGAGCGCCTTCTGCCAGCCCATCAACGCCAGGCTCGCGACGAAGCGCCGCAGATCCCAGCTGAAGTGCCCCACGTACGCCTCGTCGAAATCGTTGACGTCGAAGACGAGCGTGCCCTCCGAGTTCATATACGTGCCGAAATTCTCCAGATGCAGATCGCCGTGAATCCACACGCGGCCGGTGCGCTCGTCCGCCCAGGGATCGTCGAAGTCACGCAGATCGTCGTAGAACAGGCAGGCGCTGCCCCGGTAGAACGCGAACGGGTTGGCGGCCATCTTCCGGAACTTGGTGCGGAACGCGCTCGGGTCCGCCTCCATCAGGTCGGCGAAGGTCTCGACGAGGACCTCCACGATCCGCCTCCGCCTCGTGGAATCGGCGTCGTCCACAGCAGCCTCCTTCTCGCGGCAGAACCGTCACGACCGCACCGCACCACGGTAACGCTGCCGCCCTGCCGGTGACTGCAGATACGCCCACGCATCGGCCACGATCTCGTCGAGGTCGGTGTGCCGTGGCTGCCAGCCCAGTTCGGCCTGCACCCGGGCGCCGGACGCGACGAGTACCGCCGGATCCCCGGCGCGGCGCGGGGCGTCCCGGGTGGCGACGGCCCGCCCCGTGACGCGTTCGCAGGACGCGATCACCTCCCGCACGCTGAACCCGGTGCCGGTGCCGAGGTTGTAGATCCGATGTGTTCCGGGCCGGGCGGACTCGAGCGCGAGGACGTGCGCCTCGGCCAGGTCGCGGATGTGGATGTAGTCGCGGACGGCGGTGCCGTCCGGGGTGGGCCAGTCGGTGCCGAACACCGAGATCTCGTCGCGGTGCCCGGCTGCGACCTGCAGCACCAGCGGGATCAGGTGGGTCTCCACCGCCCGGTTCTCGCCGAGCCCGGCGTACGCGCCCGCGACGTTGAAGTACCGGAGGCTGCACGCCGCCAGCCCGTGGGCGTGCGCGTACGACGTGATCGCGTGGTCGATCGCCAGTTTGGTGGCGCCGTACGGGTTGGTCGGCCGGGTGGGTGCGTCCTCGGTGATCGGCACGGAATCCGGGGAACCGTACGTCGCCGCGGTGGAGGAGAACACCAGCCGGCCGGTGCCGGACGTGCGCATCGCCTCCAGCAGCGTCAGGGTCGTGACGACGTTCGCCTGCCAGTACGTTTCCGGTGTCTCCACCGACTCGCCGACGAGGGAGCGGGCGGCGAAATGCAGCACGCCGTCGACGTCCCCGGCGCCGAGCACCCGGTGGGCTGCGCCCGCGACGTCGTCCTCGACGAATTCCGCTCCCGCGGGCACCGCGTCGGCGTTGCCGGTCGAGAGGTCGTCGACGATGACGACCGTGTGGCCGCACTCGAGCAATCGCTGCGCGCAGACGCTGCCGACGTACCCGGCGCCGCCGGTGACGAGAAGTTTCACTGTTCGCCTTCCCGTGTCAGTCGCCGAGCCGGGCGCCGGTGGTCGGCGAGAAGTAGTGCAGGCGGGCCGGGTCCGGTGCCAGCCGGATCACGTCACCCTTGGCCGGGGTGGCGGAGTCGCTGACGCGGGCGACGATGTCGTGGCCGCCGAGGTCGCCGTCGCGGACGAGGCGTCCGTAGATGTAGGCGTCGGCGCCGAGTTCCTCGACCACGTCGACTTTCACCGCGGTGCCCTGATCGGACACGGTCCACGCCTCCGGGCGGACACCGACGACGACCCGGCCGGTGTCCAGGGCGCCCAGCACCGACCGCTCGATCGGCGTCGACAGCGAGCCGATCCGGGCGTCGCCGTGCACGATGTCCACCTCGAAAAGGTTCATCGCCGGTGATCCGATGAACCCGGCGACGAAACTGTTGACCGGCTTCTCGTACAGCGTCTTCGGGCTGGCGCACTGCTGCAGGACGCCCGCCTTCATGACGGCGACGCGGTCGCCCATCGTCATGGCCTCCACCTGGTCGTGGGTGACGTAGACGGTGGTGGTGGCCAGTCGGCGCTGCAGCAGCGAGATCTGGGTGCGGGTCTGCACCCGGAGTTTCGCGTCGAGGTTGCTCAGCGGTTCGTCCATGAGGAACACCTGCGGGTTGCGGACGATCGCCCGGCCCATCGCGACCCGCTGGCGCTGCCCGCCGGAGAGTGCCTTCGGTTTGCGGTTCAGGTAGTCGCCGAGGTCGAGGATCTTCGCGGCCTCCTCGACGCGGCGGCCGATCTCGGTCTTGTCCATGCCGGCGATCTCGAGGGCGAAGCCCATGTTCTTCGCGACCGTCATGTGCGGGTACAGCGCGTAGTTCTGGAACACCATCGCGATGTCCCGTTCCTTCGGGGCGAGCGCGGTGACGTCGCGTTCGCCGATGCGGATGGCGCCGTAGTCGACATCTTCGAGACCGGCGAGCATCCGCAGCGACGTCGACTTGCCGCAGCCGGACGGGCCGACGAGGACGAGGAATTCACCGTCCTCGATGTCGAGGTTCAACGAATCCACTGCCGGCACGTCCGAGCCGGGGTACATCTTGGTCGCCGCGTCATACGTGACTCGTGCCATGGTTTTCTCCTCGTTGTTCGAGAAATCAGTTGTTCGAGAAATCGGTGGGGAGGTTCAGAGTCGGTGGGCCGAGCCCGACGGCTCGGCGGACAGGAACTGCGGTGTGGGCAGGGACGCGGATTCGGCGCGGCGGACGATGTTCTCGGTGACGGCGTCGACCCGGTCGAGGGGGGCGAGCGCGATCGCGGAACCGCCGAAGCCGCCGCCGGTCATCCGGGCTCCCCAGGCGCCGGCCTCGACCGCGGCGTCGACGGCGGAGTCGAGTTCGACGGAACTGACCTCGTAGTCGTCGCGCAGGGAGGCGTGCGAGCGGTTCAGGGCGTCACCGACGTCGGCGATCCGGCCGCGGTCGAGCAGGTCGGCGACCTCCCGGACGCGGCCGATCTCGCCGAGCACGTGCCGGGCCCGCTGCGCTGCAAGGGGACTCAGTGCCGCGACGGCCGCGTCGGCGTCGGCGACGTCGCGGAGGGTGGCGACACCGAGGTCGGCGCAGGCCTTCTCGACGGCGGCGCGCCGGTTGCCGTACTGGCCGTCGACCAGCCGGTGCGGCGCGTTGGTGTCGACGACCACCAGCCGGGCGCCGGCGGAGCGGAAGTCGAGCGGGACGTGCCTGCTCGTGCCGTCCCGGCAGTCGAGGAGCAGTGCGTGGCCGGGGCGGGCGAGCATCGCGACCGACTGGTCCATGCCGCCGGTGGAGGCCCCGGCGATCTCGTTCTCCGCGCGGATGGACGCGTCGATCAGCGGCCGGCGCCCGGACTCGTCCGTGGGCAGCCCGGCCAGGTCGGCGACGGCGAGCGCGAACGCGCACTCGAGCGCGGCCGAACTCGACAGCCCGGAGCCGACCGGGACGGTCGAATGCACTGCCACCTCGAAACCTGTTCCGGCCGTAAGAAGTCCGGACCGGCGCAGCGCCCACACCACGCCGGCGACATACGCGGCCCAGCCGGACGGGTGGCCCGGGGCCACGTCGGCGAGCGCACCCCGCCAGGTCTCGCCGGTGTGGGTGGACACGGCGCGCAGGATCCCGTCGTCCCGCACGCGGACGGCGACGACGGTGACGTAGGGGAGGGCGAACGGCAGGACCAGCCCGCCGGCGTAGTCGACGTGCTCGCCGATGAGGTTGACCCGGCCGGGCGCCGCCCAGACACCGTCCGCGGCGCCGCCGAACGTGCTGCGGAACAACGCCTCCGCGGTGCCGGCGACCGTGTGCTCTTCGGCAGGGACCACCCACCGTGCGGCAGTCACGACGCCACCTCCCGCAGCCGGTCGGCGATGCGCTCGGGTGTGGTGTCGTTGACCCACGCACCCATCCCGGATTCCGAGCCGGCCAGGTACTTCATCCGGCCGGGCGACCGCATCATCGAGAACAGTTGCAGGTGCAGCCGGCCGAGCGAGCGGTCCTCGCCGACGGGCGCCTGGTGCCACGCGGCGATGTACGGCACGGCGTCGACGCCGTCGAAGAAGCGGTCGACCCGCCGCAGCAGTTCGAGATACACCTGCGCGAGTTCGTCGCGTTCGCCGTCGGTCAGTTCGGCGAGGTCACGGACATCGCGGTGCGGTGCGAGGTGCACCTCCAGCGGCCAGCGCGACGCGGCGGGAACGTACGCGGTCCAGTGTTCGCCTGCCAGGACCACCCTTCTGCCGGAGCGTGTTTCGGCGTCGAGGACGTCGGCGAGCAGCAACCGCCCGGTGCTCTCGAAGTGCTCGCGGGAACGCCGGATCAGCGCGTCCGTGCGCGGCGGCAGATACGGGTAGGCGTAGATCTGCCCGTGCGGATGGGTGAGGGTGACACCGATTTCCTTGCCCCGGTTCTCGAAGCAGAACACCTGCCGCACCCCGGGCAGCGCCGACAGTTCGGCGGTGCGGTCGGCCCAGACGTCGACGACGGTGCGGACCCGGTCGACACTCAGGGTGGCGAACGCGGCATCCGGGTTGCTGGTGAAGCACACCACCTCGCACCTGCCCGCTCCCGGTGCCAGCGGCCACAGCGCCTCACCGTCGACGCAGTCCGGGAGGTCCTGCTCCGCGGCGGCCGTCGCCAGCGAGGGGAAGCGGTTCTCGAACACCACCACGTCGTAGTCGTCGGCCGGAATCTCGGTGGGAGCCTTGCCCGGCCGGCTCGGCGCGAGCGGCGACGCGTCCGGCGGCGGGAGGAACGTGCGGTCCATCCGCTGCGCGGCGATGACCACCCACTCCCCGGTGAGCACGTCGAAACGCATCTGCGACTGCGACACCGCGGGCGGCAGCGTACGCGAATCCACCAGTTCCCGGGTGGCGCCGCCCGACACGTACGGCTCGGAGTCGTCGAAGTAGAGGAGTTCGCGGCCGTCCGCGAGCGTCGTCCGGGTCTTGCGCATCCGGACCCGCGCGGGGGCCTCCCGCGCCTCCTGTTCGTCACGCACGGTCATCGTCAAGTCCTTCCGCGTTCTCCCGTGTCACCACGAGATCGCCGACGTGGTCGGCGAGGGCTTCCTGGGCGGCGCGCTCGAGGCCGGCGTCGGTGATGAGGATGTCGACGTCCGACAGCGGGATCGTGTTCGCCAGCGCGGTCACCCCCCACTTCGTGTGGTCGGCGAGCACCACGACGCGACGCGACGACGCGACGAGCGCCTGATTGGTCTGGGCTTCCATCAGATTGGGGCAGGTCAGCCCCGAGTCGATCCCCATGCCGTGCGTACCGAGGAACAGCATGTCCACGTGGATGCCGCGCAGGGCGGCGACCGTGAGCGGTCCGACGAGGGCGAACGACGGGGTGCGCTGACCTCCGGTGAGGAGGATGGTCTGGTCGTCGCGGCCGCCCTCGTGGAAGGCGTCGGCGACCGGCAGTGAATTGGTGACGACGGTGATGTCGGGAACGTCGAGGAGTTCGCGGGCGAGGGCATGCGTGGTGGTGCCGCCTGAGATGCCCACCGACGTGCCCGGCCGCACCAGCCTGGCCGCGGCGCGGGCGATGGCCCGCTTGGCCTCCCGGTCGAGTTCGGACTTCGCCGAGAACCCCGGTTCGTGGACGCTCGCCGACCGCGGCAGCGTCACCCCGCCGTGCACCCGCTCGACGAGACCCTGCTCGACGAGTTCGTTGATGTCACGCCGGATGGTCATGTCGGAGACCCCGAGCGTCGCACCGAGGTCGACGACTTTCACCGCACCGTGCGCGGTGACCTCGTCGAGGATCACCTGCTGGCGCTGACGAGCGAGCATCATGCGTCCGCCTTCCGTGTCGGGGCGCCGGTGCCGGCGCTGTCTTCGCGAATCACAGCACAGTTGCCCGGTTCCAGCGTGAGCGGTCCGTCCACCACCCGTTCGGTCACGAGGTCGGTGCCGGACACGTCGACGGTCACCTTCTCGTTCGTGTGGTTGAGGACGAACAACCACGACCCGTTCTCGCCCCGCCTGCGCACGATCTCGACGTCGGACTGCCGTCCCAGGTGCTGGTCGAGACCGGCTGCGGCGCAGATTGTCTCGGCGAGCCGCTCCAGGCCCTGTGCGTCGGGGACGGTGGCGAGATACCAGGCGGAGCCGTCGCCGACGGGACGCCGGGTGACGGCGGGCACGCCCTGCAGGTGTCCCGCGGTGTGACGGGCGAGGACGTCCACGTCCTCGGAGACCGTGAGGTATTCGGTCCAGACGCGGGCCGACGTGCCGTCGTCGAGGGCGACGGTCTCGTCGGCGCCGAGCGGGAAGAACTCCTCGGTCCGGACGCCGAGCAGATCTCCGAACGCCCCCGGGTAGCCGCCGAGCCGGACGTGGTCGTCGCGGTCCGCGATCCCGGAGAACGCCGTCACCAGAACGTGCGCGCCTGCGCGGGCCGCCGCCGAGATGCGGTCCGCCTCCTCGTCGCTGCACAGATACATCGCGGGCACGACCAGAACGGAGTACCGGCCGAGGTCGGCGTCCGGGGGGACGACGTCGCAGGTCACCCCGGCGAACGCGCGGTGCATCTGCTCGGCGATCGTCATCGGCTGCATCAACCGCGACGGGTGCCCGTCCTGCTCACACGCCCACTGCGACTCCCAGTCGAACAGAATGCCGACCCGGGCCTCGACGCGGCTGCCGCGGACCGGCTCCAGCCGGCGCAGGACCGCCCCGAGTTGGACGACTTCGCGCCACCGGGCGGAGTCGGTGCCCGCGTGCGGCACCAGCGCGGAGTGGAACTTCTCGGCGCCGGCCTGCGAGGCGCGGAACTGGAAGAACGCGACACCGTCCGCGCCGCGCGCCACGTGGGCGAGGGAGTTGCGCAGCATCTCGCCGGGCGCCTTCGCCCGGTTGACCGCCTGCCAGTTGACGGCGCTCGTCGAGTGTTCCATCAGCAGCCACGGCTGTGAGCCGGCGATGCCGCGGGTGAGGTCCGCGGAGAACGACAGCCGGTGGTGGGCGGCGCCGTCACCGGTCACCGGTCCGACCAGATAGTGGTCGGTGGAGACGAGGTCCTGTTCCGGCGCCCACTGCGCGTAGTTCATGTCGCCGGCGAGGGACTGCGGCGAGCCCATGCCCACCATGAAGTTCGTCGTCACCGGGACGTCGGGAGTGATGCGCCGCAACACCTCCCGCTCTGCGCGGTACTGGTCGAGGAGGGCGTCGGAGGAGAAGCGGCGCCAGTCCAGCAGATGGGTGGGGTTGCCGAACGTCGTGCTCGCGGCGGGCGGCACCACCTCGTCCCAGGCGCTGTAGTGCTGGCTCCAGAACGTCGTGCCCCACGCCCGGTTGAGTTCGGTGAGGTCGCTGTACCGCCGCCGCAGCCACCGCCGGAACGCCCGCGCGCTGTCGGGGGAGTAGCAACGCGAGTTGTGGCAGCCGAGTTCGTTGGACACGTGCCAGAGGGCGAGTGCCGGATGGTCGCCGTAGCGGACGGCCATCTTCTCGACGAGGGCGAGGGAGTGGTCGCGGTAGATCGGGGAACTCGGGCTCCACGTCTGCCTGCTGCCGATCTCGTACCGGTACCCGCGTTCGTCGACGGGCCGGATCTCGGGATGCGCGGCCGTGAGCCAGGGGGGTGGGGACGCGGTCGCGGTGGCCAGGTCGACGCGGACGCCGCCGTCGTGCAGGAGGTCGAGGACGCGATCGAGCCAGCCGAAGTCCCAGGTGGAGGGGGTGGGCTGCAGTCGCGCCCAGGAGAAGACGCCGACGGTCGCGAAGTCGACTCCCGCCTCGCGCATGAGTTCGACGTCGTGCTGCCAGACCTCTTCCGGCCACTGCTCGGGGTTGTAGTCACCGCCGAAGGAAATGCCCCGGGTCGGCCACCGCAGGTGCCGCCCGCCGGACTCGCTCGCTGTGTGCATGCTCACAATCTGTCCGATCGCTGCTCAAAAGTCAACATGAATGAACATTTCTGCACTTGTGCAGGTAAACGCACTATGTTGCGGTTGACAATGCGCAACGCAGCGTGGTTTTGTAACCTGCATCACGTAACGGCGTGAGGCGTCACCACTGAATTGTGATCGAAGTTGTTCGATTTCGATCGGATGGTGAGCGACTCCGCCCCACCCCGCTACTCGAGCGAAAAGGGCACCATGAACCGAAACGAGCTGCCGCACCAGTGGCAACCCTCCCGGCGCACCTTTCTCAAGGCCGCACTCGGCGCCGCGGGCGCCCTGTCGACGGCCGGCCTGCTGTCCGGGTGTACCGGCGGCCTCGACCCCCACGTGATCACCCTCGGATCGCGGCTGTCGGACAAGAACGCCAAACTCGGCGTGCAGGACGTCGTCGGGATGTTCCAGCAGCAGACCGGCGGCGCGGTGCGCATCAACTCCGTCGACTCCACGTCGTTCCAGGAGAACGTCAACAACTACCTGCAGGGCACCCCGGACGACGTCTTCACCTGGATGTCGGGATACCGGATGAGGTACTTCGCCGACAAGGGACTCGTCGACGACGTCAGCCCGGTGTGGCAATCGCACGGCAGCGGCTTCAGCGACAGCTTCCGCGAGGCGTCCACCGGAACCGACGGCAGGCAGTACCTGATCCCGTTCTTCTACTACCCGTGGGCCGTGTTCTACCGCCCCAGCCTCTGGCAGCAACGCGGTTACGCGCCGCCGAAGACGTTCGACGAATGGGTGGCCCTGTCGAAACGCATGCAGTCGGACGGGCTCACTCCCATCGGTTTCGGGGTCCGTGACGGCTGGTCGCCGTTCGGCACGTTCGACTACCTCGATCTGCGCCTCAACGGCGTCGACTTCCACCGCTCCCTCCTCGCGGGCGACGTGAGCTGGACCGACAACCGCGTCCGGTCGGTGTTCGACACCTGGCGCGAGATCCTGCCGTTCCACCAGCCGCAACCGCTGGGCCGCAAGATGTCCGAGGCGCAGCAGGCGCTCCTGAACAAGGAGGCCGGGATGCTGGTGGCCGGCATGTTCGTCGCACAGAGCTTTCCGGCGGGCCCCGACCGCGAGGATCTGGACTTCTTCGCGTTCCCCGAACTCGACTCCGCGGTCGGCACGTCGGCGGTCGAGGCGCCGATGGACGGATTCATGATGCGCAAGGACCCGCGGAATCTCGACGGGGCGCAGCAGTTCCTCTCCTTCCTCACGAACGCCGACGCCGCCGTCGCGTACGCGAAGCAGGATCCCCAGGCGATCCCGGCGCACCGCGACGCCGACCTGTCGAGTTTCCCTCCGCTCGTGCAGAAGTCGGCTGCCCTCGTCCAGGGTGCGGGGTCCATCACCCAGTTCCTCGACCGGGACACCCGCCCCGATTTCGCGTCCGTCGTGATGATCCCCGCGATGCAGCAGTTCCTCGGCAACCCGAACGACGTGGACGGCCTGGTCCGGAGCATCGAGCGGCAGAAGGCGGCGGTATTCGGGCAATGAGAACACACGAGAAGACAACGACCACCATCACGGTCCCGACAGGTCAGGTGAATTCATGACCAGCACAGTTCCTTTCCAGGCCGGAACCGAACCCAGGATCCCGGCGCCGAAGATCCGACGCAGTCGCGGCGACCGGTGGACCATCGCCGTCATGCTCGGGCTGCCCGCCGCGATCGTGATCGGGCTGGTGTGGATTCCCACCGTGTTCACGGTGATCCTGTCGTTCGCCCGCTGGGACGGCATCGGCGGCACATCGACCATCGAGTGGATCGGCCCGCAGAACTACGTCGACGCCGTCCAGGCGTACCCGCCGTTCCAGCAGGCGCTCCACAACAACGTCCTGTGGCTGGCGTTCCTCTTCGTCTTCCCGACGATCCTCGGCATCTTCCTCGCCGTGCTGCTCGACCGGGGCCTGAAGGGAAGCCGGCTGTACCAGAGCATCTTCTACATCCCCGTGGTGCTGTCGATGGCCCTCGTCGGGTTCGTGTGGCAGCTCATCTACTCCACCGACGGCGGCGTGCTCAACACCATCCTCGGCACGGACGTCGACTGGCTCGGCAACCCGGACGTCAACATCTGGGCCGTCATGGTCGCCGCGAGCTGGCGGCACACCGGCTACATCATGCTGTTGTACTTGGCGGGTCTCAAGGCCATCGACCCGTCGGTGCGCGAAGCCGCCCTCATGGACGGTGCCGGCCCGATCCGCACGTTCTTCCGGATCGTGTTCCCCCTGATGAAACCCACCAACCTGCTGATCATCGTCATCACCGTCATCGAGGCCCTGCGTGCCTTCGACCTCGTGTGGGTGATCAACAAGGGCCGCAACGGACTCGAACTGATCTCCGCCCTCGTCACCGCGAACGTCGTGGGTGAAGCGGGCCGCGTCGGATTCGGTTCGGCCCTGGCGACGATCATGCTCGTGATCTCGCTGGTGTTCATTGCCCTCTATCTCTGGATCGTGATGCGGAGCGACGACTGATGACCATGACGACACCCCTCGCCGACCGCAGTGCGCCCGCCGATCGGACCGGGCCCCGCAACAGGGCCGCGGTGGCCAACCGGCGCCGGCTCAGTGCCGCGCATGCGGCGATGTACCTCCTGCTCACCGCGCTCGCGCTGTTGTGGATCTTCCCGCTGCTGTGGGCGCTCTACAACTCGTTCCGCGACTACGACTACGTCCTCACCCACGGCTACCTGTCCGTCGGTGGCTTCACGCTGAGCAACTACACCGAGTCGTGGGAGGTCGGCGGGATCCCGCACTATTTCCTCAACTCGATGATCATCACCATCCCGGCGGTGCTGTTGATCCTGTTCATCGGGTCGATGGCGGCGTTCGTGCTCGCCCGGTTCCCGTGGAAGTTCAACGTGATCATGCTGGCGGTGTTCATCGCAGGCAACCTGCTGCCGCAGCAGACGCTGCTGACCCCGTTGTTCCGTCTGTACAACGCGATTCCGCTGCCGTACTGGATGAGTTCGTCGGGTTCGCTCTACGACAGCTACTGGGGTCTGATCCTGGTGCATGTCGCATTTCAGACCGGCTTCTGTGTGTTCGTGTTGAGCAATTACATGAAGACCGTTCCCCCCGAACTGCTCGAGGCCGCGACGGTCGACGGCGCCGGCCTGTTCCGCCAGTACTGGCAGGTGGTGCTGCCGCTGTGCCGTCCGGCGCTGGCCGCGCTCGCGACGCTCATGATCACCTGGATTTACAATGATTTCTTCTGGGCTCTCGCATTGATGGTCAGCGGCGACAAGCTGCCGGTCACCACCGCGCTGCAGAATCTGCAGGGCAGCTTCTTCACCGACACCAACCTGCTCGCCGCCGGATCGGTGCTCGTCGCGTTGCCGACGGTGCTCGTATTCGTCGCGCTGCAGCGGCATTTCGTTTCCGGACTGACGATGGGAGCCAACAAGTGAGCGCGACAGTCCCACCGCACGCGTACATCCACCTCACCGTCGGCGGCGTGTCCGTCGTGCTCGACGTCACCGGGGGCCGGTTGCCGGCGATCGTGCACTGGGGTGCGGCGCTCGGCGACCTGAACGTCGCCGACACGCTGGCCCTGGCGCAGGCGAACATCGAGCCCCCTGCGGGCAATGTCGTCGACCTCCCGGTGCGGCTGTCGATCCTCCCGGAACACCACACCGGGTGGGTGGGGAAACCGGGGATCGCGGGCCACCGGGACGGCGTCGACTGGTCGCCGCTGTTCACGACCACCGCGCTGACCGTCGACGGGGCCGAACACCGGCCGTCCCCGGACCCCGAACTCGTCTCCGTCGGTGCGGGCACCGTCCGGGTCACGGCGCACGACGCGGTCGCCGACCTCGGGCTGACCCTCGACGTCGAGTTGCTGCCGAGCGGCCTCCTGCGGGCGCGCGCCGAGGTCACCAACACCGGCAGCTCGTTCTATGTCCTCGACGACCTCCAGCTCGCGTTCCCGGTCCCGCCGCAGGCCCGGGAGATCCTCGACTTCGCAGGCCGGTGGGGGAAGGAGCGGACCCCGCAGCGCCGCGAACTCACCGTCGGGATCCACGAACGCGAAGGGCGGAAGGGACGCACCGGCCCGGACGCGGCGACGGTGCTGTCCGTCGGCGTGCCCGGTTTCGGTTTCGGCCGCGGTGAGGTGTGGGGTACCCACGTCGGGTTCAGCGGCAACCATCGCCACTACGCCGAGCGGCTCTTCACCGGTTTCCAGGTGGTCGGCGGCGGAGAACTGCTGCTGCCGGGCGAGATTCGGCTGTCCGACGGCGAAAGTTACGGAACCCCCTGGATCTACGGCGCCTACGGCGACGGGCTCGACGCCCAGGCGCACCGGTTCCACGACCATCTCCGGTCGCGGCCCACTCACCCGCGGCGCGCGCGCCCGGTCACGATCAACGTGTGGGAGGCCGTCTACTTCGATCACGACCTGGCCCGGTTGACAGACCTGGCGGATCGGGCGGCGAAGCTCGGCGTCGAGCGTTACGTGCTCGACGACGGCTGGTTCCGGTACCGGCGCAACGATCTGGCGGGGCTGGGGGACTGGCACGTCGACGAGACGGTGTGGCCGAACGGACTGCACCCGATCATCGATCACGTGCGCTCGCTCGGCATGGAGTTCGGCCTGTGGTTCGAACCGGAGATGATCAACCTCGATTCCGATCTCGCGCGGGAACATCCCGAATGGGTCATGGCGACCGGCGGGCGCACGCCGGTTCCGTCCCGGAACCAGCAGGTGCTCAATCTGGGGATCCCGGAGGCGTACGACCACATCCTCGAGCGGATGTCCGCGATTCTCGGCGAGTACGACATCGCCTACATCAAGTGGGACCACAACCGCGACCTGATCGACGCGGGCACCGCGCCGCACGGGCGTGCCGGGGTCCACGACCAGACGCTCGCGACGTACCGGCTGATGGACGAGCTGAAGCGCCGGTTCCCCGGACTGGAGATCGAATCCTGCTCCTCGGGTGGCGCGCGGGTCGACCTCGGCATCCTCGAACGCACCGACCGCGTCTGGGTGTCGGACTGCATCGATCCGCTCGAACGCCAGCAGATGAACCGGTGGACGATGCAACTGCTTCCCCCCGAACTGCTCGGCTCGCACATCGCGTCGGGGGTCTCCCACACGACGGGCCGGTACCACCGGCTGTCGTTCCGGGCGGGGACGGCGCTCTACGGGCACCTCGGGATCGAGTGGGATCTCGCGACTGCCACCGACGACGAGAACGCACAGCTCGCCGTGTGGATCGACCTGTACAAGCGGCACCGGGAACTGCTGCACACGGGGACGATGGTGCGCGCCGACGAGATCGACCCCACCCTGCTGGTCTACGGTGCCGTCGCCGGCGACCGGGCGGAGGCCCTGTTCTTCCTCGCATACGTGGGGCGGTCCGACGTGTCGCCGCGCGGCCGGTTCACGCTGCCCGGGCTCGACCCGGACCGGCGGTACCGTGTGCGACCCGTCTTCGCCGGTGAACCGGACGAGGGCCTGAAACCACCCGCGTGGTTCAACGTGCCACCGCAGCCTCAGCCGACCGTCACCACCCCGCCCGGCGGCGGACGAGCCGACGGACTGTCCGCGGGCAGCGAGGTTCCCGGCGTCTCGATGACGGGACGGGCCCTCGCCGTCGTGGGTCTGCAGACGCCCGCGTCCTTCCCCGACGACGTGGTGGTGCTGTCCGTGACCGAGGAAACGTAGCCACACACCGAGACGAGAAACACCTCACCGGAACCCGAAGCCGGTGAGGTGTTTTCGTCTGTGCCGACAGGCGGGTCAGAACTCCATGCCCGCGTCGGCGCCCATCTGCCTGGTGGTGTTTCCGCCGTCGAGGGATTCCCGGATGATGTCGGCGTGACCGGCGTGGTGGCTGGTCTCCCGGATGATGTGCAGCAGGGTGCGGCGGACGGTCCACCACTGCCGCTCGGGCGCCCAAGGGGCGGTCGGCAGCGGGACGAGCACATCGAGGTCGTCGAGTCCGGCCACCGCGGCCTCCGTTGCGCGGGCCACCTCGGCGTACTCGGCCAGCAGTCCCTCGAGGGTTTCGTCGTCGCGCATGTAGTACTGCTGCATCGACCACTCCATGTCGAACTCCGCGTTCTCGTCGGGTTCGAGAATGGTTTCGATCCAGTGCTTTTCCGTCTGGGACACGTGCTTGATCAGACCCCCGAGCGTCAGGTCGCTGACGGTCGAGCGCTTCCGTGCCTGTTCGTCGTCGATGCCGCGGATCGTGATCAGCAGGGTGGCTCGCTGCTCCTGCAGGATCTGGAGGAGATCGGCGCGTTCGCCGGTGGCCGGGGACTTCTGCGAAGTGGTCATGAGAAGAACGATAGAAGCGATTGAGGTCAGAAACGGTCCTCATTAGGGAGGGCTTCTCAGGGTTTTTCCCGGGGACCGAGTTGGGTGCCTTCCTGGATGTGCGGAAAGCGCCCGCCGAGAAGGATTCTCGGTATGAACATTCCCTCGCCGGCGCCGGCGCCGGCACGTCGTCCTCTCGAGGTGGTGCCCGGAACACTTTTCACGCGCCTCGATCTGGGTACCCCCTCGGTGACGCGCCACGAAGTCGTGGAGCGCGGCGCTGCAGAGGCGAGGGAAGTTTCCTTCTCCGTCCGCTCAGCCCACCGATGAACGGACTCACCATGATCCGCACGACGATGACCGCACTGGCAGCAGTGGCTCTCGTGTTCGGCGCCGCGTCCGTGACCCAGACTGCCGCGGCTCACCCGGCCTGCAACTCCTCCTACGAGGGCACCACCAACGACGAGTACGACCCGGACCCCGACTTCACCGGGACGACCAACGACGAATACGACCCCGACCCCGAGTACCACGGCACGTCGAACCGCGAGTACGACCCGGATCCGGAATTCCACGGCAGCACCGCTCCGTGTCAGGTGTGACTCCGGTCGGTGAGTCCGGTCAGCGACTCGGGCGCAGCCACGGCGACACACCGGGAGCGAACAGCGCGAGCACTCCCACCACGACGAGGGCGCTGTAGGCGAGCGGCGCCCACTGCAGCACTCCCGCGGTCGCGTCCCCGGCGTCGGACAGCAGCATCCACAGGCCCACCCCGCCTGCGGCGCTGAGTGCACCGACGACGGCGAGGGTGATCCGCCCCGCCGTCTTCCGGGCGCGCAGCAGTTGAATCCCCAGCAGTCCGAGCAGGATCAGTACGACCGCGATGGCGCCGCTGCCGATCAACGTCAGGTTCACCGTGTCGGTGATGTCCGTCGCCGAGTCGCCGGGATTGTCCGCGGCCACCGACGCCTCGAGGGCGTCACGGACCGCGCCGAGGTCGAGGGCGATGGCCCCCGCGATGCCGGCGAGAACGACGAACGACCCCACCCAGGCGGACAGCGACACCGCGACAGCCTTCGGGGTGGCGTCGGTGGGGGCGGCGCGCAGCGGGGTGACCGCGAACTCCGGACGCGGCGGTACGGGTCGCGGCGGTGCCGGCCGGCGTGGCGGCTGTTCGGGTGTCGTCACGCTGCGATCCTATCGACCGGTCGCGCGGAGGCGTGCCGACCGGTTGCCCGGTAGGTTGGCCGACGCGCGCGGGCCGCGTCGGCGGAGCCGACACAAAGTCCAGCCGGCGGCGGCGAAAGAAAATCCGGGCGGCCGGGAACAAATCTCCTCACCCCTCCGTTGAGCCTTACGACAAGATTGAGCGTGCTCGACTCAAGTTCGAATTGACTCCCGACGGTGTCGGAGTGCAAACTTGAGCGGAGGGCGCTCACTAAGCGCCAACATCGCAGTTCAGTACTGAACAACCTGCCCACAGGACTGCAAAACGGAAGTGAGGAACACTATGGCTCGTGCCGTCGGTATCGACCTCGGTACAACGAACTCGGTCGTGTCTGTACTGGAAGGCGGCGAGCCCGTAGTGGTCGCCAACGCCGAAGGTTCACGCACCACCCCGTCGATCGTCGCCTTCGCCAAGAACGGTGAGGTGCTGGTCGGCCAGCCCGCCAAGAACCAGGCCGTCACCAACGTCGACCGCACCATCCGCTCCGTCAAGCGCCACATCGGCACCGACTGGAACGTGGAGATCGACGGTAAGAAGTACACGCCGCAGGAGATCAGCGCGCGCACGCTCATGAAGCTGAAGCGCGACGCCGAGGCCTACCTGGGTGAGGACATCACGGACGCCGTGATCACCGTCCCCGCGTACTTCGAGGACGCCCAGCGTCAGGCGACGAAGGAAGCCGGCCAGATCGCCGGCCTCAACGTCCTGCGCATCGTCAACGAGCCCACCGCGGCCGCATTGGCCTACGGCCTCGACAAGGGCGACAAGGAACAGACCATCCTGGTCTTCGACCTCGGTGGCGGCACGTTCGACGTCTCGCTGCTCGAAATCGGCGACGGCGTCGTCGAGGTTCGCGCGACGTCCGGCGACAACCACCTCGGTGGTGACGACTGGGACGAGCGCATCGTCACGTGGCTCGTCGACAAGTTCAAGGCTCAGAACGGCATCGATCTGACCAAGGACAAGATGGCCCTGCAGCGTCTCCGTGAGGCTGCCGAGAAGGCGAAGATCGAACTGAGCTCCTCGCAGAGCACGTCGATCAACCTGCCTTACATCACCGTCGACGCGGACAAGAACCCGCTGTTCCTCGACGAGCAGTTGTCCCGCAGCGAGTTCCAGAAGATCACGTCCGATCTCCTCGACCGCACCCGCGCGCCGTTCCAGGCCGTGATCAAGGACAGCGGCATCGCCGTCAAGGACATCGACCACGTCGTGCTCGTCGGTGGTTCCACCCGTATGCCCGCCGTCTCCGACCTGGTGCGCGAGCTGACCGGTGGCCGTGAGCCCAACAAGGGCGTCAACCCGGACGAGGTCGTCGCCGTCGGTGCCGCCCTGCAGGCCGGCGTGCTCAAGGGCGAGGTCAAGGACGTGCTGCTCCTCGACGTCACCCCGCTGTCCCTCGGCATCGAGACCAAGGGTGGCGTGATGACCAAGCTCATCGAGCGCAACACCACCATCCCGACCAAGCGTTCCGAGACCTTCACCACGGCTGACGACAACCAGCCCTCGGTGCAGATCCAGGTGTTCCAGGGTGAGCGCGAAATCGCGTCGCACAACAAGCTGCTCGGCTCGTTCGAGCTGGCCGACCTGCCGCCCGCCCCGCGTGGCGTGCCGCAGATCGAGGTCACCTTCGACATCGACGCCAACGGCATCGTGCACGTGACCGCCAAGGACAAGGGCACGGGCAAGGAGAACACGATCAAGATCCAGGACGGCTCCGGTCTGTCCAAGGAAGAGATCGAGCGGATGGTCAAGGACGCCGAGGCGCACGCCGAGGAAGACAAGGCCCGCCGCGAGGAGGCCGAGGTGCGCAACCAGGCCGAGTCGCTGGTGCACCAGACCGAGAAGTTCATCAAGGACAACGAGGACAAGGTGCCCGCCGACGTCAAGGAGAAGGTCGAGGCTGCCATCAAGGAAGCCAACGACGCTCTCGCAGGCACCGACATCGCGGCCGTCAAGACCGCGGTCGAGAAGCTGGCCACCGAGTCGCAGGCCCTCGGCCAGGCGATCTACGAGGCCAGTGCCGCCGAGGAGGCCGCCAACACCGACGGCTCCGGCGCGAATGGTGCCGACGACGTCGTCGACGCCGAGGTCGTGGACGAGCCGTCCGACGCGGAGAAGAAGTGACGTCCGACAACACCGAGCAGGAACCGGTCACTTTCGTGGACAAGCGGAAGATCGACCCCGAGACCGGTCTCACACGGGACGCGGAACCGGTAGTGGAGCCCCTCGCGGGCGCCGCTGCCGCTCCGCAGCCCGGCTCGGTGGACGAAGGGGCCCTGTCGGAGACGGCGGCACCGGAGACGGACGAGTTGGCGGAGCGCACCGCCGACCTGCAGCGACTGCAGGCGGAGTACGCGAACTACCGTCGGCGCGTCCAGCGCGACAAGCAGTCCGACATCGCGAACGCGAAAGCGTCCGTCGTCGGTGAGCTCATCGCGGTGCTGGACGACCTCGACCGCGCCCGCAGCCACGGCGACCTCGACTCGGGGCCGCTGAAGGGTGTGGCGGACAAGCTCACCGGCACCCTCACCTCGCTCGGCCTGAGCGAGTTCGGTGCCGAGGGCGACGCATTCGATCCGGCGCTGCACGAGGCAGTGCAGCACGAGGGCGAGGGTCACGACCCCGTTCTCGGCACGGTGATGCGAAAGGGCTACAAATTCGGTGATCGCGTCCTGCGGCATGCGATGGTAGCTGTGATCGACCGCGCCGGCGATGCCGACGCGAACACCCCCGACGGGGCTGCGAAGCCCGCCGCGTCGGAACAAGAGTAAGAGCGAGAGGAGGAGACGCCCAGTGAGCCAGCGGGAGTGGATCGAAAAGGACTTCTACAAGGAGCTGGGCGTCTCGTCCAACGCATCCGCGGACGAGATCAAGAAGGCGTACCGCAAGCTCGCCCGCGACCTGCACCCCGACGCGAACCCCGGCGACACGAAGGCCGAGGAGCGTTTCAAGTCCGTCAGCGAAGCACACGCCGTGCTGTCCGATCCGGCCAAGCGCAAGGAATACGACGAGGCGCGGCGGCTGTTCGCGAGCGGCGGCTTCGGTCAGGGCGGCGGCGGATTCAACCCCGGAGCCGGCGGTTTCGGCCAGGGCGGATTCGACATCAACGACCTGTTCGGCGGCGGCGCGGCAGCCGGTGACGGTGGCCTCGGCGACATCTTCGGCGGCCTGTTCAATCGCGGCGCGGGTGGCGGCGGCGCGACCCGCACCACCAGCCGTCCCCGCCGGGGCAGCGACGTCGAGACGGAGACGACCCTCGAATTCCGCGAGGCCACGCTGGGTGTCACGGTTCCGCTGCGACTGACCAGCCCGTCGCCGTGTACCACCTGCCACGGCAGTGGTGCCAAGCCGGGCACCAGCCCGCGAGTCTGCCCGCGCTGCAACGGGACCGGGATCGTCAGCCGCAACCAGGGCGCGTTCGGGTTTAGTGAGCCGTGCGACGACTGCCGCGGCACCGGATCCATCATCGACTCGCCTTGCGAGGTCTGCCACGGCAACGGCGTCACCAACCGCACCCGCACCATCACCGTCCGCGTCCCCGCGGGGGTCAGTGACGGACAGAAGATCCGGCTGGCAGGCCAGGGCGAGGCGGGCCTGCGCGGCGCGCCGTCCGGCGACCTGTTCGTGACGGTCCGGGTGCGTCCCGACAAGGTGTTCGGTCGCAACGGCGACGACCTCACCCTCGTCGTCCCCGTCAGTTACGGTGAGCTCGTGCTCGGAACCACCGTCTCCGTCCCCACCTTGGAGGGCCGGGTCGGTGTGAAGATTCCGGCGGGCACGGCCGACGGCCGGATCCTGCGCGTGCGCGGCCGGGGAGTCCCCAAGCGTGCCGGTGGCGCCGGTGACCTGCTGGTCACGGTCAAGGTCGCGGTTCCGCAGAAGCTCGACGACCCGGCCACCGAAGCACTGAAGACCTATCTGGAAGCAGAGAAGGCCAGCGGATTCGATCCGAGGGCCGGGTGGGCTGGTGCCTGATGAGCGACACGACCGGGGATCCACGCGAAACCGCCGTTGATCCGGATGCCCAGATCTTCGTGATCTCGGTGGCCGCGGAACTCGCGGGCATGCACGCCCAGACATTGCGCAACTACGACCGGCTCGGGCTCGTCACCCCGCACCGCACGTCCGGTGGTGGGCGACGCTATTCGCCGCGGGATGTGGCGTTGCTCCGCGAGGTGCAGCGCCTCTCCCAGGACGAGGGTGTCAATCTCGCCGGGATCAAGCGGATCATCGAACTCACCAACCAGGTGGAGGCTCTGCAACACCGGGTTCGCGAGCTGGCGGAGGAGATTTCGAAGGTCCACGCCGGTTACCGGCGCGACTTGGTGCCGATCCCGCGGAGCAACGCGCTCGTCGTGTGGAAGCCGCGGCACCAGCGCTGACCGGGCATTCCGCCGTGTGAACCGGAACCGGTGTCGCACTGATCCTGTCGGAGTGAATCAGCGCGACACCGCGTCCCCAGCCCCCGGCTTATCGGTCGCGGCTGCCCCAGCGGGGCCCGCGGCGGGTGTGTGAGCGTGGAATGTCCATCTGCTCGAGTCGTGCCTTGATCTCCTCGGTGCTCCACAGTGCCTTGGAGACGGTGGGGGTAGGAGTGGGGGTGACGTGCATGATCATGGTCTCGGTCTTTCGTGGAGTGTTCGGTGGATGGTTGTGGTCGTCGATCAGGGCTGTCCGTACAGGTGGTAGCCGGCGTTCATGTTCGGGTAGCCCGAGTCGATCCAGCTGCTGATGCCGTAGCCGTGGCCGAAGTTGCCGTCGATGCGGGTCCCGTCGACGTCGGTCATGTTGTTGTAGTTGTCGGCGCGGAACACGGCCTGGGCGCCGCCGGGCAGCGCGTAGGTGGCGTCCACCTCGACGCCGTTCGGGTCGTTGGAGTATGCCTTCACGATCTGGCTGCTGTGCGGGGCGAGGTAGTCCGACGGCGCCTGCATCCACTGCCCGTACGGGTTCGACGATCCGGCGAGGACCATCGGCAGGTCGGTGTCGTTGCTGATCGTCATCGCGATCGTCGGTCCCGACGTCGGCATCGTGCCCGCGGTGGCGACTCCGGCGGCCGCGACGGCGAATCCGGTGACGGCCAGTGCGGTGGCGGGCAGTGCGATGAAGAGGGCGACGCGGCGGCGGGCGTTGATGCGCATGATGGCTTCTCCTGTGTTGGGAACGAGGGGAACGATTGGGGCCGTGGGGTTTTCGTTTTCCGATCTCCCCGTTTTCCGGTGTGCACCAACTATGTCGCGAATGTGCGCCGCAGTCTGTCCACCGACAGGACCGAGGGCGGGATGAATCCGGTGTCCCCCGATCGGGGGACACCGGCGCCGCGAAGTGCTCCGCGCGGGCCCGGTCTCGTGAGAAAGTGAGCAATGGACTTCGCCGGAGCCGACACGGATCGGACCGCGCCGTGACCGCCGTGCGGGTCGTGGTGGGCGACGATCACCCGATCTTCCGGGACGGTGTCGTGCGGGCCCTCCTCGCGAGCGGCGACATCGAGGTGGTCGGCGAGGCGGACGACGGTGCGGCGGCGCTCGCCCTGATCCGTGAACTCGCCCCCGACGTCGCGCTCCTCGACTACCGGATGCCGGAACTGGACGGTTCGCAGGTGGCGGCGGCCGTGCGGCGTGCCGAACTCGCCACCCGGGTGCTGCTGCTGTCGGCGCACGACGAGTCCGCGATCGTCTACCACGCATTGCAGGAGGGGGCGGCGGGATTCCTGCCGAAGGAGTCGACGCGGGCGGAGATCGTGAAGGCCGTCCTCGACTGCGCTCAGGGCCGCGACGTCCTGCCCGCTTCCCTCGCCGTCGGGCTGGCCGGCGAGGTGCGGCGCCGCAGCGAACCGGTCGGGCCGGTGCTGAGCGGCCGGGAGAAGGAAGTGCTGGCGCTCATCGCACGCGGCCAGAGCATCCCCACGATCGCCGGGGAGCTGTACCTGGCGCCGTCGACGGTCAAGACCCACGTCCAGCGCCTCTACGAGAAGCTCGGGGTGAGCGACCGCGCGGCCGCCGTGGCCGAGGCGATGCGACGCGGTTTGCTGGAGTGACGTGCGCGAGACGTCGCAGAGTCGCGTAGTCCGGCGCTACACCACCGAGGCGGTCCGGGTGACCGCCATTCTCCGGCTACCGCTGATCGGGCTGATGGCGCTGCTCGGGCCGGTGATCAGCGTGACGCACTGGCAGCCCGACGTGTTCGCCGGGCTCCTGATCGGATATGCGCTGCTCGCGGCCGGCTGGCTGATCTTCGTCCTCGTCCAGGACGTCGGTCCGTGGGCGGGCTGGGTGTCGACCGCCGCGGACGTCTCCGCGGTGGTGGCGTTGTGCATCGCGTCGGGCGGCGCGACGTCGGTGCTGCTGCCGGTGTTCTTCCTGCTGCCGATCTCGGTGGCGTTCCAGTACCGGCCGCGGCTGACGGCGATCGTCGGGGTCTGCACCGCCGTCGGGTACCAGGTGGTGTGGATCGTCTACTCGAAACGCGACGACCTCGTGGGTTTCCCCGACGAGGTGTACCTCTACTTCGGTTTCCTGTTGTGGCTCGCGGCCGCGACGACGGCGTTGTCGTACGTGCTGGTGCGGCGTTCCGCGACGGTCATCTCGCTGATGGACGTGCGCAGGCAGCTGATCGCGGAATCGATGGGCGCCGAGGAACGCGAGCGGCGGCAACTCGCCGAGCACCTCCACGACGGGCCCCTCCAGAATGTCCTCGCAGCGCGGCTGGATGTGGAGGAGGCGCTGGAGCGGCACCCGGACGCGCAACTCGACGCCGCCGAAACCGCTCTCCGCGAGACCGCGGCGCAACTGCGTTCCACCGTCACCACCCTGCATCCGCAGGTACTCGCGCAGCTGGGCCTGACCGCGGCGTTGCGGGAACTCGCGGACCTGTTCTCCCGGCGCGGTGAGATCGAGATATCGGTGAGCCTCGACGACGTCGTTCACCCCGACTGCCAGGAGCTGCTCTACCGGGTGGCGCGGGAACTGCTCACCAACGTCACCAAACATGCCGGTGCCAAAAAGGTCGAACTCGCGCTCACCCGCGCCGGCGGGCGGACCACGTTGACGGTCGCCGACGACGGCACCGGATTCGATCCCGCCGTCGTTCCGGAACGCGTGGCGCAGGGGCACATCGGGTTGGCCTCGCACATCGTGCGGGTCGAGAGCCTCGGCGGCACCTTCGACGTCACCTCCTCGCCCGGATCGGGCACGCGGGTGGTGGTGACGGTCCCCGATGCCGGATGACGGCACCCGGTTAGATCACCGCGGGTGGCGACCCTCGGCGAATTCCTCGACGATCTCCGCGCAGAACGCTGGGCAATTCCCTTCGACGAGAAGGGGTTACGGCTTCAGGAGGATCTTCACCGCGCCGTCCTGCTTCTTCTGGAAGATCTCGTACGTGTGCGGTGCGTGGTCCAGGGGCAGTTCGTGAGTGGCGAACGTGTCCACGCCCAGGGGGTTGGCGTCGGTGAGCAGCGGCAGGATGTCCGGGGCCCACCGCTTGACGTTGGCCTGGCCCATGTGCAGCTGAATCTGCTTGTCGAACAACGTGAGCATCGGGATCGGGTCGGCCATCCCGCCGTACACCCCGCTGAGCGAGATGGTGCCGCCGCGCCGCACGATGTCGATGGCCGAGTACAGGGCGTGCAGGCGATCGATTCCCACCGTCGACATCAGCGGGGCCGCGACGGCGTCGGGAAGAAACGACGTGACCTGCTGCAGGAGTTTCGCGGTGGGGGAGCCGTGCGCCTCCATACCGACGGCGTCGATGACGGAATCGGGACCGCGGCCGTGGGTCATGTCCCGGATGAGGCCGCCGAGTTCGCTCCCGGCGTCGTTCAGGTCGACCGTCTCGATTTGCCGCGCCTTCGCGCGGGCGAGACGCTCGGGCACGAGATCCACACCGATGACCCGAAAACCCTTGTGCGCGGCGATGCGTGCCGCCATGTCGCCGATCGGACCCAGCCCGAGAACGGCGACGGAGCCACCGTCGGGCACGTTTGCGTACTCGACGGCCTGCCATGCCGTCGGCAGCACGTCGGACAGGTACACGAACCGCGAATCCGGTGGGCCCTCTGGGACCTTGATCCGTGAGACTTTCGGCGCAAACCCGGTCCTTTAGGTCCGGGATAGCCGATCTGGTTTGTCGGACTGTGTGGTTAGTGTCTGGGTCATGGTGGGGAGGGCGGTGAAGCGGGCGTTCAAGTACCGTTTCTATCCGACTGCGGTGCAGGCGGAACAGCTAGCTCGAACATTCGGGTGCACCCGGTATGTCTACAACCGGGCGTTGGCCGAGCGGTCGCGGGCCTGGGCGCAGGAGCAGCGTCGGGTGACCTATGCGGATACCTCGACGATGCTCACCGGATGGAAACGGGAGGCGGAGACCGCGTGGTTGGCGGAGCCGTCGAAGGGGCCGTTGCAGGAGTCGCTGCGGCAATTGCAGGGTGCGTTCGAGAGGTTCTGGCGCAAGCAGGCCCGCTACCCGCAATTCAAGAAGAAGGGGCAGTCCAAGGATTCGGCGACCTACTACTCGAACTGCTTCACCTACGGCGGCGGGCAGATCCGGTTGGCCAAGCAGTCCGAACCCCTGGATATTCGGTGGTCGAGGCCGCTGCCGGAGGGGGCGGTGCCGTCGCAGGTGACGGTGTCGCGTAATGCTCGTGGTCAGTACCACATCTCGATCCTCGTCGAGGACACGATTACCGAGCTCCCGTCGACCGATCGGGTGGTCGGGCTCGATGCCGGGATCACGAGCCTGTACACGCTTTCGACGGGGGAGAAGATCACCAACCCGCGTTATGAGCGCGCGGATCGTGAGCGGCTGGCGAAGGCGCAGCGGATGCTGGCCAAGAAGGAGAAGGGATCCCGGAACCGGGCCAAGGCCCGACTGAAGGTCGCGAAGATCTATGGCCGGATCGCCGATCGGCGCCGCGATTATCTGCACAAACTTTCCACTCGGCTGGTGCGCGAAAATCAAGTGATCGCCATCGAGGATCTGAGTGTGCGGAATATGGTCAAGAATCGGTCGTTGTCTCGGGCGATCTCGGATGCGGGGTGGTCCGAGTTCCGGTCGATGCTCGAATACAAGGCCGACTGGTACGGGCGGCGGGTGGTGGCGGTGGACCGGTTCTGTCCGTCGTCGAAGACCTGCTCGGTGTGCGGGGCGGTCGCGTTGACGATGCCGCTGGACGTGCGGGAGTGGGTGTGCCGGTGCGGCGTCGTCCACGATCGGGATGTGAATGCGGCGAGAAATATTTTGGCCGTCGGACTGACGGTGGCAGCCTGCGGAGATGGTGTGAGACCACCTCGCACATAACGTGCGAGGCGGCGACTGTCGGTGAAACAGGAACCTCGGGACGCGAGTTTCGAGGGGAATCTCGGTCGTTCACGGCCGAGAGGAAGTCAAGTGGGTGTTTTTCACATGCGGCACCCGGAGATACTGGGCCTGACCGCCGGGGACGCTCCCGTACAACTTCGAGTAGCCGAACAGTGCCGCGCCCATGCCCTCGTCCCGGATCTACGTGACCTCGCACTGGGTGAACAGTTTCCGGTCGCACATGTGGCAACTGCCGCAGGATATCTGGAACGGGATGACCACCCGGTCACCGACCTTCACGTCGGTCACCTCGGACCCCACCTCGCGGACGATGCCCATCGGCTCGTGACCGAGGATGTCGCCCTCGCTCATGAACGCGCCGAGCACTTCGTACAGGTGCAGGTCGGAACCGCAGATGTTGGTGGTGGTGATTTCGACGATCGCGTCCGTCTTCTGTTCGATCACCGGGTCGGGCACGGTGTCGACGCTGACCTTCCGCCTGCCCTGCCAGGTGACGGCTCTCATCGTGCTCTCCGGTTGGCCTTGACGAGGGCCTCGACGAGTTCGTCCTTGGTCATGGTCGATCGGCCGTGGATGTCGAGTCGCTGCGCGAGGTGCATCAGGTGCTCCTTGCTCGCGTTGGCGTCGACGCCCTCGGCGGTCTCGCCGGACGGGTTCGGGCCGCCGCTCTCCGCGCGCTCGTCGGAGGGGCCCTTCTCGGCCTTGGCTTCCCAGAGGTCGCCGACCTTCTCGTAGCTGTGTTTGAGGGCGTCGAACGCGACGCGGTGCGCTCGTTCCTCGTCCCCGTACTGGTCCATCGCGGAGTCGTACACCTTGGCGAACGTGCGCTGCGCCTTCTCGGGCGACTTCTTCAGGGTCTCGGGGAGTTCGCTCTTCTTCGGCTTGCCGCTCTCGGTGGTCTTCGGCACGGAAATCCTCCTCGGGTGTGGCGGTGCCCTCGCGGACGATTACCCGGCTCCCGGAGATTTACGCGAGGGGTGGAGGCACCCGGCCCGGCGCCGAGGCCAGAGCCTGCTCGAGCAGGACCAGTGCGTGTTCTGTTGTGGCCGTCACGACGTCCTGGGGTTCGCCGTCGAAGCGGTGCATCTCCGTGTCGATGCGGCCGTGGGCGAAGAGTCCGAACCAGACGGTGCCCGGGGGTTGCCCGTCCTGGGGGTCGGGCCCGCCCGCTCCGGTCACCGCGACGGCGATGTCGGCTCCGAGCAGTTCCGCGACCGCCCCCGCCATCGCGCGGGCACTGGCCTCACTGACGACGGGACCGTCCGGCACCTTCAGCACCCGATGTTTCACCTCGCTGGAATAGGCGACCACGCTGCCCCGGTACCAGTCGGAGGACGCCGGTGCCGCGCCGAGAAGGCACGAGATCTGCCCGCCGGTGAGGGATTCCGCTGTCGCGAGGAAGACGTGCGCGTTCCGGGCCGCTGTCGAGATCCGTTCGGCAACCCGATCCTGCGGAGTCATGGACTTCACGTTATCGGACGTGACCCGGCCGGGAGCGGTGATCGCCACCCGCGCCGGGAGTGGAACAGGTTTCAGTTTTGCCGGTTTCCGGTTAGGGTGTCGGTGACCCAGAACACAGAAAATCCAGACCGCCGGACGACGCACCCCGGCCTCGCGGGAGTAGAAGGATCACAGATGACCGACGAGTTCGCAGATCTGCATCGACCCGCCTTCGCTGCAGACCTCCTCATCACTGCACTGGACCGCAATTCCGACAAGCCGGCGCTATACCTCGGCGACGTCGTTCTCACCGGCGGTGAGATGCGCGATCAGATCAGTTGCTTTGCGCAGGCACTGGCTTCGCTCGGGATCGGCAAGGGGACGAGCACCGCCATGCTGTCCAAGAACCGGCCCGAAGTGCTCATCAGCATGGGCGCCACCATGATCTCCGGATGCCGCGCCAGCGCACTGAACCCGATGGGCTCGCTCGACGACCACCTCTACATCGTCGGCGACGCCGAGATCCGGACCCTGATCTTCGATCCCACCGCCTTCGAGGGGCGCGCCGCCGAACTGGTGGCGCAGTCGCCGTCGATCGAGAACGTGTTGTCGTTGGGACCGTCCGAGGGGGGCACCGACATCCTGGCCCTCGCCGAGACGTTCACCCCGCAACGCCTACGGGCGGCGGACGTGGCCGCCGACGACAACAGCAGCATGGTCTACACCGGCGGCACCACCGGCAAGCCGAAGGGCGTCGTCGGCTCCTATCAGTCCGGTGCCACCCTCAATCAGATCCAGATGGCCGAATGGCAGTGGCCCGACGAACCGCGTTTCCTCATCTGCACGCCGCTGTCGCACGCCGGCGCTGCCTTCTTCATCCCGACCCTGCTGCGCGGCGGCGCGCTGATCGTGCTGCCCGCGTTCGAGCCCGGCGCCGTGCTCGAGGCGATCGAGAAGCACAAGATCTCCGCGACGATGCTCGTCCCCACCATGATCTACCTGCTGATGGATCATCCCGACCTGCCGAAGCGGGACGTGTCGAGCCTGCAGACGCTGTTCTACGGCGCGTCGGCGATGTCGCCGGCCCGGCTGAAGGAGGGCATCGAGAAGTTCGGTCAGATCTTCTTCCAGTTCTACGGGCAGACCGAATGCGGAATGACCATCGCGGTGCTGCGGAAGGAGGAGCATCTGCCGGACGATCCCAGCCGCCTCGCGACGTGCGGACGTCCCGTGCCCTGGCTGAACGTGGCACTGCTCGACGACGACCTGAACGAGGTCCAGCAGGGCGAACTCGGCGAGATCTGCGTCCGCGGCCCCCTCGTCATGAAGGGGTACTGGAACAAACCCGCCGAGACCGCCGAGGCGTTCCGCGGCGGATGGCTGCACACGGGCGACGTCGCGCGCAAGGACAAGGACGGTTTCATGACGATCGTCGACCGCAAGAAGGACATGATCGTCACCGGCGGATTCAACGTGTTCCCCCGCGAGATCGAGGACGTCATCTCGGCGCACCCCGCCGTCGGCTCGGTCGCGGTGGTCGGCGTCCCGGACGAGAAGTGGGGCGAGGCCGTCAAGGCGTGCGTGGTGCTGCGGGCGGGACAGACGGTCGAGGCCGCCGAACTCGTCGAACGGGTCCGGGCCGCGAAGGGGTCGGTGCACGCCCCCAAGTCGATCGATTTCGTCGACACCCTGCCCCTGACCCCGCTGGGCAAACTGGACAAGAAGGCGCTGCGCTCCCGGTACTGGGAAAGTGCAGACCGAGCGGTCGGATAGCACGGCCGGGGCGAGAAACAAGGGACCTGGTCTGCGGCGTGGCGCCCACGCCTATAGTCTGCCCAAGTACTTCGCGGCGGGGCCGCGTTCGGTCGGTGACGAGGATGCGCGGTGGATTCACAGGCAATATCGCTGGTCCGGTCGAGTTTCAAGGCTATCGCGGCAGTGCCGGACGGGCCTCAGACTCTGTCGCGGTCCTTCTATGCCCTGCTGTTCGCCCGGTATCCCGAAGCCCGCGACTTCTTTCCTGCGGCCATGGACGAGCAACGTGACCGGCTGATTTCCGCTGTCCAGTACGTGATCGAGCGGCTCGAGGAGGAGTCCGGGCAGATTCTCGCCTACCTCGCCCAACTCGGCCGGGACCACCGCAAGTACGGGATCGAGGACGCGCACTACGTAGCCGTCGGCAACTCCCTGATCGCCGCCGTCGAGCAGTTCCCGTCCACCGAGCCGTGGACCGACGAACTCGAGCAGGCGTGGCGCGACGTCCTCGCGGTGGTCGCCGCCACCATGATGGACGCGGCCAACGCCGAGAGCGGCCCGCCGGCCTGGGGTGCGACCGTGATCGAGCACCTGCAGGTCCGCAAGGACGTCTCGATCATCCGACTGCAACTCGACGAGCCGATGACGTACACCGCAGGCCAGTTCGTGAGCGTGCAGGTGCCGTCCCGGCCCCGGATGTGGCGGTACCTGTCGCCGGCGAACCCCGCCAACGACCAGGGCATCATCGAGTTCCACGTCCGCCGCGTGTCGGGCGGCTGGGTGAGCCCCGCCATCGTCACCCAGACACTCGTGGGCGAGCGGTGGGTGGTCGGCTCCCCACTCGGCGACCTCGGAATCCGCTACGACAACGGTCGCGACATTCTCATGATCGGATCGGGGACCGGCATCGCCCCGCTGCGCGCACAGATCCTCCAGATGTCGCAGCGCGGCCAGGACCGGCGCGTCCACCTCTTCTTCGCGGGCCGGTACCCCTGCGACCTCTACGACCTGGGAACCCTGTGGGCGCTCGCGGAACAGAATCCGTGGCTGACCGTGGTCCCGGTCACCGAGGAGGACGAGGACCCGTGGTGGTACACGGGCCCCGGCAGTGCCGGGATGCCCGGCATGCACCGCAGGCTGACCGGCAAGGTCGGGCAGGTCGTCGCCGACTTCGGGACGTGGGCCGAGCGCGACATCCAGCTCGTCGGCTCCGAGGCCATGATCAACACCACCAAGTTCCGGCTGCACGCGGCAGGCACGCCGCCGGAGAACATCCGGCACGATCCGTCCTACTGATCGGCCCGGTCAGTACGGGTCGAACTGAATGTTCTCGGTGGGGGTCCCGGTGTCGCGGAGCCGGTCGAGGGTGGCGCGGACCATCGCCGCCGAACCGCACACCAGCACCTGGTGCTCGGTGAACGCGCCGTAGGACGTGACGACGTCGGGCAGCGAGCCCTCGATGAGGTCGTCCTCGGTGAACCCCACGTCCACTCTGGTGCGCTCGTACCATTCGTCGGTCCAGTCCGGATTGGCGACGTTCTCCACCACCGGAATGACGGTGAGCCACGGCAGATTCTGCAGCAGCAGGTACAGCATGTCGGACGCGTAGAGATCGCGCGGTGTCCGATCGCCCGTGAACAGGAACACCCGCGGTGGATTCGGCCTGCGCGACAGGTCCAGCAGGATCGACCGGAACGGGGCGAGGCCGGTGCCGCCGGCGATCATGATGACGTCCGGTCCGTCCTCGTCGACGGTCATCGTGCCGCGCGGTTCGAGGATCTGCCACTGGTCGCCCGGCGAGGTCCCCGTGACGATGTCGCCGCTGACCCAGCCGCCCGGCACCGTGCGGACGTGGAATTCGAGTTTGCCGTCCAGCGACGGCGGCAGGGCGGGGGAGAGCCTGCGCAGCAGCCGCGGATTCTGGGGCACGCTCACGTCCACGTACTGCCCCGGCTCGAACGGGACGTAGTCCCCGACGAGGCGGACGACGGCGAGGTCGTGCCGCAGTCGGTGATGTTCGACGACGGTGCTGGTCCAGGTGGTCTGCGTGGCTTGCATGGCGTGATGCTCTCCCGACGGTCGAACCGGATGGCGGATGGGCAGGGGCTGGCTGCGCGACTAGATCAGGGGGTCGTGGCGTATCAGCTCGGGCGGGGTGCCGCCGCCCTGCAGGGCGTACACGGTGGTCTTGATCATTGCCGGTGAACCGGAGATCTGGATCTGCCGGTCCGCCCACGACCCGAACCGCGCGACCACCCGGCCCAGCTGGCCCTGGAGTCGCTGATGCAACCCCGGCGGCGCCTCGGGGGCGGGACTCGTGTGCCACCACGGGTCTTCGTCCTCCTCGGAGACGGGGACCACGGTCAGCCACGGATTGCTCAGCGACAGGTGCCACAGGGTCTCGATGTCGTACAGGTCGCACGGGTACTTGCCGCCCACGAACATGTGGACGCGCGGGTTGTTCGACCGCATCGCCATTTCCATCACCTGGGCGCGCAGCGGCGCGATGCCCGTCCCCGAACCGATCATCAGGACGTCCTGCCCGCTGTCGCGGTCCACCTCCAGCCCGCCGAGCGGCGAGCTGAGCAGCCAGCGGTCGCCGACCTGCGTCTCGTTCACGATGGCCGGACTCACCCACCCGCCCGACACCCGTCGCACGTGGAATTCGAGCTGTCCGTACGGGTTGGCGGGGATGGCCGCCGACAGGTACCGCCACATCCGGGGGCGCTGCGGGATCTGGACGCTGAGGTACTGGCCCGCGCCGTAGGGGATGGGGGAGTCGGTCTCGAGCCGGACGATCGCGAGGTCGTCGAGGCGGCGTTCGTGATCGACGACGGTGGCGCCCCAGGCGGCGGGCAGGTCGTCGTTGTCCGCGGCGTCGGCCATCGTGTTCAGGAGGAGGTCGAGCAGGTCCGTCCACGCCGCGGTCAGCGACGGCGTCCAGATGGCCTGGGTGAAGGAGCTCTGCACGGCGACCAGCAGCGCATGGCCCGACGCGAAGTAGTGCCTGCCCTCGACGCCGTACTTGCGGTGGTCACGGCCGAGCTGGGCCAGGAAACCGAGGATCCGGTCTGCGTCCTCGAGGTTGTCGATGACGTACTGCAGCGCCTGGAACAGGCGATGACTCTGCTGGTCCATCGCCGCCGGGAAGAGCGCGCGGAATTCGGGGTGTTCGGCGAACAGGGTGGCGTAGAACGTGGTGGTGAGCCGATTGTGGCCGTGTTCGGTGGACACGATCGACGAAAAGCTGGCGCGCAGACGCGAAATCACGAGTGGGTCGAGGCAATCTCGTGTCAAGCCGTCCCCTGCCTCCGTGCCTGCTGATTTCGAACACCCGCATTCTAGCCGTCCTCCGCGCAGTACCCCGGGTTACGGCGCCGGCCGGTTCGGCCTCCGAACCCGGCATTTCGGCGGGTCGCTATTGAGCCGTGACCACCGGCAGGGCACGATGTGCATCGATAATCGGACCGGGTTACCGAGGGGGGCTCCATGCGAGTTGGTGTTGCGCGGAATCGGGGTCGGTTTCGCGCGGGGGTACGCAGCGCCGGCTCGGTTCGACGCGTGGGCACCGTCGTGCTGGCGGTCGGCGCCCTGATGGCGTCGAGCATCGGAACGATCGCCTCCGCGGAACCCCGGGCGACGGTCGAGTCGATCACGGCCGACGAGGCGCCCGACGGTTCGCGGTTGGTCGAGGTCACCCCGGTCGGCGAATCGCAGATGAACTTCACCGTCCACTCGACGGCCATGGACAAGGACGTCATCGTCCGGGTCATCCGGGCCGCGTCCGGGAAGCGTCCCACCGTGTACATGCTCGGCGGCGTCGAGGGGAACTCGGAACAGTTCGGCTGGGAGCAGAAGGCGGACGTCGAGAAGTTCTTCTCCGACAAGGACGTCAACGTGGTCATCCCGTTCGGTGGCCAGTCCAGTTACTACGCCGACTGGCAGCGCGACGATCCCGAACTCGGGCGGAACAAGTGGCAGACGTTCCTGACGAAGGAACTGCCGCCCATCGTCGACTCTGCGCTCGACACGACCGGCAGGAACGCGATCGCCGGGCTGTCCATGTCGGCCACCAGCGTGCTCAACCTCGCGATCTCCAAGCCCGGGCTGTATCAGAGCGTCGGCGCCTACAGCGGGTGCGCGATGACGAGCGACCCGGTGGCCCGCCGATTCGTCGAGATCACGGTCGCGGACTTCGGCGGCAACCCGGAGAACATGTGGGGTGCGGCCGACGATCCGCTGTGGGCCGCGAACGATCCGTACGTCAACGCCGAGAAACTCCGGGGGACCACCCTCTACATCTCCAACGGCAGCGGACTGCCGGGACCGTACGACACCCTCGACGCCCGGACCGTCGGCGGCGACCGCCGCGCCCTCGCGACGCAGGTGGTGGTCGGCGGTGTCATCGAGGCCGTGACCAACGACTGCACGATGCGGCTCGCGGAGAAACTCCGGGCCCTCGACATTCCCGCCACCGTCGACCTCCGGCCGGTGGGCACCCACTCGTGGGGGTATTGGCGTGACGACCTCACCACGTCCTGGCCGATGATGGGTGCCGCGATCGGGGCGTGATTTCCCGCCCCGCAGAGCGTCGCGGGGCGAGATGATGGGGTAGTCAGAAAAAATTCAAAGTTGAGCGGAACAGACTCAACTCTTCGTGCGTTAAGAAGATGACAGCGTCGCCACGTGCCACCCGGCCCCGGCGGCGAACCGCTCTACAACGCCAGAAGAGGTGACCAGTGGACTCGTTCAATCCGACCACCAAGACCCAGGCCGCGTTGACCGCTGCGCTCCAGTCGGCGTCGTCGGCCGGTAATCCCGACATCAGGCCCGCGCATCTGCTCGTGGCCCTGCTCGACCAGACCGACGGCATCGCCGCCCCGCTGCTCAAGGCGGTCGGCGTCGACCCCGCCGCGGTCCACCGCGAAGCGCAGAATCTCGTCGACCGGCTGCCCAAGACGACGGGTGCCACCACCACACCGCAGCTCGGTCGCGAGGCCCTCGCCGCACTCACTGCAGCACAGCACCTCGCCACCGAACTCGACGACGAGTACGTGTCGACGGAACACCTGATGGTCGGACTCGCATCGGGTGAGTCGGACGTGGCCGGGCTGCTCGGCAGGCACGGCGCCACCCCCGAGGCGCTGCGCGACGCGTTCACCACCGTCCGCGGCAGTGCTCGTGTCACCAGCCCGGATCCCGAAGGGACTTACCAGGCGCTCGAGAAGTACTCCACCGACCTCACGGCCCTCGCCCGCAACGGCAAGCTGGACCCGGTGATCGGCCGCGACAACGAGATCCGCCGTGTCGTGCAGGTCCTCAGCCGCCGCACCAAGAACAACCCGGTGCTGATCGGTGAGCCCGGCGTCGGCAAGACCGCCATCGTCGAGGGGCTGGCGCAGCGCATCGTGCAGGGCGACGTCCCCGAATCGCTGCGCGGCAAGTCGGTGATCTCCCTCGACCTCGGATCGATGGTCGCCGGAGCCAAGTATCGCGGCGAATTCGAGGAGCGGCTCAAGGCCGTCCTCGACGACATCAAGAACTCGGCCGGTCAGGTCATCACGTTCATCGACGAACTCCACACCATCGTCGGTGCGGGTGCCACCGGTGAGTCGGCGATGGACGCCGGCAACATGATCAAGCCGATGCTCGCCCGCGGTGAGCTGCGGCTCGTCGGCGCGACCACCCTCGAGGAGTACCGCAAGTACATCGAGAAGGACGCCGCCCTCGAACGCCGCTTCCAGCAGGTGCTCGTCGGCGAACCGTCCGTCGAGGACACCGTCGGCATCCTGCGCGGGCTCAAGGAGCGGTACGAGGTGCACCACGGGGTGCGCATCACCGACTCCGCGCTCGTCGCCGCCGCCACGCTCAGCGACCGCTACATCACGTCCCGGTTCCTGCCGGACAAGGCGATCGACCTCGTGGACGAGGCCGCGTCCCGGCTGCGGATGGAGATCGACTCGCGACCCGAGGAGATCGACACCGTCGAACGCATCGTCCGCCGCCTCGAGATCGAGGAGATGGCGCTGCAGAAGGAATCCGACGCGGCGTCCAAGGACCGGCTGGAGAAGCTGCGTCAGGAACTGGCCGACGAACGGGAGAAGCTCAATCAGCTGACCACCCGCTGGCAGAACGAGAAGCAGGCCATCGACTCCGTCCGCGGAGTCAAGGTGCAGCTCGAGACGCTGCGAGGTGAGGAGGAACGCGCCGAACGCGACGGCGACCTCGGCCGGGCCGCGGAACTGCGCTACGGGCGGATCCCGCAGCTCGAGAAGGAACTCGAGCAGGCCGCCCGCGAGTCCGGTGCCGCCGCCGACGGCGACGTCATGCTCAAGGAGGAAGTGGGGCCCGACGACGTCGCCGACGTGGTCGCAGCATGGACCGGCATCCCCGCCGGCCGCATGATGGAGGGCGAGACCGCCAAGCTGCTGCGGATGGAATCCGAACTGGGCAAGCGGGTCGTCGGACAGGAAGAGGCCGTCGTCGCCGTGTCGGACGCCGTCCGCCGCGCCCGCGCCGGAGTCGCCGACCCCAACCGGCCCACCGGATCGTTCCTGTTCCTCGGACCGACCGGTGTCGGTAAGACGGAGCTCGCGAAGTCCCTCGCGGACTTCCTGTTCGACGACGAACGCGCCATGGTCCGCATCGACATGTCCGAGTACAGCGAGAAGCATTCGGTGGCCCGGCTCGTCGGCGCGCCGCCCGGCTACGTCGGGTACGAGGCGGGCGGCCAGCTCACCGAGGCCGTGCGACGGCGCCCGTACACGGTGGTGCTGTTCGACGAGGTGGAGAAGGCGCACCCCGACGTCTTCGACATCCTGCTCGCCGTCCTCGACGAAGGCAGGCTGACGGACGGTCAGGGGCGCACGGTCGACTTCCGCAACACCATCCTGATCCTCACGTCCAACCTCGGTGCGGGCGGATCGCGGGAGCAGGTGATGGATGCGGTGCGGCACGCGTTCAAGCCGGAGTTCATCAACCGGCTCGACGACGTCGTGATCTTCGAACCGCTCACCGAGGAGCAGCTCGAGTCGATCGTCGACATCCAGCTCGACCAGCTGTCCCGCCGGCTCGCGGCGCGGCGGCTGACGCTGGACGTATCCGACTCGGCCCGCTTCTGGCTGGCCGTCCGCGGCTACGACCCCATGTACGGGGCCAGGCCGCTGCGCAGGCTGATCCAGCAGGCGATCGGCGACCAGCTCGCGAAGCTGCTGCTGGCCGGCGACGTCAAGGACGGTGACACCGTCCCCGTGAAGGTGTCCGAGACCGGGGACGCGCTCGTCCTCGGTTGACCCCCAGGTGAGTGGCACGGTGTGCTCCCGCACGCCGTGCCACTCACCTGTGTTTTCACAGGGGAGTCTTAAGTTTCGCCGTTACCCTGGATCGTCCGTAACCGCTGGACACCGGCCACACGAACCCGAGGGAGGGGCCGATCATGACGAACCCCGACGATCCGCGCACCCCGCAGGAGCGCGCGTACGACGGCACGGAGTCGTGGACGACCGACGATTCGGAGTCGTGGACGACCGACGATTCGGCGTCGCGGGCGCATGACGATTCCGCGTCGCGGGCTCGTGACGAGGACCCGACGCAGGCGTGGTCGCGGCAGGACCAGCCGACCGAGCACCTCGGCTCGTCGGACCAGGACCACCGCACCCAGTACCTGGGGTCCGCCGCCGGACCGACCGAGCAGTTCTACACGTCCGACCCGACCGCGGCGTACGGGCAGAACCAGCCCAATCCGACGCAGGCGTACCCGACCTACGACCCGCGGTTCGACCAGCAGGCTCCGCCGCCGAACGCCACGCAGGCGTATCCGCCGTACGAGGCTCAGCAGTACCAGGGCGGGTATCCGACGGGGCAGTATCCGAACGCCCAGTACCCAGGATCGCAGTACCCGCCGGGCCAGTACCCGGGATCGCAGCACCAGGCGCCGGTCGCGGAGGCCGCCGAGGAGAAGAAGCCGCGCCGGATCGGCACGTGGATCGCGGCCGCCGCTGCCGCGCTGCTGCTGATCGCGGTCATCGGCTTCGGCGTCGCCCTGTTCACGACGGCGCCGAACAACTCGTCGAGCACCACCGCGGCGGGTCCCACGACGTCCCGCCCGCCGGCCACCACCGCGCCGCCGAAGGCGACCACGCCGCCACCGTCGAGCACGACCGAGTCGCCGCTCGATCAACTTCCCGGCGGAATCGGCGAGGCCATCGGGGCTGCGGGCGCCGCGTTCGGAACGATCAGCACCAACGACGGTTCCACGCTCACCCTCGACGCCCTCGGTGGTTCGAAGCTGACGGTCCAGACCAACGCGCAGACCAACGTGATCGCACTCGACGGCACCACGGTCGCCGACCTGAAGCCCGGATTCACCGTCATGGTGCAGGGGACGAAGGTCGAGAACGGCACGATGATGGCCGAGACGATCATCAGCACCGAGCTGCCCAAGCTCGGTGGCAACTGAGCCCACCCGTGCCGGCGGACACGGCCGTCGGGCCGGTTCGGGCAAAACCGACACGGGGTGTCCCGGCACCGCCTACCCTCGTTACGCCCTCGACTCGCTAGGCTGATCATCGATGACCGGAATGTGGTTCTTACTGGCGTTGATCGCACTCGCAGGCGCGTGCGCGTTGCTCTATTTCGATCGCTCGCGTCGTGATCAGACGGGTCGTGTGCGGCAGATCTGGGCCAAGGCCCAGGGCTACACGTACGACAACGTCGAAGAGCGGCTGCCCGCCCAGTTCCATCGGGCCGCGCTGGCCAAGCAGGAGTACCTCAGCGCCATCGACGTGGTGAAGGGCGAACGCCGCGGCGAGTCGTTCATCCTGTTCGACCTCGAGGAGACCGCGACCATTGTCGCGGTGCGCCGCCGGGTGGGTTCGGACGTCGACATCGACCTCCGCCTCAAGTCGACCCCGCCACCGAAGGACTCGGACCTCGACCTCCTCGGCGCCATCGGACCGCGCGTCGTGTTCGCCACCGACCTCGAGATCGCGCGCAGGGTCTGCGATCAGCGGATGGTGGCGTTCACCGAGTCGGTGCCGCCGCACGTGAACATGCTGTGGAGCGAGGGCGAGTGGACCCTCGGTTTGCTGCCCATCGGCAGCAGCGGCCGGGAGTGGGATTCGGCCATCGAGGCCGTCGCCCGGCTGTCCGGCATCCTGCACGTCCTGCCCCCGGTCACCGAGCCGAGCGGACTCGACCGTGGCCATCACGACCCGAGCAGGCCGCGACTGCGTGACGGCGCCCCCGTCGAATCGCGCCCCGCACCGGAGAAACGCCCCGCACCGGAGAAACGCCCCGCACCGCAGGGACGTCCGGCACCGCAGGGGCGCCCCGCGTCGCAGGGACGTCCTACGCAGCAGGGTCGTCCCGCACCACAGGCGCGTCCCGCATCCCAGGGACGGCCGACCCCGGAAACGCGCTCGGCCACACCGCCACGTCCCGCACCGCAGGACCGTCCCGCGCCGCCGCCGGGCGCTCCGCGCTCGTGAGTGCCTGACGAGTCCCTGGACTCGTTAACCGCGCACAGGCGCGCAGCGCCTTGCTACCGTCACCGGTATGTCGACGCCCCCCAGCTCAGCCCGACCCGTTGCCCTCGTCACCGGCCCGACGTCGGGGCTCGGTGCCGGTTTCGCGAGGAAGTTCGCGTCCCTCGGTTACGACCTCGTGCTCGTCGCGCGTGACGACACCCGCCTGCACGCCCTCGCCGACGAGATGAAGGCGCTGTTCGACACCGAGTCCGAGATCCTGCAGGCCGATCTGGCGACGGCGTCCGGGCGCGAGGAGGTGGCGCAACGCCTCGGGAAGGGTGTCGAGGTACTGGTCAACAACGCCGGATTCGGCACGTCGGGCGAATTCTGGACCGCGACGCCGGAGCTGTTGCAGTCCCAACTGGACGTGAACGTGACCGCCGTCATGCAGCTGACCCGTGCGGCGTTGCCCGGCATGATCGCGTCGGCGAACGGCACCGTCATCAACGTGGCGAGCGTCGCGGGACTGCTGTCCGGGCGGGGGTCGACCTATTCGGCGAGCAAGGCGTACGTGATCTCGTTCTCCGAGGGATTGGCGAACGGGCTGGGCGGCACGGGTGTGCGGATCCAGGCGCTGTGCCCGGGATTCATCCGCACCGAGTTCCACGAGCGCGCGGGCATCGAGATGAGTTCGATTCCGAATGCGATGTGGCTGAGCGTCGACCAGGTCGTCGCGGCGTCGCTGTCCGATCTCGAGGCAGGCAAGGTCGTGAGCGTCCCCGGCCTCCAGTACAAGGTGCTGACGACCGCCGGGCGTCTCGTCCCGAAGAGTCTGGTCCGGCGGCTGACCAACGTGTTCGGCCGGGGGCGTGCCCGCACGTAGAGGTGGGTAGGGTTTCGGGCATGAGTGATCGCGAGGATCTGGCCGCGTTGGTGCGCGAGCTGGCTGTTGTGCACGGCAAGGTGACGTTGTCTTCGGGCAAGGAAGCCGACTACTACGTGGACCTTCGCCGCGCCACGCTGCATCACGAGGCGGGCCCGCTGATCGGGAAGTTGCTGCGTGAACTGGTGGCGGACTGGGATTTCGACGCCGTCGGAGGGCTGACGATGGGCGCCGACCCGGTGGCGATGGCCGTGATGCACGCACCGGGCAGGCCGATCGACTCGTTCGTGGTGCGCAAGGCCGCGAAGGCGCACGGAATGCAGCGGCAGATCGAGGGACCGGACGTCGTCGGCAAGCGTGTCCTCGTGGTCGAGGACACCACCACTACGGGCAACTCGCCGCTCACCGCGGTGAAGGCACTGCGCGACGTGGGGGCGATCGTCGTGGGTGTCGCGACCGTCGTCGACCGGGCGACCGGCGCGGGCGACGTGATCGCGGCCGAGGGTCTCGAGTACCGTTCGCTTCTCGGTCTTCCCGACCTGAACCTCTGACAGGTGAGTGGCAAAGTGTGCTCGCGCACGCTTTGCCACTCACGTCAGGGAGTCAGTCGGCGTCGCCGGCCGTGACGGCCAGTGCCTCGTCGACGCTGTGCGGTTCGGGATCGTGCTCGTCGACGTGGGCGAGGACCTTGCGGCCGGTCGCGAGGACGAGGATCGCGGCGGCGGTGCACACCGCGCCGACCCAGAACGGCAGGTGAATGTTGCTCTCACCGAGCTTGCCCGCGACCCACGGTGCCGCGGCCCCGCCGACGAAGCGGACGAAGCTGTAGGCCGCGGACGCCGTCGACCGCTCGACGGGGGCGGAGATCATCACGGTCTCGGTGATGAGGGTGTTGTTGACACCGAGGAACAGCCCGGCGAGGACGACGCCGACGATGAGCACGGTCTTGTTGTCGGTGAACGCCGCCATCATGGCGAGGTCGAGGGCGAACAACGCGAGGGCCACCATCATCATCGGCAGCGTGCCGAAGCGCCGCTGCAGGCGAGGGGCGAGGAACACCGACGCGACGGCCAGTGCGAGACCCCATCCGAAGAAGATGAATCCGATCGAGTACGTGCCCATGTCCAGCGGGAACGGCGTGTACGCGAGCAGGGTGAAGAAGCCGTAGTTGTAGAGCAACGCGGTGATCGCGACGGTGAGCAGGCCGCGGTGGCGCAGGGCGAGGAACGGCGCGGCGATCGACGTGCGATGCTCCGGTTTGGGGGCGGACGGCAGCATCACGATGATCAGGATGAACGCGACGGCCATGAGGGCTGCGACGCCGAAGAACGGTGCGCGCCAGCTGATGTTGCCGAGGACACCGCCGACCAGCGGGCCGACGGCGATGCCGATGCCCAGCGCGGCCTCGTAGAGGATGATGGCCCGCGCGACGCCGCCGCTGGCCGCGCCGACGATGGCGGCGAGTGCGGTCGCGATGAACAGGGCGTTGCCCAGTCCCCAGCCGGCGCGGAAGCCGACGATCTGGGCGATGGTGCCGGAGCTTCCGGCCAGCGCCGCGAACACGACGATGACGGCGAGACCGGTCAGAAGTGTCTTCTTGGCGCCGATCCGGCTCGACACAACACCGGTGATGAGCATCGCGACACCGGTGACCAGCATGTAACTGGTGAACAGCAGCGACACCTGGGAGGGGGTCGCGTCCAGCTGTTCGCCGATCGGCTTGAGGATGGGGTCGACGAGCCCGATGCCCATGAACGCGATGACGCTGGCGAAGGCTACGGCCCACACCGACTTCGGCTGGTGGAGGAGGCTCGGTGGTGCCTCGCTGCTGTTCGTGACGGTTGCGGTCGTGGTGCTCACGGCCACCTCCTTCGATGTGTTTCGGGGTGGATGGGTCGTCAGGCGAGGGCCGACGACTTGACGATCGAACGCAGTTCCGCCAGGCCCTGCGTCAGTCGTTCGAGCTGCTCGGGTTCGAGGTCCGCGAAGTGCGGGGCGAGGGCGCCCGCGATCTCGCCCCGGGCCACGGTCAGCCAGTCGCGTCCGGGATCGGTGATGGACACCCGGACTGCGCGGGCGTCGTCCGGATCGGGCCGGCGGGCCACGTATCCGCGATCAGCGAGCTTTTGGAGCAGGGCGGTCGCGGACGGTTGCGAGCAGCGGTCGATGCGGGCGAATTCGCTGATGCGGAGTACGCCGTGGTCATCGAGCAGGGCGAGGGCACGTACCCACGGCCGGGGATGGTCCTCGGATCCGAAGGAGCTCGCGAGCCTGGTGAATCGGTGAGAATTCGTGACCAGGTCGACGAGCAGGCTCTGCAGCCGCGTGTCGTCGTCCATGCAAAACATATTACATAGGCTAACTAACTATGTACACCGGCGCCGGCTGTTCCACCTGTCACGCGAGGGTGAACGGCGAGCGCGCAGTGAGTCAGGCCGACCGGCGCGCGACTTCCTCCACCTGACGCCGCAGCGTGGCGTCGGTGTGGCGGATCGCCTGGGCGACGAAGGGCTCGATGATCCTGCCGAGCGCCTTGCCCGCGAGCCCGCCGGGCAGGTCGTAGCGGAAATCGACCATCAGGCGGGTCTCGGTCTCGCCGACGGCCTCGAACTGCCACCGCGAGTGCGTGTACAGGCCGTCGATCGATTCGAGCTCGATCAGCGAATTGCGTTCCCATCCGGTGACCTTCACGACCGAACCGAGGGTCTTGGGGCCGATCTTCATCGCGGCGTCGTAGACGGCTCCGAGCCCGCGATCCTGTTCGCCGATCGGGTCGAACTTCGTGATCCCGAACATCCAGGACGGGACGTGGCGATAGTCGTCGACGTAGTCGAACGCGCCCGCGACGGGTGCGCCGGCGACAGCAGTGTGATGGATCTCGATCATCGTGACTTTCCTGACGGGTGAGGTGAGGGGGACGGCTGTGTCCGGTACGGCCGGACGGCGTAGTTCTCGAGGTCGAAACGGGCGAGGCGGCGGCGCAGGGACCCGGTGGACCATGGCCACGCGGCGAAGTTCCTGCCGTCGGCGTCGAGGTAGTAGCTGCTGCACCCGCCGTTGTTGAACACGGTCGGCTCCAGGCCCTTCTGCACCGCGTCGTTGAACCGGCGGAACGGCTGGTCGCGGACCTCGAGCACTTCGATGCCCTGCCGCTCCGCCTTGGTGATTCCGTCGATCACGTAGTCGAGCTGGGTTTCGGCCAGGCCGAGGAACGAGTTGTACACCAGGATGTTCGGTCCGAGCATGATGTACGCGTTCGGTGCGCCGGGTGTCGTGGTGGCCAGATAGGCCTCGGGGCTCTTCGACCATTTTTCGGACAGCAGTGCCCCGTCGCGTCCGCGGATCCGGCTCGCGATCGGCGGATGGCTCACGTCGAAACCGGTGCCGAAGATGATGACGTCGACCTCGCGCCGGGTGCCGTCGGCTCCCACGACGACGCGTCCGTCGACCTCGGTGAGGGCGTGCGGGATCAACTCGACGTTGCTCTTCGTCAGGGCCGGGAGATATGTGTTGGACAGCAGTAGTCGCTTGCATCCGAGTGTGAAGTTCGGGGTCAGTGCCGCACGGAGCGCCGGGTCCGGCACCTGCCGGGCGAGCCAGCGGGTGCCGAGGGGGTTGAGGAGCCGGGCGGTGCGTTCGCGGCGCATCGCACAGGAGAGCGTCCGCAGGACGACGTCGAGGATCTGTCGCAACGCGCGCTGCGCCGCGGGGACGCGGGAGAACACCGACTGCGCGAGCCGGGGGAACGGGAAGTCCAGGCGTGGCACCACCCAGGCCGGGGTGCGCTGGAACACGTGCAGCGCCTCGACGTCCGGCTGGATCTCGGGGATGAACTGCACGGCGGACGCGCCCGTGCCGACGACCGCGACACGTTTTCCCGTGAGATCGACGTCGTGGTTCCAGCGGGCCGAGTGGAAGATGTCGCCGCCGAAGCCGTCGATGCCGGGCACCGCGGGAGTGCTGGGTTCGGTGATCGGGCCCGCCGCGAAGATCACGTGCTGGGCGACGATCGTGCCCCGGCTGGTGTCGAGGATCCAGCGTCGGCGCTCGTCGGACCACACGGCCTCGTGGAGTTCGGTCTGCATCGAGATCCTGGACTGCACGTCGAACTCGGCGACGGTGTCCTCGATGTAGGACAGCAGTTCCGGCTGGAGTGCGAAGTTGCTGCGCCATCGCGGGTTGGGGTTGAACGAGAACGAGTACACCGGTGCCGGAATGTCGACACCGCACCCGGGGTACGTGTTCTCGCGCCACACGCCGCCGACGCGATCGGACTTCTCCAGGACGACGAAGTCCGTGATGCCCACGCGTTCGAGCTTGACCGCGGCGGCGATCCCCGACAGGCCGGCGCCTACCACGACGACGCGCACGTGCCGCTCGTCTTCGCTGCTCGCGGGTGCTGCGGCGTGCTCGGGGGTTGTCGCGGTCATGGTCGCTTCCCTGGGGCGGATACGGAACCTGCGCCGTCAGTCCATTTAACTGAGACGTTGTGTCACAGTAAAAGGAGTGAGGCGCCTTGGCAAGTGCCCGGCAATCATTTGCGTCTTGACTTATATAAGCGAAGGCTGAAATATGATCGACATGCACGCCTTCGACGTACTCGGCGATCCGGTCCGACGCCGGATCCTCGAGCTGATCGCGGACGACGAGAAGACGTCCGGTGCGGTCAGTGACGTCATCCGTGCCGAGTTCGGAATCTCGCAACCGGCTGTGTCGCAGCACCTGAAGGTTCTGCGGGAGAACGGTTTCGCCACCGTCCGGAGCGACGGTCCGCGAAGGCTGTACGTGGTGGAGACCGAACCGCTCCGCGACATCGACGCGTGGCTCGGCCAGTTCCGGCGGTTCTGGACGCCGCGGCTCGACGCACTGGCCACGGAGATCGCGCGGGGGCGGCGCGAACAACGACTGTCCGGCGAGGACGGCACAGACCCGAAGCAAGGGAGCGATCGATGATCGAAGTGACGGAACAGATCAACGCGGTACGCCGGTCGGTGGGCAGCCGGACGCTCGAGGCGGGCGAGGCCCGCATCGTGACGATCGGCCGCACCTACGACGCCACGGTGGAGGAAATGTGGGAGGCCTGCACCACCGCCGAGCGGATCCCGCGGTGGTTCATGCCGGTGACGGGCGACCTGCGGCTGCACGGTCGCTACCAGCTGGAAGGCAACGCCGGCGGCGAGATCCTCACGTGTGATCCGCCCAACGGATTCACCGCGACCTGGGAGTACGGCGGCGACGTCAGCTGGATCGACGTGTCCGTCACCGCGGATCCGGCCGGGGGTGCCCGCTTCGAGCTTCGGCACACGGCGCACGTCGACGACAAGTTCTGGGACGAATACGGGCCCGGCGCGACCGGCGTCGGATGGGAACTCGGGGTTCTGGGGCTGTTCCTGTATCTGGGGACGGGGAAGTCGATGGACCCGAAGGAGAGCGAGGCCTGGTCGGCGAGCGACGAGGGCAAGGCGTTCATCACCGCGAGCAGCGAGCGGTGGCGGGACGCGAGCATCGCGTTCGGGACTCCGGAAGCCGCGGCGACCGCGGCAGGCGATCGGACCACCGCGTTCTACACGGGAGCCGAGCCCCCGGCAGGCTGAAGCAGGTTTTGGAAGAATGGCGTGCGTGACCGAGCGCAAACCTCCCGGGGTGAGCTTCGAGAGCTGGATCGACAAGCAGATCCGGCTCGCTCAGGAGCGCGGCGACTTCGACGATCTCCCCGGCGCGGGCAAGCCGATTCCGGTGGGCGACGTCGACGACGAACTGTGGTGGGTGAAGAACTACCTGCGGCGCGAGAATCTGCCCACCGACTCGTTGCTCCCCACGCCGCTGCAGTTGCGCAAGGAGATCGAGCGACTGCCCGACACGATCCGTGGAATCCCGTCCGAGCAGGCAGTGCGGGACGTGGTGGCGCAGCTCAACCTGCAGATCGTCGAGTGGTTGCGGGCGCCGTCCGGTCCGAGGATCCCGGTGAGCCCGGTCGACGCGGACGAGGTCGTCGCGACCTGGCGGCAGCAGAAGCAGTCGTGCGGAAGCCGCAGCAGACAGCGCCCCCGAATTCGCAACCGGAGCCGGTACCGGACCCGCCCCCGGCGGTCAGGCGGTGGTGGCGGCGGGGACGGTGACCGATCATCCCTTCCGGAAATCACCCGGTTCCATCACCCGGGACACGAGCAGTCCGGCGATCAGTCCCCAGAAGGCCGCGCCGATGTTGAGGAACTGCACGTTCGAGACGGTCACGAGAAACGTCACGAGGGCGCCGAGTGTGTATCGGGAGCCGAACGCCGCGACGAACGACCCCTGTAGTGCCCGGAGCATCGCCAGGCCGCCGAGCGTCGCGACGAACGCGGCCGGGGTGGCCAGCATCAGCTGAACGAACAGCGGGGCGAACAGGCCGACGACCACGGCGAGCAGTCCGCAGACGACGGCCGCCGTGTACTGCCGGGTGCGCTGCCCCGACGCCACCAGCAGGGCGTTGGTCGGCCCCGTCAGGCACGTCGACACGGCTCCGACGGCGGCGGTGGCGAGGGACCAGACCCCGCACAGGACGGTGCCGACGTTCATCGGCGGCTTGTGGCCTGCGGACGTCAGCACGGCCGCACCCTGGCCGTTCTGCACGACGATGACCGTGATCGCCAGCGGGACGACCAGTTCCGTGATCGCCTGCCAGGTGAACTGCGGGGCCTGGAACATCGGCGCCGCGATCCACGGTGTGCCCGTGCCGGTGGGGTGGAAGCGGCCCGTGACCGCGACCGTGGCCACCCCGACGAGCAGCGCGCCGAGGATCGGGGGCATCCACCGGCCGAGCGCGGCGCGGGACGCGAGGAGGACGAAGGCGACGACCATCGGAACGGCCACGGCCGCATCGGTTCCCACGGCGTGAACGAGGTCGGTCCCGAACTTCAGGAAGACGCCGGCGACCATGGCCATGACGATCGGCATCGGGAGCATCGCCATGACCTGACGCACCCGCCCGGTCAGGCCGAGGGCGAGGATCAGGAGCCCGGTGACGAGGAACGCCCCGAGCACCTCCGGCCACGACAGGTGGGTGAGCGAGCCGCCGACGATGATCGTCCCGGGGATCGTCCAGAAGAACGCGAGTGGCTGACGGTACAGCCAGCTGGCGAGGACGGTGAGGATGCCGTTGAGGAAGAAGACGCCGAAGATCCACGACGCCATCTGCCCGGGCGACAGTCCGCCCGCGGAACCGGCGGCCAGGATGACGGCCACGGGACCGGTCGCGGAGAAGATCAGCCCGATCAGCCCGTTGGCGGCGTAGGCGCCACCGAGGTCGCGGAGCAGGCGGCGGGGGCCGGCGGGCGGCCACGGCGGTCGTTCGAAGCGAGGGGGGCGCGTCTGCGCGTCTTCGCTGCGGGTCGGTTCCTCGGTGGTCGTCATGAGGCCTTCCTGCTCGGGCGATGCTCACGATGTACGCATAGCGGACAGAACCTCCGCTCTGCGTACACATGGTGTGGTCCGGATCATAACGACTCGCGCCGGGCCGTCCAACCCTGGGTGGAGTGCATTCCATCCCTGGGGGAAGCGACACACGGCCGCCGCCGCGACAGACTCGTAAGCGTCGACCCGACACCATCCGCACGACCGATCATGCGAAGAAGGGCCACATGGTGGAACTCAGCCGAAATCCCCGAGAGCGAAGGGCCGTGTACGCGCGGCGCACCACGATGGCACTGGAGGGCGAACCACGATCAGCTGTCGAACGAACGTCGACGTTCCTGGCCTACGGCCTGCTGGCATTGTTCGGCGGCCTCGGCATCTTCGGAACCATCTGCTCCGTCGACGCGATTCCGGACGGCGCCCGCATCGCCGTCGTCCAGCCGGCGCCGACGCAGTCGCATCCGCTCGACCTGCCGCAACCGGCGCCGGACGGTCCCGAGGAACCCGCCCACACCGGCGTCTGAGTCAGGACGCGACGTCGTCGCGCAGTGCCGCGAGTTCGAGCAGGCGCGGCAGTATGTCCGGCGACGCGATCGAGGGCAGCAGCAGGTCCCACATGTCGGCCAGCCGCTCGTACAGGTCGGCACGCCCGGTCAGCGCCTCGGACACCAACTGCATACCTGTGAACGAACTGACCAGGAAACGGGCCAGTGCCGCGGGATCGACGGTCGCGCGCAGTTCCCCGGCCTCCCTTGCCTTGCCCGCGAGTGCGACGAGGGTGTCGGTCCAGTCGATGTACGGATCGGTGGCCGGGCCGCGGGACGTCCCGAGTTCCAGGGTCAGTCGCACACCCGCCCGCACGATCGGCTCGGTCAGCAGCTGGCGCGCCATCTCCTTGGCGCACAACAGGATCGCCTCCGTCGGTGACTGGGCCGTCGCGAGCACGCGCTGCGCCGCCAGCATCGCCATCGCGTGCTGTTCCTTGATCACCGCCCAGGCCAGCGCCTCCTTGGACTCGAAGTGAAAGTACAAGGCGCCCTTCGTCACGTCGGCGTAGGAGAGGATGCCGCTGAGGCTCGCGCCGCCGTACCCGAGCTTCTCGAAGCTCAGTGCCGCACCCTCGAGTACTTGATGGCGGGTGGCCGCCGCGCGCGCCTGTTTTGCCATCACCTGTGCCTCACAATCGCGGATTCTCCGTCGCATCCACTTTCCAGTCAACCACTGTTCGGACCGGTAACCTCGGCACATCCGAAAGCGTGGGAGGAAGACGTGAAGTCGAAGAACAACTGGGGTGTCGAGCACGCGGTGTTCGCCGGTGCGACGCTTGCCACCGTGGTCGGAGCCGTCACCGGGCGGGAACGGTTGCAGCGGGTGGCGAAGCCACTGATCGCGCCCGCGCTCGCTGCCCGGGTGCTGCGGCGGCGCGCGGACACCGACCCCGCCGACGTCGCGCTCCTCCTCGCCGGTCTCACCGCCGCGACCGTGGGGGACGTCTTCATGATCGACCCCGACGACGACGCCCGCCTCGTGCGCGGCGCGTCCTCGTTCGCCGTCATGCAGGTCGGCTACTCCGCGCTGCTGCTGCGCCGCGGCGCCCGGCCCACCGTCCCCGCGTTGCTGCCCCGGCTCGCGGGATGGGCGGGCGCGGCAGCGCTTCTCCGCAGGCGCGCGAAGGAGGTCGCCGGACCGTTGACCACGTACGGCGCGCTGCTCGGCACCACGTCGACCCTCTCGGCCGACCCGTCCCTCGCGCCCGGCGCCGACGTTGTCGCGAATGTGGCCGTGCCGGGAACCGACCGGCGCAGCTGGCTCGGCGTGGGCGGGATGCTGTTCACCGCGTCCGACGGTCTGATCGTGGTGCGGCGCTTGTTCATCCGGGGAGAACGGGGGAGGGCCGCCGCCGAAGGGGCGATCCTCGCCAGCTATGCGGCGGCCCAGCTGCTGCTCGTCGAGGGGATGCTCGCGCTCGGGCGCCGCCGGATCACGGGCAGAGCATGATGTGGTCCCGGTCCTCCGGGTCCACCAGGATGGTGATCGTCTCGCCGGGCACGAATCGTGTCGCGTTCTCCCGCCGCACCTCGTACACCACCCGTCCGGCGTAACTCTCCGATCCCGGCACGGTCAGTCGGAGGTCCAGTTCGGTGAGCTCTCCGTCGTCCGGGGTGCGGCGCAGGGGCGTGACGTGCTCGATGCGGGCCCAGCCCTCGAGGCCGTGGCGTTCGAGTTTGCGGTCGGCGCGGCTGGGCCGCCCGGCCGCCATCATCCCGAATCCCAGCGCCGAGCCGAAGGCCGCGACCAATCCCATGATCTGGTACGGGATGGTGGCCGGCGGGGTGTGCTGGATCAACCATCCCAGCCAGACGGCGAGGACGACGACGTAGCCGACCGTGACGAAGCAGACCGTCCGCACGATGCGCTGATGATTCATCGAATGCCTCCACCTCCAGGTTAACCCGTCCCGGCCTCGCCGAAGGGGCCCCGCTGCCGCACTGCCGTTAGAGTGCAGTGTCGGCAGCAGGTAAGTATGTGTGGAGGTGGCCGTATGGCGTGGCGTCGGGTGTCGTTGGTGTGTCTGAGCATTGGCTCGGCCATGATGCTCGCAGGGTGTGGTGGGTCCTCGGACGCGGTGGCTCCGCCGGCGTCCACGACGACGGCCGCGGCCCCTGTGACCACCACCACGACGACGGTTCCGCCGACCACCACGACCACGACCGTTGCGCCGCCGCCGCCGACGACGACGGAAGCGCCGACCACGACGCTCGTCGACGTCCCGTACGAGCACAACGAGTCGTACTTCTTCACTTCTCCGGACGGCGGGTTCCAGTGCGGCATCATCAAGCTGCCGAACCGCACCGAGGCCGGTTGCCAGGGGTCGACGAGCCCGGTGCCGCCGCGCCCCGACGACTGCATGGTCGACTGGGGTCACGGCATCCGCGTCGAGAACGACGGCGAGGCGTCGTTCATGTGCGCCGGCGGCCTCGTCTACACCTCGGGCGGCGACGAACCGGACGCGGCACTGCCCGCCGGGTCGAAACTGACCAAGCTCGGCTACACCTGCGGCACCACCGCCACGGCCGTCACGTGCACCAACGACGAGACGTCGCACGGATTCACCGTCGCCCTCGATTCGAACAAGACGTTCTGACGTCGTGAGCGGAGTCGAGACGGGCCTGGTGGGGGCCGAGGCCGTGGCCGAGGTCGCCGAGACGGGTCCCACCGAATGGGGTGAGAACCCGAACGGCGTCGGCCCGTGGACCGAGGAGCACGACACCCCGGCCCCCACCGACCCGCGGTACGACCCCGACCTGCTGGCCGGCGGCGATCGCCGCAACGTGGTCGACGCCTACCGCTACTGGACGCGGGAAGCGATCGTCGCAGACATCGACAGCCGTCGCCACCCGCTCCACGTGGCCATCGAGAACTTCGGGCACGACGCGAACATCGGGACGGTGGTTCGCACCGCCAACGCGTTCGCCGCCGCGGCGGTCCACATCGTGGGACGTCGACGCTGGAACCGGCGCGGCGCCATGGTCACCGACCGGTACCAGCATGTCCTCCACCACCCGGACGTCGACGGCCTCGTCGACTTCGCACGTGAGAGAGGTCTCACCATCGTGGCCGTCGACAACACGCCCGGGTCGGTGCCGCTCGAGACGGCGAACCTGCCCCGCGACTGCGTGCTCCTGTTCGGCCAGGAGGGGCCGGGAGTCACCGACCAGGCGAAAGAGGTTGCGGCGATGACGGTGTCGATTGCGCAATTCGGTTCCACCCGCAGCATCAACGCGGGTATCGCCGCGGGAATCGCGATGCATGCGTGGGTGCGTCAGCACGCCGACCTCGGTCGTGCGTGGTAGCGGAACCCTCGGCGGATAGGCAAGATCAACTCTTATGCAGGACTCGTGGTCGGCGCGCGCGGACGCCGCTGAAGAAGCGGTGGTGAGCAGGCACCTTCGCCGGCTGTGGGCGCTCCCGGGCACCACCCTGGGCGTCGTCGCCTGGCCTGCGGTGCGGCGCGAGCGACTGTTCTTCAGCTGGCACTACTGGTGGCAGGCCCACCTGCTCGACTGCGCCGTCGACGCCCTCGAACGCGACCCCACGCCGCGCCGTCGTCGCCGCATCGTGAAACTGGCGCGCAGCCACCGTCTGCGGAACATCTCGGGCTGGACCAACAACTATTACGACGACATGGCCTGGCTGGGAATCGCCCTCGAGCGTGCCCAGCGAATGCACTTCATAGACAACAGAAGTGCGGTGCAGGCGCTCGAATCCCAATTGTTCGACGCCTGGGCGCCCGAGGCGGGGGGCGGCATCCCGTGGCGGAAGGGCTCGAATTTCTACAACGCGCCCGCCAACGGACCGGCCGGGATCATGCTCGCCCGCACCGGAAAGCTGTGGCGCGCCCAGGCCACGGCCGACTGGATCGACGACACGTTGCGGGACGTGCACACCAACCTGATCGCCGACGGCATCCACCCGGGCGGCGAGATCGAGAGGAACATCTACTCCTACTGTCAGGGCGTCGTGCTCGGACTCGAAACCGAACTCGCCGTGCGCCTCGGCTCGCCCCGGCACCGCAACCGGACGCACCGGCTGGTCGACGCCATCGACGAACATCTCGCACCCCACGGCGTCATCGACGGCGGCGGTGGGGGAGACGGCGGCCTGTTCAACGGGATCCTCGCGCGGTATCTTGCGCTGGCCGCGGTGATGCTGCCGTGGGAGTCGCCCGCCGACATCCGGGCCCGGGAGATCGGCGCCCAGCTCGTGCTGACCTCCGCGGAATCGGCGTGGGAGAACCGGCTGCAGATCGAGGGGCAGCCGCTGTTCGGCCACGACTGGACCCGGCAGGCGCAGCTGCCGGGGATGGGCGGGGGAATCGCCACCTTCACCGGGGGCACCGTCCGCTCGTCCGGGATCCCGGAACGGGACATGTCCGTCCAGCTCGGTGGCTGGATGCTGATGGAGGCCGCGCACATGGTGTCCGCGGCGGGGTATCCGCGACGCTAGGCGACGGTTCGAATCACGCGAAAATTAACCGTATCGCCCCGGATTCGGCGCTGTTAGACAGTTCGTTATGTCAGATCAACAGCGGCAGCTGAGTCTCAACGCGTTCATCTACCCGGCCGGGCACCACGAGTCGGCGTGGCGGCACCCGCTCACGACGCCCGAGCGGCTGTACGACGTCTCGTACTTCCAGGAGATCGCGCGGACAGCGGAAGCCGCGAAGCTGGACGCGATCTTCTTCGCCGACGGCCCCGCCCTGCGCAGCGACGTCGAGCACGGTGCCGCCGGGGCCCTCGAGCCCATCACGCTGCTGACGGCCATCGCGACGGCCACCGAGCGGATCGGGCTGATCGCGACCGCGTCCACGACGTACTTCGAGCCCTACAACCTCGCGCGGCTGTTCGCGTCCCTCGACCACATCTCCCGCGGCCGGGCCGGCTGGAACATCGTGACCACCGGAACCGACGTGGCGGCCGCCAACTTCGGACTGTCCAGCCACCCGGACCACGCCGACCGGTACGCGCGGGCGCGGGAATTCGTCGACGCGACCGTCAAGCTGTGGGACAGCTGGGAGGACGACGCCATCCTGATCGACAAGGCCGCGGGCATCTACGCGGACCCGTCGAAGATCCACGAGATCAACTACGTCGGACGCCACCTGCGGGTGCGGGGACCGTTCAACGCGCCGCGCTCGCCGCAGGGACACCCGGTGCTGGTGCAGGCGGGTGCGTCCAACGAGGGCCGCGCGTTCGCGGGACAGTACGCCGAGGCCATCTTCACCGCGCACCAGCGGCTGTCGGACGGGCAGGCGTTCTACGCGGACGTCAAGCAGCGAGCGGTGCAGTTCGGCCGCAACCCGGAGCACGTGAAGATCCTTCCCGGCATCAGCCCGTTCCTCGGCGACACCGAGGCCGAGGCGCGGGATCTGGAGCGGGAATTCAACGAACTGACCTCGCCCGAGTACGGGATCGCCCAGCTCGAGGCGCTCACGGGATCGAGTGTGCGGCACCTCGATCTCGACGCCCCCGTGCCTGCCGGACTGTTCGGGGACGCCGGCGACGTCACGGACAACAAGCAGAGCCGTCTGCAGGTGATCGCCGGCATCGTCGAGCGGGAGAACCCGACGCTGCGCGGACTGCTGCACCGTCTCGCCGGGGCGCGTGGGCACCGGGTCGTCGTCGGGACGCCGGTGCAGGTGGCCGACACCATCGAGGAATGGTTCACGCAGGGCGCCGCGGACGGTTTCAACGTCATGCCGCCGTACTACCCAGGCGGTCTCGAGGTGTTCGCGCAGAAGGTGGTCCCGATCCTGCAGGAGCGCGGACTGTTCCGCACCGAGTACTCGGGCACCACACTGCGTGACCACTTCGGGTTGCCGCGCCCCGAGAGCCAGTACGCAGACGCGCCGGGCACCGTCGCGCTGTAGTCGCAGGGGCGGGGAACACTGGAGTTTAATGAAAACAGTTATCATTTTCTGATGACTGTCCTCCGGCCCCTCCCCGTCACCGTCCTGTCCGGCTTCCTCGGCGCGGGCAAGACCACCCTGCTCAACCATCTGCTCGCGAACCGGGACGGCAGGCGCGTCGCCGTCATCGTCAACGACATGAGCGACGTCAATATTGATGCCGCCCTCGTCGCCGGGCAGGGGCATCTCGACCGGACGGAGGAGAAACTCGTCGAGCTCACCAACGGCTGCATCTGCTGCACCCTGAGGGAAGACCTCGTCGAGGCGGTCGCGCGGCTGGCCAGGGAGGGCCGGTTCGACCATCTCGTCATCGAATCGACCGGCATCTCCGAGCCGATGCCCGTGGCCGCCACGTTCGACTGGGAGTTCGAGGACGGGTTCAGTCTCGGTTCGGTCGCCGCACTCGACACGATGGTGACGGTCGTGGATGCGTCGACGTTCCTCGGCGAACTGGCCAGGGGCGAACGCCTCGACGACCGGAACCTCGAGGCCGGGGACGGCGACGAGCGCAGCATCTCCGACCTCCTCGTCGATCAGGTGGAATTCGCCGACGTCATCCTGCTCAACAAGACGGATCTGGTGAGCGCGAGTGCCGCCGGCGCCGTCGAGGCGACCGTGCGCAGACTCAACCCCACCGCGACACTGCTGCGCACCACACGCGGCGTCGTCGATCCCGGTGAGGTGCTCGGAACCGGCCTGTACGACCCGGAGGCGTCGGCCGAGCTACCCGGGTGGGCGGAGGAACTGGCCGTGGGGCACACCCCGGAGACCGAGGAATACGGGATCCGCAGCGTCACCTACCGGGCGTCGCGGCCGTTCCACCCGGCCCGGCTCGAGCGGGCGCTGGGAACGTTCACCGGGCTGCTCCGGAGCAAGGGCTTCTGCTGGATCGCGAGCCGCCCCGACCTCGCCGCAGTCTGGTCGCAGGCCGGACCGAATCTCGTGATCGAACCCGCCCAGCTGTGGGCGTCCACGGACGAACGTCCGGGGCAGGAGATCGCGTTCATCGGAGTCCGACTCGACCCCGACGGCCCGCGGCGGATCCTCGACCCGGCGCTGCTCACCGACGAGGAACTGCGGTCAGGACCGGCGGAGTGGATGCGGTTCGACGACCCGCTGCCCGCGTGGGAGCCGGTGCACCGGCACTAGTCCAGTACTTCTTCGACGGCCACATCTTCGGGTGGCCGCGCCATCTCCTGCCGGTAGTGCCACACCCCGAGGGCCGTGCCGATCACCAGCAGTGTGACCATCCCGGCGAGCACCGCGGGCATCAGCCACGACACCCGGTCGAGGAACGAGCCGAAGTAGAAGCCGATGAGCAGCAGTACGGGCGCCCAGAAGATGGCGCCGATAGTGCTGGCGATCGTGTATTTGGTGTGGTTCATCTTGGCCGCACCGGCGACCAGCGGGCACAGAGTGCGGATCCACGGAATCCAGCGCGCGACGAGAACGGCCCAGAAGCCGTGCTTCTCCAGCAGCACATTCACCTTGTGGAGGTTGGCGTAGTTGAGATACTTCCCGCCCTTGCGGGCGTGGATGCGGTTGCCGGTGCGGTGACCGATGACGTACCCCACCTGGTTTCCGCAGACGGCGGCGATCATCGCGCCGACCGACAACGCCCACACGTGACCGGCGCCCGACGCATGGTTGGCCAGCACGATGCCCGCGGTGATCAGCATCGAGTCGCCGGGCAGGAACAGACCCAGGATCACCGCGCACTCGATGAACACGAACACGAGGACGACGACCCAGACCAGCGCTGGGCCGGCCGAGACGAGAGGCCCGAAGCTGCCTGCTGCCGTGGTGACCATCGTCAGTGCGCTACCCCGATCGGTGTCAGGAAGTGGGATCGGTGGGGGTGGTGACCGGTTGCGGGTCCTCGGTCGCGGCGCCCGCGCCCTGGCGGGACTTCACGATGCGCTTGCCCACCTCCACGATGATCGGCAGCACGGACACGAAGACGATCAGCAGGAAGATGACGTCGACGTTGTCGCGGATGAACTCGATCTGCCCGAGCAGGTAGCCGAGCAGCGTGACGCCGGCGCCCCAGAGGATGCCGCCCACGATGTTGTATGTCAGGAACAGGGGGTACTTCATTCGCGACGCACCCGCGACGACCGGCGCGAACGTGCGCACGATCGGAACGAACCGGGCCAGGATGATGGTGATGGGGCCGTGCTTCTCGAAGAAGGCGTGCGACTCGTCGATGTACTTCTTCTTGAAGAACCGCGCGTCGTCACTCTTGAACAGGGCGGTGCCACCCTTGCTGCCGATGAAGAAGCCGACCTGGTCGCCGAGGATCGCGGCGATCGGGATCAGAACCAGCAGCACCCAGAGGGGAGCGAACGGTTCGATCTCCGTCGATTTCGACGCCGCGATGAGTCCCGCGGTGAAGAGGAGCGAGTCGCCGGGGAGCAGGGGGAACAGCAAACCCGACTCGATGAAGACGACCAGGAGGAGTCCGACGAGCACCCATGTGCCGAAGGAGTTGAGGAGGTTCACCGGGTCGAGGAATCCCGGCAACAACGCGAGGTTGGTCACGGAATCCGATGCTGCCTGCACAATCACGGCCCTCAGCGTACCGGCGGAATCCCCGACTGTCGGAATAGTGCAGGTCATGGAGTTTCGGCCGGGGCGCGGACCTGCCGAAACGGGGTGCCGCGACAGCCACCGGGAGACGTACGCTAACGGTATTGCCATACTGCTAGGACCACATCGGGCGCTGCGCTGATCGCGCGCGCCGAAATCGACTCTTTATGGAGGACTGCCGCCGTGCCAATCGCGACTCCCGAGGTCTACGCCGAGATGCTTGGTCGAGCCAAGGAGCACTCCTTTGCCTTCCCCGCCATCAACTGCACTTCTTCCGAAACCATCAACGCCGCCATCAAGGGCTTCGCGGACGCCGGCAGTGACGGCATCATCCAGTTCTCGACCGGTGGCGCCGAGTTCGGTTCGGGCCTGGGCGTCAAGGACATGGTGACCGGCGCGGTCGCACTCGCCGAGTTCGCGCACGTGATCGCCGCGAAGTACGACGTCACGATCGCTCTGCACACCGACCACTGCCCCAAGGACAAGCTCGACACGTTCGTCCGCCCACTGCTCGAGATCTCGCGCCAGCGCGTCGAGGCCGGCCGCAACCCGCTGTTCCAGTCCCACATGTGGGACGGTTCGGCCGTCCCGATCGACGAGAACCTGGAAATCGCCCAGGAACTCCTCGCGAAGGCGAAGGCCGCCAACATCATCCTCGAGGTCGAGATCGGCGTCGTCGGTGGTGAAGAGGACGGCGTGGAAGCCGAGATCAACGACAAGCTCTACACCTCGCCCGAGGACTTCGAGAAGACCGTCGACGCGCTCGGCACCGGCGAGAACGGCAAGTACCTGCTGGCCGCCACGTTCGGCAACGTGCACGGCGTCTACAAGCCGGGCAACGTGAAACTGCGTCCCGAGGTGCTCGAGACCGGCCAGAAGGTCGCCGCCGCCAAGCTCGGCCTGTCCGACGGCTCGCAGCCGTTCGACTTCGTCTTCCACGGCGGATCGGGCTCGCTGAAGTCGGAGATCGAGGCCGCGCTGAACTACGGCGTCGTGAAGATGAACGTCGACACCGACACCCAGTACGCGTTCACCCGTCCGCTCGTGGGCCACATGTTCAGCAACTACGACGGCGTGCTGAAGGTCGACGGCGAGGTCGGCAACAAGAAGGTCTACGACCCGCGCAGCTACCTGAAGAAGGCCGAGGCCGGCATGACGGCCCGCGTCATCGAGGCCTGCAACGACCTCAAGTCCGCGGGACGTTCCGTCTCCGGATAGGCCCTTCGGGCTCGTGCGCCTTTCTGGTAGCTGTAGCTACCGGAAAGGCGCACAGTCGTTTACCGGGGGTCGCAGATCTTCCAGGTGCCGTCGACCTTCTCGAGGTTGAACGTGCGCCACGACTGCTCGCCCGGGTTGGCGGTCGTGTGGGCCTTCACCTGGGCGATGGCCGTGTCACCGGTGATCTGCACCGCGTCGACGCCGCCGACCACCGGAATGTTCTGCTGCGTCACGGCGACCTGGTGGACCTCGGCGAAATCCTGATCGGAAATGCCCTGGTAGTACTCGGCGAGGCTGCCGCAGGTGCTGGTGCGCAGCGTCGCCAGGTCACCCTGGGTGAGTGCCGCGACGAACGTGTCGATCGTTCCCTGCACCTGAGCTTCGGGTGAGTTCTCGGCCTGGTTGTTGTTGTAGACCACGATCCCGGCGACCGCGATGGCGGCGACGACGATGACGCCTGCGGCGATCGCGGCGAACAGCCACGCCTTTCCGTGCTTCTTCGCCGGCTTCTCGGCTGCGGCGACGCGCTGCGGCGCGCTCTGCTGCGGCGGCAGCACCCGCTGCGGTGCGGCCTTCGGCGGTGCGGGCGCCGGGCGCGGGGGAGCGGGCGGCGGCGGAACCGGCCGCCCGTTCTGCGGCTGCTGAGGCCGGTTCGCCTGGGGCGCAGGCCGGGGCGGCGGCGGTGTCGACGGGACGGCGGGCCTCGTCACCGGGATCGCGACCGTCTCGTCGCCGGACGGCGCCTTCGCCTGGCCCCGCTGGTCCTGCGCTTTCGGGATCGCGGTGGTGGGCGCCTCGGACGTCCCCGCGCGTGGGCGGGGCGCCGGGGGCTTGGGCAGTTCGGACTGCGGCTCGACGGGCTTCTCCGCCGCCGTCTCGGGGGCCTTCTTCTGCGGGGGCTTCGGCTCGGGCGATTTCGGCGCGGTGGGCTCGGCCTCCGCAGGCTTCGCGGTCGCGTCGGCCTTGCCGGCGGAGGTGCCCTTGCCGGCGGTGGTGTCGGCCGCAGCCTGGCCGGACGGTGTGTCCGCGGCCGGCTGCTGAGTCGATTCGTCTTTCTTCGGGTCCTGCACGCGCTGCCCCTCGGTCTGCAGAGAAATGAACGTTGGAGGCAGCCTAACGACATCGCGAGTCATCGGAGACCACGACAGGGCGCGTCGCGGACGCGGGCCGACGCACTGACGGCTCCGCGGCGGGGGCACAATAGGCGCATGACGTCTTTCGGTGACCTTCTCGGACCACAGCCCACGCTGCTTCCCGGGGACGACGAGGCCGAGTCGGCCCTGTTGAACCACGAGGATCCGGCTTCCGTGGCAGCCGCCCATCCCACCGCATCCATCGCATGGGCCTACCTGGCCGAGGCCGCCCTCGACGCAGACCAGACCATCACGGCCTACGCGTACGCACGCACCGGGTACCACCGTGGCCTGGACCAGTTGCGTCGCAACGGCTGGAAGGGTTTCGGCCCGGTTCCCTACGCCCACGAGCCCAACCGCGGTTTCCTCCGCTGCGTCGCCGTCCTGGCGAAGGCGGCGAAGGCGATCGGCGAAACGGACGAGTACGCGCGGTGCCTCGACCTGCTCGAGGACTGCGATCCCCGAGCCGCCGAAGCGCTTGGCGTCGGTTAACGCCCTCAGCACGGCGAAAGTCCGTGGCCGGGACGGGCTGAACACCTCGGTCCACCGGCTGCGGGTGTCGGCGCTGCCCATCCTGCAGTGCGCGATCGCGGCCGGTGCCGCGTGGTGGGTGGCGACGGTGGTGATCGGTCATCCGACACCGTTCTTCGCTCCCATCGCCGCAGTGGTGTCGCTGGGGTTGTCTCTCGGCGCCCGCCTGCGTCGTTCCGTCGAGTTGGTGGCGGGTGTCACGATCGGGATCGGGGTCGGCGACCTCATCGTCTCCGTCATCGGGAGCGGCGCCTGGCAGATCACGCTCGTCGTCATATTGGCGATGTCCGCGGCGGTGCTGCTGAACAGCGGCCCGATCTTCTCGATGCAGGCAGGCAACTCCGCGGTGCTCGTGGCGACGCTGCTGCCTCCCGGCGGTGCCGCGGGAATCAACCGCATGGTGGACGCCCTGACCGGTGGTCTGGTGGGGATCGCCGTCGTCGCGCTGATTCCCACGCATCCCGTGGGGCGGGCGCGCAAGTACGCCGCGAACGTCCTCGGGACGGCGTCCGAGGTGATGCAGTTGGTGGCCGACGGATTGGTGGCCAACGACGACAAGCCCATCGAGGAGGCGCTGCAGAAGGCGCGGGCAACGCAGGCGTCCATCGACACGCTGCGGACGCACCTTGCGGGCGGCCGCGAGATCAGCCGCATCTCGCCGCTGTACTGGAACACCCGCGGCAGACTCGAGCGGCTCACCGCAGCCGCGGACCCACTCGACAACGCGCTGCGCAACATCCGGGTTCTCGCGCGGCGGTCGCTCACACTGGTGCGGGACGACGAGATCCTCAACCCGCGGCTCGTCGACCAGGTGGAGAAGCTCTCCCACGCGTTGGAAACCCTTCGGCAGATGGCGCTCGCGGACCCCGGTCAGCAACCCGACCAGGCCGAGGCGGCGCGGGTGCTGCGGTCGGTGGCGTCCGGCCTGAAACCGGAACTGGTGGAGAACGCGGGCCTGTCGGCCACCGTCGTCTTCGCGCAGATCCGGTCTCTGACCGTCGACCTTCTGCAGGTCGCGGGGCTGAAACGCATCTCGGCCATCGCGACGCTGCCGCCGACGGTGGAGAAACCGGCGTATCGTCCCGAACTCTGACCGCCCGAGCACGCTGTTGAACATATGCGCATGTACGCATATGATCGGCACAACTCGGGAGGAGGCTCACCCATGGGAGTCGGTCACGGACATTCGCACGGCCACACACCAGGTACCGGTGAGGTAGGCCCGTCGCGGGGACGGATCCGCCGCATGGTGATCGCGCTCGTCATCCTCCTCGCGTTCCTGGTCCTCGAGGTCGTCGTCGGCCTGACCGTCAACTCGCTGTCGCTGCTCGCCGACGCCGGGCACATGCTGACCGACGTCGTCGGAATGTCGATGGGACTCGTCGCCCTCCTCCTCGCCCGCAAGGGCAGTGCCACCGCCGCCCGGACCTTCGGCTGGCACCGCGCCGAAGTGCTCACGGCCATGGCCAACGCCGCGATGCTGCTCGCCGTCGCGATCTGGGTGTTCTACGAGGCCATCTCCCGGATCGGCGACGTCCCCGAACTTCCCGGCATGGCGCTGATCCTCACCGCATCCGTCGGTCTCGCCGCGAACCTCGTGGTGATGCTGATGCTGCGCGCCGATTCCAAGGACAGCCTGGCCGTCCGCGGCGCCTACCTCGAAGTGCTCGCGGACGCCGTCGGCAGTGTCGGCGTGCTCATCGCCGGCGCCGTCGTGCTGGTGTTCGACTGGCCCTACGCCGACATCATCGTCGGTGTCCTCATCTCGCTGTGGGTGGTGCCGCGGGCGATGAAACTGGCCGCCGCGTCGCTGCGCATCCTCACCCAGGCCTCACCCGAGGACGTCGACGTCGAATCGGTGCAAGCCGACCTCGAAGCGCTACCCGGCGTGACCGGCGTGCACGACCTGCACGTGTGGACGCTCACCACGGGAATGGACGTGGCTACCGTCCACCTCACCACCGAGGCCGACTCGTCCGCCGTCCTCGAAGCGGCGCGGACCGTCCTGGAGAGCCACCACCTCTCGCACGTGACCGTGCAGGTCGAGTCCACCGCCAACGGACGCCACTGCGCCGAGAACGTCACCTGGTAGACCCTGTCTGTTTCGTCCGGTATCGCGACGGGAAATCGTTGTGCGACGACTCTCGGAAGGGAACACCGGCGAACTGCAAGCCGGCCGCGACGCTGGACGTCGAAAAGGAAGGCAACCAGGTCGAGTGGGAGTTCGAGGGACCAAAGGATGCCACGACCGACGCTCAGGTGACCTACCTCAACTTCGGTGGCCAGGCGCCGACGATCGGCACGTCGGGCCCGTTGGCGAACGGCAGAGGCGTCGAACGGGATCTGCCCGGCTTCACCGCCCACCTGATCCCCGGCGGGACCTATGACCCCGACGGGCCTGCCAAGGACGCCGACGCAACCTGTGCTCTCGGCTTCGGGTTCGCTGTCACGCAGTGACCGTCACTTGGTGAACCGGGTGACACCCGCGCCCGGCCGCCACAGATCGACGTACAGGTGCTCGCCGTCGACGGTGGTGTGCACCACCTCGTCGAGGTCGAGTTCGAAGACGTCCGCCTCGGGGATCTCGTCGGGGTAGCGGTCGACGATCCTCTGCTTCCGCTCCCCGAGGATTTCCCGGGCGCTGCCGCTGATCTTGGCGTCGCCGCCCTCCATCGTGTGGTGACCGGGGTTGCTGTGGAGGGAGTACCGCGGGTCGCGTTGCAGGTCCTGCACTTTGCGTGCGCCGACCATCGAGCCGAGCAGCAGCGCGCCGTCGTGGAACTCGACCTCGGTGCCGCTCACCCGCGGGGACCCGTCCTTGCGGAGCGTCGCCAGCACGTGGTGCTTGTGCGCCTCGAAGCGCGCGGCGACGGCCTTGGCGAGGTCGGGTGCTTCTGTCTCGAACTGTGCCCAGTTGGTCATGTGGGCCAGTGTGCGCCCCTATCCCTGACATCTACTGTCAGGGATTTTCTCTAGACTCGGAGGATGCGTTCGAGTCGGCTCGTCGAGGTGATGCTCCGTCTGGAGGGCAGTCGCGGGGCCACCGCACAGCAACTCGCGGACGAACTGGGCGTCTCGGTTCGCACCGTGTACCGCGACGTCACGGCGTTGTCGGCGGCCGGGGTCCCGTTGTGGACGGAGAGTGGGCCCGGGGGCGGGATCCGGTTGCTCGACGGCTGGCAGTCGAAACTCGGCGGCATGACGGGGGAGGAGACGTCGGCGTTGATGTTGCTCGGGGTCCCGTCGATCGCCGAGGATCTCGGTCTTCGCGATGTCACCGCGGCGGCGCAGTCGAAGTTGCTGGGGGCGTTGCCGGTTCCACTGCGGGCCGGGGCGCAGCTGTGGCGGGACCGGCTGTACGTCGACGCCCCCGGCTGGTTCGACGGGCCACGCGACACCGGCGATCTTCCCGTCGTTGCGTCCGCGGTGCTCGAGGGGCGGCGTCTGGGCATCCGGTATCGCAAGGGGAACCGTTCGGCGGCAAGAACACTCGACCCCCTGGGTTTGGTGGCGAAGGCCGGTGTCTGGTATCTCGTCGCGCAGCACCGGGGGCGGACGCTGTCGTACCGTGTGTCGCGGATCAGTGATGCGACCGTGCTGAAGCAGCCGGCGGTGCGACCCGGCGATTTCGATCTCGGCGCGTGGTGGATGGCGTCGGTGGCCGAATTCGACCGTGCCCTCCTGCGATTCCGGTGCCGGGCGCGGCTCTCGCCCGCGGCGTGGCGCCGACTGCCCCGGGTGGTCGGGGTGGAGGCCGCTCGCGTCGAACCCGGCACGCCCGAAGACGACGGCTGGGTCACCGTCGACCTGCTGCTCGAGGCCGAGGACGTGGCCCTCGACCAGCTGACCGTTCTCGGCGGGGGAGTCGAAGTGCTCGAGCCGCGGTCGCTGCGGGACTCGCTGCGCGCGGTCGGTGAGGCGATCACCCGCCGGAACGGCTGAGCCGGCCGTTCGGGCGTTACTGGAGGCGTTCGAGGACGGTGGCGTTGGCGAGTCCGCCCGCCTCGCACATGGTCTGCAGCCCGAACCGTGCCCCGCGCTGCTCCATGGCGTTCACCAGCGTGGTCATGAGCCGCACGCCGCTGGCCCCCAGCGGATGTCCGAGCGCGATCGCGCCGCCGTGCACGTTGACGCGGTCCAGGTCGGCTCCGGTCTCCGCTGCCCAGGCCAGAACCACCGGCGCAAAGGCCTCGTTGACCTCGAAGAGGTCGATGTCGGAGATGTCGAGGCCGCTGCGCTGCAGCACCTTACGCGTCGCGGGAATCACAGCGGTGAGCATCATCAGCGGGTCGTCGCCGATGACGGAGAAACTGTGGAGCCGGGCCAGAGGCCGCAGTCCGAGGCGTCCCGCGATCTCGCTCGTGGTGATCATGAGCGCCGCACTGCCGTCCGACAGGGGACTGCTGTTGCCCGCGGTGATCGACCAGTCGATCTGCGGGAACCGCTCGCCGTAGACCTCGCTGCGGAATGCGGGTCGCAGGCCGGCGAGTGCGGCCGCCGTCGTGTCCGGCCGGATGGCCTCGTCGACGCTCAGTTCCGGGAGGACGGCGAGTTCCTTCGTGAAGTTCCCGGCAGTCGTTGCCGTCGCGGCCTTGTGGTGGCTGCGCAGCGCGAACTCGTCCAGCTGGGTACGCGAGAGCCCCCACCGGGCGGCGATGAGTTCGGCGCTGATGCCCTGCGGGACGAGGCCGTCGGGGTAGCGGCGTTCGAAGCCGACGCCCATCGATTCGCGTCCGATGCTGCTGGACCCCATCGGAACTCGGCTCATCGATTCGACACCGGCGGCGACGACGATGTCGTAGGCGCCCGACAGCACGCCCTGCGCGGCGAAGTGGACGGCCTGCTGGCTGCTGCCGCACTGCCGGTCGACGGTCGTGCCGGGCACGGATTCGGGGAATCCTGCGGCCAGAAGCGCACTGCGGGTGATGTTCTGGCTCTGGTCCCCGACCTGGGTGACGGTGCCGCCGATGACGTCGTCGATCAGTGCGGGATCGATTCCCGTGCGTTCGACGAGGGCCGACAGGCTGTGGGCGAGGAGGTCGACGGGATGCACCCCGTGCAGGGCGCCCGAGGGCTTGCCCTTGCCGATCGGCGTGCGGACGGCCTCGACGATGACGGCGTCTCTCATGGCTCTTCCTTTCGGTGCTGTGAGTACTTGTTAACCGCGGGCGGTTATTAAGTACTCACAGGGGTTTCCCCATCTGACTATTGATAACTATAGTCAGCATGTACACCTGACTATGATTTTGGCAAGTCAGGTGTGACGAACGCCTCGGATCGACGGTTTGCGCTGCGAAGATCCGGCGGCGGTCCTAACGTGGGGCATGGCTGTTCTGACCCCCGGCTTCCACGGCAGACCGCGCAGCGAGCACGCCCTCCCGCCCGGTCAGTACGAGGTCACCGATTTTCCGGTCCTCTCCGCGGGGCCGACGCCCCGCGTCCTGACCGACACGTGGACCCTGACCGTCACCGACGAGACCGGCGGGCGCCGCGAGTGGTCGTGGGCCGAATTCACGGCGCTGCCGCAGGAGCGCCCGACGGTCGACCTCCACTGCGTCACGCGATGGTCGAAGTTCGGCACCTCCTGGAAGGGCGTCTCCCTCGACACCCTGTTCGCGGACGTCGAGACGTCAGCGGGATTCGTCCTCGTCGGGTGCGACGGCGGCTACACCACCAACCTCCCCGTCTCCGACCTCCTCGGAGGCAAGGCGTGGATCGTGCACACCTACGAGGGTTCGCCGCTCGCACCGGTGCACGGGGGTCCGGCCCGCCTGCTCGTGCCGCACCTCTACCTGTGGAAGTCCGCGAAATGGGTTCGGTCGATCCAACTCGTCACCCAGGACGTTCCCGGCTTCTGGGAACAACTCGGGTATCACGATCGCGGCGACCCGTGGCGGGAGCAGAGGTATCAGGGTGACCAGTGAGCTCGTGGGCCGCGCGGTGCTCGGCTGGCGGGTGGCCGAACTCGTCGAGTCGTGGCCGGAGACGGTGAGTGCGCGTGCCCTGGTCCTCGAGGTACCGGACTGGCCGGGCCATCGTGCCGGGCAGCACGTCGATCTCCGTCTGACCGGACCCGACGGGTACACCACCGAACGAAGCTACTCGCTGGCGTCGCCTGCCGCGCGCTCGCCCGGCGGGTGGCGACTGCAGTTGGTCGTCCAGCGGGTGCGGGACGGTGAGGTGTCTCCGTATCTGACCGACGTGTTCGCCGCGGGCAATCTGATCGAGGTGCGCGGACCGATCGGTGGCTGGTTCGTATGGTCACCGCGCGAGGGTGGCGGCGCGCCTGTGCTTCTCGTCGCGGGTGGGTCGGGCATCGTGCCGCTCATGTCGATGATCCGTGAGCGCCGGTTCCGCCGCGATCGCACACCGTTCCGGCTCGTGTACTCGCTGCGGACGCAGGCCGACGAGTTGTTCGCGGACGAGCTGAACAGACCCGGGATCGGCGACGGGGGAGTCGAGACGTTCGTCCTCCGCACCCGTGAGGACTCGCCGCGGTCCGGGCGTCCGGCGGGTCGGATCAGCGCTGCCGATCTCGCGGCGTGGGGATGGCCGGCGGACTTCGCGCCGCGCTGCTTCGTGTGCGGGCCTACCGGTTTCGTCGAGGAGGTGGCTCGTCTGCTGCTCTCGCTCGGGCACTCGCCGGACGACATCAAGACCGAGCGGTTCGGTCCCTCCGGGCCGTGACCGGAGGAAGGGGCTTTCGATGAGTACGTTGCAGGGCAACGATTTCGAGGACGGAAACGTTCTCGGTGGGCCGTTCGCGGAGATCTTCGTCCACGACCTCACCGCGGCGACCGGCCGGTGCCGATTCTGCGGTCTCGACGGACCGATGGCCGCCGTCCACGTCTATTCGCGTGCGCCCGGCGTCGTCGTGCGATGCCCGGGGTGTCAGGAAGTGCTGATGCGGCTCGTGTCGACTCCGCGTGGCCTCGAACTCGACGCCAGCGGTCTCGCGCACCTGTCCTGGAGGCTGTAGCCGCTGACTATGGAATCTGCAAGTCAGCTAGGCTGAGGTGCATGGATGCGGCACGGTTGGACGGCTTTCTCGCGGATCGCGACACGTGGCGGGCCACGCACTGCTCGATCGGCAAGGCGATGGACGTGATCGGTACGCGCTCGGCCGTCCTGATCCTGCGCGAGGCCTACTACGGCACCACGCGATTCGACGACTTCGCGAAGCGGGTCGGCATCACCGAGGCCGTGGCGGCGTCCCGGCTGCGGGAATTGACGGCCAAGGGCCTGTTCGAGCGGCAGCCCTACAAGGAGCCCCGGCAGCGCACTCGCTACGAATACGTGCTCACCGAGAAGGGCCGCGACCTCTTGCCTGCCGTGCTCGCGCTGATGCAGTGGGGCGACAAATACCTTCAGGGCGAGCACGGACCGCCGATCGGGCTGCGGGACGACGCCTCCGGCGAACCCGTCCGCGTCGAGGTCCGCAGTGCGGGCCGGGAGGTGCCGCTGGCGGAACTGCGGCTGACCCCCATGCGTCCCCGCCCGTGAGTACTTCTCAACCGCCGGCGGTTAAGAAGTACTCACGGGTCAGAGCCAGAAACGCATCAGATAGTTGCCGAACTGCGCGTAAGTCTCCGGCACCCCGGACAGTTCGAACAGCCGGTAGATGACGTCGAAGAACACCACGTTGATCGACGGCACGAACAGCAGCGCCACGAGGATCAGCAGTCCGTACGGTTTGAACTGGTCGACGGACCTGCGGGTGCGGGGCGGCAGGAACGGCTCCAGTGCGGCGTACCCGTCGAGTCCCGGGACCGGGAGGAGGTTGAGGACGGTCGCCATCACCTGCAGGAAGGCGAGAAAGCTCAGGCCCGTCCAGAACACCAGGTGGTCGCCGCCGAGCCCGAACCAGCGGATCACCGCGAGGAGAACGATCGCCGACACCAGATTCACGGCGGGCCCGGCGAGGGACACCCGTGCCTGCACCTTCGGCGGGAACAGTCCGGTGCGCAGGTACACGGCGCCGCCGGGCAACCCGATCCCGCCGAGCGCGATGAACAGCACCGGCAGGCCGATCGACAGCAGCGGGTGGCTGTACTTCAACGGGTTGAGCGTGAGGTAGCCGCGCACCTCGACGTCGGTGTCGCCGTGCCGCCACGCCGTGTACGCGTGCGCGAACTCGTGCAGGCAGAGCGTCACCACCCATCCCGCGACCACCAGCAGGAACACCCCGCCGTGCCCGAGGGCCGATCCCCGCTCGGCGCGCCAGGCGAGGACACCGCCGGCGACCGCGACCGCGACGACGAGCAGGAAGACCGGACTGGGACGGACCGCGGTGGTCCGCGCCCTGGGCAGGTTCATCGGACCAGCAGCCACTCTTGGTCGTGGCGGTAGAACGTCGAACGCTTGACGTCGCGCGGGTTCGGCACGCCGTCGCGGGTGAGGGCCGCGGCGGGCGACCCCAACTGCACGGCGCGGCCCTCGACCCAGCGGCGGGGCAGCCAGCGCCGGCGAGGCTCGACCGACGCCCGCAGGCCGGGCATCCGCGGGGTCGGGGTGATGTTCATGTTCGTCGTCGTCCCCGAGAACAACCGGGTGTCGTCGACGTACGCCTCGCCGACGAGCGGGCCGCCGTCCGGGCCGGTGACCGTGGCGCATCCGACGAGCGCGATCCCCGCGTCGTCGCGGATGAGGGGGACCGGTCTGGCCGTCCCCTTCAGCGCGGTGCGGGCGCCACGCGCGCCGGCGGACAGGTGGTAGGCCTCTGTCGCCTCCGAACGGTGCTCCGCGACGTAGGCGAGTTCGATGTGCAGCCGTTCGGTGCGCATCAGCCGGGTCACGGTGGCGGCGAGGGCGGCGTCGCTGCCCACCACGATCAGTCGCGGATCCGCGACCACCTGCAGTTTGGAGAAGACCTCGTCGAAGTCGTCCTTGTCCGGAACAGTGGGTGCGCTCGAGGCGGAAATGGAGCCCAGAGGTAGGGGAAGCGGCGCGTCGCCGCAAATGAGCACTACGGGGGTCAACGCCACTCCTCGCCCGGATGTCCCGCCGCGATTTCCGCAGCTTCCCTTTCGGATCATCCTAGTGGCACGCCCGAGTTGGCCTCCCCGGCCGTACTGTGGGGTCTGTTCTCCGCACCCTCGGCTAGACTGTTCCCCCGGCCACTGCCTACGAACGGCAGGACCACGCAGTCGGATACGACTGTACGTCGACCGTAGGAGACAACGTCATGCCGGCAATCGTCCTGATCGGCGCCCAGTGGGGCGACGAGGGCAAGGGCAAAGCGACCGATCTACTGGGCGGACGCCTGCAGTGGGTGGTGCGCTACCAGGGCGGTAACAACGCCGGACACACAGTGGTACTTCCGAACGGCGACAAGTTCGCACTGCATCTCATCCCGTCCGGAATCCTCACTCCGGGAGTCACGAACGTCATCGGAAACGGTGTCGTGGTGGACCCGGGAGTGCTGCTCACCGAACTCGCCGGACTCGAACAGCGGAGCGTGGACACCAGCCGCCTGCTGCTCTCGGCCGATGCGCACCTGATCATGCCTTACCACGTTGCCATCGACAAGGTCACCGAACGCTTCCTCGGGGCCAAGAAGATCGGCACCACCGGACGCGGCATCGGGCCGTGCTACCAGGACAAACTCGCGCGTGTCGGCGTCCGCGTGCAGGACGTGCTGGACGAGAAGATCCTCACCCAGAAGGTCGAGGCGGCACTCGAGTTCAAGAACCAGGTGCTCGTCAAGATCTACAACCGCAAGGCTCTCGACCCGCAGCAGGTCGTCGACGACGTGCTCGAGCAGGCCGACGGTTTCAAGCACCGCATCGCGGACACGCGTCTGCAGCTCAACGAGGCGCTCGAGCGCGGCGAGACGGTGCTGCTCGAGGGTTCGCAGGGCACGCTCCTCGACGTCGACCACGGCACCTACCCGTACGTGACGTCGTCCAACCCGACGTCCGGTGGCGCAGCGGTCGGTTCGGGCATCGGCCCCACCAAGATCACGACGGTGCTGGGCATCCTCAAGGCGTACACAACCCGTGTCGGTTCGGGCCCGTTCCCGACCGAACTGTTCGACCAGAACGGCGAATACCTCGCCAAGACCGGCGGCGAGGTGGGTGTCACCACCGGCCGTGCCCGGCGCACCGGATGGTTCGACGCCGTGATCGCCCGCTACGCAACGCGTGTCAACGGCATCACCGATTACTTCCTCACCAAGCTCGACGTGCTCAGCAGCCTCGACACCATCCCGATCTGTGTCGGCTACGACGTCGACGGTGTGCGGCACGACGAGATGCCCATGTCGCAGACCGACGTTCACCATGCGAAGCCGATCTACGAAGAAATGCCCGGCTGGTGGGAAGACATCTCCCACGCCCGGACGTTCGAGGAGCTTCCGAAGAACGCGCAGAACTACGTCCTGCGTCTCGAGGAACTGTCGGGTGCGTACATCTCCTGCATCGGCGTCGGCCCCGGCCGCGACGAGACCATCGTCCGCCGCGACGTGGTGCGGTAGTCCGCTCGTCTCGTTGTTTCGCTTTCCGTTGCCCGATGTCACCCCGGTTCCGTCAGATCGAACCGATGTGACATCGGGGGACGTGTAGGTGGCGCGGCGACCTACAGGGTTGCGGGCAGGGACGGCGCGAGGCGTTCCAACGTCGGCTTGCGCCCGTGCTCGATGTGAGCGAACGCACTGGCCTCGGCCAGTCTTCCGTTTCCGCTGCGAATTGCCTCGACGAGTTCCCGGTGCGCTGCACAGGACACTGCGGGATTGTGATGCCACGTCAGCCGGAACAACCAGTGGACCCGGCCCATCAGCGAGTTCATCACCGACACGAGTAGCTTGTTGTCGGACAGTTCGACGACATCCATGTGGAAACGCGCGTTGACCGCCGGAATCAGGAGGGGTTCGTCGTTTCCGATCAGTTCCTCCGTGCGCGCCATCGTCGACAGCAGCGCCTCCATGGATGCGCCCCGTGCGACGTTCTCGGCCGCGCATCGTGCCGCGTACGGTTCCAAGGCCAATCGCACGTCGAACAGTTCCTCGATGTCGCGTAACGACAGCTGAGTCACGACCGCGCCCCGCCGCGGCAGGATCTGAATGAATCCGTCCCATTCCAATTGCGGCAACGCCTCGCGGAGCGGAACCCTCGAGACGTCGAACTCCTGTGACAATTCGCGCTCCCGCAGGCGACTGCCGGGTGGGTACGCGCCCGAGATGATGCGCTCACGAATCACCGAATAGATCTGCTTCGGGAGTGGCACGTCCGACAGTCCGCCGGCCACGCCCGTGCCCAGAGGCGACGTCGTGGATTCCACGACCCCGATCTCGCCGTTCAGGTTCACTGTCATGAACCGATCATGGCATACCAAGTTGAACCCGACCACCGGACGCGTTTCGCAACTCTGCTGGTCAAAGGGATTAACCCGAATGTAACGCTCCACGCTTGGCGCTCGGGTTCCGCACTTGGTAGACCATATACATCCGGCCCGGCAGCGCAGTGTGGCGCAATTCGGTCGCCGCCCACTTCGTCGAAAGCTTCGGAACTACCCTCTCCATTCGGAAGGATTCCCGTGTCCACTGAACGAAAAATACTTGCTCGCAAGGGTTTCGGGTACGCGCTGATCGGCCTGGCAGTCACCTCCTCCTTGGTGGCGTGTACCAGCGCGGCCAGGACCGATGCAGGTGGGGGACCGGGCGACCGTCCCGTCGTCCTGGCCTACCAGAATCAGATCTCCACGCTCGACCCCATCCGCGCCGACTACGCTCAGACGAACTTCGTCGACCAGGCGTTGTACGACACCCTGGTCACATACGACGCGGACAACGAGATCGTCGGCCAGCTGGCGTCCGAGTTCGCCCCGTCCCCCGATGCGCGGTCGATCCAAATGACCCTGCGCGCGGCGACCTTCCACGACGGCGCACCCGTCACCGCCGAGGACGTCCGCTACACGCTCGATCGGACGGCGGCGCTGGGACAGGGGATTGCCGGGCAGATGACCGGATACCGGGGCGCCACGGTCACCGGCCCGCAGAGCCTGACGATCGAACTGGCGGAACCGAACTCGCTGTTCCTGGGCGCTCTGTCGAAGATCTACATCCTCAACTCGGCCCTCGTGAAAGCCAACGAGGGGACCGACCGGGGCCAGGCTTATCTCGCGGGCCACGATGCCGGGTCCGGGCCCTACTTCCTGTCCGGCCCGGGCGGTGCCGACACGTACACGCTGACACGATTCGACGACTACTGGGCGGGCGACGAGGGGCGTCCGGTCTCGCTCGTCTATCGACGAATCGACGAGAGCGCCACGCAGAGTGCGGAACTGAAGGCCGGCAACATCGACGTCTCGTTCGGGCTCACCAACGCCGACGCCGCGGCGCTGGACGGCTTCTCCGGCGTGACGGTGCAGAGTCAGCCGGTCAACCTGCAGGCGAACATCTTCTTCAACGTGATGAACGGGCCGACGGCGAACAAGGCCGTACGACAGGCCATCCAGATGGCGTACGACTACACCGGTGGCCTCGCGACGATTCGTGGTGGCAACGGCAGCATCGCCACCGGCCCGCTGCCCGGAAAGTTCTCGTGCCGGCCGGAGATGCCCGCCTACGGGCAGGATCTCGAACAGGCGAAGAAGCTGCTGTCCGACGCCGGGATGTCCGACCTGACCCTCACCATGAAATTCCAGCCCGTCTTCAAGGAGCAGGAACGCGAAGCGACGCTGCTGCAGTCCAACCTCGCGCAGATCGGTGTCACGCTGGATCTCGAGCCCATCGCGTACGCGGACTATCTGTCGGCTCTGAAGTCGCCCGACTCGATTCCGCAGATGATGCTCGCCACCGACTTCGCGCAGTACCCGGATCCCGGAGTGATGCTGGTCAAGACGTACAAGTCGGACCAGGTCGGAACGAACAAATCCGGCTACAGCAATCCCACGGTGGACGCGTTGCTCGGACGCGCGGCCGAAACCTCCGATGCCGGGGAGCGGTGTGACCTGTACAAGCAGGCTCAAGAGGATATTCGCAACGACGCGGTGGCTGTCAACATGTACACCCTGGGGCAGACCACCGCTCACAGCAACAGGGTGACCGGTGTCGGTCCGGCGGTAGTGGGCAGCGGAGTCTGGGTTCCCGCGATCCGCGTGGCGTGAGGGAGTACGCGATGACGACACTCGACATGCCTCGCGCCCTACATCGCCTGACGGCGCCGTCGGCGTTTCTGGGCCGCAAACTGGGCGCAGCGCTCCTCACCCTGGTCGGACTGGCCACCATCGTCTTCGCCATGACCAAGGTGATTCCCGGGGACGAAGCGCAGGTGGCCGCGGGGGAGAGCGCCACTCCGGAACAGGTGGAAGAGGTGCGTCGTCAGCTGGGTCTGGACAAGCCGGCGGCCGTGCAGTATTTCGACTACCTGGGCCGGATGCTCCACGGCGATCTGGGCACCTCGAGTTCGACCCGCCAGCCGGTGCTCGACGACGTTCTCGCGCGACTGCCCGGAACGCTCGAATTGGTCGTTCTCGCAATGATGCTCGCGGTAACCTTCGCGGTTCCGATGGCGACGATCGCGGCGGCGCGATCACGGGGAGGATTCGACAAGATCAGCCGCATCGGTGCGATCGTCGCATTCGGGCTTCCCGGTTTCTGGCTCGCGCTGATGTTGCAATGGGTGCTGGGCTCGTGGCTGCAGATCCTGCCGATCTCGGGACGTCTCTCGGTGGGCGTCGACGTCCCGCACCGAACGGGGATGACACTCGTCGACGCCGCCCTCGCCGGAGACTTCGCCGCGTTCAGCAATGCGTTTCAGCATCTGATGCTGCCCGCGTTCGTGCTCGCCGTCGCCGTCGCCGCACAGATGTTCCGGGCTCTCCGTGCCGATCTCCTCCGGGTTCGGGGCCGCGATCACATGACCGTTGCCCGAGCGAAAGGTGTTCCTTCCCTAAGGTTGTGGACTCGGCACGCGCTTCCCAACGCGACCGGGCCGCTCCTGAACATCATCGGCATCGAGATCGGCATGCTCGTTGGTTCCGCGATCTTCGTCGAGTCCGTGTTCGGGTTGTCCGGGGTCGGCGATTACCTCTCCAATGCGGTGAGTCGCAAGGACATCACCGCAGTCATCGGCACCGTCACCGTCGTCGGCGTGATCGTCGTCGTCGCCAACTTCGTCGTGGACGTGCTCCAGCTGGCCCACGACCCCCGGCTGCGCACACCCGGAAAGGTGCAGTGAGTCCGATGAGTATTGCAGCGAATGTCACCGGTGTGGCCGCACTGGCAGGCCGATGGCGATCCGCCTCGATCCGCGGTCGTCGACGCCGATCGCGATGGGGACTGCTCGACACCGTGGTCGTCGGTGCTGTCGGCGTGATCGTGGTGCTCGCCGTCGTCGGTCCGTGGGTCGCGCCCGACTCCGTCTACCGGTCGGACATCGCGAACGCCCTCGCCGCTCCGAGCAGTGAACACTGGCTGGGGACCGACGACCAGGGGCGAGACGTTCTGTGGCGCACGATCGCGGGCGCCCGGTCGTCGGTGCTGTCCGCCGTTCTGGTCGTCGCCGCGTACTCGCTCATCGGAACGGCACTCGCCACGATGGCCACTGTCGGTGGACGGTGGGTGGACGAAACCCTCATGCGAGTGACGGACATCGGGTTCGCTCTCCCCGGACTCGTCGTGGCACTGGGTATCGCCGCCGCACTCGGTCCGAGCCTCAGCAGCGCACTGATCGCGATGGTCGCCACCGGCTGGCCGTACACGGCGCGACTGTTGCGCGGCGTGATGCGTGAGACGATGGCGTCGCCGTTCGTGGACGGTGCGGTGGTGCTCGGGGTCAGTCGATGGCGCCTGATGACACGGCACGTGCTGCCGAACTCACTCGACGTCATGACCGTCAAATGGGCGGGCGACATCGGCAATACCGTTCTGGTGCTCGCAGGTCTGTCGTTCATCGGTGTCGGTGCGCAGCCGCCCAGCGCGGAATGGGGCGCGGCCGTCGCCGGCGCGCGTGACTACCTGTCGACGGCCTGGTGGGCTGCGCTCGTGCCGGGCATCGCGATCGTCATCACGGCCGCGGCCTTCGGACTGCTCGGCGACATGTTGCACGAGCGGCGCGACCCCGCACGAGAAGGAGCGTGATCGATCATGACGACAGAAATCGTTCAGCGCACCGCACTCCTCCAGATCTCCGGGCTGACCATCGACACGGAGCCGGGCGACACGTCGGTCCGGTTGGTGGACGGCGTGGATCTCACGGTTGCGGCGGGCGAGCGTGTGGCGCTGGTAGGCGAATCGGGTTCGGGAAAGTCGGTGACGGCACGCGCACTGATGCGGTTGGACGGCTCACTGACGATCGGCGGTTCGATTCGACTGGGCGACACGGAGATCCTCGCGCAGACCGAACGTCGCCTCAGCACGATCCGGGGCAGTCGCATCGGGATGGTGTTCCAGGACCCGATGGGCGCGCTCGACCCGCTGCAGTCGATCGGCGCACAGGTGAGTGAGCCACTACGGCAACGCGGGGTCAGGAAGAAGGACGCACTGCGGCGGGCCGCCGAGGTCTTGAGCGAACTCGGGGTCGCGCGTGCACATGAACGACTCGGCGCCTATCCGCACGAATTCTCCGGGGGCATGCGGCAACGGGTAGTCCTCGCGATGGCCCTCATCGGGGAGCCGGAGATTCTGATCGCCGACGAACCGACGACGGCGCTCGATGTCCGAGTGCAACAGCAGGTGCTGAACCTGCTCGACGAGGTCACTCGGGAACGGGGACTCGGACTCCTGCTGATCACGCACGACCTCGGGGTCGTCGCCGGACTCGCCGACCGTGTCGCGGTGATGTACTCCGGGCGGATCGTGGAGGATCGCCCGGTCCGCGCACTGTTCGCGGACCCTCTGCACCCCTACACCGCAGGACTGCTGGCCGCGGTGCCGAGGCTGGATGTTCATCTCCCGAGGATGACCACCATTCCGGGTGCGCCTCCGTCACCGGCGCTACGGCCCCCCGGCTGCCCCTTCCACCCACGATGCCCAGTCGCGATGGAGCGCTGCGCGAGCGAAACCCCACCGGCGACGGCGACCGCTGACGGTGGACGCCGCGTCTGCCATCTGGATCAAGGAAGTGGGAACTGATGAACGGAACACCTCTTCTCGATATCCGATCTCTGAACAAGACTTTCGGTGGATCCCGCGGAAGCAAGGCCCTCGACGACGTATACCTGTCGGTGCCCGAGGGCGGGACGTTCGGACTGGTCGGCGAATCGGGTTCCGGCAAGTCCACGCTCGTCAAGTGCATCGTCCGGCGCGAGCGACCGGACTCCGGGACGGTCACCTTCGACGGGCGTGACGTCCATGCGCTCCGCGGCGGGGACCTGCGCCGGTTTCGTCGCGACGTTCAGTTGGTCGCGCAGGACCCGTACGCCAGCCTGAACCCTCGGATGACGGTGGAGCAGATCGTCGGCGAGGGGCTCGTCGTCCACCGCCTGGCCCGTAACCGCGCGGACCGGCGTGCGCGGGTCGCGCAGACCCTGATCGAGGTGGGTCTCGACCCGGATGCGATGGGTCGATTGCCGGCCACGTTCTCCGGTGGGCAGCGGCAGCGTATCGCCATCGCACGCGCGCTGATCCTTCGCCCGAGGTTGCTCGTGTGCGACGAACCGGTATCGGCCCTGGACGTCTCGGTACAGGCACAGGTGATCAATCTGCTGGCGTCCCTGCACGAGGACCTCGGTGTGACGATCTTGTTCATCGCGCACGATCTCGCGATAGTGCAGCAACTCTGTTCTCAGGTGGCCGTTCTTCGGTCCGGCGTGGTGGTGGAGGAAGGGCCCACCCGACAGGTGTTCTCCACTCCACGTCACCGATACACACGCGAACTACTCGAGGCGGTGCCGATCCCCGACCCGGTTGTGGCCCGCGCCGGGCGAGCCATCCCCGGCGGCGTCCTGACTCTGCCGTAAGGGCCGTCGAGCCCCGGCGTTTCATCCCATCGATCATCCCTGACGGAAGTAGGTAGACATGCGAATTGGTGTAGACGGACGCAAGATTCCGGAGAGCCGCACTCGGGGTCCCGTGAACAGCCTCGAACACGCCGACGAACTCGGTATGTCCGGCTTGTTCTTCCGGACGGTGCTCGATATGAGTCCGGCCCTGGATGCCGGCGAATTGCGCGACATCCGGTCCAAGGCAGACGAACTGGGTATGTACCTGGAGACCGGTCTGGGCAAGGTCAATCCCTATGCGAACCCGGAGGCGCCGGAGTTGCGCGCCGTCGGTGACGGCGACATCGTCCTCGGTTTCCGCCGGATGATGGAAGCGTGCGCCGCCATCGATTGCCGTGAGCTGTGGGTGGCCACCGCGAACTACAAGTCGGCGTACAGCGGCCGCTGGGCATACGACCGTTTCCGCACCGACGTGACGTGGACGGAACAGCTGGACGCAACGGCGCGTTTTCTCGAAACACTGGCTCCGATCGCACGAGACCTCGGAATCCACCTCAACCTGGAGACACACGAGGAGATCACGTCGTTCGAACTCGTCCGGCTGGTGGAGGCGGTCGGCTCGGATGTGGTGGGGGTCGTGTTCGACACCGCGAACGTGCTCCAACGCCTCGAACATCCCGTCCGGGCGGCCGAACGGTTGGCGCCGTACGTGCGTCAGACGCACATCAAGGATGCTGCGATCACCTACACGGAGGGCGGTCTCGCCTACCAGATGCGCCCGTGCGGCACCGGTGTCGTCGACTTCCATCGCATTCTGCCGATACTCGCGGCGGCGAATCCGGATCTCAATCTCACGATCGAGAACGACGAGTCGCTCGATGACCTGCCCCGTCCCCGGCGGACGATGCTCATCGAGGCGTTCGACCCCGAATTCCTCGACGGCCATCCCGATCTGACAGTCCAGGAGATGGCGGCGTACCTGGACATGGTGCAGTCGTACGACCGGCAGCTCCGGTCGGGAGAACGGATCGACAACGCCGCCTATGCCGCGCAGCCGTACGGCTATGCGGAGACGGTGTCGTACATCAGGTCCAGTGCGGATCACGTGCGAAACGTGTGCGCGGAATACGATCTTCCCGTCGAATCGATCACGAAGGCGGGCGATCTCGCGGAGTCTGCGCGGTGAACATCGGCGACGGCGTCGGCACGGTCGTCCGGGAACTCGGTGCGTGCGCGCGTGCGCTGGGCGAGGAATCGACCCCGCGGGAGACCATCCGCACGGCGTCGGGCCTCGGTCTGCGGCACGTGGAGTTCGCTTCTCCATTCGTGATTTCGCCCGCACTCGATCCGACCGCCTTCCGGGCACTCGCCGATTACGGACGTTCACTCGGTGTTCGGCTGACCTGCGCGCTGGGAATGGTATCCGCCGGGCATGCCGAACGGACCACACGATTCCGCGAGGCGGGTCGCGGCGATCTGGTTGCGGGACTGAGCAAGGCGTTGAGGGCGATCGGGGAACTCGACACCGACTACGTCCAGGTCGCCGTGGGGACGCTGGACGACCGCTATGACGCGTCGGTCGGGTGGCCGGAGCAACTCGACGCCACGGCGCAGTTGTATCGGAACCTGGCACCGGTGCTCACCGACCTGAGTCTGAAACTCGCGGTCAAAACGCACGAGGAGATCACGTCACACGAAATCCTCGCGCTCGTCGACGCCGTCGGATCCGATCATCTGGCGGTGGCGCTCGACCCGGTCAATCTGCCGGTGAGAGGCGAAGATCCGGAGCTGGCGACCGCCCGGCTCGCACCGCACGTCGCCCGGATTCACTACGACGACGCGTGGATCACCTTCACCGGTCGCGGTCTCGCACGACGGTTGTGCCCGGGCGGTGAGGGCGACATCGACTGGGGAGCGATCTTTCGCATCGTCGACGGTGCAGGCTCCAGCGCGCCGGTCCTCGTCGACCTGCACCGCGGAGAGTTCGAGATGCCGGTGTGTGACGAACGGTGGCTTCTGCAGAACAGCGACGTCTCGCTGAGAGAACTCTCGATCCTGTCGTCCAGGGCGCGGCCCGACCGGCCTCCGGTGACGGCCACGGCGCCGCGACTGCAGGCTGCGCTGTCCGAACTGGCAACGATGACGAGCGGGACGGCGGCATGAGCGCGATGTTGTTGTACGGAGCCACGATCGTGACAGTGGACCGTGAACGCCGGATCATCGACGACGGCGCCGTCCTGATCGACGGTGGCCTCATCAGCGTGGTCGGTGACAGCGAGGCGCTCCTCGCCGTCACGGATCGGTCCGTCCGCCGAATCGATTGCCGGGGCAAACTGGTGATTCCCGGGCTCGTCGACGCCCACGGACACGCCGGCCACTCGCTGATCAAGACGCTGGGATGTGACAGCCCGACATTCTGGATGCGAACCGTCACACCTGCGTACTTCCACGCGACGACACCGGAATACTGGTATCACGACGGACTGGTGTCCGCGCTCGAACGCGTCCGCGCCGGAGTGACGTGCGGCGTCAGCGTCATGGGATCGCGCCCCCGCAGTGACGATCCCGAGATCTCGCTGGCTCACGCGCGCGCCTACCGCGAGGTTGGAATACGCGACGTGGTGTGTGTCGGGCCGGCGGGTTTGCCGCTGCCCCATCCGGTCACGGACTGGTCCGGCGGAGTTCCGCGGCGACGCGAGGTCGGATTCGACGAGATGCTGTCCGGCGCGGAATCGGTGATCGAGACGGTCGACGGCTACGAGGGCGATCTCACGTCTGTGTTCCTGACACCCTTCACGATCGTCCCCTCGGTCGATCCGTCCCACCCGTCGCGACCCGACGTTGCCACCAATCTCACCGAAGGCGATCGCTACCAGGCGCGCCGGATCAGGGAAGCAGCGGAGCGCTGGGGTGTCCGCATCCACTCGGATGCGTTCGGTGGCATGGTGCGGCTCGCCGTGAAGGACCGGGAGAATGCGCTCCTCGGGCCGGACGTCCACCTGCAACATTGCACGGGCTTGTCTGCCGAGGAGGTCGCGATCCTGGCGGAGACCGGGACGTCCGTGGGACATGCGCCGGGAGGACGTGCGCCGGTTCCTCAGATGCTGCAGGCAGGCATCACCGTTGCGGTCACCACCGACGGGTCGTCGCCGCGGCGTCCGTTCGACCTCCTGCAGGCCGCGCGCGCCGTGCAGGCTGCCAATCAGCTTCTCGCCGACGATCCCTACCTGCTGCCACCGGGCCGTTTGCTCGAGATGATCACGATCGATGCGGCGGCGGTCCTCGGGATGTCCGACGTCATCGGATCCATCGAAGTGGGCAAACGCGCCGATCTCGCGATTCTCGACATGCGCAAGCCGCATCTCGTACCCAACTGGATGCCGGTGCACCGCCTCGTCTACGAGGCGACCGGAGCCGACGTGCACACGGTGATCGTCGGGGGAACGGTCGTCATGGAAGACCGCACCGTGTGCGGCGTCGACGAGACGGAAGCACTGGAAGAGGGAGACCGGCACGCCCGACTGCTCGTCGAACGTGCCGGCCTGGCGCACCACCTCACCGATCCCGGATGGCGAAGCAACAGGCGCGAATTCGACGAGCCGATCGAGGTGACCGTGCCATGACGGAACCGGTGGTCAGGATGACGGCGGCCCACGTCCTGGCCCATCGCGACGGCGATCACATGCTCGTCTCCGACGGGGAGATCGTCTATCGGGGCGCGCGGATCCTGCACGCGGGACGGGGATGGGACGGCCCGGTCGACGAGACGATCGACTGCGGCGACGCTCTGATCATGCCGGGATTCATCGACCTCGATGCGCTGGCAGACATCGATCACGCGCTGCTCGATTCCTGGGCGACACCCGATCTGGCACTCGGGCAGCAGTGGTCGGCCGACTACTTCCGATCGCGGCGGCGCGACGTGTTCGACGCATCCGAGCGTGCGGTCATCCGCGAATATGCTCTGTCGCAGCTTCTTCGGCACGGTGTGACCACCTTCATGCCGATCGCCTCCGAGACCCACAGCAGTTGGGCGGAGACCTGTGACGACATGGTCGAGGTCGCGCGGATCGCGGAGCGTCTCGGAATTCGGGGATATCTCGGCCCCGCCTACCGGTCCGGCGTCAACGTCGTCGACGGTGGACGCCGGTCCGTACTGTTCGACGAGGAACGAGGACGAGCCGGGCTCCGGGATGCCGAGCGCTTTCTCGACTATGCCGCCGACCACGGCGGTGATCTCGTCCACGGCGCTCTGCTGCCCTGCAGGATCGAGACCCTGACAAGGGAACTGATGGCAGCGACCGCACAGCTGGCGCTTGCCCGCGACGCCGTGGTGCGACTGCACTGCATGCAGGGTGGGGTGGAGTTGGCGCTGCTCGACGAGTGGTACGGGATGCGCCCCGTCGAACTCCTCGAAGCGACCGGACTTCTGGCGACGCGTCTGCTGGTGCCCCACGGCATTCATCTCGGCGCGCCGGGCGGTGGCGGGCGGCAGGCCGACCTGCGCCGCCTCGCCGAGGCGGGTGTCACCATCGTGCATTGCCCGATGACATCTATTCGGTACGGAGCCGTGCTGGACTCGTACGACCGGTATCGAACGGCCGGTGTCCACATCGCCCTGGGAACCGACTCGTTCCCCCCGGACCTCGTCCGCGGCATCGACTACGGCACCCATCTCGCCAAACTTGCCGACAGGTCACTCGCGGCGGGTGCCACAGCCGACTACCTCCGTTCGGCGACGCTCGGCGGTGCTCGTGCCCTCGGCAGAACCGATCTGGGCCGCCTGCAGCCCGGAGCGAGTGCCGACCTCATCGTGGTCGATCTCGCCGACTTCGCCATGGGGGTACGCGAGGATCCGCTCCGCACCCTCACGATGAACGGATCGGCCCGCGACGTCCGCCGGACGGTGGTCGCAGGCCGCACCGTCATGGTCGACGGCGTCGTCCTCGGTGCCGACCAGTCGCGGCTGCAGGCTCGCGCACAGGCCCTGTTCGAACGCATGAGGGCGGCGTACAGCGAACGCGACCACCGACGCAGACCACCGGCCGAACTGTTCCCTCCGACCTTCCCCGACATCACGAAAACCACGACACCGAAGAGGTATTCGCATGATCAATCCTGAGCGCTCCCACCTCGTCGAAGGCAGTCACTGGGTCAGCCCGTTCAACTTCGACGCCACCGTCCGGGCGCAGTTCGACTGGCCTTCACCGTTCGCGCTGATCGACAGCACCCTGCGGAAGACGCTTTTCACCGCGGGCGCAACCACGTCGATGGACGGATTCGTCCGGATCGCGGCGGCGCTCGGTGTGGCGGGAATCCGGGAGGAAAGCATCAACATCAACTGGGGTGGCGGAGCGTCACCGCTGCCGCGCGAAGCGGCGCTCGTTCGTGCCGTCGCCGCCCGGGACTTCGGATTCCGGCTCAATGTGTACGCCGACACCCTGTTGTCGGACGGAGAGAACTACCAGCAGGTCGGCATGATGGAAACTGTCGATCAACTGCACGAATGGGGAGTGCGCACGTTCGCGCCGGGCATCGTCCCGGCACCCTCGGCCCCCGCCCGGTCACGTCAGTACCGCGATCTCGAGAAGTTCTTCGAGTACGTGCGTGAGCTCGGTGGCGACGCCACGATCACGCTCGCCAACGTGGGCCGCCGCGACTTCGACGATCTGGTGGCAGCCTGCAACGTCGCCGTCGCGCTCGGTGCGCGGCGACTCGATCTGATGGACTCGACCAGCAGTCTCGGCCCCGAAGCGATGAAACTGTTCGTCCGGACGTTCCGGGAGCGCCTGGTCGAGGACGTGCCGATCACCATGCATGTGCATGACGACTTCGGCCTCGGCACCGCCACGGCCGTCGCGGCCGCGACGGCAGGCGCGAGCCCGGACGTGTCGGTGTCCGGAATGTCCTACCGTGCCGGCTTCGCCGCGCTGGAGGAGGTGGTTCTCGGTCTCGAAATTCTCTACGGCGTCGACACGGGGATCCACGTCGAACAGCTGACGTCCCTGGCACAACTCGTGGCGTCGGAAAGTTCGGTGGGCCTGCCGCCCCTCAAGCCGGTGGTCGGAGGATATGCCCACCTCAAGCACATGCCCGGCGACGTTATCGCTGCGATCACCGGGGGACCGGACGTGTTCCCGCCCGTCTCGTCGTGCGTGAGCCCCGCAGTGGTGGGTGGTCGGCAGGAGTGGGTGTGGGACAGCCTGACCACTGATCGGATGGCCGAGGTCCTGCTGCAGTCGCTCGGACTCGAGGCGAATGCGGAGGAGATCGCGTTCGTCCGCAGCTCGCTGGACGACGCAGTGGCCGCGGTGACGTCCTATCCGCGGTGGTTGAGCGCCGGGGACGCGTCCCGCGTGGCCGAGGAAAGCCTCGCACTCTACCGGCGCGCGAGCGCACATGCCTGACATTGCCGTCGTGACGCTCAACGCGCTGGACGAATCCGCTCTGGAGAAAGAACTATTGATCTGCACGCCGTCGCGGACCTGGGCAACCGCGATGCTGTCCGCACGCCCCTACGTCGACCGTGCGGACCTGCTTGCTGCGGCCGCGGCCGCGTGGCGGTCCATGACGTCCGAGGACGTCGCGATGGCCCTGGAGAGCTATCTTCCGCTTTCGGACCCTCCAGACTCGGCTCATGCCGCAGCCGAGCACTGTGCACTCGTCGCCAGCTCGGCCGGGAGACTCGCCGTGCTGCGTGAGAGGGAGTCCCGGTATCGCGCTCGGTTCGGCTTTCCCGTGGTCATCGCGGCGGAGGGGCTCACTCTCGACCACATCCTGGCGGAGATCGACCGGCGAGTGACCAATGACCGAGTGGACGAGCTGGTCGTTGCACAACGCCACATGGCGGCAATCGGAAAGGGGAGGCTCGCGACATTGATCGCGAAGTGTGAAGAGGACGGGTGAACTGCGATACATTCGAGCCGATGATCAGAACTGTCGAAGCGAGCACCCGGACAACGGCCGACCGGTGGTACGACAGCTTCCACGCAGCGGCCACCGTCCTGGAGTCGTTCGGTTCCGGGCACGATCCGGTGGACGCCTGCCGCTGCGTGGCGGTGGTGTCGACGGATCTCGGTGCCTGGGTCTTCGAGGGTGATCCGAGGTCGACGGTGGATGCCTTCATCCATGCCGTGGAACGGGCGATCGTCGCCGGCGGGCAGGCGTTCGTGCTGGGATGTGCCGCTGTGAGGGGGACGGATCAGCGGGTCGTGCAGACGCTTCGGGTTCCCGGCGGCGACAGGATGGCCGCGGCCGCCGCGATGGCGCGCGAACTCGTCGCCGATACGCAGGAGCCGATCAGAACAGCACCGGGTCGTCGAAACCGGGAGTGTGCTCGAGGGCCAGCAATTCGCGTTTGGTGAGGGTGCCGCCACCGGCGGAGAAGCCGCCCACCTGCCCGCCCGCGGCGAGGACGCGATGGCACGGGATCACGACCGGCAACGGGTTGCGGCCCAGCGCCTGACCGACGGCCTGCGCGGCGCCCGGCTTGCCGAGTTCCGCCGCGATGTCGCCGTAGGTGAGGGTGGTGCCCGGGTCGATCGCGCGGGTGATGTCGTATACCTGGCAGTCGAATTCGGGCACCCCCTCGAAGTCGAGGTCGATCCACCGCAGATCGTCGAGTGCGCCGCCCAGATGTTCGCGTATTCCGTCGACGGCCTGCTGGACCGGCGCGGGCGGTTGGTGCTCCACTGCGTCCGGGAAGCAGTGTTCGAGACGCTGCCGCGTGGATTCGGGTGAACCTTCGGGTAATTGCACACCCACGATCCCCGCGGCCCGCCACGCGATGGCGCAGGTGCCGAGGGCGGTGTCGAACAGGGCGATTCCTGTGGTCACCAGCCCAGTATGCCTCCGACCTCCGACACATACCGTCCGCGAACCGCGGTCGGCGGACGTTCGATCAGCGGCCGCGGCCGCCGGAGCACTGACGTCCCGGATCAGGCCAGTCCAGATCTTCTGGACTGCTCGACTGGTCGGGAAAGATGCCGCCGAGGGGTGCGCCGATCCGGAACTGCTCCAGGCGAAATACGCCCTTACCTCCCTCTTTGGGGCCGAAATGTGCGACCGCCGCGGCCAGAAGGGCCATGCACAGGAGCGTGATCAGTGTCGTCATGGATCCGAGCTTCGCGAGAACTGGCTTGGAGTTGAATAGCCAAGTGGTTGATACTGGACTGCATGATGACTCGTGTACTCGGAGCACGCTCCCTGGCCAGGGACCTCGGCAACTGGCAGGACGACAGCGGCCGCCGCTCGGCGGCGCGACCCGCCTACCGGGCACTGGCCGAGAGCATCCGCCTGCTCGTGCACGACGGCCGCATCCCGTTGGGTGTCGCCTTGCCGAGCGAACGCGAACTGGCGTCGGTGCTGGAGCTGAGCCGGACCACGATCACGTCGTCGTATTCGGTGCTCCGGGACGAGGGGTATCTCATCAGCAGGCAGGGGTCGCGCAGCACGGTCGCGCTGCCGCTCGGGGCGCGGCAGAGCGGGCTGATGTTCCGGGCGCACCAGCCCGGGTCCGACGGTGCGGTGGTGGATCTCAGTTACGCCGCGATGGCCGCGCCCGCCGAAGCGGTCGAACAGGCCTACGCCTATGCGCTGCAATCACTTCCGCAGTTCCTTCCGACGCACGGAATGGAGCCGGTGGGCATCGGCGCGTTGCGGGACGTGATCGCGGCCCGCTACAGGGCGCGGGGACTCGAGACCTCACCCGAGCAGATCATGGTCACGTCCGGTGCCCAGCACGCGCTGCGGCTGCTCCTCAACGTGTTGACGGCGCCGGGGGAGCGGGTGCTGGTCGATCACCCCACGTACCCCAACGCGCTGGAGGCGATCCGCAGGGTCGGTGCGCGACCGGTTCCGGTTCCCGTCCGTCCGGAGGGCGGTGCGTCCGGGGCGTGGGATCTCGACGGGATCCGCAGCGCCGCCCGGCAGACCGCGGCCCGGATGGCGTATCTGATTCCGGACTTCCACAACCCCACCGGGCTGTGCCTGGACGAGTCCGGGCGGGCCGAGCTGGCGCGAATTGCGCGCGACACCCGCATGACGCTGGTGGTGGACGAGACGATGGTCGACCTGTGGCTCGACGAGCCGTCACCGGGTCCGGTCGCGGCGTACGGAAGGGGAGTGGCGAAGTCGGAGGTCGTGACGATCGGGTCGGCGGCCAAGTCGTTCTGGGGTGGGCTGCGCGTCGGCTGGATTCGTGCGGATCCGGCGCTGATCACCCGGCTCGCCGGGGCGCGAGCGGCGGTCGATCTGGGGACACCGGTGATGGACCAGCTCGCGGCGGCGCATCTGCTCTCCGACGACGACCTCGTTCTCGCGCGTCGCCGTGCGGAGCTGCGGGAACAGCGGGGCGCGATGCTCGACGCGCTCGCCGACCGCCTCCCGGACTGGATCCCGACCATCGGTTCGGGAGGGATGTCGCTGTGGCTGCGGATGCCCGCGCCGGTCTCGACGGCGCTGGCGGCGACGGCCCCCAACTTCGGGGTGCTGCTGGCGGCGGGACCGCGGTTCGGGGTGGAGGGCGCGTTCGAGCGGTTCGTCCGGCTCCCGTACGCGCGGACGTCCGACGAGTTGCGCCGCGGCGTCGACGGCATCGCGGCAGCGTACGAGACGCTGGCCGTCGACCGTGAGCTCGCGGAACCGTCCCTCGTCGTCTGAGCAGGTGAGTGGCAGTGCGTGCGCGGGCACGCTTTGCCACTCACCTGGGGGTCAGGTCCAGACGGTGTCGATGTCGACGCCCTCGCGGGCCGGCGGGGTGGGAGCGCCGGCGGGGGTGCGGGAGAACCGCGGTGCCGGGGCGTGCTGGGTGACGCCGTCGAGGTCGATCAGCGACCCGCGGGCGGCGATGTGCTCGTTGGACGGCGCCTCCGAGAACGTCAGCACCGGCGACACGCAGGCGTCGGTGCCGAGGAAAATGGCAGCCCATTCGTCGCGCGTCTTCGACAGGAACTTCTCGGCGAAGACCTTCTTCATCTGCGGCCACGCCGACACGTCCATCTGCTGCGGCAGTTCGGCGGGGTCGAGTTCGAGGCCCTGCAGCAGCAGGGCGTAGAACTGCGGCTCGATCGAGCCGACGGCCATGTACTTGCCGTCGGACGTCTCGTAGGTGTCGTAGAACGGTGCACCGGTGTCGAGCAGGTTGACGCCCCGCTCGTCGGACCAGACGCCGCGGCCGCGGAACGCCCACATCATGTGCGACAGCGCCAGCGCGCCGTCGACCATTGCCGCATCGACGACCTGCCCCTTGCCGGACGACTGGCGTTCCACCAGCGCGGACAGGATCCCGAAGATCAGGAACATCGAACCGCCACCGAAGTCGCCGACCATGTTCAGCGGCGGCACGGGACGCTCACCCTTGCGGCCGATGGCGTGCAGGACGCCGGTCAGCGAGATGTAGTTGATGTCGTGGCCGGCGGCGCTGGCCAGTGGACCTTCCTGGCCCCAGCCCGTCATCCGTCCGTACACGAGCCGCTCGTTGCGCTCGAGGCAGACGTCCGGGCCCAGGCCCATGCGCTCGGTGACACCGGGCCGGAAGCCCTCGATCACGACGTCGGCCCGCTCGATCAGCCCGAGTACCTTCTCGACCTGCTCGGGGTCCTTCAGGTTGGCCTCGACGACGCGGCGGCCGCGCTGGATCTGGTCGTACGGACCGTCCGACGGGATCACTCCGGGGCGCTGGACGCAGACCACGTCGGCGCCGAGATCGGCCAGGAGGGCGGCGGCGTGCGGGCCGGGTCCGAGGCCTGCGAATTCGACGACGCGAATGCCCGCGAGGGGGCCCTTCTTCTCTGAAACTGGAGCAGACACGCGAGTTCCTCATTCCGGTGCGAGACGACCTGTCGAATCGACGTTAACTTGCGGTCGCCGGGCCGTGTGCCCCGGGTCACGGGATGCCGCCGCGGGTGACCCCGCACTCTTGCCTGTCCACGGGTGCGCGGGGCACAGTTGATTCATGAGTCTTCAGGGTGAGCTCGTGAGTTTCGTGGCCAGCACCGACCTGGACGTCTCGGAGATGTTCTACGTGGAGACCCTGGGGCTGACGCGCGTCTCGCGGGACGAGTTCGCGTTGGCCCTCGACTGCAACGGGGCCTTGCTCCGGGTCACGCTGGTGCAGGCGAAGGCCGACACCGGGTACACGGTGCTGGGGTGGAAGGTCGCCGATCTGAACGGGGTCGTCGATTCGCTGCGCAGCAAGGGCATCGAGTTCACCGAGTATCCGGGGATGGATCAGGACGAGCACGCGGCCTGGCTCGCACCGGACGGCATCCGGGTCGCGTGGTTCCGGGATCCGCACGGCAATGTGCTGTCGCTGTTCGAGGATCCGAACTGACGAGCGTCAACTGCGGCCGACGAGCAGTGCCTCGGTAGCGTCCCACAGCCGCGCGGCGAGTCCGGCGTCCCGTGCGTCTTTGCCGGGCTGAACGACCTTGCAGCCCTTGACGTACTGGCCGGTGAACTTGCCGCTCTCCGTCGCGGTGGCGGTCCACACCGCGGTCTCCGCTGCCTTGGCGACCTCGGCCATGAACGGTGTCAGGAGTGTGCCCACCACCTGGTGGCCGAACGGCAGACCCCGGCCGAGGGCGGTGCCGCGGACGAATCCGGGGTCGGCGCAATTGACGACGAGCCTCGCGGGATCGGACCGGCGCGCCAACTCTCGGGTGAACAGGGCCAGGGCGAGCTTGGAGTTGTTGTACGCGCGCTGGCCGTGGAACGTGTCCTTCGCGCCGTCGAGGTCGTCGAAGTCGAGGCTGCCGCCGCGATGTCCCGACGAAGTGATGTCGACGATCCGCGACGGACGCCGGTAACCGGCGGCGTCGGCGGTCGACGCCCGCGCCATCGCCGGAGCCAGTGTCGTCGCCAGTACGAACGGCGCGAGGTAGTTGACGGCGAACGTCTCTTCGATTCCGTCCACCGTCAGCCGGCGCTGCCCCACGTCGACGCCCGCGTTGTTCACCAGCACGTCGATCCGCGGGAACCGATGCAGCAGTTCCCCGGACAGCTTGCGGACCCGATCGAGCGAGGACAGATCCGCCAGCGCCGAGTTCAGCCTGTCGCGGTCCGCGCTCTCGGACAGGTCGGCGATCGCCGCGTCGATCCTGTCCTGGTTCCGGCCGACCAGGACGACGGTGGCGCCGCGCTGTGCGAATTGGCGGCAGGTCTCCAGGCCGAGGCCCGAGGTGGCGCCGGTGACCACCATGGTGCGGCCTGCGAGGTCGTTCGACTCGGTCATTCTCGCCTCCCGAATGCAGGTCTCTACGAGAGTAGGGCAACCGGGAGGGGCGCAACGGGGAACGAGCCGACGGTCCCGCTATCGCCGGTGCTCGTACCCCAGCCAGGCCCGCCGGCGCTCACTGAGCGGATCGTTCTCCACCCTGCTCGTGTCATCGATGACCAGCGTCTCCCGGCGTTCCGGCGAGTACCGCGGCCAACCGGGTACGGGCGTCCCGTGGCGGGCGAAATGCAGCCAGTGCGACTGGACGGTGTCGGTGACGGCCCGCAACCCGCGGCGTCCGCCGAGCACGGTGAGCAACCGCGACCACGGCCCGGTCAACCCGAACACCGCGTACAACTCCGTGGCGTGGGTGGCCCCCAACCCGAGGACGTGCAGCAACCGGGGTGCGAAGTCGTACCGATAGCTGTAGGTCGGGGCGACGGTCGTGTGGCCCTGCGCGCACAGGACGGACGGTTCCCAGAACGTCACGTCGCCGCCGAGGTCCGCGGCCGCCCGCCGGCGTGGATAGCCGGGGTAGGCGGCGATGGCCCGCTCCTTCACCGACGCGTCCACGTGCGAGAACATCTTGTCGATCCGGGTGGGATCGGTGGGCAGGATGTTCAGGAACCGGGGAAAGACCCTGCCCTCGTGGCGGTTCGTGCCGATGATCAGCGGAACGGGATGCCCGGATCCGGTCGCGAAACTGTCGAGCGGGTGGGTGGGAAGGAAGAAGCCGTCGACGACGGGGGCGAACGCGCGGGTTCCGGGTTCCTCGTCGGCGCCCCGGTGCGCCAGCGTCGTCCCCGCCGCGACGAAATCGGCCGGGTCGGCGGTCTCGAGCCACGTCGCGGCCTCGGACAGCGGGACCCCGGCGATCTCGAGGAATTCGCGCGACCACCGCGCCGCCCGGTCGGGGTGGTAGGCGGAGGCCACCGGCGGGCTCTCGGCGATGGCCCGCGCGAAGAGGCCTTTCGCGGCGGGGGTGGTCATCAGGGTGGTGACGGCGTTGGCGCCCGCGGATTCGCCGAAGATGGTGACGTTGTCGGGGTCGCCGCCGAATTCGGCGATGTTGCGCTGCACCCATTCGAGTGCGGCCACCTGGTCGCGGAGGCCGAGGTTGGAGTCGAAAGGTCTTTCGGGGGTGGAGAACTGGGTGAAGTCGAGGTAGCCGAGGGATCCGAGTCGGTAGTTGATCGACACGTACACGATGTCGCCGCGGCGGACCAGCGACTGTCCGCCGTACAGCGACGAGGACGAGGTTCCGCCGGAGTAGGCGCCGCCGTGAATGAACACCATCACCGGTCGCGGCGTCGCCGATGGTGAACCGGGGGCAAGCACGTTGAGGGTGAGACAGTCCTCGTCGGTCCCGCTGCCCTGCGGTGCGGGGGACCCGAAGTAAAACGCCCGCCGGACCCCCGACCACGGTTCGACCGGGTGCGGGGCCCGCAATCGCAGCGGCCCGACCGGGGGCGCGGCGTAGGGGATGCCCCGCCACGCTGCCAGGTCGTCGATCCGGCGCCCTCCGACGGCGCCGGCATCGGTGTGGACTTCCAGACCGCTCACAGGCCCTGCCCGTGGTAACCCGCGTACCCCTCCCATGCCAGCCTGCGCTCCCGGCGCGGGTCGTCCTGGACGGTGGTGACGGTGTCGAACACGAGTGTTGCCCTCCGGTCGGTGTCGTACTTCGGCCACGACACCAACGGTGTTCCCCGCGAGGCGAAGTGCAGCCAGTGTCGCTGCACATTATCCGTCACGTCCTTCAGGCCGCGTCGTCCGCCCGGCAGGGTGAGGCCGCGGCCGATCAGCGTGTCGGCGACGTCGAACACGGCGAACAGTTCGAACCCGTGCGTGGCGTCCAGACCGAGCCACTTCATCGCGCGCGGCGCGAAATCGAAACGGTAATTGAAGGTGGGGGCGTACGCGGAATGGGCCTCGGCCAGTTCGATCGACGGCCTCCAGAACGTCAGGTCGCCGCCCAGGGCGACGGCGGCGTCCGGTGCCGGGTAGCCCGGATACGCCGCGGTGACGCGCGCCTCGGCGGCGGGGTCGGTGAGTGCGAACATCCGCCCGATCCGGTCGGGGTCCGTCGGCAGTGCGTCGAGGAATTTCGGGAACAGAGTGCCCTCGCTGGCGTTGGTGCCGATGATCAGCGGAACCCGGTGCGCCGAGCCGTCGGCGAACGCGTCGAGCGGCGGCTTCGGCAGGAAGTCGCCGTCGATCACGGGTCCGAACGGGTGCAGTCCCGGCGTCTCCGAGAGCACCTTTGCACCGAGACGGTTCCCGGCCCGGCCCAGGGCCCCGACGGGTGACGACGCGAGCGCCTCTGCGGCAGCGCCGGGTTCGGCTCCGAGCAGCGTCACGTAGTCGGATGCCCACCGGGCGGCCCGGTCGGCTGTGGTGACGAGACCGGGTGCGGAACTCTCCGAGATCGCCCGCGCGAAGAGGCCTTTCGCGGCGGGGGTGGCCATCAGGGTGGTGACGGCGTTGGCGCCCGCGGATTCGCCGAAGACGGTGACGTTGTCGGGGTCGCCGCCGAATTCGGCGATGTTGCGTTGCACCCATTCGAGTGCGGCCACCTGGTCGCGGAGGCCGAGGTTGGAGTCGAAAGGTCTTTCAGGGGTGGAGAACTGGGTGAAGTCGAGGTATCCGAGGGATCCGAGTCGGTAGTTGATCGACACGTACACGATGTCGCCGCGGCGGACCAGCGACTGTCCGCCGTAGAGCGCGGTGGCCGACATGCCCAGCGTGTACGCGCCGCCGTGGATGAACACCATCACCGGGCGCGCGCCGGACGTGCCGGGCCTGGCGAGCACGTTGAGCGTCAGGCAGTTCTCGCTGCTCGGCTGATATTTGCCCGGCCGCAGTGCGGTGAACTTCTTGTGCTGCACGGCGGCGTCGCCGAACTCGATGGCGTCGAGCTCACCGGACCACGGCGTGACCGGCTGGGGTGCGCGCAACCGCAGCGGACCCACCGGGGGAGCGGCGTAGGGAATTCCCCGCCACGCGACCAGGTCGCCGACGCGCCGGCCCCGGACCACCCCCGCGGTCGTCCTCACCAGCGTGTCGGTCGTGAGAGTGTCAGACGCCATGCCGGCGACTATACGGAGACCGCCTGAGGAGACGCTGTCATCCGCCGGGGTGTTCCGTCCCGGGTCAGCGCCGCGCCTCCAGCAGTCGCAGCCACACCTCGCTCACGGTCGGGTACGACGGGACCGCGTGCCACAGTGTGTCGAGCGGCACCTTCCCGACCAGCGCGACGGTGGCGGCGTGGACGAGGTCGGCGACATCGGTGCCCGCGAACGTCGCCCCGACCAGGGTGTCGGTGGCCCGATCGACCACGAGCTTGGCGTGACCGCTGAAATCGTCGCGGGACAGGGACGAGCCGGCGACGGCGATGTCGACCTCCACGGTCTCGACGTCCACGCCGGCGTCGCGCGCCTCCTGCTCGGTGATCCCGACGGCCGAGACCTCCGGATCGGCGAACACCACCTGGGGGACCTGCCCGTGGTCGGCGGTGGCCCGGAATCGGGAGCCGTCCAGCGGCCTGCCCTCGGCGCGGGCGGCGATCACGTCTCCGCACACGCGGCCCTGGTACTTGCCCATGTGGGTGAGCAGCGCGCGACCGTTGGCGTCGCCGACGGCGTACAACCACTCGTCGGCCGTCGTCAGATGGTCGTCGGTGGTGAGGTATCCGCGGGAGTTCAGCAGCCGCGCGTCGAGGCCGAGCGACGACGTGGCCGGCGTGCGCCCGGTCGCGACGACGATCTCGTCGACGACGAGCGGGTCCTGCCCCGCCACGTCCAGGGTGACCGGACCGCCGTGGATGCGGCCGATCCCGGTGTCGCGGGCGTCGGCCCGTTCGACGCCGCGAAGGTCCGCGCCGAACAGGATCCGCGCACCCTTCTTCTCCAGGTTGCGGGCCACCCGTTCGCCGGCGAACGGCTCGTTCTTCGGGAGCAGCGCCCGGCCGCGGACCACCATCGTCAGTTCCTGGGCGCCGAGGTCCAGCAGCCACGTCGCGCTCTCACAGGCCACGACGCCGCCGCCGATCACGGCGACCCGGCGCGGAATCTCCCTCATGTTGGTAGCGTCCCGCGAGATCCACGGCAACGCCGCCCGCAGGCCGGGGGTGTCCGGGACGGTAGCGGTCGTCCCGGTGGCGACCACGACGGCGTGCCGGGCGCGCAGCTCGCGGGAATCGCCGACCGTCACCGTGCGGTCCCCGGTGATCCGTGCCGATCCCCGGATGACGTCGATCCCCGCCGCGTCGGCCCACATCACCTGCGACGAGTCGTCGTGGTTGTTGGTGAACGAGTCGCGGCGTGCCAGCACGGCGTCCACGTCGAGCGGCCCGGCCGACACCCCGGGCATGTTGCGGGCCGCGCCGAGGACCTCACCCGGACGCAGCAGCGCCTTGCTGGGCATGCAGGCCCAGTAGGAGCATTCCCCGCCGACGAGTTCGTGCTCGATCAGCGCCGCGGTGCGGTCGCTGCCGGCGATGGCGTAACTCGCCGCGTTCTCACCCGCGGGACCGCCGCCGATCACGATGACATCGAACTCTTCCGCGCCGCTACCGGAGTCAGTCATACCTGTAACCGTAAGCCGGTCGGTGTGCGATGTCAGAGGTTCCGGCGGGCCTCCCGCGTTGTTACCGCCGAGTAGATACTGTGTCGGGATGACACGGCAGAAGATTCTGATCACGGGCGCGAGCTCCGGGCTCGGCGAGGAGATGGCCCGCCGGTTCGCGGCGCAGGGCCGCGACCTCGCACTGTGCGCGCGCCGCGTCGAACGACTCGAGGCCCTACGCGACGAATTGCGGACGTCGCATCCCGGGATCGCCGTCGCCGTCCGCGAACTCGACGTCACCGACCACGACGCCGTCGTGCGGGTCTTCGGTGAACTGCGCGACGAACTCGGCGGACTCGACCGCGTCGTCGTCAACGCCGGACTCGGCAAGGGCGCCAGGATCGGAACGGGCCGGGCCGACGCCAACCTCGCCACCGCCCGCACCAACTTCGTCGGCGCCCTGTCGCAGTGCGAGGCGGCGCTCGGCATCTTCCGCAAGCAGAACTCCGGGCACCTGGTGCTCGTGTCCTCGGTCAGCGCGGACCGGGGTCTGCCCGGCCCGAAGGCAGCATACTCGGCGAGCAAGGCGGGGGTGTCGGCACTCGGCGAGGCGCTGACCGCGGAACTGCGGAAGAGCCCGATCGTGGTGACCACGCTTCTTCCCGGGTACATCGCCACCGACATGTCGAGCAAGGCCGGCGACAGTTCCGCGCTGACGGCAACCCTCGGCGACGGCGTCGACGCGATGGTGTCGGCCATCGAGAAGGAGACGAACCGCGCTGCGCTGCCGGGCATCAAGTGGCGGGGAATCGACGTCGCATTGCGGTTCCTTCCTCATGCGTGGACATCCCGGTTCGTGTAGGACTGACCTATGACGACCGCCCAGGAATCCTCGTCCCTCGGCCTGCAGCGTTCGCGACCGCGGGTCGTCATCGTCGGGGGAGGGTTCGGCGGCATCTACGCGGCCCGCCGGCTCCGCGGCGTGGACGTAGACGTCACCCTGCTCGACCGCGGAACCAGCCACGTCTTCCAGCCGCTGCTGTACCAGTGCGCGACGGGCCTGCTGTCCGAGGGCGAGATCAGCAGCCCGCTGCGCCACCTGCTGCGCGGGGTCCGCAACGTGCACGTCGCCCTCGGCGAGGCGCAGGGCATCGACGCGGTCGGCCGGGTCCTGACCGCGAGTCGCTTCGACGGCTCCACGTTCGAACTTCCCTACGACTACCTGATCGTCGCGGCGGGCATGCGGCAGGCGTACCACGGGCACGACGAATACATCCAGTGGGCGCCGGGGATGAAGACCCTCGACGACGCACTCGCCATTCGCCGAAAACTGATCTGCGCCTTCGAGATGGCCGAATCGCTGCCCACCGCGGAGGAACGCAGGCCGTGGCTGACGTTCGCCGTCGCGGGCGGGGGACCCACCGGCGTCGAACTGGCAGGCCAGATCCGGGAACTCGCAATGCACGCCCTCGCGAACGAATTCCAGTCCATCGATCCCTGCGAGGCCCGGGTGCTGCTGTTCCACGGCGGCGACCGCGTTCTGCAGTCGTTCAACCGGAAACTGTCCGCGGCGGCGCAGCGGACCCTGGACAAGGTCGGCGTCGAGACGCACCTCGGCGTGCACGTCACCGACGTCTGCGAGACCAGCATCGAGACCACGGCCAAGAACGCGGCCCGCACCAAGAAGCGCTACGGGGCCCGCACGGTCCTGTGGACCGCGGGCGTCGAGGCCGTGCCGTTCGCCGCCGCTCTCGCGAATGCGCTCGGCGTCAAGCAGATTCAGGGCGGGCGCATCGCCGTCGAACCCGACCTCACGGTGCCCGGACACCCGAACGTCTGGGTGATCGGCGACCTGATGTCGCTGAACGACCTCCCCGGCGTGGCCGAGGTCGCGATGCAGGGCGGCAGGCACGTCGGAGGATGCATCGCCCGCACGATCGAGGGCGGAACACCCGACCGCAAACCCTTCAAGTACCGCGACCTCGGCAGCGCCGCCTACATCGCCCGCAGGCACGCACTGCTCCAGGCCGGTCCGATCCGGATGTCCGGGTTCCTGGGCTGGGTGTCCTGGGGTGCCATCCACATTGCGTTCCTCGCCGGGTACCGCAACCGGTTCGGCACCCTGCTCAACTGGGCGGTCACGCTGGCGTCGCGGACGCGACGGGAGCGGGCGATCACGTACGGCGATCCGGAGTCGGCGCGGCAGCCGTACACCGATCTCACGACCGAGTCCATAGCCGTTACCAGGCCCGAGCGGTGAGCGCGTGCCGGGCGAGGACCTCGCCCGCCCGCTCGCGGAGGGCCGCGCGGTCCGGGCTGTCCAGCGACTCGAGCGCGAGGGAGTAGCTGCCGCCGAAGCGGCTGAAGTAGGCGGACAGCCGGGTGCGGCTGGTCACGACACCCGGGTGCACGGCGCGGGTCGCGATGCCAGTGGTCCGGTGACCACCGATCGTGACGAGCGCGTCGGGCAGCGGTCCGATGTTGGAACACAGCACGTCGCGCTCACCGGGGTTGCCGGTGAGGGCGTGCGCCACGCGGTCGGGCACCAGTTGCAGCATCTCCTCCGGGAAACCGGCCGGACTCGTCATCGCGGGTGAGGAGAACGCCGCACGGCTTTTCGCCCGCACGTCCCCGACAGTGTCCTTCGGGGTCACGTCCACCTCGACAACGGCGACGGAATTCGCGGTGCCCGTCGGGTCGCCTTGGCCGCGCAGATCCATCGGCACGCTGATCGTCAGCGGCCGGGTCTCGCCGCCCCGCCGCGCCAACTCGGCCACCACGGCCAGGAACAGGCTGTTCGGGGTGCCGCCTGCCTGCTCCGCGACGGCGTCCCACCGCTCGGCGTCCACGTCCAGCACCACCCCCACAGGTGAGTGGGAAAGTGTGCCGGGGGACGCTTTGCCACTCACGTGCAGGAAGCGGCGCAGTTCCGCGCGACGGGACCCGCTGACCACCAGGCCGGCGACCGCGCGGGCCGTCCCCTCCGTCACGCGGCGCGCGAGCCGGGTGGCGTCCCACATGTCTGCGACCGCGCCTTCCGCGCCACCCCCGTCCGACGTCGGCACGCCCTGCAGGGCCGCCGCGATCGCGGCCGCCAGTCCGCGTGCGTCCGCGATCACGTGGGAACACACCAGCGACAGCACCGTGCCCCCGCCGGCCGGTCGTGCGCAGGCCAGCCGCCAGCCCGGACCGCGCTCGGGGTCCACCGGCAACGAGGCCTGCTCGTCCGCCCAGGCCAGGACCGCGCCTGCCTCGATCTCCGCGTATTCGACGGGAAAGGCGTCCGCGCTCGGCTCGAACCGGGGCCTCGCGCCGGGGACCCGCGGGCGCACCACCCGCCTACCCAGAGGTCCCCGCGCGAGGTCGGCGATCAGGGAATCGAGCGTCGCGGCGTCCACCCGGCCGTCGGTGCGCCACAGTCCCTGCATCACGATCGGCGTTCCCCACCCCCGGTGGGTGCGCAGGAACATCTCGTCGACGACGCTCAATCGGGCGCTCACCAGCGAAGTGTACGACCGGTTGCGTCGGTCGCCGGAGGTCGGCCTCTGGACAACCGGCGCATACTGGAAGTGCAGCGCTGTACGGGACCGCACACGGAGAACACCATGGTTAGCGTCGAGAAATGGAAGGTGTGGGGTTCCGTCGTGGAGGTCGACGTCACCGAGGGCGCTGCCCTTCCGGAGGCCGCGGCGCTGATCGCGGCCGTCATCGACGAGGCCGAATCGGTCTGCGACATCCACCGCGGCGACGCGGAGATCCACGCCGTCAACCTGTCCCAGGGTGCGCCGGTCAAGGTCAGCAGGCGGATGTCCGCGCTGCTGCGTTCGGCGCTTTGGGCGGCCCGGATGACCGACGGGGTGGTGAACCCGCTCGCCACCGAATCCCCCGACGAGGACCTGATCCCCACCGTGCACCCGGAACCCAGTTTCCTCGACGTCCAGATCGACGACGATGTCGTGTTCGCGCCGTGGGGCGCGTCGTTCGACATCACCGACACCGCCAAGGCGGACACGGTGGATCGGGCGGCGGAACTGGTCGCCCGGCAGCTCGAGTGCGGGGCCGCCGTCCGCATCGGCGACGTCATCGCGACGGCCGGACACTGTCCCGCCGGCGGCTGGCAGATCCCGGTGCCCGGCGACGGCGAGGTCGAACTGGTGAACGGGACGGCGATGGCGACGGCGGTCGCGCCGCCGGTCACCGAACCACCCACCACCACCGAATGGGAGACGGTGACGGTGATCGCCGACGACGCACTCTGGGCGTACGCGGCCAGTGTCGCCGCCCTCGCCCGCGGCATCGGCGCGATCCGGTGGATCGAACAGCATGAACTGCGCGCCCGGCTGGTGGACCGCTCCGGCCGGGTCTACACCACCGAGAGCTGGTGAATCAGGCCCGTCCGCGTTGACGGCGGTACCAGCGCACCAGGCTGTCCGTCGACGAATCGCTCTGCGCGGCGGGTTCTTCCACGGCGGTGAGCACCGGCTGCAGCTCCACGGCCTGGGTTTTGCCGAGTTCGACACCCCACTGGTCGAACGAGTCGATGCCCCACACGACACCCTCGACGAACACCTGGTGCTCGTACAGGGCGATCAGCTGCCCGATCACCGACGGCGTGAGCTTCGGCGCGAGGATCGTGGTGGACGGCCGGTTGCCGGGCATGACCTTGTGCGGCACCAGCTCTTCGGGGGTGCCCTCGGCCGCGATCTCCTCGGCCGTCTTGCCGAACGCCAGGACCTTCGTCTGCGCGAAGAAATTACTCATCAGCAGGTCGTGCATACTGCCCGTGCCGTCGGCGGTGGGCAGGTCGTCGGTGGGCTCGCCGAAACCGATGAAATCGGCAGGCACGAGCCGCGTGCCCTGGTGCAGGAGCTGGTAGAAGGCGTGCTGCCCATTGGTTCCGGGTTCGCCCCAGAAGATCTCACCGGTGGACGCGGGGACGGGGGAGCCGTCGGCGCGCACCGACTTGCCGTTCGATTCCATCGTCAACTGCTGCAGATACGCCGCGAACCGCACGAGGTCGTTGGAATACGGCAGCACGGCACGGGATTCGGCGCCGAAGAAGTTCGAGTACCAGAGTCCGATCAGGCCGAGCAGGACCGGCGCGTTCTCCTCGAGCGGCGCCGTCCGGAAATGCTCGTCCACGGCGTGGAATCCGGCGAGGAACTCTGCGAAACGTTCCTTGCCGATCGCCGCCATCACCGACAGTCCGATGGCGGAATCGACCGAGTACCGGCCGCCGACCCAATCCCAGAATCCGAACATGTTGGCCGTGTCGATGCCGAACTCCGCCACCCGGTCCGCGTGGGTCGAGACGGCGACGAAATGCTTTGCAACCGCTTCGTTTCCGAGACCCAGGCCGCCGAGAAGCCACCGCCGGGCGGCCGTGGCGTTGGTGAGCGTCTCGAGGGTCGAGAACGTCTTGGACGCCACGATGAACAGGGTGGTTGCCGGGTCGAGGCCGTTCAGGCTGCGCACCAGGTCTGCGGGGTCGACGTTGGAGATGAACCGGACGCTGATGCCGGCGTCTGCATAGTGCCGCAGCGCGCGGTACACCATCACCGGGCCCAGATCCGATCCGCCGATGCCGATGTTGACGACGGTCTTGATCCGCTCGCCCGTCGCGCCGCGCCATTCGCCGGAGCGCACCCGATCGGTGAAGTCGCCCATGCGATCGAGGACGTCGTGGACGTCGGCCACGACGTCCTGACCGTCGACGACGAGAGACGCGTCGGCAGGCAGCCTCAGCGCGGTGTGGAGGACGGCGCGGTCCTCGGACGTGTTGATGTGCTCGCCCGCGAACATCGCGTCACGGCGGGCCTCGAGGTCGACGCTGCGCGCCAACTCGAGCAGCAACCCGATCGTGTCGCGGTCGATGCGGTGCTTGCTGTAGTCGATGTACAGGTCGCCCGCCGAGACGGTGAGTTCCTGTCCGCGTGCCGGGTCCTTCTCGAAGAGCTCTCGAAGATGGACGGTCTGAATCTGGGCGTGATGATCACGCAATTTCTGCCAGGCCGCGGTTCCGGTGATGTCTGAGCTCACGAGATTCGAGCTTAATGCCCGCGCGTCGAAACTTCCGTGCGAACTTCGGTGCGGCGCATGATGGACGTCATGGATGCTGTCGAACTCATGCGAACCGTTCCCACGACCCTCTTCCTCGGTGGCGAGAAGCGCGACGCCGAGAACGGTGCCACGTTCACCGTTTTCGACCCGGCCACCGGCGACGCCCTCACCGAGGTGGCGGATGCCAGTCCGGGCGACGCGATGAAGGCGCTCGACGCCGCGGTGGCGGTTCAGCGGGAGTGGGCGGCGACCCCGGCACGGGAGCGCGGGGAACTGCTGCGCGCGGTGTTCGAGAAGATTACCGCCCGGGCCGACGACTTCGCGCTGCTGATGACGCTGGAGATGGGCAAGGCGCTGCCGGAGAGCGCGGCGGAGGTCAAGTACGGCGCCGAGTTCTTCCGGTGGTTCAGTGAGGAAGCGGTGCGCATCGCCGGCCGCTACACCCCGGCGCCCGCGGGGAACGGGCGCATCCTGGTGACCAAGCAGCCCGTCGGGCCGTGTCTGGCGATCACGCCGTGGAACTTCCCGCTCGCGATGGGCACCCGCAAGATCGGGCCCGCCCTGGCCGCCGGCTGCACGATGATCGTCAAACCCGCCTCCGAGACGCCGCTGACGATGCTGCTGCTCGCCGAGGTCATGGCCGACGCGGGACTGCCGAAGGGCGTGCTGTCCGTGCTGCCGACGTCGAAGTCGGGCGAGGTGACCGGTCCGCTGATCGACGACCCGCGACTGCGGAAGCTCACGTTCACGGGCTCGACCGGGGTGGGGCGGATGCTCGTCGAGAAGTCGGCGAAGGGGCTGCTGCGCACCTCGATGGAACTCGGCGGGAACGCGCCCTTCGTGGTCTTCGACGACGCGGACGTCGACAAGGCGGTGGCGGGCGCCCTCCTCGCCAAGATGCGCAACGGTGGCGAGGCCTGCACCGCGGCCAACCGGTTCCACGTCGCGAACAGTGTGCGGGAGGAATTCACCGCCAAACTCGTCGACAAGCTGTCCTCGTACAAGCTGGGCCCCGGCACGGACAGCGACACGACGCTCGGCCCGCTGATCAACGCGGACCAGCTCGAGAAGGTCGGGGAACTGGTGCAGGACGCCGTCGGCGCGGGCGCCCGGGTGCGGCTCGGCGGCGTCGCCCCGGAAGGTCCCGGCTACTTCTACCCGGCGACGGTGCTGGACGAGATTCCCACCCAGGCGCGGATCCTGAAGGAGGAGGTATTCGGGCCGGTGGCCGCGATCGCCGGGTTCGACACCGAGGAGGAGGGGATCGCCGCCGCCAACGACACGGAGTTCGGGCTGGCGGCGTACATCTTCACCCGCGACCTGGATCGTGCGCTCCGGGTGGCCGACGCCATCGAATCGGGCATGGTCGGCGTCAACCGCGGGGTCATCTCGGACACCGCTGCCCCCTTCGGCGGCGTCAAAGCGTCAGGCTTCGGGCGCGAAGGGGGCAGTGAAGGCATCGAGGAGTACCTGGAGACCAAGTACGTAGCACTCGAACCGTGACGACCGTCGTCGGGGGACGGGCGGCCGTTTCGGGAAACTCAGTGACCGAGGCGGCCGCGCCCGAGGCGCAGCAGCAGCATGGCGAGCGTGTGGCCTTCCTGGCCCAGCTCGTTGAACCGCTCGAGCACCTTCATCTCACGGCTGTGGACGAGGCGGGGACCGCCGGACGCCATCCGGGTGCGCCCGATGAGCTGCGAGACCTCGGCACGGCGCTTGATCGCGGCGAGAATCTCGGCGTCGAGCTTGTCGATCTCCTGGCGGAGAACCTCGATCTCGGCCTCGCTGGTGGGCACAGCGGTTTCCTTGGCGGCTGAAGCGACGGTCTGAGTGCTCATTGGTTCGTCTCCCTCTTGTCAGAACTTGGATCGTTGTTTTGGCTCGAGTCGTTACCGATCCAGGCTCATTTGACGAAAAAAGCCCCGGATCCGGTGCGGACCTCGGGGCTCGTGAGCTGTTCAGTTCACGGGCACCGGAGGCCGGTACCCGTAAAAAAATCGCCACAGGGGGCGCGACGGCGGACTGAACATGTGTACCAGTTTGCCATGGCGGCACCGCGCAGGCCAAGCCGCTGTGACGCTGTCGGTACACGCCGGTAAGTTTGATAGTTGATGAACACTATCTCCGGCACCGCTTCTCCCCTGAGCGCCGAGTCGACTCCGCCCGCCGCCGCGCCTGCGCGCACGGGGTCCGACGCGCTCCTCCAGGGCCTCAACCCACCGCAACGGGAAGCGGTCGTGCACGCCGGATCTCCGCTGCTGATCGTCGCCGGCGCGGGCTCGGGCAAGACGGCTGTGCTCACCCGCCGCATCGCCTATCTGCTGGCCGAGCGGGGGGTGATGCCCGGGCAGATCCTGGCCATCACGTTCACCAACAAGGCCGCCGCCGAGATGCGGGAGCGGGTCGCCCACCTCGTCGGCCCCCGGGCCAACAGCATGTGGGTGTCCACGTTCCACGCGAGCTGTGTGCGGATCCTCCGGGCCCAGGCGGCGCTGCTTCCGGGCCTCAACTCGAACTTCTCGATCTACGACGCGGACGATTCGCGGCGACTGCTGACGATGATCGCCAAGGATCTGAACATCGACACCAAGCGCTACTCGGCGCGGCTGCTCGCCACCCACATCTCGAATCTCAAGAACGAGTTGATCGACCCGGAGCAGGCGAGCGCCGACGCCGACAAGGAGCCGGCGGAACTGCCGCGGCTGATCGCCAAGGTGTACGGCCACTACCAGCAGCGGTTGCGGTCGGCGAACGCACTGGACTTCGACGACCTGATCGGCGAGACGGTCGCGATGCTGCAGGCGTTCCCCCAGGTGGCCGAGTACTACCGCAGACGGTTCCGGCACGTGCTGGTCGACGAGTACCAGGACACGAACCACGCCCAGTACATGCTGGTGCGGGAACTGGTCGGCGGCATCGCGGACGGCGAGGACGCGGACCATCGGGTCACCCCGGCCGAGCTGTGTGTGGTGGGCGACGCGGATCAGTCGATCTACGCGTTCCGCGGCGCCACGATCCGCAACATCGAGGAGTTCGAGCGCGACTACCCGGACGCCCGCACCATCCTGCTGGAGCAGAACTACCGCTCCACCCAGAACATCCTGTCGGCGGCCAACTCGGTGATCTCGAAGAATACCGGCAGGCGGGAGAAGCGGCTGTGGACGGATTCGGGTGAGGGCGAGCTCATCACCGGGTACGTCGCGGACAACGAGCACGACGAGGCGTCGTTCGTGGCGTCCGAGATCGACAAGCTCGTCGATTCGGGCGATGCCAAGTTCGGTGACGTCGCCGTCTTCTACCGCACCAACAACTCGTCCCGCGCGCTCGAAGAGATCTTCATCCGGCTCGGCGTTCCGTACAAGGTCGTCGGCGGGGTGCGGTTCTACGAGCGCAAGGAGGTGCGCGACATCGTCGCGTATCTGCGGGTCCTCGCCAACGAGGACGACACGGTCAGCCTGCGCCGGATCCTCAATACCCCGCGCCGCGGCATCGGCGACCGCGCGGAGGCGTGCGTCGCCGTCCACTCCGAACAGCGGGGCATCAGCTTCGCCGAGGCGCTGCGGGACGGTGGGGAGGGCCGGGTGCGGCTGCTCAACACCCGCTCCCAGAAGGCCATCGCGTCGTTCCTCGAGCTGATGGACGGACTGCGGGTGCTGATGCCGCCCGAGACCACGGCCGACGACATCGTCCCCGACCAGCTCGGCGACATCGGCGATGTCGTGGAGGCGGTTTTGGAGCGGACGGGCTACCGCGCCGAACTCGCGGCGAGCAGCGACCCCCAGGACGGGGCGCGCCTCGACAACCTCAACGAACTCGTCAGCGTGGCGCGGGAGTTCAGCTCCGACGCGCGGAACGCCGCCGGACTGGTGGAGCCGACGGAGGACGGCGACGTCGACGCCAGGGACGGCGAACCCGACCCCGGTTCCCTCGCCGCCTTCCTCGAGCGGGTGTCCCTCGTCGCGGACTCCGACCAGCTACCCGACAACGACGAGGGCGTCGTCACGCTGATGACCTTGCACACCGCGAAGGGGCTCGAGTTCCCCGTCGTCTTCGTCACCGGGTGGGAAGACGGCCAGTTCCCGCACATGCGGGCGCTCGGCGACCCCGCGGAACTGTCGGAGGAGCGGCGGCTCGCATATGTGGGCATCACCCGGGCCCGTCAGCGGCTGTACCTGACGCGGGCCGTCATGCGATCGGCGTGGGGTCAGCCCATCCAGAACCCGGAGTCGCGGTTCCTGCAGGAGATCCCGTCGGATCTCGTGCACTGGCGTCGCGAGGACCCGGGCCCCCGCATGGGTTCCGGTGGCGCGATCGGCGGTGGCCGCGCGCGCGGATCGGGATACGGGCAGGGGTTCGGCGGCGGTTCCGGTTACGGCGGCGGGTCGGCGAGCACCCCGAGCTTCGGCGCCGCGCGCTCCCGCAACAACAACCTGGTCCTCGCGGTCGGCGACCGGGTCAGTCACGACAAGTACGGCCTCGGCACGGTCCTCGAGACCAAGGGAGCCGGGCCGACCGCGACGGTCACCATCGACTTCGGCAGCGCGGGCAAGGTCCGGCTGATGCTGATCGGTGGCGTCCCGATGATCAAGCTGTAGCGACACGAAACACGACTGCGGCGCATGCAATGCATGCGCCGCAGTCGTGTTGTGTTCGGGGGTGGTGCGGAGATCAGTCCATCTCGGGGCCGAGGCTGATGCCGCGGGAGGCCAGCCAGGGCAGGGGATCGATCTTGTTCTCGCCGGCGAGGTGCACCTCGAAGTGCAGGTGCGGGCCGGTGGAGAAGCCGCGGTTGCCGACGGTCGCGATCTGGTCGCCCGCCATGACCTTCTGGCCGACGGTGACGGTGGAGGTGTTGATGTGGCCGTAGACGGTGATGGTGCCGTCGGCGTGCTTGAGGCGGACCCACATGCCGAACCCGGAAGCCGGACCCGAGTCGATGACCTCGCCGTCGGCGACGGCCACGATGGGGGTCCCGATGGGGGCGGCGATGTCGACGCCCGCGTGCAGGGTGCCCCAGCGGGTTCCGAAGTTGGAGGTGAAGGTTCCCACGGCGGGGAGGACGAACAGGGGGCGGCGGGCAGCGGCTTCGCGGGCGGCGCGCTCTTCGCTGAAACGCTGTCCCTTGGCGAGCAGGTTGCTGAACTGCGACAGGTCGGTCGGGTTCGCGATGTTGAGGACCTGCGGGGCGCTCGAATCGGCGGCGGCGGTGTCGGCGACCGTGGAGTACTGCGCGGCCTGCGGCTCTGCGGTGGTCCCGATGGCGCTCGACTCGTCACTGGCGAGGGCGACCTCGGAGTGATCGGAGGAGCTGGACGATCCGCTGGTGACTGCGGCCTGGCCTGCGGCGACTACGGCGCCCGCTGCGACTGCGAGGACAGCGGCGCGGCCTTTGAGAGCTGAGGGGGGAGTCGGGATGCGGTGGGCTCCGCGGCGGGAGTGGGAGGGTGCGCCCTCGAAGGACTCGGAACCGCTGCGGGGGATGAAGCCGGGGATCTCGGACTCGGTGTCGACGGTCTCGATGCCGTTGCCGGTGTCGACGCTGTCGTGGGTGGAGCGTGTGGACTGCGAATTGCGGAAGAACATGCTGGAAATCTCAGAACTAGCGGTCTCGGGATAATGCTCGACCGACTGTGGGGGATACGTGGGCGCGACTTCGTCGTTGTGACCCCGCAACTCGTCATCGTGGTGACTCACAAAACGGCTGGCCGTGAACTGGCTGCGATGGTGCATACGCCCGTCCGTCCTCCTGCTCGTGACCTGCCTGTGACTAAGACCTTGGCGACGGTAACGAAACGGTTGCGATGCGCGCAACCTGTAACGCAGAGGAACGGCTACATGTGACCGGCATCACAAACTGAGCTGGGGAAACGTCGAACCCGCCTTTCGTCTCGGTTCAATCTCGCCCGTGCGCACGCGTGTCACAACCCGGGGGAAGCGGTGGGTAAGGGCTAGCGTCGGCCTGTGGCGTCATCAACTCGATCCCCGGACGGGCGCAGGGCCGAGCCCGAACGCATTCCTTCGTCCGGCGGCACCGGCTTGACGGCCGTCGACGAGCCCGATCCCGTCCGCGCGCGCCGGGGGACCGTGCTCGCGGTCGTGCTGGGCATCGTCGGAGGTCTGGGAGTGGCGTCGGCGCCCGTCCTGCAGGCCGTCCGCGCGGTCGACGGGGCGGCAGCGCCGGCCGCGATCGGCGCGGCCGCGGTGTGGGCCGCCGTCTTCGCCGTCGCGGCACCGGTTCTGGCCGTTCCCGCGGTTCTCGCCCGCCGCACCGCGGTGGCCGGGGCATTGCTGGCCGGTGCAGGCGCCGTGTCCGTCGGCGCCGCCGTCCTCGACACGCAGCTGTGGTCGGATGCCATCGACGCGAACCGGCTCGAACTGTTCCGGCCCGACACGGCAGCCGAATTGGCCGCCGGGACCGGCGCCTACGCCGCCCTCGCCGGGCACGCGTTGATCGCCTTCGCGGGCCTGCTCGGCATGGTCGCCGTGCACCGGGCTTCCCTGATGGACGGGTACGGCGACGCCCGCAGCGCCGAACAGGTCGGGCGCGCGACGGGCGCCCGCATCGGCTTCCTGCCGTCCGCCGTCGCGGTGGCCGCCGCCGTCGTCCTCGTCGGCGCGCTGTTCGCTCCCGCCTTCGTGTCCGAGGACCCCGTCATCCTCGTCCCGACCGTCGTCGAGTCGGACCTCGCCGCGTCCGCGGGCGCCGGGATCCTGGCGGCGGCCGTCCTGATCGTCGTCGCCTCGGCGCTGGCCTCGATTTCGCCCCCCGTCGCGTCCGGTGCGCTCGTCGGGGCAGGCCTGGCCGCGCTCGGCGTGGTCGGGACGCGTCTGGTCGCGGGACTCGCCGCCGGCGAACGGATCCAGCCCGGTCCCGGCGCGGTGTGGGGGACCGTCGGCGCCGGGCTCCTGGTGCTCGTCGGCGTCTGCATCCCGATGATCGACCGGACCCGCGACGGCAGGATCCTGAAGACACTCGCCGCCTCGCCGTCCGCGCCGGCGCAGGGCGGCCCGGCCAAGCCGGGGGCGGTCACCCCGTCCGCGAAGGGCGTCGCCAAGGCGGCGCTGCGAGCCGAGGCCGCCGCGGCGCGCGCCCGGATCGCGCGATGGCACGTCGCTGCCGGGGCCACCGGAATCGTCACCGCCCTACTGGCCGCCGCCGGGGCGCTGCTCCCCGTCCTCGACATCCCCGGCGACACGGCACGCCCCGACGTCTACGCCACCCGGGTCGTGCTGGTTGCCGCCCTCGTCCTCGTCGTCGGGTGTGTCTGGCTGCTGCTGTCGGAGTTCGCGTCCGCCGTCCGGCCCGCGGTCGGGGTGCTGTGGGTGACGATCCCGTACTCCGTCGCAGCCGTGTCGCAGTCCGTGGTGCTCGCCACCGACGTGCCGGGAATCGGCGCCGGAACCGGTGCCGTACTGCTGTGGTGCGCGGCCGTCACCGCGGGTGTCACCGGGGTGCTCACGTGGTTCGCGGGCTCGGCGGAACGCGAGGAGATCGACACGTCCGAGGGGCCGTCCACCTCGACCGCGGTCCTCGCGGTCGGCGGGCTCGGTGCCGTCGCCGCGTTCGTCGGACTGGGACTGCCGCTCTTTCGCGGGACCGACGCACGCGGCGACGAGTACGCGCCCGCGTCGTTCGCGGAGGTCCCGTGGAACCTCGACGTGTGGGGGCGGGTGCTGCTCGGCGCGGCGGTCGTCCTCGCAGTGATAGTTGCCTCACGTGCCCGGCCCGCCAGGGCGGTCGCATTGTTGCTCGGTTCGGCCGTTGCCGTGGGGGTATACCTCGTGTCGTGGCCGCTGACCGTCGCCCGTGTCACCGACCCCGAAATGGGGGCCGGTGTCGTCCCGGCAACGGTGGGCATAGTGTTGATTGCGGCTGCCGCGGCCCTCACTGCACGCCGCAGAAATCGGTGAGGTCCGCCCCGTTTGCAGCGGTGAGGCCCGCCTCAGTGCGTGATATCGCGTGATGTGGACCACATAGCAGACACGCGGGCGCAGAGCGGGCCCGGCAACTGGTTAAAGTCCAAAACAGACCCGCTCCTACCCCTCGAGCGGGTGTCAACGCAGACGAGACGGTGAGCAGATGGATCTCTTCGAATACCAGGCGAAGGAACTCTTCGCCAAGCACGAGGTGCCGACTTCGGCTGGGCGTGTTACCGACACGGTGGCCGGCGCACGCGAGATTGCCGAAGAAATCGGCAAGCCAGTGATGGTCAAGGCGCAGGTCAAGGTCGGCGGCCGCGGCAAGGCGGGTGGCGTCAAGTACTCCGCCGACGTCGATGCAGCGCAGGCCAACGCCGAGGCGATCCTGGGCCTCGACATCAAGGGTCACGTCGTCAAGAAGCTGCTGGTCGCAGAGGCGAGTGACATCGCCGAGGAGTACTACATCTCCTTCCTGCTCGACCGCACCAACCGCACCTACCTGGCCATGTGCTCGGTGGAGGGTGGCGTCGAGATCGAGGTCACCGCCGAGGAGAACCCCGACGCACTCGCGAAGATCCCCGTGGACGCCGTCAAGGGCGTCGACCTCGCGTTCGCGCGCAGCATCGCCGAGGCAGGAAAGCTGCCCGCCGAGGTGCTCGACGCAGCGGCCGTGACGATCCAGAAGCTGTGGGAGGTCTTCATCAACGAAGACGCTCTCCTCGTCGAGGTCAACCCGCTCGTCCGCACGCCCGGTGACGAGATCCTCGCGCTCGACGGCAAGGTCACGCTGGACGAGAACGCCTCGTTCCGCCAGCCCGGCCACGAGGCGTTCGAGGACCGGGACGCCACCGACCCGCTCGAGCTCAAGGCCAAGGAAAACGACCTCAACTACGTCAAGCTCGACGGCGAGGTCGGCATCATCGGTAACGGCGCCGGCCTGGTCATGTCGACCCTGGACGTCGTCGCCTACGCAGGTGAGAAGCACGGTGGCGTGAAGCCCGCCAACTTCCTCGACATCGGTGGCGGCGCCTCCGCAGAGGTCATGGCGAACGGCCTGGACGTCATCCTGAACGACGCGCAGGTCAAGAGCGTGTTCGTGAACGTTTTCGGTGGCATCACCGCGTGTGACGCGGTCGCCAACGGCATCGTCGGCGCCCTGAAGACGCTGGGTGACGAGGCCAACAAGCCGCTGGTCGTCCGCCTGGACGGCAACAACGTCGAAGAGGGTCGTCGTATCCTCGCCGAGGCCGCCCACCCGCTGGTCACGGTCGTCGGAACCATGGACGAGGCTGCCGACAAGGCCGCCGAGCTGGCCTTCGCCGCAAAGTAAAGGGACTTAAATCACATGGCTATCTTCCTGACCAAGGACTCCAAGGTCATCGTCCAGGGCATCACCGGTGGCGAGGGCACGAAGCACACCGCGCTGATGCTCAAGGCCGGCACCCAGGTCGTCGGTGGTGTCAACGCCCGTAAGGCCGGCACCACCGTGACCCACGACGGCGGCGTCGAGCTGCCCGTCTTCGGCACCGTTGCCGAGGCCATCGAGAAGACCGGCGCGGACGTCTCCATCGCGTTCGTTCCCCCGGCCTTCGCGAAGGACGCCATCGTCGAGGCCATCGACGCGGAGATCCCGCTGCTCGTGGTCATCACCGAGGGCATCCCCGTGCAGGACTCGGCGTACGCCTGGGCGTACAACGTCTCCAAGGGCAACAAGACCCGGATCATCGGACCCAACTGCCCCGGCATCATCACCCCCGGCGAGTCGCTGGTCGGCATCACCCCGGCCAACATCGCAGGCACCGGCCCGATCGGCCTCGTGTCGAAGTCGGGCACGCTGACCTACCAGATGATGTTCGAACTGCGTGACTTCGGCTTCTCCACCGCCATCGGCATCGGCGGCGACCCGGTCATCGGCACCACCCACATCGACGCCATCGAGGCGTTCGAGAAGGACCCCGAGACCAAGGTCATCGTGATGATCGGTGAGATCGGCGGCGACGCCGAAGAGCGTGCCGCCGACTACATCAAGGCGAACGTCACCAAGCCGGTCGTCGGCTACGTGGCGGGCTTCACCGCCCCCGAGGGCAAGACCATGGGCCACGCAGGCGCCATCGTCTCCGGTTCCTCGGGCACCGCGCAGGCCAAGAAGGACGCCCTCGAGGCTGCCGGCGTGAAGGTCGGCAAGACGCCGTCCGAGACCGCTGCGCTCGCTCGCGAGATCCTGCAGAGCCTGACCGTCCAGGCCTAGGCCCTCCGGGCCCGTGCGTGGTTGACGAGTCCACAGACTCGTCAACCACGCACGGGTCGTTCAGGCGTCGACCCACATCTCCCCGGCCGGATCGAGCGTCCCCGTCCCCGACGTGACGGCAGCGACCAGATCGGCCAGCTCCGCAGTGTCCCGCGCCGCGAGGGTGAGGACCGCGGATTCCGCGTAGGCCGTGTCCACCACGACGACGCCCCGCCCCCGCAGTTCCGACTCGACCCGTCCCGCCTCGGCGTGGCCGACGGCGAGGGTGTGCAGGTGGCGACGCTCCCTCCGCACGAGCGGTGCGGCATCGACGGCGGCCGCCACCGCGGCCGAGTAGGCGCGCACCAGTCCGCCCGCCCCCAGCTTGATCCCCCCGAAGTACCGGGTCACGACGACCGCGACGTCGACGAGGTCGCGGGCCTTGAGCACCTGCAGCATCGGAATGCCCGCGGTGCCACCGGGTTCGCCGTCGTCGTTCGCGCGTTCGACCCGGTCGCTGGGCCCGTTGCCGACGATGAACGCCGAACAGTGATGTCGCGCATCGGGATACGCGCTACGTCGATCCTGGACGAAAGCCTGTGCCGCCTCGGCGTCCTCGACGCGCCGCAGGGCCGCGATGAAGCGTGAATGCTTTACCTCCGTCTCGAGCGTGAGATCGGCGGCGCGGGGAGCGAGGGTGTACGGCACCGGACCATTGTCTCCTGCCCTGATCCCGGTGCTGCGTGCCGCGAGTGACGGCAGTGACCGACGGGTATCCGTACGCTAGCGTCGGAAGAGCGCACGCAGACCACTTGTCGACTAGGAGAAGTCATGACGTTCACGCCCGGCGGGCCGAATTACGGTCCGCCCGCGCAACCGACTGCAGGGGGAGAATCGAAAGGCCTGGGCTTCTTCCTCCTGATCGGTGTCGCCGTTCTCGGTGTCCTCAACCTACTGCTCGGGTTCGCCCCGTACGCCACCTTGGCGCGAGAGTCCGTGAACTCGTTCGAAGCGAACACGGACGGACTCGGACTGCTGTTCCTCGGTGGTCTGCTCGCGGCGGCGTCCCTCCTCCCGAAGCAGTCCTATGCGGGTGCGGCCGCGGCGGCGTCCGTCGCGGGCTGGGTCGTTGCGTTGTTCGTCTTCCTGAACGTCGACGCGGATTCCGGTTGGGGCGCAATCCTCATCCTCGTTCTCGGATTCATCCAGTCGGCCGTGGCCGTGGCAGCCGTGCTGTTCGACATCGGCGTCCTGAAGCAGCCGGCGCCCAAGCCGGCCGCAGCCGCGGGCTTCGGTCAGCCCGGCCAGACCCCGCAGGGGTACGGCCAGGGCGCCCCGCAGGGATACGCGCAGGGTCCGCAGCAGTCCTACGGACAGCAGCAGCCGCAGGGCTACGGCCAGAGCGCCTCGCAGGGCTACGGGCAGCAGAGCCAGTCGCAGCCCGGCTACGGGCAGCAGAACCAGCCCGGTTATGGCCAGCAGGGTTACGGCCAGCAGGGCCAGCCCTCGCAGAGCCAGCCCGGCTACTCCCAGGGCTACGGGCAGCCCCAGCAGCCGGGCTACGGAGCGGCGGGTGCGGGTGCCGGCTCCGCGTCGTTCGACGCCCCGACCACCGCCTACCAGCAGCCGCAGTACCAGGGGTACTCGCAGCCGTCGACGCCCTCGCAGCCCACCGGAACGCCCAGCTCGCAGTACCCGGCCGGGACCAGCTACGGTTCGGCGCAGCACGCGGCGCCGGCGTACGGGTCGCAGCCCGAATCCTCGCCCGTGGAGCGCACGCTGGAGTACGGCGAGCAGCCCTCTACCGAGGCGAAGCCGGCCGAGTCGGCCGAGAAGTCCGAATCGGAGGGGTACAGCGCGCCCACGCAGGCGTTCGACGCGCGCGCCGACAGGGACGACAAGTAGCGGTCCATCCAGCAGGTGGCCTCTGACCGAACCTGGTCGGAGGCCACTTCTGTGCGGCGCGCCTGACCGCTGTCGCGGCGTCGGAGTGCCACTCTCGAGGGGATGAGTTCATTGGTTGATCGTGCTCAGCGCGTCGCACAGGGTGCACGACGGCGAGCCGTCCGTGATGACGAGCGGCGAACCGTCCGTGATGACGAGCGGCGAGCCGTCCGTGACGATGCGCGGCGAGCCCCGCGACAGCGTCCGGTGCCCGACGCCGACGAGATGCGGGCGCTGCTCGCGGTCGCGTTCCGGCCCGCGGGGGTCACGATCGTCCTGCTGTCCGCGCTCATCGTCGTCACGCTGGTGGCGGCGAACAGCGACCTCACGGGAACGTTCGGTGCCATCGCGGCGTCGTGGCTGGCGATTCACCAGGTGCCGTTGACGATCGACGGCACGTCCCTCGGTGTGCTCCCGCTGATCCCGACGGCGGGGATGATGTGGGTGGTCGCCCGTGGGTGCGCGGCGGCGGTGCATCCGGAGTCCTCGCGGCGGCACGCTCTGCAGGTGATCGGCGCTGCGGTGGCCGGACCGCTGGTCGTGACGGCTATCGCCATCGCGGTCATCGCGGACGCGTCGGCGGTCATCCCGCTGTCCTCCCCGAATGCGCTCGCCGCGTTCGGGTGGGTGCTGGTGGTGCACCTGCTCGCGGCGGGGATCGGTGTGACGGTCGCGATGTGGCCCACGCTCGGTGCGCAGGTTCCGTCGTGGGTCCGGGACGCGGTGCGGCCGGGACTGCGCGCGTTGGCGGCGATCGTCGGTGCCGGTGCGGTGCTGGTCACGATCTCGCTGTTGCTGGAGTGGTCCACGGTCGGGTCGCTGCTCGAACGCGGCGACGGCGTCGTCGGAGCGCTCGGACTGACGATCCTGTCCGTGCTGTACCTGCCGAACGTGGTGGTGGGCGCGGCGGCCGCCGTCGTGGGCGGGACCGCGCAGATCGGGGACGTCTCTGTCAGCGTGTTCGGGAACGTCGGTGGTTCGCTGCCGCCGTTGCCGCTGCTCGGCGCGGTTCCCGACGGGGTGTCGGGTGGCGCCTGGCCGGCGTTGCTGGTGGTTCCGCTGCTGATCGGTGTGATGCTCGGACGCGACTGCGGACGTCGCGTCGCCGGGCAGGAAGCGCTCTTCACCGTGCTGACCGCCGCCGCGGGTGTGGGTGTGGTGACGGCGGTACTCGGACTCGTGTCCGGCGGCAGGCTCGGCGCGTTCGGAACGGTCGAGCTGAACTGGTGGGCGTTCGGGCTGCTCACGTTCGCGTGGCTCGGACTCGCGGGCGCGGTGACGGCGGTGGTCGTCGCCTGGCACCGCAGCCGGGGCGAAGACGACGAGGCCGACACGGAGGACGAGGAACCGCACCTTCCCGGCGCGGAGGAGGTTCCCGCGATCGCCGCCCCGATCACCGAGGAGCCGGAGGTCCCGGCAGCCGCTTCCGGCCGGGTGATCGAGGCCGAACTCGTCGACGACACCGAAGCGCCCGCGGCCCCCGTCGCACCGCAGGACACCGACGCCGAGGCCGAGGTCGTGGTGGATGCCGAGGTCGAGGAGGATGCGGCGACGGCAGAACCCGAGGGGTCTGGGAAGGCGGGCGAGGCCCCGGAAGCCGACCTGCCCCGCGGGCCCGCAACCCCCAGCGACTAGGCTCTTGGTCGGTCGACGATGCGACCGCCCCCTTTCGATTCGATTGTTCAGGAGTAGAGCGCTGACTTCCTCGCGTGACCACCTGGGGCCCACGACCACTTCGCCGGTCGCGTCCGCGCCAGCGCGGATCGTCGTACTCGCCTCCGGTGCGGGAACCCTCCTGAGATCGTTGATCGACGCAACCCACACCGACGGGTATCCCGCCGAGATCGTCGCCGTCGGCGTCGACCGCGACTGCGACGCCATCCGGCACGCCGAGTCCGCGGGCATCACCCACTTCCGGGTCGGGCTCCGCGACCACGCCGACCGGTCCGCCTGGGATGTCGCGCTGACCGAGGCCGTCGCGTCGCACCAGCCGTCGCTCGTGGTGTCGGCCGGATTCATGAAGATCCTCGGCCCCGCCTTCCTGGACCGCTTCGGCGGTCGCATCATCAACACGCACCCCGCGTTGCTGCCTGCATTCCCCGGCGCGCACGCGGTCCCGGATGCGCTGGCCTACGGCGTCAAGGTGTCGGGATCGACGGTCCACCTCGTGGACGCGGGCGTCGACACCGGACCGATCCTGGCTCAGGAGCCCGTGCCGGTGCTCGACGGCGACGACGAGTCGACCCTGCACGAGCGCATCAAGACTGTGGAGCGACGGTTGTTGGCGGACGTCATCGCCGCTGTCGCCACCCGTGGAGTTGTTTCCGATGGACGAAAGGCCGTGATCCCCAGTGAGTGAACGCAAGGCAGTACGCCGAGCGCTCGTCAGCGTCTACGACAAGACCGGTCTGGTCGAACTGGCTACGGGCCTGCACAAGGCAGGCGTCGAGCTGGTGTCGACAGGGTCGACCGCAGCGAAGATCGCCGACGCCGGCATCCCGGTCACCCCCGTGGAGGCGCTGACGGGCTTCCCCGAATGCCTCGAGGGCCGGGTCAAGACCCTGCACCCGCGGGTGCACGCCGGCGTCCTCGCGGACACCCGGAAGCCGGAGCACCTCGCGCAGCTCGAGGAACTCGGCATCGAGGCGTTCCAGCTGGTGGTCGTGAACCTGTACCCGTTCACCCAGACCGTCGCCTCCGGTGCGACCCCCGACGAATGCGTCGAGCAGATCGACATCGGCGGTCCGTCCATGGTGCGTGCCGCCGCGAAGAACCACCCGTCGGTGGCCGTCGTGGTCGATCCCGCTCGCTACGACGACGTGCTCACCGCGATCGCCGACGGCGGTTTCACGCTGCCCGAGCGCACCGCCCTCGCCGCGCAGGCGTTCCAGCACACCGCGTCGTACGACGTCGCCGTCGCGAGCTGGATGACGTCCACGCTGGTGGACAGCGGCGACTCGCAGTTCCCCGAGTGGGCAGGCGCCACCTGGGACCGCTCGGCGGTCCTGCGGTACGGCGAGAACCCGCACCAGGCCGCGGCCCTTTACGTGAACTCCGCCGCCCCGGCCGGTCTGGCGCAGGCCGAGCAGCTGCACGGCAAGGAAATGTCGTACAACAACTACACCGACGGCGACGCGGCGTGGCGTGCGGCGTTCGACTTCAGTGAGCCGGCCGTCGCGATCATCAAGCACGCGAACCCGTGCGGCATCGCGGTCGGAGCCGACATCGCCGAGGCGCACCGCAAGGCACACGCCTGCGACCCGGTCAGCGCGTACGGCGGAGTCATCGCCGCGAACCGCGAGATCACCGTCGAGATGGCCGAGCAGGTCGCCGAGATCTTCACCGAGGTGATCATCGCCCCGTCCTACGCGGACGGCGCGCTCGGTGTGCTGCAGCGCAAGAAGAACGTCCGCGTCCTTCTCGCGAAGGCGCCCACCGCGACGGGAATCGAATTGCGTCCCGTGTCCGGTGGGGCACTCCTCCAGGAGCGCGACGTGCTCGACGCCGAGGGCGACGACCCCGCCAACTGGACCCTGGCCGTCGGCGACGCCGCCGACGAGCAGACCTTGAAGGATCTCGAGTTCGCGTGGCGCGCGTGCCGTTCGGTGAAGTCCAACGCCATCCTGCTCGCCTCCGACGGTGCGTCGGTCGGCGTCGGCATGGGCCAGGTCAACCGCGTCGACTCCGCGCACCTCGCGGTGCAGCGGGCCGGTGACCGGGTGGTCGGGTCGGTGGGCGCGTCGGACGCGTTCTTCCCGTTCCCCGACGGACTGCAGGTGCTCGCGAACGCCGGCGTCAAGGCAGTCGTGCAGCCGGGTGGTTCCGTCCGCGACAACGAGGTGATCGATGCGGCCAAGGAAGCCGGCATCACCATGTACCTGACGGGTGCGCGGCACTTCGCGCACTAGGGTTCGGCTTTTATCTCGAACGGGTCTCGGCATCGCGCCGGGGCCCGTTCTGCGTCGTCAGGCGGCTGCGGCCCCGTGCGCGCGGCCGGTGCCCTCGAGTTCACGCGGCGAACCGGTGATGACCACGCGGGCGGCACCGCGACTGCGGACCTCGCTGATCAGTTCGCCCAGGCCGGCCTCGTGGGCGGCGTCGCAGTGCGACAGGTCGAGGGTGACGGCGTAACCGGTGAGGTCGTCCGGCAGGTCCAGATACGGGGGAGAGGTGGACAGTTGGTTGATGCGAAGTTTCATGTGGTGCTCCTGAAGGTGAAAGGTAAAAGAAAAGGCACCCGAGGGGTTTGCCCTGGGTGCCCGAGAACGACTTGGTTGAGTCTCAACGTTCTCGGGGTGCGCCGTACTTGGTGATGTGCTTGTCGGCGGAGCATCGACGCCATGCGGGTACGGATGCGAAGAGCGCGTGAAGCTGCATCATGGCCGTACCTTTCTGCGTGTCGTTGCTGGTTGGTAGATGACCGTACAGCACCGGTTGAGGGTTTGCACCTCCATTATCCGGCCACTGCGCAGGAAGGCACGGTTGAGCAGCGAGTCTTCGCCCAGAGTTGCCGTCCCGTTCACATCCGCACCTCGTCCGTCGAATCCCACCACTTTGGTTACAGGTTGCTTTCGATCCGGACTCGAGCAGCACGAACGCGCGGTGCAGCTGATTCACTCGGGGCTGATGTGACTCGAGTGGCACCTGTGGAAGGAGAGTGGCGCCCGGACTGCGACGGTGCGCCCATCCCCGTTATGAACCGTTTTGCGATCAAGGCCGGCCTCGGCGCCTGCGTCCTGGGTGCGTCCGTGCTCATCCCTGCTCAGGTGTCGGCGGAACCCGCGGCGACGGCGACGGGCACCGAACTGTCCGGGATGACGGTGTTCCTCGACCCCGGACATCAGGGTTCCAGCGAGGGTCACGACCTCGCGCAGCAGGTCAACGACGGCCGCGGAAACACCAAGGACTGCCAGACGAGCGGCATGACGTCGCTGGGCGGCGTACCCGAGCACACCATCAACTGGAACGTCACCCAGCTGGTGAAGAGCAGCCTCGAGAGCCTCGGCGCGAAGGTCGTCCTGAGTCGTCAGGACGACACCGGCTGGGGCGGGTGCATCGACGAAAGGGCTCGTGCGGCAAGCGAATCGAACGCCGATCTGGCAGTGAGCATCCACGCGGACTCGACGGCCCAGGGTGAGGACGCGGGCAAGCACGGGTTCCACATGATCATCCCGTCGCTGCCCATCCCCGACGAGAAGGCGGACGCGGCGCAGTCCGGCGGCGGGCTCGAGGCGTCGAAGATGATGCGCGACGCCTACAAGTCCGACGGCTTCGTACCTGCCAACTACGCCGGCGTCAACGACGGCCTGCAGACCCGCGCCGATGTGGCCGGTCCGGCACTGACCCAGGTTCCGCTGGTGTTCGTCGAGATGGGCAACGGGTCCAACAAGGAAGACTCCGCGCAGCTGGAGAGCTCCGACGGCCAGTTGAAGCACGCCATCACCATCACGACGGGCATCGTCACCTACCTGCTGACGGGCTCGGAGACGGCGCCCGCCCAGGAGCTGGCCGCAGCGCCGGCCGCGACCACGGAACCCGAGGCGAGCGAGGACAGCGCGTCGTCGACCACCACCACCACCCCGAAGGCGACCACCCCGAAATCCACGAACCCGAAGTCGACGGCGCCGGACTCGGCGCAGCTGTCCGAGCTGATGGAGATGCTCGCGCCGCTGCTCGAGGTCCAGGGACTGGACGGCCTGGAGGACCTCGTCAACGACAAGAACCTCGGGCTCGTGTCCGATCTGGCGAGCACGTTGCTGGCCGTGATCACCGGGGCCGGCGGGGGCAACTGATCACAGCGACGCGATCCACCTGCCGAACGGTTCGGTGAACTCCGCCGAGTAGGGCAGCGGTTCCACGTAATCCGGTCCGGTGGACGGACGGTCGCCGACGTCCTTGAGGACGTGATTGGCGTTCGTCATCCGCACCGGCGTCAGCGCGGTGTGCGCGAGGGCGTCGTTCAGGCCGTCGACGTCCGCGAGTTGCACCTGAATGTCCTTGGCGGAGCAGCTCGTGAGAACCGGGAAACCGGCGGGCAGCCGGCCGGCCAGTGCGCGGGGGTCGAGGGCGTCCTCCTCCGCGAGCGCCTTGGCGTTGGCATGGACCAGCCCGGCGTTCTGCAGGGGCTCCGGCAGGTCGTCGGGGATCGTGCCCGACGTGCGGAGCGATTCGACGGTGTCCGCGAGCGCGAGTCGCAGTTCGTCGGCCAGCTCCACCGGCAGCTGTCCGGCGCCGACGACGGCATCGAGCTGTCCGTGGATCTGCGTGGTGAGCAGGTCGAGGAGCCGGACGCTGAGCGGTTCGAGCAGTCCGACGGCGCGCACCCGCGACTCGTTCTCCGCGGTGGCGAGCGCGAGGGCGACGAGACCGCCGTCGCTGTGTCCGATGACGATCAGCTGCGACGCGTCGACCCCGGGTTGGGCGGCCAGGAAGTCGAGGCCGGCGGACGCGGCGTCGACGAAGGTGGTGAAGCCGAGACCGCCGACCTCTTCCACCTCGTACGGACCGAGGGCGGTTTCGCCGCTGCCGATCTTGTCGTAGCGCAGGCTCGCAAGTCCGTGCTGTTCGAGCACGTCGGCGAGGTGGCGCAGGGTTCCGATGTCACCGGGGAGCAGGGCGCTGTCGCCGTTGCGGTCGGTCGGACCGCTGCCGGCGAGCAGCAGTGCGGCGGGCGCCGACCCGTTCGCGTCGGCGGGGGTGCGGAGGCTGCCGTAGTAGGTGACGGCACCGCTGGCGAAGGTGATCTCGGTGTCAGGCATGGGGACTGTCTACCAGTTCACGTCGCGCGCAGTCGCCTGGTCATGGCAGGCAGGCATCGCGGCTGAGATCTCAGAGAAGCATCACAGAACTCACAAATTCGGCGATTAGCGTCAGCATCACCAGTTGTTCCAACGGATTACGTCCGAGAAGAGCTCCCGACTCCAGGAAGGTGCCGCATCATGAACGTCGTACAGTTGACCACCGGTGATTTCGTCGCCGCCATGTTCTCCCTCGACTTCGTCGACGGCGGGTTCCGCCGGGAGGCCGTCGAGCGGATTCACCGGGGCGCGATCGACGAGTGGGTGACTGCGCTCACCGGGTCGGGTCTGTTCTCCAACCGCGCGGTCGCGAACGTGGTCCGGGCGTGGCGCGGCGATCCGCGACTCCTGCTGGACTCGCTTCTGACGGAGGCCGGCCCGGCGACGGTCGAGCAGTACCGCGCCGCGTGGAGCGAGTTGGACGCCGCGTCGTCGTACGCGGTTGCGGCGTAGGCGCGCAGTGCTCAGGCGGGTCGGCGCGCATTAACCGCGTGCCGATTCGCCCGAACCCTCGTAGCGTGGAGTGGTGACGTCATCGGAACACAGACCTTCCACCGTCGGCGAGCTCCGCGAGTCGGGCCACGTTCAACGCACCGTCAAGGAAGAGATCCGCGAGAATCTGCTCGCGGCCCTACGCGACGGTCGTGACCCGTGGCCCGGCATCGTCGGTTTCGAGGAGACGGTGGAACCGCAACTCGAACGGGCACTCATCGCAGGTCACGACGTGGTGTTGCTCGGCGAACGAGGTCAGGGCAAGACCCGCCTCCTCCGCACCCTCAACCTGCTCCTCGACGAATGGACCCCGGTGATCGCCGGTTCCGAACTCGGGGAGCATCCCTATGAGCCCATCACCCCGGCGTCGATCCGCAGGGCGCAGGAACTGGGCGACAGCCTCCCCGTCGCGTGGCGGCACCGCAGTGAGCGGTACTCGGAGAAGCTCGCGACCCCCGACACGTCGGTGGCTGACCTCGTCGGCGACGTGGATCCGGTGAAGGTCGCGGAGGGTCGCAGTCTCGGCGACCCGGAGACCATCCACTTCGGTCTCGTTCCCCGCGCACACCGGGGCATCGTCGCCATCAACGAGTTGCCCGACCTCGCTGAACGCATCCAGGTGTCGCTGCTCAACGTCATGGAGGAACGCGACATCCAGGTCCGCGGGTACACCCTGCGGTTGCCGCTGGACGTTCTCATGGTGGCGAGTGCGAACCCGGAGGACTACACGAACCGCGGTCGTATCATCACCCCACTGAAGGACCGGTTCGGTGCCGAGATCCGGACGCACTACCCGACGCGTCTCGACGACGAGGTCGCGGTCATACTCCAGGAGGCGCACCTCACCGCGGAGGTGCCCGAGTACCTTCTCGAGATCCTGGCCCGGTTCACTCGTCTGCTCCGCGAGTCGACGTCGGTGGATCAGCGGTCGGGGGTGTCCGCGCGCTTCGCGGTGGCGGGCGCCGAAACCGTCAGTGCGGCTGCGGTGCATCGCGGCGCGGTCCTCGGTGAGGCCGACCCGGTCGCGCGGCCGGTCGACCTCGAGACCGTCGTCGACGTGCTGCGGGGCAAGGTCGAATTCGAATCCGGCGAGGAGGGGCGTGAGATCGAGGTCCTCGAGCACCTGCTCAGGCGGGCGACGGCCGACACGGTCCGCACCCGGCTCGGCGGCATCGACCTCGCGGAACTCGTGGACGCCGTCGAACAGGGTGATCCGGTGGTCACCGGCGAACGGATCACGGCGAAGGCGCTGCTGAACGAGTTGCCCGAACTCGAGGTCCTCGACGTGCTCGCGGAGCGTCTGGGCGCGGAGTCCGACGGCGAGCGGGCCGCGGCGGCCGAGTTCGCCCTCGAAGGGCTGTACCTGGCGCGGCGGATCTCCAAGAACCCGGACATCAACGGGCAGACGGTGTATTCGTAATGTCCCGCAAGGCGGAACGCGGGCCGCACAATGCGCGGTACGGGCCGTACGAGGGCGGTGATCCGCTGGCGGCGCCGGTGGACCTGCGCGAGGCCCTCGCCGCGATCGGCGACGACGTGTTCGCGGGCAGTTCGCCGCGGCAGGCGTTGCGCGAGATGCTGCGGCGCGGCAACCGGGACATGCGCGGGCTGGACGAGCTTGCGGCCGAGGCCAATCGGCGCCGCCGCGAGCTGCTGAAGCGGAACAACCTGAACGGCACCCTCGAAGAGGTCCGGGAACTCCTCGACCGCGCGGTACTCGAGGAACGCAAGACGCTGGCCCGCGCGCTCGACGACGACGCCCGCTTCTCCGAGATGCGCCTCGAGGAACTGTCGCCGTCCACCGCGCAGGCCGTGCAGGAACTCGCCGACTACGACTGGCGCAGTTCCGAAGCCCGCGCCGACTACGAGAAGATCCGCGACCTGCTGGGCCGCGAGATGCTGGACCAGCGGTTCGCCGGCATGAAACAGGCACTCGAGGGCGCCACGGAAGAAGACCGCGAACGCATCCGGGAGATGCTCGCCGATCTCAACGACCTACTCGACAAGCATTCCCGCGGCGAGGACACGCAGGAACAGTTCGACGAGTTCATGGACAAACACGGGGAGTACTTCCCCGAGAACCCGCGCAACGTCGAGGAACTGCTCGACTCGCTGGCGCAGCGCGCGGCGGCGGCGCAGCGGCTGCGGAACTCGCTGTCGCAGGAGCAGCGCGACGAACTCGACGCGCTGGCGCAACAGGCGTTCGGCGATCCGTCGCTGATCGGACAGCTGGACCGCCTGGACCAGCACCTACAGGCCGCGCGCCCGGGCGAGGACTGGCAGGGCGCGCAGCGGTTCCGCGGCGACGACGGCATGGGCCTCGGCGAGGGCACCGGGGCGTTGCAGGACATCGCGGAACTCGAGTCGCTCGCCGAGCAACTGTCGCAGCAGTACGCGGGCGCGCAACTCGACGACATCGACGCCGAAGCCCTGGCCCGGCAACTGGGCGACGAGGCGGCGGCGGATGCGCAGACCCTCGCCGAACTCGAGAAGGCCCTGCGGGACCAGGGATTCTTCGACCGCGGGGCGGACGGTCAGTGGCGGCTGTCGCCCAAGGCGATGCGCCAACTCGGTCAGACCGCCCTGCGGGACGTCGCGCAGCAACTGTCTTCGCGTGGCGGGCAACGGGAGACGCGGCGCGCCGGGGCGATGGGGGAGCCGACGGGAGCGTCCCGCGAGTGGGCGTTCGGCGACACCGAGCCGTGGGACGTCACGCGCACGATCACCAACGCGGTGCTGCGGGCGGCGTCCGATCCGGTCGAACGCGGTCGCGTCCCCGTCCGGTTGTCCGTCGCGGACGTGGAGGTGATGGAGACCGAGCAGCGGTCGCAGGCGGCGGTCGCGTTGCTGGTCGACACGTCGTTCTCGATGGTGATGGAGGGGCGGTGGGTGCCGATGAAACGCACCGCCCTCGCGCTGAACCACTTGGTGAGCACCCGGTTCCGCAGCGACGAACTGCAGCTGATCTCGTTCGGCAGGCACGCGCAGGTGCTGACGCCGTCGGAGCTGGCAGGCCTGGACGGCGCCTGGGATCAGGGCACCAACCTGCACCACGCGCTGCTGCTGGCCGCCCGGCATCTGCGCAGGCACCCCAACGCGCAGCCGGTGGTCCTGATCGTCACCGACGGTGAGCCGACGGCGCACCTCGAGCCGGACGGCTTCGCGTATTTCGACTACCCGCCGAGCGCCCGGACCCTCGGTCTGACGGTCCGGGAACTCGACACCCTCGCCCGGCTCGGCGCCCACGTCACGTTCTTCCGGCTCGGTGAGGATCCCGGTCTCGCGCGGGTGGTGGACCGGATGGCCGAGCGGGTCGGCGGACGCGTCGTGGCGCCCGGTCTGGACGGTCTCGGCGCCGCCGTCGTCAGCGATTACATGCGTCGCAGGCGCTGACCCGTGAGTACTTGTCAACCGCCGGCGGTTAACAAGTACTCACGGGTGCGTCAGCGCACAGCGGCGGGCTGGTGCTGGGTGATGCAGTGGATGCCGCCGCCGCGCGCGAAGAGCGGGCGGGCGTCGACCGGCACGACGGTGCGTCCGGGGTAGGCGGCCGACAGGATCGCGACCGCTTCCTCGTCCGCGGGATCGTCGAAGCTGCACGCGATGACGCCGCCGTTGACGACGAAATGGTTGATGTAGCTGTAGTCGACGAAGCCCTCCTCGTCGCGCAGGACCTGCGGCGCGGGGACGGTGATGATCTCCCACGACTCACCGCGGGCGTCTGTGGTCTGCTTCAGCACGTCGATGACGGCCTTGCTGACCTCGAAGTCGGGGTGCTCGGGGTTGCGCTGATCGTGCACCAGGACGACGCCGGGCGACGGGATGGCCGCGACGATGTCGACGTGCCCGCGGGTGCCGTAGGTGTCGGAGTCGCGGGTCAGCCCGCGCGGCAACCAGATCACCTTGGTGGCACCGATCGTGCGGGCGAGTTCCGCCTCGATGTCGGCCTTCGACAGGTCCGGGTTGCGGCCGGGGTCGAGTTGCACGGTCTCGGTCACCAGCACGGTGCCGAGGCCGTCGACCTGGATGCCGCCGCCCTCGTTGACGATCGGCGAGTCGACGAGTTCGGCACCGGACCGCTCGACCACCAGGGCGCCGATCTTCGAGTCCTTGTCCCACTGGGCCCAGTCCTGGCCGCCCCAGCCGTTGAAGATCCAGTCGACGCCGCCGAGGCGTCCGTCCTCGGACAGCACGAACGTGGGTCCGATGTCGCGCATCCAGGCGTCGTTCAGCGGTGCCTCGACGATGTCGATGTCGGCGGACAGGTACTCCGCGGCCGCCGGCACCTCACCGGGATCGACGACGACGGTGACCGGTTCGAATCGGGCGACCGCGTGCGCCACCTCGGCCCACGTGGTGCGCGCCTCGTGCTGCTCCTCGGGGGTGTCGCCCAGGGAGTAGCCCGCACTGGGGTAGGCCATCCAGGTACGTTCGTGCCGTTCGCCTTCCGCGGGCATGCGCCAGGTCATCAGTTCCTCCCGAACGGGGACGCGTGATCGACGGGCTCGGTGAGGACGCCGTACGTGTCGGGGCGGCGGGTGGCCAGGAACGGGAACAGCGCCAGCCAGTCCTCGCGCTGCTGAAGGTCGAGGTCGGCGACCAGCACCGCGGATTCGTCGCGCGGGGCCTGCGCGAGGATGCGGCCGTAGGGATCGGAGATGAACGACGAGCCGTAGAACGTGATGAGGCCTTCGCCGCCGTGGCGGTTGGGCACCACCATGAACGTGCCGTTCGCGATGCCGTTGCCGACGATCACCTGCTGCCACAGCGGCTGGGTGTCGAACTGCGGGTGGTCGGGCTCGGAGCCGATCGCGGTGGGGTACACCAGGATTTCGGCGCCGCCGAGCGAATAGGCGCGGGCGACCTCGGGGAACCATTCGTCCCAGCAGGTGGGGAGTCCGAGCTTGACGCCGCCCAGTGCCTCGGCGGTGTGGACCGGGTACGGGTTGTCGGCGGGGCCGCCGCGGAAGTAGGTGTCCTCGTAGTAGCCGGCGGTGACGGGAATGTGCAGCTTGCGGGTGTGCGCGAGCAGTTCCCCGGACGGGGCGACGAGGATGGCGGTGTTGAAACCGAGTCCGTCCTCGTACTGCACGCCGTTCTCGGAGTCGTTCCGCTCGTACAGGGACGCGTGGACGAGGACGCCGTGTTCGGCGGCGGCCTTGGCGGCGAAGGTGAATGTGGGTCCCGTGAGGAGGTCCTCGGCCTGGCGGCCGGGGTTGTCACCGCCCTCGACGAAGGCGGGGTACCGGCTGAGGGTGAGTTCGGGGAGGAACACCACGCGCGCCCCGAGCTTGGCTGCCGCGGCGATGCCCTCGTCGAGTTCGGCCCGCAGATCCTGCTCGTTCTCGTGCCAGCGGTGCTGGACGAGGCCGACGCGGAGCGGGGTGCGTCCGGTCTCGCGCGTCCTCGACAGGGACTCGGGAGGGGTGAGGGCGGTGATCGTCAACATTGTGATTCCTCGGATGTTCGGTTCGGCGAGCGCCTAAAACGAATTGGATTCGTTAAGTATGGTGGGTAAACGCTCGGCGATCAAGGGGCGGGGAGCGAAGATTTCGATTCCTTCGGTATCCGCCCTGGTCGCCGCTACGGCGGCGCCGAGGCGCGCGTCGCCGGTGACATACACCGACCAGGAGGGCACCCATGCCACGGCCATCACAGCGACTGCTGTCGCCGGAGATCATCACCGAAGCCGCGATGCGCATGGTGGACCTCACGGGTGATTTCACGATGCCGGGTCTCGCCGAACGGCTGAAGGTCCGGCCCTCCTCGCTGTACAACCACGTGTCCGGGAGGGCGGAGATCATCGAACTGATGCGTGCCCGCATGATGGCGGGCATCGTGGTGGCGGACCCCGACGGCAAGTGGAGCGAGACGGTGGCCGGCCTGGCGCGCGAATATCGGCGCAACTACGCCGAGCATCCTCGGCTGATTCCTCTGTTCACCGCGCACACAGTGCAGTCCGGTGTGGCATTCGCTCTGTACAACGCTCTGGCACAGGCGTTCTCGGACGGTGGCTTCACGCCCGAGGAGATTCTGCACGCCATCACGACGGTCGACAGTTTCGTGCTGGGGTCGGCGCTGGACCTCGCCGCACCCGAAGTGGTCTGGGCGACCGCGCCGGAGGCGAACGAGTCCATGCGAGCCGCCCTGGCCACGTCCGGGCCGAACCCCGGACGGGCGGATGCAGCATTCGAGTTCGGGCTGCGGACGCTTATCGCTGGCTTGGTGGCGCAGGCTCCGAACGAGCCGTGAGATCGCCCTCGTCCCGCAACGCCGAGGTGTCGCGGTTGAGGGTCTTGCCCTCGAAGAACGCGGGGCTGCGGAAGCGCATGATCATCATCAGCACGGCGCCGAGCAGGAGGATGCCGAAGCCGAGGAAGAAGACGAGCCCGATGCCGCCGATGGAGGCGCCGCTCGCGTTGTCCGGGTTCATGCTCTCCTCGATCGAGATCACGAACACCGCGAGCAGCATGAGGCCGCCGAGGAGTGGGAATGCGAACCGGAAGACGATGTTGCGGAAACTCGTGAACAGGCTGTCCCGGAAATACCAGACACACGCGAACGCCGTGATGCCGTAGTACCAGCAGATCATGATGCCCAGAGCGGCGATCGTGTCGAGCAGCGTGCGCTCGGACAGGAACGTGACCACCGTGTAGAACACCGCGGTGACGACACCGGCGACGACCGTGGCATACGACGGGACCAGGAACCGGGGGCTCACGTCGGCGAGCTTCTTGGGGAATGCGCCGTAGGCGCCCATGGCGAGCATGGTCCGCGCGGCCGGCAGGAACGTGGTCTGCAGGCTCGCGACCGAGGAGACGAACACCGCGAGGAACAGCAGCATGCCGCCCCAGTTGCCGAGCACCGGATCGGCGAGGGCGCCGAAGACGTTCTCCGAGTTGTCCGGGTTGCCCAGTCCGAGACCGTCCTCGCCGACGCCGGCGTACATCATCGCGGCGACCGACACGAGCAGGTAGGTCAGCAGAATCGTGATCACGCACAGCAGTCCGGCGCGACCGGGGGTCTTCTTCGGGTTCTTCGACTCCTCGCCCAGTGTCAGGCAGGTGTCCCAGCCCCAGAACGCGAAGATCGAACCCGTCAGGCCGATCACGAACGCGCCGACGGCCAGTCCCGTGAACGGGTTGAACCAGCTCAGGTCGAACGACAGCCCGGCGGGGGCGTCCCCGTTGCCGACGTGGACCAGTGCCACCACCGCGAACGCGATGAGCAGGACCATCTGGAAGCCGACGAGCGCGAACTGCAGCTTCTCGCTGGTGGTGATGCCGCGACTGGCGATCCACGTGGCGAGCGCGATGAAGAGCAGGGTGGTGCCCACATTCACGAACTTGTTGCCGGGCAGGTCCGCGATGCTCGGTGCGTCGAACAGTTTCGCGATGAACAGATAGAAGAACTGGACCGCGATCGCCGCGAGGTTCGAGAGCACGATGATCGTGGCGATCACCATGCCCCAGCCGCACATCCAGCCGACGTACGGTCCGAACGCCTTCGTCGACCACGTGAACGACGCACCGCAGTCGGGTGATTCGGAGTTGAGCTCACGGTAGGCGTACGCCGTGAGGAACATGGGAATGAAGCCGGCGATGAAGATGGCGGGCATCTTCAGCCCGACCGCCGCGACGATCAGTCCGATGCTGGCCGTCAGCGTGTAACCCGGTGCCACGGAGGAGATCCCGAGGACCGCCCCTGCAAAGGTCCCGACCGCACCGGTGGCCAGCCCTTTGGTGCTCACGGCAACGCCGGCCGACGCCGGTGCGCCTTCGCTGTTCGTCATGTCTGAACCTCCGGTCGGGTGCGATCGTGGATCCGGGGCGGGTGTCGCGGACGTTTTACTCACTGTTGGGGAACTCCTGCTTGGGGACGACGACCATGGGCACCGGCAGGACGCGGAGCATCTTGGCCGCGGTGGATCCCAGGAACAGTCGACGAGGTTGGGCGAGACGGCTGGAGCCGACCATGACGAGGTCGCCGTCCTGCCAGTCGAGTTTGCGGACCGCCGATTCCACGGAGGATCCGTCGGCGATCGTCACGGAGACGGGGAAGTCTTCGGGTAGTGCGGACTTCGCCTCGTCCAGGGTGGATTGTGCATGGGCGACCGCGCGCTCGCGGACGCTCTCGGACGTGTCCCGATGATCGCGAAGGTGGTGGTGCGGGTCCAGTTCGACGAGGGACACCAGGCGGAGCGGGGTCTCCATCCGCTTGCTGGTCCGCACGGCGGTTCGCAGCAGCACGTCCGCGCCGACGCGCGTCCCGAGTGCGCACGTGACCTCGCGGATCTTCTTCGCGGAGGAATGCCGATGGCCGCGGGGCGCGAGGCAGATCGGCACGTGCGCGGAGTGCAGCAATTCCGTCGACACGGATCCGACCGAGTGCCTGCCGAGCAGGCCGTCACCCGCGGCGCCGACGACGATCGCGTGCGCGCCGAGGCGGGTGACCTCGTCGAGGAGGCCCTGCGCGAACGAGTCGTGGAAACTCAGGTGCACGTCCACGTCGATGTCGCTCGGCACCGACGACTTCGCCTCGTCCAGCCAGCGCTGCGCGCGGGACGCGAGGATGTCGTCGTAGCCGGTCTCTGCCGGAACTCTCGCCGGGACCGTGCGGTCCGGCGGGAGAACCATGCAGATGTCGAGCTGTGCCCCGAGACTACGGGCGAGCTGCGCCCCGAGGGCCAGACCGTCCTCCCCGCTGGGAGTGGCGAGATATCCAACGACCAATCGCATGATGACGGTTCCGTTCTGTCTCGGGGCGGGGGATTACGCGAAGCCGACGTACTTGGTCTCGAGGTACTCCTCGATGCCTTCGGTGCCGCCTTCGCTGCCGAGTCCGGACTGCTTGACTCCACCGAACGGCGCGGCGACGTCGGAGATCACGCCGCGGTTGACGCCGACCATGCCGCTCTCGAGCTTGTCGGCGACGCGGAACGCGCGGTCGACGTTCTGCGTGTAGATGTATGCGGCGAGACCGTATTCGGTGTCGTTCGCGGCGGCGACGCCCTCGGCCTCGGTGTCGAAACCGGTGATCGCGGCGACGGGTCCGAAGATCTCCTCGCGGACGATGCGGGCGTTCGCGGGCACCTCGTCGAGGACGGTGGGCTGGAAGAAGTAGCCGGGACCGTCGACGGACTTGCCGCCGGTGCGGACCCGGGCGCCCGCGGCGACGGCGTCGTCGACGAGGGACGCCACGTTGCGGCGCTGCTTCTCGTTGACGAGGGGACCGACGTTGGTGCCGTCCGCGCTGCCTGGTCCGACGGTGAGCGCGGCGATCCGGTCGGTGAGCTTGGTGGTGAACTCCTCGCGCACCGAGTTCGCGACGATCAGGCGGTTGGCGGCGGTGCACGCCTCGCCGCCGTTGCGCATCTTCGCGGCCATCGCGCCCTCGACCGCGGCGTCGATGTCGGCGTCGTCGAACACGACGAACGGCGCGTTGCCGCCGAGTTCCATCGACGTGCGCAGAACCTGCTGGGCGGACTGCTCGATGAGGATCTTGCCGACGCGGGTGGATCCGGTGAACGTCACCTTCCGCAGCCGCGGGTCGGCGAGCAGCGGTTCGGTGACGGCGGCGGCGTTCGATGCGGGCAGCACCGACAGCACACCGGCGGGCAGTCCTGCCTCGGCGAAGATCTCGGCGAGCAGCAGCATGGTGAGCGGGGTGTCCTCGGCGGGCTTGACGATGATCGTGCAGCCTGCGGCGAGCGCGGGGCCGATCTTGCGGGTGCCCATCGCGAGCGGGAAGTTCCACGGCGTGACGGCCAGGGTGGGTCCGACGGGCACCTTGGTGACCATGATCCGTCCGCTGCCCGACGGCGACGTGGTGTAGCGGCCCTGGATGCGGACGGCTTCCTCACTGAACCAGCGCAGGAATTCGGCGCCGTAGTTGACCTCGCCGCGACTCTCGGGCAGGGCCTTGCCCATCTCCATCGTCATGAGCAGCGCGAGGTCGTCGGTGCGCTCGATGACCTTCTCCCACGCCGACCGCAGGATGATCGACCGCTGCCGCGGTGCGGTCGCCGCCCATTCCTCCTGGACCGCCGCAGCGGAGTCCAGCGCTCGCATCGCGTCCTTGCCGCCCGCATCCGCGACGTCGGCGATGAGGGTGCCCGTTGCCGGGTCGTACACCGGGAAGGTGCCGCCGTCGATCGGGTCGGTCTGGGCGCCGTCGATCCACAGACCGGTGGGCAGGGTGGCGCGGAGCCGTTCGAAATCAGTCATCGGAGTCCTCGTGGTGGGGATGGTGGTGATCGCACGCCTCCGGGGTGGGGGCGACGTCGAGGGCGGGGTTGCGGTCGAAGAATCCGGCCGGCTTCAGCCAGAAGGACACGGTGTCCGCAGGCATGATCGGCCAATCCTCCGGCCGCGGAATGTGGTGGATCCCGAACGTGTACCAGAGCACCACGTCGGTGTTCTCGATCGGGCGGTCGGCCGCGGTCCAGGCGGGAAGTCCGTGATCGACCTTGCTCTGGTTCACGAATTCCCCGGCGGGCCAGCGTTCGTCGGGGGAGTTGGGAGTCACCCAGACGGTGTGACCGATCGCGCCGGTGCGCTGGAAGATCGGCGACGCCGGGTCGAACATCGACGGGATCGCACCGCCGGGAACGAGTTTGTAGGCGGGGGCGGTGCCGAGTCCGGTGGTCGTGTTGTCGTTGACGACCTTCCACGCCCGCTGGCTCTGCCAGTCGAAGTCCTGCCTGCCCTCGAGTTCGGTGCGCAGCGGGGTGTTCTTCTGGCGCAGTGCGAGACCGAGGGGATTGTCCGGGCCCATCGGCACGATCTCGGTCTCGGTCGCGTACACCGTGTTCTGGGTGCCGTCGACGTCGAGGTCGAGCCGCGCCACCAGGAAGTGCTGGTGGAACGGCGCGTACGTGCGGGTGTCGACGAGAGTGCCGCTCGGGTGCTCACCGCCTTCGGGGAAGTGGCTGACCACCATGATCCCGGTGGCACGGACCTCGCACTCGATGTTGCCGTCCTGGTAGAACCGCCAGTAGACGAGGTATTCGTAATTCGCGACCGTCACGTGCGTCGACACCGTCAGCCGCCGCATGCGGCGCACCTCGGCGCCGTCGTGGTCGACGTGCTTCCAGAGGACGGCGTTGTCCTCCTCGTGGATACAGATCGCGTTCTCGATCGTGAACGGCACACCGTGGCTGTCGTGGAGGACGGCGTCGAGGTACCGGATCTCGCCGAGGCAGTCGCAGCCCAGGGTGAGTGAGGTGGTCATGAACCCGATGCCCCACTCACCGATGTCGAAAGCGGTGCGGCGGTAGTGATCGGTGCTGGTGTCGCGGTACGGCACCGCCATCTCCGCGAACGACATCCGGTTCGCGATCGAACGCACCCGGCCGTTGTCGGTGTACGTCACCGCGTGCAGGGTCATGCCCTCGCGGTAGTTGAACCCCACCCGCAGTGACCAGTTCTGCCATTCGAGTTTGTTGCCCTCGAGTGTGAACGACGGTCCCTCCGGCTGGACGATGTCCAACGGTTTCAACGGCGGCCGGGTGCTCGCGTTCCGGATCCGCTCCGGGATGTGCCGGGGCACGTACTCGCCCATGACCTCGGGACGTTCGACGCTGAACGTGTCCTCGATCTCGAGCAGTTCCATCTTGTTGACGTCGATCACGCAGTGGAAACCGTTGACCGGGCCCGCATACGGGTTGGCGCCCTCGGCCGACCGCACCCAGGTGTCCGACCACCCGAGCCGGCGGCCCCTGTACTTCTCCGGGGTCACCGCGTCGCCGTACGTCCACACGTCCATGAACACCAGGCTCATGTCCGTGATCCCGCGCTTCGCGAGCGCCGCGATCACGTCGGGGTGTCCGCGGAGGAAGGCGTCCGCCTCTTCCCATTCGTCGACCGTGAAATTGGCCTGGACGTCCGGGATGTGCTGCCAGGAGACCACGTTGTCTCCGGTCAGCGAGACGAGCGCCTTGTAGGTGTCTCCGCTGCCGCGGTCGAAGCACACGACGATCGCCCGGCGGTCCGGGACGGTGCCCGAACCGTCGAACGCCGACACCGCCGCCTTGTCCGGTTCGGCGAGTTCGATCGACGCGAACCGCCAGCCGTCCCCGACCCCGTGTTCCCGGGCGAGGACGGCCGCGGCCTTCGCGAATTCGTCCGCCCCCAACGGGTCCAGAGGATGGAACGTGCCGGTGGTCGTCCGGGTCATGATGTCTCCTCTGGTCGATGGGTGGGCGGTTCGTTCTCGTGCGCCTTTCCGGTAGTGGTGGCTACCGGAAAGGCGCACGGGTCAGACGAGCGAGCGCACGATCTGCTCGATCACGGTCAGGGCGTCGTCGAGCAGGTCGTCGCCGATGACCAGCGGCGGAAGCAGCCGGATGACGTTGCCGTACGTACCGCATGTCAGCAGAATGACACCTTGTTCGAGCGCACGGGCGGCAATGGCCTTCGTCAGTTCCGCATCCGGCTCGGTCGTGCCGGGCTTGACGAACTCCATCGCGAGCATCGCGCCGCGTCCACGCACGTCACCGATGACTCCGACCTCGGCGGCGAGGGCCTGCAGCCGCGGCAGGGCCAAGTCGCTGATGTGCTGTGCACGAGCGGGCAGGTCGAACTTCCGCATGCTGTCGATCGCGGCGAGCGCGGCGGCACACGCGACGGGGTTGCCGCCGTACGTGCCACCCAGTCCGCCGGGGTGCACCTTGTCGAGGAGTTCGGCGCGGCCCGTGATCGCGGACAGCGGCATTCCGCCCGCCATGCCCTTGGCCATCGTGATGATGTCCGGGACGATCTCCTCGTGCTCGCACGCGAACCAGGCGCCGGTGCGGGAGAAGCCGGTCTGCACCTCGTCGGCGATGAACACGACGCCGTTGGCGCGAGCCCAGTTCACCAGGGTGGGGAGGAATCCCTCGGCGGGAACGATGAATCCGCCCTCGCCCTGGATCGGCTCGATGACGATCGCCGCGAGCGAATCGGCGCCGATCTGCTTCTCCATCTGGCTGATGGCGCGCTGAGCGGCCTGCTCGCCGGTCAGTCCGTCCTGGTCCCGATACGGGTAGGACATCGGGAGCCGGTACACCTCGGGTGCGAACGGGCCGAAGTGGGCCTTGTAGGGCATCGACTTGGCGGTGAGGGCCATCGTCAGGTTCGTGCGACCGTGGTAGGCGTGGTCGAATGCGACGACGGCGTCGCGGCCGGTGGCGAGGCGGGCAACCTTGATCGCGTTCTCCACCGCCTCGGCGCCCGAGTTGAACAGGACGGTGCGCTTCTCGTGGTCTCCGGGGGTGAGGGCGGCGAGTTCCTCCGCCACCCGGACGTAGCCCTCGTACGGGGTGACCATGAAACAGGTGTGGGTGAAGTGCCCGACCTGCTCCCGGACCGCCTCGGCGACGGCCGGATCGGACGCGCCCACGCTGGTGACGGCAATGCCCGAGCCGAGGTCGATCAGGGAGTTGCCGTCGACGTCGACGACCACACCACCGTCGGCATCCGCCGCGTACACGGGGACGCTGGAGCCGACGCCCGCGGCCACGGTGGCGCGGCGGCGTGCGGTGAGGGCCGCCGACTTCGGGCCGGGGAGCTCGGTGACCAGGGCGCGCTTCTGCGGCAGCCGGTACTGGATGTCGTTCATGATGGTGCAGTCCTCAAAGGTCGTGACGTGGATGGGTTGGGTGGGAGCGACGTCAGTCGTTGGAGCTCATGACGTGCTTGATGCGGGTGTAGTCCTCGACGCCGTAGCCGGAGAGGTCCTTGCCGTATCCGGAGTACTTGAATCCGCCGTGCGGCATCTCGGCGACCAGCGGGATGTGGCAGTTGATCCAGACGGCACCGAAATCGAGTGCGGCCGAGAGCCGTTGCGTGACGCCGTGATCGTTGGTCCACACGCTCGACGCCAGACCGTACCGGACGTCGTTGGCGAGGGTCACGGCCTCCTTCTCGTCGGAGAAGCTCTGCACGGTGAGGATGGGACCGAACGTCTCCTCCTGCACGATGTCGTCGCGCTGGTCGACTCCGGTGATCACGGTCGGTTCGAAGAAGAAACCCTGCTCTCCCGAACGCTTTCCGCCGGTAACGATCTTCGCCGACGCGGGGAGCTCGGCGATCTTGGAGCTGACCGCGTTGAAGTGGTTGACGTTGTTGAGCGGGCCGTAGAACGTGTTCGGGTCGTCGGGCAGGCCCGGCTCGAGCGTCTCGGCCTTGCGGACGAGGGCGTCGACGAGCTGGTCGTGGATGGACTCGTGGACGAGGACGCGGGTGGCGGCGGTGCAGTCCTGGCCGCCGTTGAAGAAGGCGGCCTCGGCGATACCGCTCGCGGTCTTCTCGATGTCGACGTCGCCGAAGACGATCGCGGGCGCCTTGCCGCCGAGCTCGAGGTGGGCGCGCTTGAGCTGGCGTGCGGCGGAGACGGCGACGGCGATGCCCGCCCGCACGGATCCGGTGATCGACACCAGTCCGAGGGCGGGGTTCTCCACGAGGGTGGCGCCGGTCTCGCCGTTGCCGAGGACGACGTTGAAGACGCCGTCCGGGAGGATCCCCTTGGTCAGCCGGGCCAGGACGAGCGTGCTGTTCGGGGTGGTGTCGCTGGGCTTGAGCACGATGGTGTTGCCCGCCGCGAGCGCGGGGCCGATCTTCCACAGCGCCATCATGAACGGGTAGTTCCACGGGGTGACCTGACCGACGACGCCGATCGGCTCGCGGCGCACGTAGGACGTGAAGCCGTCCATGTATTCGCCGGCGGCCTTGCCTTCGAGCATGCGGGCTGCGCCCGCGAAGAAGCGGAGCTGGTCGGCGCCCACCTTGATCTCTTCGTCGGCGATGACCTGCTTGGGCTGCCCGGTGTTGCGGCACTCGGCCTCGACGAGTTCGTCGCTGTGCGCCTCGATCGCGTCGGCGAGCTTCAGCAACGCGGTCTGCCGCACGCTCGGAGTGGTCTTTCCCCACGTGACGAACGCCCGCTCGGCAGCCTCGACGGCCGCGTCCACATCGGCCTTGGTGGAGACGGGCGCCCGCCCGACGACGCTCTCGTCCACAGGGTTGATCAAGTCCAGCGTCTCCGTCGCGGATGAGGCGACGAACTCACCGTTGATGTAGTTCTCGAGTACGTCGATCGACATCGGTACCGGTTCCTCTCGTGGGGTCGAAACTCGTGGTCCGCAGCGGTCCGTCGGTGGAACGGTCCGACCGGGGCCCGGAGTTGCAGAACATCTGAAAACAAGTGTGCGCTGTCTCACAAGCCAGAGGCAGCTGACAAAATGGTGAAAGACGCGCCCCCCGTCGCGCCGAGTTGTCCACTCCGGCGTCACCCGTGCGAGCAGGTGTGCCCGGCCGCCCCGGAACCGGCGAACGGCACGTCCGCGGGGACGCTCGCGACGGCGGCGTCGTGCACGACCTCGCCGCCCACGAGGGTGAGGTCGGCCCGCTGGTCCAGCAGATCGCCGGGGTCGAGCGTGTACAGGTCCGCCGACCAGACGACCAGGTCGGCGTGGGCGCCGGGACGGATCACCCCGAGGTCGTCCTCCGCGTGCCAGGCCCACGCGCCGCCACGGGTGTACGCCCGCAACGCCGAATCCAGATCCATCCGTTCGCGCGGAGTCCAGTCGGTGCGGCCGTCCAGGCCCGATCGGGTCAGGGCGGAGTAGAGGCCGACGAGCGGATCCATCTCCCCGACCTGCCAGTCGCTGGAGAACGCCAGCGCCGCCCCCGACTCGGCGAGCGAACGGAAACGCCACGCCCGGTCCCACCGATCCTCTCCGACGTTCTCCATCCACGTTCCCGCGACGAGGTCGGGCGAGCAGTGCCGCGGCTGCATCGCCGCGACGACCCCGAGGTCCCGGAACCGGGGAAGGTCCTCGGAATGCAGGCACTCGACGTGGACGATGCCGTGCCGCCGGTCGGTGGTGCCGTTGACGCGGGCGGCGTGCTCGATCGAGTCGAGCGCCAGCCGGATGCCCCAGTCGCCCGTCGCGTGCGTGTGCGTCTGGAAACCGAGGCGGTCGAGTTCGGTGAGCATCGCGGTGAACTCCTGCGGCGGCAGGCTCGGTGCCCCGCGGTGGCCCGGCCGGTTCGCGTAGTCGGCGAGCATGGCGGCGGTGTGCGGCTCGATCACGTCGTCGGCGTACAACTTGACCGGCCCGAGCCGGAGCATGTCGTCGACCGGCGCACCGTCGACGGCCTCCCGCAGGTCCCGGCGGAACGCGGCGTCGGCGCCGACCGGGTGGAACAGGGCGGTGATCACCCGCGACTGCATCCGGCCCTCGGCGCGCGCCCGGTACATCAGGTCGAGTTCGGCCAGCGGGACCTGCGGTTCGACGACGGTGGTGATCCCGCACGCGGTCGCCATCTCCAGGCTGGACGTGATGCGGCGGTACCGGCGGTCAGGGGAGTACATCGGGATGTCGCGCTGCAGGCCGGCCAGACCGGCCCGCGTCATCGCGCTGGTGTAGAAGTCCGTGACCCAGCCGGTCGGCGCGCCGTGGTCGTCGAATTCCGGACGTCCCCAGGGGATCCGGGTGCCGCGGTCGATGCCGAGCTTCCGCAGCGCGGCGTCGTTCAGCCACACCGAGTGCTGGTCGTAGGTGGTGATGAAGACCGGGCGGTCCGTGAGACCGCGGAGGTCGTCGGCGTTCGGTCTGCGCCCGGTCACCACGGAGTAGACGGCGTTCTCGGCGCAGATCCAGTCGAGGTCGGGGCGGGCGGCCGCGTGCGCGCCGATCCGCCGCCGGACCTCCGTGAGGTCCTGTGCGCCTTCGAGACTCACCGCGTCGGGGTCGAAGCCGAGGAGCAGGTGGTTGTGGCTGTCGATGATGCCGGGGGTGACCAGCCGGCCGCGCAGGTCGATGGTCCGCCGGGCGGGCGGGGCGTCCTCGGTGGTCCCGACGTATCGGATCCGGCCGTCCGCGATGCCGACGGCCTCGGCCCGGCCGGGCGCGTCGAACGTGCGGACGACGCCGTTGTTCAGCAGCAGGTCGAGCATCAGCGGGTCTCCTCGGGGGCGGCGTCGAGCAGCAGCAGGTGGGTGTTCCTGCGCGGTCGCAGGTACAGGGCGAAGTAGACGAAGCCGGCGGCGACGAGCCCGAGGGAGATGCCGAGACTGAGCCACTGCTCCGGGTCGAGCAGCGTGACGACGAAGACGAGACCGAGTGCGGCGATGCAGATTCCCGGGGCGAGCGGCCACAACGGCATGCGGTAGCCGGCTCGGGTGGTTCCGCCGCGGCGGTGGTGGATCGCGGCCAGCGCGATGAACAGGTACGTGAACGTCAGGGTCGACCCGGTGGCGGTGAGCAGGACGTCCAGTGGGACGAAGCAGGCGGCGAACGCGATGGCGCCCATCACGACGGTGGCGAGCACGGGGACGCGGCCCTTGGTGCTGACGGCCTGCAGCGGCGCCGCGACGGTCCCGGGGAGGGCGCGATCGCGCGCGGCGGAGTAGAGCAGCCGGCCCGCCTGCAGCGTGATGGCGATGATCGCGTTGATCACGGCGAGGGCGATCGAGAGCATGACCACCATGGCGACGGCGTGACCGGCGCGTTCGGTGAGGAAGGCCTCGACGGGGAGGTCGGATCCGAAAAGTTCGGTCTGCGAGCGGGCGCCGACCATGATGGCGATCAGCGGGACGAGTTCGGTGGCGACGGTGATGACGGCGCTCCAGATCACGGCCTTCGCGATCGAGCGGGCGGCGTTCTTGGTCTCCTCTGCGAAGTACACGGCGCCGCCGTACCCGTTGTACGCGAAGATCCCCTGGGTGACGGCGAGCATCAGTCCGGAGATCGCCAGCGGTGCGAGCTGGCCGGTGGCCGGGTCGAGGACCTCCGGGCTGAGCAGGCTCGACAGCGGCCGTTCCATGTGGACGAAACCGAGGACGGTGAGCAGGGCCAGCGCCGCCATCTCGACGCCCAGGAAGACGCCGGTGAGCCAACTGTTCGTCCGGATGTCGAAACATGCGGTCACGGTGGTGATCACGACGACGACCAGTGCGGTCTGCTGCGGCGACAGTCCGTGGATCGCGACGCCCAGGTAGTCGGCGACCCCGAGGGCGAAGACCGCGATGATCAGCGGCAGCGAGATGAGACTGATGAAGAACGTGGCGACGCCGAAGGCCGGTCCGAGTGCCCGCGCCACCAGCGAGTAGTCGCCGCCGGCAACGGGATACGCGGAGGCGAGTTCGGCGTAGCAGAAGGCGATGAGGATGCTGACGATGCCGGCGATGAGGAACGCCCAGAAGACGCCGGTGCCGAACAGGGCGAGGGCGGAGCCGCCGAGGATGAAGACGCTCGACGCCGGTGAGATCGACGACAGGGTGATCAGGATGTTCCCGCCGACGCCGATGCTCCGCGAGAGCGAGGCCTCGTAGGCGCCCGGGGCGGCGGGGGAGTGGCGGTGGGCGGCCGGGCGGTCTGGTCCATGAGCTGTCCGTTCGGGGAGGGTGAGGGGGGTGAAATAGTTTTTTGACAGGTCCGTCAAACAACTGGGCCGAGTGTCACAGATCACGTCGGCTACTGTCAACGCCATGGCACGACCGAACACTCAGAAGCAGCGGCGGTCCGAACTCATCGAGGCCACGCTGCAGGCCGGATCCGCGCACGGACTGCGGTCCCTGTCCCTGACCGACGTGGCGAAGCGGGCGGGCCTGACCCGCGGTGCGCTGCTCTACTATTTCGACGACCTGGATGCGCTTCTCGTCGAGGCCCACCGGGCGGGCACCGAGCGCTACTGCGATCAGCGCGACGAGGCGGTGGCCGCCCAGACGTCGTACGCCGCCAAGCTGAGGACGGCCATCGACGCGGGCCTGCCGAGCGGGCCCGACGACACCCTGATGCGGCTGCTCTACGAATTCGACTTCATGTCGGGCACTTCGGCGCTGCACGACGAACTGGTCCGGAAGATGTATCTGCGGCAACTCGCGACGTACCGCGCGATCCTCGGCGACGGGCACGCGTCGGGGGAGTTCGCCGTGCGCGGCGACATCGACCAGGCGGCAATGAATTTGGTGGCCCTCGAAGACGCGTACGGTCTGCACATCGTCGGCGGAAACAGTCTCATCACCGTCGATGCCGCGCGCACGGCGATGCTGGGGTTCTGTGAGCAGATCGGCTGCGGCGTCGCGGAAGACGCCGCAGCCGAACGGGACTGAGCGGGTCGGCTACCTCGGGTGGCTGCCTGCCACCTCCGCCTCGTGGCGCACCGAGCCGGCCACCACGGTGAGCTGCACCCGCGCGGTGAGGAGGGAATCGGCGCCGGCGGTGAACGGATCCCCGTCGAGGACCACGAAGTCGGCGGCTTTGCCCGCGACGAGTTGACCGGTGAGGTCGTCCCAGCGGCACGAGTAGGCGGCGTCGCGGGTGGCGTGCGCGAGCGCGTCCGCCATCGGCAGCGCGTACTCCGGCAGGTTGGGCGCGAGCGCCGGATCGATCGCCGACTTGCGGGTCGTCGCGATGTACATGTTGGGCAGCGGGGGATGCGGTGCGGTGGGGGCGTCGGACCCCAGCGCGAGGACGGCGCCCGCCGCCGTCATCTCGGGCCACGGGAACGCCCGCTCGACCCGATGGTCGCCCAGCATCGCCCGCCAGTTCTCCTGGATCGCCGGATCGGCGTGCACCGGCTGCATCGAGGCGACGACGCCGAGCCGGGCGAGCCGCTGCACATTGTCCTCCGTGATCGTCTCCAGGTGCTCCATCCGGTGCCTGCGCGGGCGAATCCCGTTGGCGGCGACCGCGTGTTCGAGCGCGTCGAGCGCGATCTCCGACGCCTCGTCGCCGATGGCGTGCATCGCCACCTGCAGTCCGGCGGCGTCCGCCGCGGCGACCACCGGTGCCAGCGACGCGAGGTCCCAGATCGGTTCGGCGTTCGTGCCGTCCGAGTACGGTTCCTTCATGGCGGCGGTGCAGCTGTCGATGACGCCGTCGATGATGACCTTGATCCCGGCCATTCGCAGCCAGGGGCCCTGCAGCCGCTGCTGGAATTGCGCCGCCTCGTGCACCTGGCGGACGTTGTCCTCTTCCGAATCGGTTCGTTCGATCAGCCAGTGCCCGGCCACCCGGAGCGGCAGCGTGCCGTCGCCCGCGGCCAGTGCGCGTTCGAGTGCCGCGACCTCGTCCGCGCCGAGCGCCATGTCGACCGCCCCGGTGACGCCGTCGGCGAGATACTGCTCGAACGCGGCCGCGAGGGCGGTGTCCCGTTCGTCGTTGCTGATCACCTTCGCGAGGGCGGGCCACACGATCTGGGTCACCGCCGTCTCGAACAGCATGCCGGTGGCCTCACCGGTGACGGGATCGCGCTCGATCCGGCCGCCGATCGGGTCGGGGGTGTCCGCGTCGATGCCGAGTTCGCGCAGCGCGGCGGTGTTCACCCACGCCGAGTGCACGTCGTTGGAATCGAGGTAGACGGGTCGGTCGGCTTCGGCCGCGTCGATCATCTGACGCGTCGGCGGGTGCCCGTCGAGTGCGGAGAACAGCCAGCTGCGGCCGAGGAGCCGGGGCGCGTCCGGGTTCTCGGCGGCGAACCGGCGGATGCGGTCCTGGATGTCGGTCAGGTCGGCGGCGCTCTGCAGGTCCACCTTCTGCAGCGCCTGTCCCATCATCAGCAGGTGGGTGTGGGCGTCGATGAAGCCGGGTAGGACGAATGCCCCGCCGAGGTCGACGACGCGGGTGTCGCCGGACAGCGTGTCGGCGGTCGCGGTGTCGCCGACGTATGTGAGGCGGTCGCCCCGGACGATCATCGACTCGGCCCAGGCGGGTTCGGCGGCGGTGAAGATCCGGCCGCCGCGGTAGTGGGTCGTGTCCGTGTTCATGGTGTTCTCTCTTTCCGTCAGACGACGACCGAGGTGGTGTACCGGTCAGCGGGATCCTGTCCGGGTGACGCGGAGGCCTGCTCGGTGCGCGTCGACAGGCGGGCGATCCAGACGATCGGCACGAGCAGGGCGAGGCTGATGCCTGCCAGGACGAAGCCGAACGCGACGTACCCGATGGCGCCGGTCACGAGCGTGCCGAAGAGCGGGGCGAACGCCGACCCCACCAGGTATGTGCCGAGGAGTGGGGCGGACCAGCGGCCGGACGGGTCCAGCGCGGCGGCGATGGCCACCACGTAGATGAAGGCCGCGGCGTACACCGTGTTCCAGGCGATGATGAGCACCAGATACGTCGTCGAATCGGTGGCCAGGCAGGAGCCCAGTTTGAGGGCGGCGCCGAGTCCGAGGAGGACGGCGGTGGGGACGGTGCGGCCGAGGCGCGAACCGAGCGCCGTCAGGACGAGGGCGGCGCCGATGCCGCCCGCGGTGGACAGGCTGAGCGCCAGACCCATCTGCTGTTCGGTCAGGGAGGCGTGTTCGGCGCCCATGATGCCGGACACCGCCCACAGCGAGTCCTCGCCGATCGCCCAGATCGCAAAGAGCACGAGGAGGGAGAAGCCTGCGACGGCCAGTTTCTTGTCGGTGACACCCTGGGGCAACGGGGTTCGGGTGTGCGCCGCGCTCGGCTCGTCGTCGTCCTCGTTGACGGCGGGAGCGGACGGCAGCCAGGTGATCGTGAAGACCGTCGCCAGCGCCAGCACCGCGACGATCCCGAAGGCGTTGGTCATGTGCAGGCCGAGGATCGGGATCAGCGCGAGGACTCCGGTGACCGCGGTGCGGTTGACGAGCCCGTTGATCCCGGACACCCGGTTCGGATTGTTCAGCGCGGCCAGGGCGGCCCCGCCGACCGCGACCGCGCCGCCGGCGCCGATCCCGCCGACGATGATGGCGGCGCACGCGATCGGCGCGGAGTGGATCAGGGCGGCGACGCCGAAACCGGCGGCCATTACGACGAGGCTGACGCGGCCGAGCAGGTGGCGTGAGCGGCCGGCCGCCCACCGGGTGGTCGCGAGGCAGACGAGCGCGGTGGCCAGCAGTGAACCGGTGAGGACGGCGCCGGCGACGGTCTGGGTGACGCCGAGGTCCTCGACCATCGCGATGATCATGAGCGGGATGAGATTGGCCGTGATGTAGCCGACGACGAAGACGCTGAAGGTGGCGATACCGCGGCCGAGGGTCAGGGGGACGCGGACGGCGGCGGTCACGTGGGATTCCTGGGGTGGGTCAACGACAACTCCGGTCTCGGGTGGCGGCCCGCGTGAGACGTGGGTCACTTAGCGAATGAGATTCGTTAAGTATGCGGAGGGTGCGTCCCGCGCGCAAGGGGGCAAACGAACTTGATTCGTTAATGTTGCGTTTCGGCGTTGTTCGAGGTCGGCGTCTGACACAATGGTGTAGTCGTCCGTGCTCAGCTGGCCAACTTGTCCAGCGCTATCCCCATTCCGACCGGTCAGGGTGACACGGACCCGACCGCACACTGCGCAGGAGCCGACATGACCGTTCCCGTTCGCTGGATGTTGTCCCAGCCGGACCTGGCTCTCGAACTGAAGGGTGGCGCCGCCGGTCTCGGCAACGAGATCACGTTCGCCCACGCCACCGAATTGCAGGACCCCTTCCGCTGGCTCTCCGGCGGCGAATTGCTCCTCACCACCGGTATCCGGCTGCCGCTGACGGCCGCCGACCGGGGGCGGTACCTGCGCGGACTCGGCGAAGCCGGGGTGGCGGCGGTCGGGTTCGGCACCGGACTCTCCCATCCGGAGGTGCCCGAGGACCTGGTGGCCGTCGCCGACGAGATCGGGCTGCCGCTGCTCGAGATACCGCTGCCCACCCCGTTCGCGGCGGTGGTCAAGAGGGTCATGAACCGTCTGGCCGAGCAGGAGTACGAGGCGGTGCTGCGCGCGTCCCGGGCGCAACCGCGGATGACCCGCGCCGTCATCCAGGGCGGCACCGGCGCCACCGTCCGCGAACTCGCCGTCGCCACGGCGTCCACGGTCCTGCTCCTCGACCTGTCCGGCCGGGTGCTGGAGGCGCATCCGGCGCAGCCCGCGGAGGACGTCCTCGGGGAACTGCGGGACGTGCTGGAGGCGGGCACCGGCGGGGCGTCGAGCAGCGTGTCGCTCGCGCGCTCGGGCGCCTCGATCACGGTGCAGCAGATCAGCGTCGGCAGCACCCCGCACGGCCACCTCGCCGTGATCAGTCCCACCGCGCTCAGTCACGTGGACCAGATCCTGCTCGGTCACGCGAACTCGTTGCTCGCGTTGGATTTCGAGAAGCCGGTGCGGCTCAGGACGGCACAGAACCGGCTCAATTCGCACGCCCTCGGCCTGCTGCTCACCGAGGACCGCGACCTCGCGCCCGCGTGGTCGCAGATCCGGCACGCCGCGGACGCGGACGGCATGGTCCGCGGACTCACCGTCGTCGCCGAGACGCCCGCGCTCGCGGAACGGGCGGAGTCGACGGTCGCGGTGGCCATGAACAAGGCCGGACGGCAACTGTTCTCCCGCCGGCACGATGCGCGGGTCACAGTCCTGCTGCGGGGAACCGACGACGTCGACTTCGCGCGGGCGATGCTCCGCAGTCTGTCCGCCCCGGAACGAAAGGCGATCCGGGCCGGGCTGAGCGGGCGGCGGGAGGTCGCCGGTCTCGTGGCGGCCATCGAACAGTCCCAGCTGGCCGCGTCGGCCGCCGAGGCGGGGGCGGATCCGCTGGAATTCGCGGCGCTGACCGGCAGCGCGCTGCTCGCGTTCAGTTCGACGAGGGAGGTGCTGAACTCGCTGGCGGACACGATGATCTCGCCGATCGACGACTACGACCGCACCAACGGCACCGAACTGCTCGGGTCGCTGCGGGCGTTCCTCGAGGCGAACGGGCACTGGGAGTCGGCGGCCGCGGCGATGGGCGTGCACCGGCACACCCTGCGCAGCCGCATGGCGCGGATCGAATCGCTGATCGACTGCCGACTGGACGTGGCGCGCGTGCGCGCCGAACTGCTGCTCGCGATCATCGCCCGGCAGTCGTGACTGCCGGGCGATGATCGGACGGGATTACTTTCCGAGGCGGGCGACGATGTCCGCGGCGGTGCGCTGACCCATCCGGACGGCGCCGTCCACGTGCTGGTAGCCCTCGGCGGCGATGTCCGAGCAGGAGAAGTGGAACGGTCCGACCGGCGTCCGCGTGTCCTTGCCGTACCGGTGCAGGCCACCGAGGTCGAAGCTCGCGGCGTACGCGCCCCGGGTCCATTCCTCGGAGCCCCAGTCGGACTCGTAGTACACCACCGGCTCGGCGGCCTTCGGCCCGAGGTAGCGGGCGAGGGAGCCGAGGATGGTGGCGCGGCGCTCCTCCTCGCTCAGTGCGAACATCGCGTCGGCCTTCTCGTCCGACACGAATGCGACGAGGGTGCCGCGGGTGTCCTCGTGGTTGGTGTTGTCGTACACCTCCTGTACGACCTCGGAGGCGCCGAATCCGGTGCCGGACAAGCCGTCCGCCCGCCAGAACGGGGTCTCGTACACGGCGTGCACCTTGATGACGAGTCCCAGCGACTGGTGCTGGTGCATCTGGTGCTGGCGGCGCGGCAGCGGCGGATCGTAGGAGATGCGGGAGTACAGGTTCGGCGGGACGGCGAGGATCACGCGGGAGGCCTCCACGCGAATGTCCCCGTCCGCCAGCACGACTGCGCCGTCCTCGCTCCACCGGACGGTGCGCACGGGGGCGTTGAGGAAGACGTCGTCGCCGAGGGCGGCCGCCATCCGGATCGACACCTGCTGCATACCGCCGATGACCCGCTTGTCGAGGATGAAGTCCTCGTCCACCAGGTGCGAGAACGATCCGGCCGACGCGGCCATCAGCACCGCCTGCAGCGCGGAGAACGAGTGCGCCGGCTTGGTCAGCATGCCGCCGGCGATGAACAGGCCGATGTTGTCGCGAGCCTCGGCGTCGTCGGACTGCTCGATCAGCCAGTGCTTGAACGAGATCGTGTCCAGTTCGCGGGCCAGCGGATGCGCCCAGGGCTCCTCGGCCCCGATCTGCGCGGCGAGGTCGTCGAGGATCTGGACCAGGCGGTCCATCTCCTTGCGGGTGGTCTCGTCGACGGGGAACGACTCACCGGTGTAGCGGGTGCGGTCGCCTGCGGCCGAGATGTAGACGGATTCGCCCTCGCGGTACCGGTCGAACGTCTCCAGGCCGAGTTCGTCGAGCAGCGAGATCAGCGCCGTCTGGTCGGGGGAGACCCACTGACCGCCGATCTCGAGCATCGCGCCGTCGATGGTGTCGGTCCAGGTGCGGCCTCCGACGCGGCCGCGCGCCTCCAGGACGGCGACGGACAACCCCGCCTTACGCAGCGCCGTCGCTGCGGCCAGGCCGGACGGGCCTGCGCCGACGATGGCGACATCACGTTGGAGAGTAGGCACTTTCGAGCTCCTTTGGTTGAAGTGCTGATCGGTTCGTGAAAGGTGGTTCGGGTTCAGCAGCGGGTCAGCGCGAGCGACAGTTCGGCGTCGATGACGCAGATGCTCGAGTTGTCCACGCGGTCGAGGCTGCGCAGTTCGCCGAGCATCTGTGCCAGGCGGTCCGCGGCGGTGGTGTGTTCGGTGAGCCAGTGGGCGACGGCGTCGGCGGCGGTCGTCGCGGGCGAGGCGCCGCGCAGGACGAGCCCGATCAGGCCGTGCCAGTGCTCCTGGAGGTTGTCGACGAGCACGGCCCCCGCCATCGCCTCCCAGTAGGCGGTCCCGGTCTCGCCGACGGAGAACCGTTCCGACAGCCAGTCGAGGCCCACCACGCGGCCGAATTCGCGGTACGTCTCGGCCACCTGGGTGATCGGCACGTCCAGCGACTGGGCGGTGGTCTCCAGCGCGAAGGCCTGTGCCAGGATCCGCAGCGTGCTCAGGTCCTGGGCGGGCGCACCGGTGAGGCCGGGAAGGGCGGCCGCGAGTTCCTGGACCGGTTTCGCGAAACGCTCGATCAGTTCCTGCGCATCCGTGCCACGGTGCCGCAGCAGCCACGACGTGGTGCGCTCGATCAGGTCCTGGATGCCGAAGTGCAGGTTCAGCCGGGTCCGGTGCGACGCGCCGGGCAGCGTGAGGACCTCGTTCCACAGGCGGTCGATGTCGAATACCTGCCGGACGACGGCGTACGCGACGGTGATCTCGGGGGTGCCGACGCCGAGTCGCTCCTCCAGTCGGTGGATCAGGCCCGGTCCGACGCGGTCGATCATGTCGCCCGCCACGATGACGGCCACGATCTCCCGGGCGAGCCGGTGACCGCTGATCTGGCGGGGGACGCGTTCGCGGATGGGGGCCGGGAAGTAGTCGGCGAGCACACCGTCGAACACCGCGAAGTCGAGCACGGGGGAGGCGAGCAGTTCGGTGACGACGAGGTTCTTCGACTGCGCGAGCAGGACGGCGATCTCCGGCCGGACCAGTCCGTTGCCTGCGCGGTGCCGCGCCGACAATTCCGCCGCCGACGGCAGGACCTCCGCGGCCCGGCTGATGCCGGCGTCCCGCTCGAGGTTCTCGATCAGCCGCTCGTGGCGTCCGAGCAGGAACGGGGCGTGGACCTCGGCCAGGCTGATGGCGAGGGTCTGGGAGGCGGCGTCGGCGAGCACCGATTCGCCGATCTCGTCCTGGACCCGGGCGAGCAGCGTGTTCCGTTCCGCCGCGGGGAGTTCGCCGACCGCGACGGCCGCGTCCAGCGCGACCTTCAGGTTCACCTCCCGATCGGAAGTGGCGACGCCGGTGGCGTTGTCGATGAAGTCGGCGTTGATCCGGCCGCCGTTCAGCGCGTACTCGATCCGGGCGCGCTGGGTGAGACCGAGGTTGCCGCCCTCGCCGATCACCGCGGCGCGCACATCGCTCGCCGCCACGCGGACGGCGTCGTTGGCCGGGTCGGCCGCGTCGGCGTGCCCCTCGGTGGACGCCTTCACGTACGTGCCGATTCCGCCGTTCCACAACAGGTCCACGTCCGCGGTGAGCAGCGCCTTCACCACCTCGTGCGGGGGAAGTTCGGTCGCGGTCACGCCGAGACGTTCACGCACCTGCGGCGACAGCGGGATCTTCTTCGCGGTCCGCGGCCACACACCGCCACCCGCCGAGACGAGGCTGCGGTCGTAGTCGTCCCAGCTGCTGCCGGGCACCGCTGCGAGGCGCTCGCGCTCGCGGTAGGACGCCTCGGAATCCGGTTCCGGATCGAGGAAGATGTGCCGGTGGTCGAACGCGCCGACCAACCGGATGGCGCGGCTGAGCAGCATGCCGTTGCCGAACACGTCCCCGGACATGTCGCCGATGCCGACCACGGTGAACGCGTCCGTGTCGACGTTCTTGCCCATCTCCGCGAAATGCCTGCGCACCGACACCCATCCGCCGCGCGCCGTGATGCCCATCGCCTTGTGGTCGTAGCCGGCGGACCCGCCGGACGCGAACGCGTCACCCAGCCAGAACCCGCGTCGCGTCGCGATGCTGTTGGCCAGATCGGAGAACCGGGCCGTGCCCTTGTCGGCCGCCACCACCAGATACGGGTCGGACTCGTCGTAGATCACCGTGTCGCGGGGATGCACGACCTCGCCGTCGACGATGTCGTCGGTGACGTCGAGCAGTCCGTCGATGAAACTCGTGTACGCCGCGCGGACCGCGTCCGGGGTCGTCTCGGTGCGTACCACGAACGCGCCCTTCGCGCCCATCGGGACGATCAGCGAATTCTTCACGTGCTGCGTCTTCATCAGACCCAGCACCTCGGTGCGGAAGTCGTCCTTGCGGTCCGACCAGCGCAGGCCGCCGCGGGACACCGGACCGCTGCGGACGTGGCTGCCCTCGACGATCGGCGAGTGCACGAAGATCTCACGGTACGGCGTCACGGCCGCGGACAGCGACAGCATCGACGGGTCGATCTTGAAGGCCGCGGGGGCGGCGCTGATCGTGCGGTCGTGGCGGAACCAGTTGGTGCGCAACACCGCCGAGGTGAACGACAGCAGTCCGCGGAGCAGCCGGTCCTCGTCCATTGTCGCGGTGCGGTCGATCGCGGCGAGCAGCACCCGCTCGGCGTCCGCCGCGGCGCTCTCACGGTCGGAGCCGGCGACGGCGGGATCGAACCGGGCGGTGAACAGGTCGCGGAATCCGCGCACGAAATCGTTGTGCCGCAAAAGGATCGCGACGATGTTGGGTTCCGACAGTCCCAGCCCCACCTGCCGGAGGTACCGGCACGCCGCCCGGACCAGGACGGCGTCCGTCCACGTCAGGTTCGCGGCGGCGACGAGGCGGGTGAAACCGTCGACCTCCAGATGTCCGGCGGCCGCGGCCTCGAACGCGTCGGAGAGCAGACCGGGAGTTGCGGCGTCCCAGGCGAAGTCGCCGGTGCTGAAGTCGAACCGGTGGACCAGCGGGCTGCCGGGCTCGCCGTCGGGCAGCTGCTCGTGGGACGCCACCCGCAACCCGAGGTCGGCGAACAACGCGACCAGCTCCGCGAGCAGCGGGGTGCCCTGCGGCCACACCATGACGGCGGCCGGCTCGGGCCGTGCATCCGCGGTGTCGACGAAACGCAGCCGCGGGGTGGTACCTCCGGACGCCAGGACCGCGCTCGACACGGCGGCCTCGTCCCGGCGTGGACCGGGTGTGTCGGTCGTGCTCGGAATGACACCGGTATAGCTCATCGTGTGGCTCCTGACCCCTGATCTGACAAACGCGTGACTGGGAACCAGTGTGTCGACGAGAGACGCACGCCACATCCGACGAAGTGGAGCGTCGTGTGTCGGTGGGCGCGACGTTTCGGCACCCGTGAGTACTTCTTAACCGCCGGCGGTTAAGAAGTACTCACGGCTCGCCAGGTCGACACCGCCGCGGTGCCGAGCAGGCCGCCGGTGATCACGAAGATCGACGACGTGCCCGCGACCCCCGCCGCGGCGCCCGCGGCCAGCGGGATCAGGACCTGCCCGAGCCGGTTGCCGGTCAGCCGCAGAGACAACGCGGCGGCCCGGTTGGCGGCGGTGACGAGCCCGGCCACCCACGTCATGGTCAGGGGTTGGCCTATGCCCCAGAAGAATCCGGCGACGACGAGCAGCAGTGCCATGACGGCCGGGTCGGGGACGAACGGCAGCAGGGCGGTGGGCAGCGCCGAGCACAGCGTCGCGGAGACCAGCAGCCTCGACCGCGGTACCCGGGTGAGCAGCCACGGCAGGAACGCGCGCGACACGATCGACGCCGCGGTGCGCGCGGTCAGCAGCAACGTCACCAACAGCACGCTGAAACCGAACTCGTGCCCGAGGACGGGGAGGTACGCGACGACGACGTCGACCGACGCCAGCACGATCAGGCTGCTGAACACGGCCGGCCGCATCCCCGTCGTCGCGATCATGCTGAACACGGACTGCCGGTCGCCGGGCGACGGTGGTCCCGCCGGCTGTGGGCGTTCGCGAATCGGCCAGGCGAACGGGACCGCGGCAAGCGCCACCACACCCATCACCGTCAACGCCAGGGTGGTCTCGACGACGCCGCCGTCCGAGCTTCCCGCCGCAATCACACCGACCAGCGGCACCCCGACGGCCTGGCCGATCGAGACGCCGAGCGTCAATCCGGCGAAACCGCGGTCCAGTTCACCCGGTGGGGAGAGGAGCGTGATGAACCCCTGCCCGGCGACGGTCACGAGGATCTGCCCGAACCCGAGGATCACGTTCTCCAGTCCGAGGACGATCAGGTCGCCGCTGACGGCGATCACCAGGACGCCGAGGGAAGTCAGCAGCACACCCGTCCGCAGGACCGCGGCCGCATGCCGGCGGTCCACGGCGCGTCCGATCCGGACGGCCACGAGCAGCGGCGCCAGCGAGAACAGCGCGGTGACGACGCCGATCGTGACGGCGTCGCCGCCGAGAGCGAGGACGCGGTAGGAGACGAGAACACGGACGGCGTGATAGACGGCCTGGAGGAGAGCAGTGGCAACGCAGACGTTGAGGAACCAGTGCTTCACCAGGTCAACCGTTGATCACCTGACGATGGCCGAGCGGCGCCTGCAACTGGACCTCGAGGGTGCCGAACACGGCGACGAGGATGCACATCTTGTCGGCCGCCTCCGGGAGGGTGCCGGTGCGCAGCGAGATCGTCACGGTGGTGTCGGTCTCCGTGACTGCCGCGTCGGCGCCGTAACACTCCGGGGTTCCGGTGACGAAGTGGATCGCCACCTTGTTGCCGTCCGCGCGGGACCACGACTCGAACGGCGTCGGATTCGCGCGGACGATGTCGGGCCGCGGTTCGAAGACGGTGCCGAAGTCCTCGCCGGGCACTTCGGAGGGAATGGGCATCCCCGACGACGGATTGGTCGGGCTGGGATCCACTGCGGACGCGATCTCCGGGGGAATCGTCGGTTCGTCGGTGCTCGAACCGGACCCGCATCCGGCGACGGCGAGGCAGGCCAGCACTGCGAGGGCGATTACGCGCATAAGCCACGGTAACCTCATCCCGCGAGCAGGCCGGAGACCAGCGCAATCCCCGGAATCGCAGCCAGTGTCGTGACGAACGCGGTGTCCCGGGCCAGGACCGTTCCCACCCCGTACCGGCTGGCGTAGACGAAGACGTTCTGCGCCGTCGGCAGCGTCGCCACCACCACGATGGCGAACAGTTCGTGGCCGTCCAGCCCGAGCAGATAGCGCGCCATCACGTAGGCCAGCACCGGTTGCACGACGATCTTGAGCACCGACGCCAGCGCGACGTCGCGACGCGGACTCGTCCCCTTCTCCAGCACCCGCACCCCGTACAGCGAGATGCCGAACGCGAGCAGCGCACCCGGCACCGACGCGCCACCCATGAGCCGGAACGGCTGCATCAGGGCCTCCGGAGGGGTCCAGCCGAGCAAGGCGATCAGCAGTCCCGCCGCGCCGGCCACGACGATCGGGTTCTTGAACGGCGCGGTGATCGTGTCGAGTCGCGACGCGCCGCGCCGGAGTGTGGTGACGTCGAGGATGGTGAGGGCGATGGGGGAGTACGCGATGATCTGGAACAGCAGCAGCGGCGCCACGAACGAGGCGTCCCCGAGCACGAACACCGCGATGGGAATGCCCAGATTCGCGGAGTTCACATACGAGGACGACAGCGCGCCGATGGTGAGTTCCGGAAGGGACCTGCGTAGCCACACCCTCGCGACGACCATGTACAGTGCGCCGACCGTCAATGCCGTGACAGCCGCGACGGCCAGTGTGGGCGAGAAGATCACGGAGAGGTCGGACGATGCGAGCGATTCGAACAGCAGCGCCGGCGTGGCGACGAAGAACACCAGCCTGCCCAGGACGGATTCGCCCTCCGCGCCCAGCGTCCCGCGCCGGCCGAGAATGTAGCCGATCGCGATGATCACGAATATGACGGTGAATCCCGCAACAACTCCCGACACGCTGCGGGGCACCTCCTCGACAGGGATGCCACCTGTCGGCAAACCTTCCGAAGTCTAGTGCCAGGGGTTCGGGTGAGTGACAATAGCGTCCGGTCGGGGACATCGTCTGTGTGCGCGTTCCATCGCGCTCGAGGAGTCGCAATGCTGCGTCGAACGACCGTTCTCTGCGCGCTGTTCTGCGCGTGGACCCTTGCCTGGGGTGCCGCTCCCGTGGCGTCGGCGCTGGCCCCGCCGTCGAGCGGGGATCCGGCGCTGATCGCGCTCGCCGGGCAGGTCCTCGGGCGCAGCTACCGGGAGAACGCGAGCGTCGCGTATATCGACTCCTCCGGCACCCGGTTCGCGAACTTCGGGGCCACCGAGGACACCGACTACGAGATCGGTTCCGTCACCAAGACGTTCACCGCGGCGCTGTTCGTCGACGCCGTCGCCCGGGGCGAGGTGCGGGAGGACACGAAAGTCGCGGACGTGCTGCCGCTGCAGGGCGCGCCGGTCGGCGACGTGACGTTGCTCGAACTGGCGTCCCACACGTCCGGGCTGGCGCAGTTCCCGATGAGCACGGACACCGTGGTCGCCGTCGGACACTGGGTGGTCGCGTCCAACCCGTTCACGTACGACCCGGACACCCTGCTGGAGCAACTGCGGTCGGCGCCGCTCACCACCCGCGGCAGCTACTCCTACTCGACCGTCGGCTTCGCGCTGCTCGGGCAGGCCCTGGCCGCGGCCGCGCACACCGACTACCCGTCGCTGCTTCGCGAGCGCATGCTCGTCCCGCTCGGACTGTCGCAGTCGTGGATGCCGCTCACCGACGCCGACCTGCCGGCGAACGTCACCCGCGGATTCGACGTCCTGCACCGGTCGCAGGACCCGTGGCCGCTGGACGCTTACGCGCCGGCCGGCGGGTTGCGGTCCACGGCGAAGGACATGTCGACGTATGTCCGGGCCCTGCTCGACGGCACGGTCCCGGGCGGCACGGCCATGGACCCGCGGTGGGTCGGCGCCAACTACCGGGCGCTGACGTGGTCGATCGTCCCGTTCGAAGGTCGGGACTACACGCTGCACGGCGGCGCGACGGGCGGCTTCCAGTGCACCGTCGTTCTCGACCGGGAGAACGACCGCGGGCTCGTCATCCTCACCGACACGATCGGCGGCCTCGAGCAGCAGGGTCTGGAGATTCTCGCGCACACCCCCATGTGAGTGCGAAAGCGTCCCCCGGCACACTTTGCCACTCACCTGCCCGACGTCCCCCCACGTGAGTGACAAAGTGTCCTTGGGCACGCATTGCCACTCACCTGGGCGAGTACCCCCGCCGGGTATGTCCGGTTACAGTGGGGCTGTGGAGACGGCAACCGGGCGGAGGCGCATGCTCGTGGCGCGTGCCGCGTTGCTGATCGCCGTCGCCGCCGGGGTGCTCCTCATGCACAGCCTGATCGCGCCGACCGCGATCGCCGCGGTGCACGAACAACCCTCGGCCACCGCGACCCACGGCGAGGACCCCCACGGATGCGGCGGGGACGGTTGCGGGCAAGTCCATCTCACCGGCCACCAGTGTGCCGGTGTGATCGTGGTGATCGCCGCGCTGACGTCGGCGATGCTGCTGTGGTGGCAGTCCGCGAATCCCTCGGCGCGACGGTCGCGGGTGAGCGCCGACCGTGCGCAGTCGGGTCGTGGCCCACCGCCGTGGACGGTGTTGTCGTTGGCGGAACTCTCGATTCTGCGGGTGTGACAGGGAGTCCGGGGCGTGTGCCCCGGCGGATCCAACTGTCAACTACCGAAATTGATCCCGAGGAGTACCTCATGCGTACCACCACAGCCCTGATCTCCGCCGCGGCGGCCGCCGCCCTCGTCCTGACCGGGTGCAGCACCGACTCGGCCGGCACCTCGACGACGTCCGGTGCGACGACGTCCGCGGCCCAATCGCAGGCGCAGTTCAACGACGCCGACATCGCGTTCCTGAACGGGATGTACCCGCACCACGCCCAGGCGGTGGAGATGGCCGACCTGGTCGCCGGCCGCACCGACAACGCCGACGTGGTCGCTCTCGCCGCCGCGATCAAGGCGGCGCAGCAACCGGAGATGGACCGGATGACCGACTGGCTCCAGCAGTGGGGACAACCGGTTCCGGCGTCCGACACGTCCGGCATGCACGGCATGAATCACGGCGACGGAATGATGTCGGCCGATCAGTTGGACGCCCTGACGGCACTGTCGGGCGCCGAATTCGACCGGCAATGGCTGACCATGATGATCGAGCACCACGAGGGCGCGATCGAGATGGCGAATGCCGAACTCGCCGACGGTGAGAATCCGGATGTCAAGCAGATGGCCACCGACATCGTGACCGCCCAGCAGAGGGAGATCGCCGACATGCGGGCCGCGCTCGGCTGACCGGAATGACGAAAGGCCCCGTAATCCGAGGATTACGGGGCCTTTTCGGTGCCTTGCGAGTTACCGGCTCGTGAAGGGCAGCAGAGCCATCTCGCGAGCGTTCTTGACGGCGACGGCAACCTGACGCTGCTGCTGCGGGGTCAGGCCCGTGACGCGGCGGCTACGGATCTTGCCGCGGTCCGAGATGAACGTGCGGAGGAGGTTGATGTCCTTGTAATCGACGTACTCGATCTTGGCCGCGAACAACGGGTTCTTCTTGGGCTTGCGGCCCTCGACGGGACGCGGCTTCTTCGACGGTGCTCTCTTGACTGCCATCTTCTTCCTTTACCAGCTCGACTTGTGGACGCCTGGCAGCTCCCCGCGGTGCGCCATCTCGCGAACACGCACGCGAGAGAGCCCGAACTTCCTCAGGTGGCCGCGCGGACGTCCATCCGCAGCGTCTCGATTGCGCAATCGTACCGGACTCGCGTCGCGGGGCAGACGCTGCAGTGCCGCCCGGGCCTCGGCGCGCTCGTCTGCGCTGCTCGACGGACGGCGGATGGTCTCCTTCAGCTCCGCGCGGCGCTCGGCCCAGCGCGCCACGACGATCTTGCGTTGCTCGTTCTTCGCGATCTTCGACTTCTTTGCCATGGGCGGTGTCTTCTACTTCTCTTCTCGGAAATCGACGTGCTTCCGCACGACCGGGTCGTACTTCTTCATCACCAGACGGTCCGGGTCGTTGCGGCGGTTCTTGCGGGTCACGTACGTGTATCCGGTGCCCGCCGTCGACTTCAGTTTCACGATCGGGCGGATCTCGTTGCGGGCGGCCATCAGACCTTCTCCCCGCGGGCCCGGATCCGGGCGACGACGGCTTCGATGCCGTCCCGGTCGACGGTCTTGATGCCCTTCGCGGAGAGCGTGAGGGTGATCCGCCTGCCCTCGCTGGGCAGGAGATACGTCTTCTTCTGGATGTTCGGATCCCAGCGCCGGTTGGTGCGCTTGTGGGAGTGCGACACGGACTTGCCGAATCCTGGCTGGCGTCCGGTCACCTGGCAGTGCGCCGACATGGGCGTTCCTCTCTGCCCTCTGCGACAACTACGCGAGAGGGTGATGACAATCATTTTCGACAACGGCGGAATTCCAATGTAGCGTTCGGGCCACATAATGACAATCGTTATCGAAAGGGTGCGCGTGAACGAGATACTCGACGGCCGGACGCCGCTGATCCTGGTATCCGGCTGGAACGGCCCCACCGAGGGCGTGGCGCGCTCGCTGCTCCGCGACGGCACCGTCGTCGTGCATCACGACCTCGACCTCGTGCACGAAGGCGTCGTGCGACGCACCGTCACCACCCTGGAGTCGGGTGCGCCGCGCGAGCGCCTCCGCATCCTCGAACTGGCACACGGCTGCATTTCCTGCACGCTGCGCGAGGACCTCCTCCCGCTGATCCGCCGCCTGCACACCCGCAGTTCGGTGCAGCGCATCGTGTTGCACCTCGACCGCAGGCTCGAACCCGAGGCCGTCTGCTGGGCGGTCGAGCACGTGTCGGTGTCCGGTGTGGTCGGGCAGATCGACGGTCCGGCGTCGCGGGACGTGCGCGTCGACAGCGTCGTCACCTGCCTCGACGCGGGGTCGTGGCTGGCCGACGCCACCGGCGACGACGCGCTGGACGACGACCGCACCGTGGCGCAGGTCGCGGTCGGGCAGGTGGATTTCGCCGACGCCCTCGTCGTCTCGGGCAGCGCGGGCGACGGCTGGCAGCAGGCAAGGCTCCACGCCGTCCTGGCCCGGCTCGCACCGGGCGCACCGATCAGCTGGGGCGGGGACACCCCCGACGTCGAGCGACTGCTCCTCGACATTCCGGCCGGCGCGCGACGCGGTGAGCCGTCCCATGCCCACTCACCGCTGCTGCGCGGGCAGCCGCCGCTGTCCCACGACTGCGGCGTGATGCTCGTCGAGTTCACCGCCACCCGGCCGTTCCACCCGGAGCGACTGCACGAGGCCGTCGACGTCCTCCTCGACGGCGTCGTCACCTCGCGCGGACGCGTGTGGGTCGCGACGCAGCCGGACGAGGCGCTGTGGCTCGAGTCGGCCGGTGGGGGACTGCGGGTGGCAGCCGCCGACCGCTGGCTGGCAGCCATGACCCCGGAGGAACAGGAACAGGTCGGGGTTGCGCGTCGTGCGATGGCCGCGCTGTGCTGGGACGAACGCTTCGGCGACCGGCACACGTCGATGGTGGTGCTGGTGCATGCCGCCGACCCCACCGAGATCGACCGCACGCTGCAGTGGGCGCTCGTCACCGACGACGAACTCGCGGACGAGGCCGGATGGCAGTCGTGGCCCGACCCGTTCGGGCACTTCCACGAAGACCCCTGCGAGAGCAGCGAATCACCCTACGCAGAACCCGAATCGAGAGAGGGACACGAATGAAACCAGGAATCCATCCCGACTACCACCCCGTGGTGTTCCAGGACGCGAGCACCGGAACCACGTTCCTCACGCGGTCGACGCTGACCAGCGACCGCACTGCCGTGTGGGAGGACGGCAACACCTATCCGCTGGTGGTCGTGGACGTGACCAGCGAATCGCACCCGTTCTGGACCGGTGCGCAGCGTGTGATGGACACCGCGGGCCGCGTCGAGAAGTTCGAGCGCCGGTACGGAGTGCGCAAGCGCCCGTGAGTACTTGTTAACCGCCCCACGTTAATAAGTACTCACGGGCCGAAGGCACGCCGTGCGAACCTTGGCGGGTGCTGCTGTACATCCTGGAACTGGTGGGCATCGCGGTGTTCGCGGCGTCGGGCGCGCTGGTGGGGGTGACGAAGCGCCTCGACATCTTCGGTGTGTGCGTGGTCGGTGTGTTCACCGCTCTGGGTGGCGGCATCGTCCGCGACGTCCTGCTGGGCATCCATCCGCCGACGTCGCTGGGTAGCTGGCCGAACCTCGGCACGTCGTTCGGCCTGTCGTTGCTGGTGTTCTTCCTGCATTCGACTGTCGGAAAACTCCGCCGGGAGATCCTGGTGCTGGACGCCCTGGGGATGGGCCTGTTCGCGAGCACGGGCGCGGTGATCGCGCTCGACCACGGGGCGAGTCCGCTGGCGTCATGCCTCATCGGCGGCACGACGGCGATCGGCGGCGGGATCCTGCGCGACGTGCTGGTGAACGAGGTCCCGTTGCTGCTGCAGCGGGACTTCTATGCGGTGCCGGCGCTGCTCGGTTCGGCGCTGGTCGTCGCGGTGAGCGAGTGGGGTTCGGGCACCGATGTGGCGCTGGTGGTGGGGACGGTGTTCGCGTCCGCGCTGCGGCTGGTGGCGTTGTGGCGGAACTGGGGGCTGCCGGGTCCGCGCGTCGTCGAGTGACGGGCGCCATCTCGTCTCGAGGTCCCCTTCTCAGACATATCTCAGTTGATCGGGCCAAACTGTCGGGTATGCGCATTTTGGTGGTCGACGACGATCGCGCCGTGAGGGAGTCCTTACGGCGGTCTCTCAGCTTCAACGGGTACTCGGTGGAACTGGCCGTCGACGGTATCGATGCCCTCGAGAAGGTCGCGAACGCGCGCCCCGACGCGCTGGTGCTCGATGTGATGATGCCGCGACTGGACGGTCTCGAGGTGTGCCGCCGGTTGCGGAGCACCGGCGACGACCTGCCGATTCTCGTCTTGACCGCGCGCGACTCCGTGTCGGAGCGGGTGTCGGGCCTCGACGCCGGAGCCGACGACTACCTGCCGAAACCGTTCGCCCTCGAGGAGTTGCTGGCACGGTTGCGTGCGCTGCTGCGCCGCGCCGCCCCGGAGCCGGGCATCGATTCGGAGAAGATGACGTTCGAGGACCTCACGCTCGACCCGGTCACCCGCGAGGTGACGCGTGGCGAGCGGTCCATCAGCCTCACCCGCACCGAGTTCTCGCTCCTCGAGATGCTGATGGCCAACCCGCGCCGGGTGCTGACCCGCGGCCGCATCCTCGAGGAGGTGTGGGGTTACGACTTCCCGACGTCCGGCAACGCGCTCGAGGTGTACATCGGGTATCTGCGCCGCAAGACGGAGGCGGACGGCGAGACCCGCCTGCTGCATACCGTCCGCGGGGTCGGCTACGTGCTGCGGGAGACTCCTCCGTGATGGCTGTTCCGTTCCACAGAACTGCCCCCAAGTCGGGGTCGGCGAAGCACGACACGCACCCTATTTCGCGGCACCCCACAGGACCGATCCCGTTACCGCCCGAGATGCGGCCTCCGATGCCGTTGACGCGGTCGGTCTCGTTGCGGTGGCGGGTGACGCTGCTCGCCGCGTCCGTGGTGGCCATCGCGGTGGCGGTGATGGCCATTGCAGCCTACGCCGTGGTGTCGCGGGCCCTGTACGCCGACGTCGACAACCAGCTGCGGAACCGCGCGTCGGCGCTGATCGACAGCAACCTCGTGACGTTCGATCCGCGCTACATCGCGGGCGCGACGCTGTACACGACGGACATCAGTGTGGCGCTGGTCTTTCCGGACCTCGACACGTACACGCCACCGGGTTCCAATGTGCCGATCGGCGAGCCGGAATTGTCGGTGGCGCGCGGCGAGCAGGAAACGTCCCTGCGCACCGCCGACAATCAGCGGGTGCTGGCCGAGCGCACCCAGGACGGCAGCACGCTGGTGATCGCCCAGCGGCTCGCGCCGACGGGGGCGGTGCTCGACCGGCTGGCCTGGGTGCTGTTCATCGTCGGCGGGTGCGGGGTGGTCCTCGCGGCCGCCGCCGGAACGACGGTGGGACGCACCGGTCTGCGTCCGATCGCCCGGCTCACCGCCGCCACGGAACGGGTGGCCCGCACCGACGACCTGACACCGATGCCGGTGACGGGCAACGACGAACTCGCACGGCTCACCGAAAGTTTCAACACCATGCTGAGGGCGCTCGCGGAATCGCGGGAGCGGCAGAGCAGGCTCGTCGCCGACGCGGGACACGAACTGCGGACGCCGCTCACGTCGCTGCGCACCAACATGGAGTTGCTGATCGCGTCGAGTCGTCCTGGTGCGCCGCACATTCCGGACGAGGACATGGCCGAACTGCGCACCGACGTGGTGGCGCAGATCGAGGAACTCTCGCAGCTGGTGGGCGACCTCGTCGACCTCGCCCGCGAGGACGCACCGGAAACTGTCTTCGAGAGAGTCGATCTCAGCGAAGTGGTGGACCGCAGCCTCGAGCGCGCGCGACGCAGGCGCAACGAGATCGACTTCACCGCCGTCACCGTTCCCTGGTTCGTCTACGGCGACCACGCGGGATTGTCGCGGGCGGTGCTGAACGTCCTGGACAACGCGGCCAAGTGGAGTCCGACCGGTGAGCAGGTGCGGGTGGCGATGAGACCGGCAGGCGACGGACTGCTCGAGCTGACGGTCGACGACGCGGGCCCGGGTATTCCGGAGGAGGACCGGGAGTTGGTGTTCGACCGCTTCTACCGGTCCACGGCGTCACGCTCGATGCCCGGTTCGGGGCTGGGGCTGGCGATCGTCCGGCAGGTGGTCGTCAAGCACGGCGGCACGATCGCGGTGGACGTCTCCGAACGGGGCGGTGCGCTCATCCGCATCGTCCTTCCGGGGGAACCCGAAGCGGAATAGGCTCGAAGCTCGAGGTCTCGGCTAACTCAAAGGCCGGTCTCAGGACCCTCTCAGTCCCACCGGGCACTCTCGTAGACAGAGACGGTGCGACTGCCCCTGCGGGTGGTCGCGGGAGATGGAAGTGATGCGATGACCGAGGATCGAAACAGCCACGACGGCGACAGCCGCGAGAACGCCGGTGGCGACCGGGGCGGGCGCCCCGACCAGCCGGCCAACCCACAGCCGCAGCCGCCGACGCAGGGGTACCACCCGACCGAGCAGTTCCCGACCACTCCGCACAACGCGGCGGGCGGTCCGGCGGGGCAGCAGGCCTACGGCGCCGGGTACCCCCAGGGCAATCCGTACGGTCCGCCGCCCCAGCCCACCCAGCAGTTCGGGCACCCCCAGCACGGGGCTCCGGGACATCCGGGTGCCCAGCATGCGGCCGGGCAGCCCGGGACGCCTCAGGGCCCGTTCCCCGGCCTGCAGGGGCCCGGACAGGCCGGAGCGGGATCGACCGTAACCGCGACGAAGCGTCCCGCGCGCACGGCGATCGTGGTGGGCGCCGTGGCGCTCGCCCTCGTGAGCGGCGGCATCGGTGGCGTCGTCGGTTCCCTGGCGACGGATCGCAACGGCAGCGGCGCCGCGGTGACCAACTCCCTCGACGCCCCCAAGAACAACACCGCGACCCCGGCCGCGAATGCACCGGCGGGGTCGGTGCAGGCGGTCGCGAACAAGGTGGTCCCGAGCGTCGTCCAGATCGAGGTTGCGACGGCAGGCGGTTCCGGTGGCGAGGGGTCCGGCATCGTCATCTCGTCCGACGGCATGATCCTCACCAACAATCACGTCGCGGGCGCGGCCGCCAAGGGCGGCAAGCTGACGGTCGCGTTCTCGGACGGCAGCACGGCCGACGCCAAGCTGGTCGGTGCCGACCCGGTATCAGACCTCGCGGTCATCAAGGTGGACGGCAAGACGAACCTCACTCCGATCGAGCTGGGCACATCGGGCAACGTGCAGGTCGGACAGCAGGTCGTCGCGATCGGTTCGCCTCTCGGCCTCGCCGGGACCGTCACCGAAGGCATCATCTCGGCGCTCAACCGCCCGGTGTCCACCAGCGGTGAGTCCGGCAACCAGAACACCGTCATCGATGCCCTGCAGACGGATGCGGCGATCAACCCGGGCAACTCCGGCGGCGCCCTCGTCAACATGGACGGTCAGCTGATCGGCATCAACACCGCCATCGCGAGCATCGGCGGTTCCGGCGCGGGCGAGCAGAGCGGCTCCATCGGTCTCGGCTTCGCGATCCCGGTCGACCAGGCCCGGCGCATCGCGGACGAGTTGGTCAAGACGGGCAAGGCCACCCAGGCCGTCATCGGGATCCAGGTCCCGTCGCAGGACGCTGCGAACGGTGCCACCGTCGTCGAGGTCACGTCGGGCAGCCCGGCGGAGAAGGCGGGAATTCCTAAGGGCTCGGTGATCACCAAGGTCGACGACCGGGTCATCACCAGCGGCGACGCGCTCATCGCCGCCATTCGATCGCACGCACCGGGAGACAACGTGTCCATCACCTACACCGACGGGAACGGGTCGAATTCCAAGACCGTCGACGTCACGCTCGGAACCGCCGAACAGGGCGGCCGCTGATGAACACGGGGATTCTCGGGCAGGTCGAGTCCGTTCTGAACGGGGCCACTACGGTAGGGACCATGGACATCGAAGCCTCGCTGGCCGGCCGCGCGCTGGTGGTAATCGTCGACGACCGCACCGCTCACGGTGACGGCAAGGACTCCATCGGGCCTCTGGTGACGGAACTGCTGAACGAGGCCGGCTTCATCGTCGACGCCATCGTCGCGGTGGCGGCCGACGAGGTGGAGATCCGCAACGCGCTCAACACCGCCGTCATCGGCGGCGTCGACCTCGTCGTCTCCGTCGGCGGCACCGGCGTGTCGCCCCGCGACGTCGCCCCCGACGTCACCGCCGAGGTCCTCGACCGCGAGATTCCGGGAATCTCGGAGGCCCTCCGGTCTTCGGGTCTCGCCGCCGGTTCGCTGGACGCCGGCCTCTCCCGCGGGCTCGCCGGTGTGTCCGGCAGCACACTCGTGGTAAACCTCGCGTCCTCGCGCGCCGCGGTCCGGGACGGCATGGCCACCCTGACGCCGCTCGCGGCGCACGTGATTTCCGAATTGTCCGGTCTGGAAGGCTGAGACGATTTCTCGTTCCGACGAACCGGGTTCGCACAGCGAGCCCGACGAGCAGGCAGTTCCGAGCCGGGCCCCGATCGACAGGGCCCGGCTCGAGCGCATCTTCGGGGACGTCTTCCCCGACACCACCGCGGACGAACGCGAACCCGACGAGGCGTCTCAGCATGTGGACAGACGCAGCGAGTCCGAGGAGTGGCTTCGGCGTCAGGTTCCTCCCCACCATGGGTGAATGTGTGATTGAAATCTGGATGAATCTAAGTGTTGTCTGCAGTAACGGAAAAACTCGCGCTCGGAAAGTCACTGGTACGGCCGCTTTCATTCACGCGATTCCAAAGCGGGGCTACCCGTAGGTAACGTTTCGTTTTCAACTTTGTGAGACACATCACAATTGCGTCACAGGCTGATCACGTTGCCCAGGTTCTTAGCTCAGGTTAATGTCCCTGACGAGTCAGTACGAAGATGGAGGGCGGGGCGTGGTGCCACGTCGTCGCCCGGACGGGCCTCTGAGTGAGGTTTGTCTCTAGTGTCGAAATTCCGGCAACTGGTCGTCTGCAGTTAACTCTGCGGACACCTTTGCTGCGAATACTGCGCTGGGCCCGAAATGGACCACTCCTCAGCTTCGATCGTCGGGGCTGGGAACCTGCACGAAATCCTGATGAGGGGAACGAATGAGCGAGAACCGCAAGTCCGGCCTGCGCCGTGGCGCCCGTATTGCAGGCCTGGGTGCTGCTGCGGCTGTTGCACTCGGTTTGATGTCTACCGGTGCGGCGAGCGCGGATACTTTCATCCCGCTGCCTGATGGTTCGAAGGCCGGTCCGAATGTGACGGTGACGCGTACCGCGGAGAGCGCTCTGTCGTCGCCGTCGTTGGCTGCCAATGGCGCCGGTCGTGTGGCGTGGGTGTCGGGAACTGTGACTGCTGATGTCAAGGGCATCAAGGAGGTCACCGAGGTTCCGGACGCGAATGCCACGACGAACAATGCGGGTACCTACAACGGTACGAATGCGACGACGACGCATGGTGTTTCGCGGGTGTCGACCGGGTACATCGTGGGTTGCCAGGTGGACATCACCGGTCTGTCGGCGAGCCCGTCGTTCTCTGCGGATCTGTCTTCGTTGACGCCGAGCCTGGGGCTGTCGGTTCCGTTGAACTCGGGTGAGGTCAAGTACGTGCCGATCGCGGCGAAGGACATCAAGAAGGACGGCGTGTACGCGCTGCAGTACCAGGATGCGGAGCTGCAGGTTCAGAAGTGCGGTGGATTCGCGCAGGCTCGGTCGTACTCGGTCGTGGAGATCGTGGGTAACGACTACTCGAAGACCGTTCTGTACGGTGCGCCGTTCAGCATCGGCTGATTTCGGTCTCTTTCGCAGTTCTTCCCACCCACTTTCTCGCGTGCGCGAGGTTTCTATCCCTGAGAGGGAACAATGATCATCAACCGTAAGAACGGTGTGCGTCTGGCCGCGGTCGGTGCCGCTGCTGCCGCGACCATGGGCTTCTTCTCCGTCGGTGCGGCGAATGCCGACACGTTCGTTCCGCTGCCCGGTGGTTCGATCACGCAGACGTTGGCTGACGGCACCGTGGTGACGGTGAACCTGACGGACGAGAGTGCGAACATTTCGCCGTCGATGGGTTCGACGCCGTTGCACCGCAACGTCTGGGTCAACGGCAAGGCCGCGGTCACGCTGGACGGTGCCGGCGCCAAGGGTGCCACCATTACCCCCGGTTACATCCTCGCCTGCCAGGTCGACTTCGGCGCCAAGGGTGACGCCGGCGCCAGCAGCAAGATGACCATCGATGACGAGAGCGGCAACCTTGTGTCCGGCCCGTTGGCCGGCAAGAGCAGCGGTGCCATCACCCTGGGCCCCGGCCAGGCCAAGAACGTCACCATTCTCGACCTCGAGAAGAAGGACGCCTACGGCGGAGAGTCGCACACCGGCGGTAACAAGTTCACGGGCAAGACCGGATCGGTCACCTGGGCCGACTCGACCCTCGGCGTGAGCGGCTGCGCGGGCTACGCCCAGGCGCGCAGCTACGTCAAGGTCGCGGTCAGCACCGACAACGTGAGCAGCAACGTCACCCTGTGGGGACAGCCCTTCAGCATCGGCTGATTGTCTTCTCCATAAACAAGTAGGAAATACCCCGGAATCGGGGCGCGGGAATACCCGCGCCCCGATTTTTGGCGTTCAAAATTCGCTATTACAAGTAAATAACGCTCCTTTATGTACGGTAACGCTTACGTAAATGCGCCCTTCTGGATATTACGTTTCGGACTCGAATGCTCTAACTTTGGACCTCGCTAGGTGGTGGGACTTTCTCCGACGGTCGGAGCAGCCACGCCTGATGAGGGGAACGAATGAGCGAGAACCGCAAGTCCGGCCTGCGCCGTGGCGCCCGTATTGCAGGCCTGGGTGCTGCTGCGGCTGTTGCACTCGGTTTGATGTCTACCGGTGCGGCGAGCGCGGATACTTTCATCCCGCTGCCTGATGGTTCGAAGGCCGGTCCGAATGTGACGGTGACGCGTACCGCGGAGAGCGCTCTGTCGTCGCCGTCGTTGGCTGCCAATGGCGCCGGTCGTGTGGCGTGGGTGTCGGGAACTGTGACTGCTGATGTCAAGGGCATCAAGGAGGTCACCGAGGTTCCGGACGCGAATGCCACGACGAACAATGCGGGTACCTACAACGGTACGAATGCGACGACGACGCATGGTGTTTCGCGGGTGTCGACCGGGTACATCGTGGGTTGCCAGGTGGACATCACCGGTCTGTCGGCGAGCCCGTCGTTCTCTGCGGATCTGTCTTCGTTGACGCCGAGCCTGGGGCTGTCGGTTCCGTTGAACTCGGGTGAGGTCAAGTACGTGCCGATCGCGGCGAAGGACATCAAGAAGGACGGCGTGTACGCGCTGCAGTACCAGGATGCGGAGCTGCAGGTTCAGAAGTGCGGTGGATTCGCGCAGGCTCGGTCGTACTCGGTCGTGGAGATCGTGGGTAACGACTACTCGAAGACCGTTCTGTACGGTGCGCCGTTCAGCATCGGCTGATTTCGGTCTCTTTCGCAGTTCTTCCCACCCACTTTCTCGCGTGCGCGAGGTTTCTATCCCTGAGAGGGAACAATGATCATCAACCGTAAGAACGGTGTGCGTCTGGCCGCGGTCGGTGCCGCTGCTGCCGCGACCATGGGCTTCTTCTCCGTCGGTGCGGCGAATGCCGACACGTTCGTTCCGCTGCCCGGTGGTTCGATCACGCAGACGTTGGCTGACGGCACCGTGGTGACGGTGAACCTGACGGACGAGAGTGCGAACATTTCGCCGTCGATGGGTTCGACGCCGTTGCACCGCAACGTCTGGGTCAACGGCAAGGCCGCAGTTCACCTGGAAGGCGCCGGAGCGACCGGTGCGGACATCCAGCCCGGCTACGTGCTTGCGTGCCAGGTCGACTTCGGTGCAGAAGCCGGCGCGGGCGTCGACTCGGGGAACCTCGCGGACCTCGTGACCGGGGCCGCCACGTCCATTCCCGTTACGCCCAGCGGCGGTGGTGCCGTAACCCTCGGCCCCGGTGAGGCGGTCAGCGTCGACATCCTCGACCTCGAGGCGGCCGACGCCTACGGCGGAGAGTCGCACTCGGCATACAACAGCTTCGAGGGTACCGACGGTTCGGTCTCCTGGGCCGACTCGACGCTCGGCGTGAGCGGCTGCGCCGGCTACGCGCAGGCGCGGTCGTATGTGAACGTGTCTGTGGAGACGGACAACGTGAGCAGCACCGTCACGCTGTGGGGACAGCCCTTCAGCCTCGGCTGATATTCGTTCCACGCATGACTCCGGGCCCGTGCAAGCAGCTGCTGCACGGGCCCGGAGTCGTCGAAACGCTATTCGCGGGTCTGCTCGAGCTTGGCGGCCTTCTCCGCCGGCATGGCGTGCGCTCCGTCGGAACTCGCTGCGGCCCCGTCGGTTTGGAGGCTCGCTTCGAGGATGTCGCGGATCTGGATCAGCAGGTCGGCCTCGCTGGCCTTCTTGTCTGCGGGTTCGGTGATGAACCGCTTCTTCGCGGCGTTGGCCGGGACGATGAGAATGAAGTACACGACCGCGGCGATGATCACGAAGTTGATCACGGCCGTGATGACGGCACCGATGTTGATGAAGGTGGCCGGGTTGTCGGCGATAATCTGATAACCCCAACCCAGGTCGTTGGCGCCGCCGGCAACGGCGATCAACGGATTGATCACGTTGTTGGTGAACGATGTGACGATGGCGGTGAACGCGGCTCCGACTACGACCGCGACGGCGAGGTCGAGGACGTTCCCCCGGAGCAGGAAGTCCTTGAATCCCTTGAGCATGTCGACGTCTCCTCGAGTGGGTGGCAAGTCATCCAGCACTGTCTCCCGGAAAAGCCTAGATCAGCGTGGCGGGTCACTGAAAGGTCACGGTGATCGCGCTCGTGAGGGATGCCGCGGCCACCGTCGTGGCGTCCGAGGTCGGAAGCGCCAGCATCACCACCCGTTCGCGCTGGTCACGTCCGTTCTCGGACGGAGTCACCAGCACGACGACGGCACGGGACGCCAGGACGGTGGCTCCGGACCGCCGGTCCGGATTCGCTGGTGTGCCGGGATCGACTGTCAGCACGTCGACGCGATCGCCCTCACGGAGGAGTTCCGTGACGGCGGGGTCGGCGAGCCGGACGGGGACGATCCGTGCGTCGTCCATGCCCGCTGCGGCAGCGGCCAGACGGGGGCCCATTACCCGGACGTCGGTGAGGGCTTCACCGGCGCGGGTCGGTCCGGCGAGGGTGCGTCCGTTTACGTCCGCCAGAGCGGTGACAGCCCCGTCGGGGAGGCTCCCGGCCTCGAATTCGACCAGGTCCACGTCGGCGTCCGTGAGGACGACTCCGGGTTGCAGATCACGTGCGGCCACCACGACCGCGGAGCGGCCAGAGCCAGGATCCCCGCGGGCGAGGAGGGCCAGCGCGAGGCAGACGAGCGCGGCGGCCAGGACGCGTCTGGCGGCGAGGGTGCGGGCCCAGCCGGGATGGGTGAGATCCGACAGCCGGTCGGCCCACGACGGGCTCAGGCTGCGGTGTGCGCGGTTCGACCGGTGGTGACCGGTCTGGGCGGGGTCGAACGACATGGTTCGACGCTAGGAGAACGGCAGGCCCGTAGGTACGCGGAACGGGCCCGCCTGTGGATGGACGAGAAGTTGTGGATAACTCGCGAAAGCGCGAGAACTAGCTGGCAGCAGCCTTGGCCGGTGCGGCGGTCGCGGTGCTCGTGGAGCTGGACGAGGCCGTCGACGAACTTTCCGACTTGGCAGCGGGAGCAGAGTCGGTCTTGGCCGGCTCGCTGGCCGCTCCGGACGTCCCGCGGCTGTCGGTGCGGTAGAAACCGCTGCCCTTGAAGACGATGCCGACGGAGTTGAACAGCTTGCGCAGCTTGCCCGAGCATGCGGGGCAGACGGTCAGGGAGTTATCGCTGAACGACTGGACGATGTCGAAACGGTTGTCGCATTCCGTGCACGCATATGAATAAGTGGGCACTGGGTTCCTCCGCACTGTGTAGTCAAACCGCAGGTTTTAGCACTCTACAGTCGACAGTGCCAACAACGCTAATCAGGGAACTATTCCGGGCCCCGTGTGCCCTCGCTATTCGCCGAGCGCGACGAGTCCCGAGCCGGGCGTGAGGGCCCATCCCATACGCACGTCGTGGGGATCCTCCGGCAGTTCGGGCACCAGTTCCTCGTCGCGGACCATCGTGATCAGCCGCGCGCCGGGGGCGGCGAACCCGAGGGTCCGGTCGTAGAAGCCCGCGCCGCGGCCGAGTCGCACGCCCCGCCGATCGACGGCCAGGGCGGGAACGAAAATGGTGTCGGCCGAACGGATCTCGCCGGGTTCGTGTACCGGTCCGGTGGGTTCGCGCAGGCCGTAACTCGCGTCGGCGAGACCGTCCGCGCCCGTGAACTCGGACCAGTAGAGCGGGCCGGGACCGCGGGTGACGGGCACGAGGACGCGTCCGGCGACCCGCCGGAGCGCGTCGAGGAAGTCCAGCGACCCCGGCTCGAGCGCGGTGGGAACATAGGCGCAGACGGTCGATCCGCCTGCGACTTCCTGTGTGACGAGCGCGACGACCGCCTGGTCCTCGGCTTCGCGGAGTTCGGGGGTCAGCGCACGCCGCCCGGTGAGCACCAGTTGCCGCCACTCGTCCTTCGTTCGTGCGTGCATGCCCCAACCTTAGAGCCGGCCGGAGAGCGTCTCCGACGGGTTCCGGGAGGTAGCTGACAGGATCTTGGTGACTGACTGGTAGGTCCGCACAGTTAAGGTGTGGGCATGACAGACGCCGCCCCGCACACCGCCACTGCCTTTCGCACGGCTGTCGTGCCCGCAGCGGGAATGGGGACGCGATTCCTCCCCGCGACGAAGACCGTGCCGAAAGAGCTGCTCCCGGTCGTGGATACCCCAGGTATCGAACTCGTGGCCGGAGAAGCCGCCGATTCGGGTGCCGGCCGGCTCGTGATCGTCACGTCGCCCGGTAAGGACGGAGTGGTCGCCCACTTCGTCGAGGACCTCGTCCTCGAGAGCAAGCTCGAGGCCAGCGGCAAGTACCACCTGCTCGAAAAGGTGCGCAAGGCTCCCGGCCTGCTCGAGGTGGAGTCCGTCGTCCAGGACCAGCCCCTCGGCCTCGGCCACGCGGTCGGCTGCGCGGAGTCGGTCCTCGACGACGACGAGGACGCCATTGCCGTGCTCCTCCCGGACGACCTGGTGATGCCGCGCGGTGTGCTCGAGACGATGTCCCGGGTCCGCCGCAAGCGCGGCGGCACCGTCCTCTGCGCCATCGACGTCCCCAAGGACCAGGTGAGCGCGTACGGCGTCTTCGAGGTCGAAACGGTGCCCGACGCCACGAACCCGGACGTCCTCAAGGTCACCGGCATGGTCGAGAAGCCGGCCATCGAGGACGCGCCGTCCACGTTCGCGGCCGCCGGTCGCTACCTCCTCGACCGGGCGATCTTCGACGCGCTGCGGCGGATCGAACCCGGCGCCGGCGGCGAGCTCCAGCTCACCGACGCCATCGCCCTCCTCATCAAGGAAGGCCACCCCGTTCACGTCGTCGTGCACCGAGGCACGAGACACGATCTCGGAAATCCCGGCGGCTACCTCCGTGCTGCGGTTGACTTTGCGTTGGACATGGAAGAGTACGGCCCGTCGTTGCGCGAATGGCTGATCGACCGATTGAAGCGGACGGAATCCTAGAAGCTCGGGAGGCAAGAACTTGCGGTCGGTCGAGGAGCAACAGACGATCGTGACCGCGGCCGCGGTGGCGCCGCGGCCGGTCCGTGTGGCGATCTCCGAAGCCCAGGGGCTGCTGTGTGCCGAAGAAGTGGTCACCGAGCGGCCGCTTCCCGGGTTCGACCAGGCCGCCATCGACGGTTACGCCGTCCGTAGCGTCGACGTCCAGGCTGCCGGAACCGACATCCGGGACGACGAGGGTGCGCCCGTGGAACTGTCCCTTCCCGTGGTCGGCGAGGTCACGGCCGGTTCACGGCAGCCGATCCGGCTGCAGCCCCGTCAGGCCGTCAAGGTCGACACGGGCGCTCCGCTGCCGACGCTCGCCGACGCCGTCCTCCCGCTCGACCGCACCGACGGCGGCCGGGCCCGCGTCAAGATCTACAAACCGGTGCGCTCCGGCGACTACGTGCGCCGCGCAGGCGACGACGTGCAGCCCGGCGACGTCGCCGTCCGGGCAGGCACCATCATCGGCGCCGCTCAGGTCGGGTTGCTGGCCGCGGTGGGTCGCGACAAGGTGCTCGTCCATCCTCGTCCCCGGCTGTCCGTCATCTCGGTAGGTGGCGAACTCGTCGACGTCGACCGCACCCCGGGACCCGGTCAGGTCTACGACGTCAACTCCTACGCGCTGGCCGCCGCCGCCCGCGACGCCGGCGCCGACGTCAACCGGGTCGGTATCGCGAACGCCGACGCGCGCCGTCTGCGTGAGGTGGTGGAGGGTCAGCTGATCCGGTCCGAGATCGTCGTCATCGCGGGTGCGGTCGGCGGCGGCGCATCCGAGGACGTGCGGGACGCGCTCGCCGATCTCGGCAACCTCGAGGTCGACCGGGTCGCGATGCATCCGGGATCGGTCCAGGGATTCGGCCAGCTCGGCCGGGACGAGGTTCCGACGTTCCTCCTCCCGTCCAATCCGGTGAGCGCCCTGGTCGTGTTCGAGGTGATGGTGCGCCCGCTGATCCGCATCGCACTGGGTCGCAGGCAGCCGATGCGCCGCGTCGTCACCGCCCGCACCGTCGCACCCATCACGTCGATCGAGAACCGCAAGGGTTTTCTCCGTGGTCAGCTCATGCGCGACGAGGCCACGGGGGAATACCTCGTCCAAGCTCTCGGCGGGGCGCCGGGCGCGTCCTCGCACCTGCTCGCCACGCTGGCGGAGGCCAACTGCCTCGTCCTCATCGAACCCGAGATCACCGAGGTGCGGACGGGTGACCAGGTGGACGTGGCATTCCTGGCGCAGCGTGGCTGATGACACAGTGCGAGACGAGATGACACAGCATCGGCGTGAGACGAGATGACACAGCATCCCGGTTGGCCGCCGCATCTCGGGCCCCTGCGGGTGAAGGGTGGCGTCGTCACCGTGCGCGCCATCAGGCTGCGTGACGCCTCCGCGTGGAGCCGTCTGCGCACCCGCGACCGCGCGCACCTCGAACCGTGGGAGCCGACGGGGGAGGCGCCCTGGGAAGCGCGCCATCATATTTCGGGATGGCCCGGACTGTGCAGCAGTCTGCGTTCGGAGGCGCGGAAGGGCCGGATGCTGCCGATGGCCATCGAACTCGACGGCAATTTCTGTGGCCAGATCACGATCGGCAACGTGGTGCGGGGTGCGCTGCGGTCCGCGTGGATCGGATACTGGGTGGCCAGCGACGTCAATGGGCTCGGCGTGGCCACCGGTGCGCTCGCGCTGGGACTCGATCACGCCTTCGGCCCAGTGGGTCTGCACCGCGTGGAGGCCACTGTGCGTCCGGAGAACCTGGCGAGCCAGGCGGTGCTCCGCAACGTCGGCTTCCGTGAGGAAGGTCTGCTCGCGCGTTATCTGGACGTCGACGGGCAGTGGCGCGACCACATTCTGGTCGGCATGACCGTCGAGGACGTGCCCGGCACCGTCGCGGATTCGCTCGTGCGGAGTGGCAAAGCCACCTGGGCGTGACCGCCGGCGCCGTCTGGGCGTGACCGGGTGAATCCACCCGAATATGTCCGCCGAATCGGACATGGACAAACGTCCAGCTACGTGGCAGTTATTTCACGGTATCAAAGCTCCCCGACCGGGTCTCCGCTTTCGGTGAGTCTTTGCCCGATCGTTTCCTTCGTCTGTCCGGGGCATGCCGAGCACCACATTTTCGCGTTACGCATGTGACACCTGAGTATGGTGAGATCGGCGCGTCTGCGAAGATGTGCGTGTTCATGCGGTTAGCCTGGATGGGTCAACAGCGGTATCCATGCTGGTAGACGATTGGGAGGAGGTCGCCGAATGCCGAACTCGTTTCTCTGGATCGGGCTCGTCGTCGTGTGGCTCTTCGTCCTGGTCCCAATGCTGGTGAACAACCGCCCCCGAATTCGGCAAACCAGTGACGCAGCACTCGCGACGCGCGTGCTGCACCGCGGCGACGAACGTCCCGTGCAGCGTGGACCCGCGGCAGGGCACCGCAGCGACCCGTACTGGCAACCGGAACCGGACCACTACGGCTACGACGCGGAGGACCTTGTGGACACTCACGCAGAGGAAGACGATTTCGACGGTGAGCGGGCCCCGGTCGGCGAGTACGTGCCGGTACGCCGGGGACGCGGCGGCTTCGATCCCGAGGCCGACGCGATCGCGCGCGAGGCACGCTACGGGTTTCGGCAGCGATCGCTTCTCGGGCTGGTATTCGCGACGATCATGTCGGCGGCGCTCGGCCTGATCATCTCTCCGCTGATGTGGTGGGCGTTCGCGGCCGGCGTGGCCGGTCTCGTCGCCTACATGGCGTACCTGCGCCGGCAGGTCCAGATCGAGCAGGAGATCCGTCGGCGGCGGACCGCGCGTCTCAATCGCTCGCGGCTGGGTGTCGAGTCCCGGAGCGACGACGAACTCCGGCTCATCCCTGCCCGGTTGCGTCGTCCGGGCGCCGTCGTCCTCGAGGTGGACGACGAGGATCCCGAATTCGATCATCTCGAGCACTTCGACGACGAGCCGATGCAGCAGGCGACGATGCGCCGGGCTGCCGGTGAGTAGTCCTCGGATCCGGGCCGAAAGCCACGTCGGTGCAGGCGATTCGCTCCCTCCGCGGGTTGCCTGCTAGAGTTTGCCGAGCGGATCGCAGGATCCGCGCGGGGCTGTGGCGCAGTTGGTAGCGCGCTTCGTTCGCATCGAAGAGGTCAGGGGTTCGATTCCCCTCAGCTCCACCACAGAAGAGGCACTCACTCCATCCGGAGAGAGTGCCTCTTCTGCGTTCCGGCCCAGGTGAGTGCCGTCGTCGGGGGTTCGGGGTTCCTGGCATTCCGGTCCAAATTTGCCAAAAGGTAACTGAATGCTGTGTACTGTCCGTAGGTCATCAAGGGGTCGATCGCACGGGGTGGAAATACATGCAGGCAATGCGCAAGATCTCGAAGTTTCTCGAGCCGGCGACAGTGGTCGCGACCATCACCGCGACGATGTTGCTGGTGAACGTTCTGTGAACTCCCGCCGGCGTGACGGCGTCGCGAAGACCCTGACCGATCAGCACCTCCAGGCGGTAACGCCGAGCCCGTAGGGGTTCACCGAAGCTGCTCGAGTCCCACCTGGCTCGGGCACCGCTGGTGGTGCCGGTTCCCCGACACCGGCACCACCAGCACCTCCGCTCGATTCGCTCGTTACCATGACAGCGGCGATGTCGCCGTGAACGTGGTGTCGTGTCGTGAATACGAGGGGGGTGCATGGTGAGCGCGCGTCGTGTCTTGCGAAGGCTGACCGTGGTCGGGTTGGCTGTGGCCTTCTTGTCCGGGCTCGCCTGGATCACTGTGTCGGCGTTCCCGTCCGACGCCGTCGCGGGCCCCCAGTACCACGAATGCGACGGCGGTCGCTGCGAAGGCGGTTCCACCGGGTCTCCCGGCGGCGGCAAGCCCGATCATCCCCATCCACCGTGCGAGAGCCGGCGCGGATGCGGTGGCGGAGAGCCCAGCGAGACACAGGAACCCAGCGAGACGGCCGAGCCCACCAAGCCATCCGAGACGGCCGAGCCCACCAAGCCGTCCGAGACCGGGGAGCCGTCCGGGACCACGGAACCGTCCGAGACCGTCGAACCCACGGAAACGTCGACCCCTTCGACGTCCCGAGTCGTGGTCGCGCCGCCCGGTCCGATCCAGTTGCCGCCCCCGGCCGAACCGAAGGTCCTGCGTCCGGACACGTCCGGAGGCGACGATTCCGGTGACGTGGGTTCCGGAGACGTAGGTTCCGACTCTGCTGCCGCGCCGGGCCCCGAGAGTCCTGCCGCACCCCCGGCTTCCGGGGGAGCCTCGGCAGGAGGGTTCGGTCCCGGCGCCGCGGCAGGCCCGGGTGCGAGCGGTTCCACGGATTCCGCGCCCCAGGACCGGCCCGCGGGGGAGACCCCCGGCAGCGACGCTCGGGCGCCCGGCGCGCAGGCGCCTGCCCAGGGCGATCCGGATGCCGCGCCGCCGGGAATGGTGCCGGTGGTCCACAGTGAGCCGTTGCCCGCGATCACCGTTCTCGGTGGGGTCGGCGTGCTGCTGTGCTGCGCCGGCGGAGCGGGTGCGCTGACATTCCAGGGTGCTCGCGCACAACAGGCGCGCATCGCGGCCGCTCGGGCGGAATTCTTCCCGCCCGCTTCGAATGGAGGGGTGTAGTCGTGGGGGCGAACAGATCTCATCGTCGGGTGGCGGCGGCTGTGGACGCGGTGTGTGACGCGGCGGCCAGAGCCGAGGCGGTGACGCTCCGGCACGTGGTGGACGCGGTGGCCCGTGAACGGCAGCGTTCCATCGAACTCGATTTCACGAAGCCGATGGCACCCGGGGTCTGCGGCCAGCGGCGTGCCTACCCGGACCGGGACGTGATCGTGCTGGCGCCGGGCCTGCCGGACCTCGACCGCACGCTCGCGCACGAGTTGGGTCACATCGTGTTTCGGCACGAGGGCGCAGAGATCGTGGCCGCGACCCTCGAGGCCGGCGACGATCTGATCGCCTACATGCTCAGCCAGCGGTCGAGGCGGCGGGGAGACGAACAGCCGTCCGACGAGGTGGCGGAGTGGGAGGCCGAGACGTTCGCGTCGATGCTGCTCATCCGCTTGAAGACGATGCAGGGGCGCGGTACTCCCGTGTCCGTGCTCCGGTACGACGAGGCGATCGGCTGATGGGCTGGCTGATTGCGCTGGTCGTGTGGACGGCGGCGGGTGCCCGGATCGGCCGGGTCGCCGCGCGTCAGCCGACGCCGCTGCGGGTGGCGATGGTAGTGGCCGTGTCCAGCGCGGCAATCGCGTCGACGCTGGCCGTTCCGGACGTCGCCGGTCGCCTCGACACCCTGGCCCCGACGGCCGGCCTGTCGGAGATCGTCCTCGAACTGGCATGGACGCTGTTCGCCGCCGCGAGCGCGGTCGGCGCGGTCTCCGTGTGGCCGATACTCCCGCGTGCGGCGCTACGTGCGGTTGCCGTGATCGTCTACACCGTCGCCCTCGTGCTCGGAATCGGGCTTGCCGGTGGAGTTCCCGTTCCCGCGCTCGTGTTCATCGTGATCGCGCTGACCGCGGTGGTCGTGACCGGCGGCAGGCACGTCGCGTGGACCGCGCTCGGCCGGGGAATCTCGCTGATCGTCGTCGGATCCGCGACGGTCCTCGTGGCAGCGGTCGTGGGACTGGTGCGTGAGCTGTCGGGGCAGATGTGGTTCGTCGGCTCCTCGCCTGCGTACACCGTCGCGGCCGTGATCGTGTCGGTCGGCACCGTCTGGGTGCTCGTCGAAACCTGGCTGCGCGCACGGCAGGACCTGCGCCGCATGGACACTCTGCATTCGGTGCTCGTCACCCGGTTCCCCGAAGTGGTCGAGGGCGACGGCAAGGGCAGCACGACCGTTCTGCGCGCCTCCGACGCCGTCGCCCATGTCATGGACGCGCTGTACCTGCAGGCGGGTGCCGGCATGCTCGACGCGGACGAACAGCAACTTCCGGAATCGACGGCCGAGCGCGCCGAGATTCTCGCGCGCTGGATCCACGACCCGGTCGCCTCGGACGTCCTCGACACCGAATGGATCGCGCCGCCTCAGGGCATGTCGCCGCGCCGATGGGTCCTCGAACTCGCGGATGCGTACACCGAGTTCGGCACGTCGGCCCCGGCTCCCGCGCGGGCGGACACCGCGGATTCGACCGCGGAGTAGCCGGAGCGGCCCGTGACGCCGGTCAGTCCGGAGAACCGGTGACGAGCCACCCGCAGGGCGCGGCGAGGTCCTCGGCCTCGGGCGGTCCCATGGATCCGGCGGGGTACGGCTTGGCCGGGGGAGGGTCACGCAGGAGCGCGTCGGCGACGGTCCAGACGTGGGCCAGGCCGTCGGGGCGCGTGAACAGCGACCGGTCGCCGTGCAGGACGTCGAGGATGAGCCGCGAATAGGGTGCGAGGGCGTGGCCGAGCGGCACCGTGTCGAGGGGCAGCCCCAGGTGGCCCACCGACAGGCTGTCGTCGGGGCCGGGTTCCTTGACGACCATGGCGATGTCGATCTCGCCGTCGCCCTTCAGATCGAAGGTCAGGACTGCGCCGTCCGGTGGAATGTCGGTGAGCGGGCCCTGCGGACTGCGGAAGACCAGGCTGACCCGCTGCTTGCTGACGCCCAGCATCTTTCCGGTGCGGAGGAGGAACGGCACTCCCCGCCAGCGGTCCGTGTCGACCCACAACCGGGCGGCGACGAACGTCTCCGTCGTGGAATCGTCCGCGACACCGTCGACGTCGCGGTACCCCTCGTACTGGCCGAGCACCACGTCGGCGGTATCGAGGGGACGGAACGTCCCGATCACGGATTCCCGGGCCGATTGGAGATCGTCGGCGCCCAACGTCTCCGGCGGTTCCATCGCGATCTCGGCGGCGACCTGGAACAGGTGCGTCACCAGCATGTCCAGGACGGCGCCGGTGGCGTCGTAGAACCGGGCGCGGTCGTCGATGTCGAGTGTCTCGGGCACGTCGATCTGTATCTGCTCGACGTGCTCCCGGTTCCAGACGCCCTCGATCATCCCGTTGGCGAAGCGCAGGATGTGCAGGTTCTGGGTGCTCTCCTTGCCGAGGAAGTGGTCGATCCGATAGATCTGCTTCTCGTCGAGGACGTGGTGCACGGCTTCGTCGAGTTCGGTGAACGCCTCCTGGGAAGTCCCGAACGGCTTCTCGTACACGACGCGTGCGCCGCGGGCCAGATCGTGAGCGCCGAGCGCACGGGTGGTCTCGGCGAACGTGCTCGGCGGCAGCGCCAGGTAGTGCACCAACTGTGCATCGGCCGCGCCGAGGTCCTGCCGCGCCTGCTGCACGGCCGTGGGGAGTGTTCCCGGGTTGTCGGGAGTGAACCCGCCGCCGGCGAATCTCAGCCGCCGGGCGAACGGTTCCCAGTCGGCGTCGTCGTGCGGCACTCCGAACTCGTTCACGACGTCGTGCACGTGGTCGCGGAACTGATCGTCGGAGACGTTGCCGCGCCCGGTGCCGATCAGCATCCACTCGGAGTTCAGAAGCCCCGACAGGGCGAGCTGGAAGAAGGCGGGGAGGACCATGCGTTTGGACAGGTCTCCGGTGGCACCGAAGAGGACGAAGATCGTGGGACCGAGCTGCGGTCTGTCAACCATTGCTCCATCATGCGCCACCGAGGCACGCCGGGCAGGGCAATCCGGCGGTGTCGTCGGGCCCGCGTCCGTGAGTCCTACATAGATCTCCGAAGCGATCTCCCGCGAACTCGTTGCCGCCCAACGGCTTTCGTCGTCAGCGGGACGCGTCCGGCGGAACCTCCGGCAACCCCTCGCTGGCGCGGAGTTTCTCGGCCATCGTCGTGAGCAGATTCTGCGATTCTTCGGAGAGGTCGAACGCGCGGCTGGAGAGCTTGCGGAGTCCGTATCCCTGGAGTTGCGAGAGAAGCTCGAGATCGTGGTCGATCTTCGCGGCGTAGATGTCGTTGAAGAAGTAGTCGGGCTTCACCTTGAAGAAGCGGGCGAATGCCGCGACCGTCTCGTCGGAGGGATTGGTGCGTTGTCCCGATCGGAGCTGGGAGATGTAGGGCTTCGAGATCTGATGCCCGTCCTCGATCAGCGCCGCCGCGACCTCGGCGTTGGTATGCGGTTTACGTCCCGGAGGGTGGACCGTGTCGAAAAGCTTGTTCAACCGCGCAGCAAAATCTGCCATTGTGAGCCGCCGGGTCCTCTCTCGTGCGCGCGTCAGTCGTGTGAACGACACCGTACCACGATGATAACCGATTGATAACTCACGGACATAGAGGCAAAACCCCGTTCGTTCGAGCGAGGTTTATCTCATATATGTTTCAATCATCGCGCGCCGCCCGCTCGGGAATCGTCGGCTTTTCGGGCGCTCTCTGTGCTCGTCACGCACGTTCTACCGTTGAAAGTTCAAGGGCGGCGTCGGTGCGGGCCGGGATGTGCTCGCGTCGGCATCCGCGGTCGAGGGTGTGGCCGCGTGGTTGCCGTTTCAATCACTGAGAGTTTGCTGGCACCGTCGCAGGGGTGTGCGCCGTGAGGCGGGAGTGTCCATCGCCCCTGTTCAGGGCCGAAGTGTTGCGTTGCGCATCGCAACGACCAGAGGTCGCTCGCGGCCCGCGGGGCTTGGTGAACACTACTGTGAACCGGTGCCTTCTGCACGGGCGGCGGGCCGCGCGCCGTCGATCCAGCTCTCGGCCGCCGCGAATGACTGGCGGCCCCACCTCGGCAATCTGGACGATAGTCCAGATCAGGTGGGGTTCTGCAGCCGCGGCAGACCTCCGAGTCTGGTCAAAACCGAAGCCGTCAGGGATGATTGTGATATGGAACACAGAATGAGTGACGCCGAGCTTCGGAAGGCGATTCGAGTTCTGCGCGAGCGCGCCGACGACGCCCGGCACCGAGGAAACGACGACGACGCCAATGGGATCGAGAGGACGATTCGTACTTATCAGGAAGAAATGACCCAGCGGTTGTGAACCGTCACGAACCGGCCCGCCGCGGGCCGGTTCGCGTCGCTTCCGGGCAATTGCGCCGCCGCAGTTGCGTGCGCGCAATCAGATTGCGTGCGTAGACTTCCAGCCGACACGGATCGGTGACGACGGGGGCGCACACGGCTATGGCGATCAAGACGCTGGACGGCAAGAAGTGCCTGATCACGGGTGCAGGTAGCGGAATCGGGCAGGCAACCGCCCTGGCCGCCGCGGCGGAGGGCGCCGAACTGTTCCTCACCGACATCAACGAAGTCGGCCTGGCGCAGACGGTCGAGCAGGTCGGCAGCGGTGGGGGCACCGTGAGTTTCTCGCGTGCGCTCGACGTGTCCGACTACGACGCGGTTACCGCATTCGCCGCCGACGTCCACGAACAGTTCGGCAGCCTCGACGTCGTGATGAATGTCGCCGGCATCTCCGCGTGGGGGACGGTCGAAAATCTCGAACACCGTCACTGGAAGTCCATGGTGGACGTCAATCTGATGGGTCCGATCCACATCATCGAGAGTTTCGTGCCTCCGATGGTGCGGGCGGGACGCGGCGGACACCTGGTCAACGTCTCTTCGGCCGCCGGGCTCCTGGCACTTCCGTGGCATGCGGCGTACAGCGCAAGCAAATTCGGGCTCCGCGGAGTCTCCGAGGTCCTGCGGTTCGACCTCAAACGGCACGGCATCGGCGTGAGCCTCGTGGTTCCCGGCGCGGTGAAGACACCGCTCGTCGGCACCGTCGAGATCGCGGGCGTCGACCGTGACGATCCGCGCATCCGGAAGGCGATCCACCGCTTCGAGAAGCGGGCCGTCACGCCCGAAAAGGTGGCGTCCTGCATCATCGCCGGCGTCAAGAAGGACCGGTACCTGGTGTACACGTCGCCGGACATCCGGTTCGGCTACTGGTGGGCCCGCAAGTTCTCGCCGCCGTACGACTTCGTGATGCAGCGGGCGAACGACCAGTTCAGCAAGTTCCTGTAGCGGCTACGCCTCGCCGGCGCGGAGCACGGTGCCGTCGGTGAATCGGACGCCGTCGGTGCACCGGCACTCGACCTGCCCGGCGCCGAACTGTTCGGCGTGGAGGCGTGCGTACAACCCTTGCCGCGCAATGAGTTCGGTGTGCGTGCCGCGTTCGATCAAGGTTCCTTCGTCGATCACGAAGATCACGTCGGCGTGCTGGATCGTGGACAGCCGGTGGGCGATCGCGAGGGTGGTGCGTCCGCGCATCACCTCTGCGAGGGCGCGCTGGACGAGTCGCTCTGAGACCGTGTCGAGTGCGGACGTCGCCTCGTCGAGGATCAGTACGCGAGGATTCTTCAGCAGCACCCGGGCGATGGCCAGGCGCTGCTTCTCGCCGCCGGAGAGGCGGAATCCTCGTTCCCCGACCAGGGTGCCGTAGCCGTCGTCGAATCCGAGGATGCGGTCGTGGATGTTGGCGGCTGCGGCGGCCGCCTGCAATTCGGTATCCGCCGCGTCCGGTTTGGCGTACCGAAGGTTGTCGGCGATCGAGGCGTGGAACAGGTACGGGTCCTGGGTGACCATCCCGACCGCGTCGGCGAGTGAACTCATGGTCAGGTCGCGCACGTCGTGGCCGTCGACGAGGACGGCGCCGCTGTCCACCTCGTAGAGGCGCGGCACGAGGTAGCAGAGCGTGGTCTTGCCTGCGCCGGACGGTCCGACGAACGCGGCGAGCTGACCGGGTTCGATCTCCAGTGACGTGCCTGCGACCGCCCAGCGCCTGCTGCGACGTTCCGCCGGTGCGGTGTCGGGTATCGCCGCGGCCGGGAACCGAGACGCGACGGTCGTGACGCCACGCATGCCGCCGCCCCCACCGCCGCGGCCCAGGCTGCGCAGAGCCACCGGGTCGGGATCCGCGGTGGCCAGCCGCACGGGCGCGGGGTACGCGAAATACACGTCGTCCAGTGCCACCCGACCGGGGGAGTCCGCGGGCAGTTCGACCGCGTCCGGCCGGTTCATGATCGCGGGTTGCAGGTCGAGGTACTCGAAGATGCGGCGGAACAACGCCATCGACGTCTGGACGTCGAGGGTGACCCGCATCAGCGAGACCAACGGCTGCAGCAACCTGGCCTGCAGCGTCGAGAACGCGACGAGCGTGCCCGCCGAGAGCGCCGCGGACCCGCCGCTGACGAGATACCCGGCCAGCAGGTAGACGAGGGCGGGCGTGATCGCCATGAACGAGCTCACGACGGCGAAGAAGCCCTGCCCCGTCATGGCTTGGCGCACCTGAAGTTCCGTCTGCCGGGCGTTCTCGGTCCGATACCGGTCGAGTTCGGTGTCGGCCTGGTTGAACACCTTCGTCAGCAGCACACCCGACACGCTCAGTGCTTCCTCGGTGATCGCGGTCATGTCCGACAACGACTCCTGCGTCTTGCGCGCCAGCACCCGCCGCCGGGCGCCGACCCGCCGCTGCAGGTAGACGAAACCGGGGAGCAACGCGACCGCGAGCAGCGTCAACTGCCACGACAGCAGCAGCATCGCGACGAGCGACGCCGTGACGGTGACGACGTTCGAGAGGATGCTCGACGCCGTGGACGTGAGGACGGACCGGACGCCTCCGACGTCGTTGGCCAGACGTGACTGGATCGAGCCGGTCTTTGTGGAGGTGAAGAAGGCCAGTTCCATCTTCTCGAGATGGGCGAACAGGCGTTCCCGGAGATCCGCCATCGACAGGTTGCCGACCTTGGTGGTGAGGTAACTCTGGCCGACGCCGATCACCGAACCCGCCAGCGTCACCACGATCATGGCCACCACCAGCCACAGCAGCAGCGTCAGATGCACGCCGCTGCCGTCGGTGGGGAACAGTGCGCGGTCGAACACGGCTTTCGTGAGGAAGGGATTCACGATGCCGAGCAGCGACGAGACGACGATCGCGGCCGCGACGAGTGCCAGCCATCCGCGGTAGGGGCGCAGGAGCGCCCAGATGCGGGGGAGCAGCGAAGGCTCGAGCGCCTGCTGTGTGGATACGGGACCGGTCGCGGACATGTCCCCATCGTGCCCACCGAGCGGAGCCCTGGCGAGTCGATTCGGTCCGGTTACGGCCGGTCACCGTGCCCGGGGATGCCGAGTTCGCCCCGCACTGCGGCGAGGAAGTCTTCCTGGGCGCTCTTCCCGGACTGGAAGTGGTCGGCGAACTGCTGCTGGCGGGTGGACAGGGCGTCCGCCGACACGACATCATCTGCCGCGAAGTCGTTGCTCAGCCAGCCGATCGTCTCGGCGCCGGCCAGATACTCGACCACCATTCGCCGTGCCGATTCCACTACCGCCTCGGATCCGATCAACTCCACCGCCGCGAACTTCGAGCCGAGCACGAGATTTTGCCGCGGTAGTGGCCCGAGGATTTCGAGCATCACGCCCGAGAGGTCGGGGCCGTCGAAGTTGTCGAACGCCACCGACACGGAACTCGCGGTGGTGCACACTTCGTTGGCCGCGGTGAGGAACTCCGTGTAGATCTGCTGCCGCTGCGTTCGCAGGAACTCGTTCGAGGACTGGTTCACCGTAGCCTCCACCTGATTCGACGTGTTCAGCAGCGTGAACGCCCCTCCGGACACCGAACCGATCAGGGTGCCGACGACGGCCATCGTGGCGACGAGCATGCTGAGCCGAAATTGGTGGCGCCGCACAGCTATTCGGTCCAGAGGTTCGGCGCTCTTGGTCTCGCTCATCGTCCCGCTCCCGTCGACGCTCCACCGGTGTACGTCGACTCTCCCGCACGGCCCGCGACCCGTCGCGCGTAGTCGACTACGCAGGTTGTGAAACTTTTCGAGGGGGTCGGAGCGATATGCGTAGTAGGTCGGGCCTCTCCGAAATTGTCGGTCGGGGACTCTGAGAATCGAAGGTGAGCAGAATGAACAAGATCGCACTCCGCACCGCAATCGCCTCGGCCGTCATCGCCCCGGTGATGTTCGTCGGCGCAGGAACGGCGACAGCATCCCCCACGCTCAGCACGGGCGTCACTGGTGGGATCGTCATCAACGTACCGAGCGGGGAAAGCTGGAACTGCTTCGGGCTGGATTCGAACTTCGGACTCAAAGCCGGTGTGGGACCAATCGGTGATTTCGCCAAGGGATCCAACGTGACCGTGTTCTGCTTCGGCACCACGGCGCCGTTCTTCTTCACCGGCAGTGTGAAGGCGGGAACCTGATCTTCGCCGACCTGATGTGAGGTCGCCGCAGAGCCCGGTTCAGCGTTCAGCGCTGAGCCTGGCCACTTGCGCCGCGAGGTACTGCTGCTCCGGCACGCTGGTGGTGCGGTTCGCCGCGGATCGGTAGTGCGCGACGGCCGATTCGGTGTCGCCGGCCATCTCGAACAGGTGGGCGCGGACGGCGTCGAGCCGATAGTGCCCGGCCAGGGTCTCGTCGAGGGTCCCCAGCATCGTCAGTCCCGTGGCCGGTCCGTGCACCATCGCCGCGGCCACCGCGCGGTTCAGCGTCACCATCGGATTGTCCGACATGCGCTCGAGTAGACCGTACAGCGCGAGGATCTGCGCCCAGTCGGTGTCCTCGACCCGATCCGCGTCGTCGTGCACCGCCGCGATTCCGGCCTGCAGTTGGTAGGCCCCAACCGAGCCGTGGGCGACGGCATCCATCACGATCTGCTGGCCCTCGTCGATCAGCTCCCGGTCCCACAGCGTGCGATCCTGCTCCGCCAGCGGGATCAGCTCGCCGTGCGGACCCGTGCGGGCGGGGCGACGGGCATCGGTCAGCAGCATCAGCGCCAGCAGCCCGCCCACTTCGCCGTCTTCCGGCAGCATCGCGTATACCGCCCGCGTGAGCCGGATCGCCTCGGCGGACAGTTCGGTGCGGTGCAGATGATCGCCGATGCTGCTGGCGTACCCCTCGTTGAAGATCAGGTAGAGCACATGCAGCACGGACCGCAGGCGTTCCGTCCACTCGTCACCCGTCGGCCGGCGCAGCGGTATCCCGGACGACGTGATGCGTTGCTTTCCGCGACTGATCCGTTGTGCCATCGTCGCTTCCGGAACCAGGAACGCATTGGCGATCTCGGCGGTGGTGAGACCCCCGACCGCGCGCAGCGTCAACGCGATGGCCGGGGCCGGTGTGAGAGCAGGATGGCAGCACAGGAACAGTAAGAGCAGGGTGTCGTCCCGATCCGGCACGTCCGTGGCACGGACCTGCCGGGCAACCACCTCCTCCCGCGCGCGGCGGGCGATCTCGCTGCGGATCTGATCGGTCATCTTGCGGGTGGCGGTCTGGATCAGCCATCCTCGCGGATTGTCCGGTAGCCCCTCCTGCGGCCAGTGCTGGGCCGCGGCAAGCAAGGCTTCCTGCACCGCGTCCTCGGAAGCCTCGAAATCACCGGACCGCCGCACGAGCGCACCGAGGACCTGCGGCGCCAGTTCGCGCAGCAGGTTCAAGGTTGCGTAGTCGGTCTTCACAGATCGACGTCGGGTGCGCCCATCACCTGCCGGACGTCGATCGGCTGCTGGATCGGCGCCCCACCCGGACCTGGGGCCGCCGACGTCCGCGCGGCGATCTCCAGCGCCCGCGCCTCGGATTCGACGTCGATCATGCGGTACCCGGCGAGCAGTTCCTTCGATTCGGGAAACGGTCCGTCGGTCACCACCGGAGCGCCCTTGCCGTCGAACGTGACACGCTTCGCGACGTCCGGCCCGGCGAGCCCCTGCGCGTCGACGAGTTCGCCGTTCGCGACCAGCTCCGCGTTGAGGTCCTGCTGGAACCGGATGTGCGTCTGCACCTCCTCCGGCGTCCACTCGGTCATGGGCACGTCGCATCCCGCGCCGCCCTGGTAGTGCTGCAGCAACATGAACTTCGGCATCGTCTTGCTCCTCGTCGTGTGGTGCGCCCATTCTGGCGCTTCACGTACAGGACGGAGCCCAACCGGCGTTCTCGACATCCTTCGAGAACTTTCTTCGAAGAATTTTTCAGCGGTGCCCGCCGTGCAGGCAGTCCTCGAACAGCGTGCGCACCTCGTCGACGTGCCGGTCGAGGTCCGCGAGGTCCCAGCCGTCGGTCGGCACGGGCGCGAGGACGTCGACGTCGACGGTGCCGGGGTGCGCGACGAGCGAGTTCCGCCACATCCGTTCGCCGGCGTTGTGGATGACGATCGGCACGATCGGCACCCCCGCCTGCATGGCCAGGTGGAATCCGCCCTTCTTGAACTTGCCGAGACGCGGGGTCGGTGATCGGGTGCCCTCGGGGGCGATCGCGATGGAAATGCCGGACTGCAGTTTGTCCACGGCCGGGCGGAGGGCCGCCCGCGCCTTGGTGCTGTCCGACCGGTCGATGTAGGCGACGTCGAGGAGGGCACCCACGGGAATGAACCGGGGGTCGCGCGCGGCCTCCTTCTTCGCGACGCCGGTGACGTCGCGGCGGATGACGCTGCCGATCACCAGCATGTCGAGCGAACTCTGGTGGTTGAACATGAAGACCGCGGGCCTCGCCGACCACGCGTTCTCCCTGCCCTTGATGCGCACGTTGATGCCGCAGATCGCGAGCGCGAGATCCGGTCCGAAGCTGCCGACCAGGTTGGCGCCGGTCTGCCGGTTCTGGGTGAGCAGGCCCGCGGAGACGCCGAACGCCGCGGCGCCCATCAGCGCGCCGATCGCGGTGGTGGTGCGGGCGATGGACATCGGGTCGGCGCCGCTCTCGGGAGGTCGCAGATTCACTGACGGCCACCCGTTCTGCCGCGCGGTGGCCGCCAGCTTGCGGTCGGGGTTCAGCGCCACGGGATGTCCCACCGACTTCAGCATCGGAACATCCTCCGCGCCATTCGAGTACGCGAAGCTGTCGCCCAGATCGGCGTCGTGCTTGTCAGCGTACTCGCGCAGTGCCTCGGCCTTGGCCGGTCCCCACAGTGGTGCCGATTCGAGCTTTCCGGTGAGCATCCCGTCCAGGACCGCGGGCCGGGTGCACAGCACGTCCTCGGGTTCGATGTCGAGGTCGGCGGCCACCGACAGTGCCTGATACGGGGTGGCGGACGTGGCCATCACCACCCGGTGGCCGGCGTGCCGGTGCGCGGCGAGCAGGCCGCGGACCTCCGAGAAGATCATCCTCGCGATCTCCTGCCGGAACAGCCGCTGCCCCCACTCCTGCATCTCGTCCTCCATGCGCCCGGCCAGGCTCTGCACGCCGATGCGCATCAGGTTGCCGACATCGGCGCCCCGGAATCGGGTCTCCACCGCGGCATTCGTGGTGCGGAGAAGCTCGGCGACGCTGATGTCGAAGCGCCGCAGGCGGTCCCGGTAGACGACACTCGCGGAATACCCGCTGATCAACGTGCCGTCCAGGTCGAACGCCGCGAGGGTGGCCGGACCCGGAACGGCGGCCGCGATGTCGTCGTGGAGACTGCGGAGATCGCTCATCTACTCACCTACCACCCATCTGGTCGAGATTCTCGTGTGCGATGGCCCGGATGCGGAGCACCTGGTCGATCAAGGTCTGGAGTTCGGCCTCGAACTCGACCCGCCGGGCCGCCATGTTCTCGGCGTTCGGTTCGACCAGGCCCCGGTTCCGCGCCAGCTTGAGCGCGGTCGTGAAAAGTTCGGCCGAGATCGACTCGCTGCTCCCGATCTGTTGCCGGAGCCGTCGCTGCTCGGCGAGGGCGAGGCACGCCGTCATGAATGCCTTCTCGTCGAACTTCCGGTCCACGGGGGTGCGCAGCAGCTGAGCCGCGACCACGGCGTACGCCTCCAGGAACGGCTGCAGAACCCGGTGCGCCAGGTGAATGCGCATTCCGGACAACAGGTTCGCCGCATGCTGAGGGTCGCCCAGATTGGATTCCCATGCCGGGTCGATCAGGTCCAGTTCGGCCCGCAGTTCCTTCCGGAAACTGTCTTTCTCGCTGAAGAAGAATTCGAACTTGAGGAGGTCGCGGATGCGGAGCGCCGCATTCCATCCGTCCTCGAGCGGGTCGGTGAACTTCTGATCGACGGCGGCGCGCAGCACCATCTCCGCGATCGCCCGCATCACCAGGAAGTGAATGGTGTTGTTGCGGTAAAACGCTGCCACGAGATGCTGATCGCGCCCGAGGTAGAACACCCGCTCGCTGCCCTGGTCGAAACTCTTCAGGACCCCGGAGTCGAGATGGGTGCGCACGGCCTTTCGGATCACCTGCGGATCCGTCAGATCCACGTCGCCGGCGGTGGGCAGCGAGCGCGCCGTGATGTAGTCGACGAGCGGTCCGAGGATGCCGCCGACCTCGGCGACGGTGAGCGCCCGGTCCTCGATGCCGAGGAACGCGAGCATGACGAGTGACGACGCCGTGACGGGGGTGACCTCGTTGATGCGGTGGCACACCTCGAACGCCGTCTTCTGCACCGCCAGGCGCAGGTCGTCCTCCTGGCCGAGGTAGTCCGCCAGCGACATCGGCCTACCGACGTTGACGTGCGCGACGCCGTGCCGTTGACCTTGCGCCCGAACGTATCCGAGGAGCCAGCGCAGACTCTCCTTGCTCTTCGCCTGGCCGTGCGCCTCCGCCGCCATCGCGCCGACCTCGTACAACTGGTCGTAGGTCAGCGACACCGGCACGAGGTACACGTCGGACATCCCGCTGTCCCGGAACGCTTTCGCGAGATAGTTCAGCAGGCCGAACCGCGGCGGCCGCAGCTTGCCTGTCCGGCTCCGCCCGCCCTCGATGTACCACTCGAGGTTGAACCGCTTCGTGAGCAGGTAGCGCATGTACTCGCGGAGCGTCCACTTGTAGATCTCGTCGCCCTCGATCTTCCGGCGGATGAACACGGTGCCGCTGCGCTTGCCGATCGGCCCGATCGGCCAGAAGTTGATGTTCAGCCCGCCCATCACGTGGTTGAGCGGAAGGTCGTTCGCGATCAGCGCCGGCCGCAGCACCAGTGGGTCGAGGTACGAGCGGTGACTGGGCAGGAACACCAGGGAATGTTCCTTGTTCAGCTCCCGCAGGTCGTCGAGCCGGGTGGTGTCGACGTCGAGACGGTACGCGCGGGAGAAGTAGCGGCCCAACTGATCCCACAGTGTGATGGCCCGGCGGCTCTGGGCGGCGACCATCTCGTCCAGCGCCCCGCGGGCACGGCGATCCACCTCGGCGACGGGGAGATTCAATTTTGCCGACAGCTCATGCGTGCCGTCGTGGTACCGGCTGGCGTCGGTGATCTCGTCGACGACGAACCTCGACACCTTGTACTGCGTGCCCAGCACCGTGCGCTCGGCCCGCTCCAGGGTCAGCGCCGCCTGGCGACGGATGAAATCCGGAAGGGATCCACCCCCGTTCTCGGCGAGTCGGCGTTCGAGGTCGCTGAGCGGGGCCGGGTCGCCCTCGAGGACCTGGCACCGCGCCGGGTCGTCGCGCATCACCCGGCGCTGTGTGTTCTGGCCGGGGTGCAGCGGATCACGCAGCGACAGCGTCTCCCGCAATCGCTGCGCGCCGTCCGGATGGGTCTCCTTCGGCAGCCACACCACCCGGAGCGGGGTGAGCAGCGGATCATCCTTCCGCCGTGCGAGATCGGCGAGCGCCTGATCGGTGACTCGGACTGTCGGCGGTGGCTGACCGGAGTCGTTCGCCTGCCGCTCCAGCCACGTGCGGAGAACGTCGTCCTCCATCTCGCTCATCGTCTCGATGAGATAGACCCGTGGCCGTGTCGTCTGCTCGTCCATCGCGCCAGCCTTCCCTATCACCCGCGGCCGAGTTCGACGATCTCGTCGAGACTCTCCTGCAGGCACGACATGAACCGCGCCGGCTCGGTCACGGCGGCGGTGTCGAGATTGACGCCGATGCAACACGTGCCGACGTGGGACACCAGAGTGGCCATGACCGCGCAGCCGGGGGCCGGGCCGAACGGGAACATCCGCTCGATCCGGGCACCTGCCAGATACACGGGCACGGGGACCCCGGCGACGTTGCTGGCCTGCAGATCGAGACCCGTCGACTGCGAGAGGTACCAGTTCGCCAGCACCACCGTCGGGATCCGGACCAGGATCGGGGCGGCGGAATCGAGCAGACCGAGTGCCGGTTCCTGGCGCAACCCGAGAATGATCGCGCGCACCTTCTTGATCCGTGCGATCGGGTCGCGTTCACCGACCGGTCCGGCGAACCGGGCCGCCGCGAACCGGTTGCCCCCGGTCGGATCCGACGCCGAACGCATACTCACCGGCATCCCCACCGGAATCGTCTCGAGGTCGTGGCCGAACGATTCGTGATAGCGGCGGAAACCGCCCAGCAGCGCCGCCACGTACGCGTCGTTCAACGACCCGCCCGCGACGTGGGCGGCGGAACGCAGTTCGTCGACACTCACCTCGAGCACCCCGAACCAGCGTCCGAGCCCCCGGTCGCGCAGCAGGTCCGAACCCGTCGTGGGGGGCGGGGTCACCACCCTGCGGATCGAGTTCGCGTAACCGGCGACCTCCGTGACACTGCCCACCGGGTCGCCGACGACCGTCATCGCCGTCCGCACCGCACCGCGGATCAGGCCGCCGAGACGGCCGGGGGCGCTGCGCACGTTGTCGAGCGCCTGCTCGAACAGGGCGCCGCCGCCCGACATCTGCTCCGGCAACGGCGCAGGCCGATCCGGTTTGTCCGGCGTCGGTTCGGGGCGCCTGCTGTGCAGCAGGGTCATCAACTGGATGCCGCCGAGACCGTCCGTGATGCTGTGGTGCGTCTTCACGACGTAGACGGCGCGGCCGTCGTCGAGTCCCTCGATGAGCATGGCGCTCCACGGCGGCCGGGCGCGGTCGAACGGTTCTGTCGCCATGTGCCTGCACATCCGCAGCGCATGGTCGAACGTCGCGGGCTCCGGCAACCGCACGCGCGACAGGTGATAGTCGAGGTCGAACTCGGGGTCGACCGACCACATCGGGTTGCCCAGCCGTAGCGTCGGCTCCACCACCCGCATCCGGATGCGCGGCACCATGTGCGACGCCCATTCGTGGGCGCGCACGAGCCGCTCCCAGTCCGGCGGCTTGTCGAGGACGTCGACCGCCACGATCGGTGAGCGCAGCTTCGGCTGCACCTCCTCCATCCGCCACATCCCGGTCTCGAAGTCGGACATCGTGCGGTCCGCTCCCCAGGCGACGTCGGAGAAATCCACGTCGACGGCACTCGGTGGTATCAGAGGTTCGCCGTCGGCCATGCCCACCCTCATTCGGTTGCTCGAGTTGCCCTCAGCTGCTGCTTTCCAGTGTGGACCCGCCCCGCGGATCGCGTCCCTTGTTCCGGCGGATTCGCGCTCCGCACCCGTGCGCGGCTGACGAGTCCCTGGACTCCTTCGCCACTCACGGGGTTGTCGTAGGCTGCCGTCATGGCGAAAAGCTTCGACTACTCCGAACAGATCGCGTACCCGATCGACCGCGTGCACGCGACGGTGACGGACCGGGCGTTCTGGCAGCACCGGTTCGAGGAGGCGCCGGAGAAGCTCACCCTCGACGACAGCCGCGGCCCCGGCACGCTGACGGCGACGATGCGAGACACCATCGGCGCATCCTCCCTCCCCGGGCTGGTGCGCAAGGTCGTCTCCGGTGAACTGAAGGTCGAGCGGGCCGACGAATGGGGCGCACTCGACGGCGACCATGCCGACGGCAGGATCAGCGGCAGCTCCACCGGGATCCCCGTCAAGATCGACTGCACGTCGGTGCTCCGCGCGTCGGGTGACGTCACCGTCCTCGACGTCTCCGGAACGGTGCAGGTCAAGATCCCGCTCGTCGGGGGACAGATCGAATCCCTCGTCAGGAAGCTGATCGGCGACATGATCGGGCAGGACCGCGACGCGATCGAGAAGTGGCTCGGCGACAGCTGACGCTCACGCCCCGGGCGCGGGGGCGTCCAGTTCGACGTCCAGCGTGCGGGCACCCGGTCCCGCCGTGCCCAGCCGGTCGTGGCTGTTGACGATCGCACAACTCCCCAGCGACAGGCACCCGCAGCCGATGCAGCCGGTCAGGTTGTCGCGGAGCCGGATCAGCTGCTCGATCCGCTGATCCAGATCCGCGTGCCACCGCGTCGACAGCTTCTCCCAGTCCTTCCGGTTCGGGGTGCGGCCCTCGGGGAGGGTCGCGAGGGCGTCCCGGATCTCGGCCAGCGGAATCCCGACCCGCTGGGCGATGCGGATGAACGCGACCCGCCGCAGCGTGTCCCGGCGATAGCGACGCTGATTGCCGGACGTCCGCCTGCTGGTGATCAGCCCCTCGCGCTCGTAGAAATGCAACGCCGACACCGCGACGCCACTGCGCTCCGACAGCTGTCCCGGCGTCAGTTCCTTCGCTCTCCACTCGGGCATCTCCACGACAGGCAACCTTTCACCGGGTTACCTGAACAATACTCGAGGTCAGTCGCGGCGGAGATGCCCGTGGAGGTGGTGCGTGAGCGGAGTCAGGTCGTGCGCCATCCACAGGTCGTACGTGAGGTCGCCGCCGCGCACCGACAACTGCCGCCGGATGCTGTGCACCGGTTTGGCGTCGGGGGACGCGCTCAGCGCCACCATCGACAACTCGATGATCCCCTCCCGGATCTGACCGCGGTGGATCTCGGTGAACCCGGTCGGCTGGGCGACGAGCAATTCCGCCTCGTCCTCGGCGACGAGCCGCAGAAACCCGGACTCCGAGTGCAACGGCCGCCCGGTGCCCGCCTCCCAGGTCCGAGACCGGTACGCCAGGAACGGTTTACCACTGGGAGCGAATTCGATCTCCTCCGTGTACGCGAAGTCGTCGATCGTCGGATACGCGCCCTCGCCCTCGCCGCGCCACACACCGGCGAACGGCGCCAGGGCGGGCGGGACGGACGGAACCGGTGGTGCGGTCGCAGACGAACTCGCCGTCGCATCCGTGTGCGCCGGCGAGAGAGTCGAGTTCTCGTCCATGAGATACCTCCGCCGCTTCACGGTACTCGCCTGCGGGGCCGAGGGACACGGTCGGCGGCGGGAGCGTTTGAGCGTGCCTGCCGGGCCCGCCGGCATTACCGTCTAGACATGAACGCGTCGGGTTCTGCGCCGCTGGGGGCCAACTCCGAAGTCGGGCAGCTGCGTGCCGTCCTCCTGCACCGGCCCGGGGACGAACTGAAGCGGCTGACACCCCGCAACAACGACCAACTGCTGTTCGACGGACTGCCCTGGGTCGACCGCGCACAGGAGGAGCACGACGCGTTCGCGGACCTCCTGCGCAGCCGCGGCGTCGAGGTCCTGCTGCTGTCCGACCTGCTCAGCGAGACACTCGGCGCCAGCGGAGCCGCCCGCATCCAGGGCATCGGCGCGGCCGTCGACCCCCGGAAGCTGGGTCACACCCTGGCGCAGGAACTCGCCGCGCACCTCCGCGGCGTCCCGGCGCCCGAACTCTCCACTATCCTCACGGCAGGCATGACGTTCGACGAACTGCCCGTCGCCGCGAACACGGCGTCGCTGGTCCGTCGCATGCACCACGGCGGCGACTTCGTCATCGACCCGCTGCCCAACCTGCTGTTCACCCGGGACTCGTCGTTCTGGATCGGACCGCGCGTCGCGATCACCTCGCTGGCACTGCCCGCCCGCGTCCGCGAAACGTCCCTCACCGACATCATCTACGCCCACCACCCGCGTTTCCGCGGTGCCCGGCGCGCCTACGAATCCCACACCGCCCCCGTCGAAGGCGGCGACGTCCTGCTCCTGGCACCGGGTGTCGTCGCTGTCGGAGTGGGGGAGCGCACCACACCGGCCGGTGCCGAAGCGTTGGCGCGCAGCGTCTTCGAGGACGAACTGGCGCACACCGTGCTGGTGGTGCCCATCGCGCAGGCTCGGGCGTCGATGCACCTCGACACCGTGTGCACGATGGTCGACCACGACGCCGTCGTGATGTACCCGGTCATTCAGGACACGCTGTCGGCGTTCACCATTCACCGCGAGGACAAAGGCGTGTCGATCCGCGGCGCCGACCCGTTCCTCGCGGCCGCCGCCGAGGCCATGGGCATCGGAAAGCTGCGCGTCATCGACACCGGACTCGACAACGTCACCGCCGAACGCGAACAGTGGGACGACGGAAACAACACGCTCGCACTCGCACCCGGCGTCGTCGTCGCCTACGAACGGAACGTCGAGACCAACGCCCGGCTCGAGGCGTCGGGTATCGAGGTACTGCGGATCGCCGGTTCCGAGCTCGGTTCGGGCCGCGGCGGCCCCCGCTGCATGTCCTGCCCGGTGGCCCGCGACCCGCTGTAGGCGGCTCCGCCGCCCGTGCGTGGTTGACGAGTCTCTGGACTCCCTAACCACGCACGGGCGCGAAGCGCCTACAGGATGTCGCTGACCTTCGCCGCCGGGCGGGCGAGGACGGTGCCCTTGTCCGTCACGACGATCGGTCGCTCGATGAGGATGGGGTTGTCCACCATCGCTTCCAGCAGTTCGTCCTCGGACGCCTCGGCGAGCCCGAGTTCCTTGAAGACGGCCTCCTTCTTGCGGATCGCCTCGCTCGGCTTCAGGCCTGCGTCGTCGAGAAGTTTGCGCAATCCGTCCCGCGAGGGCGGGGTCTCGAGGTACTTCACGACGGTCGGCTCGATGCCCGCGTCCCGGATCAATCCGAGGACGGTGCGGGACGTGCTGCAGCGCTGGTTGTGGTAGATGGTCGCGGTGTTCGCCATATCCGACATTCTGCACCCGGGGAACAAATGCGCCCGCACCGAGCGCTGAACCGGGGGTAGTAAGTCGTGACTAGTCGACGAAAGAGGGAGAGATCGATCATGGCCGAGCACAGGGACGCGACTCCGCAGCGCATCGTCATCGCGGGTGGACACGGGAAGATCGCCCGTCACCTCATCAAGATTCTCACCGCCCGCGGTGACCGTGCGGTCGCGTTGATCCGCAACCCCGACCACGAGCACGAGGTGGCGGCGCTCGGCGCCGAACCGGTGGTGATCGATCTGGAGACGGCGACCGCGGACGACGTCGCGAAGACTCTCGCCGGTGCGGATGCCGCGGTGTTCGCGGCCGGTGCCGGCCCGGGCAGCGGAATCGCCCGCAAGGACACCGTCGACCGCGGGGCCGCGGTCCTGCTCGCCGATGCCGCCGAGAAGGCGGGGACGAAGAGATTCGTTCAGGTCGGTTCGTTCGGCGCGGGTGAGCCGATCCCCGAGGGCACCGACGACGTGTTCGCCGCCTACCTGGTCGCGAAGACGGCCGCCGAGGAAGATCTGCGCGCCCGCACCCACCTCGACTGGACGATTCTCCGGCCGGGCGGTCTCCTCGACGACGACCCGACCGGCCACGTCACGCTCACCGCTCCGCCCCTCGAACGCGGCACCGTCACGCGCGCCGACGTCGCAGCGGTGGTCGCGGCACTCCTGGACCACCCGAACACGGCGAAGAAGACGCTCATGCTGACGTCCGGTCCGACGCCGATCGAGGACGCCGTCGCCGCGCTGTAACCGTTGCGGCGCCGCAACCGCGCAACTACGGTCTGATACAACGCGTGGAACAACGGAGGTGGCGCCGACCGTGGACATCGACATCGACCCCGATTCGTCGACCGCCCCGTTCGACCAGTTGCGATTGCAGATCATCGAGCAGGTCCGCAGCGGGCAGTTGATCGCGGGAACGAAGATCCCCACGGTCCGCGCACTCGCCGTCGAGGTCGGCCTCGCACCGAACACGGTCGCCAAGGCGTACCGGGAACTCGGCGAGCAGGGTGTCATCGAAACCCGGGGCAAGCAGGGCACGTTCATCGCGAGCGGCGGTGACCCCATACGCGCCGGAGCCGAGAAGGCCGCAACAGGGTATGTGCAGGAACTGCGGAAGCTGGGGGTGTCCGACGAGGAGATCCTCGGCTTCGTGCAGTCCGCTCTCCGCGGCGCCGAATGAGGACGGCGCCGAATGAGGACGGCGCCGCATCCAGACGGTGTGACCCCAGACGGTGTGACCCCAGAAAGGTGGACGCTCGGCATGGCTTCTGCACTCTTCCGTGACTTCGCACTACTGATCGCCCGGATCGGGCTCGGCGTGATCTTCGTCGCGCACGGCTGGCAGAAGTTCTTCGACTACGGAGTGAAGGCAACCCAGGCGTCGTTCGCCGACATGGGCGTCCCGCGGCCCGACATCTCGGCTGTTGCGGCCGCCACTGTCGAACTCGCGGGTGGATTTGCTCTCATCGTGGGCGTCGCCACACCGATCGCCGGGATCCTGCTGTTTTTCGACATGCTCGGGGCGCTGATTCTGGTGCACGCGGACAAGGGTGTCTTCGTCACGAACGGCGGGTACGAACTCGTCGTCGCACTCGGCGCCGGGTCGCTGCTTCTCGCGGTGATCGGTGCCGGACGCCTCAGCATCGACGGGCTCCTCGGAAGAGGCTCGGGATGGGGCAAAATCGCAGCGTAACGATACCGTTCGGTGGGTCTCGATTCGGTGTGAAGCGGTGGGCTAGCTTGCTTTTACCATCGAAAATGACCAACGTAGTTGTTCATGGCAATGAATACTGATCTGCCTGATCAAGGTTCCGACACCGCTGACGCGGCCGTCGGCGGAGGGCTCAAACGGGTCGGTGTTCGCACCGATCACGTCGTGTTCTCGGCCGCCGCCGCCGCGGTGTCGGCAATCGTCGTCTGGGGGCTCGTGGCCCCCGACAATCTCGACACCACGACGGGTAAGGCGCTCGACTGGCTGGTCACCGACATGGGCTGGTTGTTCGTCCTGTCGGCGTCCGGGTTCGTCCTCTTCTCACTGTGGCTCGCGTTCAGCAAGTTCGGGCACATTCCGCTCGGCAAGGACGGCGAGAAGCCCGAGTTCCGGACCGTCAGCTGGATCGCGATGATGTTCAGCGCCGGGATGGGCATCGGACTGATGTTCTTCGGTGTCGCCGAACCGCTCGCGCACTACGTGACACCCCCTCCGGGTTCCAGCGGTGGCATCGGAACTGCGATGGCCACCACCATGTTCCACTGGAGCCTGCACCCCTGGGCGATGTACGCGGTGGTCGGACTGTCGATCGCGTACGGCTCGTACCGCAAGGGTCGCAAGCAGTTGTTCAGCTCCGCGTTCATCCCGCTGCTCGGCCGCCGCGCCGAGGGGCCGATCGGCAAGTTCATCGACGTCCTCGCGATCTTCGCGACACTGTTCGGCACTGCCGCTTCGCTGGGTCTCGGCGCACTGCAGATCGGTTCCGGATTCCAGGTCGTCGGGTGGATGTCGGAGGTCAGCACGTTCCTGCTGGTCGCGATCGTCGCCCTGCTGACCCTCGCGTTCGTGGCCTCCGCCGTGTCGGGTGTCGCCAAGGGAATCCAGTGGCTCTCCAACACCAACATGGTGCTCGCCGTCGTCCTGGCGCTGTTCGTGTTCGTCGTCGGACCGACGGTCCTGATCCTCAACCTGCTGCCCACGACGATCGGCGCCTACGCCGCGCAACTCGCGCAGATGTCGGCCCGCACAGGTGCGTCGTCCGATCCGGCGACCGGCGAATGGTTGTCGTCGTGGACCATCTTCTACTGGGCGTGGTGGATCTCCTGGACCCCGTTCGTCGGCATGTTCCTGGCCCGCATCAGCCGCGGCCGCACCATCCGGCAGTTCGTGGTCGGCGTGATCGTGGTGCCGAGCGCCGTGAGCCTCGTGTGGTTCGCGATCTTCGGCGGTGCGGGAATCAACGAGCAGCGTGACGGAATCGACCTCGCCGGGCAGGACACCCAGGAGGGGCAGCTGTTCGGGATGCTCAACCACCTGCCGCTCACCGGCATCACGACCGTCCTGGTGATGGTCCTCGTCGGGATCTTCTTCGTCTCCGGCGCCGACGCCGCCTCGATGGTGATGGGCACCCTGTCGCAGCGCGGTTCACTGGAACCGCAGCGCTGGGTGGTCGTGTTCTGGGGTGTGCTCACCGGTGGCGTGGCCGCGCTGATCCTGTGGACCGGCGGCGACACCGCACTCGACGGACTGCAGACGATGACGATCATCGCCGCGGCTCCGTTCGTCATCGTGATGATCGGGTTGTGCTTCTCGCTGTACAAGGATCTGTCCCGGGACCAGATGATCGTCGACGGCCGGGAAATGCGGAGGGAAATGCGGAGAGTGGCGGCGAAGCGTCGTCGCGACCGGATCTCGTCCCGCTAGAGGAACAGTCTGCGAGCCGTCCGGGTCCCACGGGACCCGGACGGCTCGACTCGTCTACGGCGTCAGCGCCAGCTGGGCAGCCACAGCTGGTGCTGCCACGTCTCCGGGGTGATCGGGACGGCCGTGAGGATCGGCCACAACCAGATGAAGTTGGCGACCACGAGCCCCACATACAGGCAGACGGCGAGCAGGCCGGTGGTGCGGCGCTCGAACGACGCCCGCGCGCTTCCCAGGACGTCACCCAGCACCAGCGCGAAACCCATCACCATGAATGGCGCCAGCGCCACCGCATAGAAGTAGTACATCTGGCGGTCCAGGGTGGTGAGCCACGGCAGGAACGCGGCGCCGTAGCCGGTGAGGACGGTGGCGTACCGCCAGTCCTTCCGCACCACGGACTGCCACAGGGCCCACGCGAGCATCGGCAGTGCCAGCCACCACATGGCGGGCGTCCCGATGAGCATGACCGCCTTGACGCAACTCGACGCCCCGCAGCCGGTGACGTGATCGCCCTCGGCGAAGTAGTACAGCATCGGACGCAGACCCATCGGCCACGTCCACGGCTTCGACTCCCACGGGTGATGATTGCCCGCCGAATTGGTGAGGCCAGCGTGGAACTGGAGGACGTTGCCGCTGTAGTACCACAGCGACCGCAGCGCTGCCGGCACGAACGACCACGTGCCGCCGGTCCCGATCTCGTTGCCCACGGCATGCCGGTCCACGCCGGTCTCGCTGGCGAACCACGCCCAGTAGCTGGCGAGGTACACGAACAGCGGTACGACGACGAGCGCGTACAGCGCGGGGCCGACGTCGCGGACGCCGGCGCCGAACCACGGGCGGCGCACCCCGTAGGCGCGCCGGGCCGCCACATCGAAGGCGACGCTGAGCAGCCCGAAGAACACGATGAAGTAGACGCCCGACCATTTGGTGCCGCAGGCCAGGCCCAGCATGATCCCGGCGCCGAACCGCCACCAGCGCACACCGAGCCGCGGACCCCACTCGCTGTCGCCGATCCGGTCCTCGGCGTACACCCGGGCCATCCGCTCGCGGACCTGGTCGCGGTCCACGATCAGGCAGCCGAGCGCCGCCACCGCGAACAGCGCCAGGAAGATGTCGAGCATGCCGAGCCGGGACGAGACGAACGTCACCCCGTCCGCGACCAGCAGAATCCCGGCGAGACCACCGATCAGAGTGGACCGCGTGAGCCGGCGGACGATCCGGATCACCAGCAGAACCAAAATCGTGCCCGCCACGGCCGAGGCGAACCGCCAGCCCCAGCCGTTGTAGCCGAAGATGGCCTCGCCCATCGCGATCAGCTGTTTGCCGATCGGCGGATGCACCACCAGCCCGTAGCCGGGGTTGTCCTCGAGCCAGCCGCCGGTGAGCACCTGCCAGCCCTGCGGCGCATAGTGCTTCTCGTCGAACACGGGAGTGCCCGCGTCGGTCGGGTAACCGAGCATCGTGAACCGGGTGATCGCCGCGATCGCCGTGACGAACAGGGTCACCACCCAGCCGCGCGCGCGGTCGACGGGACCGAAGTCGGGGGGCGGCACGAGGGGCGCCGGTCCGACCAGGGACGGCTGTCGTGCGGAGGGCGTCGGTCGCTCGTCCGTCAGCATCGTCACGCCGCAATCGTAGGCTGTGGGTCATGACTGGTCGCCTAGTGCTCGCCGCAACACCGATGGGGGACGTGGGTGACGCCTCGCCGAGGCTGCGTACGGCGCTCGGGACGGCCGACGTCGTCGCCGCCGAGGACACCCGCCGCACCAAGGCCCTCGCCTCCGCGCTCGACGTGACGATCACCGGCAAGGTCGTCAGCTTCTACGACCAGGTCGAGACGGCCCGGCTGCCCGCCCTTGTCGCCGACGTCGCGTCCGGCAAGACCGTCCTGCTCGTCACGGACGCGGGCATGCCGTCGGTCAGCGACCCCGGGTACCGGCTGGTGTCGGCGTGCGTGGCCGAGGATCTGGCGGTGACGTGCCTGCCCGGACCGTCGGCGGTGACGACGGCACTCGCGCTGTCCGGGCTGCCCGTCGAACGGTTCTGCTTCGACGGCTTCCCGCCCCGCAAGCAGGGTCAGCGCAAGACGTGGTTGCAGGCCCTGGTCACCGAGCAACGCGCCTGCGTGTTCTTCGAGGCCCCGCACCGGCTCGCCGACTGCCTCGCGGACGCCGCCGACGTGCTCGGCGGCACCCGCCGCGCTGCCGTCTGCCGGGAACTGACCAAGACGTACGAGGAGGTGCGCCGCGGCACCCTCGCCGAACTCGCCGAGTGGGCAGCCGAGGGCGTCCGCGGTGAGATCACCGTCGTGGTCGAGGGCGCCACCCTCGTCGCGTCCGACCCCGCCGACCTCGTCGACGAGGTGGAGCGACTGGTCGCCGACGGCACCCGGCTCAAGGACGCGTGCGCGCTCGTCGCCACCACCGGCGTCTCGAAGCGGGAACTGTACGAAACGGTGCTCGCGTCCCGGAAGGACTAGTGCGTTGACCACGAACGTTGGCCGGGGTGGGTGACACACCGCTGAGAATCCGGCGGTATGTCCAGGGATTGCTGCACTCTCGAGGGCGGTAGTAGCTGTCGAGAGTGTGGGGTGGTTTGTGGCGGAACCGGTTCGAGCGCGTCGGTTGACCGATGCGGAAGGCATGCGGCTGCAGCAGATTGTGCGCCGCGGCAAGGGGTCGGCGATCCGGGTGCGCCGGGCGATGATCATCATGGCATCGGCGTCCGGGACACCGGTGCCGGCAATTGCACGGCTGGTGGCCGCCGACGAGGACACCGTTCGGGGTGTGATCCACGCGTTCAACGACAAAGGCTTGGCCGCGCTGGACCCTCGGTGGGCGGGAGGCCGTCCCCGCCTGATCACCGATGACGACATCGCCTTCGTCGTCACGACGGCCACCACGCGCCCGGCCAAGCTCGGACAGCCGTTCACACACTGGAGCCTGCGCAAACTCGCAGCCTATCTGGCCGACAACCCGGTCCGGGCCGTTGGGGTCGGACGCGAGCGGTTGCGACAGATCTTGTGTGAGCGTGGGATCACGTTCCAGCGCACCCGCACGTGGAAAGAGTCCACCGACCCGGACAAGGAGGCGAAACTGGACCGGATCGAGCAGGTCACCACCGAGCACCTGGACCGGTGCTTCGCGTTCGACCAGTTCGGTCCGTTGTCGATCCGGCCCTGCCACGGATCGGCGTGGGCACCGCGGTCCAAGCCGCATCGGCTGCCCGCGACCTACCGCCGCACCCACGGAATCCGGTACTTCCACGGCTGCTACAGCCTCGGTGACGACCAGCTGTGGGGCGTGACCCGCCGCCGCAAGGGCGGCGATCACAGCCTGGCCGCGTTCAAGTCGATTAGGGCCGCGCGCCCCGATGGCGAGCCGGTTTATGTAATCCTGGACAACCTTTCGGCGAACAAGACACCCAAAATTCGTTCCTGGGCGGCGGAAAACAACGTCGAACTGTGTTTCACGCCGACCAACGCGTCCTGGGCGAACCCGATCGAGGCCCAGTTCGGGCCGTTGCGCACCTTCGTGATGGGCGATTCGAACCACGCCAACCACACCGTTCTGGCCCGGCGCCTGCAGGACTACCTGCGCTGGCGCAACGTCAACGCCCGCCACCCTGAGGTCCTGGCAGCACAACGCCAAGAACGCGCCCGCGTCCGCAGCGAACGCCAACAACGCTGGGGTCGACCACGGGCCGGCGCAGCCGCGGCCTGACCGGTGAACGTTCATGGCCAACGCACTAGGCGGGCGCTACCGCCGGAGGGCACGCTCCCCGGGCGCCAGCGACGCGTCGTCGGCGGCCGCCTGCCCGGCGTACCAGCCGTTGGCGTCGACGGCCCGGCCGCGGGCCTTCTTGGTCCGCGGAAACAGGCGGTCGAACTCGGCGTCGACGGCCTCGGACTTGGTGGCCAGGATCGGCAGCAGATCGGCGACCGGGATCGCCGCCTCGTCGGCGGCATCGGCCGTGGCCCGGCTGTCGGCGTCGCGTAACCGCTGCCCGATGCGGCTGGCGAAGCCCGCCAGGAATCCCTTCCGGAACGACGTGGTGCGCGCACCGCTGCGACTGTCGGCGTCCGCGAATTGCATTGCGCGCGTGGCCTGCACCAGCAGTGAGGTGAAGAGCATGTCGACCTGCTGGAGGTCGAGGGGGGTGCCGACCACGGTCGCGATGGCCAGGGAGCTGAACCACACGGTGCGCACCCGGTTGGAGTCGCCGATCTCCGTGAGAAGGTGCACCTTCTCCTTGACGTACGGATTCTCCAGGTGGATGCGGCGACTGTGCACCGCGGTGTTGCCCACCCCGTTCTGGGTGTGGAGGAGGGCGGCGTTGATCGCGTAGCGCGTCATCAACTCCTGCGCCTTCGCGGTGAAGATCTCCGCCTCCTCCGCGAAATCGGTGGCCTCGGCCTTGGCGAGGAGCCCGCGAATCCTGTTGAGCACCTTCGCGTCGGCCTCCGCCTCGCCCGGCATCGCCGTGGACAGGTCGGCGACCCGCACGACCGGCCACGTCGACGGCGGGGGAGTGAGCACCGTCCAGCCGGGCAGATTCGTCCACGACAGCGACAGGTCGGTCAGCTGGTAGACGGAGTGGTACGGGTCCTCGAACAGTAGTCCGGCGGCCAGCGCCCGAACGTCGGGACCGTCGACCGGAACCCGCGCCGCCAGGTGGGACGCGCCCGGGTACTGCTCGCCGATGGTGCGCAGTTGCTCCACCCAGTCCCGCGGCGCCCGGTGCGCGGCGCGGGTGCGCTCCGCCTCGTGCAGCACCAGGGCCGCCGCCAGCGCCGCGTCGGACGGCTCCTTCGATCTCCGCGCCAGATGTATGACGTCGGCGGGCTGCCACCCGCGCTCGTACGCGCCCGACAACTCACCCATCAGGGTGTGGACTGCCGCGGCGGCCTGGGGGCTCACTTCGTCGTCGAACACGCGCGCTCCGTTCCCGAATCCACGGTGATGAGATCGAATGTATGTTCTAGTCGGCGTCATGGGGAGAGTGTGCCTGCGGGGTCCGACAAGAACGGATTCCGCGCGTGTCAGTCCTCCACGTAGCGGGGGAATACGCCCGACGGCGCGGGCAGCGGTGTGCCCGCCACGATGCGCGTCGGAAGGTCGCTGAACTGCCGTGCGTCGCTCTTCTGACCCAGCAGATCCAGGATCTTCTCGGCGGCGCCCGGCATCACCGGCTGCACGAGCACGCCCACGATCCGGACCACCTCGAGCGTCACGTACAGCACCGTCGCCATCCGCGCCGGATCCGTCTTCCGCAGCACCCAGGGCTCCTGCTTGGAGAAGTACCGGTTGGTCTCGCCGAGGACCGACCAGATCGCCTCCAGCGCGAGATGCAGTGCCTGGACGTCGTATTCGGCGCGAACCCGCTCCAACAGCGCGTCGGCCTGCGCGAGCATCGCCGTATCGTCCTCGGTCAGCTCGCCCGGCGTCGGGACCTGCGCGTCGCAGTTCTTCGCGACCATCGACAGCGAACGCTGGGCGAGGTTGCCGAGTTCGTTCGCCAGGTCGGCGTTGATCCGGGTGACGATGGCCTCGTGGCTGTAGCTGCCGTCCTGGCCGTAGGAGATCTCGCGGAGCAGGAAGAAGCGCACGGCGTCGAGGCCGTACTGCTCCACCATGGCGACGGGGTCGACGACGTTGCCGACCGACTTCGACATCTTCTCGCCCTTGTTGTAGAGGAATCCGTGCACGAAGACCCGCTTCGGCAACTCGATTCCCGCCGACATCAGGAACGCCGGCCAGTACACGGTGTGGAACCGGGTGATGTCCTTGCCGATGATGTGCAGGTTCGCCGGCCAGAACTTGCCGAACTGTTCGGAGTCCGTGTCCGGGTATCCGGCGCCGGTGAGGTAGTTGGTGAGCGCGTCCACCCACACGTACATCACGTGCTCGGGATGGTCGGGCACCGGAACGCCCCAGTCGAACGTCGTCCGCGAGATCGACAGGTCCTTGAGGCCGCCCTTGACGAAGCTGACGATCTCGTTGCGGCGCGTCGCGGGCGCGATGAAGTCGGGGTTCTCGTCGTAGAGGGCCAGCAGCTTGTCCTGGTACTCGGACAGCTTGAAGAAGTAGGTGGACTCCTCCGTCCACTCGACCGGGGTGCCCGTCTCGGTGGACAGTCGCGAACCGTCCTCCTGCAGCGTGGTCTCGGCCTCGGTGTAGAACGCCTCGTCGCGGACCGAGTACCAGCCCGAGTACGTGTCGAGATAGATGTCGCCGTTGTCGAGCATCTTCTGCCAGATCGCCTTGCTGGCCTCTTCGTGGTCGGCGTCCGTGGTGCGGATGAACCGGTCGAAGGAGATGTTCAGCGTCTTGTCCATCGCCTCGAACACATCCGAGTTCCGCGCGGCGAGTTCGCGGACGTCGATGCCTTCCTTGGCCGCGGTCTGCTGCATCTTCAGACCGTGCTCGTCGGTTCCCGTCATGAAGAAGACGTCGAACCCGTCCAGGCGCTTGAACCGTGCGAGGGCGTCGGAGGAGATGTACTCGTAGGCGTGGCCGATGTGCGGGACGCCGTTCGGGTACGCGATCGCCGTCGTCAGATAGAAAGGTGGCCGCGAGGCGGTGGAATCAGCAGCATTCATGGTGCGACCACTCTATCTGCGCGCCGCCGTTTCGTGACGCGCAGATTCGGGATCTAGCCCGGGCCGGCGCCGTCCTCGCCGGTGACGGTGCGCGACTCGTACGCCGCGCGGGCCGACTTGTCCGTGGACCGCACCTGGTCGGGAACCATCCGCCGGACCGCGAAGTCGCGGGCGAACTGCGGAAACATGGTGACCAACCGGAACAGCGGGCCGATGTACCGGGGGATGGTCACTTCGAATCGGGGACGCCGGATCACCGCGACCACCGCCTTCGCGACGTCGGCAGGCGCCAGCAGCTTTGCCGCGCCCGTCGCCGTCCCGGCCGCGAGTTCGGTGTCCACGACCCCGGGCATGATCACCGAGATCTGCACACCCGACCCACGCAGTTCCTCGCGGACCCCGGTCAGGTAGCCGAGAACGCCGTGCTTCGTGGCGGCGTACGTCGACTCGCCGGACGGTGCGACCTTCGACGCCGCCGACGCCACCGTGACGATCTGGCCGCGGCCCCGCTCACGCATCGCCGGGGCCGCCAGCCGCACTCCCCGGATGACCCCGTGCAGGTTCACCGCGAGCTGCCGGTCCGTCGCGGACTCGGGCTCCTCGTCGAAGCGCCCGACCCACATGACGCCCGCATTGTTGACGAGCACGTCGAGCGGTCCCCAGTGATCCTCGACGGCCGCGAGGAACGCCGAGAACGACCCGGTGTCGGTGACGTCCAGTGCGAGGCCCTCGACCGTCCCGCCCGCCCGGCCGAGTTCGTCCGCGGTCCGCCGGGCCGCGGCGCCGTCGACGTCACCGATCGCGACCCGCGCGCCCGCGACCGCCAGCTGTCGGGCGATTTCCCTCCCGATTCCCCTCGCGCCGCCGGTCACCGCGATCACGCGGCCGTTCATCGAGCTCGAAGTCATGGACACACGGCTCCTCCCCGTCGGGGAGAAAGTACCGCATGTGACACGTGCGGCGGCGGCGTCGACAATGTCCGCATGAGCAAAGACCGTCCCGCCCCGGAAGCCCCTGCGCCGCTGTTCCCGCTCGTCGACGCCCACACCCACCTCGACGCGTGTGGAGCCTCGGATGCCGCGAGTGTCACGGCGATCGTCGACCGGGCGGCCGCGGTGGGGGTCGAGCGGGTGGTCACGGTGGCCGACGACCTGGCGGCCGCGCAGTTCGCCGTCGACGCGGCCCACTGGGATCCCCGCGTCTACGCGGCCGTCGCCATTCACCCGACCCGGGCGAACGTGCTCGACGACGCGACGAGGGCGGAGATCGAGCGGCTCGCCGGTGATCCCCGGGTGGTCGCGGTGGGGGAGACGGGGCTCGACTTCTACTGGCCGGGGAAACTCGACGGCTGCGCCACCGTCCCCGAGCAGACCGAGAGCTTCCGCTGGCACATCGACCTCGCGAAGCGGCTCGGCAAGACGCTGATGATCCACAACCGGGAGGCCGACCAGGCGCTGCTGCAGGTGCTGCGCGAGGAAGGGGCGCCGGAGACGGTGATCTTCCACTGCTTCTCCTCGGACGCCGAGATGGCCCGCGAATGTATCGACGCCGGTTACGTCCTCAGCTTCTCCGGCACCGTCAGCTTCAAGAACGCGAAAGCCCTGCGGGAGGCGGCGCCCCTGGTGCCGTCGGATCAGCTGATCGTCGAGACGGATGCGCCGTTCCTCACGCCGCACCCGTTCCGGGGTGCGCCCAACGAGCCGTACTGCCTGCCGTACACGGTCCGGGCGATCGCCGAGATCCGCGGCGAGGACCCGGACGATCTGGCGAAGGCGTCCACCGCGACCGCCGAGCGTGTGTACGGCCTCCGGCCCGTGAGTGGGTAGCGAGTCCCTGGACTCGTCGGGCGCGCACAGGGCCGCAGGCTCTAAGTTGAAGTTTCAACTTAGAGAACTTAGGATCGTTGCCTGTTCAACCAATGGTCGTCCCGGTCGCGCGGGGACACCTCGATGAAAGGCGCATCCATGAACAACCCCGCAGTTCGGAACCTGGGAATTCTCGTCGCCCGCCTGGGCATCGGCGTCATCTTCCTCGCCCACGGCTGGCAGAAGGCGTTCACCAACGGCCACGCCGGCCAGACCGCCGGCTTCGAGGCCATGGGAGTGCCGCTCCCCGGCGTCTCGGCGTTCGTCGTGACCTGGCTCGAGCTCATCGGCGGCCTCGCACTCATCGTCGGCGCCGCAGTCCCGGTCTTCGGGATCCTGCTGTTCCTCGACATGGTCGGCGCGTTCTTCATCGCCCACATCGACAAGGGCATCTTCGCGAGCGACGGCGGCTACGAACTGGTCCTGGCGCTCGGCGTCGGGTCGCTGCTGCTCGCCGTCGTCGGATCGGGCCGCTTCGGTGTCGACGGACTGCTCGGCGACAAGCTGCCGTGGGCCGCGAAGGAACCCGCCACCGTCTGACCCCCAGGTGAGTGGCGAAGCGTGCCCCGGCACGCTTCGCCACTCACCTGTCAGAGGACCTTGTTCAGGAAGTCCTGGGTGCGGGACTGCTGCGGGTCGCCGAAGATCTGCTCCGGAGTTCCCTCCTCCACCACGTACCCGTCGGCCATGAAGATCACCCGGTCCGACACCTCGCGGGCGAAGCCCATCTCGTGGGTGACCACGACCATCGTCATGCCGCCCTTCGCGAGGTCGCGCAGAACCTGCAGCACCTCGCCCACCATCTCCGGGTCCAGCGCGCTGGTGGCCTCGTCGAACAGCATGATGTCCGGGCTCATCGCCAGGGCCCGTGCGATCGCGACGCGCTGCTTCTGCCCACCGGACAGGTTCGCCGGCTTCGCGTCCGCCTTCTCCGCCAGCCCGACCTGCTCGAGCAACCGCACGGCCGTCGCCCGCGCCTCCTCCTTGGAGGCCCGCTTCGTCTGCACGGGCGCGAGCATCACGTTCTCGATCGCCGTCATGTGCGGGAACAGGTTGAAGTGCTGGAACACCATCCCGATGTGCTGGCGCACCCGGTCGATGTCGATCTTGGGATTGCTCACGTCGAAGCCGTCGACGACGACGTTGCCGCCGGTGATGTCCTCGAGCCGGTTGAGGCAGCGCAGGAACGTGCTCTTGCCGGAGCCCGACGGCCCGATCACGCACACCACCTCGCCGCTCGCGATGTCGACGTCGATGCCCTTGAGCACCTCGTTGTCGCCGAACGACTTCTTCAGGCCCTTCACCCGGATCTTCGGGTCGGCGGCCTCGGCCTTGTTGTCCGTCGCCGGTGTCTCGGTCATCTGTTGATCCTCTTCTCGAGCCGGTTCGACAGCTTCGTCAGCGCCATGATGATGATGAAGTACATCGCGCCGATGATCAGCCACATGTTGAAGGACTGGAAGTTGCGGGCGATGATGATCCGCCCGGTCTGAGTGAGCTCGGCGAGTCCGATCACGGACAGGATCGACGTGTCCTTCAGTGTGATCACGAACTGGTTGATGTACGACGGGATCATCGTCCGCACGGCCTGCGGCATCACGACCTTCTGCATCGATTTCAGGTAGCTGATGCCGAGGCTCCGGGACGCTTCCATCTGGCCCTTGTCGACGGACAGGATGCCGCCGCGCACGATCTCGGCCATGTAGGCGCCTGCGTTGAGGCTCAGCGTGATGATGCCTGCGGTGAACGCCGACATCTGGAAGTCGAGCGCCGCCGGGATGCCGAAGTAGATGAAGAAGGCCTGCACCAGCAGCGGAGTCCCGCGGAACACGTCCACGTAGGTGGTGCCGATGCCGCGCAGGACGATGTTGGTCGATACCCGGAACAGGCCGAAGATCGCGCCGAGCACGAGCGCGATGGCGATCGAGACCACGGTGAGGACGATCGTCAGCCACAGGCCCTCGAGTAGTAGCGGGTAGGTGCTCTTGATCAGGCCGAGGATCGAGTTGTCGTCGTCGGAGGCGTCGGCGTTGAGGTAGGTGTCGAGGATCTCGTCGTACTGGCCGCTCGCCTTCACGTCGGCGAGACCGGTGTTGAACTCCTGGAGGAGCTGCGCGTTCTGGCCCTTCGCGACGGCGAACCCGTAGCTGGCGCCGGGGACCTTGTCGGTGACGGTCTTGAACCCGTTGCCCTGCTTGATGCCGTAGGCGAGGACGGGGTAGTCCTCGAACACGGCGACCGAGTTACCCGTGCGGACCTCGTCGAACATGCTCGACGAGTCGGCGAAGTACTTGGTGGTGAATCCGTACTGGTCCTTGATGGACTCCGCGTACGTGGCGCCTTCGGTGCCGTTCTTGACGGCGACGGACTTGCCGCGCAGGTCCTCGTACGAGGTGATCGAGTCGTTGGACTCGAGCACGCCCATCTGCACACCCGATTCGAAGTACGGGTCGGAGAAGTCGAACGTCGCCTTGCGGGCGTCGGTGATCGACATGCCGGCGATCATGCCGTTGGCCTGGCCGCTCGTGACCGCCTGCAGTGCGGCGTCGAATCCGACGGCGTTGACCCGGTAGGTGAATCCCTGGTCCTCGGCGATGGCGGCGAGGAGGTCCATGTCGATGCCGACGAGCTTGCCGCTCTCGTCCTGGAACTCGAACGGGGCGAACGTGATGTCGGTGGCGATGGTGTAGTCGTTGCCCGGAGCGGGCTGCTGCGCGCCGGCGATCCCGGGCGCGACGAGTGTGACGAGCAGCGTCAGCGCGGCGATCACCGCGGGCACTCTCGGACGTCTGACGAGTCTCAGAAGTCGATCGGATCTGCTGCGCACGGAACCCCAGCTTTCTTGTCAGTAGTGCCCGGTCGCTTCCGGGCTTCTTGGTGCATGTCGCAAGATACTGCGTTTCGAGGGTGGTCCGGACCAGAAGCGAGTGATCCCGGTAAAGCGAAAACCGTCCCCGATCTCAACCTTTTCGTGATCTAGGACGCAGGTCGTAGCGGCAAAGTTGCCAGACCATCGCCTATTCGTTACCGTACCGTGATCAAACGTCCGCCAGCCTTGGGAATTCATGTGTCGCCTCTAGCCAGAATCAACAACGCCAAATCGCCCCTTCTCTACGTAGTCGTCGCGGCACTGCTCGCGACGCTCGTCGTGGGCGGTGCGTTGGCGGTGGCACGGCACAAGACCGTCACGCTCGACGTCGACGGCGAGACCATCTCTCTCGGCACGATGGCGTCCGACGTCAGCGGCGCGCTCGACGACGCCGGATACACCGTCGGCGAGCGTGACGCGGTCGCTCCCGCGGCCGACGCGTCGCTCTCCGACGGCGACACCGTGGTGTTGCGGCGTGCCCGCGAGATCGACCTCACCGTCGACGGCCAGCCCAAGACCGTGTGGACCACCGCGCTCACCGTCGACGACGCGCTGAAGCAGTTCGAACTCGCCGACGACGTCCACGTCTCGGCGTCCCGCTCCGAGCGCCTGCCGCTCGAGGGCACCTCGCTCGAGGTCGTCAACGCCAAGCTCGTCAAGGTCGCCGACGGCGGCGCCCCGCTCACCGACGTCCGCCTCGCCGCACCCACCGTCGGCGAACTCCTCGCCGCGAACGGCGCCCCGCTCGAGCAGGCCGACACCGTCGTGCCCCCGGCCGACGCCCCCGTCGTCGAAGGCGCCGAGATCCACGTGACCCGCGACCGCACCGAGACCCGCACCGAGACGCTGCCGATCGCGCCGCCCGAGAACCGCGTCGACGATCCCGCTCTGGACAAGGGCAAGACCGTTGTCGAGAACCCCGGCGTTCCCGGCGAGCGCACTGTCACCGCCTCCGTGAAGACGGTCAACGGTGTCGAGGCCGGACGCCAGGAGCTCAGCTCGCAGGTGCTCCGCGAGCCCGCGCCCGCGCTCGTCAAGGTCGGGGTGAAGGAACTCGCCATCTCCAACGCCTCCACCTGGGATTCCATCGCGCACTGCGAGGCCACCGGCAACTGGGCCATCAACACTGGCAACGGATTCTTCGGCGGACTGCAGTTCACCCAGAGCACCTGGGAGGCGTTCGGCGGAACCCAGTACGCCTCCCGCGCCGACCTCGCCTCCCGCGAACAGCAGATCTCCGTCGCCGAGAAGGTCCAGGCGGCGCAGGGCTGGGGCGCCTGGCCCGCCTGCACCAGCAAGCTCGGACTCCGCTGACGATCTGAAGTAAAGGAACCCGATGTCACCCTTCGCGAAGATCAACTCGGCTCGCTCGCCACTGCTGTACACCGTGGTGGCCCTGCTTCTCGCCACGCTGATCGCCGGCGGAGTGATGGCCGTGGTCCGCCACAAGAACGTCACTCTCGACGTCGACGGCGAGACGATTTCGTTGAGCACCATGACCACGAGCGTCGACGCCGCCCTGGCTGACGCCGGGTACTCGGTCACAGACCGCGACGTCGTGGCGCCGGAACGCGACGCAACCCTGTCCGACGGGGACACCGTGGTCTTGCGCCGCGCGCGCGAGGTGTCGCTGACGGTGGACGGGCAGCCCAAGACGGTGTGGACCACCGCGCTCACCGTCGAGGACGCGCTGAAGCAATTCGATCTCGGCGAGGACGTGCACGTATCGGCGTCCCGTTCGCAGCGACTGCCGCTCGACGGCGCCGCACTCGACGTGCTCAACCCGCTCGTCGTCAAGCTCACCGACGGTGCCCTCCCGGTCGCCGACGTGCGCATGGCCGCGCCGACGGTCGGCGACTTCCTGGCCGCGCACGGCGCGCCGCTCGAGCAGGCCGACACCGTCGTCCCGGCAGCGGACACTCCGCTGACCGAGGGGATGGACGTCACGGTCACCCGCGACCGCACCGAGACGAAGGTCGAGACGCTGCCGCTGGCTCCGGAGGAACAGCGCATCGAGGACCCGACGATGAACAAGAGCCGCACCGTGGTCGAGAGTCCGGGACTGCCCGGTGTCCAGGACGTCACGTTCGCGGTCAACACCGTCAATGGCGAGGAAGTCGGACGCAACCAGGTGTCCGCGACGGTCACGACGCCGGCGCAGCCGAAGGTGATCCGTGTCGGCGCGAAGCCGGGCACCGAGGTGCCGCCCGTCGAGAACGGTTCGGTCTGGGACGCTCTCGCGCAGTGCGAGGCCACCGGCAACTGGGCCATCAACACCGGCAACGGATTCTTCGGCGGCGTCCAGTTCGACCAGAACACGTGGGAGCGTCAGGGCGGTCTCAAGTACGCGCCACGCGCCGACCTCGCGTCCCGCGAGGAGCAGATCGCCATCGCATCGCAGACGCAGAGGACACAGGGCTGGGGAGCGTGGCCGACGTGCTCGGGCAGGCTCGGCGTGCGTTAAAGTTCGGTTGGTGTCCGACGCCGAAGTACCCCCCGCCGCTCGAGGTCAGGCCGCACTGCTCGGCCCCGCCGAAGTGCGTGCGTTAGCCGAGGAATTCGGCGTGCGCCCCACCAAGCAGTTGGGGCAGAACTTCGTGCACGACGCCAACACGGTCCGGCGCATCGTCGCGACGGCTGGAGTGGGCCGCGACGACACGGTCCTCGAGGTCGGCCCCGGGCTCGGTTCGCTGACGCTGGCGCTGCTCGACGTCGTCGACAAGGTGATCGCCGTCGAGATCGACCCCAACCTCGCCGCCCGGCTCCCGGTCACGGTCGCCGACCGTGCCCCGGAACTCGCCGACCGGCTGACCGTTGTCGGCGCGGACGCGATGCGGGTCGCGCCGTCCGAGATCCCCGGCGAACCCACCGCGCTCGTCGCGAATCTGCCGTACAACGTGGCGGTGCCCGTGCTGCTGCACCTGTTCTCCGAACTGCCCAGCCTGCGGACCGCGCTGGTGATGGTGCAGGCCGAGGTCGCCGACCGCCTGGCGGCGTCCCCGGGCAGCAAGATCTACGGCGTGCCGAGTGTGAAGGCCAACTTCTTCGGTGCCGTCCGCCGCGCCGGTGCCGTCGGCCGGGCGGTGTTCTGGCCCGTCCCGAAGGTCGAGTCGGGTCTCGTCCGCATCGACCGGTACGCCGAACCGCCGTGGCCCGTCGACGACGAGCACCGCCGCCGCGTGTTCGCCGTCGTCGATGCGGCTTTCGCTCAGCGACGCAAGACTTTACGAGCCGCACTCGGTGGCTGGGCGGGATCACCCGCCGAGGCCGAGCGACGACTGCTCGAGGCCGGCATCCCACCGTCCGCCCGCGGGGAGACCCTCGACGCCGCGGCCTTCGTGCGTCTCGCCGCCACCCGCCCGTGAGTACTTGTTAACCGCGGGCGGTTAACAAGTACTCACGGGCGGGAACCGCACCCTGGGGGAGACAACCGACCGGATGTGTGGTTCACTATTGGAGGTCGTAAGTTTTGTGTTTGTGTTTCCCACGCTCGCAAATCGATGGTTGCGAGCGTTTGGACGTCCTCCACAGGAATTGTCGTAGACGGTCGTGTCAATGACCCTGGTAACCGAGCCGGTTACCTGAAGAAGTTACTGTGTTAGAGGAGATTTACATGGCAGAGGGCATCGTGAAGTGGTTCAACTCCGAGAAGGGGTTCGGCTTCATCGCCCCCGAGGACGGCAGCGCTGACGTGTTCGTCCATTACTCGGAGATCCAGAGCGGCGGCTTCCGCACGCTCGAGGAGAATCAGCGTGTTTCGTTCGAGATCGGCCAGGGCAACAAGGGCCCGCAGGCCACCGGCGTCACCCTGATCTGAGAACGGCCATGACTTCCCGGTTCGCCGGGACATGACGTTCGAGCAAGGCCCCACTCGTCACGGAGTGGGGCCTTGTTTCGTCTTCACACGCTGCGGCTCTGCTACGCCGATCTGAGGTGCGCGGCCTGGTACCCGAGATTCATGGCGCAGACCAGCCAGAGTTGCAGCGCCGAACTCTCCGACGGCCCGAACAGTCCGATCACCGCAGCGGCTCCGAGGGCCGCGGCGACGAAGAACGTGGCCGTTCCGAGCGCCCGCCGGGGCCGCGACGAGAAGATCACCACTCCCGTCACGAAGAGCGCCCACAGCGTGGTGGAGAAGATGGCGGCGGCGACGAACCAGGCCGCCGAATACCTGCCCGGCCACGTCCACGGCTGCGTTCCGTTGTCCAGTGTGCACACGAACGCCAACGAGAACGCCATGATCACGACGGTGGCGCCCCCGAGTGCCAGATGGCCCCCGACGAGCACCTTCCCGATTGGTCCCGCCCCCGCAGGCGCCCGCGGGCGCCCCTCCTCGACAATCGTGTGCTGCATCCCCGACTACCCCGACCTTTCGTTGTCGTCACCTGGTTGGACGCCGCGCAGGACCGTTCGGTTCCACGGGCTTTTCGGTCCGCGGTGACGGCTGAACGGCGTCTCGGTCAGGCGTTACCGTAGCGGTCGGCGAAGAGGCGGTGACGCTCACCCACCCGTCGGCACTCTTCGCGCAGCTCAGGGGGGTCGAGGACGGTGAAGTCGACGCCGAATGCGCTGAGCCAGTTGGCTATCGACGGCACGGAGTCGCCGCCGAGCGCCACCGCGCACTGTCCGTCGGGCATTTCTTCGAGAGTTCCCCAGTCTTCGTGCACGAGGACCGCCATGTCGTCGATCGACGCGTGCAGCAGCACCCGTGCGCGGATCCGGGTGACGGCCCGGTTGATTCCGCGTGCGACGAACTCGGCGGCGCCGCCGGGCGGCAGTTCACGGGGTGCGAACCGCGGTCCTGTCGGGATCTTGGGTGTCAGGCGGTCCACCCGGAACGACCGCCAGTCGGCGCGGGCGAGGTCCCAGGCGACGAGATACCAGCGCAGTCCGGAGCGCACGAGCCGGTACGGTTCCACTTCGCGGCGGCTCTCGGTGCCGTCGTGCGCGCGATAGTCGAACCGGAGTCGTTCGTGGTTGTGGCACACCGATGCGACGGCCGACAGGACCTGGGCGTCGACGGCGCTCTTGGCGGGCTCACGGTGGACGACGTCGACCTGCAGTGCCTCGAGACGGTGCCGCAGGCGGGACGGCATCACCTGCCGGAGTTTGGTGAGTGCTCGCATCGACGCCTCGCCGATGCCGACGACGGATCCGGTCGCGCCGGACTGGAGGCCGAGCGCGACGGCGAGTACTTCCTCGTCGTCGAGCAGCAGGGGCGGCATTTCCACGCCGGCGCCGAGTTGGTACCCGCCGCCGACCCCGACCGTCGCGTCGACCGGGTAGCCGAGGTCGCGGAGTTTCTCCACATCGCGCCGGACGGTGCGCGCGGTGATGCCGAGCCGGTCGGCGAGTTCTGACCCGGACCAGTCCTTTCGGGTCTGGAGCAGGGAGAGCAGCCGGAGGAGTCGTGCCGAAGTTTCCCGCATGCACCTCAGGATGCCATCGATAGAGGACATCTTCTGTCCTCTATCGGCAGGAGGTAACGGTAAGTAACGATTTTCCCACCAGCCCCACGAGTGTCACTACACTGGCGCCGACGCTCCACGGACCATCGCATATGTACTTCGTGAAAATCCGACGGAAAGGTCTCAGCGTGACGCACTTCCGTGCTCGACCCATCTCTTCGGCGGTCAGGGCGCTGCTCGCCGCAGTCATGACCACCGCTTTCTGCCTGGCGCTGGCGGTCTCGACCACCGCGACGGCGTCAGCCTCGGCGGCCGACCTCTTCAACAGCGCGCAGGGCAGATTCGCCGCGGGGGACACCCGCGGTGCCCTCGCGGACATCGGCGGCGCCGTCGCCGGCGATCCCGGCGACACGAACGCGCTGGCGTTGCAGGCCATCTACGCCGACGCCGCCGGCGATCTGATCACTCGTGAGGCCGCGCTCGCCCGGCTGGGCGCGGCGGACGGCGGTATGCGCGCCGGCGTCGACGGGATGCTGAACGCGATCAGAATTGCCTCGTTCACGCCCCCGAACCCGCTCCCGGCAATCCAGGGTCCGTCCACCGCGATCATCGTCCTCGGGTTCGGTCTGCTCCCCGACGGCACGATGCGTCCGGAATTGGTCAACCGCCTGCAGGCCGCGATGGTGCAGTCGTGGGTCTCGCCGATGTCGCCGATCATCGTCACGGGCGGCAACCCGCAGAACGGCGTCACGGAGGCGGCCGCGATGCAGGGTTGGTTGCAGGCGCACGGTGTGCCTGCGCAGCGCATCCACCCCGAGCATCGTGCCGGATCGACGGTGGGCAACGCGCTCAACTCGGTTCCGCTCGCCCGCTCGCTCGGTGCGGGTGGCGCGATCATCGTGACGTCGGCCAACCACATCCGCAGGGCAACGGTCGATTTCAACGTCGCCGGACTGCCGGTGGTCGGGGCGATGAGCGCGGTCACCAGTGCGGGTCAGCTGATCGCCGAATTCATGCCCCTGACCAAGGACCAGCAACTCGGCATGTACCGCGACGCGATCAGGGTGTTCGGCATCCCCGCCGGCTATTGATGCGACCACCCGTCGCGGTCGGGCGGCGGGGGAGTCGGTCATGGGGAGACGCTAGGACGGCGCTGTGACGGGTTCGTGTCACGCGTGTTTCCGCGGTGAGAACGGCAGCCGTTCCGGGCGTGGGCGGTGGCAGGGTGCAGTTCGTGGCAGTATTGCGACGCACCGACCGCAGGAGGACACATGCGCTTGTCGCCCCACGAGCAGGAGCGTCTGCTCCTGAGCTACGCCGCGGAACTCGCGCGCAGACGCCGGCAACGCGGACTCGTGTTGAACCACCCGGAGGCCGTGGCCCTCATCACGGATCACATCCTCGAGGGGGCCCGCGACGGCCGGTCGGTGGCGGAGCTGATGGTGTCCGGCCGGGAGGTGCTCACCCGCGCCGACGTGATGGAGGGTGTCCCGGAGATGCTGCACGACGTGCAGGTGGAGGCCACGTTCCCGGACGGCACGAAGCTCGTCACCGTCCACGATCCGATTGCGTAGGAGTGACCGTGATTCCAGGTGAAGTCTTCTGCGCCGAGGATGTGATCGAGCTCAACGAGGGTTCTCCCCGCACGGAACTCGAGGTGGTCAACACCGGTGACCGGCCGGTGCAGGTCGGCAGTCACGTTCATTTTCCGCAGGCCAATCACGCCCTGCGGTTCGACCGTTCCGCCGCCCACGGGCTGCGGCTGGACATTCCCGCGGGCACCGCGGTGCGTTTCGAACCGGGTATCGCGCAGACGGTTTCGCTCGTGCCGCTGCGCGGAACCCGGGAAGTGCACGGGCTGAGCCTCACTCCTCCCGGAAAGCTGGACGCGTCATGACCGATCTCAGCCGAGCACGGTATGCGGAGCTGTTCGGTCCCACCATCGGCGACCGCATCCGGCTCGCCGACACCGACCTTCTGATCGAGATCACCGAGGACCGCAGCGGCGGTCCGGGGCTGGCCGGCGACGAAGCGGTGTTCGGTGGCGGAAAAGTGTTGCGCGAGTCCATGGGTCAGGGTCGCGCGACTCGCGCCGAGGGCGCACCCGACACGGTGATCACCGGCGTGGTGGTCGTCGACTACTGGGGAATCATCAAGGCGGACGTCGGCATTCGGGACGGACGCATCGTCGCGCTCGGCAAGGCGGGCAACCCCGACACGATGTCGGGTGTGCACCCCGATCTCGTGGTGGGCCCGTCCACCGAGATCATCGCCGGGAACGGCAAGATCCTCACCGCAGGCGGTATCGACTGCCACGTGCACTTCATCTGCCCGCAGATCATGGACGAGGCGCTGGGCGGCGGCATCACGACGATGATCGGCGGCGGCACGGGCCCCGCCGAGGGAAGCAAGGCCACCACCGTCACCCCCGGTTCCTGGCACACCGCCCGGATGCTGGAGGCACTCGACGGCTGGCCGATGAACATCGCCCTGCTCGGCAAGGGCAACACGGTCAGCTCCGAGTCGATGTGGGAGCAGTTGCGCGGCGGCGTCTCCGGATTCAAGCTGCACGAGGACTGGGGTTCGACTCCGGCGGCCATCGACGCGTGCCTCACCGTCGCGGACGCCGCGGGGGTGCAGGTGGCGCTGCACTCGGACACGTTGAACGAGGCGGGATTCGTCGAGGACACGATCGCGGCGATCGCCGGACGTGCGATCCACGCCTATCACACGGAGGGCGCCGGCGGCGGTCACGCACCGGACATCATCACGGTGGCCGCGCACGCGAACGTGCTGCCGAGTTCGACCAATCCGACCCGGCCGCACACCGTGAACACCCTCGACGAGCATCTCGACATGCTCATGGTGTGCCATCACCTGAGCCCGAAGATCCCGGAGGACCTGGCGTTCGCGGAGAGCCGCATCCGGCCGTCCACCATCGCGGCGGAGGACCTGCTGCACGACCTCGGCGCCATCTCCATGATCGGCAGCGATTCGCAGGCGATGGGACGGATCGGCGAGGTCGTGCTGCGCACCTGGCAGACGGCGCACGTGATGAAGCGCCGGCGGGGTTTCCTGCCCGGCGACGCCGGCGCCGACAACCAGCGCGTCCAGCGCTACGTCGCGAAGTACACGATCTGCCCCGCCGTCGCGCACGGGCTGGAGGACGAGATCGGGTCGGTCGAGGTCGGCAAACTCGCCGACCTGGTGCTGTGGGATCCGGCGTTCTTCGGGGTCCGGCCGCACGCGGTGATCAAGGGCGGGATGATCGCGTGGGCCGCGATGGGTGATGCCAACGCGTCCATACCGACCCCGCAACCGGTGCTTCCGCGCCCGATGTTCGGGGCGGCCCCCAAGGCCGCGGCCGCCACGTCCGTGCACTTCGTCGCACCGCACGCCCTCGAGGACGGACTCGCGGATCGGCTGGACCTGAACCGGCGACTCGTGCCGGTCGCCAACGTGCGGTCGCGGGGCAAGGCCGACATGCCGCGCAACGACGCGCAGCCGCGGATCGAGGTGGACCCCGACACGTTCACCGTCCGCATCGACGGCGAGGTGTGGGAAGAGCAACCGGCGGCGGAACTGCCGATGGCCCAGCGCTATTTCCTGTTCTGATGCGCCTCGCTCACCTGATGTCGCTCGCCGACTCGAGGCTGCCCACGGGCGGTCATGTGCATTCGGGCGGCATCGAGGAGGCTGTCGCCGGCGGTGTCGTCCGCGACGTCGCCACGACGGAAGCGTTCCTGCGGCGACGGATCCGGACCGCCGGGCTTGTCGGGGGATCGGTTACCGCGGCGGTGTGCGCGGGCGGGCTCACCGCCGAACGCGCCGACGCCGAGATGGACGCGCGCACCCCGTCCCCAGCGGCGCGGTCGTCTTCGCGGGCGCAGGGACGGGGCCTGCTGCGGCTGGCCCGCACCACGTGGCCCGGGCACGACTGGTCGCCGCTCGGGCCGCGCCCGCACCTGCCGGTGGTGTCGGGGGTGGTCGGAGCCGTCACCGGGGTCGGACCGCGGGAGGCGGCGCTGGTCTTCGTGTACACCACCATGACCGGGTCCGCGACCGCCGCGCAGCGCCTGCTCGCTCTCGATCCCGCGCAGGTCGCCGCGTGCACGTTCGCGCTGGCCGACCTGTGCGACGACATCGCCGACCGATGCGTGACCGGACTCGCGAGCGTGTCCGACCCGTTCCTGGACGTCGTCGCCGAACGGCACGTTCTGCGGGACCGCCCCCTGTTCGTGTCGTGACAGCGTTGTACCCAGTGTCGTGACAGCCGCTGCACCCAGTAAGGAGAAATCAACCATGCCACCACATTTCATCGACGGTGAACCGCACGACCACCACCACGACCGTCCGCGGCGGGTCCGGGTGGCGGGGGAACCGGTCCGCATCGGGATCGGCGGCCCGGTCGGGTCGGGCAAGACGGCGCTCGTCGCCGCGCTCTGCAGGCAACTGCGCGAGGAGATGTCGCTGGCCGTGCTGACCAACGACATCTACACCACCGAGGACGCGGACTTCCTGCGCCGCCACGCCGTGCTGCCGGACGAACGCATCGCCGCCGTGCAGACCGGTGGCTGCCCCCACACGGCGATCCGCGACGACATCACCGCCAACCTCGACGCCATCGACGACCTGATCGCGGCCAACCCGCCGCTCGACCTGATCCTGGTGGAGTCGGGCGGCGACAATCTCACCGCGACGTTCTCCTCGGGCCTGATCGACGTGCAGATCTTCGTCGTCGACGTCGCCGGCGGTGACAAGGTTCCCCGCAAGGGCGGTCCCGGTGTGACGTTCTCGGATCTGCTCGTGATCAACAAGACCGACCTCGCTCCGATGGTCGGAGCCGATCTCGGGGTGATGCGCCGCGACGCCGAGCAGGTTCGCGAGGGCAGGCCCACCGCGCTGATCTCGTTGACGGAGGACCCGTCGTCCGGACCGGCACTGGCATGGGTGCGGGAGCAGGTACGCACGCTCGCCGCCGTGCATCCCTAGTGCGCACCGAACTGACGATTCTCGCGTCCCCCGATCGCAGTCCGCGGATCTCCGCGGTCGGGGGACTGGCGGCCCGGATCACCGGCCGCGACACGGTCCACGTGATCGGCACCGCCGCGACCCCGCTCGGCGGCGACCACTGGGACATCACCGTCCGGGTGCTGCCGGGGGCCCGGCTGACGCTGCGCAGTGTCGCGGCGTCGCTGGCGCTGCCCGGCCGCGGTCGGGTGCTGTCCACCGCGCAGTGGTCGGTGGAAGTCGGGGACGACGCCGTGCTCGACTGCGCACTGGAACCCACGGTGATCGCGGGCGGCGCGGAGCATCGCGTCGAGACGACGGTGTCTCTCATGGAGTCGGCGACGTTTCTGCTGCGTGAGCGGGTACAAATCGGGCGGGCGGGGGAGAGCGCGGGACGCTGGGTCGGGGTCACCAACGCCGATCTCGGCGACCTGCCGCTGCTCCGGCACCAGTTGGAACTCGGCGTCGGCACCGTCTCGCACGACGTGCTGGACGGTCCGGCGGCCGTCACCAGCGAACTGCGGTACCCGGACGACCGGCCGGCCGAAGTCGCAGGTGACATCCGGTCCGCGCGGACGCGTCTGCCCCTCGCCCGCGGCGGCAGCCTCACCACCCGGCTCGGCCCGCACCTGTGACGCAGGTGAGCGGCAAAGTGCGTGATGGTGCGCATTTCCGCACCCGTACCGGGAGCGCCTAAGCTCTACCCTTGTGCTTTCCGTCGTTCCTCGCCCCGTCGTCGTCAGGGCCCCGTCCAAGGTCAATCTGCATCTGGCCGTCGGGGACCTGCGGGACGACGGCTATCACGAACTGAAGACGGTGTTCCAGGCGCTCTCGCTCGGCGACACGGTGTCCGTGGTCCCGGCGGAGACGCTGTCGGTGAAGGTCCGTGGCGAGGACGCCCGCGTCGTGCCCACCGACAGCGGCAACCTCGTGTGGCAGGCCGCCGAGATGCTCGCCGCCGAAGCGGGGCGGCGCCCCGACGTGGAGATTGCCATCGACAAGGGCATCCCGGTGGCAGGCGGAATGGCCGGCGGCAGCGCCGACGCCGCCGCGACGCTGGTCGGTCTGAACGCGCTGTGGCAACTCGACCTGTCGCGGGAGGAACTCGACGGGTTCGCCGCGAAACTGGGCAGCGACGTGCCGTTCTCCCTCCACGGCGGCACCGCGGTCGGGACCGGGCGCGGCGAGCGACTGCTGCCGGTGCTCTCCCGCAGCACGTTCCACTGGGTGCTCGCGCTCGCGAAGGGCGGCCTGAGCACCCCGACCGTGTTCCGGGAACTGGACCGGCTGCGTGCCGACGGGAATCCGCCGCGACTCGGCGGACCCGAAGACCTGATGCACGCCCTCACGACGGGCGACGCCGCCACGCTGGCCCCGTTGCTGGGCAACGACCTGCAGTCGGCCGCGCTGTCGCTGAATCCGGGACTGCGGCGGACGCTGCGTGCCGGGGTCGCGGCGGGCGCCCTGGCCGGGATCGTCTCCGGGTCCGGCCCGACCTGTGCCTTTCTATGTGCTGAAGCGGATGCCGCGGTCCGGGTCAGCGCAGAACTCGCAGGTGCGGGGGTGTGTCGCACGGTGCGAGTCGCCAGCGGACCCGTACCGGGCGCCCGAATAATCAACGACGCGGCGGAGGGATCGCACTGATGGCGAATCTGATCAATCTCGAGCAGGTATCGAAGTCCTTCGGCATCAAGCCGCTGCTCGATTCGGTATCCCTCGGAGTGCAGGAAGGCGAACGCATCGGCGTCGTCGGCCTCAACGGCGGTGGCAAGACCACCATGCTCGAGGTGCTCGCCGGGGTGGAGGCTCCCGATTCGGGGCGTGTCAGCCGGGTCGGCGGCCTCCGGATGGCGGTCGTGACCCAGCGAGGCGTCCTGCCGCCCGGCTCGAGCGTCGGCGACGTGGTGCTCGGACCGCTCGGGGTCGCCGACCACGAGTGGGCGGGCGACGCCCGCATCCGGTCGATCCTGGCAGGCATCGGCATCGACAACCTCGGTCTGGAGGTGTCGGTCGACGGACTGTCCGGTGGTGAGCGGCGACGCGTCGCGCTGGCGGCCGCGCTCGTCCAGGATCTCGACCTGCTGGTGCTCGACGAGCCGACCAACCACCTCGACGTCGAGGGTGTGCAGTGGCTGGCGGAACATCTCGTCACCCGTCGCAGCGCGCTGGTGGTCGTGACCCACGACCGGTGGTTCCTCGACACCGTCGCCAACCGCACGTGGGAAGTGGTGGGCGGCAGGGTCGAAAGCTACGAGGGCGGATACAACGACTGGATCTTCGCCCGGGCGGAACGCTCCCGGCAGGCCGACGCCTCCGAGGAACGCCGCCGCAACCTCGCCCGCAAGGAACTGGCCTGGCTGCGGCGCGGCGCACCTGCCCGCACGTCCAAACCCAAGTACCGGATCGAGGCCGCCGAGGCGTTGATCGCGGATGTCCCGCCGCCCCGCGACAACGTGGCGCTGGCATCGTTCGCGCAGCGCAGGCTCGGCAAGGTCGTCATCGAACTGGAGGACGCGCGCCTGGAGACGCCGGACGGCCGGGTTCTCGTCGACGACCTCACGTGGCGGCTGGCGCCGGGTGAGCGTGTCGGTCTGGTCGGCGTCAACGGCTCCGGCAAGACGACGCTCCTGCGCACGCTCGCCGGGGAGATCTCGCCGGCGTCCGGCAAGCGCATCCAGGGGCAGACGGTGCACATCGGCTGGCTCCGTCAGGAACTCGACGACCTGCCGACGAACATGCGGGTGCTCGAGGCCGTCAAGGACGTCGCCGAGCGGATCACGTTGGGCGACAAGGAGGTGTCGGCCGGGCAGCTCGCCGAACGGCTGGGCTTCACGCCCGCCCGGCAACGCACACCGGTCGGTGACCTGTCCGGTGGCGAGCGTCGCCGACTGCAGCTCACGCGGGTGCTGATGTCGGAGCCGAACGTCCTGCTGCTCGACGAGCCGACCAACGACCTCGACATCGACACCCTGCAGCAACTCGAGGACATCCTCGACGGCTGGGCGGGCACGATGGTCGTGATCAGCCACGACCGGTACCTGATCGAACGCATCTGTGACACCACCTGGGCGTTGTTCGGCGACGGCAAGCTGACCAACCTGCCCGGCGGCATCGAGGACTACCTGCGTCGGCGGGCGAAGATGGTCGACACCGGCGCACCGTCGGTGGCATCGACCGCGACCGGTGCGTCCGCGCCCAAGCAGGCGCGGGACGGGGCCGCCGAACGCGCCGCGCGCAAGGAATTGTCGCGGCTCGAGCGTGCCGTCGCGAAGCTGGACGACCGGGAACGGACGCTGCACGAGAAGCTGGCGGAGGCCGCCACCGATCCGGACAAGCTGCAGAAGCTCGACGCCGAGCTCAAGCAGGTCGTCGCGGACAAGGAAGCCACCGAGGAACAGTGGATGGAGCTGGCCGCCGAGCTGGATTAGCCGACCTGGACCAGCTCCGTCAGAATCGCAGGGACAGGACGCCGTCGCGGTCGGTGACGTGCACGGACCGCCCGATCGCCGACCGCGCCGGGGTCTGCGCGAAGGCGGACAGTGCGGCCGCCACCGCGGCGCCGGTGTGTCCGGCGAGACGCCGGCCGTCGGGGGTGTGCGCGACGACGAACCCGGTCGCCGGGGCGCCGTCGCGGCCGTATTCCACCGTGGAGGTGACGATGTCGGCTCGGCCTTCGTATCCGGCGACGAGTTCCGGCGCCTGCGCAGTGAGGTGTGCCGGCTCCGGATCGCCGACGTATCCGCCCGGATGCGGGGCGCCGGCCAGCAACACGACGTGCTGGTACGTCAGATATCCGCCGTTGCCGTGAATTAGGGCTGTTCCCCCGTCCTCCCGGAGCCTGCGGGTGACCTCGGCGATCGAGTGCAGCGTGTAGCTGTCGAGGGGGCCGCCGAAGAAGGAGTGGCCGCCCGTCACGCTCGGCACGAGGTCCCCGCGGCCGAGCGTGCGGGTCAGGAGCTTCGGCACCACCGGGAAGCAGCTGTAGGCGTCGACGATGTCCAGTGCCGCAGTGTCGACCGAGGCCCGCGACAGCGCCCGCTACACCGCGTCCGTCATCGCCGCCGAGGTGCCGAAACCGTTGCGGCTCAGTACGTCCACGGGATCGGTGGCACCTGCGCCGCCCCACAGGTACACCGTGCGGTCCTCGGCCGGATTCGTGCGCCACGCGGTTCTCGAACAACGGGTACACCCGGGTCGGCACGATCAGCCCGGCGCGCTGCATCGCGGGGCTCCCGAGATCCGCCGGGGCGAACGGGGGTGGGCCGCCCGGCGCCGCCTCCCAGCCCAGCGACGCCGGATCGGTGCCCGACTTCCGGAGCGCCGTCATGGTCGCCTGCGATTCGCCGCCGACGAGGAGCGCCGCCGACGACCGGCCCGCGCCGATGCGGTCGAGGAGTGCCGCGGGCCAGTGTCCGCCGATCGGGGACGTGCTCGACCGCGGTGACGGCAGCGTCAACCGGGCGGCCAGCAGTCCGGGGAGGTCGTCGTACGACCAGCTGACGGTCTTCACCGCGTGGATCGCGTCGATCCGGGAACCGAGGGCGGGGGATCCGCTGTCGGCGAGTGCGGCGCGCGCGGCGTCGGTGATCAGGTCGAGCGGTTCCCGTGGGCCCGCCGGTTCGCCTGCGCGGCCGGAGCGGACGTCGCCGACACCGACGATCACCGGTATACGGGCCGGATCCATGGAGTCCCCTCTCGTGTGACCTCTCGGCGTCACGGTAGCGCGGGCCGAGGTATCTGTAGAGGCAGGGTCACAGCAATCGTGTCCGACGTTCGGTGTGGTCGGCTCGTCCCGTGCGACCCGATACGACAATGATCACTGAAAATCCTGTGCGGCAGAGAGATTCGGGCATCGCAGTTCCGGGAACGCCCGCCAGGCCGCACTACTGTCAGGTGAGGGTTGCCTAAGGTAGTGTGGAGTGTGTGCTGGAGCGCAGGCCATGCAGTCATTTCGTAACCTTTTCGTGTCCCGGATCACGGTCTGAATATGCATGATCCGGGGAAAACGGGGGAATCCAACGCGAACCTGCAGATTCTCGGACTAATCTGCAGTCCAGGGTTTGCATGTCGCTGCACAGGAGGCGGGGGTCATGGATCTCGAAGCGATCAAACAGATCGAGCAGCTCAAGCACCGTTACTCACGTGCACTCGACACGAAGTCGTGGGTGGAGTTCGCCGACACGATGGTCCCGGACGTCACCGCGACGTACAGCGAATACCTCACGTTCGATTCCCGTGACTCGTTCGTGTCCTTCCTCGAGAACACCCTCGGGACACACGTCATCACCGAGCATCAGTGCGGCCAACCCGAAATCACCGTCACCGGTGACACCGCGGTCGGCGTGTGGTTCCTCGCGGACACCACGCTGATTCCCGAGGACGGCATGCTGCTGCGCGGGTCTGCCTACTACCACGATCGTTACCTTCGGTGCGCCGACGGCAACTGGCGGATCACGCACACCGGGTACGAACGCACCTGGGAATCGGTTGCGGCGCTGTCCGATTTCCCGAGTTTCCGGCTCACTTCCAACAAGTGGGCGATGTTGCAACCTCCGGCGTCCGCCTGAGGGGGCAGACTGGGACTCGACGCATCACGGACACTGGGAGGTGACGACGTTGCCGGAAGTCCCCGTTCCCGGCGCGCTGCCGTACCTGACGGTGCGGCGCGGTGTCGAGGCGATCGAGTGGTATTCCAAGGTGTTCGGCGCCCGGGTGGTGGGTGAGCCGATCGTCATGGACGACGGCCGGGTCGGTCATGCGGAACTGCGGTTGCCGACCGGCATGATCTATCTCGCGGAGGAATTCCCCGAGATGGGTCTGACCGCGCCGGAGTCCGGTTCGACGTCCGTGAGCCTGATGTTGTCCGTCGACGACCCCGATGCCGTGCTGGTGGGTGCCCGCGACGCCGGCGGCACCGTCGAACGCTGGATCTCGGAGGGCCACGGACACCGCAACGCCACCCTCATCGATCCGTTCGGTCATCGCTGGATGCTGGTGGGGCCTGCCGATCCGGCCGTGTCCGACTGAACGATCCGGCCGCGGCTAGTGTCGGCTCATGCCGAACATGCTGACTGCACCCGACCGCTCGTCGTTTCCGGACACCCGCGCCTGGATCCGCGCCCTGCCGGCGCTCGGCGGCGCGACACCTGCGCCCGCCGACACGCTGCCGGTTTCACCGACCGCGCTGTTCCTCGACTGGATCGAGCAGGCCGCGGAAGCCGGTGTTCCGGAACCGCACGCCGCTGCGTTGGCGACGGTCGACGCCGACGGGAATCCGGACGCGCGTTTCCTGCTCCTCAAGGACGTCACGGAGCAGGGCTTCTGGTTCTCGGGTGACACTCGCTCGCCGAAGGGTCGCGACCTGGCCGCGAATCCCGTTGCGGCACTGTCGTTCTACTGGCGCGAACAGGGCAGGCAGGTGCGGGTGCGCGGCACCGTGGTCGAGGGGGAGCCGGCACTGTCGGCACGCGACTTCCGCGAACGGTCGGTCACCGCGCGGGCCGTGGCGGCCGCCAGCAGGCAGAGCGAGGTGCTGGACGATCCCGCCGAATACGAACGCACGGTCGCGGCGGCGGTGGCCCGCATCGAGGCCGACCCCGACTTCGTGTCGGAGACCTGGCGGGCATGGTGCATCGTCCCCGACAGCGTCGAGTTCTGGCAGGCGGACGCCGGACGCAGGCACGTGCGCCGGCTCTACCGCCGGGAGGCGGACCGGTGGATCCGTGAGGTGCTGTGGCCCTGACCGCACCCGGCGGCAGGGGTCAGCGCGCGGTCGAGGGCGAACGCAAGTCGACGACGATCGACTGGCCGTTCAGCTTCGCGTGGATCTCGGGGCGTTCGAACCCGGCCGCGACGAGGTACTCGCCGAGCAGCGCCAGCAGTTCGTCGGCGTCCACGGTCGGGTCGGCGGAGTGGCTGCTCGCCGACGCGAGGTGCTCCTCGAGCAGTTCGGTGTGTGCAAGACGGCCCGCGACTCGCACGGCTGCCACTCCCATCGCGTTGCGTCGCATGACGGTGCGTCCACGAGATTCGGGCGGCGCCGTCGTGTCGGAGGCCGCGGCCGGTTCCTCGGTGCTGTGCGAACCGGAGCTGCGCGTCGGCAGCGGGAAGGTGAACGTCTCGGCGGAGCTGGTCGTGGACTTGCCGTTGCCGTTGCTGCTGCCGGTCAGTCCGCCCGTGCCCGGTTCGGCGAAAGGGGACCCCGTCGCCGGGCTCCCCGCGGAGCCGTTGCTGCCCGATCCGTTCGTGGAAATGCCGTTCTCCATCGTTTCGCTTCCTGCTCGTGGCCAAACGGGTACCGCGCAAAGCCCGTCAGTGTGCTCGATTCGATCTGAAAGCTACCAGCAGCGTCCGGCGGGCCGCGCACCTCGACGGCTCACGACACGGCCCCGTCGCCGCCCGGACTCTCGGTACCGCCGCGTCAGCGGACCCCCTCCGTCCGCAATTCCCGGGCCCATGCGGACGCGTGCCTCGTCAGCACACCGGCGATCCGCTCCAGCTCACCTGGGTACGACGCGACCTCGGCGGGCATGGACACACTGAGGGCGTCGGTGGCGGGGATCCGGTAGGGCACCACCGTGGCGATGCACACCACGCCGACCGTGCCCTGCTCCCGTTCGAGGGCCCACCCCCGGTTGCGGACCTCGCCGAGTTCGGTGACGAGGTCGTCGAGGTCGACGATGGTGTTGTCGGTGAACCGCTCGAGTTTCGCGGGAAGCAACTCCCGGACCTCGCCGGTGGTGAGTTCGGCGAGAAGAGCCTGCCCGAGTGCGGTGACGTGGCACGGCAGTTTGCGGCCGACTCGGTGCATCCGCCGAACCTCGACCTTCGATCCGCGACTGGCGAGGTAGATGACGCTTTCCTCGTCGCGCCGCGCGAAGTGCACGGTGTGGCTGACTTCCGACCGGAGCGCCTCGAGCACCGCCGCCGCTCTCGACACGACCGAATCCTTGTCGAGATACGACGTGCCGGTGAGCAGCGCGTGGGTGCCGATGCCGTAGCGGGAACCCGACTCGTCCGCCTCGATCCACCGCAGATCCTTGAGCGTGCGCAGGAGCGCGTGCAGACTCGAGCGCGGATATTTGCACGCTTCCTGCAGCTCGCCGAGGCTCATGCGGGTCGGCGACGCGGCGAGCGTCTCGAGGATGTGGATGGTGCGTTCGGCGGATTTGACCGGTTGGGATTCCGGGGCCGCCCCACGCGTGTCTTCTGTCACCATGAAGACACTATCTCTCATTCTGAACGCGATATCACCTACTGACCCGTGCCCGGTGCCGGCGAGGGGTCGCACTCAGTACTCCGCGACGAGGTTGGCCGCGATGTACTCGAGATCGATGTCCTCGCCGAGACCCGGTCGCTGTGGCATCGCCACCATGCCGTTCTCATCGACGGGGTCGACGATGGACTTCAGGTGCGGCGGCACCCAGTCGTAGTCGACGTGCGGGTGCAGAAGACCGCGCTCGTACCACTGGACGTTGTTGGCGGCGCCGACGAGCGCGAGGTTGGGGGCGCCGTTGCCGTGGATCTCGCACTCGAGGCCGAAGCCCTCGGCCATGTGCATCGTCTTCAGGGCCGGGGTGATGCCACCGCCGTTCATGGCCCCGACGCGCAGGATGTCGCACGCGTCGTTCGCGATCCAGTCGGCACGGGACCGGTGCCTGCCCGGCGTCGTCTCGGGGCCGATCACCGGGGTGTCGATCTGGTCCGCGAGCCACTTGTACGAGCGCAGGGAGAACTCGTCCATCGGCTCCTCGAACCAATCGAACTTCAGCCGGTCCAGTTCGCGCCCGAGCCTCAGGGCGTCGGTGCGTGAGTACCAGTGGTACCCGTCGAGCATCAGCGAAAAGTCCTCGCCGACGGCGTCGCGGACCGCGGCGCACGCGTCGATGTCCCGGCTCAGGCTGGGGGCACCCGGAAGCGGAGGCATCCAGGTGTGCAGTTTGATGCCCTGGTAGCCACGCTTTTTCAGCTCGACGGCGAAGTTCGCGTAATCCTCCGGCGTGGCGAGGCCGCCGTCGATGTCGTCCCCGCACATCGTGCTGGCATACGCCTTGACCTCGGTGCGCGCGCCGCCGAGCAGTTTCCACACGGGTGTGTCGAACTTGTTGCCCGCGAGGTCCCACAGCGCCTGGTCCAGATAACTGCACGTGTGTTCGGGAAGTTCGACCGCCCGCGTCCGCTGCCGGATCGCCCACTTCTTGTCCGCAGCTTCCCGCGCCAGCGGGTCGGAGCCGATCAGGACGGGCCGGAAATGCTGCTCCACCTGGTCCTGCCGAAGGTAGTTCGGCTTGCCCAGGACGTACCCGCTGACGCCGTCGGAGTCGGTGATCCGCAGCAGCGCCCCGGTCGTCGGCACGGACGGGCCGGGATGGCGATGACCGTACGAGTCGACCGAGGTCCGTGCCTCAGTCTTGAAAACCTGCACGGCGACTTCTGTGATCACGCTGGACATGATGATTCGCTTCCTCTTCGAAAAGTCTTATTTACCCTGGCGGGCGACGTACTTGGCCATGGAGCGGTCGAGTTTCTCGGCGAAGTCGTCGGCGAAGTCCTGCGCGCTGAGCTGCCCGATGAGCACTTTCTGCCACTGGCCGAGCATCTGCACCTGAACGATCTTGCCGAAGTCCGGCAGGTAGTCCGGCGGCGTCACCAGCACGGTTTTCGGGTCGTCCAGTGCCGCGAGCGCGGCCTGCACCGACGGCATGCTCGCGAATTCCGGGGCGGAGCGGGCGGCCTTGTTGACCGGGATCTGCCCGACCCGCTCGTTCCAGTACGCCTGCGATTCCTGAGACGTCATGAACTCGAGGAACTTCCACGCTGCGGCCTGGTGCTTGCTGCTCTTGAACACGGTGTAGGACGGGAACGGGTCGGTCATGACAGTGCGCTTTCCGTCCTCGTTCCGCGGCAGGGCCACGGCGCCGGCCTTGTCGCCGAGCGCCTTCTCGTGGTTGCTCAGCGAGCCGAGGTTGTGCTGCATCATCGCCACGGATCCGCCGCCGAAGCTCGCGACCATCTGCGGGAAGCCGTTGTTGACGTCGGCGGTCGGGGTGGCGACGTCGTAGAGCGCGGCGAAGCGTTCGATGGCGTCGACCATCTCGGGACGGTTCAGCGTCGACTCGCCGTCCTCGAAGAAGCTCTCGATTCCGGTGCTGGCGAACATGTACTGCAGCAGTGGGTAGATCGATCCGGCGCCGCCGCGAATGGTGAATCCGTAACGGCCGTCGTCCTTGTCGGTCAGATCCTTCGCGGCCTCGAAGAATTCGTCGTAGGTGTCCGGCGGCTCGATCCCGGCCTCGGCGAACCAGTCGGCGCGATACCAGAGGGTGGCGTTGTTGCTGGTGTACGGGAGACCGAACAGATGCTCGCCGCCGCCGGATTCGCGTGCCGACTCGAGAATTCCGGCGTCGTACTCGTCGCGCTGCGGTGACGCCGCCATGAAGTCGTCGAGTGAGATGACGGCGTCCTGGGCGACGAGCGGTGCGAGATAGGCGGTGGACACGATGCCGAGGTCCGGTGCCGAGCCGCCGGCGAGCGCGGTCTGGTACTTCTGCTGGGCGCTGTCCGACGGAAGGCCCACGTATTGGATGTCGATGCCGGGGTTGGCGGCCTCGAACCGGCGGATGAGCTCCTCGTACAGCGGAGTGCGGTCCGGTCCGGCGTTGTTGTCCCAGAACGTGAGCTGGGCGTTGTTCGGATCGCCGAGGGCGCCGTCGGGCAGTGACGTCTCGGAACTGCAGGAGGCGAGCACGAGCGTGGCCGCCGCCCCGACCAGGGTGGAGCGCAGGAGCGTTCGCCGGTTCATGTGGATCCTCTTTTCGAAAGTCATGATCAGCCCTTGACGGCGCCGGCGCTCAGGCCCTGGACGAGGTACTTCTGGATGACGGCGAAGACGGCGACCACCGGCACGGCGGCGATGAGACCGCCGGCGGCGAGAACTCCGAAGTCGACGTTGTAGGAGCCGATGGTGTAGCTGAGGCCGACCGGCAGCGTGAACTTGTCCTGGCTGCTGATGAACATCAGGCCGAACAGGAAATTGTTCCAGCTGCCGATGAAGGCGAACGATCCGACGGCGATCAGGCCGGGCCGCAGCAGCGGCAGCATGATGATGCGGAATGCGCGCAGGCGTGAGCAGCCGTCGACCATCGCGGCTTCCTCGAGTTCCACCGGGATCTGCGCGATGAAACCTGCCATGAGCATGGCGGCCAGCGGAAGCTGGAACACGGTGTCGGCGACGATGAGTCCCGTCAGGTTGTTGACGAGGTTCATCTCACGGAACACCTGGAACAGCGGGATGAGCAGCATGGCGCCGGGCACGAACTGGCTGCAGAGCAGTGCCATCACCAACGGGATCTTCGCGCGGAACTTGAAGCGGGCCAACGCGTATCCGGTGGCGAGCGCGGCGAAGGTGGTCAGGACGAGCGACAATGCGGCGACGATGAGGCTGTTCTTGAAGAAGAAGCTGAAGCCGAGGGTGTTCCACACGGTGTCGAAGTGCTCGAACGTGAGGGGCCAGGGGAGCATCGAGTTCGATCCGGCGGGCCGGAACGCGAACACGATCATCCAGTAGAACGGCACCAGTGTGAAAAGCAGGTACAGGGCGAGCGGCAGTCCGACGCTGAACAGGCGCGGCTTCTTCGTGCGCACCCGCAGCTTCCCGGTGGTGTCCGGCTCGGGCAGCGCAACGGTGGGGCGATCGGTGGTGGTGGTCACGACGGTCAGACCTTCTCACTGTTGAACTTGCTCAGGCGCAAGTAGAGGATCGAGCAGAACAGCAGGATCACGAATGCGACCGTGGTGAGTGCCGAGCCGTATCCGAAGTCCTGGGCGGTGGTCGCGAGCTGTGAGACGTACAGCGGGAGCGTCGTGGTGACGTCGGCGGGGCCGCCCGCCGTGAGGGTGTAGAGCAGATCGACGTTGTTGAACTCCCACACACCGCGCAGCAGAGTCGACAAGATGATGACGGCCTTCAGGTGCGGGAGGGTGACGAAGCGGAACCGCTGCCAGCGGTTGGCGCCGTCCACGTTGGCCGCCTCGTACAGGTCCTTGGGGGCGCTCTGCAGTTCGGCCAGGATGAGAATGGCGAAGAACGGAACACCGCGCCACAGTTCCGCGACGCCCGTCGCCCAGAACGCGGTGTCCGGGTCGGCGATGGGCGCGGCGGTGCCGTCTCCGATGCCCATGTTTCCGAGAAGTTTGAACAGGCCCGTGGACGGGTTGTAGATCAGCAGCCAGATGCCGGTGGTGAGGACGCCGGAGACCGCCCAGGGGGAGAACACCAGGGCGCGTGCCAGGCCGCGGCCCCGGAACACCTCGTTGACCAGCAGGGCCAGCCCGAGGCCGAGGATCAGCTGGAACACGACCTGAAATCCCACCCATTTCGCGGTCGTGACCAGGCTCGTCCAGAAGAGGGAGTCGGCGAACATCAGCCGGAAGTTGTCGAGACCGGCGAAACCGTTGTCCCACGGCGTCGTCGGGTTGTAGTACTGCAGGCTGTAGTAGAAGACGCTGCCGACCGGGTAGAAGATGAAGACGGCCAGCAGGATGACGACCGGCGCGATCAGGATGTAGGGCGCTGCAGCCCTGCGCCAGGCCGGTCTGCGGCGAATGCGACCGGGAGAGGCCGGCGGCGCGGCCGCGGACTGCCCTCCTGGCCTGTGGGAGGTGGTGGTGACCATGGTGCACGCTCCGAAGTTCGGTGCCGGTCGCGCCGGCGGGTCAGGGGATTGTGGCTACTGCTGCTGTCGCGAGATCACGGAGGTGGCTCGTCAGCGGGGAAGGTGATGGGAACGACTACGGCCTCCGGCCTTCCCGGAGAGCCCGGTGTGCTCGGGGGCTCCGGTGGCGGCGCGTCCGTGTCGTTCATGTATGTGAACTCACGTTCTCTATGTGAATTGTCGAACTCACTATGACGGCAGTCACAAGGTCCTGTCAAGCGTGATCGGTTAGACGGTGCGGAGGAGCCAGTCGGCGGCCTCGACCTGCATTTCGGCCGAAAACCGGTGTCCGCCTGCGAACCACTGCGTGGTCAGCGCCCCGGACCCGTCGTACGCGCGCCGCAGCAGGCTCTCGGAGTCCCGCATCCCCTGCAGGCCGAAGTGCGAATCGTCCCGCGCGAACTGGACCAGCAGCGGCCGCGGCGCAGCGCATGCGGCGACCTCCGGCCAGTCACACACCGCCGGCAGGCCCGGCGTGATCATCAGCCACGTCGTATCGTCTGCCCTGCCGTCCGCGACATCGGCAAAAGTGCTCATCATCGCGGTGATCACCCCTGCTCGCAGGCGCGTCGAACACGCCAGCAGGTGCGCGACGCGAGCCCCGCCGCCCGAGAATCCCGCCGCGGCCACCCTGTTCGGGTCGACGCCGTCGGTCGCGAGGAGAACGTTCAGCGCCCGCAGGTCCTCGGCGGCGATCCGGGCGGCGAGCGAGGTGCCGGTCAGGGTCGCAGCCTTGGCGAGGCCGTTCTCGTGCTCACGGGCCGCCGCCTCGTATCGGCACCGGCGAACATCGGGGGTGTCGGGCCCGGGTGGGTATGCGGTGAAACCTGCCGACCTGGCGCGGTCCGGCAGTTCCGGCCAGGGCACGCGCCTGCTGCCCCAGGGGAAGACGTCGTGCACGAGTACGACGAAACCCGCCTGCACCAGCCCTGTTGCGACGGCCAGGCCGTCGTACCCCCGTGTCCGGAGTTCGGCGACGCCCGGCGGGACTCCGTCGGGGCCGTCGGCCACCTTCTCCTTGCCGTAGAACTTGACGCCGTCGTGGGCGTGCATCAGCAGGACCGCGGGACGCGCCGCGGACTCGGCCGGCCGGTAGGGCCGCAGGAGCCAGGCCGCGGTGTCCGGACCGTCGTCACCGGCCGTCCAGGTGAGTTCGCGACCGGCGACGCCCTCTCGGTTCCACGACCTGCCGTGCCGCACGTCGGGCGTGACCGCCGCCTGTTCGTCGTCCACACCGAGGACGTTGCGAACGGCGTCGCTGTGTCGGTCGGCGGGGGTCGATCGTGGACAGTGGGGTGAAGGGTGTGTTCCCATGTGTGAACTCCGTCTTGTCTACCGAATTCTGTTGCCAAATTTTCGAGGGGTTTCACATGTCCGAAAGAACCGTCGATCGCATCGTCGCGCACGCCTATCCGTGGGACGTGCTCGGCGATCCGCACTTCGTCGACCGTGCGCGCGCCCTCGGGGTCGCCGAGATCTCGCTCGCCGCCAGCTATCACTCGACCCGCGCCGCGACGCCGCTGCATCCGGCGCACAAGGTGGTCGACGCCCATCACGCCGCGCTGTACCGCCCGATCCGGCCCGCTGCGTGGGACGGTCACACGGTCACGGCCAGGGCGGCGACCTGGGCCGGATCCGAGGATGCGTTCGCGGATGCGGCTCGAATCCTGATCGACGCAGGCATCGAGGTGAATGCGTGGATCGTGCTGTCCCACAGCACTGTTCTCGGGCATGCGCATCCGGACGCCACCGTCGTCAACTGCTTCGGGGACCGCTACCCCTACGCGCTCGCGCCCGGGCACCCGGACATCGTCCGGTACGCCCGCACGCTCGCGGCGGAGGCGGTGCGCGGCGTCGCCCTGCACGGTGTGTCGATCGAGGCGTGCGGACAACTGGGTATCGCGCACGTCGGCCCGCACGAGAAGACCGATGGTGCCTATCCGGGTATCGGCGACACATTGATGTCGATCAGCTGCACCGAACGGGAACGGGAGCTGTGGGCGGATCGGGGCGTCGATCCGGACAAGCTGGCGGCCAAGCTGCGTGCCGGCGTGGATGCGCTGACCCGGAGCATGCTCGCTCCGGACGCCGTGATCACCGACGTCCTCGACGAGGCGGAGGCCGAGGCCGTGCTGTCCGTGCGCCATGCGGAGGCCGACGCCCTCCGGGGTGCGGTGCTCGGCGCCGTGCGGGCCGAGATTCCGTCGGCCCGCGTCACGCTGCACGGCCATCCGAACCCCTGGAAGACCGGGCCTTCGCCTGCATTGACGTCCGCCGCTGCGGGAGACGTCGATGCCGTGCTCGTCTCGGCCTGGCCGGGAACTGCGGAGACCGTCGCCGTCACCAAACAAACCCGGGCGATCGTCGGTGATGCCGCAGACGTCGGGGCCTACGTGTCGGTGCTGCCGCCGAAGAATCTCGACGACGTGAGCGGCCACGTCGCGGCCACGGTCGCGGCCGGAGCCAACGAGCTGCACCTCTATCACCTCGGGTTGGTCAACGCGGTGCAGCTCGATGCGCTGGGCCGAATCATCCGCGACTTCTCGGTCTGACGCATTCGAGGTGGGCGCCCACGGCGCCCACCTCGGGACGTCACCGCATCCGCTGCCCGAGCGGGTGGTCGCAGAATGCTCCGCCGACCCGCTGGAGGATCGGGTCGTCGAAGGACCATTCGTGGTCGGCGAGGAACTCGTCCGCGAACACCTCCGCGTCGTCCTGTGGTTCGTAGCCGATGGCGGCGCCCTCCGCTGCGGACCACCAGCTGCGGGTGTTCCGCGAGATGCCCCACACGGTGTGGAATCCCTTGGCGGAGTCGGACAAAGCGGCCTCGATCAGGCGAGCGGTGTCGGCCGGCGACATCCAGGACGCGAGCCCGCGGTAGTTGGGCGGCCGGTCGAAGCTCGAGCCGATGCGCAGGTTGACGACGTCGATGCCGAAACGGTCGTGGTACAGCCGGCCCAGTGCCTCGACCGCTGCCTTGCTCCAGCCGTAGAACCCGTCCGGGCGCGGCGGAACGTCGCCGGGCAGCGGGTCACCGCCGGCCTCCGCGTGCGTCCAGAAGCCCACGGCGTGGTTGCTCGACGCTGCGATCACGCGCGTCACGCCGTGCGCGACGGCGGCCTCGAACACCGCCTGGGTGCCGTCGACGTTGACGGACAGAATGTTCTCCCACGAGTCCTCGGTGCTGAGTCCGCCCAGGTGGAGCACGGCGTCGACGCCGTCGACCGCGGCGGCCACGGCGGCGCGGTCGGTGACCGAACCCTGTACGTACTCCTCGTGTCCGGGGTCGATGTCGGTGATGTCGGCGATGTCGAACAGGCGGAGGGTGCGGCCGGGCTTGCGGAGTAGCGGCCGCAGCATCTTGCCCATGTTTCCTGCGGCGCCGGTGATCAGTAGACGCGAGGCGATGTCGGTCATGTCTTCTCGTACCTCTCTGGGAGTAAGTCTTGTAATGCACATCACGGTAGTACATACTTCGAAACGAAGTCACTACCTTGGCGCAGATTCACGTATGTGAACAACATATGGAGATCGGCCGCTTACTTCACACTCCCACCCGGATCGTCCGGCACGTTCCTGCCGGTGAAGGGACCTCCCACCATCATGGCAACAGTCGCATTCCACGGCGTCACCAAGCTGTTCCCCGGCGGCGACAAGGCCGCGGTCGACCACCTGGACCTCCACATCGACGACGGCGAATTCCTCGTCCTGGTCGGACCGTCCGGCTGCGGGAAGTCGACGTCCCTGCGCATGCTCGCGGGACTCGAGGACGTGGACAAGGGCACGATCGCCATCGGCGGCAACGACGTCACCGAGTTCCAGCCGAAGGACCGTGACATCGCCATGGTCTTCCAGAACTACGCCCTCTACCCCCACATGACGGTGGGGGAGAACATGGGCTTCGGCCTCCGGATCGCCGGCGAGGACAAGGCGGAGATCAAGCGACGCGTCCAGGACGCCGCCAGGATCCTCGACCTCACCAAGTTCCTCGACCGCAAGCCCAAGGCCCTCTCCGGTGGTCAGCGGCAGCGAGTGGCCATGGGGCGCGCCATCGTTCGCAAGCCGCAGGTGTTCCTGATGGACGAACCGCTGTCCAACCTCGATGCCAAGCTCCGCGTGCAGACCCGTGCGCAGATCTCGGCGCTGCAGCGCAGGCTCGCCACCACCACCGTCTACGTGACGCACGATCAGGTCGAGGCCATGACGATGGGTGACCGCGTCGCCGTCCTGAAAGACGGAGTTCTCCAGCAGTGCGACACTCCGCGCCGCATGTACGAGCACCCGAACAATGTGTTCGTCGCCGGGTTCATCGGCTCGCCCGCGATGAACCTGCTCGAACTTCCCCTCGTCGACGGCGGTGTCAGCTTCGGCGGCTCCGTGGTCCCCGTTCCGCGGGCCGCGATTGCCGGGATCGGGGAGCACTCGGTCACGCTCGGTGTGCGTCCCGAGGATCTCGCGATCACCACGGGCAGCGGGCTCGACGTCACCATCGATGTCGTCGAGGAACTCGGCGCCGACGCATACGTGTACGGCCAGGCGGACATTCACGGGCGAAGGCAGCCCATCGTCGTTCGCGCCGACGGTCGTATCCCGCCGAAGCGCGGAGAGGTGATCACGCTGTCGTACGCCGCCGAGCGCACCCACCTGTTCTCCACCGTCACCGGTGAACGACTCGTCGACTAGCGGCGACCCCGCCCTCCCCGACGGACATCCGACCACATCGATCAAGGAGCAAGACCATGCTTGACGGAGTTCTCTTCTTCCCTGTCACCCCGTTCGACGACAACGGCGACGTCGATCTGCCCGCGCTGGAACAGCACATCGAAACCGGTGTCGCGGCCGGACCGGGCGGAGTGTTCGCCGCGTGCGGCACCGGCGAATTCCACGCACTGTCCGCGGCCGAGTTCCGGACCGTCGTGGAAACGGTGGTCACGGCAACCGGCGGCCGGGTCCCCGTCTTCGCCGGCGCCGGAGGAGCGCTGCCCGTCGCGAAAGAGTTCGTGGCCGCCGCCGCGGACGCCGGAGCCGACGGCATCCTGCTCCTGCCGCCCTACCTCGTCGGAGCGCCTGCCGACGGCCTCGTGGAGTACGTGAGGCAGGTGTCGGAATCGAGTGACCTCCCGGTCATCGTGTATCACCGCGCGAACGGCCAGTTCACCGAGCAGAGCGCTCTCGCGGTCGCGCGACTGCCGAAGGTCGTCGGGTTCAAGGACGGCGTCGGCGATCTCGACCTGACGTCGCGAATCGTGCGCACGCTGCGTGATTCTCTCGGCGACAAAGAGTTTCAGTTCTTCAACGGCCTCCCGACGGCCGAGGTCTCGCAGCAGGCCTACCGGAGCATCGGCGTCACCCTCTACTCGTCGGCGACGTTCGCGTTCGCCCCGGACGTGTCGCTCGCCTACTACCGGGCGCTCGAGGAGGACGACACCGAACTGGTCGACTCGCTCAACCGCGAGTTCTTCCATCCGCTGGTCCGGCTCCGCGACACCACCCCCGGATACGCGGTCGCGCTGGTGAAGGCGGGCGTGACGTTCACCGGCCTCGACGCCGGTTCGGTGCGGGCGCCGCTCGTCGACGCCAGTGCCGAGCACCGGTACACATTGGAGCAGATTCTGGCAGCGGGGCGGAAGGTGCTGGCGCAGTAGCCTCTTCGATCATCGGCGGGCCGCGGGACCCGCCGATGATCGAAGCGCGTCGGCACTAGTCGGCGGCGGCGACGAGGGGTTCGAGCGTGAGGTCGGGCAGTTCCTTCTGGATGTACTGCAACCGCCACTTGTCGCTGACGAGGGCCAGCATCACCCCGTCCGAGCGGGTGAACACCTCGACACCGCGCTGACGGTTCAGTTCGTCGGCCGACTCGGCGTCGGTGCGCCGCGCCAACGCGTAGCCCAGCGGTTCCATCCGGGCCTCGACGTTGAACTCGGCCTTCATCCGCGCCGCGACCACCTCGAACTGCATGGGGCCGACGGCCGCCATGACGGGGGAGGCGTCGCCGCGGAGGTCGTTGCGGAGGATCTGCACGACACCCTCGGAATCGAGCTGATCCACGGCCCGCCGGAACTGCTTGTACTTGCCCGCGCTCTCGGCCCGCAGGATGGAGAAGTGCTCCGGCGCGAACGACGGGATCGGCGGGAACTCCACCTTCTTCTCGAAGAACAGGGTGTGACCGGGGGCGAGTGCGGTGGCGTTGACGAGTCCCACCACGTCGCCGGGGTACGCCGATTCGACGGTCGAACGCTCACGGCCGAACACGGTCTGCGCGTACTTCGTCGTGAACGGCTTACCGGTCTGGGCGTGGGTGACCACCATGCCGCGCTCGAAGACGCCCGACACGATGCGCATGAACGCCAGCCGGTCGCGGTGCGCGGTGTCCATGCCGGCCTGGACCTTGAAGACGACCGCGCTGAACGGGTCGGCGACGTCGCGGGGGGTGCCGTCGACGTCGTCCCGCGCGCGCGGCGGCGGTGCCAGCTCGACGAGCGTGTCGAGGATCTGGCGGACACCGAAGTTGAGCATCGCCGACGCGAAGATCACGGGCGACGTCTGGCCGCCGAGGAAGAGTTCCTGGTCGTGGTCCTGACCGGTGGCCGACAGCAGTTCGCTCTCCTCCGCGGCGGTCTCCCACTCGGAGCCCTCCTTCGCGAGGGCGGCGTCGGCGTCCATGACCTCTTCGGGGGCGATCTTCGCGCCGCCGGCGGTGCGCGTGAACCGGATGTACTCCCGCGGGGCACCGTCCTCGCCGCGCCGGAGCAGTCCCCGGAAATCGCCGGCGATCCCGACGGGCCAGTACAGGGGGGTGGGGGTGAGCCCGATGCGTTCCTGGATCTCGTCGAGAAGCTCCAGCGGCGTCTGGCCCGGCCGGTCCCACTTGTTGATGACGGTGATCACCGGAATTCCGCGATGACGGCACACCTGGAACAGCTTCAGTGTCTGCGGTTCGAGACCCTTCGCGGCGTCGATCAGCATGACGGCGGCGTCGACTGCGGTCAGGACGCGGTATGTGTCCTCGGAGAAGTCGGAGTGGCCGGGCGTGTCCACCAGATTGATCACGTTGTCGACGGGCTCGTCCGCCGACGCCTCGGTGGAGCGGTAGTTGAACTGCAGGGCGGTGGAGCTGACCGAGATGCCGCGGGCCTTCTCCATCTCCATCCAGTCGGACACCGTCGACTTGCGGCCCGCCTTGCCGTGGACGGCGCCCGCCTCGGAAATGACCTTCGCGTGCAGCGCGAGCGCCTCCGTCAGCGTCGACTTACCGGCGTCGGGATGCGAGATCACGGCGAACGTGCGGCGACGCGACGCCTCGGCCCGGACACCCTTCTCGGATTTCCCCTCCGGTGAGGCGGATGCCTCGGATTTCGCGTCCGATGAGCCGGACGCGGCGGCAGGCGCCGCCTCGGCTGGAATGGTGTCGGCCGAGTCGGACGGGGTAGTCAACGAAGAACCTCTCGGGGGACGGGATGCGTGCGGGAAGGCCGTGTGGCCGCATACCAGGTTACTCGGGTGCCGAAGACGAACTCGCAGCACAGTCACATCCACGGGCGCACAGCCAGGGACGAGTAACGATCGACGGCCGGTCACGTATTAATCAGTGAGTCGTCGGGGCGCTCCGGAGTTCACCGTTTCTGCGTTCGGACACCCGTATGTGCAGGAGGAAGACAGTGAGCAAGTTCACCGACGAGATGTACGCGACCGCGGCGAGCAGCACCCGTGGTCTCAACACGGGTGAGCCCGACGCGCCTCTACGACAGCCGTGGGGTGAGATCCACAAGGCGGCGCGCCGCATGGCGGGCGCTCTGGCCGACGCGGGCATCGGCCACGGCGACGCCATCGGCATCCTCGCCGGTCAGCCCGTCGACATCGCACCCTCCTGCCAGGGCGCCTGGATGCGCGGCGCGTCCGTCACCATGCTGCACCAGCCGACCCCGCGGACCGATCTGGCCGTGTGGGCGAAGGACACCGAAACCGTCATCACCATGATCGAGGCGAAGGCCGTCATCCTCGGTGCGCCGTTCGACGCCGCCAAGCCGCTCCTGGAGGAACGCGGCATCACCGTCGTGACGGTGGCCGAGCTGAACGAGGGCACACCCATCGACCCGGTCGAGACGTTCGAGAGCGACATCGCCCTGCAGCAACTCACGTCGGGGTCCACCGGTTCGCCCAAGGCCGTGCAGATCACGCACGAGAACTTCTACACCAACGCCTACGCCATGATCGACCGCATCAAGTTCTCCATCGAGGACGACGTGATGATCAGCTGGCTGCCGCTGTTCCACGACATGGGGATGGTCGGATTCCTCAGCGTGCCCATGCAGGTCGGCGCGGAGGTCGTGAGCATCACCCCGATGGACTTCCTCCGCACGCCGCTGCTGTGGGCGGAACTGATGGGCAAGTACAAGGGCACCGTCACGGCCGCCCCCAATTTCGCGTACTCCCTGCTGGCCCGCCGCCTCAAGCAGGCGGAGGACGGCGCAGTCGACCTCAGCACCGTCCGGTACATGTGGAACGGCGCCGAACCCGTGGACCCCGAAACCATGAACGCGCTCGCCGAGGCAGGCGCCCGGTTCGGGCTGAACCCGTCCGCACTCGCCCCCGTCTACGGAATGGCGGAGACCACCCTCGCCGTCTCCATCCCCGACCCGGACCAGGGGCAGGTCGTCGACCACGTCGACCCGGACCTGCTCGAGGCGATGCAGCGTGCCGTCCCGTCGCACAAGCCGAACGCGCGCGCCCTCGCCACCCTCGGAAAGATGGTGCCGAACCTCGAGGGACGCGTCGTCGACAACGAGGGGGAACTGCTCCCGACCCGCGGTGTCGGCATCATCGAGGTCCGCGGCAAGGCGGTCACCCCCGGATACATCACCCTCGACGGGCACAAGCCCGCACAGGACGCGGACGGCTGGCTGAACACCGGCGACGTCGGCTACTTCACCGAAGAGGGCCTCGTCGTCGTGTGCGGTCGCGTCAAGGATGTCATCATCATGGGCGGCCGCAACATCTACCCGACCGACATCGAGCGGGCCGCGGGCACCGTCGCCGGAGTGCGCCCCGGCAATGCGGTGGCCGTGCGCCTCGACGCCGGGCAGAAGCGGGAAAGCTTCGCCGTCGCGGTCGAGACCAACGACTACCAGGACCCCGAAACGGTCAAGCGCATCGAGCACGAGGTCGTGCACGCGGTGTTCTCCGAGGTCGGTGTGCGACCCCGCACCGTCGCCGTCCTCGGGCCCGGCAGCATCCCCAAGACGTCCTCGGGCAAACTCCGCCGCGCCACGTCCGCGAACCTGGTGGGGTAGGCGCTCCGCGCCCGTGCGTGGTTGAGGAGTCTCTGGACTCGTTAACCACTCACGGGCGCGAAGCGCTAATGCAGGCGGTTCTGCGCGGCCTCGAGCCCCACGCGCAGGACCAGTTCGACGGCGTCCGCCGATTCCTCGCAGACGAGGTCGAGTTCCTTGCGTTCCACCGACGAGAACGGCTTGAGCACGTACGACGCCGGATCCATCCGCCCGGGGGGACGGCCGATCCCGACGCGGGTGCGCAGATAGTCCTTGGTGCCGAGCGACTGCGAGATGGACCGCAGCCCGTTGTGCCCGCCCTCGCCGCCGCCCTGCTTGAGGCGGATGGTCCCGAAGTCGAGGTCGAGTTCGTCGTGGATGACGACAATGTTGCCCGGGTCGACGGAGAAGAAGCGGGCCAGCCCGGCGACGGCGGAACCGGACAGGTTCATGAACGACCGCGGTTTGGCGAGGATCGTCGGCCGGCCCTCGAGCCGGCCCTGGACGATCTCGGCGCCGCTCTTCTTGTGGGCGCTGAACTTGCCACCCATGCGCGCGGACAGCACGCCGGCCACCATGAAGCCGACGTTGTGCCGGGTCTTCTCGTACTGCGGTCCGGGGTTGCCCAGACCCACCACCAGGGCGGTGTCTTCACTCACCGACAGGGTCCTTCCGTGCGTGAGGGGGTCGTGTCAGACGACAGCGGCGCGTCACCCCGGGACAATCCGGGACGACGCGCCGCCGACATCAGTGCGGTTGCGAGAGGATCAGCTCTCGGAGCCCTCTTCGGCCGGAGCCTCGGCGGTCTCGGCCGCGGCTTCGCCGGTCTCCTCTTCGAGGTCGGCAGCGGTCGGGGCCGCGACGACGTTCACGATGAGCAGTTCCTCGTCGGCCTGCAGGGTCGAACCCTTGGGCAGCTCGAGCTGGTTGGCCAGGATCTGGGTGCCGACCTCGAGGCCCTCGACCGAAACCTCGATCTGCTCGGGGATGTGCAGCGCGTCCGCTTCGAGGGAGACGGTGGCGGCGTCCTGCGCGACCAGGGTGCCGGAAGCGGCCTCACCGGTGACGACGACGGGGACGTCGACGGTGACCTTCTCGCCCTTCTTGATGACGAGGAGGTCGGCGTGCTCGATGTAGTTGCGGATCGGGTGAACCACGACCGACTTGGTGAGCGCGACCTGCTCCTTGCCCTCGATGTCGAGGGTCAGGATGGCGTTGGTGCCGTGCGCGCGCAGGATGGCGGCGAAGTCGCGGGAGGGCACGTTCAGGTGGCGGGGATCCTCACCGTGGCCGTACAGGACTGCGGGGACCTGGCCGTCGCGGCGTGCGCGGCGGGCGGCGCCCTTACCGAACTCGGTGCGCACGGCGGCTACGAGGCGATTTTCGTCAGACATGGTGAAACGGCTCCTACAACTCACGGTGGTAACTGGCGGGCGGTTCGAGTCGACGAGGGACGAACGCGCGACGGCCAGGAGCGAAACGCTCGAGCAGAGCCGTAGCCGCGTCGATCACGGTGAGCCAGCCAATTGGAACTTCTGGTTCACCCTCGCCGAGACAACTTATGGAACTCTACCGGATGGGCCGCTGACCTGCTAATCGGGTGCCCTCGGGCGGGTGGTGCGGCCACCGCGGTCCGGCGGCGGGCAGTGGTGTGGCTCACAACGCTGCGGGTAGCCTCGGCGGTGTGAGCGCTGAACGCCCGACCGCCGACCGGCTGACCGCAGTGGCAACCGGTGTGGATCTGCCGCGGCATGCGCGGCTGCTCAGCCAGGTGCACGACGCCGTGCTCTCCGGGCAGCGGCCGCCGGCGCTTCCGCGGGGCGTGGTGGCGCGGTCGTGGTCCCGTCTGCAGGCGGGCGGCGTGAGCCCGGACCACTGCGCCGACGTGGAGCCCGCCGACTTCTCCGAGATCGAGGCGCGGCGCACCCGGACCGCGCTGCGCACCGTGCTCCCGGAGTTGCGCAGCACGTTGACGCAGGTCGCGGAGGACGCGAATTTCATCGTCGTCATCGCCGACGCCGACGGTGTCCTGTTGTGGCGGGAGGGTTCTCGCGGAGTCCAGAAGGCGGCCGACGCGCTCGGGTTCACGGAGGGTGCGCGCTGGGCCGAACAGGCCGTCGGCACCAACGCGATCGGCACAGCTCTGATCGAAGATGCTGCGGTGCAACTGTTCTCGGCAGAGCATTACGCGCCCACGCACCACGGCTGGTCCTGCACCGGGTCGCCGGTGCACGACCCGCGCACCGGCGAGATCCTCGGCGTGGTCGACATCAGCGGGTCGGCGATGTCCGTCCACCCGACCACCGTCGCGCTGGTCCGCACCGCGGTGCGTCTGGCCGAGGCGACACTGTGGCGTGAGCACACGGCGCAACTGGACAGGCTGCGCGGCCGGGCGGCACCGCTGCTCGCGTCGGCGGGAGGTCCGGCGCTGGTCGTCGACAAGCACGGCTGGGTCGCGGAGGCGAGTGGCATCGCGGCGCCGGAGCGGGTCGCGCCGCCGAGCCTCGACAAACCGCTGCTCGTCCCGGGGCTCGGGCTGTGCGTGCCCGAACCGCTCGGTGACGGCTGGCTGGTGCGCCGACGCGTCGACGGCGCGGCCATCGAACTGGAACTCGACCTCGGCGATGCGCCGCAGGTGACGGTCCGGGGCGACGTCAACTGGACGCGGGCGCTCTCGCCGCGGCACGCCCAGATCCTGCGGGTGCTGTCGGCGGCCGGAACGGCGGGCGTCGACGCCGCCTCGCTCAGCGAAGCGTTGTTCGGCGACCGCGACCACGTAGTGGCGGTCCGCGCCGAGGTCTCGCGTCTGCGCAAGAGTCTCGGGGCGGTCCTGAGCACCCAGCCGTACCGGTTCGCGGCCGGTGTGACGGTCCGGCGCGTCGGGTAGGTCCGGTCAGGGGTAGATCCGGTCAGTTCTGCTTCGCCGCGCTGATGCCGGCGCGGCGGCCGTAGAAGCTGCCGTCGCCGAGGGACGTACCGCTGGCGTAGCCGCCTGCGCACACCCCGGACGTGCACCGTCCCGCCGCGAACAGGCCGGGAATGGGTTCGCCGGACACGTGCAGGACCTCGGAGTTCACGGTCGTCCGCAGGCCGCCGAGGGTGAAGCCGAGCGTGAAACCGCGCAGGTCGAGGGCGGCGACGGGCGAGCCGATCGGCTTCACCCATTCGGACTTCTTGTGCAGCAACGGGTCCGACCCTTCGACGGCGTGCTTGTTGTACACCTCGACGGTCGACTGGAGTGCGCCGGCGGGCAGGCCCATGTCGGATTCGAGTTCCTCGACGGTCTCCGCCGCCCACTTCGGCTGGGCGCGCAGGAACGGCGTTGCCGTGGTCGCGGCCGCGCCCTCCTCGTACGACGCCTCGTCGATGACGAGGAACGCCTGGTTGTCCTGGTGGAACAGGGTCATCTGGCCGATCCGCCCGGAGTAGGTGTCCTCCGGGACGTAGCGCTGCCCCCGGCCGTTGACGAGGATGCCGCGGACGACCAACTGGGGGTCGCAGAGGAACGCGACCTCGGTGGCGTCCATGTGGGCGAGATCGGCGCCGAGGGCCTGCGCCATGAGGATCGAGCGCCCGTCGTGCTCCTCGATGGCGGCGCCGGGGCGGCCGATGAGCCGCGGGGCGTGGGCCTCGATCATCTTGTCGTTGTACGCGAAGCTGCCGGTGGCGAGGACGACGCCGCGACGCGCCCGCACGGCCACCTCCTTGCCGTACTGTTTGGCGACGATCCCGACGACGCGTCCGGTGTCGTCGGTGACGAGCGTCTGGACGCGCATGTCGTATTCGGCTCGGACCCCGAGCTTTTCGGCGGTCTCGACGAGCGGCTTCATCAGCATGTAGCCGCCGCCCTTCTCGCCCGTCCGCTTGCCGTCCATCTGCGGAACGTGCCCGCGCGGTGCGGGGGTGGCGATCTCGTTGAACGGTGCCGCGTTCTCGCCGCCGGAGTACATGAGCCCGTCGTCGAACGGCGGCTCCCAGCCGGGTTCGCCCCAGAAGCTCTCCTTGAACGGGACCCCGCAGTCGACGAGCCAGTTGTAGTGCGCGACGCTGCCCTCGCAGTAGTCGGTGATCTTCTCCTCGTCGGCGCCCGGGCCGAGCGCCGCCATCATGAACGTCTTCATGTTCTCGGGGGAGTCGTCGAACCCGCACGCCTTCTGCAGCGGCGTCCCGCCGCCGAGGTAGATGAAGCCGCCGGCGAGTGCGGCGGCACCGCCCCATCCGCTGGTGCGCTCGAGGACCAGGACGTCGGCGCCGGCCCGTGCCGCCTCGATGGCGGCGGACACCCCGGCGATGCCGTAACCCGCGACCACGACGTCGGCCTCGTAGTCCCACTCGGTGACCGTTGCTGCGGACCGGGGGCGGATCGGTGTGGCGTCGACCATGGGTGGAAGTCCTCTCGGGCGGTCACGGGAGAATGTGACGTGGGTTACCCCCAAACTGTAACCTGTTACAAAACCAGATTCGGTGGATCTCCCGGTGAGTGGGACGCGGTGCCGGAAGGCTGTTGCCCGGCTATTCGGGCAGGTCCGTGACGCCGGACAGCTCGTAGTGCAGGGTCGGCGTCCGCGCGAGACGGTGCGCGAGATGAACCCCGATCCGCTGCACCACGGGATACTTCTTGTCGATCAGCGCGCCCGCGGCACGCGCCTCCTCACCGGACAGCAGTCGCGCCGTCGCCTGCGCCGGCGGGCCCGTCGGCTTCCCGGACCACGTGCACGGGCGGATCCGGACGTCCGGGAAATTGCGCAGCCGTTTGTTCTTCGACGCCCGGCCCGGGGTGCGGAAGTACGCCCGATCGCCCTTCACGGCGATATTGACCGGGGTGTCCACCCACGACCCGTCGCGTTTGCGCGTCTGTAATTGCACGACCTTCTCCGCGGCGAAGCGGTGCAGCGCCGGTGACCCCTGGTCAGTCATCACGAAGTCCTGAATCTCGGGTGCATTCCAGCGTACTGCGCTACTTCGCGAGTGTCCGGACCTCGGCGAGGAACCGGTCGAGATCGTCGGGGGAGCAGAAGTAGTGCGGCGACGCGCGCACCACGGCGTCCAGTCCGCGGGCGCTCATGTCGAGCAGCGTCGAACCGCGCAGGCTGGCCGTGACGGTGACGTCGCGGGCGGCCAGCAGTTTCCGGACGTCGCCGGGATCGAACCCGTCGACGGTGAACGAGACGATTCCGCAGCGGCGGGCGCCGAGGTCGCGCACGGTGACGCCGGGGATCGCCGCGAGCCCTGTCCGGAGGTGCTCGGCCCCGGCCACTACTGCCGACTCGACCTCGTCCACTCCGAGGGCGAGGAGATAGTCGGCCGCCACCCCGAGCCCGAGGCGGGCGGCCACGTCGCACTCCCAGAACTCGAACCGGCTGGCATCGGTCGCCAGGCGGTACGCGTCCGCCGCGGTCCACTCCGCGCTGTGCAGGTCGAGCGCGGCCGGTTCGAGCGTCGCGGCCAGATCCTGCCGGACGTACAGGAAGCCGGTCCCCCGCGGTGCGCGCAGCCATTTGCGTCCCGTGGCGGAGAGCGCGTCGACGCCCAGTTCGCCCACGTCGAGGGCGATCTGGCCGACGGACTGGCACGCGTCGAGAAGCACGAGCGCGCCGTGCGCGTGCGCCAGTTCCGTCACCTCGCGGACGGGGTTGACCAGGCCGCCGTTGGTGGGCACGTGCACGAGGGACACGAGACGGACCCGGTCGTCGAGGAGCGTCCCGAGGGCGGCGACGTCGATCTGGCCGGTGGGGTCGCTGGGAATGACGTCGACCGTCGCGCCGACGGAGCGGGCCCGCTGCAGGACGGCGATGGCATTGCTGGCGTACTCGACCTCCGAGATCAGCACCCGGTCGCCGGCCTCGAGCGGGACGGCGTGGAAGAAGTCGTTCCAGGCGGTGGTGGCGCTGTCCACCAGTGCGATGCTGTCGGCGCTCGCCCCGATCAGGCGGCCCAGTGACGACTTCACGGCCGCGAGATCATCGGCTCGTTCCGCCGCCGCGACGTAGCCGCCGACGTCGGCCTCCCGGCGCAGGTGCGCGAACACCGCGTCCAGGACCGGGGCCGGAGGAAGCGAGGAGCCCGCGCTGTCCAGGAACACCTTGTCGAGGCACCCGGGGGTGTCCCGTCGCGCCTGCTCGAGGTCGAGCATGTCCGATACCTCCCGTTTTGCGGTAATTGGACTCGAACGTACCCGTGAGGTTCCTCGAAAAGTATGCCGATGGGGCGTGCATCGACGGCCGAGGCGCTCTAATGTCGATAACGACGTTCAGGCGGCGCCCGAAGGGGAGGGTCGAATGGCTACTGCAGTTCAGTCCGTCGAAGCAACGTGTCTCACGTCGCGACCTGCGGCAGAGGCGTATCTGGGTGGTGTGTGCTTCAAACTCGGGCCACCACAGCTGATCGGCGCGGAATTGGAGTGGCTGACCGCGCAACTGCCGGAACACGTGCGTCCCGACCTCGCCGCTCTCGCCGAAGCTCTCGGGCCGCACACCCCCAGAACCATCGATCCCTCTTCTCCTGCCCAGCCCCTTCCCGGTGGCAGCGCCGTCACGATCGAACCTGGCGGACAGATCGAACTTTCCAGCGCCCCCTATCACTCCGCACGGGAATTGTGCGACTACCTCGCCGCCGATCAGGCGGTACTCGCCGATCTGTTGTCGGCGCGGTCGATTCAGATGTCCTCCGAGGCCGCGGACACCCGCAGACCCGCCCAGCGTCTCCTCCAGTCACCGCGGTACTGCGCCATGGAATCCCGATTCACGGGCATCGGGCCCTTCGGCAAGCTGATGATGTGCAATACCGCCGCGACCCAGATCAGCGTGGATGCCGGAGTCGATCCGGTTGCGGTGGAGAGGCGGTGGCACCTGCTGCATGCGGTCGGACCCGCGTTGATCGCGGCCTTCGCGTGTTCACCGCGGCTGTACGGGGTACCCGACGGGCAGTGGGCGTCGCAGCGGATGCGGACGTGGCTCGAACTCGATTCGCCGCGGACCACCGGAACCCCGCACAGCGCGGACTACGCGGCGTGGGTGCTGGACGTGCCGTTGCTGTGCATCCGCAACGACGGACCGGACTGGACGGCGCCCGAAGGCGCAACTTTCGCGGACTGGGTGGAGGGGGCGCTGGACGACGTGATCGGCCGCCCGACGTCCGCCGACCTCGACTATCACCTCACCACCCTGTTCCCACCGGTTCGGGCTGCCGGGCATCTGGAGGTGCGTTACCTCGACGCGCAACCGGGCGATCAGTGGCGGGTTCCGATCGCGGCGATCGACGCACTGCTGTCGGGGCCGGGAGCCATGGCCGAGGCGCTCGCCGCGGCACTGCCCACCGCCGAACGCTGGCGGGACGCCGCCGAGTTCGGCCTGGCCGACCTCGAACTGCGTGCTGCGGCAACAGCTCTGCTGTCGCTTGCGGCGGCGTACTCGCCCGACCCCGAATTCGTCAGACTGCTCGACACCGCCGCCGAACGATGTTGCCGGGGCCAGGCCCCGAGCGAGGAACGCTGATGGGTACCCGCGAAAAGATCGAGACCGTGCTGACCCGGGCGCGGGAGCGCACCGCCGGATTGACGGACTGTGTCGACGGGGAAGACCTCGTGACGCAGCATTCCCCGCTGATGAGCCCACTCGTGTGGGATCTCGCGCACATCGGCAACCAGGAAGAATTGTGGCTCGTGCGGGACGTCGGCGGCCGCGAACCCGTCCGCCGTGACATCGACGAGTTGTACGACGCATTCAAACATTCCAGGAACTCCCGGCCCTCCCTTCCGCTGTTGAACCCGGACGAGGCCAGGGAATACCTCCGTACCGTTCGCGACAAGGCGTGGGACGTCCTCGACGGCAGCACGTTCCGGGGCCGCCCGCTCGAGGAGGGCGGATTCGCGTTCGGCATGATCGCGCAACACGAGCAGCAGCACGCCGAAACGATGCTCGCCACCCACCAACTACGTTCCGGTGCAGCGGTGTTGACCGCGGAGAGTGCGCCGCGTGTCGGAGGGGCGATCGCCGAGGACGAAGTGGTCGTTCCCGCAGGCGAATTCACGATGGGAACGTCGGACGATCCGTGGGCGCTCGACAACGAGAGGTCCGCACATCCGGTATACGTTCCGGCGTTCGTGATCGACGCCGTCCCCGTCACCAACGCCCGCTACCTCGAGTTCGTCGACGACGGCGGGTACGCGCGCCCCGAGCTGTGGAGCGAGCGGGGATGGGCCCATCGCCTCGACGCGGGGCTGGAAGCGCCCCAGTTCTGGGAGAACGACGGCTGCGGAACGTGGTGGCGCCGCAGGTTCGGGGTCACCGAGCCGATCCATCCCCAGGAACCGGTGGTGCACGTCTGCTTCTTCGAAGCCGAGGCGTTCGCGCGCTGGGACGGCAAGAGGCTGCCGACGGAGGCCGAATGGGAGAAGGCGGCGCGATGGGATCCGTTCAGTGGCCGTTCGCGCCGATTCCCCTGGGGCGACGGCGAACCCGACGCGTCGCTGGCCAACCTCGGGCAGCGCCACCTCGGACCCGCGGTGGTCGGCGGATATCCGTCGGGGGCGTCCCCGCTCGGCGTGCATCAGCTGATCGGCGACGTGTGGGAGTGGACGTCGTCGCCCTTCGAGCCCTATCCCGGTTTCGCGGCGTTCCCGTACCGCGAATACTCGGAGGTGTTCTACGGCGGCGACTACCGCGTGTTGCGCGGCGGTTCGTTCGGCACCGATCCGGTGGCGTGCCGCGGGACGTTCCGCAACTGGGACCACCCGATCCGCAGGCAGATCTTCTCCGGATTCCGCTGTGCCCGGGACCTTCCGGGAGACGACTGCTGAGATGTGCCGACACCTGGGCTATCTGGGACCGGAACGATCAGTGGCCGACCTCGTCGGTTGCGGCGAGAACTCGCTGCTGCACCAGTCCTACGCGCCACGCGACATGAGGGGCGGCGGAACCGTCAACGCCGACGGGTTCGGTGTCGGGTGGTGGAGTGCGGACGGATTCTCCCGCTACCGCAGTGCCGCGCCGCTGTGGTCGGATCCCGTCGTGCGAGAGACGTTGCCGAACATCCGCTCCCACGCCGTGGTGGCTGCCGCGCGGTCGGCGACGGTCGGAATGCCCGTGCAGCACACGGCCTGCGCACCGTTCTCCGACGACACCTGGGCGTTCAGCCACAACGGGGTGGTGCGCGGCTGGCCGGAGTCGCTCACCGGGCTCGCCGCGGAACTGCCCGTGAGCGAGCTGCTGCAACTCGAGGCGCCGACCGATTCGGCCGCGCTGTGGCTGCTGCTGCGCCGGGCGCTCGGCGAGCAGGACCCTGAGAAGGCCATGTGTGGACTCGTCCAGTCCGTCGTCGCTGCCGCCCCGGACTCGCGACTGAATCTGCTGCTGGGCAACGGCACAGAACTGTGGGCGACCACCTGGCATCACTCGCTGTCGGTGCTCGTCGACGACGAACGGGCCATCGTGATGTCCGAACCCTACGACGACGACCCCGCATGGCAATCGATTCCGGACCGTCACTTCGTCAGCGCACGTCCCGGACACCTGATCGTCACCCCGCTCGAGATGGGAGCACGATGACCACCACACCGACCCTCGAGGTGTACCTGCAGCCCGAACAGCTGAAGGCCGCACTCCGTAAGGACGCCACCGTCGGGCTCACGTCGAACCCGAAGTGGCTGCCGCCCAAATACTTCTACGACGCCCGCGGCAGCGAACTGTTCGAGCAGATCACCGCGTTGCCCGAATACTTCCCGACGCGCACGGAACGGGAACTGCTCAGGCGATATTCGGGGGAGATCGCCGCGGTCGCGGCGCCGGAGATTCTCGTGGAACTCGGATCGGGGTCCTCGGAGAAGACCCGGCTGCTGCTCGACGCCGGCACCCGGCACGGAACCCTCCACACGTACGTGCCGCAGGACGTGTCGGTGTCCGCACTCGAGGGGGCGGCGGAGCAGATCGGCACGGAGTTCCCGAACCTCACCGTGCGCGGTGTCGTCAGCGACTTCACCGAGTCGTTGCACCACCTTCCGCGCGGCGGTCGCCGCACGATCGCGTTCCTCGGGGGCACCCTCGGAAACATGGTGGCCGCCGAGCGCGCGGAGTTCCTCTCCGGGATCGCCGACGTCCTCGAACCCGGGGAGCACCTCCTCCTCGGTGTCGGACTGGTCGTCGATCCCGCCGTTCTCGTCCCGGCATACGACGACGCCGCCGGGGTGACGGCACAGTTCAACCGCAATGTGCTGCAGGTACTCAACTCGCAACTCGACGCGGATTTCCCGGTAGACGAGTTCCGGCACGTCGCGCTGTGGGACGCCGGCAACGAGTGGATCGAGATGCGGCTCGAGGCCGAGCGTGCGATGTCGATTCGCATCGCCGAGCTTGATCTGGACGTCGAGTTCGCCGCGGGTGAGCAGCTGCGGACGGAGATCTCCGCCAAGTTCACCCTCGACGGCATTCGACTGGAGTTGGCGGAGGCGGGATTCGGCATCGACCGTGTCTGGACCGACCCGGACGAGCGTTTCGCGCTGGTGTGCGCCGCGCGGACGTGACCGACAAGATCAACTTCGGGCGTCGGCGCGCTTATAGTTGCCGCGTAGCGCGTCAACGACCCGAGGAGCACTTGTGCGTCAACCGAAGCTCGCTGCCCTTGCTCTCGCCACCACGGCCGTTATCGGCCTCCCCGCCGCACAGGCATCCGCTCAGCCGCTGCCCATTCCGTTCGACGCGGGAAGTCTCGGCTCGAGCAGCGACGACCCGGGAATTCCGACGGAAGACACCCTTCCGGCTCTGACGGTCACGCCGGTCCTCGACGGGCTCGACCATCCGTGGGATGCGGTGCAGGCTCCGGACGGTGCGGTTCTCACGGGCCAGCGGTCGGGCGGGTTCTTCGTTCGGCGTGCCGACGGAAGCACCGGACCGGTCACCGCCGACCTCTCCGACCTCTACGCACAGTCCGAGACCGGGCTGATGGGGATCGCACTCGCGAGCAACTTCTCGCAGTCCCGCACCCTGTACACCTGCCAAGGCTTCCAGGGCGGCGGTGTCACCGACATCCGAATCCAGTCGTGGACCGTCGACGCCGGCTGGACGGCGCTGACCCGCGGCGACGCGATCCTGACCGGGATCCCCGTCAACGAGGGACGCCACGGCGGCTGCCGCATCCTGATGGCCGCCGACGGCACCCTGTTCGTCGGCACCGGCGACACGGCGCAGCCGACCGTGTCGCAGGACCCGAACTCTTTGGGCGGCAAGACCCTCCACATCAACGCCGACGGCACGCCCGCCGCCGGAAATCCGGACCCGGCGAGCCCTGTGTACACCCTGGGACACCGGAACGCGCAGGGTCTCGCGCAACAGCCGGGAACGGGCCGCGTCTACGCCGTCGATCAGGGAACATCCCGGGACGACGAGGTAAACCTCCTGGTCGCCGGCGGCAACTACGGATACAAGCCCGACCGGATTCCCGGCATCTACGACGAAACCGTGCCGATGACGGACCCGGTGCGCGTGCCCGGAGCCGTTGCCGCGGCGTGGAGTTCGGGCAGCAGCACCCTGGCGACCGGAAGCGGCGCGTTCGTGACCGGCACCGGATGGGGTCGGTGGGACGGCGCCCTCGTCATGGGCGGACTCAAGTCGCAGCAACTGATCTTCCTGCGCCTGTCCGCGGACGGGCAGACGGTGACCGCTCAGACATTCGGTCTGCAGAATCAGCACGGCCGCCTCCGGTCCGTCACCCCGACCGCCGACGGCTCTCTGCTCGTCACCACGGACAACGGTTCCACCGACCAGGTGCTGCGGGTCACGCCCCAGGGCTGACCCCCACGTGAGTGGCGCGGTGTGCCGCCGCACGCTTTGCCGCTCACCTGCCCGGGCGAACGGGACGCTCGTTGCGTCAGATCGAACGAGCGTCCCGTTCGTCGGCGTCGTGCGCGGCCAGGGTGGGGGCGACGAACTGCTCGAGCATCGTGCGTTCGTCGGTGTCGTCGATGCCCGGGACGGTGAGCAGGGAGACGATGATCCGCACGAGCCACCGAGCCTTCCGGGACGTCTCCTCTCCGGAGAACCCCGCCCGCCCGAGGAAGGCGGCGCCCAGCGACTCGATGACGTCCGACGAGTGCGCGAGCTGCGCGGCCAGGCCCGAGTCGCCGAGCTGAAACCACGCGGCCAGGGCCGGGTCGGCGCGCACCAGCCGGATCGCCGCCAGCATCGCGTCCACGATCGCGTCCTTCGGGTCGGCGGTCCCGGACACCTCCTCCGCGACCAGCGCGCCGATGCGCCGGGCCTCGCGGTGGACGAACGCCAGCTGCAACGCCTGCCTGCCGTCGAAGTAGCGGTACAGCGTGGCGCGGGAACATCCGGCCGCCCGGGCGACGTCGGCCATCCCGACAGCGGTGATGCCGTTCTCGACGTACAGCTGCGCGGCGACGTCGAGGATTCGCTCGGCGGCGAGGCGGGGGCGTTCGTCGCGCATCCAGTCGGCGTTCATTCGCGCACCCGGAACGGGACGCTCGTCGGGCGGCGCACGTAGTTGCCCTCGGCGTAGACGACGGCGTCGACGTCGACGGTGAAGTCGGGGCAGCGGACCAGCAGTTCTTCGAGCGCGACCCGGGCCTGCATCCGGGCAGCGGCCGCGCCCAGGCAGTGGTGGGCCCCGTGACTGAACGTGAGGATCTGCGTCGGTCTGCGGCGCACGTCCAGCTCCTCGGAATCCCGTCCGAACCGGCGCGGGTCGCGGTTCGCGGAGCCGTACAGCAGGAACACCTTCCGGCCCTCGGGGATGACGGTGCCCTCGATCTCGACGTCGCGGGTCACCGTGCGGGCGAGGCCCTGGACGGGGGCCGTGAGCCGCAGCAATTCCTCGACGGCGTCGCCGACCAGCCCGGGGTTGTCGATCAGATCGCGGCGCTGATCCCGGTGTTCGGTGAGCAACTGGACTGCGCCGCCGAGCATTCCGGTGGTCGTGTCGTTGCCGCCGGTGACCATCGTGAACGCGAAACCGAGGATAGAGAGCAGGCCGGTGAGATCGCCGTCGGCCCCCAGCCCGCTCGCGACGAGATGTGAGACGGTGTCGTCTCCGGGGTCCGTGCGCCGCCGCTCGATCAGTCCGCCGAAGTAGCCCATCAGGTCGGTGACCGCACTCGTCGCCTGCAGCGTGTCGCCCAGTGCGTTGGCCGCGACGATGGCGTCGGTCCAGCCGTCGAATTGCGCCCGGTCCTCCTCTGGGACGCCGAGGTAGTGGGCGACGACCATGCTCGGCAGCGGCTTGAACAGCTCCTTCACGACATCGCCCTCGCCGGCCTCCCGCAGTCGTTCGAGGCGCTCCACCACGAACGCCCGGACCTCCGGCTCGACGGCCGTGACCTGCCGCGGGGTGAATCCCTTCGACACGAGACGGCGGAACGCGGTGTGGTCGGGCGGGTCGAGCATCACCAGCGGCGGATTGTCCTGCAGGCCGATCTTCTCCAGCTCGCCGTACGTCGTGGTGAGGCCGGCGGCGGACGAGAACGTCTCGGCGTCGCGGGCGGCGGCGTAGACGTCGGTGTGCCGGGACAACACCCAGTAGTCGTTCCCGGGTGCGTCCTCGGGGACGACGTGATGGACGGGGTCGTGGTCGCGCAGCGCGGCGTACATCTGCCACGGGGCGCGCCACGTAGGTCCGGACCTCGGCACGAACGAGACGCTCGACACATGTGCGGTCATGTATCGATGGTGAGACACATCGGAAGAAGTGTCAATGGTGCGGTGCCGGGTACCTAGCCGAAAAGGGCGAACGCCACTACGGCGAGGATCACGACGAGTACCGGGGTGAGAATGAGCAGCAGCCCGAGCAGGCCGGGATTCTTCACCGGCCGATGGTCGATGGCGCCCTTGCTGAAACTGCTGAACGGCGACGCGTAATACACCGGGGGAGCCGGATGATACCGGTTGTCGACGGTGATCTGCGCCTTGCCCTGCTCCCAGATCCACGGGACCGCGATCTCGATGTGGTGCACACCGGGAGGCGCCGGAATGACGTTGTGACCCCACCGAAGCGGAACGGGAAACCCGTTGATCCGGGCGTTGGGCGTCACCAGCATCGGGCCCATCGGCGGTTTCTTCGCGTCGATGACCAGCGCGGTGGGAGAGGAGGCGGGCTGCACGAAGGGCGACGGTATCACCCTGCGGCAGCCCGGGCAGTGTGGCCTACCGGCCGGCCGCGATCCGGGCCTTCTCCAGTGCCGCGAGGGTGCGGAGCACAGTGGCGCGCTGCTTCTCGAGGTCGCTGATCCGGGCGCGTGCGGCGAGGCCGGCGGGCTCACCGATCAGATTCATCTGCGCGTCGATGGTCGAGAGCTGATCGAGCAGGCCGGTGACGCGCGATTCGAGCGCGGCGACGTCGACGGCGTCGGTGCGTACCGGTGCCACCGGCGGCGTGGCGGACGTGCGGGACGCGCTCGGGCGAGACGCCGCGGTGGCCGACGACGTTCCGGAATGGGCGCTGCTGCGCGGCTCCGACACCACGCTGGCAGCCCGGGGGCGGAGCGCCTTGCGCACGGCGGCCGGGTCCGGGAGTTCGGAGAGTTTCGTGTCGTTGAGGTCGCGGCGCGCGTCGCGGGCGTTGACCCGGTGCTCGCGCTCCTCGTCGTCGTCGGACTGCAACGTGCCGCCGAGCGGACGCAGACCGTACATGCCCAGGAAGCGGCGGGCCTCGTCGATGACCGTTTCCTTCTCGCGGCAAGTGCCACACCGAGGTTCGTTACGGAACATCTCGACTGCGTTGTCGTCTCCGCACCATACGCACGCTCCCGGCGACCAACGCCGGACGTTTCGAATTGCAGCGATATCGATAGGGCCGGAGAGAGTCTGCGCGTCGATCACGACGAGCCACAGTAGGGGAATTCGCGCGTGCGAGTCACATCGCCGTAAGTACGACCTGCGGTTCTGCGGGCAAGCGTGACGAAGATCATGCCAACGCCCGGAAAATGCCGAGGAAACGCTGTGTGCCACACATGTTTTCCCGACCGGTAAGTTTCATTCTCCGGCGCCGATCACGGCGGTCAGCCAGTCGACGAGCGGACGCATCGAACGCCAGGCAGTGCGTACTTCGTCAGCGGCGCGGGGTGTTTCGATCCAGTCGGGGGAGAGGTAGCTCCGGCTGGCGGTGAGCGATTTGTGCCGCATCAGGTCGAGGCGCGGGTGGTCCTCGGCGACACCGCGGGGACGCGTCTTCAGCGTGTCGCCGCCGATCTCGAAACCGGACGACCGGACCTTCTTCACGAGCCGGACGAGTTCGCGGCCCCTGCGGTCGTCGTCGACGGCGTCGCGGAAACGCCCGACCTGCAGCGGGGTGTGCGAGTAGAAGCCGCCTGCGACGAACAGCCCGGCAGCATCGATCTGCACGTAGAAGCCCACGCCGGGGCGGGTCTCGACGAACCCGCCCTGGTGGGTCTTGTAGGGCGTCTTGTCTTTCGAGAACCGGACGTCGCGGTAGGGGCGAAACACCTTGCCCGCGCCGAACTCCGATTCGAGTTCCGCGAGCAGTGCGGTCATGGGTGCGCGCACCGAGTCGTCGTAGACGGATTTGTGCGCGGTCCAGAAACTCTTGCTGTTGTCTGCCTCGAGGTCCTCGTAGAAGTCGAGAGCAGCGGTGGGGATCCCGGTGAACACACCGGCAAGGCTACGCCTGTGAGTGGTTGACGAGTCCCTGGACTCGTCAACCACTCACAGGCGCGAAGCGCCTAGGCGTTGCCGTTGAACAGCGACGTGACCGAGCCGTTCTCGAAAACTTCCTTGATGGTGCGGGCCAGCAGCGGCGCGATGGACAGCACCGTGAGGGTCGGGAACTTCTTCGACTCGTCGATCGGGAGCGTGTTGGTGACGATGACTTCCCGCGCACCGCACGCGGCGAGGCGCTCGGCCGCCGGGTCGGACAGGACACCGTGGGTGGCGGCGATGATCACGTCGCCCGCTCCGGCCTCCTTGAGGATCTTCACGGCGCCGGCGATGGTTCCACCGGTGTCGATCATGTCGTCGATGAGGATGCAGGTGCGGCCTTCGACGTCACCGACCACGCGGTTGGACTTCACCTGGTTGGGCACCAGCGGGTCGCGCGTCTTGTGGATGAACGCCAGCGGCGCGCCACCGAGGGTGTCGGCCCATTTCTCGGCGACCCGGACGCGACCGGAGTCGGGGGAGACGACGGCGATGTTGTCGGTGCCGTAATTGCCGCGGATGTACTCGGCGAGCTGACCCTGGGCGTGCATGTGGTCGACGGGGCCGTCGAAGAAGCCCTGGATCTGGTCGGTGTGGAGGTCGACCGTGATGATGCGGTCGGCGCCGGCCGTCTTGAGGAGGTCGGCGATCAGGCGAGCGGAGATGGGCTCACGGCCGCGGTGCTTCTTGTCCTGGCGGGCGTACGGGTAGAACGGCAGCACCGCGGTGATGCGCTTGGCCGATCCGCGCTTGAGTGCGTCGATCATGATCAGCTGTTCCATCACCCACGTGTTCAGCGGGGCCGGGTGGCTCTGCAGCACGAAGGCGTCGGAGCCGCGGACCGACTCCTCGAAACGGACGAAGATCTCGCCGTTCGCGAAGTCACGGGCAGTCTGCGGGGTGACCCGCACGTCGAGTTCCTTCGCGACCTGTTCGGCCAGCTCCGGATGCGCGCGACCAGAAAAAAGCATGAGGTTCTTCTGGTTGTCGATCCAATTCGCGGTCACTGCTCTATGCCATCCTTTAAATCTTGCTTCTCGGTTTCGTGCAGATCTGAACTGTGATGCGGTCTCGCGGCGGACGCCGCCTCGGCGGCGGCGGTACCGGGCCGATTTCGTTGCACCCAGCCGTCAATATTGCGCTGCTTGCCTCCGGAGACCGCGAGTGCCCCCGGCGGTACGTCGAAACGCAGCACCGTGCCGGCACCGGTGTAAGCACCGTCACCGACCTGTACCGGAGCGACGAACATGGTGTCCGATCCGGTCCGGACGTGCGACCCCACCACCGTACGGCTCTTGGCGACGCCGTCGTAATTGACGAACACGCTCGACGCACCGATGTTGCTGTACTCGCCGATCGTGGCATCACCCACGTAGGTCAGGTGAGGAACCTTGGAGTGCGCCCCGATGTCGGCGTTCTTCGTCTCGACGAACGCGCCGAGCTTGCCGGACGCACCGAGGACGGTGCCGGGACGCAGGTAGGAGAACGGGCCGACGGTGGCGCCCGCGCCGATCGTCGATTCCGAGCCGTGGGTACGCACCACGCTGGCGCCTTCGCCCACCAACACGTCGGTGAGGGTGGTGTCGGGACCGATGACGGCGTCCTCACCCACGGAGGTGGTGCCGAGCAATTGCACACCTGGGTGGATGGTGACATCGCGGGCCAGCGTGACGCCCACGTCGATCCAGGTGGTCGACGGGTCGACGACGGCGACCCCGGCCCGCATCCAGTTCTCGACGGTGCGACGGTTGAGCTCGGCGGCGAGCCTCGACAGCTGGACGCGGTCGTTGGCGCCTGCGACCTTCGCGGAGTCGGCCAGGTGGGCTGCGAAGACGGGAGCGCCGGCCTCGCGGGCGATCTTGACGACGTCGGTCAGGTACAGCTCGCCCTGCGCGTTGTTCGCGTTGAGCTGCCCGAGTGCCGAGCGCAGGAACTCGGCGTCGAACGCGTACACACCGGCGTTGACCTCGGTGATGGCCGCCTGCTCCTCGGTGGCGTCGGCCTCCTCCACAATCTCGGCGATCTCACCGTCGTGGGGGAGACGGACGATCCGACCGTAGCCCCGGGGCTCGGGGGCGGTGAACGTCAGCACCGTGACCGCCGCGGGGGTGGGTTCGCTGCGGTGCTCGTCGACGAGAGCGTGCAGGGTGCGGCCGTCGAGCAGGGGGACGTCCGCGGCGGTGACCAGCACGGTCCCGCGGAAGTCGGCGGGCAGAGCGGACAGGCCGCATTCGACCGCGTGCCCGGTGCCGTTCTGCTCCTCCTGAACGGCGATCACGATCGGGCGGCCCAGTTCCGTCTCGAGGGCGCCGACAGCATCGCCGACGCGTTTCTTGTCATGACCGACGACGGTGACGAGGTGCGTCGGATCGACCTCCGCGGCGGCGTGCAGGGAATGCGCCAGCATGGTGCGTCCGCCCAGGGCGTGCAACACCTTGGGGGTCTTCGACCGCATCCGAGTTCCCGCGCCGGCGGCGAGGACGACCACGGCGGTCTGCACTGGCATGAAGCTCCCTCTGGGTCGTTCCACTCTTGCTGTTCTCGACAGCTCCACCTGCAGGAATTATCTCCGCAGGCTTCTGCTCCGCCGCCAGGACTCGAACCTGAACTATCTGAACCAAAATCAGAGGTGCTGCCATTACACTACGGCGGATTGCCACACACACGGGGTGTCACGCCCGTTTGCGCGAGAGAATCCTCGCATGCCGACCCGCCGCCCGTCGAACCGCTGCCGAAATTTGTTCCGAACGCCCCGATAGAGTGGGTGCTACCTGCAGTGTTTCCGCGCTGCCCGCGGCGCTTCGTCGTCGCGAGTGTCAGGAAAGGATGGTGCCTCGGTGCCCCGACCCACGGACGTGGACGCGACTCCCGAGCGGGCGGTCCGCACCCGGATGACCGGTACGCAACGCCGGGAGCAGTTGATCGAGATCGGTCGTGCCCTGTTCGCCGAGCGTGGCTACGAGGCGACGTCGATCGAGGAGATCGCGCAGCGGGCCCACGTCTCCAAGCCGGTCGTCTACGAGCATTTCGGGGGCAAGGAAGGCCTCTACGCCGTGGTCGTGGATCGGGAGATGTCGCGGCTGCTGGAGATGGTGACGTCGTCGCTGAAGCAGAACCGCTCCCGGATCCGGGTCGAGCGGGTGGCGCTGGCGCTGCTCACCTATGTGGAGGAGCACACCGACGGATTCCGCATCCTCGTCCGCGACTCGCCGGTGGCGGCGCCGGACGGAACGTATTCGAGCCTGCTCAACGAGGCCATCGGCCAGGTCGGGCACATCCTCGCCGGCGACTTCTCGCGGCGCGGCTTCAATCCGGATCTCGCCCTGCTGTACGCGCAGGCGCTGGTCGGAATGGTCTCCACCACCGCTACCTGGTGGCTGGACGCGCGGACGCCGCCGAAGGAAGTCGTCGCCGCGCATCTCGTCAACCTGTGCTGGAACGGGCTGACCAATCTGGAGGCGGATCCGCAGCTGGGCACAGATCTGCCTCGCACGACCCCCCGGTGAACGTGTTCTCGTTTTCCGACTCGCGGTTCAACTTCCGGAGGGCTGAGCCTGTCAAGTGCTAGGGTTCGCTGGAGTTTGCGCGCCCCGTCGGGGGGGTTGTTCGGGAGGCAGTCGATGGCGAGACAGGTTCGAGCAGAGGTAACTCGGGCTTCGGTCCTCATGGCGGCGGCCGACGTGTTCTTGAGGCTCGGCTACGCCAATGCGGGTCTCAACGAGATCATCGAGCAGTCCGGTGTGACCAAAGGTGCGTTGTACTTCCACTTCAGTTCCAAGGAAGATCTCGCCCGCGGTGTCATCGACGAGGGGCAGATCCGTCTCACTGCAGGCATGACGTCCGTGAGTGACGGGCCGACGCCGGCAATGGAGGCGCTCGTCGCCCTGTCCTACGTGGCGATCGAGGCGGCAAGTTCCGATCCGATCGTCGCGGCGATGTTGCGGCTGCAGCACGAGATCGGCGACTACCAGGGGACGCACGGCAACGTCGTGGCTTCGTGGCAGCAGGGTTTCGAACGACTCGTCGCCCGCGCGGTCGAGGAGGGCGACATCCTCGCGGAGGACGACGTCTCGACGACCACGCTGTCCACGTTCCTGCTCGGGTCGCTACTCGGGGCCCACGTGGTGGCGAGCGCGACCGGCGCGTTCGATGAACTTCCGCGCCGTATGGAACGGGTCTGGTACTTCATCCTTCCCGGTCTGGTCGAGCCGTCGAAGCTCGTGTACTTCCGGCAGTTCGCTTCGCGCCGGCTCCTGCGCTGAGTGGGTCTCCGAAATTCGTGCCTGCCACTGCGGCGACCGCAACTGGGTGCCGCGGCGACCGCAATGAGGGCGTCTCCCTATTGCCTCATGCAAGATGCGCGCGAGTCTTGCTTCGTTGCCTCGGTCGAGGATGCGCGTATGAGCGGCCGTGACGGCTGGTGCTTGGGGTCGGGCCGGACTTGGCAGTGGTGAGGGTCAGCAGCTCGGCGGTCAGCGCCTGGATTTGCCGCTGGATCGCTGCCGGATTGAGGCCTGTGTAGGCAACGGCGAGGATCGCCTTGTCCTCGGCCCTGGCCGCACTGTGCCGCTCGACGCGGCGGTGCGGGGTGATCGCCGTGTCGCATTTCTTGGTCACACCTTCGCCCCCGTCACGTATTTTCGAGATCAGCTTCTGCTGCGGGCAGAAGAAAATCGACAGGCTCGAGTTCAACACGCAGATTCTATTGAGTAGCAACAACTCTGCCGGAGTGGCGTAGCGATGGTAGCCGACGGCGGTCCGAACGATCGCCCAGGTCTTCTGTTCGACGTGCGCTCCGTCGATGGAGTTGCCCGGCCGCGACCGAGTGAAGATGATTGAGATGATTGAGCAGTGTTCGCACTACGTGGTGGTTGATGAACTCCGATCCGTTCTCAGATGAGGCAACGACCCCCACTACGCGCGCACTATTGTTGGGTCAATGCGACCTCTAGCTTCTGCGGGGCAGGCTGGGTAGTCTCATCATCAAAGTGATATAGGTCTCATGTCTCTGTGGGGGGCACATGGTTATGGAGGCCGCGCTCACCCATCCGATGGAGCCACAATGTTCCACTTGCGTCCCGCGCTTCGTTCACTTGCGGCCGCTGCGGCCGTTGTCATCTCCGTCTCTGTCACAGCGCTTGCGGTGACGATGGGGGGGAGCGCACTGCCGATTGCCACCTCGGCGGCGCGGATCTTCACCGGCGACTACAGCAGCGGCGACTTCTCCCAGTGGCCGTCTGTCCAGACCCTGGACTACAACGGCCCCGGAACGGGTTACGTCTCCGGCTACTCTGCGAGCATCGTCTCGGACGCAATCTACGGCAAGGCGGCCCGCTTCGAGGTCCGCAGCGGCGACGTACCGTCGTTCGGGGGGGGTGAGCGTTCCGAAGTAGCGGCCGAGGACAACACCGGTGGTTTCGAAGGCCAGACACGCTGGTATCAATTCTCCACCAAGTTCGACTCGGCATTCCCGCAGAACCACGCCACTCTGGGCTGGGGGCTGACCAACCAATGGCACCAGGACGCCGGCATCGGAAGTCCCCCGGTCGCATGGTCTGTAGGCCAGCGAGACGGCTATTGGTCGCTGGTCGTCCAGAAGCAGTCCGCGCCTGGCGTCTATCTGGACACGCCAACCCTTTTCGAGACGCCCCTGGACGTGGGGCGGTGGCATGACGTCCAAATGCAGATCAACTGGTCGGCATCGGACACCGCGGGCTGGATCAAGCTGTGGCTTAACGGGGTACCGCAGACGTTCACCAACGGTGCCGACACATACTTCGTCCGCACGCTGATTCCCGGCACGACCACCGTCTACTACAAAGAGGGCTACTACCGGCAACCTATGCAACCCACCGGTGTCGTGTTCCACACCGGATTCCGGTGCGCCACCGACGAGGCGGCGCTGTAGAGCGGAAGCAGATGAGGGCGGTGCCCGTGCTTCCTGGTGCCCGTGCTTCCTCTGGCCCTCGGCATTGTCGGCAATCTATTGCGTTGCAGCGAAAACTCTTTCGCGGAGTCGGCGCGCTTCGGCAGGACGATCTCCTCGGTCCCGCTCCCGGTCAAGGCATCGAGGGCGGTGAGAATTTCCCCAGTGAGGCGGGCCCCATTAGTCAGGCGGGCCAACTTCGGGTGCGAGCCAGATAGTGAGGTTGGTGAGCGTCGGCGACGATGGATCCATCGGCTGGTCCACAAAACGGTAGCGGGCGGAGTTGAGCGGCTCGGCGGGTCGGCAACCATGTGTGCGGCGCGCCCTCGCGTCCTACGAAACTGGGTGGGCATTGCGTGCAGTCGTCGCCCGCGATCTGGGCACCGAGGAAGTGGTCAGACTGCGGACTTCAGATCGCTGAGGCGGTTCTTGCACCGATTGTACTCACCCGAGGCGGTGCTCTCACTCTTTACCACGCGCCAAACTAATTCACCGTCCTTTGCTCGGCTTCGTTCTTACAATGGTAGTCTTCAAAGTTGCTAAATGCAGCCCTTAGCGGACTTGTAGTTTGTTTTGATGCGATTTAGACTGACCCTCAGTATCTTGTCTGGGGGGTCGCAGTATTGCGCACTGTCGCGACGAGCTGCGTTCCCCTATGGGGTCTGCAGAGCAGACCGTCACGTCCGTCTCCATACCCATCTCGGAGGGCAGATGACGAACATCCCGAACAGGTTGCTCGAGTACACGGCCATGGGAAGGCGCCTGGTCTACTTCGTCCTCGTCGAGGCGCGAGTGTCAGAGGCGAGGCAGTCGTGAGAGCCTACGACCGACTGTGGGGCGGAGCCGCTGCTCCGCCCGGCGCTGTCGAGTCGAGCGAGGACACGCATGCCGGCGCTCGCCACTTCTGCGAGACGGCGTCCGATGCGGGCGGCCTCGGTCATGCACCGAGAATTCTCGTCGCGGGATGCGGCAAGGGGCATGAGGCGCACTACATCCACCGGCGGTTGGGTGGTTCGTTGGAGGGTGTCGATGTGGACCCGGCCTGGGACGTCGAGTCGGCCAGTGGTGTACCGGACTTTCATCTGCAGGAAGGATCGGTCCTCGACCTTCCCTTCCCAGACGCACAATTCGATGCGATCTTTTATCACCACGTTATCGAGCACGTGACCGACCCCGAGGCGAGTCTGCGCGAACTTGCCCGCGTGCTGCGCCCCGGTGGCCTGCTCTACGTGGGAACACCCAACCGGCATCGGATGATCGGCTATCTCGGCTCTTTCGAGGCAACGGTGGGGGAGAAAGTGCGATGGAATCTCGCGGACTCCCGTGCCCGATTGAGGGGCCGCTTTCACAACTCGATGGGAGCACATGCCGGATTTGCGGAGAGCGAGCTACGCACCTTGTTGCGGCACCACTTCTGCGACATCCGATTCATAACTGGAAGCTACCTTCGATTCAAGTATTCCGCGCGAGTGCCACCACAACTGCTCGCAGTTATCGGTACGCGCTTCGTGCGGGAGATCGCGTCTCCGTCGGTTTATGCCGTCGCCAGGCGTTGAGCGTGGCGTACGTCAGGTGTGAGGATCGACGGGCGCCAGTCCGACTTCGGGCGCCGGCGTAATCTCTTCGGCGATTTCCCCGTTGTCGGTCGCATGGTCCTCAAAGCAGAGAGTCTCTGACAGGGCTCCTTCACAGTGGCGACGTGCGGTCTGGTGCTTCCGATGATGCTCGGCGTGCCGGAATCGCGGTCGTCGATTCGCTCGCCAAATATGTCTTACGAATTTCTGTACGCGGGATGCTGGTCCGATACGCGGATCCTGCGAGGTGCGGCGTACCGGCGGAGGGCGGGGGCGACGGGCCGGCCGCGGAGGAATTCCGCCACGCTGCCGGATTCGATTGCCTTGCTGTAGATCTGCAGGGCACGTCGGGTCGCCTCGAGGGTGTGGGCGATGTCCTCCGGAGTGTGTGCTGCGGATGTCACGAACGATTGACCGAGCACCCCGCCCGACAGCAGTTCCTGTAGGAAGAGCGTGCGGAACTCCTGGGATGGTTGACGTTCGGGATCTCGGGTGACGAAGACGAGGCAGGATGGCCTGCCGATCACTTGGACGTAATCTGCGACACCCAGTTCTGCTGCGGCTGCGTTGACACCATCGGCCAAGAGCTGTCCCGACTGCATCATGTGCGATATGGGGTCCTCGGTGGCGTAGACGTGAACGACCGCTCGGAAGGCCGCCAGTCCGGCGCACTCGGGGCCGTGCGTGGTCGACAGGAGAAACACACGCTCCCGGTCCGTATTCAGGCCCCCTAGGTCCATGTACTCACGTTTGCCGGCGAGGGCCGAGATCGGAAAGCCGTTGCCCATGGCCTTTCCCCAGCACGACAGGTCGGGTTCGACCGAGTAGACCGACTGTGCACCGCCGGCCGACCAGCGGAATCCGGTAATCATCTCATCGAAGATGAGTAGTGCGCCGTGTCGGTCACAAAGGGTGCGGACCCCCTGCAGGAAGCCAGGTTCCGGTTCCGCCGTTGCGGTGGCGGCTTCGAGGATGACACAGGCGACCTGACCGTGATTCGAGGCGAAAAGTGCGCTGAGCGAAGCGAGGTCGTTGTACGCGAAACCGGCGGATCTGGCGGCCACATCGGTGGGGACGCCACTGTTCATCGCGGTGGTACCGATGAACCAGTCGTCGACCGAGAAGAAGGGTTGATTGCAGATGGCCACCACATCTCGACCCGTCACCGCCCGCGCAAGGCGGACCGCGGCGGTGGTGACGTCCGACCCGTTCTTGGCGAACTTCACCATATCCGCGGCGGGAACCAGTTCGAGGAAATCTTCCGCGGCATGCAGCTCGAGTTCGGTCGGCCGGCTGAAGTTCGTCCCATCGGCGATCGCCGCACACACGGCGTCCGTCACAGGACGGTAGCCGTGCCCCAACGTCACCGATCTCAGACCCATGCCGTATTCGACAAAACTGTTTCCGTCCGCATCCCATACGCGGGCACCTGAACCGCGAACGAGAACGGGGGCCATGAGGTCCGGATACTGGTCGGGTCCGCGCGCATAGGTGTGCGCGCCGCCCGGGACCAATCTGTTCAGCCGGGACTGCAGTTCGTTGGAGCGTGTGAACGACCTGCGGGCTGAGCCGTCGTCGCGTGCAATCGACATAGCCGAACTCCGGGGTGTGGAGGGTGCAGTGCCTACAAGTGTGCGGTACTGTCGAGACGAGTCTCTCCCCGCGGGGGTGCACTCGCAAGTGGCGTCGATCGGAAATCTGTTCCCCGGCTGCATCTGACGAGACTGTTGTCGGCCCCGCGTTGCTGCGCGAGACTGGAGCCGTACTCGATATCTCTCCGGACCGTTCAAGGACAGTAATGGCGAACTATGAGGCCGACCCGACGGGCATCGACAGTTCGACTGTGCGTGTATTGATCGAGAACGGGGAGTACTGGCTTACCAATCGAGGTGACCTCGCCATCCTCGACGTCACCGTCCGGCGCCTGAGTGAGCAATGGCCGGGTGCGCGGCTCGGCGTTCTGACCTACGCACCGTCGTTGCTGCGCGCGTTCGCTCCCGCCGCCGAGCCGGTGACCTATCGACGTGGGAGCAGATGGTCACGATCCGGACCGTGGTGGCAGGTGCCTGCGCACGCCGGGCCCCGGTTGGTCGGCCCGGTCTCGGCGGGGTGGTGGGCTGTCTCTGATCGTCCACGGCGCTACGCGCGCAAGGTCCGGGACTCCCTTCGCGCACCGACCGCCGTGCCGGACGAAACCGGGCGCATTCCGCGCATTCCGATGGCCGTCCGCGACGCCTCACTGGTGCTCGCGATGGGCGGCGGCTACATGGCCGACGTGGATCCCTACCAGGCTCACCGCACCCTCGATCTGCTCGAGCGTGCGGCTGATCTGCACATACCGACCGCGATGTGCGGACAGGGCATCGGACCGCTCACAGGGGAACATATACTCGCTCATGCCATGCGTGTCTTGCCGAAGGTCGACCTCATCGCGGTCCGAGAGCAAGAGCGAGGCCCCGCTCTCCTGCGGTCGCTCGGCGTGCCTTCCGAGCGGGTCGTCGTTACCGGGGACGATGCGGTGGAGTTGGCCTACGGCATGCGATCCGACACGATCGGGACCGACATCGGAGTTTGCCTTCGCGTGGCCGGATACTCCCCGGTCACGGACAGGGCGCAAGATGTCGTCGGCCGTGTGTTGAGGGGGTTCGCCGGCACGGTCGACGCTGGTCTCGTCCCGCTGATCGTGTCCGAATACGAAGCCGAAGATCGTCACTCGACGATGCCGTTGGTCGACGGGTTCCCGATCGTGAGACCCACGGTGGGGCGCTTCGCCAGTGCCCGGGACCTGGTCTCCGAGGTTGCGCGATGTCGTGTACTCGTCACCGGCGCATACCACGTTGCGGTTTTCGCTCTCGCCCAAGGAATTCCGGTTGTGGGCCTGTCGACATCGCGCTATTACGACGACAAACTCGGTGGCCTGAGCGGGATGTTCCCCGGCGGTGTCGAGTTGGTTCAGCTCGCTGAGGACGGGCTCGACGAACGGCTCACGCGTGCGATTCACCGCATGTGGAGGGAGGCCCCGGATCTGCGATCCGACCTGCGTGCGCAGGCACGCGCGCAGGTGTCTGCGAGTAAGAGGGCGTTCGAGCGCATGTATGCGCTCGTAGAGTCGGAACACCCGCGCCGGGCAACGGAACAATAACGCGCCGTTCGTGTTCCGGGCGAATCGCGCGCCGCGAATGCGGTGGTCAGGGGGTCGTCAATGTTGGATGGTGTCGGGATGTGGGTCCCCCGTCTTCGGGGCGAGCGCCCACATTTCCGGCGTGATCGCCCACAGGTCGTGATCTCGACGGCGGCCGCCGACGTCGAGGAAGCTGGCCATTGTGCCCTCGCGTCTCAGGCCCATGCGCTCAGCACGCTTCGCAGCCGCCGCATTGTCCACACAGATGGGCGCGGTGACTCGGCGTAGTCCCAACGTACTGATCGCGTATTCCGCGAGTAGCACGCCCACGCCTGCGCACACGCCCTTGCCCGTCACCCGGGCGTCGAGCCAGATGCCTAACTCTGCGGTCTTGGTGCGCACGTCGATACGCTCGAGATTGCATTGCCCCGCAAAGCGCCCGTCGATCTCGACCACCAGCGGCAGCGCCGATCCGGCACGGGCTGCTTTTCGTGACTGGAGGCATTCGTCCACCCAGGTCGCCTCGGTGTGGCGCTCCGGCCAGCTCAGGGCAGAACTGACCCAGTACGGTTCGATCAGACGCTGATCTCGCAGACGAATTTCCCGCCAGGCGGGTGCGTCGGACAACCGAGGGGAACGGAGCGCCACCTCTTGTCCGGCGACGACTACCGGGCCGAGGCGTAAGGCCGGGGCCCGGCGTGCAAGATGAATCCGGCGGAGCGGCCGGAGATGGAACCTGGCGGCCGCGACGACTGCAACTCTTGTTTTCGGAAGATCCAACGATCTCACCCCTGGCGATTGATGATACTCGGCCGCGTGCGTCAGTCGTCAAATATGAAAAATCCGCCAAAACCATACCGCAGGTACTCTTCTATGGAGTAAATTAATCTTGAGGTCGGGAAGATCGCCAAGTCGACATTTCGGGTCGGCGCCGTGGGTTGAACGATGGCGTGCCGAGCCGCCCGACATCTCAGCGGGGGCGTGCGATACTCCGCAACCTGATGGTGGAGGGGCAGATGACCAGCACATTGAACGTCCAGCTCGAGCGCATTTGGCGCCGTCGTGTGTTGGTCATCTTCGTTGCTGCACTGGCGGTTCTCGGAGCGGTCGCGGCGGCGAAGGAAGCCGGGACCAGCTATACGGGCAGGGCGGCGCTGATCGTCTCCTCGCCGGGCCGGGCCCCCGAGCAGGACGCAATCCTTGTGGTGGGGTATGTCGACTACTTCAACAACGGGCCCTACCAGGAGCGGATCCGGGCTCGCGCGGACGTCCCCGACGACGTAACTTTCGCGGCCAGCACGGCCGCCGCGAGTCCGATCGTCTACATCGACGCCACTGCCAACGACCCCGAGACAGCGGCAACCGCGGCAACTGCAATGGCCGGGGCCTTCCGAGACGATGTAAACGCCGTCAGGTTTGCCGGAAGGGCCGGCACTCTCGAGGAGCTCAGGAAACAGCTCGACGAGCAGCGTGCAACCCCCGAAGCGGACCCCGTCGCAATGGCGCAGCTCCAGGACCGGATCACGGCGATCGAGTTGGACACGACGAACGAGCTGCAGGATCAGCAGCTCGCTGCGGGCGTCGCAGAGGAGAGCCCGTCTCTGGTACGGAACGCGGTACTCGGGCTGTTCGGCGGCCTGATACTCGGGTGCGTTGCCGCTCTCGCGCTGGATGCCGTGTCGAAACGCCTCACGACCGCCGACGACGTGCGTGCGAAGGTCGGCGTGGATACGCTGGTCGAGGTTCCGCGTGGTGGGAAACCTCGGGCGGAACAGCGTCGCGAGGCGCAATTCCGACGTTTGGCAAACATCGTCGGCTTGGCCGATCTTCCCCGCCCGGCAACGGTTGTGGTGACCGCGCCGCGGCGTACGGAGGGCGTTGCCCAGGTTGCGCGGGCAATTGCCGAGCACAGGGCGATCCAGGGCGAACGTTCCTTGATCGTGCGCGCGGATCTGCACGGATCCGAGCGCGCCACGAATACCGATGAAGTTCCGGGCGTTGCGGATTTCCTCGCTGAGGCCACCCCACCTGCGATCGCCGGGTTCATCCAGGAGGCGGTACCCGGCGAGATGCCGGAGATGCCGAGTGGAACGGGGAACGGTGATCCCTACGCGCTGTTCACCCGTGAGCGGTTCGGCAACCTGCTCCAACACGCCCACAGTATCGCCGACATAATTGTCGTCGAGGCTCCGCCGATCACTGAAGCAGCTGAAGCGCAGGTGATCTGCGCGGCGGCGGACGCGGTAGTGCTTGTGGTCGAAAGGCGCCGCACGCGGGTCCCCGAAACGGTGGAGGCATGTCGGCTGCTCGGGCAGGTGGAGTCGAGATTGCTTGGTGCCGTCATCATCGATCCTCGATGCGCACGACGCAGTGCGCCGATTCCGCCATCGGCCGAGTCGGACGAGCCGGCGGACTCGGACGAGTTGGAAACGGTCGACCTCGTGAAGGTCCGCGAGTCCGCTCCGGATCAGACCGCGCGTCCGTGACCTGACGACGATGAGCAGGACTCCGCTCCTCGCCGACCCCACCAGTGTTTCGTCCACGGGTGGATCGGTGTCCCGATGGATGCCGGGACTTGCGTTCCCCATGGCCGTGCTCATTGTGTTTGCGGCTGCGGCGAAGGTACCGAATCACTTCGGTGTGCTTCTCCTGCTCGGCGCCATCGGCAGTGCTCTCGTCTTCGCCGGACTGCGCGATCCAGTGGTCGCTGTGCTTCTGTTGTTGGTCACCACGTTTCTTCGGGTTGCCTTACCCAGCATCCTGCCTGTCGACCCCTTCGTCCTGTCGTTCCTCGGAGTGGTGGGAGCGTGGGCGATCTGGATTGCACGGGGAACCGACCGCGGTCCGCGTCTGGGCGCCATCGAGTGTGCAATGGTTCTCTACGTCACGTGGAACATGATCTCGATGTTCTCCGCGCATCCCTACGGCTCAGTGATCCCGCTCTCCGGCGCAGAACTCTCCGTGCCGCGATTCGTGTTGACCGGCGCCATCATTCCGTTCACGGTGTTTCTCGTGGGGCGCTACACGTTCGACCGGGTGTCCGCAGTCCGTCTACTTCTATGGACGATCCTGTTGCTCGGGGCTTACTCCGCTGCGATGAGCATTCTGCAGTTTCACGGTCCGACTGCTCTAGTCTGGCCCCGTTACATAGCCGAGTCTCCGAGCTGGGAGGGGCGAGCCGTCGGAATCTTCGACCAGCCGGTGGTCAACGGCATGGTGTTGATTCTCGGTTTCATCGTGGCACTCCTCCTGGCCGCAACGCGCAGTGAACCCCTGTGGTGCAGGATTTTGGTCATCGCTATCGCGGTAGCGTCCGCTTACGGCGTCTACCTGACCCATACGCGAGTCGTCTGGCTGGCATTCGCTGTCGTGGTGGTGATTGGAGCGCTGTCTGCCAAGGGGTTTCGAACCGGATTCGTCTTGACTGGTGCGGTCGTTGCGGCGGCCGTGACCATCAAGTGGTCGACTTTCACCAGCAGCGATCGTTCCGCGGGTGGCGTCGGCTCCCCCGGTGAACTACAGGATCGCCTCAACACGGCGAAGACGGCACTCTGGGCAATCGAGGAGAAACCGTTGGCAGGGTGGGGGATCGGACGCTTCACCGCGATGAACACATACCACCACCAGCAGTGGGCACCCGATGTGCCGTGGATTCGCGGCTTCGGCATCGCGTCCCACTTCAACGAGCTTGGGGTTGCGGCGGAATTGGGACTGATCGGGCTGGCCCTGTGGCTCGCCGTGCTCTTCCTCGTAGCCCGTGGTCTCCTCCGCGCATACCGCGTGCTGCCGGCCGACGGCCTGTGCGGAAGGCGTCTCGCGCTCGTGGCGATCATGGCCTTCATCGTGCTCGTTATCTCCGGACTCACGGTGGACCTCCGATTCTTCGATTTTCCGAACGCGGTCGTGATGCTGCTCGTCGGCATCGCAATCGGCTGGGCAGAGCGGGCTCCCGCGGACCCGTCGACACCTGATCCGCATCGACGCGGGTTTGCATCGGTCCCAGCACAGGAACCGACATGAAGCGGCAGCGGGCCCTGTGGGCATCTACCAGCACGTCCACCCGTGGTGGGGTGGCGAGTTTCGTCCGAACGATGCAGGCCACTCCGCTGTGGGAGCTGTGGAACGTTCGCCATGTCAGTACTCACCGGAACGGCACGGTCGCCACGAAGATGGTGGCGTTCGCGACGGGGCTGGGCGCGTTCGTGACCGCTCTGGTTTTGGACCGGCCGGATGTGGTCCATCTTCATACCTCCGTCGCCGGCAGCTTCATCCGGAAGGCGATTCTCGCCTGGATATGTCGAATCTTCCGGGTGCCGATCGTGATGCACGTGCACGGTTCCGATTTCCATCAGTTCTACAGCCGATCGCCGCGCCCATTGCAGGCGATCATCCGCGCCACCCTCACCGGTGCGGACGTGGTGGTGGCGCTCGGCGACTGCTGGGTGGAGCGCCTCGAGCGGATTGCGCCACAGGCGCGGATCGTCTCTGTTCCCAACGCGGTCCGGCCTTGCCGTCCGGTACGGCAGCCGTCCGGAAGTGAACAGGTGCACGTGCTGTTCCTCGGCTGCATCGGCGATCGCAAGGGGACTTTCACGTTGCTCGACGCGTGGGCGAAGATGGTCGGCGACGGAGGCGAGCGTGCGCGACTGACGATCGCCGGTGACGGCGAAGTGCAGCGCGCGCGGGACAGGGTCGACGAGCTGTCGGTGGGATCCACCGTCACGGTGCTCGGATGGCTCGATCCGGATCGGGTGCCCGAATTGTTGGCGAGCTCCCACGTACTGGCCCTGCCCTCGCGCAACGAGGGCCAGCCGATGGCGATACTCGAGGCGATGGCCCACGGCCTGTGCGTCGTCGCCAGCGCCGTGGGGGGCATCCCCGAACTGATCGACGACCGTTGCGGGGTGCTGGTTCCGGTCGACGACGTGGACGCACTCGCCCACGCCTTGCGTCAGGTGGTCTATGACGACGATGCCCGCACCCGCATCGGAGCGCAGGCGTTGGAGCGCATCCGGGCCGAATTCGACGTCGACGTCGTGTGGCGCCGTTTCGATGCCCTCTACCAGGAGGTGCGGCGGTGACGGCCGATCGCCCACTACGGGTGTTGCACGTGGTGCCTGACCTCCGCGTCGGCGGAGCGGAGCGGCACGCTGCAACGCTGTTTCCCCGACTGGACCGAGAACGGTTCGAGCCCAGCGTCATCTGCATCGGCAGCGAGGGCGAACTGTATCCGGCCCTGGCGGCCGGTGCTGTTCCCGCCGTGGCGTTGGGACGAACGAAGTTGCAGGCGGTCGGTGCCCTGTGGGACCTCGTGCGTGAGACGCGCAGGATTTCCCCGGACATCATGATCGTGCGCGGCTTCAACGCCGAGACTCTCGGCCGTGTCGCGGCTGTCCTGGCCCGAGTTCCACGGACGGTCGTATGGGTTCACAACTGCGGCGAGACCACCACGAGGAGTGTCCTTCGGCGGTTCGCCGACCGCGCACTCGGCCCGGTCACGAGCGCGTATTTCGGTGTGGCGAAGGCGCAAGTTCCCTATCTGGTAGGTGATCTACACATCCCGCCGGGCAAGATCCGAATAATCCACAACGGGGTGGATCCTGCAGCGTTCGATCCGAGTGGAGATCGGGCGGCGATCGCGGAGTTCGGGATCGGGCCGCTCGACCGAGTGGTGGGGATCCTTGCCGCACTGCGGCCCGAGAAGGACCACGCGACGCTGCTGCACGCGGCACGGCTGGTCATCGACGAGCTGCCGGCCGCAAAGTTCCTGGTGGTCGGAGATGGGCCGATGAGAGGCGAGCTGGAACAGCTGGCCAGTGAGCTGGGCATCGCCGACCATGTGGTCTTCACCGGTTCTCGTCACGACGTGAAAGATTTGCTCGGAGGGATGGATGTCTTCGTCCTGAGCTCGTACAGCGTGGAATGTTTTCCGATGGCGCTGCTCGAGGCAATGGCCGCGGGTCGGCCGGCGGTCTGTACCGCGGTGGGCGGCGTGCCGGAGATGATTACGGAGGGGGTGACCGGATTTCTCGTGCCCCCGCGTTCGCCGCATGCGCTCGCCGAGAAGCTGCTCCGAGTGCTGTCGGAGCCCGAGAAATCCCGGGAAATGGGCCTCGCGGCGCGGACGCGAGTCGAGTCCGAGTTCAGCCTGCGCACAAGCGTCGCCGAGAGCGAACTCGCGCTCGAGGAGGTGGCGGGACGACTCCCACCTCGTTCGGCGAGGCCGATCCGGCTCAGTCTGGTGTTGGATTTGACGTTCGTCGGGGGTGTCGAACTCCTGATGCTGGAACTGTTCCGGAACTTCGATCCACGCGTCGTACGACCACGTCTGATCTGTCTGCGCGAGGCCGGGCCCCTCGGCGAGGAGTTCCGGAGGGCCGGATTCGAGGTCGAAGTGCTGGGGCGTACGGGGCGTTACGACGTTCGAACCCTGCCACGGTTGATCCGCAGCCTGCGACGCGATCGCACCGACGTGGTACTGGTCACTCATCACCATCGAGCGGCACTGGCGCTGGGGCGAATTGCGGCAAGGCTGGCGGGAGCGCGTGCCAACATCGTCGCCGCCCACGACATGGACCTGACGTCGGTCGGTAAGCGCTGCCTGCCGCGCTCCACGGTGGAAACGCTGTGGCTTTCCGACGCGCTCGTTCTGCTCGCCCCTCGACAAGGCGAGTACCTCCGCCGGGAAGAGGGTGTTGGGCGCTTCGCCTGGCGACGCACACGCGAGGTGGTGATTCCGAACGGGATCGTGCTGCCTCCGCTGCCGCGAAACACCGACTCCGAGCTTGCCAGGGCAGCATTCGGTCTCGACCCGCGGGACTTCGTCGTCGGTATCGTCGGTCGCCTCAGCGATCAGAAGGCGCACCAGATGCTCTTCGAAGCGATTTCTTCCGTGGCGGAGTCTGATGCGCGGGTGCGGCTGGTCGTGATCGGCGGCGGCGAACGCGAGGCCGAGTTACGCGCTCTTGCGGATGAACTCGGGATTGCCGGCCGCACACGCTTCATGGGCGTTCGACGGGACGTGCGACAACTCCTGCCGGGACTCGACGTGTCCTGTCTGTCGTCGGTGCACGAGGGAGTGCCGATCATCGCGATCGAGTCCATGGCCGCGGGCGTGCCGCTCGTGGTCACCGACTGCGGTTGCCTGCGGGACATGGTCACCGAAGGCGAACAGGGCTACGTGGTGCCGGTCGGAGATGCGCATGCGATGGCGGAGCGGCTCCTCGCCCTGGCCGCGGACCCGGGGCTGCGCACCCGGCAGGGGCTGTCGGGGCGTGCACGGGTGGAACAGCAGTACCGGATCGAAGACACGGCGCGAGGATTCGAGCGTCTGCTCACCGAAGTGGTGGAGGTGTGATGAGTCGGCACATTCTGATTCTGGTAGAGAACCTTTCGGTACCGTTCGACCGCCGGGTGTGGCAGGAGAGCACTGCGTTGGTGGAGGCCGGCTATCGCGTCACCGTGATCTGCCCGATGGGGACCACCCAGGACAGGCAGCCGGACGTCACGATCGACGGGGTCCGCATTCTCCGCTATCCGCTCCGTGCCGCGGAGGGTGGGCCGTTGGGCTATCTGCGGGAGTACGGGCTGGCGTTGTGGCACACCACGCGGCTCGCTCTTCGGGTGCGTCGTGAAGATCGGGTCGATGCCGTCCACGCCTGCAATCCGCCCGACCTGCTGTTCCTCGTCGCTGCGCTGCTTCGCCCGGTCGGCGCCAAGTTCGTGTTCGACCACCACGATCTCGTGCCCGAACTCTTCCTGTCCCGGTTTCCCCGAGGCGGCCAGGTCCTCTACTGGGCGACCAGAATCCTGGAACGGCTCACACTGGCCACCGCCGACGCCGTCATCTCGACGAACGAGAGCTATCGGCGGGTTGCACTCGAGCGCGGTCATCTGGCGCCGGAGCGGGTTACCGTCGTCCGGAGTGCGCCCGATCTGAGTCGATTCGTCCGCCGAGACCCCGATCCGAGCCTGAGGCGCGGCAAGCGGTATCTCGCGGCATACCTGGGGGTGATGGGTCCGCAGGACGGCGTCGACTATGCGTTACGCGCCCTCGCTCACCTGCGGGACGGCCTCGGCCGGGACGACCTCCACTGCATATTCATGGGCGCGGGGGACGCCTTCGACGACATGGTCGCCCTCAGCGAGAAGCTCGGACTCACGGACACGGTCGAATTCACCGGCCGGGTCCCCGACGAGTTCGTGCAGCGGTGTCTGTCGACCGCCGACGTCTGTCTTGCGCCTGACCCACGAAACCCGTTGAACGATGTGTCGACGATGAACAAGGTCGTCGAGTACATGGCGATGGGGCGGCCACTCGTCTCGTTCGAGCTCGTCGAGTCGCGAGTATCGGCGGGGGAGTCCGCTGTCTACGCCCCGGCCAATGACGAATCGGCCTTCGCGGCTGGGATCGACGAGCTGTTACGGGACTCCCGGAAACGTCACAGGATGGGCGAACTGGGCCGGGCTCGGGTGGAGCAGCAGCTGTCGTGGGAGACGTCGCGCCGGGCACTCGTCGACTTCTACGCGCGGCTCTTCGCGGTCGAGCGGGTGATGCGATGAGAGACTGGATGCGGTTACGGGTTCTCGCGCAAGAGCACGAGACCGTCGCTCGGCTGGAGGGTCACCGACGTGACGGTGGCCCCGTCGTTGGTGCTCGGATCCAGGCTGCCGTGAAGTCGCCGAAAGGGTGTCTCGAGCTGCACTTCCCGGGCCTTGCCATCGGTGTTCAGCAGGACGATGCCGTGCTCGAAGTCGCGACGGAAGAGGCCGTGGCCCAGCGACCCGACCCCGTCCGCACACGGATCGTTCAGGGCGGCCGGCGACGGGTTGGCCACCAGGGGGTGACCGAGGTACCCCGGGCCGAGTCCGCCACCGTCCATCTCGTCGAAGTAGGCCGGCTCGTCGTAGTCGGCGCCCATCGGGGCCCAGAATCCGTCCTGGAGCAACGTCGCCGCCAGGAAATACCGGGCACGCTGGAAGTCCGGTGCCGAATGCGGTGCGGGACCGAGCCTGTCGATCGTCATCGCCAGGCCGGGCATGCGATGGTCCCCCTCGGCAGTCAGACTGGCATACTGCTCGATGTCGAACATAGGATTCCGGTCGGCGCGGGGGTCTGCGAATTTCTCCCACGCCCGGCCGTCCAGTTGTTGCGCCAGCAGCGTCCGGTCTCCGTTCGCGATCAGGATGGCGTCCGGAATTCGTTGCCGGATGATCTGTTCGGCCAGGTTCACGCCACGCTCCCAGGGGTTTCCGAGCCCGTAGATCGCGTCGTCCGGTTCGTCGGTGCCGTCGGAATCGATGTCCCAGTGATCTCGGTTCGCACTGTAGATCCGGTCGCCCCAGACGTCGAGGAAGATACCGTCCCACACCCCCGCAGACCAGACGTCGTCGACCACCCAGTTAGCGGCGTACTCGGCAAAGACCTGGCCGTTGATCCGTGGCGCCTGGTCGGTGAGGTTGGTCATCGTCGACTCCGGCCACTCGCTGACCGGCGCGCCGTCCATGGTGTGCGCCAGCCAGGAATCCGGGAACGCACTTTCGCCGTTCTGGTCGTACTGCCACAACGCGTATCGGTTGGCCCAGTACGCCTCCGAGCCGAGTTGATCGGGATGGTCGACCACATTCACGTAGGCGAGCAACCGGAGGCGCGGGTTCGCGTGACGGAGTTCGTCGAAGAACTCGCGCGGCTTCCGGTTCGCCCATTCGTTGTCGATGACTACCACGTCATATCGAGCGAGCTCGTCGACGGACGGAAGTTCCTGCTGATTGAGGAAATACGTTGCCGTCCTGGGGAACGTGAGGGAGTGCGGATCGCCGGGCGCGGGCGCCGGCGCCTGAGGTTCTTCCACCGGCGTAGAGCACGCGGCGATCAGTCCGACGGCTGTAATGGCCGCCGTCAGGGCGAACCGGAAGCGGCCGAACCGCCGGAAGGCGAGAATGCCGGGCACCGAGTCAGCTTGACACGCCCGACGGCACCTTGTCACGTGCCGCACGAGGTTCTCGTATTCGCAAGGAGGACGCCGTGAGTCAACTCCTCTGGCGCGTGCGCCGATTGCAGACGATGGGACCGCGCGAGGTGGCGTGGCGTGCGAGTCGGGCCGGCCGGAGCCTGCTTCCGCTCAGCGGGCGCGGCGAGACGACCGACTCCGAGTTGCTGGGGACGCCGGAACCGGACTGGGACGCCGCATTGGCGAGATTCCGGGAATGCGTCGGCCGGCCGACACTTCTGGACCGCGACCGGGCCGTCGACATCGCCCGTGCACATCCGGCCGCGGTCGGGCAGGTGATCGCGGCCGCCGAGCGTGTGGCCTGCGGGCGATTCTCGTACTTCGGTCACCCCGAAGTGACGCTGCCGGAGCCGATCGACTGGCATTACGACCCGCTTTCGAAAGTGGGCTGGCCTGTCGTGCCCGCATCCCGAATCAACCACCGCACGGCGGACGGTGATCCGAAGTGGATCTGGGAGCTCAATCGACTCCAGCATCTGCCCTGGCTCGCCGAGGCGTGGTTGTTCACCGGTGAGGAGCGATTCAGTGACGCGGCGTTTCGTCAACTCGACTCGTGGATCGAGAAGAATCCGCCGGGCCTCGGCATCGGATGGCGTGGTGCATTCGAGGCGGGCGTGCGTTCGGTCTCGATCGCGGTGGCACTACAGGGGCTGCGGGATTCGCCGGGGTTGACGACCACGAGGTTCCGGGCTGTCGTCCGTCTGCTCGCCGAGTCTGCTCGTCGCTGCTGGGACGAGCGTTCGCAGTTCAGCTCGGCCAACAACCACCTCGTCGGGGAAATGGCCGGCGTCGCCGCAGTGGCGATTCTTCTGCCGGAGCTGGCCCGCGCCGCGTCCTGGGAGAAGGACGCGATCCGTGTGCTGTCCGCCGAGGCGGCCCGGCAGATCTTGCCCGACGGCGCAGGCGCCGAGCAGTCGGTGGGATACCAGATCTTCACGTCGGAACTGCTGCTCACCGTGGCCGCATTGCTGACGCTTCGTGACGGTCGACCACCGCCGGAGTTGATCGCCGCCGTCGACCGGAGCGCGGACTTCATCGCAGCACTCGTCGGTGATCGTGACCCGGCGCCACGCTACGGAGACGACGACGAGGGTTTCGCGCTCCGGCTCGGCGCCGAGCCGGTGCGCACGGTCCGAGATCATCTCGGCACGGTCGCCGCGGTGACCCGCAACGCGTCGGCACGTCGGGTGGGCGGCACGACGCTGTCGGCGGCCTGGATGAACTACGCTCGCACAGAACCTGTTTCCGGATCGGAGGCCGTCCCAGAACCCGGTCCTCGCAGCTTCTTCGCTCCGGACGGCGGCCTGGTGGTGCTGCGCGCCGGATCGCGGCGGCTGACTATGGACGTCGGCCCGCTGGGATACCTCTCGCTCGCCGCACACGGGCACGCCGACGCCCTCGCAGTGACGTTGAGCATCGACGGTGAGGACGTCATCGGCGATCCCGGCACCGGCAGCTACTACAGGCACCCGGACTGGCGCGCTGCTCATCGGGGCACTCGCGCTCACGCGACCCTGTGTGTCGACGGCCTGGACCAATCGGTCGTGGGCGGGCCGTTTCTGTGGACGGAGCATGCCCGCGTACGGGTGCGGTCGGTCGACCTCGAGCGCGGTGTCGTCGATGCCGAACACAGCGGCTACGGGAGGCTCTCGAAGCCGGTGGTGCATCGGAGGTGGCTCATCGCGCCGCCGGATCGGAACAGCGTAGTGGTGGTCGACCTGATCGCAGGCCGCGGTCGCCACGAGGTGCGCACGGCGTGGCCGCTGGCCCCGTCGCTGGACGTCACAGCGGTCGGATCGGGCCACGTGGCCTGTCGTGGTGGGGAACCGATCTTCCAACTGGTCCACGCCGCCAGCAGTGCGCTGGCCCCGTACGAGATACGAGGCGACACCCAACTCGGTCTCGGATGGTGGTCGCGCCGGCTGGAATCGCGAGAGCCGTCGTGGTTGGTCGGTGGGTACTGCACGGGCGACGTCCCGGTCGTGGTCGCCACTGTGCTCAACCCGCTGGATGAGCGCCTCGTGTGGGCGGAAGACCTCACCGTTGCGGTTCGCGACGGGTGTCTCGTCGCGAGTTGGCGGGACAGGGCCGCCGAGAATCGGATAACAATCAACTGCCCGTTCGGAACCAAGGGCAAAAACGGGGACGTAGTATGGAAGATGCACCACTAGCAAACCTCAAGAACCCTACTGGTTTGGCGGTTGTCATGAGCGCGACCGAAGTATACGTACGTCCATCTCAGCGGATGACCCTGAGTGTCTTCGGGCTGGGTTATGTCGGATGTGTTTCGGCGGCATGCCTGGCATCCCGGGGTTTCCCCGTGGTCGGGGTCGACGTCAATTCCTCGAAGATCGAATTCCTGCGCCGGGGCCAGACCCCGGTCTTCGAAGAGCGGATCGGTCAGCTGATCGCCGAGGTCGTGGAATCAGGCTTGCTCACCGTCAGTGACGACCCCGCCCGCGCCGTCCTCGACAGCGACGTCACGATGGTCTGTGTCGGCACCCCGTCCGCGCCGGGGGGAGGACTGGCCACCCGCTATCTCGAACGTGCAACCGACGAGATCGGCGCCGCCCTGGCCACCAAGGACAGTTTCCACGTCGTCGTCTACCGCAGCACCATGGTCCCGGGTACCTGCGAGGAGATACTCGTCCCGCGCCTGGAACGCGCATCGGGCAAGCGGGTGGGAATCGACTTCGGCGTCTGCGTCAACCCCGAGTTCCTGCGCGAAGGCAGCAGTGTGCGCGACTTCCTCAATCCGCCCAAGACGGTGGTCGGGGAAAGCGACGAACGCAGCGGGCGGCAGGTCATGGGTCTGTACGACGGGCTCGGTGGACCGCGGTTCCGCGTTCCGATCCCGGTCGCCGAGATGGTCAAGTACGTCGACAACAGTTTCCACGCCCTGAAAGTGGGGTTCGGCAACGAAATCGGAGCCATCTGCGCATCTCTGGGACTCGACTCACACGCCGTGATGGACATCTTCCTCGCTGACACGAAACTGAATCTCAGTGCCGCCTATCTGCGTCCGGGATTCGCGTTCGGCGGGTCGTGTCTGCCGAAGGACGTGCGCGCGCTGATGCATACCGCGCGAGTCCATGACGTCGAAGTGCCGGTGCTGGCGAACGTGCTGGTGTCGAACGAGATGCACCTGCGGCGGGCCGTGGACCAGGTGATCGCATTGGGCAAGCGCAGGATCGGCATCTTCGGTCTGTCGTTCAAACCCGGCACGGACGATCTACGTGAGAGCCCGATGGTCGAACTGGCCGAGAGGCTCATCGGCAAGGGCTACGACGTCAAGATCTGCGATGCCAATGTCGCACTGTCCAGGCTGTTGGGCGCGAACCGCGACTTCATCGAGGAACTGCTGCCGCACATCGGTGAGGTTCTCACCGATGACATCGACGCCGTCCTCGATCACTCGGAGGTGCTCATCGCGGGGTCCAGGGAGCCCGCCGTGGTGGCGGCGGTCAACCGGGCGGGCGCGCAGCATACGGTCGTCGACCTCGTCCGGCTCCCGGGGGCCGAAGAGCGGCGCCGGCACGAAGGTTATGTGGGTCTGGGGTGGTAGCGGTGAGCGAATCGCGGCCCCTCCCTGCCTTCAGCTTTCTGACCACCGCCTACCGGACCGAGCAGTATCTGGCGCAGACGATCGAGTCGGTGCGCGGCCAGACCCGTACCGACTGGGAGTTGATCGTTGTCGACAACGGGCACTCCGACGAGATCGCGGCGATAGTCCGCTCGTACGCATCGGATCATCGAATCAGACTGGTACGACAGGAGAATCGCGGATACGAGGGAGGCGTGACGGCTGCGGCCGCGCTGGCCCGCGGACAGTACTTCTGCGTGCTCGACAGCGACGATCTGCTGATGCCGGACTTTTGCGCGCGGACGGGGGCGGTACTCGCCGCCGACCGGGCTGTCGACGCGGTCGGCTGTGATGCCTTCCTGTTCGACGACCACGGTGGCACACACAAGGGATACCTACGCTCTATCGGCGTCCGGACACGACCGCACCCAGGGCACCCCCTGACGCTGACCGAGATGCTCGCGGGGTACATCCCCTACTACACGGGCGCGGTTCGGAGCGAGGCGTGGAACGCTGTATACGGATACGAGCATGCGACACACGAAGTCGAGGCGGACGTGGTCATGTGGCTGACGCTCGTCAACTCCGGATTCGATGTGCGAATGCTCCCCGAGCGCCTTGCACGCTGCCGTGTCCGGAAGGACTCGGTATCGCGCGACCCTGCCGGGGTCGAGGCGTTCGAAAGGCGCATCCAACGGTCGTTCCAGGCGGTGGCCCACTCCACGAGCCGGCCCGAGGACCTGGACGCGCTACACACGAACTTACGGCGGTTGCGGTACCGCCAGGCGATGCGGCGGGCCCGATGGTCGCTACTCGACGGGAACCCGGCTGCGGCGCGTGTCGAGGCGAAAGCGGCGTTCGCGCAGCGGCACACGGTCCGCGCCGCCTTGGTAACCTGCTCCCTGGCGCTCTTTCCCGACACGATGCGGAGGCTGCATCCGGTCAAGCACCGGGTCACCGTTGCTCTCGGACACACGATCGGTCGGCGCCGCGAGCCCGTGAGTCGGCCGTGAACGAAGGCGGCGCGGTGGGTTCGTCGACACCCGGGCGCGCGCCGGAGTCCGGTGACGTGGAATCTGCGCCGGCGCCCGAGACCACCTCGGTCGGCACACTGAGCGGCATCCTGCGCCGAGGAGCCGCAATGGCCGCGGCGGGTCTGCTGATCGTGCAGAGTGTGACGTTCGTGCAGACGTTGGTGCTGGCGCGATTGCTGAGTCCCGAGATCGTCGGCGTGTTCGCGGCGGGCACAGTGATGACCACCTTTCTGGTGGTCGTCACCCACGGTACGTTGGCCCAGGCACTCGTTCAGCGCGAGCACGACGTCGACAATGCGGCCACAACGGTGTTCTGGGTGACGCTGGGCACCGGGATCCTCATGAGCCTGGTCATGTTGGCGGCGTCTCCATTGATCGGACGGATATTCAACAGCCCGGCGGTCGGGACCGTGGCCGCTGCCATGTCGGGGTCGATGTTGTTGATCGCGATCACGTCCGTCCCGGATGCACTGATGCAGCGCCGTTTCCAGTTCAAGCGCCGGATCATCGTCGATCCCGCCGTGGGGATCACCTTTGCGGCGGGTTCGATAGTGTTCGCCGCGCTGGGGTATGGCGTCTGGTCCCTGGTGATCGGCTCGTATGCGTCTATGCTCGTCTGGATCGTCGCGAGTTGGTGGCTGTCCCGATGGCATCCGTTCGGTGGGCGGTTCTCGTTTCGGATCTGGCGCGAGATGGCGGTCTTCTCCTTTCCGCTACTACTGGACGGCGCAGCCGCACGGGCACAGGAGGTCGTCGAGTTGACGATCATCGGTCGCGGGTTGAGCGAGGCTGCGCTCGGCAACTACCGCTACGGCCGCAGGATCGCGTTGCTCCCCGGCATGGCGATCGTCCAGGTCTGCTCGTACGTGCTGTTTCCCGCCTTCGCCCGTATCTCCGCCGACTCTCAGCGGTTCAAGGACGCCTTCCTGCGTGCTTTGAGCTGGATCTGGCGGGTGGCGATGCCGGCCGGGGCACTGATGGTCGCCGTCGGTGAGCCAGCCGTCGTGGTGCTGCTCGGCGAGCCCTGGCGCGGTGCCGGAGTGGCAGTGGCATCGATGTCGGGCTTCGGACTCGGCGTGGCGATGAACTCGGTCAGCGCGGAGGCGATGAAGGGCGCCGGCCGATCCAGCCGTATGAATTGGATGACCGCAGCGGGCTTGCTGACCGGGGTCCCGTTGCTGCTGCTGTTGCTACCTCTCGGGCTCGCCGGTGTCGGTCTCGCGGTTTCGGGGGCGGCGATCGTCGTGGGGATCACCGGGCTCGGACTCGCACGCTCGGTGGTCAAGGCATCGGGCGGTGAGATAGCCCGGGTGATGGCCCCACCGGTGATCGCCTCGCTTGCGGCGTTCGTAGTGATCGCGCCGCTCGAACGGTACGTGGTGCAGTCGGACCAGCGGTCGATCGCAGTCGGACTCGCGGCGATCGCCCTGGAGTGTGTCGCGTTTCTGATCGCCTACCTGCTGACCCTTCGGCTGGTCGCACCGTCCGTCTTCGCGGAGATACGGGAGGCCGTCCGCTCGGTCGCCGGCCGCGTCGCACGAGCCGTGGGAGGGGAACGCTAGGTGCGCCGGACGGCTCGATGGTTGCGCTGGACGGTCATCTGCGTGGTTGCGGCCGTTCTCGGCGCGACGGCAGCGTGTGTGCCGACATATGTCGAACCCCAACTCGACGAGCTGCACCGAGCCGATGCGCTCCTCGTCCTCGGCGGCCCCGGACACGAGCGGTATACGTACGGACTCGACCTCGCGCTCGAGGGGCTCGCCGGGAATGTGGTGCTGTCCGATCCGAGCGGTGGATCCGACAAGTGGCTCGCTCGACTTTGCGGGGCGCAGTTCGCGTTTGCCCTTGTCTGCTTCGATCCCGACCCCGCGACCACCGCCGGGGAAGCGAAGGCGTTCCGCGATCTCGCGACCGCCGGCGGTTGGAACAGCGTCATCGTGGTCACGTTCACACCACACGTGTCACGGGCTCGGTACATCATTCAACGCTGCTTCGGCGGGGACGTCATGATGGCGGCCAGCCCGGCCGACATCTCGACCGCCGACTGGGTGTGGCAGAGCGGCTATCAGACGGCGGGGTATGTGCGGAGCTTGTTCCAGCCAGGCTGCTGACCTCCATGAGCAAGTGCGTGATCGGCGTCCGGCCGGTCCCCGCCGGCAATGTCCACCACCCATTTGCCGGCCAACCCCGGAAGCTGCGACTGCACCTCCGGGAGCAGGTCGGCGATTGTCAGCAGCACCACGTCGGGGTCGTCCGCGAGCAGCTGCGCAGGGGAGATGATCGGGACGTCGGTGCCGGGCATCCGGCGGCCCTGTTTCGCGGGGGACGCGTCGGCTACCGCGCACAACACGCGATGGTCGACTCCCGCCCGGCTGAACAGGGCCACCGCCCGAGACGCCGCGCCGTATGCGTAGACCCGTTGTCCGCGACCGGCCATCGTGGCGAGCCAGGAATGCAGCGCACCGGCGTGACCGTCCGCAGCCTGCTGCAGGGTCCGGAGTGTTCGCGGCTCGCACACTCCCAGGGCGTTTTCAGCCGCAAGGATCTTGCGGACGGTGTGCGATGTGTCCGAGCGGACTCCGTGCCGCGCGGCAATCAGGACGGTGCCGCCGTAGAGGTCGAACTCCCACGCGTGCGACACGCTCATCCCCACGTCCGTGAGCATCCGCTGCAGCGCGGTCAACGAGTAGTACGCATAGTGACCGTGCCGCAGCGCGTTCCACTGGCGATGTGTGACTATCGCAGCGAGAGAGTGGAATTGGAGCAGAAGGACACCGTCACTTGCCGTCGCGTTCACTCGTTCCCGCAGTGCCGACCGCTGGCAGGCCTCGTGCATGAGGCCGAAGCAGTCGAGAACGACGGAGGCAGGTCTCCCCGGGGGCGGCGGGCAGAATCCGCGCGCCGCGAGCAGTCCGAGCCAGCTACCGCCGTGCGGGCTGCCGAACTCGAGTACGGTGTCACCGTCGAGGAAACCCGACACCGCCACCGTCCGAACGGCGTCGGCAGCCTGCTTCCGCAACGCCAGCGGCTCGACGCCGTGCGGCTCCTCGGGCGTCGTGTCGTCCGCCGCGAGTTGCGCGAGGCCGCACCGCCGGCACAACTCCATTGCCAGCGGATGCGCCGACTCGCACGAGTCGATCGCCGACCACTCCGGCGGGAAATGGTCCGCAGCAGGCGTGCACCCGAGGTCGAGCACCCGCACCGTGTCGGATCCGGCACATCCGCGGCAGATCATCGTGGCCACCCTGACTTCCGGAAATGCCGGACCCGCCCACGGCGATGCGGCACGATGGTGATGTGCGCGTCGAAGACACGGAACTCGAGGACGTCCTGCTCTTCACTCCCGAGCCGTTTCGGGACGGGCGGGGACTCTTCACGCGGACGTTCGATGCGCAGATCTTCGACGACGCCGTCGCGCGCCGGTCGTGCTCGGGCCGGCCGGTCCGTGCCGCGGACTTCGTGCAGGACTCGCAGTCGCGATCGGTGCGCGGCGTGATCCGCGGTATGCACTGCAGATCGGGAGAGGGCGAGGCCAAGCTCGTGCGTTGCGCGCGGGGAGCGATATACGACGTGCTCGTGGACGTGCGGCAGACGTCGACGACCTTCGGCCGGAAGCAGGCGTTCAGGCTCGACGACGTCAGCTTCTCGCATCTGTTCGTGCCACCGGGATTCCTTCACGGTTTCCAGGCAATCACCGACTGCGACGTCTGTTACCGGATCGACCGCGGCCACGATCCCACCGAAGATCTCGCCGTGGCCTACGACGATCCCAGCCTGGGGATCGAGTGGCCACTCCCGGTGTCCGCTGTGAGCCCACGCGATGCCTCGGCGGGAAGCTGGGAGACCCTGCTGCGGTGTCTCTGACGACCGCGAGATGCCGATGTCAGCCATGTCCGGCCCCGACACGGAGAAACCTGAGTGACTCGTCGAGCACGCCCGAGGCCCGCAGCGTCTGCAAGTGAGCCAATCGGGTGAATCGCGTGGTGAACAGTTCCTCGGTGAGCCCCCACCGCATGTAGTTCTCGTACAGTTCGACCGCGCCGTCGGCGACGGTCCACTGCGGTGTGTATCCGTCGAGCGCCGTCCGGATCGCGCTGAAGTCGACTCGATACGACCGCGGATCCGGGCCCGTCTCGCCGGTGACAGCGACCGTCGAGTCGGGCACGGCCGCCGCGGCGGCTTCCGCGATCTGCGCCACGGTGACGTTGTTGGTCTCCGTGCCCACGTTGTAGGCGCGGCAGTGAACAGCGTCCACAGGCGCGACGAGTGCGGCGCAGAATGCAGTGGCGATGTCGCGGGCATGTACGAGCGGACGCCATGGCGTGCCGTCCGACAGCACCCGCACAGTGCCGGTGAGCATCGCGACGCCGACGAGGTTGTTGAGAACGATGTCGGCGCGAAGACAGGGCGAGAACCCGAACGCCGTCGCGTTTCGCAGAAACACCGGCGAGAACCCCGAGTCGGCGAGGGCAGCCACGTCTTCCTCTACCCGCACCTTGCTCTCCGCGTACGGCGTGAGCGGGCGCAGGGGAGCGTCCTCCGTCACGAGTTCGTCGCCTGCCGAGCCGTACACCGAGCACGTCGATGCGTACAGGAAGCGTTGTACTCCGGCATCTTTCGCAAGTCGAGCGAGGCGTACCGACGCGTGATGGTTGATGGCGTAGGTGATTTCGGGGGCGAGCGAACCCAGCGGGTCGTTCGACAGCGCGGCGAGATGGATCACCGCGTCGAATCCGAGGAGATGCGACTGCTGCACATCGCGCAGGTCGACATCGATCGACGGGACGTCCGCCGGAGCGGGACCGAGAATGCAGCCGGCGAACAGTCCCGAGTCGAGCCCGACCACGTCGTGACCGGCGCCGAGCAGACACGAAGCCATCACCGTGCCCAGGTAGCCACGGTGTCCGGTGAGGAGTACTCGCATGTCAGGTCCTTCCGAATCGGATGGCCGCCTTCTCGAGAACGAAGGCCTCGGCGTGCAGTCGCCGGCACTGGACACCCCGTAGCCGGGTGAGACCGAGGAAAGCTTCCTGGTCGAACCAGTCGCGGTCGATCTGGGACGGGTAGTGCTTCAGGAGAACCCGGGCTTTTTCCTCCGCCACCGCTCGTATCAGGGGATGGAAGACGGTGGGTTGGGGGGTGTCCGCCTCCCACTTGAGGATCTCGTATCCCAACACGAGATGGTCCCGAAACACCGTCGGCACGAGTTCGGCCAGTAACCGGTGATCCTGGTGTGCGTCGCCGCGGTGCGGTGCGAACACGATGTCGGGCTCGCACCGTCGCCGGAATCCCTCGAGCGCAGTCTTGATCGGCTCCCAGTATCCGGGCGCGTGGCCGTCGGGGACGTCGAGGACATCGAGTTCGAGGTCGGCGCCGGGGCACAGTGCGGTGAGCGCGTGCCGTTCCTCTATCTCTCGCCGGGAGTCGTCACCCGACAACACCAGGGCACGCACCCGGAGCCCTGGCGACATGGATGCCAGGGTCAGCAGCGTCCCGCCCATACCGATCGCGATGTCGTCGCAGTGGGCGCCGAGAACGGCGATCTCGGCGACACCTGGAGCGTGCAGGTCGAGCATGGGCTATGACACCGCCTGCGGTTGCTCCCACACCATCCACGGATGGATGCCCTTTGCGTAGTTCGCGTCGAGTTCCGCCCGCTCCTTGAACGTGTCGGCCGGCTTCCAGAAACCTTCGTGGCGGTATCCGAACAGTCGGCCCTCGCCCGCCAGGGTTTCGCAGACATCCGCGACCAGATCGCCACCCGGTGGGAGAAATTCGAAGATCTCGTCGCTGAGGACGAAATACCCGCCGTTCTCCCAGACCGGTAGCCGGCTGACAGGAATGATCTCTTTGACGTCGCCGTTGTCGGCCACATTCACACAGTGGAACGAGGACTGCGGCGGGACGACGAGCATCGACGCCGCGGCACCGGATTCGTGGAACTTCGCGACCACATCGTCGAGGGGAGCGTCGGTCAGGACGTCCGCGTAGTTCGCGAGGAAATGCTCGTCGCCGTCCAGGTGCTGCCGCACGCGCCGCAGTCGTTCACCGATCGCCGATTCCAGACCCGTGTCGACGAACGTGATGGACCAGTCGCTGATGTCGGAATGCAGTAGCTCGATCTTGTTGGCGTGAAGAACGAAGTCGTTGGACTCCGCTTCGCGGTAGTCGAGGAAGAACTCTTTGATGGCCTCGGCGCCGTACCCGAGACAGAGGATGAACTCCTTGTGCCCGAAATGGGCGTAGTAGTGCATCACATGCCACAGCAGCGGCCGAGGGCCGACCATCTGCATCGGCTTGGGGATGGCGTCGTTGCGGTCGTTACGCATCCGCATGCCGTAGCCGCCGCAGAACAGGACAACCTTCATGTCGTGAGCCTCCTTGCCGCGCTGTCGGGTTGAAATGTCGCGCTGTGTAGGGAGGGGAGCGGGAAGACGAGCTCACCGCCCCACTCGGTGATGTATCGCAACTGTTCGGTCAGTTCTGTTTCGAGATTCCAGGGCAGCGCGAGGACGACGTCGGGGCGATCCTTCTCGATCTGCTTCGGGTCGAGAATCGGAATCCGGGTGCCTGGCGTGAAACGACCATGCTTGTAGGGATTCCGGTCGACCGTGTATTCGAGGAGGTCGGGACGGATTCCGCAATAATTCAGCAGTGTGTTGCCCTTGCCGGGAGCGCCGTAGCCGACGACGGTCCTGTTCTGGGCTCGGCAGGCGAGAAGGAACCCGAGTAACTGTTGTCGAGTGGCTCTGGCCTTCAGTTCGAGTCGGCCGTATCCTTCGGCGTCGTGCAGGCCGGCTTCTTCCTCCTGCTTCAACACCTCGGCGACACGCTGGGTGGGCACCGCGCCTGCAGTGTCGGGACGCGCCCAGATCCGGATCGAGCCGCCGTGTGTTTCCAGTAATTCCACGTCGACGACCGAGAGGCCGGCCGTGGCGAGCGCACGCGTCGCGGAGAGGAGTGTGTAGTACTGGAAATGTTCGTGATAGACCGTGTCGAATTGCGCGAGGACGATCAGATTCAGGGCATGGTGCACCTCGATACTCAGCCTGCCGTCGTCGGCGACGAGGGTACGCAGAGCGCGAGTGAACCCGCGGAGGTCGGGGATGTGCGCGTACACGTTGTTGGCAACCACGAGGTCTGCCGGACCGTGCTCCGCGCGGACGCGCGCGGCCAGTTCCTCGTCGAGAAATGCCGTGAGAGTGGGAACTCCTCGTTCACGCGCGGCGGCACCGACGTTGTGCGAAGGTTCGATTCCGACGCAGCGGATCCCGGCGTCGACCGCGTGCTGCAGCAGGTATCCGTCGTTGCTCGCGACCTCGACGATCAACGATCCCGCGTCGAGGCCCAGTCGTGATACCGAGGAGTGGACGAATTGGCGGGCGTGCTCGACCCATGAATCCGAGTAGGACGAGTAGTAGGCATAGTCGGTGAAGGTGTCTTGCGGAGAGATCAGGGCCGGAATCTGAAGCAGCAGGCAGTCCTCGCAGATGCGTAGGTGCAGCGGATAGTTCGTCTCGGGGGCGTCCAGGCCTTGTTCGGTCAGGAAGAGTTCGCACGGCGGCGTCGCTCCCAGATCCAGGACGCTTCGCAAGCGATCGGAGTCGCACAGTCGGCAGCGCACGGGCAGTCTCCCCTCGTCACCGAGACTTGGGGCCGCTGCGTGTTAGATGCGTCACACCCAAAGTCTCGACCCGTCCAATTAACCACACTCGGAGTCGTCTTGCAAGGCTCTAAACCAACTTCAAGTATGTAAACGGTCGCAATTAGAGAATACTGTCCTTTTATTTGGCGACTTGTTGGGGCTCGGTCAAATGGGCGATTTCTCAGTCGTAGAGGTTTTCGCGACTAAGGGCGCAGACCGCGGGATTCGGAGGAGGTATGGTGATATCTCGTCCTCCAAATTAAAGGTGGGCGAACATTAATTGCCATTGCAGGCCCAATGTGCCGGTGACATCGGAGGGTGCCCGATGCCGTTCGTCATAGTCGAACGCACAGAGACGCTGGTCGCCGGACTGGCCGTCCGCAGCCCCAAGAGGGCGCTGGGGAAAGCGCGCGACAAGGACCTCGAGAAGACGTGGTCCACCCTGCTGGCGCAGAACGTGGACAAGCCTTTGGCGTCTGCCTATGTCGACCACGCTCCCGAGATCAATTCGTACTACACGCAAATCGTGGGCTACGAGTGCACTTCGCTCGATCAGGTCGGGCGCGGGCACCTGGTCTCCCGGATTCCTGCGGGAACCTATGCGAAGTTCTCCTCGGTCGGCACCTTTCCTGACCTCTTCGATGCGCTTTGGGGGCAGATTCGTGACGCGGAGGAATCGCGGCAGATTCAACGGTCGTACACTGGCGACTTCGAGTTCTATCCGCACGCTTTCGGGATCGATTTGTATGTGGCGATAGTGCCACCCGCCACGATGCAGGGGCCGCAATGAGTTTCGAGATCGTCAAGCGTGAGTCCGCCGACTTCGGGGGGCTCGTTCTGCCGCGCACGGAGCTCAGTTCGACGGCGCATTCGACCGATCTGATGAAGTTCACTCGCGAGCGCATCCAGCAGCGCGGCACCGCGGAGCTGATCACCGTATATGTTGCGGTCCCGGATCTGGGGTGGACCGCCGTGATCGGATATCGGTGTACCGACCTCGGTCAGCTCGCGGTCGGTGACGTGCTGGTGCGTGTCCCGGCCGGCTACTTCGCCAAGTTCACGCCCGACGGGCGGTCGTCCGACCCGATCGAGGACGTGTGGATTCAGGCCGAGCTGGCGGAGAAGGAAGGGCGCATCGAGCGCGCCTACGCGGAGGAGATCGAGGTCTTCCTCGCTCCGAGCAACGTCGAGCTGTTCATTTCCCTCGCTTAATTCCAGGTCGGCAATTACAGACCTGAAGTTTGTTTTCGAGCTCATTTGTGGCATCTCAGGTGACAAATCCGGTGTAAACGCGGAAAATAAGTAGCCGCGGGGCTGTGACCGGGTTCGTGTGTCCAGTTCTTGGGGTCTTTACATAACCCGTGAGTCCCCGGAATTGCCGCACCGACTCCGATGGGAAAGCCAATGCCAGTTGAACAGCTGTCGCGTCCGCAGGTCGACACACAGACGACAGACACGCTAATCGACCGAACTCTGAGCGTGTGGGATCCACGGTCGGAGTGTCGCTTCGTCGTGGCCAGGCCCTCCGAGGAGCCTGAGCTGTGGGAAGCATATCTCGAGGGGGCGGTAGCGGGCTATCGCAAGTACGGCGCCGAGAAGGCGCTCGAGTACCGCCGGATTCAGGACGGTGACAGCACCGCGATCTTCTTCGTCGCGATCGAGTCGAACGGCTCCGTCGCGGCGGGTGTTCGCGTGCAGGGACCGTACATTTCTGCTGGTCAGGCACATGCGATCACGGAATGGGCGAACGATCCCGGAGCGCCCGCCGTCCGCCGGATGATCGAGGACCGGCTGCCGTTCGGTGTCGTGGAAGCGAAGGGCGCATGGGTGTCGGGCACCGCCGCCCGGCGCGGTGAACTCGTCGGCGCACTGGGCCGCTTCGCCACCTTCTCTATGGACCTGCTCGACGTCCAGTTCATGCTCGCGACCGCCGCATCCCACGTCCTGGACACGTGGCGAACCACCGGTGGGGTAGTGGCCGACCATATTGCTCCCGTGCCCTATCCGGATGACCGGTACGAGACGCGGCTGATGTGGTGGGATCGGAGTATGCGCAGGGGCCGCGCTGAAGCCATGCAACTGGCCCAACTGTTACTCACGGCGTCCCGACCGGCACCGTCGGCAGCCACCGCGACGGGGACGGGAGGAGACGTCGTCCGGCCGATGCGGAGCGTCTCGTGAATGAAACCCACGGTGAGTACACCGCGATGCTGCTCGACGAGGGCCACTCCGGGGACGCGGCGGTACTCGACCGCCTCCGCCGCGACCCCGCGGTAGTCTTCGTCGATCGACTCGACCATCAGCGGGACGCTCTGCGTTCCCTCGTTCCCACGCCGGGCCCAGATGTACTGGACGAGGCTCCGGTGTGGGCGTACTACTCGTGGCGACGGACCGCGGTGCGTCTGCTCGGGCCCACGTCGTTCCGGCTGTTGCGGCTGGACCGGAATCGGAACAAGATCACCGCGCAGGAGCAGGAACGCCTCAGGGACGTCACCGTCGGGATCGTCGGTCTCAGCGTCGGTCACGCCGTCGCGTTGGCTCTCACGCTGGAAGGTGCGTGCGGCGGCCTGCGGCTTGCGGACTTCGACACCCTCGACCTGTCCAACCTGAACCGGGTTCCCGGCACTGTTCTGGACCTCGGCGTGAACAAGGCCGTGGTCGCCGCCCGCCGTGTCGCCGAGATCGATCCCTACGTCACTGTGACGTTATGGAAGGACGGTGTCGACGTCGAATCGGTCGCCGAATTCCTGGACGGCACGGACGTGGTGATCGACGAATGCGACTCCCTCGACGTCAAGGTGTCCCTGCGGCGGGAGGCCCGGCGCAGGGGATTGCCGGTGCTGATGGCGACCAGCGACCGGGGTCTGCTGGACGTCGAGCGTTTCGACGTCGAACCCGGTCGACCCGCTTTCCACGGCGTGATCGGTGACGTCGACGTGGAATCGCTGGCGGGTCTCGGCTCGCGGGACAAGATTCCGCTCGTATTGCAGATTCTCGACGCCGGACAGTTGTCGGCGACGATGGCGGCGTCATTGGTCGAGGTCGACGAAACCATCTCCACGTGGCCCCAGCTCGGGGGCGAGGTGCTGCTCGGTGGGGCGGAGGTCGCGGCGGCGGTGCGGCGCATCGGGCTCGGGCAGCCGCTCGCGTCGGGTCGTTTCCGGATGGATCTCGACGAGCATCTCGATGCCCTCGCCGATCCACCGCTGCCGCAACACCTGCCGGAGCAACCTGTGAACCGGGCCGCGGCCCCGCCGCAGGACGCTGTCGACGCCGTCGTCGATGCCGCGGCTCGCGCGCCTTCCGGTGGCAACGTCCAGCCGTGGACGATCGCGGCGGACGACGCGGGACTGACCATCACCCTGGCTCCGGAGCACTCGACGGCCATGGACGTCGGGTACCGCGGCAGTTGCGTCGCGGTCGGCGCTGCGTTGCACAACGCCCGGATCGCCGCGTCCGCCGCCGGGCTTCTCGGCGCCGTGACGGTCCACGACGGCGATCCAGGGATTCCCGTCGCCACTATGACGTTCGGCAGCGGGAACGAGCGGGAACTCAGCGACCGCTACGAGCACATGCTCGACCGGACCACCAACCGCAGGCTGGGCGTCCCCCGGCCGTTGGACGACGCGCAGGCCGGCCTTCTCGCGGAGGCCGCGGCTCGCGAAGGCGCCCGCCTCTGCCTGGTCACCGACCGAGACGACATCGCGGCGATCGGCGCCATTCTGGCGGAGTCGGACCGCATCCGTTTTCTCACGCCCACCCTGCACCGCGAGATGATCGGCGAGTTGCGGTGGCCACCCCGGGATTCGGTCGACACCGGCATCGACGTGCGCGCGCTGGAACTCGACTCGGCGGAACTGTCGACGCTCGCGCTGTTGCGCAGACCCGAGGTCATGGAACGACTCGGCGCACAGGATGCGGGCCGGGCGCTGGGCAAATCCACCGCGGACCGCATCGCCTCGAGCTCGGCTGTCGCGGTCATCGCGATTCCGGGCAGCACCTCACGGGACTATGTGCGCGGCGGTGAGGCGACCGAAAGCGTGTGGATCCACGCGCAGGCGCTCGGCCTCGCCGTCCAGCCGATTTCGCCGGTGTTTCTCTACGGTGTGGAAAGTGCCGAACTCGAACAACTCTCACCGCGGTATGCGGCACCATTGGAGAGGCTGCGGGAAGAATTGTTCGACGTCGTCGGAGCGAAGGCAGGTGAGGCGCTCGCCATGGTGTTACGGCTCAGCCATGCGCCGGGCCCGTCGGTTCGGAGCGAGCGCCGCGCCGACCGGGTGCGAAGGCGGATATCGTAACGACAGGAGGGCCCGTGAACACCGAGAAGCAAACCGAAAAGCTCGAGACCCTGGTGACAACCGTGGCGTCCCGGCTCACGCCTGTCGATGCGGTCTCGTTCAAGGCCGTGGCCACCCGCGTGCTGCAGGATCTCGTCGAACACTTCGAGGTCGACACCAGCTTTCTCCGGTTCACCGACCACGAGATCGCGGCGACGGTGCTGGTCGCGGAATACCCCCTTCGTCCCTTCATCCCCGACCCCGACCCGCTGGGCGTCGTCTACTTCAAGGATGCCGATCCGACCTTCGCCCAGATCGAGCACCAGAAGGAAGTCGCCATCTTCCGGCCGGAGGTGTCCGGTCCGGATTACAACGAACGGGTCCGCGAGGCGTCGGGGGTGCCGCAGGTGTCACTCGCCGCCGTTCCGCTGCTGTCCGGTGAGACGACGACGGGCACGCTCGGATTCATCAAGTTCGGCGACCGCGACTGGACGCCGCCGGAGCTCGACGTCCTGAAGGCGATCGCCGCCCTGCTCGCCCAGGTCCAGGCCCGCATCGTCGTAGAGGAGCAGTTGCGCTACTCGGCCGATCACGATTCCCTCACCGGACTCAGTAACCGGCGCGCCCTCTACCACCACCTGGACACCCGCCTGGCGTCGACCGAGCCCGGGCCGGTCGCCATTCTGTTCCTGGACCTGGACCGCTTGAAACCCCTCAACGACTTCTTCGGTCACGGGGCGGGCGACGGGTTCATCTCGACCATCGCGGACCGGCTCAGATCGACCAGCCAGGCCGACGACCTCGTCTCGAGGCTGGGCGGCGACGAGTTCGTCCTCGTGCTCGGAGGGTCGGTGGGTCTCGAGGAGGCGGAGAGGCGGGCGCAGCACATCCGCGACGTCGTGACCGAACGGGTGCGTCTCGGCCGTGAGGTGGTCAGCCGCAGTGTCAGCATCGGCGTCGCCGCGGGGCGTCCGGGCAAGGCCACCACGAGTTCGCTCCTCAGCCAGGCCGACCAGGCCGTCATGGTTGCGAAGACCAAGGGCGGAAACGCGATCAGCGTCTTCACCGACGAGATGCAGGAGGAGAGCGAGAAGCGCAACATGATCGAGCTCAGTCTGCGTGCGGCCATCGCGGACGAGTCGCTGTTTCTCGAGTACCAGCCCGAGGTCGACCTGCGGACCGGCCGGATCGTCGGGGTGGAGGCGCTGGTTCGGTGGAATCATCCGTTGCTCGGGCTGTTGCAGCCCGGCTCGTTCATCGACGTCGCCGAGGCGACGAACGTCGCGGGCGAACTCGGTCGCTGGGTCATCCGGAAGGCCTGCGGGCAGTGGGCCGACTGGCGGTCGCAGGCGCCCGAGCTGGATCTGGATCTCAGCGTCAACGTCTCACCCGGCCAATTGGCCGGTCTGGACTTTCTCGACGTCGTCGCGAACGCGTTGACGGAGTTCGACCTTCGCAAGGGCGCACTGTGCCTGGAGATCACGGAGAACGCAGTGCTCAGTGACCTCACCTGGACGCGTGAAGCGCTCGAGGGACTGCACGCGATGGACGTGGAGGTCGCGATCGACGACTTCGGCACCGGATACAGCTCTCTCAGTCACCTCAAGGCACTGCCGGTGGGGACATTGAAGATCGACAAGGGGTTCGTGATGAACCTGGACACCAATCCCGAGGACCGGGCGATCGTGAAGTCGATAATCGGCCTCGCGGAGTCGTTCGGCTTGGAATTGGTGGCGGAGGGGGTCGAGAACGTGGAGTCGGCCCGGCAACTTCTGGACATGGGATGTCATCGGGCACAGGGATTTCTGTTCAGCCGTCCGGTCTCGGCGGAGAAGATCGGCAAGTTGCTGGCGGCGGGCGCTATCGAGGTAGGCCTTTAAGGGTTGGAATAAACCATACCGAAAGCTCGGTTTAGTTCAATTATGGTAATTGAGAGCATTTGATTGCCGCGATAACAAACTCGGAGTATGTTTTTATGAGTAGTAATCAACTCCACGGCGCGACGAATCGACGCGGTGGCGGGCGGGCTCCGAGCATGGGTTTGATCAATGTGCGAATGTGGAAGCGATTTCGAGGCACTGAGCGTGTCCGAGCGGACCCAGCTCCTCATCAAATCTGAATGTGCACACGGCCGTAGGGGGGCGGGGGTGCCGACCATCCCCGGGCGTGCCGTGCCCGACCTCCCCTCGCCACGGCCGTCCTGGGAGCGGTGGTACTCGCAGGCTGCGATATGCAGTGATCTGTTCAGTGTCGTCGCCGCAGACCTTTTCGTCACCGTCGTCTACCGCCAGATCCCTCTCTGGACGTGGGCCGGGAGCCTCGCGGTCGCGGTCGCGGTTCCGGTCCTCGCGATGCTGTCCCTGGCGTTGGCGCACGCGTGGGATCCGCGCATTCTCGGCAGCGGTGCCGAGGAGTTTCGCAGAGTGGGACGGGCGTACGTGTGGGTGATCGCAGTGATGGCTGTCGCCGGGTACGCCTTGGGTACCGCGAACGGGCACTCGTGGGTGTTCGGCGCTCTGCCGCTCGCTGCAGCGATGTCGGTGCTCGGACGTTATGCGCTGAGGCAAGCTCTGCGCAGGCGCCGGCGCTCGGGAGACTATCTGCGATCCGTCCTCGTGGCCGGCGACGTCGACGAAGTGCTCGAATTGATCAAGCGCACGCCGGACATCTCGCAGGCCGGGTGGCGCGTGGATGCCATCTGCCTAGCCGACGTGAGACCGGGTGAACAGCTTCCGCTCGCCATCGACGACACTCCCGTGATCGGCACGGAGAAGGACATAGTCGGTATCACCAGGCTCCATTCCTTCCAGGCGATCGCGGTTCTCCCCTCGAGCGGCTGGACTCCGGCTCGCACCGAGCGGCTGAGCTGGGAGCTGGAGGGCACCGGAACCGACCTTCTGATCGCGCCCGTACTCATGGATGTCGTCGGTCCTCGTCTGCATATCGCCCCCGTCGCGGGGGTCCCGTTGATGCAATTGAGTGCGCCGACGTACTCGGGCCCGGCGTGGGTGATCAAGAATGTCTTCGATCGGATCTTCGCTCTCGTCATCGTCGTCGCGATCGCGCCCGTTCTGCTCGTCATCGGCGGGGCGATTCGCGCTACCAGCCGGGGTCCGGCGTTGTTCAAGCAGACTCGCGTCGGACGGGACGGCGAGATGTTCACGATGTACAAGTTCCGCAGCATGGTGGTGGATGCGGAAGCGCGGATCCGTGAGCTCGCGGCGTTCGACGAGGGCGCTGGCGTCATGTTCAAGATCCACGACGACCCTCGGGTCACCCGGATCGGCAGGTTCATTCGCCGCTACTCGCTCGACGAGTTGCCGCAGTTGTTCAATGTCGTGTCGGGCAGTATGTCTCTAGTAGGTCCGCGGCCACCGTTGGAATGCGAGGTCGCGCGGTACGGCGACGACGGTGCGCGGCGCCGGTTGTTCGTCAAACCGGGACTCACTGGACTGTGGCAGGTGAGTGGCCGGAGCAACCTCAGCTGGGAGGAGTCGGTGCGCGCCGACCTGCATTACGTCGAGAACTGGAGCTTCACGCTGGATTTGCTGATCCTCTGGAAAACCGTTCGCGCCGTGCTGCGACCGGACGGCGCGTACTGAGGGTGTGCCGGTCCGGCGCCGGTCGTGGCGTCCGAGGTGATAGGGCGGTCGTCCGTCGAGACTGCGGATGACTCACCGGCATTATCGGCTTCGGCGAGACAGCGTTACAGACTCGGGGTATGTTTATGCCCATACCGAAAGACCTCTTGTCTTTAATTGGCAAAGTACGGTAACTTCTCGAAGGGTTTGCTGGAGAGTCGCTGAGAGTGGCTTCCCGCATGGAACGTGGGACTGTCGAAGACTGGAGCAGGGGGATCGATGTCTGGTGGTTCGGTCTGGTCGATTCCCGAGTCCCGCATCGGGTGCGACGTGATGACGGTCGGGCACGTGCGAAGCAGCGTCGAGCGGTTCGGCGACCGCTATCTGAGCAGAATCTTCACACCCCACGAATTGGAAACCTGCGCAGGACCTGCGCGGGTCCAGCGGCTGGCCGCCCGATTCGCGGCCAAGGAGGCCGTGGTCAAGGTGTTGCGCCCCGGCGACGTCGCCTTGCCGTGGCAGTCCATCGAGATCCGGCGCGAGAGCTGGGGCGGATGCGGAGTGCGACTGTCCGGCAATGCATCGGCACTCGCCGAGCGTCAGGGACTCGGCGGGTTCGACGTCTCGATCTCGCACGAGGCCGACGTCGCGATCGCGATGGTCACCGCATCCCGGCTGGGCACGCCCCCCGATCACGAAGGAGAACGCCACCCATGAGCGAGCACACCATTCGCAAGGTTCTCGGCGACCATGCCCGGCTGTCCGTCGACGCCGGGAGCATCGCCGTCGGCGCCGATCTCTACGAACTCGGTCTGACGTCCCACGCGAGCGTCAACGTCATGCTGGCGCTGGAGGATTCGTTCGACATCGAATTCCCCGACGAGTTGCTGCGCAAGAGCACATTCGCGAGCGTCGACTCCATCCGGGGTGCGCTCGTCGAACTCGGCGTGGCATGAGCACCGCCCTCGCGGGCGACACGGGGATCGGGTCCGCCCCGGTTTCCGGGCCGTCGGCAAGGGCCGCGAGTGTGGCCGAGGTGGCCGCCCGGTGGGCCGTGGACGTCGACCGTGACGCACGCTTTCCGCGGGAGGCCGTGGACGCTCTCCGGGACCAGCGTCTGCTCTCGTGCGCCGTACCCGCGGAACTGGGTGGTGAAGGCGCGACACTGCGGGAACTGTGCACGATCGCCCGGACCCTGGGCCGCGAGTGCGCCGCGACCGCGATGGTATTCGCGATGCACCAGACCCAGATCCTCTCGCTGGTACGGCATCCAGGTGGCGACGGAGTCGCCGGCTTCCTGCGCGACGCGGTCGCCGGTCAGCACCTGCTGGCGTCGGCGACGACGGAACTGGGCATCGGCGGCGACGTCCGGCGCAGCACCTGCGCGGTGGAGCGGTCCGGTGGCGTGGTGTCGCTGGTCAAGAACGCCCCGGTCATCTCGTACGGCGAGTACGCCGACGCGATCCTGGCGACCGCGCGGCGCACCCCCGACAGCCCGCCCAGCGACCAGGTGCTCGTCATCTGCCGGGGTGCGGACGTGACGCTCGAGCGGACCGGCGACTGGAACACGCTGGGGCTGCGCGGAACCTGCAGTCCCGGGTTCGTGTTGCGGGCCACCACGACCTCGGATCTCGTCGTCGCCGACCCCTATTCGGAGATCTCGGCGGCGACCATGCTCCCCGTGTCGCACTCGGTGTGGTCGGCGGTGTGGCTCGGCATCGCTGACGCCGCGGTGGAGAAGGCGCGCCGGTACGTGCGTGCGGGCGCGCGCAAACAGCCGGGCGTGGCCTCGCCCGCCGCCTTGCGCCTCGCCGAGGCAGCCGCTGTGCACCAGCAGTTCGCGGACGTCGTGTTCGCGGCGGCCCGCCGGTTCGACGACGCCGACGCGGCTCCGGCCGGTTCGCCTGAGGCCGAAGTCGCGTGCGGCGTCGGCTATTCGCTGGCGATGAACAACCTCAAGGTCACGGCGTCGACCCTGGCCGTCGATCTCGTCGGCAGGGCCCTCCTGATCTGTGGGATTGCCGGCTACCGGGAAGACACGGAGTACTCGCTCGGCCGGCACCTGCGTGACGCGCACGGTGCGGCCGTCATGGTCAACAACGATCGAATCATGGCCAACTCGGCGCAGATGGCCACGGCATACCGGGGGACGATATGAGCACGGACATCGCAGTGGAGCAGCAGGAGACGAGCGAACTCGACCGCGCCCGGCGCGCGTTCCGGGCGGAACTGCTGGGGGCCGGGCTCCTGGTGGACACGTCCGTCGCCGGCCTCTACGGACGGTCGGGGTTGTTCGAGGACATCGTCGACGGCATCGACGCGGTCGTGCGGGCAGCGGGCCCGGGCGCGTCCGCGGCCCGATTCCGGTTTCCGCCGGTGTTCCCGCGCACCAGTTTCGAGCGCACCGACTACATCGCGTCGTTCCCGAATCTGACCGGTGCCGTCAACACGTTCACCGGCACCAACGCCGAGCACGCGCAACTGCTGGCGGCGCGGGCCGAGGGGGAGAGCTGGGACCGGTGGCTCGAGCCCACCGACACGATGCTGGTGTCGGCGGCCTGCCACCCCGCGTACCCGATGTTCACGGGAGTGCTGCCGGACGGCGGTGCGCTGCTCGACGTGTACGGCTACTGCTTCCGGCACGAGCCCGCGTTCGATCCCGCCCGCATGCAGGCGTTCCGGATGCACGAGTTCGTGCGGATCGGCACCGCGGACCAGGCTGCGGACCACCGTGACTCGTGGATCGAGCGCGGGCTGGAGGTGTTGTCCGACCTGTGGCTGGACGCGACACCGGTGATCGCCAACGATCCGTTCTTCGGCAGGGCCGGACGCATGCTCGCCGCGAACCAGCGCGACGAGAATCTCAAGACCGAACTGACGGTGCGCCTGTACGGCGACCTCGACGACGGGACCGCGGTTGTGTCGTGCAACTGCCATCAGGACCATTTCGGTGTCACGTTCGACATCGCCACCGCGGACGGCGGTGTCGCGCACAGTGCGTGTGTGGGGTTCGGGATGGAACGTATCGCGCTCGCGATGCTGCGGACCCACGGCATGGACCCGTCGCGCTGGCCGAGCGCGGTGAAATCCCGGATGTCGCTGTGACGTCCCGGCTGATCGACATCTCGCCGGACGGCTACGAACCGCACCCCATCCACTCGGACGAACGGACCTGGACCGAGACCAACTGCTACCTCGACCTGTGGGTGGAGGTACTGCACTCGCTCGGGCTCGATCCGGTGCCCGCCGCCGCGTGCGCGTTCGGTGCACGGTTCGACGGATCGCAGTGGACGTTCCTGAAGTTCAAGCCCGAGGATCTGTTCGCCCTGTACGGGATCGACGTGGGGGAGATGAACGTCTGGCGCGGTGTCCTCGACCATGTGGAGGACAATCTCGCGGTCGGGATGTTGTCGACCGTCGAGGTGGATGCGCACTGGCTCCCGGATACGGTAGGCACCGGCTACCGCGAGAGCCACACCAAGACCACGATCGTCGCGAACTTCGTCGACCGCGAGTCCGGTGTGCTCGAGTACTTCCACAACAGTGGGTATCACAGGCTGGCCGGGGACGACTTCCGCGGGCTGTTCGGGCTCGGCCTCGCCGGATCGGCGACGTTCACGCCGTACGTCGAGCAGGTCCGGTTCGACGGGGACCCGGAGTACCGGCCGGGCCGCTTCGACGCGGTGCTGCGGCATCATCTCGCCACGCGGCCCGACGGGAATCCGGTGCGCGCTCTCGGTGACCGGGTGGTCGCCGACGTGCCCTGGATCCGCGGCGCGGGTATCGACACGTTTCATCTCTGGACGTTCGGGGTGTTGCGGCAGTGTGGCGCCACCGCGGAACTCGCCGCCGACGTCTGCGAGTACCTCGAGCGCAACGGGTTCGCGGGGACCGCGGCGTTCGCGCCGGGCTTCCGTGAGGTGGCGCAAGGCGCGAAGAGCGTGCAGTTCCAGATGGCGCGCGCCGCTCGCGGACGGAGCGTCGACCCGTCGGCGCAACTCGACGGCATGGCCGAGGCGTGGGAACGATCGGTGGACGGCGTGGTGCGCGTGGTCGGACGCGCGTAGTGGATCTTCTCGACGGCGCCCGGTGGCGTTGCGTGGCAACGGAACCGGGTTCGGTTACCGATCCGCCGGGGTTGGCTTGTGTGCCGGGCCCGTGGTATTCCGCGCAGGTTCCGGGAACCGCGGCCGGCGCGATCCGGGCGGCCGACGGCGTCGCGGCGGCGCGCACGGTGCAGACCGATGCGGTGGACTGGTGGTTCGTCACCGACGTGTCCGGCGGCGGCCCCGGTCCGTGGCGGCTCGAGCTCGACGGTCTCGCGACGCACGCGGAGGTGTGGGTAGGTGACGACGTCGTCCTGTCCTCGGAGTCGATGTTCGTGCCTGCCTCGGTCGACGTGGACTCTCGCCCCGGCACGGTCACGCTGGCGATCCGATTCCCGTCGCTCGACGCGGCGCTGCGCCGACGGCGGCCCCGCGGACGCTGGCGGTCGTCGCTGGTGAGTGCGCAGGGGCTGCGCTGGATGCGGACGAGCCTGCTCGGTCGCGCTCCGGTCTTCGGCGGCGTGCCCGCCCCGGTCGGGCCGTGGCGGCCGGTGCGACTGCACGACCGCGCGGCGCCGGTGCTGTCGGACCGTCACGTGGTCACCACCGTGCAGGACGGGGCGGGCGTGCTGGATTTGGCTGTGCGCGTGCACGGCTCGGCAGGCCCACCCCCCGTCGTCCGGCTCGGCGACGTCGCCGCGGAGGCGACCGTCGTCGGCACCGGCCCCGGCGCGCAGGACGTGCGCGCTCACCTGCGCATCCCCGACGTCCGATTGTGGTGGCCACACACCCACGGCGCCCCGGTGACATATCCGCTGAGCATCGCCGTCGGCGAGCACGTTCTCGACCTGGGCGCCGTCGGATTCCGCACCGTGAGCGTGGCGCGCGGGGACGGCGGGTTCCGGCTGGCGGTCAACGGGGTCGACGTGTACTGCCGCGGGGCCGTCTGGACCCCGGTCGATCCGATCGGGCTGGGCGGCCGGTCGCAGACGCGGGAGACGCTCGAGCGGGTGGTCGAGGCCGGGCTCAACATGGTCCGGGTGCCGGGCACGATGCTGTACGAGGACTCCGCATTCTGGGACGACTGTGCCGAACTCGGCGTTCTGGTGTGGCAGGACGCCATGCTGTCGACGTTCGACCCGCCCGACGACGACACGTTCCTGGACTTGCTGACCGCGGAGATCGAGTCGGTGCTGCGACCGTTGTCGGGCAACCCCGCGCTCGCCGTGTTCAGCGGCGGCAGCGAAACGGAACAGCAACCCACGATGCTCGGACTGCCTGCGCCGCGCATCCCGGCGGTGCACGACGTGATCCCGGCGGTGGTCGCGCGGACCGCGCCGGGGGTGGCGGCGGTGTCGTCGTCGCCCTCCCCGCCGCCGGGAGGCGACGCGCTCGCGACGCACGTCGGAACGGGTGTCGCGCACTACTTCGGCGTCGGCGGCTATCGGCTTCCGCCGTCCGACGTCCGCCAGGCCGGGGTGCGGTTCGCCGCCGAATGCCTCGCGTTCTCGATCCCCCCGTCGGACGCGACGATCGAGACCGAGTTCGGCAGCCTCGCCGCCGCAGGCCACCACCCGCGGTGGAAGGCCGCCGTGCCCCGCGACAACGGGTCGTCCTGGGACTTCGAGGACGTCCGCGACCACTACGTGCGGACGCTGTTCGGGGAGGAGCCGTCGTCGGTCCGCTGGACCGACCCCGAGCGGTACCTCGCGCTCGGTCGCGCTGCCGTCTGCGAGGCCTTCGCGGCGGCCCTCGGATACTGGCGTCGGCCCGATTCGGGTTGCGACGGCGCTCTGGTGCTCACGCTCCGCGACCTCGAACCCGGCGCCGGGTGGGGACTGCTCGACTCCGACGGAAGGCCGAAGGCGCCGTGGTTCGTGATGCGGCGGTTGTCCCGGCCGGTCGCGGTGCTCCTCGGCGAGGACGGAATGGACGGACTGCGCATCGACGCGGTCAACGACTCGGCCCGCGCGATCGTGGGGGAGTTGCGCGTGCAGGTGCACACCCGCACGGGTTCGCGGGCGTTCGACGTCACCGAACCGGTGACCGTCGCCGCGCACGCGGCCCGCCGGTGGTCGCTCGACACGCTGCTCGGTCGTTTCACCGACGCGACGCACGTCCATCGTTTCGGGGTCCGCGGCTACGAGAGCGTGACCGCCACGCTGTCGGGCGAGGACGGTGTCGTCGCCGAGGCCGTGCACCTCCTCGGCGGTCCGGCGCGCGCCCTCGAACGTACCGTCGGCCTGACGGCGGTGGCGCGGGAGGCGGCACCCGGCGACTGGGTGGTCGACGTCGCCACCGACGGCGCCGCGCAGTACGTCCACCTCGAACTCGGCGGATTCGAACCGGCCGACTCCTGGTTCCATCTGCCGCCCGGTGGCACCCGGATCGTGCCGGTGCGCAGGACCGGGACGGCCGAGTCGGTGACCGGGCGGGTGCGGGCGCTGAACTCGGTGAGCGTCGCCCCGGTGGTGCGGGCCGCCACCTGATCCGGACCCCGGTTCGTCGATGTGCGATATCGACTAGGCTTGCTCAGTCCGCAACTGGCCGCTCGTCCCGGCCCGAGCTGTTCGCCGGCAGTTCGTCATCACTGCTCAGGAGTGCGTCGTTGTCTTCCCCGCTCATCGCTGCCGAGCCCTCGTCCGACACCCCGCTCGCCGGGCTGGCGAAGATCGCGCTGGGCGACGCCGTCGTCGCGCGGGTGACCGAGGCCCTCGGGCGGCATCACCTCGACATCGTCGCGCCCGCACCCGTCCGGCCGTTCGTGGCCGCGGCCCTCGCCGAGCGCACCCACCTGCTTCTGGTCACCGCGACCGGTCGCGAGGCCGACGACCTCACCGCCGAACTGCAGGAGATGATCGGCGACGCGGTGGCGCAGTTCCCGTCGTGGGAGACGTTGCCGCACGAACGGCTGTCGCCGAGCGCCGACACGGTCGGTCGCCGGGTGGAGGTGCTCCGCAGGCTCGCGCGGCCGGACGACCGTTCGTACGGCGCCCCGCTCCAGGTCGTCGTCACCACCGTCCGTTCACTGGTGCAGCCCATGGCGCCCGGTCTCGGTGAGATCGAGCCCGTCACGCTGCGGGTGGGGGTGGAGCACGACTTCGACGGGCTGATCCAGCGGCTCGTCGAAATGGCGTACACGCGCGTCGACATGGTCGGCAAGCGCGGCGAGTTCGCCGTCCGCGGCGGCATCCTGGACCTGTTCTCGCCCACCGCGGATCATCCGGTGCGCGTCGAGTTCTGGGGCGACGAGGTCACCGAGTTGCGCGCGTTCTCCGTCGCCGACCAGAGGTCGCTGGCCGAACTCGACATCGACGCCGTGATCGCCCCGCCGTGCCGCGAACTGCTCCTCACCGAGGACGTCCGCGACCGGGCCGCGCAGCTCGCGGTCGACAACCAGGCCGACGCCGCGCTCGTCGAGATGCTCGACAAGATGTCCGCAGGCATCCCGGTGGAGGGCATGGAGGCACTGCTGCCCGTGCTGCGGCCGGGGCAGCTGCAGCTGCTCACCGACGTGCTGCCCGAGAGCGCGCACGTGCTGCTGTGCGATCCGGAGAAGATCCGGACACGCGCCACCGACCTGGTGCGCACCGGTCAGGAGTTCCTCGAGGCGTCGTGGACGGCGGCCTCGATCGGCGGCGCCGCCCCCCTCGACACGTCGGTATTGAAAGGCGACGGCATCGACCTCGGCGCCTCCGCCTACCGCTCGCTCAGCCAGGTCCGCGAATCCGCGGAGACCGCCGGTCTGCCGTGGTGGACGCTGAGCCCGCTCGCGTCCGGCAACGGCGAGGAACTGGAGCTGGCGGTCACCCCGGCACCGCAGGTCCGCGGTTCCGACGAGCTGCTGTCCGAACTGTTCGTGAGCCTGCGCGCCCACGTCAGCACGGGCGGGCGTGCGGTCATCGTGGTCGCAGGCGCCGGTACCGCGCATCGCGTGCTCGAGCGTCTCCGCGAGGCCGAGGTGCCCGCGGCGGAACTCGCGCCCGGTGCGGAGCCCGCCCGCGGTCAGGTCGGGGTGCTGCGCGGTTCGCTGCACGACGGCCTGGTCTTCCCCGGCGGCGACACCACCCCCGGGCTCGTCGTCGTCACGGAGTCCGATCTCACCGGCAACCGGGTGGCCGCGGTCGGCGACGGCAAGCGGCTGCCGGCCAAGCGCCGCAACCAGGTGGACCCGCTCGCCCTGACGGCCGGCGACATGGTGGTGCACGACCAGCACGGCATCGGACGATTCGTCGAGATGGTCGAACGGACCATCGGCGGCGCGCGGCGCGAATACCTCGTGATCGAGTACGCCGCCAGCAAGCGCGGCCACCCGGGCGACCGGCTGTTCGTCCCGATGGAGTCGCTCGACCAGCTGTCGCGGTACGTCGGCGGCGAACTGCCCGCACTGAGCAAGCTCGGCGGCTCCGACTGGGCCAACACCAAACGCAAGGCGCGCAAGGCGGTTCGGGAGATCGCCGGTGAGCTCGTCCAGCTGTACGCGGCACGGCAGGCCGCGCCCGGTCACGCGTTCGGCCCGGACACCCCGTGGCAGAAGGAGATGGAGGACGCCTTCGCGTTCACCGAGACCCACGACCAGCTGACGGTCATCAGCGAGGTCAAGGCCGACATGGAGAAGGCCGTCCCGATGGACCGCGTCGTCATCGGCGACGTCGGCTACGGCAAGACGGAGATCGCGGTGCGGGCGGCGTTCAAGGCCGTGCAGGACGGCAAGCAGGTGGCGGTCCTGGTGCCGACGACGCTTCTCGCCCAGCAGCACCTGCAGACGTTCACCGAGCGGATGGCGGCGTTCCCGGTCAAGGTGCGCGGGCTGTCCCGTTTCACGGATACCGGGGAGTCCAAGGAGATCGTCGCCGGGATGGCCGAAGGCGAGATCGACGTCGTCGTCGGCACGCATCGGCTGCTGCAGACCGGGATCCGGTGGAAGGACCTGGGCCTCGTCGTCGTGGACGAGGAACAGCGCTTCGGTGTGGAGCACAAGGAACACATCAAGGCGCTGCGCACCCACGTGGACGTTCTCACCATGTCGGCGACGCCGATCCCGCGAACGCTCGAGATGAGCATGGCGGGCATCCGTGAGATGTCCACGATTCTCACGCCGCCGGAGGAGCGGCACCCCATCCTCACGTATGTCGGCGCGTACGCCGACAAGCAGGTGGCCGCCGCCATCCGACGGGAGCTGCTCCGCGACGGGCAGGTGTTCTACGTCCACAACCGGGTCAGCTCGATCGACAAGGCAGCCCAGCGGATCCGCGAACTCGTCCCCGAGGCGCGCGTCGTCGTCGCGCACGGCCAGATGAACGAGGACACGCTGGAGCGGACCGTGCAGGGCTTCTGGGAGCGGGACTACGACGTGCTGGTGTGCACCACCATCATCGAGACCGGCCTCGACATCTCCAACGCCAACACGCTCATCGTCGAACGCGCCGATTCGCTGGGCCTGTCGCAGTTACACCAGTTGCGCGGTCGCGTCGGGCGTAGCCGTGAACGCGGCTACGCGTACTTCCTGTACCCGCCGGAGAAGCCGCTCACCGAGACGGCCTACGACCGCCTGGCGACCATTTCGCAGAACTCCGATCTCGGCGCGGGCATGGCGGTCGCGATGAAGGACCTCGAGATCCGTGGCGCCGGAAACGTGCTGGGCGCCGAGCAGTCCGGTCACGTGGCGGGCGTCGGGTTCGACCTGTACGTGCGGCTGGTGGGGGAGGCGGTCGAGGCCTTCCGGGCGGCGGCCGACGGCAAGCCGATCACGACGGAGGACGCCCCGAAGGAAGTCCGGATCGATCTTCCCGTCGACGCGCACATCCCCCCGGACTACGTCACCAGCGACCGTCTCCGGCTCGAGGGGTACCGCAAGCTCGCGGCCGCCACCGAGCTCGACGGCATCACCGCCGTCGTCGACGAACTCGTCGACCGGTACGGCCCGCTCCCCGAGGAGGTTCGCCGACTGGTCTCGGTGGCCAAGCTGCGCCTGCTGGCCCGCGAATACGGCCTCGAGGAGATCGCCGTCGTCGGAACGCAGCTGAAGATCGCGCCGATGGCCCTGCCCGACTCGAAGCAGCTGCGTCTCAAGCGGATCTACCCGAGTGCGCAGTACCGCGCCACCACCGGCATGGTCCAGCTGCCGCTGCCCCGGGCAGGTTCGGGCGGGATCGGCGCCGAGCGGGTGCGCGACGTGGAGTTGCTGCAGTACATCGCGGACTTCGTGCTCGCGCTGGACGGCAAGGCCGCCGGGTCCGTGGTGATGGAGGCCTGACCCGATGACGGTGGTCCTGCTCGACCCGTTGCGGCCCACGACGATCCCGATGGAAGCCGTCGGGGTGGTCGGCGGCGGAGTGGAGTTCACCGACGAGGTGCCCGAGGCCGTGCGGGCGCTGCTGTCCGCAGCACCCGGCGCCGCCGTCCTGATCAGTACCGATCCCGACCATCCCACCGTGCGCGAATGGGTCGCGTCGGGGTCCCGGATCATCGCGGCACCGAAGGTCCCGGGCGACAACCTCGTCGAGGCCGCCGAGGTGATGGACCGGTTGTGGAGCTACGGCGGCTGGGAAGTGACGCAGACGCACCGCACGCTGTCGCACTACCTCGTCGAGGAGACGTACGAGGTCCTCGACGCGATCGAATCCGCCGAGCCCGCGGACCTGCGCGAAGAGCTCGGAGATCTGCTGCTGCAGGTTCTGTTCCATTCGCGCATCGCCTCGGCGTCGGGCAATTTCGACGTCGACGACGTGGCCGCGACACTGGTCGCCAAGCTCGTGCACCGCAGCCCCCACCTCGGTGAGGACGTCGTCGGCCCGATCGACATCGCGGAGCAGGAACGGGCCTGGGAGGTCCGGAAGGCAGCTGAGAAGGCCCGGAGTTCCTGCCTCGACGGTGTCGCGATGAGCCAGCCCGCGGCATCCCTCGCCGCGAAGGTCATCGCCCGCGCGAGCAAGGCAGGCCTGCCGCCCGAGCTGGTGCCAGGGGAGATCACGGCGGACAGCGCGGCCGTGGTCGCCGCCGAGTCGAGGTTGCAGGCGGCGACGGCCGATCTGATCGCCCGTGTCCGCGCGGCCGAGGATGCTGCGCGCGCGGCAGGGAAGACCGAACTCGCCCCCGCGGACTGGCTCGGGTACTGGACGTCCTGATACCGGGGCGATCGGCGCTGTCGCTCGGGTTTGCCAAAATGTAACTGAGGGATGAATCACTCCCGTGTCCCTAGTGCAAGAAAAACAAACCTGAGGTAGTTTAAAGCGCGCATAGAAGACCAGTTGGTTGAAAACACGCGTTTCGAAGTACTACGAAGTCCTTCGCTTCGGGTGTTTATGGGCTTCGCGCACTGCACGTGGTGGGTATCCGAGCTCCCGGTCGGGCGAGGGCCGGTGCCCACAGGGGACCACATAGTGATGCTTCCGGGCCGAGTCGATTGCCCGACGATGAGAGACGGACACATGAGCCTGTACACGCCTGACCGCCTGGAACCTTCCGACGAGACAGACGCGCACGACATCGACGAGACCGGTGCCGTGGACCGCGCGCCCGGCCGCCCAACGGTCACCGTCGTCGTGCCCGCGATGAACGAAGCCAAGAACCTTCCTCATGTCGCCGCGCGCATGCCGGCAGACATCGACGAAATCGTCTTCGTGGACGGCCATTCCGTCGACGACACGGTCGCGGTGGCGCGGAGCCTGTGGCCGGAGGCGAAGTTCGTGACGCAGAGCCGCAAGGGCAAGGGCAACGCCCTCGCCTGCGGCTTTCGTGTCGCGACCAGCGACATCGTCGTGATGATCGACGCCGACGGCTCCACCGACCCGGCGGAGATCCCGTTGTTCGTCGGTGCGCTCGTGGCCGGCGCGGACTTCGCGAAGGGAACCCGTTTCGCCGATGGCGGCGGCAGCTCGGACATCACCTTCAGCCGGAAGCTCGGAAACAAGGCGTTGAACGCCATCGTCAACCTCAAGTTCGGGGCCGCGTTCAGTGACTTGTGCTACGGCTACAACGCATTCTGGCGCCACCACGTCCAGGTAATGGCATTGCCCGCGGTGGAGGCGACCGAGGCGCAGTGGGGCGACGGGTTCGAGATCGAGACTCTCATCAACGTGCGGGTCGCGAACGCGGGCCTGAAGATCACCGAGGTGCCGAGTTTCGAGCAGGATCGCATCCACGGCGAAAGCAACCTGAACGCGGTGCGGGACGGACTTCGTGTGTTGCGCACCATCAGGAGCGAACAGCGCACGACCGCAACGCACCTGTCCCCGGCGACTGTCCCGCAGGGCTGAGCGGCCATGACGGTGTCCACGCTCGTATCCTGCTCCGTCGTCATCTGCGCCTACACCACCGAACGGTGGAGCGACCTGTGCGCCGCGGTCGATTCGGTGCTCACCCAGAGCGTGCCGGTCCTCGAGGTGCTGCTGGTGATCGATCATTCGGAAGAGTTGTTCTCCCGTGCCGAACGGCACTTCGCAGCGGAATCTCGTGTGACCGTGCTCCGCAACTCCGAGTCGAGGGGCCTGTCCGGCGCCCGGAACACCGGCGTCCGCGCGTCGAGGGGCGACATGATCGCGTTCCTCGACGACGACGCCCGCGCCGAACCCGACTGGTACCGCGTGTCCGCCGCCCACTACTCCGATCCCGACGTGCTCGGTGTCGGCGGATTCGCGAGCCCGGCGTGGCCCGCCGCCCGCCCCGTGTGGATGCCCGCCGAGTTCGACTGGGTGGTCGGCTGCAGCTACGTCGGCCAGCCGACGCGCATCGAACCGGTGCGGAACTTCATCGGCTGCAACATGTCTCTGCGGCGCACGGTCTTCGACGCAGTCGACGGGTTCAGCGACGGAATCGGCAGGGTCGGGAAGACGCCGGTCGGGTGCGAGGAGACCGAACTCTGCATCCGGATCCGAACTCACCAGCCCACCGCACGGTTGCTGTTCGACCCCGCGATGAAGGTGGTGCACCGCGTCAGCGACGACCGCACCACGTTCCGCTACTTCCTCTCGCGCTGCTTCCACGAGGGCGTGTCGAAGGCGCTGGTGTCCGATCTCGTCGGGGCCGGCGACGCGCTCAGCAGCGAACGGGCGTACACGGCCCGTGTCCTGCCACGAGCCGTCGTCACGGGGATCACGTCCCCGCGGCACGGCGGACTGTCCCGAGCGGGTGCCGTGATCGCGGGGTTCACGGCGACCGCAGCCGGATACGCCCGAGGCCTCGTCGGTCTGCGATCCAAGCGGGTGACGGCATGACCGGGACACTCGATCGCAGGATCGACCTGGTGCCGGCTCTCGAAAGCGATCACGCGCCGACGTGGGACGGCGCCGTCTGGGTCGGCGAACTTCGTGGACCTGTCCGGGAAGACACCGAATACCGGCTGGGCCGAGCCGAGGGTTATCGGCGCGCCCGGCTGCTCGTACGAGAAGATCGCACCCTGGTGGGATTCGTCGAGGTGGACATCGAGGACGGCAGGCTCGAGACCGCCGCACTGCGGCACGCACTGGACGGGCTCGTGCCGGTGGCAGTGGCCGACAGCGTCGTCGACACCGAAGCATCCGGCCCGTCCGTCACCGTCGTGGTGTGTACCCGCGACCGGGTCGACAGCCTGAAGGTCGCCCTGCAATCGATCCTGTCGCTCGACCATCCCGGCTACGAGGTGATCGTGGTCGACAACGCATCCCGCACGGATGCCACCCAGCGGTATGTCGCCGAACTCGGTGATCCCCGCGTGCGCGTCGTGACCGAGCCCCGGCCCGGACTGTCCCGGGCGCGCAATGCGGGAGTCCGCGCGGCGAACACCGAGATCATCGCGTTCACCGACGACGACGTCGTGGTCGACCCGCACTGGCTCACCGAACTCGTGGCCGGCTTCGGTGCAGGGAACGCGGTGGCGTGCGTGTGCGGGATCGTCCCGAGCGGTGAGATCCGCACACCCGCGCAGGCGTACTTCGATCAGCGGGTGGGGTGGGCGAGTTCCTGTGTCCCACGGTTGTTCGACCTCGCGCACCCACCCGCCGACGTGCCGCTCTTCCCCTTCCAGGTCGGGATCTACGGCACCGGCGCGAATTTCGCCGTCGACCGGCAGGCCGTGTACGCGCTCGGCGGTTTCGACGAGGCACTCGGGGCGGGAGCCCCCACCGACGGCGGCGAAGACCTCGACATGTTCTTCCGCGTGCTGCACTCCGGGCGGCAACTGGCGTACCGACCCGGGGCGGTCGTGTGGCATCGGCACCGCGCGGACAACGAGGCGCTCGCCGTCCAGGCGCGCGGCTACGGACTCGGACTCGGCGCCTGGCTGGCCAAGATCGCCGTCGATCCACGCACCGCGTGGCTCGCGGTGCGTATCGCGGTGCGGCAGGCGCCCACGTTTCTTCGTCTGTCGCGGAAGATGTCCCACGTCGCCACGCCTCCGGACCGTCTCGCCGGCCACCTTCCCGAGGGGATCGGAGCCACCGAGCTCCGGTCCATCGCACGCGGACCGTTCGCCTATCTGAAGGCCCGAGTCGAGGGCCGGGATCCGGCGCCGATGAGAGGGGTGACTCATGACGGCCCATCCTGATCGCGTAGGCACCGAGCCGCTCGCCGGTCGTGCCGACGGCACCCGGTTCGCCACCTGGTTCGGACCGGACGACGCACCGCTGTTCGGCGTCGTCGATCGTCCTGCCGACGGCCGCTGCCGCGGTGCCGTCGTCCTCTGCCCGCCGATCGGCAAGGAACAGGTCGACTCGTACCGAGCAATGGTGTATCTCGCGCAGCAACTGCGCGCCCGAGGGTTGCTGGTGTTGCGGTTGGACTACCGCGGCACCGGTGATTCGCCGGGCGCCCAGGACGATTCCGACGCGGTCGCCGGATGGCTCGACAGCATCCGGCGAGCGGTCGAGTATGTCCGCAGCTGCGGCATCACGGACATCGGGTTGGTCGGCCTCCGGGTCGGCGCACTCCTCGCCGCTCAGGTTGCCGCGGCGTGCGGTCCGGTGCGGGCCGTGACCTTGTGGGATCCGGTGGTTCGTGGCCGCGCCTACCTGCGCAAGCAGACCGCGCTGCACCAGATGGTGGTCGGTCCCGAGGGCACGGACGATCCGCGGGTCACGCTCATCGGTGCCGTGCTCGCACCGGCCGCGGCGTCGGCCCTGTCGCCGATGACCCTGCGCGCGGCGAACCCGCCGTCCGGCGCGAAGGTCCTGATGGCATTGCGCGAGAGCGAGGTCGATTCCGTCGGGACTCGTGAAGCTGTCGCCGCCTGGAACGCCGAGACGTTCACTGTCCACGACTACGAATCGTTCCTCGAGCCGGCGGACTTCGTGGTCCGGCTTCCGTTCGGCGACGCCGACCGGATCGCCGCATGGATGTCCGCATCCTTCGGCGACCACCACACCGGTGCCGCACTCGATCTCCGCCCCACCGCCGTGGTGGATCGCACCGTCGACGGCAGGCAGGTCGTCGAGACGCTGGAGTTCGCCGGAGCGTCCGAACTCTTCACGATCCGCACGTCCATCGCGCCCGCGCGGGGTGCGAGGCCCGACGCTGCGGTACCGACGGTGATCTTCCACGGCACCGCCAACGAGCACCGTGTGGGACCGGTCCGGCTGTGGGCCGAGACCGCGCGCGAGCTGGCGGCCCACGGGATCGTCAGCGTCCGCTTCGATCGTCGCGGCACCGGCGACACCGGCCTGGTGCAGCACGGCGAAAGCACGACCCTCTACACGGACGAATCCCGGAACGACGCCGTCGACATCATCTCCGCCAGTGGTGCGCAGCCCGAATCGGTTGTGCTCGCCGGGATGTGCTCGGGGGCGTGGAATTCGAGCTACGCCGCCATCCGGCGTCCCGTCCGGGCAGTGGTCCTGGTCAACATGGCGGACTGGACCATCACGCGGAAGGCGTTCGTGAAGCAGTCCACGATGGACGCGGACAAGAAATCCCTGAAGGGTGCAGCGCTCGCGCTGCTGCACCGGCACGCGGCGACGGCGAAGAAATACCTGCGGGTGTGCTTGCCCTACCGCGGCTGGTTATTGCTGGGCCGGGCAGGCCTGCTGCAGGTGCCGGAAGTCATGCTCGCTCCGCTCAACAAGCGCGGCGTGCACACCACCGTCCTCCTCTCACCGGTCGACTACGCCGCATTCGTCGAGAACCACGGCGAGCGCAGCCTTCGCCGGCTGCGACGTGCCGGCTGGAACGGACGCCTGGTCACGTATCCGACCGGCGACCACTCGCTGTACAGCACCGCCTTGCGGGACAGGGTCCTCCGGGACGTCCTCGCCACTGCGCTCGGTGAACTGACCGTGGACCGTGTCGACGGCGCCCGTGACGATTCCCGGCCGGCGTTGGTCGGATAACCATGGGAGCCCCGACAGCGACGCAGTCGCAACTACATGCCAGACATCGCGCCGAGCAGCCCACGCGCTCCGCCGGGCGGAATCTGCAGCTCAACTCGATGGCACTGATGCTGTCGAGTGTGGTCACCGGTGTCCTCGGCCTCGCCTTCTGGGGCGCGTCGGCGCGGTTGTTCCCCGCCGACCAGGTGGGGGTGGCGTCTGCGCTCATCTCGACGGCGATCATGCTGTCGACGCTGTCGAATCTCAGTCTCGGCTCGATGTTCGAGCGCTTTCTGCCGGTGGCCGGTCATCGTGCGGGACCGTTGCTGATCAAGGGTTTCGCCGCCGTGGCGACACTGGCCCTCGTGTCGGCTGTGGGCCTCATCGTCTTCGGCCCGCGGGACACGCTGTTCGAGAACAAATTGGAAATTGCGATCTATCCGCTGTTCGTCGTAGTCCTCGCGCTCTTCGCGCTACAGGACCAGACCGTTTCCGGTCTGGGCGTCGCCCGCTGGGCGGCGTCGAAGAACGTCTTCCACGCGCTGGCCAAACTGCTGGCGGTCGTGGTGCTCGCGGCATCGGGTTCGGCGCTCGCCATCGTCGCCTCCTGGGGAGTCACCGCGGCGATCGCCGTGGTGGTCCTGCTGACGTCGATGGGGCTGCGCATCCGGTCCGACCCGCGATACCGGCAGGCACCGGCGCTGCCCTCGAACAAGGAGCTCGGGGTGTACTTCGGTTCCTCGTACGGCATTTCGGCGCTGGGGGCCATTGCCCCGCTCGTCGTCCCGCTGATCGTCGTCACCCGGGTCGGTACCGCGGCGAATGCGTACTTCGCGGTGACGTGGTCGATCGTCAGCGCCCTCTACATCATGGTGAACCTCATGGTGGGCCCGTTCGTGGCCGAAGCCGCCGCGCATCCGGACAAGATCGTCAGCCTGTCCCGCCGGTTCGTCCGCACCATCGCCGTGATCGCGGTGGTGGGCGGGTTCGGTCTGGCCTTCGTCGCGCCGTTGGCGCTCGGATTCATCGGTGCGGAATACCGGGCGGAGGGAACACCTCTGCTCCATCTCGCCGCAGTGTTCGTGCCCCTCGCCGTCATCGGCGCCGTCTACGACGGTCTCGCGCGGGTGTACCGCCGACTGACCCTCGCCGTCTTCACCCAGTGCCTGGCCACGGTGGTGATCATCGTCGGCAGCCTGGTCTTCAGCGCGTCTGTCGGCGTCGCGGGGGTGGGCTGGGCGTATCTCGCCGCCGAGACACTCACCGCCGTGATCCTCGCCGGACCGCTCATCTCCTGGCTCCGCCGACTCCAGAACCGCGCCAAGTGGGAGCGGTGGCTGGCGAAGAAGAGCGCGAACCAGCAACCGATGTGGCAGGTATCCGATGTCGATGCATAGAGCGAGTTCCCGCGACCTGATGCGCAGCGGCAGTCGCATGATCACCGCGATCGGTCCCGTCCGCCTGCCGGGCATCGGCGAGATCCGGGACACGCTGACCGTGCTCGCGCACGCCGGTGGACATCACACCCCGATCGGGCTCGTCCCGACCACCGAGTCACGCCGGTGGGAGCACCGACCGCAGGACTTCCTCGGGAACGTCCGGCAATTCGGGCCGTGCACCCGGGAGGAGGTGCCTCGGCTGCTGGCCCGGCTGGCACGCGCCGGTGCATCCGCGCACCCGCTGAACGTCGCGGTCGCGGGTGACTTTCTCCTCCTTGACATCTCGCACGGACTCGGTGACGGACGGCTCGCACTGGCACTCGTCCGTGCTGTCGCCGGCGGACGCACCGGAACGCCGGTCCCCGAATGGGCCCGGACACGCGACAGCGCACTGCCGCTCGCACGCGCCCTGACCCGGGCCTTCGCGACGTCCCCCGCCCGTGTCGCTCAGCTCCTCGAACCCCGGCCCCCCATCACACTCGACGCCGGTCCCGTCGAGACCGTGCCCTGGCGCAGGTCACCCACGGCGGTGGTCGAGTCCGCCGTGTCCGGCACCACCGCGGAACTCCGTCGCTGGCGGGATCGGGAACTGCCGGGTGCGTCGGTGTCGTCGTTGCTGTTCACGGCAGTCGCGCGGGCGATGCGCAGTCGTGGTCTGACGGTCGACGACAAGGTCGACGTCCTCTTCGACTGTCGCCGTTATCTCCCGGACGGTGCGACGGTGAACGGAAATTTCGCTGCCGGAGTGCGGCTCGCGCTGTCCGACCCGGGTGATGCCGCCGAGATGAGTGCGGCGATCGCGCAGGCCACCGCGTCGGGCAGGCCGCTCGCCTCGCTCGCATTCAGCGTCGCCAAGTTCCGCAGGCGCATGCGTGCCGGCACGGCGCACGCCGAGACCGCGCACGTCGCGGCGACGCCCCGGGCGAGGCTCGTGTACTCCGACATGGGGGAGGCCGCGCTGCTGGCCGATCTCGACTGGACCGACGAGCCCGGCCGGCGGATTGTCACCGCACTGAGCGAGCCGGCCGATCCGGCGTCGATCGTCTTCACCTCGGTGCGCCGCGGTCGCGAACTCGACGTGTCGGCGTCCCTGCACGACAACGTGTTCGACCCCGAACTCGTCCGCGATGCGCTCGCGGACGCCCTGTGCGACCCACTGTCTCTCCTGTCTCGAAGGATTGTCTAGCCATGCCCTCACACGTCCTGGAGACATCGAAGCGAACCCCGCTGTACCTCACCGTCGCCGCGCTGCAGTTCTTCGTCGTCGAATTCCTCGTCGCCGGAACCTGGCGCGGTCACTACAGCTACTCGACCAACTTCATCAGCGACCTCGGTGTTCCGTTCTGCGGCACCGACGGCACCGCGCCGTGCAGCAGGACGTCGCTGTTGATGGACGCAGCGTTCGTCGTGGCCGGTATCGCGTATGTGGTTGCCGCCGTCCTCTGGTACCGAGCCGAGCGGGTGCTCCCACTCGTCCCGGTGGTGTTCCTCGTGGTGGCTGGAATCGGCGGAGCGGTCGTCGGTCTCGCGCCGTCGAACACGCACTGGGAAATTCATTCGCTCGGCGCGACGCTGTTTCTCATCTTCGGCAGTCTCTTCACGCTGACGACGGCACTCACCGTCTGGCCGCAGATGTCGGGGCCGGCCACGTACGTCGCCGTCGCGCTGGGGGTGCTCGGACTGGTCGGATACTTCTGTTTCACGTACTCCTGGGACCTCGGTCTCGGTGTCGGCGGCATCGAAAGGGTCGCGGCGTACTCGGCGATCCTCGGCTTCGTCGTGTGCGTCCACCTCGTGACACAGTTGCAGTCCGTTCGACGTTCGGCTGCCGTCCGGGTCGGAGACAAAGCCGGTGCATAGACAGCTGAACCGTCCACGCAGAGCCCGTGCCGTGTCGTCGGCCGCGGTGTTCCTCGCGCTCGCCTGCGTCGGCGCCACCGGGTGGTACGCGTCGAACGATGTCGCGCAGGCATCCGGGAAGGGCGAGAACGTGCTCATGTTCGACGATTTCGTCGGGGCCGCCGGAACGTCGCCCGACTCCCGCTACTGGGGGCACGCAGTCGGGGGAGGAGGCTGGGGAAACGACGAGGCGCAGGTCTACACGGACGATCCCGCCAATTCCCGGCTCGACGGCGAGGGCAACCTCGTCATCGAAGCCCGCCGCGACGGATCCGGCTACACGTCGGCACGGCTGGTCACCCTCGACCGCTTCGCCTTCCAGTACGGACGTGCCGAGGCCCGCATCAAGCTGCCGAAGGGGCAGGGCCTGCACCCGGCGTTCTGGTTGCTGGGCACGGACGTCAACCGGGTGGGCTGGCCGCAATCGGGGGAGATCGACGTGATCGAGACGATCAACGACGCGTCGTTCTACCACAGCGCGCTGCACGGACCGTCCGCCGACGGAACACCTTGGGCTCTGAATGCCGAAGGCAGCGAGGACGTGTCGGACGATTTTCACGACTACTGGGTGGAGCGGTCGCCGGACCGGATCACGTTCGGCATCGACGACGCCGTGACGGGCGAGTTCTCGCGCACGGACCTGGATCCGGGGCAGGAATGGGTGTTCGACAAGCCGTTCTCCCTGTTGCTGAACGTCGCGGTCGGCGGACGGTGGCCCGGCGAAGTCGGAGCCGGCACGACGTTTCCGGCCACGATGCTCGTCGACTGGGTGAGGGTGACCGATGAGTGATCTCCTCACGGCGGAGCGCCTCGACACGCGAACTCCGGAGCGGTCCCGGTACTACGACGTCGCTGCCCTGGCGTCGGCGGTCGCGGGACTGACATCCCTTGCCCCGCTTCCGTCACCGGTCAGCGCCGTGCTGCTGACGGTGTTCGTGCTGAGCGGCCCGGGTCTCGCGATCGTGACGTGGTTGCGGATACCGGTCGCCGCGTCGGTCGCGGCCGTCCCCGTCCTCGGACTGTCCGTGGTCACTGCCGCCACCACAGTCCTGGCCTGGTTCTACCGCTGGCCCGCCACCGGTCTGCTGCTGGTGATGGTCCTGGCCGTCGTCGCGTCCGCGCTACGGCATCGGTGGCACGACACCGGCGCCGGCCCGGTTCGCGTGGTCACCCTGCGGCAGACGCGGTTTCGCCTGGCGCAATGGGCGCACGACGCCCGCCGTAATCGACCCCTGATCCTCGTCGCAGTGACACTGGCTCTGTGGGTGGCCGTGCTCTTCGGGCTCGGCACCACCGAGTACTCACAGTTCGGTCTGCTGTTCGTCGGAAGCGGGCCCGGGCTGGTGGTGTGCGCGCTGATGATGCTCGGCGCGTTCGTCTGGGCTCTCCGCACAAAGGCTGTCGGAACAGCGGCCACGGCTGTGCTCGGTGTGATCGTGGTGGAACGGCTCACCCCGACACTCGTCACCGACGTGCCCATCTACGGTTGGACGTACAAGCACCTCGGCGTGGTCGACTACATCCAGCAGTTCCAGACACTGCCGCCCAAGGGCGTCGACATCTACGGTGAGTGGCCGGGCTTCTTCACCGCGTTCGCGTGGTTCGGTGACATCACGTCGGCGGACATGATGTCCATCGCCCACTGGTTCGCGCCGGTGATCCACGTGTTGCTGGCGATCGTGATCGCCGCGATCGCCCGGCTCCTCGGGTTCGACATGCGGGTGGCACTGACAGCTGCGATGGTGGCGGAACTCGCCAACTGGGTCGGGCAGGACTACTTCTCGCCGCAGGCCATCGCACTCGTCATGGCGCTGGGTGTGGTGGCGCTGCTCGTCGTGTCAACAGAGCACCGATCCGCGGCATACCTGTCGATCCTCGTATTCGCTGCCCTGGTACCCACCCACCAGCTGACCCCCTACTGGCTGTTCGGAGTGACGGCGGCCCTGACGGTGACGCGGAAGATCCGACCGTGGTGGCTTCCCGTGCCCTACTTCGCGATCCTCGTCGCCTATCTCGTGCCCCGGCTCGACATCGTGGCACCGTACGGGCTGTTGTCCGGTTTCAACCCGGTCGACAACGCCGCCAGCAACGTGACCGCGGTCGGCACGTTCGGGAAGATCTTCACCTCCGCCGTGTGCCGTTCCCTGTCCGCGGGCATCATCCTGCTCGCCGTGGTCTGCGCGATCCTCCTCTGGCGGAGCAAGCGTCCCGCCTGGATCGCGACCGTCATGGCGTTCAGTTCGTTCGCGCTCCTGGCGGGCCAGAGCTACGGCGGTGAGGCGATCTTCCGGGTCTACCTCTACGCCGTGCCCGGCTGCGCGATCCTCATCGCTCCGATTTTCGTGGACGCGCTCACGATCAGGTTCCGGTCCGGATTGCTCCGCCGAGTCGTCCCCGTCGGACTCGCGAGTGGACTGGCGTACGTGACATTCGCGGGCCTGCAGGGCTATTACGGGCTGTGGTCGCTGGTCGTCGGCTATCAGTCCCAGGTGACGTTCGCAGAGGACATCCTCGCGAACGAACAGCCACCGGCGATGATCATGTCCATCTATCCCGCGGGTCTTCCCACTCGGGTCAGCGCCGACTACATCAAGTTCGCCGTCGTCGACAAGGATTTCGATCAACCCCTGCTGGCCTTGCCACCCGCCTTGCTGGAGGGTTTCCCGCACGGCGGCCAGATCGAGATGCTCACCGCGGATGCGGCGAAACGGGAAGGCGACACGTATCTCGTGTTCAACACTCAGGGCACTGCCGCCATCCGCTACTACGGTTATCTACTGGACGGATCCGTCGACAACTTCGAAGACCAATTGCGGTCCAGCCCCGACTGGTCCGTGTCCGCGCAGGACGTCGACAGCACCATTTTCCGGTACACCGGCCCGAGGAGGTAACGGCTACCTGGCGTATTCGGTCGCGAACGGTCGCGGCGGGCGCTTAGCATCGGCACATGCAGCGGATGCGCTCGGCCATGTTCGACATGGCGTTGACGTGCTCGGTGGCGCTGTGCGCGCTGTCCCTCACCCCAGCTGTGGCCGTCGCCGTTCCCGTCGCCGGAGGTGCCCGGACCGCCTACCCCGGGTACACCGTGATCGGCAGCGACGAATTCGACGGACCCGCAAATGCTGCACCCAATCCACAATTCTGGGGGTACGACCTCGGCGGCGGCGGGTGGGGCAACAACGAGAAACAGGTGTACACCGATTCCAGGCAGAATTCGCGACTCGACGGCAGCGGCCGCCTCGTGGTCGAGGCGCGCAGAAACGGTGGCGGGTTCACCTCGGCGCGGCTCGTGACCCGCGGAAAGTTCGACTTCACGTACGGCGTGATCGAGGCACGGATACAGGTGCCGTCCGGCCCGGGAATCCATTCGGCGTTCTGGACGCTCGGGACCAACATCAACAGTGTCGGGTGGCCCGCCTGCGGCGAGATCGACATCCTCGAAGTGATCGGGGATGGTTCGCGGTACCACGCGGGAGTACACGGCCCCACCGTCAGCGGCGGCCACTGGGAGCGCTCGACGGACGGCTCGATCGGCGCGAACCTCAACGCAGGTTTCCACGACTACGCGCTGATCAAGGCACCCGGACGCATCTCGGTGGGGATCGACGGGAACATCGTCGGCACCGTCACCACCGCGGACCTCCGACCCGAGGAACGCTGGGTGTTCGACGCCCCCGCATACCTGCTGCTCGATGTGGCCGTCGGCGGAAACTGGCCCGGTCCGGTCACTCCGTCCACACGCTTTCCCACCACCATGCTGGTGGACTGGGTGAGGTTCTCCCAGTGACGCCGGAGACCGGCGAATTTCACGTGTGAATAGAATCGACGACATGGCCGTGTCGAACTCCGAGTGCCGTTGCGGCCACACATTCGCCGCTCACGAGCACTACCGCAAGGGCACGTCCTGTGCGATGTGCGACTGTCCGAAGTTCCGGCGGCCGTTCCCGCGGTTGATCGGGAAACTCGTCGGCCGCTGACCGCGCACACAATTCGTCCGGATGGTTCCACGTCCCTCGGGCGATTGCCGGGATAGATGTACCGTGCGACGCACTGAACGCGTTGAAAGCTCCATTCGCGCTGCCGTCTCACTGTGCGACGGCATAACATACTTCAAGTATGTATAGGGCTGTATTACAGTACATGCATCGTGTAAAAATAGTGTTATCAAAACTTTGAATTCACATACGCATGAACGGTGTATGCGCAGTTGCGGCAGACGGCAGTTCGGGTGGTGACGATGGAACGTCGGACAGCCGAACGCGTGGAGACGTCGTCGGGTGTAACGGCGGTCCGGCTGCGCGATGCCCTGTGGCTGATCCTGGTGATGATTACCGTACCGGCGTTGCTGTTTGCGCCGGCTCTGTGGCGAGGGTGGGATCGAGCTTTTGCGACCACGGTGGTCGTCGACGTGGGCTTGCTGGTGTTCGCTCTCCTCGCGACCGGGTGCGCCGGGTGGGCGGCCTGGAGAGGACGGGGCGGTAGCCGCCGCAGTTGGCTGGCGCTGGCGGGTGGGCTGGCGGCCTGGTCGGTGGGCGAAGCCATCTGGTGCTACTACGAGGTGTGGCAAGGGCTCGAGGAGGTCCCGTTCCCCTCGCCGGCGGACGCGGCTTTCCTGCTGTTTCCGGTCGGTGCAGGCGCGGCGCTGTTGCTGTTCCCGGCGGGTGACGGCGGACAGTCCCGCACCCGGTTGATTCTGGACGGAATCATCGTGGCCGGTTCACTGTTCGTGGTGTCGTGGGTCAGCGTGCTGGGCAGCGTGTACCGCGCGGGAAGCGACACACCGCTCGCCCTCGTGTTGTCCCTCGCCTACCCTGTCGCGGACGTGGTGACCGCGACGATGGCGATCGTGGTGCTGGCCCGGGCGCGGTCCGGGCAACGTCTGACCCTCGGGTTGCTGTGTATCGGGATCATCCTGATGGCGCTGTCCGCCAGCGCATTCACGTACATCACCGCAATGGGCACGTATCACTCCGGAAGTGTGATCGACCTGGGCTGGGTCGCCGCCTTCGCCGCATTCGGGCTGGCGGCGCTGTCGAGTACGCGCGAGCCGTCGCGCGAACCGGTTCCGGTGCAGATTCCGTCTCGGACACGGTTGTGGTTGCCGTACCTCCCGTTGGTGCTCGCTGCTGCGGTCGGCCTGCAGCGGGAGCTGCCCGGTCTGGGTTCCGGCCCGATTCCCGCTGTGATCATCGTCCTGGTGGTCGCCCTGCTCGCGCGGCAGTTCATCGTGCTGGCCGAGAACCGACGGCTCTTGCTCACCGTGGCCCGGCAAGCCTTTCGCGACCGGCTGACCGGACTGGCGAACCGCGCGTTGTTTCTCGACCGGCTCGACCAGGCCGTACAGCGTCGGCGCCGGGAACCGACACCGATTGTCGTGCTGTGCATGGATCTCGACGATTTCAAGACTGTCAACGACAGCCTCGGCCACCCCGCCGGCGACGAGTTGTTGATCCGCGTCGCCGAACGGCTCACCGGCTGCATGCGGAGCGCCGACACCGTGGCCCGGCTCGGTGGTGACGAGTTCGCGGCACTGGTCGAAGGGAGCGTCGAGGATGCACTGTCGGCCGCGGACCGGGTACTCGAGGCATTCACCCCGCCGTTCATCATCGACGGTGTCGTCCTTTCCATCCGTCCCAGCATCGGGCTTACCATCGCCACGTCGGAGGTCCCCGACGCGACGACCGAGAGCCTGCTCAAACAAGCCGACCTCGCGATGTATGCGGCGAAGCGCTGCGGTGGCGGCTGCCTGCGCAGTTACATCCCGGACCGGGCGGACGCCGACGAGATCGAGGCGCTGACCGACGTCGACCGCCCGACAGACCGCCTCGTCGTCACCAGACCCGGAGAAGCCGCACACACACCGCGGCACGCGCGCCCCCTGGCCGTATCCGGAAGCGACAGCGTGCCGGGGTCGACGACGTCGCACCACCTGTCACGGCCGGCCCGGGCGAACTGGGTGGCACCGTCCGACCCGTTGCGGTGTGGCGTCACCGTCAGGCTCGGGATCCTGCTGATCGGAGTGGCCCTGCTGGGGATCTCGATCGGGTCGGAGGATCAAGCAGGTTGGATGGTGCTGCTCGAGGTGCTCTACGACGCACTGGCTCTGTCTGCCGCGCTTCTCGTCTCTGCTCGTGCATGGTGGGTGCCGACCGAGAAGAGGGCGTGGGCGCTGATCGCGCTGGGGATGACGAGCTGGGGTGTGGGTGATGTCCTGGCGACGTCGTGGGTGCCTGACGGCCAGTCGCCCTCGGTGGCCGATCCACTGAAGTTGGCGTTCTACCCACTCGTGTACGCCGGGTTGGTGGTGCTGCTGCGCGCACGGGTGCGGCGGGTGCCGACCGAGATCTGGTTTGACGCGGTCACCGCAGCGTTGACGCTGGCGGCACTGGCGGCCGCCCTCGCATTCGGCCCGATCGACTCGGTGGCCGACGGATCGCCCGCCACGGTGATCGTCGGGTTGGCCTATCCGGTGGGAGATGTGCTGCTGCTGGCACTCACAATCGGGGCGCTCGCGGTGCTGGGGTGGCGCGCCGAGCAGCGGTGGGTGCTGCTGGCCGCGGGGTTCGTGCTGTTCGCGGTGGCCGACACCGTGTACCTGCTCCGAAGTGCCGCCGGTCATGACATGGATATGTGGGTCGATGTGCTCCCGCACGTCGCGGTGATGCTCGTAGCCGTGGCGAGCTGGCGGGCTCCGGGCCGACGGAAAACGGGTCAGCGACCGGGACCGGTCATCTGGGTTCCCCCGCTGGCGTGCACCGCCGCCGCGGTCGGGCTGCTGGTGATCGATCACGATGCGCGCCTGCCGAGGCTCGCGGTCATGCTGGCAGCGCTCAGCCTGGTCGCGGTCGCGGCCCGGTTCGCGGTGACGTTCCGGCAAGTCGTCGTCCTGGCCGACAGTCACCGCGAGGCGATCACCGACGACCTCACGAACCTGGCCAACCGGCGGGCGATCGCGGCCGCGCTGACGGCCGCGTACGACGACCAGGCGGCGCAGCCGGCCGGGGACCACAACAGTCCGGGTCCGGGTCTGCTGCTGATGGATGTGGTCCGCTTCAAGGAGATCAACGACTCGTTCGGACGTTACGTGGGCGATCAATTGCTGTGCCAGGTGGCGGACCGGTTGTCGCGGTCGGTGGGACCGGGCGATCTTCCGGCACGCCTCGACGGAGACACGTTCGCGGTCCTGCTGCCTGTAGGGACCGATCTCGCAGGAGCCCGGGCGTTGGCGGGCCGTCTTCTCGAGGCATTTCGCGAGCCGTTCGACCTCGACGAGGTCACGGTGCGTATCGAGGCGTGCATCGGGATCGCCCTCTGCCCCCAGCACTGCACCAATCCCCAGGACCTGCTGCAATGCGCGGGAGTGGCGGTGTATCGCGCGAAGGGCTCCCGCCGCACGATCGCCGTGTACGACGCCACCGAATACCAGCGCAGCATCGAGGAGCGGCAGACCGTCGAGGAGTTGCGCACGGCGATCACCGATGGCGAGCTCACGTGCTACTACCAACCCAAGGTCAGCGCCTCCGACGGCCGAGTGCACGGCGTCGAGGCGCTCGTCCGGTGGGAGCATCCGCTCCGCGGCCTACTCCTGCCCGACGAGTTCCTTCCTCAGGCCGAACAGTCCGGACTGATGCGGCCACTGACGACGAGGGTGCTCGAGCTTGCGCTGGGTCAGGCGCGGAGCTGGCTCGATCGCGGGATATCACTGACCGTCGCAGTGAATCTGTCGGTCACCAATCTCCTCGACGTCGACCTGGTCGCCGAGATCAACCGACTCCTGGACGACCTTCGGTTACCCGCCGACACGCTGATCCTCGAGATCACCGAAAGCGTCCTGATGACCGATTACATCCGCGCCAGGAGGGTGGTCGAAGCGCTGCAGGGACTGGGAATCGGACTGTCGATCGACGACTACGGCACCGGCTGGTCTTCCCTGGCGTACCTGCAGGACCTGACCGTAGACGAGCTCAAACTCGACCGGGTCTTCGTCGCGCGCCTCGCGAGCGACCCTCGGTCGGTCGCGATCGTACGTTCGACGGTGGAGCTCGCGCACAGCCTGGGTGCGTCGCTGGTGGCGGAAGGTGTCGAGGACGAGGACACCCTGCGGGCGCTGCGCCGGTACGGCTGCGACGTCACCCAGGGCCACTACCACGGCCGGCCGTTGCCCCCCGACCAACTCGACCTTCGGTTGATCGGCGGGCACCGGTGACGCGAAGCGCCGTGCGGGCTACGTGAACAGACCCTGACCCCAGTACTGCCCCTCGGCGAGGCCGGGCGGGCAGACGAAGAGTGCGGAACCGACGTGCTGGATGTACTCGTTCATCGCGTCGTTTCGCGACAGGTTGAGCTGCATCGGAACGAACTGTTCCTGCGGGTTGCGGCAGTAGGCGATGAAGAAGAGTCCGGCGTCGAGGTGGCCGAAACCGTCGGAGCCGTCGGTGAAGTTGTATCCGCGACGCAGGATCTGGATGCCGCCGAGTTCCTGCGCGGATGCTAGCCGCACGTGGGCGTCGACGTCGATCACCGGGTCGTGCCCCTTTTTGGAATCGAGGTCGAGTTCGTCGAACTCGGCATTGCCGCTCAGGGGGGCGCCGGTGCCCTTGGACCGCCCGATCACGCGTTCCTGCTCGCCGAGCACGGTGCGGTCCCACTGCTCGATGAGCATGCGGATCCGCCGCGCCACGAGGTACGTGCCGCCGGCCATCCACGGCTGGTCGTCGCCGGAGGCCACCCAGACGTTCTCGTCGACGACGTCGGTTTCCTCCGCCTTGATGTTGTTGGTCCCGTCCTTGAACCCGAACAGGTTCCGCGGGGTGTCCTGGGTGGTGGACGTGGACGACGTGCGGCCGAAGCCGAGCTGCGACCAGCGGACCGAGGCCGTCCCGAACGCGACGCGCGCCAGGTTGCGGATGGCGTGGACGGCGACCTGCGGGTCGTTGGCGCACGCCTGGATCGCGATGTCGCCGCCGCTGCGCGCCGGATCCAGATTGTCCGCCCGGAAGTGCGGAAGTTCTTCGAGCGCCGCGGGTTTCTTGGATGCGAACCCGAAACGGTCGTCGAACAGCGAGGGTCCGAACCCGATGGTCAGCGTCAGCTGGGACGCCGCCAGGCCGAGCGCCTCCCCGGTGTCGCTGGGCGGAACGTAGAGCCCGTCGCCGATGGCCCCGTCCGGGGTGGCCTCCTCGCCGGCGGTCATCCGCTCGGCCATCACGGTCCACTTCTTCAGCAGCGCTTCGAGTTCTTCCCGGGACTTCGTGGTGACGTCGAACGCCACGAAGTGCATCCGGTCCTGGGCCGGCGTCACGATGCCTGCCTGGTGCTCGCCCCGGAAGGCGACGACGTCGGCATGCGAGAGCGGCGGTTCGGCGGCGGTGGCGCGCCCGACCAGTGCACCGGCGCCTGCCAGGGCGGCTCCCGCCCCGACGGCGCCGAACAGACGTCGTCGGGACACGCCTTTGCGCTCGTCCAGCGTGGTGGTCGTGTCGGTCGTACCGGTCGGATCAGTCATGACTATGCGCCTGCTACCACGCCTTGAACCTGGCTGACCTCGGCCGAGAGGGCGTCGATCTTGCGCGACAGTTCCTGGCGCTGTTGTTCGTTGACAGTGTCGTAGAAGACGAACCCGTCACCCTGGCGGTACTGGGCGAGTTCGGCATCGAGGTCCGCGAAACGCTGGGTGATGTTCGCGGCCAGTTCGGGATTGCGTTCTTCGATGATCGGCTGCAGTGCGGCGACCGCGGCCTGCGAGCCGTCGACGTTGGCCTGGAAGTCCCACAGGTCGGTGTGCGAGAAGATGTCTTCCTCACCGGTGATCTTCGACGTCGAGATCTCGTCGAGCAGCCCCTGCGCGTCGCCGGCGATCTTGGTGGGGTCGATCGTGTAGTCCTCGGCGTTCACCTGGTCGGCGAGGTACTGGACGTCGACGACGAGTTGGTCGGCGATCGCGTTGGTGTCGGGCTGGGGACCGGTCACCCACAGGTCCTTCTCCAGCCGGTGGAAGCCGGTCCATTCCTGCCCGGGCTCGAGGTCGGCCTCCCGCAGATCGAGTTTGGGGTCGAGTTCGCCGAAGCTCTCCGCCTCGGGCTCGATGCGCTCGTAGTAGGTGCGGGCGACGGGGAACAGGGCCTTGGCCTGATCGATGTTGCCGGCCTTCACGGCGTCGACGAACTGCTGCGTGGTGTCCTGCAGGGCGGCGACCTGACTGCGGATGTAGCGGCGGTAGCCGTCGGCCGCCTCGGCGAGCTGTCCGCTCTCGTCGGAGGCGCTCATCGAGTCGCCGGTGACGGTGAACTCCTGACGGATGCCGTTGCCCACCATGCCGGGCTTGCACGCGAGCTGGTAGGTGCCTGCGTCGGGCAGCGACACGATCAGCTGGCGGGTGAGCCCGGGACCGATGTTCTCGACCTCACCCATCGCCCGGTCGCCCTCGGCGTACACGTAGAACTCGGTGACCTTGCTGCCGTTGTTCGTGACCTGGAACGTGCTGCTCCCGGTGGTCCCGGAGTCGGCGCTGACGTCGCAGGTCTCGTCGCTCGCGGTGACGGTGATGTCGTCGGTGCTCGCCGTCGACTTCTCGGTACAGCCTGCGAGGGCAAGCGGCAGCACGGCGACCGAGGCGAGGGCGAAGGTGGATCGGCGCATGGTCTTCATGGGCGGAAGTTGCCTTTCACGAAACTGTTTCGTCGGGTGAGGGGGAGGCAGTGCGCTCGGGGGCCGCGGAGGCCGTCGGGGATGCGGAGGGCTCGGGTGCGCGCTTGGGTGCGGAGACGGGCCGGAGGAACAGGAACAGGACCACGACGACGTACCCGACCCAGGCGACCGCCTGCAGGACGGTCGGGTCGGGCCGGAAGTTGAAGATGCCGGCGAGGACGGTGCCGTACCAGCTGGAGGCGTCGTATCCGCCGGAGATATCGAACGCGAGTGCGGAACCGCCGGGCAGGACACCACCGACCTGCAGCGCATGGACGCCGTACCCGAGGATTCCGGCGGCGACGATGATCAGGAAGATGCCGGTGTACTTGAAGAATTTCGCGAAGTCGAGGCGGACGGCGCCGACGTACAGCAGCACGGTGAGTAGCGCGGCGGCGACGATGCCGAGCAGGAGGCCGACGAGAGGCCACGCACTGCCTGCGGTGTTCTCGGCGTACCCGACCATGAGGAGCGCGGTCTCGACACCTTCTCGGCCGACGGCGAAGAACGCGAGGGTGAGTACCGCGATCGGACCGGCGACCAGTGCCTTCTCCATGCCGGCCTCGAGGTTGTGGGAGATGGTCCGCGCGGCCTTCCGCATCCACAGCACCATGGTGGTGACGATCGCGACCGCGACGAGTGATGCGACCCCGGCGATGATCTCGGCGGTCAGTCCGGTGACGGTCGACGTTCCGTAGTGGATGACGAGGAAGATCGCCGCCACCATCGCCACGGCGATGCCGACGCCGAGCCAGACCCATTTGAGTGCGTCCTTGCGTTCGGCTTTCACGAGGAACGCGGCGAGGATCATGACGACGATGCCCGCCTCGAGGCCCTCCCGGAGACCGATCAATCCGCTGCCGAACAGCTGTGTGGCGATCGACGGCGCGGTCCCTGCGGCGAGGACGGACATGCACACTCCTGATCGAGACGACGTCGAGCTGACTGATCAGCAAGGTTGGGTAGGCAACCTTGCCGTAGGCAAGGCGAACCTTAGCCATGTGGAAAAACATACACCGCGCCTGCGCGTCCGAAGAACCCCTCACCAGCACTTTTACAACTCTTTACCTTCGGTGTGTTGCGGTGTCGTGACCCGTGTTCGGTGTGGACGCCGTCTCGCCTGGCCGGGATCGGCGAGTTCGGTGTGGATGATGGAGACGTGAACCGATATCCCGCGCGGCCGAAACGTCGTTCCCGATGGCCCGGACCGCTGTTCGCTCTCCTCGCGGCGACGGTGGTCGTGGTTCTCGCCTACGGCGCGTGCTCGCGGGAGCAGCAACCGAGGATCGCGATCCCGGAGGGCATCCCGCCCGGTCCCGGCGCGGCGACCCCGCCGATCGACATCAACGCACCCGGACGCTCCGCGGATCAACTGCACGAGTGGTCCGCCGGACTGGCCGACTCGATCGGCGTCGGAAATACCGCGCTCGAGGCGTACGGCTACGCGTCGGCGGTGATAGCCGAGACGAAACCCGAATGCGGGATCGGGTGGACCACCCTCGCCGGAATCGCCAGCGTCGAGAGCAGGCACGGCACGCACGCCGGTTCGACGGTCGGGCCCACCGGGCAGGTGACGCCCGAGATCCGGGGCATCCCCCTCGACGGCGGACCCGGCGTCGCCGAGATCCCCGACACCGACGGCGGCGCGATGGACGGCGACCCCGTCCACGACCGCGCCATGGGTCCCCTGCAGTTCATTCCCGAGACGTGGAAGAGGTGGGGTGTCGACGCGAACGGTGACGGCGTGGCCGACGCCGACAACATCGACGACGCGTCGTTGACCGCCGCCCGCTACCTGTGCGACCGGGGCGGCGACCTCACCACGCCGGACGGCTGGCAGTCGGCTCTGATGGCCTACAACCTGTCGGGGGAGTACCTCACCCTGGTGCGCGACCGGGCGTCCGCCTACTCCGTCGGGGTGCGCCCGTAATCCCTCCACCACCGCTTCGTGACGTGATCGACGCTGCATCGACAGGTGTCGCGCGGGCGGATCGCCGTCGGCGGGGCGCGCCATCCCGCGCGGGTTTCGGTGTGCCGTTACGCTGTGTCCTGGCACGATCTGGTGTCCTGGCACGATCGGACCGGTCGCTGCACAGTGCGAAGGCCAATATAAGGAGAATCAGCAAGTGTCCATCATTGAGCAGGTCGGAGCCCGTGAGATCCTCGATTCCCGTGGTAACCCCACGGTGGAGGTCGAGGTGCTGCTCGACGACGGAAGTTTCGCTCGCGCCGCGGTTCCGTCGGGTGCCTCGACCGGTGAGCACGAGGCCGTCGAACTGCGTGACGGCGGCGACCGGTACAACGGCAAGGGTGTCGAGAAGGCCGTCGAGGCCGTCCTGAGCGAGATCGCTCCGGCCATCATCGGGATCGACGCCACCGAGCAGCGGACCGTCGACCAGGCCCTGTTGGACGCGGACGGCACCCCCGACAAGTCGCGTCTGGGCGCCAACGCGCTCCTGGGTGCGTCCCTCGCGGTGGCCCGCGCGGCCGCCGAGTCGTCCGGTCTCGACCTCTTCCGTTACGTCGGCGGTCCCAACGCCCACGTCCTGCCCGTCCCGATGATGAACATCCTCAACGGTGGCGCGCACGCCGACACGGGTGTCGACGTCCAGGAGTTCATGGTCGCCCCGATCGGTGCGGCCACGTTCAAGGAGTCGCTGCGCTGGGGCGCCGAGGTGTACCACGCGCTCAAGTCGGTACTGAAGGAGAAGGGTCTGGCCACCGGTCTCGGTGACGAGGGCGGCTTCGCACCCGACGTCGCGGGCACCAAGGAAGCCCTCGACCTGATCAGCGTCGCCGTCGGCAAGACCGGCCTGGTGCTGGGCACCGACGTGGCGCTGGCGCTCGACGTCGCCGCCACCGAGTTCTACACGGACGGCACCGGCTACAAGTTCGAGGGCAGCAACCGGACCGCGGACGAGATGGCGGCGTTCTACGCCGAACTGGTCGACGCGTACCCGATCGTATCCATCGAGGACCCGCTGGACGAGGACGACTGGGACGGCTGGGTCGCCCTCACCGATCAGATCGGCAACAAGGTCCAGCTCGTCGGTGACGACCTGTTCGTCACCAACCCGGAGCGTCTGGAAGAGGGCATCGTCAAGGGCGCCGCGAACGCGCTGCTGGTGAAGGTCAACCAGATCGGCACGCTGACCGAGACCCTCGACGCCGTCGACCTCGCGCACCGCAACGGCTACAAGACGATGATGAGCCACCGGTCCGGCGAGACCGAGGACACCACCATCGCCGACCTCGCGGTCGCCGTGGGCAGTGGTCAGATCAAGACCGGCGCCCCCGCACGCAGCGAGCGTGTCGCCAAGTACAACCAGCTGCTGCGCATCGAGGAGAACCTGGGCGACGCCGCCCGCTACGCCGGTGAGGTCGCCTTCCCGCGGTTCGCATTCGAAGGCTGACGTTCGACAGTCGAGTGAGGGGTGTTGGGGTAGGTGGCACAGCGCGGCAGGCCGCGGTCGTCTGGAGCAAGTCCGGGCGGCCGTGGCACCGGGCGTGGTGAACGGGGCCGCGGAAGTCGCGCGGAGGGCGCTCCCGGAGCGCGACGCCCCCGCACCACCAAGTCGACGACGCCGGGGCAGGCCGACGGCAAACCGGACGCCGTCGACAGCGCCGACACCGGCAAGGTGCTCCCGGGCCGCGCCCGCCCGAGACGGGTGGGCGCGACCGGGGCCGCCCGCATACCTCGGTCCGAGCACAAGATCCTCGGGCTGTCGACGGGCCAGGCGCTCGTCCTCGTCATGGTCGTGCTGCTTCTCGCCCTCACCCTCGCGGTTCCGCTGCGCAACTACCTCACCCAGCGTGGTGAAGCGGATCGTATTGCGGCGGAACAGGTTCAACTCGAGAAGGATCTGCGGGAACTGCGGATCCTCGAGGAACGCTACTCGGACCCCGCCTACATCGAGGCGCAGGCGCGGGGACGGCTGCGGTGGGTGAAGCCCGGCGACACCCCGTTCCAGGTGCAGCTGCCCGGCGACTACAAGGAGCCGGAGAAGCCGGAGGAGAAGGACGCCGAGATGGAGGGCCCCTGGTACTCCGACCTGTGGAAGACCATTTCAGAACCGCCGGCCGCGCCCGAGGTGCAGCCGGCACCGGCTCCGGCGCCCCCCGTGGTGCCGCCGCCCGTACCGCCAGAACCAGGAGAACCCACCGGGTGACCACTTCGTCCGACCCGTCCAGCCCCGTGCCGCAGGAAGACCTCGACGCCGTCGCCGCCCAACTCGGCCGCGAACCGCGAGGAGTGCTCGAGATCGCGTACCGCAGTCCCGACGGCGCACCCGGCGTCGTGAAGACCGCGCCCAAACTTCCCGACGGAACGCCGTTCCCGACGCTGTACTACCTGACGGACCCGCGACTGACCGCGGAGGCCAGCAGGCAGGAGTCCGCGGGTGTCATGCGTGAGATGACCGAACGTCTCGGGCAGGATCCGGAACTCGCGGCCGCATACCTGCGCGCCCACCAGTCGTATCTCGCCGAGCGCGACGCCATCGAACCCCTGGGAACGGACTTCACCGGCGGCGGCATGCCCGAGCGCGTCAAGTGCCTGCACGTGCTGATGGCCCACTCGCTGGCGAAGGGGCCGGGCGTCAACCCGCTCGGCGACGAGTCGGTGGCCCTCGCCGCGTCCGCGGCAGGCGGAAAGCTGAGGGGCACCGCGATTCCCGCGGACTGGCCCGGCATCGACGACATCGAAAGTCCCGAGCAGTGACGCGCGTCGCCGCCGTCGACTGCGGCACGAACTCCATCCGCCTCCTCGTCGCCGACGTCGACGACAAGGGCGCACTGCACGACGTCCGCCGCGAGATGCGCGTCGTCCGGCTTGGGCAGGGTGTGGACGCCACCGGGCGGCTTGCGCCCGAGGCCATCGAACGCACCCGCGTCGCGTTGACCGAGTACGCCGGAATGATCGCGGACGCCGGCGCCACCGCCGTCCGCATGGTGGCCACGTCCGCCACCCGCGACGCGTCCAATCGGGAGGACTTCTTCTCGATGACCCGCGACGTGCTCGGCGCCGTCATCGCGGGCGCCGGGGCCGAAGTCATCACCGGCGACGAGGAAGCACGACTGTCGTTCAACGGGGCGGTCGGGGAACTCGATCCCTCCCAGGGGCCGTTCGTGGTCGTGGACCTCGGCGGCGGTTCCACCGAAGTGGTGCTCGGCGACGAATCCGTCGTCCACGCAGCGTTCTCCACCGACATCGGATGCGTGCGCATCACCGAGCGCTGCCTCCACGACGACCCGCCGACACAGGCGCAGATCGAGGACGCCCGGGTGTTCGCGCAGGAACGCCTCGACGACGCGTTCGCGCGCGTTCCCGTCGAACAGGCCCACACCTGGGTCGGTGTCGCCGGCACGATGACCACGATCGCCGCACTCGCGAAAGAACTGCCCGAATACGACGCCGAACAGGTGCATCTCTCCCGCATCCCGCTGCCCCGGCTGCGGGAAGTCTGCACCGCGCTGATCGCCATGACCCACACCGAACGCGCCGCGCTCGGACCGATGCACCCCGGACGGGTCGACGTCATCGGCGGCGGAGCGATCGTGACCCTCGCCCTCGCCGACGCATTCGAGAAAAAGGCCGGCATCGACCAACTCGTCGTCAGCGAACACGACATCCTCGACGGAATCGCCTTGTCGATCGCCTGAGCTAGGGTGATCTGCGCACGGTCACCGAGCAACACCCTCGGCGGCCGGTAGCCCCTATAGCCCAATTGGCAGAGGCAGCGGACTTAAAATCCGCCAAGTGTCGGTTCGAGTCCGACTGGGGGCACCACATCGCCGCAGTTAGGGGCATTCCCGTCTCGCGTTACGAAGGTGACGTTGACCAGGTTGCGGCGTGGCCGCATTGGATGGAGCGGCACGAGCACGACAAGGACCGAGACGTCCGTCCGATCGGAGGCCGAAGGGGCGGTGGCACATGCATTGGATGGCGGACTGGTCGTTTGAGGTGTGCGAGCCGGCGGAGTGCGAGAGCACGGGGCAGGCGATATGACGCTCCACAGGCACGCCCTATCCCGCCGCGATGATCTTGTTCGACTTCGTCCGGTTGCACCGCCAGCACAAGGTTTGGAGATTCTCCGGCGCTGTCAGACCGCCCTTGGACACAGGCATGATGTGATCCACCTCTAGCAACAGATGCGGTTCCGCCGACAGAGAAATCGAGCAGTACCGGCAAGTGTGGTTGTCACGGGTCTTGATCATGTTGCGCAGCGTTGTGGTCATGAGCGCGCGCTGGCCGGCCGCGCTCTTCCGCCACTTGATCTTCTGCGACATAGTTTCGATCAGCACGTCGATCGTCTGCCGGTTGAGAGTGACAGATGATCGCTGGCCGCTGTTTCCACCGGCACTGACGTACTCGAAGGCATAGACCGGGTACGGCACGCTGATCGGCGACAACTCGACTCCGACGTGCTTCATGAGCTCGTCGGAGTAGTGCGCGAGGATGAACTTCGGCGGGTTGACCATTTGTGTGATGCCGGCCTCCCGCTGCTGAAGATTCGTGACCGCATCCTCGAGGCGGGTGATGCCGTCCCCGAGGCTCTCCACCTCGGCGAGATCTTCCTCGTTGGCCCTGATGTCGAAGTACTTCATGAGGTACTTGATCGGGTCGACGCTGGCGTTGCGAACGACCTGCAGCGAGCAGTTGTGAACGTGCGGAGACTGATAAGTGGCCAGGTTGCGGTCACGCCGGTACTTGTGACGGCTGGTGTTGTCGAACGTCGCCAGGTGCGCCCGAGCACCGGTCGATGAACCGCCGAGTACGAACGTTCCTCGCCTGCGAAGTAGCGCTCCTTCAGGATGTGCCGGATGAGCCGGTACACGAGATAGCCAATTCCTGCGACGAGGGCGACCGGCCAAAGAGCCTGGATCGCTGCAACCACAATGCCGGCGAGGAGTAGAACCCCGATCACCTGCCACATGTTCTCACCTCCGGTTCGACGGGAAGCGCGAACCCGCCCCCGTGCCGGTGAAGTATGCCCGGCCCGACCGACAGAAATCGGGTGCGCAGCAAAACAGTTGGTCGCGACGACTCGGCGGCGAACACGAGCACTGCCCAGAAGAGCAACGTGTGCCGCCGTATTCACACCACTGGGGCCCGATAGCCGCGTGTGTGCAGTAGGCCGCGTCTGGTCCAACCCGAGCGCGGACGTTCTGACCTCCAGTCGTGTCGTATGTACGTGGAAACCTCTGTCCACAGTGTCGATGAATGCAGGCGCTGGGGCTGAGTGTCAGCACTGGCAGAGGGGGTAAGTATGTTCGATGGGCTCACACAACCGGTGGCTACGTTGTTGGCCGGTTCGGCAGTCGCACTCGCTGCCGTGGTCACGTTTCTGAGCGGCTGGCTGACCAGGAAGCTCGATCGCGAGCACTTCCGGACGGCGCGCGAAGGTGAGCGGCAGCAGTTCGAAGCGAATGAGAATGCAGAACGTGAGCGCGACCGACGCGATAGATACGCCACGCATTCCGCACAGCTCGGCCACGAATCATCTGCGGTTCGCCTGGCAGGAGCTTATGGTTTGGCGGCGCTCGCAGACGAGTGGGTCCGGACCGATCAGGGTACGGACGCGCAGACTTCGGTCGATCTGCTGCGAGCCTATCTGCGTATGGGTGTAGACAGTGGATCCGTCGGACTCAGTGCTCGCGAACGGGAATTGCGAAAAGCGGTAGTCGAGGCGATTGCGCGTCGCGCCGATTGGTGGTTGCGCTCGGTGGGTGCTGACGCCAAGGACGTCTGGTGTCATCTCGATACGGATCTCTCCGACAGTTGCTTGGTTTCGATTGATCTCTACCGGGCGCACCTTGCCGGCATCACCTTGTCGGGAGCGGATTTGTCCGGCGCAGTCCTGTCGAGAGCAGATCTCGAGAATGGGATTCTGGATCGAGCGATTCTCGTAAATGCGAAGTGCACGGGAATCTACGCGCGCGGGGCGGATTTCGAACACGCCGACCTTCGTGGCGCAGATCTGCGTTATGCGAATCTGACCGAAGCAAATCTTAGCGGTGCAGATCTACGTGGCGCCGATTTGACTGGTGCCCAACTCAACGGAACGTGTCTGGAGGGTCGCCGGGGCGGCATGAGCACCGGCTACGCGCGGAGATGGCGAGACAAGTTCAAGCCAGCGCGTGAGCCCGTCCACTGAGCGAGAAAGTAAGGGCCAAGGCGGAGCGACCCCGCCGCACGCTGTCCTCACGACGCCCGGACGAGTTCCCCGCGCATCTGGGTGAACAGAAACAACCCCGGGCGTCGGGAGATCTGCTCGTACTCGCGTGCGACGTCGTCCATGAACTCGGGGACGGCGGCGGCGTCGAGGTGCGCGGTCCAGTCGGTGGACCCGACGGTGCACCACCGCATGAATTCTTCCCGCGATCCGAAATCCCATTCGACGTCCCGCACGACGAGGCCGGTGGTGTCGAGTCCTGCTGTCTTCGCGAGTCCGCGGAATGTGTCCGGCTCGACGTGGATGTACGGGGCCGGGAAGTCGGTGAAGAACTCCGCCCACCGTGGGCGCGCCGAGACGGTCATCATCACGTCTTCGACGCTGGTCCGTGGGCCGGCGCACACCATCTGGACGATCACCCGGCCACCGTCCACGACGCTGCGGGCGATCGCGGCCAACGCCACCTGCAGGTCGGGAACCCAGTGCAGCGCGTTGAACGACACCGCGACGTCGAACTCGCCGTCGAACGGAAGGTCGCGAGCGTCCGCGATACGGAACTCGGCGCGGGCCCCGTCCGGCACCGACCTCGATTCTGCCTTCGCGATCATCCGCGGGGAGGCGTCCACTCCGACCACCGAACCGCCGGGAAGCCGCCCGGCGATCCGGAGCGTGACGAATCCGTCGCCGCACCCCACGTCCAGCACACGTTCGGTGCCGGCGAGGTCAAGCTCCGCGATCGACTGCTCCGCGACGGCACGCTGCAGTGCACCGACATCGGCGTAGCCTTCGCCGTCCCAGTCGACCACGACGGCCTGCGGTTTGCTCAGGCGCCCTGGTGGTGCGGGCTCGAGTGCGCGCCGCCCCCTGATCGCGCGATGGACGCGCGGACGCGGGCCGTGGCCTGCCAGATCTGGGTGCTGTCGTGCACGCTGATAACCGTAATGCCCTGTTCACGGGCATTCTGAATCGCCTGCGCGTCCTGGGGCGAGCCGACTCCGTCGAGGACGTCCTCGGTGACGATCGCGCAGAGCGCGGGGCCGTCCAGCTTCCGGACAGGCTCGAGTCCGTGGACGACCATCCACTGCTTCACCATCGCCCAGTGCGACACCTCTTTGTACCGGGTGGGGTTTCCGATGAAGAGAACCCGACGGGAGCGGCGGGCGCGAGCGATATCGATGTGCGTGACGGTAGCCATGGCGGAGGGTTCCTGTCCGTTGCGGGATTCCGTACTGTCAATCCCCACTCGCACCGGTTTCGTTACGCCCCCGCCCCAGGAAGTTCGCCGATCCCGCCTACGTGAGTGCGAAAGAGTCCTCGAACACGCTTTGCCACTCACGTACGCGGGGGCCGTCAGCTCCCGAACGGGCTGCCCGACGAGCCTCCGCCGTCCGGTCCGGACGTGTCGGTGACGGTGACGGTGGTGGGGTCCTCGGTGCCGTTGGTCAGCGGCGGAGCGGTGCCCCACTGCTCGAACGACGGGATGCTCGAGCAGGACCATTGCACCGTGTACTTGCCGGGCTCGACGGTGGCCCGCAGTTCGCCGTCGTCGCCGCCCATCACCACGGTGGGTCCGGCGATGGCGGCGGGAACGGTTCCGTCGCCGGGGAGGGTGTTCAGCACACACACCACGGCGCCAGGGACGTCGTACGCGACGTCCATGACTATCGCGTTGCCCTCGACGGCGATATCCACGGAGAGGTCTTCGGGTGCCGCGGACGCCGTGGGGGCGGCGAGTAGACCCACGCCGGTGACTGCGGCGGCAATTCCTACGGTTCGTGCGATCGTGACCTTCATCGGTGCATCCTTCCGGACTGCTCGGTTGCCGGTTTTGAATACGAGCCAGGAGCCACCCGGGAGTATCGCACCTCCAACCCCGATCCGCTGGGACGCGAAAGGTGGAACACTGCTGGTCTGGGAGTTCTCAGCGTGTCGATCCGGCACCCGGTGATCGAAGGAGACGGCGAAGTGCTCGGACGGAAGAACTACACGCAGGACGAGATCGACCACGCCGAGGCGTCCGTCGCGGAGCAACTCGCCGCGTACACGTCGCTGACGGGAGCGATCGCGGGCGAGGTCACGGGCAAGAAGGTCTTCGCCGCACTGGAGGACTTCGAGCCCCTGTTCTTCGGCAACATGATCCTCGCGCTGGACCGCTACTTCGTCCACCGGGTGCGGGCGGTGACGGGCAAGGACGCGAACCCGCTCAACGAAGTCGAGATCATTGCCGACTCGTTGATGAACAACGGCGGCGTCCTGCGCGGCATCAACGTCCTCGCGTACGTTCCCGCCAAGTCCGTTCTGAAGCTCGAGATCGGCGACCGGATCCGGGTGAGCGCCGACGACTTCACACGTTTGTCGGCAGCGTTCTTCGCGGAGCTGCGGTCGCGGTTCCTGGAATGAGCGTCTGGTTCACGTCCGACCTACACCTTCGGCACGCGCGACTGGTGGAGATCCGGGGCTTCGACGCGGAGATCGACGCGCACGACGAATCCATTCTCGACGCGATGGGCGCCGCCGTCGGGAGCGGGGATCAACTGTGGATACTCGGCGACATCACCGTCGGAGGTAAGGACGCCGAGGACTGGGCGCTCCGCGCGCTGGACGAGTTCGCGCGGACACGGAACGTCGAACTGCATCTGATCCCCGGTAATCACGACTCGTGCCACCCGATGGCGAACCGCAACAGCCACCTCAGGCAGCGGGTCTTCCTGGACACGTTCGCGTCGGTGCAGCTGTTCGCGCGACGGAAGGTCGCCGGCCGGACGGTGCTGCTGTCCCATTTCCCGTACACCGGCGATCACACCGAGGAGGACCGGGGCGTGGAGTACCGCCTGCAGGACGGGGGAGACTGGTTGCTGCACGGGCACACTCACCAATCCGTCGTACTGGACGCCGCCGTTCATCCGCGCCAGATCCACGTCGGCTGGGACAGCTGGCACCGACCCGTCCACGTCGACGAGGTCGCGGAGATCATCGAATCCGACTCGCCGTCTCCGTGAGCGGTGTGGCTTCGGCGCGATAGGCGCGGGGTGTCGATCCGTGCGTGGCCTTGAACAGCCGGGAGAAGTGGGCGGCGTCGGCGAAACCCCAGCGGGCGCCGATGGCCGAGACGGGCAGTTCGCGGTACCGGGTGTCGGCGAGATCTCGACGGCACTGCTCGAGGCGGCGGCGCCGAATCCATCCGCTCACCGTGTCGCCCTCGGCTTCGAACATCTTCTGCAGGTGCCGCACCGAGATGTGATGCGCGGCCGCGATCGACTGCAGATCCAACTCCCGGTCGGCGAGCCGCTCGTCGATGAACGCGGTGACCCGGGCCTGCAGTTCGTCCCCGCGCGACCGCGGAATCAGCCCGTCGGCGAGGTGGAGTTGCTCCGCGAACGCCGCCGCGACGAGGTCGAGGACGGCGTCGCCGAGATGCAGCGCGACGGTGGGGGAGGCGTCGGCGATCTGCTCGCCGAGCCCGCGCAACAGGGGCGTGACGACGGCGCCGAGCCCCTGCCTGCCCGACACCCGGCGCGCGGTGAGCTGCGCGATGCCGTCGGGCGGCACGCGTAGGAGATGCCGGGGGAACATCACGACCAGCATCCGGAACCGGTCGTCGAACGACAGCTGATACGGGCGGGTCGTGTCGTAGATCGCGAAGTCGCCCGGGGCGAGCGCAGCTTCCCGACCGTCCTGGGCGAGGACGCAGCAGCCGCCCACCTGCAGTCCGAGCTTGAAATAGTCGGGGTTGGCGGCGCGGATCGTCCGCGGCGTGCGCCGAATGACGTGCGGGGCAGCCGTGACCTCGCTGATCCGGACCGCCCCGACCGTCGCGCCGCGCACCACGCCGCGGAAGTCGTCGTGGTCCGCCGACGTCATCTCGAGGGGGACGAACGCGTCGCTCACCGACTCGCGGAACTCGTCGAACGACACGAGGCGCTGTTCCCCGGGACGGATGAGACTGCTCACGGCCATTACCTGCTCGACACGGCGGCTAGCTGCGTTTGACGGCTTCGCGGGCGGCGGTGCCCGACGCCATCTTCTCCAGCAACCCGATCAGGACGACCCGCTCCGACGGTGTCAGCGTCTCGGTCCACGTCTGCTCGCGCTTGTTGTGCGCCGTGTACGTGCTGACGATGGCCTCGCGCCCGGCGTCCGTCAGCTCGAGGTCGACCGCCCGGCGGTCGCCGGCGGACGGTCGCCGGGTCACGAGCCCGTCGCGCTCGAGCGTGTTCACCAGGGCCGACACCGCAGACCTGCTCATCCCGGACAGCGACGCCACCCGCTTGGCCTCGCACGGTCCCGCGAGCCACAACACGAACAGCACCCGGAACCCCGGCCAGCTCCACCCGCTCGGCCGGTGGACCGTCGCCTCGAGGTCGTAGACCAGGGCGCTCGTCACCCGGTGCAGCGCGAGCACCAGTCGCATCGACACCGGATCGACCTCGGGCAACTCGTCCACCGTCTTGCCCACCGCGAAGTCCATGAAGGACAGGAAGTCCAAAGCGCTCTGGTCGGTCGTCTCCTCGGGCATGGGTTCAGACTAGCGCCGAAACGGACATGGTCAAAGCCTTGATCAACCTGCACCCGTGAGTACATATCAACGTCGGGCGGTTAACAAGTACTCACAGGCCGCGGGCGGCAGTACCCGCGTCGACGGGCAGGACGATGCCGCTGATGTGCGCGCTGCCCTCGGCGCCGAGGAACAGCACGACGCGGGTGATCTCGGCGGCGTCCAGCCACGCGACCGGCTGGGCGTGCAGGCTGCGGAACACCGGTTTCACATCCTCAGCGGCGGGTGCCTCCAGATCGGGTCGCATCATCCGGTAGAGGGCGTCGTTGTGGATCATCGGTGTCGAGATATTGCCCGGCGCAATCGCATTCACGGTGATGCCGTGCGGGGCGAGATCGAGTGCGGCGCTCTTGGTGAGCCCGATGACGCCCCACTTCGACGCCGCGTACGCCGCCATGTTGGTGCTGCCGGCGCGGCCCAGCATCGACGAGATGGTGACGATCCGGCCGTATCCCCGTCGGATCATGCCGGGTGCCACCGCCCCTACCGTGTTGAAGACGCCGGTGAGGTTGGAACCGATCGCCTCCGACCACTGCTCCTGCGTGAGCGACTGCACGGGGGCGGCAACGGAGACGCCGGCATTCGCGACCGCGATGTCGATCCGCCCGAACTCGGACTCCGCCTCCGCGACGAGCGCGTCCATCGCGGCCCGGTCGGCGGTGTCCGCCTTGGCGGTGAGGCACCGGCGGCCGGTGGCGCGCACCAGTTCGGCGGTCTCGTCGAGGTCGGCGGCGGTGGCCAGGGGGTAGTTCACCGCCGCGCTGTCCTCGCAGCGGTCGCACAGCACGATGTCTGCCCCGCGTTCCGCCAGTGCGACCGCGTGGCTGCGTCCCTGGCCGCGGGCGCCGCCGGTGATCAGGGCGACTCGGCCCTGGAATTCGGTCATCGTCGTTTCTCCTGTCCGGGCGGATCAGCGCAGCTTGATGCTGCCGCCGTCCGCCATCAGTGTCTGGCCGGTCATGTATCGGGAATCGTCGGACGCGAGGAACACGGCGACGGGCGCGATGTCGGTCTCGGGGTCGCCGATGCGCTGCAGCGGAACCTTCGCGACGGACGCGGCGGCGCGGTCGGGGAACTGTTCCTGCCAGGCGAGGACGCCCTCGGTCGCGGCGAACGGGCAGATCACGTTCACCCGGATCTGATCGGCCGCCCATTCGTTGGCCGCCACCCGGCTCACCCCGCGAATCGCTTCCTTCGCGGCGGCGTAGGACGTCTGGGTGGGCATCCCGTCGAGCCCGGACCCGGACGCGAAGTTGATCACCGAACCCTTCGCCGCCTTCAACTGCTCGTAACAGGCCTGCATCAGGTGCACCACCGGATAGAACCCGGTCTGGAACGAGAGGTCGAACATCTCCTGGGTGTGGTCGATCAGCAACGCCTGACGCGACGCGTGGGCGTTGTTGACCAGCACGTCCACCGATCCGAACGCTGCGACGGCGGCGTCCCGGATCTGCTCGGCGGACTCGCGCCGGGAAATATCGGCGTTCAGGAAACGGGCGGCCGCTCCCAGTTCCTGTTCGAGTTCACGGCCGTGTTCGTCGTCGATGTCGACGAACAGGACGTTCGCGCCCTCGCGGACGAACACCGTCGTGACGGCCCGTCCGATGCCGCCGGCGCCGCCGGTCACGATCGCCGTCTTACCCTGCAGCCTCATCGTGCGCTCCTTCTGTGATCGCGGTTCAGGCACCGGCGAGGTTGCTGGTCGCGAGCGCGGCCTTCTCCAGTTCGGCGACGCTGAACGCCGCGTAGTTCTCGTACGGTCCGCGACCGGCGAAATACGGTGTGAGGAGACCGTCGAGCTCCTCGGGTGAGAACGCGGAACCCGCTGCGTCGAAGCGGTTCTCGACCTTCGGTGCCTCCATGAGCGCGACCATCTTGCCGTAGACGACGAACACCTGCCCGGTGATCTCGTCGGCGGCGGGGGAGGCCAGGTAGTGGACAAGGGTGGCGACCCGTTCGGGGGAGAGGGGGTCGAGGCCCGCGTCGCCCGGGTTCGCGCCGAATGCGCCGGCGGTCATGGCCGTCCTGGCGCGCGGGCAGATCGCGTTGGCCCGCACCCCGTAGCGGGACAGGCCCTGCGCCGTCGACAGTGTGAGCGCGGTGATCCCGGCCTTCGCGGCCGAGTAGTTCGGCTGCCCCGCCGATCCGAACAGGAACGCCTCTGACGACGTGTTGACGACCCGCCCGTACACCGGACCGCCGGCGGCCTTGCTCGCCTCGCGCCAGTGCACGGCCGCGGCGCGGGACGTGGCGGCGTGGCCCTTGAGGTGGACGCGGATGACGTCGTCCCAGTCGGATTCGGTGAGGTTGAAAATCATCTTGTCGCGCAGGATTCCGGCGTTGTTGACGAGGATGTCCATCGATCCGAACGCGCCGACGGCCTCGTCGACGAGGCGTGCGCCCAGCGCCCAGTCGGAGACGTCACCGGTGACGGCGACGGCCTGGCCGCCGGCCGCAGTGATCTCCGAGGCGACCTCGTGTGCGCCGTCGCCCATGTCGTTGACGACGACCGCGGCTCCGGCGGCCGCGAGTGCGAGGGCTTCGGCCCGGCCGAGGCCTGCGCCGGCGCCGGTGACGACGGCGGTGCGTCCGGTGAGGCTGAGTGATTCCGTCATGGCAACTCCTGATCCGCGAAGTGAAAATTAGATTTCATTCTAGTTGTATCGCATGAACTACTGATCAGTCACTATTTGAGCGCAATAACGTGCAGGAATGTTTTCTACTATTCGCGCCGATTCGCGTCGCCTGGCACCGGCTGCGGGCAGGTCCCGGTGAGTGGGAACTGTGGTCGGCGTCACTGGGCGCCGTGCCAGGTTGGGCGTGCTGATCCACTCGAATCCCCCGGAGCCACATATGCATAACATGCCCCTGTCCCCAGGTGAGGCGGAGCGCGCACCGCTCTCACGCGGGAAGTCGTTCGCCCTCCTGGCCCTGATCATCCTTCTGGTCGAGGTCATCCCGCTCGCCTACAACTTCGTCACCCCGGCGCTGCCGGAGATCGCGAAACACTTCGGCACCGCGAACGTCGGCTGGGTGATCACGATCGTCACGCTCGTGCTCGCCGCCTCGACTCCGCTCGTCGGCAAACTCGGCGACATCTACGGCAAGAAGCGGATGATGCTCGCGTCGGCCGCGGTATTCGGCGCCGGATCGGTCCTCGCAGCGCTGGCCCCCACCTTCGAACTGTTCCTGGTGGGCCGCGGCCTCCAGGGTGCGGGCATGGGAATCCTCGTGCTCGCCTACGGGCTGATCCGCGACATCCTGCCGCCGTCGATCATTCCCGTGGCGGTGGGATTCGTCGCCACGGGCATGGGCGCCAGCACCATCCTCGGCCCGATCATCGGCGGCTATCTCATCGACCACTTCGGCTACACCGGCGTGTTCTGGGCGCAACTTACCCACGTGGCGGTGGTCGGCATCGCGGTCGCGATCTTCGTGCCCGAGACGACCCTGCGCACCCGGTCGAAGCTCGACGTGCTCGGTGCGGTCATCCTCGGACTCGGCGCCTTCGTGCTGCTGTTCGGCATCGGCAAGGCCGCCACCTGGGGATACACGGCCCCGCAGACACTTCTGTGCGTGGGCGGCGGTCTCGCAGTTCTCGCCGGCTGGCTGGTCTACGAACGCACGCCGAAGGAACCGCTCATCGACCTGCAGATGCTCCGGCACGGCCCCGTCGCGAAAACCCTGGCGGCCAGCGGTTTCGTCCAGTTCGTCCTGGTCAGCCATTCGATGCTCATCCCGATGTTCGTGATGACCGATCCCGATCTCGGTCTCGGCTACGGATTCGGTGTCACCGCCCTGGCCGTGGCCGTCTACACCGTCCCCACCGGCATCGTGTCGATGATCGCCGGCCCCGTCGGCGGGTACTTCACCCGGCGTATCGGCCCCGCGCCGGTTCTGGTATTCGGCGGCGCCGCGCTGTCGCTCGGGTCGGTCCTGCTCGCTACCCTGCACGACTCTACCGCGCAGATGATGTTCGGGCAGTTGGTGATCGGCCTAGGGCTCGGCTCCGCGACGGCGACGTTGCCGAACCTCATCATGCGCACCGTGCCCGCGCAGACGCAGGGGATCGCCGGCGGGATGCTGAACCTGTCGGGCTCGCTGGGCAGTGCGATCGGCAGCCAGATGATGATCGCCATCGTCGCGATCCCCGGCGTCGTGCTTGTGGGCCGCGCCGCGCAGTACTCGGAGAAGGGATTCGTCTACGCCTTCTTCGCGCTGGCGGTCTCCGGACTGCTGGCCGCGGTGATGGGACTTCTCCTCACCCGCAACAAGATCGAGCGCCCGGCCGACGTTGCCGTGCCCAAGTCGGAGATGGTCGCCTGACCGTCGCCCGCCCCACGAGGACGAGGCCCGCAGCACCTGCGGGCCTCGTTTCCGTGCAACCGAAGCCGTGCTCAGTCGCGCACCCCCGCGGCCAGCAGGGTGCGCGCCTCCTCACGACCGTCGAGAAGCCGATTGATCCGGCGGGTCACCTTCCACTCGCCGTCGATCTTGGCGAGCTCCCACCGGTTTGCGGTGATCCGGTGGACCCGGAACCCGGCATCGTCGTGAATGATCAACTGCGACTTGCACGTCGCCACCGCGGTGCCGCCGTCGACGCGTACGTGCCCGGGCTCGAGCATGTGCGCGCAGCCGCCGCCGATCCAGCCCTGATGTGCCTGCGACTGCACCATCGCCGTGATGGCCGCGTGCCCGCGCATCACCCCGGTGTCGACGTCGTACACGCCGTCCTCGGTCCACAGACGCGCGACGGCGTCGGCCGAGCCGCTGTCGATGGCGGGGCCGTAGGAGGTCATCAGCTCGAGGATGGCGAGCTTGTCCTCGAGGGCGGTGACGCGTTCGGCGAGTGTGCGGACGAGTTCTTCGGTGCCGGTCATGGGCGGATCCTGTCTTCGGTCGTGGTGCGGAAGGAGAGGCCGAGTGTGTCGCCCAGCTGCCGGAGGGCCTCCAGTTGCTCGCAGTAGTGGGCAGCGCTGGTGGACGCGAGGGTGGCGCTGACGACGGTGGTGCCGGCCTCGCGACGTTTTTCGAGGGAGCGCGCCACGGCGTCGGGGGAGGCGATCGGATCGAGCGGTGCGCCTGCGCTGAGGACCACCTCGAATTTCTCGGGAAGGTCGACCCGGGCGAGCAGCGCGCACAACTCGTCAAGCGACAGACCGAACGGCACCCAGCCGTCGCCGAGCGTCGTCGCGCGGCGCAGGGACCGCAGTGTGCGACCCCCGATCCACAGTGGGACTCGCGGCTGAATGGCGTGCGGTTCGACGACGACGCCGTCGAAGTCGTAGAACGGGCCGTGGTACTCGGGCCTCGGTTGCGACAGCGACGCGCGGAGCGCCGCGAGGGCGTCGTCGGCGCGGACGCCGCGGTCGTCGAAAGGCGCGCCGAGCAGGTCGAATTCCTCGCGCAGGCTGCCCACGCCCAGCCCCAGCACGAGCCGGCCGCCACTGACGACGTCGAGCGTGCCGTAGCGCTTGGCGATCTCGAGGGGGTGGTGATAGCCGAGCACCAGAACCTGCGTGGCCAGGCGGATGCCCGTGGTCTGTGCGGCGAGGAACCCGAGGGTCGCGAGCGGGTCCCAGTACGTGCCGCCGCGTTCCACTGCGACGTCGGTGGGGACGGCGACGTGCTCGCTGCAGGTGAGGTGGTGGTAGCCGAGGCGGTCGGCCGTGCGGGCGATCGCGGTCAACTCCGCGATGCCGGCGCCGAGTTCCCAGTCCGCGCGGACCGCGGGGTGCGCGATGACGATGGGCGGCGCGATTCCTATGTGCATCAGTTCGTAACTCCGCTCTCGGGGTCGTCTGTCGTCACCGTTGTAGTGGAGGCGCCCGCGGGGTGCGCGGACATTCCCGGTGACCGGGCGCGGCGGTTGTCCGATTCCTTCCCCGCGGCGGGCGCGGCTGGTACATTTTAAGAATTCATTTCAGTTTTTGTCGGACGTATGCGTGTGACCAGGATATTTGGAGGCGTCGATGACTGTCGTCGATTCGGATGATGCACTGTCGGTACCCGCTGCGAAGAAGGATCTGCCGCCGTCGATGGTGGAACGGATGACGCTCATCCTCGACGCGTTCGACGGCCGGACGTCGCGCCTGACGCTCGAAGAGGTGGCGTGCCGCACCCGGCTGCCGCGGTCCACCGTGCACCGCATCCTCGACCAGCTCGTCCGTCTCGACTGGGTCGACCACGCCAGCTTCGGCTACTGCCTCGGGCGGCGGGCGATGGGACTCGGCGGCGGCGACAACGGGCACAGCCAGGTCCGGGCCGCGGCGGCCCCGCTGCTGCACGAACTGCACATGCAGACCGGGATGGTGGTGCACCTGGCCGTGCTGGACGGCGCGGAGAGCGTGTACCTGGACAAGGTGGGCGGGCGGATGGCCGCGACCCTGCCGTCCCGCGTCGGTGGGCGCGTTCCCGCCTACACGACGGCCGGCGGCAAGGCGATGCTCGCGTGGGTCGACCCGGAGCAGGTGGACGGCATGTACGGGCCGCGGCTCAGCCGGAGCACCGACCGCACGATCACCGAACTGTCCACGCTGCACCAGGAGCTCAACCGGATCCGGCAACGTCGCGGTCTCGCCTTCGAGCGCGGGGAGGCGGTGCGCGGAATCGGGTGCGTCGGTGTCGCGGTCCGCAGCGCCGACGGGCCGGTGGCCGGCATCTCGCTGTGCGGCGACGCGCGCACCGTCCAACTCGAGCGCGTCGCCCCGCTCGTCGTCGACGCCGCCCGGGAGGTCACCCGGACGCTGCACCCCGAACTGGGAACGCCCCGTCGCGGCCGCCGGACCCGGGAGATCCCCGACAGCTCGTGGTCGACCGAGACCCTCGACCAGCTCCTCGCGGTGCAGTCGGGGCAGTGGCTCTAGTTCCTGTGAGTGGTTGACGAGTCCCTGGACTCGTTACGCGCGCACGGGCAGCGGAGCGGCACCGAGACCGAAACTGCCCCGGAAGAACACCATCGGACGCTCCTCGCAGACCGATTCGAGTTCCCGGACGCGTCCGATCACGACGTCGTGATCGCCGGCGGTGTGCACCGACTGCACGTCCGCGTGCACGCGGACGAGGACCCCCGGCAGCGACGGCGTCGACCACCGCGACGGCTCCCACGTGAGCCCGTCGAACTTGGCACCCCGGCTCGAACCGAACCGGGCGCAGAGGTCCGTCTGGTCCTCGCGCAGCACGTTGATCGTGAACCGCCCCGACCGCCGGATGCGCGGCCACGCCCGCCCGCGGTGATCGGCGCAGAAGAGGATCAGCGGCGGCTCGAGCGACACCGACGCGAACGACTGGCACGTGAAACCCACCGGACCCTCCGCGTCGAGCCCAGTCACCACCGTCACGCCGCTGGCGAATTGTCCCAGGGCCCGGCGCATCTCGTCCGGTGACGGTGCGTCCGGGTGTGCCGCGGGCATGTTGCCGGCCGGTTCGGTTGCCATCAGACCGCCTCCGATTGCTCTGCGTCGCCGACCGATTCGGCGATCGACCCCGAGGCTAGGGACGGCTCCGAAGTGTCACGAGATGCCGTCTCGGTCAGTGGAAGTCCTCGCCCCGACCGTGCCCGGGCGGGGCGGTGTCTCGCTGACCGGGATCGCTCCTGTCCGAGCCGGGAACACGCTGGCAACGTGATCGACCATGACGACTGACTCGAGTTACGAGGGCACCCTGAAGGAGCTGAAGACCGACCTCGGCGTGCTTCGCTACCACGAGGCCGGCGACGGCCCGCCGCTTCTGCTGCTGCACGGCTCCGGCCCCGGCGTGACGGGGTGGCGCAACTTCCGCGGCAACCTCGGCGTCTTCGCCGAGCACTTCCGCACCTTCATCCTGGAGTTCCCGGGATTCGGGGTCAGCGACGACTTCGGCGGCCACCCGATGCTCACCGCGGGCGACGCCGTGCTCCGGTTCCTCGACGGGCTCGGACTCGACGAGGTGGCGATACTCGGAAACTCGATGGGCGGCATCGTCGGCACCCAGTTCGCCATCGCCCACCCCGAGCGGGTCGCCAAGCTGATCACCATCGGCGGCATCGGCAGGAACCTCTTCAGCCCCGGTCCCGGCGAGGGCATCAACCTCCTGATGGAATTCACCGACGACCCCACCCGGGAACGACTGATCTCGTGGCTGCACTCGATGGTGTTCGACCCCGCCATGGTCACCGAGGAACTGATCGAGGAACGCTGGACGCAGGCCACCGACCCCGAGACCCTCGCCAGCGCCCGCAAGATGTACAGCAAGGCCGCGTTCGAGGCCGGCGCCAAGGCGGCACTCGCGTCCGACGCCACCCCGTACTGGGCCCAGCTGCACAAGGTGACGGCGCCGACGCTGCTCACGTGGGGTCGCGACGACCGGGTCAGCCCCCTGGACATGGCGATCATCCCGATGCGGTCGATCCCGCGGGCGGAACTGCACGTGTTCCCGAACTGCGGGCACTGGGCGATGATCGAGCAGAAGACGGCGTTCGAGAGCGCCGTCCTCGCCTTCCTCCTCCGCAAGGACGGCAGCGGACGATGAGCGGCACCGCAGAAACCTTCGATACCACAGTCGATTTCCTCGTCGTCGGCAGCGGTGGCGGCGGCATGGCCGCGGCGATCACCGCGGCCCACCGCGGGATCGACACCCTCGTCATCGACAAGGGTGCGACGTTCGGCGGATCCACCGCCATCTCCGGCGGCGGCATCTGGATACCCAACGCCCCGACGCTGCGCGCGAAGGGTGTCGTCGACTCCCGCGAGTCGATCCGCCGGTACCTCGACATCATCACCGAGGGCACCGTCGCCGCCGACCGCCTCGACGCGTTCGTCGACAAGGGTCCCGAGCTGATGGAACTCCTCGACCGCAGCCCGCACATGAAGCTGTACTGGGTGAAGGGCTACTCCGACTACCACCCGGAATACGAGGGCGGGCGGCCGCTCGGGCGCACCATCGAATGCATGCCCTTCGACACCCGGGCGCTGAAGGAGGACGAGCAGTTCCAGCGTCCCAACAGCATGAAGGGTCCGCTGGGCCTGTGGGTCACGTCCAAGGACTACCACGACCTCGCCATGGTCAAGCGCACCTGGAAGGGCCGCAAGGCGTCGCTGGTGGCGGCGTGGCGGGTGGCGTCCAACGTGATCCGGCGACGCCACATGGCCACCGGCGGACGCGCACTGGTGGCGCGGATGCGGATGGTCCTCAAGGACGCCGGGGTGCCGCTGTGGCTGAAGACGTCGATGACGGAACTGATCGTCGACGGCACCGGCGCGGTCGTGGGTGTGCTCGCCGAGCGCGACGGACAGACGGTCCGGATCGGCGCCCGCCGCGGCGTGCTGCTCGCGACCGGCGGGTTCGACCACAACCAGGACATGCGGGCCGAGTACCTGCCCCGGCACGGCGTTCCGGACGTCAGCGCCGGCGCCCGGGAGAACACCGGCGACGGCATCGTCGCCGGCCAGAAGCTCGGCGCGGCAGTCGACCTGATGGACGACGCCTGGTGGATGCCGTCGGTGCTGCACCCGATGGGCGCGGTGATCCCGCTCGTGTCGGAGCGGTGCATTCCGCCGTCGGTCATCGTGAACGGCCGCGGTGAACGCTTCACCAACGAGTCGTCGCCGTACGTGAACTTCGTCCACGACCAACTCGACGGCGGGCACGTTCCGGCGTGGTTCGTGATGGACAGCAAGGCGAAGTCGCGGTACCCGTTCGCGCAGGTGCTGCCGGGTGTGCCGTTCCCGCAGGGGTTCTACGACTCCGGTGTCGTGCACAAGGCCGACACGCTGCGCGACCTCGCGGAGAAGATCGGCGTCAAAGCGGACACCCTCGTCGCGACCGTCGACCGCTTCAACGGCTTCGCCCGCAGCGGCACGGACGAGGACTTCGGCCGTGGCGACAGCGCCTACGACCGGTACTACGGCGACCCGACGATGACGAACCCGTGCCTCGACGAGATCACGCAGGGACCGTTCTACGCGATTCGCTGCGAGGCAGGCGACCTGGGCACCAAGGGCGGACTCGTCACCGATGCCGACGCGCGGGTGCTCCGCGAGGACGGGTCCGTCATCGACGGCCTGTACGCCACCGGCAACACGTCGGCGTCGGTGATGGGCAACGAATACGCCGGTGCCGGCGCGACCATCGGTCCCGCGATGGTGTTCGGCTACATCGCCGCGCAGCACGCCGCCCAGGTGAGTGGCAAAGAGTCCCGGAACACACGACAGCACTCACGTGCGGGAGAGGTGGCTTGATGCTGAGCGACGCGCAACGACTGTCCGCCGCCCACCTCCTGCGGAACGCCGAACGGGATCGTGCGCCCATCGACCCGCTCACCACCGCTTTGCCCGGCATCGACGTCGTCGACGCCTACGAGATCGCGCTGCTGAACATCCGGGCGCGGCTGGCGGCGGGGGAAACGGTGTACGGCCACAAGGTCGGGCTGTCGTCCGAGGTCATGCAGAAGATGATGGGCGTCGACGAGCCCGACTACGGACATCTGCTGTCGAGCATGGTGTACGCCGAGGGGACGCCGATCGACACCGCGCAGTTCTGCTACCCGCGCATCGAGGTGGAGATCGGGTACGTCCTCGGCGAGACACTGCCGGGGGAGGGGTGCACCGAGGCCGACGTGCTCGCGGCCACCGAATTCATCGTTCCCAGTATCGAACTGATCGACTCCCGCATCACGGACTGGAAGATCGGGCTCGCCGACACGATCGCCGACAACGCGTCGTCGGCCGGCGTGATCCTCGGCGCCGGACGCGTGGAACCGGCGCAGGTCGACATCGGCGCCATCTCCGCGGTGCTCTTCCAGGGCGGGCAGGAGATCGCGCGGGGCGAGGCGTCGGCGGTGCTCGGCAACCCCACGAAAGCCGTGGCCTGGCTGGCGCGGAAGGTCGCGAGCTTCGGGGTGCGGCTCGAGGCCGGGCACGTGATCCTGCCCGGGTCGTGCACCCGCGCGATCGACGCCCGTCCCGGCGACGTGTTCCGCGCCGACTTCAGTGACATCGGTTCTGTATCAGTAGAATTCAAGTAAGGCGACAATTGTGACCAAGGCTCTCGCCGCGATCGTCGGATCCGGCAACATCGGCACCGACCTGATGTACAAACTCCTCCGCTCGGAGATCATCGAGCCCCGCTGGATGATCGGCGTCGACCCCGACAGCGAGGGACTGAAGCGCGCCGCGGACCGGGGCGTGATCGCCAGCGCCCAGGGCGTCGACTGGCTGCTCGCCCAGGACGAGCGCCCCGACATCGTCTTCGAGGCCACCTCCGCCTACGTGCACCGGGTGAACGCGCCCCGCTACGCGGACCTCGGCATCCAGGCCGTCGACCTCACCCCCGCCGCGCTCGGACCGGCGGTCGTGCCCGCGGTCAACATGGGCGAGCACCGCACCGCACCGAACGTCAACCTCATCACGTGCGGCGGCCAGGCGACCATCCCGATGGTCCACGCCGTCTCCCGGATCGCCGAGGTGGCGTACGCCGAGATCGTCGCCAGCGTGGCCTCGCCGTCCGCGGGACCCGGCACCCGCGCGAACATCGACGAGTTCACGATCACCACGAGCCGCGGCATCGAGACGATCGGCGGGGCGAAGAAGGGTAAGGCGATCATCATCCTGAACCCGGCCGAGCCGCCGATGTTCATGAAGGACACCGTGTTCTGCTCCATTCCCGCCGACGCCGACCGCGGCGCCATCACCGCGTCCATCCACGACGTCGCGGCGTCCGTGCAGGCGTACGTTCCCGGCTACCGCCTGCGCGCCGAACCGCAATTCGACGATCCCACGCCGATCAGCGGAGGACTCGCCCGCGTCGGCATCTTCCTCGAGGTCGAGGGCGCCGGCGACTTCCTGCCGCCCTATTCCGGCAACCTCGACATCATGACCGCCGCCGCCACCAAGGTCGGCGAGAGCTTCGCGACGCAGATCCTCGGCGCGAGCGTCTGAGCGCGTCCGCCCATTCACTCTTCTAAGGAATACCGATGCCTTACAGTGCCGAACTCGACATCCGGGTGACGGACTCGTCGCTGCGCGACGGCTCCCACGCCAAGCGTCACCAGTTCACCGTCGACCACGTCCGCTCCATCGTCGGGGCGCTCGACGCCGCAGGGGTTCCGGTCATCGAGGTCACCCACGGTGACGGACTCGGCGGTTCCTCGTTCAACTACGGATTCAGCCACACCCCGGAACAGGAACTGATCAAGGCCGCGGTGGAGACGGCGGAACGGGCGAAGATCGCGTTCCTCATGCTCCCCGGACTGGGGGTCCAATCCGACATCCGCGAGGCCGCGGACAACGGCGCGAGCATCTGCCGCATCGCCACGCACTGCACCGAAGCCGACATCTCCGTGCAGCACTTCGGTCTCGCCCGCGACCTCGGGCTCGAGACCGTCGGCTTCCTGATGATGTCGCACAGCCAGTCGCCGGAAGTGCTCGCGCAGCAGGCGCGGATCATGGCGGATGCCGGCTGCCAGTGCGTCTACGTGGTGGACTCGGCCGGAGCGCTGATCCTGAACGCCGTCAGCGACCGCGTGTCCGCCCTGGTGACCGAACTCGGCGACGACGCGCAGGTCGGTTTCCACGGCCACGAGAACCTCGGCCTCGGAGTCGCCAACTCGGTGCTCGCCGTCGAGGCGGGCGCCCTGCAGATCGACGGCTCCACCCGGCGCTTCGGCGCCGGCGCGGGAAACACCCCGGTCGAGGCGTTCGCCGCCGTCACCGAGAAACTCGGAATCCGCACCGGCATCGACACTCTGAAGATCATCGACGCCGCCGAGGACGTCGTCCGGCCGGTCATGGACGGCGACTGCCTGCTCGACCGGCTGTCGCTGACCATGGGCTACGCCGGCGTGTACTCCAGCTTCCTCAAACACGCCGACTCCCACGCCCGCCGGTACGGCGTGTCCGGTGCGGAAATCCTCATCGAGGCCGGCAGGCGCAAGCTGGTCGGCGGTCAGGAGGACCAGCTGATCGAAATCGCCCTCGGCCTCGCGGACCGGCAGTCCGCGGAAGCCGCAGTCGCCGAGAAGAAGTCCGCCTAGGCGTTCCGCCGGGTACCGACACCAGAAAGCCGAGATCATCATGGGCCAGGTTCTTGACAGGATCGAACAGTACGCGGACGAGATCCGCGCGGAAGGCGCCGAGGGCGACAAGCTGATGCGGCTGTCGGACACCTCCGCGAAGAGGTTGCGCGTCTCCGGGGTGATGCGGATGCTGCAACCCAAGGAGTACGGCGGCTACGAATCCCACCCGCGCGAGTTCGCGGAGACCGCGATGGGCATCGGCGCCATCGACGGAGCCGCGGGCTGGGTCAGCGGCATCGTCGGCGTCCACCCCTGGGAACTGGCGTTCTTCGACCGCACCGCGCAGGACGAGGTGTGGGGTGAGGACGCCGACATGTGGATGGCGTCGCCGTACGCCCCGATGGGGGTGGCCGTGCCCGTCGACGGCGGCTACGTCCTCAACGGACGGTGGTCGTTCTCCTCGGGCACCGACCACTGCGGGTGGGTCATGATCGGCGCCGCGGTCGGCGACCGGGACGGCAACCGGGTGATGCCCCCGAAGATCCTGCACGTGCTGCTGCCGCGCTCGGACTACGACATCGACCAGGACAGCTGGAACGTCGTCGGACTGCGCGGCACCGGGTCCAAGGACCTGATCGTCAAGGACGCATTCATTCCGCAGCACCGGACGCTGCAGGCCGACAAGGTCTTCGACGGTTCCGCGCCGAAGGAGTTCGGCCGCACCCAGACGCTCTACAACTTCCCGTTCTCGTGCATCTTCCCGCTCGGCATCACGTCGTCGCTCATCGGCATCGCCGAGGGCGCGCTTGCCTGCCACCTGAACGCGCAACGCGAACGCGTCACCGTCTCCGGGACTCCGATCAAGGACGACCCCTACGTGCTGTTCGCGATCGGCGAGGCAGCCGCGGAGATCGCGGCGTCCCGCGCGGCGATCCTGGAGACGGTCGACCGGTTCTGGGACATGACCGAGAAGGGGCAGGACATCTCGTTCGAACTCCGCTCCATCGGTCGGCGCACCCAGACGGCCGCCGCCTGGCGGGCGGTGCGCGCCGTCGACGAGATCTTCGCGCGCTCCGGCGGCGGTGCGCTCCAACTGAAGACACCGATGCAGCGGTTCTGGCGGGACGCGCACGCCGGCCTCTCCCACGCCATCCACGTGCCGGGCTCGATCTTCCACTCGTCGGCCCTCACCCAGCTCGGCGGCGAACCCCAGGGCATCCACCGCTCGATGATCTAGGCGCTTCGCGCCCGTGCGTGGTTAACGAGTCCAGAGACTCGTCAACCACGCACGGGTGGCGGAGCCGCCCCCAGGAAAGGACTTCACATGACCGACATCCGAGGGCTCGGCTACCTGCGGATCCAGACGAAGGACGTGCCACGCTGGCGTGAGCTGGTGGTGGACGGGCTGGGCATGGCCGAGGGGTCGGGCCCCGAACCCGACGGCCTGTACCTGCGCGTGGACGAGCGGCGGTCCCGGCTGATCGTCCTGCCGGGCGACACGGACAAGGCGCTCGCCGTGGGGTGGGAGGTGCGCGACCAGTTCGCCCTCCAGCGGGTGCGCGAGCAGGTGGAGAAGTCGGGTGTGACGGTCGACGTCCTGTCCGAGGAGGAGTCGCGCTACCGTGACGCCGAGCAGGTGATCGCGTTCGACGATCCGTCCGGCACCCGGGTGGAGGTGTTCTTCGGGCCGGTGCTCGACCACAGTCCCGTCGTCACCCCGCACGGGGGCCGCTTCGTCACCGGCGCACAGGGACTGGGCCACGTGGTCCTCCCGACGCCGGCGTTCGAGGAGGCCTACACGTTCTACACCGAGGTGCTGGGATTCCTGCCCCGCGGCGCGATCCGCCTCGGACCGGCCGACGCCCCCGGGCCGGCCCGCCGGGTGCGGTTCATGGGCGTCAACCAGCGCCATCACAGCCTCGCGTTGTGCCCCGCGCCGCACAGCGGCGAACCCGGGATGGTGCACCTGATGACGGAGGTCGACACCCTAGACGCCGTCGGCCAGGCACTCGACCGGCTCGGCAAACTCGGCTTCTCCATCTCGTCGACGCTCGGCAGGCACACCAACGACCGCATGGTGTCGTTCTACGTGCGCGCCCCCGGCGGCTGGGACCTCGAATTCGGCACAGAGGGCATGCTCGTCGACGAGACGCACTACACCGCCGAGGAGATCACCGCGGACAGTTACTGGGGCCACGACTGGTCGGGTTCCGAGCCGCTGGCGGCGTTCTCGTGACGGTCTCGCGCGCAAGCATCGGCGCGGTGGCTGCGCTCGTCCTCCTCGGTGGAAGTGCCTGTTCCAGTGCGGCATCCGAGACGGTCACCGACACGTCGCCCCGGCCGGGTCAACTGCTGTCGGCCCGCCCCGTGACCGACGGTCCCGCGCTGCCGAGCGCCGCCCGGACCGAGGTGATCACCTACGCGTCGCAGGACGGCAACGGCGACCCCGTCGTGGTGTCGGGCACCGTGGCGATTCCCCGCACGCCGGCACCCGACGGCGGGTATCCGGTGATCAGCTGGGCGCACGGCACCACCGGCGTCGCGGACACCTGCGCCCCGTCCGCGGATTTCGCAGGCGGCCCCGCCCACAGCTATCTTTCCGGGGTCAACACCTCCCTCGACGACTGGGTGGCGAAGGGATACGCGGTGGTGAGCACGGACTACCAGGGTCTGGGCACGCCGGGAATCCATCCGTACATCAACGGTGACACGGAGGCGAACGCCGTCGTGGACATCGTCCGTGCCGCCCGCGACGTGGATCCGGCGGTCGGCTCGACGTGGTTCGTGATCGGGCACAGCCAGGGTGGGCAGGCGGCGCTCTTCACCGCTGCGCAGGCGGGGGAGCGCGCCCCGGAACTCGACCTCGGTGGCGCCGTGGCGATCGCCCCGGGCAACGGGCTCGACCAGACCCCGAACTACTTCCGCTCGGGGGTGCCGGGTATCGAAGCGGCCGAGGCGTTCCTCCCGCTGATCCTGCTCGGCGCGCAGGCCGCCGATCCCACGATCGACCCGTCGGCGCTGCTGACGGAGCAGGCGCAGCCGCTGCTGACGGCGGCGCGGACCGGGTGCATCGACGACATCCGGAAGGTGCCGCCGGTGCCCGCGGGTCAGGTCTTCCGCCCCGACGCCGACCTCGGACCGCTGACGGAATACCTGGGCCGGCAGGAGCCGTCGAGGGTCCACGTGCAGGTCCCGACGCTGGTCGCGCAGAGTTCCGGCGACCTGGTGGTGAGCAAGCCGTCGACGGATCTGATGGTGAAGACGTTGCAGGACAACGGGAACGAACTCACGTATCGGACGTACGAGGGTGCCGACCATCGCGGGACGATCGGGGCGTCGCAGCAGGACGCGCAGAATTTCGTCGCCGGGATCCTCGCCCGCTGACGATGCCGGGACCTCCCCGGACGACACGACCATCAACAGTCTGTTGACAACAGACTGTTGATGGCGTGGAGTGGCCGGGTGACCACCGACGACCAGACACACGCGGCCGAGCTGGATTCGGCACGCACGACGCTGAACCGGGCCGGCGCCGCGAGGCTTGCGCGGCGTCCGTGGGAGCATCCCGACCAGCCACGGTCGGACGGCGACCTCGTCAGATTTGCGGCGTGGGCGTGCCGGGATGCGAACGGCGCGGACCCGGCGGTCCTCTCGGCCGCGCTGCGGCTGCTGTCTTCGGCTCGGGTCGAACTCGACCAGATCGAGGCCGGTCTGCTGTTCGCCGCCCGGGGCGGTGGGCTGACCTGGCCGGACATTGCTCAGGCGCTCGGCCTGGGTTCGGCTCAGGCCGCCCAGCAGCGCCTGAGCCGGGTCGTGTCCCGAGTCGGCGACCACGACGCGGACGACTGAGCGGTGGCCTCGTGATGTCCACTCCCTTCCCGGAGGCTGCGCCGGGCGAGGTGCTGCTGGCCGGCATCGCGGCCGGCCCCGGCACTGCCGTCGGCCCAGCGCGGATCATCGGCGGCCCGGACGACTTCGCCCGCTTCCGCCCGGGCGACGTCCTGGTCTGCCGTACGACGTCGCCGGCCTGGACCCCGCTGCTGGCCACAGCCTGTGCGGTGGTCACCGAGACCGGCGGGGTGTCGGCGCACGCCGCGATCGTGGCCCGCGAGTTCGGCATCCCCGCCGTCCTGGCCGCGCCGAAGGCCATGATCACCCTGACCGACGGCCTGCTGGTCCGCGTGGACGGTACTCGCGGGCACGTCGCTGTTCCGAACGCCGGGAGGATCTGATGGCCTACCGCACTCCGACGGACATTCTGGTGTTGCACGCCGTGCGGATCCTGGGCTACGCCGAGACCGCGCGCATCGCCGCCCGATTCGACCTGCCCGTCGAGGCGACCGTCGAGCACCTGCTCGATGCCCAGGCCCGTGGGTGGGTCACCCGCACCACGTTCACCGAGGACAGCGGCTGGTCCCTGACCGATCTCGGGAAGGTGCACGGCGAGCGACTGCTCGCCGCTGACCTCGACCGGTGCGGGAGCCGTGCCGTGGTGGTGCAGGTCCACCGGGAGTTCCTGCCGCACAACGTCGCCGTCGCGGACGCGTGCACCGCCTGGCAGTTGGCCGAGCTGGGTATCGGCGAGGCTACCGTGACCCTCGACGAGACCACCACCCGCCTGGGAATCGTGGCGGACGCCCTGGCCGGACTCGAGGCGCGCCTGGTCGCGGGCACGGACCGATTCGCCGGCTACCATCAGCGGTTTGCCGGCGCCGTCGAGCGGGCGAGCACCGATCCGGCCTGGATCACCGCGACCGACCGCGACTCCTGCCACCGCGTCTGGTTCGAGTTCCACGAGGACCTCATCGCTTCCCTCGGCCTGGTCCGGTGACACGGCCTAGTCTCGACTCATGGGCCTGCGACTGCGCGACACCGTCGGACGTCGGTTACGCGAGCTTCGCTATGAGCCGACGGCGAAGCGGATTCGCGCCGTGCTGAACGGGACCGCGGTGGTCGACAGCGACCGCGCGGTTCTGGTCTGGGAACCCCGGCGCGTCGTTCCCGCCTACGCGGTGCCGGAGGAGGACATCGCCGCGGAGGTGACGGCGGAGCCGGCGAGGACGGTGCCGCAGGTGGAGGCAGCCGGGTTCGCGCTGCCGGACGTGACGTCGATGCCGGTGCTCGATCCTCGGTTGCCGTTCTCGGTGCACACGGCGGAGGGCGAGGCCGTCGCGATCCGCACCGACGGCGCACGGCACGCCCTGGGGTTCCGGCCCGGCGACGCAGACCTGGCCGGGTACGTGGTTCTCGATTTCGACGGCTTCGACCGCTGGCTGGAGGAGGACGACGAGATCGTCGGCCATCCGCACGACCCGTTCCAGCGCATCGATGTCCGCCGCACGTCCCGCCACGTGCAGTTGATGCTGGGCGACACGGTCCTGGCCGACTCGCGGCGGGCGAGCATGCTGTTCGAAACGATGCTGCCGGTCCGTTACTACCTGCCGCCCGAAGACGTCGTCGCGGAACTGCACCCGAGTGCGACGAAGACGTATTGCGCATACAAGGGTGAGGCCACGTATCGGTCGGCGGTCACCGCCGGCGGACTGCTTCACGACATCGCGTGGCGTTACGAGGATCCACTCGTCGACGCGTCGGAAGTACGCGGACTCGTGGCCTTCTTCGACGAGCGGGTTGATCTGATGGTCGACGGTGTCGCCCGGCCTCGCCCCCTGACTCCCTGGTCCTAGTCCTCGGCGGCGTCCGCGCCGCCGAGCGCGATCTCGAGTGCCCGGGCCTCGTGGGCGTGCCCGAGCAACTCGTATCCGACGACGGTGACGACCGGTGCCAGCATCACCACGATCAGGCACCACGCCATCGACACGCCCTGCGCCGCCAGCACGAGGGCGAGCGCGATCGTCGCCGCGGTCAGGACGAGGAGCAGGACGTGGAACGGGTCGGGAACCCGCAGCAGATACGTGTACAGCAGGTACACGGCCGCGAGGTAGATCGCGACGGGGACGGCGACGGCGAGCACCGTCGCCGTCGCGCCGATGTGGGAGGCGTGTTCGATGTAGTACGCCGCCACGTGCAACCCGGCCCCCACGGCGGCCAGCGCGGCGAAGACCACGATGTGGCTGTACCCCCAGACGAACGAGCGGCGGCGATACACCGCGAGCACCTCGGCCGAGGGCAGGATGTAATACACCCACCACAGTCCGAACGTGAGTCCGATGCCCGCGACGGCGACGAGGATCGCGTCGAGCGACCACCCCTGATGCTCGACGACGGCGGACAGTGAGGCCACCGTGCCGATCACACCCTCGCCGAGCGTGATGATCACGAGCAGACCGTGACGCTCGACGATGTGGTGTGCGTGCCAGGGTGTTCCGCCCTTGTACCGTTCGGCGATGACGGGGCTGCTCATCTCGACGAGGATGAGGACGACGCCGAGGCCGAACGCATACTCGACGGTGAGGGGTGCGATCGCCAGCGTCACCCAGCCGATCTGTGCGAAGACGAGCGCCGTGGCGTACGTCAGCGACGCCGAACGGTGGTCGGGGTCGTGGCGGGCCGCGCGCAACCACTGGAACACCATGGCGACGCGCATGACGATGTACCCGGACACCATGACGGTGTTGTCGAGTTCGACTCCGCGGTCGATGGACGCGAACATCTGCGGCATGCCGAGCGCCATCACGATGACACCGATCATCTGGATCATGGTGGTGACGCGGTAGATCCAGTCGTCGGTGTCGTAGGCCGAGGCGAACCAGGAGAAGTTGATCCAGGCCCAGATGGTCGAGAACATCGCGAACGAGAAACCCGCCAGCCCGGCGCCGACGTGTCCTTCGGCGAGGAGGTGGGCGAACTGATTTCCCGCGACACCGAACGCGACGACGAACGTCAGGTCGAACAGCAACTCCAACGGCGTTGCCGCACGGTGTTCCTCGTCCGGGTCGCGTCCGACCATCTTCTGGACGCGGTGGGCGAGGCTCCTGCCGTTCGATGCCGATTCTTCGGGCGCGTTCACGGCTGTGCCGTTACGGCGTCGCCTGGTCTGCCTGCACCACGAGGTCGGCGACGGCGACGGGCTGGGATACCAGGACGGCGTGCGACGCGGGAATCTCCGTGATCTGCGCCCCCGCCCGGGTGGCCATGAACCGCTCGGACGCCGCCGGAATCACCTGATCGTTCTGAGCGACCATGGCCCAGCTGGGAGTCGACGCCCACGACGGCGCACCGCTGGGTTCGAGGTTCGCCACCAGCGCGGCCGACCGCTGGTGCGCGAGCATGTCGGCGGCCGTCGCGTCGGACACGTCCGGCGCGAACACCCGATGGAAGTCGGCCGGGTTGATGTAGCCGTCGAGGTTCCTGCCCGCGATCCCGGTGGGATCGTTCTCGACGACCTTCACCTGCAGCACCGGCGGCAGTAGCTGGCTGCCGGGAAAGCGGATCGGGTCGAGATTCAGCATCACCGGCTCGCCCTGCGCCGGGGCGAATGCCGCCACGTAGACGAGCGCCTCGACGTTCGGCGAGTGCACATTGGTGATGACGGCGCCGCCGTACGAGTGACCGACGAGCACCACCGGTCCCGGGATGTCCGCGAGCACCTTCTCGATGGCGGCGGAATCGTACGCCGGTCCGCGCAGCGGGTTGTCCGGGACGACGACTTCGTACCCGCGACCACGCAGGTCCGCGGCTACCGCGTCCCAACTGGTCGTGTCGGCGAACGCGCCGTGGACCAGCACCACCGTCGGCAGATCCTGGGCGAGGGCCGGTCCGGCCCCGACGGTGAGCGTGCCGGCCGCGGCGATCGCGCACGCGGCGACGGCGGTTCGAAGTCGGAGAAGTCGCATCACTCGTCTCCCGGGTCGGGGCGGAACACAGTGGTCAGGGGCGAAGGGGAGTGTGCGCCAAGAGCAGTCGTGCGACGAGAAGCAGTGTCGTACGACGGACGACGCCGTGGCCTGGCCCTTCGTCGCTGAGATTACTCGTCCGCAGCGCGGTCGGCATCATTTCGGCTAGCGTGAGCGGAGGGGGACATTCCGCTCGTCCGTGCACGCTCCGCCGCCGTCAGGAGGAACCCCGTGGATCTCGCATTGCGCGGCACCGTCGCCGTGGTCACCGGAGCCAGCAAGGGAATCGGGCTCGCCATCACCCGGGCGCTCGCCGCGGAAGGCGCCTTCGTGGTGGCGGGGGCGCGGTCGCCCGGCCCGGAACTGGAAGAACTCGTCCGCAGCGGACACGTGGAGGCGGTGAGCGTCGACCTGTCGACCCCCACCGGCCCGGGCGAACTCGTCGCCGCCGCCGCTGCCCGTGGCAGTCTCGGCGTCGTCGTCAACAACGTCGGCGCCGCTCACCCGAGGCTGACCGGCTTCCTCGACGTGACGGACGACGACTGGATCACGACGATGAATCTCAATCTGATGTCGGCGGTGCGGACCATCCGGGCCGCGCTGCCCACGATGATCGCCGCGGGCCGGGGGAGCATCGTGACCACGAGTTCGGTCAACAGTTTCCTGCCCGATCCCACCGTCATCGACTACTGCGCGTCGAAGGCCGCGCTCACCAATTTCTCGAAGGCTCTGTCGAAAGAGTTGGGACCGTTGGGTATTCGGGTGAACACTGTCAGCCCCGGCCCGGTGTCGACCGCCCTGTGGCTCGGTGACGACGGGGTGGCCGCCACGGTGGCGCGCGCCGCGGGCGGCGAACCGGAGGCGGTGGCGGAGAATGTCGCGAAACAGGCGGTCACGGGCCGGTTCACCCGCCCGGACGAGGTGGCAGATCTCGTCGTGTTCCTCGCGAGCGACCGGGCGGGCAACGTGACGGGATCCGACTTCGTGATCGACGGCGGACTCGTCACCACCCTCTGACCGCCCGCGGACTACCGGCGGCCCAGAAGTTTCCGCATGCCCTCGGCCGCACCGTGCACGAGTGCGTCGCGGGGGAACCCGCTGCGCTTGTGCGCCGCGTCGTAGTGGCCGCCCGCCACCCAGACCGGCCCGTCGGCGAGGTGCGCGAGTCCCTCCCGGGCCACGTCTTCGGGCTCGGCGACCTTCATCCCCGGCAGATCGAAGTTCAGGCCTGCCCGGACCATCGCCGGGGTGCGGGTGACGCCGAGAACCAGTTCGACCACGTGAACCCCGAACGGCGCCAGTTCGAGCCAAAGGCTTTCCGCGAAGATCCGGCCGAACGCCTTCGATGCGGCGTAGATGCTCTGGTCTTCCGACCCCAGATAGCCGGCCAGCGAACCGACCAGCACGATCCCGCCCCGGCCGCGGTCCTTCATCCTCGCGCCGAAGTGCTGCGACAGGTGCAGTTGAGACGTGATGTTCAGGTCGATGACCCGCTGGAAACCGGCGAGGTCTCCGCTGACGAACTCGTGCCCGTAACTGTTGGCTCCGGCGTTGAAGATCAGCAACCCGACCTCGACGTCGTCGGTGGCCGCGCGGATCCGGTCGAGGGCGTCCCGGTCGAGGAGATCGAGCGCGAGGGTGCGCACCAGCACGCCGTGCGCGCGGACCTTGCCGGCGGTCTCCTCGAGTGGGCCGGGCTTGCGGGCAATCAGCACGAGGTTCATCCCCGCTCGGCCGAGTTCCTCGGCGAAGCTCGCGCCCACCCCCTCGGAGCCGCCTGCGATCACGGCCCACGGTCCGTAGTGATCGATGTCGATCATGATGTGTCCCTTCGGAAATGGTGTCAGTGGACGACGACGGGAGTCGGTACGGGGTCGGGATCGCGCACCGGCACGGCACCCGCCTGCGCGGCCCGGGTGATCGACGCGGTCAACGCCGCGCACCCTTCCCGGGGAGCGCCGGGGCGTCCCGGTCCGGAGCCGCCGATCTCACGGCACCGGGAGCGGGCCGCGTCGTCCCACTGAATGGATGTGTGCTCCCAGCTGTTCTTCTGGACCAGGACCCGCGCGCCGCACTCAGTGCACTGCAGCGGCCGCATCGGCTTCGCGCACCTTTCGTGCGAGGTTCTCTTCCACTTCCCGCTTCCACGACTCCACGGGCCGGGTCGTGTCGAGTTCGAACTCGAACCGCTCGGTCATCTGCGGCGTCACCGCGTCGACGTCGACGTAGAACTGCTCGTACCACCGCCGCAGCTGGTAGACCGGACCGTCCTCCTCGCACAGCAGCGGATTCTCGATGCGGGTCTTGTTCTTCCAGATCTCGATGTCCTGCTCGAAACCCCTCGCGATGAACGTGCCGAAATTCTTCGCCATCTCGGTGGCCGCGTCGCCTTCGAGTTCCTTGGACTTCTTGACGATGATGCCGTACTGCAGCACGAACTTGTGTGCGCTGACGGGGTAGTGGCAGTTGATCAGCACGGAGTCGACGTCGTGCGTCTCGTACTGGTACGTCAGGTCGTCGACCATGAACGACGGTCCGAAATAGGTCGCGTCCGAGCGGCTTCCGACCATCTTCGGCTGACCCGACGCGTGCGGGCGCATGTCCTCACGGGCCTGCCCGCGCATGAACTGGCTGGCGACGTGGCCCTCGAAGACGTTCTTGAAATAGGTGGGGAACGAGAAGTGCACGTAGAAGAAGTGCGCCATGTCGACGATGTTGTCGACCACCTCGCGGCAGTTGGTGTCGACGGTGGTGCGGTACCAGACCCAGTCCGTCCACTCGTCGTCGAGAGCGCCGTCGATGCGGGGAATCGTGACGTCCGCGGGCGGCGGATTGCCTTCCGGATCGTTCCACACGAACAGCATCCCGTCCTGGTCCAGCGCGTGCCACGACCGGGTCCGCGCGAGCGGCGGGACCCGGCGCGCGTACGGAATCTTCTTGCACCGGCCGTTGCTTCCCCACCGCCAGTCGTGGAACGGGCACGCCACCTCGTCGCCCTTGATCGTGCCCTGGCTTAGATCGCCGCCCATGTGCCGGCAGTAGCCGTCGAGCACCGCGAGGTCGCCGGCACTGTCGGCGAAGACGACGAGTTTGGTGCCGAACGCCTCGACGGAGTGCGGCTTGCCGTCCCGGAATGCCTCGGACAATCCGATGCAGTGCCATCCACGGGCGAATCGGGTGGGCGCTGCGCCCGCGTCGATTTCGCGTACCTCGACTGTCTCGGACTGTTGGGTGGTCACGATGCGTCCCGTCCTCTCCTGGGCTTGTGCGGTGCCCTGCACGCTAAGTGAGCGTGAACGGCCCGCATCGTGTGGTCCCACTGGACGGGACCGGTCGGAGGGCGGCGTTTCCCGTTGAGCGAGATGCATATCCACGCGCGGGTGCGATCGCCCTACCCTCCGACAGATGACGAACGAGGTCCTCAGATCGGTCCGCGGGCTGCTGCCCACGATCGCGGAGTGCGCGGACAAGGTCGACGAGTCGCGGCGGGTGTCCGAGCAGGTGATCCGGGAACTCGGCGACACCGGATTGTTCAAGATGCTGCAGCCCCGGCGGTACGGCGGCACCGAGAGCAATCCGGTGCACTTCTACGAGGTGGTGCGCGCCGTGTCGAGTGTGTGCGGCTCGACGGGCTGGCTGGCGTCCGTGCTCGGTGTGCACCCCTGGCACCTGGCCCTGTTTGACGACCGGGCGCAACGCGACGTGTGGGGCCACGACGATTCGGTGCTCGTCTCGTCTGCCTACGCGCCCGTGGGGCGGCTCGTCCCGGTCGAGGGTGGATACCGGTTGACGGGGGACTGGGGCTTCTCCTCGGGCTGCGAGCACGCGTCGTGGGCGCTGCTCGGCGCGATGGTCGTCGGAACCGAGGGCCGCCCGGTCGATTTCATGACCGCGCTGGTGCCGCGGTCGGACTACCGCATCCACGACGTGTGGGACGTGGTGGGGATGCGGGGCACCGCCAGCAACGAGATCAGCGCCCGGGACGTGTTCGTTCCCGACTACCGGATCAAGAGGAACTACGAGACGGCGCAACTGCGCGGACCCGGGCAGAAGGTGAACCGGGGACCCCTGTACCGGCTGCCGTTCGCCACGCTCTTCACCACCGCCGTCGCGGCGCCCGGGGTCGGCATCGTCGCGGGATGTTACGAGCGCTATCTGACGGTCATGCGGGAACGGGTGCGGCTCAGCCTCGGTGGCGGCCGATTCGTCGACGACCAGTTCACCCAGGTCGCGGTCGCCCGGGCGGCGTCCGAGATCGATGCCGCAATCCTGCAGATGGATCGCAACGTGCGGGAACTGTGGGAGTTGGCCGAGGCCGGTGAGGAACTCCCCATGGGTCTGCGCCTGCGGGTGCGCCGCGATCAGGTCCGCGCCACCGAGCGTGCCCTCGAGGCGATCGACCTGCTGTTCAAGACCGCCGGCGGGAGTTCGCTGTTCCGCGGCAACGCGATCGAACGGTCGTGGCGCGACGCCCACGCGGGCAGCGCGCACGTGGCCAACGAGCCCGAACGCGCCCTCGCCCTGTTCGGCAGGGGTGCGTTCGGGCTCCCGGTGGAGGACAACCTCGTGTAATCAGCTCCGCATGTGCTGAACTGCCCGGTAGGAGAACACCATTGCGGTGCCGAGCGGCACTCCGGGGCCCGGGTAGAACCGGCCGCTGAGCGATGCGCTGGTGTTGCCCGCCGCATACAGTCCGTCGATGGGGGAGCCGTCGGCGCGCAGGACGCGGGCGTCGGCGTCGGTCCGGACGCCGCCCTTGGTGCCGAGGTCGCTGAGCACGATGCGGGCCGCGTGGAACGGGCCCTGCGACACCGGGCTCAGCGCCGGGTTGGGCGGGGCGTCCGCACCCGTGCCGGGCGGGCAGAAGAAGTTGTCGTACGGATCCTCTCCCCGGTGGAACGCCTCGTCGACGCCGTGCTTGGCGAAGTCGTTGAACTGTTCGACGGTGCGGCGCAGAGCGTCCGCGGGGACGCCGATCTTCTCCGCGAGTTCCTCGATCGTGTCGGCCGACACCCAGGTGCCCGCCGCGTGGTGCTTCTCGGCGGAGATCTGCGGAATGGAGATGGCAGGCAACACCGGCCCGCCCTCCTTCGAGTCGAAGACGAGGTAGGATCCGGCGCTTCCGTGCTCGATCATCGCGCGGCCGAACTGGTCGTAGGGCAGCGACTCGTTGAGGTACCGCTCGCCGGAACTGTCGACCAGAATTCCGCCGCGCACACCCACCATGAAAGCGCCCGAGCCGTCCGGAAGTTCGACGCCGGGGCACCACCACGCCTCGTCGAGCAGCGCGGTGTCCGCGCCGACCTCCACCGCCGCCTGCAGGAGGTCGCCGGTGTTCGCGCCGCGCGGACCCATGCTCCACTCCGCCCGGCCGGGCGTTCCGTTCTCGGTGCGCAGGGCCGCGCTGCCCTCGATGCCGCCCGCCGCGAGCAGCACGCCGCGCGTGGCCCGGATGCGGATCGTCTCACCGGCCGCGTCCGTTGCCAGGACTCCGACGACCCGGCCGTCCTCGACGATCAGCGAACGGGCCGCGGTCTCCGTGCGCAGTTCCGCGTGCCCGGTGCCGTACAGGGCCATGAGGAGACGGCCGATCAGGGCACGCCCCCCGTTCAGCGTTCCCTCGGGATGCGGTTCGCCGGCCCGATCGACGTCGGCCTCCGGCCGGATGACCTCACGAAGTTCCCCGACCTCGTCGCCCGGCAGGTCGAGCGGGTTGATCGCGCGACCGTAGTCCATGCGGCCGGGTGCCTTGTAGTAGTCGGGGAATGCGCGCCACTCGAACTCGATGTGGGGATCGCGTTCGAGAAGGTCGACGACCTCGGGGGCGGTGGTGACGTACGCCTCCTGGCGGTCGATCTCCTCGTCTCCCACCACCGCGCGCAGGTACGTGCGCGCCTTGTCCGTGGAGTCGCCGATCCTGGCACGCTCCTGCACGGCGGTGCCCGGCAGCCACACCGCGGCGCCCGAGTACGCGGACGTGCCGCCGAACAGTGGGGTCTTCTCGAGGACGAGGGTGCGCAAACCCTGCGAAGCGGCCGTGTACGCGCCGGTCAGGGCGCCGCCCCCCGAACCGACCACCAGCACGTCGCACTCGGTTGTCCAGTCCTGCATCGTCGTTTCCTCCGTTGATGATCAGTGGTGACTGGCGGTCCAGTCGTGGGGTTCACGCAATCGCATCCGGGCGGCGTGCGGCACGTGCGGTCCCACTCACCGGACGAAATTCGAAGGTTTGCCGATCCAGTGCGAGAATCGACAGCGGATCCGGGGCTGTGTGCGGAGTGAAGGGGGATCGAGGGTGCCGAGAATCGCCGAGGTGCGGGATGCTGCCGAACCGAGTTCGGAGGAACAGCGGGCCCGCCACGTCCGCATGCTCGAGGCCGCCGTCGAACTGGCGACCGAGAAGGAACTCGCCCGCGTCCAGATGCACGAGGTGGCCAAACGCGCCGGCGTCGCGATCGGGACTCTGTACCGCTACTTTCCGTCGAAGACGCACCTGTTCGTCGCGGTGATGGTCGATCAGATCGACCGGATGGGTACCGGTTTCAAGAAGAGTGCGCCGCCCGGGGAATCGCCGCAGGACGCGGTATACAACGTGCTGGTCCGGGCCACCCGCGGTCTGCTGCGCAGGCCGGCGCTCTCCACGGCGATGATCCAGTCCACGAGCACCGCCAACGTCGCGTCCGTGCCGGACGCAGGGAAGGTCGACCGCGCGTTCCGGCAGATCATGCTGGACGCCGCCGGGATCGAACACCCGACGGAGGAAGACCTGACCGCGTTGCGCCTGCTGGTGCAGTTGTGGTTCGGCGTGATCCAGTCCTGCCTCAACGGCCGGGTCACCATTCCCGACGCCGAATCCGACATCCGCAAGGCGTGCGACCTGCTGCTGGTCGGTCTGTCGCACCGCTGACCGCGGGCCCGGACGGGGCCGCCTCCCCGGCGCTCCCGAAGTGAAGTGACATTCATTCCTGACGAATGAGCTGAGTCGAGAACTGTCCTTCGCAAGACGAAGGGCATTGCTGTCTTTCAAGAAATAGAATAAATTCCAGAAATGAGCCGCGGCGTGTCCGCGAGCCAGAAGAACCCAAGGGAGCGGAACATGGGCAACGCCGTCATCGTCGACGCGGCACGGACACCGATCGGGCGCCGGCGCGGAGCGCTGTCCGGACTGCATCCGGCCGAACTGCTCGGCGCCGCGCAGCGAGGGGTCCTCGAACGGGCCGGTGTCGCCCCGGAGGACGTCGGGCAGATCGTCGGCGGATGCGTCACGCAGGCCGGCGAGCAGTCCAACAACGTGACCCGGCAGGCGTGGCTGCACGCGGGACTGCCGTACACGACGGCGGCCACGTCGGTCGACTGCGCCTGCGGATCGTCCCAGCAGGCCGTGCACGTCGTGGCGGGTCTGATCGCGTCCGGCCAGATCTCCGCCGGAATCGGGTGCGGCGTCGAGGCGATGAGCCGGGTGTTCCTCGGCCAGGCCGCCACGCCGGAGACGGGCAACCCGTACCCCGGCGACTGGTCGATCGACATGGGCGACCAGTTCACCTCGGCCCAGCGGATCGCCGACCTGCGCGGGATCGAGCGCGGCGACGTCGACGCCCTCGGCCTCGAATCGCAACGACGCGCCGCACAGGCGTGGGCGGAGGGACGATTCGACCGCGAGATCGTGCCGGTCACCGCCCCCGTCGTGGACAAGGCGGGCACACCCACCGGTGAATCCTCGGTCGTCACCCGGGACGGCGGGCTGCGGGAGACGACGGCCGACGCCCTGGCCGCACTGAAGCCGGTGATCGACGGCCACATCCACACCGCGGGCAACTCGTCCCAGATCAGCGACGGCGCCGCCGCCGTCCTGCTCATGGACGAGGACCGTGCCCGCGAACTCGGACTCCGGCCGCGGGCGAGGATCGTCGCGTCCGGCATGGTCGGCTCCGACCCCTACTACCACCTCGATGGACCGATCGACTCGACGCGGATGGTCCTCGATCGCGCCGGAATGTCGCTGGGCGACATCGATCTCGTCGAGATCAACGAGGCGTTCGCCTCGGTCGTGCTGTCGTGGGCGCAGGTGCACGGCGCCGACCTGTCGAAGGTCAACGTCAACGGCGGCGCCATCGCCCTCGGGCATCCGGTGGGCTCCACCGGGGCCCGGCTGATCACCACCGCCCTGCACGAACTGGAACGCTCCGACAACGAAACCGCACTCGTCACGATGTGCGCCGGTGGCGCGCTGTCCACCGCCACCATCATCGAACGCATCTGAACCCCCGAACGATCGAGGCCGACATGACAATGGGATTGACCGAAGAAGAGCGCGACCTCCGCGACTCGGTGCGAGGCTGGGCCACGCGGACCGTGACCCCGGCCGTGCTCCGGGAGGCCGTCGAGGCCAAGACCGAGCAGCGACCGCTGTTCTGGAAGTCGTTGGCGGAACTGGGCGTACTGGGGCTGCACCTGCCGGAGGACGTGGGCGGTGCGGGCTGCGGGCTGGTGGAACTGGCGGTGGTCGCCGAGGAACTCGGCCGGGTCCTGCTGCCCGGGCCGTTCCTGCCGACCGTGCTGCTCGGCGCCGTCCTGCACGAATCCGGCCGCACGGGTGAGCTGTCCGGACTGGCCGACGGTGCGACCCTCGGCGCGGTGGCGCTGCAGCCGGGTTCACTGCGCCTCGTCCGGGACGGCGGAGCGGTGACGCTCGACGGCGAGTCGGGGTACGTCCTCGGCGGGCAGGTGGGCGACCTGTTCCTGCTCGCGGCCGCGGACGGCGACGACACCGTGTTCGTGGCGCTCACCCGCGACCGCCTCGACGTGACCGACCTCCCCAGCCACGACGTGGTGCGCCGCAACGCGACCGCGGCGGTGACCGGACTCGAGATCACCGAGGCCGACGTCGTGAAGATCGATGCGCAGCGCGTCCTCGACCTGGCCGCGACGTTGTTCGCCGCCGAGGCATCGGGCGTCGCCGACTGGGCCGTGACCACCGCCGCCGACTACGCGAAGGTGCGTCGGCAGTTCAGCCGTCCCATCGGCCAGTTCCAGGGCGTGAAGCACCGGGTGGCACGGATGCTCGGCCTCGCGGAGCAGGCCCGCGTCTGCGCGTGGGACGCCGCCCGCGCGATGAATTCCGAGACCGGTGCGGCGGAGGTGTCACTCGCCGCCGCGGTCGCCGGCGCCACCGCACCGGACGCGGCGTTCTCCGTCGCCAAGGACTGCATCCAGGTGCTCGGGGGCATCGGCTACACCTGGGAACACGACGCGCACCTGTACCTGCGCCGGGCGCAGTCGCTGCGGATCCTGCTGGGATCCACCGCGTTCTGGCGGCGGCGCGTCGCCCGCGCGACGCTGGGTGGTGCCCGCCGGGTCCTCGGCATCGAGCTGCCGCCGGAGGCGGCGGGCATCCGGGCCGGTGTCCGCGCGGAACTCGCGTCCGCCGGGGCACTGGGCGAGACGGAACGCAGGACGTACCTGGCCGAGAAGGGGTACACCGCACCGCACCTGCCCGCACCGTGGGGCAGGGGAGCGGGAGCGGTGGAACAACTCGTGATCGCCGAGGAACTGCGCACGGCCGCGCTGAAGCCCCACGACATGATCATCGGCAACTGGGTGGTGCCCACACTCATCGCGCACGGCAGCGAAGACCAGTTGCAGCGCTTCGTGCCCCCGTCGCTGCGCGGCGACCTCGTCTGGTGCCAGTTGTTCTCCGAACCCGGCGCCGGATCGGACCTCGCAGGCCTGAACACCAGGGCCACGAAGGTGGACGGCGGCTGGATGCTGCAGGGGCAGAAGGTGTGGACGTCGATGGCCCGAACCGCGGACTGGGGGATCTGCCTCGCCCGCACCGACACGACGGTTCCCAAGCACAAGGGATTGTCGTACTTCCTGATCGACATGAAGGCCAGCGCGGGCCTCGACATCCGGCCCCTGCGCGAGATCACCGGCGAGGCCCTGTTCAACGAGGTGTTCCTCGACGACGTCTTCGTCCCCGACGAACTCCTCGTGGGCGAACCGGGCGACGGCTGGAAGCTGGCCCGCACCACCCTCGCCAACGAACGCGTGTCGCTGTCGCACGACTCCTCGCTGGGGTCCGGCGGCGAGGCGCTGCTGACCCTGGCCGGTGCACTGCCCGGCGGCATCGACGACGAACAGCTGACCGTGCTCGGCAAGGTTCTCTGCGACGCGCAGTCCGGCGGGCTGATGGCACTGCGCACCACCCTGCGCTCGATCGCCGGCGGGCAACCGGGCGCCGAGTCGTCGATCGCGAAACTGCTCGGCGTCGAACACATCCAGCAGGTGTGGGAGGTGGCGATGGACTGGGCGGGACCGCAGGCCCTGCTCGGCGACCGGCCCCGGACGTCGGACACGCAGATGTTCCTGAACTCGCAGTGCCTGTCGATCGCGGGCGGCACCACCAACGTCCAGCTCAACATCATCGGCGAACGGCTGCTGGGGTTGCCCCGCGACCCGGAGCCCGGAGAGGGAGCGGTGGCCTGACATGGCGATCGACGTGAAGGCGGCGCTGGCCGCGGACCCGGCTGTGCGCGAACTGTCGTGGACCGAACGTGACGTGATGCTCTACCACCTCGGACTCGGCGCCGGCGAGAACACCCGGGACCCGGCGGAACTGCACTGGGTGTACGAGAAGAATCTGCGGGTGCTGCCGACGTTCGCGCTCGTCGCGGGGCAGGGCATCTCGGCGGGCGACGTACCGCAGGCCGGGCTGAGCCTGCCCGGCATCGACATCGACCTGCGCAAGATCCTGCACGGCGGTCAGTCGCTCACCGTGCACGCGCCGATCCCCGCCTCGGGCGGGGCCCGGGTGTCCTCGCGGGTGGCCGACGTGTGGGACAAGGGCAAGGCCGCCGTCATCGTGCTCGAACAGACGGCCACCGACTCGGGCGGGAACCCGTTGTGGACCACGGGGATGCAGATCTGGGCCCGTGATGAGGGCGGGTTCGGCGGCTCCCCGGGACCCGAGTCGGTGGCCACGATCCCCGAACGGGAGCCCGACAAGGTGCTCGTGTCCCGCACCGGGACGGCGCAGGCGCTGCTGTACCGGCTCAGCGGCGACCTCAACCCGCTGCATGCGGACCCCGAGTTCGCGGCCGCGGCCGGGTTCGAAAGGCCGATCCTGCACGGGCTCGCGTCGTACGGTGTGGTGTGCAAGGCCGTCGTCGACGGAATGCTGGACGGCGATCCCACGCGACTGCGCCACTACGCGGTGCGGTTCGCGGGCTCGGTGTACCCCGGCGACACCGTCGAGACCGCGGTCTGGCAGGAGGGCGACCGGCTCACCCTCCGCGCGACGTGCCCCGACCGGGCCGGGCAACCGGTGCTGACCCAGGCGACGATGGAGGTGACGGGATGAGCGTCGGAACGCACCCCACGTTCGAGAACAGCCCGCCGGGAACGGTGCTGACGTCGCCACCCGACGGTTCCGCCGTCGACAGGGCGACCGGGGCCGCCCGCCGAGTGGTCGACGCGTTGCTGCGCACCGACCGCGGCAACGCCAACCTCGCGCGCGTCGCGGAGGAGTTGAACAGCATCGCCGAACACCTCGAGGAACACGCGCCCGCCGTCGCGGAGCGGCTGATCGACATGTGGAACGGCGAGGGCGTCACCCGGCACGATCCCGTCACCGGACCCGAGAACGCGCTCGCGCCGCCCCTGGTCCTCGAGGGCCTGCCCGACGGATCGGTCCGGGGCACCGTCACCCTGACCATCCCTTACCAGGGGCCGCCCGGGCACGTCCACGGCGGCGTGTCCGCGCTCCTGCTCGACCACGTCCTCGGCGTCGCCAACGCCTGGGGCGGAAAGGCGGGCATGACAGCGCAGTTGAGCACCCGCTACCACCGCCCGACGCCGCTGTTCGAACCGCTCACCCTGACCGGGAAACTGATCTCGGTCGACGGCCGCAAGATCACCACCGCCGGCGACATCCGGACCGCGGACGGCCAGGTGTGCGTCTCCGTCGAGGGACTGTTCGTCGACAAGAGCGTGCCCCGCCCACGATGACCCCTCAGGAGCAGAACGTGACGTCACCGCAGCGTTTCGAGAACAAGGTCGTCTTCGTCACCGGCGCCGCCCGCGGGCAGGGCCGCGCCGAGGCCGTCCGGTTCGCGTCCGAGGGCGCCGACGTCATCGCGATCGACGCCTGCACCGAATTCGCGTCCACGCCCTATCCCGGCGCCACCCGGGACGACCTGGCCGAGACGGTCCGGCTCGTCGAGTCGACAGGAAGGCGGATCGTCGCAGCCACCGCCGACGTGCGCGACTTCGACGGCCTCTCGCGGGCACTCGCCGACGGCATCGACCGGCTCGGCCGCCTCGACGTGGTGATCGCGAACGCGGGCATCTGCTCGGGGGCGCTGTCGTGGGAGATCACCGCCGAGCAGTGGCAGGAGACGGTCGACGTCAACCTCACGGGAACATTCCACACCGCGAAGGCGGCGATTCCGTACCTGATCGAACAGGGCGAGGGCGGCGCCGTCGTCTTCACCAGTTCGGTGTCCGGGTTGAAGGGCACCCCGTTCACCGGGCACTACGTCGCCACCAAGCACGGCATCACCGGGCTGGCCAAGACGATGGCGAACGAACTCGGTGAGCACCGCATCCGCGTCAACACCGTGCACCCGGCCGGGGTCGACACCGGCATGAAGACGCGCGACCTGCACCCGCTCATCGTCAAGTACGCGTCGACTCTCGGCTCGATCTACCAGAACACGCTGCCCTACACCATCACCCAGCCGGAGGACGTCGCCGCCGTCGTCGCCTGGGTGTGTTCCGACGAAGCGAAGTACATCACCGGGGCGCAGATCCCCGTCGATCTCGGCAACCTCATCCGCTGACGTTCGCCCGGTCTTCAATCGCCCGAATGCCGCGGGGGTGCAGTTCGACTGCACCCCCGCGGCATTCGGCGTGTCAGACGGTGATGTCGCGGCGGATCATCTTGCCGGTCGCGTTGCGGGGCAGCAGGTCCGTGCTGATCCGCCAGCGGGTCGGGACCTTGAAATACGACAGGCGATCAGCCGCGTAGTCCCGCAGTTCCGCCTCGGTGGTCGCGGCACCCGGTCGTAACACCACCACGGCGGCCACCTCCTGCCCCAGATCCTCGTGGGGTGCGCCGATCACCGCGCACTCGAGTACGTCGGGGTGCTCGTCGAGGCACTGCTCGATCTCGGTGGGGTACACGTTCTCGCCGCCGCGCAGGATCAGATCCGAGCGACGTCCGGTCAGCCGGAGCCGGCCGTTCTCGACGAGCCCGAAGTCGCCGGTCCGGAGCCACCGGCCCGGGGCGATCGCGGCGGCGGTGGCGGCCTCGTCCTCCCAGTAGCCGAGCATCACGAACGGGCTGCGCACACACACCTCACCCTCGACGCCGTCGGGCAGCCACTCCCCGAACGGGTCGCGGATCTCCATGCTCACGGTGATGATCGGGCGTCCCAGGGTGCCCGGGAACTGCTCGAGTTCGGGGGCGGTGGCGACGGCGATCGCGGTGCTGCACTCGGTCAGCCCGTAGCTGTCGACGAGCGCGTTGCGCGCGAACGGCACCTTCTCGCGCAGACGCTCCTTGAACGCGACCGACGACGGCGCGGAGGCCAGCGAGAACGACGTGAGCGACGACAGGTCGTACCTGTCGAGGTTGTCGTGCTCCACCAGGCGGGACGCCATGGTGGGCACCGCACCCCAGTTGGTGACGCGTTCCCGCTCGACGAGGCGGAGCACGGCGTCGACGTCGAATCCACCCTGATGCATGACGACGGCGCCGCCCGTCGCCAGCCGCGGAATCACCAGATTGTGCAGGCTCGCGATGTGGAACAGGGGAGACGTCAGGAGGTAGCGGAGCGGGCTCGGCACCGCCGGATCGACGGGCCGTCCGCTGAATTCGCCGACGACGGCGTCGCTGAAGCGGTGGTAGTCGACGACGGCCAGGATGTTGCGCTGCGAGTGCAGCGCTCCCTTGGGCCTGCCGCTCGTGCCGCTGGTGTACAGGATGGCGGCGGGGTCGTCCTCGTCGACGTCGGTGTGCGGCATGGGGGAGCCCGCGTAGCGCGCGAAGATTCCGGGCAGATCGTCCTCCATCGTGAGGACGGGGACAGCGGTGCCGACCGCGGCGAGCGTCTCGGCGCGCTTCGCGTCGGCGATCACCACGGTGGGCCGGCTGTGCGTCAGCCCGTATTCGACCTCCCGCGGAACCCACCAGCCGTTCAATCCGACGCTGATGGCGCCGAGCACCTGCGTGGCCCAGAACGCGACCACCCACTCGGGGGTGTTCGCCGCCAGGATCGCCACCCGGTCACCCTTCCGGACGCCGTGCTCCTCGCGCAGCGCCGTCGCCAGCGCGGCGACGGCGGCGGCGTGCTCGGTGTAGGACATCCGGCGGTCGGCGGTCACCAGGTAGTCGCGGTCGCCCCAGCGCAGTGAGGTGGTGAGGAGTTCACCCACCGAGCGCCCGCGGTTCTTCATCACCGGCATCCGGGTGCCGAGCACAGGTTCCTCGACGAGTTCGAACCGGCCACCGGGTCCGGTGAGGCGGGACATCACCTGATCCAGGAGCAATTGTGGATCTGTAGGGGCAGTCATCGGGGCGACCTTTCGTCCTCGGGCACTCGTACCGACACAAGATGGCACGCCGTGACGGGCGCCCGGACGTGGTTACCACTCAGCGAGACTGCCACGATCCGTGACATCCCGGCGCCGTTACGTTCGACAGCGAATCGCAGCTGGAGGAACTCATATGACGATAGATCTCGACCCGCCCGCAGTGAAGGTCGATCCGCTCGCCCCGGCCCGGCTCGGGCCGATCACTTTGCGTAATCGCGTGATCAAGGCGGCGACGTACGAGGGGCTGACCCCGAAGGGTCTGGTCACCGACGAGCTCATCGACTTCCATCGGCGGCCCGCCGCCGGGGGCGTGGGCATGACGACAGTCGCGTACTGCGCAGTCGCTGCCGACGGCCGGACGTCGCCCGGCCAGATCCAATGGACCGACGAGACGATGCCGGGCCTGCGGAAGCTGACCGACGCCATCCACGGCGAGGGCGCGGCGGTGTCTGCGCAGATCGGTCACGCGGGACCGGTCGCGGCCGCGAAGTACATCGGGTACCCCGCGTTGGGCCCGTCCCGTGCCTTCCGGATGACCACGCAGAACTTCTCCAAGCCGGCTTCGACGGCCGATATCACCCGGATCGTCGAGGCGCACGCGAACGCGGCCCGCCGCGCGGTGGAGGCGGGATTCGACGCCGTGGAGATCCATTTCGGCCACAACTACCTGATCAGCTCCTTCCTGAGCCCGAAGGTCAACAAGCGCACCGACGAGTACGGCGGGTCTCTGGCGAACCGCGCCCGGTTCGCGCTCGAGACCGCCCGGGCGGTGCGCGACGCGGTGGGCGACCGGATCGCGATCCTCGCGAAGCTGAACATGGACGACGGTGTGCCCGGCGGCTTCTGGGTGGACGAGGCCATCCAGGTGGCGCAGTGGCTCGAACAGAACGGGTCTCTCGACGCGCTCGAGCTCACCGCCGGCAGTTCGCTGCTGAATCCGATGTACCTGTTCAAGGGCGACGCACCGCTGCGTGAGTTCGCCGCCGTCATGCCGCAACCGACGAAACTGGGAATCCGGTTGGTCGGCAAGCATTTCCTGAAGGAATACCCCTACCGCGACGCCTATCTCCTCGAGGACGCCCGGCAGATCAGGGCCGCCGTGACGATGCCGCTCGTGCTGCTCGGCGGCATCACCGGCAAGGCGACCATGGACCTCGCGATGGAGGAGGGCTTCCAGTTCGTGGCGGTCGCACGGGCACTGCTGCGGGAACCCGACCTCGTCAACCGCATCGCGGAGGAGAACCACAACCCCGGATTGTGCATTCACTGCAACAAGTGCATGACGGCGATCTACGGTGGCACCCACTGCGTGCTCCGAGCGCAGTGAACGCGCAGGCCGTGTCGACAGGAGAGATGGCGTTGGAACGCACCACGATCGCCCGGATGCTGCTCGACCGCTTGGGTGACGGCACACTGGGAGTCCGCACCCGGGAACAGGATTGGACCTGGGACGAGGTCGTGCACGAGAGCGCCGCCCGCGGGGCCGTCGCGTCCTCGCTGCGCCGCGACGGCCCGTTCCACGTGGGCGTCCTGCTCGAGAACACCCCCGAGTTCCTGTTCTGGCTGGGCGGCGCGGCCCTCGCAGGCGCCACCGTCGTCGGCATCAACCCGACCCGTCGCGGGGCGGAACTCGAGGCCGAGATCCGGTACGTCGACTGCCAGCTGATCGTGACGGACACCGCGGGGAAGGCGCAGCTCGCGGGCCTCGACCTCGGGTTGTCCGAGGACCGGTTCCTGCTGGTCGACCAACCGGACTACACCGACCTCGTCGCGGCCCACGCCGTCGAGCAGCCGGCCCCGGACCCCGCGCTCGACCCGTCGACGCTGTTCCTGCTGCTCTTCACGTCCGGCACCACCGGCACGTCGAAGGCGGTGCGGTGCAGCCAGGGCCGCCTCGCCCGGCTGGCGTACGCGAACATCGCCAAGTACGGGCACGTGCGCGAGGACGTCGACTACTGCTGCATGCCGCTGTTCCACGGCAACGCGCTGATGGCGCTGTGGGCGCCCGCGCTCGCCATCGGCGCCACCGTCTGCCTGCCGCGCAAGTTCTCCGCGTCCGGATTCCTGCCCGACGTCCGGTTCTTCGGTGCCACGTTCTTCACCTACGTCGGCAAGGCGCTGGCGTATCTGATGGCCACCGCGGAGCAGCCCGACGACCGGGACAACACGCTCGTCCGCGGTTTCGGGACCGAGGCGTCCCCGGAGGACAAGACCGAATTCGTCCGACGGTTCGGCGCCGAACTGTACGAGGGATACGGCTCGAGCGAGGGCGCCGGTTCGGTGACGCTCGACCCCCACGCCCCCGAGGGTGCGCTCGGCAGGCCCGCGAACGAGAACATCGTCATCGTCGACCCCGACACCCGCGCGGAGAAGGCCCGGGCACTGCTCGACGAGCACGGCCGGGTGCTCAACCCGGACGAGGCGATCGGCGAGATGATCGACAAGGCGGGCGCAGCACGGTTCGAGGGTTACTACAAGAACGAGGACGCGATCGCCGACCGGATCAGGCACGGCTGGTACTGGACGGGCGACCTCGGGTACGTCGACGAGGCCGGCTTCATCTACTTCGCAGGCAGGAAGGGCGACTGGATCCGGGTGGACGGCGAGAACACCTCGGCGTTGATGGTGGAGCGGATTCTGCGCCGCCACCCGAAAGTGATCGCCACCGGCGTGTACGCCGTCCCCGACCCGAGGTCGGGCGATCAGGTGATGGCCGCCGTCGAGGTGTCGGATCCGGCCGATTTCGATCCGGCGGAGTTCGCCGCGTTCCTCGCCGGCCAGGACGACCTGGGCACGAAGGCGGCCCCGCGATTCGTCCGGGTGTCGACGGACCTGCCGGTGACGGGATCGAACAAGGTGCTCAAACGGACCCTGCAGGAACAGTGCTGGCGGTGCGACGATCCGATCTTCCGGTGGGTGGGACGCGGTGTTCCCGAGTACCGCGAGATGACCGACAGTGAGAAGGCCGCGCTGGAGCAGGAGTTCCACACGCACGGCCGGCAACGATTCCTGCACGTGTGACGGTGAGGGTGACATGAAACTGGGTGTGGTGATTCCCGTCGAGCTGGGGCGGGCCGGTGAGCCCGAGTGGATACTCGAATTCGCCAGGGCCGCGGAATCACTCGGATTCGACGAGATCTCCGCCGTCGAGCACTCTGTCGTCATCGCGGACACGGAGAGCGAATACCCGTACTCGCCCACCGGGAAGTCGCACCTGCCCGACGACTGCAGCCTCCCCGACCCCCTGGAACTGCTGTCGTTCGTCACCGGCGCCACGACGACGCTGGGTCTCGCGACGGGAGTGCTGGTACTCCCCAACCATCACCCGGTGGTGCTCGCGAAACGCCTCGCCACCCTGGACCGGCTGTCCGCGGGACGCCTCCGCGTCTGCCTCGGTCTCGGCTGGATGCGCGAGGAGATCGAAGCCTGCGGGGGCGACTTCGACCGACGGGCCGCGGTGGCCGACGAGGCGATCGCGGTGATGCGGGCCCTGTGGTCGGGCACCGCCGCGGTCGACTTCGACGGCGAATACTTCTCCTTCCGCGGCGCGCAGAGTTGGCCCAAACCGCACCGGGATTCGGGCGTGCCGCTGTTCATCGGCGGACACAGCCCGGCCGCCGCACGCCGCGCCGGGAGGCTCGGCGACGGGTTCCAGCCCCTCGGCCTCGCCGGCGACGACCTGGACCGGGCGATCGCCCGGATGCGGGCCGCCGCAACAGGCGCGGGCCGCGACCCCGCCGACGTCGAACTGGTGCTGGGTGCCACGCTGCCCCGGCTGGACGAGGCGAAACTCGACCGGTCCCGGGACCTGGGCGCGAACCGGCTGGTCCTGTCGGCGTCCCGGCACGCGCAGTCCCTGGACCAGGTCGTCGACGAGATGGCCGCCTGCTCGGCCCGGCTGGGACTCAGTCCGGCACGGTGACCGGCACGTCCTCGCTGAAGTCGACGATCAGTTCGCGCCGGGCGAACCGCCAGCCGGAGTCGCCGAGCACGTAGCGGTCGTGATAGCGCAGCGCGATCCGGTTGTCGCGGAACCCGTTTCGGCCGGAGTAGACGTGATGCGCCGTGCAGTACGTCTCACCCGACGCCGCCGACCCGTCCACGTCGAGCACCTGCTGGTGGACGACGTGCCGGGTGGAATGCAGATGCGTGACGGCGTCCACGACGGCGGACGCGAGCACGTCGCTGCCACGCAGTTCCGTCGGCGCGCCGGTGCCCGTCAACGCGGGCGGGAGGACGAACGTCGCGTCCGGGTCGAACAGCGCCGCGAGCGTCGCCGCCTCACGCCGGTCGACGGCCCGCGCGTAACGGGCGGTGAGTTCGGTGAGAGCGAATTCGGTGGCCATTCCACCATTCCAGCGGACGTCCGGCATCGGCGACAGCCGCCTCCCGGTGACCGAGACACCGGCACCGGGGCGGGGGCGTGCTGGTTAGCGTCCAGAACACACGTGGCGACAGCCACGCACAGGCATGAGGAGATCGCCGATGGATCTGAGGGAATCGCCCGCGCAGCGGGAACTCCGGCGGGAATTGCGCGCCTACTTCGCGGCATTGCTGCCGGAGGAGAAGCGCCGCGTCGCAGGTGAGGAGGGTGTCGGCGGCGAACACTTCCGCGACATCGTGCGCCTGCTGGGCAAGGACGGCTGGCTCGGTGTCGGCTGGCCGGTCGAGTACGGCGGGCAGGGACGGTCGATCGAAGACCAGTTCGTGTTCTTCGACGAGGTGCAGCGGGCCGGGTTGCCGTTCCCGTTCGTCACCGTCAACACCGTCGGGCCCACGCTGATGAAGTACGGCACCGAGGAGCAGAAGGCGCGGTTCCTGCCCGGCATCCTCGCCGGCGACATCGTGTTCGCCATCGGCTACACCGAACCCGAGGCCGGCACCGACCTCGCCTCGCTGCAGACCCGGGCCGTGCGCGACGGGGACTCGTGGATCGTGGACGGCAACAAGATCTTCACCAGCGGCGCCAACACCGCCGATTTCGTGTGGCTGGCGTGCCGCACCGATGCGGATGCCCCGAAACACAAGGGCATCTCGATCCTCATCGTGCCCACCGACGACCCCGGCTTCAGCTGGTCGCCCATCCACACCGTGGGAGGGCTGACGGTCACGTCGACCTATTACAGCGGGATCCGGGTCGGCGATCAGGACGTCGTGGGCGACGTGCACGGCGGGTGGCAGCTGATCACCGCGCAACTCAACCACGAACGGATCGGGCTCGCGGCGCTCGGCGGCCGCACGCTCGGGCTGTGGCACCAGGTCCTCGACTGGGCGCGGCAGAACGGTGCGCTCGAGCTTCCCTGGGTGCAGATGGACTTCGCCCGCACCCACGCCAAGCTCGAGGCGATGCGACTGCTGAACTGGAAGATGACCGCGGCGGTCGCACGGGACAGTTTGTCGGGCGCCGACGCCGGCGCCACCAAGACGTACGGCACCGAAACCCACGTGGACGTCTACCGCACGCTGCTGGGGATCCTCGGCGCCGCCGGCCGGCTGCGCCCCGGATCACCGGGAGCGGTCCTCGCAGGCCAGATCGAACAGATCTCGCGACAGAGTGTGGTGAATACGTTCGGCGGCGGCGTCAACGAGGTGCTCCGCGACATGGTCGGCACCCTCGGCCTCGGACTGGTGCGCGAGAAGAGGGCGAAATGAGCGAACTCCTCACCCGGCTGCGCGCGTTCGAGGGCCGGACGATCGTCCCGGCCACCTGGGGGCCCGACCCGGTGAACACCCCCATGATCCGGCACTGGGCCGAGACGATGGGGGACACGAACCCCGTCTACCTCGACGACGACGCCGCACGCGCCACCGGCCGCCCCGGTGCCGTCGCGCCCGCCCAGATGCTGCAGGTGTGGACCATGCGCACGTACGTCGACAAGATTTCCGGCGCCGACCCGTCACCCGTCTGGACGGAGTTGATCGCCACCCTCGACGAGGCCGGTTTCACGTCCGTCGTCGCCACGGACTCCGACCAGGAATTCTTCGCCGAACTGCGCCCCGGCGACCGGGTGAGCACGACCGAGGTGGTCGAGTCCGTCTCCGCGGAGAAGCAGACCGGTCTCGGCGCCGGACATTTCGTCACCACCCTCAAGACGTACTGCAACGGCGACGGCGAGATCGTCGGCACCCAGCGGTGGCGGACACTCCGCTTCCGGCCCGCCGAACGGCCGGCCCCCCGCGCCCTGCGCCCGCGGCCCGCCCTCAACGAGGACAACGCCTTCTGGTTCGCGGCCGCCCGCGAGCACCGCCTCGTCATCCAGCGGTGCACGGACTGCGGGGTGCTGCGGCACCCGACCGGACCGATGTGCGGGGAGTGCCGGTCCACCGACTGGGACACCGTCGACGCGTCGGGACGGGGCACCGTCTACACGTTCGTCGTCAACCACCACCCGCAGATCGACGCCTTCGACTACCCCCTGATCGTCGCGGTGATCGAACTCGAGGAAGGCACCCGCCTGATCGCCAACATGACGGGCGTCGAACCGGCGGACGTGCACATCGGGATGCCGGTGGAACTGGAATGGATCGACGCCGACCCGGAACTCACGCTCCCCGCGTTCCGGCCCGCCACACGGGAGGAGAACTGATGGACTTCACATTCGGCGAGGAGCAGGAGGCGGTCCGCGGACTGGCCGCGGACGTGTTCGCCGCCAAATCGCGACCCGAACGGATCAAGGAGATCCAGTCGACCGCCGACCGGATCGACCGGGAACTGTGGCGCGAACTCGCCACCACCGGTCTGCTCGGCCTCGCCCTGCCCGAGAACCTCGGGGGCGGCGGCGCGGGACTTGCGGAACTGTACGTGCTGCTCGAGGAGCAGGGCCGGAACGTCGCCCCGGTTCCGTTGTGGCCGCACGTGCTCGGCGCGCTCGCGATCGCCGAGTTCGGGACGCCCGCCCAACGCGACGCCCTGGTCCCCGCGGCGGCGGACGGCAGCGGGATCGTCACCGTCGCGCTCGAGGAGTTCGGCCCGCATGCCCCGTGCGAACCGTCGACGACGGCACGCGAGGTGGACGGCCGGTGGCACGTGCACGGCGTCAAGGCCGCGGTGCCGGTGGCGCATGTCGCCGACCGCCTCGTCGTCTCCGCGGCCACGGACAGCGGTCCGGCACTGTTCCTGGTGCGCCCGGAATCCGTGGGAGTGACTGCGCAGCAGGCGGAGTCGACCACCCGCGAGATCTGCGCCAACGTCACGTTCGACGGGGCGCCGGCCGAGCCGCTCGGCCCGGCGGACGGCACCGCGGTGCGGTGGCTGCTCGACCGCGCGGAACTCGCCGTCGCCGCAATGCAACTCGGAGTGGGCGAAGGCGCGGTCCGTCAGGCCGTCACCTACCTCAACGGACGCACGCAGTTCGGCCGCCCGCTCGCGACGTTCCAGGCCGTCACCCACCAGCTCGCGGACTGCTACATCGACCTCGAGGCGATGCGGGTGACGCTCTGGCAGGCCGTCTGGCTGCTCGGGAGCGGCGAGGATCCGGGAACCGCCGTGCCGGTGGCGAAATGGTGGGCCACCGACGGCGGTCAGCGGGTCGTCCACCGCACGCAACACGTGCACGGCGGGATCGGCGTCGACACCGACTACCCCGTGCACCGGCACCTGCTGTGGGGCAAACAGCTCGCCGCCACACTCGGCGGCGCCTCCTCCGACCTGGCGCGTCTCGGCGCGCAACTGGCGGCCGGGGTCGAGGTGGTCGCATGACCGCGACCATCGGCGCCCCGACCTACGAGACCGTGCAGATCGGCACCCGGCTGCCGGAACTGGTGATTCCACTGACCCGCACCCTGATCGTCGCCACCGCCCTCGCCACCCGCGACTTCCAGGACGTCCACCACGACCCGGACCTCGCGGTGGAGCGGGGATCGAAGGACGTGTTCATGAACATCCTCACCACCAACGGGCTGGTGGGGCGGTTCGTCACCGACTGGGCGGGACCGCACGCGTCGCTACGCCGCATCGCGGTGCGGCTCGGCGCCCCCAACTACCCCGGAGACGAGATGACCCTGACCGGTGAGGTGGTCGCGAAGGACGACGGCCTCGTGAGCGTGAAGATCCGCGGCGCCAACAGCCTCGGCGACCACGCCACCGGCACCGTCGTCGTCGCCCTGCCTGCTCGAGGAGACTTGCCTGCACGAGGAGACCTGTGACCAGCCCCCTGTCGGGCGCCGCCGCGATCGTCGGCATCGGCGCCACCGAATTCTCCAAGCACTCGGGACGCAGCGAACTGCAACTGGCGTGCGAGGCGATCGCCGCCGCGCTCGCCGACGCGGGCATCGACCCGTCCGAGGTGGACGGACTGTCCACGTACACCGCCGAAACCAACGGTGAGGTACTCGTCGCCCGCAACACGGGCATCGGTGAGCTGAAGTTCTTCTCCCGCATCGGCTACGGCGGCGGCGCCGCGTGCGCCACCGTCCAGCAGGCGGCCATGGCCGTGGCGACGGGCATCGCGGACGTCGTCGTCTGCTACCGCGCGTTCAACGAACGGTCCGGTGTGCGTTACGGACTCGGGCAGCACGACCGCCCGATGGACAGCACCGCGGACCGGGCCGCCTACGCCTGGCTGACCCCGCAAGGACTGTCGACGCCCGCCCAGTGGGTGGCGATGTTCGCCCGCCGGTACATGCACCGGTACGGCGCCACCAGCGAGGACTTCGGCCGGGTCGCGGTCGTCGCCCGCAAGCACGCCGCCGTCAACCCCGCCGCCTGGTTCCACGGGCGTCCCATCACCCTCGACGACCATCAGCAGTCGCGGTGGATCGCCGAACCGCTCCACCTGCTGGACTGCTGCCAGGAAACCGACGGCGGCCAGGCCCTCGTCGTGGTCTCCGCCGAACGCGCCAAGGATCTGCGCAGCACCCCGGCGATCATCAAGGCCGCTGCGCAGGGGTCCGGCAAGGACCAGCACATGATGGCAAGCTACTACCGGCCCGACATCACGGGCATACCCGAAATGGGCCTCGTCGGCAGGCAACTCTACGGGCAGAGCGGTCTCGCACCGGACGACATCTCGGCGGCGATCCTCTACGACCACTTCACCCCGCTCGTCCTGCCGCAACTCGAGGAACTCGGGTTCTGCGACCCCGGCGACGCGAAGGACTTCATCCGGGACGGCAACCTCGAGATCGGCGGACGCCTCCCGTCCAACACGCACGGCGGGCAGATCGGCGAGGCCTATCTGCACGGCGTCAACGGCATCGCGGAGGCGGTCCGCCTGATCCGCGGAACATCGACGACACAACCGGACGGCATCGGCAACGTGCTGGTGACCGCGGGCACCGCCGTGCCCACCAGCGGCCTGATCCTGGGCAGAGAGGACTGATCATGACGACAACCGAGCGCACGACGGCAGGAGCGTGGCGGGGTGAGGACCTCGGCACCCGCACGGTGAGCTACGACGAGCGCGACGCCATCCTGTACGCACTGTCGGTGGGTGCGCGAGCCACCGAACTGGACCTCGTCTTCGAGGAGCGTCTGCGGGTGCTGCCCACGTTCGCTCTCACCCTCGCCCAGTGGGCGCCGGACGAACTCGGATCGCGGGGCGCGTTCGACACGAAGACGGCGCTGCACGGATCGCAAGAACTGACGGTGCTCGCCCCCCTTCCGCGTCGCGGCGAGATCGCGTTGTCGGCGTCCGTCGGCGAGGTGTGGGACAAGGGTTCGGCGGCGGTGTTCGACGTGCGCGTCGAATCCCAGTTCTTCGTCGCCACCTGGTCGCTGTTCGCGCCGGGCTCCGGCGGGTTCGGCGGCGAGCGCGGTCCCGCGAAACCGTCACGGCCCGAGGGCGAACCGGACGTGCAGCGCGTCCTGCGCACCGCCGAGAATCAGGCGGCGCTGTACCGGTTGACCGGCGACCGGCACCACATCCACATCGATCCGGCGGCGGCCGAGCGGATCGGGCAGCCCCGGCCGATCATGCACGGCCTGTGCACCGTCGCCGCGAGCGCGCTGGAACTCGCGCGGGCGCTGGACGTGCACCCCGCCGACCTCACGCGGCTCGAGGGACGGTTCGCCGCACCGGTGTACCCGGGCGACACGCCGGCGTTGCGGGCGTGGGGCGACGCGCGTGACGCGTCGTTCGAACTGGTCCGAGACGACGCGCCGGTGATCGCAGGCGCCCGCGCCGAGTTCGGCTGACCGCACGTCCGGATTCCACCGCCGAATGTCACACCGGTGCAGAACAACCGGGGTGACATTCGGCGCGGACGTCAGGAGTGGGTCGCGAGGTACCGCGCGGGGTATTCGCCGCCGCCGTGGACGGCGAGATCGGCGCCGTTGACGTACGACGCCTGCGCGCTCGCCAGGAACAGGCAGGCGTCCGCGATGTCGGACGGCACCGCCATCCGCCCCATCGGAAGGGTCCGGGTGACGGCGGCGCCGCCGTCCTCGCCGTAGACGGACGCCGCGCTCTCGGTGCGGATGAGACCCGTGGTGATGTGGTTGATGCGGACCTTCGGAGCCCATTCGAGCGCAAGTGCTTTCGTCAGCACGAGCAGGCCGGCCTTCGCGGCGCTGTACGCGGCGGTGCCGGGTTGCGGATCGTGCGCGGAGACGCTGCCGATGTTGACGACCGCGCCGCCGTCGGACTGCTGCTGCATCACCGCGTTCGCGGCCTGGGCGACGGTGAAGGGAGCCAGCAGGTTCAGCGCGACGATCTTCTCGACGAAGCGCGGCGAGACGGTGGCGGCGTCCGCGTCGGGCGACCCACCCGCGTTGTTGACAAGGACGTCGAGGCGGCCGAATCGGGCGACGGCGTCGTCGATCAGTCCGGCGGCGTCGGCGTGATCGCGAACGTCGGTCGCGCGGAACGCGGCGGTGCGATCACCGTGTGCGGGCAGGGTGTCCGGCGCGGACCGGCCGCACACGAGCACGTTCGCACCCGCGGCGAGAAACGCTTCGGCGACGACGAAACCGATGCCCTTGGTGCCGCCCGTCACGACGACGGCGAGGCCACTGAAATCGAGAGGATGGGGATGTGTCACGGGGGAGACCTTCGGAGTGAGGAGCGCGGGGGAGACCCGGCGCTCGGCGGTGATCAGCGAATACGCAAGACCAAGCAATTGCTTGGTTCGATAGTAGGGGAACGGGAGCAGACATGAACACACTCGACGGCAAGGTTGCACTGATCACGGGTGCGGGCCAGGGGATCGGGCAGGGAATCGCCCTCGCCCTCGCGCGGGAAGGGGCGGCGATCGCGGTCGCCGGACGCACGGAGTCGAAACTGCACGACACGTGCGAACGACTGTCCGCGATCGGCGCCCGCAGCGCACCGGTGGTGTGCGACGTCAGCAGGCGCGAGGACATCGCGTCCGCCGTCGAGCGGACCGTGGACACGTTCGGCGGCGTCGACATCCTGGTCAACAACGCCAACGACTGCTCACCGGGGCCGATCCTGTCGGTGATCGACGAGGAGTACGAGCGGTCGTTCGCGACGGGACCGCTCGCGACGCTGCGGATGATGCAGTCGTGCCACCCACACATGGTCGCGCGCGGCGGCGGCGTGATCGTCAACCTCGTCACGTCGGCGGCCGTCCGGTGGGACGCGAGCAACTACGGGGCGTACGGCTCGATCAAGGAGGGCATGCGTTCGCTGACCAGGTCGGCGGCCTGCGAGTGGGGCCGGGACGGGATCCGGGTGCTGTCCGTCGCCCCGCACGCGAAAAGTCCGGCGCTCGCACGGTGGATGGACCGGAACCCGGACGAGGCGGCAGAGTTCGTGGCGGGCATCCCCCTCGGGCGGGTCGGTGACGCCGAATCCGACATCGGGCGCGCCGTCGTGTTCCTCGTGAGCGACGACGCCGGCTACCTCACCGGGGCGACGATCCCGCTGGACGGCGGGCAGTCGCGGTGGGGGTGACGGCGAAAATCCGGGTCCCGCCCAGCGGGAAGACCCGCGGCCGCCGCCGCCGACCTGCAGTAGTTTCGGCAGGATCGAGTTACCGTAGCGAGAGGGCACCGTCGCGATGACGACCGTTGAAACACCACGCAGTTCGCGATCAGTAGTGGTCACCGTGGCCGCCGTCGTGGAGGAGACGTCCGACGCCCGTTCGCTGGTGTTCGACGTCCCCGACGAGCGCAGGCACGAATTCGCCTACAAGCCCGGGCAGTTCCTGACACTGCGTATCCCGAGCGACCGAACGGGGTCGGTCGCCCGGTGCTATTCGCTGGCCAGTTCCCCGTTCACCGACGACCTGCCGAAGGTGACGATCAAGCGCACCGCGGGCGGATACGGTTCGCACTGGTTGTGCGACAACGTCGGCGTCGGCGACCGCATCGAGGTGCTGCCGCCCGCCGGAGTGTTCACTCCGGCGAGCCTGGACGAAGACCTGATCCTGTTCGCCGCGGGCAGCGGAATCACCCCGGTGATGTCTATCCTCAAATCGGCGCTGAGTGAGGGTACCGGGAAAGTCGTTCTCGTGTACGCGAACCGGGACGAGAAGTCGGTGATCTTCGCCGACGAATTGCGGGACCTCGCCGCCCGCCACGAACACCGGCTGACCGTCGTGCACTGGCTCGAGAGCGTGCAGGGCCTGCCGACGCCGCGGCAGCTGGCGAACCTGTCGGACCGGTTCCGGGACCACCGGGCGTACATGTGCGGACCGCGTCCGTTCATGGAGGCGATCCACGAGTCGCTCGCACTCGCCGGCGTCCCCCGGGACCGCGTGCACGCCGAAGTGTTCACGTCACTGACGGGTGATCCGTTCGCCGAGATCGTCGTGGAAGCGCTGGAGGACACGGAACCGGGAACGGCGTCGACGGTCGAGGTGCAACTCGACGGCGAAGCGCACAACCTGAGCTGGCCGCGCCAGGCGACACTCGTCGACGTCATGCTCTCCAAGGGGCTCGACGTCCCGTACTCGTGCCGCGAAGGCGAATGTGGTTCCTGCGCATGCACGGTCGTCGAGGGCGAGGTGGACATGGACAACGCGTCGATCCTCGACCCCGAGGACATCGCGAGCGGCTACATCCTCGCGTGCCAGGCCCGCCCCGTCAGCGAGCACCTGCGGATCGAGTTCTGACCGGGTGGCTACTTCTCGGTCTGCGCCGCAGCGGACCGGGCATTCAGGTCCTCGAGGCGGATCGGGTACCGCGGCGGGTGATCGACGATCACCTCCCGGGTGACGGCGAGGTCGCGGCCGACGTGCAGCAGTTCGCCGGACTGCAGCGGTGTCCACCCGGGGTCCTCGTCCATCTGCTCACTCGCGACGACCACCGCCGGACGCTCGGAGAGATGTTCGGACCTGGCCCGGATCCGGCCGGGAGTGCTCGCGTGCTGGAGGTGGCGGCCACCGCTCGGGCCGCCCGCGCGCCGCTCGAGGAACAGCAGGTCGTGGGTGTCCGGGTAGCGCAGCGCCCACAATTCGCCGGGAGTGGTCAGCAGGATGTTGAGCGCGTAGATCGGCACGTTGTCGGCCAGCCACCGGGCGGCGGCGGTGATCCCGGCCGTGACGTCGCCGCCGCTCCTGCCGATGTGCCGCGTCACGAGCGCGAAGACCCGTTCCGAGTCGGTGTCGCCGTGAACGAGAGCCAGATCGGAGCCCAGTTCCGCCTCGAGCTTCGGCAGGTCCTCGACCACGCCGTTGTGGGCGAACACGCGACCGTCCTGAGCGAACGGATGGGTGTTCTGCGGAAGCAGTTCACCGGTGGTCGCGAAGCGGATGTGCGCGACGAACGTGGCCGAGTACCGGTGCTTCGCCTCCTGCGCGAATTCGACGTCCTCGTACGCGGCGAGCGGTTGCTTCTCCACCAGCGGCGTCCCGTCCTCCGCGAACGTGCCGAGGCCGGTGCCGTCCGGTTCGCGGTGACTCTGCTGCGCCAGACTGTCCGGGGCGTCCAGCAGCCAGAACGACGCGCGAACGCGGTGCGGGGCGGCGGACAGCCCGAACAATCGGCACATGACTTCCCTCTCGGGTGGGACGGATCAGCGGTAGTCCGGGTTGGCGAAGTCGGGACGGCACCCGGCGTCCCATTCCGACCGTTGATTTCCGTACACGGGGAACCCGCCTGCCGACTTCAGCATCGCGGCGACGTGCATCAGGTTGTACGTCATGAACGTGGTGTTGCGGTTGGTGAAATCGTTCTCCGGGCCGCCCGACCCCTCGTCGAGATACGACGGTCCCGGCCCGGCTTCACCGATCCACCCGGCGTCGGCCTGCGGCGGGATCACGTATCCGAGATGCTGGAGGCTGTAGAGGATGTTCATCGCGCAATGCTTGACCCCGTCCTCGTTGCCGGTGATCAGACACCCACCGGCCCGCCCGTAGTACGCGTACTGGCCGTGGTCGTTGAGCAGCGACGAGCACCCGTACAGCCGCTCGATCACCTGCTTCGTGACGGAACCGTTGTCGCCGAGCCAGATCGGGCCCGCCAGCACCAGGATGTCGGCGTCCAGCACACGGCGGAACAGTTGTGGCCATTCGTCGCTCGGCCACCCGTGCTCGGTCATGTCCGGGTAGACGCCGGTCGCGATGTCGTGGTCCACCGCCCGGAACTGGTCGACCGTGACGCCTTCCTTCTCCATCAGGCCGACGCTGCGGTCGATCAAGCCCTGGGTGTTGCTCACATCGGGTGACCGCTTGAGGGTGCAATTGACGAACAAAGCGCGCAGACCACTGAACCGTGGCCCGTCCTGCGGCGATGGATCGGTCATCAGTCCACGATATGCCGCGGCGGTTCCTCTTCGTGGCGGAAGCGGCGACAGGGCACGGCTAGCTCTCGATCGGCGTCGCCGTCTCCAGTGCCGCGGCCAGGAACTCCGCCGGAACCTCCGGACGGTCGGACGGCCACCGGCCCGCCACCCTGTCCTCGAGGAGCGCCGTCAGCGCGGGCACCACGCGCGGCCCGCCGTCGATCAGGTAGCGCACGAAGCCGATTCGCGCACACGTCGCGGCGATGGACGCCAGCACCGACTTCGCTTCGTCGACCCGGCCCGCCGCGACCAGGCACGCGACGAGCAGGCGATTGGCCTGCATGGCCGCCCTCGGCCTGCTCTCCTGTTCGACCCGGCGCACCCACTCCTCCGCGCGGCGGCACGCGACGTCCGGCTCGACCGCCAGCTGCTTCCGGATCTCCGTGGCGTCGTCGAGCTGCGCGATGATCTCGGCGAAACCGAAATCGGGTTCCCGGGTGAGTTTCCCGGCAGTGGGCGGCGGCTGCGGCGAGGCGGGCAGTCCGAGCCGAACCCGTTCGTTCTCGACCCGGGCGCGCAGCCGGGGGAGTCCCAGCGCCGCCGCCGCGGACGCACCCTCGTCGAGGTGCCGGGCAGCGGACGCGACGTCGCCGCGTGCCGCCTTCAGCCGGGCACCCGTGACGAACCTGGCGATCATGAAATCGACGATGCCGGCCTCGGGCCCGAGTTCGTAGCTCTCGTCGAGAAGTCTTTCGGCCTCGTCGAGATGACCCAGCTCGTACATCAACTCGCCCAGGAGCGCCCCCGCGAGACGTGCGGCGTGCGAGTGCGGGCCCACCCCTTTCGTCGCGGTCTGCACGGCCAGCCGGAAATTGTCCTCGGCCGCGGTGATGTCGAGTTGCTCCAGCGCGGCGATACCGGCGAAGCAGTAGCCGTACATCTTGCTGAACGGTCCGACGGTCCGCTGGTGATACCCGGTGGCCCACTCCTGCAGGCGGCGCGCCTCCACGAAATCGAACTGGGCGATCGCGACCGCGGAGGCGAGATTGGACCCCGCCGAGACCACCCACGGGCGCAGGGTTTCCGGCCGGGCCAGACATTCCGCGATGAGGTCGGGTACTCCGGCGATGCGATCGGACGACACTGCGATCACGGCGCGGACAATGTCGGCCTCCACCCGGATGTCCGCCTGCTCGGATTCGCTCAGCGCCGAAGACTCGAGCCTCGACGCGACGAGCGACAGCGCCTGCAGCGCCGGCGCCACCCGCTGCAGCAGGATGTTCGCCCACGCCACCGCGATCTGGATGCGCGGACTGGACTCGACCAGCGACTGCGGCAGCTTGTCGACGAGGCCGAGCAGCGCGACCATCCGCGAATGCTCCACCAGGTACATGCCCTGCTCCTCGACCACCGCGACGGCCACGTCGCGATCACCCGCCGCCAGCGCGTGATCCACTGCGTCGCTGACGTAGTGGTGATCGGCGAACCAGTGCGCGGCCGCCCGGTGCAGATCCGCGACGCGCGACGGATGGTCGCGCTCGAGCCGCCGGCGGAGATACTCGGCGAACAGGTGGTGGTACTCGAACCACTCCCGGTCCTCGTCGAGGCTGCGCAGGAACAGGTCGCGTGATTCGACCTGCTCGAGCAGGGCCTGACCGCGGGGCACGTTCGCCAGCACGCACGCGAGTTCGCCGCACACCCGCTCGGTGATGGACGTGGCCAGCATGAAGTCGAGCAGCGCAGGCTCGAGCGTGCTGAGCACGTTCTCCGCCAGGTATTCGCCGATCGCGTGGTGGCGGCCCGACATGTGCCGGATGAGGTCGCCGGGATCGTCGCGATCGCGCAGCGACAGCGACGCCAGTTGCAGCGCCGCCACCCACCCGTCCGTGGTCTCCTCCAGCGCCTCCACGTCGGAGTCGTCGAGGTGCAGTCCGCCGAGGTCGACCAGGAACCGCTGCGACTCCGTGAGGTCGAAACGCAATGCTACGGAGTCGATTTCGACGAGCTCGTCCCTCACCCGCATCTTGGCGAGCGGAAGTCCCGCCTGGCTTCGGCTGCTCACCACCATCTGCAGGTGGTGGCAGCCGTTCTCCAGGATGAAGTCCATCGCCGCGATCGTGTCCGGCGATGTGACACGGTGCCAGTCGTCGATCATCACCACCACGTGGCGCCTGCTGTCGTGGACCTGATTCACCAGCGACGTCAGCACGTACCGCTCCGCGTCGGCGCCGTTCTCGTCGAGCGCCTGCCCCAGTTCGTCGGCCAGCGTCGGCTCGGCCTGGCGGATCGCCTCGACGAGGTGGGACAGGAACCACACGACGTTGTTGTCGTCGTTGTCCACCGTCAACCAGGCGACGGCGGCGCCGTCCTCGATGAGGACGTCGCGCCACTGGGCCGCGACCGTGCTCTTCCCGAACCCGGCGGGGGCGTGGATCAGCGTCAACCGCCTCCGCTGGCCCAGCCGGAGCAGATCCAGGAGGCGGGTGCGCTCCACCAGGGAACGCATCGGGGTCGGCGGCCGGAACCGGGCGGCGGCGCTCGGCGGGGTGGCACCCGACCGCCGCCGGTAGCTGCGACTGCGCCCGGACTGCGTCGTCGGCGTCGAGGTGTGCTCGGTGCGCGGGAACTCGTCGGCCGCGGCGGGGAGCGCCATCTCGTCGACGTCGAGACCGTGCCTGCGCTCGATGTCGCGGAGTTCCTGGCCGAATTCCGCTGCAGATTCCGGTCGGTCGGTCGGTTCCTCGGACATGGCCCGCTCGATGGCAGTGCACACGTCGTCGGGAATGTCCTCGCCCCGCAGGTCCGGAACGGGTTGCGTGGCGATGCGGAGGAATTGCGCGACGAGGCGTTCCCCGCTGCGCCGCTCGAACGCGGCGTGACCGGTGAGCAGACAGAACAGGGCGGCGCCCAGGCTGTACACGTCGGAGGACGCGGACGGCGCGTCGCCGCGCAGGACCTCCGGGGCCGTGAACGCCGGCGAACCGGTGATCATGCTCGACGTGGTCTCGAAGCCCCCCGAGACGCGCGCGATGCCGAAGTCGGTGAGCTGCGGTTCGCCGTATCCGGTGAGCAGGATGTTCGCGGGCTTCACGTCGCGGTGCAGCGTGCCGAGCCGGTGCGCCGTCTCCAGGGCGCCCGCCAACTTCACGCCGACGCGCAGTGTTTCGCTCCACGGCAGCGGCCCTTCACGGCGAATCCAGGCGTCCAGCGAGTTGCGTGAGTGATACGGCATCACGATGTACGGCCTGCCACTGCGCGTCACCCCGGACTGCAGGATGTCGACGACGTGCGGGTGCCCCGACAATTTTCCCATCGCACGCTGCTCGCGCAGGAAACGTTCCCGATCCTCGCCGTCCAGATCGGAGGACAGCACCTTGATCGCGACCGTGCGGTCGAGGGCCGTCTGAAGGCAGCGGTACACGACCCCGAACCCTCCCCGGCCGATCTCGCGGGCGTCGTCGAATCCTTCCGAAGACAGCTCCGCGACGATGTCGGTCACGACGATCCGCTTGGTAGCCTGCGGATCCGAGTCGGTCGGCCCGGAACTGCTTTCCGGGTGTCGTGGCACACTCAATGAAATCACCTTCTCGGTGCACTGACGCCAGCATATCGCGGACGTGCGACACGGAGAGCGGTGTTCGAGAACGAGTAGACCCGAGGAGAATTCGACGGTGACGGATACCGGCATTGCGACAGCGCGCACGACCCCGGCCGAGCGCACCCTGGCCCAGCTCCTCGACGCGCGAATCAGTTGCCGGGCATACCTGCCCGAGCAGGTGCCGCACGACGTGATCGAGAGGATCCTCGAGCTCGCCCAGCAGACGCCGTCGTGGTGCAACACGCAGCCGTGGCAGGTCGCGATCACCGAGGGGGATGGCACCGAGCGGTTCCGCGCCGGGCTGGCAGAGTACGTCCGCACCCACCCGCAGGAGTCCGACTTCGACTGGCCCCGCGAATACGTGGGCGAGCACAAACTGCGCCGCCGCGAGTGCGCCATGCAGCTGTACGCCAGCGTCGGGATCGCCCCCGGCGACCGGGCCGCGTCCGCCGAGCAGACGATGAAGAACTTCGACCTGTTCGGGGCGCCGCACGTCGCGATCGTCACCACGCACGAAGCACTCGGCACCTACGGCGCCGTGGACTGCGGCCTGTACGTCGAGACGTTCCTGCTCGCCGCGCAGAGCCTCGGAGTGGCGACCATCCCGCAGGCCGCCGTCGCGGGAAGTTCGCGGTTCCTCCACGACTTCTTCGCGCTCGAGGAGGACCGCAGGGTGGTCTGCGCGATCTCGTTCGGGTACCCCGACACCGAGAACCCCGTCAACGGATTCCGCACCCACCGGGAACCCGTCGCCCACGTCGCGCAGTGGGTGTCCCGGTAACGTGCTCGACTCCGAAGTGTTCGACCGGGACGACCTGTTCTCCCGGCTGCGTCGCCGCCCCGACGTCGAGGCCCCCAACCTGACGGCCGTCGACGCCGCCGACCGGCTGATCCTCGACGAGGCCGCGGCCGCCCTGTCCGCCGCGCCTTCCGGGACGCTCACCGTGATCGGCGACCACTACGGCGCTCTCACCCTCGGCGCCGCGGCGGCGCACGGTGCCACCGGAATCCGCGTGCACCAGGACCCGCTGACCGGCGAACTGGCGCTGGCCGCCAACGCCGCGACCGTCGGGCTCGCCGATCGCTACCGGTCGTGCGCGCTCGGCGAGGAACTGCTCGCGGGGACGACGGTCGTGCTGATGCAACTGCCGCGGAGCCTCGGCGAACTCACCGAGGTCGCCGAGACGATCGCCCGCCACGCCGACCCGTCCGTCGTCGTCTACGCGGGTGGACGCAACAAGCACATCTCCACCGCCATGAACGACGTCCTCGGGCGGTCGTTCTCCGACGTCCGCGCCACCCTCGGCAGACAGAAGTCGCGGGTGCTGATCGCGCGCGGACCGCGGGACTCGGCGCAGCAGACGTACCCCGTCACCGATCACCTCGCCGAGATCGGGCTGGACGTCGTCTCCTACGGGGCGGCGTTCGCCGGCCCCAAACTGGACATCGGGACCCGATACCTCCTCGACTTCCTGCCCCGGGTGAACCCCCGGGCCCGGGCGGCCGTGGACCTCGGCTGCGGAACCGGCATCCTCGCCGTCAGCCTGGCCCGGCTCCTCCCGGAGGTGTCGGTGATCGCGACTGACCAGTCGGCGGCGGCGGTGGCGTCTGCTGCCGCCACCGCCCGCGCCAACGGTCTCGACGGGCGGGTGTCCACCCTGCGCGACGACGCCATGTCCAGTCTCGCGACCGACAGTCAGGACGTCGTCCTGTGCAACCCGCCGTTCCACGTGGGCGCGGCCGTCCACACCGGTGGGGCGTCGAAGATGTTCGCCGAAGCCGGGCGCGTGCTCCGGCCGGGCGGCGAGTTGTGGACCGTGTACAACTCCCACCTCGGATACCGGGGCCGGTTGCAGCGGCTCGTCGGGAGAACCGATGTGGTCGGGCGGAATCCCAAATTCACGGTCACCCGGTCGGTGGCCTGACCGCCACGCCGACCGGCCTCGTCTGGCGAGTGTCGCCGCGGCACCGGTAGAGTCCGAATTGTCCGACCCGAAAGCGACGAACGGGAACTTGCGGTGGGTGCGGGACGTTCAACGTACAAGACACCCGGATCCACCCGGCGAGCCACGAGAAGGGATGTGCACGGTGCGCACCACCAGTAACCCGGTGTTCCGCAACCTGCCCAAACAAGAGGGCAGCGGCGGATACGCCTCGTTCGGATCTACGACGGCCGGCGCCGCGCAGGTCACGCAGCAGTTCGGTCAGCCGCAGTACACGCAGGCCGAGCCCTACCGGACGGGTCCCGACCACCGTTCGATGACCATCGACGACGTCGTCACCAAGACGGGCGTCACGCTGGGCGTGCTCACGGTATCGGCGATCATCTCCTACTTCCTGGTGAGCAACGACGCGAACCTGGCGACCCCGCTCGTCATCGGTGGCGGCCTCGTCGGTCTCGTGCTGGTCCTCGTGGCCACGTTCGGCCGCAAGATGGACAACCCGGCCATCGTCCTCGCCTACGCCGTCGCGGAGGGCCTGTTCCTCGGCGCGCTGTCGTTCATGTTCACCGACGTCACCTTCGGCGGAGTCGGTGGTGCGGCGCTCATCGGGCAGGCCGTGCTCGGCACGTTCGGCGTGTTCTTCGGCATGCTCGTCGTCTACAAGACCGGCGCCATCCGGGTCACGCCCCGCCTGACGCGGATGATCATCGGCGCCCTCATCGGTGTCGTCGTCCTCGCATTGGGCAACCTGATCGCCAGCTTCTTCATGGACGGTGGCTTCGGCCTCCGCGACGGCGGTCCCGTGGCGATCATCTTCAGCCTCGTCTGCATCGGCATCGCCGCGTTCAGCTTCCTGCTGGACTTCGACGCCGCCGACCAGCTGATCCGCGCCCAGGCGCCGGAGAAGGCAGCGTGGGGCGTCGCCTTCGGCCTCACCGTCACCCTGGTGTGGCTGTACGTCGAGATCCTGCGACTGCTGAGCTACTTCAACAGCGACTAGGCGCTTCGCGCCCGTGAGTGGTTAGCGAGTCTCTGCACTCGTCAACCACGCACGGGCGGCGGAGCCGCCTAGCTCAGGCGCTCGAGGACCATCGCCATGCCCTGACCGCCGCCGACGCACATCGTCTCGACGCCGAACGTCTTGTCCTGCTCACGGAGGTTGTTCAGCAGGGTGTTGGTGATGCGGGCGCCGGTCATGCCGAACGGGTGGCCGAGGGCGATGGCACCGCCGGAGATGTTCAGCTTGTCCTCGTCGATGTTCAGTTCGCGGGCGGAACCGAGAACCTGCACCGCGAACGCCTCATTGATCTCGAACAGGTCGATGTCGGAGATGGACTTGCCCGCGATGGCGAGTGCCTTCTTGACAGCCTCGATCGGACCGAGACCCATGATCTCGGGCGACAGGCCGGACACACCGGTGGACACGATGCGGGCCAGCGGGGTCAGGCCGAGGGCCTTCGCCTTCGTGTCGGACATGATCACGAGCGCCGCGGCACCGTCGTTGAGGGGGCACGCGTTGCCCGCGGTGACGGTGCCGTCGGGCCGGAACACCGGCTTCAGCTGGCTGATGCCCTCGTACGTGGTGCCGGCGCGGGGGCCGTCGTCGGTGGACACGACGGTGCCGTCAGGGAGGGTGACCGGGGTGATCTCCCGCTCGAAGAAGCCGTTCTTGATCGCCTCCTCCGCGCGGTTCTGCGAGCGGACGCCCCAGCGGTCCTGCTCCTCGCGGGTGATGCCGGTGGCCGAAGCGACGTTCTCGGCGGTCTGGCCCATGGCGATGTAGACGTCGGGGATCTGGTCGTTCTCACGCGGGTCGGTCCACGCGACACCGCCCTCGGCGAGCTTCGCGGTGCGCGCCTCGGCGTCGGCGAACCTCGCGTTCTTGGTGTTCGGCAGGCCGTCGGCGTTGCCGGTGACGAAGCTGGACACCGACTCGACACCGGCGGAGATGAAGACGTCGCCCTCGCCGGCCTTGATCGCGTGCAGTGCCATCCGGGTGGTCTGCAGCGAGGACGAACAGTAGCGGTTGACGGTGACGCCGGGCAGGAAGTCGTAACCCAGTTCCACCGCGACGACGCGTGCGATGTTGAAGCCGGACTGCCCGGCGGGCTGGCCGCAGCCGAGGAGCAGGTCGTCGATCTCGGTGGGGTCGAGTTCGGGGACCTTCGCCAGCGCCGCGGCCACCATCTGCGTCGTCAGATCATCCGGGCGGATGGTCTTGAGCGAGCCCTTCATGGCTCGGCCGATCGGTGAGCGTACTGCGGAGACGATGACTGCCTCGGGCATGAAAACTCCTTTGTCAACGGCGGGTGTCTGCACTGTGTTTCAGACCACCCGTTTTGTGGCCTTCCCGACAACTTACGTTGCCGGGCGCCGCCGGGGTCGTCGCCATCTCACTCAGCGACCCGTCGCGTCCCGGGCGCGGACGCCTCCTCGATCGCGAGGAGTTCGTCGAGGCGGGCGGGTGTGCGTCGCCGGACGTCGCGTCGCCACAGAAAACGGTTGAGCGAGGCCGTCATCCGGGTCGACAGCTTGCGTGATTCCGCGGCCTCCGACACCTCCGGCAGATCGGGCAGGGGCCCGCCGTGCCACAGACCCAGGGCCGTCGCGAGTACGGGCACGATCTGGATGGCCGCCAATTCGTAGCCCGCCGCCGACGGGTGGAAGTGGTCGGAGGAGAACATCCGGTCGGGCGCCGCCAGGAACTCGGGGGCCAGCAGGTCGGCGAGTGCCACCGGGTGGCCGCCCGCCGCGCTGGTCGCGGCCGCCTGCGCCCGGGCCAGTCGCAGCCCCCAGGTCCGGACCACGGTCCGCAGGGGCTGCGGAATCGCCGTCACCACCCCCAGGTCGGGGCACGTTCCGACGACGACGGCGCAGTCGTGGGCGCGGAGTCGCTCGACGGCCTCCCCGAGCCTGCGCGCCGACGCCCGGATGGAGTTCTTGGACGTGACGTCGTTGGCGCCGACCAGGATCACCGCGGCATCCGGCGGCGGCCCGGCGACGAACATCGCGTCCACCTGCCCGCTGAGCCCGCGGGACGTGGCGCCGCCGATGGCCTTGGTGCTCAACCGGATCCGCTTCCCCGTCTCGTCGGCGAGGCGCCGCGCGATCTGCACGCCGGGCACCTCCTCCGCCGACAGGCACCCCACCCCGGCGGCCGTGGAGTCGCCGAAGATCATCAGATGGACGTCGTACGGAGTGGTCCGTAGCCAGCGTTCGGGCCCCGCGGCGCCGGGGGAGTAGACGCCGTCGGCCTCCGGCGGCTTGGCGACGTTGTGGCCGATCACCCCGCGGGCCGCCGTCGCCTGCGACATCAGATACGAGTACGCCGCCCACGACAGCGTGCCTGCACTCGAACCTGCCACGACAGCCGCGGCGCCGGCCTTCACTCCGGACTGCCAGGTCCTCTTGGGCACTGGTCTCACCTTTCCGCTACCTGGTGCTCATCTCACGGGTTCCAGCGGACTGCGTCCGCACCAATCTAGTCGGATCGGGGCCCCCGTGCCGGACGTCTGTGAGCATCGGATCAGGGCATCTGGGAGCATGGAGGCATGCGCATCGCGGAACACGTCGTCGACCTGATCGGCAACACCCCTCTCGTCAAGCTCTCTTCCGTCATCGGTGAGAACCACGGGACCGTTGCAGCCAAGATCGAATACCTCAACCCGGGTGGAAGCTCGAAAGACCGCATCGCGGTCAAGATGATCGACGCCGCGGAGGCGTCGGGCGAGCTGAAACCGGGCGGGACCATCGTCGAACCCACGTCCGGCAACACCGGCATCGGCCTCGCGCTGGTCGCCCAGAAGCGCGGATACAAGTGCGTGTTCGTCTGCCCCGACAAGGTCAGCGAAGACAAGCGCAACGTCCTCAAGGCCTACGGCGCCGAGGTCGTGGTGTGCCCCACCGCGGTCGCGCCCGACCACCCGGACAGCTACTACACCGTCTCCGACCGGCTCGCCCGCGAACTGCCCGGCGGCTGGAAGCCCAACCAGTACTCCAACCCGGGCGGCCCGCAGAGCCACTACGAGACCACCGGCCCCGAGATCTGGGCCGACACCGACGGCAAGATCACCCACTTCGTCGCGGGTGTCGGCACCGGCGGCACCATCACCGGCACCGGCCGCTACCTCAAGGAGGTGTCCGGCGGCAAGGTCAAGGTCATCGGCGCCGACCCCGAGGGCTCCGTGTACTCGGGTGGCACCGGCCGTCCGTACCTGGTCGAGGGAGTGGGCGAGGACTTCTGGCCGAGCGCCTACGACCCGTCCATCCCCGACGAGATCATCGCCGTGTCCGACGCCGACTCCTTCGAGATGACCCGTCGTCTCGCCCGCGAGGAGGGCCTGCTGGTCGGCGGCTCCTGCGGCATGGCCGTCGTCGCCGCGCTCGAGGTCGCCAAGCGCGAGGGCCCCGACGCCGTCATCGTCGTCCTGCTGCCCGACGGCGGTCGCGGCTACCTGTCGAAGATCTTCAACGACAAGTGGATGGCGTCCTACGGATTCCTCCGCACCCCGCTGGACGGCAAGCCCGACGAGAAGACCGTCGGCGACGTGCTGCGCGGCAAGTCCGGCGAACTCCCGGACCTCGTCCACACCCACCCGTCCGAGACGCTGCGCGACGCCATCGAGATCCTCCGCGAGTACGGGGTGTCCCAGATGCCCGTCGTCGGTGCCGAGCCGCCCGTCATGGCCGGTGAGGTCGCGGGCAGCGTCACCGAGCGCGACCTGCTCAGCGCCGTCTTCGAGGGACGCGCACACCTGGCCGACCCGGTCGAGAAGCACATGAGCAAGCCGTTCCCGCTCATCGGTTCGGGCGAACCCGTGTCGGCCGCCACCAAGGCGCTCGGCGACACCGACGCGCTGATGGTCGTCGACGACGGAAAGCCCGCGGGCGTCATCACCCGGCACGACCTTCTCGGTTTCCTCAGCGCCGGCTCCTAGCCGACACGTCGAGGGCACGACGCGAGAAGACTGGTCCCCGCTGCGGACGGAACGTACGGTGCACAGCGGGGCGCCGGTCCGGTGTCCGTGAGGGGGAGTTCACAGTGAGTGTTCGTCTGCGTCGTGTCCTGGTGGTCCCGGTCGTCCTGCTCGGGTTCGCCGCCGCCGGATGCGGGAACAGCATCGAGGGTGCCGCCGTCGCACAGCCGGGATCGACGGACGTCGGATCGGTGTCCTCGGACACGTCGCCTTCGGAGGCGTCCGCCGACTGCACCGCGCTGACGAAGGCGCTCGGACGGCTCGTCTCGGACCGGCCGCATCTCACCGAGGCCGTCCTCCCCGGATCGACCGACCCGACCTGCTCGTGGTCCAAGGGACCGACCAACGTGATGAGCACCCTCACCGTGTCGGTCAGGCCGCAGGTCACCGATCCCGCCGTCATCGTCGAGATGCGGAACGGGACGAACGTCGTCGCCGACCCCCGGTCCGCCGCGTTCGGCGGGGTGGTCCTCGACGTCGTGGCCATGGCCCTGCTCACACCGCAGCACAGCATCATCGTCAACGCGCTCGACCCCTCCGTCAGCGACGCGACCAAGCTCGACGTCGCCTTCGCCATCGCGGAGTATCTGGAGAATTAGGTCCCCACTAGGCTTGGGGCCATGAGTGAGCAGCGCAGCAAAGCGGACAACATCAGCTGGCAGGGGTTCTCCACCAAGGCCGTGCACGCAGGATTCGACCCGGACCCGCAGACGGGCGCCGTCAACGTCCCCATCTACGCGAGTTCGACGTTCGCACAGGACGGCGTCGGCGGCATGCGGAACGGATTCGAATACGCCCGCACCGGCAACCCCACCCGACGACCGCTCGAGGCCAACCTCGCAGCCCTCGAGTCGGGCACGTACGGTCGCGCCTTCGGCTCGGGCATGGCCGCCACCGACTGCCTGCTCCGTGCCGCGCTCCGCCCCGGCGACCACCTCGTCATCCCGAACGACGCCTACGGCGGAACGTTCCGTCTGATCGACAAGGTCTTCACGCAGTGGGGCATCGAGTACACGCCGGCCGCGGTGTCCGATGTGGACGCGGTCCGGGCGGCCATCCGGCCGAACACCAAGCTCGTGTGGGTCGAGACGCCCACCAACCCCCTCCTCAACATCGGTGACATCGAGGCACTGTCCGACATCGCGCACGAAGCCGGCGCGAAGATCGTCGTCGACAACACGTTCGCGTCGCCGTACCTGCAGCAGCCGCTGCAGCTCGGCGCCGACGTCGCGCTGCACTCGACCACCAAGTACATCGGCGGGCACTCCGACGTCGTCGGCGGCGCACTCGTCACCAACGACGAAGAACTCGACACGGCGTTCGCGTTCCTGCAGAACGGTGCAGGCGCGGTCCCCGGACCGTTCGACGCGTTCCTCACCCTCCGCGGCATCAAGACCCTGTCGCTGCGCATGGAGCGGCACAGCGACAACGCCGAGAAGGTCGTCGAACTGCTCAGCGGGCACTCGGCGGTGTCGCAGGTGATCTACCCCGGACTCGAGTCGCATCCCGGCCACAAGGTCGCGGAGAAGCAGATGCGCCGCTTCGGCGGCATGATCTCGGTCCGCCTCGCCGGCGGCAAGCAGGCCGCGCTGGACTTCTGCTCGCGCACCGAGATCTTCACGCTCGCCGAGTCGCTCGGCGGCGTCGAATCGCTCATCGAGCACCCGGGCGCCATGACCCACGCCTCGACCGCCGGTTCGCTCCTCGAGGTGCCGGACGACCTGGTGCGCCTGTCCGTCGGCATCGAGGACGCCGCCGATCTGGTGGGTGACATCGAGCAGGCGCTGAAGTAGGCGGCTTCGCCGCCCGTGCGTGGTTAAGGAGTCTCTGCACTCGGTAACCACGCACGGGGCGCGGAGCGCCCTATGCTGGCCCGCGTGGAGCCTGTCACGCTGGATCAGATCAGAGCAGCCCGTAAGCTGCTGGACCCCGTCATGCGCCGGACGCCGGTGATCGCGTCCCGGGCGCTGTCGGAACGATGCGGGCACGTCGTGTCGCTGAAGTGTGAAAATCTGCAGCGCACAGGATCTTTCAAACCTCGTGGTGCATACAACCGGATCGCGAATCTCTCGGTCGCGGAACGGGCCGGCGGGGTCGTGGCGGCCAGTGCCGGCAATCACGCGCAGGGCGTGGCCTGGGCCGCCACCGAGCTGGGCATCCCGTCGACCGTCTTCATGCCCACCGGTGCCCCCCTGCCGAAACTCGTCGCCACCAAGGCGTACGGCGCGACCGTCCACCTCACCGGCGACACGGTGGACGACGCACTCGTCGCCGCGAAGGCGTTCGCCGACGAGACCGGCGCCATCCTCATCCATCCCTTCGACCACGTCGACATCGTCGCCGGGCAGGGGACCGTCGGACTCGAGATTCTCGAGCAGGAACCCGACGTCGGCACCATCGTCGTCCCGACCGGCGGGGGCGGCCTGATCGCGGGCATCGCCGCGGCGGTGAAGGCCACGCGGCCCGACGTGCGGATCGTCGGCGTCCAGGCCGAGCAGGCGGCAGCCTGGCCGCGGTCGCTGGCGGAGGGTCGCCCGATTCCGCTGGAGACCATGTCGACCATGGCAGACGGTATCGCGGTCGGCCGCCCCGGCGACGTGCCGTTCGCTCACGTCGGCTCCCAGGTCGACGCCATCGTCACGGTCAGTGAGGACGCACTGTCGCGGGCGCTGCTCCTGTGCCTCGAGCGCGCGAAGCTCATCGTGGAGCCCGCGGGCGCGGCGGCGGTCGCCGCGTTGATCAGCTGCTCCACCGAAGAGCTGGGACTCACCGGCAAGGTGTGCGCGGTGCTGTCCGGCGGCAACATCGACCCGTTGCTGCTCACCCACGTCGTCAATCACGGTCTCCGCGCGGCCGGCCGGTATCTCGGTGTGCACGTGACCATTCCGGACCGACCGGGTGGTCTGGTCAGCCTCCTCGGCGTGATCAGCGGCAACGGCGCCAGCGTCGTCGACGTCGTCCACTCCCGCACCGGCGGCGCGCTCGCACTCGACGAGGTGGAGGTGTTCCTCACCGTCGAGACCCGCGGTCCCGGGCACCGGCAGGATCTCCTCGAGGCCCTCCGCGACGCCCGGTACGCGGTCCGACTGCAGGAATAAGGCCGGACCTAGCTCGGCCACCCGCCCAGGGTGATCACCCGGAACTCCTGATCGACCAGCCGGGCCGGCAACTCCAGGTTGGTGAGCCAGTCGACCGCGCCGCCGCCCATCCCGACCGCCGCCGTGCTCGACGCGTGCGCCGTGGTGCAGGACCCGGCGACCACCGACACGGTCCGCCACAACGACACGGAGTCGGGGTGCAGGGGCTTGACGGTGCTGGCGGTCGCGACGGCCGCACCGGACGGGATCGACACCTGGCAGGTGGGATCGCCCGGCAGATCCTGGACCTGGACCTGCCAGCCGCCCGGCGGCGTGGCCCCGGCCGTGGCGATGTCGCCGCCGAGCGCGACCAGGACGCCGCACCCGAGCAACTCCGCCGTCGTCGACGCGCAGTGGTCGGCGGAACTCGCCCGCGCGGTGGCCGTCAGGTCGAGTTCCACCCCGGCGGGGAGCGTGACCTCGGTGCCGTCGACGGTGATCGACCGCCACGAGTGGGGTGCGGGCGCCGACACCGTGGGGTCGAGGGCGCCGTCGGTGGTGCGCGCCGCGGCAAGGGCGTCGGTGAGGAACCGCGCGAACATCGGGGTCACCGTGTTCGGGCCCTCGTCGAGCCCGCGGATCTCGGCGTCGGCGCGGTCCCGGTTGACGGCGGCGTCGGCGGCCGCGAGGTAACCGCGGATCAGGTTCGACGCCGAGCTCAGGGCGTCGGGGTCGGTGACGACGATCCGCGCGTGCACACCCCAGGTGGACCATTCCGTTGCGCTACGTGCGCTGGTCATGTGGTGGGTCTCCGGGTGCGGGATCTCAGGAACCGCTGGACACGGCGTCCGGTGCGCCGAATCCGGCCGAGACGAGGGGCGCCGCCACCGTCGAATCGGGGGTCGCAGGATCCGCGGCCGCCGCCATACCGCCACCGGCGACCAGTCCGGCGATTCCGGCTGCCGCCAACACGCGGCGAACGGGAAGCAGGCGGGAAATCCGTCGGTCTTCACTCATGCCGACCAGCTTCCCCGACGAACCTTAGAACAACCTGGGAAGAATCTGACTCTCCGCGCCGAGTGCGCAGTCGTGCCCGACAGCCACCGCTGTGACGGAGTCGTCACTACGATCGGATCCGTGATCGCGGACCATGACGAACTGCTCGATGCCGCTCTGGGTGTGCTGCGGGAGCGCGGCCCCCTGTCCGACCGCGAGCTGACAGTCGCCCTTGCGGATTCGGGCTGGGGAGGTGTCGACGAACTGATCGACTACGTGGAGGAGTTCGACGCGCCGCTTCTCGGAATTCTCCCCGACGACCGGAAGGTGGCGCTCGACGTTCTGCTCGCGGGACGCGTCCTCACGCACCGCCTCACCGCGGAGGAGATCGCGGCCGACGTCGTGGAGCCGGACGATTTCAGCTCACTCCTGCACCTTGCATCCGGGGAGCCTGACGTCGACGGCTTCGAGGTCGTGTTCTTCGAGGACGAGGCCGACGAACTCGCCGCGAGAGGAGGCGTCGGCGCGAGCTGGTCGGACGAGGAGGTGCTCGTCCTTCCCCGGGGCGCTCTCGCGCAGTGTTCTCCCGGAGACCTTCTGGCGGTGATCGCCACGGACAGCGGGGTGCGCCTCGACTTCGTCGGCGAGCCGGTTGCGGACGCACCCGAGCTTGCGCTGCGGCTCACTCGTCGGCTGAGCGAGACTTCGGTGCTCGACCTCGAGGAGGAGTTCTGGCACCTCCTGGTCGACGATCCGGTGGCGTTCACCGTGCCGACGCTGCCGTTGGCGGACATAGTCGAGGCCGCCGGCTTCGACAGGTCCGGGCAACTCGTCGCGGCTCGTGGATTCGATTTCGAGGCCTACGGCCGGGACCTGATGATCGGCGTGTACGCCGACGAACTCGGGGTGCCGATGGATGCGGCGGTGGCCGTCGCCGCGCTGGTGTCGCTGGTCACGGCTCTCGAGGAAGACGAGAACCAGGACATCCAGGCGAGATTCTTCGACAAGCCGGAGCTCTACGCGGCCCTCGCCGATCCGGCTGTCATGGAAGTCGCCGCGCAGGAGTTGTTCGACTTGGACGTCGAGCCCGAGGTGCTCCTGGTCGCCGCGCAGCGGCTGCTCGTGTCGGGACCGCGCGAAGTGAAAGCGGCAGCGTCGTGGATCGCCGGCCGGGCCACCGAGATGGAGGGCTTCCCGAAACAGGCCGAAGAACACTACGAGCACGCGCTCGTCCTGGATGGAGCGTTCGATCTCGCGCTCTTCGACCTTGCCCGTTTCGCCTCGGACCGCGGCGATGCCGTCCGCGGGCTGTCATTGCTGAACCGGATGGCCGGCGGGGATGCGGAGCCGCTGCACGCGGTGCTCGAATACTTTCAGCCGACGCCCCGGCCGGGGCTGGGCCGCAACCATCCCTGCTGGTGCGGGTCGGGAAGGAAGTACAAGACGTGCCACCTCGGCAAGGGTGACCATGCCCTGTCCGAGCGGGCCGGGTGGCTGTACCAGAAGGCGAAGTTGCACGCGCAGGAACTCGGCTGGCGCGATCAGATCGTCGACTACGCCGAGATCCGTTCCGAGAACTGGGCGGGCGACGCCGCGCTGTACCAGGCGTTGGAGGACCCTCTGGTCACCGACGTCGCACTCTTCGAGGGCGGTGCATTCGCCGACTTCGTCGAGTGCCGCGGCGACCTGCTGCCCCCGGACGAGTTCGCACTCGCGCGGCAGTGGCAGGAAGTCGAACGGTCGCTGCACGAGGTGGAGGAGGTCCGGCCGGGTGCGGGTCTGACACTGCGGGACCTGCGCACCGGCGACCGGCGCGACATCAGGGAAGTCACCGCAAGCCACCAACTGCACGCCGGGAATCTGATCTGTGCGCGCGTCGTCCCGGCGGGCGACACGTGGCAGATCTTCGGGGGAATCGAACCGATCTCGCAGGCTCGGCGCGCGTCACTCCTCGCGGCGTTGGACGACGAGACCACGGATCCGGCGTACCTGGTCGAGATCCTCAGCGAGCGATTCGTGCCAGTGACTGGGTGATCGAGTCGGCAGGATTCGCCGGGTGCCGCTATCCCGCAGGTCACGGTAGGAAACGGATCAATCCCGCAGAATCGCCTCGGATCTGCTGTGCCCCGTCGTAACGTGAACTCACTCGGTTAGGTGCACCGAGGAGGAGGAGCGCACGTATGTCAGTTGATGCAGCGGCGATCATCGTGGCGATCACCACCGCAGCGGGGGCCATCGTTCAGGGAGCGGACATACCGCAGCCGGTGAAAGATCAGGCAGCAGAAGCAATTCAGGTGGTCGAGCAGGCCTCACCCGACGTTCAGAAACAGGTAAACGACGCAATATCGACCCTCCCGGATCCGGCCCGTGCGCAGGCCGAGCAGATGGTGGCGCAGGCCTCGGATGTCGTGAAGCAGGCAACCGACCCCTACATTCCGCCGCCGCCTGCCCTGGAGGCGGCGCCGCCGCCTGCCCCGGTTCCGCCGCTGGCCCTGCCGGACACCCCGCTCGACCAGCCGCCCGTGATGAGTGCCCCCGACGCCGGAACCGCGATCGGGGGCCTCGCCGCTCTGCCGGGGGTACCGGCTCTCATCAGCGGACTCGGATCGCTGATCCCGTCCGTCCCCGCCGGGTTTCCGGGTGTCTCGCTCGCGCCCGTCGGCGCCATCGCCGTCTTCGCGCCGTGGATCCGGAAGGCCGGATCGCTGTGTGAGGGCATCAAGCCGCCGACGCTGGCGGCCCTGTACTCGGTCGAGAACGGGTTCCGCTACGGCGCGACGTCACCGGTGTCCCGGGCTGGTGCCCGCGGCCCCGGCCAGTTCATGCCCGAAGCCTGGGCGAGGTACGGCAAGGACGCGGACGGCGACGGCAAGGTAGACATCAACGGCGTCGCCGACCCGATGATGGCGTCCGGTCAGATGCTGTGCGACCTGTTCGGGCAGATCGACGGGTGGAAGAAGGAGGGTGTGGTCAAGGGCGACACCCTCGACCTCACGATCGCCGCCTACAACGCCGGTGCGGGTGCGGTCCGGACCGCCGGGGGTATGCCCGCCGGCAAGTTCGACTACGAGCACGAAACGCAGCCGTACGTCGCACGCATCCGATCGCTCGAGGAGTCGTTCGCGCGGATGCTGTCGCCGTTCTTCTACGGTGCGGCCGCCGGTGACACGAGCCGCGTCGTGGAGGCGGCCATGCGGTTCATCGGCCTGCCGTACGTGTGGGGCGGCGGCAACATCAACGGACCGTCCGGCGGCGGGTTCGACTGCTCGGGGCTGACCTCGTTCGCCGTGTACGCCGCCACCGGCGTCGCACTGCCCCGCACGTCGGAAACGCAGTGGAACGTCGGTGTGGAGGTGCCGCTGTCGGAGGCCAGGCCCGGAGACCTGCTGTTCGGCAACTGGCAGTCGGGTGGGCCGGGTCACGTGGCGATCTACGTCGGAAACGGACAGATGCTGCACGCCCCGACGACGGGAGACGTGGTGCGCATCGGACCCGTGTTCGCCGACATGAAGGCCCGCCGGGTCTTCTGATCACATCCGCGGGGGTCGACGCAAAAAACTCCGGCCCGGGCACTGGGCCCGGACCGGAGTTTTCGGCGGTTGATCCGAGATCAGCTGTGGTACGGCTCCGCGCTGACGAGCGTCACCTTCATGCTGCTGCCGTTGGGCAGCGTGTATTCGCGGGTCTCGCCGACCTTCGCCTCGAGCAGTGCGCCGCCCAGCGGGGAGTTGGGCGAGTACACCTCGAGCTTGTTGTCGCGTGCACCCTCTTCGCGGGTCGCGATCAGGAACGTCTCGGTGTCCTTCTCGTCGCCGTCGTAGTAGACCTTCACCACGGAACCGGGCAGTGCGACACCGGACTGGGTGGGGGCCTCGCCGACCTTCGCGCTGTTCAGCAGTTCCTGGAGCTGACGGATGCGCGCCTCCTGCTGACCCTGCTCTTCTCGGGCCGCGTGGTAGCCACCGTTCTCCTTCAGATCGCCCTCTTCGCGACGCTCGTTGATCTCGGCGGCGATGACCGGACGATTGGCAATGAGCTGGTCGAGTTCGCTCTTGAGCCTGTCATGTGACTCCTGGGTCAGCCAGGTCACCTGGGTCTCGGTCATCTCGATCACTCCCTCGTAGTTGGAGCCGCCGGGCTCCCTCGACAGACCACTGCAACAGCAGTGATCAACGGCTCGGCGGATTCGACGGCCGGGGCCGTTCGTGTTCCGCCTTGCCGCCAATGCAGCAATACACGGTTCCAAACGGAACCGTGTACCAGGCGATTCTAGCACGATCGGGGAGCGCAAACCCCGAATAACCCGAACGGTCGCTCGGCTGCGCGGGTGTCAGCCGCCGGTCAGATAGGCCGGAACGTCCAGGCTGCAGCCGTAGATGTCGCCCATCGCAGGGGGGCGCGACGTGTAGACGGGAGCGGTGACTTTCACCGTCTGGCTGTCGCCGCCGGCGATGTACACCTCGCGCCGGCCGGTCTCGGAACCGTCCTTGGAGCGGGAGCGGACGATGCACACCGCGGCACGGGACGGATCCTCCCGGGTGACCGTGAACGTGATGTCGAGCTGTGACTCACTCACCAGATCGAACGACGTGGCTTCACTGTCGATCTCGGAGACGGCGAACTTCTCGTATGCGACGAACGCCACGATCACACCGACGACGACGACCGCCGCGGAGAGCGCCCACACGAGCCAGCGCTTCGGGCGCGCAGGCTTTGCCGCGGCTGTGTATCGGCCCGGGGGAAGCGTTCTCGTCATCTCTCAACTCTCGTACCGCTCCGGTTCCACGTAACTCACAGCACTCGAGCGGGGGCACGGCTGCAAGCGGAACTCTCGGGTGGAACTATAGAGGACGTGCGTCGGTGCGCCGTCAGCGATGGCGGAGGCGAGAGCGCGCGACACGGACAAGCCGGCAACGGCTACTGGCGAAGTTGAGGTGAACGAATACGTGAGCGGATTCCGGCTCATGGCCGTCCATGCGCATCCCGACGACGAGTCGAGCAAGGGTGCGGCGACAACGGCCCGTTACGCCGCAGAGGGCAACGAAGTGAAGGTCGTGACGTTGACCGGTGGTGAACGTGGCGACATCCTCAACCCCGCGATGGACGTGCCCGGGGTGCGTGACCGCATCCACGAGGTGCGCATCGAGGAGATGGCCGAGGCCGCCCGCATCCTCGGAGTCCAGCACCAGTGGCTGGGATTCGTGGACTCCGGACTGCCGGAAGGCGACCCGAAGCCGCCGCTGCCGGAGGGCTGCTTCGCGCTCGTTCCGCTCGAGGAGTCGACCGAGGCGCTGGTGCGCGTCATCCGCGAGTTCCGTCCGCACGTCATGACCACGTACGACGAGAACGGCGGCTACCCGCACCCCGATCACATCCGCTGCCACGAGGTGTCGATGGCCGCCTACGAGGCCGCCGCCGACCCGGAGCAGTTCCCCGACGCCGGGGAGCCGTGGAAGGTGCAGAAGGTCTACTACTCGCACGGCTTCATCCGGAAGCGCCTCCTGCAGTTTCAGGAGGAGTACGACCGCCGCGGCGAAGAATTCCCGATGGCCGAGTGGCTCAAGAAGTGGAAGACCGAGCAGGGTGATTTGATGGCGCGCGTCACCACCCAGATCACGTGTGGCGATTATTTCCCGCAGCGTGACGACGCGTTGCGCGCCCACGCGACGCAGATCGACCCGAACGGCTCGTTCTTCGCGGTTCCGCTCGAGATCCAGCAGAAGATCTGGCCGACCGAGGAATTCGAGCTCGCCAAGACGCGGGTCACGACCTCCATCCCGGAGAGCGATCTGTTCGCGGGCATCCACGAGGACGGACAGCAGTGAATGCGTTGACGGTGAACATCGTGGCCGGCGCGGCGGACATCCTGGCGCAGACGCCGAGCACCCCGTCCGGTCCCGAGTTCGGCAAGGCGTCGCCCATCGGCCTCGTCGTCATTCTCGCGCTGCTCGCGGGCGTGGTGTTGCTGGTGCGGTCGATGAACAAGAAGCTCAAGAACCTGCCCGAGACGTTCGAGCCGGAACACCCCGAACCGGACCAGGAAGTGGACGAGGGCACCGACCGCGGCGCGATCCACGGCGGCGGCGCGGGCAAGACCGAACCGCCGAAGCCCACGGACACTCCGCCGAACCTGCAGAAGTAGTCGAACAGGAGCTGGACATGGACCCACGCGAACACAACACGCTCGGTGGGTCCACGAGCCCCTATCTACGGCAGCACGCCGACAACCCGGTGCACTGGCAACAGTGGGGTCCCGAGGCGACCGAGTGGGCGCGGGAACGGGACGTCCCGATCCTGCTGTCGATCGGATACTCGGCGTGCCACTGGTGCCACGTCATGGCCCACGAGTCCTTCGAGGACGAGGCGGTGGCGTCGCTGATGAACGAGCATTTCGTGTGCGTCAAGGTCGACCGTGAGGAGCGTCCCGACCTCGACGCCGTGTACATGAACGCCACGGTCGCGATGACCGGCCAGGGCGGCTGGCCGATGACGTGTTTCCTCACCCCGGACGGGGCCCCGTTCTACTGCGGCACCTACTACCCGGCCGAACCGCGCGGTGGGATGCCGTCGTTCACCCAGCTGCTGGGGGCCATCGCCGACACGTGGCGGGACCGCCGCGGCGACGTCGACGACGCGGCCGCCTCGGTGGTCGCGGAACTGCGGCGCGGGGCCGGCGGCGTCCCCGAGGGTGACGTCCGGGTGACCGCGGCCCTGCTGGACGCTGCCGCCGGGACCGTGCTGCGCGACGAGGACGCCGAACGCGGCGGGTTCGGGGGAGCCCCCAAGTTCCCGCCGTCCGCGCTGATGGAAGGCCTGCTGCGCACGTACGAGCGGTCCGGCGACGACGACGTACTTGGCGTCGTGACGCGGACGGCGTCGGCGATGGCGCGCGGCGGCATCTACGACCAGCTCGGCGGCGGTTTCGCCCGCTATTCGGTCGACGCCGCATGGGTGGTGCCGCACTTCGAGAAGATGCTCTACGACAACGCCCAGCTGCTGCGCGCCTACGCGCACCTGGGCAGGCGCACGGGCTCGGATCTGGCGGTCCGCGTCACCGAGGAAACCGTCGGGTTCCTGCTGCGCGACCTGCGCACGGAAAGCGGTTCGTTCGCGTCCGCACTCGACGCCGACACCGAGGGCGTCGAGGGGCTCACGTACGTGTGGACCCCGGAACAGCTCGCCGACGTCCTCGGACCGGACGACGGCGAGTGGGCGGCCGGGGTGTTCGCGGTGACCTCGGACGGGACGTTCGAGGCGGGCGCGTCGGTTCTGCAACTCCCGCGCGATCCGGACGACTGGGACCGTTGGCGCCGGATCCGGGACACACTGCTCGCCCGTCGCGCGACGCGGCCGCAGCCGGGCCGCGACGACAAGGTGGTCACCGCCTGGAACGGCCTCGCGATCACCGCACTGGCCGAGGCCGGCGCCGGTCTCGGCAGACCGGAATGGGTGGACGCCGCCGCCGAGTGTGCGCGCGCGCTGCTGGACCTGCACGTCGTGGACGGTCGCCTGCGGCGGGCGTCCCTGGGAACGTCGGTGGGCGAGTCGGCCGGGGTGCTCGAGGACTACGCCTGCCTGGCGACGGGGCTGCTCGCGTTGTATCAGGCGACCGGCGGCACCGAATGGCTGGCGCACGCGCAGTCGCTGGTCGACCGCGCACTGATCCATTTCGCCGACGACCAGAGGCCGGGCAGCTGGTTCGACACCGCCGACGACGCCGAAACCCTCGTGACCCGTCCCCGCGACCCGGTCGACGGTGCGACGCCGTCCGGGGCGTCGTGCCTGGCCGAGGCGCTGCTCACCGCGGCCGCGGTGGCCGACGCGGACGCCTCGGGCCGGTACGCGACCGCGGCCGCCGCATCGCTCGACCGGGTGGCGCTGCTGCTGGAGCGCGCGCCGCGATCGGCCGGGCACTGGCTCGCGGTGGCCGAGGCCTCGGTGCGCGGCCCGATCCAGGTGGCGGTGGCCACCGACGGCGATTCCGCGCTGCTGCGGGAGGCGCGCAGGCTCGCTCCCGGCGGTGCCGTCGTAATCGGCGGCGAACCGGACTCGTCGCCGCTGCTCGCCGACCGGCCGCTGGTCGGCGGTGCGTCGGCGGCGTACGTGTGCCGCGGGTTCGTGTGCGACCGCCCGGTATCGACGGCCGAGGACCTTGCCGCCGCGTTGAGCCGGTAGTCCGGCCTACCGGAACACCACCAGCCACACGGCGATGTAGTGGCACAGCGCCGCGATGACGGTGGCGGCGTGGAAGAACTCGTGATGCCCGAACGTGGTGGGCCACGGATTGGGCCACTTGGTGGCGTAGAGGATCGCCCCGACCGAGTACAGGATGCCGCCGATCAGCAACAGCAGCATCGGGAGGACGCCGACTTCGTGCGTCAGTTCGGGTGCCACCGGGACGATGGCCCAGCCGAGCAGCAGGTACAGCGGCACCCCGACCCAGCGCGGCGCCGTCGGCCACAGCATCTTCAGCGCGACCCCGGCGAGTGCTCCCGCCCACACGACGATCAGCAGCGTCCGGCCCGTGTCGGGCGGCAGCCCCAGCACCGCGAACGGGGTGTAACTGCCTGCGATGAACAGGAAGATCATCGAATGGTCCGCGCGCTTCATCCATGTGCGGGCCGCGACCGTGTTCCAGTGGATGCGGTGGTAGGTGGCGCTGACCCCGAACACACCGCACACCGTGAGGCTGTAGACGGCGGTGGCGAGCGCCGCTTCCCCGGACACCTGGGTGCCCGACAGCGTGACGAGGACGAGGCCGGCGATCACGGAGACGCCGAACGCCCACAGGTGGATCCACCCTCGCAGTCGGGGCTTGACGGGCAATTCGTCGAGGCCGAAAGCGGTCACTGAACACCTCTTCTCACTGTGCGTGGCGCTAACCTACGCAACCGTAGGTTAGCTTGTGGTGAGAGCGTACCCGTCGGTAGCAGGAAGTCGTGCGCTGTGTGACGGCCGTCGCGGATCACCTACGGCCGCGGCGTAGTCTTGCCTGTCATGGTGATCTCCAGGTGAGTGCGCGAGGACTGCTGTACAGCATCTACGAGCGTCGGCTACTCAAGCGGCTCGACGGTCTACAGCACCCCCGGCACATAGCCGTGATGTGCGACGGCAACCGGCGGTGGGCCCGGGAGAACGGCTTCGAGGACGTCAGCCACGGCCACCGCATGGGCGCCCTCAAGATCTCCGAGATGCTCGGCTGGTGCGACGCCGCGGGCATCGAGATGGCCACCATCTACCTGCTGTCCACCGAGAACCTGCGCCGCGACCCCGAGGAACTCGACACCCTGCTCGAGATCATCACCGACGTCGTCGAGGAGATCTCCGGACCGGACAAGAACTGGAGCGTCAAGATCGTCGGCGCCCTCGACCTCCTGCCCGCCGAACAGTCCCGTCGTCTGCGGGATGCGGCCGACGGAACCGAGGGTCGCACCGGCACCCACGTCAACGTCGCGATCGGCTACGGCGGGCGCCAGGAGATCGCCGACGCCGTGCAGTCGCTGCTCAGCGAGAAACTCCTCGCCGGACTGGCGGGCGACGAACTCGTGAAATCGATCACCATCGACGGCATCGACGGCCACCTCTACACGTCCGGTCAGCCCGACCCCGACCTCGTGATCCGTACGTCGGGGGAACAGCGGCTGTCGGGGTTCCTGCTGTGGCAGAGCGCGTACTCCGAGATCTGGTTCACGGAGGCGTACTGGCCGGAGTTCCGCCGCGTCGACTTCCTCCGGGCGCTGCGCGACTACGCCGCCCGGCACCGCCGCTTCGGCGTCTGACGTGAGCGGCGAAGCGTGCCGGAACACACTTCGCCACTCACCTACAGCTTGCGCAGGCGGAGCCGGTTGATCGAATGATTGGCATCCTTGCGGAGCACGAGCGTCGCGCGCGGCCGCGTCGGCAGGATGTTCTCCACCAGATTCGGCCGGTTGATGTTGTGCCAGATCTCCTGCGCGGCAGACGTCGCGTCCCGGTCGGACAGTCCGGCGTAGTGGTGGAAATGCGCGTCGGGGTCGGAGAACGACGTCTTCCGGAGCGCGAGAAATCGCTGGATGTACCAGTTCTCGATGTCCTCGATCCGGCCGTCGACGTAGATCGAGAAGTCGAACAGGTCCGACACCATCAGCCGGGGCCCGGTCTGCAGCACGTTGAGACCCTCGATGATGAGGATGTCCGGCTGCCGGATCAGATGGTACTGACCGGGGATGATGTCGTACGAGATGTGCGAATAGACCGGTGCGGCCACTTCTTCGGCCCCCGACTTCACCTCGGTGACGAAGCGCAGCAGCTTGCGGCGGTCGTAACTCTCGGGAAAGCCCTTGCGGTGCATGATTCCGCGGCGGTTCAACTCGGCCGTCGGGTACAGGAAGCCGTCCGTCGTCACCAGGTCGACCCGCGGATGGTGCTCCCAGCGCGCGAGGAGCGCCTGCAGGACACGCGCCGTGGTGGACTTGCCGACCGCCACGCTGCCCGCGACGCCGATCACGAACGGCACCTGCTGGTCGGGATGCTTTTCGCCGAGGAACGTCGCGGTCGCGGCGAACAGTCGCTGCCGGGCCGCCACCTGCAGGTGGATGAGACGCGACAGCGGCAGGTAGACCTCCGCGACCTCCTCGAGGTCGATCTGCTCGCCGAGGCCACGCAGTCCGTACAGCTCTTCCTCGGTGAGGACGAGCGGCGTCGACTTACGCAGTGTGCGCCACTGTTTCCGGTCGAATTCGACGTACGGACTGGACTCGCTCGTCCGCGCCATCAGTTCCGCTCACACTCGGGTACACGGGGGAGTGAGCGGTCCATGCCCAGAATCTCTGCCGTCGTCGTCGCGCTGGCGAGTAGCGGTTGCATAGTCGGATTGTGCTTGGTGCCACAGGCTGCGCTGTCGGCGGGTCAGGCAGACGTGTCTGCGACTAAGGTCGGACGGCATGGAATCCGATTCGTTCGTTCGCGAATACTTGCTGCTCGGGCTGGGTTTCGACCGGCTGGAGGAAGGATTTGTCGACGCGTACACCGGCGATCCCGCGCTGCGCAGGCAGGTGGAGAACGCGCCGAAGCCCGATCCGCGCGACCTCGCCCGGACGGCGGCGAACCTCCGCGCGGAGTTGCCGTCGGCGGGACTGTCCGAGGAACGGACTCGGTTCCTCGACGTCCACCTGCGCGCCCTCGAATGCTCGGGGCGCAAATTCGCGGGTGACGACGTCGGCTTCGTCGACGAGGTCGAGGCGTACTTCGACGTCCGCATCGAACGCGGCGACGAGGAGCAGTACCGGGAGGCGCACCGGAAGATGGACGCCGTGCTGCCCGGCCCGGGACCGCTGGCCGAGCGCATCCGGATCCACCGCGCGAAGGACGCGATTCCCGCCGACCGGTTGCAGGAATGCGTCGACGCCTTCTCGAGCGCCCTGCGCGACCTGGTGCGGCAGCACTACGCGCTGCCCGAGTCCGAGGTGGTGGAGTACGAGGTGGTGGGCGACAAGCCGTGGTCCGGGTTCAACTACTACCTCGGCGACTACCGCTCGAAGGTCGCGATCAACTCCGACCTCGAGCAGCACATGGCGAACCTGCCGCGGCTGATCGCGCACGAGTCGTACCCCGGTCACCACACCGAGCACTGCCGGAAGGAAGCCGGACTCGTCGGCGCGGGACAACTCGAGCAGACGCTGTTCGTCGTCAACACCCCGCAGTGCCTGATGGCCGAGGGCCTCGCCGACCTCGCGCTCGAAGCGATCGTCGGGTCCGACTGGGGGCTGTGGGCGCAGGAAATCTACGCCGACCTCGGGCTGCGATTCGACGGTGAGCAGGCGCAACGCCTGTCCGGGGCGTCCGGACAGCTGCTCGGGGTGCGGCAGGACGCGGCGATGATGCTGCACGACGAGGGCCGCAGCCACGACGACGTCGCGGCGTTCCTGCAGCGGTGGAGCCTGTCGACCCCCGAGCGGGCCCGGCAGTCGCTGCGCTTCCTGTCCTCGCCGCTGTGGCGGGCGTACACCAGCACCTACGTGGAGGGGTACCGCCTGCTCGGGGGCTGGCTGGCGGAGGTGCCGGTCGGCGCCGAGCGGTCGGAACGGTTCCGCCGGTTGCTCGACGAGCCGCTCGTTCCCAGCGTCCTGCGTGCCGGTGAGGGATACCTCACCGCGGGCGGTTAGGAAGTCCTCACGGGTAGTTCGTAGACTGGGAGCATTCGTTTCCGCATCCAGCTTGGAGATTCCTCGATGACCGCTGTGCCCGGTACCGACGTCAACACGGCCCCCCTCGCCGAACTCGACCCCGAAGTCGCCCAGGCCATGGCAGGTGAGCTGGCCCGTCAGCGCGACACGCTGGAGATGATCGCGTCGGAGAACTTCGTTCCCCGCGCCGTCCTCCAGGCTCAGGGCAGCGTCCTCACCAACAAGTACGCCGAAGGGTACCCGGGACGCCGGTACTACGGCGGCTGCGAGCACGTCGACATCGTCGAGGACCTCGCCCGCACCCGGGCGAAGGAACTGTTCGGCGCCGACTTCGCGAACGTCCAGCCGCACTCCGGCGCGCAGGCCAACGCAGCGGTCCTGATGGCCCTGATGAACCCGGGTGAGAAGCTCCTCGGTCTCGACCTGGCGCACGGCGGTCACCTCACGCACGGCATGAAGCTGAACTTCTCCGGCAAGCTCTACGACGTCGAGTCGTACGGGGTCAGCAAGGAAGACCACCGCATCGACATGGACGAGGTCCGCAAGATCGCCGTCGCCGCGCAGCCGAAGGTCATCGTCGCCGGCTGGTCCGCGTACCCGCGGCACGAGGACTTCGCCGCGTTCCGGTCCATCGCCGACGAGGTCGGCGCGTACCTGTGGGTCGACATGGCGCACTTCGCGGGCCTGGTCGCGGCCGGGCTCCACCCGTCGCCCGTGCCCTACGCCGACGTCGTGTCCAGCACCGTCCACAAGACACTCGGCGGACCCCGCTCCGGTCTGATCCTCGCCAAGCAGGAGTGGGCGAAGAAGCTCAACTCCGCCGTGTTCCCCGGCCAGCAGGGCGGGCCGCTGATGCACGCCATCGCCGCCAAGGCCGTCTCCCTGAAGATCGCGGGCACCGAGGAGTTCAAGGACCGTCAGCAGCGCACCCTCACCGGCGCGAAGATCCTCGCCGAGCGTCTGACCGGCTCGGATGTCGTGGACAAGGGCGTCAGCGTCCTCACCGGTGGCACCGACGTACACCTCGTGCTCGTCGACCTGCGCAACTCGCAGCTGGACGGCCAGCAGGGTGAGGACCTCCTCCACGAGGTCGGCATCACCGTCAACCGCAACGCCGTGCCGTTCGACCCGCGCCCCCCGATGGTCACGTCCGGCCTCCGGATCGGCACCGCCGCGCTCGCGTCCCGCGGATTCGGCGACGAGCAGTTCACCGAGGTCGCCGACATCATCGGCACCGCGCTCGCCGGTGCGTCCGACGTCGAGACGCTGAAGGCCCGCGTGTCGAAGCTCGCCGCCGACTTCCCGCTGTACGAGGGTCTCGAGGACTGGCGCCTGATCTAGGCGGCTCCGCCGCCCGTGCGTGGTTGACGAGTGCAGAGACTCGTCAACCACGCACGGGCGCGAAGCGCCTTCTCCGTGTAACCAGTTGTTCACCGACACGCCCGCCGCTCGGTCAGCCGATCGGCGTGTTTGGCAGTACCGTCGGGGGTAACAGGCAGCGGGGAAGTTGCTTGTACGGGAGGTCCTGATCGTGGCTGACACACTCAGTGCGAGGGGGCCGGCGCCCGGCCCTCGTGTGGTGACACACCAGGGACGGACCGGTCCAGCGAACCGAGTTTGCGCGGGTGCCGCGCAGACCTAGGAGCCAACGTGACTGCTTCACGCTCCGTCTCAGCCCGCGCCGGACAGTCGTCCGTCGCCCCCAGGAAATCGTCGGATTCTGCACTTCGTACGTTCGTACTCGATACCTCCGTACTGCTGTCCGACCCCTGGGCCGTCACCAGGTTCGCCGAGCACCGCGTGGTGCTTCCCCTCGTCGTGATCAGCGAGCTCGAAGGGAAGCGGCATCACCACGAGTTGGGATGGTTCGCAAGAGAATCGCTGCGTATGCTCGACGACCTTCGTCTCGAGTACGGTCGACTCGACCAGCCCGTGCCGATCGGCACGGACGGCGGCACCCTGCAGGTCGAGCTGAATCACACCGATCCGTCGCTTCTGCCGGTCGGATTCCGCACGGACAGCAACGATTCGAGGATCCTGGCCTGTGCGCTGAACCTCGAGGCCGAGGGCGGTGACGTCGTCCTGGTCAGCAAGGACATCCCGCTGCGGGTGAAGGCCGGTGCGGTGGGTCTTCCCGCCGACGAATACCACGCCCACGACGTCGTTCCGTCTGGATGGACGGGTATGACCGAGTTGGACGTGGCGTCCTCGTCGATCGACGAGCTGTTCTCCGAAGGCGTCGTCGACCTGGAGGAGGCCCGGGAGCTTCCGTGCCACACGGGTATTCGGCTGCTGGGTGGTTCGTCGAGTGCGCTGGGCCGGGTGAACGCCGACAAGCGGGTGCAGCTGGTGCGGGGGGAGCGGGAGGCGTTCGGCCTGCACGGACGTTCGGCCGAGCAGCGGATCGCCCTCGACATCCTGCTCGACGACAGCGTGGGCATCGTGTCGCTCGGCGGCAAGGCGGGCACCGGCAAGTCGGCGCTGGCGTTGACGGCGGGGCTGGAGGCGGTCCTGGAGCGTCGCACTCAGCGGAAAGTCGTTGTCTTCCGGCCGCTCTACGCGGTCGGCGGCCAGGAGCTCGGCTATCTGCCGGGCAGTGAGAGCGAGAAGATGGGTCCGTGGGCCCAGGCGGTCTTCGACACTCTCGACGGACTGGCCAGCACCGAGGTGATGGACGAGGTGATCAGCCGCGGCATGCTGGAAGTGCTGCCGCTCACGCATATTCGCGGACGGTCACTGCACGATTCGTTCGTGATCGTGGACGAGGCGCAGTCGCTGGAACGCAACGTGCTGCTCACGGTGCTGTCCCGGCTGGGCACCGGGTCCCGGGTGATCCTCACTCACGACGTCGCACAGCGCGACAACCTGAGGGTCGGACGTCATGACGGCGTGGCCGCGGTGATCGAGAAGCTCAAGGGGCATCCGCTGTTCGCGCACATCACGTTGACGCGCAGTGAGCGTTCGCCGATCGCGGCGCTGGTGACGGAGATGCTGGAGGAGTTCGGGCCGACGCCGTAGGCGCCTGCCCCGCAGCGTGATCCGCCCGATGTCACCCCGATCCGATCGGACCGAGGTGACATCGGTCGGACACGTCAGAACGCGCGCACGATGCCTTTGAGGGGTGCCCCAGAGGACATCCCGGTTGCTGAAGTAGTCGCGCCAGACGGCGATCTTGCCGTCCCTCATCTCGAACGTGCCGCACACCCAGAATTCGCTGCGCAGCCGCTTGTAGATCAGGACGTCGGTACGTTCGGTCAGCACGGCCGTTCCGTCGTCGGCGATGTGGTGCAGGCGCACGTCGAATCCGAAACCGGGACGGCTCATTCCGCGGAAGATCCGCATGACGGCGCCGATGCCGCGGATCTTCGGCAGCGACACGTTGTGCCACACGATGTCGTCGTGGAGATACTGTTGCGCGGCGTCCGGGTCGCCGGCGACGAGGGCGTCCAGGAATGCCCGGACCACCCGGACATTCGCAGTCTCCGTGCGATCGGTTCCCGTCGGTGCATGCGAGTTGGTGCTCATGATCTTCTCCCCGTCGATTGTGTCGGCTCAGCGGACGAATGTCCCGTTGTCTTCGGTGTCGTAGTACTCGAGTGTGACGTCGTTGCCGGCGAACGTGGCCTTGGAAATGGTTCCGGGCGGAGCGTTCTCCCCGCTGAGCGTGAACGTGAAGGTGTCGCCGTCCCAATGTGTCAGGGGGTACGTCTGCCCGGCGGGCCCGAGCCCGAGCGTGAGCGCGCCGTTGCTCTCGGTGACGACCGCGGGGCCCCAGTACGCGTTGTTGTACGTGCCCGCATAGGTCGGGAGCGGCTGCGCTGGTGCCGCGTTCGCGGGGGCCGTCTGGCCGACGAGACTGCCCTCGGGGTCGGACATCGGCGAGATGGCCTGCCGGTACAACGATCTCCAGTCCTCGCGGATTTCCCCGAACTGGACGAGGTCGGCGAACTCGGCGGTGAGGGTTTCGGGAATTCCGACGGGCGAGCCGTTGGTGAGGGCGACGATCGCGACGTCGGCGGACGGTATCGCGACGAAGTTCGTCGCCACCCCGAGCTGGAACGCGCCGGAGTGGCTGAGGGAGACCCGGCCTGCCGGGGTGGTCGAGACGTTGAACCCGTAACCGTACGACCCCGGACGGCTGTCCATCGAACGCGGTGGGCTGGACACGATCTGAGGACTGACCGCCGGTTGCAGCGCCTCGGGGGAGACGATCTCCTTGCCCTCGAACGTCCCGTCGGCCAGCAGCATTGCCAGCCATTTGCCCATGTCGTTGACGGACGAGCTCACCCCACCGGCGGGGGACTGCGCGTCGGGGTTGCGTACCGCATCGGCGACGTACTTGCCGTCGACGAGTTGGTGCGCGACGGCGCGGTCGCTGCGGGTCTCGTAGTCGGCGAACCGCGAACTCGTGGACGACATCCCCAGCGGCCCGTAGATCGCCTGCTCGGAGAGCGTCGCCCAATCCGTCCCCGATGCCGCCGCGACGGCCTCGGCTGCCGCGGTGAGGCCGAAGTTGGTGTACTCGTAGGTGATCCGGAACGGGTTCAGCGGGTCGAGCCGGAGTTTGTCGAGCACCTGCTGCTGGTTGTACCCCAGGTCCTCGAGGTGGTCGCCGGCGTGATCGGGCAATCCCGACCGGTGTGAGTACAGATCGCCCACCGTGACGTGCTCGGTGACCCACGGGTCGGCGAGGGCGAAACCGGGCAGCTTGGACACCACAGGAGTGTCCCAGCCGATGACGCCGGCATCGACCTGACGGGCCACCACCGTCGACCCCACCGGCTTCGACATCGACGCCAGCTGGAACACGGTGTCGGCGTCCACCTTCTGATCCGTGCCCGCCTCACGCACACCGAATCCCTTCGCGTAGACGGTCTGCCCGCCGTGGACGACGGCGACCGCCATGCCCGGCAGTCCGGAGCTCTCCATCAACTCGTTCGCCAGGTCGTCGAGGCGGCCCACGGCGTCGTCGATCTGGCCGTCGGGAATGTCGACGCCCGCGACGGCGGCCGGGTTGGGCGGCCCGGAGGACTCCGAGGTGGGACTCGCACCGGACGAGTCGGCGGACCCGGCGTCGTCCGTGTCGGAGCCGCACCCGGTCACGAGTGACCCGCCGAGGGCGAGCGCCGAGAGAAGTATCGTCAGGTTCCGAAGTCTGCGCATTGGTGATCCTCTGCTCGGGCCCGGGGCAGCTGTGAACTGTCAGCCTAACGACTGCAAGCCCATGACCTGCCTGTTTTCGTCACAACGCCGGTGTTGTTCACGTCGAATCCACCGGTGGTCGACCCGGCTCCGAGTCGCGGACGCTACGGTGTGCGGATGCCGATTGAAAAAGACGACTCGCAGCTGCTCAGTGAGCTGGCCCCGGTGGTGGACGAAAACCTCACACGCCACATCGCCGAGGCGGACGGCTGGCAGCCGCACGATCTGGTTCCCTGGGACCAGGGCAAGAACTTCGCGTTCATGGGTGGAACGGATTGGTCGGCAGATCAGTCGACCCTGAGCGACGTCGAGGCGCTCGCGCTGACGGTGGGCGTGCTGGTGGCCGACAACGTGCCCGCGTACCACCGCGAGATCGCCAAGCACCTCGCCCTCGTGGGCCCGTGGTGGCGCTGGGTCGGCCGCTGGACCGCCGAGGAGAACCGGCACTCCATCGTGCTCCGCAACTACCTGATGGTGACGCGTGCCGTCGATCCCGTCGCCCTCGAGCGCGCCCGGATGGACGAGATGGTCCGCGGTTACGCGATGCCGCCGATGCATCTGATCGAGATGCTCGCGAACTCCGCGCTCGAGGAGAAGGCCGCGGCCGTGCGTCATCACAACACGGCCGCACTCGGTGAGGACGCGCTGGTGGCCGTCATCGCCGAGCGGCTGGCCGCCGACGACGAACTGCAGTCGCTCTTCTACCGGAACATCGTCGAGGCGGCGTTCGAGTTGGTGCCCGACCAGACGATGCGTGCCATCGCCTCGCGGATCGCCGCGTTCGACGTGCCGAGCGTGGCACTGCCCGGCGGAACCGACAGCACCGCGGTGCTCGCGGAGGCCGGCATCTACGACCCCGCCCAGCAGGGGGAGAAGGTGTTCGCTCCGCTGCTCCGTTCGTGGAACATCGCCGGACGCACCGACCTCGGCGCCGAGGGCGAGAAGGCCCGCGACGAACTGTCCGCGCTGCTGTAGGACTTCGACGCGAGAGGGCCCGCACTCGAACCGAGTGCGGGCCCTCTTTCGTCGGCAGGGTCAGTCCTTCACCTTCGCCATCGCCAGCACGTCGAGACGCTTGTCGAGTTCTTCCTCGGTCAGCTTGTCGTCGATCAGACCGCGGTCGACGACGGTCTCGCGGATGGTCGTCTTCTCCTTCAGCGCCTGCTTCGCGACCGCCGCGGCCTCTTCGTACCCGATCGCGGAGTTCAGCGGCGTCACGATGGACGGCGACGACTCCGCGAGCGTCTTGAGATGCTCGATGTTCGCGACGAGCCCCACCACGCACCGGTCGGCGAACAGCCGCGACACGTTGGCCAGCAACGTCAGCGATTCGAGCAGGTTTCGCGCCATCATCGGGATGTACACGTTGAGCTCGAAGGCACCCGCCGCACCGCCCCAGGCGACCGCGGCGTCGTTACCGACCACCTGTGCGGCGACCTGGGTGGCGGCCTCCGGGAGAACCGGATTGACCTTGCCGGGCATGATCGAACTGCCGGGCTGCAGGTCGGGGAGACGGATCTCGCCGAGACCGGTGAGCGGACCCGACCCCATCCAGCGGATGTCGTTGGCGATCTTGGTCAGGGACACCGCGATCGTTCGCAGCGCGCCGGACGCCTCCACCAGACCGTCACGCGCCGCCTGCGCCTCGAAGCTGTTCTTCGCCGGCGTCAGGGCGTCGACACCCGTCGCCTTGACCAGTTCGGCGACGACCTTCGGGCCGAATCCGTCGGGGGCGTTGAGTCCCGTCCCGACCGCGGTGCCGCCGATGGGCAGCTCACCGAGCCGCGGAAGAACGGCCACCACCCGCTCCATCCCCGCCTCCATCTGACGGGCGTACCCGCCGAACTCCTGACCGAGGGTCACCGGGACGGCGTCCATGAGGTGGGTGCGGCCCGACTTCACGACGGTCTTCCACTCGGTGGACTTGTCGAGCAGGGCCAGGCGCAGGTGGTCGAGAGCGGGCAGCAGGTCCTTCACCGCAGACTCGGTCGCCGCGACGTGCGTCGCGGTGGGGAAGGTGTCGTTGGACGACTGCGACATGTTCACGTCGTCGTTGGGGTGGACGACCACACCGTTCGCCGCGGCGATCGACGCGATCACCTCGTTGGCGTTCATGTTGGAACTGGTGCCCGAACCGGTCTGGAAGACGTCGATGGGGAACTGGTCGTCGTGCTTGCCCTCGGCGATCTCGCCCGCCGCGGCGATGATGGCGTCCGCCTTCTCGGCGTCGAGGAGGCCGAGATCCTTGTTGACCTGCGCGCAGGCTGCCTTCAGCAGACCCATCGCGCGTATCTGGGTGCGCTCGAGACCTCGACCGCTGATCGGGAAGTTCTCGACGGCGCGCTGAGTTTGCGCGCGCCACAGCGCATCCACGGGCACCCGCACCTCGCCCATGGTGTCGTGTTCGATCCGGTACTGCTGCTCGTTGCTCTCGGTCATGCGTCAAACATGCCACTTTCGAGCGCGTCGTGGGGGTGCTCCCCGTGCGCCTTTCCGGTTGCTGCGGCCACCGGAAAGGCGCACGAGCCCGAAGGGCCTAGAACGTCGGCGGGACGGCGCCGTCCTCGCCCGTGAAGTCCACGGACGAGTACTCGCGCAGCTTCTCCAGACGGTGGTACGCGTCGATCATGCGGACGGTGCCCGACTTCGACCGCATCACGATCGACTGCGTCGAGGCGCCGCCACCGTAGTAGCGGACACCGCGCAGCAGGTCGCCGTCCGTGACACCGGTGGCGCAGAAGAAGACGTTCTCACCGGACACGAGATCCTCGGTGGTCAGCACGCGGTCCAGGTCGTGGCCTGCGTCGATGGCCTTCTGGCGTTCCGCGTCGTCGGTCGGGGCCAGCCGGCCCTGCAACGAACCACCCATACAGCGCATGGCGGCGGCGGCGATGATGCCCTCGGGCGTGCCACCGGTGCCGAGCAGGATGTCGGTGCCCGACTCCGGACGTGCGGCGGCGATCGCACCCGCGACGTCGCCGTCGGAGATGAGGCGGATCCGGGCCCCGGTGTCCCGGACCTCTTCGATCAGCCGGGCGTGCCGGGGACGGTCGAGGATGCAGACCGTGACGTCGGAGGGCGACGCCTTGCGGACCTTCGCGACCCGCTTGATGTTCTCGGCGACGGGCGCTGTGATGTCGATGACATCGGCTGCGTCGGGTCCGACGGCGATCTTCTCCATGTAGAACACGGCGGACGGGTCGAACATCGCGCCGCGCTCGGCGACCGCGAGAACGGAGATCGCGTTCGGCATGCCCTTGGACATCAGGGTGGTGCCGTCCACCGGGTCGACGGCGAAGTCGCAGTCCGGTCCGTCGCCGTTGCCGACCTCTTCGCCGTTGAACAGCATCGGGGCTTCGTCCTTCTCGCCCTCGCCGATGACGACGACGCCGCGCATCGAGACCGAGCTCACGAGCTGGCGCATGGCGTCGACGGCGGCGCCGTCGCCACCCTCCTTGTCGCCACGTCCGACCCAGCGACCGGCAGCCATCGCACCAGCCTCGGTGACTCGGACCAATTCCAGAGCAAGATTTCGGTCCGGGGCCTCGCGGCGACTCGAAGTGGTGCTAGCCGTCATGGGCAGTGCCTCCTGGTGCAGTCACGGTCGACGTTGTACGTCGACGCTGTGTCGGTGGCCGTCGGCCGCCGATTGTCGAGTGGATCTCGCAGCTGATTCTCCCAGAAAGATGTGTGACGTGCGCTGCTGGGGCGCGAATCACGGGACCGAGAATCGTTGTTCCGGGACCGACCCTGGATACTGGTGGGCGTGGCATCTGATAAACCCCGCATCCTGCACAACAACCGCGACATGGTGTGGTCGCTCGTACCCCTTGTCCTGTTCTGTGTGCTGATCGCGGGTATCGCCAGCCAGTGCACGTTCAGCCCGGGCGGACCCACGAGCGGCCCGATTCCCAGCTTCGACGTGGACGCGGCGCTGAAGTACGACGCGCAGGACCTGCCGTTCCCGGTGCGCAAGCCGGAGACGCCGGAGGGCTGGACGCCCAACTCGGGCAGCCGCAGCATCGTCAGCGGCGACGGCGGCGGCGATTCGAGCACCGTCGGATTCATCACCGAGGCCGGCCGCTACATCCAGCTGACGCAGAGCAACGCCGTCGAGACGGTGCTGGTGCCGTTCGTCGCGGGTGGTCCGCGCACGGCGACGGGCACCGAGGACGTCGCAGGTCACAGCTGGATCGTGTACGGCGGGGAGGGTGTCGAACCGATCTGGGTGTCCGACTTCGGCGACGTCCGGCTGCTCGTCACGGGCAGCGCATCACCCGAGGCGTTCGAGCAGCTCACCACCGCGGCGGCCGACGCCCCGATCCTCGCCGCCTGACGACGGGGGCGCGGATCAGCCCTCGTCCTCGGCCTGGGCGAGGGCCGTCTCCACGCGCTTGCGGGCCCCCGCGAGGTGCTCCTCGCAGCGTTTGGCCAGCGCCTCGCCGCGCTCCCACAGCGCGAGTGACGCGTCGAGGTCGAGGCCACCTTGTTCGAGCACCTTGACCACGTCGACGAGTTCGTCGCGCGCTGCCTCGTACCCGAGCTCCGCGATGTCGGCGTCGTTTCCGGTGGGGTTGCTCATGTTCCTACTTGTCCTTTCCCATCACCGCGGCGCGGATTGCGCCGTCGGCGACTCGAACGCGAATCTGAGTGCCCGGCGGGGCGTCGTCGACCGAACGCAGAACCTCCGGGTCGCCGTCCGGCACGATCCGCTGGACCACGGAGTAGCCGCGGGCCAGGGTCGCGGCGGGGCCGAGGGTCGTCAGCCGTGCCCGCAGGTGCTCGATCGTGGTGCTCTCCGCGGCGATCGCCCGGCTGATGTCGCGTCGCCCGGCCTCCCGCAGCCGCTCGACCTCGTCCGACCGGTCGTCGAGTGCGCGCAACGGGTCCGCGAGGACCGGCCTGCTGCGCAGCTGGGAGATCAGGTGCGACTCGCGCTGCACCCAGTTGCGCAGGGCGGCCGCGCTCCGCGACCGCAGTTCGCCGACGAGTGCCTGCTCGGCGACGGCATCCGGCACGACCCGCTTGGCGGCGTCCGTCGGTGTCGCGGCCCGCAGGTCGGCGACGTGGTCGCTGAGCGGACTGTCCGGTTCGTGGCCGATGGCGCTGACCACTGGGGTGCGGCACGCGACGATCGCCCGGCACAGCGTCTCGTCCGAGAACGGCAGCAGATCCTCCACGCTGCCGCCGCCGCGCGCGAGGATGATCACGTCGACGTGCGGGTCGGCGTCCAGTTCCTTCAACGCGTCGAGGATCAGCGGGACGGCGGTCGCGCCCTGCACCGGAGTGTTGCGCACCTCGAAGCGCACGGCGGGCCAGCGGCGCTGCGCCACGCTGAGGACGTCGTGCTCGGCGGCGCTGGCGCGTCCCGTGATCAACCCGATGGTGCCGGGCAGGAACGGCAGCGGACGCTTCAGCCGCGGGTCGAACAGGCCCTCGGCGGCCAGCAGCGCGCGCAACCGCTCGATCCTGGCCAGGAGTTCGCCGATCCCGATCGCACGGATCTCCGTGACCCGCAACGAGACCGAACCGCGGCCCGTGTAGAACGACAACTTGCCGAACATCACCACCCGGCTGCCCTCGGTGAGCGGGACGGGCGAGCTCTGCAGCAACTGCGGGGAGCAGGTCACCGACAGCGACATGTCGACGGAGGGATCACGTAACACCAGAAACGCCGTCCGGGTGCCCGGACGCGCGTTGATCTGGGTGATCTGTCCCTCCACCCAGACACTCCCGAGCCGGTCGATCCACTGTGCGACCTTGGCCGACACGGTGCGGACCGGCCACGGCTGCTCGGCGGTACTCGGTCCGGTACTGGCTGCGCGGGGCTGTGCGGAGGTCACTTGGCCTTGGCGGTGGTGATGCGGTTGGTCAGCATGGTCTGGAACGGCGCGCGGGCCAGGGTCGCGTTCTCGTAGTCCAGCAGCGTCGTCAGGTCCCCGACTGACAGGGTGCGCAGACGCGCCCGCAACTGGGCGAGGGTCAGCGTGCCGTAGTCGAGGACGACGGCGATCTCGGGTTCGGCCACGGCAGGCCGGGCGGTGGCCGGCTTCTTGCTCGCCGTTTTCGTGGTGGCGGCGCCGTTGGTGGCGGCGGGTGTGACCTTCGGGGCCGAGATCTTCTCGGGTGTTCTCTCGTCCTGCGGGCTCAGCGAGTACAGCGCGAACCGGCCGGGTCCGGCTGACCGCTCCTCGGTGGCACCGTCGACGCCGGGCGCCGGATCGGTGTCCTCGTCGAAGACGGCCCACGCGGGCTGCTCGTCGTCGTGGGTCCAGTTGATGAGTGCGAAGGCCTGGTCGCCCTTGATGGCCAGCGCCGTCATGGACTGCTGCACGCGCATGGTGGTCTGCAGCACCTGACTGACCGCGGTCATGGGCAGGGTCGCCGCGGTGGTCGGCAGTTTCCTGGCCTCTTCGACGGCCGTCACGGCGATTCCAGCGGCGACACGCGCCACGAACGGGGGACGAATCATTCCCACAGCCTGCCTGACAACGGCACGTTTGGGTAGCCGACGTGCCCACAGCGTCGACGACTTGGGTGCGACGATGCGCACACTACCCCGCCGAGGCCCCGCGAAAGTGTCGTCCGTCCGGGGTGACCCGTAGTCTGGAGCCATGTCTTCGGCTGTTCCACTCAATGTGGGTATCACACGTTCTGCAGATTCGGGAGCGTCGCGTGCCGACGGCGGGAAGCGCGTACTGCTCGCAGAGCCCCGCGGCTACTGCGCCGGCGTGGACCGCGCCGTCGAGACGGTGGAGAAGGCGCTCGAGAAGCACGGCGCCCCCATCTACGTGCGCAAGGAGATCGTCCACAACCGGCACGTCGTCGAGACGCTCAGCGATCAGGGTGTGGTCTTCGTCGACGAGACCGATGAGGTTCCGGAGGGTGCGCTGCTCGTGTTCTCCGCCCACGGCGTGTCACCGGCGGTCCACGAATCGGCCGCCGCACGCAATCTGCGCACCATCGACGCTACGTGCCCGCTGGTCACGAAGGTCCACCAGGAAGCCAAGCGATTCGCCCGCGACGACTTCGACATCCTCCTCATCGGCCACGAGGGCCACGAGGAAGTGGAGGGCACGGCCGGCGAGGCCCCCGATCACGTGCAACTCGTGGACGGCCCCGATTCCGTCGACGCCGTGACGGTCCGCGACGAATCGAAGGTCATCTGGTTGTCGCAGACCACGCTGAGCGTCGACGAGACGATGCAGACCGTCGCGCGCCTGCGGGAGCGTTTCCCGAGTCTGCAGGACCCGCCGAGCGACGACATCTGCTACGCCACCCAGAACCGTCAGGTGGCGGTCAAAGCGATGGCCCCCGAATGCGATCTCGTCATCGTCGTCGGATCCCGCAACTCCTCCAACTCGGTTCGCCTCGTCGAGGTCGCGCTGGGTGCGGGCGCGAAGGCGTCCTACCTGGTCGATTACGCCCGCGAAGTGGATCCGGCCTGGCTCGACGGCGTCCGGACCGTGGGGATCACGTCGGGCGCGTCCGTGCCGGAAATCCTGGTGCGGGGTGTGATCGATCTGCTCGACGAGCACGGATTCCACGACGTCCAGTCGGTCACCACGGCCAACGAGACGCTGGTGTTCGCACTGCCGCGCGAGCTTCGCGCCGCGCGGACCTGATCGGCCCGCTCCCGGCGCCGTCCTCGCTCTAGCGGGGCTGCTCCGACTCGAACGGCGGCTCGTACCGGTCGCGGTAACGCACCTGCGGAATGGGGTGGGCAGGCACGTCGTTGTCGGGCCGCGGCATGGTCCGCGGCGGTACCGATCGCGGCGCCTGCGTGGTCCGCGGCTTTGCCGAACGGGGCGCCTGCGCTGCCCGGTCGACCATCGGTGGTGGGGGAGCCGTGCGCCCGCCCGACGAGGACGAGCGGCGGGGCGGCGGTGTGGCTGCCCGTCGCGACGACCGGGGGTGCTCCCGTGCAGCGTCCCTCGCGGTGTCCCTGTCTCTGTCCCGCGCCCGACGCGGCGGCGGGGACTGCTCCGACCCTTCGGCGGTGCGCCGGGGGCGGGCGGCGCGCGGCGTCCGCTGCTCCTTCTGCGCACGTCGACGCTCCGAGGTCCGGGCGGGACCGGTCTTGCGCTGTTGCAGCAGGAAGAGACGGAGCCCACCGATCAGCAGCGTCACCACCGTGGCGGCGAGCATCACCGGGAATCGGTTGACCAGCGGATACGCGACGTTGATCGCCAGGTCTTTCAGTGCGGTGCTGTTCTCCTCCGCGATCAGGCTCTGCCCGAGCGGCACCGCCACGAACAGGATCAGCGGCGGCTGGACGATCGCGGTGAACAGCGCCCGGTTGCCGGCAGCCGCCACGGCGAGGACACAGCCGAGGAAGTAGAAGGTGGAGAACGCCGCCGTGAGTTCGGTGCCACGAGCCGCATCGACAGCGAATCCGACAAAACTGACTCCGACGGCCAGGAGAATGACACCCCACCAGGGGAGACCGGGGACCGTAGGGACAATCGACCGCCTGTCGAGCGGCACCCCAGAGCGAGCACGTTGGGTTGCAGACACACAACGACAGTAGCGGCAACTTGTCGAGTAGCTCCGTTGGCGTGACCGGTGGAGCCCGAGAGATCCTCGAGATTTGTGCATCGCGACCACGAATCGACCGCGCTGACCTCGGTGAGGTCGTCGTCGAACACGTCGAGGTCGTGGAGCTTGCGGGCGGTGCCTGTGACCCGGGACTCGATGTGGCGATGTGGCTCATGGTGCACCCGCCCACCGACAGCCCATTCGGCCGGACGCCACGCGGGCGAGGTGTTCGAGGTTGTCGGCACCGTGCTCTACGGTCTCGGGACATGAGGATCCTGCACACTTCGGACTGGCACATCGGACGCACGTTCCACGGGGTGGACCTGCTCACCGACCAGGCCCGTGTGCTCGATGCGATCGCCGCTCTCGTCGCCGAGCACGGTGTGGACGTCGTCGTCGTTCCCGGCGACGTGTACGACCGGTCGATTCCCAGCGCGGACGCCGTCACCGTGTGCAACCGCGGATTCGAAGCCATCCGGGACGCGGGCGCGGTCATCGTCGCCACGTCCGGCAACCACGATTCCGCAGCACGGCTCGGCGCGGGTGCCGCGTTCTCCCGCGCGGGTGGGCTGCACCTCATGACGACGGTCTCCGGGATCAGCGCGCCCGTCGTGCTCGAGGACGCGCACGGACCCGTCGCGTTCTACGGCATCCCGTATCTCGAGCCCGAGATCACCCGCGCGCAACTCGACGTGCCTGACGCCCGGTCGCACGCCGAGATCCTCGACGCCGCGATGGGCCGTGTCCGCACCGACCTGGACGTGCGCCGTGAAAACGCGCCGCGCACCCGGTCGGTGGTGCTGGCCCACGCGTTCGTGGTCGGGGCGGAGGCCACCGGGTCGGAGCGGTCGATTTCCGTCGGCGGCGTCGAGACCGTGTCGGCGTCCGCTTTCGGCGGGGTCGACTACGTCGCGCTCGGCCACCTCCACTCGCCGCAGACCCTCACCGAGAACATCCGGTACTCGGGTTCGCCGCTGCCGTACTCGTTCGGTGAGCGCACCCACGGCAAGGCCGTTTTCCTCGTGGACCTCGACGCCGACGGACTGCACTCCGTCGAGCGGGTCGATCTGCCGGTGGTCCGCGGTCTGAAGCAGCTGACCGGGACGGTGCGGCAGTTGCTCGAGGACGACGCGTACCGCGACGCCGAGGACTGCTACGTGTCGGCGGTGCTCACCGACCCGGAACGTCCGGTCGACGCCATGCGCGCGCTGCAGACCCGGTTCCCGTTCGCCGTCCACCTCGAGTGGCAGCGCCCGGACGGCGCCGACGATCTGCGCTACCGCGACAAGGTGCACGGACGCAGTGATCTGCAGATCACCCGCAGCTTCCTCACCGATCTGCGCAGCGCACCGTCGACGAGCGAGATCCGGCTGGTCGAGGCCGCCCTCGGTTACGCCGACCGGGCCGGCGAAGACACCGCCGAGGTCGTCGCGCTGGAACAGACGGCATGAGGCTGCATCGACTGGAGGTCGAAGCCTTCGGGCCGTTCGCAGGATCCGTGGAAGTCGACTTCGACCGGCTCGGTGCGGACGGGCTGTTTCTGCTCCACGGTCATACCGGGGCCGGCAAGACGACGGTCCTCGACGCGGTGGCGTTCGCGCTGTACGGCACCGTGCCCGGGGTGCGGAAGGACGGCAAGCGCCTCCTGTCCGACCACGCTCCCGCCGGATCCGTTCCGACGGTGACACTCGAGGCGACGATCGCCGGCCGGCATCTGCGGCTCGTCCGCAGCCCGGAGTTCGAGCGGCCCAAGCGTCGCGGGTCGGGGACGATCAAGGAGAACGCGAAGGCCACGCTGACCTGGCTCGACGGTCACGGCGAGAACCTGTCCCGGATCCCCGACATCGCCGACGAGGTCGGGCGGCTGATGGGCATGAGCGCCGACCAGTTCTTCCAGGTGGTGCTGCTGCCGCAGGGCGAGTTCGCGAAGTTCCTGCGCGCCGACACCGAGGAGCGCGGCCAGCTGCTGGAGCGGCTGTTCGACACCACGCGATTCGAGACGGTGGAAGAGTGGTTCCTCGACCGCAGGCGCACCAGCGCCCACGAACTCGACGAGCACCAGCGGTCCGTCGACCTGCTGCTCGCGAGAGTCGCGACCGCCGCCGGTATCGAGGGCGGCGCCGACGCCGATCCGGTGACCTGGGCCCACAAGCTCGAGGACGAGGCGCGCGCAACCCGCGACCTGGCAGCGGACGACCTGCACAAAGCGAAGGGCCGGGCGACGGTGGCCCGTGATGCGCTCACGGAGGCGCGCCGCGTCCTCGAACTGCAGACCCGCCGGCGGCGAGCCCAGACGGAACTCGACACCCACGCAGCGGGTGCCGACCAGCGGGCCGTCCTCGTCGCCGAACTGGCCGATGCGCGCCGGGCAGAACCGGTCGCGACGGTGGCGCGCGACGCCGACGCCGCCCGGGCCAAAGCCGCGGCCGCAGCGCGGAACGTCGGGGCGATCACCGACCGACTGCGCGCGAGCGTGGGCGGCGCCGACCTCGTTGCGGAGTTGTCCTGGCCGCCGACCGTCGACGAACGCGAGCACATCCGGGCCGGAATCCGCACCTGGCGTGACGAGATCGTGCGGCTCGACGGGGCACTCGCCGAATCCGTTGCCGCCGACCGGCTCACCGTCGAGGTGGGGCGGCTGCGTGCGCGGCAGGTCGAACTCACCGAGGCCGGTGACGCGCTGTCCCGGGAGCGGAAACAACTACCACTCGCCCTGCGGGAAGCGGAGAAGGCGCTCGACTCGGCGGAGAAGGCCCGCGCCGCGCTGCCCGGCCTCGTCGACACCCGGGACCGGGCAGCCGACGCGGCCTCCGCGGCGGCGGATCTGCGCACCCGCCGCGTCGAGCGGGATCGGCTCGAACGCGCGGTGCACGAGGCCCGGGAGCAGCACCAGGACGCGCGGGAACACTGGCTCGACCTGATGCAACGCCGGATTACGGGCATGGCCGCCGAACTGGCGGGCACGCTCGAGGACGGTGTTCCCTGCCAGGTGTGTGGTTCACCCGAGCACCCGCGGCCCGCGGAACCGTCCGAGCTGTCGGTCACGAAGGCCGGCGAGGACCAGGCACGCGCGGCGGAGCAGAAAGCCGCTGCGGCGCTGACGACCGCGACCGAGAAACTCGGCGCGGCCGAGCGCGCGATCGACGTGCTCGTGCAGCGCGGCGGTGACGGTGACGCGGACGAACTCGCGCAGGCACTCTCCGCCGCGGAGTCGGCGGTGGGGGCGGCGACTGCGCTCGGGGATCAGGTGGAGCGCCGGTCCGCGATCCTCACCGAACTGCGGGACCGCGAGAGCCGGCTGCAGGAACGGTCGCGGGACGTCGGCGCCGACGCCGCCACGGTGGCCGAGCGGATCGCGGCGAGCACGACGCAACTCGGGGAGATCCGGGCCCGGGTGAGTCAGGCGGCGGGCGACGACCCGAGCGTCGAGGATCGTCGCGCGCGACTCGACGCGCTCGCCGAGGCGGCATCGGAACTGCTGGACGCGCGGGACGCAGGCGCCGGTGCAGAGTCGGCGGCCCGTGAACTCGCGGCCAAGGCCGAGGCGCTCGCCGGGGACGCCGGTTTCGGCGGCATCGGCGACGCCGTGGCCGCCGTCCGGACGGCCGCCCGCCGGAATGAGATCGAGGCCGCCCTCACGGCGGCGCGGGACGCCGAGGTGGGGGCACGCAGAGTGCTCGACGATCCCGAGGTCGCCGCTGTCGCCGACGCGGAACCCGTGGATTTGACGGCCGTCCGGCACGCGCACGACGCGGCGGCGGAGGTCGTGGACGTCGCCGTCGCGGCGGCGTCCGACGCCGAGCGCCGACTCCTCGATCTGGAACGGTACGTCGGTCAGCTCGACAAGACCGCCGAGACGATTGCCCCGATGCAGGCCGCGCACGAGGAGTTGGCCGCGCTCGCCGAGGTGATCGCGGGCCGCGGCCAGAACGCGAGGAAGATGTCGCTGCGGTCGTATGTGCTCGCGGCCCGGCTGGAAGAGGTCGCGGTGTCGGCGTCCGTGCGGCTCGGCCGCATGTCGGCCGGGCGCTACGAGTTCGTCCACAGCGACGAGGCCGGCCCGCGAGGCCGCCGCGGCGGCCTGGGGCTGGATATCCGCGACGACTACACCGGGGTGGTGCGTTCGGCCAAGACCCTGTCCGGTGGCGAGTCGTTCCTGGCGTCGCTGTCACTGGCGCTCGGTCTCGCCGATGTGGTGGCGGCCGAGTCGGGTGGCGTCGTGCTCGACACGATGTTCATCGACGAGGGATTCGGCACCCTCGACGCGGACACCCTCGACTTGGTGATGGGTGTTCTCGACGAGCTGCGTGACGGCGGCCGGGTGGTGGGGGTCGTCAGTCACGTCGACGAGATGCGTCAGCGAATCCCGAGCAGGCTGCACGTGATCCGCGGACGCACCGGCTCGACCGTGGAGGTGGTGGCCGGCTGACCGCCGGTCAGTCCGGCTTCGACGCGACGGCGGTCTCGTCGACGGTGACACCCTCCCGTTCGGCGTCGTCGAGGTCTTCGTTCGCGGCGACGGCGTCGGGGATGTTGCTCTCGGCGCTGTGCTCGTCGATCTGCTCGCCGATGTAGCGCACCACCACGGCGGCGACGGCGGCGGCGGGCACCGCGAGGAAGGCGCCGACGATTCCGAACACGGAGCCACCGGCGGTGACGGCGAGGAGGACCACGACGGCGTGCAGTTTCATGCTCTTGCTCTGGAGAACGGGCTGCAGCACGTTGCCCTCGATCTGCTGCACCACGATGATGATGATCAGCACGATCACCGCGGTGGTGAGACCGTTGGCGACCAGTGCGACCAGCACGGCGAGTGCGCCGGCGACGAACGCACCGACGATCGGGATGAAGCCACCGATGAACGTCAGGATCGCGAGGACCGGTGCGAGTGGCACACCGAGAATCACCAGTCCGGCCCCGATGAAGACGGCGTCGATGAGGCTGACCAGAGCCTGGGTGCGGATGAATCCACCGAGCGTGTCCCACATGCGGCCCAGCACCACTTCGAGGTGACGGCCCGCGCGGCCGCCGCTGACGGAATGCAGCCAGGGGATGAACCGGGGGCCGTCCTTGATGAAGAAGAACGACAGCACCAGCACGAGGCCGAGCGTGATCAGCAGCGAGCTGGCGGTGCTGACACCGGTGAACACCCCGGACGCGATGACCGTTCCACTCTCCTGGACCTTCACGATGATCGTGTGGATGCCCTGGTCGATCTGGTCGTCCTGCAGGTTGATCGGCGGACCCTTCAACCAGTCCTGCACCTGGTTGATGCCCTGGGTGGCCTTGTTGGCCAGCTCGGGGGCCTGACTGACGACGGACGGCACGATGCCGGCGATGATCCCGGCGACGACGGCGATGAACACGACGAGCGTCGTCGCGGCGGCCGCCGCCGGGGGGATGCGCCGCTTCGTCATCGCGCGCGTCGGCGGCCACAGCACCGTGCACACCACGATCGCCAGCAGCACGGGGAGGACGATCACCCACAGCTTCTCGATGATCCATCCGAACAGCAACGCGCCCAGCGAGATTGCCACGAGGACCAGCGACCACTTGGCCAGCCACATCGCACCCACCCCGATGAGGTGCCCGCGGTCCGGTTTCGTGATCGTGCTCCCGGACGGTGCCGTGGCTTCCTTCTCCGTCACAGATGGTCCTCCCTGCCGTGTCTGCTCAGCCGATCAGTACTGACAGTACTGGGGAACGCCGGGACGGCACGGTGTGGTCAGCAGCAGCGGGCGCCGGGGTTGGCGTCGGCGTCCGCGTAGCGCGCTTTCCAGTAATCGCGCTCGCTCGGCACCTCGGCGTCCGGGTGGTGGCGGCGAAGGTGCTCGACGTACCTGCTGTAGTCGTGGTCGCCCATCAGCGCCCCCGTCCACCACCAGGCGGTCCGGACGGCCCCGACGACCTTATTCATCATGATGATGTGCCCTGTCCGTGTGGGTGTGTGCCGCGCCGGGTGCGCGGACCGCGCCCGAGGCAATGAGTTCGTTCCATTCCTTGTCGAGGTCCTTCTCGGCGGCGGTGGGGACGAACCCGGCCGGTGCGAAGATCTTCGACGGCTCCTCGGGTGCTTCGGTGGTCGGCAGTCCGCCGGCCCGGAACGCCTTGACGCACACGACCGCTCCGGCCGCCATGACGACGAGGACGAGGCCGGCGAACACGATCGACAGGGTGCCCTGGATGAACGTGTTGCGGATGACGGCGTCGATGGCCTCGGAGGTCTTGGCGGATCCGAAACTGGTCTTGCCTGCTTCCTTCGCCTCCTTGAACGCGGCGTGCTGGGACCAGTAGCCGACAGAGGTGCTGCCGGAGAAGATCTTCTGCCAGGACGCGGTCATGGTGACGATCAGATCCCAGACGAGGGGAACACCGGGAATCCAGGCCCACTTGAAGAGGCCCTTCTTCATGACGATGGCAAGGACCACCATCAGGGCTATCGCGGCGAGCAACTGGTTCGCGATGCCGAACAGCGGGAACAGGGTGTTGATTCCGCCGAGCGGGTCGGTGACCCCCATCAGGAGGATGGCGCCCCACAGTCCGACGACGGCGAGCGAGCACACCCAGGCTCCGATGCGCCACGACGGATCCTTGAACTTGCGGGCGGCTCCGCCGAAGTTGCCGAGCGAGTCCGACAGCATGAACCGGGCGACTCGGGTGCCGGCGTCGACGGTGGTGAGGATGAACAGCGCCTCGAACATGATCGCGAAGTGGTACCAGAACGACTTGAGGGCTGCGCCGCCGAGGAACTGGCTGAGCACTTCCGACATGCCGAACGCGAGCGTCGGGGCACCGCCGGTGCGCGAGATGATCGACTCCTCGTCGACGCCCGCCGCGGCCTGCGCGAGGGTGTCCGCGGAGATGTTCGGGCTGGACAGGCCGAGGCTGTTCACATACGTCGCGGCCGTCTCGGGGGTTCCGCCGGTGAGGGTCGCCGGCGCATTGAGCGCGAAGTACAGGTGCTGGTCGATGATGCACGCGGTGACGAGCGCCATGATCGCGACGAACGACTCGGTGAGCATGCCCCCGTATCCGATCAGCCGCATCTGCTTTTCCTTCGCCAGCAGTTTGGGCGTCGTGCCGGAAGAGATGAGGGCGTGGAAGCCGGACAGCGCGCCGCACGCGATCGTGATGAACAGGAAGGGGAACAGTGAGCCCGCGAAGGCGGGGCCGTTGCCCTGGATGGCGAACGTCGTGACGTCGGGCATCTTGATGGTGGGCTGCGCGATCAGAATGCCGATGGCCAGCAGGAGGATCGTGCCGATCTTCATGAACGTCGACAGATAGTCGCGCGGGGCCAGCAGCAGCCACACGGGCAGGACGGAAGCGGCGAAACCGTAGGCGATCATCAGCCAGGCGATGGTCACCTTCGACAGCGTGAACCAGTCGGCGCCCCAGCCGGTGTCGGCCACCCAGCCGCCGGACACGATGGCGAGGAGCAGCAGCACGACGCCGATCAGCGACACCTCCGCGACCTTGCCCGGGCGCAGGTACCGCAGGTAGACGCCCATGAAGAGGGCGATCGGGATGGTCATGGCGATCGAGAAGACACCCCACGGGCTTTCCGCGAGCGCGTTGACGACGACGAGGGCGAGCACCGCGATGAGGATGATCATGATGACGAAGACGCCGATCATGGCGGCGATGCCGCCGACGACGCCGAGTTCGTCGCGGGCCATCTGGCCGAGGCTGCGGCCGCGGCGTTTCGTCGAGATCCACAGGACGAGGAAGTCCTGGACGGCGCCGGCGAACACGACGCCGATGATGATCCACAGCGTGCCCGGAAGGTAGCCCATCTGGGCGGCGAGGACGGGGCCGACGAGGGGGCCTGCGCCGGCGATGGCGGCGAAGTGGTGCCCGAACAGCACCCGCCGATCCGTCGGCATGTAGTCCTTGCCGTTTTCGAGGATCTCGGCGGGGGTGGCCCGATCGTCACGGGGCTGGACGAGTTTGCGCTCGATCAGCCGCGCGTAGAAGCGGTAGGCGATCAGGTAGGTGCAGACGGCGGCCACCACGAACCAGACGGCGTTGATGTTCTCGCCGCGGACGAACGCGATCATCACCCAGGCGATGCCGCCTAGAAGGCCGAGGACGGCGAACGTGATCCGCGCCGCCGGTGAGATCGGGGTGCGGTCCACGACGCCGACGGGCGGCAGATCCGGATCCGTTTTCAGGTACTCGACCTCGGATTCGGGGGCGGCTCTCAGGGCCATCGCGAACTCCTTCCCGGCGTCCCCGTCGTCATTGTGTGCCAGGGGCGACGCCGTCGACAAGAGCCACATCTTTTGTGGCCCCCGTCACCCTATTGCTCCGACGTTCCGTTCGACGAAAAAACGACGTCAGAAGCGAGACGAGTCGGCATCGATCCAGTCGGTGAGCCAATCCGACGGGGGGTCGTCGAGTAGTTCGCCGGGCATCAGCCACTCGTACAGTTCCGCGTAGGTGCGGGTGGTGACGCCGTCGATCCGGCGGTTGAGCATCGCCGGTGTCAGTTGGTCGAAGCTGTCGAGGCCCATCGACGCCACCATCTGCTGGGCGCCTGCCACCGTCGACTTCTGGAACCGGAACACCCTGGCCGCCTTGTCGGGGACGTCGAGTGCGCGGGTTCGCGCCGGGTCCTGGGTGGTCACCCCGACAGGGCAGCGGTTGGTGTGGCACATCTGCGCCTGGATGCACCCGACGGCGAACATCATCGCGCGGGCGGCCAGGGTGAAGTCGGCGCCCTGGATGATCCGTTTGACGATGTCGGATGCGCTGGCGACCTTCCCGGACGCGCCGATCTTGACGCGGTTCCGCAGGCCGGTGCCGGTGAGCGCGTTGTGCACCAGCATCAGCCCCTCGGTGAGGGGCATGCCCATGTTGTCCTCGAATTCCACTGGACCCGCACCGGTTCCACCCTCGGAGCCGTCGACGATGACGAAGTCCGGGGTGACGTCGCGTTCGAGCATCGCCTTGCAGATGGCGAGGAATTCGATGCGCGATCCGACGCACAACTTGAACCCGACGGGTTTGCCGCCGGACAGCTTCCGCAGGGTGACGATGAAGTCGATGAGCCCGTTCGGGGTGGAGAACTCGGTGTGCGCGGGCGGGGAGATCACCGTCTTCCCGACCGGCACGCCGCGCGTCTCGGCGATCTCCCGCGACACCTTCGCACCGGGCAGCACCCCGCCGAGCCCGGGTTTCGCGCCCTGCGACAGTTTGATCGAAATCGCCTTCACCTGGTCGAGTGCCGCGTGTTCGGCGAACTTGGCGGGGTCGAACCGGCCGTCCTCCGTCCGGCAGCCGAAGTAACCGGACGCGATCTCCCAGATCAGGTCGCCGCCGTGCTTGCGGTGGTAGGGGCTGATGGCGCCCTCGCCGGTGTCGTGCGCGAACCCGCCGCGCGCGGCCCCGGCGTTGAGGGCTTCGATGGCGTTGGCGGAGAGCGAGCCGAAGCTCATCGCGGACACGTTGAGAAGCGCGATGTCGTAGGGCTGTTCGCAGTCGGGGCCGCCGAGGCGCACGGTCGGCGGTTCCGGCGGGGCCATCCGGGCGCGCAGTGAATGGACCATGAACTCGTAGCCGACGGCGTGGACGTCCCGTTCGGTGCCGAACGGCTCCTCGGCGAGCGTGCCCTTGGCGCGCTCGTAGACGAGGTCGCGGGTGTCGCGGTCGAAGGGCGTTCCATCCGTGGATGATTCGATGAAGTACTGCTGGATCTCGGGGCGGATCTTCTCGAGCAGGAACCGCGCATGCCCCAGCACCGGGTAGTTCCGCAGAATGCTGTGCCGCCGTTGCAGCAGGTCCCACGTGCCCAGGCCGGCCGTCGCGAGAAGGATGAGGGCGGCGAACCACCATCCCGTGGCCACAGCGAACGTCAGGGCGAGAGTGCCCAGGCCGAGGATCCATATCGCGAGGACGATCAACCATCGGGTCACGTGCTGAGACTAGAACCTCACGTGAGTGCCGACGCGTACTCCGGCGCACTTTCCCACTCACGTGGGGGGAGGATGGGATAGTGGAGGCATCAGGTCAGCTGCCACGACAGGGGGATGTCATGTCGGAGTCACCGAACAATCCGGAATCGCCGAGCAACCCGGTGCCGCCGAAGCCGGGCGACACGGGCGCCTACGGCTACCAGTACCCGACGCAGCAGCAACAGCCACAGTCGCAGCCCTACCCGGGACAGTACGGCCCGCCGCCGCTGCCGCCGTCGAACGCCGGGTGGGCGGTGGCCGCCGTCCTCTTCTTCTGGCCGCTCGCGTTCGCCGCGTTCAACCACGTCCACGACGTCTACCCGAAGTGGGCGATGGGCGACTACCAGGGCGCGCAGTACGCGTCCGACCGCGCCAAGTCGCTCGGCAAGATCGCCCTGTGGATCTGGGTGGCGCTGATCGTCGTCTTCGTCATCGGGTACGCCATCCTGATCATCGCCCTCGTCGCGAACAGCAATACCAACAGCTGGTGAGGGCGATGGTCGTTGATCCGGCGCCGACGCCGTAGAATCCAACGACCGTGAGCCTTACCCTCGGAATCGTCGGACTGCCCAACGTCGGCAAGTCCACCTTGTTCAACGCGCTGACCAACAACGACGTGCTGGCCGCGAACTACCCGTTCGCGACCATCGAACCCAACGTCGGCCTGGTCGAACTGCCCGACCCGCGGCTGTCCGAGCTCGCCCGGATCTTCGGTTCCGAGCGCATCCTGCCCGCCACGGTGTCGTTCGTCGACATCGCCGGCATCGTCAAGGGCGCCTCCGAGGGCGCCGGCCTCGGCAACAAGTTCCTCGCCAACATCCGCGAGGCCGACGCGATCTGCCAGGTCGTTCGCGTGTTCCACGACGACGACGTCGTGCACGTCGACGGCCGCGTCGACCCGGCGTCCGACATCGAGGTGATCGAGACCGAGCTCGTCATCGCCGACATGCAGACGCTGGAGAAGGCCCTGCCGCGGCTGGAGAAGGAAGCGAAGAAGAACAAGGAGCTCAAGCCCCTCCACGAGGAGGCGCTGAAGGCGCAGGAAGTCCTCGACTCGGGCAAGACCCTGTTCAGTGCGAAGGACAAGCTGGACTTCGCGCTGCTGCGCGAACTGAGCCTGCTCACCACCAAGCCGTTCCTGTACGTGTTCAACGCCGACGAGGCCGTGCTCACCGACGAAGCGAAGGTCGCCGAACTGCGCGCCTCCGTCGCCCCCGCCGACGCCGTGTTCCTCGACGCCAAGGTCGAGCAGGAACTGCTCGAGCTGGACGAAGAGGACCGGCAGGAGATGCTCGACTCCATCGGCCAGTCCGAGCCCGGCCTGCACGCCCTCGCCCGGACCGGCTTCCACACCCTCGGCCTGCAGACCTACCTCACCGCAGGTCCCAAGGAATCCCGCGCCTGGACCATCCACAAGGGCGACACCGCCCCGCAGGCCGCCGGCGTCATCCACACCGACTTCGAACGCGGCTTCATCAAGGCCGAGATCGTTTCCTTCGACGACCTCGTCGCCGCCGGATCCATGGCCGCCGCCAAGGCCGCAGGCAAGGTCCGCATGGAGGGCAAGGACTACACCATGGCCGACGGCGACGTGGTGGAGTTCCGCTTCAACGTCTGATCGAATCTCCCCGCACGAGAACTGCGACGACTCCTGCGCCGACGAGGGAGATCAGCCCGGTGGTGACGGCGGCGTGGTTCCAGCCCGTCACCATGCCGTCGATGGTGCCTGCGGGGTCGAGGGCGATGATGCTGACGACGGTGACGCCGATGGAGGAGCCGAGGTAGCGGGCGGTGTTGTTGGCGCCGCTGCCGAGTCCGCCCTGGTCGGCGGGGACGCTGGCGACGGCTTGGCGGCCGAGGCCGGCGTTGAGCAGGCCGCTGGCGATGCCGGCGAGAAGTAGTCCCGGGACGAGTCGCAGCGGGGACGAGTCGGGGGACAGGCCCGTCATCGTGAGCATGGCGACGCCGACGCCGGCGAGTCCGATGACGAGTTGCGGGGTCCCGGCGAGCCGCGCCGGGAGTTTCCGCGCCAGCAGTGACGCCACGACGCTCGTGCCGGACCACAGCGCGATCACCCCGGCTGCGGCGAGCGTGCTGACGTGCATCGTCTTGACGAGGAACGTGCAGGCGAACGACATCAGGCCGATGATGCCCGCCCCGGTGGCGAGGGCCGCGAGGGTGGCGGCGAGGAAGTCGCGTCGTCGGAACAAGGCGAGGTCGAGCATCGGGAACGGGCGCCGCCGCTCGACGCCGACGAACGCGAGGGTGAACACGGCGGCGCCGATACCGCAGAGGACGGTGGCGGGAGTGTTGCCCTGCCTGCCCTCGACGAGTGCGACGAGGATCAGCACCATCGCCGCACAGAGCGTGAATGCTCCGGGGACGTCGATCCGCTTCGGGACTGCGGACCGTGACTCGGCCAGCGCGCGCGTCGCGACCTGTCCGATCGCGAGCGACGCGACGGCGAGTGCCCAGTACAGGCCGCGCCACCATCCGGCGAGGTCGAGGAGTCCCGCGAGCACGGGTCCGACCGCGATGCCCGCGCCAACGCTCGCGCCCCAGATTCCGCTCGCCGTCGCGCGTGCCGCCGGGGTGGCGAAGGCGTGGGCGACGGCGCCGAGGCTGGCCGCGATGAGCGCTGCGCCCGCCACCCCCTGGATCAGACGGCCGACGATGAACAGGACGGGTTCCTGACTGACCGCGCCGACCACCGCGCCCAGTGCGAGAAGCCAGGCACCCCAATGGAACACCCGGCGCCGGCCGTAGTCGTCGGCGAGCGCGCCCGCCGTCAGCAGGACCGCGGCGAGGCCCACACTCATCGAACTGAGAATCCACGTCTGCGCCGCGGGGCCGGCCGACAGCGCCGCGGCGACGGTGGGCATGTTGCCGAGCGGGGCGCAGAACGCGACCAGGGCGACGAACGTGCCGAGCGACGCGACGGACAGCGTGATTCCCGGGCGGGGTGCGTGGGCACGGGCGGGTGGGGCAACCGCAGATGGTCTGTTCACAAGACTGAACTTAGAACTATTTTGGTCTGGTGGCAAGACCGAGTTGCGCTAGCATGGGGGAGTGGCATTGGGAACCGGGTACTCGCAGCAGAACTGCAACCTCGCTCGCGCGCTCGAGGTGGTGGGTGAGCGGTGGACGATGCTCGTGCTGCGCGACTGCTTCTACGGCGTCCGCCGCTTCAGCGATCTGCTCGCCCATCTCGACATCTCCCGCGCGGTCCTGACGGATCGGCTGGGCGCTCTCGTCGACGCCGGTGTCCTCGCCCGCGTCGCCGACGGTGGCCATCCCGAGTACGAACTCACCGAGGCAGGAAAGGCGCTGTGGCCGAGCATCTATGCGCTCTCCCAATGGGGTGAGCAGTACGTGTCGCCCGGCAGTTATCCCGGCCGGGTGTTCTCGCACGCCGAGTGCGGGACCCAACTCGACCGTTTCGGGCGGTGCCCCGACTGCGGCACGATCCCGGGACCGGAAGACCTCGTGGTCGCCCCCGGGCCGGGGGAGGCCGTTCACCCTCGCAGCGACGCCGTCGCCGTGGCCCTGCGTGAACCCCGCCGGATGCTCACCCCGCTGCGGTCACGCAGCGAGGCCTGACCGTCACGCCGCGACGCGCAGAGGCGGTTCGAACGTCGCCCGCACCTGCAGCCACTGGGCGAGGATCTGACATCCGGTGAGCCCGCTCGCGTCGAGTGGTTCGCTGGCGTACGCGATGTGCCGCCCGCCCCGCGCGTTGACGACGCGGACCCCGCGCCAGGCGAGGCGCGGCGGGAGGTAGCCGAGTACCTCGATCATCGCGGTCCGCAGGCGACGGGCGTCGGTACGCCACTGCCGAGGGCTGAATCGTGTCTTTCCCGCATTCTGGAAGCTGTTGCTGCGGATCAGTTCCCACGTCTGCGTGAGCCACGTCCGAACTGCGCGGAATGACATCCACCGGGTGAGGTCGGCGATGTCGCGGACATAGCTGTCTTCGCTGGCATTGCAGATCATGTCGTCCGGGTGCGCGATCCACTGCACCGGTATCGACTCGGGGATCGGCGCGCCGACACCCGCGACACCGCGCCCGAAGCATCCCGGGACCACTCCCGCCGGTTGCTCGGGATCGGAGACGAGACCCACGGCGGCGAGGTTGCCGAAGCGCAGGGTGCCGGTGGCGATCTGTCCGAGCACCTCACGGATCACGGTGCATCCCTGCGAGTACCCGATCAGCATGACAGGTCCGGGAACGTCGTCGATGGCGTCGATCAACCGGCGGACGCCGACCTCGGTGCTCTGCCGATAGCTGAGCCCGCCCGCGGCGACCGGCCCGTACGACGCCGGATAGCCGACCCACCGAGACTCGAATCGGTCGTCGAGGGCGTCGGTGACGTCACACAACAGTCCGGAGACGTGGCGCCGGTGGTCATCGGGGTGGGACTCTCCGGTACCACCGATGGCGAGAACGGTCACCTGGGGCATGGCGTCCATCATGCCGACGGACGATAAGGATTCGATCGGTCGACCCTGAGAAGTTTCTGGCAATCGACTGCGAAGGGCTGTTACCCGATGGCCAGCGAGATCAGAGCCACCAGCGGCGGCGCGCTCTGTGACAGTGCGCCGACGACGCCGTCGCCGCGCTGCCGGCTGAGTGCCAGGCGATCCGACGCGGCCAGTGCGATGCCCGCGAGGAACATGAAGAGGCAGGTGTAGACGACGAGTGTGCGACCAGGCGTGTCCTGACCGGCCCACCACAGGATGACGCCGGCGATGGCGCCGGAGGCGAGGAACAGATTGTAGAAGCCTACGTTGAACGCCCACAGATGGGCGGCGGGCACGTCGCTGCCCGGGATACGGAAGATGCTCTCGTGCACCGACGGTCTGCGGAACAGGAGCGATTCCCACACGAATGCCAGCAGATGCACGCCGGCGGCGACCAGGGTGGCGATCTGCGCGACGACGGTCATGACGCACCCGCCCCGGTCGCGAGTTCGACGCCATAGCGGTCGGTGACCTCGTGCAGCAGTCGGGCCACTACCTCCGGCGCATGCCCGCCACGGGCGACCACGTCGAGATCACCGAAGAAGCGGCCGTGGGACGCCCCGGCGGCGACGAGGAGGAAGTCGGCAGACTCGGAGAGGACCGTGAACGTATTCATCGTTCCCGCCTCGATGGCGACCGTTTCCCCCGCCGCGAGTTCGTACCCGGTGTCCCCGGCCTGGACGAGTATCCGGCCGCACAGCACGTGGTAGGACTTCGACCACGGCTCGGCGTGCAGTGGACCGTCCGGTGCGGTCCGGGACGCTTCGACGAGGAAGACTTCGTACGTTCCGCCGGTGTGATCGCCGCCGACCACGACCGTGATGTCGGCGTCCGGCGCGGTGAACCGCCTGCCGTCGCCTGCTCTGATTACGTGAACGTGGGTGGACATACAGCGACGCTATGGCGCTCACAACGTGCTGCCCATCCCAGGAATGTGGGATGGTGGTGTGCCTGTGACCAGCGCATACTGTGGTCATGCTGGAGGTTCGGGCGGAGAAGCTGCGGCGGGAGGTGCTCGCGTTCGCGGGAGCGGGAGCCGGCGTCACGCAGCTGCACGAGCGCGCCATCGAACTGGTCGGTGAGACGGTGCGCACCGACCTGACGTGCTGGGCGATGCTCGACCCGGAGACCCTCGCGATCAGTTCGATGACCAGCGGGCGCAGCCGGATACCGCAGCAGTACGAACCGCTGCTTGCCGAATCCGAGTACAGGGGCGACGATCCGGGCACGTTCGCCGAACTCGCCCGCAGCGGCCGGACCGTCGTGCGGGCATCGGACCTACCCGTGGACGCGGTCGCGCACAGCCTCCGCCACGGCGCGGTGTGGGCGCCGCTGGGGCTCCGCAGCGAGGTCCGGATCGTGTTCAGCGTCGACGGGGTGTGCTGGGGTGCGGCCGGATTCGTGCGGTCCGGGCCGGATTTCACCGACCGTGAGCTCGAGTTCCTCACACTCGTGGCTCCCGGCCTGGCGGTCGCGACGCGGGCCGCGTCAGTGCACGCCCCGGCAATCTCCGGTCGCGGCGACCACGGTCCGGCGGTGGTGGTCACCGACGCCGCCGGCGATCCGATTGCGCTCACGGCCGCTGCCCGCGGCTGGCAGGACCGCTTCGACGAGGTCGCCCCGGGCAGGTTGACCGTGGTGTTGCGGGCCGCGACGTTCGGGGCGCGGTCGAGCGGTTCGGGGATCTTCAAGGCGCGTGTGCGCGACGCGGAGGGCGGCTGGATTCTGGTGCGCGCCACGGCCTTGATCGGCGGCGGCGAACCGCAGACGGTGGTCACCCTCGAACCCGCCGCCGACGGTGAGCTCACCGGGTTGTTACTCGCAGCGTATGCGGTAACTGCACGCGAACGTGACGTGTGCGCGGACGTGCTGGCCGGCTACGCGACGTCCGAGATCGCACGACGTCGCGGCATCACCGCGAACACCGTCCAGGACCACCTGAAATCGGTGTACGCGAAGGCCGGTGTCCGCAGCCGCGCGGAACTCGCCGCGCGGCTGCGGACCGGTCGCGAGAACTAACGACCGCTCACGACCCGGTGGTGCCCGTCGCCAGCGAGGAACAGGCCTCCTGCGCCGCCGCCCACGTCGAACTGTCGATCCCGGGAGGTGCGGCCGACTCGTCCGGCGCGCCGCCCTGGGGTGGGGCCGAACCGTCGCCGCCCTCCGGCGATGCCATTTCGCCGCTGGGCGGCGCCATACCGCCCGGTGCCCCGCCGCCGGCCCTGTCGGGCGGTGCGGGCACGCCGTTGTCCTCGAGGCAGGCCTGGAGTTCGTCGCTCATCGCCGCAGGAGCGGTGCCACCCTGCACGGCGCTGCTGACGGTGCCGGTCGACGAAGTGCCGGACGAAGACTCGCCCGAGCTACACGCGACGACGGAACATGCGAGACCTACTGCCATCGCCGCTCCACCGATGCCGCGAACCAATTGTGAACGCATGATCGATGCCCTTCCCTCTGTGAGTGAGACACCACTACACCGCAAGAAGCTGGGAGAACGCTGCGTGCACGCTGGAAGGGCACTGTCAGCGCGGTTCGGGCCGCTCCTGGTAGCACTTGAAACTCAGTGCCAGACGGCCACGCCCGTGCGTCATCGAGCGCAGGGCGACCGGATAGTCCGTGACCTCGCTCGTCGGCACCGAGGCGATGACGGTGACCTCGCCGTCCCCTGCCGGTTCGGTGCCCTCGATCTGGCCGCGTCGCCGTCCGAGATCCGCCATCACGTCACCCTGCAGCGTCGAGGGAACGGTGACCTCGACGTGGTCGACGGGTTCGAGGACGAGAGTTCCCACCTTCTCGATGGCCGCACGGAGGGCGAGCGCCCCCGCCATCCGGAAGCTGAAATCGTCGGAGTCGACCGAGTGATGCTTGCCGTCGAGGACGGTGGCGCGCAGGTCGACGAGCGGAAACCCGTGCCTGCCTCCGCGTCCCATCGATTCGGCGATCCCCTTGCCGACCGCGGGAATGAGCGACTTGGGTATCACTCCGCCGCGGGTCTCGTCGACGAATTCGTAGCCCTCGTCGCGGGGGAGCGGCTCGAAGCGGACCGTCGCCACACCGAACTGGCCGTGACCGCCGCTCTGCTTCTTGTGCCGGCCCTCCGTCTCCACGGTGCCGAGCAGTGTCTCGCGGTACGCGATCCTGACCGGTTCGGTCAGGAGGGTGATGCCGTACCGCCGCTTCAACCGGGTCAGCGCCACCTGCACGTGCACGTCGCCGGCGCCCCGCATCACCGTCTGGTGGGTCTCGCTGTCGCGCGTGACCTCCAGCGTGGGGTCGTCGCCGACGAGTTCGGCCAGGGCGGTCGCGAGTTTGTCCTCGTCGCCCGCGCTCTCGGCGGCCACCGCGAGTCCGTAGACGGGACGGCGGTGCACGATCGGGGGCACGGTGAGCGGTGAGCCGATCGGCGCGAGGGTGTCGCCCGTCGAGACGTCGGTGAGTTTGATGGCGCCGACGATGTCGCCGGCCTCCGCGCTGTCGATCGGGGTGTGTTTGCTGCCGAGGACGCGAAGGAGGTTGTGCAGGCGCTCCTTCGCTCCGGTGCGCTGGTTGACGAGGACATCGTCCGCGTGCACGCTGCCGGAGAGGATCTTCAGCAACGCCACCTGCCCGACATATTCGTCGGTCTGCGTCTTGAAGACGTAGGCGAGCGGGTCGCCGGACGGATCGCACCGCACCTCGGAGACCCGGTCCCCGTCGCCGCGGACCTCGATGCCCGGCACCTCCGACGGTGCCGGCGCGATCCGGCACACGAAGTCGAGCAACCGGTCGACGGCGATCGCATCGACGGCCGACCCGCACAGCACCGGCCACAGCGAGCCCGCGGCGAAACCCGCGCGGAGCGCGTGCTCGAGTTCGGGAACGGAGATGTCCTCGCCGTCGAGGTACTTCGAGAGCAGGTCGTCCTCGATCTCGACGACGTCCTCCACGAGGTGCTCGTGCTGTTCGTGTTCGCGGTCGGCGATGTCGGCGGGCAGTTCGTCGCTCGTGTTCGCGGACCCGCTGTCGTAGAGGATGACGTGCTCGGTGAGGAGGTCGGCGACGCCGGTGAACCCGGACGCCTCGCCGACGGGCAGGTCGACCGGTTCGACTCCGGATCCGAAGTGGTCGCGGATCCCGGATAGGACGGCGTCGAACGACGCCCGCTCCTTGTCCATCTTGTTCACGAACAGGATGCGCGGGATAGCTCGTTCGGTGGCCGCCTGCCACAGCAGTTCGTCGTTCACCTGCAGACCGCTGACCCCGTCGATCACGAACACGGCGACATCGGCGACCCGGAGCGCCGTCATCGCGTCGCCGGCGAAATCGGCGTAGCCCGGCGGGTCGAGAAGATTGATCCGGTAGTCGTTCCAGGAGAACGAGGCCAGGCCGAGTGTCAGCGACTGGGTGCGGTCGTGTTCCTCGGGCTGGGTGTCGAGCACCGTGTTGCCGCTCTCGACACGTCCGGGCCGCGTGACGACACCGGCGCGGAAGAGCATCGCCTCCGCGAGCGTCGTCTTCCCGTTGCCCTGATGTCCCACCAGAGCGATATTGCGGATCAGATCCGTCTCGGTCGTCACTGATACCCCCACCATGTCGTACGGGTCGCTCCCGACGATACCGCGCGCGCGACCGGCGGCGAGGCGTTATCTTCCACGTGAAGAGGTGGCCGCGACCTAGGTCCGCCACACCCGACACCGAATGGAGACCGCATGGCTTCGGCCGAGTTCCTCGTCGAACGTTCCACCGTCATCGATGCGAGCCCCGACGTCGTTCAGCCACTCCTCGACGACTTCCGGAAGTGGCAGGCGTGGTCGCCGTGGGAGGACGTCGATCCCGACCTGAAGCGCACGTACTCCGGCCCCGATTCGGGAGTGGGCGCGTCCTACGCGTGGGAGGGCAACCGCAAGGCGGGTTCGGGACAGATGGTGATCACCGAGTCGGTGCCCGGCTCGAAGGTCGTGCTCGACCTGAACTTCCTCAAACCGTTCAAGGCGGAGAACGTCACGACGTTCCTCCTCGAACCGAACGGTGCGGGCACCACCGTCCGCTGGCAGATGACCGGCAAGAACAACCTCTTCTTCAGGATCGTGGGAGTCGTCTTCCCGATGGACAAGATGGTGGGCAAGGACTTCGAGAAGGGGCTCGCGCAGCTGAAGGCGGCGGCCGAGCAGCGTCAGTAGTCCTTTCCCGTCGCCAGTTCGAGATCGGTCATGGTCTTGAACCGGGGTGTGCCGTCTTTGTCGTTGCGCGCCTGTTCCATCACGAGGCGGGCCGACCGTCCCTTCAGATGGAGGGTGGCCACCTGATCGCCGAAGAACGGTCCGGCGACCTTGGACCAGTCGAGGGGAACGGGCGGCACCCGCGACACCCGGCCCAGGATGAAACGCACGGTCCGTTCGGTGGCGCGCCGCCACGAGATCCGGAACGTCACCTTCATCGCGGCCGGTACGTAGTTGTGCAGGGGAGAGCACGTCAGCTGATACACCAGTGACTGCAGCGGCTCGGGGAAGTGCGCCTGCGCGGCGTAGGCGTGGTGGACGTCGCCGGACAGCACCGAGATGGTGGACGGAGCGCGGCCACGCGGCCCGGCCCGGTGGCCCTTGCCGACGTCGGCGAGGAGCCGGGCGAGCCGGTCGAACGAGTCACGAAACGCCGCCCAGTGCTCCAGGTCCGCCCCGCGCCGGATCTTCTCGGCCCACGCCGCCACCCGCGGGCCGCGGGATCCGGCGGCGAGGCGTTCGTCCCAGGACTCCAGGTCGTGGAGGGCGCGGGGCAGCAACCACGGCAGCGACGTCCCGACGAGCAGATGGTCGTAGTCGCCCTCGGTCTGACGCTCGATCCAGGAGAACTCGGGGTCGGACACCATCTCGCGGCGGCCGCCGCAGAGGATGCGCCCGCACCGCGAGTCGATGACGAGCAGCCTCGCGACCCCGAGGTCGCGGCGATACGACCACTGCGTGCCCTTCGCGCCGTCCGCCTCCTCGTCGGCGGCGGACGCGAACTCCCGGAGCATCGGTTCGACGTCGCCGCCGTGCTTCCGAACACGTTGGTACAGATCGTTTTCGGCGAGGAGACTCGGCGACAGGTTCCCCAGGTGCTGATAGACCCAGTACGACGACAACGCACCGACGATGCGCTCCTCCCACCACGACGTCGCCTCGACGTCGTCGCGCCACGACTCGGAGGTGTTCCAGTCGTCCCGCACGTCGTGGTCGTCGAAGATCATCGACGTGGGCACCGTGGACATCAGCCAGCGCACCTGAGGGTCCGTCCACGACTCGGCGTACAGCCAGGTGTATTCCTCGAAGTTGCGCACCTGCGGGCCGGGTGGCTCCTTCACGTCGTGGATCTCGGCGACCCGCGCCTCGGTCTCGGGGGACAGTTCATCGGCATACACCTGATCCCCGAGTAGCAGCAGGGCGTCCGGCCACCGGTCCGGGGACTGTCCGGCCATCCGCACCGCGTACGCGTCGAGGGCGTCGGCGCCGAGGTGCCGGTTGTCCTCCGTCGTGGACATCGTGGCGAACCGGCACGATCCGAACGTCAGGACGAGGGCGTCGTCGTCCTCGCGGAGCGTGCGGATCACCGACGGGACGGCATTCGGCAACGGCCACACCGGACGGCCGTCGAGGGTCACGTCGTACGGAGTGGTCGACCCGGGTTCCAGATCGTCCACGACGACGAGCGCGTAGTGGTGACCCGAGACTTTCCAGGTGCGTTCCTCGTGGCCGAGGACCCGGACGGTACACGCCTCCGACGTCTCGACCCACACCGTCGCATCGCCCGTGCCGACATGTCTCAGCAGCGGTCCGAGAATCAGCTCCGCCACTTTGTCACCCTGCCGGAATTCTCTTCGCGCGTGACCGGTACATACGGTCAGACTACGGATCCCGGGCCAACTGCGAGGCGGCTTCTGCGCCGAAATCGGTCATCGCCGTTTCGAGCGGGAAGCGTGGCTACCGGGAGGTGTCGCGCCGGCTCGCCGAGTGGGCGCTTCCCGTCTGAGTGGCGCTGTCTGAAGATGCCTGTCGGACAGGATGTGTCGGCGGGTGCCAGTAGTGTCGCGCGCATGGCTGAATCAGTGAAGGGCCCCGCGTCATATTTCCCGTCGATCGAGGAGAAGTACGGCCGGCCGATCAGTGAGTGGCAGACGCTCATCCGCTCGTCCGAGCTGACCAAGCACATGGAGTTGGTGAGCTGGCTGAAGTCCGAGCACGGCCTCGGTCACGGCCACGCCAACGCGCTGGTCGCGCACACCCTGAAGGAGGACGCCGCCGGCTGACGGGCCACCGGCGGTAGCTCGCCGCGATGAAATCCGGAATTTCGTCGCGAGATATCATTCCGACGAATCTGGTGTCGAGGGTTCTGCTGTCGAAGGGAATCGAAGTGAGCACGAAAATCGAACAACTGGAGTTCCAGGCGGAGACCCGCCAGCTCCTGGACCTCATGATCCACTCGGTGTACTCCAACAAGGACTCGTTCCTGCGGGAGCTCATCTCCAACGCCTCGGACGCGCTGGACAAGTTGCGGCTCGAGGCGTTCCGCAACAAGGATCTCGACGTCGACACGTCGGATCTGCACATCGAGATCGAGGTGGACGCGGAGAAACGCACGCTCACGGTCCGCGACAACGGCATCGGCATGTCCCACGACGAGGTCGTCGATCTCATCGGCACGCTGGCCAAGTCCGGCACCGCGGACCTGCGCCGCAAGTTGCGGGAAGCGAAGGACGCCGCCGCCTCCGAGGAACTGATCGGACAGTTCGGCATCGGCTTCTATTCGACGTTCATGGTCGCCGACAAGGTGACTCTGCTGACGCGGAAGGCCGGCGAGAGCGAGGCCACGCGCTGGGAGTCGAGCGGCGAGGCAACGTACACGATCGAGGCTGTCGACGACGCCCCGCAGGGCAGCTCCGTCACCCTGCACCTCAAGCCCGAGGACACCGAGGATCACCTGCACGACTACACGTCGGAACGGAAGATCAAGGAACTCGTCAAGCGTTACTCCGACTTCATCGCGTGGCCGATCCGGATGGACGTCGAACGCACGGTCCCCGCCGAGGGCGACGGCGAGGACGAGGTCACCACCACGTCCGAGACGATCAACTCGATGAAGGCACTGTGGGCGCGCTCGAAGGACGACGTCTCCGAGGACGAGTACAAGGAGTTCTACAAGCACATCGCCCACGCCTGGGACGACCCGCTCGAGGTCATCCCGATGAAGGCCGAGGGCACATTCGAGTTCCAGGCCCTGCTGTTCATCCCGTCCCACGCGCCGTTCGACCTGTTCATGCGGGACGGAAAGACCGGGGTGCAACTGTACGTCAAGCGCGTCTTCATCATGGACGACTGCGACCAGCTGATGCCGGAATACCTCCGCTTCGTCAAGGGTGTGGTCGACGCCCAGGACCTCTCCCTCAACGTCTCTCGTGAAATCCTGCAGCAGGACCGGCAGATCCGCGCCATCCGCCGCAGGCTCACCAAGAAGGTCCTCACCACGATCAAGGACCTGCAAGCCGAGCGGCCCGACGACTACCGCACGTTCTGGGCGGAATTCGGCCGCGCGGTCAAGGAAGGCCTGATGTCGGACACCGACAATCGGGATGTGCTGCTGGGTATCTCATCGTTCGCGTCGACCCACAGCGAGGAGGAGTTGACCTCGCTCGAGGACTACGTGTCGCGGATGAAGGACGGTCAGGAGCAGATCTTCTACGCCACCGGCGAATCCCGGCAGCTGCTCGAGAGCTCCCCGCACATGGAGGCCTTCCGCGCGAAGGGCTTCGAGGTGCTGCTGCTCACCGACCCCGTGGACGAGATGTGGGTCGGCGCCGTCCCGGAATTCGACGGTAAGTCGTTCCAGTCGATCGCCAAGGGCGAGGTCGATCTCGACACCGAGGAAGACAAGAAGGCGCACGAGTCGGAGCGGGAGGAGCAGGAGAAGGACTTCGCCGGCCTGCTCTCCTGGATGGCCGACGCGCTGACCGAGCAGGTCAAGGAGGTGCGGCTGTCGACACGCCTGACGACGTCACCGGCCTGCATCGTCGGCGACGCGTTCAGCATGTCCCCGGCACTGGAGCGGATGTACCGGGCGTCCGGGCAGCCCGTTCCCACCACCAAGCGCATCCTCGAGCTGAACCCCACCCACCCCCTCGTCACCGGGCTGCGGGAAGCGCACGGCGAACGCAACGAGGATCCCGCGCTGGGGGAGACCGCGGAACTCCTCTACGGGATGGCGTTGCTGGCCGAGGGCGGCGAACTCGACGATCCCGCCCGGTTCACCACGATGCTCGCCAACCGTCTCGCCAGGACGGTGTAATTCCCAGTGCTCGTATTGGTCACGGGGGGAACAGGATTCGTCGGGGCATGGAGCGCGAAGGCGGCGGTGGACGCCGGTCACCGGGTGCGCTTCCTCGTGCGCGATCCTGCTCGCCTCGTGACCAGCGCGGCGGCGCTCGGACTCGACACGTCCGATCACGTGGTCGGTGACATCACGGACGCCGCGTCCGTGCGGCGAGCCCTGGACGGCTGCGACGCCGTCGTCCACGCCGCGGCCGTCGTCGCGGTCGACCCGCGGCGCGCGGAGGAAATGCTGGCGACCAACCTCGCCGGCGCGCAGAACGTGCTGGGAACCGCGGTCGAACTCGGCCTCGACCCGATCGTCTACGTCTCGAGCATCGCCGCACTGTTCCAGCCGGGGGCAAGTCTGCTCACCCCCGACCTCCCGGTGTGCGGGCCTCCCGACGCCTACGGCCGCAGCAAGGCACGCGTGGAGCAGTACGCGCGCGACCTGCAGGCCGACGGCGCACCCATCGCGATCACCTACCCGGGCATGATCGTCGGCCCGCCCGCCGGGAACCAGTTCGGCGAGGCCGCCCAGGCAGTCGAGGCCGCCGTCCACCTGCGGGGTCTGCCCGGGCGAAGCGCCGCATGGACGATGGTCGACGTGCGTGAGGTGGCCACGGCGCACGCCGCCCTCCTCCAGTCGGGGAGCGGCGCCCGCCGGTTCATGCTCGGAGGTCCCCGGATCCCGATCGCCGGGATCGCCGACATGCTGGCCACGATCACCGGCAGACGGATGGGCGTGTATCCGGTGCCGGACTCCGCGTTGCGCCTGGTGGGCAGGCTGGTGGACGCGATCGGCCGGTTCGTCCCCTTCGACACCCCGATCTCGGAGGCCGCGATGGAGTACTACACGCGGATGCCGGACACGGACGACCGGCCGAGCGAAACCGAACTCGAGGTGAAGTACCGCGACTCGGCGGAGACCCTCGCCGACACGGTCGCCGGGCTGACGGCGGCGGGCCGGCTGTGAGCTTCACGCGCGCCGAGTTGGAGTCGTTCCGGGACGCCGAGGTTCCGGACCTCATCGGACCGGGCTGCCGCCTGCTGTTCGTCGGCATCAACCCGGGACTGTGGACGGCCGCGACCGGGGCGCATTTCGCACGTCCGGGCAACCGCTTCTATCCGGCTCTGCTGGGTGCCGGGATCATCGAGCGACCCGTCAATCCGACGGCAGGCATGTCGGACGCGGATCGCGATCACCTGATCGAGCGGGGCGTCGGCATCACCAACCTGGCCCCGCGTGCCACGGCCAAGGCCGACGAGCTGACCGGTGAGGAACTGGCCGTCGGTGCCGAGCGCCTGCGCGTCATCGTCCGCGACACCGCTCCCCGGGTGGTCGCTGTCGCCGGAATCACCGCTTACCGCACGGCATTCGGGGAGCGTGCAGCGAAGAAGGGCAAACAGCCGCGCACCCTCGAGGGCGCGGAGTTGTGGCTGGTGCCCAATCCCAGCGGTCTCAATGCCCACGAAACCGTCGCCACCCTCGCCGCGTCGTACCGGGAGGCGGCGATCGAGGCCGGAATCGTCTCGGGCTGACCGGGCAGGTCGCTAGGCTGCGGAGATGACCGTCGTCTACAACCTCGTCTTCGTCTGCCACCTGCTCGGCATGGCCGCCCTGGTCGGCGGCTATTTCGCGGTCCTCGCGGCGCCGCGGATCTCCGAGGTGATCGTGTGGGGTGCGCGGCTCCAGTTCGTGACGGGACTGATCCTGGTCGGGCTGGGGGAGGCCGCACTGGACAAGGACTACAACCACGTCAAGATCGGCGTGAAGCTTCTGCTCTCGCTGGTGATTGTCGCACTCGCCGAGATCGTCCGGGGCGCGCAGAAGCGAGGGCAGGAGCGGCCGAACCTCGTACACGTGGTCGGTGGGCTCGGCATCGTCACCGTGCTGGTGGCCGCGCTCTGGACCTGATCCCGCGCCCGCTCACTTCTTCGGTGGGGCGAGGATCTTCATCGCCAGGCGCTGCGCGGACTCGGGCATCCGGTCCTTCATCGACATCGCGAACTCGCCGGCCTTCGTGCGCACCGACGTGCCCCGGCCGAACCGGCGGTTGAACGCGGATCCCTCGGTCGGCTGATCGAAGTGCAGCGGCGGGGCACCGTCCGCGGCGCCGAGTGCGCGCCCGATCACCATCCGCTGAATCTCGCTCGTGCCCTCGAAGATGGTGTACAGCTTGGCGTCCCGGTACCACTTCTCGACGGGATGGTCGCTGATGTAGCCCCACCCGCCCATCGTCTGCAGTGCACGCTCGGTGGTCTTCACGGCGACCTCCGACGCCGCGAGCTTCGCCATCGAGCCCTCGCCGTGGCGGAACTCCACGCCCGTCGCCGCCATCCACGACGCCCGCCACGTCAACAGTCGTGCGGCGTCGATCTGGGTCGCGAGGTCGGCCAGCGGGAAGGCTATGCCCTGGTTGTCGATGATCGGACCGCCGAATGCCTCCCGGCGGTTCGCGTACTCGGTGGCGTATTCGAGCGCGGCGCGGGCGATGCCCAGCGCCTGAGCCGCGACCATCGGACGAGTCTGCTCGAACGTGCCGAGGGTGGCCGATTTCCGCCGCGGCGCGCCGGTCGCCACCTCCTCCTGCACCTCACGGGCCTTCCGCATGCGGTGCTGCAGCTTGTCGTCGCCGCCGAGCAGGTGGTCGGCGGGCACCCGCACTTGATGGAACTTCAGCTCCGCCGTGTGCGACGCACGGCAGCCCAGCTTGTCGAGCTTGCGGACGAGTTCGATACCCGGACTTCCGCCGGGGACCACGAACAGCGCCTGCCCGCGGTGCCCCAGCTCCGGATCGACGGTGGCGTTCACGACGTGCACGTCGGCGATGCCGCCGTTGCCGATCCACATCTTGTGACCTTCGATCACCCAGTCGTCGCCGTCGCGCGTCGCGGTGGTCCGCAGATTGCGCACGTCGCTGCCGCCCTCTGGTTCGGAGATGCACAGTGCGGCGAGTTTCAGGTTGCCGGGCTCGCCGAAGCACTCGGGTGCCCAGCGCAGCATCTGCTCCGGCGTCGCGGCCTGTCCGATCGACGACAGCGCCAGCGCGGGCATGACCACGGCGAGCCCGATTCCGGCGCAACCCCAGAACAGCTCCTCCATGAACAGGGGGAGGGACAGGCCGGTCGGGTCGCCGATGAGGTCGCGGTAGAACAGCGGACTGTAGAAGCCCTCTTCCGCGGCCTTCTCGAGAACGTCCCACGGGAACTCCTGCGCGCGGTCGTGCTCGGCGGCCACCGGCCGGATCACGTTCTCCGCGAAAGCGTGCGTCCGCTCGACGAGGTCCTTCTGCGCGGGGGTGAGCGCGAGGCTGAAAGTCATTGGCGGTCCCTCGGTTGCCGTGTTGGTGTGCAACAACGTAACACTCACGGTCTTCGAGAACCGTGGATCACAAAATCCTGAGAAGTGGGATAGCAATCCTATTATCTGATCGGAGTTGCTAGCGTCGAGACATGGACGGCGACGAGACGGTCTACACCCACGGCCACGACGAATCGGTGCTGCGAAACCATCGATGGCGCACCGCCGAGAACTCCGCCGGCTACCTGCTTCCGCACCTGCGTGCAGGGATGACGCTGCTCGACGTCGGGTGCGGGCCGGGCACGATCACTGCCGACCTCGCGCGACTCGTCGCGCCCGGGACCGTCACCGCTGTCGAGATGAACGACGAGGCGCTCTCGCTCGCCCGGAATGAGTTCACCAGGCGCGGAATCGCGAACGTCGAGACCGCCGTATCGGACGTCCACGCGCTCGACTTCCCCGACGACAGCTTCGACGTCGTGCACGCGCATCAGGTCCTGCAGCACGTCGGCGATCCGGTGCAGGCGCTTCGCGAGATGAAGCGGGTGTGCCGACCCGGCGGAATCGTTGCCGCCCGCGACGCGGACTACGGCACCTTCACGTGGTATCCGCCGACACCCGAACTCGACGACTGGCTGACGCTCTACAAGGCCGTCGCCCGGGCGAACGGCGGTGAACCCGACGCCGGCCGCCGCCTGCGGGCGTGGGCGCACGAGGCCGGACTCGGCGACGTCGCGAACACGGCGAGCACATGGTGTTTCTCCACCGACGAGGATCGCGAGTGGTGGGGAGGGTCGTGGGCGGACCGTTCGCTGCGATCCGCCTTCGCGGACCGCGCGCTCGCGCTCGGGCTCGCCACCGAGGCGGACCTCGATCGCATCGCGGACGGCTGGCGTGCGTGGGTGTGCGAGGGCGACGGCTGGTTCGCGCTCCTGCACAGCGAGATCCTCTGCCGCGTGTAGAGGCAGCGCGAAGCGAAAATCTCGCGACCGGCGCCCGGCAATGGAACACTCGCCCCATGCTGACGTTGCGCGTGGGTCGACTGTGGTTGCCGGGGCTGATGGTGATTCTGATCGGGCTGGTGTTCGCACCCGGCGCCTCCGCGGCCCCGGATCGGGCGGTCTTCTCCGGAGTCTCGGACCCGGTGATCACCGTCTACGCCCCGTCGGCGGGGTCGGTGAGCGCCGAACTGACCGCCTGGGAACGGGGTTCGGACGGCACGTGGCAGGTGTTCGCAGGTCCCGTGCCCGCCGACGTCGGCGCGGAAGGAATCGGTGCGGCGAACGAATTCTCCACCCGCACCCCGGCCGGTGTCTTCCCACTGACGCAGGCGTTCGGCCGGCAGCCCGCACCGCAGACGGCGATGCCGTACTTCCAGTCGGATCGGCATGACTGGTGGGATTCGAATCCGCTCTCGCCGACGTACAACACGCACGTCCGGCAGGACGCGAGCCCCGGCGGTAACAGCGAGAACCTCTACTCGGCCGGACCGCTCTACGACTATGCGCTCGCGATCGGCTACAACGCCACCCGCATCCCCGGACTCGGCTCGGCGATGTTCCTGCACGTCACAGACGGCACCACAACCGAAGGATGCGTCGCCACCGACCGCGACACGCTGACAACCCTCCTCGGCCGACTCGACCCGGCGAAGAATCCGGTGATCGAGATCGCCGTAGGCGCCTAGCACCCGTGCGTGGTTAACGAGTCTCTGGACTCGTTAACCACGCACGGGCGGCGGAGCCGCCTACAGGCCGGGGCGCTTACCGATGGTGAGGGTGGGGGTGGAGACGCCGGCGAAGAAGTCCTCGCCCTTGTCGTCGACGACGATGAAGGCGGGGAAGTCCTCGACCTCGATCTTCCAGACCGCTTCCATGCCGAGCTCTTCGTACTCGACGATCTCGACCTTCTTGATGCAGTCGAGGGCGAGACGTGCCGCGGGACCGCCGATGGACCCCAGGTAGAAGCCGCCGTAGGACTTGCACGCGTCGGTGACCTGCTTGGACCGGTTGCCCTTCGCGAGCATCACCATGGAGCCGCCCGCGGCCTGGAACTGCTCGACGTACGAGTCCATCCGACCGGCGGTGGTGGGGCCGAACGAACCGGACGCCATGCCGTCGGGGGTCTTGGCCGGACCGGCGTAGTACACCGGGTGGTCCTTGAGGTACTGCGGCATCTCCTCACCGGCGTCGAGCCGTTCCTTGATCTTGGCGTGGGCGATGTCGCGTGCGACGACGAGCGGGCCGGTCAGCGACAGCCGGGTCTTCACCGGGTGCTTGGACAGCTCAGCGAGGATCTCGGGCATCGGCTTGGTGAGGTCGATCTTGACGGCGGCGCCCTTGCCGGTGCCGGAGATGCCGTCGGTCTCGGCGTCGAGCTGGGCGTCGGTGACCTCGGGGAGGAACCGGCCCGGGTTGAACTCCAGCTGCTCGAGGAAGACACCTTCGGGGGTGATCTTCGCCTTGGCCTGGCGGTCCGCGGAGCAGGACACGGCGAGGGCGACGGGCAGCGAAGCACCGTGGCGGGGGAGGCGGATGACGCGGACGTCGTGGCAGAAGTACTTGCCGCCGAACTGTGCGCCGATACCGATCTGACGGGTCAGCTCGAGCACCTTCTCCTCGAGTTCCAGATCGCGGAAGCCGCGACCGGTGATCGCGCCCTCGTTGGGAAGTTCGTCGAGGTAGTGTGCGGACGCGTACTTGGCCGTCTTCAGCGCGAACTCCGCGGACGTGCCGCCGACGACGATCGCGAGGTGGTACGGCGGGCAGGCCGCGGTGCCGAGGGCGCGGATCTTCTCCTCGAGGAACCGCATCATGCCGTCCGGGTTGAGGATCGCCTTGGTCTCCTGGAACAGGTAGGACTTGTTGGCGCTGCCGCCGCCCTTGGCCATGTACAGGAACTTGTACGTGTTCTCGTGACCGGTCGCCGTGTCGGCGTAGAGCTCGATCTGGGCGGGGAGGTTGCTGCCGGTGTTCTTCTCGTCCCACATCGTGATCGGCGCGTTCTGCGAGTACCGCAGGTTGAGCCGGGTGTAGGCGTCGTAGACGCCGCGCGCGACGGCCTGCTCGTCGTCACCGGGGGTGAGGACGTGCTGGCCGCGCTTGCCCATCACGATCGCCGTGCCGGTGTCCTGGCACATCGGCAGGACGCCTGCGGCGGAGATGTTGGCGTTCTTGAGCAGGTCGAGTGCCACGAACTTGTCGTTGCCCGACGCCTCGGGATCGTCGAGGATGCTCGCGAGCTGCGTCAGGTGATCGCTGCGCAGGTAGTGCGAGATGTCGTGGAGGGCGGTCTCGGTGAGCAGGCGCAGCGCCTCGGGCTCGACGGACAGGAAGGTGCGGCCGCCGGGTCCTTCGACAGTCGACACCCCCTCGGTGGTCAGCAGCCGATATTCGGTGGGGTCCTCACCGATCGGCAGCAAGTCCTCGTAGAGGAAGTCGGCCATTCTATCTCCTGGACAGCGGGTTGTGTGAAGTTCGTCTTCAGGCTAGACGCGGCCCCCGGCGGCCCTGTGACGAGGGGGCATGCTTTCACCTGCACAGTGGCGTGGCTCACAGAGTTCTCACAAGTAAATCCGTACACTTGACTGGATGCTTGAACACGGAACCAGATCGGCCGGCCGAATGACCCTCGCAGTCCAGGACGCCGGAGCCGTCGGCGACGAGAAGTCCGGTGCACGTGCCAAGCGGCCCGTACTGCACGCCTACCTCGACATCGCGATCGTGGTGGTCGTCCTCGCGGCCACGAACCTCATCGCGCATTTCACCACCGCGTGGGCCAGCATCGCGACCGTTCCCATCGCCGCCGTCGTGCTGCTCGTGCTCACCCGGCGCCGCGGACTCGGCTGGGCCGAACTGGGGCTCTCGCCCCGGCACTGGCGGAAGGGTTCGCTGTACGCCCTCGCGGCGATGGGCCTTGTGATCGGCGTCGTCGCGATCGGTGCCGCCCTGCCGATCACCCGGCCGTTCTTCATGGCCGACCGGTACGCCACCATTTCCGGCGCCCTGATCGCGTCGATGATCGTCATCCCGCTGCAGACCGTCATCCCCGAGGAACTCGCGTTCCGCGGCGTGCTGCACGGCACCCTCGACCGCGTGTACGGCGCCCGCGGTGTCTTCGCGGCGGGATCACTGATGTTCGGTCTCTGGCACATCGCGTCCTCGCTCGGACTGACGTCGGGAAACAAGGGACTGTCGAGCTTTCTCGGCGGAGGCGTCCTCGGGCAGGTGCTCGGCATCCTCGCGGCGGTGGTCGCCACTGCGGCCGCGGGCATCGTGTTCACCTGGCTCCGGCGCCGCAGCGGCAGTCTGATCGCGCCCATCGCGCTGCACTGGTCGTTGAACGGCGCGGGGGCGCTCGCCGCCGCCGTCGTGTGGCACACGACCATGGCCTGAGCAGGGTCAGGTCTCCGGGGCACCAAGCCACTCGAGAAGCTTCTCGTACACCGACTCGTGATTGAGCATCGTGAAATGATTCGCGGGTGCGAGGTGCATGCCGTCCTCGTCGCGGAAGCCGATCATCCGCGTCCGGTTCCGGCCGGACGCGCTCGGTACGAGCACCATGCCGTCGCCGAGTAGGCGGCCGAGCGGATGTTTCGGACTTCGGGTGATGGTCGCGGAGACGAAGCAGTAGGTCACGTCGTCGAGGAGGGGGACCTCGCTGACGGCCGCGGCACGGAGGGCGTCCGGATCGCGACCGCGCCAGTCCTCGTCGACGAGCGAACCCTGATTCAGATCCCGGATGCCAGCGCTCCTGCGGCGCAGGAGTCCGGAGATCGCCCGTGTCTCGGGCAGTGCGGCCAGGCCGGCGCTCGCATAGTGGACGGCCTGTTCCAGCGGGGCGCCGAGGTGAGGTGAGCCGAGACTCACGACCTGCCGCACCCGCCGCACCCACGGGCGGTCGTCGAGGAAGGCGATCCGGCAGGCGCTGCGGGCGACGAGGCCGCCCATCGAATGCCCGACGAGTGCGATCGACTCGACCTCGACCGGCCAGTGCTCGGTGACCGCGTCCAGAAGGTCGGACAGGCTCCTGCCGTTGTCGGAGATGTGCCGGCCGGAGTTGTACCGGATCTGCAGCGCCGTGTATCCCAGGTCGGTTTGGAGCCGTTCACCGTAGGTCGGGCGGCGGCCCAGCGACCACGCGTCCTCGGTCTCGACGAGTCCGTGCAGGAAGACCACGACGCTGCCGCGGGCGCGGGGGAACGCGTCGGCGAGCGTGGACGCGTCCGCCGTGAGCGCGACGCCGTCCACCCGTATCGCCAGGGGTTCGGCGAGCACGGACCCCTCCGATTCCAGTACGTCGCCGATCAGCCCCTGGATCGCGGCGATGGCCCGGGCTCCGCCACGGGTCTGGGACGGCGGGACGTTCTCCGCCGACGGGACGTCGAGGAACTGTCCCGCGAGGGAACCGCCGAGTCGGGCGGTGCCGGCGACGAGTGCGTACACGGCGGCGGAGATCTCGTCGTGGAGCGCCTTGGCGGGGAGGGCGTGGGTGCCGACGCCGAGCCGCACTCCGGCGAAGACGCGGTCCGAGACGGCGCGGTGGATGCTGCCGATGCCGCCGGCGGCGGCCCCGATTTCGTCGAGAGCCAGCCGGGCGAGTGCCCGCACCTCGGAGCGGCGTCTGATCTGCGGGTCGGTCACGAGATTTGAGTGTACGCATGTGCACTGAGATGTGCGCGTGCTGCGAAATTTCGAGAATATGCAGCGCACGCGACTATTTCGCGAATAAATCAACGGTGAAACGGGAAAGTTGATCTTGCGAATGGCGGATCAATTGGTCGACCGACCAATTCCGGGGAAAAGGCTGGTGACGCGGATAATGAACATGTTCACGTCACGAGTTATTCGTCGTGATAGATACGTGATCGAAGCGGTCGTTACCCTGCCGACAACACCGCGACGGGGCCCGCGCGCCTGAGCGCTCGAACCCCGTCGCGGGTGTTCAAGTCTTGTGCCAGCGGAAATGCTAGCCAAGCGTGGCTGCGGCCGCCGTCGCGGCGTCTGCGCCGCCGCCCAATGCGTCGGCGGAACCCGAGAAGAAGTCCAGGGCACCGGCGAGGTCGGAGAAGGCGGAGAAGAATTCGGACAGGAAGGCGAGATCCATGCGTTTAACTCCTTGCTCGGTTGTGGGCATTTATGTCGGCGCTGAGCGGGCGCCGGATTCATTCCTACCGTTATTGAAATGAGATCGCAATCCGTGGAATTAACCGAATTGAAACGGAAGGCGAATCAACGGTTTTTGGGCAGGTGAGAAGCCCGTGTCCGGATTCACATCCGTCCGCGAAATCTCACGATGTGGGAGCCTGGGCCGTGTTCGAATCCCACCTTCGAGGGTGCGGGCGGGGCTATCCTCGTCCCACGACGTGTAGCGCTTTCCGGACATACGGACGTATAGGGGAAACCATCATGCGCAAGACCATCGTCACCGGCATCGCGGTCGCGGCCCTCGCGCTGCTCGGCGTGGCCGGCTGTTCCAACGACTCGAACGAGGCTCCGATCGCGACCACGACGACGGCCTCCGCGTCCGATCGGGTGGAAGGCGCGATCAGCAGTGTGCAGGCCACGGCGTCGTCCGCCGTGAACACCGCGCGCGAGGCCACCCAGAACGCGATCAACTCGGCCATCGCGGCGGTCCCGATCGGATTCGAGTCGGGAACCGCCGAACTCAACGCCCTCTCGGACGTGACCGTCAAGGCGGTGGCCGCCGCGATGAAGGCGGGCGACGCCAAGATCGCGATCGAGGCGTACGCCAGCAACACGGACGAGGCGGCCGCCGAACTCCTCGCCGACCAGCGCGTTCAGGCCGTCGCGAACGCCCTCGAGGCGCAGGGGGTCGACAAGAGCCGCATCTCGACCGAGGGCACGGCGAACCCACCCGAAGGCGTGAACGTCGATCAGGTGGAGATCACCGTCGAGGACAGCTGACCGGCGCGGTCAGTGCAGGACCGCCCGGTGCTCGTTGCTGTACGGGATGTGCTCGGCGGTCCTGCCGTCGCGGAGATTGAGCACCCACTCCGGATCGGACAGCAGTGCGCGGCCGACGGCCACGAGATCGAACTCGCCGTTCTCGTACTGCCGGAGCAGACGGTCGACTCCGGCGGTGTTCGAGGCGCCGTCCGACGTGAAGGCCGTCGTGAACACGTCGTCGAGACCCACCGAACCGACCGTGATCGTGGGCAGTCCGGTCAGCCGTTTTGGTCCACCCGGCCAGGCCGAGTTCCCCGTCCTCACCGGACAGTTCGGCGAAGGCCGGTTCCCAGTGCCTGCGGGTGGACGGGTGCAGCACGTCGACACCGGCGGCGACGAGGGGCGTCAGCACGGCCGCGAGTTCGTCGGGGGTCTGCGCGATGCGTGAGTCGTAGTGGTTCGACTTCCACTGGGAGAAGCGGTAGACGATCGCGAAGTCGTCCCCGACGGCCTCGCGGATCGCTGCGACCACCTCGACCGGGAACCGGGTGCGGGCCTCGAGGGATCCGCCGTAACCGTCGGAGCGGACGTTGGTGCGGTCCCACAGGAACTGGTCGAGCAGATAGCCGTGGGCGCCGTGCAGTTCGATGCCATCGAAACCCACGTCACGTGCGTTGACGGCGGCCGCCACCCAGGCCTCGCGCAGCGCGTCGAGATCGGAACCGGTGAATTCGCGTCCCAGCAGGGTCCCGTCCAGCGCGATCCCGGACGGGCTGGCGGTCGTCACCTCGGGGTTCATACGGGGCTGCGGGCCGCGTTCGACGCCCAGATGCCACAGCTGCGGAATGATCTGTCCGCCCTCCTCGTGGACCGCGTCCACCACCGACTTCCAGCCCGCGAGGCTGTCCTGTCCGTAGAGGAGCGGCACCCGGGTGTGCGATCCGGCGGCCGGGTCCGGAATGTACGTCCCCTCGGTGATGACGAGACCGACGCCGCCCGCCGCGCGCCGGCGGTAATACGCCACGACGTCCTCCCCGGGAATGCCGTCGGGGGAGAAAGCCCTGGTCATGGGTGCCATCGCGAAGCGATTCCGGAGCTGGAGAGATTTGACGGCGAACGGCTCGAAGAGGCCGTCCACGGGCAGAGGTGTTTCGGTCATGCCTGTCTGCAACCGAACTCGGTTACGCACTATTCCTGCATATGACCTGCTGCGTAGTTGTAATCTGAAGTCACAGTCGACACTCGCTGCCGGCGCATGGGCACTCGCCCGCGCCTGGTCTGACGGGAGGGTGCACTGATGGGCACGAACGACGGAAAACCTGCCGATCTGGTGCTGTTCGGTGACGTGGTCACCATGAACGACGCCGCGCCACGCGCTCGGGCGGTCGCGGTGCGGGACGGGCGGATCGCCGCCGTCGGCAACGACGCCGCGGTGTTTCCGCTGATCGGACCGGCAACAATCGCGGTCGACGTGCACCGCGCCTGCATCCTCCCCGGGTTCATCGAGGCGCACGGTCACCCGCTGAACTCGGCGGTGCTGCTCGGCGAACCGGTGGTGGACATCAGGCCGGTGACCATCGCCGACGCCGGTGAGGTGGTCGATGCCGTCCGCCGCGCCGTCGACGAGCACCCCGACGGCGCCGTGCTCAACGGCTGGGACCCTCTGCTCCAGAAGGGGCTGCCGGAACCGTCCCGGGAATGGCTCAATTCCGTCGCCCCCGACACCTCCCTGGTGATCCTGCACAACACCGGTCACGTGGCGTATTTCAACGACGTCGCCGCCCGGGACGCCGGATTGAACAAGAAGACGCCGGACCCGGAAGGCGGCAGCTTCGGCCGCGACGAGTCGGGCGAACTGAACGGTTCGGCGTTCGAGGCGCCCGCGGTGATGGCGGTGGCCGCCTCGATTCTCGAGGGTGCGTCCACCCGGCTGCCGGAACTTCTCGCCGCGGAATGCGCGCGGATGAACGCGGCAGGCATCACCACCGCCAGCGAGATGGCGTTCGACCCACGCTTCCGGAGCGCGCTGACGGCGATCGCCCGGTCCGGTGCGCTCACCACCCGGTTGCGGCTGTACGAGATGTCGAACCCGGAGCGCTCCACTGACGTGTCACCCGGAGTGGGCGACGACCTGCTGCGCCAGGTGGGTATCAAGATCTGGTCGGACGGCTCGCCGTGGGTGGGCAACGCGGCCACGAGCTTCCCGTACCTCGACACGGACGTCACGCGGTCGCTCGGCCTCGCCGGATCCCGTGGCAAGGCCAACTACACCGCGGACGAGATTCTCGCGATCAGCAAGCCGTACTTCGAGAACGGCTGGCAGATCTCCTGTCATGCCAACGGTGACGCCGCGGTCACCCTGGCCCTCGACGCGTGGGAGCGGATGCTCGCCGACTCGCCGCGAGACGATCATCGACTGCGGCTCGAGCACGTGGGGGCGATGACCCCGGAGCAGTTCCGCCGTGCGACCGAACTCGGCGTCACGTGCAGCCTTTTCGTCGACCACCTCTACTACTGGGGCGACGTGCTCGTCGACGACCTGTTCGGCGAACGCGGCGCACGTTGGGCCGCTGCAGCTTCCGCGATCGCAGCGGGTCAGCGGATCTCGTTCCACAACGACGGCCCGGTCACCCCGACCAACCCGTTGCGCAACATCGCCGACGCCGTCACCCGCCGCACCCGGTCGGGACGCGTGCTCGCCCCCGAGGAGCGGATCTCCGTCCCGGACGCCCTGCGCGCGGAGACGATCAACTCGGCGTGGCACGTCCGGAGCGAGGACGCCATCGGGGCGATCGTTCCCGGGCTGCACGCCGATCTCGTCGTGCTGTCGGCCAACCCGCTTCTGGTGGATCCCGACGACATCGCGGACCTCGAGGTGCTCGCCACGATCCTGGAGGGTCGAACGGTCTTCGGAAAGCTGGAGTGATCCGGGTGGCGTCCGGGTCGCGGGCTCTGCGGTCGATCGGAGCGTCCGCCGGAACCTGGATCCGCACCGCGGGCTACACCCGCAAATGGCTGGTCCTCGGTGTCGTGATCGGCATCGTCGCCGGGCTCGGTGCGGTCGTGTTCTACGTCGCGCTGTCGGAGGCGACGCAACTGCTCATCGTCGACATCGGCGGCTATCACCCGCCGACCGCGGCCGGGGACGGCGGTGCGGGCGGCAGCAGGGAGTTCACGAGACCGTGGGCGGTTCCGCTCGTGGTGTGCCTGGGCGGTCTCGTGTCAGGCATCCTCGTGTTCACCCTGGCACCCGAGGCCGAGGGGCACGGCACCGACGCGGCGATCGAGGCCGTGCACCGGGACCCCCGCATGATCCGCGTCCGCGTCGTGCTGGTGAAGCTCGTCGCGTCGGCGATCACGATCGGGTCCGGCGGGTCCGGCGGCCGGGAGGGGCCCACCGCGCAGATCTCGGCGGGTTTCGGATCGCTCCTCGCCCGCAGACTGGACCTGTCCCCGCGGGACGGACGCATCGCCGTGGCGATCGGCATCGGCTCCGGCATCGGCGCCATCTTCGGCGCCCCACTCGGTGGTGCGGTGCTGTGCTGCACGATCCCGTACAAGGAGGACTTCGACTTCGAGGTGCTCGTGCCCGCGCTGGTCACGTCGATCGTCAGCTACACCGTGTTCGGCAGCTTCCTCGGCTTCGGCCCGCTGTTCGGGTTCGCCGCCCAGGACTACGTCTTCGACACGCCCGCGCAGCTGGTGTGGTTCGCGCTCATCGGTGTGCTCGGCGGCCTGATCGGATTGCTGTACAGCGGGACGTTCTACACCGCCGTCGATCTCACCCACCGCCTACCGGGCAGCCGGGTCGTCAAGCCGGCGGTCGGCGGACTGCTCGTCGGACTGATGGCGCTGGTGCTGCCAGAGGTGCTGGGCAGCGGATACGGCTGGATCCAGCAGTCGATGGCCCGCGACGACCTCGCGGCCATCCCGCTGTGGGTGGTGCTGTTGCTGCCGTTCGCGAAGATCCTCGCGACGTCGCTGTCCATCGGATCGGGCGGATCGGGCGGCATCTTCGGGCCGGGCATGGTGATCGGGGCGTTCACCGGCGCCGCGGTGTGGCGACTGCTGGAACCGATCGCGCCTGGCGTCCCCGACAATCCGGCGCCCTTCGTCATCGTCGGCATGATGGCGTGTTTCGGGAGCATCGCCCGCGCCCCGCTCGCGGTCATGCTGATGGTCGCGGAGATGACGGGAAGCATCGGCGTGCTCGCGCCGGGGATGATCGCCGTCGGGCTGTCCTACCTCATCGTGCGCCTGTCGGGGAAGACGATCTACCGCGCGCAGCTCGGGAACCGGGCGGAGGCTCGGCTCGCCCAGGGTTCGCCGGGGTGATCGGGTCGGGGTCCGTGTGCGGAGTGCCCGGAGGATTCCGGGTCCCTGTTCTGAGTGCCCAGAGGATTCGGGCATGCTTGTGGCCATGACTGTTCACGTTCCTCAGTACGTCGACCTCCTCTGGCCAGCGCTTCAGGCTGCCATTGCTCTCGGTGGTTCGGCGTCCAACGAGGAGCTCGACAGCGCAGTCGTTGAGCGAGAAGGTCTTTCGTCGGACGTGCAGGGCGTGCTGCACGGTGACGGCCCGAGCACCGAGATCGAGTACCGGCTGGCGTGGGCGCGCACCTACCTCAAGGGGATGGGACTGCTCACCAACAGTCGCCGCGGGGTGTGGAGTGTGACGGAGAAGGGCCGCGAGGTCGGCGAGAGCGAGATCCGCCCGTTGCATGCCGAGTTCTCCGCCGAGAACCGCAAGAAGAATGCCGCCCGAAAGTCGGCGAAGGCGGCATCTCGGAGGAACGACGAACCGGACGCCAACATCGCCGAGGCCGAGAACGACGCGGACTGGAAGGACCTGCTGCTCGACACTGTCCTGAAGATGTCGCCGCCTGCGTTCGAGCGGCTGACCCAGCGGTTGCTGCGGGAGGCCGGATTCTCGAGCGCGTCCGTCACCGGCCGCGGTGGTGACGGGGACATCGAGGGGCTCGGCGTGTACCAGTTGTCGTTGCTCAGTTTCCCCGTGTTCTTTCAGTGCAAGCGCTACAGCGGCAGTGTCGGGGCCGGGGCGGTGCGCGATTTCCGTGGCGCGATGGCGGGTCGCGGGGAGAAGGGTCTGCTCATCACGACCGGAACCTTCACCGGTGACGCCCGCACGGAGTCCAAGAGGGACGGTGCCCCGCCCATCGACCTGATCGACGGCGACCGGCTGTGCGACCTGTTGAAGGAGCATTCACTGGGTGTCCAGACCACCACGCGTCTCGTCGAGGACGTCGAGGTCAGGTCCGATTACTTCCACTCCCTCGAGCCGAAATGATCATGGTCGGGTCACCTCCCGGCGACCCGGACAGTCTTTCCCGTTGCGGTATGGCCACGAAGCGATCACGCAGGCCCTGAAGCGGTGCCGACGGCGCTCACCCGTGTGTAAAGAGGAAGTTAAATGCACATGTCACTGACGTGAAGAGCGACCGAGGGAAGTCGACATGACGACCACATCGCCGTGGCCGTTGAGGCGCCGCACCGTACGGCCACCGGCGGGGATGCTGGCGGACCGGCGATTCGGGGTGCTCGTCGACCAGTTCTTCCGCCTGTTCCACGACGCCGGCCAGGGCGGCGGTGCACTGGCCGTCTATCTCCACGGTGAGCCGGTCGTCGACGTGTGGGCCGGGTGGGCGAGTCGCGACACGTTCTGGCAGAACGACACGGTCACGCTCACGTTCTCCACGGGCAAGGGCGTCGCGTCCACCGTGCTGCACCGTCTCGCGGGACGCGGGATCATCGACTACGACGCGCCGGTGGCGCAGTACTGGCCCGAGTTCGCCACCGCGGGCAAGGACGAGATCACGGTGCGCGAACTGCTGTCGCACCGCGCCGGACTGCACCGCGTCCGCGGGCTCGTTCCCGGACCGCTGAGTCTGATGGACCACGGCCTGGTCAGTGGCGCACTGGCCGCGGCGGCCCCGGATCGGCGGCGGCTGAAGGCCCCCGGCTATCACGCCGTGACATTCGGTTCGCTGGTCGCCGAACTGACGGCGCGTGCGGCGGGAAAGCACTTCACCGATTTGGTGCGCACCGAGATCGCCGAACCGCTCGGGGTGAAGGAATTCTGGTACGAGGTGCCGCCGGCCGAGCGGTCCCGGATCGCGAGGACCTTCCCGCACATCAACCCGTTCGGTGTTCCGTGGGGTGCGACGTCGTTCGCGATGGCGCGGCTGCCCGGTCTCCGCAACGTCGCCGACGCCGGCATGCCCGCCGGTTTCGACGCCCTGGTCCGCAACCCTGCGATCCACGACAGCGTGATGCCGGGATGGAACGGCGTGTTCAGTGCCCGCGCGCTCGCGCGCATGTACGGGGCGCTGGCCAACGGCGGAACCGTCGGCGGTGCCGAGTTCCTCCCGCCGGACGTCGTGGCCCAGCTGAGCCAGGTGCAGACCACGGCCCGCGACTACGTTCTGGGCATACCGATGAACTGGCGGCTCGGCTACCACGCGGGAATGGTCGCGCGCCGTAAGCAGCCGTCGAATACGTTCGGGCACTACGGGTTGGGTGGGTCGGGCGCGTTCGCCGACGCCGCCACCGGGCTGTCGATCGCCTTCGTCACCAACAGACTCGGCAACATGCTGACCCCCATCGCGGATCTCCGCCTGCCGAAGCTCGGTTCCACGGCGCTCGCCATCGCCGAGAGACTGTAGCCGGGCCGCTGCGCCCGCCGGGCGAACCAATTCGATTTCGACGCGCCGTTTTTCGATCGACGCGAGCCGCCGGTCTGGAAGGCGGGGTACCGGTAGCATCGTGTCCGTGACCGACGCGACCGCCCACACCAGCCGTCCTGATCGGTTGCGTGTCCTCGTCTACAGCGACGACGCGAGCACCCGTCAGAAGGTCGTTCTGGCGTTGGGGAAGCGTCCGCACCCCGACCTGCCGGAGCTGGAGTACGTCGAGGTGGCGACGGCGCCCGTGGTGATCCGGGAGATGGATGCCGGCGGTATCGACCTGGCCGTCCTGGACGGGGAGGCGGTGCCCGCGGGCGGGATGGGGATCGCCAAGCAGTTGAAGGACGAGCTCGACGAGTGCCCGCCGATCCTGGTCCTGACCGGACGCCCCGACGACGCCTGGCTGGCCAGTTGGTCGCGCGCCGAGGCCGCGGTACCGCATCCGCTCGACCCGATCCGGTTGTCCGAAGCGGTCATAGCGCTGCTCCGCACCCGACTCTCTGCTTAGGGTCTCCTGACTTCCGTTTCCGCCGTCCGGAGGCGCATCGAGCGCCTGTGCTGCAGCGGTTTTCCGCATTTCCAGATCGCCTGGAAATCGCTCGGTCAAATCGGCCGGGCCCGGCGACTTCCCTTGTACGCTGTGGCATAACTCACAAGAGCGTAGCTTCGGAAACGACCGCCCGGGAATCGGGCGGGCAGGCTCGGGAAGAGGGGAGCTGAGACGGCATGAATGTCTATGTGCCGATCCTCGTGCTCGGGGCGATTGCGGTCGCGTTCGCGGTGTTCTCCGTGATCGTGGCGAGGATCGTCGGACCGAGACGCTACAACCGTGCCAAGCTCGACGCCTACGAGTGTGGGATCGAGCCGACGGCCTCGCCGCTGGGCGCGGGCCGCATCCCGGTGAAGTACTACCTGACGGCCATGCTGTTCATCATCTTCGACATCGAGATCGTGTTCCTCTATCCGTGGGCCGTTCATTTCGACGCCCTCGGCTTCTTCGGTCTCGGGGCCATGGCCCTGTTCATCTTCAACGTCTCCGTCGCCTACGCGTACGAGTGGCGGCGTGGCGGTCTCAGTTGGGACTGATCGGTCCCGCCAGCGATCCAAAAGCTAAGTCGGAAGAGAAGAGTCGGATATGGGCATCGAGGAGAAGCTGCCGAGCGGCTTCCTGCTGACCACGGTCGAGGGGCTTGCGGGTTACGTCCGCAAGGGCTCGCTGTGGCCCGCCAGTTTCGGGCTCGCGTGTTGTGCGATCGAGATGATGGCCACGGCAGGCGGACGCTTCGACATCGCCCGCTTCGGCATGGAGGCGTTCCGTGCCTCACCGCGGCAGGCCGATCTGATGATCGTCGCCGGCCGGGTGAGCCAGAAGATGGCGCCGGTGCTGCGGCAGATCTACGACCAGATGGTGGAGCCGAAGTGGGTGCTGGCGATGGGCGTCTGCGCGTCGTCGGGTGGGATGTTCAACAACTACGCGATCGTGCAGGGTGTCGACCACGTCGTGCCTGTCGACATCTATCTACCGGGGTGCCCGCCGAGGCCCGAGATGCTGCTGAACGCGATCCTCACGTTGCACGAGAAGATCCAGCAGATGCCGCTCGGCGTGCACCGGGAGGAGGTGGCGCGTGCGGCGGAGCAGGCCGCGCTGGCCGCCACTCCCACCTTCCAGATGAAGGGCCTGCTCCGGTGACGGCGCGCGCCGCGAGGGAGCGGAGCGACCCGAGCAAGTGCCGGAGCCGTGCGGCGAGGGAGCGGAGCGACCCGAGCAAGTGCCGGAGCCGTGCGGCGAGGGAGCGGAGCGAGCCGAGTGCAAGGTGCCGGAGCCGTGCGGCTAGGGAGCGGAGCGAGCCGAGTGCAAGGTGCCGGAGCCGTGCGGTCTGGACTGAGGAACGAGGGAGCGTAGCGAGTGAGTGACGAGGGAAGACCGCACGACCAAGCTCCGGCACCCGCGAGCGAAGCGAGCCGAATTACAGAGCAGATCGGTGTGCGTAAGGGTTTGTTCGGGGTGCGGGGTAGTGGGGATACGTCGGGGTACGGGCGGTTGGTGCGTCCGGTGTTGTTGCCGGGGAGTACGCCGCGGCCGTTCGGCGGGTATTTCGACGAGGTGGCGGATGGGTTGGGGGCGGCGCTGGCGGAGTCGGGGGTGGGCTTCGAGGTGGCGGTGGAGTCGGTGGTGGTGTTTCGGGGTGAGGTGACGTTCGGTGTGCGGCGCGAGTTCTTGGTGCCGGTGGCGCGTGCGTTGCGGGATGAGCCGGATCTGCGGTTCGAGATGTGTCTGGGTGTGAATGGTGTGCATTTCCCGCAGGATGCGGGCCGGGAGTTGCATGCGGTGTATCCGTTGTTGTCGATTACGCACAATCGGCGGATCCGTCTGGAGGTGGCGGTGCCGGATGGGGATCCGCATATTCCGTCGTTGTATGACGTGTATCCGACGAATGATTGGCACGAGCGGGAGACGTACGACTTTTTCGGGATCGTGTTCGACGGGCATCCGTCGTTGACGCGGATCGAGATGCCGGATGACTGGCCGGGTCATCCGCAGCGGAAGGACTATCCGCTCGGCGGTATTCCCGTCGAGTACAAGGGCGCGGAGATCGCGCCGCCCGACGAGCGGCGGGGGTACAACTGATGAGCGAGGACACGGTTTTCACGGTCGCCGGTCAGGACTGGGACGAGGTTGTCGATGCGGTGAAGGCGGCGTCGGAGGATGCGGGTTCGGGGAGCGGCGAGGAGCGCATCGTCGTGAACATGGGTCCGCAGCATCCGTCGACGCACGGGGTGTTGCGGCTCATCCTGGAGATCGAGGGTGAGACGGTCACGGAGGCCCGGTGCGGTATCGGTTATCTGCATACGGGGATCGAGAAGAACCTGGAGTACCGCACCTGGACGCAGGGTGTGACGTTTGTGACGCGGATGGATTATCTGTCGCCGTTTTTCAACGAGACGGCGTATTGCCTGGGTGTGGAGAAGTTGCTCGACATCACGGAGCAGGTGCCGGAGCGGGCGAGTGTCATCCGGGTGATGTTGATGGAACTGAACCGCATTTCCTCGCATCTGGTGGCGCTGGCCACGGGTGGGATGGAGTTGGGCGCGGTGACGGCGATGCTGTTCGGTTTCCGGGAGCGTGAGTTGGTCCTGGACGTGTTCGAGTTCATCACGGGATTGCGCATGAACCACGCGTATATCCGGCCGGGCGGTTTGTCGCAGGATCTGCCGGAGGGGGCGGTGGAGAAGGTCCGCGAGTTGCTGGCCGTGATGCCGGAACGGTTGCGGGACATGGAGAATCTGCTGAACGACAACAGGATCTGGAAGGGCCGGACCAAGGGCATCGGGTATCTCGACCTCACGGGGTGCATGGCGCTGGGGGTGACGGGTCCGATGCTGCGTGCGACGGGTCTGCCGCACGATCTGCGGAAGTCGCAGCCGTATTGCGGGTACGAGAATTACGAGTTCGAGGTCAGCACCGACACCGGGTGCGACGCGTACGGCCGTTACCTGATCCGGGTCGACGAGATGAAGGAGTCGCTGAAGATCGTCGAGCAGTGTCTCGACAAGTTGCGGCCGGGGCCGATCATGGCGGAAGACAAGAAGATCGCGTGGCCTGCGGATCTGACGTTGGGCCCGGATGGTCTGGGTAATTCGCCGGAGCATGTCCGCGAGATCATGGATTCGTCGATGGAGTCGCTGATCCATCATTTCAAGTTGGTGACGGAGGGTTTCCGGGTGCCGCCGGGCCAGGTGTATGTGGCGGTGGAGTCGCCGCGGGGCGAGCTCGGGGTGCACATGGTCAGCGACGGTGGCACGCGCCCGTTCCGGGTGCATTTCCGCGATCCGTCGTTCACGAATCTGCAGTCGGTGGCGGCCACGTGTGAGGGCGGCATGGTGGCGGATGTGATTGCCGCGGTCGCGAGCATCGATCCCGTCATGGGGGGAGTGGATCGATGACCGAGCGAACCGCACCGGCGCAACCACCCGTTTTCATCGAGTTCGGGCCGAGGCCGGAGGAGAACGGACGGCTGGTGCGGCCGGGTGCGCGGGAGGAGTATCCGCCGCAGATCCGGGCGCGGCTCGAGGCCGACGCCGATGTCGTCGTCGCGCGGTACCCGAATTCGAGGTCCGCGCTGCTGCCGCTGTTGCATCTGGTTCAGGCGGAGGACGGGTGCATCACGCCGGCGGGGGTCGAGTTCTGTGCCGGCCGGCTCGGGTTGACCGGCGCCGAGGTGGCTGCGGTCGCGACGTTCTATTCGATGTACCGGCGCGAGCCGACGGGCGACTACTACGTCGGGGTGTGCACCAATACTCTGTGCGCGGTCATGGGCGGCGACGCGATCCTCGCCGCGCTGGAGGAGCATCTCGATCTGCCGCCCGGTGGCACGACCGCGGACGGCAAGGTCACGCTGGAGCACATCGAATGCAATGCGGCGTGCGATTACGCCCCGGTGCTAATGGTGAACTGGGAGTTCTTCGACAATCAGACCCCGGAGTCGGCCCGTTCGCTCGTCGATTCCCTGCGGTCGGGGGATCGGGTGACGCCGAGCCGCGGCGCGACGCTGTGCACGTTCCGGGAGACCGCCCGCATTCTCGCCGGGTTCCCCGACGAGCGTCCCGGTGCGCTCGAGGAGGGCGTCGCCGGTGAACCGACATTGGCCGGCCTGCGCATTGCGCGGGAGCGGGGGATGACGGCGCCGGATCCGGCGGAGACGTCCCTCGTCCCGGAGCCGCAGTCGCGGGACACCGAGGCGGTGGCGGCGGAATCCACGAAGGACGAACCGGCACCTGCCCCGTCGGCGACGGTGCCTCCGAATCGGTCCACCTCCGAAACGAACCCGGCCGCCACCGACCCCGGACGGAAGGGAGACTGACATGCCGCTGACCCCGGTCCTGAGCCGCTACTGGGACGAACCCGAATCCTGGACCCTCGACACGTACCGTCGCCACGACGGGTACGAGGGCCTGCAGAAGGCGCTGCGCATGGACCCGGACGAGGTGATCTCGACGATCAAGGAGGCCGGACTGCGCGGCCGCGGCGGTGCCGGGTTCCCGACCGGCATGAAGTGGTCGTTCATCCCGCAGGGCGACGACAAGCCGCATTACCTCGTGGTCAACGCGGACGAGTCCGAACCGGGCACCTGCAAGGACATGCCCCTCATGCTGGCAACGCCGCACGCGCTCGTGGAGGGCGTCATCATCGCGGCGTACGCGATCCGCGCCGGGCACGCCTTCATCTACGTGCGCGGCGAGGTGGTGCCGGTGCTGCGCCGGCTGCAGGCCGCGGTCGCGGAGGCGTACGCGGCGGGTTACCTCGGCAAGAACATCCTGGGCACCGGGTTCGACCTCGAGTTGGTTGTGCACGCGGGTGCCGGGGCGTACATCTGCGGCGAGGAGACGGCGCTGCTCGACTCGCTGGAGGGGCGTCGCGGCCAGCCCCGGCTGCGTCCGCCGTTCCCCGCGGTGGCCGGTCTCTACGCGTCCCCGACCGTGGTCAACAACGTCGAGTCGATCGCGAGCGTCCCGCCGATCATCGTGAACGGCATCGAGTGGTTCCGGTCGATGGGCAGCGAGAAGTCGCCCGGGTTCACCCTCTATTCCCTGTCCGGGCACGTGACCACACCCGGACAGTACGAGGCTCCGCTGGGAATCACGTTGCGGGAGTTGCTCGAGTACGCGGGCGGCGTCCGCGCCGGGCACCGGTTGAAGTTCTGGACGCCGGGCGGTTCGTCGACGCCGATCTTCACCGACGAGCACCTCGACGTCGCCCTCGACTACGAGGGGGTCGGCGCCGCCGGGTCGATGCTGGGCACGAAGGCCCTCCAGATCTTCGACGAGACCACGTGCGTGGTGCGTGCCGTGCTCCGCTGGACCGAGTTCTACGCGCACGAGTCGTGCGGCAAGTGCACGCCCTGCCGGGAGGGCACCTATTGGCTGGTGCAGATCCTGGAGCGACTCGAGCGGGGGGAGGGGACCGATGCGGATCTGCAGAAGCTGCTCGACATCGCGGACAACATCCTCGGCAAGTCGTTCTGCGCTCTCGGTGACGGTGCGGCGAGCCCGATCATGTCTTCCATCAAGTACTTCCGCGACGAGTACCTCGCGCACTTCGAGCAGGGTGGCTGCCCGTTCGACCCGCATCAGTCCACCCTCATGGCTGGAGTGGACGCATGATGTGGCACCGGAATGGTGCGCGAGCCGTGACTCGGCGCCGGGGCCGCGCGGTCTGGACCGAGGAGCGAGGGAGCGCAGCGAATGAGTGACGAGGGAAGAGCGCGCGTGAAAGCCCCGGTGCCCGCGAGCGGAGCGAGCCGTGACTCAGCCCCGGTGCCCGCGAGCGGAGCGAGCCCTGACGCAGTCGGCATCACTATCGACGGGGTGGAGCTCAGTGTTCCCAAGGGCACGTTGGTGATTCGTGCGGCGGAGATGATCGGTATCCAGATCCCTCGGTTCTGTGATCATCCGCTGCTCGATCCGGTGGGCGCGTGCCGTCAGTGCCTCGTCGATGTGGAGGGGCAGCGGAAGCCGCTCGCGTCGTGCACCACGACTGTCACCGACGGCATGGTGGTGCACACCCAGCTGACGTCGCCGGTAGCGGACAAGGCGCAGAGGGGGGTGATGGAGTTGTTGCTGATCAACCATCCCCTGGATTGTCCGGTGTGCGACAAGGGCGGCGAATGCCCGTTGCAGAATCAGGCGATGTCCAACGGGCGCGCGGAGTCGCGCTTCGGGGAGATCAAACGCACGTTCCCCAAGCCGATTCCGTTGTCCACGGAGGTCCTCCTGGATCGTGAGCGGTGCGTGCTGTGCGCGCGGTGCACCCGGTTCTCTCAGCAGGTTGCGGGGGATCCGTTCGTCGAACTGATGGAGCGGGGTGCGCTGCAGCAGGTCGGGATCTACGCGAAGGAACCATTCGAGTCGTACTTCTCCGGCAACACCGTCCAGATCTGCCCGGTGGGCGCGTTGACGGGTACCGCGTACCGGTTCCGGGCCCGCCCGTTCGACCTGATATCCAGCCCCAGTGTGTGCGAGCACTGTGCGAGCGGTTGCGCCCAGCGCACCGATCACCGGCGCGGCACGGTGTTGCGGCGGCTGGCGGGCGACGATCCCGAGGTCAACGAGGAATGGAATTGCGACAAGGGGCGGTGGGCGTTCGCCTACGCCACCCAGCGCGACCGGATCACCACCCCTCTGGTCCGCGGCGACGACGGCACGCTGGCGCCCGCCTCGTGGTCCGAGGCCCTGGCCGTCGCGGCGCGGGGACTGGTCGCGGCGCGGGGCAGTGCGGGTGTTCTCGTCGGCGGCCGGTCCACGTGGGAGGACGCCTACGCGTACGCGAAATTCGCGCGAACGGCGCTCGGCACCAACGACATCGACTTCCGCAGTCGCGCACACTCTGGTGAGGAGGCCGACTTCCTGGCGGCCCGGGTGGCGGGGCAGCGACTCGCGGTCACCTACGACGATCTCGACGCCGCGCCGATCGTTCTCCTCGCCGGGTTCGAGCCGGAGGAGGAGTCGCCGATCGTGTTCCTGCGGCTGCGCAAGGCGGCGCGCACGAAGGCCGTTCCGGTGTACTCGATCGCCCCGTACACGTCGCGTGGACTCGAGAAGGTGTCCGGCAGACTGCTGAGGGCCGCGCCGAATGCGGAACCGGAGGTCCTCGACGGACTCCGCACGGGCGAGGTGGACGCGGGGGTCACCGAGTTGCTTCGCCGACCGGGTGCCGTCGTCGTGGTGGGGGAGCGGCTCGCCGCGGTGCCGGGGGCGCTGTCCGCCGCGGTCCGGCTGGCCGACGACACCGGGGCCCGGCTGGCGTGGGTGCCACGACGGGCCGGCGAACGTGGCGCACTCGAGGCCGGCGCGCTGCCCGGACTGCTCCCGGGTGGCAGGCCGGTGGGCGATCCCGAGGCCCGGCGGCAGGTCGCGTCGGCGTGGAACGGCGCGGATCTGCCGGACACCGCGGGCCGCGACACCGCGGGCATCCTCGCCGCCGCCGAGTCGGGGACGCTGGGGGCGCTGGTGATCGGCGGAGTGGAGATCGACGACCTCCCCGACCCGCAGGCCGCGACGGCGGCCGTCGACGCGGCCGGGTTCGTCGTGAGTCTGGAACTTCGCCACAGTGCGATCACCGATCGCGCGGACGTGGTGTTCCCCATCGCACCGGTCATGGAGAAGCCGGGCACCTTCCTCGACTGGGAGGGGCGCACCCGCGATTTCGACGCCGCCCTCCGCGGCACCGGGGCGATGCCTGATCAGCGGGTGCTCCACGCGATCGCCGGCGAAATGGATGTCGCGCTGGGTCTTCCCGACGCGGCGACCGCACGGCGGGAACTCGAACGGCTCGGCGCCTGGGACGGTGACTTCCCGGATCCGCCCGACGTCCCGCAGTCCCCACGACGGGACCCCGGGGCGGGGGAGGCCGTGCTCGCCACGTGGCGGATGCTGCTCGACTCGGGGCGGTTGCAGGACGGCGAACCGCACCTGGCGGGCACGGCGCGCACCCCGGTCGTGCGGATGTCCGCGGCGTCGGCGGCCGAGACGGGTGCCGGTGACGGAGATCCAATCACCGTCACGACGGAACGAGGCGAAGTGACGTTGCCGTTGGTGATCACCGACATGCCGGATCGGGTGGTGTGGCTGCCGCTCAACTCGCCCGGCTCCGCGGTCTACCGGCAACTGGCCGCCGGGGTGGGAACCGTCGTGAACGTACGCCGCGCCGCAGGCACCAACGGGATCGCGCCGGGAGGTGCGCTGTGACGATCGCGGCCGTCTACCCCGACCCGGCACTGTTCGGGCACGACCCCTGGTGGCTGGTTCTGGGCAAGGCCCTGGCCGTCTTCGTGTTCCTCGTCCTCACCCCGCTTCTGACGATCCTGGCCGAACGCAAGGTCATGGCGTGGATGCAGATGCGCGTCGGCCCCAACCGGGTCGGTCCGAGGGGCATGCTGCAGAGCCTCGCCGACGGCATCAAGCTCGCACTGAAGGAGGGGATCGTCCCGAAGGGTGTGGACAAGCCGATCTACCTCCTCGCGCCGATCATCGCCGCGGTGCCCGCGTTCATGGCGTTCGCCGTGATCCCGTTCGGCCCGGCGGTGTCGATCTTCGGGCACTACACGCCATTACAGCTGACGGACCTGCCGGTGGCGGTGCTCTATGTCCTCGCGGCCACGTCGATCGGCGTCTACGGCATCGTGCTCGCCGGCTGGGCGTCCGGCTCCACATACCCGTTGCTGGGAGGTCTGCGCTCGACGGCGCAGGTGATCTCGTACGAGATCGCGATGGCGTTGTCGTTCGCGGCGGTCTTCCTGGACGCCGGCACGATGTCCACGTCGGGCATCGTCGCCTCCCAGGAGCACACCTGGTACGTCTTCCTGCTGCTGCCGTCGTTCCTCATCTACGTCACGTCGATGGTGGGTGAGACAAACCGCGCGCCCTTCGACCTGCCCGAGGCCGAAGGCGAACTGGTCGGCGGGTTCCACACCGAGTACTCGTCGCTGAGCTTCGCGATGTTCATGCTCGCCGAGTACGTGAACATGGTGACCGTCTCGGCGCTCGCGACCACCCTGTTCCTCGGCGGCTGGCACGCACCGTTCCCGCTCAGTCTGTGGGACGGCGCGAACTCCGGATGGTGGCCGGTGCTGTGGTTCACGCTGAAGGTCTGGGGTTTCCTGTTCGTGTTCGTCTGGTTGCGGGCCACGCTGCCCAGGCTGCGGTACGACCAGTTCATGGGTCTCGGCTGGAAGATCCTGATCCCGATCTCGCTGGTGTGGGTCATGATCGTCGCCACTGTCCGGGCCTTCCGCAACGAGGGCTACGACACAAGGACGATCACCCTCGTCGTCGCAGGCCTCGTCGTGGCCCTCGTGGTGGTGGCGCTGCTGTGGAAGCGCCTGCGTCCGGGCCGCGTTCGCGCACCCGAGAAACCGGTCGAGCCGCACGACCGCGCCGAACTGTCCCCGGAGACACTCGAACCGTTCGACCCCATGGCCGGTGGATACCCGGTTCCACCGATGCCGGGCCAGACACTGCCCGCGTTCCGGCGCACGCCCGTCTCCGTCACCAGCGCGGACTCCACCGGATCGACTCAGGAGAACAGCGATGACTAAATTCCTCGGCCCCATAGCGGGATTCGGCGTGACCTTCTCCACGATGTTCAAGAAATCGAACACCGAGTTCTACCCGGAGGAGAAGACGCCGACGGCGCCCCGCTATCACGGCAGGCATCAGCTCAACCGGTACGCGGACGGACTGGAGAAGTGCATCGGGTGCGAACTGTGCGCCTGGGCGTGCCCCGCCGACGCCATCTTCGTCGAGGGCGCCGACAACACCGACGAGGAACGCTTCTCGCCCGGCGAGCGGTACGGCCGGGTGTACCAGATCAACTACCTGCGCTGCATCGGGTGCGGGCTGTGCATCGAGGCCTGCCCGACGCGGGCGCTGACGATGACCAACGAGTACGAGATGGCAGACGACAACCGGGCCGGCCTGATCTACGAGAAGGACCGCCTGCTGGCGCCGCTCGAGTCCGGGATGGTGGATTCGCCGCACCCGATGGCCCCGGGCACCACCGCCGAGGACTACTACCGCGGCACGGTGACCGGGCGATCGGCGCCCGCGTCGCAGGAACAGTCGGAGGCGGACGACACGGCGGGGGACAAGCCGTGATCGAGGGAGGAGAGCCGACGTGGTGAACACGATGCCGTCCGCGGTGCAACTGGTCGCGGAACCCTTCACCCAGACCTCGACCGGCGAGGGCGTGCAGTTCTGGGTCCTCGCGACCGTCGCCGTGATCGGAGCGCTCGGAGTGGTCAGCGCGACGAAAGCCGTCTACTCGGCGATCTTCCTCGCCACCACCATGATCATCCTGGCGGTGTTCTACATCGCCCAGGGCGCGCTGTTCCTCGGCGTCGTGCAGATCGTGGTCTACACCGGCGCGGTCATGATGCTGTTCCTGTTCGTGCTCATGCTCATCGGCGTCGATTCCTCCGAATCCCTCGTCGAGAACCTGCGCGGTCAGCGGGTGGCCGCGATCGCGGCGGGGCTGGGATTCGGACTCCTGCTGATCGGCGGCATCGGAAGTGCGTCCGTCTCCGCGTTCACCGGTCTCGACCAGGCCAACGCGGCGGGCAACGTCGAGGGGCTGGCCGAACTCGTCTTCGTCCGGTACGTGTGGGCGTTCGAACTGACCGGCGCACTGCTGATCACCGCGACCATCGGTGCGATGGTGCTCGCCCACCGGGAACGTTTCGAGCGGCGGAAGGACCAGCGCGAGCTGTCCGAGGACCGGGTCCGGGAGGGTGCCCGGGTCACACCGCTGCCCAGTCCCGGGGTCTACGCGCGGCACAACGCCGTCGACATCCCGGCGTTGCTGCCCGACGGCACGTTCTCCGACCTCTCCGTCAGCCGGTCGCTCGACCGGCGGCCGAGCATGCCCGCCCGGGCACTGGGCACCGCGGACGTCGCGGCCCCCGAACCCGCCGCGACCGAAGACGGGGGTGGGCGATGAACCCGGAGAACTACCTCTACCTGTCGGCGCTGTTGTTCACGATCGGTGCGGCCGGGGTGCTGATCCGCCGCAACGCGATCATCGTGTTCATGTGCATCGAACTGATGCTCAACGCCTCGAATCTGGCGTTCGTGACGTTCGCCCGGATGCACGGCAACCTCGACGGGCAGGTCTTCGCGTTCTTCACGATGGTCGTCGCGGCCGCCGAGGTGGTCGTCGGTCTGGCGATCATCATGACCATCTTCCGTTCCCGCCGTTCGGCTTCCGTCGACGACGCCAACCTCCTCAAGAACTGACGGGTCCCCGATGACGCACATCCTCGAGAAGGTGACTTTGCCCGACGACACCCCGATCGGCGGTGCGGCATGAGCGAAACGCTCTGGCTGCTGCCGGTTCTGCCGCTCCTCGGCGCCGCCGTGCTCCTGCTGGCGGGCAGGCGCAGCGATGCCTGGGGTCATCTCCTCGGCTGCGTGACGGCGCTGGCCGCGTTCGCGCTCGGTCTCGTCTTCTTCGTCGACATGCTGGGCCGGGACGCCGCCGACCGGGTGGTGCACCAGATCCTGTTCAGCTGGGTGCCGGTCGGCGAACTCCAGGTGGACTTCGGTCTGCAACTCGACCAGCTGTCCGTGTGCTTCGTGCTGCTGATCACCGGTGTCGGCTCGCTGATCCACATCTACTCGGTCGGCTACATGGCGCACGACCCGGAGCGCAGGCGGTTCTTCGCCTACCTCAACCTGTTCCTCGCGGCGATGCTGCTGCTGGTGCTGGCCGACAACTTCCTCGGCCTGTACGTCGGGTGGGAGGGCGTCGGTCTCGCGTCGTACCTGCTCATCGGATTCTGGCAGTACAAGCCGTCCGCGGCGGCCGCGGCGAAAAAGGCGTTCGTGGTCAACCGCGTCGGCGACATGGGGCTGATCCTCGCGATCATGATCATGTTCTCGACGTTCGGGTCGATCGAATTCGCCGACGTGTTCACGCAAGCCGACGCCGCGAGCGAGGGCGTGCTCACCGCGATCGGGCTCGCGTTGCTGCTCGCCGCCTGCGGCAAATCGGCGCAGGTCCCGCTACAGTCCTGGCTCGGCGACGCGATGGAGGGCCCGACACCGGTGTCCGCGCTCATCCACGCCGCGACCATGGTCACGGCGGGTGTGTACCTCATCGTCCGCTCCAACGCGATCTTCGACCTGGCACCGAACGCCCAACTCGGCGTCGTCATCGTCGGTGCGGTGACCCTGCTGTTCGGCGCGGTCATCGGTTGCGCGAAAGACGACATCAAGAAGGCGCTGGCGGCGTCGACGATGAGCCAGATCGGGTACATGGTGCTGGCCGCCGGACTGGGACCGGCCGGGTACGCGTTCGCGATCATGCTGCTGCTCACCCACGGCTTCTTCAAGGCCGGCCTGTTCCTCGGCGCGGGCTCGGTGATGCACGGTATGAACGACGAGGTGAACATGCGCCGGTACGGCGGTCTGCGCACCGTCATGCCCATCACGTTCGTGACGTTCGGGCTGGGATACCTGGCCATCATCGGGGTTCCGCCGTTCTCCGGCTTCTTCTCCAAGGACAAGATCATCGAAGCGGCGTTCGCCGCCGAGGGCGTGCAGGGCGTCGTCCTCGGAACGGTGACGCTGCTCGGTGCGGGACTCACCGCCTTCTACATGACCAGGGTGATGCTGATGACGTTCTTCGGGCAACGGCGGTGGCAACCTGAGGCCGACCCCCACGAGTCGCCGGGGGTGATGACGGTGCCGATGATTCTGCTCGCGGTGGGTTCGGTCGCCGCGGGAGCCCTGCTCGCCGTCGGGTCCTCACTGCAGCACTGGCTGGAACCGGTCGTCGGCGCCCATCACGGCGAGCCCGCGCTGCCCGTGTGGGCGATCACCGGACTCACCCTGGTGGTGGTGCTCGCCGGCGTCGCGGTGGCCTACCGGCAGTACGCCCGGCAGCCGATCCCCGACGTCGCGCCGGCGGACGTCACCGCGCTCACCGTCGCCGCCCGGAGGGACCTGTACGGCGACGCGTTCAACGAGGCGGCGCTGATGCGTCCCGGGCAGGAGTTGACGCGAACGCTCGTGACCGTCGACGACCGGGGCGTCGACGGCGCCGTCAACGGGTTCGCCGCCCTCGTCGGCGGAACGTCGGTGCGGGTGCGTCGTCTGCAGACCGGGTTCGTCCGGTCGTACGCCCTGTTCATGTTCGCGGGTGCGGCGCTTCTGGTCGCCACGATGCTGGTGAGGCTGTGGTGAGCGGCTTCCCGTGGCTGACCGTCCTGTGGGTGCTGCCACTCGTCGGCGCCGGTGTGGTTCTCGTCCTGCCCGTCGACCGGCGCGTGCTCGCGAAGTCGGTCGCGGTCGGTGTGTCCGTGGTGGTCCTGTGCCTGGCGGTCGTGCTGGCGATCCGGTTCGACCCGACCGGTGAGCAGTACCAGTTCGTGGAATCGCACGCCTGGATTCCGGCGTTCGGCACCCGGTACATCCTGGGCCTGGACGGCATCGCGCTCGTCCTGGTGCTCCTCACCGCGGTGCTGGTGCCGCTGCTGCTGCTGGCGGGGTGGAACGACGGCGACTCCGCTCCCGACTACGACCGGCGGCGGATCGCGCACACGTACGTGGCGCTGACGCTGATGGTCGAGGCGATGGTGATCGTCTCGTTCACCGCCCTCGACGTCCTGCTCTTCTACATCTTCTTCGAGGCCATGCTCATCCCCATGTACTTCCTGATCGGAGGATTCGGCGGGGCGGGGAGGTCGTATGCCGCGGTGAAGTTCCTGCTGTACAACCTGTTCGGCGGCCTGATCATGCTGGCGGCCGTCATCGGGCTGTACGTGGTGACGGCGCGCCAGGACGCGTTCGGCGGCGGCACCTTCGACTTCCGGGTGATCGTCGCCGAGGGGCTCGATGCCGACCCCGGCGTGCTGAAGGCGTTGTTCCTCGGGTTCATGTTCGCGTTCGCGGTCAAGGCCCCGCTGTGGCCGTTCCACACGTGGCTGCCGGGCGCCGCGGTCGAAGCCACCCCGGCCAGCGCGGTGCTGATGATGGCCGTCGTCGACAAGGTCGGCACATTCGGGATGCTGCGGTTCTGCCTGCAGATGTTCCCGGACGCGTCCGCGTACTTCGCGCCGTTCGTCACGGTGCTGGCGGTGATCGGCATCATCTACGGCGCGGTGCTGGCCATCGGGCAGACCGACGTGATGCGCCTGATCGCGTACACGTCGATCTCGCACTTCGGGTTCATCATCCTCGGCATCTTCGCGATGACGAGCCAGGGGCAGGCCGGATCGACGCTGTACATGGTCAACCACGGCATCTCGACCGCGGCGCTGTTCCTCATCGCCGGGTTCCTGGTGTCGCGGCGCGGCACCCGCCTCATCGCCGACTACGGCGGCGTGCAGAAGGTCGCTCCGGTGATGGCGGGAACGTTCCTCGTGGCGGGCCTGGCGACACTGTCGCTGCCGGGCCTGGCACCGTTCATCAGTGAGTTCCTCGTCCTGGTCGGGACGTTCTCGCGGTACCAGATCGCCGCCGTGGTCGCGACTCTCGCGCTCGTCCTCGCCGCGATCTACGTGCTGTGGCTCTACCAGCGGATGATGACGGGACCGCTGAAGGAGGGCAACGAGACCGTCCGCGATCTCGTGCGCCGTGAGATCGCGGTCGTGGCACCGCTGATCGCGCTGCTGCTCGTCCTCGGCGTCTACCCCAAGCCGGTGCTGGACGTCATCACCCCCGCGGTGAGCCACGTCCTCGTCACCGTCGGTCAGCACGATCCTGCCCCCACCGTCGCCGGGCAGGATTCAGAGGGAGGCACACCCTGATGAGTACCTCCGAATTCGTCCTCGCCCAGACCGCGACGTTGCCTGCGCCGGACATCGAATACGGTCAGCTGTCACCCATGCTGATCGTGTTCGGTGTGGCCGTCGCCGGGGTGCTCGTGGAGGCGTTCCTGCCCCGGCGCGGCCGCTACTCGAGCCATCTCGTTCTCGCGATCGGCGGACTCACCGCGGCGTTCGTGGCCGTCGTCCTGCTCGCCGGAACCCGCGACTCGGTGATTGGGGGAGCGGTGGCCGTCGACGGTCCGACGCTGTTCCTCCAGGGCACGATCCTGCTGATCTCGATCCCGGCGATCCTGATCATCGCCGAGCGGAGCGTCGACAGCGGCGTCCGCGCCGCGACCGCGGAAGTCACGGCCGTCCGCGGGGCGGAGCCGGAAGGCGGAACCGACGCGTTCACCCCGCAGGCGTACGCCGTCCCCGGCAGTGTCGCGGAACGGGAGGCCACCAGGAACGCCCCGGGGCACACCGAGGTCTTCCCCCTCACCCTGTTCGCGGTCGGCGGGATGCTCCTGTTCCCGGCGTCCAACGATCTCCTCACCATGTTCGTGGCTTTGGAAGTGCTCTCGCTGCCGCTGTATCTGCTGTGCGGGCTGGCGCGGCGTCGTCGTCTCCTGTCGCAGGAGGCCGCGATGAAATACTTTCTGCTCGGGGCGTTCTCGTCGGCGTTCTTCCTGTTCGGGGTGGCGTTGCTGTACGGCTACGCGGGCACCGTCGCGTTGCCGGGGATCGGTGACGCACTCGCCCGGGGCGCCGAGGACCGGACGCTGGCGCTGATCGGCACCGCGCTCCTGTCGGTGGGTCTGCTGTTCAAGATCGGCGCGGTCCCGTTCCACTCCTGGATCCCCGACGTCTATCAGGGTGCGCCGACGCCGATCACCGCGTTCATGGCGGCGGCCACCAAGGTCGCGGCAGTCGGGGCGATGCTGCGCATCTTCTACGTGGCGCTGCCCGACCTCCGCGCGGACTGGCGGCCGGTGATGTGGGGCGTCGCCATCCTCACCATGGTGGTCGGTGCCGTCATGGCGGTCACGCAGACCGACGTCAAGCGGATGCTCGCGTACTCCTCGGTCGCGCACGCCGGATTCATCCTCACCGGTCTGGTCGCGGCCAACCGGGCAGGTCTGTCGTCCACCATGTTCTACCTGCTGGCCTACGGATTCAGCACGCTCGGCGCGTTCGCTGTCGTCACCCTGGTGCGCGACAGCCGGGGCGAGGCGACGGACCTGTCCCGCTGGGCGGGGCTGGGGCGGCGTTCGCCTCTGGTGGGCGGGGTCTTCGCCTTGTTCCTGCTCGCGTTCGCCGGAATCCCCTTGACGAGTGGGTTCGTCAGCAAGTTCGCGGTCTTCCAGGCGGCCATCGAGGGCGGTGCCGTTCCCCTCGTCCTCGTCGGCGTCGTCAGCAGTGCGATCGCGGCGTTCTTCTATGTGCGGGTGATCGTCCTGATGTTCTTCTCGGAACCGCAGAGCGACGCACCGACGATCGTGGTGCCCAGCATGTTCACCGCCGCGGCCATCGCGGTGGGAGTGGTGGTGACGGTGGTGCTCGGAATCCTGCCCCAGGGGGCACTGGAACTGGCCGACCAGGCCGCCGTGTTCTTCCGCTGACCCGACGGTGCCGGCGGGTCGCGAGTGTCCGGTGTGACGGATGTAGTCCAAGTGGCTGGCGGGACCTGTGTGAGTGTGGTGGAATGCAAGCCGGACAACATACCGACTGAGCGAGAGCGAATGTCGGAGACACGCCGGAGCGCGACCGATCGGATGTGGGGGCCACAGTGGAATTTTCTCGGAGAGACCTGTTCCGGTACGCGGCAGCGGGATCTGCCGTCGCGGGGATCGCGGCGCTCACGTCCACCACGTCCTCGGTCGCCGTCGCGAAGGCGGACAGCCTCGGCATCCTGATCGACTACGCGGGCGGCGTGCCGTCGGCGGACGCCATCCTCGAGGCCGGATACGACGGCGCCATCCGCTACGTGTCGGATCGCCGTCCCGGCGCCGAATGGATGGAAGGCAAGCCGATGCTCGCCGACGAGGCGCAGGCACTGCTCGACGCCGGACTGTCCGTCGTCTCGTGCTATCAATTCGGCAAGGGGCCGACCGCCGATTGGCGCGGCGGGCTCGAGGCGGGCAAGCGGCACGCGGAGCGCGGACTCGAATTGCACCTCGCCGCAGGCGGTCCCGAGGACCGGCCCATCTACGCGTCCATCGACGACAATCCCTCGCCCGCCGATTTCCTCACCATGATCGCCCCGTATCTCGCGGGGTGGGAGTCGGTGGTCGGCAAGGGCAACACCGGCATCTACGCCAACTCCAAGACACTGGATCTGGCGGTCCTCGCCGGGCTCGGATCGTGGTACTGGCAGCACGACTGGGGCACGCCCGAGGGGTACGTCCACCCGTCGGCGCACCTGCATCAGTACGAGATCGACGCGAGCAACGTCGACGGGGTGGGCATCGATCTCAACGACATTCTGAAGCCCGACTACGGGCAGTGGTGACCCGGTCAGGCCGCCGGTCGATCACCCATCTTCGAGAGCCACTCCCGCGCGTCCTCGGGTAGGTTGCCCGCGGCTTCCGCTGCGCGGCACCACTTCTTGGCGGTGGCGAGAAAGTTCATCGGGTTGTACGCGTCCTCTTCGCGCGACCACAGGTTGTCGCCGGCGTAGTGGAGGATCGTGATATTGGCCGCGGCGTGCCGCGAGCCGTCGCCGGGATCCTCCATGGGGTTGTCGATCTCGCAGATCACCCATCCGCGGTCCTCGTCGATCACGTACCAGTTCGCCGGGAACTCGGTCATCCGGTTGCCGGGGAAGGCCGACATCGTGCGCGTGACCCACGTGCGGATGGCCTCGCGTCCGTCGAAGTGCCCGAACGCGTGCTCGACGTACGTGGCGTCCTCCGTGAAGAGGTCGGCGAATCCGTCCCAGTCTCCGAGTTCGACGCAGCGGCCGACGGTTCGCTGGTAGTGCGCGAACGCCTCGTCGAGTTCGGCGCGACTCCACGGCATGGTGCTTCCCCTTCTCTCGTCCGGCACCGCGTCTGCGTGCCTCGAAGAATGAGAACACGTTTCATTTCTGCTGTGGGGTGTTTTCCGGTGGATGGGATCGTTGAAACGCCACCCGAGTCGACTCCGATTACCTGTTGTCACTCGTTTCACTCTGCAACCCGGAAGCTCTGCTATGGATCTGCTGATCAATTTCGTGTACACCGTCGCGTCGGTTCTCTACACCGCGCTGTTCGTCAACGGATCCTGAAGCCGCCGTGATGCCGGAATGTGCACGCTACACATGATGTGTATGGTGCACAATGATGCCACGGTCGAGATCACGGTGCCTCGGGCAGAATGACGGTAACTCTGGGAGGTGTCGGTGTCCGATCGCGACGAGGTGGCGGCTGATGTCGAGAACGAATTGACATTGCTGTCGCGCTATCACGCCCACGCGCAGCGGGCGGGATTCCAACTCGACCGTTCCGCCTACCTACTCCTCGGACGCCTGGAACTCGAGCATCCGCTCAGCCTGAAACAACTCGCCGAGGCGTTCCGGCTCGACATCTCGACGATCAACCGGCAGATCGGCGCGCTGCTGAAGCGCGGACTTGTCGAGCGCGTCCCCGACCCGGACGGGGGAATGGCCCGCAAGGTCGAGGCCACTGCGCGGGGGCTCGAGCAGCTTCACGCGGACCGGGCGCTGGGCAGAAACGGTGTCGAACGCATCATCGCCGAGTGGAGCGATCACGACCGGGGCGAGTTGCGCCGCCTGCTGACCAAGTTCAACGGCGAGATCGAGAAGTACGACGGCAATTCCTGGCCGCGCGCAGGCCGGACGTCCTGACCGGATGCCGTCAGGACTGGACGTGCGCGGTCGCGTCCCTTGCGAGGTCCGGTTCATCGGCGATGACCGTGAGATGGGGGTGCTCGGGCGGTGCGTCGTGCCAGCCCTTCCACGACAGCAGAGACCACCGCGACAGCCCCGACAGCGCCGATCCGAGACTGGCGAACGAGGCGGTGCTCAGTGCCGAGCCTGCCGATCCGACGGATCCGATCGACAGTACCGAGCCGACACTCCCGATCGACAGGACGGAGTAGGCGGAACCGATCGAGAGGATCGATCCTTCCGAACGGATCGACAGGATGGACCGCCGGGCGTGTCGCGATCGCAGGGAGTGGTCCGGTGCGTGGTGCGTCGAGTGCATGCCCCGGTCTACCACGGTGGGGCCGTCGGCAAACAGTGCAGCGGTGCAGACATGAGAGAGGGGCCCTCCGGAAAAGTCCGGAGGGCCCCTCTCTCGTCAGCTGTGAAGTGCTACGCGACCTGGAACATGCCGACGGTGGGGAGGAAGCTGCACGTGATCGGAGCCGCCCCTTCCTTCTGGGTCGTCAGTCCACCCGACACGACCGCGAGGACGCGGCCCGGGCCGGTGTCCGCGATCGCCGACAGGGTTGCCGGTCCGTCGGGGTTGATCTTGGCCTCGTTGGTGAGGTTCTGGGTGGCGCGCCGCTGGTTGTCCAGGTTGATCCACGTCACGGTCAGCGGATTGGGCTGTTCGGCGGCAACGGAACTGGTTCCGAGGGCAGTGAACACGAAACCGGCCTGACCTGCCTTGGGGCCGGGCGGGGGCAGCTGGGCCGGGCCGGGGACCGCGAGCGCGGTGCCGACCGAGTCGGCGCCTTCGCCGATGCAGCCCTTGCCGATGGTCGGGTAGAGGAACTGCGCGATGACGGGCGCGTTCTCCTTCGGGATCTCGGGACCGCCGCCGCCACTGCCGTCGAGGAACGTGATGACGCGTTCGAGGGTGGACTTGAGTTCCGGCGGGATGCCGGGGGACTCGAGGAGGTTGCGGGCCTGGTCCAGGATCGCATCCTGCGGTCCTGCGGCGATGTCTTCGGTACCAGCGGCTGCGCCGATGATGGCGGGTGCGAACGACGCGAGCATCTCCACGGGGATGCCTTCGGGCACGGGCGGCGGCGTCGGCTGCGCGATCGCCTGGGCCGGCACTGCCATAGCGGCTGCTGCGGCAACGGCGAGAGCAGTGACTGCTCTGCGCATACCTCGGGTTCGAAGCACAGTCTCCCCATCCTTAGTCATAACAGCGTGGACGACAAAACAATCCACGTCTGACGGCTCGGGGGGTCACTCTATGTACAGCGCCCCCGGGTTGTACAGCTCACGAGTTCGTTCACCGTAGCTGCGGCACCCCGGTGGGAGTGTATGGCATACAGACCCCGACGGTGGTCCTCCGGTGACGATAGCTTGTGGCACGTGTGGTTCGTGTGATTGGTGATGCAACTGTTACGCGCGGCTACGGACACCTCGGAGGCCGCGGACGGCGCCGTCTACGCTGTGCGGGACCGTTTCGGGATCGGCTGAGACATCTACACACCTCACGGGAGAGCGCCACACTGTGTCCGACCATGCAGCGTCCGACGGCGGAGCAGCCTCCGACGACCCGACTTCCGAGCGTTCACCCACATCGACCCGGGGATCATCCGCCCTGCACACCCTGTTGCGGTGCGCGCCTGTTCTTCTCGTGCTGTCGGTGCTCGGGCGGATGGCGTGGACGCTGTTGAGTCCCAACGGGATGAACCTCGTCGACCTGCACGTCTACGTCGACGGTTCCGAGGCGCTCCACGGTGGCAGTCTCTACGACTTCACCTATTCGGAAGTGACACCGGACTTTCCGTTGCCGTTCACCTACCCGCCGTTCGCGGCGCTCGTCTTCTTTCCCCTGCACTACCTGCCGTTCCCGCTGGTCGGGGTCGGCTGGCAACTGCTGACCATCCTCGCCCTGTACGCACTGGCGCGGATGAGCCTGGGTCTGGTGCTCGGCGACTCCGCGCGCAGCCCGCACTGGCGTGCGGTCGCGGTGCTGTGGACCACGGTCGGGGTGTGGGTGGAACCGGTGCGCACCACGCTGGACTACGGCCAGATCAACGTCTTCCTGGCACTGCTCGTGATGACCGCCGTCCGCAGTTCCCGGTGGTGGCTGTCCGGCGCGCTCGTCGGATTCGCCGCCGGGATCAAACTGACCCCGGCGATCACCGGCCTCTACTTCCTGCTGCAGCGCCGCTGGAAGGCCGCCGTGTTCTCCAGCGTCGCGTTCGCCGCGACCGTCGGAGTCAGTTATCTGCTGATCGGCTCGGAGGCGCGGGAGTACTTCACCCACCTGCTCGGTGACGCCGATCGCATCGGGCCGGTCGGCTCGGTCTGGAATCAGTCGCTGCGCGGCGCGTTGTCGCGGCTGCTCGGGTACGACGTCGAGACGGGCGTTCTCTGGCTGCTGGCGGTGGGGGTCACCGTCGTCCTCGCCGGCCTGGCCTGGCGTGCGATCGCCCGGGACGACCGGCTCGGCACCCTCGTCCTCGTCGAGTTGCTGGGACTGCTCGTCTCACCGATCTCGTGGTCGCACCACTGGGTGTGGGTGATCCCGATGCTGATCTGGTTGCTGCACGGCCCCTACGGGTCGATGCTCGGCACCCGGATCCTCGCCGGGTACTGGCTCGTCACCACCCTCATCGGCGTGCCCTGGGTGCTCAGCTTCTTCCAGGACTCGATTTGGCTGATCTCCCGGCCCGCGGTACTCGCGTGGCTGGGCACCGTCGACGTCGTCGGCGCGTTCGGTGTCTACATCTGGGTGGCCTACGCCGGACACCGCACGAAGCGTGCCGCCGCGGCTACCGGCGAGATCAGCCCGCCAGTGAGTCGATCTGCGCAGCAAGATCCAGATCCAGCTGCGTGAGCCCGCCCGCGGAATGCGTCGACAGTGTGTAGGTGACCTTGCGCCACCTGATGTCGATGTCCGGATGGTGGTTCGCGGCCTCCGCCGCCTCCGCGACCTTCCGGACCAGCTCCACCGCTTCGGGGAAACTCGGCGACTCCACGGTGCGGGCGAGGGAATCACCCGCCCGCTGCCACCCGGGCAGTCCTGCGAGCGCGGTGTCGATCTCTCCGTCTGACAGCAACTCGGCCATACCTCATGATGGTGCCGTGCCCGAGGAACGTGCAAGACCTGTCGAGAACACCGGCGAGGTGGTGGCCGCCGCGATCATCGTCGACGGCCGGCTGTTGCTGGCGCAGCGGACGCGGCCCCCGGAACTCGCGGGACTGTGGGAGCTGCCCGGCGGCAAGGCGGAGGCGGGGGAGAGCGCCGAGGACGCGCTGCGCCGCGAACTGCGGGAGGAACTCGGCGTCGAGGTGTCGGGCGGCGACCGGATCGGTGACGACGTGCCGCTGCCCGACGGCCGGGTGCTGCGCGCGTACCGCGTTCAACTGGTGTCGGGAACCCCCGCCGCGCTCGATCACGCGGAACTGCGGTGGGTGGACGAACGGGAGCTGGGTGAGATCGACCTCGTCGGCAACGACCGCGGATGGGTGCCGGACCTGCGGCTGCACCTGAACGGGCGGGCCTGACCTCAGGCCGCGCGGGCCTTCTTGAGACCCTTCTTCAGTTCCTTCTTGGACGCGCCCTCGTTCTCGAGCTTCTTCATGCGCATGATCACGACCGGGCACTTGATGCACCGCGTCTTGCTGCGGCAGCACTTCTTCTTCGGCTTGAGACCCGAGACCTTGCCGGCCTTCACCTTGCCCATACTCGGCTCGGCCTTCCTACTCCGGTGAACGCCGGTATCCGCCGGCTCCGATCAGGTTAGCGTCCCCTCAGCTTTCGGCCTCACCGCACACGCGAGACAGGCCGAATTCGACGTGGCGCAGATCACTTTACGCTGGTCGGGCATGCCCCGCGAAGCCGGCGATGCGCGAAGTAGCCGTTCGGGCGGGTAGTATTCACGTGGCCGCGATGCCTGTACTGGGCGATTTACCATCGCCTCGACGAGGATTCTGAATCGAGATGACAAGGCGGCCGCCAGAAAGCCGTGCGAGGGAACTTTCGCGTGGCCGAATCAACTCAGCCAGGAGAGCCACCGCGTGACCATCACCAGCTTCCGTAACGTTGCCATCGTCGCACACGTCGACCACGGCAAGACCACTCTCGTCGACGCCATGTTGCGTCAGTCGGGGGCATTCGAGGAGCGCGCCGAACTGGTCGATCGCGTGATGGACTCCGGCGACCTCGAACGCGAGAAGGGCATCACGATCCTCGCGAAGAACACCGCCGTCCACAAGCATCACGGCGACGGCAGTGTCACGGTCATCAACGTCATCGACACCCCGGGTCACGCCGACTTCGGCGGCGAGGTCGAGCGCGGCCTGTCCATGGTCGACGGTGTCGTCCTGCTCGTCGACGCCTCTGAGGGCCCGCTGCCGCAGACCCGCTTCGTGCTGCGCAAGGCGCTCGCCGCGTCGCTGCCCGTCATCCTGGTGGTCAACAAGACCGACCGCCCCGACGCCCGCATCGAAGAGGTCGTCTCCGAGAGCCACGACCTGCTGCTCGACCTGGCGTCCGACCTCGACGACGAGGCCGCCGAAGCCGCCGAGCTCGCCCTCGACCTTCCCGTTCTGTACGCCTCCGGCCGCGAGGGCAAGGCGTCCAAGGTTCAGCCCGAGAACGGTCACGCGCCGGATGCCGAGAACCTCGACGCCCTGTTCGAGGTCCTCCTCAACTACGTGCCCGCGCCCAAGGGCAACGTCGACGCGCCGCTGCAGGCTCACGTCACCAACCTCGACGCGTCCGCATTCCTCGGCCGTCTCGCGCTGGTCCGCATCCACAACGGCGAGCTGACCAAGGGTCAGACCGTCTCCTGGTGCCGCGAGGTCGACGGCGAGCCCGTCGTCACCAAGGCCAAGATCACCGAACTGCTCGCCACCGTGGGCGTCGAGCGCCAGCCCGCCGAGAAGGCCGTCGCCGGTGACATCGTCGCGGTCGCCGGTTTCGCCGACATCATGATCGGCGACACTCTCGCCGACCTGGAGAACCCGGTGCCGCTGCCGCGGATCACCGTCGACCAGCCCGCCATCTCGGTGACCATCGGCACCAACACCTCGCCGCTCGTCGGCCGGGTCAGCGGACACAAGCTGACGGCCCGCATGGTGAAGTCGCGCCTCGACCAGGAACTGGTCGGCAACGTCTCGCTCAAGGTTCTCGACATCGGTCGCCCCGACGCCTGGGAGGTCCAGGGGCGTGGTGAGCTCGCGCTCGCCATCCTCGTCGAGCAGATGCGCCGCGAAGGCTTCGAACTGACCGTCGGCAAGCCGCAGGTGGTCACCCGTCAGGTCGACGGCAAGGTGCACGAGCCCTTCGAGGAGCTCACCATCGACAGCCCCGAGGAGTACCTCGGCGCCATCACCCAGCTCCTCGCCAACCGCAAGGGCAAGATGGTGCAGATGGCCAACCACGGCGCGGGCTGGGTCCGGATGGAGTTCATCGTCCCGTCGCGCGGCCTGATCGGTTTCCGCACCGACTTCCTGACCGAGACCCGCGGCACCGGCATCGCGAACGCCGTCTTCCACGGCTACGCACCGTGGGCCGGCGAGATCCGCGCCCGCCACACCGGCTCGCTCGTCTCGGACCGCACCGGCTCGGTCACCCCGTTCGCGATGATCCAGCTCGCCGACCGCGGAACGTTCTTCGTCGAGCCCGGCGCCGACACCTACGAGGGCATGGTCGTGGGCATCAACCCGCGCCAGGAGGACCTCGACATCAACGTCACCCGCGAGAAGAAGCTGACCAACATGCGTCAGTCCTCCGCCGACGTGATGGAGACCCTCGCCAAGCCGATCAAGCTGGAGCTCGAAGGCGCGATGGAGTTCTGCGCCGGCGACGAGTGCGTCGAGGTCACCCCGGAGGTCGTGCGGGTGCGCAAGGTGCACCTGTCGGCCACCGACCGTGCCCGTGAGCGTTCGCGTTCCAAGGCCCGCGACAAGGCGGCCCTGTAGTCGGCACGTCCGACCACGTCACACACAACCGGGCGGATGTACCTTCGGTCGATCGCCGACCGAAGGTACATTCGCTCGTGGGTTTCCGGAGCCTTCCGGTATCTCTGAGGAAAGGCGGCGCGGTGGGTGCTGGGGGTCGACTCGAGAGAGTCCGAGCGGTTCGGGGAGTTCGGGCGGTTCGGGGAGTACGGGGCCGAAGGCGCGGGAACGGTGTAGCAGTGACCGCACTTCTGCTGGCACTGTCGACGGCGGTACTCACGTCGTGCACCGCCGATCCGCCTCCGCCGGTCGAGAGCACCGACAGCCCCAAGCCGACGGTGTCGCCGACCGAGAAGCAGCCCGTCGTCGTCGCGATCGACGACGTGGGCAGCGGATTCAACCCGCACCTGCTGTCCGACCAGTCGCCGGCGAACTCCGCGGTGAGCGCCCTCGTCCTGCCGAGCCCGTTCCGGCCGGTGCCCGACCCCGCGCACCCGGGCGGCAGCACCTGGATTCCCGACTCCTCCCTCGTCATCTCCGCAGACGTCACGTCGCAGGAACCGTTCACCGTCACGTACCAGCTGCGCAACGAAGCGCAATGGTCCGACGGCGCGCCCATCGCCGCCGAGGACTTCCGCTACCTGTGGCAGCAGATGATCAGCGCCCCCGGCGTGGTCGACCCCGCCGGCTACGACCTGATCCAGGACGTCCGGTCCTCGGGTGGCGGCAAGACGGTCACCGTCGTGATGAAGTCCGCCTACCCGGCGTGGCGTGAACTCTTCACCGACCTCCTGCCGTCCCACCTCATCAAGGATTCCCCCGGCGGCTTCGCGACCGGACTGGCCGAGAACATCCCGGTGTCGGGCGGGCACTTCCACATCAAGTCGATCGACCGCGGCCGCGACGAGATCCTGCTCGAACGCAACGACCGGTTCTGGGACAAACCGGCGACCCCCGACCAGATCCTGATGCGGCGCGACGGCACCCCGTCGCAGCTCGCCGACTCGATGCGCAACAACGACACCCAGATCGTTCAGATTCACGGGGGCACAGCGACTTCCGCTCAGCTCGCTGCGATCCCGGCGGTGCGGACCGGTGCGTCGTTCCAGCCCCGCGGACTCGACCTCACGCTGAACGGCCGGGTGCCGGAACTCGCCGACGTCCGGGTGCGGAAGAGTCTGCTGAACCTGCTGGACACCGACCTGCTCGCCGTCGTCGGCGCAGGCAGCGAGGCCTCGGCGGTCCCGGCGCGCTCGCAGGTCTACGCCCCCTCCGATCCCGGTTACACCGCGACCGCACCCGCGCGGCCGAGCCGCGAACAGGTGCTGGCGCAGCTGGCCGAATACGGCTACGTCGCCGAAACACCTCCCGGCACCGTCGTTCCCGCGGGCACGGTGCCGCCCACCCGGCTCGTCCGCGAGGGCGTCCCGCTCGCACTCGTCATCGGCACCCCCGAGGGTGACGACACGGCGAGCGCCGTCGCCAACACGGCGGCCGACCAGTTGCGCGGCGCCGGCATCGACGCCACCGTGACGTCGCTGCCCGCCGAGGAGTTGTACGGGGAGTCGCTGAGCAAGGGCGACATCGGAGCGGTCGTCGGCTGGTCGCGCGCCGGGTCCGACCCGGCGACGGCGCTGGCGTCCCGGCACAGCTGTCCGCCCGCAGTGGTCGCGACGACCCAGCCGAACACCGAAACTGCCGTCCCCGAACGTGATTCGGTGTCGGAGGCCAAGGCCCCGTCGAACCTGTCGGGAGTCTGCGACCCCACTCTGCAGCCGTCGATCGACGCCGCGGTGCGCGGGGTCGGTGATGTGCCGCAGGCCCTCGCCGACGCCGACCGCAGGCTCTGGGACCTGGCCGCGGTGCTGCCGATCATGCAGGACCGCACGATGGTCGCGGCCGGGCCCGGTGTCGACGGGGTATCGCTGTCGGGCGCCGTGCCCGTCGGAATATTCAGCGACGCAGCAGACTGGAGCAGGATCAAGGAATGAGTGAGCGGCGACTACTGCTGGTCCATGCCCATCCCGACGACGAGACCCTCACGACCGGCGGCACCATCGCGCGCTACGCCGCCGACGGTACCGACGTCCACGTCCTGACGTGCACGCTCGGCGAGGAGGGTGAGGTGATCGGCGACGAGTGGGCGCAGCTGGTCGCCGGCGCTGCCGATCAGCTCGGCGGGTTCCGGATCGGTGAGCTGACGGCGGCGCTGTCGTCTCTCGGTGCGGGGCGGCCACGATTCCTCCTGGGGGCGGGACACTTCCGTGACTCCGGCATGGCGGGCACGGCGTCGGCGGCGAACCCGCGCGCCTTCGTCAACGCCGACCGCGACTCGGTGACCGAGGCGATCGTGGCGGTCATCCGTGAGGTGCGGCCGCACGTCGTCGTCACATACGACCCGGACGGCGGATACGGTCACCCCGACCATATCCAGGCGCACGGGATCGTCACGGCGGCCGTCGAGGCGGCGGGAACGGAACAGTTCCCCGCGGCGGGCGTCCCCTGGGAGGTCGCGAAACTGTACTGGACGGTGACCGAGGCGAGCGCGCTCGAGGCGGGACTCTGTCGGATCGGCGATCTTCCCGACGGCTGGCGGCTGCCGGAGCCCGGCGAATTGCCGAGTGTGCCGGACGCCGACGTGACGACGGTGATCGACGTGCGGAGTGTGCTCGATGCGAAGCGGAACGCGCTGTCGGCGCACGCCACCCAGGTGACCGTGGCGCCGAGCGGCACCGAGTACGCGCTCTCCAACGACATCGCGCAGCCGATCCTGGTGGAGGAGCATTTCGTGCTGGTGCGCGGCGCCCTCGGGGATCGGGGCGCCGACGGCAGAGAGCGGGACCTCTTCGATGGCGTGCGTCTCTGACCGCAGGTGTCTGTGACCGGCGTTACGTATTACACTGTGGCGCACGTCACGCAGCGGCCGCGGTCGAGTCCGCGTGGCACCCGTCAGGAGAGGCGATAGATGTACAACTGGGATGTTCAGAACGCCATCGTCGCGTTCGTCGATACGCTCCGGCCCTCGTGGCCGGCCCAGCACGACCTGTACTACAGCGTGCTGTACGGATTCGCCGACATGCAGAGCCATTTGCTGACCCTGCTGGGCTACCCGCCCGTCGCCTGATCCACTATTGACACATGACCGTCGGCACCGCAGCGCAACCCGGGCACCTCGACGCTTTGGGGAGGGTCACCCTCGCGCTGCTGGTGTTCGACGGTTTTCTGTGCGCCGTCCTGTCGGTGCTGTTCCTGCCGAGCTACCTCGGTGCCACGCCGTTTCCGATCAGCATCCTCGCCGCCGCCGTCGCCAACCTGGCGTTGGTGGTCGCCGCCCGGTCCACGACCGGCCGGGTCAGGTCGGGAGTGCTGCCGCTCGCCGGCTGGGGTGTCGGTTTCCTGCTCTGCATGTTCGGCGGCCCGGGCGGCGATGTGCTCATGCTCGCGTCCGTCTGGACGCTCCTGCTTCTGATCGGCTCGCTGCTTCCCGCGGCGGTCTACCTGTGGAAGGTCAGTGTCAAAGCGGCTTTCGGGGCTGTTTCGCCTCCGGAACGCGAGGGTACGCGGTAGCGACCAGCAGCCTGCTGAAGGAGCATCGCGATGACAGATCAGAACTTCACGACCGACGACGCCGGCATCCCGGTCACGAGTGACGAACACTCGCTCACCATCGGGACGGACGGGCCCATCCTCCTCCAGGACCACTACCTGATCGAGAAGATGGCCCAGTTCAACCGCGAACGCGTTGCGGAGCGCCAACCGCACGCGAAGGGAGGCGGGGCGTTCGGGCGGTTCGAAGTCACCGAGGACGTCTCCGCGTACACGAAAGCCGATCTCTTCCAGCCGGGGAAGAAGACGGATCTGCTGATCAGATTCTCGTCCGTCGCCGGCGAGCGCGGCAGCCCGGACACGTGGCGCGACCCCCGCGGATTCGCGGTGAAGTTCTACACCGAGCAGGGCAACTACGACATGGTCGGAAACAACACGCCCGTCTTCTTCGTCCGCGACCCGATGAAGTTCCAGGACTTCATCCGCTCGCAGAAGCGGCGCGCCGACAACAACCTTCGCGACCACGACATGCAGTGGGACTTCTGGACACTGTCCCCGGAGTCGGCGCACCAGGTCACCTGGCTCATGGGCGATCGCGGCATCCCGCGCACCTGGCGGCACATGAACGGATACTCCAGCCACACGTACATGTGGGTGAACGCCGCCGGCGAGAAGTTCTGGGTGAAGTACCACTTCCACACCGACCAGGGCATCGAGTTCTTCACGCAGCACGAGGGCGACCAGATGGCGTCCGTCGACACCGATTACCACACGCGGGACCTGTGGGAACACATCGACGGCGGCGAGTACCCGAGCTGGACGCTGAAGATGCAGATAATGCCGTTCGAGGATGCGGACGACTACCGGTTCAACCCGTTCGACCTCACCAAGGTGTGGCCGCACGGCGACTACCCGCTGATCCCCGTCGGCAGAATGACCCTCGACCGCAACCCCACGGACTACCACTGCGAGATCGAGCAGGCCGCATTCGAACCCAGCAATCTGGTTCCCGGCATCGGCCCGAGCCCCGACAAGATGCTCATCGGCAGGCTGTTCTCCTACCCGGACGCCCACCGCTACCGGATCGGCGCCAACTACAAAGAACTGCCCGTCAACCGGCCGCACGTGCCCGTCCACTCGTATTCGAAGGACGGCAACATGCGGCACCGCAACCCCGGGGACCCGGTGTACGTGCCGAATTCCAAGGGCGGCCCGCACGCCGACCCGTCGCAGGTCGGGGAGACGGCCACCTGGTACGGCGCCGGCGACATGGTCCGCTCGCCCTATGCACTTCACAAGGACGACGACGACTGGGGTCAGGCCGGGGCGATGGTCCGTGACGTACTCGACGACGCCGCCCGGGACCGCCTGGTGGACAACGTCGTCGGGCATCTGCTGAACGGCGTCAGCGAACCGATCCTGGCGAAGGCGTTCGACTACTGGCGCAACGTAGACAAGACGCTCGGCGACCGGATCGCCGACGGGGTGTCGACGAAGCAGTCGGAGACCGATCCCAAGGCGGGGGAGCAGGCCAATCCGGCGCGCAGCAGCGCGCAGGCGAAGGCCTAACCCTCGAACGCCACGGGGTGCCGAGGCTCGTACAGCGTCATCTCTCCCGCTCCGGGGATCTTCAGGGAGGTGGTGAGGCCGTACCGGTCGTCGCGGATTCCGCGCGTGAACTCGGCACCCTTGGCCTCGAGTTCCGCCACGGTCGACTCGATGTCGTCGCACATCAGCGAGATCTCGTGATGCGGCCGGGTCGACCACGGCTCACCGCCCCGATCGTCCGAGGTGGGATGCACACCCATCTCGGACGGCCCGGTGCGGAAGATCAGCCAACCGCCGCCGGCGTCGACGTGCGGCCAGCCCAGCACGTCGCGGAAGAAATCGCGGGCGGCCTCGGCGTCGTCGGCGTAGACCAGAGTGTGCACAGCTGTGATCATGGGGGCAGCCTAGTGCGATTCGTCCGTCACACTGAGAGAATGTCGAACGACGAACTGTCCGGACTCACCATCGCCGTCACCGCCGAACGCCGGGCCGCCGAATTCATCACGCTGCTCGAACGCCACGGCGCCGCCATCGTCCACACCCCGGCCATCCACGTGCTTCCGCTCGTCGACGACTCCGATCTGCGCGCCCGCACCGCCGGCATCATCGCGTCGCCGCCGGACCTCCTCGTCGTCAGCACCGCCGTCGGATTCCGGGGCTGGCTGGACGCGGCACGGGCCTGGGACGAGGAGGACGCGCTGCTCACCGCCTTGCAGTCGGCGCGGATCATCACCCGGGGCCCCAAGGCGAAGGGCGCCGTCCGCGGCGCAGGCCTGCGCGAGGAGTGGTCGCCCGACACCGAGTCATCCGAGGAAGTGCACGAACACCTCGTGGCCCAGGGCGTGCGCGGACTGCGCGTCGCGGTCCAGTTGCACGGCACCATCACCGAATGGGAACCGATGACCGACCTGAGCGTCTCCCTCGCCGGTGCCGGGGCCGACACGACGGCCGTGTCGGTGTACCGGTGGATCCGGCCCGAGAACCAGCAGCCACTGCTGACGCTGCTCGACCGGATCGTCCGCGCCGAGGTCGACGCCGTCACCTTCACCAGTGCACCCGCCGTGTCCTCGCTGCTCAGCACCGCGAAGGACACCGACCGGGTCGAGGCGCTCCTGCAGGCGTTCCACGGTCCGGTCGCACCCGTCTGCGTCGGTTCCGTGACGGCCTCGCCGCTCACCGTCCTCGGGGTGGACACCATGCAACCCGCCCGACCCCGGCTCGGGAGCATGGCGAAATACATCATCGAGGAACTTCCGAAGCGGCGTCATGCGGGGTGAACGGCGCTTTCGGCGCTTCTGACGCGTCGGATGTACCGTTCGCCCGGCGGACAGGCGCCCGGAATCAGTCGAGCAGCCCGGCCACGCGGGCGGCGTCGGAGAGCACCGACTCGAGCATGGCGGAGGTCAGCCGGCCGGTGAACGTGTTCTGCTGGCTGACGTGGTAGCACCCGAAGAGGTGCAGGGGACGTTCGGCGCCGGCCAGTTCGACGTGCGCGCCGTGCCCGAACTTGGGCCGCGGCCGGGGAACGGCCCAGCCGGCGTCGTCGAGGACCGGGAGCAGCGACTGCCAGCCGAACCCGCCGAGCACGATCACCGACCGCAGGCCGGGTTGCAGGATACGCAGTTCGGTGTCGAGCCAGTGGCGGCAGTTGTCGCGTTCTTCCGGGGTGGGTTTGTTCGCGGGCGGAGCGCAGTGCACCGGGGACGTGATCCGGACGCCGAATAGTTCGAGGCCGTCGCCTATGCGGGTGGCCGTCGGCTGGCTCGCGAGACCCACGGCGTGCAGGGCGGCGTAGAGGAAGTCGCCGCTGCGGTCGCCGGTGAACATGCGCCCGGTCCGGTTCGCGCCGTGCGCGGCGGGCGCGAGACCGACGATCAGCAGGGACGCGTCGGCCGGACCGAATCCGGGAACCGGACGGCCCCAATAGGTTTCGTCGCGAAACGACGCGCGCTTCTCGCGTGCGACGGTCTCCCGCCATGCGACGAGGCGGGGGCACGCCCGGCAGTCGATCAGGTGGGCGTCGAGACCGGCGATGTCGGTCAGCGCCGCGCCCACACGTCACCTCCGCCGGGGGTCACCGACTCGATGAGCGACCACGCCTGATCGGCGGGCAGATCGATCACCAGGTACCTTCCGGTGCCGGCGGGGGTCGCGGCGATGACGGTCGCCACCCCCGCCCGCCGCTGGAAGAACGTCTGGCGGACGGTCCACCCGATGATGCCGTCCGCCTCGAGGCTGTCCCGGGAGCGGTCGAGAGAGCCGCTGCGGGTGATCAGCCACCCGGGCAGCACGGCGTGGCCGAGACCGCGGTACCGATCCCACGCCAGCGCCACGCCGCCGACGGCGAGCACGACGATCCCGGCCCACACCGCCCAGAACACGGGCCGGTCGAGGATCCGGAACACGAGGGCGGCAGCGAGCGCGATCTCCGCGGGGATCAGGGCCCGCGTGTAGCGCCGCCGCTGCGCGACCGGCCCGTGTGGGGTGAGTGGGACCCCGGCCTGGCGGTGGTCGCCGATCACGGTGGCCATCACCCGCTCCGCCTCCGCGCGCGGCGCCTGGGGGAGCAGCAGCGAGGACTCGCGCCTTTCGGCGCTGACACCGGTCATCACGGCATCCAGCCGGGCGCCGCCGGCGAGCCGCAGGAGAAGTGGTTCCTTCAGGGTCGTTCCGCGCAAACGGGCGCGGTCCAGGGTGCTCTGGCGGGTCTTCAGCAGGCCGTGACTGACGTGCAGGGTGTGGCCGTTGTCCGTCAGCGTCATATTGCCGTACGTCAGCAGGTACCGGACACATGCGAGGCCGCTGGCGGCGATCAGGAGGACGACGACGCCGACGACGACGGCCACGGCGATCCCGACGCGCTCGGCGGATTCGATCCCCTCGGCCACCGTCGACGAGCGGGCGATCTTCGCCCCGATTCCGTATTGGAACGCGAGTCCGACGATCGCCGCGATGGTCACCACCCCGGTCACCGAGAACGGGGCGTAGCGCACCCACGCGGGAGTCCAGTGGCCGATCTCGGCCACCGCGGGTTCCTGTGGGACCGCGGTGTGCTCGACCTCGGGGGAGGGCTGACGGGTGAGGAGCGCGGCGCGCAGGTCGGGCACCAGCCCGGTGGAGAGGGCGTTGAGTTCGAACTTCGCGGCGTCCGGTGTGGACCCCACCTGCCGGCCGGTGCCGATGCGCACGATCGACAGCCCGAGCAGCCGATGCAGCACCCCTGCCTCCACGTCGACGGAGCGGATCCGGTTGCGCGGTACGGACAGCAGGCGTTTGTTGAACAGGCCCTGCCGCAGTTGCACGTGGACCGGGCCGATGCGGTAACTCGTCGTGAACCAGCGCGAGACACCGAACACCACGAACACGACGATGGCGACGAGACTCCACACGTGGTTGCCGCTCTGGGTGCCGATCACCAGCGAAATCAGCAACACCGGCAGGAGTTTGACGATCTCGTTGACGGGGTGGACCAGCAGCATCCGGCGGTCCAGGCGCAACCAGGGCTGCTCCTCCTCCGCGGCGACCGCGGCCTCGCCCTGCGCGATGGGCGGTGCGACGCCCGGTTCCGGTGCCGCACTCATGTGGCGTCACCGACATTGGTGCCGGCGATCTCGGTGAGCCGCGCGACGGTGCGGTCGGCGGTGTCCTGATCGAGGGCGGCGATCTTGACGGCACCGGCGGACGACGCCGTCGTGACGGTGACGGTCGCGAGCCCCAGCATGCGGTCGATCGGTCCGCGTTCGGTGTCGACGGTCTGGATGCGGGAGATGGGCGCGATGCGCCGTTCCTGGGTGAACCAGCCGCTGCGCGTGTAGACCGCGGTGTCGCTGATCTCCCACCGATGCACCCGGTACCGCCAGAACGGGACGACGGCGACGTGGACGATCGCGAGCACGACGGTGATCGCGAGGACCGTGAGATGCACCCACACGGGCCACCAGTGGAAGACGAGCGCGACGACCTGCACGACGAAGACGGGAAACCAGAGGAGGGCGGCGTTGATTGCCCACAACTGCTTGGCTTTGGGGCTGGGCCGCCACAGCGGCTCCGCCATGGTGACGGTGGTGGGCACACTCATGCCCCTACTTTGGCCGTGCCCCGCCATTCTGTCGAGAACGGACCTATGGTGGGAGGACCCCCGAAGTGAAAGGAGCGCAGACATGACGTCATTCGATGCGGCCGATTCTCCGGAGGTTCCCGAGGCGGACCGGCTCGAGCAGGAAATCGCCGTCGACGACGACAACTCCGACGAGGTCGAAGAAGTGTCGTCACTGGAGGTGAACGAGGCGGACGCCGCCGAGCAGAGCCGGGCGGTTCCGGTCGACGAGGACTACCCGCGCGGGTAGCGATCACCGCCGCTCGCGGAGTCTGGGTGGCACGGCCCGTCGTCGATGGCGCATGATCGCTGGGTGACCCATTCAGGTGAAGAGTCCGGCCGGCCCACGATGCTTCCCATGCCGGGTGTTCCGGCGGCACCCCCGTCCGGTGCATCGGCGCAGGAAGCGGCACCGTCCGCGTCCGCGATGCGGCGGGTGTTGCGGCGGGCGCGGGACGGTGCCACGTTGAACGTGGACGAGGCGACGGTGTTGTTGCAGGCCCGTGGCGAGGATCTGGTGGATCTGTGTTCGTCGGCGGCGAAGGTGCGCGATGCCGGGTTGCTGGCGGCGGGTCGGCCGAAGGCGGTCACGTATTCGCGGAAGGTGTTCATCCCGCTGACCCGGTTGTGCCGGGACAAGTGCCATTACTGCACGTTCGTGACGGTGCCGGGCAAGTTGCGGGCCGAGGGGCGCGGGGCGTATCTGGAACCGGACGAGGTGCTGGAGATCGCCCGGCAGGGCGCCGAATTGGGCTGCAAGGAAGCCCTGTTCACATTGGGTGACCGGCCGGAGGATCGGTGGCCGGAGGCGAAGCAGTGGCTCGACGAGCGGGGCTACGACTCGACGCTGGACTACCTGCGGGCTATGTCGATCCGGGTGCTCGAGGAGACCGGGCTGCTGCCGCACCTGAATCCGGGCGTGATGAGCTGGGAGGAGATCTCCCGGCTCAAGCCGGTGGCCCCGTCGATGGGGATGATGCTCGAGACCACCTCGACCCGGTTGTTCACCGACAAGGGCGAATGCCATTACGGCAGCCCGGACAAGGATCCGGCGGTGCGGTTGCGCACCCTCACCGACGCCGGCCGGCTCAGTGTGCCGTTCACCACCGGGATTCTGGTGGGCATCGGCGAGACCGTCCGGGAGCGTGCCGAGTCGATCATGGCGATCCGGAAGTCGCACAAGGCGTTCGGGCACGTCCAGGAGGTGATCGTGCAGAACTTCCTGGCCAAGCCGGACACCGCGATGCGCGATACCCCGGACGCCGGTCTCGAGGAGTTCACCGCGACGATCGCGGTGTCCCGGTTGCTGCTGGGCCCGGGGATGCGGATCCAGTCGCCGCCGAATCTGGTGTCGACCACCGAATGCGCCGCGCTGCTGGGGGCGGGCGTCGACGACTGGGGTGGGGTCTCGCCGCTGACCCCGGACCATGTGAACCCGGAGCGGCCGTGGCCGAACCTGGACACCCTGGCCGAGATCACCGCGGCCGCCGGGTTCGAGCTCACCGAGCGCACGGCGGCGCAGCCGCAGTTCGTGCTGGCCGGGGCGCCGTGGATCGATCCGCGGATCACCGGGCACGTGCAGGCCCTCGCGGACCCGCAGACCGGGTTGGCGAAGCTCGATACCAGGCCGGTGGGGTTGCCGTGGCAGGAGCCGGACGAGTCGTGGGAGTCGGCGGGGCGGGTGGACCTGAACACCGAGATCGACACCGACGGCCGCCACACCGACACCCGCAGCGACCTGGGCAGCGCGTTCGGGGACTGGGAGACCGTCCGCGAGCAGGTGCTCGAGTTGTCCGGCCCGGTGCGGGTGGACACCGACGTCCTGGCGGCGTTGCGCAGCGCCGAACGCGACCCGGCGGGGCTGTCGGACGATGAGTACCTGGCGTTGGCGACCGCCGACGGGGCCGGGCTCGAGGCGGTGGTCGCGTTGGCCGATGCGCTGCGCAAGGACGCGGTCGGGGACGAGGTCACGTATGTGGTGAACCGGAACATCAACTTCACCAACATCTGCTACACCGGGTGCCGGTTCTGTGCGTTCGCGCAGCGCAAGGGGGACGCGGATGCGTTCACCCTGTCCACCGGCGAGGTCGCGGACCGGGTGTGGGAGGCGCACGTGGCGGGGGCGACGGAAGTGTGCATGCAGGGCGGTATCGACCCGGAGTTGCCGGTGACCGGGTATGCGGATCTGGTGCGGGCGGTGAAGAAGCGGGTGCCGTCGATGCACGTGCACGCGTTCTCGCCGATGGAGATCGTCAACGGTGCGTCGCGGGGTGGGCAGAGCATCCGGGACTGGTTGACCGAACTGCGCGAGGCCGGTCTGGACACCATTCCCGGCACCGCGGCGGAGATCCTCGACGACGAGGTGCGGTGGGTGCTGACGAAGGGGAAGTTGCCGACGGCGACGTGGGTGGAGGTGGTGACCACGGCGCACGAGGTGGGGCTGCGGTCGAGTTCGACGATGATGTACGGGCACGTCGACAACCCGAAGCATTGGGTGGGGCATCTGCGGGTGCTGTCCGGGATCCAGGACCGCACGGGTGGGTTCACCGAGTTCGTGCCGTTGCCGTTCGTGCATCAGAGTGCGCCGCTGTATCTGGCGGGGGCGTCGCGGCCGGGTCCGACGAACCGGGACAACCGGGCGGTGCACGCGCTGGCGCGGATCATGTTGCACGGGCGGATCCCGAACATTCAGACCAGCTGGGTCAAGTTGGGGGTGACCGGCACCCAGGTGATGTTGCAGGGTGGGGCGAACGATCTCGGGGGCACGCTGATGGAGGAGACCATCTCCCGGATGGCGGGATCCGAGCACGGATCGGAGAAGACCGTCGAGGAGCTGCGGGCCATCGCCGAGGGCATCGGCCGCCCGGCCCGCGAACGCACCACCACACACGCCCGACGCGAGGGACGGTCGCCGGCCGCATGAGCGAGACGCATCGGCTGGGCGACGACACGGTCGTCGCCATCCTGGATCGCGCCGCGCGGGGCATCAACCCCGTGCTCGATCTGGCCCTCACGGATCCGTTCGGTATCAAGGGCCGGACGTTCGGCCCGACAGCGGAGGAACGGGGCGCCGCGGAGGCGCTGCTCGACGGCATCGCCTGGGTGCTCGACACCGTGCGGTTCCCGGGAACGGCGTCGTGGGAGAAGGCGAGCGACGACGAGCGGGCACGGTGGTGGGTGACGCGGATCGGCGCGCTGAACACGATCGCGGTCGCGTCCCCGGGCATGTTCGGTGTGCTCCTCAACCGGCTCCCGATCCAGGACGTGCTCGGGTTCGCCAATCAGGCCGTCGTTCTCGTCGCGGTGGCCCGGGAACACGGCGTCACCGGCCGGTCCGCGCAGGTGGACCTGCTCGCCTCCGTGCTCTGCCGTCGCGAGACGGACGCGTCCGCGGCGCTTGCAGGCACGACGCCGCCCTCCGGTTCGGCAGGCGGTGTCTCGGTGTGGCGCCCGTTCGGACTGATCGGCGCGCTGTGGCGTACCGCGGGCACGGTGCGGGCGCTCAGTGACGAGCTCGACAAGCGCCCGCAACCGGGCGGGACCTACGCGCTGCTGGGGAACATCCCGGTGGTCGGTGTGGTGGCCGGGTATCTCGGCGAACGGGGCGCGCTGGTGAGAGCCGTAAAACAGGCCGAAAAGCGGATCGCGGAGCGGGCGCCGGTGCCCGCGACGATCCGCCGGGTCAGGTAACCCTCACCGCAGAGGGGTCCGCCGGGCAGGCGATAATAGTTTCTTCCGCGAGGTACAAGCGGCCCGTACCTCGTGCTTACTCGTGTCAGAAAGGCAGGGAGAGCGGCAGTGCCCTACACGATTGCTGAACCGTGCGTGGATGTGCTGGACAAGGCGTGTATCGAGGAATGCCCTGTCGACTGCATCTACGAGGGCGGGCGGATGCTCTACATCCATCCGGACGAATGCGTGGACTGCGGCGCCTGTGAACCCGTCTGCCCCGTCGAAGCCATCTTCTACGAAGACGACGTCCCGGACCAGTGGAACGGCTACATCGCCGCGAACGTCGACTTCTTCGACGACCTCGGTTCCCCCGGCGGAGCGGCGAAACTGGGCAAGGTCGACTACGATCCGCCGTTCATCAAGGCGCTGCCCCCCATGGGCGAGGACTAGATGTGCCTCGTATCCCGGTAGCCGCAGCACTTCCCGACTTTCCGTGGGACTCGCTCGAGTCGGCGAAGGCGAAGGCCTTCGCCCACCCGGGTGGCATCGTCAACCTGTCGGTGGGAACCCCGGTCGATCCGGTGGCCCCGATCATCCAGGAGGCGCTGACCGCGGTCGCCGCGGTTCCGGGGTACCCGACGACGCACGGCACGGACGAACTCCGCAACGCCGCAGTCGAGGCGCTGCGCCGCCGCTACGGAATCACCGGTATCGATCCGGCGGCGGTGCTGCCCGCGATCGGCACGAAGGAGCTCATCGCCTGGCTGCCACGCCTTCTCGGGCTCGGCGCCGACGACCTCGTGGTCATTCCGGAGCTGGCGTACCCCACCTACGAGGTGGGTGCGCTCCTCGCGGGTGCGCGGGTGATCCGCGCCGACGGTCTGAACCGGCTCGGCCCCGAGGGCGCGTCGCTGATCTTCGTGAACTCGCCGTCCAATCCCACTGGCAAGGTGCTCGGTCTCGAGCATCTGCGCAAGGTGGTCGACTGGGCGCGAAGCCGGGGCGCCATCGTGGCGTCCGACGAGTGCTACCTGGGGTTGACCTGGGAAGGGGAAGCCCTCTCCATCCTCGACGAGCGGGTGAACGACGGCGATCTCACCGGTCTCCTCGCGGTGCATTCGCTGTCGAAGACGTCCAACCTCGCGAGCTACCGCGCGGGATTCGTCACCGGTGACCCGGCGTTGGTCGCCGAACTCCTCGAGGTCCGCAAGCACGCGGGCATGATGGTGCCGTTGCCGATCCAGTCGGCGATGACCGCCGCGCTCAGCGACGACGACCACGAGAACGAGCAGCGTGAGCGGTACCGCCGTCGCCGGGAGATCCTTCTCGCAGCGGTGCGCGGCGCCGGATTCACCGTCGACGATTCCGAGGCCGGGCTGTACCTGTGGGCGACCCGCGGCGAAGCCTGCCGGGACACCGTCGAGTGGTTCGCCGAGCGGGGCATCCTCGTCGCGCCGGGTGAGTTCTACGGTCCCGGCGGCGGCACTCACGTGCGGATCGCGCTCACGGCCGACGACGAACGCATCGCGGCCGCAGCGGAACGACTGGCCTGACCCGAGTCGGCCCGGACGGAACGGTCACGGTGCAAGTATGGTGCCGTGACCCTCGACGACGTCGCCGACGAACTGTACGGCCTCGACCCCGGTGAGTTCGTCGAGGCCCGCACCGCGCAGGTGACGGCGGCGCGGGACAACAAGGATCGCGCCCTGGCGACCGAGATCGGGAAACTGCGGAAGCCCACGGTCGTCGGCTGGCTCGTCAACCTGCTCGCCCGCGAACTGCCCGACGAGGTGGGTGCGCTCCTCGCCCTCGGCGACGCCCTCCGCGATGCGCAGCGGCACCTGTCCGGCCCGGACCTCCGGCGGCTGACGACGCAGCGGCAGCAGGTGGTCCGGGCGTTGGCGCGCAAGGCCGGTGAGCTCGCGGCCGACCGGGGCCGGACCGTCGGCGAGGACGCGCTGCGCGATGTCGGTCAGACCCTGCACGCCGCGCTCGCCGACGCCGACACCGCCGAGCAGGTGCGTCGCGGCCGGGTGGTGACGGCGGCGAGCTACAGCGGTTTCGGGCCTGCCGGACTCACCGTCGTCCAGGGAAAGTCGGCGACGAAGCCGCCGAAGTCCGAACCCGAAAAGCCGATGAAAGCGAAGAAATCGCAGGAACGTGATCTCGACGCCGAACGCGCGGAGGCCGAGGCGGAACTGGCGGACGCCACGTCCGGGGCCGACGAGATCCGCGGCGCGCTGGACGACGCGAACGCCGAACTCGGGCAGGCGCGATCCACACTGACCGACATCGACCACCGGATCGAGGAACTGCGCGCCGAACTCGAACACGCCGAGCAGGAGCGGCAGTTCACCCGGAACGCGGAGAAGGCCTCGGCGGAGGCGGTGCACCGGGGAGAACGCGAACTGGAGGCGGCAGAGCGGCGGGTCGAAGCAGCCCGGCGCGCACTCGACGATCTCGGCTGACACGAGTGCCGGAAACCTTGACCTCGAGCGCGGTTGAGGTCCTAGCCTGGCCTCATGTCCTTCACCGAGCAGGAACTCGACTACCTGGCATCACAGCGCATCGGCAGACTCGCCACCGTGCAACCGGGCGGAACCTTGCAGGTCAGTCCCGTCGGCTTCCACTACAATCCCGACACGTCCACGATCGACATCCAGGGCTACAACATGGCCGCGAGCCGCAAGTTCCGTAACGTCGCCGACAACGGGAAGGTGGCGTTCGTCGTGGACGACGTGCCGTCCGTCGACCCGTGGCGGGTCCGCTGCGTCGAAATCCGGGGGCGCGCCGAGGCCCTCGACGCCGGCGCCGCCCAGGCGAACGGCCTCGGCGGCCCGACCATCCGCATCCGCCCCGAGCGCATCATCAGCTTCGGGCTCGGCGCCACCGACCAGGACGTCCACCAACTCGTCTCGAACGCACGCGACGTGTAGCGGACTACGCGATGTCCGGCGAGTAGCCGGCCGCGAGCACGGCGACGGTGGACGGCGGCGTCAGGACCGTGGAGGTGCCGCCCGCCGGTCGCTTCGACGGCGTCCCGTATCCGTCGGCCGTCCACGGGACGACGGTGTCGTCGAGCACGACCGCGGGTTCGTCGTCGAACAGCACGAAGGTGCCGCAGGGAAGCGACGACCAGGCGGCCCGGTGCGTTCGCTGACGGGACCCGTCCAGTCGTTCCCCGTGCAACCGGGCGTCCATCTCGTCGGCGCTCGGCAGCCCGCCCTCGTTCGCGGACCGCCAGGCGGCGCGAAAGTCGTTGTACCGCTCGCGCCTGCACAGGGCGCACGGCCGGTGCCCGGCGGCCAGCGCCACCGCCTCGTCGTGGAAGAACAGCACCGTGTAGTGGCCCTCGCTCCACTGCGGAACTGTGCGCGCCGGGTAGTCGGTGACGCAGATGATCCACCGTGTGCCGGAATGATTGCGCACCACGGAGTGCCCGCGGTGCAGGCAGCCCCGATTGCCCATGAACCGGCCGCGCAGCGGAATCGCGACGATGTCGGATCGGGGTGACACGCGGTTCCGTTCGGCCATGCGCCGATGGTAGCCAGCCCGTCGGCGCGTCAAAACCGGATGGCTGCCCCCGTACAGAGCTAACCTGGGCTCGAGGGTTCCGTTCGGACGGGTGTCCCCGTCCGGCCGCGGTTCCCGGTCACAGTTCCTCACACGATCTGAGGGCAGGAGGCAGGCAGCATGGACGCCATCACCCAGGTTCCGGTGCCCACCAACGAGCCGGTCCACACGTACGCGCCGGGCAGTCCCGAACGTTCCCGAGTGCAATCCGCGCTCACCGACATCGCCACCAATCCCGTCGACATCCCGCACGTGATCGGGGGCAAACACCGTCACGGCAACGGCGACCGCATCGACGTCGTACAACCACATCGGCACGCCGCCGTGCTCGGCACGCTGCGCAGCGCCACCCACGACGACGCGTCGGCGGCGGTCGAGGCGGCCACGGCCGCGGCACCGGACTGGCGGGCGCTGTCGTTCGACGACCGGGCCGCCGTGATCCTGCGTGCCGCCGACCTGCTGTCCGGGCCCTGGCGCGAGACACTCGCCGCGGCGACGATGCTCGGGCAGTCGAAGTCGGTCCAGCAAGCCGAGATCGACGCACCGTGTGAGCTGATCGACTTCTGGCGCTTCAACGTTCACTTCGCCCGCCAGATCCTCGCCGACCAGCCCATCTCCTCGCCGGGTGTGTGGAACCGGCTCGAATACCGCCCGCTCGAGGGCTTCGTCTACGCCATCACTCCGTTCAACTTCAGCGCGATCGCCGGCAATCTGCCGACCGCGCCCGCGCTGATGGGCAACACGGTGATCTGGAAGCCGTCGTCGACGCAGACCGTCGCCGCGTACTGGACGATCAAACTGCTCGAAGCGGCGGGCATGCCCCCGGGTGTGATCAATCTGCTCACCGGGAGCGGGCAGGCTGTGTCGGAAGTGCTGCTGAGCGACCCCCGGCTCGCCGGAATCCACTTCACGGGGTCGACCCGCACGTTCCAGCATCTCTGGAGCGAGGTGGGCGCGAATATCGGGAAGTACGCGGGCTACCCCCGGCTGGTGGGGGAGACCGGCGGCAAGGACTTCGTGGTCGCGCACGCCTCGGCCGACGAGGACGTACTCCGGACGGCGCTGGTCCGCGGCGCATTCGAATACCAGGGCCAGAAGTGTTCCGCCGCCTCCCGGGCCTACGTCCCGAAATCGCTGTGGCGGAGGATGCGGGACACGTTCACTGCGGAAGTCGACGCCCTCACCTACGGGGACGTGACAGACCTGGAGAACTTCGGTGGCGCCCTCATCGACCGGCGCGCCTACGACAAGAACGTCGCGGCCATCGAACGCGCCCGCGGCGCGGCAGGCCTCGAGATCGCCGTCGGCGGCAAGTACGACGACAGCGTCGGCTACTTCGTCCGTCCCACCGTGCTCCTCGCGGACGACCCCGCCGACGAGGCGATGACCACCGAGTACTTCGGCCCGATCCTGACGGTGCACGTGTACGACGACTCGGCCCCGAACGCGTTCGCCGACGTGCTCGCCAAGGTCGACTCGGCGGCCCCGTACGCACTGACCGGTGCGGTGATCGCCGACGACCGGCAGGCCGTCGAGCAGGCCACGTCGGCACTGCGGTACACCGCCGGAAACTTCTACGTCAACGACAAGCCGACCGGTGCCGTCGTCGGGCAGCAACCGTTCGGCGGGGCCCGCGCCTCCGGTACCAACGACAAGGCCGGGTCCAAACTCAACCTGCTGCGCTGGGTGTCGGCCCGCACCATCAAGGAGACGTTCGTCCCCGCCACCGATTACCGATATCCGCACATGGGGTCGGAATGAAAGCGCCGACGGTCCTGGCGAATCCGCTCCGCCCGGCGATCCTCGCGGCGGCCCGGTCGTCGCGCGTCAAACGCGCCGTCACCGGCGCCCCGGTGACCCGGAAGCTTGTCGACCGCTTCGTGGCGGGCGAGAGCCGGGAGTCGGCGCTGGCGTCCGTTCGGGAGATCCTCGATTCGGGCCGGTCGGTGTCGATCGACTTCCTCGGTGAGGACACCCATGACGCGGCGGGCGCGCAGGCGACCGTCGACGAGTACCTGGCGCTCGTCGCCGATCTCGGTGCCCTGCCGGAGGCGGCGGACGGGACGTCGGGGGTCCGGCGGCTCGAGGTGTCGATGAAGTTGTCGGCGCTCGGTCAGGCGCTCGCCGGCGACGGCACACGGATCGCCACCGACAACGCCCGCACGATCTGCGCCGCCGCGGACGCAGCGGCCGTGTGGGTGACCGTGGATGCCGAGGACCACACCACCACCGATTCGACGCTCGCGATCGTCCGCGAACTCCGCACCGACTTCCCGTGGCTGGGTGCGGTGCTGCAGTCGTATCTGCGCCGCACCGAGGACGACTGCCGTGCCCTCGCGTGCCGCGGCTCGCGGGTCCGGCTCTGCAAGGGGGCGTACCGGGAACCCGAGTCCGTGGCATTCAAGGACCGCGCCGCCGTGGACGCCTCGTATCTGCGTTGCCTGACGATCCTCATGGAAGGCGACGGGTACCCGATGGTGGCCTCGCACGACCCGGCCGTCATCGACGCGGTCGCCCCGCTGGTCGGGCGCACCGGCCGCGCCGCGGACGCCTACGAGCACCAGATGCTGTTCGGGATCCGGGACGTCGAGCAACTTCGGCTCGCGAACCAGGACAAGCAGGTTCGGGTGTACGTGCCCTACGGAAGTCAGTGGTACGCGTACTTCATGCGGCGACTGGCCGAGCGTCCCTCGAACCTGCGGTTCTTCCTGCGCTCGGTGGTCACCCGGGATTGACCGGCGCGGGCCGCTGACCGGATCCGGTGCGGGCGCGCCGTTGTAGAGTTTCGCGGTGACGACTTCTGGCGCAGGATGGATCAGCGCGGTCCTCTTCGTCGTCGTTCTCGTCCTCGCCTCACTGATCGGATCGGTGCGGATCGGTGAGGGGCGCATCGGCGAGGCGGGGTTCACCCGTCCGCCGCGCACCGCGGTGGTGCTGTGGTTGCTGATCGCCGTGCCGTCGCTGCTGCAGATCGTCGTTCCCGCCGTCCTCGACGCCCTCGAGCGTGACCCCGACCAGATCCGGGACCACCAGTGGTGGCGGATCTTCACGTCGGTCGCGGTGCAGGACGGGGGAGTGGCCGGAACCGTGGTGAACCTGCTCGTCCTCGCCTGGGTGGCGCCGCTCGCGGTGCGGGTGTGGGGTGGAGTCCGGGCGGTACTGCTGTTCGTGGCGAGCCAGATCATCTTCGGCCTGTTCACCGCTTTCCTGTTCCCGTCGCCCGGCGCAGGCAATTCCGGTGCAACGCTCGCGCTGGCGGCGTCGTTCGCGGGGCTGGTGGTGATGCAGTCCAAGGACAGGCGAGTCCTCGCCGCGAGTGGTGGCATCGTGCTCGCCGGCGTCCTGCTGGTGGTGGTCGACGACGCCCACGGACTGGCCGTCCTGACCGGGGCCCTGCTGGGCGCGGCACTCGCCACCGTCAGTCCGCCGCCGGGAGACCCACCGGACCGCGCCCGGGCCCTGTGAGAAGCTGTCGATGTGCTGCTGCGATCTCTGAATCCTCTGGCCGTCGCCCAGGGCGACGACATTCCCGACGCCATCCGGATCGGCGACACCACCCTGTCGCGAGGCGACGTGCTCGGTGCGGCGACGTCCGTTGCCGAACGGGTGGCACGCGCGGATCGGGTCGCGATTCTCGCCACCCCCACCGCGAGCACCGTCCTCGCCGTCGTGGGCTGCCTCATCGCCGGTGTGACCGCGGTGCCGGTGCCCCCCGATTCCGGCCCCGCCGAACTCGAGCACATCCTGCGCGATTCCGGTGCGCAGGCGTGGCTCGGTGAGGCGCCGGCGGACGCTGCGGGCCTGCCCGTCGTTCCGGTGCGCCTCCACGCCCGGTCGTGGCACAGCTATCCCGAACCACCCGAGTCGAGCATCGCGTTCGTGCTCTACACGTCCGGCACGACGGGGCCGCCCAAGGGAGTCCTGATCAGCAGGAAGGCCATCGCCGCCGGCCTCGACGCCCTCGCGGACGCCTGGCAGTGGACCCGCAACGACACTCTGGTGCAAGGACTTCCGCTGTTCCACATCCACGGGCTGATCCTCGGGGTGCTGGGACCGTTGCGTATCGGCAGCAGGCTCGTCCACACGGTCAAACCCACCCCGGCCGCCTACGCCGCGGCGCGCGGAACGATGTACTTCGGTGTCCCCACGGTGTGGAGTCGCATCGCAGGCGACCCCGAATCGGCGCGGGCGCTGTCGGGTGCGCGACTGCTGGTGTCGGGGAGCGCCCCGCTGCCCGTCCCGGTGTTCGAGAAGGTGCAGGAGCTGACCGGGCTCGCACTCGTCGAGCGGTACGGCATGAGCGAGACGATGCTCACGCTCAGCACCCGGGCCGACGGCGAACGACGCGCGGGGTGGGTCGGTGTGCCGCTCCGCGGCGTCGAGACCCGGCTGCGCGACGAGCGCGGCGGCGACGTCCCCCACGACGGCGAATCCATCGGCGGTCTGCAGGTGCGGGGGCCGATGCTGTTCGACGGCTACCTCGGCAGACCCGACGCGACCGCCGAATCGTTCACGGACGACGGCTTCTTCAAGACCGGCGACGTCGCCGTCATCGACCCGGGCGGGTTCCACCGCATCGTCGGCCGCGAATCCACGGACCTCATCAAATCCGGTGGATTCCGCGTCGGGGCGGGCGAGGTGGAGACGTCCCTCCTCGGCCACCCGAGCGTGCGGGAGGCGGCGGTCGTCGGCATCCCCGACCCGGACCTCGGTCAGCGACTCGTCGCGTTCGTGGTGGGCGACGACGTGTCGGAGACCGCGCTGATCGAGCACGTGGCCACCGAACTGTCGGTGCACAAGCGGCCCCGCGAGATTCGCGTCGTCGAGTCGCTTCCCCGCAACGCGATGGGCAAGGTGCAGAAGAAGCAGCTGTTCTGACATCGGTAAGGTGGCGGGCGATACCGGCCCAACACGGATTGGCAGGCGCACAGTGAGTGTCGAGAGCATCGTCCAGAGCACCCGGATCGTCCTCGCCTCCCGGCCGGACGGCGCGCCCACAGCCGACAACTTCCGGCTCGAGGCGGTGAACCTCCCCGACCCCACCGACGGCCAGGTGCTGATCCGCGTCATCTATCTCTCGCTCGACCCGTACATGCGCGGGCGGATGAGCGCCGCCGAGTCGTACGCCGACCCGGTCGAGATCGACGAGGTCATGGTCGGCGGCACCGTCGGGCAGGTCGTCGACTCCCGGCACCCGGATTTCGCGACCGGTGACTACGTTCTCGGGTACGCGGGCTGGCAGTCGCATGCCGTGGTCGACGGCAACCACCTCCGTGCACTCGACCGCGACGCCGCCCCGTTGTCGACCGCGGTCGGAGTACTCGGCATGCCCGGCTTCACTGCGTACTCCGGCCTGCTGAAGATCGGGCAACCGAAGTCGGGCGAGACGGTGGTCGTCGCGGCGGCCAGCGGTCCGGTCGGCTCGGCCGTGGGACAGATCGCGAAACGGAAGGGCGCGCGGGCTGTCGGCATCGCAGGCGGACCGGAGAAGTGCGCCTATCTGCTGGACGAACTCGGATTCGACGCCGCCGTCGATCACCGGTCCCCGGCCTTCGCCGAGGAACTGCGCGCCGCGTGCCCCGACGGCATCGACGTCTACTTCGAGAACGTCGGCGGTGCGGTGGCCGCGGCGGTGCTGCCGCTGCTCAACCTGTACGCGCGCGTTCCCGTGTGCGGCCTGATCGCGCAGTACAACGACACCGAGACCCCCGCGGGACCGGATCGGCTGCCCGGGTTCTTCAGCCGGGTGCTCGTCAAGAGCCTCACCATCCGCGGGTTCATCCAGAGCGAGTTCGTCTCCGAGATGTACGCGGACTTCCAGCGCGACGTGTCCGGGTGGATCCGGGAGGGCCGATTCGCCTACCGCGAGGACGTCGTCGACGGGCTCGAGAATGCGCCCGCGGCGTTCATCGGGCTGCTCCGGGGCAGCAACTTCGGCAAGCTGGTCGTCCGGGTCGCCGAGGAGAACTGACCGACCACTGGTCCACCACTTCGCCGACAACGTCACCCCGTGCGGTTCGCTGCCCGGTGAACAACTGCAGAGCGACGTCATGGATTTCACCGGATTAATCAGAGGAAGCCTGGCCCTTCAGGGCCGGGAGGAAGCTGATTCTGTACTGCGCGATGGCGGGTAGCGGGGTCGCTTTCTTGTGTGGGTTCGGGTCGTTTTGGTTGGTGATGTACTCGGCGATGATGGCGAGTGGGGCTCCGCCTGCGGAGGCGGCGAAGTAGGACGGTGACCAGAAGTGATTGCTCCACAGGTATTTCCGGATGTGGTCGGGGAACTCTTGGCGCAGGTATCGAGCGGAGGCGCCCTCGAGGCTATTGACCAGGGTGGAGAGTTGCACGGTGGGTGGGTAGTGGATCAATAGGTGGACGTGGTCGGTTTCTCCGGTGAACGCGGTCAACGTTGCGCCGAACTTGTCACACACCTCTGCCATGATCTACCCGCATCGGGCCAGCATCGGGTCGGTGAACGGAAAGGCGCAGGGTGTGAAGCGGATCGTCGTCGTCAAGCTGGCTCCCACCCCGGAGCAGTATGTGGCGCTGACATCGACACTGGAGTTGTGCAATGCGGGGGCGAACATGGTTGCGCAGCTCGCGCACACCGCCGCCGATCGGCGCCCGTTCGCGCTGCAAAAGCGGGTCTATGCCCAGCTCAAAGCGTGCGGGTTGTCGGCGCAACCGGCGATCCGGGTCATCAAGAAAGTCGCGGATGCGTACGCGACCCGGACAGCGAACCTGCGTAACGGCAATTACGGCACGCCGGGATCGACACGGTATGCGAAGGTGGCGGGTAAGGCGATCGTGTTCCGTCAGGACGCGGGCCAACCGTTCGACGATCGGTGCTTGTCGTGGCAGATCGATCGATCGACGGTGTCGATCTGGACGAGCGCGGGCCGGATGCGCGACGTCGGATTCGTGTGCGCGCCGTGGCAGCTGACAATGCTCGCCGACCGCACAGGCGAGTCGGATCTGATTTTCCGCGACGGATCTTTCTACCTGCACGCAACCGTCGACACCGACGCACCGCAGCAGCTGGTCCCCGCCGACGACCCCACCGGCTGGCTGGGCGTGGACTTGGGGATCGTGAACCTGGCTGTGACCACCGCAGACGACCCGGCCGAACTCGACGTCCGGTGGTCCGGTGGTGCGGTCACCGCCCGCCGGAAAAAGAACGGAACCATCCGGTCCGCGCTGCAGAAGGTGGGGACCAAGTCCGCGAAACGGAAACTGAAGAAACGGCGTAGGAAGGAGACTCGGTACGCCACCGACATCAATCACCAACTCTCGAAAACGATTGTTGCCCAGGCACAACGCACCGGTCAAGGAATCGCGGTAGAAGACCTGTCGGGAATCCGGGACCGGGTACGGCTCGCACGCAGACAACGGCAACAATTGCACTCCTGGGCATACGCGCAACTGCGCGACCAGATCACCTATAAGGCGCACGCCGCAGGGGTGCCGGTGCAGGTGATCAACCCTCGCAATACCAGTAAGACGTGCCACCTCTGCGGGTACTGCGACACCGCGAATAGGCACAGTCAAGCACTCTTCCGGTGCCGCGGCTGCGGATGGACCGGCCACGCGGACCATAACGCCGCCGCCAACATTGCCGCACTCGGACACGACAACTACCGGGCCGCCCAATCAACCGTGCCTAAAGCAGCCACCCCTCTCACAGCCAGTGAGAACGTGAGCAGCAAACCCGCGTCCTTCAGGACCGGGTAGTTGATGATCGTCTGCCTCGGTCTCGGCATCCAGATGCTCGACGAGGGCATCAGCCCGACGGACGAGGACCTCGCGGAGGTCCGCAACGGTTCCGCGCGCTGGGCCCGCGAGGGTTTCCCGCTGAAACTCGTGCTCCGCATCCTCCACGAAGGCATCCGCGAGGCCGGCGACCTCGTCGCCTCGAACGCCCGCGACGAAGACCTGCCCGAACTCCTGGCCATCCAGAAGGTGATGTTCACCCTCCTCGAATGCGTGACGGTCGCCGCGACGACCAGCTATGTGGAGGAACTCGAAGCGGTCAACAGTGAACGCCGACGGCGCCGCAGTCAATCTCGTCACGGCGCTGCTCAGCGGCAGGAAGGCGGCGACCGCGGCACGGCACGCGGGTGTGGAGTTGGCCGACGAGTACGTGGTGCTGGGGCTGTCGATTCCGTCGCATCCCACCGAGGCCGTGACCCACCGGCGCAAGGCCGTCGTCGCCCGGCAGAAGCTGCACCGGTTGCAGATCGAACTGGCGGACGCCGCGGGTGGGGCGGCCCTCTGTTCGCTGAGCCCGGACGGCGGAACGCTGCTGCTGCCGGGTTCGCCGGAGCGGGCGTGGATGGTCTCCCTGCTCGACCGCATCGGCGCGGCCGCCGGGGTTCCCCTCACCGCCACGGCGACCCGGGTCCGGACCGACGGTATCCCGGCGGCGGCGGACCAGGTCCACGAACTCCTCGGCCTGGCCCATCAGCTGGGCCTGGAGCCGGGCCTCTACGAGATGGACGATCTGGCGCTCGAATACCAGCTCACCCGGCCCGGGCCGGGTAGGACCCACCTGGCCCGGCTCCTCGAACCGCTGCAGGGCTCGCCCGAACTGATCGAGACGCTCGAGGTGCACATCGGCCACGATCTGAATCGGCAGCGCACCGCGAAGCAGATGCACCTGCACACCAACACGGTGGACTACCGGCTCAAACGGGTGGCGCAGCTGATGGGCTGCGATCCGACCCGGCCGTCCGGACTACGGCGGATCCAGGCCGCGCTCGTGGCACGCCGGCTCGAGGTCGAGCAACCCGATCGCTGACAGGTCCGCTCGCGCCGCTGGACGGAAATTCCTGTCACCAGCACAAAGTTCTTCCGAGCGCCGTTCGCTACGATGTGGGCCGGATCATATTCGGTCCGATGCGACGGTGGTCGTCTCGTGACCGAACCGTTAGAGGGGGCAGGCGATGGCCGGAGGGCGTCATTCGAGCGCGGGGCCGGAGCGGGAGGGGCGCTCACCCGCGTTCTACGCGGTGTGCGCTGCCGCCGTCATCGGGCTCGTGGCCTCCGTCGTGGTCGTCGTTCAGGCGGTGCGCTCCTGGGCGGACGAGTGCGACCAGGTCACCGACTACACCCTCGCCGCCGACCCGAGCATCGCTCCTGCCCTCGACACCATCCTCGGCGAAGCGAAGAGCACCGACCTGGGGTGCGCGAACATCGCCGTCGGCGCCGCGACATCCGGCGACATCGCGGGACGGCTCGGCAAGGGAACTGACGCCCCCGACCTCTGGATCCCTGACAGTGGGGCATGGGTGGGCAAGGCGGCACTCACCGCGGCCGGGCCGGTCGAGGTCATGACGGGGTCGGTCGCGTCCTCGCCCGTCGTGCTGGCCTCCCGCGAGGAGGACGCACCCACGTCACCGACGTGGCTCGCGGCCCTGCAGATCAAGGACATCCAGCTGGGCAACCCCCTCGTGACGGGGGTCGCGCAGGCGCCGATCAACGCGGCACTCGCCGAGGGCCAAGCCGATCCCGTGTCCGCGGGGACGGTGCGGGCGGCGCTGGTCCCGCTCGCGCAGGAGGAAAGTGCGCGCACCGCGGACGAACCCGTCGGCGAGGAGATGCTGCAGGGCGTCGTCGACAACGGCGGAGTCGCCGTCGCCACCGAACAGTCCGTGCTCGAATTCACCGACGGTGACGGCGCGCGCACGCTCGCCGCGACGGTTCCCCCGACGGGCAGCAACTTCATGAACTTCCCGCTCGTCGTCACGTCGCCCGCCCCGGACCGGCACTACAAGGCCACCCAGGTGGCCCGTGCCGTCGCCGCGGTCCTCGGCGGAGAGGAGGCCCGCGCGGTGCTCGCCGAGCACGGATTCCGCGGACCGGACGGGAGCCCACCGGCCGACGGCCGCGGCGTCGGCCGGGTCACCAAGCTCGCGCTCGACGACGAGTCGCCGCTGCAGGACGCCCTGGGCGGATGGGCGCTGATGGCGCTGCCGATCCGCACGCTCGTCGCGATCGACGTGTCGGGGTCGATGGAGACCCCGGCGGGCAACCGGTCGCGCATGGACCTCACGGTCGATGCCGCCCTCGCAGGCAACGCGATGTTCCCGGACAGCGTGTCCGCGGGGCTGTGGGCGTTCTCGCAGGGGCTGGGCGGCGGACCTCAGGACTATCAGGAGCTGGTCCCGATCCGCCGCTACGACACCGTCGTCGACGGACTCACGCAGCGTGCGCTGATGGCCCAGCAGGCGGGAAAGGTCGAGGGGCTGATCGGCGGCGGCACCGGCCTGTACGACACGACGCTCGCCGCGTTCCGGACGGTGCAGGACAGTTACGACCCGCGCGCGGTGAACAGCGTGATCATCCTGACCGACGGCGCCAACGAGGACCCGGACTCCATCACGAAGGAACAGCTGCTCGGCATCCTGGAGCGTGAGATGGACCCGGCCCGGCCCGTCATCATCGTGACCATCGGCATCACCGACGACGCCGACGCGGCCACGCTCGCCGAGATCTCGCGGGTGACCGGAGGGTCGAGCTACGTCGCGAAGGATCCCGCCGACATCGCCAACGTGTTCGTCAACGCGTTGGCCGCCCGCGGCCGCAGCTAGGGGAATTCCGTTCCGGCACAGCGTGTGCCGACAAAAAGACGCTTCGGTTCGGCGGCCGGGTTCCACGTGTGGCGAGCGGGGCGGATTTTCCGGCCGGTACCCCTAGCCATCCACCTGCCGGTAGTGCTTGGGTGGAAGTGAGTGGGATCTCATTCGAGGAGCACATCATGGCCAAGCCGTTCAGAGGTGTCGTCAATCTCGATATTCGTGACTCTGTCCCGGACTGGGGACCGTACGAGCAACCGAAGGCCCCGCCAGGCTCACCGAACGTGCTGTACATCGTCCTCGACGACGTCGGGTTCGGCGCCCTGGGCTGTTACGGCGGGCCGGTCGAGACGCCGAACATCGACAAGATCGCCGCCAACGGGCTGCGCTACGGTCAGTGGCACACCACGGCCCTGTGCTCCCCGACCCGGTCCTGCCTGCTGACCGGCCGCAATCACACCACCAACGGGATGGCCTGTATCAGTGAGGCCGCGGTCGGTTTTCCTGGCGGCAACGGACACATCCCGCCGGAGTGCGCGACCCTCGCCGAGGTCCTGGTCGAGCAGGGGTTCAGCACGGCGATGGTCGGTAAGTGGCATCTGTGCGCCGAGGACGAGATGAACCTCGCCTCCACCAAGCGCAATTGGCCCGTCGGCCGCGGTTTCGAACGCTTCTACGGCTTCCTCGGGGCGGAGACCAACCAGTGGTATCCCGATCTGGTCCACGACAACCACCCCGTGCAGCAACCGGCCACCCCGGAGGAGGGCTACCACTTCAGCGTCGACATCACTGACAAGGCCATCCAATACCTCGACGACGTCAAGGCGATCGCCCCCGACCGACCGGTGTTCCTGTACTATGCGCCCGGCTGCGCGCACGCACCACACCAGGTGCCCCAGGAGTGGGCCGACCGCTACCGGGGCCGGTTCGACGAAGGCTACGAGGCCTTGCGCGAGCAGACCCTGGCCCGGCAGAAGGAAATGGGCCTGGTTCCCCAGAACACCGAACTGCCCCCGCTGAACCCGATCGGGACCCCCGACACGCGCACCGGACCCGACGGGCAACCGTTCCCGCCGCTCGACTTCACCCGACCCTGGGACACCCTCTCCGCCGACGAGAAACGGCTCTTCGCCCGAATGGCCGAGGTGTACGCGGGGTTCCTGTCTCACTGCGACGACCAGATCGGGCGCCTGATGGGCTACCTCGAGGAGATCGAACAGCTCGACAACACCATTGTCATGCTGGTCTCCGACAACGGCGCCAGCGGTGAGGGCGGCCCCAACGGTTCGGTCAACGAGAACAAGGTCGCCAACAGTGTGCCGGACGATCTGGCCGAGAACATGAAGATGCTCGACGAGCTCGGCAGCACCAGAACCTACAACCACTACCCGAACGGGTGGGCGATGGGCTTCAACGCCCCGTTCAAGATGTGGAAGAGGTATTCGTTCAACGGCGGCACCTGCGACCCGTGCATCATCTCGTGGCCCGCCGGGGTCGCCGCCCGTGGCGAGACCCGCGACCAATACCACCATGCCATCGATCTCGTCCCGACCGTGCTGGACTGCATGGGGATCGAACTGCCCGACACCGTGAAGGGTTACACCCAGCACCCGCTGCAGGGCGTGAGCATGCGGTACAGCTTCGATGCGGCCACCATTCCGACGGCGAAGCACACCCAGTTCTACTCGATGCTCGGCACCCGAGGCATCTGGCACGACGGTTGGAAGGCCGTGAGCACCCATCCGGCGATCAGTGGCTGGGGCCGGTTCCCCGAGGACTCGTGGGAGCTCTACCACACCGATGTGGACCGCGCCGAACTGCACGACGTCGCCGCCGACGAGCCCGGGCGGCTCGCCGAGCTGATCGGCCTGTGGTTCCACGAGGCCGGCGCCAACCAGGCGCTGCCCCTCGACGACCGCTCGGCGGTCGAGATCTTCACCACCCCCCGCCCCCAGCTCGCGGCGCCGCGCAACCGCTACGTCTACCGGGCGGGCGGTGCCGAGGTGCCCGAGTCGGTGGCGGTCAACATCCGAAACCGCTCCTACTCGATCGGCGCGCTGGTCGATCTCCGCGAACCCGGGGCGTCCGGTGTGCTGTTCGCACACGGCAGCCGCTTCGGTGGGCACGCCCTGTACGTCAAGGACAACCGCCTGCATTACGTCTACAACTTCCTCGGCAGCGAGGAACAGCGGATCAGCGCCACCGAGGATTTGCCGACCGGCGAGAACCTGCTCCTGGCCGCCTCGTTCGAAAAGGACGGTGAGGATCCGCCCGGCACCGCCCACGGGGTGCTGACCCTGTACTACGGGGACCGCCAGGTCGGCGAGGGCAGGATCCGAACTCAGCCCGGCAAGTTCAGCATCGCCGGCGAGGGCCTCAGCGCCGGCCGCGACACCGGGGAACCCGTCACCGACGACTATCCCGGCACCGCGCCGTGGGCGTTCACCGGCGGCACCCTGAACCGGGTGGCAGTCGACGTCAGCGGTGAACCCTACGTCGACCTCGAACGCGAAGCAGCCGCCATGCTCTCGCGCGAGTGAGAGCATGGCGCCTCGACGGAGTCACCACTCCCTGACCAGGTCGGATGACTCCTTTTCCCGGCAGGCGGATCGGCGCACGCTCGGCTGTTGTGGCGGTGAAGAAGCAAAACTCGAGGGCGCAGCGGCGTAAAATTTCCGGGACGGAGCGCTGTCGCCACCGGGCGAAATCCCTACCGCCGTTCGGGAGGGCACATCATGGTCGCGATGAACTCATTTCGGGTTTCGTCCGCCCAGGAGGCGCTCTGGCTGGCGCAGAGGTTGGCGCCTAGCCTCTCGAACAATATTGCAGCGTATCTCGATATTTCCGGCGACATCGACCCTCCGGTGATGGAAGCCGCGCTGCGGCGAGTGGCGGAAGAGGCCCGTTCGGTACTGGTGAATTTCGTCGAGGACCGGGACGGCCCACGCCAGGTCGCGCGGGATTCGAACTCGTGGAAACCGTTCTTCGTCGATGTCAGTGCTGCGGCAGACCCCGAATCGGCGGCGAAAGCGTCGATGGCAGAGGTCTGCGCCGTGCCCTTCGATCTGGAACATGATGCGCTGTATCGAGCAGGCTTGATCAAGGTTCACGGCGCGCGATTCTTCCTGTGCGCCGTCTGCCACCACATCGTGATGGACGGGTTCGGCGTCGCGATTCTCGCGCGTCGAATCGGTGCAATCTACACAGCGCTGAAAGCCGGAAGACCGATCCCTGAATCCGGATTCGGCGGACCGGGACTGATTGTCGACGAAGATGCCCGCTACCGGCAGTCCGATCGATTCGCCCGCGACAAGGAGTTCTGGCGAAACTACACCGCTGCCTTGCCCGAACCACTGCGACTGCCACGGCATCCGAGTTCGCCGGATCCCGTGACTGTGCATCACAGCCTGACGGTGTCGGAGGATGTTACCGCGCAATTGCTCACGGCGGCAGAATCGATCGGGACACCGATGCCGGGCTTCCTGGCGGCAGCGGTAGCCGGACTCTTCCACCGGCTGTCGGGTACGTCGGAATTCATGATGCGATTGGCCGTCGCCAATCGGGTCGGTGCCGCCCGGCGAACCCCGGGGCTGGTATCGAATTGGGTGCCCTTCCGGGTGGAGATCCCCCCGCGGTCGCTTTTCGCCGCAGTCGCACACGACGTGGGTACCGCGATTCGTTCCGTTTTGCGTCATTCCCGTTACCAGGGTTCTGATATAAGACGAGACAGAGGATTGTCCGGATCCATGGAGAATCGGTTCGGACCGATTCTGAATATCATCCCGTTCTTCGATTCGATCGACTTTGCCGGCAACCCGGCATCCATGCGCGGCGTGTCATTCGGCCCCGTGGACGACCTTTCGATTTCGATCTACTACGGCGGTTGCAACAGTGCAGGCATGCACATCGAGATCGACGCGAATGGCGCGCTGTACAGCAGTGAGGACGTCAGGCTCTATGCGGATCTGCTGATGGCTTTCGTTCGTGCGGTCGTCGCCGATCCGGCAGGCCGGACAGAGCAATACGACTTCCTCCGACCCACCGAACGCGAACTGGTACTGCGGACCTGGAACGACACGACGGTACCGGTTCCCCAGGCCACCCTTCCCGGCCTGGTCGAACAGCGGGCCGCCGCGACACCCGACGCGGTGGCGCTGACTCTCGGCGATCGGCACTGGACCTATCGAGACGTCAATGACCGGGCGAATCGGTTGGCGCGGTATCTCATCGCGTGCGGTGTGGGCCCCGAATCCATCGTTGCCGTCGCGATGCCACGTTCGTCCGAACTGATCGTCGCACTCCTTGCGACTCTCAAGGCTGGTGGCGGATATCTTCCGATCGATCCGAACTATCCCAGCGCGCGAACCGCTTTCATTCTCGCCGATGCCGCACCCCTCCTGGTCCTGACCGACACTGCGACCGTCGAATCGTTGCCGGACAACGACATTCCTTGTCTCGTGTCGGACCCGGACGACGCCGGCACCGAGGGAATCTCAGCGGTGACCAACCTTGCCGACGATGAGCGGATCGCCCCGCTGAGACCCTCCAACACCGCGTACGTCATGTATACATCCGGTTCGACCGGCACCCCGAAAGGGGTTGTCATCACCCACCGCAACGTGGTGTCGTTGTTTGCCGGGACCGATCGGTGGTGCGGTTTCGGTGATGGGGATGTCTGGGCCTGGTGTCATTCACAGGCCTTCGACTTCTCGGTGTGGGAGTTGTGGGGGGCATTGGTGCACGGCGGGCGAATCGTGATCGTGCCCTGGGACGTGGTGCGCTCGCCCGCCGAGTTGTGGAATCTGGTGCGGCGGGAGCAGGTGACGATCCTCAATCAGACCCCCTCCGCGTTCTACGAGTTCGCAGACGCCGAACGCAGGGACCATTCCCCCGGGTCCGTTTCGGTTCTGCGAATGGTGGTATTCGGGGGAGAGGCATTGGACCCGGGCCGGCTACGCGACTGGCTCCCGGGCGAACGTCCGAACACTCCAGCTCTGGTGAACATGTACGGAATCACCGAAACCACGGTGCATGTGAGCTATCTGGAGTTGACCGCAGGCGTCGGCGACGGCGGTCGTAGCCCGATCGGGACTCCTATCGGCAACGCGCGGATTTATGTGTTGGGTCCGGGACTGGTGCCGGTGCCGATTGGAGCGGCGGGGGAGTTGTACGTCGCCGGGTTCGGGGTCGGCCGAGGATATGTGGGAAGGCCGGGGTTGACGGCGGAACGGTTCGTCGCGTGCCCGTTCGGCGAACCCGGTTCGCGGATGTATCGGTCCGGCGACGTGGTGCGGTGGACGTCCGACGGCGTGCTCGATTTCGTCGGACGGGTGGACGAGCAGGTACAGGTGCGGGGATTCCGGGTCGAACCGGGGGAGGTCGAGACGGCACTGATGTCGCATCCTGCGGTGGCGCAGGCGGCGGTGATCGCCCGGGAACCCGCTGCCGGAACCGATGCGCAGCTGGTGGGGTATGTCGTGCTCGACAGGGGTGTCGCGCTCGTCCGTGACAGGGAGCGGGAAGCAGAGCTGGTTTCGCAGTGGCGGCGGGTGTACGACGACCTGTATTCCGCGGACGCGTCCGATGCCGGCGAGCCGCTCGAACAGGCAGCGTTCGGAGAGGATTTCGGGGGGTGGAACAGCAGCTACACCGGGAAGCCCATCGCCCTCGAGCAGATGCGGGAATGGCGCGCGGCGGCCGTCGCACGGATTCGTGAGCTCGGGCCGGCTCGGGTGCTGGAGATCGGAGTCGGAACAGGGCTGTTGCTGTCGCAGTTGGCGCCGCACTGCGAAGAGTATTGGGGCACCGACTTTTCCGCTACCACGATCGACGATCTGCGATCACAGTTGGCGGATCGGCAGGACCCGTGGGTCGAGCGGGTGCACTTGAGGGTCCAGGCCGCCGACGACCTCGGGGGTGTGCCGCTCGGCGTCTTCGACACAGTGGTGTTGAATTCGGTCGTACAGTACTTCCCGAACGCGGGGTACCTGATCGACGTGATCGACACTGCAGTGCAATTGCTGCGCCCCGGGGGCGTGCTGTTCCTCGGTGACGTGCGGAATCTTGCGTTGCTCCGGGAATTCGCGACAGGCGTGCAGATCGCCAACGCACATGCCGACACAACCGCCATGGTGCTGCGCGATCGGGTCCGCCGGAGCATTGCCGCCGAGCAGGAGTTGCTGCTCGCGCCGGAGTTCTTCACAGCGTTGCCGAAGCTGATCCCCGACATCGGCGCGGTCGACATTCAACTCGAGCGCGTCCGGGCAGTCAACGAATTGAGCTGTTACAGATACGAAGTCGTTCTGCGCAAGAATCCCGTGAATGCCCGGTCGCTCGCTGATGTGCCGTCGACGTCGTGGCAGCGAATCGGCGATCCGACCGCGCTGCGGAAGTTTCTGACGGGCCGCCGTGCGGACTGTGTGCGGGTGATCGGCGTACCGCACAGGGGGCTGGCGCCCGATGTCGAGGCCATGCATGCTCTCGACGTTGCCGCCGACCGCGATCACGTTCCCACCCGGCGTGACGCGGACAGCCGGACGAACGCGATGTTGCCGCAGGACTGTCACGACTTGGGTGAGGACCTGGGGTTCGCGGTGTCGGTGACCTGGTCACCGGCGCCGGGCCTGATGGATGTGATATTCACCGACATCAGGACCCGGGCGCACGAAAACGCGCACGCATCCGTCGCGGTGTCCGATGTCTACCTGCCCGGGGAACCACTCGGTGACATGACCGAATACGTCAACGACCCCGGTGCAAGCAGACTGCCGTCCGAGGTTCGTCGTTTCGTGGCCGGGCTGCTGCCGGAGTTCATGGTGCCCGCGGCGGTGGTGGTGGTGGATCGGTTGCCGCTGACGGTGAACGGCAAGCTCGACCGAAAAGCGTTGCCCGCGCCGGACTTCGTGGGCGGCGTGTTCCGGGCCCCGCGGTCACGGGTGGAGGAGACGCTGGCGTCGCTCTACGGTGACGTGCTCGGTCTTCCACGGGTGGGGATCGACGACAGCTTCTTCGACTTGGGTGGGCATTCTCTGTCCGCGACGCGGCTGGTGGGGTTGATCCGCAACGCGCTCGGGGTGGAGGTGCCGATCCGGGTGGTGTTCGAATCTCCGTCGGTCGCGGAGTTGGCGCCCCGACTGGGCGACGCCGCGGTGGCGAGGGTGCCGTTGCTCCCGCGGGTGCGGCCGGAGCGGGTGCCGTTGTCGTTCGCGCAGGCCCGGTTGTGGTTCCTTCACAAATTCGAGGGGCCGTCGGCGACGTACAACATTCCGGTGGCGGTGCGGTTGACCGGTGCTCTTGACGTGGGGGCGTTGGTGGCGGGGTTGGGGGATGTGGTGGCTCGGCACGAGAGCCTGCGGACGGTGTTCGGTGAGGACGGAGGGGTGCCGTTCCAGCGGATCCTGCCCGCGGAGGCGGCCCCGGTTCCGGTGCACGCGGAGAAGATCGATCAGGCCGGGGCGGGGGAGGCGATTGCGGAGGCTGCGGGGCATCGGTTCGATCTATCCGGCGAGATTCCCATCCGCGCAACGTTGTTGGAGTCCGGTTCCCGAGAGCACATCCTGGTGTTGGTGCTGCACCACATCGCCGGGGACGGAGGCTCGTTGGCACCGCTGGCCCGTGACGTGGCCGTCGCGTATGCGGCCCGCGCGGCCGGGGAGGCGCCGGGGTGGGCGCCGTTGCCGGTGCAGTATGCCGATTACACGCTGTGGCAGCGGGAGATCCTGGGTGAGGAGTCGGATCCGGGCAGTGTGCTGGCCGCGCAGGTCGGGTATTGGCGGGCCGAGTTGGCGGGGTTGCCGGAGTGCATCGAGTTGCCGACTGATCGTCGACGTCCGGCCGAACCGAGTTACCGGGGCGGGACCGTGGAGTTCGCGATCGAACCGGAACATGCTTCAGCAGTTACGGAACTTGCCCGCAGATGTGGGGCGACACGATCGATGGTGCTGCAATCCGTGCTCGCCGTGCTGCTCCACCGGCTCGGCGCGGGAGAGGATATCGCGATCGGCGGGCCGATCGCGGGCCGTACCGACGAGGCGTTGTCCGGGTTGGTGGGGTTTTCGTCAACACGTGGGTGTTGCGGGTGGATGTGTCGGGGAATCCGCGGTTCGATCAGGTGCTCGATCGGGTGCGCGGGAAGGCGTTGGCGGCGTATGAGAATCAGGATGCGCCGTTCGAGCGGTTGGTGGAGGTGCTGAATCCGGTCCGCTCGACGGCGTATCATCCGTTGTTTCAGGTGTCGTTTGCGATGCAGGACAACGTGTTTCCCGAGGTCGCGTTCCCCGGGCTGGAGTGGTCCACTGTGCCGGCGCCGACGGGGACGTCGCGTTTCGATCTGTCCGTCACCGTCGCCCCCGACGGCCACCAGGGTCTGGCCGGAGTCATCGAGTATGCGAGTGACCTGTTCGACCGGGCAACGGTGGAGGCCATCGCGGCCCGGTACGTGCGGTTGCTCGACAGGATCGTCGCGGACCCGCAGGCGCGGATCGAGGGGTACGAGATCCTCGAGCCCGACGAGCGCGAGCGGGTACTCCAGCGCTGGAACGACACGAGCGTTCCGATACCGGACTCGACGATCCCAGGCCTGTTCGGTCAGCAGGTCGCCGCAACTCCCGATGCGGTGGCGGTCACGTTCGGTGACGAGAACTGGACCTACCGGGAGCTGAGCAATCGAGCGAACCGGCTGGCACACCGCCTGATCGCCGCGGGTGTCGGACCGGAAACGCTGGTCGCGGTCGCACTGGAGCGATCACCCGAGTTGATCATCGCGCTTCTGGCCATCCTCGAGGCAGGCGGTGCATACCTCCCCATCGACCCCCGCTATCCGAGTGCACGGACCGAGTTCATCCTGCGCGACGCTGCGCCGATCCTGATCCTGACCGACACCGCGACCGTAAGCATGCTGCCAGACAACGGCATCCCCGCACTGCTGCTCGAGACGTGTTCGGAACAGGGCGGACACTGGGAGGACACCGCCGGCAACGGCCGCACCACACCGCTGCGGCCGGACAATACCGCGTACGTGATGTACACCTCCGGATCAACCGGCACCCCGAAAGGGGTGACGATCAGCCATCACAATGTCGTCAACTGCATGGTGCAGGTGGCCTCGAGTCTCGGTGTGCCAGGGCTGGCCCGGGTGCTGGCAAGTACATCGGTGAGTTTCGACGTGTCCGTGTTGGAGATTTTCGCCGCGTTGTGCGCCGGCGGGAGTATCGACGTGGTCCGTGACGTTCTCGTGCTCGGCGAGCACCGCACCTGGAGCGGGAGTGTGATCAGCACGGTCCCGTCGGTGTTCGCGGAGGTACTCGACCAGATCGAGAACACGGTGAGCGCGGAAACGGTGGTGTTCATCGGTGAGCAGTTGTCCGGTCGATTGCTCGGTGCCGTTCGTGCCGCGATTCCTGGAGTCCGGGTGGTCAATGGGTACGGTCCGACCGAGACCACCGTCTACGTGACCAGCCGGGTTATGGAGCAGTCGGACGCGTGTGCCGGCGAATCGGTGCCGATCGGTGTGCCGGTACGGAATTCGCGGGTGTTCGTGTTGGGTGCGGGGCTTCGGCTGGTTCCGGTGGGTGTGGTGGGGGAGTTGTATATCGCCGGGGTGCAGTTGGCGCGTGGGTATTTGGGTCGGCCGGGTTTGACGGCGGAGCGGTTCGTGGCGTGTCCGTTCGGTGTGCCTGGTGCGCGGATGTATCGGTCGGGGGATCTGGTGCGGTGGGCGGTTGGTGGTGTGCTCGAGTTCGTGGGGCGTGCTGATGAGCAGGTGAAGGTGCGGGGGTTCCGGGTGGAGCCGGGGAGGTCGAGGCGGTGCTGCTGTCGCATCCTGCTGTTTCGCAGGCTGTGGTGATTGGTAGTGAGTCTCCGGCGGCTGTTGGGGCGGGGTGTCGGTTGGTGGGGTACGTGGTTCTCGAGTCCGCCGGCACGGTGACGGGTGTGGGGTTGCGTGAGTTCGTGGCCGGGCGGCTGCCGGAGTTCATGGTTCCGGCGGTGGTGATGGTGGTGGATCGGTTGCCGTTGACGGCGAATGGGAAGTTGGATCGGAGGGCGTTGCCGGCGCCGGAGTTCGTTGGTGGGGTGTTTCGTGGGCCGCGGTCGCCGGTGGAGGAGACGTTGGTGGCGTTGTTCGCGGAGGTGCTGGGTGTTCCGCGGGTGGGGATCGATGACGGTTTTTTCGATCTGGGTGGGCATTCGTTGTCGGTGACGCGGTTGGTGAGCCGGATTCGGTCGGTGTTGGGGGTGGAGGTTGCGGTTCGGGTGGTGTTCGAGTGTCCGTCGGTGGCGGAGTTGGCGCCCCGACTGGGCGACGCCGCGGTGGCGAGGGTGCCGTTGCTCCCGCGGGTGCGGTCGGAGCGGGTGCCGTTGTCGTTCGCGCAGGCCCGGTTGTGGTTCCTTCACAAATTCGAGGGGCCGTCGGCGACGTACAACATTCCGGTGGCGGTGCGGTTGACCGGTGCTCTTGATGTGGGGGCGTTGGTGGCGGGGTTGGGGGATGTGGTGGCTCGGCACGAGAGCCTGCGGACGGTGTTCGGTGAGGATGGCGGTGTGCCGTTCCAGCGGATCCTGCCGGTTGAGCAGGTCCCGGCGGCAGTGCAGACAATCGAGGTCGGTGCCGAAGAGATACCCGTGGCGGTGACCACGGCGGCAGCGTATCCCTTCGACGTCGAACACGAGATTCCGATCCGGGCAACGTTGTTGGTGTCCGGACCCCAGGAGCACATCCTGGTGTTGGTGCTGCACCATATCGCGGGGGACGGGGGCTCGTTGGCACCGCTGGCCCGTGACGTGGCCGTCGCATACGAGGCCCGCGCGGCGGGGCAGGCGCCGGGGTGGGTGCCGTTGCCGGTGCAGTACGCCGATTACACGCTGTGGCAGCGGGAGATCCTGGGTGAGGAGTCGGATCCGGGCAGTGTGCTGGCCGCGCAGGTCGGGTATTGGCGGGCCGAGTTGGCGGGGTTGCCGGAGTGCATCGAGTTGCCGACTGATCGTCGACGTCCGGCCGAGCCGAGTTACCGGGGCGGCACGGTGGGGTTCACGGTCGACTCGGATTTGGGTTCGCGGGTAGCCGAGTTGGCCCGCGGGTCGGGGGCGACATCGTCGATGGTGTTGCAGGCGGTGTTGGTGGTGTTGCTCCGCAGACTTGGTGCCGGGTGCGATGTGGCGGTCGGTGGGCCGATCGCGGGTCGTACCGACGAGGTGTTGTCCGGGTTGGTGGGGTTTTTCGTGAACATGTGGGTGTTGCGGGTGGATGTGTCGGGGAATCCGCGGTTCGATGAGGTGCTCGATCGGGTGCGGGGGAAGGCGTTGGCGGCGTATGAGAATCAGGATGCGCCGTTCGAGCGGTTGGTGGAGGTGTTGAATCCGGTTCGTTCGACGGCGTATCATCCGTTGTTTCAGGTGTCGTTTGCGATGCAGGACAATGTGTTTCCCGAGGTCGCGTTCCCCGGGGTGGAGTGGTCCACTGTGCCGGTGTCGACGGGGACGTCGCGTTTCGATCTGTCGTTCAGTCTCGCCCCCACCGAACAGCAGGGTCTGGCGGGGGTCATCGAGTATGCGAGTGATTTGTTCGACCGGGTGACGGTGGAGGCCGTCGCGGCCCGGTATGTGCGGTTGCTCGACAGGATTGTCGCGGATCCGCAGGGGCGGATCGAGGGGTACGAGATCCTGGATCCGCACGAACGCGAGTTGGTACTGCGGACCTGGAACGACACCGCAGCGCCCTTCGCGGAGACCACTGTCGTGGAACTGTTCGAGCGGCAAGTGGCGGCGACACCCGGCGCCGCCGCGGTGACCTTCTCCGACCGGAGCTGGACTTATCGAGAAATCAACACACGGGCGAACCGGCTGGCGCACTTCCTGATCAGTGCCGGGGTCGGCCCGGAAACCTTGGTGGCCGTGGCGCTGGAGCGCTCGGTCGAGTTGGTCGTCGCGTTGTTGGCGGTGCTCAAGGCCGGTGGCGGCTACCTTCCCATAGACCCGAACTATGCCGGTGCTCGCGCCGGGACAATTCTCGCCGACGCAGCCCCGCGGCTGATCCTGTCCGACACTGCCACCGTGGCCACGCTGCCCGACCATGACATAGGGCAGGTGCTACTCGATGCAGATCTGGACCTCGACACTGCAGTCGAAGTCGGGGGTCACGCCGATCGCGATCCCGTCGACAGCGATCGGATCAGTCCGTTGGGCCCCGGTCACGTGGCGTATGTGATGTACACCTCGGGGTCGACAGGTATTCCGAAGGGTGTCACCGTGAGCCACCGAAGTGTCGTGTCGTTGTTGGCCGCCACCGCCGACCGCGTGGGGTTGGACGATACGGATGTGTCGGTGTGGTGCCACTCGGAGGCGTTCGACTTCTCGGTGTGGGAGTTGTGGGGTGCGTTGGTACACGGGGGCCGCGTGGTGGTGGCGCCGTGGGACGTGGCGGCATCGCCGAACCGTTTGTGGGAGTTGCTGATCAGGGACAAGGTCACTGTTCTCGGCCAGACGCCGTCGGCGTTCTACGGTTTCGAGGAGGTCGAGCACGTGGACCCAGCGGTGGGGGCCGGTTCGGTGCTGAGGACGGTCGTGCTCGGCGGAGAGGTGCTGGATCTCGCCAGGCTGCAGGGCTGGAATCTGGGCGAGGATCCGCTCCACCCACAGGTGAGGACGCTCAACGGGTACGGTCCGACGGAGACGACGGTCTTCGCCGCAATGTACTCGCTACCTGAATCCCAGGGTGGTCGTGATCGCGTAAGTGTGCCGATCGGCGACCCAGTGGGCGGTATGCGGGTGTTCGTGTTGGGTGCGGGGCTTGGGCCGGTTCCGGTGGGTGTGGTGGGGGAGTTGTATATCGCCGGGGTGCAGTTGGCGCGTGGGTATTTGGGTCGGCCGGGTTTGACGGCGGAGCGGTTCGTGGCGTGTCCGTTCGGTGTGCCTGGTGCGCGGATGTATCGGTCGGGGGATCTGGTGCGGTGGGCGGTTGGTGGTGTGCTCGAGTTCGTGGGGCGTGCTGATGAGCAGGTGAAGGTGCGGGGGTTCCGGGTGGAGCCGGGGGAGGTCGAGGCGGTGCTGCTGTCGCATCCTGCTGTTTCGCAGGCTGTGGTGATTGGTAGTGAGTCTCCGGCGGCTGTTGGGGCGGGGTGTCGGTTGGTGGGGTACGTGGTTCTCGAGTCCGCCGGCACGGTGACGGGTGTGGGGTTGCGTGAGTTCGTGGCCGGGCGGCTGCCGGAGTTCATGGTTCCGGCGGTGGTGATGGTGGTGGATCGGTTGCCGTTGACGGCGAATGGGAAGTTGGATCGGAGGGCGTTGCCGGCGCCGGAGTTCGTTGGTGGGGTGTTTCGTGGGCCGCGGTCGCCGGTGGAGGAGACGTTGGTGGCGTTGTTCGCGGAGGTGCTGGGTGTTCCGCGGGTGGGGATCGATGACGGTTTTTTCGATCTGGGTGGGCATTCGTTGTCGGTGACGCGGTTGGTGAGCCGGATTCGGTCGGTGTTGGGGGTGGAGGTTGCGGTTCGGGTGGTGTTCGAGTGTCCGTCGGTCGCGGAGTTGGCGCCGCGTCTGAGGGAGGGGCCGGTTCGGGTGCCGTTGCTCCCGCGGGTGCGGCCGGGGCGGGTGCCGTTGTCGTTCGCGCAGGCCCGGTTGTGGTTCCTTCACAAATTCGAGGGACCGTCGGCGACGTACAACATTCCGGTGGCGGTGCGGTTGACCGGTGCTCTTGATGTGGGGGCGTTGGTGGCGGGGTTGGGGGATGTGGTGGCTCGGCACGAGAGCCTGCGGACGGTGTTCGGTGAGGATGGCGGTGTGCCGTTCCAGCGGATCCTGTCGGCTGAGCAGGTCGACGCGGAACTGCCGGTTGAGGTGGTCGACGCCGGGGACGGCACTGCGATGGATGTGGTCGGGGAGGCGGCGGGCCATCGATTCGACCTGTCGGTGGAGATCCCTGTGCGTGCAACGCTTGTGCGATGCGGCGAGAACCAGCACATCCTGGTGTTGGTGCTGCACCATATCGCGGGGGATGGGGGCTCGTTGGCGCCGCTGGCCCGGGATGTGGCGGTCGCATATGCGGCGCGTACCGGGGGCGAGATGCCGGGATGGGTGCCGTTGCCGGTGCAGTATGCCGATTACACGCTGTGGCAGCGGGAAATTCTGGGGAGCGAGGACGATCCGGGCAGTGTGTTCTCCACCCAGGTCGAGTATTGGAAGACTGAGCTGGCGGGGTTGCCGGAGTGTATCGAGCTGCCGACCGATCGTCGGAGGCCGGCGGCGCCGACTTACCGGGGCGGGACCGTGGAGTTCGCGATCGAACCGGAACGTGCTTCGGCAGTCACGGATCTTGCCCGCAGATGTGGGGCGACACGATCGATGGTGCTGCAATCCGTGCTCGCGGTGCTGCTCCACCGGCTCGGCGCGGGAGAGGATATCGCGATCGGTGGGCCGATCGCGGGCCGTACCGACGAGGCGTTGTCCGGGTTGGTGGGGTTCTTCGTGAACACGTGGGTGTTGCGGGTGGATGTGTCGGGGAATCCGCGGTTCGATCAGGTCCTCGACCGGGTGCGGGTAAAGGCTCTAGGTGCGTACGAGAATCAGGATGCGCCGTTCGAGCGGTTGGTGGAGTTGCTGAATCCGGTTCGCTCGACGGCCTATCATCCGTTGTTTCAGGTGTTGTTTGCGATGCAGGACAACGCGTTTCCCGATGTGGCGTTCCCCGGGTTGGAATGGACCACATTGCCGGCGCCGACGGGGACGTCGCGTTTCGATCTGTCGTTCACCGTCGCCCCCACCGAACGGCAGGGTCTGGCCGGAGTCATCGAGTACGCGAGTGACCTGTTCGACCGGGCGACGGTGGAGGGTATCGCGGCCCGGTACGTGCGGTTGCTGGAGCTGATCGTCGCGGATCCGCGCGGGCGGATCGAGGGGTACGAGATCCTCGAGCCGGACGAACGCACACTCGTACTGGAGAGCTGGAACGACACGCGCGCATCGATACCGGACTCGACGATCCCAGTCCTGTTCGGTCAGCAGGTCGCCGCGACTCCGGACGCGGTGGCCGTGACGTTCGGTGACGAGAATTGGACCTACCGGGAGCTGAGCAGTCGAGCGAACCGGCTGGCGCACCTTTTGATCGGTGCGGGTGTCGGACCGGAAGTGCTGGTGGCGGTCGCGCTGGAGCGGTCACCCGAGTTGATCATCGCGTTGCTCGCGGTCCTCGAGGCCGGCGGTGCATACCTCCCGATCGACCCGCAGTATCCGAGTGCGCGGACCGCGTTCGTCCTCGCCGACGCCGCTCCACTGCTGATCCTCACGGATACCCCCATCTCGAAAACACTGCCGGACAATGACATACCCCGGATACTCCTCGACGTCATCTCGGACGGGGACGGGCACGCAGAGGGATTCAGCCTCGACGACCGTGATCGCACCACACCACTGCGACCGGGCAACACCGCGTACGTGATGTACACCTCCGGATCGACGGGGACCCCGAAAGGGGTCGCCATCGACCACTCCAATGTCATCAACCTGGCGTTGCACGGATGGCCGGACGGACCCGGTGAGCGTGTGTTGTTGCATTCGTCGATGGCGTTCGATGCGTCCGCGTACGAGTTGTGGCCGACGCTGCTCGGCGGAGGCCGGGTGGTTGTCGCTCCGCCCGGGCCACTGGACATCGGGGTGCTCGAGCGGGTCGTCGGCGCGGCTGGTGTGACGTCGATGTTTTTGACGACCCCGCTGTTTCACCTGTTGAGTGATTCGGCGGACCATGCGATGGGAGCACTCGACCAGGCACGGCAGGTGGTCACCGCGGGCGATGTGTTGTCGCCGAGCGCTGTTCGACGCGTCCTCGCTCGCCATCCGCGGATCACGGTGGTCAATGCGTACGGGCCGACGGAAACCACCGTGTGTGCCACCGCGTACTCGATATCGGGGTCGAAGGGCTTCGACGACCGGGTCAGAGTGCCGATCGGAGTGCCGATCGGTAATGCCCGCGCGCTCGTCCTGGGAACAGGGATGGTGCCCGTCCCGGTGGGTGTCGTCGGGGAGTTGTATATCGCCGGATCAGGGGTGGGACGCGGGTACATCGGTCGGCGGGGGTTGACGGCGGAACGGTTCGTGGCGTGTCCGTTCGGCGAACCCGGCTCACGGATGTACCGCTCGGGTGATTTGGTGCGGTGGACGACCGACGGTGTCCTGGACTTCGTCGGCCGCGCAGACGAGCAGGTGAAGATCCGCGGAATCCGCGTCGAACCCGGAGAGATCGACACCGTGCTGGTCTCGCACCCCGCGGTGGGATCGGTGGTGACGGTGGACCGGGTAGGTCCGTCGGCGCAGAAGGTGCTGGTGTCATATGTGGTGCCGGCGCCCGGGGCCGAGGTGGACGTCGAGGCGTTGCGGCAGTTGGCGGCGGGTCGTGTACCGGACTACATGGTGCCGTCGGCGATCGTCGTCGTCGACCGGATCCCTCTCACACCGGTCGGCAAGTTCGACCGCGGCGCACTCCCCGATCCTGATCTCGCATCCGGCACTCCGTATCGGGCTCCACGATCCATTGCCGAGCAGACATTGGCGGCGGTGCTGGCCGACGTTCTGGGGGTCGATCGGGTGGGTGTCGACGACGACTTCTTCCGGCTCGGCGGGGACAGCATCATGTCGACCCAGGTGGTGTCGCGGGCGCGGGCCCGAGGTGTGCTGGTGTCGGCTCGAGACGTATTCGAGCGACGGACCGTCGCCGGGCTGGCCTCTGTCGCGAATCCGCTGAGGGATGAAGACTCTGTCATTTTCGAAGACGTGCCGTTACCGAGTCCGACTCCGGAACAGTTGTCCGCCGTCGAGGCGCGGTATCCCCAGGCCGTGGAAGTGTGGCCGCTCGCACCGCTGCAGACAGGTTTGGTCTTTCACGCGATGTTGGCGTCGGAATCGACGGATGTGTATGCGGTACAGACGGTGCTGGGTCTGTCCGGGCGGGTGGATGCCGACCGTGTGAAGGCCGCGGCGCAGGCGATACTCGATCGCTACGCGAATCTGCGGGTCGCGTTCCTCACCGACCAAGCCGAGCCGGTGCAGGTGGTGCTCGAGGGCCTCGAGGTCCCGTGGTGGGAAGCCGACGTCAGTGGTGTCGATGCTGGGGAGCGAGACGACGAACTCGCACGCCTTCTGTCGGACGATGCGGCGGCCGGATTCGACCTGTCGGAACCACCGCTCCTGCGCTTCGGGTTGGTCACGATGGGCGACGGAGACTTCCGGCTGGTCTTCTCGTACCACCACGTATTGCTCGACGGATGGTCCATGCCGTTGCTGATGCGGGAGATGCTGACCGTCTACGGCGCCGGCGGCGACGGAGCCGTGCTGGAACCCGTGGTCTCGTATCGCCGGTACCTCGGGTGGTTCGCGACTCGGGATCGGCAGCGGTCGATTCAGGTGTGGGAGGAAGCGCTCGACGGTGCGGAGCCCGCTTTGCTCGCGACGGGTCGTCCGGAGTCGGCACGAGGATCGTCGGTGCTACGGCGTGAACTCGACGAGGGCTTGTGGTCGGGGATGCTGGAGCTGGCATCTCGATTGTCGGTGACGGTGAACACTGTCGTGCAGGTCGCGTGGGCGATCGTGCTGGGCATGCATACCGGACGCCGGGACGTGGTGTTCGGCGCGACGGTCTCGGGCAGGTCCGGACAGATTCCCGCCATCGAGTCGATGGTGGGCTTGTTCATCAACACGATCCCGGTGCGGGTCCGGGTGGATCCTCGGGAATCCATCGCCCGGTTGATGGCCCGGGTCCAGGCGGCGCAGGCGGAGTTGATCGAGCATCATGATGTTCCGTTGCCGGTGATCCAGCGGGTCACCGGCATGGGGGCGCTGTTCGACACCCTGACGGTGTTCGAGTCGTACCCGAACGATCGGCGGAGCCTGGACTCCCTTCTCGAGTCGATCGGCTCCCTCTCGATCACGTCCTTGGATTCGTATGGAGGAACGAACTATCCGTTGACCCTCGCGGTGGAAGCGGGTGAGCGGACATCCGTTTCACTGTGGCACGATCCGGGCCTGTTCGGCGACGACGAGGTGCAGGCGATCGCGGACAGGTTCCACCGGGCCCTGGAATCACTGGTGGCTGCGCCCGAGGCCGCGACGGGCGACATCGACCTTCTCGCCCCGGACGAACGGAACCTGCTGGTTCCCGTGCGTGGCGCGCCGGCGGAGGCGGTCCGGACACTGCCGCAGATCCTCGCTGCGGCAGTCGCACACGATCCGAGTGCGGTGGCGGTCGTGTGCGGGAACCGCTCACTCACATACCGGGAGTTGGACGACGAGTCGAGTCGCATCGCACGGATGCTGATATCACGCGGGGCCGCGCCGGAATCCGCGGTCGCCGTGGCCGTGCCGCGGTCGGTGGAGTCGGTCCTGGCGGTGTGGGCTGTGGCGAAGACGGGCGGGGCCTTCGTCCCGATGGATCCGTCGTATCCGGCGAGTCGGCTCGCGTACCTGATCACCGATTCCGCCGCGCGATTCGGAATCACGGTCGCCGAATGCGTCGGTACCCTGCCGAGAAACCTCGACTGGTGGGTGCTCGACGATCCGGAGGCGCGAGTCGAGTGGTCCACACGGTCCGCTGAATCGGTGACCGATGCCGACCGGATCACTCCATTGCGGGGCGACCATCCCGCGTACATGATCTACACGTCGGGGACGACGGGTGAGCCGAAGGCCGTCGTCGTACCGCATCGGGGACTGGGCAGTCTCGCGGCCGAGATGGCAGAGAGATTCGACGTCACGGCGGACGCACGCGTGCTGCAGGTGGCGTCGCCGAGTTTCGATGCCTCGGTGCTGGAGTATCTGCTGGCAACGGGTTCGGCAGCAACCATGGTGGTGGTCCCGGCGGGCGTGGTCGGTGGCGAGGACCTGGGCCGGATTCTCGAGAGTGCGGCGGTGACGCACGCGTTCCTCACCCCCACGATGCTGGCGACGGTACCGGTCGAGCGGATGTCGTCGGTGCGATGCCTGCTCACGGGTGCTGAGGCGGTGCCGGTATCGGTGGTGGAGTCGTTCGCTGCAGGACGGCGAATGCACGACCTCTACGGGCCGACCGAGGCGACGGTGGCGGTGGCGGCCTCGACGCCGTTACAACCGCGCGGTCCGGTGACTCTGGGCGGCCCGGTCCGGGGTACGTCCCTGGTGGTCCTGGACGCGTGGCTGCGCCCGTTGCCGGCGGGAGTCGCGGGGGAGTTGTATGCCGCGGGGGTCTCGCTGGCTCGGGGATATCACGATCGGAGAGGACTGACGGCGGAGCGATTCGTGGCGAATCCGTTCGGCGCGCCGGGCGAGCGGATGTATCGCACGGGCGATGTCGTGCGCTGGGTCGAAGGCGAGTCCGGTCCGGCGCTGGAGTATGTGGGGCGCAGTGATTTCCAGGTCACGGTGCGGGGCCGACGGATCGAGTTGGGCGAGATCGACGCTGCGCTTGCCGGGCAACCCGGGATCGGATCCGCGGTGACGGTCGATCGGAAGGGCCCGTCCGGGCAGACGATGCTGGTGTCGTACGTAGTCCCCGCACCGGGGGGCGAGGTGGACACCGATACCGTGCGGACGGTGGCGGCGGGGCGCCTGCCGGAGTACCTGGTGCCCTCCGCGATCGTGGTGCTCGAGAAGTTGCCGCTCACACCGGCAGGCAAGCTCGACCGCAGTGCGTTGCCGGAGCCGGAGTTCTCGTCGAGCAGGGCGTTCCGGTCGCCGCGGACCGAGACCGAGAAGATCCTCGCCCGGGTGTTCGCCGAGGTACTCGGGGTGGAGCGGGTCGGGATCGATGACGGATTCTTCGATCTGGGTGGCGACAGTATCCGGTCGATCCAATTGGTTTCGCGCGCGAAAGCCCTCGGTGTGCTACTCACGCCGCGGGATGTGTTCGAGCACAGAACTGTCGGCAGTCTGTCCGAGGCCGCAGTCCTGAATCGCGATTCGGATCACGTCGTGCTCGACGAGTTGCCCGGTGGCGGAGTGGGATCGATGCCGTTGACGCCGATCGGGCGGTTCCTCCTCGCCCGGGGTGGTGGGTTCCGCCGATTCGCGCAGACGATGGTTCTGGAATTGCCTGACGGTATCGATCGGGCCGGAGTGGTCGCCACCATCGGCGCTGTCGTGGTCCGTCACGACATGTTGCGGTCGCGTCTGGTGACCGATGGCGCCGGGGAGCAGAAACTTCGGGTCGACCCGCCGGATGCGGTCGACGTGGACCGCCTGATTCGACAGGTCGCCTGTGATGACGCACCGGGCGATCCGGGGTGGCTGCGGTTGGCATCGGCCGAGCTGGATGCGGCCCTGGGGCGGTTGGATCCGGCGGCGGGCGTGATGGTGCAGTTCGTGTGGCTGGACCGCGCGTCCGGTGACGGTGACGAGTTGGCGGATCGTCCGGGCAGGCTGCTGGTCGTGGCCCACCACCTGGTCATCGACGGCGTGTCGTGGCGAATCCTGATCCCGGACCTGGCGGCGGCATGGGCGAGGGTGTGTACCGGCGAACGCCCGGTACTGCCGGCGGGTGGGACGTCGATGCGGCGGTGGGCACACGGGCTGGTGGAGGAGGCGCTGCGGCCCGGGCGCGTGGCCGAGCTGCCGTTGTGGCAATCGATTCTGGAGGGCCCCGACCCGGTGCTGGGTTCGCGCAGGTGCGACCCCGTCCTCGATGTCGCCTCCACAGTGCAACACGTGCGGACGCACGTTCCCGCGGATGCGACCGCGTCGCTGCTCACCACGGTCCCCAAGGTTTTCCGTGCCGGGGCCGGCGATGGTCTACTGGCGGGGTTGGCGATGGCGTTGACCCGGTGGCGCCGCCGTCGTGGGGTGGTCGAACAGTCGTCGTTGATATCTCTGGAGAATCATGGTCGCGAGGAGCACGTCATCCCCGGGGCCGATCTGTCCCGCACCGTCGGCTGGTTCACGACAGTGTTCCCGATACGTCTCGACATCGCCGGCGCCGATCTCGACGAGGCGTTCGCCGGCGGTCCCGCTGCCGGCACCGTGATCAAAGCGGTCAAGGAACAGGTGATGGCACTGCCCGACCGTGGTATCGGCTACGGGCTGCTCCGGTATCTGAACGCGGACACCCGCACCGGAACTCCAGAAGTATCCGGGCGGACAGATCAGTTTCAACTATCTGGGGAGGATCTCGGCCGCGGACGTTCCCGCGGAATTGCGTGACCTCGGTTGGATGCCCGCGAGCGAGGGATCGGATCTCTCCGCGACGATGGATCCGGACCTGCCTGCGATGGCCGAAGTGGACATCAACGCCATGGTGACCGACGGTCCGGACGGTCCCCGACTCGGTGCCGTGTTCGGATTCCCCACGGGGGTGCTCTCCCGTGACGACGTTCAGGAACTTGCCGACCTGTGGTGCGACGCGGTCTCCGCGCTGGCGCGGCACGTGCAGGGGCCCGGCGCCGGCGGGCTGACACCGTCCGATGTGCCGTTGGTGTCGGTGTCGCAACACGACATCGAGACGTGGGAGCACCGGTATCCGGGAGTGGTGGATGTGTGGCCGTTGACGGCGATGCAGTCCGGTCTGTTGTTCCACTCGGTTTTGGCCGGTACGTCGTTCGACGCGTACACGACCCAGCTCGTTCTCCATCTCGGCGGGAGGGTCGATCCGGAACGGATTCTCGCTGCGGGACAAGCGTTGCTGGCTCGCCACCCGAACCTGCGGACCGCGTTCGTCGGCGATTCGGACACCGGTCCGGTGCAGGTGGTCCTCGACGCAGTCGCGTTGCCCTGGCGCGAGGTCGACCTGCGGAACGTTCCGGAGGGCACTCGCGACGGCGAGTTCGAACGTCTTCTCGTCGAGGATCAGGCCACACATTTCGACCCGGCGACGCCGCCGCTGATCCGATTCACGCTCGCGACGTTGGGACGGGATCGATTCGAGCTGGTGATCACCAATCATCACGTACTGCTCGACGGGTGGTCGATGCCGCTGCTGGCCGAGGAACTACTCGCGCTGTATGTCTCGGGCGGCGACGCCGCCGCGCTACCGAAGGCTACCGGGTACCGGAATTTCCTGGTCTGGCTGGCCGAGCGCGACCGCGCCGAATCTTCTCGAATCTGGGCGGAGGTCCTCGACGGGGTGGACGAGCCGACCCTGCTGGTGTCCTCGCACGCGAAACGGGAATCCGCGTCGGGGGAAGTGCAGGTGACGGTTGACGTACCTGCCGGCCTGTCCGCGAGGTTGTCGGTGCGGGCTACCGAACTGGGTGTCACGCTGAACACCGTCGTTCAGGGAGCGTGGGGGATTCTGCTCGGACAGTGGTGCGCGCGAAGGGATGTCGTGTTCGGGGCGACGGTCTCCGGCCGCCCGGCCGGTCTGGCCGGCGTCGAGTCGATGGTGGGCTTGTTCATCAACACTGTGCCGGTGCGGGTGCAGTCCGTACCGGGCGGCACGGCTGCAGAGGCGCTGACCCGGTTGCAGGAGCAGCAGGCCACCTTGTTCGACCATCACTACCTCGGGTTGACGGAGATCCACCAGGCCGCGGGGGCGCGAGAACTCTTCGACACTCTGGTCGTGTTCGAGTCGTACCCGGTCGATCGTGCCGCGTTGGCGGCCGCAACCCCCGTCGACGGAATAGTCGTCACCGGTGTCCGAACGATCGACGCGTCGCACTATCCCGTGACTCTGATCGCGAGAGTCGATTCCCAACTTCGGTTGACGGTCGCGTACCTGCCGAACCTGCTCGGCGCCGCAGCCGTCGACAGCATCGCCCGGACGCTCATCCGCATCCTGCAGACAGTCGCGGACGACCCTCAGGTCGTCGTGGACCGTATCGACATCGTCGAACCGGGCGAGCGACGGTTGGTCTTGGAGACGTGGAACGACACCGCGGTCCCTGTGCCGGACGTGACACTTCCCGGCCTGTTCGAACGCCAGGCCGCTGTCACACCAGATGCGGTGGCCCTGACGTCCGACGACGAGCAGTTGACGTATCGAGAGTTCGAAGAGCGAGTGAACCGGTTGGCGCGGAGGCTGATCGCGCGGGGTGTCGGTCCGGAGTCTCTGGTCGGCGTCGCCGTGCGACGCTCGATCGACCTCGTGGTGGGAATCTACGCGGTCGTCACGGCAGGTGGAGCGTACGTGCCGATCGACCCCGACTATCCCGGCGAACACATCCGGCACATGGTGGAGTCCGCGGCGCCGGTCTGCGTGTTGACGCGATCGACCGACCGCACAGAGGTCCCGGGCATCACCGTGATGGAGATCGACGGCCGACAAGGATCTGAGATCGACTCCTCACCAGTCCGCGATGACGAGCGCATCAGCCCGTTGAGGCCGGGTAACACGGCGTACGTGATCTTCACGTCCGGGTCGACAGGTCGACCGAAGGGGGTAGCAGTCAGCCACTCGGCGATCGTGAACCAGTTGCTGTGGATGCGGGACCATTTCGGCTTCGACCACGATGACGTGGTGTTGCAGAAGACGCCCGCGACCTTCGATGTGTCCGTGTGGGAGATGTTCCTGCCACTGCAGGTCGGGGCGCGGCTGGTGATCGCGAAGGCCGACGGGCACCGCGATGCGAGTTATCTCGCGGAGACGATCAGATCGGAGAAGATCACCACCGGCGACTTCTCTCCGTCGATGCTCGCAATGGTCCTGGAGCGACTCGAGCCGGCTGACTGCGACTCGCTTCGACGCGTCTTCTGCGGCGGCGAAAACCTGTTGGCCGCGACGGCAGACCATTTCATGGAGCGTAGCGGCACACCGTTACACAACCTGTACGGGCCCACCGAAACGGCCCTCCAGGTTTCCCACCATCGATGCGGCCCTTCGATTGACATGAGCGCGCCGATCGGTGCGCCGGTGTGGAATACACAGGTGTTCGTACTGAATGCGGGGCTTCGGCCGATTCCGGTGGGTGTGGTGGGGGAGTTGTATATCGCCGGAGTGCAGTTGGCTCGCGGTTATCTCGGACGGACGGCGTTGACGGCCGAGCGGTTCGTGGCGTGTCCGTTCGGTGTGCCCGGTGCGCGGATGTATCGGTCGGGGGATCTGGTGCGGTGGACCGCCGAGGGTGTGCTCGAGTTCGTGGGGCGTGCTGATGAGCAGGTGAAGGTGCGGGGGTTCCGAGTCGAACCCGCAGAGGTCGAGACGGTGCTGCTGAAGCATCCGGCGGTGGCTCAGGCGGTTGTGATAGCCGGCGCCACCGGCAATGGCACCGAACTGATCGGATACGTCGTTCTCCACGTCGACGGTGTCGGCGGGTCGAGTGAGTCGGCGGCCGAGGTTCGTCGTTTCGTGGCCGGGCGGCTGCCGGAGTTCATGGTGCCCGCGGCGGTGGTGGTGGATCGGTTGCCGCTGACGGTGAACGGCAAGCTCGACCGAAAAGCGTTGCCCGCGCCGGACTTCGTGGGCGGCGTGTTCCGGGCCCCGCGGTCACGGGTGGAGGAGACGCTGGCGTCACTCTACGGTGACGTGCTCGGTCTTCCACGGGTGGGGATCGACGACAGCTTCTTCGACTTGGGCGGGCATTCTCTGTCCGCGACGCGGCTGGTGGGGTTGATCCGCAACGCGCTCGGGGTGGAGGTGCCGATCCGGGTGGTGTTCGAATCTCCGTCGGTCGCGGAGTTGGCGCCCCGACTGGGCGACGCCGCGGTGGCGAGGGTGCCGTTGCTCCCGCGGGTGCGGCCGGAGCGGGTGCCGTTGTCGTTCGCGCAGGCCCGGTTGTGGTTTCTGTATCGGTTCGAGGGGCCGTCGGCGACGTACAACATTCCGGTGGCGGTGCGGTTGACCGGTGCTCTTGATGTGGGGGCGTTGGTGGCGGGGTTGGGGGATGTGGTGGCTCGGCACGAGAGCCTGCGGACGGTGTTCGGTGAGGGCGGAGGGGTGCCGTTCCAGCGGATCCTGCCCGCGGAGGCGGCCCCGGTTCCGGTGCACGCGGAGAAGATCGATCAGGCCGGGGCGGGGGAGGCGATTGCGGAGGCTGCGGGGCATCGGTTCGATCTGTCCGGCGAGATTCCCATCCGCGCAACGTTGTTGGTGTCCGGACCCCGAGAGCACATCCTGGTGTTGGTGCTGCACCATATCGCGGGGGACGGAGGCTCGTTGGCACCGCTGGCCCGTGACGTGGCGGTCGCGTATGCGGCCCGCGCGGCCGGGGAGGCGCCGGGGTGGGCGCCGTTGCCGGTGCAGTATGCCGATTACACGCTGTGGCAGCGGGAGCTTCTGGGGAGCGACGATGATCCGGGCAGTGTGCTGGCCGCGCAGGTCGGGTATTGGCGGGCCGAGCTGGCGGGGTTGCCGGAGTGCATCGAGTTGCCGACTGATCGTCGACGTCCGGCCGAGCCGAGTTACCGGGGCGGCACGGTGGGGTTCACGGTCGACTCGGATTTGGGTTCGCGGGTAGCCGAGTTGGCCCGCGGGTCGGGGGCGACATCGTCGATGGTGTTGCAGGCGGTGTTGGTGGTGTTGCTCCGCAGACTTGGTGCCGGGTGCGATGTGGCGGTCGGCGGGCCGATCGCGGGTCGTACCGACGAGGTGTTGTCCGGGTTGGTGGGGTTTTTCGTGAACATGTGGGTGTTGCGGGTGGATGTGTCGGGGAATCCGCGGTTCGATGAGGTGCTCGATCGGGTGCGGGGGAAGGCGTTGGCGGCGTATGAGAATCAGGATGCGCCGTTCGAGCGGTTGGTGGAGGTGTTGAATCCGGTTCGTTCGACGGCGTATCATCCGTTGTTTCAGGTGTCGTTTGCGATGCAGGACAACGTGTTTCCCGAGGTCGCGTTCCCCGGGCTGGAGTGGTCCACATTGCCGGTGTCGACGGGGACGTCGCGTTTCGATCTGTCGTTCAGTCTCGCCCCCACCGAACAGCAGGGTCTGGCGGGGGTCATCGAGTATGCGAGTGATTTGTTCGACCGGGTGACGGTGGAGGCCGTCGCGGCCCGGTATGTGCGGTTGCTCGACAGGATTGTCGCGGATCCGCAGGGGCGGATCGAGGGGTACGAGATCCTGGATCCGCACGAACGCGAGTTGGTACTGCGGACCTGGAACGACACCGCAGCGCCCTTCGCGGAGACCACTGTCGTGGAACTGTTCGAGCGGCAGGTCGCCGCGACTCCCGATGCGGTGGCGGTCACGTTCGGTGACGAGAACTGGACCTACCGGGAGCTGAGCAATCGAGCGAACCGGCTGGCACACCGCCTGATCGCCGCGGGTGTCGGACCGGAAACGCTGGTCGCGGTCGCACTGGAGCGATCACCCGAGTTGATCATCGCGCTGCTCGCGGTCCTCGAGGCCGGCGGTGCATACCTCCCCATCGACCCCCGCTATCCGAGTGCACGGATCGGGACCATCCTCGCCGACGCCGCTCCGCGGTTGATCCTCACCGACACCCTGAACGATAACATGTTGCCCGACAACGATATCCCCAGAGTTCTCCTCGATGCCATCTCCGACGAGGGCGGGCAGTCGGAGGGGAGGGGCTTCGACGACAACGACCACGCAACACCTCTACGACCGGGCAACACCGCCTACGTGATGTACACCTCCGGGTCGACGGGTGTTCCGAAGGGTGTCGCCGTGAGCCATCGGAGCGTGGTGTCGCTGTTCGCCGGTACTGCAGGCTGGGCCGGCTTCGGTGCCGGAGACGTGTTCGGGTGGTGTCATTCGGTCGCGTTCGATTTTTCGGTGTGGGAATTGTGGGGGGCGTTGGTGCACGGAGCCCGGATTGTGGTGGTGCCGTGGGAGACCGTGCATTCGCCGGCCGGATTGTGGGAGGCGGTGGTCCGGGAGCGGGTGACAGTTCTCGCTCAGACGCCCTCGGCGTTCTACGAGTTCGCCGAAGTCGAGCGTGAGGATCCTGCAGTGGGGTCTGATTCGGTGCTGCGGATGGTGGTGTTCGGCGGAGAGGTGTTGGATCCGGCCGGGTTGCAGGGCTGGTATCGGGACGAGCGCTCGAATCCTCCGATTCTGGTCAACGGGTACGGGCCGACCGAGACGACGGTCTTCGCGGCAACCTTCGTGCTACCGGAGCCGGGCGAACGCGCCGACCGCGTGAGTGTGCCGATCGGGGCGCCCGTGGGCAACACGCAGGTGTTCGTGCTGGGTGCGGGCTTGCTTCCAGTCCCGGTGGGTGCGGTCGGGGAGTTGTACGTCGCCGGAGTGCAGTTGGCTCGCGGTTATCTCGGGCGGCCGGGGTTGACGGCCGAGCGATTCGCGGCATGCCCGTTCGGCGAGCCCGGTGCGCGAATGTACCGAACCGGGGATCTGGTGCGCTGGACCGCCGGCGGAGTGCTCGAATTCTGCGGAAGAGCGGACGCGCAGGTCAAGATTCGCGGATTCCGGGTCGAACCCGCGGAGATCGAGGCGGTTCTACTGAAACATCCGGCCGTGACTCAGGCGGCGGTGGTGGCCCGGGACACCGCCACCGGGATCGGATTGGTCGGTTACGTGGTCTCCGACACCACCGACACCGGCACCCGTGTCGAGGTCCGTCGTTTTGCGGCCAGGATGCTGCCGGAATACATGGTTCCGGCAGCGGTGGTGGTGCTGGATCGGTTGCCGTTGACGGTGAACGGGAAACTGGATCGGCGAGCCTTGCCGGCGCCGGAGTTCATCGGTGGGGTGTTCCGGGCGCCGCGGTCACCGGTGGAGCAGACGCTGGCCTCGCTCTACGCGGAGGTTCTCGGGGTTTCCCGGGTGGGGATCGATGACAGTTTCTTCGACCTGGGTGGGCATTCGTTGTCGGCGACGCAGTTGGTGAGCAGGATTCAGTCGGTGTCCGGGGTGGAGGTCCCGATCCGGGTGATCTTCGAGTCTCCGACGATCGCCGAACTCGCACCCCGTATGGGTGAGGAGATCGAACCCGGCTTGCTCGATCCGTTCGCCGTCGTCCTACCGATCCGAAGCGACGGATCCGGACCGCCCCTGTGGTGCGTCCATCCGGGCGGCGGACTGAGCTGGTGCTACATGGGCCTTCGCGCCCACCTCCCCGACCAGCCCATATACGGGCTGCAAGCGCGGGGCTTCGATGGAGTGACGCCGCTACCGAAGTCGATCGGGAGTATGGCCGCCGACTATCTCGAGCAGATCCTCGCCGTTCAGGAAGACGGCCCGTTCCTTCTGCTGGGATGGTCGTTCGGTGGCCTCGTCGCCCATGCGATCGCCACCGCTCTGGAACGTCGAGGACTCGAGGTCGCACTCCTCGCGATGCTGGACAGCGTGCCCGGTGCAGGGGATCTCCGCCTCGGCGAGGCGGTGCCTTCGGACGACGACATTCGACAGTCGGTCCGGGCATGGGCGCAGAGCCGCTACGGCGAGATCGTCGATTCGCCCGACACTGCGCCCATCTGGGATGCCGCGCGTGCAATTTATCGGAACGACCTACGGCTGTCTGCCGACCACGTACCGCAGACCTATCACGGTGACGTGGTGTTTCTCCGTCCGACTTTGACGGATGACGACACGATGTCGAGCGAGTCCTCGTCCGACTTGTGGCGCGCGTACGTCACCGGTGACATCGTCACCCACGACGTTCACAGCACGCACGCCGATATGGATCAGCCGCGTCCCCTCGCCGAGATCGCGCTGATCATCGATCAGGAACTGGCCACGCGGGGTCGACGCACACGACAGACGGACGTCTGACGAAGGGGCGCGCATGGATACTCACCGGTTCTTCGAGGTCGCGACCGAACTGTTCGAAGTGCTCGGTGTCTCGTCCATGGTTCTCGGGTTCGTGTTCGCCTTCTTCCTCGCGGTGCGCACGTGGAGGAAGTCCGGTGACGGTGCTCGGGCGTTCAAGACCCTGCGGGAGTCGCTTGGCGGAGCGATCCTGCTCGGTCTGGAATTGCTCGTCGCCGCAGACATCGTCAAGACCGTCACCTCGACACCGTCGCTGACCGATGCCGCCGTGCTCGGTGTGATCGTGCTGATCCGCACCGTGCTGAGTCTGTCGATCGAGATCGAGATCGAGGGTGTCGCGCCGTGGCGGAAGGCCCTGGTGACCGGCCCGCAGGTCCTTGCCCACGCGGCGCGTACCTCCGCCGATCCGGATCGGACAACCGACCGGTGAGTGCCCGGATCCGGGTCACACCGTCCGGGAACGCCTCCGCAGCCGGGTGTTGAGCACGCCGAGTGCCGCGATGACGAGGAACAACACGCACGTCGAGATCAGCTGGGTGCGGGCGTCGGTGTCGAACAGCATGAGCACGACGAAACCGGCGAGCATCGCGAGCGTGAGGTAACTGAGCCAGGGGAACAGCCACATGCGCACCGTCAGCTTGCCCTCGCGTTCGAGCCGCGGGCGCAACTTCAGGTGTGAGACGACGATGAAGATCCAGATGACGAGCAGCGCCGAGCCGACGGCGTTCAGGAGCAGACCCAGCAGGTCGTCCGGCAGCCACCAGTTGAGCAGCACGCTGACGAAACCGAAGAACACCGACAGCAGCACCGCATTGAGCGGCACCCCGGAATTCGAGATCCGGGCCATGAACGCGGGACCGTCGCCGCGCCGCGACAGCGAATACGCCATCCGCGACGTGCCGTAGATGTTGGCGTTGAAAGCCGACAGCAACGCCACCACGACCACGAGTTCCATGAACCCCGCCACGTACGGGATGTGCGCCTGGTTCAGAACGGCCACGAACGGCCCGCTCTTCAGGTCCGACGAGTCCCAGGGAAGAACGAGGACCATGATCGAGATCGAACCGAGGTAGAAGACACTGATGCGCCAGACGACGCTGCGCACCGCCACGGCGATCGAACGCTCCGGGTCCTCGGATTCAGCGGCGGCGATGGTCACGATCTCGATGCCGCCGAACGCGAACGCCACCACCAGCAGTCCCGCGGCGACACCGGCGAAGCCCTCCGGCATGAAGCCGCCGTGCCCGAACAGGTTGGTGGTGCCCACCGGTTCGGTGTCCGGGAGCAGGCCGAACACCAGCAGCACACCGATCACCAGGAAGCCGATGATGACGGTGACCTTGATGGCGGCGAACCAGAACTCGAACTCGCCGAAGTTGCTGACCTTCGCGAGGTTGACGGCCGCGAAGAAGATCACGAACACGAGGGCGACCACCCATTGCGGCACCCCCGGCAGCCAGGCGCTCACGATGCCGGAGGCGCCCGTGATCTCGGCGCCGAGCACCATGATCAACATGAACCAGTAGAGCCACCCCATCACGAATCCGGCCCAGTCGCCGATGCCGATCCGCGCGTAGTGCGAGAAGGATCCGCTGGCGGGGATCGCCGCTCCCATCTCGCCGAGCATCCGCATCACGAAGACGACGATGATGCCGGCGAGAAGGTAGGAGACGAGGACGGCCGGACCGGCGGTCGCGATGCCGACACCGGTACCGAGGAACAGTCCGGCACCGATCGCGGAACCGAGGCCCATCATCGTCAGGTGACGGACCTTCAGGCCCCGGCCGAGGGTGCCGGTCGAATCGGTCATGGTGCCGGGGGTTCGCGAACCGCTCACAGGGATCAGTCGTTAGCGTGCAGCGCGGCGTTCAATTCCACGCCAGTGCCCTTCCACGGCACGACCTCGACGGCCCCGGACACCGAGTTGCGGCGGAAGAGCAGGTTGGACTGGCCGTTGAGTTCCTTGGCCTTCACGACGGTGCCGTCCGGGCCGGTGACCTTGGTGCCCGCGGTCACGTACAGGCCGGCTTCGAGGACACAGTCGTCGCCGAGCGAGATGCCGAGACCGGCATTGGCGCCGAGCAGGCAGCGCTTGCCGACCGAGATGGTCTCCTTGCCGCCACCGGACAGGGTGCCCATGATCGAGGCGCCGCCGCCCACATCGGATCCGTCGTCGACGACGACGCCCGCGGAGATACGGCCTTCGACCATCGAGCTGCCGAGCGTGCCCGCGTTGAAGTTGACGAAGCCCTCGTGCATCACGGTGGTGCCGCTGGCCAGGTGCGCGCCGAGACGGACACGGTCGGCGTCGGCAATGCGGACGCCCGACGGGACGACGTAGTCGACCATACGCGGGAACTTGTCGACACCGAACACGGTGACGACGCCGCGGATACGCAGGCGGGACCGCACCTTCTCGAAGCCCTCGACCGCGCACGGTCCGAAGTTGGTCCACACCACGTTGGACAGCAACCCGAACAGTCCGTCGAGGTTGACGCCGTGCGGGGCCACCAGGCGATGCGAGAGGAGGTGAAGGCGCAGGTAGGCGTCGTGGGCGTCGGCCGGCGGCGCGGACAGGTCGGCGATGGTGGTGCGCACCACGACCTGGTCGACCTCACGTGCCTCGTCGGGTCCGGCGAGAAGTGCCAGATCGGAGGGGATGTCGCCACCCTCGATCCGCACGGTGCCCGCGCTGTCGAAGGTTCCCAGCTCAGGCGCCGGGAACCAGGTGTCGAGGATCGTGCCGCCGACGGTCACGTTGGCGATGCCTACTGCTGATGCTCCCTGTGTGCTCACGGCAGTAGAGGTTACTGCCTCATTACTCGGGCATTCTCGAGCGGTCGTTATCTGGGCGTGATCGATTCGAAACCGAGCGGGTTCCGGGCTCGTGGGGGACCATGCACTGGGCACGTGCGAGACACCGGGAAAGGTCGTGGCAATGCGTATTTCGGAGTGGGGTCGGGTGACCCGAGGCTCACGGTGGGTTCGAGTCACGGGCCGCGGCCTGCGGGCCGTGGCCGCGGGCGCGCTGCTCGCCGGGGTGGTGTCGGTGGCAGCGCCGCAGACCGCGTCCGCCGCACCGGTGTGCCCGGGAGCAGGCCAGCCACCGGTTCTCGTGGGGCGCGTGCCGGGTGCCGCGCTGGAGGGCGTCGCCGTGGACGACGGCGGCCGCCTCTACACGACGGACCTGATCAGCGGACGGGTGTTCCGCCTCGACGCGCCCGGAGCGCCCGCGGTCCCCGTCGCGACGGTGCCCGGCGGCAGGGGCGCGGGCGCCCTCGCCTGGGCGTCCGACGGATCACTGCTGGTGGGGTACGGCGCGGACGCCCGTGTGCTCCTCGGCGACATCCTGCGTCCGGGAGCGATCGCGAAGCTGAACACCGCCACCGGCGCGCTCACCCCGTTCGTGTCGGGTCTGAGCGCGGCGGACGGACTCGACGTCGACGCCGCCGGGACCGCGTATGCCACCAACGACTTCGGAACGCAGATCGGGCGGGTGTTCCCCGACGGCCGGGTCGAACCGAACTGGGCGACGCTGCCCAGCGCGAACGGTGCGGTGCTCGGTGTGGACGACCGGTACCTCTACGTGTCGCGGACATTCGTGAATCCGGGCGTGAGCCGGATCCCGATCGCGAACCCGGGCGCCCCCGAAAGCATCCTCGACCTGTCCGGCCTCGACACGTTCGCGGCTCCCGACGGCCTGACCCTGGATTCGCGGGGACGCCCGGTGGTCCCGGCCAACGTGCGCGGCGAGATCTGGCGCGTCGACGCGCCGGGGCAGTACTGCGTGCTGGCGTCGGGACTGCCGACGTCGAGCATGGTCGTCTACGGGCAGGGGTCCGGCGGCTTCTCCGCGGGACGGTTGTTCCGCATCGGTTTCGACGGTGCGATCTACGAGATCCCGGGTGGCTTCGACGGGTAGCAGCGCAATAGTGGGTAGGCGGGTCGGCTTAGGGTGGACCGGTGAGCACACTCGACCTCCACGCCGATCCCATCGACCTCACCGCCGCGCTGGTGGACATCCCGAGCGTCTCCCACGACGAGTCGGCGATCGCCGCCGCCGTCGAGTCGGCGCTGCGCGAGCAGACCACCGGTTTCGAGATCATCCGCAACGGCAACGCGGTGCTCGCCCGCACCGATCGGGGGCTCCCGAGCCGGGTGATGCTCGCCGGGCACCTCGACACCGTGCCGATCGCGGACAACGTGCCGTCCCGGCGTGAGGGCGACCTGCTGCACGGGTGTGGAACGGTCGACATGAAGTCGGGCGACGCGGTGTTCCTGCATCTGGCCGCCACCGTGGAGAACCTCGCGCACGACCTGACGCTGGTGTTCTACGACTGCGAGGAGATCGCGGCCGTCCACAACGGGCTCGGACGGATCGAACGTGAGATCCCGGAGTGGTTGCACGCGGACGTCGCGATCCTGGGTGAGCCGACGGGTGGGCTCATCGAGGCGGGTTGCCAGGGCACGCTGCGGGTGACGCTGACCACCCGCGGTACCCGCGCGCACTCCGCGAGATCGTGGCTCGGCGACAACGCGATCCACCGGTTCGCCCCGGTCCTGCAGCGGCTGTCGGACTACACCGCTCGGTCGGTGGACATCGACGGCTGCGTGTACCGGGAGGGTCTGTCCGCCGTGCGGATCGCCGGCGGTGTCGCGGGCAACGTGGTCCCGGACGCCGCGGAGATGGACGTGAACTTCCGCTTCGCGCCCGACCGCAACGCCGAGCAGGCCATCGACCACGTGCGGGAGGTCTTCGACGGCCTCGAGCTGGGTTTCGAGGTCACGGACCTGTCGCCGGGCGCGCTCCCCGGGCTGACGGATCCGGCCGCCGCGGCCCTCATCGAGGCGGCAGGCGGCGAGTTCCGCGCCAAGTACGGGTGGACGGACGTGTCCCGGTTCTCCGCGCTCGGCATCCCGGCCGTCAACTACGGTCCGGGCGATCCGAACCTCGCGCACAAGCGGGACGAGCACGTCCCCGTCCAGCAGATCACCGACGTGACGACCGTGCTCCGCGCCTATCTGAGCACCCCGTGACTGCCCGGTGCCCCGAACGGGCCACCCGATAGCCTGGGGCGCATGGCACCCGAGAAGAACAATTACGGGCGGAAGTCCTCGGCCGTGAAGCACCGGGGTCCGGTGCAGTTGAGGCGCGCCCGCAAGGACGAGACCACCACCGACGAGCAGTTGCTCGACGAGCGGGGTCAGACCGACTGGGTGCACACCGACCCGTGGCGGGTCCTGCGGATCCAGAGCGAGTTCGTCGAAGGGTTCGGTGCCCTGGCCGAGGTGCCGCGTGCGGTCACCGTGTTCGGGTCGGCCCGCACCGAGCCCGGTCACCCCGAGTACGAGGCGGGCAGGGCGCTGGGTGCGCGCCTCGCCGAGGCCGGATATGCCGTCATCACCGGCGGCGGCCCCGGTGTCATGGAGGCCGCCAACCGCGGCGCCAGCGAATCGGGTGGATACTCCATCGGCCTCGGCATCGAATTGCCGTTCGAGCAGGGCCTCAACGAATGGGTCGACCTGGGTATCAACTTCCGGTACTTCTTTGCCCGCAAGACGATGTTCGTGAAGTACTCGCAGGCGTTCATCTGCCTGCCCGGCGGCTTCGGGACGCTCGACGAACTGTTCGAGGCGTTGACCCTGGTGCAGACGCGCAAGGTCACCCGGTTCCCGATCATCCTGTTCGGCACCGAGTACTGGTCCGGGCTGGTGGACTGGATCCGCGGAACCCTCGAACGCAGCGGCAAGATCTCGGAGGGCGACGTCAACCTGCTGCACGTCACGGACAGTGTCGAGGAGGCGGTGCGGATCGTCGTCAAGTCGCAGCAGGGAGTCGACGAGGCCGAACTGCTCGGAACGGAGGAGCAATGGTGAGCCGGGAAACTGTTCCACCGCAGCCGTTCTCGGTGTGCGTCTACTGTGCTTCGGGGCCCGTGGACGATCGCTTCCTGGAACTGGCGGCCCAGGTGGGCGCCGAAATCGGAAAGCGCGGTTGGCAACTGGTGTCCGGCGGCGGCAACGTCTCGATGATGGGTGCGGTGGCCGAGGCTGCCCGCGCCGCTGGGGCGATCACCGTCGGGGTCATCCCGAAAGCCCTGGTGCACAGGGAAGTCGCCGACGTCGACGCGGACGAACTCGTCGTCACCGACACCATGCGCCAGCGCAAGCAGGTCATGGAGGACCGCGCCGACGCCTTCATCACGCTGCCCGGCGGCATCGGCACGCTCGAGGAGCTGTTCGAAACCTGGACGGCGGGCTACCTCGGCATGCACGAGAAGCCGGTCGTCCTGCTCGATCCGCACGGCCACTACACGGGCCTGCTGGACTGGATCGACGGTCTGCGGGGCGGCGGCTTCGTGGCGCAGCGCGCCCTCGACAGGCTGCTCGTCCGGACCGACGTCGGGGAGGCGCTGGACGCCTGCCTCTCCTGAGGCGGCGTCCGGTCGCCGTCGTGGCGTACGTTGTTACCGTGCAGTAAGGTGACCTGATTCATACTGCAGGCCTGAGGGGATGTCATGCGTTCTGAAGCACGTTCGACGATCGGTGTGGTCGATCTGGCCAGGCGGTTGCCTGCCCTGATCCCGGAGTTGCCGACCATGGCGAAGGGAGTCCTCGGCCTCATCCGGACCCCCGACGCGAAGGAGTCGATCGGCCTGGTCTTCCAGCGCGCCGCCGCGGCGCACCCGCGTCGCACGTTCCTGCGGTTCGAGGGCGACTCGCTGAGCTACCGGAACGCCAACATCCGCGTGAACCGCTACGCTCACGTGCTCACCGACCTCGGAGTGTCGCGCGGGGACGTCGTCGGGATCCTGGGCAAGAACGCCCCCGGGACGCTGCTCATCGCACTCGCCGCCGTCAAACTCGGTGCCACCGCCGGGATGCTGAACCACAACCAGCGCGGAGACGTACTCGCGCACAGCATCTCGCTGCTCGACAGTCGCGTCCTGGTGGTGTCCGAGGCGTGTGGCGAGGCCATGGACTCGCTCGACGAGCAGCCCGCCGCGGCCTCGGTGGTGTACTTCGACGACCTCGACCGGCTCGCCGAGAAGGCCGGCGACGGCAACCCCGAGGTGTGCGAGCAGATCCAGGCCCGGGAGAAGGCCTTCTACATCTTCACCTCCGGCACCACCGGCCTGCCGAAGGCCAGCCTGATGAGTCATTTCCGCTGGCTCAAGAGCATGTCCGGACTCGGCAACATGGGAGTCCGGCTGCGCGGCAGCGACGTCCTCTACTGCTGCCTGCCGCTCTACCACAACAACGCGCTGACGGTGTCGCTGTCCTCGGTGCTGGGGTCGGGGGCGACGCTCGCGCTGGGCAAACAGTTCTCGGCGTCCAAGTTCTGGGACGACGTCGCACTGAACCGGGCCACCGCGTTCACCTACATCGGTGAACTGTGCCGGTACCTGCTCAACCAGCCCGAGAAGCCGGGCGACCGCGACAACGACGTCCGGCTGATGGTCGGAAACGGGCTTCGTCCGGAGATCTGGTCCGAGTTCACCACCCGGTTCGGCATCTCCCGGGTGGCCGAGTTCTACGGCGCCAGCGAATGCAACATCGCGTTCGTCAACGCCCTCAACGTCGACCGGACCGCGGGCATCTGCCCCCTCCCACACGCCGTGGTCGAGTACGACGAGGACAACGGTGCGCCGCGGCGGCACTCCGACGGCACACTACGGAGGGTGGCCACCGGCGAGGTCGGCCTGCTGCTGTCGAAGGTGACCGACCGGGCACCCTTCGACGGCTACACCGACGAGGACGCCACCGACAAGAAACTCGTCCGCGACGCGTTCGACGACGGCGACTGCTGGTTCGACACCGGCGACCTGGTGCGCCGTCAGGGCTGGTCGCACGTCGCGTTCGTCGACCGGCTCGGCGACACGTTCCGCTGGAAGGGGGAGAACGTCGCGACCACCGAGGTCGAGGGCGCGCTTCTCGCGCATCCCGCGGTCGAGCATGCCGTCGTCTACGGCGTCGAGATCCCCGGGACCGACGGTCGCGCGGGGATGGCCGCGGTGACGCTGCACGAGAACGAGGACTTCGACGGCTCCGACGTGGCGGAGTTGCTGTTCCAGCGGCTGCCGTCGTACGCGGTGCCGCTGTTCGTCCGCGTCGTCGATTCGCTGGAGCAGACGTCGACGTTCAAGAGTCGCAAGGTGGAACTCCGCAAGGAGGGCTACGACGTCGAGGACACCGACACGCTGCACGTGCTGTCCGGCCGCAGCGGCGGCTACAAGCGCGCGTACGACGGGTACATCGAGGAAGTGGCGAAGGGTGCGCTGCCGCGCCCGTGAGTACTTATTAACCGCCCGTGGTTAAGAAGTACTCACGGGCGCCGCAGGCGCGATTTCGCTGCGTGCCAATATTGGTGGCATGGCCGAGAGAGACGTACCGCCCGCGCCCGACCGTCCGTCGCCCACGCTGTGCGGGCGGCCCGTGGCGGTCGATCGTGCGCTGGTGATGGCCATCGTGAACCGGACGCCCGATTCGTTCTACGACCGCGGTGCCACGTTCACCGACTCCGCGGCGATGTCGGCTGTCGAGCGGGCCGTGGACGAGGGCGCCGACCTCGTCGACATCGGCGGCGTGAAGGCCGGGCCCGGCGACGTCGTCGACTCGGCGGAGGAGATCCGGCGGGTGGTGCCGTTCGTCGCCGCGATCCGCGGACGCTATCCCGAGTTGCTCGTCAGCATCGACACCTGGCGCAGCGACGTGGCCAGGCTGGCCGTCGCCGAGGGCGCCGACCTGATCAACGACACGTGGGCAGGCGCCGACCCGGCGCTCGTCGAGGTGGCCGCGGAGACGGGTGCCGGCATCGTCTGTTCGCACACCGGGGGAGCGGTCCCACGGACCCGGCCGTTCCGCGTCCGCTACACCGACGTCGTCGCGGACGTCCTCGAGGAAGTGGTGTCGGCCGCCGAGAACGCGGCCCGGCTGGGTGTGCCCGCCGACTCGATCCTCATCGATCCGACTCACGATTTCGGGAAAAACACCTATCACGGGCTCGAGTTGTTGCGGCGAGTGGAAGATCTTGTAAATACGGGGTGGCCAGTGCTCATGGCGCTGAGCAACAAGGACTTCGTCGGGGAGACTCTAGGGGTAGATCTCGTCGAGCGGTTGGAGGGAACATTGGCAGCGACAGCTATGGCCGCCGCAGGAGGCGCCCGAGTCTTCCGTGTCCACGAAGTTGCCCCCACGCGTCGAGTGGTGGACATGGTGGCCGCGATTCAGGGCCGACGCGCCCCGTCCCGCACCGTGCGGGGGCTGGCATGAGTGCCGTGGGGGCCCGGGCGGCCCGCACGATGTTGGCGGAGGAGCGCGCCCCGCGTTCCTGGGCCGAGGCGAACAGCTGGGACCAGCCGTCGTGGAGCATCGCCGAACTCGAGCGGGCGAAGGCGGGGCGCACCGTGTCGGTGGTCCTGCCCGCGCTCAACGAGGAGGAGACCGTCGCCGCGGTCGTGGACACGATCCACCCGCTGCTGGGCGGTCTGGTGGACGAGTTGATCGTGCTCGATTCCGGATCGACGGATCTGACGGCGGAACGCGCACGCGCGGCGGGCGCCACGGTGATCAGCCGGGAGGAGGCGGTACCCGCCTTCCCGCCCGTCGCGGGCAAGGGGGAGGTGCTGTGGCGTTCCGTCGCCGCGAGCACCGGCGATCTCATCGCCTTCGTCGACTCCGATCTCATCAACCCGGACCCGGCGTTCGTCCCGAAGCTCCTCGGACCGCTGCTGACGGCCGACGGCATCCATCTGGTGAAGGGCTACTACCGGCGTCCGCTCCGGCTCAGCGGGACGGAGGACGCCAACGGCGGCGGCCGGGTGACCGAACTCGTGGCACGCCCGATGCTGGCGTCGCTGCGACCGGAGCTGACGTGTGTGCTGCAGCCGCTGGGCGGCGAGTACGCCGGCACCCGGGAGTTGCTGTCGGCGGTTCCGTTCGCCCCCGGGTACGGCGTCGAGATCGGGTTGCTGCTCGACACGTACGACCGTCTCGGTCTCGGTGCGATCGGCCAGGTCAATCTGGGGGTGCGCAAGCACCGGAACCGCCCGCTGTCCGAACTCGGGGTGATGAGCAGGCAGATCATCGGCACGATGATGCGGCGCTGCGGGGTGCCCGACTCGGGGGCGGGTCTGACCCAGTTCCTGGTGGACGGCGACTCCTTCGTGCCGACGACGACGGACGTCGCGCTGGCCGATCGTCCGCCGATGAACACGGTGTGCCCCTGAGGCGGGAGGCTGTCGGACGTCCGTGACAGGATCGGAGCATGGTGACAGCCCTGCTCTATCTGCTCGTCATGGCGTTCGTCGGCGCGATGCTGTTCCTCGCCGCCAGTGCTGTGTTCGGCCGTTCCGAGGAACTCGCGCCCCTGCCGCCCGGCACCACACTCACGGCTCTGCCCGCCGACGGTGTGACGGGCGCCGACGTGGAGGCGTTGCGATTCCAGCAAACGGTGCGGGGGTACAAGGCGAGTGAGGTCGACTGGGCGCTGGCCCGGCTGGGTGGTGAAATCGATTCGCTGCGTGAGCAGTTGGCTGCCGTCGAGGCCGCGTCCGACCATCCGGGTGACGCGTCGTGAGCGCCGAGGACAGGGTGCGGTGCGCGTGGGCGGTCGACACGGACGGGTCCAGCCTGTACCGCGACTACCACGACCTCGAGTGGGGTCGTCCGCTGCACGGCCGCGACGAATTGTACGAACGGCTGTGCCTCGAAGCGTTCCAGTCCGGACTGTCGTGGATCACGATTCTCCGCAAGCGCGAGGCCTTCCGGGCCGCGTTCGCCGGCTTCGATCCGGAGGCGGTCGCAAGGTACACGGAACGGGACGTGGAGCGGCTGCTCGGGGACGCGTCGATCGTCCGGAACCGGGCCAAGATCGAGGCGTCGGTGAGCAACGCCCGGGCCCTGCTGGAGTTGTCGGACACCGACCTGGACACGCTGCTGTGGTCGTTCGCCCCGCCGCCGCGCCCGAGCCGTCCGGCCACCGTGAACGACGTCCCGGCCGTCACACCCGAGTCCACCGCGATGGCGAAGGAATTGAAGCGGCGAGGGTTCAAGTTTGTGGGTCCCACCACCGCTTATGCACTCATGCAGGCCACCGGGATGGTGGACGACCACGTCGCCGCCTGCTGGGTCCCGATCACTGCCTGAATTGCCGGTGAACCTGCGTATTCGTGACTCAGGTTCCCGGTACTCGTGTCCATAGGGAAGAATGGATGTCACAAGCCTCGCCGAGTGTTGGCGGGGTGCCAAAATTTGTCGAGGCGCAAGCAGGCAGCGCAGATCTGGAGGGAGCAGAGGATGGCGGCCATGAAGCCCCGGACCGGGGACGGTCCCCTCGAAGCAACCAAAGAGGGACGAGGAATCGTCATGCGGGTTCCGCTCGAGGGTGGTGGACGTCTGGTTGTCGAGCTCACCCCGGAGGAAGCTGCCGCACTCGGTGAAGAGCTCAAGGGCGTCACCAGTTAGTCGAGTGCGGAGAGAACCTCACAGGGCAGGCCCCGTCGCCGTTCTCGGTGCGGGGCCTGTTCCGTGTCCGGAACAGGGAGGCGAACGTTCGTGCTGGCCGATGTGACCGACCTGCTGGCCTGCCCACAGTGCCGGTCGCCGGTGGAACTCGACGAAGGCGCGATCCTGTGCGACGCAGGGCACACCTTCGACGTGGCGCGGCAGGGCTACGTCACCCTGATGACCGGGGCAGGCGGCAAGTTCGACGGCGACAGCCCCGAAATGATCGCCGCACGTGCGGACTTCCTCGGCGGCGGCAGCTTCGACCCGCTGATGGACGCCGTCGCCGACGCCGTGGTGGCGGGCACCGGGGCCGGCGACGACCCCCGGCTCCTCGAGATCGGCGCGGGCACAGGCCACTATCTGGCGCGCGTCCTCGACGCCACCCCGACCGGCCGGGGAATCGGGCTGGACGTGTCCAAGTACGCGGCCCGTCGCATCGCCAGGGCCCACCCGCGTGCCGGGGCGGTGGTTGCCGACGTGTGGCAACACCTTCCGGTGCGTGACCACGTCCTCAGCCATGTCCTGTGCGTGTTCGCGCCCCGCAACGCCGACGAGGCGCACCGGGTGCTGGCCGAGCACGGATCCCTGGTGGTCCTCACGCCCACGGAGCGGCACCTGGGGGAACTCGTGGACCTGCTCGGCATGGTCCGGGTGGACGACCGAAAGGTCGAGCGGCTGGGGGCCGCGATGTCCGGGCGGTTCGAGCGCACCGGCCACGTGGCGGTGGAGTACCCGATGTCGTTGTCGCACCTCGACGTGACCCGCCTGGTGGGGATGGGGCCGTCGGCGCGGCACCTGACACCCGAGCGGCTCGCCTCCTCGATCGCGGCGCTGCCGCAGGAGTATCCGGTGACGGCGTCGGTGACGGTGTCCACCTACACCCGACTCTGAGCGTCAGCGGCGCGACAGCGCGTCCTGGTAGACGTCGAGGGTCTGCTGCGCGATGGCCGCCCAGGAGAACTCGGCGATCGCCCGCGCCCGCCCGGCCTTGCCCATGGACTCGGCGGTGCCGACGTCGGAGGCGATCGCGTTGACCGACTCGGCCAGCGCCTGCTCGAACGCCTCCGGCTCGTACGAGTTGTAGTGCACCAGACGGCCGGTGACCCCGTCCTCCACCACCTCCGGGATGCCGCCGACGTCCGACGCGACGACCGCGGTCTCGCAGGCCATGGCCTCGAGGTTCACGATCCCCAGCGGCTCGTACACGGACGGGCACACGAAGACGGTTGCGGCCGACAGGATTTCCCGCACCTGTTCGGTGGGGAGCATTTCGCGCACCCAGAACACGTTGCCGCGGTGCGCCGCGAGGGCGGCGACGGCCTGCTCGGTCTCGGCGGCGATCTCCGGGGTGTCGGGGGCGCCTGCGCACAGCACCAACTGGATCTCGGGCGCGAAGTGGTGTGCTGCGGCGATCAGATGACCGACGCCCTTCTGCCGTGTGATGCGGCCGACGAACGCCACCATTGGCTGGTCCGGGTCGACGCCGATCTTCGTCAGCGCGGACTGCCCGTGACCTGCCGGTCCCGCGTGCCAGACGGACGTGTCGATCCCGTTGCGCACCACGTGGACCCGGTGCGGGTCGACGAACGGATACGCGTCGAGGACGTCGAGTCGCATGCCGGCGCTCACGGCGATCACCGCGTCCGCGTGCTCCACCGCGTTGCGCTCGGACCACGACGAGATGCGGTAGCCGCCGCCCAGCTGCTCCGCCTTCCACGGCCTGCGCGGCTCGAGGGAGTGGGCGGTGAGGATGTGCGGCACGTCGTACAGCGCGGACGCCAGATGGCCGGCGAGGCCGGTGTACCAGGTGTGCGAGTGCACGACGTCGGCGCCCGTCGCGGCGTCCGCCATACGCAGTTCGGCGGACAGCGTCGCGAGCGCCGGATTGGCCCCGGCCAGCGCGGGATCGGGGGTGTGCACGACCGCCCCGACGCGCGGAGCGCCCATACAGTGCACGTCCACCTCGCACAGCTGCTTCAACTGAGCAACCAGTTCGGTGACGTGTACACCCGCACCGCCATAGATCTCCGGTGGATATTCCTTGGTCATCATCGCCACCCGCACCGGCCTAACGTAACCGTCCGGGCCGCTTCGGGCCACCGCTCTCGGACACATTCGGGTATCGGAGAAATTGTGAGTCGGCGCTTCGCTGGCGGGGGGAGTGGTCGCCCGATAGGTTGACAGGGTGAGGAGCCAGCCACATGTGCTTGGAATCGTGCTCGCCGGCGGCGAGGGCAAACGTCTCTATCCGCTCACCGCGGATCGGGCGAAGCCCGCTGTGCCTTTCGGAGGCGCCTACCGGTTGATCGATTTCGTGCTCAGCAATTTGGTCAATGCGGGATACCTCCGCCTGTGTGTTCTGACGCAGTACAAGTCGCACTCGTTGGACCGCCACATCTCGCAGACGTGGCGACTGTCCGGGTTCGCGGGGGAATACATCACTCCCGTTCCCGCGCAGCAACGTCTGGGCCCGCGCTGGTACACCGGCAGCGCGGACGCGATCCTGCAGTCGCTGAACCTCGTCTACGACGAGGACCCCGAGTACATCGTCGTGTTCGGCGCCGACCACGTGTACCGGATGGACCCGGAGCAGATGGTGCAGCACCACATCGAGTCGGGCGCCGGAGTGACGGTGGCCGGGATCCGGGTGCCGCGCAGTGAGGCGTTCGCGTTCGGCTGTATCGACAGCGACGAGTCGGGCCGCATCGTGCAGTTCCTCGAGAAGCCGGCGCATCCGCCAGGGACCCCGGACGACCCCAACATGACGTTCGCGTCGATGGGTAACTACGTGTTCACCACCAAGGTGCTCGTCGACGCCATCCGGGCCGACTCCGAGAACTCCGATTCCGACCACGACATGGGCGGCGACATCATCCCCGCGCTCGTCGAGGCGGGCGAAGCGTCCGTGTACGACTTCAAGGACAACATCGTCCCCGGCGCCACCGACCGCGACCGGGGCTACTGGCGGGACGTGGGAACGCTCGACGCGTTCTACGACGCCCACATGGATCTCGTGTCGGTCCACCCCATCTTCAACCTCTACAACCGGCGCTGGCCGATCCGCGGCGAGACGGAGAACCTCGCGCCCGCCAAGTTCGTGCAGGGCGGCCTCGCGCAGGAGTCCGTGGTCGGGGCCGGGTGCATCCTGTCGGCGGCCACGGTGCGCAACTCCGTGCTCAGCTCCAACGTGATGGTCGACAGCGGCGCAACCGTGGAGGGCAGCGTCCTCATGCCGGGTGTGCGCATCGGCAAGGGTGCCGTCGTGCGCCGCGCGATCCTCGACAAGAACGTGGTCGTCGGCGACGGGGAGATCATCGGCGTCGACCTCGAGCGCGACAAGCAGCGCTTCGCCGTGAGCAACGGCGGAGTCGTGGCCATCGGCAAGGGCGTCTGGATCTAGCGGGAGGGCCCCGGAAACGGGGCTCTCGGGGCTGGGCGCCTTTGTGAGCTGGGATGCCTCTCAGAGCTTGGACGCCCCTTAGAGCTTGGATGCGCAGAGTAGGCCGTCGCCGATCGGCAGCAGCACCCGGATCAGCTTGTCGTCCTCCGCGAGCGCCTTGGTGGCCTCGCGGACGGCGACGGTCGCGGCGTCCCGCTGGCTCGGGTCGACGACCCGGCCGCCGTTCAGCGCGTTGTGCAGCACGATCGCGCCGCCCGGGCGCAGCAGCCGAACCCCTTCGCGGACGTAGTGCGGGTGGTCGACCGGTGCACAGTCGACGAACACCAGGTCGTACGCGCTGTCGGCGAGTCGCGGCAGGACGTCGAGCGCCCGGCCGTTGATCAGCCTCGTCCGCGCGGGTGCGATGTCGTTGGTCCGGAACGACAGCTTGGCGGCCCGCTGATGCTCGGGTTCACTGTCGATGGTGGTGAGGACGCCGTCCTCGCGCATGCCCCGGAGCAGCCACAGGCTGCTCACACCCGCGCCGGTGCCGACCTCGACGACCGTCTTGGCGTCCAGCATGCGGGCAAACAGGGCGAGCGCAGCACCGACCGCGGGAGGTACCGGTTCGGCACCGAGGTCGTCCGCCCGCTCCCTGGCCGCACCGAGGGCCTCGTCTTCACGGACAGCCCCTTCTGCGTGGGTGAGTATCCGTTCGGCGTTTGTCTGCACGCACATGAGGCTATCGGGGTCTCGTCATCGCCGCTGCGAGGCGCGCTCGACAACAATGCTGTGACCCGGCCCTGCGCGATTCTCAGGAATACCTCAGCTTGCTCACACCACACACATATCGGGGTGGGAAAGAGTAAGCCCAACGCCAGATCCGAAGACCGCCCGGCGGGGAGATCACGACGACGGAGGACAAGTCCGAGAGCCCGGGAACAAATCCCGGCTCCCGGGAGTTGACGCCTATACCACGTCCAGTGATCTGCGGTCCTGAGTAGGAGGATCCACTTAACTCGATGAGCAAAAACACGATGGCTCCACACGAGAGAAACACCGACGAGCAGCTGTCGGACGCCGAGCTGACGGGCACCGCTGTGTTCGATGCCACAGGCGAGAAGTCCGCCATGCCGTCGTGGGACGAACTCGTCCGCGAGCACGGCGACCGCGTCTACCGACTGGCCTACCGGCTGTCGGGCGACGCGCAGGACGCCGAGGACCTCACCCAGGACACATTCATCCGGGTGTTCCGGTCCCTGTCCGACTACCAGCCCGGCACGTTCGAGGGCTGGCTGCACCGCATCACCACCAACCTCTTCCTCGACATGGTCCGCCGCCGGAACCGCATCCGCATGGAAGCGCTCCCCGAGGACTACGATCGGGTCCCGGCCGACGGGCCGAACCCCGAGGAGATCTACCACGACGCCCGCCTGGACGCCGATCTGCAGGCAGCGCTCGATTCGCTGGCCCCGGAGTTCCGCGCCGCGGTCGTGCTGTGTGACATCGAAGGACTGTCCTACGAGGAGATCGGTGCCACACTGGGTGTGAAGCTCGGAACCGTGCGCAGCCGCATCCACCGCGGCAGGCAGGCTCTGCGTGAGCATCTGGCTGTGAACGGAAAGGTTGACTCCGATCAGATCGGCGTCGGGTAGTTACCAGGAGGGACGAATGACGCAGGGGCGTGTACCTCGCCAGTTTGGCTCCACCGAACACTTGGCGAGTGAGGCGATCGCCGCCTTCGTCGACGGTGAACTCCGCATGTCCGCTTATCTGCGCGCCGCGCACCACCTGTCGATCTGCGCCGAGTGTGCGTTCGAGGTCGACTCCCAGCAGCAGGCGCGGCGTGCTCTGCGTCGCAGCGGTGACGTCGCGATGCCCTCGGGTCTGCTGGGTCTGCTGAGCCAGATCCCCAGCTGCAACCAGGGCGATCCCGCCGACAAGTCTCCGTTCGACTCCCACACCCCGGATTCGCCGGTCACGAGCGAGTACTCGATCACCAGCCGGATCTGGTCCCGGCGCTGGCGCCGTTGAGCGCAGCCGGACCGACGACGGCGGTGTCCGCGCCCGGCGGGGCATCGGTGATACTGGGGCGCGTGACTGACGCACACGAGGGGGACACGACAGCGTGACGGCGGATTACAAGACTCCGGGTTCCGATGCGACGGCGCCCGACGGTCCCGTGGCGGACGAGTCGGGCACGCTGCGTCCGGCGGACGCCCCACGGCTCGATCCGAGACCTGTCTACCGGCCGCAGATCGATGCGGCGTCCAGCCGCGCGTTCGGCCGACCGGGTGGCGTCACCGGTTCCTTCGCTCCGTCGGATGCCCGGCGTGAGAGCGAACCCCCGATGAAGGTCGGTGCCCCTGACCCCGTGCTGGCGGAGGCGTTCGGCCGCCCGGACGGCGAGGTCGACACCATTCAGCGCGATCCCCACCGCAAGACCACCGCCCCGGCAGTCGAGGCCCCGCCCGCCGACCCGTGGCGCGACCCCGCAGCGGGCGTCGAACTCGGATCCCCGGCGTTGCACGCCACGGACCACTCGCGGCCGCCCGCCCCCGCCCTCAGCGCCCGAGAGGTCCTGTTCGGCGGCAAGGTGGCGCCGAAGGCGCTCGCCGCGCTGGGCGGAATAGCGCTCGCGATCGGTCTGGTCGGTGGCCTGCTCGCCGCGGTGATCACCGCCGATCGCAGCTCGCTCACCAGCGACAGCGTCACCCTCGTCCAGGGCGGCGACGAGGACCTCGGCCAGTCGCCCGTCGCGCAGGTCGCGGACGCCGTCCTGCCCTCCGTCGTGTCCATCCAGGTGGCGGTCGGCGACCAGGGCAGCACCGGTTCGGGTGTCGTCATCGACGGCGCCGGCTACATCGTCACCAACAATCACGTCATCTCCGCCGCCGCCACCGCCCCCGACGGCGGCAAAATTCAGGTGATCTTCTCCGACGGAACCAAGGCCGACGCCCAGATCGTCGGTCGCGACATCAAGACCGACCTGGCCGTGCTCAAGGTCTCCGCCGACAATCTGACGGTCGCGGAACTCGGCAGGTCCGGGGACGTACAGGTCGGTGAGGACGTCGTCGCCGTAGGGTCGCCCCTCGGACTCAGCAAGACCGTCACCCGCGGCATCGTGAGTGCCCTGCACCGCCCGATGCGACTGTCCGGCGAGGGCTCCGACACGAACGCCGTCATCGACGCCGTCCAGACGGACGCCGCCATCAATCACGGCAACTCGGGCGGCGCGCTCGTCGACGACACGGGCCGGGTGATCGGCATCAACACCGCCATGCTCAGCGAATCCGGTGGCTCGGTGGGCCTCGGCTTCGCGATTCCCATCGACGACGTCACCACCGTCGCTCAGACGCTCATCCGGGACGGGCAGATGCATCACCCGGACATCGGCGTCAACGCCCGCACCGTCGTCAACGACAACACCAGCGGAGCCCAGGTTGCCAACGTCCGCTCGGACAGCCCGGCCGCGCGGGCGGGCATCGTCGAGAACGACGTCATCGTCAAGGTCGGCGACCGCACGGTCACGAGCGCCGACGAGTTGGTCGTCGCTGTCAATCTGCAGAAGATCGGTGAGCCCGTCCGGGTTCAGCTGATCCGCGAGGGCCGGCTCGTCGATGTCGACGTGACCCCGGCCTCCGACTGACTCGAGAGGTTGCTGTGAAATCGCTCCGCCACCTGGGCATGCATCCACACCGCACAGTAGGCTGACCACGTGTTCGGCAACATTGGTTGGGGCGAGTTCATGGTCCTCCTCGTCGCGGCTCTGGTCATCTTGGGACCCGAGCGGCTTCCGGGTGCGATCAGCTGGGTTACGAAATCACTGAGGCAGGTCCGCGAGTATGCGAGCGGCGCGAGCCAGCAACTCAAGGACGAACTCGGTCCGGAGTTCGAGGATCTCCGCAAACCGCTGGCGGACCTCAATCAGCTCCGCGGAATGACGCCGCGTGCCGTCATCACCAAACACCTTCTCGACGGTGACGATTCGATTCTCACCGGCAACTTCGACAAGCCGAGTTCGGTGTCGTTCGACAAGTCGAACCCGGGAACGAAGGCCGTCAGCGCCGATCCGTCGGCGCCCACCGCTCCGCAGAACAAGCCGCTCGCGGCGGGCGAGCGCCCCCCGATCGACCTCGACGCCACCTAGAGGTGCCGGGTGGTGTCGATCCCCAGCGACATTCCGGCGAGCCCACGCTTGCGGACGGCCAACTTGTCGGCGATGTCGCGGAGTGCCGTCGCGGCCGGTGAATCCGGCTGGCCGAGGACGATGGGAACTCCGCCGTCGCCGCCTTCCCGGACCGCCTGCTCGAGCGGGATCTGTCCCAGCAGCGGCACCTTCGCGCCCACGGCCTTCGTGAGGCGGTCGGCGACGGCCTGACCGCCGCCGGAACCGAAGATGTCCATCCGGCTGCCGTCGGGCATATCCATCCAGGACATGTTCTCGACGACGCCGACGATGCGCTGACGGGTCTGCAGGGCGATGGCACCGGCGCGCTCGGCGACCTCGGCCGCGGCCTGCTGCGGGGTGGTGACGACGAGGATCTCCGCACCGGGGATCAGTTGCGCGACGGAGATGGCGACGTCGCCGGTTCCGGGCGGCAGATCGAGCAGGAGAACGTCGAGGTCGCCCCAGAAGACGTCGGCGAGGAACTGCTGCAGCGCGCGGTGCAGCATCGGTCCTCGCCACACGACCGGGGTGTTGCCCTGGGTGAACTGGGCGATGGAGATCATCTTCACGTCGTGCGCGACGGGCGGCATGATCATGCGCTCGACCTGCGTGGGCTTGGCGTCGGTGCCGAGCATGCGGGGAACGGAATGTCCGTAGATGTCGGCGTCGAGCACGCCCACCGACAGTCCGCGGGCGGCCAGTGCGGCGGCCAGGTTGACCGTGACGCTGGACTTGCCGACGCCGCCCTTGCCGGACGCGACCGCGTAGACGCGGGTGAGCGAACCGGGCTGCGCGAACGGGATGACGGGCTCGGCCGAGTCGCCGCGCAGCGACTTGCGGAGTTCGGTGCGCTGCTCGTCGCTCATCACGTCGAGTTCGACGCGGATCGCACCGACGCCGGGGACGTCCGCCACGGCCTTGGTGACGCGGTCGCTGATCTCGGTCCGCATCGGACAGCCCGCGGTGGTCAGGTAGATCGCGATGTCGACACTGTCGTCGGCCGCGATGTCGATGCTCTTGACCATCCCGAGTTCGGTGATCGGTTTCCGGATCTCGGGATCCTGGACGCGCGCCAGGGCGCTACGTACAGCGGACTCGCTCAGGACTGGCATGACTCAATGGTAAGGATGCGCGCTCAGTGGATGCGCGGCAGGTCCGCGGCCGCCGGGATGATTCCGCTGGAGTAGCCGGCAGACCATGCGAGGACGTTGGCCACGTAGGCGGCGGAGTTGTTGTACCGGTGCACGGCCTGGGCCGCCTGGATCGGATCCTTGACGTTCAATCCGCCGTCGCACAGGTACTTTCCGGTGGTCAGTGCGGAGTCGAAGACGTTCTGCGGGTCGGCGACGCCGTCGCCGTTGCCGTCGCCCGCGTAGCGGTTCCAGGTCTCGGGCAGGAACTGGGTGGGGCCGACGGCGCGGTCGTAGGTGGTGTTGCCGTCCAGCTTGCCGCCGTCGGTGTCGCGGATGACGGCGTTGCCGCCGAGGCTGCCGTCGAGGACCGGGCCGAGGACGGGGTTGAGCATGTTGCCCTTGTCGTCGGTCTTGCCGTCGTAGGCGTGGGTGGACTCGACGCGGCCGATTCCGGCGATGAGCGTCCAGTACATGCCGCAACCCGGTTGCTCGACCGCGAGGATGCGTTCGGCGTTCTGGTAGGCCGCGACGTTGACGGCGGGGATGCCGAGTGCGCCCTGCGCGATGCTCGTCGGGAGGGGCGGGGTGGCCTGGACGGGTGCGAGTGCCGGCGCAGCGGGTGCTGCCTCGACCGCGGGTGCGGACTCGGCGGCGGTCTCGGCCACGGGGGTGACGGCTTCTGCGGCCTCGGACGCGGTATCGGTCGCCTCCTGGGCGACGTCGGCGACCTCCGACGAGGAACTCGTGGACAGGAACGGGACCTTGGGTGCGGCTCCGGCCGTGTTGGCTGCGGTGATCAGTCCGATGGGGACGAGTCCGGTAAGCGCGATGACCGAATTGCGGCGGATATGGGAATCCGTCTTCTTGTTGTGCCGACCCACTCGATTGCCTCCTGCGACCCCCGTCTTGGGGTGTTCCGTTCAACTGACCGGATCGAGGCTACCTGATTCGATATCTTTCCGTTATTTAACTGTGATCTAACGGACTTGTGTCGGAGGGTTCCGTTACTCGCAGCGCACGTGAGCGAGGGTAACCAACACGGCGAGGTCACGCCAGGACGTCGTGTGGGCGTGATGTCGAAGCGGGGCCGGTCGCCCGAACGCGAGGAGCGACCGGCGCACGTCCGCCGCGCGCCCTGCGAGATGGCAGAGCGCGCGGCGGAGGCGGGGGTGATTACCGGGGAGCGGTGACAGCCGGAGCGGTGGCCGGGGGCGCGACCGGAGCGGGGGCGCCCGGGTCGGGCACGGCGGCCGCCGGAGCCGACGGATCGGCGGGCGGGCAGAAGAGAAGACAGGGCAGTTGCGGCAGCGGCGGGAGTCCGGGAATCGGCGGGGCCGGAGCGGGCGTCGTGGGGGCGGCGGCACCGTCCGTCGACGGTTGCGGGGTGGTCGCGAGATCGCGGGGGAGGTCCGATCCGGCCGCGGCGGCGTCGGCGACCCGTCCGGGCGACGGCGAGGCCGACTCCGACAACTGGCTCGGCGTCGGCGTTCCCCCGTTCCTGTACGCGTTCGACCAGGTGATGACGTTGGCGGCGTAGGCGGCCGAGTTGTTGTAGCGCAGGACCGCGCGGGTCTCCTGGAGCGGGTCGCGGAGGTCGAGACCGCCCGAGCAGAGGTACCGGGCGGCCGCCAGCGTCGCGTCGAACACGTTATTGGGATCGGCCACGCCGTCGGCGTTGCCGTCCGACGCGTACTTGGCCCACGTGGACGGAATGAACTGCATCGGCCCGACGGCGCGATCGTGCCCGGGGTCGCCGTCCGTGGCGCCGCGGTCGGTGTCGCGGATGATCTCGTTGCCCGCCAGCCTGCCGTCGAGAACCGGACCCAGGATCGGGGTGATCGTGGTGCCCACCGAGTCGGTCCGGCCGCCGCCGGCGTGTCCCGATTCGATCCGGCCGATACCGGCCAGCAGATGCCACGGCAGACCACACTTGGGGGACTCCGCCATCATCTCGAGTTCCGCGGACCGGTACGCGTTGAGCACGATTTCCGGGATGCCCAGAGCGCTCAATATCACCGGTGCGGCGATGAGCCCGGTGCCGGACGGCGACGCCGAAGATGCGGGAGATGTGGGATTTGTCACGACGGGAGCCGGGGCGGGCGGCGGTGGCGCGGCCCGCTGCGACCGCGCGACCCGCGGTGTCGGCGCCACGATTCCCGCGGGCGGGAGGTACGCGGCCGGGGGAGTGCTTCCCGGCGTGACCGACGACGCCGCGAGGGCCGTGGCCGCACCGGCAGACGAGTAGGCGGTGGTGCTCACGGTTGCGCCGCTGATCGCGGAACCGCCGGTCGAGGACCCGAGGGTGGCAACTGCGCCCACGGTCAGGGCAGTCACCGTCAACAGTCCACGTATCCGCACTCGATCACCCCCTGCGGTGCTCTTCGCCTGTGCACACCGCATACATCCGAGAAGATGTGACTGACGTTACATATCCGTGATTGGCCGTGCCGGGGTTTGGGGGGATTCGCCGGCGTCATTTCCGACGGGTGCGCGTGTCTTCCTCGTCGGCCAGCAGCGTCCGGATCTCGTCGAGTTCGCGCCGCAGGTAGTCGCGGGTGGCCACCTCGCCGATCGCGATGCGCAGCGCGGCCAGTTCCCTGGCGAGGAACTCGGTGTCCGCCTTCGTCTGCTCGGCGCGGGAGCGGTCCTCCTCGAGGGAGACGCGGTCGCGGTTCTCCTGGCGGTTCTGCGCCAGCAGGATCAGCGGCGCGGCGTAGGCCGCCTGGGTGGAGAACGCCAGGTTGAGGAGGATGAACGGGTACGGATCCCACTGCAGGCCGACGGCGAAGACGTTGATGACGATCCAGACGATCACGATCACCGTCTGGATCATCAGGTAGCGGCCCGTGCCGAGGAACCGGGCGAAGTTCTCGCTGGCCCGGCCGACGGCCTCCACGTCGTACGTGACCCGGAAGCGGCGGGTGCCACGCGGGGTGTCGAGTCGCTGTCGGTCCGACAGGCTCCGGGCAGCCGCGCTGGGGGACTTCTCGCTCATACGTCGATCTCCTCTTCACGCCAGTCCTCGGGGAGGAGATGGTCCAGGACGTCGTCGACGGTGACCGCGCCGATCAGGTGATCCTCGTCGTCGACGACGGGCCCGCACACCAGGTTGTAGGTCGCGAAATAACGCGTCACCGACGTCAGGGAGTCCTCGGGCGCGAGCCGCGGCATGTCGGTGTCGAGCAGTCCGCCGACCAGGCTCGCGGGCGGTTCGCGCAGCAGTTTCTGCAGGTGCACGCATCCCAGGTAGCGGCCGGTCGGCGTCGCGGTCGGCGGGCGGACGACGAACACCATGCTCGCGAGGGCGGGAGTGACGTCCGAGATCCGGGCGCGGGCCAGGGCCTCGGCGACCGTCGTCGACGCGGTGAGGACCACCGGCTCCGGAGTCATCAGACCGCCCGCGGTGTCGGGTGAGTGCTCGAGCAGGCGGCGGACCGGCTCGGAGTCCTGCGGATCCATCAGCTGCAGCAGCGATTCGGCCTCGGTTTCGGGAAGCTCACCGAGGAGGTCGGCGGCGTCGTCGGGGTCCATGGCCTCGAGGACGTCGGCGGCCCGCTCCACCTCGAGGTGCATGAGCAGATCCGTCTGGTCGTCGGCGGGCAGTTCCTGGACGACGTCGGCGAGGCGCTCGTCGTCGAGTGCGAGGGCGAGTTCGTGGCGGCGCTTCTCCGGCAGGAGGCGCATCGCGTTCGCGACGTCGGCGGCACGCATCCCCTCGAACTGGGTGAGCAGGGCGGAGACGCCCTGGCCGGGCATCGCCAGGTCGGTCTGGGTGAGGCCCTGGACGTGCTGCCACCCGACGACGTGCATGGCGGCGCGACGGCCGAGCCTGCCGCGGTGCCCGCGCACCGCGACCTTCGACACCACCCAGTCCCGGGTGCGGGTCTGCTCGATGCCCAGGTCGACGACGATGATGTCGGCGTCCCGCAGTTCCTCGAGTTCCGGGTCGTCCACGCGCACGTGGGAATCCGCCACCTGGGCGAGGGCCAGGACCTCGCCGGGCCGTTGCTGGAACCGGCGGAGACTGACGTTGCCCGTTGTGAGGGTCACCGAGCTGGGTTCGATGGCGGTGACGCGGAGCATGGGAACGAAGATGCGTTTGCGCGTGAACAATTCGATGACGAGCCCGAGCACGCGCGGCTGCTGCCTGCCGACGCGGGCGGTGATCACCACGTCCCGGACGCGGCCGATCGACTCCCCGTCGGGGCCGAGCACCACCAGGCCGGCCAGCCTGGCTGCAAAAACCTTGTTCGCAGCTGCCATGATTGCCAGGCTAGATCCTTGTACAGAGATACAGGGAATCGAACACCTGCGAAAGTGGAGGATCGTCCGTCATGAGTTCCGTCTACAGGCCACGGCGATCTGTTCTCGCCGTTCCGGGCAGCAGCCGCAAGATGATCGACAAGGCGAAGGGGCTGCCCGCCGACGAGATCTTCCTCGATCTCGAGGACGCGGTGGCACCGCTCGCCAAGCAGGAAGCCCGCGGCACCATCGGAGACGCGCTCGCCGAGGACGGGTGGGGCGAGCAGATCAAGGTGGTCCGGGTCAACGACTGGACCACCGAGTGGACGTACGCCGACGTCGTCGAGGTCGTGGGGCGGGCGGGTGCCCACCTCGACGCGATCCTGCTGCCGAAAGTGCCGGACGCCAGCCATGTTCAGGCCCTGGACCTGCTGCTGACCCAGGTGGAGAAGGCGAACGGGCTCGAGGTCGGCCGGATCGGCATCGAACCGCAGATCGAGAACGCGATCGGGCTCACCAACATCAACGCGATCGCGACGGCCAGCCCGCGCGTGCAGACCCTGGTGTTCGGTCCCGCCGACTTCATGGCGAGCATCAACATGCGCACGCTGGTCGTCGGGGAGCAGCCGGACGGCTACGACCGCGGCGACGCCTACCACCACATTCTGATGACCATCCTGATGGCGGCCCGCGCGCACGGGGTGCAGGCCATCGACGGTCCCTACCTCCAGATCCGCGACGTGGAAGCGTTCCGGCGGTCGGCGCAGCGCACGGCCGCGCTCGGCTTCGACGGCAAATGGGTGCTGCATCCCACCCAGATCGAGGCGGCGAACGACGTGTTCAGCCCCCGCCAGGACGATTACGACCGGGCCGAACTGATTCTGGACGCGTACGAGTTCCACACGTCCGCGGCGGGCGGCGGTCGCGGTGCCGTGATGCTCGGCGACGAGATGATCGACGAGGCGAGTCGCAAGATGGCGCTCGTGATCTCCGCCAAGGGGCGCGCCGCGGGTATGAAACGGACCACCGAGTTCGTGCGACCCGACGCGAAGTAGTCCCGGCAGGCAGAATGGTTCTCACAGGACCGATCCTGCGGTAACCACACGAGGAGACCAGCTGACGATGACGAATCCACTCGGACAGTCCAACGGGGCGCGGCGCGGGGCTCTGCCGGAACCCCCCACGGGCTGGCCCATCGGTTCGTATCCCACCTATGCGGAGGCGCAGCGCGCCGTCGACTACCTCTCCGATCAGGAATTCTCGGTGGAGGACGTCACCATCGTGGGGGTCAACCTCATGCAGGTGGAGCGGGTGCTGGGCCGCCTCACCTGGGCGAAAGTGATTGGCGGGGGCATCGTTTCGGGCGCGTGGCTCGGTGTGTTCTTCGGTCTGCTGCTGGGCATCGTCACGGGCGGCTTCCTGGCGCCGCTCGTCGTCGGCATCGTCGGCGGCATCATCTTCGGGCTGATCTCCACGACGATCCCGTACGCGGCGACGCGGGGCACCCGGGACTTCGCGTCGACCATGCAGCTGGTCGCCGGGCGGTACGACGTGCTGTGCGAGCCGAAGTCGGCGGAGACGGCCAGGGACATGCTGGCCAAGCTGGCGCTCTGATCGGCGCCTACCCGTCGAGCGGCGGGTTGCGGTCGGGTCACGGATTGCGTCCTATTCGCGACGTTCGCCGCGATTTCACCCGGTTCGCCGGTGATGTCGGATAGGTTTACGGCGCAATGCGTGGGCCCCGGCCCTCGCCGAAACCGTGACCTGCCGGTGGAGCGCGTGTTCCGGCAGGAACCAATGTGCGGGCCCGCGTGCCCAGCCGTACCGCGACTGGATCCGTGAGGGCCGCTCGAGGAGGCGGCTGTGCTGCACCGCACCAAGCCCGGACGCTCGCTGAAGTGGGGACTGATCGGTGCGGCCACCGTCCTCACCGTTCCCCTGCTGGCCGCGTGCGGGTCGTCGGAAGACGGCATCGTCCTCAGTTTCTACACCGCCGCCGACGGTGCCGAACAGTACGCGGAGGCCGCGGCCAACTGCACGGCCGCGGCCGGCGGCCGGTACACGATCGAGCAACGCACGTTGCCGAAGGGCGCGGACGATCAACGCCTCCAGCTGGCCCGCCGGCTCACCGGCAACGACACGTCACTCGACATCATGACGCTCGACGTGGTGTGGACCGCAGAGTTCGCCGAGGCGGGATGGGCGCTGCCGCTCCCACCCGGGATCGCCGCCGAGGTCACCGAGGGCACGCTCGAAGGCCCCCTCGAATCGGCCAAGTGGCAGGACCAGCTGTACGCCGCACCGCTGAACACCAACACCCAGTTGCTCTGGTACCGCAAGGACCTCATGCCGGACGGGCAGCCGCCGCAGACGTGGGATCAGATGATCGACATCGCGGAGGGCCTCGCCGCGGAGGGCCGGCCCAGCTGGATCGGGGTGCAGGGCAAGCAGTACGAGGGCCTGATGGTGTGGTTCAACACCCTGCTCGCGAGTGCGGGCGGGTCCGTCGTCGCCGACGACGGGACCACGGTGACGGTCGCGGACGGTGATGCCGCCCTGCAGGCGCTCGAGGTCATGAAGCGGGTCGCCACCGCGAAGGGTGCCGACCCGTCGGTTTCCCAGGGCGACGAGGCGTCGTCCCGGCTCGGGATGGAGAGCGGAAAGGCTGCGTTCGAGGTCAATTGGCCGTTCGTGTTGCCGGGCATGATCGAGAACGCCGAGAAGGGCGACCTCCCGTTCATCGACGACAAGGGCAACCCGACGTCCGTGGACACGGGCAACACGGTGCTCACGGTCGACGGTCAGCAGAACTTCCTGCCCGCGCCGTACCCGTCGGTGATCCCCGGCCGGCCCGCCGAGGTGACGATCGGCGGATTCAACGTCGCGGTCGCGAAGACGAGCCAGCACCCGGACCTGGCGTTCGAGGCGGTGTCCTGCCTGCGGAACGAGGAGAACCAGCGCAACAATGCCGTCAACGGCGGTGTGCCGCCGACGCTGGCGAGCCTGTACGACGATCCGGCGTTCCAGGAGGCGTACCCCGCCTGGCGTGAAGTGCGGCAGAGCCTCGACACCGCGTCCGTCCGCCCGGTGTCCCCGGCGTACCAGAGCATTTCGACCCTGATCACCGCCACGTTGAATCCGGTCGGTGACATCGACCCGCCGCAGACCGTCGACGAACTCGCCGAACAGGTCCGCAAGGCGGTCAACTCGGAAGGGCTGATCCCGTGACGACCGAAACCGTGCAGGCGGACCGCGCCGAGGAGCCGAAAGTCGCGTCCAAGGGCCAGATCTCGGAGGGGAAGAAGGCCGAACGCCGGCTGGGGCTGTGGCTGGTGGCCCCCGCCGCGATCCTCATGATCGCGGTGACGGCCTATCCCGTCGTGTACGCGGTGTGGCTGAGCCTGCAGCGCTACGACCTCCGGTTCCCCGACGAACGCAAGTTCGTCGGCCTCGCCAACTACGTGTCGGTGCTGACGGACGGGTACTGGTGGCAGGCGTTCTGGGTGACGGTGGGCATCACCGTCGTGTCGGTGGTGATCGAGTTCGTCCTGGGCCTGATCCTGGCGCTCGTGATGCACCGGACGCTGGTGGGGAAGGGTCTCGTCCGGACCGTGGTGCTGATTCCGTACGGCATCGTCACCGTCGCCGCCGCGTACAGCTGGTACTACGCGTGGACGCCGGGAACCGGGTATCTCGCGAACCTGCTGCCCGACGGCAGCGCCCCGCTGACGGAGCAGATCCCGTCGCTCGCGATCATCGTGCTCGCCGAGGTGTGGAAGACGACGCCGTTCATGGCGCTGCTGCTGCTCGCCGGGCTCGCCCTCGTTCCCGACGACCTCCTCAAGGCCGCGCAGGTCGACGGCGCCGGGGCGTGGACGCGGCTGGTGCGGATCATCCTGCCGCTGATGAAACCCGCGATCCTCGTGGCGCTGCTGTTCCGCACGCTCGACGCGTTCCGGATCTTCGACAACATCTACGTTCTCACCAAGGGCGCCAACGACACCGGGTCACTGTCGATCCTCGGTTACGACAACCTGTTCAAGGCGTTCAACCTCGGTATCGGCTCGGCGATCAGCGTCCTCATCTTCCTGTGCGTCGCGCTGCTCGCATTCGTGTTCATCAAGCTCTTCGGCGCGTCGGCTCCCGGGTCCGACACGGAAGGAAACCGATAACCATGGCCGTCGTCGACACCCCTCGCCGCAAGATCAGCTGGTCCGTGGTCAACCTGCTGGTTCTGCTGTACGCGCTGGTCCCGGTGCTGTGGATCGCCAGCCTGTCGTTCAAACCCGCGGGAACGATCAAGGACGGCAAGTTCATTCCGCAGAAGTGGACCCTCGACAACTACCGCGGCATCTTCGAGACCAATGCGTTCACCAGCGCGCTGATCAACTCCATCGGCATCGGTCTCATCTCCACGGTGATCGCCGTCGTCATCGGCACCATGGCCGCCTACGCCATTGCCCGCCTCGACTTCCCGGGTAAGAAACTGCTGGTCGGGGTGGCACTGCTGATCGCGATGTTCCCCCAGATCTCCCTCGTGAGCCCGCTGTTCGACATCGAGCGCCGGCTCGGGCTGTTCGACACCTGGGCCGGCCTGATCCTGCCGTACATCACGTTCGCGCTCCCGCTGGCCATCTACACGCTGTCGGCCTTCTTCAAGGAGATCCCGTGGGAGCTGGAGAAGGCGGCGAAGATGGACGGCGCCACCCCGGCGCAGGCGTTCCGGAAGGTGGTGGCACCGCTGGCGGCGCCGGGCATCGTGACCGCCGCGATCCTGGTGTTCATCTTCTGCTGGAACGATCTGCTGTTCGCGATCTCGCTGACCTCGACGGAACGTTCCATCACCGCGCCCGCCGCGATCGCGAACTTCACCGGCGCCTCCCAGTTCGAGGAGCCGACCGGTTCGATCGCCGCAGCCGCGATGGTGATCACGATCCCGATCATCATCTTCGTGCTGTTCTTCCAACGACGCATCGTGGCCGGCCTGACGTCCGGCGCCGTGAAGGGATAAGCCTGTGGCCGAAATCGTGCTCGACAAGGTGACGAAGTTGTACCCGGACGGCGCCAAGGCGGTGAGCGACGTCGACATCACGATCGCCGACGGCGAATTCATCATCCTGGTCGGGCCGTCCGGTTGCGGAAAATCGACCACTCTCAACATGATCGCCGGGCTGGAGGACATCTCGTCCGGTGAGCTGCGCATCGCGGGGGAGCGGGTCAACGAGAAGGCGCCGAAGGACCGCGACATCGCCATGGTGTTCCAGTCGTACGCGCTGTACCCGCACATGACGGTGCGGCAGAACATCGCGTTCCCGCTCACCCTGGCGAAGATGTCGAAGTCGGACATCGCGGCAAAGGTGGACGACGCCGCCAAGATCCTCGACCTCACGCAGCACCTCGACCGCAAACCCGCCAATCTGTCCGGCGGTCAGCGGCAGCGGGTCGCGATGGGCCGGGCGATCGTCCGCAGCCCCAAGGCGTTCCTGATGGACGAGCCGCTGTCGAACCTCGACGCCAAGCTCCGCGTCCAGATGCGCACCGAGATCGCGCGGCTGCAACAGCGACTCGGCACCACCACCGTCTATGTCACGCACGATCAGACCGAGGCGATGACGCTCGGCGACCGGGTGGTGGTGCTGCGCGGCGGGGTGGTCCAGCAGATCGGGGCGCCGCAGGAGTTGTACGACCACCCGAACAACCTGTTCGTCGCGGGATTCATCGGCTCGCCGTCGATGAACTTCTTCCCGGGACAGCTGACCGCCGACGGGGTGTCGACGCCGCTCGGCGAGTTCACGCTGCCCCCGGAGACCCGCGACAAGGTCGCGTCGTCGAATTCGGCGAAGGACGTCGTGGTGGGGATCCGTCCAGAGCACTTCGAGGACGTGGCGCTCGTCGATGCGGGGCAGCGGGAGGCCGGTGCCACGTTCACGGCCAACGTCGAGGTGCTCGAGTCGATGGGCTCGGACAAGTACGCCTATTTCACGGCCGAGGGGCCGCAGGTGAACTCCCGGGAACTCGAGGAACTCGCCGCCGACTCGGGAACCGCGGTCGCGGGGGGCGGTCAGCTGGTGGCCCGGTTGTCGGCCGAATCGTCCGCGGTGCACGGCAGACCGGTGGAACTGTGGTTCGACCGGGCGAAGATCGCCCTGTTCGATCAGAACTCGGGGGCGAACCTCACCCGCTGACCGGGGTGGTGCGTTCACCCGGACGGCTGGTGTTCGCTCCGCCGAGACCGCCGACCGTGCCCCACTCGGCGGCAAGGGCGGTCGCGTGGACCTCGTCCTCCTCCTCGTCGGACGGGGTGCGCGTGGTGCGGGTGATCCCGAAGAACGGCAGCAGCCCGGCGAGGGCTGCGGCGGCCGCACCGACGACGAACGCGATCACGTACGCCGATTCGGTCGGGACGTCGGTCCCGGGGATGGTGATCCCGGCGAGCAGGGTCGCGAGCAGTGCGCTGGCGACCGAGCTGCCCACGGACCGGGCGATCGAGTTGATGCTGTTCGCGACGCCGGTCTCGTCCTGCCGGACTTCGGCCACGAGCAGCGAGGGCAGTGACGCGTAGGCGAGGCTGATGTACGTGTTGATCAGCACGATCGCCGCAATGACTTCCCACGTGCGGTCGTGGGCGAAGACGAACACGACGAAACCGCCGACCCCGACGACACTTGCAGCGATCAGGACGGCGCGGGAACCGAAGCGGTGGATGAGTCTTCCACTCGCGATCGACGCCAGGACGCCGCTGATCGCGCCCGGCAGCAGATACACGGTGCTGGCCGCGAGGACGGTGGCCCCGAAGCCGTACCCGGCGACCGCGCGTGGCGTCTGGACGAAGTACGAGCTTCCCAGGAACATCACGAACATCGACATGCCGACCACCAGGGCGGACAGGTGGGTGACCAGGACGGGCGGGGCGGTCAGCAGCCGGGGCGCGACGAGCGGATCGGTGGTCCGGCGTTCGTAGAGGAACCAGCCGACCAGGACCAGGATTCCGGCGACTCCGCTGACGATCGTGACGGGAGACGTCCAGCCCCAGGTGCCGCCCTCGGCGAGCGGGAGCAGGACGAGGACCAGGCCGGCGGCGAGACCGACGGCGCCGATCCAGTCGATGGAACCCGTGCCTGCGCGCGGACGGCGGGGAATGGCGATCCAGGCGAGCACGAGTCCCGCCGCGGTGATGGCCGAGGACAGCCAGAAGACGCGGTGGAAGTCGGCGCCGTCGGAGACCAGCACTCCGGTGAGGACGATGCCGAAGCATCCGCCGAAACCGAGGGTGCCGGAGAAGATCCCCATCGCCCCGGTCAGCTTCTCGGCCGGCAGTTCGTCGCGCAGCACCGCGATGCCGATGGGGAACAACGCGAACGACACACCCTGGAGCACCCGGGCGAAGATCAGCACCCCCACGGACGTCGACACCGCACCGATCAGGGACCCCAGCAGCACCACCACGAGCACCCCGAGCAGGACGGGCCGTTTGCCGCGGAGGTCGGCGAGGCGGCCGAGGACGGGTGTCGCGGTCGCCGCCGCGAGGAGGTTCGCGGTGAGGAGCCAGCCGACGGCGGTGGGGCCGACGTCGAGTTGCGCGCCGATGGTCCCGACGATCGGTACCACCAGCGTCTGCAGAACGGCGACAATCATCACGACGAAACACATGACGGGCAGGAGAGCCCTGGCTGCGGTTGTCGATCCGGCGGCCATGGGGGTCCTCCTGCAGGGTCGGTGAACGGGTGTAAACCAACACGGTACTGGGGCTAACTAATTAAGGGGTTCACGGTGGGGTCTGAACGCATGTCGAATCGAGCGCTGGGCCGGGCGACACTGGCCAGGCAATCGCTGCTGAGCCGTTCGGAACTGTCCCCGCTCGACATGATCGAGCACCTCTGCGGACTGCAGGCTCAGGCGCCGGCCCCGCCGTACTTCGCGCTGTGGGCGCGGCTGAGACGGTTCCGCGCCGAATCGCTGTCGGATCTCGTCGAGAACCGCGCGGTGGTGCGGATCGTCGCGATGCGTGGGACGGTGTTCGCGTTGTCCGCGCCCGACGCCCTCACGTTTCGTCCGCTCGCGCAACCGCTGCTCGACCGGGACCTCCACACCAACACGCAGCACCGGTCGAGTCTCGACGGGATCGATCTCGGCGCCCTCGCGGCCGCGGGACGCGAACTGGTGCGCGACGAACCCCGCACCCAGTCGCAGATGAGGCCGCTGCTCGAGCAGCGGTTCCCCGGCCGTGATGGTGCTGCGCTCGCCCACGGGGTGCGGGGACTGGTCCCGATGGTGCAGGTGCCGCCGCGCGGGTTGTGGGGCAGGTCGGGGCAACCGGCGCTGGCAACCCTGGAGTCGTGGGTGGGCCGCCCGCTGTCCGAGGCGCCGTCCATCGACACGATGCTGCTCCGCTACCTCGCCGCGTTCGGCCCCGCAAGTGCGCGCGACGCCCAGGCCTGGTCGGGGCTGACCCGGCTCGGTGAGGTCCTGGACCGGCTGCGGCCCGGGCTCCGGGTGTTCGCGGGGGAGTCGGGGCCGGAACTGTTCGACCTTCCCGACGCGCCCCGGCCGGACCCGGGCACCCCCGCGCCTGTCCGCATCCTCGCGCCGTTCGACAACGTGCTGCTCTCGCACGCGGACCGCGGGCGCCTCGTCGACGACGACGTGCGGAAGAAGATCTTCACGCAGAACGGCATCGTGAAACCGGCCGTGCTCGTGAACGGCAGGGTCGCGGCGTTCACCACGACGGTGGTCGAGAAGTCAAGTGCGGTACTCGACGTGGAGCCACTGGCGACCATCGCGAAGACGCACCGCACCGCGATCGAGGCGGAGGGCAGGCGGCTGCTGAAGTTCGCGCACCCCGAGGCGACCGACCGCGCCGTGCGGTTCACGAGCTAACCGGCTTGTGCCTTCGCGGTGCGAGGTGACTGAGCTCGGCGATGATCTCGTCGTTCCAGACATGCCGGCGCACAAGGCGGTACCGCTCGCGCGCTACCCACAGGTAGGCCTCGGCGTCGGTGTGATCGGGCAGCATCTCGGCCGCCCGCAGCATCCGGACCACCGGCAGGTACTCCTCACCGAACCAGCGCCGGGCCACGGTCTCACGGCTGAGGAATTCGCCCACCTCCTGCATGAGCCGGAACCCCCAGGCCTCGACGCTCTGGCTGATCTCGGCGTACTCCCACGGATCGGTGACGACCACGGCCGCCCGCTGCGGCCCGCTCAACGGGACCCGTGTGAGGAACAGTCGGCGGTGGTCCTTGATGACCAGGTCGCCGCGCTGCGCGATCCCGTCCGGGGAGATCTTCGTCTGAATCTCGGTGACGTAGGCGTCGATCGTGCTCCAGTGCATCGCGTACGCGATGGAGACGCGGTGGTGGCCGTCGCTGACGAAGTGCATCGACCCGATCCGGTACACCTGGATCGGTGGCACCGATTCGCCCCGGCGCTGCGCGGCCGCCAGCCGCTGCCAGCGCTCGCGCACCCGGGTGGACGTGGGCCGGAAGAACCGGTCGAAGTCGCGCGTGCGGTCGACGCTGCCGACGATGGAGTTGACGGGGATCACCTGCAGGCCGAGCGACCGTTCCCCGACCCGGCCGACGGCCGCGACCACCTCGTCGAACGGCAGGATCTCGTTGACGTCGTCCGGTTCGCGGCGCAGCCAGCTGACCAGGCGCGACAATTCGGCGCGACGACGCTGGCGGGTGAAGTCGTTCTCCGCGTCGGCGGCGGGGAATCCGGTGTCACGTGCCATGCCGGCGCCTGACGATGCTCGGTTCGGCGCCCGGCGACAACTCCATCAGGGTGAATCCCACCGTGTTGATGACGGTCGTCGCGCCGAGCGTGCGGTCCTCGGCCGCCCGGCCGTACGGGTGCACGTGCCCGTGGATCATGACGCGGGCCTGCAGCCTGCCCGCCAGGTTCTCGAAGCATTCGAACCCCCGGTGCGGCGGATCCTCCTGGTCGCCGACTCCCCGCGGCGGGCTGTGCGTGAGCAGCACGTCGACTCCGGACACCCCGGAGCGGCGCGCGTGCCACGCGCTGGTCAGCGCCAGGTTGCGCGCCCGCCGCCGCTGCTGCCGCTCGGTCCACTGATTGGGGCCGTCGTTGTAGCGGATGGATCCGCCGAGGCCGGCGATGCGCAGGCCCGCGATCCGCACGATCCGGCCGTCCGCGTTGACCGCGCCGCACGGGCCCGGCCACGCCGAGGGCAATCCCGCCCGCATCCACCCGACCCGTCCCGCGGAATAGCCGGACAGATCGGCGTCATGGTTGCCCGGCACGAAGACGCACGGCGCGTCCAGGGCGTCGATCAGGTATTCCAGGTAGTCGAACGGGAGGTCGCCCGCACCGAGGATCAGGTCGACGTCCATGGCGCGCACCTGCGAACTCCACAGCGACTCGATCGTCTCGTCGGACACTGCGAGTACCGAGACCATGCTCCGACGCTACCGGCTCGAGAGGCCGGAGGACGGGTGAGCGGGTTCGGTGGTTTGATGACGGGGTGACTGACAGCGTTGTGGCCTCCGTTCGCGCGCACCTGCTGGGGCAGATAGGGGGACCGGAACCGACTGCGGCATCGGTGACGTTCCTGGGCGTCGAACCGCTGGACGTGCTGCGGTTCGCACCCGACGACGAGGATCTGGTCCGCTACGTGACCCTGGGATGCTCCCGGCACCCGATGAGTGACCCCGGCGAACTGGTGGCCGACGCCCTCCGCGGCCCCCGCGCCGAACTGATCCTCACCCTGCGCGGCGGCGCCGGGGTGGCGTCGGGAGTCGCGCGCACCCTGGCGGTGCTGGCGGCGGCGCCGTCGGTGGAGGGTGTGGTTCTCGTGGAGGACGCGCTGCTCGACCTGGGGGAGCCGCTGTGGAAGGACGCACCGTTCACCGCCGTGCTGCTCGGTGAGTCGACGATCCCCGACCTCCCGCTGCCCGAACCCGCGGAGGCCGTGCGGTTCCTCGCGGTCGTGCCGCTCACCGGCACCGAGGCGGCGTGGGTCCGGCTGCGCGGCGCCGGCGCCCTGCGTGAAGCGTGGGCGGAGGCGGGCATCGACGTCCGCGATCCGCTCCGCGGCGCCGCGTCGCTCTAGAGCCAGTTGTTCCGGCGGAACGTGACGAACAGGCCCACCGCCACCGACGCGATCACGAACACCACGCCGTGATAGCCGTACTGCCAGTGGAGTTCGGGCATGTTGTCGAAGTTCATGCCGTAGATGCCCGCGATCATCGTCGGCACGGCCGCGATGGCCACCCACGCCGAGATCTTGCGCATGTCGGTGTTCTGCTGCACGGCGACCTTCGCGAGGGCGGCATCGACGAGTGAGCTGAGCACCTCGTCGTATTCGGCGATCCGCTCGGCGACGGTGGTGTGATGGTCGAGGACGTCGCGGAAGTAGCGGCGGATCTCCTTCGGCACCGGATTGCCCGGTGACCGCGTCAGCCGGAGCAACGGATTGGACAGCGGGTTCACCGACTTGCGGAGTTCGACGATCTCCCGTTTGAGCAGGTAGATGTGTTCGACCGCGACGCTGCTGCGCGGACTGAACACCGCCTCCTCCATGCTGTCGACGTCCTCCTCGATGGCCTGGGTGACCTCGAGGTACGTGTCCACCACGTGGTCCGCGACCGCGTGCAGCACCGCGTACGGGCCGAGGGCGAGCCGCTCCCGGTTCGCCTCCAGCGCGTGCCGGACGTTCGACAGCGGGGAATGGTCACCGTGCCGCACGGTGATGACGAAGTTCGCGCCCACGAACACCATGATCTCGCCGGTCTCGACGATCTCGCTGGCAGTGGCCACCGACTCGTGCGGCACATAGTTGACCGTCCGCAGCACCAGGAACAGCACGTCGTCGTAGCGTTCGAGCTTCGGCCGCTGGTGGGCGTGGACGGCGTCCTCGACCATCAGTTCGTGCAGCCCGAACGTCTCGGCCACGCTCTCCATCTGCCCCTCGTCGGGGGCGAGCAGCCCGACCCACACGAACCCCTGACCCTGTTTGCGGACCTCGGCCATCGCCGCCTGGTGCGTGTACTTGCCGGGGAGCCTCGTGCCGTCGACGTACACCCCGCAGTCCACGATGGCCCGCGCGGTCGGGATGCGGATCCGGGAACCCGGGTCCTTGTCGCCGTCGCGCTGGTCCTTGTCGCTGCCGCGCCGGGGGAGCGAGGGCACAGACGGCACGGGGCCCTCCTTCACCGTCGAGTCGGAAACGCTGCCGGTGAATCGTACGTCAGCGCCGGGTTCGGGCCGGGCGGCGTCGCACGACACGCCAGGCTTCCGGGCCGCACGCTCGGACCCGGTGCGGCGACACCTGACAGACTGGTCTGGTGCTCATCGATCTCCACACCCATTCGACGGCCTCCGACGGGACCGACAGCCCGGCGGACCTGGTGCGCGCCGCGGGCGCGGCGGAACTCGACATCGTGGCGATCACCGATCACGACACGACCGCGGGGTGGGCCGAGGCGGTCGCGGCGCTGCCTCCGGGGCTCGCCCTGGTGCGGGGCATGGAGATGTCCTGCGAGGGTCGGGGTGAGGACGGACGCCCGGTCGCGGTGCACCTTCTCGCCTACCTGTTCGATCCCGCTCACGCGGCGTTCGCACGGGAACGGGAACGCCTGCGGAACGAGCGCATCGTCCGGATCCGCGCCATGGCCGAGTTGATGATGGAGGACGGCCTCCCCATCGACGCCGACGAGGTGCTCGCGGAAGCGGGACCGGCGGCCGGGCGCCCGCACCTGGCGAGGGCCCTCATGCGCGCCGGCGTGGTCGGCAGCATCGGTGAAGCGTTCGTGGACCTGCTGGCCCCGCGCGGCCGGTACTTCGTCGACAAATCGGACACCCCGCTCGACGAGGCCGTGCAACTGGTGGCGGAGGCCGGGGGAGTGAGCGTCCTCGCTCACGGCCGGGCCCGCACGAGGGGGCGGCTGCTGTCGCTCGATCACGTTCGCGACCTGGCGGGAGCCGGTCTGCACGGGGTCGAGGTTCATCACCCCGATCACTCGCCGGAAGATTCGCGGGTGCTGCAGGCCCTCGCCGACGAGCTCGGTCTGGTCGTCACCGGCTCCTCCGACTATCACGGAACGAACAAGGCCATCCGGCTCGGCGAGTTCACGACGGACGCCGACGAGTTCGACACCCTCGTGTCGAAAGCATCAGGGGTGCAGGTGGTCTCGGCATGAACACGCACGAGTCCGAGCGGTACGACCCGTACGGTCCCGCCGTCCCGAGGACGGTGGCGGCCACCGAACCGCGGCGCAGTCCGCTCCCGGTCCGCGCGCTGCGCGCTTTCAGCGGGGCCGTCGCCGCCGGCGTGGTGATCCTCTGTCTCGTCGTGATCGGCTCCGCCTACGTCGGCGGCGGCCGGGGCTTCCCCGGGCCCGGGGCGATCTCGATCACCGCGCACGTGGTCGCGTCCGTGTTCGTGATCGTGGCGCAGCGAATTGCGGACCGCCGCGACGGACTCGCCGCCGTGGTCGCGTCCGTGGCCGTCCTCGCGGCGGCGGCGCTTCTGCTGGCCACCCAGTGGTGGGGATGAGCGACGCTCGGCCCGATACGTGAAACCGGCTCTCACAGTGACCCGCCGGTAACTTGTTCTCACAGGTAGAGGCCCGAAAACGTGAGACATCTGACTGTCGTGGCAATTTGATTGTGCATCGATATTCGTGCCAGACTTAGCACCACTCCGACGTCGGCGCCACCGCCCTTCGGCGGGGGTTTTATGGCAGCGTTGCCAGGGGCTCACCCGCCCAGTGCCATGACGCTTCGGACGTTCTGCGGCCATCGTGATCGCGCACCCCGGAAGCTTCACCCCAGTTGTCGTTCGTGGAGTAACTGTGAGGATCAGCGCCGATCCCTACGGTTACTTCTCAGTAACCCGGCCCCGAGTGAGCCTGGACTTATCAGGAGTGTCATCGTGTCCATCGTGTCCGAACCCACCACACCGCAGAAGGTCGAACTGACCGACGAGGAGATCTTCGCCGGCCACATCGGGGGAAAGCTCTCGGTAGAGACCACCGCTCCCCTCGATTCGCAGCGCGCCCTGTCCATCGCATACACGCCCGGTGTCGCGCAGGTCTCCCGCGCCATCCACGCCGACGAGACCCTCGCCGACCGCTACACCTGGACCAACCGCCTCGTGGTCGTCGTCTCCGACGGCTCCGCGGTGCTCGGCCTCGGTGACATCGGCCCCCGCGCGTCCCTTCCCGTCATGGAGGGCAAGTCGGCCCTGTTCAAGAACTTCGCCGGGTTGAACTCGATCCCGCTGGTCCTCGACACCAAGGACCCCGACGAGATCGTCGAAACCCTGATCCGGCTGCGCCCCAGCTTCGGCGCCGTCAACCTCGAAGACATCTCCGCACCCCGCTGCTTCGAGATCGAGAAGCGCGTCATCGAGGCCCTGGACTGCCCGGTCATGCACGACGACCAGCACGGCACCGCCATCGTCGTCCTCGCCGCCCTCAAGGGCGCGGTCAAGGTCCAGGACCGCGACCTCCACGACCTGCGGGTCGTCATCTCCGGTGCCGGCGCCGCCGGTGTCGCGTGCGCGAACATCCTGCTCGCCGCCGGGATTGCGGACGTGACGGTGCTGGACTCGAAGGGCATCGTCTCGGCCGACCGCACCGACCTCAACGAGATCAAGGTCGACCTCGCCGCGCGCACCAACCCGGCCGGTCGCCGCGGCGGTGTCGTCGAAGCACTCAACGGTGCAGATGTGTTCCTCGGCGTGTCCGCGGGCACCGTCCCGGAGGAGCTCATCGCGACCATGGCGGAGAACTCCATCGTGTTCGCACTGTCGAACCCGGACCCGGAGATCCACCCGGACGTCGCCCGCAAGCACGCGGCGATCGTCGCGACCGGGCGCTCGGACTTCCCGAACCAGATCAACAATGTGCTCGCCTTCCCCGGTGTGTTCAAGGGCGCGCTCGACGCCGGCGCCCGCCGCATCACCGAAGGCATGAAACTCGCCGCCGCCGAGGCAATCCTCTCGGTCGTCGGTGACGAGCTGGCTGTAGACAAGATCGTTCCCAGCCCGCTCGATCCTCGCGTCGCCCCCGCTGTCGCGGAGGCAGTCGCCGCCGCTGCTCGCGCAGAAGGCGTCACCGACTAGCGAGAATCCGTCGAACACCCCGATCCGGAACCCGCACCCACGGTTTCGGTGTCGGGGTGTTCGCCGTTGTGGGAGAACTCTTTACGACGCGCGCTCCACGATCTGCCCGGCGCTCGGGTTCCGCCGCAGGCGGCCGGTTCCCGGAACGGATGCCCACACCGCGAGCGCGAGCAACCCGTCCACGACGAGAGCGAGAATCGTCACCAGCAGGGCACCGACGAGCACCCGGTCGTACTGGCGCAGGGCCAGTCCGTCGAAGATGTAGCGGCCCAGGCCGCCGAGATTGACGTACGCGGCGACCGTTGCGGTGGCGATGATCTGCAGGGTGGCGTTTCGCAGCCCGCCGAGCATGAGCGGCAGCGCATTCGGGGCCTCGACCCGCGTGAGGACCTGCCATTCGGTCATCCCCATCGCGCGGGCGGCGTCCACCACCGTCCGGTCGACGTTCGCGACACCCGCATACGTGCCCGCGAGGACCGGCGGGATCCCGAGGATCACCAGGGCCAGTATCGGCGGGATCAGACCCAGCCCGAGCAGGAGCACCAGGAACGTCAGCAGGCCCAGCGTCGGCAGCGACCGCAGCGCGTTGACGAGACCGACCACGACCACGTCACCCTTGCGCAGATGTCCGATGATCAGACCGATCGGCACCGCCACCACCGCGGACAGTGCGACCGCCAGAAAGCTGTACCAGAGGTGTTCGAGGATGCGGGTGCCGATTCCGGTGCTGCCCGACCAGTTACCCGGGTCGACGATGTAGTCCCAGGCGCCGCCGAAGATGTTCACGAAGCCTCCTCCGGCGCCGGGGTCGTCGATTGTCCCGCGACCAGCGGTGCGCGCCGCACCTTCTGCTGCCGGGTCCACGGTGTCAGTGCCCGGCCGACGAGGAACAGCAGCAGGTCGAACGCGAGGGCCAGCACGACGATCGAGATGATCCCCGCCAGGATCTGGTCGGGATAGTCACGCTGGTAGCCCTGCGTGAACAGGGTGCCGAGGCCGCCGATCCCGATCAGCGAACCCACCGACACCAGCGAGATGTTGGTCACCGCCACCACCCGGACGTTCGCGATGAGAACGGGCAGTGCGAGCGGCAATTCGACCGTCAGCGCCCGGCGGAGGCGGGTGAAACCCATCGCGGTGGCGGAGTCGACGACGTCTGCGGGAACGGAGTCGAGCGCCTCCGGCACGGCGCGGATGAGCAGTGCGGTGGAGTAGATCGTCAGCGCGATCACCACATTGAGCGGGTCCAGGATCTGCAGTCCGAAGACGGAGGGGATCGTCACGAACAGCGCCAGCGACGGGATCGTGAACGCGATGCCCGCCACGATCAGCGTGATCTTCCGCAGCCACGAAGCACCCCGGATCGCCGTCCCCACCGGGACCGCGATGAGCAACCCGATCAGCAGCGGAACCAGCGCGAGATAGAGATGGGTCTTCGTCAGGTCGACGACGACCGAGAAGTTGTCGATGAGCCAGCGCACGCGATCACGGCCCGTCCGGGGTCGCCTGCTGGGCAGTGAAGTAGTGCTCACCCCGCGCGCGGTCCTCCGCCGCCCGTTGCTCGGCAAGCTTCGCGATCACCTCGGAGCCGAGGATGCCGCCCGACACCGCGCCGTCCGCGTCGACGGCCACCCCGATGCCCGACGGCGAGGAGATCGCCGCGTCCAGCGCCTGCCGCAGATCGGCGCCGGGGGTGAAGAGCGATCCGCCCGCCGCAGTGCATTCGGAGAGAGGCCGGCCGGCCCGCACGCCCTCGACGCCGGTGACGTCGATCCACCCCCGCGGCACGCCCGCCTCGGTGACGACGAGGACCCATTCACCCTGTTCGAGCCGCAGCCCGGGCAATTCGTTCTCGGTCGCCGTCCGCAGGGTGTGCAGCGGAACCTGATCCGCCGCCCGGAACGACAGCCCGCGGTACCCGCGGTCGCGACCCACGAACGAGGCGACGAAATCGGTGGCAGGCGCGGACAGCACCGTGTCGGGTGCGTCGTACTGCTGCAACCGGCCGCCCGGCCCGAAGACCGCCACCCGGTCACCGAGTTTGACGGCCTCGTCGATGTCGTGGGTGACGAACACGATCGTCTTGCGCATTTCGGCCTGCAGTCGCTGCATCTCGGCCTGCAGATCTTCGCGGACAACAGGATCGACGGCGCTGAACGGTTCGTCCATCAGCAGGATCGGCGGATCGGCGGCCAGCGCCCGGGCGACCCCGACGCGTTGTTGCTGGCCGCCGGAGAGCTGACCGGGATAGCGGGACGCCAGCGCCGGGTCGAGTCCGACGCGTTCGAGTACCGCCAGCGCGGCCTTGCGGGCGTTGCGCCTCGAGTCGCCGCGCAGCACCGGGACGGTCGCGACGTTGTCGACCACCGTGCGGTGCGGCAACAGTCCCGCGCTCTGGATGACGTACCCGATGCCGAGGCGAAGCTTCACCGCGTCGGTCCGGGCTATGTCGCGGCCGTCGACGGTGATCGTGCCCGCGGTCGGGGTGATCATCCGGTTGATCATCCGCATCGACGTGGTCTTGCCGCAGCCGGACGGCCCCACGAAGACCGTGAACGATTCGGCCTCGATCTGCAGGTCGAGGCCGTCCACCGCCGTCGTGCCGTCCGGGTACTGCTTGGTGACTCCCGAGAACGTGATCACGGCAGGCTCCTCACGAGACCGGCTTGTCGAGCCCCTGGTCCGTCACCCACTGCTTCGCGGCCGCCGCCGGCTCGGTCTTCGCATCACCCGAGACGGAATTGTTGAGCGCGACAAGCTCTTCGGTGGTCAGCTTCGCGGACAGCGCGTCGAGGGCGCGGGTCAGCTTGTCGGAGGACTTGGTGGTGCGCAACACCGGGACGACGTTCTGGGCCGCGAAGTTGTTCAGCGGGTCCGCGAGCGCCACGAAACCGTTCTGTGCGATCGCCGGGGACGTGGTGAAGATGTCGGCGGCCGTGATCTGTCCCGACGCGAGGGCGTCCACCGTCGCCGGCCCTCCGCCGTCGGCGATCGGGACGAAGTTGTCGGGCGTGATGTCGAGGCCGTACTTGGCCTTCAGGCCGGGCAGGCCACCGGGACGTTCCTGGAATTCGGCCGGTGCGCCGAACTTCACCTCGTTCGAGTGCGCCGCCAGATCCGCGATAGAGGCGAGGTTCCAGCGCTCCGCCGTCTCCTTCGTGACGACGACGGCGTCCTTGTCCTCCGCGGGGGCCGGGGTGGTGATCGTCAGTTCCGAGCCCAGCGCGGCGGGCAGCGCCGCATCGACGTCGGCTGCGCTGGTGGCGGTGGCATCAGGGTCGAGATACTGCAGGAGGTTGCCCGTGTAATCGGGGATGACGTCGATCGACCCGTCCTTCAGCGCGGGAATGTAGGCCTCGCGAGAGCCGATGTTGAACTTCGTCGTCACGTCGAACCCGTTGGCGCGGAGCACCTCGGTGTAGATGTTCGCGACCGTCTCCGATTCGGGGAAGTTCGCCGATCCCACGATGATCGCGTTCGGGTCGTCGCCGGAGCCCTCGCCGCCGCCGGACAGGGGGTCGGATCCGCCGCCGCCACACGCCGCGAGTGACACGACGGCGACCGTCGCGAGAGCGATACTGCCCACGGAGCGGCGGGTGAAGCCCGAGAGAATTCGTGAGGTGCGCATGAGCGTCCTTCCCGTTGTCACCGGCGCCGGACCTGCCGACCGAAAGCCGGTGGACGCGTGTCCGCGCCATCGGTTGGCCAGTGTAACGATAGGGGCGGACAGAGCACGGTTTTCGGCCGGCTCGAGGTAAACGAAAGGCGCGACGTGGCACACACACGCACAGACCAATCGGCCCGCCGCAGGCACCGCCCGGCGGCGTGGTCCCGCGCACTGACCGCCGCGTCCGCGCTGCTTCTCGTCGCGGGGCTGGCGTCGGGATGCGCAGGTGCCGACACCACCCTCGACGGTTCCGTGGGGCAGGGGCCGGGCGAGATCGTGGTGGGTGCGGGTGACGATGCGGAGAGCCGCATCCTGGCCGAAATCTATGCGGGTGCCCTGCGTTCGACGGGCGCGCCGGTCACCACCGACGGTGGCCTCGGTGATCGGACCGCCTATCTCGGGCAACTCGACGCCGGGAGCGTCACGCTGGTACCGGAGTTCACCGGTCGCCTGCTGCGCTATTACGACCCCGGCTCGACGGAAACCGAGCAGGACGACGTGTTCGAGGCGTTGAGCAAGGCTCTGCCGCAGGGGCTTTCGATCTCCGACTTCGCCGCCGCCGAGGACAGGTCGGCGCTGGCGGTGACTCCGCAGGCATCCGAACAGCTCGGTCTCACCACGCTGGACGACCTCGTTCCCGCGTGCGGAACGAGCACGGCCGTCCTCGCCCCGGCCTTCGAGGCCGACGCTCTCGCCGGCCTCACCGGTTGCGCGTTCGCGCAGACGACGAGAGTGGCCGACGACGCCGCCGCGGTCGGCGAACTCGCCGTGCCGGCGCCGGCAGGCGGAGCAGTGGTGGCCGGGGTGACCACTGCGTCGCCCGACGTCGCGGACGCGGATCTGGTGCTGCTGTCCGACGACGAACACGTGTTCACCGCGCAGAACGTGGTGCCGCTGTTCCGGATCGGGACCCTGAGCGAAGCCCAGCTGAAGGCGTTGAACGTGGTGGCGGGTGAACTGACGACCGCGGACCTGGCCGACATGATCGGCCAGGTCCGCGGTGGTGCCGATTCAGCCGACGTGGCGCGGGTGTGGCTGGACGCTCATCTGTGAACTCAGGAACGCCCCGAGTTCCGCGACCGCGTCCGCGGCCTCGCGGACCAGGGACGCCTGCAGGTGGGCGACATGCCACAGCCGGGCGTATTCGGTGAGCGTGACGTCCACGCTCGACTCGTTCAGCTTGTCGACGAACTCCATGATCTGCGGGTAGAGTACCTCGTCCACTCCGACGTGGATCAACGTCGGTGGCAGTCCCGCCAGGTTTCCCTGCAACGGTGCGTAACCCGGATCCCGCGCGTCGCCGTTGCCCAGATACTTCTCGGCGGCGTCGAACGACCACGCCGTGTTGACGACGAGATCCCGGTCCCGGGACGTGTCACGCCGGCCGGGATCGACCCACGGGGAGATCAGTGCCAACGCCGCCGGGGTCACGCCGTGCCGGTCGATCAGGCAGCGTGCGGTGGCGACGGTCAGGCCACCGCCCGCAGAATCGCCCGCGACGGCGAGTTGTTCTGTCTCGTAACCATGTTCGGTGTTCAGCTCCATGTACGCGGCGACCGCGTCCTCGAGCCCCGCCGGGAACGGATGTTCCGGAGCCAGCCGGTAGTCGAGGGTATACACGACGCTGCCCGATTCCCGGGCGATGTGAGCGGCCAGCGATCGGTGGGTGGCGAGCGAACCGATCGTGTACGCACCGCCGTGCAGGTAGAGGACGGCGGTCCGGCGTTCGGTGGCTCCCACCGTGATCCGCTCCGCGGGCCGCCCGGCCAGGACGGTCGGGCGCACGACCGCACCGGCGGGCACCTGCTGCAACGGAGCACCCACGTCGAGAAGGGTCCGCTGCACCGAGTACGGAAGCCGTGCGTTGAGGCTGAGGCGGTAGAACGGCCGGAGCGCCGTCGCGACGACCGGCAGCGGCAGGTGGAAGCTCATCGGTACCTCAGTTCGACTTGGGGAGGACGCGTCCGGCGACGAAGGCGACCACCCGCTGGTAGCTCGGCCCGACGAGCCGCACCCAGGCGTCGAGGAACTTGGCGTCGGCGCCGATCAGCACGCGCGCCTTGCCCTTGCGGACGCCGGTCAGGATGGTCTCGGCCGCCGCCTCCGGGGTGGTGCGTGCCAGCTTCTGGTCGAAGAACTTCGCGAACGTGTCGAGGTCCTCGCCCGGTCCCGCGGTGGCGTTGCGGGCGATGGCCGTCTTGATGCCGCCGGGATGCACGCACGTCACCTTCACGGGGTGCTTGGCGATCAGCATCTCCTGGCGCAGCGACTCGGTGAACCCGCGCACCGCGAACTTCGCCGAGTTGTATGCGCTCTGGCCGGGCATGGACAGCAGGCCGAACAGGCTCGAGACGTTCACGACGTGGCCGTCGCCCGACGCGATGAGATGCGGCAGGAACGCCTTGGTGCCGTTGACGACTCCCCAGAAGTCCACGTCCATGATCTTCTCGATGTCCTTGAACTCGGACTTCTCGAACTCACCGTGGTAGGCGATGCCGGCGTTGTTGTACACCTGGTTGATCTTGCCGAAGTGGGCCCGCACCTCATCGGCGTACGCGAGCACCGCCTCGCGCTGGGTGACGTCCAGGTGATCGGACTTGACCTCGGCGCCCAGTGCCTCCGCCTGACGTGCGGTCTCGGCGAGTCCGACGGTGTCCATGTCCGAGATCGCCAGCCGGGCACCGCGGCGCGCCAGGTCGAGGGCGAGCGCCCTGCCGATGCCGGAGCCGGCTCCGGTGATCACGACTACCTTGCCTGCGAACTCGCTCACTGTGCTGTCACCTTGTCGTCGTCGAGGTCGATCTGCGCCGGGATGGCGGCGGATCCGGGGGTCTTGCCGTTCACGTGTACGGGCGCAGGCAGATCGGCGGTGGCCACGCTGTCGTACGCGGTGAGATCGAAGCGCCTGGTCTCGTTCCGGAACTGGAACGTGAAGCCCGGCCACAGGGTGGTGTTGTTGCCGTGCTTGTCGAGGTACCAGCTCGCGCACCCGCCGTTGTTCCAGACGCTGTGCGACAGCTTCTCCTGGAGGTCGGCGTTGTACCGGTCCTGGGCGTCCTGACGGACCTCGATCTTGCCGATCCCGTACTTGTCGATCGTCTGCAGTGCGTCGACGAGGTAGTTGAGCTGCGACTCGATCATGAAGACCATCGAGGTGTGGCCCAGACCCGTGTTCGGGCCGACCAGGAAGAACATGTTGGGGAAGTTGGCGATGGCGGCGCCCTTGTAGCCCCGCTGTCCGCCCTCGTCGAAGACCGCGGCGAGCGAGCGGCCGTCCTTGCCGAAGATGCCCTCGAACGTGGGGGAGTCGGTGACGTGGAAACCGGTGGCGACGACGATGGCGTCGACCTCGCGGACGGTGCCGTCCTTCGAGACCACCGAGTTGGCCGTGACCTCGGCGATGCCGTCGGTCACCAGGTCGACGTTGTCCTGCGCGAGGGTGGGGTAGTAGTTGTTCGAGATGAGCATGCGCTTGCAGCCGATCTGGAAGTTCGGGGTCACCTTCTTGCGCAGATTCTTGTCCTTGATCTGACGGCGCAGGTGGCGCTCGGCCGCGAACTGCAGCGGCTTCATGAAAACGGGGGCCTTCGCGAGTCCGACGACCTGGCTCTCGCGCATCCAGTAGATGCCCGCACGGCACAGCTTCTGGAAGCCGGGGAGGTATTTGAACGCGGTGTGCTCGAGCGTCGTGTACTCGCGGTCCGCCCGGGGCAGGATCCACGGCGCCGTGCGCTGGTACACGTCGAGGTGCGACACCTTCTTGCCGATGGCGGGCACGATCTGGATGGCCGAGGCGCCGGTGCCGATGACGGCGACGCGCTTACCGGTCAGGTCGGCGTCGTGGTTCCAGCGGGCGGAGTGGAAGATCTCGCCCTCGAAGCCTTCGATGCCCTTGATGTCGGGGAGCGACGGCTCGCACAGTGCGCCGACCGCGGAGACGACCACCCTCGCGACGAAGTTCCCCTTGGTGGTGCTGACCTCCCAGCGAGTGGTCGACTCGTTCCAATGGGCGGACTGCACGTCACAGCCGAAGAGGTGCTTGTCGCGCACCTTGTACTTGTCCGCCACCGACTGGATGTACTTCTGGATCTCGGGCTGCGTCGAGAACGACCGGGTCCACTCCGGGTTCAGCGCGAACGAGTAGGAGTACAGGTGCGAGGGCACGTCGCACGCCGCACCGGGGTAGGTGTTGTCCCGCCAGGTACCACCGACCTCGTTGCCGCGCTCGAGGACGAGGAAGTCGGTCTTGCCTGCCTGGGTCAGCTTGATCGCCGCGCCGAGGCCGGCGAACCCGCTGCCGATGATCAGTGTGTCGACGTGGCGGACACCTGCGGTGGGGGCGTAAGTATCTGTGACGGGGAGACTCATGTAAGAAACCATAGGACGCTATTGAGGGGCAGTCAATAGCCTATTGACCTTCATTCAGTAGTCTTGTCTCATGGACGTTGTGAAGCGGACCCGTCTCAGCCCCGAACAACGGCGCGCGCAACTGATCGACCTCGGCGCCAAGATGCTGGCGCAGCGCCCGCTCGAGCAGATCTCCGTCGAGGACATCGCAGATCAGGCCGGTGTTTCCCGCGGCCTGCTGTTCCACTACTTCGCGTCGAAGCACGACTTCCATCTCGAGATCGTCCGGCACACCAGCAGCGAGATGCTCGCCCGCACCGCCCCCGACCCGTACGTCGAGGAAGCGCGCGATCCGATGCAGATCCTGCGCTCGGTGCTCGCGTCGTACGTCGACTACGTCACCGAGAACCGGGGCACGTACGTCTCGCTCCTGCGGGGAACGGCGAGCGGGGACCCGGACATGCGGGCCGTCTTCGAGCAGACCCGCGCCGTGATGTCCGAACGGACCCTCGAACAACTGCCCGCGATCGGCATCGAGCCCACCCGCGCGGTCGACCTCGCCGTCCGGGGCTGGATCGCCTACGTCGAGGAAGTCACGATCACCTGGCTGCGCGACCCCCACCTGACCCGCGAAGAACTGATCGAACTCAACGTCCAGGCCCTGCCCGCGCTGGCCATCGCCGCCGCACCCGAGATCGCCGCCGCACTCGTGTCGGCCACGACGACCTGACACCGCCAATACCCCGACGCCGAAGCGGACGCACTCCTTCTGAGTAGCCGCCCCCGTTTTCGGGCGCGAAAAGTCGACCGTGTGCAGAGAAGTGGTGCGTCTGGCCCGGTGGTAGGCGGGATCGGGCTACAGGTCCAGAAACCACGAAGCCGGGTCGAGTTCACTCCGCGGAGTGAACTCGACCCGGCTCGATGGCAGATCAGTCAATCAGCTCTTCAGCCGAAGGCCTCATCGATGATCTCTTGCTGTTCCACAGCGTGCACCTTGCTCGAACCCGAGGACGGTGCCGACATCGAACGACGCGAGATGCGCTTGATTCCGGACAGCTTGTCGGGCAGCAACTCGGGCAGAGCGAGACCGAAGAACGGCCACGCACCCTGGTTCGCCGGCTCTTCCTGAACCCACCGGAACTCGGTGGCGTTCGGGTAGCGGTCCAGCGTCTCGCGGAGACGACGGCTCGGAACCGGGTACAGCTGCTCGATGCGGACGATCGCGATGTCCTCGCGGTTGTCCTTCTGCTTCTTCGCCAGGAGCTCCCAGTACAGCTTGCCGCTGACGAGGAGGACACGACGAACCTTGTCGCGTTCGGCGTTGCCCGTCTCGTACGTGGGCTCCTCGAACACCGACCGGAACTTGCCGGTGGTGAAGTCCTCGACGTCGGAGACCGCGGCCTTGTTGCGCAGCATCGACTTCGGTGTGAAGACGACCAGCGGGCGGCGGATTCCGTCGAGCGAGTGACGACGCAGCAGGTGGAAGTAGCTGGCCGGGGTGGACGGCACGGCCACGGTCATCGAACCCTCGGCGCACAACTGCAGGAAGCGCTCGATACGACCGGACGTGTGGTCGGGACCCTGACCCTCGTGGCCGTGCGGCAGCAGCAGCACGACGTCGGACAGCTGGCCCCACTTGGCCTCACCGGACGAGATGAACTCGTCGATGATCGACTGCGCACCGTTGACGAAGTCACCGAACTGCGCCTCCCACAGCACGAGCGCGTCCGGGTTGCCCACGGAGTAGCCGTACTCGAAGCCGACGGCGGCGAACTCGCTGAGCGCGGAGTCGTAGACCAGGAACTTGCCGGGGTTCTCGCTGCCCAGGTTCTGCAGGGGGATGTACTCGGCGCCCGTCTTGCGGTCGATGAGGACCGAGTGACGCTGCGTGAACGTGCCGCGCTTCGAGTCCTGGCCGGACAGGCGAACCATCTTGCCCTGGTCGACCAGCGAACCGAACGCGAGCAGCTCGGCGAAGGCCCAGTCGATCTTGCCCTCGCGCGACATTTCGCGGCGCTTGTCGATGACCGGCTTGACGCGCGGGTGCACGGTGAAGCCCTCGGGAACGTTGACGAACGCGTCGCCGATCCGCTCGAGCACCGACTCGTCGACCGACGTCTTCAGCTTCGTCGGCAGGACCTGGTCGAGCTCGACCGACTCACTGGGCTCCGGCGTGTACTTCTCGAGTTCGCGAACCTCGTTGAACACCCGCTCCAGCTGGCCCTGGTAGTCGCGCAGGGCGTCTTCGGCTTCCTTCAGCGAGATGTCGCCGCGGCCGATCAGGGATTCGGTGTAGCTCTTGCGGACGCTGCGCTTGGTGTCGATCACGTCGTACATCGCCGGCTGCGTCATCGACGGGTCGTCGCCCTCGTTGTGACCGCGACGGCGGTAGCAGATCATGTCGATGACGACGTCCTTCTGGAACTTCTCCCGGAAGTCGACAGCGAGCTGGGCGACCCAGACACAGGCCTCGGGGTCGTCGCCGTTCACGTGGAAGATCGGCGCGCCGATCATCTTCGCGACGTCGGTGCAGTACTCCGACGAACGGGAGTGCTCCGGGGCGGTGGTGAAACCGACCTGGTTGTTGACCACGATGTGCACGGTGCCGCCGGTGCGGTATCCGCGCAGCAGCGCCAGGTTCAACGTCTCGGCCACGACACCCTGACCGGCGAACGCGGCGTCGCCGTGCAGCATCAGCGGCAGGACGGTGAAGCCGTCCTCACCCTTGTCGAGGATGTCCTGCTTCGCGCGGACCAGGCCCTCGAGGACCGGGTCGACAGCCTCGAGGTGCGACGGGTTGGCCGTCAGCGACACGGTGATGTCGTTGTCGCCGAACATCTGGATGTACGTGCCCTCGGCACCGAGGTGGTACTTCACGTCGCCGGAGCCGTGAGCGGCCGCCGGGTTCATGTTGCCCTCGAACTCCGTGAAGATCTTCGAGTACGGCTTGCCGACGATGTTCGCGAGAACGTTGAGGCGACCACGGTGCGGCATGCCGATGACGACCTCGTCGAGCTGGTGCTCGGCGGCCTGGTCGATGACGGCGTCCATCATCGGGATGACGGACTCGGCGCCCTCGAGCGAGAAGCGCTTCTGGCCGACGTACTTGGTCTGCAGGAACGTCTCGAACGCCTCGGCGGCGTTGAGCTTGCTCAGGATGTACTTCTGCTGAGCGACCGTGGGCTTGACGTGGTGCGCCTCGACCCGGTCCTGCAGCCACTGCTGCTGCTCCGGTTCCAGGATGTGCGTGTACTCGACACCGACGTGGCGGCAGTACGCGTCGCGCAGCACGCTGAGCACGTCGCGCAGCTTCATCTTCTCCTGGGCGTGGAATCCGCCGACCTTGAATTCGCGGTCGAGGTCCCACAGCGTCAGGTCGTGCGTCGTGACGTCCAGGTCGGGGTGGCTCTTGAACTTGTCCTTGACGAACTGCAACGGGTCCGTGTCGGCCATCAGGTGGCCGCGGTTGCGGTACGCCGCGATCAGTTCGAGGACGCGGGTGTTCTTGTCGACCGCGCCTTCGGAGACGTCCTGGCGCCAGCGGACCGGCTCGTACGGAATGTGCAGCGAGTGGAAGATCTCGTCGTAGAACTCGTCGCTGATCAGCAGCTTGTGGATGGTCCGAAGGAAGTCGCCGGACTCCGCGCCCTGGATGATGCGGTGGTCGTACGTCGAGGTCAGCGTCATGAGCTTGCCGACGCCCATCTCGGCGATCTTCTCGTCGCTCGAACCCTGGAACTCCGCCGGGTACTCCATGGCGCCGGCACCGATGATGGCGCCTTGGCCGTTCATCAGGCGCGGCACGGAGTGCACGGTGCCGATGCCGCCGGGGTTGGTGAGCGAGATCGTGACACCCGAGAAGTCCTCGGCGGTGAGCTTGCCGTCACGCGCGCGCCGGACGATGTCCTCGTAGGCGCTGTAGAACTGCGTGAAGTTGTGGGTGTCGGTGTTCTTGATCGCGGCGACGACGAGGGATCGGTTGCCGTCCTTGCCCGGCAGGTCGATGGCCAGGCCGAGGTTGGTGTGTGCGGGGGTGACCGCGTTGGGCTTGCCGTCGATCTCGGCGAAGTGCCGGTTCATGTTCGGGAACGCCTTGACCGCCTGCACGATCGCGTAACCCAGCAGGTGCGTGAACGAGATCTTGCCGCCGCGGGTACGGGCGAGGTGGTTGTTGATGACGATCCGGTTGTCGAACATCAGCTTCGCAGGGATGGCGCGAACACTGGTGGCGGTCGGAATGGCCAGCGAGGCCGACATGTTCTTCGCGACGGCAGCAGCTGCGCCGCGGAGAACCTTCGACTCGTCGGCGGCAGGCGCGGGGGCAGACGCCTTCGCGTCCTTCGCCGGGGCGTCCTTTGCGGGTGCGGCCTTCTTGGGGGCCTCGGTCTTCGGGGCGGCAGCCTTCGGAGCTGCACCGTTGGGTGCAGTCTTGGCTGCGGCACCGTTGGCCGGCTTGGTCTGAGGCTGGGGTGCGGTCGCGGACTCGGAAACAGGGGGAGCCGAAGCCTTGGCGGAGGGAGCGGCTGCAGGTGCGGCGGTGGTGGTGCCGTTCGTGCCGTGTCCGTTGGCTGCGCCTGCCTTGGCGGCGGCTGCGTCGGGAGAATAATCCGTCAGGAATTCGTGCCAACTCGCGTCCACGGACGACGGATCGTCCTGGAAGCGCTGGTACATTTCGTCAACCAGCCACTGGTTCTGTCCGAACTGGGATGTAGAGCTGCTGCTCACGGCAGGTGTTCGCCTCGTTTCTATTTCGGTACCCGATCAGAGCGCCATATACATGAGACTAGCCCTCGCGTGTGACGTGTAGATCGCCAGGCCTGCACGTGTGAGCTGTCTCACGGCCAACCGATGGGGTCACCATCGATGACGGTTCTCGCCCCGCGATTATTCCCCGCCCCGGTCTCCGCCGCATCCCACAGTCCCGAATAGTGGCCACCGGCATAGCGCAGGGTGGCGTGCGATCCCGTCTCCACCACCCGCCCCTTGTCGATGACGAGGATCACATCTGCGCGGGCCGCGGTGGCAAGCCGGTGGGCCACCACCACCGACGTGCGGGTGCGTGTCACACGGCTGCTCGCCTCGAGAACTACCTGCTCGGTGGCCGGATCGAGCGTCGCGGTCGCTTCGTCGAGCAGCAGCAGATCGGGGTCGACCAGCTCGGCCCGGGCGAGCGCGATCAGCTGGCGCTGGCCCGCCGACAGGCCCTGCCCGCGCTCGCCGATGGGGTGATGCATCCCACCCCGCAGTTCGGCGATCGTGCCCAGTGCTCCGACCGCGCGGGCCGCGTCCTCGATCTCCGCGCGGCTCGCATCCGGGCGGCCGTACGCGATGTTGGTGGCGACGGTCCCGGTGAACAGGTGGGCTTCCTGGGGGACGACGCCCAGCCGTCCGCGGTACTCGCCGAGTGGGTACCGGCGGAGGTCCACGTCGTCGACGAGCACAGCCCCCGACGTCGGGTCGTAGAAGCGGGCGAGCAGTTTCACGATGGTCGACTTGCCCGCACCGGTCCGGCCGACGAGAGCGACGGTGGTGCCTGCCGGGATGTGCAGGTCGATGTCGGTGAGGGCGTCGCTGTCCGCGCCCTGATAGCGGAACCCGACGTCGCGCAGGCACAGCTCTCCGCGCAGATGACCGTCGATCGGCTGGAGATCGTCACGCGAGGTCGCGCGCTCGATGGAACTGGGTGTGCGGAGCAGGTCCCCGATCCTCAGCAGGCCCACACTGGCCTGCTGATATCCGTCGAACACCTGCGACAGCTGCTGGATGGGCCCGAACAGCAGCCCGAGGTACAGCACGAAGGCGACGAGCGTCCCGGTGGTCGTGTCGCCGCCCGCGACCTGGTGTGCACCGACGAACACCACGGCGGCCAGGGCGAGGTCCGAGAGGAACGCGATGAACGGAAAGTACAACGAGATCGCCCGCTGCGACCGCATCCGGCTGCGCCGGTAGCTGTCGGCCCGCTCCGCGAACCGGCGGGCGGCGAACTCCTCGCGGCGGTAGGCCTGGGCGGCGCGGAGCCCGGCGACATTCTCCTGGAAGTCGGCGTTGACGAGGGAGATCCGTTCCCGCGAGACCGTGTACGCCACCGAGGAGATCCGGCGGAAGACCAGCGTCGCGACGAGGAGCGGCGGGATGACGGCGAGCGCCACCAGTGCGAGCGTGACGTTCGTGACGACGAGGGCGACGGAGATGCCGAGGACGGTCAGCACGCTCACCACCGCGGTGGACAACCCCGTCTGGATGAACGAGGACAGCGCGTCGACGTCGGTGGTCATCCGCGTCATGATGCGGCCGGACAGTTCGCGCTCGTAGTAGTCGAGCCCGAGCCGCTGCAGGTGGGCGTAGCTGCGCACCCGCAACCCGAACAGCACCCGTTCGCCCGCTCGCGCGGTGAGCACCGTCATCAGGGCGACGACGAGCCAGCCGGCGACGACGAGGGCGACACCCACCCCCGCGGCGGTCCAGAGCGTCGCGGCGTCCTGCGGGACGACACCGTGGTCGATCGCGAACCGGACGATGGACGGGAACGCGATCCCCGCCAGCGCGTCGAGCGCGAGGCAGACGACGACGGCCACGAGGAGACCGCGGACGGGCCGCAGGATCCGCGACAGCCGGAAGTCGGGTTCGGGGAGCCGCAGGTTCCGGGTCTCGATGCCCGGGCTCTCGACGGCCGGCGGCAGCGCATTCACGGCGTCCCGGAGTTCTGGGGTTGCGGCCACGCTGCCCAGCGCTCCCGCCATCGGTCCTCCGCCTGCCCGTCCGCCGGGTCCCGCGCCGGGGGCCGGGGTGCGGCCGGACGAGGCGGTGGTGACGGGTCCGTCCCATTCCTCGGCGTCCTCGGGCCACAACTCGGACTCGGACGGGATGCGCCGATACGGCATCGGGTCGCTCGGTGCGGGGACGCTGACGTCGATGGGGCCCGCGCTGTCGGGGGAGGTGAACAGCGCGCGGAAGAGCGGGCACCGTTCGTCGAGTTCGGAGACGGTGCCGGAATCGACGATCCGTCCACCGTCGAGGACGGCGACGCGGTCCGCGAGCGACAGCGTCGAGCGGCGATGCGCCAGTATCAGCGCGGTCCGGCCGCGGTTGGCCCGCAGTGCCTCGAAGATCGACGCCTCGGTGGTGGCGTCGACGGCGGACGTGGCGTCGTCGAGGATCAGCACTCGCGGGTCGGTGAGGAGTGCGCGTGCCAGCGCGATCCGCTGTCGCTGTCCGCCCGACAGCGTGAGACCGCGTTCGCCGACCACGGTGTCGTAGCCCTCCGGCAACGCGGAGACGAACTCGTCGGCGGCGGCCATGGCGGCGGCGGCGCGGATCTCCTCGGCGCTGGCGTCGGGCCTGCCGAGTGCGATGTTGGCCGCGATGGTGTCGGAGAAGAGGAACGGTTCGTCGAACACGAGGCCGACCGCTTCACGCAACTGCTCGGCGCTCAGGGTGGACACGTCGAACGATTCGCCGCCGGACGTGAGGGACACCGAACCCGACGACGGCGCATAGAAGCGGGGGAGCAGCAGCGACAGCGCGGTCTTACCGGAGCCGGCCATACCGACCACCGCGACCGTCTCGCCGGGTGCGATCCGTAGGTCGAGTCCGCGGTGGACGTGGCGCTCCGATTCGAACCCGAACGTCACCGAGCGCAGATCCACACCGAGCGGTCCGCCGGGCAGCGCGGTGGGGTGCGGTGGGTCCGCGACCTCCGGTTCGGTGTCGATCACCTCGTACACGCGCTCGACGGCGGCCCTGGACAGCTGGGCCATGATCACCACCGACGACAGGGTGCGGGTGACGCCGGTCATCGTCGCGACGTAGGTCGCGAAGGCGAGGAACGTGCCGATCGTGATGGTCCCGTGCAGGGCGAGGTAGCCGCCGATCGCGATGACGCCGACGAGGCCGAGTTGGGGCAGCGCCGCCATGGTCGGGGCGAATCGCGCGTTGATCCGGGCGGCGCGCAGGCGTTCGGCGTACAGCGCCCGGCTGTGGTCCTCGAGTTGGTCGACGGCCCGGCGTTCCTGGCCGAAGCCCTTGACCACGCGGACACCGGTGACGGTCTCCTCGACGTGCTGCGCGAGGTCGGCCGCCCGCTGCTGCGCCGACCAGGTGGCGGCGAACAGCTTCGGTCGCATCGTGTAGACGACGAGGCAGACCGCGGGAACGATCACCAGCGCGACGACGGTCAGCAGCGGCGACAGCCACGCCATGATCGCGAGGGCGAGGACGAACTGGAGCAGCGCACCCGCCGACAGCGGGACCATCGCGAGCAGGCCCTGCACCAACTGGAGGTCGGTGATGGACCGGGACACCACCTGACCGGTGCGGATCTGGTCCTGCCCCCGCCCGTCGAGCCGTTGCAGCGCGCCCAGCAGACCCAGCCGCAGGTCGTGCTGGACGTCCAGGGACAGCTTGCCCGCGAGCATCCGGCGGCCGAACTGGCAGCCGAACCGCACGCACGCGAGCAGTGCGATGAGCAGCGCCGCGGTGCCGATCACCTCGGTGGCGCGACCCGAGCCGGCGGCGTCGACCGCGTACTTGGTGAGGAGGGGGAACGAGATGTCGATGCCGGCGGCGATCACCGTCACGGTCAGCGCGCCGAGCGCGACGCGGCGGTGTGCCCAGCACTCACCGCTCAGCCGTCGAATCCAGCCCGGCCGTGCCTGATCCCGCTCCAGCGTCTGTTCTCGTTCGATCACCGAACCGGACGCACTCTCACTTACCACTGGGTCCACGTTAGCGCCGGGCACCGACAGGGCCGGTATCGGCGCGGCGTCAGGTGATGTCGCGCTGCCGGGTGAGCGCCCAGCCGCCCGCGACGAGGACCGCGGTCCACACGAGCAGGGCGAGGGGTGCGGCAGGCCAGAGCGTCAGCCAGTCGATCTCGTTGCCTGCGGCCGCGTTGGCGACCGTCCCGAGCGTGGCGGACACGGGGAGGATGCTGCCGACGGAGCCGATGCCGATTCCGCTGAGGATCGAGCGGAGGATCATCTCGCCGAGGGTGTACCAGACGACGAGGGCGATGCAGCTTCCGACGGACGAGCCGGTGAGCATCGACACGCCGCCGCCGATGAGCGCCCACAGCGTCGCGCAGATCAGGGCGGCGCCGAGCATCGCGAACAGGGATCCGCGCAGTTCGAAGGTGTCACCGCCGAACGTCAGCAGCAGGGCGACGCTGACCACCTCCACCACGAGGCAGTAGAAGAAGCCGAACGCCGCGGTGACGGCGAGCTTGGCGCCGATCACCCCGTCCCGGCCGCGGGCGGTGAGGAACGTGGTGGTGAGCGTCTTGTACCGGAATTCCGTGCCCACGTTGACCGCCCCGAAGAGCGCGGCGAACAGGACGACGAGGGCGACGGCGACGGCCAGCCCAAACAGGGTGGCGGCGAGGTTGGCCTCGTTCGGATCGGCCTCGAACGCGTCGGTGAACGCGCGCATCACCGGAAGCGTGATCGCGCTCGAGAACATCCCGACGATCAGCGGTGCCAGACCCAGCATCCACCAGAAACGCAGTGTGGTGACCTTGCGGAATTCCGCGGTGAGCAGCGTTGTCATCGCGGACCTCCGGACATCGGACCCTGCTGGGGGTGTGCGGGTGGTGGGCCGTAGCCCGGTGGCGGGGCATACCCCGGTTGCGCGGGGTAGCCGGGCGGCGCGTACCCGGGCTGGGGAGCGTACGTCGGCGGCGGGCCGTACCCCGAGGGCGCGGCGGGGCTCGCCCCGGCTACGTACTGGCCCGCGGTCATCGACAGGAAGAGCTGCTCGAGGTCGATGTGATCGCCGACGGCCCCGAAGATCGTCACCCCGGCTCCTGCGGCGACGGACTCGACGAGTTCGAGGGACGCACCGACGACGGCGAGGCGCCCGTCGGCGAGCGAGCGGGCGTCGACGACGCCCTTCGCGGCCAGGGCGGTCGCCAGCGCGGCCGGGCTCGACGACGCGACCAGCAACCGGCTCTGCTGCGACTTGCGCAACTCCTCCATGCGTCCCTGGTAGACGAGGGAGCCGCGGCTGACGATCACCAGATTGTCGACGGTCTGCTCCACCTCGCGGAGGATGTGGCTCGAGATCAGCACGGTGCGACCGGATGCGGCGAAGCCCTTCAGGAACTCGCGCAGCCAGGCGATGCCCTCGGGGTCGAGTCCGTTGGCGGGTTCGTCGAGGATCAGGATCCGCGGATCACCGAGCAGCGCCGTCGCCAGCGACAGCCGCTGGCGCATGCCGAGGGAGAAACCGCCGGCCTTGCGCCCCGCGACGTCTTCGAGTCCGACGAGTGCGAGCACCTGGCGTGCGCGGGCGTCCGGAACGCGGATCGCGGACGCGTACACCTTCAAGTGGTCGAGTGCCGTCCGGTTGGGGTGCAGGCTCTGCGAGTCGAGGACGGCGCCGACCGTGCGCGCGGGGTCGACGAGCGATCGGATCGGGACCCCGGCGACCGTGGAGGTGCCGGACGTCGGCTTCACGAGACCGAGGATCATCCGCAGCGTCGTGGTCTTGCCCGAGCCGTTGGGCCCGAGGAATCCGGTGATCGATCCCTGCGGCACGGTGAAGGCGAGGTCCGTGACCGCGTCGACGTTCTTGAAGCGCTTCGACAGCCCCCGCACCTCGATGGGCGCCGCGAAACTTCCCGGGATTGCTGTGGTCAACCCGTCCTCCCCTGCCACAATCGAATGGAACTGTTTCGACCCTACTGGGCTGCCGTGCCGAGATTCACCAACTGACGTACAGGCGTCGCGACGGCGCTTGCTGAAACCAATCGATTGGGGACGCACATGAGCAAGCACCATCATCATCACCACCGCGACGTCATTTCTCCCGCGTACACCGGGCGCCTGTCGATCGACCCGTTTCCGGCGTTGCGGTTGCCGGACGACGAGACCGATCCCGAGGCCACGTACCGGTTCATCCACGACGAGTTGATGCTCGACGGCAGTTCCCGGTTGAACCTGGCCACGTTCGTCACCACGTGGATGGATCCCGAGGCCGACAAATTGATGGCCGAGACTTTCGACAAGAACATGATCGACAAGGACGAGTACCCCGCGACGGCGGCGATCGAGGCGCGTTGTGTGTCGATGGTGGCCGATCTTTTCCATGCCCCCGACCTGTCGACCACCGACCCGGCCAGCGCCACCGGCGTCTCGACGATCGGTTCCAGCGAGGCGGTCATGCTCGGAGGGCTTGCGCTCAAGTGGCGGTGGCGGGCGAAGCGGGAGGCGGCGGGGAAGGACACGGCCCGGCCGAATCTGGTGCTCGGCAGCAACGTCCAGGTGGTGTGGGAGAAGTTCTGCCGGTACTTCGACGTCGAGCCCAAGTACCTGCCGATGGAGAAGGGCCGTTACGTCATCACGCCGGAGCAGGTGCGGGACGCGGTCGACGAGAACACCATCGGTGCGATCGTGATCGTGGGCACCACCTATACCGGGGAACTCGAGCCGGTGGCCGAGATCGCGGCAGCTCTCGACGCGCTCGCCGCGTCCGGCGGCCCGGACGTCCCGATCCACGTGGACGCGGCGAGCGGTGGCTTCGTCGTCCCCTTCCTGCAACCGGAGTTGTTGTGGGACTTCCGGGTTCCGCGCGTCGCCTCGATCAACGTGAGCGGTCACAAGTACGGGCTGACGTATCCGGGGATCGGGTTCGTGGTGTGGCGTGAGCGCGAGTACCTTCCCGAGGGGCTGGTGTTCCGGGTCAACTACCTGGGCGGCGACATGCCGACGTTCACCCTCAACTTCTCGCGGCCCGGCAATCAGGTGGTGGGCCAGTACTACAACTTCCTGCGGCTCGGCCGGAAAGGCTACCGGTCGATCATGGAGACGCTGCGCGACACCGCGGTCCGGGTCGGCAAGCGCATCGCCGAGCTCGAACACTTCACCCTCATCACGGACGGGACCGACATACCGGTGCTGGCGTTCGAACTGGCCGGCGACCCCGGGTTCACGGTCTTCGACGTGTCACACGAGATGCGGGCGCGGGGCTGGCAGGTGCCCGCGTACACGATGCCCGCCGACGCGGAGGACGTGGCGGTTCTGCGCATCGTCGTGCGCGAGGGCTTCAGCGCCGACCTGGGGACCCTCGTCGCCGAGGCGATCGAGGAAGTGTGCGCCGAACTCGCCGAGAAGGGCGGCGGGCATTCGACGGAACAGCACTTCGCCCACTAGGTCACGCTTCGATCGCGCGGAGTTCGTCCGGCCAGCGGGCCGGGGCGGGACCGAATGCCTCCCGCGAATTCTTGACGACGCCCTTGCCGATGGCCCGGTTGCCGGCGCCGCCGATGGCGGCGCCGATGCCGGCGGGCACCAGTTTGCCGAGGATCAGCGCGCTGCGGCGGGCGGCGTACTTGGTGATGAACTTGCGCACCAGGGTGCTGTTCATGCCCTTCATCGTGGGGCCGGGGATGCGGCTGGTGATGGCGGTTGCCCAGTTCTTCGCCGTCACGCCCGTCGCCTTCTGGACGATTTCCATGCCCGATTCGCCGAGGGCCACCGAGAGGACCAGTGCGCGCCGCTGCTGGTGGTCGGCGGCCGAGATGCCGTGCACCGACGCGACGGCGAGCGTGAGCAGCGCCGCCGCTTCCAGGAAGAACGCCGATTCGGCGCCGACGGCCGCGATGGACGCGACGGTGCCGACGCCGGGAATGGCGGCGGTGGCGCCGACCGCGCTGCCGCTGCCCGTCACGGCGAGCAGGAACATCTTCTCCATGCGTTCGACGATCTCCGCGGGCGACTCACCGGGGTGCGAGCGCCGGACCCATTCGACGTACTTGGCGACCGCGGGCGCCTGGAGTCGGCTTCCGTTGTCGAGGACCGAGACCAGTACCTTCTCCACCGGTCCACCATTGCCAGCCATCGGGGCTCCCGTCTCGCCTAGTGCTTCGAGTGTGCTGGCACCGACTGTAGGTGAGCGAACGCCGTGGCCGGTGTCGGCACCGTTGCCTAGGCTGGTGTCGTGAGCGTCGCCGACAGCGATACCGCGGTGTCGTCCGGGGCCTTCCGGCGCCCGGCGGCGTCGTTGCGCGCGCTGGTCTCGGGGTACGACGGCTACCGGCTGGCCGGGTTCGAGCCCGGCATCCACCTCGGTCTGCCCTCGCCCTGCCTGACGGTGATCGTGACCATCGACGAGCCCCTCGACATCGCCGCCCAGGCAGCGCCCGACCAGGCGCCCGGCCGGTACGACACTCTGGCCAGCGGCATCGCGACGGCACCGGTGACGATCCGGCACGACGGCAACCAGCACGGCGTCCAGCTGGCCCTCAGCCCGCTCGGCGCCCGGGCGCTGCTGGGCGTGCCCACCGCCGCCCTGGGCGCGTGGGTCGTCGGCCTCGAGGACCTGCTCGGTCCCGATGCGGGGGAGCTGACGGAACGGCTGTCCCTCGAACCCGGCTGGGACGGGCGGTTCGCGATCCTCGACGAGATCCTCACGCGCCGCGCCCAGCCGGCGGAGATCGACCCGCATCTCACCCGCGCCTGGTGCCTGCTCGTCGCCGGCGGCGGCGTCCGGGTCGCCGACGTCGCGCACGAGGTCGGCTGGAGCAGAAGACATCTGGTGAACAGGTTCGTCGCGGAATACGGCGTGACGCCCAAGGACGTGGTGCGGTTGTCCCGCTTCGATCGTTCGCACCGGATGCTCAAGGGCGCCGCCGGGGCGACCCTCGCCGACGTGTCCGCGGTGTGCGGCTACTACGACCAGGCCCACATGGCGCGGGACTGGCGCGACCTCGCGGGAGTCCCGCCGTCGCGGTGGCGGGAGATCGACCCCTTCTCATTCGTCCAAGACCCCGACCCCGACGACGGAGCACGGTGATCTCATGACTACTTCGACGCACACCACCTGTGTGTGGCCCACGCTCGTCTACCGCGACGCGCGGGCCGCGATCCGCTTCCTCGTCGAGGCCTTCGGGTTCGACGAGAAGGCGGTGTACGGCGAGGGGGACCGGGTCGATCACGCCGAACTCGGCTGGCCGAAGGGCGGCGGCATCATGCTCGGCTCACCCCGCGAGGACTCGGTCATCAACGACCTGCCGCCGGGGACGGGTTCGGTGTACCTCGTCGTCGACGACCCCGACGCACTCCATGAGCGCGCCGTGGCCGCCGGTGCCACGATCGTCGCCGGGCTGAAGGACGAGGACTACGGCTCGCGCGGATTCACTTGCCGCGACCCGGAGGGCGTGTTCTGGAGTTTCGGCACCTACGCCGGCGCCTAGAACCGTCCGATCACGCGCCGTGCCCGGCCGGGACCTCCTCGCCGGGCCTCGGCGGAGGCGGCGGCGTGCCGTCCCCGAACGGCCTGCCGCCCAGCCCTTCACGGCCGTGCGGCGTGAGCCAGCCGGACAGGTCGGGGCCCTTCGGCACGATCTGCGTGGGATTGATGTCGGTGTGCACGATGTAGTAGTGCTGCTTGATCTGGGTGAAGTCGATGGTGTCGCCGAATCCCGGCGTCTGGAAGAGGTCGCGCGCGTAGCTCCACAGGATGGGCATCTCGTCGAGTTTGTTCCGGTTGCACTTGAAGTGGCCGTGATAGACGGCGTCGAACCGTGCCAGGGTGGTGAACAGCCGCACGTCGGCCTCGGTAATGGTGTCCCCGACGAGGTATCGGCGGTCGGCCAGCCGCTCCTCGAGCCAGTCGAGACGGGCGAACAGACGGTCGTAGGCGGACTCGTACGCCTCCTGGGACCCGGCGAAACCGCACCGGTACACACCGTTGTTCACGTCGCGGAACACGAGATCGGCCACCTCGTCGATCTCGTCGCGCAGCGGTTCGGGATAGAGGTCGGGCGCGCCGTCGCGGTGGTACCGCGTCCATTCCGAGGACAAGTCCAGGGTGATCCGGGGGTAGTCGTTGGTGACCACCTGCCCGGTGGGGACGTCGACGATCGCAGGCACGGTGATGCCCCGCGAGTAGTCGGGGAAGCGCGCGAAATACGCGTCCTGCAGGCGCGGGATCTTCAGCACCGGGTCGAGCCCGCCCGGGTCGAGATCGAAGGTCCAGCTGCGCTTGTCGTGGGTGGGACCGCACAGCCCCATCGACAACACGTCCTCGAGCCCGAGCAGTCGCCGGACGATGATCGCGCGGTTGGCCCACGGGCAGGCGCGGGCGGCCACCAGACGGTAGCGGCCGGGTTCGACGGGATAGCCGTCGCGGCCGTCGGCCGTGATGCGGGTGGGGATGTAGTGGGTGTCGCGTGTGAACTCGGCGCCGGATTCGACGTAGGCGCCTTCCGTGCTCTGTGGTTCTGCCGTTCGGTCTGTCATGGTCGACTCGTTCCCCGTCTTTCGCTGTCGTCTCAGAGCGTACGTCGCGAGATCGTGACCTCGGTGTACGTTCCCAGTTCCCGGTACCCGGCGCGGGCGGCGAGCGCGCGCGAGGCCGGATTGTCGCGCGGCGAACGGCATTGGGCGATCAGGCCGGCGTCGAGTGCGTCGTCGGTGGCGATCCCGGCGACCGTCGCGCCCAGTCCCCGGCGCCGGAACTCCGGTGCGGTAAGCGCCCCGACGTCGGCGAGGAATCCCTGGAACTCGGTGTAACCGGCGCACCCGGCCGGTTGCTGCGCGTCGTCGAGAATCGTGAACCACCGTTCGCGCTCTGCCACCCGGGCCTCGGCGACGTCGTCCGGGGGACAGGCCGCCTCGACTTGCCGGACGTGGTCGCGTTCGTGGGAGACGAGGGGTGGCGGTCCGGTGACCGGATCCTGGTAGTCGGTGCCGTACGCGAGCACCACCGGGCCGGCGCACCGTCCGGACCGGTCCTGGGTGAGGGCGAGCAGCGTCGCGGATTCGGTCAGTTCCTCCGCGGTGTGCCCGTCGGCGCGTTCGATTGCCCATCGCGGGCCGACGAGCGCGGACGTCTCGCCGAGGCGCAGGAATCGGACCGTGTCGGTGTCGTCGTCCACCCGGACGGTGCGGTCGTCGGCGTCCGGGTGGGTGGCCAGTGCGTCGTCGGGCAATCCCAGTTCGCGTGACCAGGCGAGTCGAATGATGTCGAGGTGATGGGAGTCCACGGAGCCCACGGTAGCCGCTTGTTCGCGCCGACCCCGGGCGGTATATTCCACGTGGAGTATTCGACTTGGAATAGTGGAAAGGTGGTGACCGTGGCACTCACGCCGCTCGGCGTCACCATCCTCGGCCTGCTGTGTGAGCGCACGATGCACCCGTACGAGATGTACCAACTCGCCGACGCCCGCCGTGGACGCGTGGTGAAGATCCGGCCGGGGTCGCTGTACCACACCGTGAGCAGGCTCGAAGGTGAAGGACTGGTGCGCACCACCGGCACCGACCGGGCGGGAAACCGGCCCGAACGCACCATGTACGAGGTCACCGACGCAGGCCGGGAAGCGCTCGTCCGCCGGGTGAGCGACATGCTCGCCACCCCCGTGCCCGAGTACCCGCAGTTCCCGCTCGCACTGGCCGAGGCGCACAACGTCGACGCACCCACGGTGGTGGAACTGCTCCGGGAACGGCTCGATCACCTCACTCGGGAGATCGACGAACTCGACACCGCCGGCGCGCTCGCCTGCTCCACCGAGATCCCCAGGATCTTCCTCCTCGGCAACGAATACCTCGTCACCGTCGCCCGCGCGGAGCACGAATGGCTCAGCGCCCTGGTGGCCGACATCGACTCCGGCGCCCTGCCGTGGCTCTCGCCGGAACTCGTCGAACGACTGACACACTCACGCCGGATCCCGTCCGGTTCAGCAAAGGATTGATGATGGACACCGAGCGCACCGCACCACCCGAGCACCGAAATCCCTGGCCCGCGTTGTGGGCCCTCGTCATCGGCTTCTTCATGATCCTCGTCGACAGCACCATCGTGGCGGTGGCCAACCCGGCGATCATGAACGACCTGCACACCGACATCAACAAGGTCGTCTGGGTCACCAGCGCGTACCTGCTGGCGTACGCGGTGCCGCTGCTGGTCACCGGCCGCCTCGGTGACCGCTTCGGCCCCAAGAACATCTATCTGATCGGGCTCGTCCTCTTCACCGGGGCGTCGCTGTGGTGCGGACTGTCCGGCACCATCACCATGCTCATCGTCGCGCGGGTGTTCCAGGGACTCGGCGCCGCACTGATGACGCCGCAGACGATGGCCGTCATCACCCGGACGTTCCCGCCGGACCGCCGCGGCGCCGCGATGGGTCTGTGGGGCGCCGTCGCGGGTGTCGCCACCCTGGTGGGACCACTCGCCGGCGGTGTGCTCGTCGACAACCTCGGCTGGGAGTGGATCTTCATCGTCAACGTCCCCGTCGGCGTGATCGCGTTCGTACTCGCCTGGCGGCTCGTCCCCGCGCTGGAGACCCACTCGCACAAGTTCGACATCCCCGGGGTCGTGCTCAGCGCGCTCGGCATGTTCTTCCTCGTGTTCGGAATCCAGGAGGGCAGTTCCTACGACTGGTCGGCGACGGTGCTCGCGTCGATCGCCGCCGGCCTCGTCCTGCTCGGCGTCTTCGTCTGGTACCAGTCCTGGAACAAGAACGAGCCGCTGCTGCCGCTGGGCCTGTTCACGGACCGCAACTTCTCGCTCGCCAACGTGGCGATCACCTCGATGGGATTCGCGATCACCGCGATGGTCCTGCCGCTCATGTTCTACACGCAGGCGGTACGCGGGCTATCGCCCACCCGGTCGGCCCTGCTGCTCGTGCCCATGGCCGTCCTCACCGGGGTGTTCGCCCCGTTCATCGGCAAACTCGTCGACCGCACCCACCCGCGGTACATCGCGGGCACCGGGTTCCTGCTGTTCTCGATCGCGCTCGGCTGGCTGTCCATGGTGATGTCGCCCGACGTGGCGATCTGGGAACTGCTGCTGCCGATCGGGCTGATCGGTCTCGCCAACGCGTGCATCTGGTCGCCGCTCGCGGCCACCGCCACCCACAACCTGCCGCCCCATCAGGCGGGCGCCGGGGCAGGCGTCTACAACACGACCCGTCAGGTCGGCGCCGTCCTCGGCAGCGCCGCGATCGGTGCGCTCATCACGGCCCGCCTGTCCGCGCAGGGGCTGAACGCCGACAGTCAGGAGGCCGGCGTCGGCGAGATGCCCGAGTTCGTGAAGGAACCGTTCGCCACGGCGATGTCGCAGTCGATCTGGCTGCCCGCCGCGATCCTGCTGATCGGTTTCGTCGCCTCCGTCTGCTTCGCGCGACCGTCGCGCGAGAAGCCAGGGGTCAGTGCGGACGACGCAACCAGTCGGGAAACATCACTGCGGGGTTGAGGTAGTCGTCGGGGTCGAACGCCCGCTTGATCGTCCACATCGCGGCGATGTCCGCGCGGCTGAGCGTGAGGTCCAGATAGTTGCGTTTGTGGGCGCCGACGCCGTGTTCGGAGGCGATGTTGCCGCCGTGGTCGCGGATCAGTTCCGTCACCGCCCGGTACAGCACGGACTCGTCGGGGCAGCGCAGCACGTTGAGGTGGACGTTGCCGTCGGCGACGTGCCCGAACAGTATCGGGACCGCGTCGGGTGCCCGACTTGCCACCAGTGCGACGGCGTCGGCGACGAACGCGGCGAGCGCTTCCAGCGGGAGGGCGGCGTCGAATTTCAGCGGTGGGCCGAACAGCCCGACCACGTCCGCGAACGCGTCGCGCGCCGCCCACACCCGGGCGCGGCCCGCGGGATCGATCCCGACGGCGGGTTCGTCGTCGGGATCGCACCGCTCCAGCGCGTCGGCGAGTACGCGGGTGAGGTCGCGGTGGCCGGCCAGTTCCACCAGGAGATACCACGGCAGTCCCATGGGAACCGCGAAACCCAGCCGCGACGAGGCCAGGTCGAGCCCGCGGCCGTCGAGCATCTCCACGGCGTCGACGCCCTCGAGCCGCCGGACGACGTGCGCCGCGTCGATCAGCCCGGACAGGTGCGCGAACCCGGCGAGGGCGGTCACACGGAAGTCCGGCACCGGGTGGAGCGTCAGATCGACGGCCGTGACCACGCCGAGCGTGCCCTCGCTGCCCACCCACAGTGCGGGCAGGTCGTATCCGCAGTTCTCGGCGCCCACCCGCATGCTGCGCCGCACGATCGCCCCGTCGGGGAGCACCACTTCCAGGCCCAGCACCTGCGCGGACATGTGCCCGTACCGCACGGTGTGCAGCCCACCGGCGTTGGTCGACACCATGCCGCCGATCGTCGCGGAATCGCGGGACGCGAGGTCGACGCCGAACAGCAGTCCGGCGTCGGACGCGGCGCGGCGCACCGCGGCGAGGGTGACCCCGGCGCCGACGGTGACGCGCAGATTCTCGCGGTCGACGGCGCCGGCCGCGGTCAGCCGTTCCGTCGACAGCAGCACGTCGTCGTGCTCGGGAACCGTGCCCGCCTCGAGCCCGGTGCGGCCGCCCTGCACGGTGACCTTCATACCGGTGCGGCGGCAGATGCCCAGCACGGCCGAGACTTCCGCGGCGTCCGCGGGCCGGACCAGTGCGCTCGCCCGCCCGCGGTAGCGTCCCGTGTGGTCGGTCGCGCGGGCGGCGAGCACGTCCGCGTCCACGGTCACGAACCGTTCCCCGACGACCTCGGCCAGCGCCGCACGCAGCGAGTCCACATCCCGATCGTAGGCGGAACCCGTGTGGCAGTCTGGCCGCATGACTGAGCCTGCCGCCGCGCATCCCACCCGACTCGAGCGTGTCCGCACCGACGCCGGCGCCGAGATCGCGATCCTGACGTTCGCCCACGGCCCACTGAACCTCTTCGACCAGGCGATGTTCGACGCGGTGCAGGCCGACGTCGCGGCGCTCGCCGACGATCCGCCGCGGGCGGTGCTGCTGCGCGCCGAGGGCAAGGTGGTGTCGGCGGGGGTGGACGTCCACCTGTTCGACGGGATCACCGCCGAGCAGGGCGCGGATCTGTGGCAGGAGTTGTTCGCCGAGATCTGCCATCCGCTGGAGGCGCTGACGTGCCCCGTCGTGTACGCGGCGCACGGACTCACGCTGACCGCCGCCTTCGAGATCGCACTCGCCTGCGACATCATCCTCGCCGCGCCGAAGGCGAAGTTCGGACTGGTCGAGACGGTCGTGGGGCTGACCCCGTCGATGGGCGGTCCGCAGCGGCTGGCCGAGCGGGCGGGATCCGGCCGCGCCCGGGAACTGGTGATGACCGGCGATCTGTACGACGCCGCGACGCTGCACGCCTGGGGTGTGGTCAACGCCGTCCACGAGGACGTCGACACCGAGGCCCGCGCGCTCACCGCACGCCTGGCGGACGGGCCGACGCGCGCACACGACGCCACGAAGCAGATCATCTCCGCGTGGCGGTCGGGTGGCGTCGCGCACGCCGACTCGATCACCCCCGACGTGTCGGGTGCGCTGTTCGAGACCGAGGACCTCCGGGGTGCGGTCCGCAGCTTCCTCGACGTGGGACCGGGCAAGGCGACGTACCGCGGGCGGTAGGCGTCGGTGATCCGCTCCCCGCTACTGTGACGGGCGTCATATAGTCGTGGCAAACGTCCCGGTCGCGCAGCAGTGTCGTCAGCGGAGGTGCAGATGTCGTCGTCCCTCGTCGAGTACCCGAGTAGTGGTCCGTTCTTCCACGACGATCGCGTGGTCCGCGGTCGTGACGGCTTGCTCCGGTACGGCGGCCTCAACCCGTCGCTCACCGAACTGCTCGACATCTCCGTGCACCGCTACGCGGGCCGGGTCGCCGTCGAGGAGGACGGCGGCCGGTCGCTCACGTTCTCGCAACTGTGGACGTCCGCGGCCCGGGTGGCGGGCGGGCTGAAGTCGAAGGGCGTCGAGATCGGCGACCGTGTCGCGGTCCGCCAGCCCGTGGGCGTCCGCTGGGTGGAGGCGTTCCTCGGGGTGCTGCTCGCCGGTGGCGTGCCCGTCGGGGTGAGCCCGGCGCTCGACGACGCGCGGACCGGTCAGGTGCTCGCCGACAGCCAGTCGGTGCTGACCCTCGACGGCGAACTGCCGGAAGGTATCTCGTTCATCGACGACGGCGCCAGCCCGGACGAGCTGGTGCTGCTGTCGTACACTCCCGGCCCGTCGGAGTCCCCGAAAGGTGTGGAGCTGAGCAACGAGAACGTGCTCTCGACCATCGAATCCGTGCTCCACGCGCGCGGGTTCAGCTCCGAGGGGCTGCGGAATCTCCTCGTCGAACCCGAACTGCACACCGTCGGATCCCTCGTCGAACTGTTGTCGACGCTGGTCGTGGGCGGGACGGTCCTGCTGACGGGGAGCACCGACGCGGCGTCGTGGCGCGGCACCGGAGCCGACGTGCTCACCGCGGCCCCCGCCGTTCTCCTGCGGGCCGTGGAGAGTTCGCGGGTGACGAGTTTCGGCCGGCGCGCAGTGCGCTGGATCGACTACAGCGGCTCGGGTCTGTCCCTCGACCAGTCGCAACTCCTCCGGCAAACGTTCCCCGAGGCCCGGCACTTCCTCGGGTGGGGCATGACCGAGACGTGCGGCGCCGGGCTGGCGTTGCCCGACGAGTGCGCTCTGACACACGCCGGCAGTGTCGGCGTCGCGTTCGGCGGCATGGAGGTGGCGCTCCTCGGGCCCGACGCCGGCCGCGGCATCGGCGAATTGCTCTGTCGCGGGCCGGGAGTCAGTCGCGGCTACTGGAACCGGCCCGAGGTCACCGCCAAGACGTTCACCGGTGGCTGGTTTCACACCGGCGACACCGCGAATATCGACGGCGACGGCTTCGTCCGTATCGTCGACCGCGACACCGCTGCCTAGGTGGTGCGAAAGGCAGGTATCCACCCGTGAGCTCTCCCGTCGCCGAGCTGCACATGCACATCGAGGGTTCCCTCGAACCCGAGCTGATCTTCACGCTGGCCGAACGGAATTCCGTGCAGCTGCCGTACGCGGACCTCGACGATCTCCGCTCGCGGTACCAGTTCACCGACCTGCAGTCGTTCCTCGACCTGTACTTCGCCAACATGCAGGTGCTGCGGACGGCCCAGGACTTCGCGGACCTCACCCGCGCCTACTTCGCGCGGGCGTCCGCGGGTGGCGTCGCGCACGTGGAGTTCTTCTTCAACCCGCAGGCCCACGTCAATCGTGGTGTCCCGCTGCACGACGTGCTCGACGGGATCATGGACGCGGTGAGCACCAGCGAGCGGGAGTTCGGTCTCAGCAGTGCCGCCATCGCCGCGATCCTGCGCGACCGTCCCGTGCACGAGGCGGAGGAGGTGTTCTCCGAGATCATCCGGTTGCAGACGCCGATCGTCGGGCTCGGACTGGACTCGGCCGAGGTGGGCAACCCGCCGTCGCTGTTCGAGGACGTGTTCGCCCGCGCCCGGTCGGAGGGGCTGCACGTGGTCGCCCACGCGGGCGAAGAGGGGCCGCCGGAGTACATCTGGCAGGCACTCGATCTGCTCGGCGCCGAGCGCATCGACCACGGGGTGCGGGCGCTCGAGGACCCGGCACTCGTGGCGCGTCTGGTGGACGAGGAGGTGCCGCTGACCGTGTGCCCGTTGTCGAACGTGCGGCTGTGCGTCGTCGACTCGCTGTCCGAGCACCCACTGCGGACCATGCTCGAGGCCGGTCTGCTCGTCACCGTCAATTCCGACGACCCCGCCTACTTCGGCGGATACGTCGACGACAACTTCGCGCAACTGCGGGACCAACTCGGCCTCACCGACGCCGAGCGGGAAACCTTGGCCCGCAACTCGATCAAGGCGTCGTTCGCGAGCGACGCGCGCAAGGCTCAACTGCTCCGCGGCTGATCACTCCGGTCGTCAGTCGGTCAGCCCCGTGTCGCCGAGACTCGCGACGACGGCCAGCACGTCGCGGTCGCGGCCGTACGGTCCGACCAGGCACAGGCCCACGGGAACCCCGTCGTCGGTGCGCAACGGTACGGTCGCGTTGGGCAGCCCCGAGATGCTCGCGAGGCACGTGAGCATGCCGGTGGCGCGCATCGTGTTCCGGAACCGCCCGCCGCTGGGGTCGCCCGTCCGCTCGGGGGCGACGGACGAGGTCGCGGGCAGCAGGAGCAGGCGGTCACCCACATACGCGGTGATCGTCTGCGACGCCTCGGCGAGCATGGTCAGTTTCCGCCCGTACGTCGTCTCCCAGATGCGGCTGGCGTCGGCGAAATTGCGGCCGGGTTCGTCGCCGAGCGACGACATCGCCTGGCTCACCCACTCGCCGTGCAGCCGCCACGCCTCGTAGCCCTGCACGTCGACGACGGCGTCGTACCAGTCGGGCAGCCGGCCGATGTCCGTGTCGGTCCACGTCAGCCGCGGAAGGGAACTCTTCTCCCACGCGGTGAGGGCGCGCCGCACCGCGTCGAGCGCCCCGGCCTCGGCGACGGCGTTGATGCCGTCCGAGGTGAGGGCGCCGCGGAACGGGGTCTCCGCGGTGAGGGGGAGCAGGGCACCGGACACCGCGACGAGCGTGTCGACGTCGCTGCACACCCACGCCGGGGTGTCGAACGTGGGGGACAGCGGGAACAGTCCGTCGGTGGAGACGGCGCCCCGGGACGGCGCGAAGCCGTACAGGCCCTGATACGACGCCGGGATGCGGACGGAACCGGTGGTGTCGACGCCCAGCCCGATGTCGGCGGCGCCCTGCGCGACCGCACTGGCCGCGCCCGACGTCGCGCCGCCGGGCAGGCAGTCCTCGGCGCGGGGGTTGGGCGGCGTCCCGAACTGCTGGTTGACGCCGGAATGTCCGTAACCGAGTTCGTCGGTCTGCGCCAGGCCGACGACGCGGGCGCCCTGCCCGAGCAGGCGCGCCACCACCGCGGCGGTACCGGTTTCGGCGGGCGCCTCGGCGAGTCTTCGCCCGCTGCCCGCGCCGATCTGCTGTCCCGCAACGGCATACAGGTCGGTCACGGCCAGTCGCATGCCGGCGAGGGGACCGTCGCCGGTCGGCGCGACCAGCGGATCGCCCTGCACACGCCACGTCGCCTTGTCGACGGGTGCGAACTCGGACACCGCTCCGCCACTCGGACCCGACAGGCCGTCGGGCAGCGGCGGAACCTCCGGATCGTGCAGGCGTTCCCCGCATGCACCGAGCATCGCGGCACCGAACACCGCCGCCCCGGAGGCACCCGCGACGCGAAGGAAGTTGCGACGGTCGAAAGATCGACTGGGGGCCACCTATCCCACGTTAGCGACCGAGGACCGTCCGGAGGTACGCGTTGCCGAACATTCGCTCGGGATCGTACTTGTCGCGCACGGCGAGGAACTCGTCGAAGTTCGGGTACGCGGGCCGCAGGTCCTCGGCGGTGCGGCCGTGCATCTTGCCCCAGTGCGGCCGCCCGTCCACCTCCCGGGCGATGGCCTCGACGGCGGAGAAGTACGGTTCGTGATCGCGGCGGTGATACTGGTGGACCGCGATGTAGGCCGTGTCCCGCCCGTTCGCCGTCGACAGCCACACGTCGTCGCCCGCGGCGAAGCGGACCTCGACGGGGAACGCGACCGTGAAATCGGACTTCTCCACCCACGAGTCGATCGCCGCGAGGGTGTCGGGAAGTGCCTCGGTGGGTACCGCGTACTCCATCTCGCGGAACTTGACCCGGCGCTCCGATGCGAAGACTCGGTAGCTGCGGTCCGTGAACTCGCGCGCGCTCAGCATGCGGGACGAGATCCGGTTGATCTTCGGGATCGTCGACGGCGCAAGGCCCGCCACCCTGTTGATGCCCTCGAACAGGATGTTGGAGAGCAGTTCGTCGTCGACGTACGCGCGGACCGGGTGGAGGGGGGACGTCGGCGTGTCGCCGGGCAACCGGGTGTTGCGCTTCGTCAGGACGCGGCGGGTGTGCGGGAACCAGTAGAACTCGAAGTGGTCGACCGTGGCGCGGTCGTGGTCGAGACGGTCGAGGGTGGCATCGAGCGACTCCGGCTTCTCGACGGCGTGCATCACGTAGTTCGGTACGCACTGGATGGTGACCTTCGAGATGATGCCGACCGCGCCGAGGCCCAGGCGTGCCGCCTCGAACAGTCCGGGGTTCTCGGTGGGGGAGCAGTCGGCCACCGAGCCGTCCGCCAGCACCACCTGCAGGGCGCGGACCTGGGTGGCGAGACCTCCGAAACGCGCTCCGGTGCCGTGTGTTCCGGTGGACAGCGCACCCGCCACGGACTGCACGTCGATGTCGCCCAGGTTGATCATGGCCAGGCCGCGGTGCCAGAGTTGCTCGCTCAGATCACGTAGTCGCGTGCCGGCGAGGACGGTGACGAGGGCGCCCGCCGGTTCGTCGAGGGTGACGGATTCGATGCCGGTGAGGGCGTCGAGGCTGACGAGGATCCCGTCGGTGACGGCGACCCCGGTGAAGGAGTGGCCCGACCCCACGGCCTTGACCCGCTGTCCCTGCCGCGCGGCACCGACGACGAGCGCGCAGAGGTCCTCGACCGAGCGTGGGGTCGCGTAGCGCAGCGGGTTCGCCGTCTCGGTGCCCGCCCAGTTGCGCCATGTGTCCTGTGCCATTCGCCCATCATGAACCTGGACGCTCGTCCAGGCAAATGCCGGGTTGGTCGGGCGTCCGTGTTGGTCGCGGGGGAGGCTCTCGCAGGTTCTACGATCAGAGGATGCTGAACAGGCTTCCTGCGGACGAACGTCGTGCCCAACTCGTCGAGTCGGCGCTGGCCATCGCGGAGCAGCGCGGCGTCGCGTCGGTCACGGTGCGCGCCGTGGCGGAGGAGGCTGGTGTCTCGCTCGGTGTGGTGCACTACTGCTTCGAGAGCAAGGAGGAACTCCTCGCCGCGATGGGTGAGAGTCTCGTTCTGCAGCTCAGCGCATCGATGCGGCTGGCGTTCGGTCAGGTGCGGCACGCGCCGGACCTGCGCGGGATCGACGGTCTGCGCGAACTGCTCCACATCGGGATCAGCGGGATGTGGCCGATCATCGAGGCCACCCCCGACCGCCAGTTGCTCACGTACGAGATCACCGCGCAGGCGTTACGGCACCGGGCGTCCGGGAGCGAGCGCGCAGGCGACATCGCCGGTCAGCAGTACCGGACGATGGACGAGGAGGCGATCGAGTTCCTCGCCGAGTGCGCCCGGATCGCCGGCGTCAGCTGGGGAACTCCGGTCGAGGCGATCGCGCGGTTCGGGCTGGCCATGCTGGACGGGCTCGTGCTGCGGTGGCTCGTCGACCGGGACAGCGAGGCGATGATCGCGGCGCTGGACGAGATGGTGCAGGTGATCACGGCGAAGGCGGTCGAGCAGGCCTGATCGGACCCGATCGATCTGGACAATCGTCCAACTCGATGGTTGACTGGCGTCGCAGATCGCTGCACGACGATTGGACGAACTGTGACGCCCACGCTCGACCGTCTCATCGCCTCGACCACCGAGATCGACCCGCCGTTGGCCGCGCTCGACCTGCCCACGCTGCGCGCCAACGCCGCCGACCTGGTGCGGCGCGCCGGCGGCACCCCGGTCCGCGTCGCCAGCAAATCCGTCCGCTGCCGTGCGGTACTCCAGGTCGCGCTCGGTGAGAATCTCACCGCGGCCGGTGGCTTCCGCGGAATCATGGCGTACTCCCTCCACGAGGCGATCTGGCTCGCCCGGCACGGCGCGCAGGACATCCTCATGGGCTACCCGACCGCCGACCGCGGGGCCCTCGCCGCACTGGCGGCCGAACCCGAACTGCTGAACCGGATCACGCTGATGGTCGACAGCGACGACCACCTCGACTTCGTGTCCGCCGCCGCCGGCACGACGTCCCTCCGGGCCCGGTTGTGCATCGACGTGGACGCGTCGCTGCGGCTCGGGCCCGTCCACATCGGGGTCCGCCGCTCCCCGCTCCGCGAACCGTCCGCCGTCGCCGCGTTCGCGAAACGTGCCGCCGCGCGCGGGTTCGCCGTCGTCGGAGTCATGTTCTACGAGGCGCAGATCGCGGGACTGCCCGACTCCAGTCCGCCGATCGTCTGGATGAAGCGGGCGTCCACCAGGGAACTCGCGACCCGTCGCGGCGCCGTGGTGAATGCCGTGCAGTCGGAGGTCGGGGCGCTCGAGATCGTCAACAGCGGGGGCACCGGCTCGCTCGAGGTGAGCTCCGCCGACCCGGTCGTGACGGAGGTGACGGCCGGGTCCGGCCTGTACGTGCCCACACTCTTCGATCGATACCGCTCGTTCCGCCCGCACCCGTCGCTGTACTTCGCCCTCTCGACGGTCCGGCGGCCGGCACCCGGAATCGCGACGCTGTTCGGCGGCGGCTACATCGCCTCCGGACCCGCCGGGCGCAGCCGCGTGCCCGCACCGATGTGGCCGACGGGCCTGAAGCTACTGCGCAACGAGGGCGTAGGCGAGGTGCAGACTCCCGTGACCGGAAGAGCGGCAGCCGATCTCGGCATCGGCGACCGCGTGTGGTTCCGGCACGCGAAGGCCGGCGAACTGTGCGAGCGGTTCACCGAGGTGCACCTCGTCGAGTCGGACGGATCCCGCACCGCGGTGCCCACCTACCGCGGCGAAGGTCAGTGCTTCGGCTGACCGGTGAGCCGCATGAAGGCCCCCAGTTCGGTGAGCCCTTCCGGGGTGCTCGGCATGTACTGGGTCAGCGATTCCGACCGGACGATGATCGCCGCCCACTTGCCGCGGGAGACCGCCACGTTCATCCGGTTCCGCGACAGCAGGAACGACATGCCGCGCGGCACGTCCTCGATCGCGGACGCGGTCATCGACACGATGGCGACGGCCGCCTCCCGCCCCTGGAACTTGTCGACAGTGCCCACCTCGACCTTGCCGAGGCCGACGGTGGCCAGATCGCGTTCGATCAACCCGACCTGCGCGTTGTACGGCGCCACCACCAGGATGTCGGACTCGTCGAGTGGGCGGGTGCCCTCGGATTCGCTGGGGTCGGTCCAGGCGGATCCGAGCAGCTTCGTGATCCGGTTGACCACTTCCCGCGATTCCTCGGGGGATTGGGTGGCATTGCCCTGGTGGTCGACGAAGACGGTGTGCACCCCGGGGGCCATGCCGTCGAGCCGCCGTGCGGCGCTGGCCGATTCCTGCGAACGCAGCTTACCGTCGTACGACAGCGTCGAGACGGGAGCACACAGCTGGGGGTGCATCCGCCACGTGCGTTCGAGGAAGTAGCCCCGGCTCGCGGGCAGCGCCCCGTGCCCCTCGGCGAGCCACCCGAGAGCCGACGCGTCCACCGGTTCCGGATGGGTACCCTGGCTGACCTGCGGGAGCTGCTGGGGATCGCCGAGCAGCAGGAGATTGCGGGCCGCACCGCCCACCGCGATCGTGTTGGCGAGAGCGAACTGCCCGGCCTCGTCGATGACCAGCAGGTCGAGGCTGCCGGGCGGAACGCGGTCGGTGTTGGCGAAGTCCCAGGCGGTCCCGCCGATCACGCAGCCCGTATCCTCCGCCTGGTCGATGAAGCCGGGGTAGTCGTTGGAACTGATGTCGGTCCACGTCGCGGCGCGATGCCGCCCGTCCTTCTTCGCGACGAGTTCGGCGGGGAGTCCGGCCTTCACGACGCCGCCGAGCATGTTCTCGATCACCGAATGCGACTGCGCGACCACGCCGATCCGCCAGTGGTGCTGTTCGACGAGTGTCTTGATCACCCGGGCCCCGGTGTACGTCTTGCCGGTGCCGGGCGGACCCTGCACCGCGACGTACGAGTCCTCGAGATCGAGCAGCGCCGCGGTGATCGCGCCCGCGTAGTCCGTGCCGTCGACGGGCGGAAGCGGATTCCCGCTCCGGGTGCGCGGATCGGACCGCCGCAGGATGTCCACGGACGCGCACAGCGGAAGCTCCGGCAGCGGTGAGCACATGCCGTCCGCGGCCACCGCGATCGCCGACTCGATGCGGTCGGTCGTGATCGGTGGCCCGGGGGTGATCGCCGTCGGAAGTTGCCCGTACTCCTCGCCGTTCAGGAGTTCTTCGACGATCACCACGTCGCGGCGGCGGCCGTCCTTCCCGACCTCGAGCACGTTGACGGTGCACGTTCCCCGCTGCTGCGGGTTGTCGCCGGCGACCGCCTCCGGCGCGGGAACGTCGTACAGCGCGTACATCGTGGTCTTGGGCCCCACCGTGCTCCCGGTCCCGAACCGGCCGGTGAGCTCGAGACGCCGGCGCAGCTTGCGCTGCCGGGGACTGCTCTTGTGCCAGCTTTCCTCGACGACCGCGGACGACACCACCAGGACGTCCCGGATGTCGGACAGTTCGTCGTGCGGCACGACCAGCCGATCGAAGTGCGCCCACCAGAACGGTTTCCGCTCGCGCCGGTGATAGCCGACCGCCGCCGCCATGAGTGCGGCGGCCTGCTGGTCGTGTTCCCGGTGCTCGCTCGGTCCGTGCCCGGCGAATTCGCGCAACGCCGCCTCCGCGGGCGTGCATTCCTCGGTCACCGGGGTGGGCCCGTCGCCCGGCGGCCGGAGGGCCACGTCGTGCGTCCGTGCCTGCCCGATCAGCCAGTCGCGCAGCCGCAACGTGGAATCGCAGTCGTACTGGTTGTAGTCGGCGATGCCCTGCAACAGCGCGCGGGCCTCCTCGTCGCGGCCGTTGTCGCGGTGATCGCAGTAGTCGGCGTACGCGACCACCGACGCGGCGGCGTTGGTGACGTCGCCGTCGCGCGGCTGCTCCGGCATGTACAGCGGTTCGAGTTTCTTGATGCTGTAGGACCGTTCACCGATCCGCAGGCAGCCGCGCACCACTGGGTACAGGTCGACCAGGACGTTGTCGCGCAGCAGGGTGTCGACGGTTTCCTCACCGACGCCGTGCCGCCCCGCCAGCCGCAGCAGCGCCGACTTCTCGTACGCGGCGTAGTGGTAGATGTGCATGTTCGGGTACTGCTGACGACGCGTTGTCACGTAGTCGAGGAAATCGACGAGCGCCTGCCGCTCCTCCACGCGGTCGTGTGCCCAGAACGGCCGGAACACGGCGGCCTCGGCGGGACCCTCGACCACGCCGAAGAGGTATTCGAGACCCCAGTCGGTGGAACCGTTCTCGGCCCACAGCGGGTCACCCTCGAAGTCGAAGAAGATGTCGCCGTCGTCCGGTTCCGGCAGCCCACCCAGGGCCTGCGGGGCGTACAGCTGGAACTCGGGGGTGCCCGAGGACTCCTGCCGCAACTGCAGAGCGGCCTGCGCACGCAGCGATTCGAGGGTGCGCTCGGGCAGCCCCTCGACACTGCCGGCATGCGCGGCGAGGGCGTCGAGAGTGCCGATCCCGGCCGCGATAAGCCGGCTCCGCTGCGTCGAGCGCATTCCGGCCACCAGCAGCAGGTCGCGGTGCTGCTCGACCTCCGGGGTGCACGTGTCGCAGCGACCGCACGCCGTGTAGCGGGGGTCGCCCCACTCCGCGACCGACTTCTCGTCGCGGTGCTCGTCGAGGATCCGTTCGAGCGAGGCGCGTCGGGCGGAGGAGACCGGGACGATGTCGCCGAGCGGGTGCGCCGAGTCGCTGTCGTCGCCGAGCAGCAGGTGGACGTCCGGGGACGTCGGAATTCCGTTGCCGGCGAGCGCTTCCGCGTAGGCGGCGAGCTGGAGGAGAGCCGACACCTTCGCGTGCCGCGACAGCTTGGTGTCGTAGACGGCGTACGTGTCGCCGTCGCGAACGAGGAAGTCGCAGAAGCCCAGGAAGCGGCCGTCGAAGAACGTGCCCTGGTACACGACGTCGGCGCCGCCGCGGATCGCCTCCACGGTGGCCAGGTTCGCGTCGAACAGACCCACGGTGGTGTACTCGGGCCGGTCCATCGTGACCACCCCGTCGCCGAATTCGGCGCGGAACTGTTCGAGCCGGCGATGCTCGTGCGCGTCGCCCAGGCTCGACGTGCGTCGCAACATCGGATCGTCGTCGACGGACGTGGCGGCGGCGCCGCCGCCGCGCCCGAGCGTGGCATCCAACCGGCGCAGCAACGCGAACTCGCAGGTGGCGGCCGCGGAGAGGTCGCTGGCGCTGTAGACGATGGTGTCGTCGAGGAGGAACACAGCTACGTCCCCAGTTCTGCCGGTGAGTTCACCCGGCCGATTGTGCCATCGGGGGGCGACACGTCCAGAATGGCAGCCATGCCCTTCTACGACGGCCACTCCGGACGAGTCCACTACCGGCACTGGAGCGCGGTGGGAGGACCCGCCGTCCAGCTGGTGTTTCTGCACGGGATGGGGCAGCACACGGGGCATTACCACCGGTTCGCGCGCGGGCTGACGCCGGCGGGAATCGGGGTGTGGGGAATCGACCAGGCGGGTCACGGCCTGTCCGAGGGCGACCATCCGGGGTCCGTCGCGGAACTGGCGGAGGATGCCGCGCTCCTCACCCGCCTCGCGGAGCAGCACGCACCGGACGTCCCGCGCGTGCTGATGGGGCATTCCCTCGGCGCTGCCGTCTCGATGGAACTCCTCATGCGCGGCGACTCCGGATTCCGGGGCGCGATTCTGTGCGGGACCCCGAAGACCGCTGCCGTGCAGCAGACGGCGGACGCGCTGGGTTCGCTGGAGATGCCGCTGCTCGCGGTCCACGGCGTGGACGACCGCATGGCCCCGATCGATCCCGTCCGGGACTGGGCGGCGCGCATCGCGGGCCTCGAACTACGGGAGTTCGACGACGCCGGACACGACCTGCTGCACGAGAAGGTCCACGCCGCCGTCACCGCGGTGGTCCGCGATTTCGTGCTGGGTGCTGCGCGCCCGTGAGTGGTTGAGGAGTGCAGGGACTCCGTAGTCACTCACGGGCGGCGGAGCCGCTTACGCGTAGATGGCCTCGATGGCCGCGCCGTGCTCCTTGTGGATGACGTTGCGCTTGAGCTTCAGCGTGGGCGTGAGCTCACCGGTCTCCTGCGTGAAGTCGACCTCGAGGATGCGGTACTTCTTGATCCGCTCCGGGTTGGACACCTTCTTGTTGCCCTCGGCCACGGCCTCGTCGATCTCGGCGACCAGGTCGGGGTTCTTCACCAGTTCGGACACCGGGGTGTCGGCGGCCAGCCCGTGGCGTTCCTTCCAGCCGGGGAGGGTCTCGGAGTCGAGGGTGATGAGTGCGCCGATGAACGGCTTGCCGTCGCCGACCACGAGGCACTGGCTGATCAGCGGGTGAGCGCGGAGGGCGTCCTCGAGGACCGCGGGCGCGACGTTCTTGCCGCCCGCGGTGACGATGATTTCCTTCTTGCGGCCGGTGATCGAGATGTAGCCCTCTTCGTCGATCGAGCCGAGGTCGCCGGTGTGGAACCAGCCGTCCCGGATCGAATCCGCGGTGGCCTGATCGTTGTGCCAGTACCCGCCGAACACGACGGGACCCTTCAGCAGCAGCTCGCCGTCCTCGCCGATCTTCGCGGCGTGGCCGTCGATCGGCTTGCCGACGGTGCCGACCTTCTGCGCGCGGGTGGTGTTCACGGAGATGGCGGCGCTGGTCTCGGTGAGACCGTAGCCCTCGTACACCGGGACGCCGATGCCGCGGAAGAAGTGACCGAGGCGGGCGCCGAGCGCGGCGCCACCGGAGACGGCGCGGTCGCATTCGCCGCCGAGCGCGGTGCGCAGCTTCGAGTAGACGAGCTTGTCGAACAGGGCGTGCTTGAGCTTGAGGCCAAGCCCGGCGCCGCCGGTGTCCTGCGCCTCGCTGTACGCGATCGCCGTGGCGGACGCCTTCTCGAAGATGCTGCCCTTGCCGCCGTCGTACGCCTTCTGCTTGGCGGAGTTGTAGACCTTCTCGAACACGCGCGGCACCGACAGGATGAAGTGCGGCTTGAACGCGGCGAACTGGTCGAGCAGCGTGGTGAGGTCGGCGGTGTGCGCGACCGTGACCTTGGCGTCGAACGCCCCGAACGAGATGGCGCGGGCGAAGACGTGCGCGAGGGGCAGGAACATCAGGGTGCGCCTGCCCGCGTACATCGCGTCGCTGAGCGCCAGCTTCACGGCGGCGGACTCCGCGTAGAAGTTGGAGTGCGTCAACTGCACGCCCTTGGGGCGGCCCGTGGTGCCCGACGTGTAGATGAGGGTTGCGGGGGACGACGCGCGCACCTGGTGGCGACGCTCGTGCAGCTGCTCGTCGGTGACGCTCTCGCCGCGCTTCGACAGTTCCTCGATCGCGCCCGCACCCTCGATCTGCAGGACCTCGCGCAGGTCCGGGGCGGCCTCGGTGACGACCTTCAGCGCGTCGGCCTGCTTCGCGTTCTCGACGACGAGCAGCGACGTGCCGGAATCCTCGAGGATCCACTTGGCCTGATCGGGTGCGGACGTTTCGTAGATGGCGACGGTGCACCCGCCTGCCGTCCAGATCGCGTAGTCGACGACGACCCACTCGTATCGGGTGGCGGAGAGGATCGCGACGCGGTCACCGAGTTCGATGCCCGACGCGATGAGGCCCTTCGCGACGGCGGAGACCTGCTCCGCGAACTCGGCGGCGGTGACGTCTACCCAGCCACCGTTGCCCGGGCGCTTGAACGGAACGAACTTCGGGTCTTCCTCGGCATGACGGAAGACCGTGTCCGCCATGGAGGCGTCCTCCGGAATTGAGAACGACTGCGGTACCGAGAATTCACGCACTATGACCCCTCCACTGAAACGACATGACGGATGTGCATTCGATCACATTTGTCCTAGTTTCGCACCAGGGCTGATGTCCGTTATGTGTATTTCTGTTCTGACCAGCGGAGATTAGTGTAACTCGACGTAAACTGATAACTCAGGCGGCCTCTTCGAGGCGGCGCGAGTTCGCGGACAGCCAGCGCCGGATCGCGTAGTTCAACTGGTCCGGATCGACACCGAGTTCGGTCGCGGTCGCCGCGAGAATCTCCTCGGCCAGGCCGTCGTCGGTGGCTTCCGAGATGCCGAGCGCGCCGCTGATGAAGACGTCCGCCACCCGATTCGGCCGCACCCCGGGGATGCCGGCGAGCATCAGGAAGTGCGCCCACGTGACGTCGCTGCTCTCCCCGCACACCTCGATCCACGCGTCGTGGATCTGCTCCAGGGCGGCTTCGTCCCTGGCGGCCTCGAGGAGGTCGTCGATGCTGTTGATGCGGAGCTGGTGTAGTCGCTCGGCCGCCAGCTGGATGTGACGCGCCTCGATCGGCACGCCGGTGGCGGTGTACCGCCGCTTGTACGAGCCGACCTTGCCCGCCCACTGGTCCGAGCTGCCCGCCTCCTCGAATGTGCGGAGGAGGTCGCGGGCGCCGTCGGTGAGGGGCTGATCGGGGTGCGCCCGCCGGTATGCCAGGTAGCGGTCGACGACGGCGACCTCGCTGTGCCCGGCACTCGACTGCACCGATTCGATGATGCAGAGCGCGAGGCTGTGCCGGTAGGCATCGGAGGTGACCCAGCCGGACGGGTCGCCCAATCGGTCGCGGCACGCGGTGACGACGGTTTCGACGGTATCGGCAGAGACGGTCACGAGATCCTCCAAAGGCAGTCTGTTCTGTGCTCTGTCCGGTGTATCGACAGGGCCTCCGGGAACGTTGCACTGGAGCTGAAGATTCCTCGAGAACGACCGTCAGCGGGGCGTCAGCAGGTCTGTGACCTCGCTGTCCGAGAGTTGATGAAAATCGGCGTACGCGTTGCCGACGCCGCCGAGATCGGCTGGGGTGTAGGGGCAGACCACCTCGTCGGCGGTCACACGCAGCCTGCCGACTGCCTCGGGCGCGGCCACCGGGACTGCGACGATCACCCGGGCCGCGCCCAGCTTCTTCACCGACTGGCAGGCCACCGCCGCGGTCGCGCCCGTGGCCATGCCGTCGTCGACGAGGACGGCGACGCGGCCCCTCAGCGACGCCCGCGGTTTGTTGCCACGCAGAACCCGTGCCCGCCGCTCGAGTTCGTGGCGCTCCTTCGCCTCCACCATGGCGAGCGACGTCTTGCTGACCCGGGCGATGCGGAGAACGTCGTCGTTGATCACCCGGGATTCGCCCTCGCCGATCGCGCCCATCGCGAGTTCCGGCTGCCACGGCACACCCAGTTTGCGGACGAGCACGACGTCGAGGGGTGCCGACAGGGCCGCGGCGATCTCGAAGGCGACGGGGACGCCGCCGCGCGGCAGGCCGAGCACCACCAGGTCGGTTCCGCGCAGGTGGTCCAGTGCGGCGGCCAGTCGGCGACCGGCGTCGGCGCGACTGGTGTAGAACATCGAACGCTCCGTGATCGTGAAGAACGGTTCGTCTCCGACGCTACTCCCGATCGGGCCGCTCAGATCTCGCTGACGGTGAATCGGCGCAGGGCGAGGGCGGGATTCTTCTCCCGCACCTCGGTGATCCGCTCCGCATCGACCGTCGCGACCGCGGTGCCCACCCGCTCGCCGAGCGACACGAGGGTCACACCCATCGGGTCGACGATCATGCTGTTCCCGGCCCCGGTGCGCGCGCTCTGATCGGCGGCCGCCACATACACGGTGTTCTCGATGGCGCGCGCCCGGATCAGGGTCGACCAGTGATCCTCCTTGAGCGGTCCGGGCACCCACTGCGCAGGCAGCAGCAGCACGTCGGCTCCCGCGTCGACGATCCGCCGGGTGACCTCGGGGAACCGGAGGTCGTAGCAGGTCTGCATGCCGAACGTGAGGCCGTCGACGGCGAAGGTCTCCGGGGCGCCGATCTCCCCGGCGCGGATGACGTCGGATTCCTTGTAGCCGAACGCGTCGTACAGGTGCAGTTTGCGGTAGGTGGCGACGATGTCGCCGCCGCGCCCGAGCGCGACGAGGGTGTTGGAGATGCGATCGTCGCCGGGCAGCGCCTCGTTGACTCCCGCAACCAGATGGACGTCGAGTTCCTTCGCGGTCGCGGCCAGTCCGCCGACGAACTCGCCGTCCAGGGCCTCGGCCGATTCGACGATCCGCTCGTCCGTTCTGGGCGCCGTGAACATCGCGTACTCCGGCGCCACCACCACCTTCGCGCCGCGGCCGGCGGCCTCGGCGGCGAGCGTGCGGACCGTGCGCAGGTTCTCCTGCTTGTCCTGACCGGGAGCGAACTGAATGACAGCGACATCGACCATGCCGTCCACGCTAGGCGACGACTGCGCGGGGGTGTCTTCCGTCCCGGTCGCCGCGTATTTCCACGGCGTGGCATTGCGGTGTGGACTCGTGCACTAAACTGCTGGTCAATGAGTGATATCGAGCGTGACCCCGAACCCCCCACTTTTGCCGACCTCGACATCGACGATCGGGTCTTGAAGGCACTGTCCGATGTGGGCTACGAGTCGCCCTCGCCGATCCAGGCCGCCACCATTCCGCCGCTCCTCGCAGGCAACGACGTCGTCGGCCTCGCGCAGACCGGCACCGGCAAGACCGCTGCGTTCGCGGTACCGATCCTCTCGAAGATCGATCTGACGCAGAAGTCGCCGCAGGCGTTGGTCCTCGCGCCGACCCGCGAACTGGCCCTGCAGGTCGCGGAGGCGTTCGGCAAGTACTCCGCCCACATCCCGGGCCTGCACGTGCTGCCGATCTACGGCGGTCAGAGCTACGGCGTCCAGCTGTCAGGGCTCCGGCGCGGCGCGCACGTCGTGGTGGGCACGCCCGGCCGGGTGATCGACCACCTGGAGAAGGGCACCCTCGACCTGTCCAAGCTCTCCTACCTCGTCCTGGACGAGGCCGACGAGATGCTGAAGATGGGGTTCCAGGAGGACGTCGAGCGCATCCTCTCCGACACCCCCGAATACAAGCAGGTCGCGCTGTTCTCGGCCACCATGCCGGGCGCCATCCGCAAGATCTCGAAGCAGTACCTGCACGACCCGGTCGAGATCACGGTGAAGTCGAAGACGTCGACGGCATCCAACATCTCGCAGCGGTACGTCCAGGTGGCGCACCAGCGCAAACTCGACGCCCTCACACGTGTCCTCGAGGTCGAGGACTTCGAGGCCATGATCATCTTCGTGCGCACCAAGCAGGCCACCGAAGACCTCGCGGAACGGCTGCGCTCGCGCGGCTTCTCGGCTGCGGCCATCAACGGTGACATCGTGCAGGCCCAGCGTGAGCGGACCATCGGCCAGCTCAAAAGCGGTGCCCTCGACATCCTGGTGGCCACCGACGTGGCCGCCCGTGGCCTGGACGTCGAACGCATCTCCCACGTCGTCAACTACGACATCCCGCATGACACGGAGTCGTACGTCCACCGGATCGGCCGCACCGGTCGCGCCGGGCGCGCGGGCGAGGCGCTGCTGTTCGTGGCGCCGCGCGAACGGCACCTGCTCAAGGCCATCGAGAAGGCGACCCGTCAGCCGCTCGCCGAGATGCAGCTGCCCAGCGTCGACGACGTCAACGCGCAGCGTGTGTCCAAATTCGGCGACTCGATCACCGAGAGCCTGACCTCCGACAACCTGGCGTTGTTCCGCAAGATGATCGAGGACTACGAGCAGGAGCATGACGTTCCGCTCGCCGACATCGCCGCCGCGCTCGCGGTGCAGTCGCGTGACGGTGAGGCGTTCCTCATGGCGCCCGAACCGCCGCCCGCGCCCCGCCGTGAACGTGAACCCCGTGAACCCCGCCCGCCGCGTCGTTTCGACGACGGCCCTCCGACCCGCTCGCGCGGACCGGAAGGCCAGGAGCTCGCGACGTACCGCATCGCGGTCGGCAAGCGGCACCGGGTGGTGCCGGGTGCGATCGTCGGTGCCATCGCGAACGAGGGCGGGCTACGGCGCAGCGACTTCGGGCACATCAGCATCCGCCCTGACCACAGCCTGGTGGAATTGCCCGCCGACCTGTCCAGCGAGACCCTCGAGGCTTTGCGCCGCACCCGGATCTCCGGTGTGCTGATCCAGCTGCAGCCCGACTCGGGGCCGCCGTCGGGTCGTCCGGGCCGTGGTGGCCGCGACGACCGGGCCGGCGGAAAGTTCCAGCGCGACCGGGACAACAGGAAAAGGCCGCGCGAGTAGTCCTCGCGCGGCCCTGACCGGGGTCCCCGGCGGTTACGCCGGGGGAGCGGGAGCCGGGGCGGGCTGCGCAGCCTCGGCAGGCAGCGGGCCCTCCTCGGGAACGAAGAACGAACCGACGGTCGGCAGCACGTAGCAGGTCGCGCTGGTGTAGTCGACGGTGCCGAAGATCGATGCCACGACGGTGCCCGCGCCCGTTGCCACCACCTTGTTCAGCGCGGGGTAGCCGTCTTCCGTGAGCCCGTCGAGGGGCAGGATGCCGCTGCCGCCGGTGCTGGTGTTGATCCAGGCGACGTTCAGTCCCGACGACTTCACGACACCGGGATAGGCGGAGAGGGCCTGGAAGCTGATCTCGTGCGCCTTCACCTCGGCGGTGGGCCCGGTGGTGCCCGACGCCAGCGTCAGCGTGACCGGTGCGAGGGTGCCGCATCCCACGGTCGGTGCGGTGTAGAAGAACGGTGTGTTCTCGCCCGCGACGTCACGCAGCACGGTCGACGTGGCCAGCGCCTCGACCGCGGTCTTCTCCTCGGGCCCCACGGCCTGGGTGCGGAGTTCGGCGAGTCCGGGGACGTCGGGGGTGGCCGGGTCTGCCGCTGCCGTGCCCGCGAGGCCGAAAGCCGCGATACCGACCGTTGCCGTCGCGATCGTGCGTCGCATCACGCTCATACCGTCCACCTGAACTCCTCATTGTCTCGTTCGGGCAGCTCTGCAGCGCCGCCCGAGCGGAGAATTTACCCGAGAGCGGGGAAACAGTCAGGACCAGCTGCCGCCGCCGGCCAGCGTATCGGCCCGCGCGCCGTCGAGAGACTGCCGGATGACGTCGGCGTGACCGGCGTGCCGGGCGAGTTCCTCGATCTGGTGGAGCAGCATGTAGCGGACCGTGAACACGACTCCCGACGCCATCCATTGCGCGACGTCGGCGGGCAGGTCGACGTCGCGGTCCAGGTCGGTTTCGGCGGCGACCGCGGCCTCGGTGGCGCGCTGGGCGGCGTCGAAGCGGGCGAGGAGGACGTCGATGGTCTCGTCCTCGGCGACGTTCCATGCCGCCATCCACGCGGCCACCGGATCGTCGCCGCCACCGCGCGGGGTCCCGGTGATGCGGGCGGTCATCGCCTCTTCGCCGTCGATCACGTGTTTGAGGACGGAGGCCAGACTCATCTCGCTGGCGCTGGGCACGCTGCGGACCTGCTCCTCGGTCAGGCCGGACACCGCGTTGCGAAACGCGGTGCGCTGGTTGTCCAGCATGAGGAGCAGGAGTCCGCGCTCGTCGGAAATGGGGGCCGGGGTGCTGGGTGTCTCGTTCATGCATTCAGTGTTGCGCGGATAGCGGACACCTACTGTCCTCGATCGGGGAGTTGTCGAGATCTTCGGCGGGCGTCGCGTCCGGCCGGGCGCGTTCCCAGCGGCGCGGGCGGACCCGCCCTACGATCGACACAAGTGTCCGGGGAACGTCCCTAGTTCCTGTGATCGAGTCGCAAACCGAGGTGCTTATGCCCCTGGAAGATTCGTCGTCCGCCCACGTCGACCCGTCCCGTGAAGGTGCCGTCCCGCCGGAGCACGACCTGGAAGGCCACATCATCGAGGCCCGGTCCGAGGACTTCTTCCACGCCAGAGAACTGCAGGTCGACAACGAGTGGTTCAAGACCGCGGTGTTCTACGAGGTGCTGGTCCGCGCGTTCTTCGACTCCTCGGGCGACGGAACGGGCGATCTCCGGGGGCTGACGTCGAAACTCGACTACCTGTCCTGGCTCGGTGTCGACTGTCTGTGGCTGCCGCCGTTCTACGACTCGCCGCTCCGCGACGGCGGCTACGACATCCGCGACTTCCGCGCCGTGCTGCCGGAGTTCGGGACGGTCGAGGACTTCGTCCAGCTCTTCGATCAGGCGCACCGCCGGGGGATCAGGGTCATCACCGACCTGGTCATGAACCACACATCCGACACCCACGCCTGGTTCCAGGAGTCGCGCAACGACCCCGACGGCCCGTACGGCGACTTCTACGTCTGGTCCGACCGCGACGAACGGTATCCGGATGCGCGGATCATCTTCGTCGACACGGAGACGTCCAACTGGACGTGGGATCCGGTGCGCAAGCAGTACTACTGGCACCGCTTCTTCTCCCATCAGCCGGACCTGAACTACGACAATCCCGACGTCCAGGACGCGATGATCGACGTGCTGCGGTTCTGGCTGGACCTCGGAATCGACGGTTTCCGGCTGGACGCGGTGCCCTACCTGTTCGAGAGGGAGGGCACCAACTGCGAGAATCTGCCCGAGACCCACGCGTTCCTCAAGCGGTGCAGGGCCGTGATGGACGCCGAGTACCCGGGGCGGGCACTGCTCGCCGAAGCCAACCAGTGGCCGTCGGACGTCGTCGAGTACTTCGGGGAGCCGGACGTCGGCGACGAGTGCCACATGGCGTTCCACTTCCCGCTGATGCCACGCATCTTCATGGCGGTGCGACGGCAGAACCGCTTTCCGATCTCCGAGATCCTCGCGCAGACCCCGCCGATTCCGAGTTCGTGCCAATGGGGAATCTTCCTCCGGAACCACGACGAGCTGACGCTCGAAATGGTGTCGGACGAGGAGCGCGACTACATGTATTCCGAGTACGCGCAGGACCCGCGGATGAAGGCGAACATCGGCATCCGGCGGCGCCTCGCGCCGCTGCTCGAGAACGACCGCAACCAGCTCGAGCTGTTCACCGCGCTGCTGCTGAGCCTGCCGGGTTCGCCCGTCCTCTACTACGGTGACGAGATCGGCATGGGCGACAACATCTGGCTCGGCGACCGGGACTCGGTGCGGACGCCGATGCAGTGGACGCCCGACCGCAACGCTGGATTCTCCCGCGCCGACCCGGCGCGAATGTATCTGCCGGTCATCATGGATCCCACGTACGGCTATCAGTCGGTGAACGTCGAGTCGCAGATGAACTCGACCAACTCGTTGCTGCACTGGACCCGCCGGCTGATCCAGGTCCGCAAACAGCACCCGGCGTTCGGGACGGCCTCGTTCACGGAACTCGGCAGCGCGAACCCGGCCGTCCTGTCCTATGTGCGGGAGACGCCGCCCAGCGAGGACCGCCCGTACAGCGACGTCATCCTGTGCGTCAACAATCTGTCCCGGTTCCCGCAGGCGGTGATCCTGGACCTCACGCAGTTCGTCGGCCGAATCCCCGTGGAGCTCACCGGCTCCGTTCCCTTTCCCCCGATCGGGGACGACGGGTACATGATCACACTGCCCGGTCACGGATTCTTCTGGTTCGCGCTGCAACCGGATCCCAAATCAGACGGCGCGGTGAGCGGACATCCGGTCAGCAGCGAAGCGGAACAGGCGGTGCAGCAGTGAACGAACCCACCAGTGGACGCATTCCCGACGAGACCCTCGAGCGGCAACTCGTCCGGTGGTTGCCGGACCGGCGGTGGTTCGCTGCCAAGGGCAACACCATCTCGGCGGTGCGGATCCTGCTCCGCCACGAGCTGACGTCGGTCTTCGGGTTCTCCGCCGAGCACCTGCTGGTGTCGGTGGAATTCGAGGCGGGCCCGGCGCAGGTGTACCAGGTGCCGCTCGGGTTCCGCAGTCATCTGCCCGAGGACCTCGAACCGTGGGCGTTGCCCGACGGCGACGGCAACGCCATGATCGCGTACGACGGACTGCACGACGCCGAGGTCATCACCCTGTACGCGGACCTGCTGGCCGAGGCGCAGAGTTCCGGGCCGGTGCAGTTGAAGACGGTGCCGGGCACGATGATCGAACCGGGACTGCGTGGGCGGACGCTCGGCGCGGAGCAGTCGAACACGTCAGTGGTGCTGGGGGAGAAGCTGCTGATGAAGATCTTCCGTCTGGTCACCCCCGGGGTGAATCCCGATGTGGAACTTCATCTGGCGCTCGCCGGCGCGGGCAGTGAATACGTGGCCACGCTGCGGGCGTGGATGGAGACGGAGGTCGCCGGGATTCTCACCACGCTCGCGATGGTGCAGGACTTCGAGGCCAATTCGGCCGACGGGTGGAGCATGGCGCTCGGCAGCGTCCGCGACCTCCTGATGGAGGCGGATCTCCACGCCGCGGAGTTGGGGACGGACTTCGCCGGTGAGTCCCATCGCATGGGCGCCGCCGTCGCCGAGGTGCACTCGACGCTGGCGCGTGCGCTGGGTGCGGAGGAGCGGCAGGTGGCGTCGACGACGGTGGAGGCGATGGCCCGCAGACTGGACGCCGCCACCGCGATCGTCCCCGAACTGGGAGAGGTGGCCGCCGCGGTGCGGGACAAGTTCGCCGAGGCGGAAGCGCTGGGCGCCACCGCCGTCCAGCGGATTCACGGCGACCTGCACCTCGGTCAGGTGCTGCGGACGCCGGAGCGGTGGCTGCTCATCGACTTCGAGGGCGAGCCCGCCAAGACGCTCGACGAGCGCCGGGAACGGGACAGTCCGTTGCGGGACGTCGCGGGAATGCTGCGGTCCTTCGACTACGCCGCGCACCACCTGCTGGCCGATTCGGTGCCGATGGGGGCGATGGGAGCGGCGTCGCAACGGGACTTCCGGGCGAGGGAGTGGGCGCAGCGCAACGCCGACGCGTTCTGCGAGGGCTATGCCTCGGTGTCGGGCACCGATCCACGAGAGGCGGCGGCGTTGCTCCGGGCCTACGAACTCGACAAGGCGGTGTACGAGACGGTGTACGAGGCGAGGAACCGCCCGAAGTGGATCGGCTTGCCCCTCTCCGCGATTCGCAGACTCACCGCAGCACCTCGGTGAGGGCCGGGGAGGAGACCGTGCCCGTGTCGAACTGAGTCCGGTACAGCTCTTCGTACCGGCCGCCCGCGGCGAGCAGTTCGGAGTGGGTGCCGCGTTCGGCGATGCGCCCGGCCTCGACGACGAGGATCAGATCCGCCGCGCGCACGGTCGACAACCGGTGGGCGATCACCACGGCGGTGCGGCCGGTGAGGGCCTCGCCCAGTGCCTCCTGCACGGCGGCCTCGGACGTGGAGTCGAGGTGCGCCGTCGCTTCGTCGAGGATGACCACCCGCGGATGCGCGAGCAGCAGGCGGGCGATGGTCAGCCGCTGGCGTTCGCCGCCGGACAGTCGGTAGCCGCGTTCGCCGACCACCGTGTCGAGGCCGTCGGGAAGGGCGGCGACGAGGTCGGTGAGTCGCGCCCGGTCCAGGACCTCCGCGAGTTCGGCCGGCGTGGCGCCGGGGCGGGCGAGCAAGAGGTTGGCCCGCACGGTGTCGTGGAAGAGGTGCCCGTCCTGGGTCACCATTCCGACGGTGGCCCGCACGGAGTCGGCGGTCAGGTCCCGCACGTCGACCCCGCCGAGTTTCACCGAGCCCGCGTCCGCGTCGTAGAGCCGGGGAACCAGTTGGGCGATGGTGGACTTGCCGGCCCCGGACGATCCCACCAGGGCGACCATCTGTCCGGGTTCGGCGCGGAACGACAGTCGGTGCAGCACGTCGACGCCGCCGCGGGTGTCGAGGGTCGCGACCTCTTCGAGCGACGCCAGCGACACCTTGTCGGCCGAGGGATACGCGAACTCCACGGAGTCGAACTCCACCGACACGGGGCCCTCGGGCACCGCGACCGCGTCGGGCTTCTCGGCGATCAGCGGTTTCAGGTCGAGGACCTCGAAGACGCGCTCGAAGCTCACCAGGGCGCTCATCACGTCCATGCGTGCGCTGGCCAGCGCGGTGAGGGGCGAGTACAGGCGGGTGAGCAGCATCGCCATCGCGACGACGGCTCCCGCGTCGAGTTGTCCGCGCAGTGCGTAGAACCCGCCCAGTCCGTAGACGAGGGCCAGCGCGAGCGCCGAGACGAGGGTGAGCGCGGTGACGAACACCGACTGCAGCATGGCGGTGCGGACGCCGATGTTCCGCACTCGCCGCGCACGGACCGCGAATTCGGCGGACTCCTCGGAGGGACGGCCGAACAGTTTGACGAGGGTGGCGCCCGGCGCCGAGAACCGCTCCGTCATCTGCGTGCTCATCACCGAGTTGTGGTTGGCCGCCTCACGATTGAGTTGCGCGAGCCGCGCGCCCATCGTGCGGGCGGGCAGGACGAAGATCGGCAGCAGCAGCAGTGCGCACAGCGTGATCTGCCAGGAGATCCCGATCATCACGATCAGCGTGATGCCCAGCGTGACCAGGTTGGACACCACACCCGACAGGGTGTCGCTGAACGCGCGCTGCGCACCGATCACGTCGTTGTTGAGGCGGCTGACCAGCGCGCCGGTGCGGGTGCGGGTGAAGAAGGCGATCGGCATCCGTTGCACGTGGTCGAACACAGCGGTACGCAGGTCGAGGATCAGGTCCTCGCCGATGCTCGCCGACAACCACCGCGTCCACAGCGCGAGGGCGGATTCGAGGACGGCGATGACCGCGATGAGCGCCGCGAGACGCACGATCACGGACACCGCGTCGCCGCCGACGATGGCGTTCACGACGCGGCCCGCCAGCACCGGGGTGGCGACGGCCAGCGCCGCCGTGACGACGCTGAGCAGCAGGTACCACGCGAGGTTGCGGCGGTGCGGCCGGGCGAAACGGGCGATCCGCCGCAACGTCGTCCGGGAGAAGGGGCGTCGATCTTCCTGGGCGTGCATCGCGTTGTACATGGCGTTCCACGCCGTGACTTCCATGCTCATGCCGGCGGCCTCCTGTCGCTGTCCCCCCACGGTAGAGCCGGGGTATGACACGACGGTAGAACCTCGAGTTAACTCGAGGTCAAGTCGCGGGCGCGGGAAGTGTCACTTCGCGACGTCGACGACCACCCGCGTCGGATCGGACAGCGTGGACACCGTGAACGGACGGCCGGGTGCGCTCACGCCGATGAACGACTGCGTGACGCCTTCGAACACGAGCGCACCGTTGACCTCGGTCACCGTGCCGCCGGGAACACCGGGCACCGGGTTGGGGCCGGCGTAGCCCTCCACGTCGCTGTCGAACGGGTACGCCGAGCCGTCGATCTGCACCTGCAGGATGCCGTTGCCCGACACCGGGATCGTCTTGCCGCTGCCGTCCTGCACGGCCTGGTCCACGTATTCGACCCGCCATCCCGGGGTGCCCTTGCCGCCGAGTTCGTACACGACGCGGTCGAATCCCTCGTGCCCGCCGACGCGGACGTCGGTGACGGTGAGTTTCGCGGACTCGGACGCCGCCGACGACTTCGGTGACGCGTCGGTCGGGATCGGTGCCGACTCGGATTCGAGTGCGCTGCCGGTGGTGGCCGCGGCAGCAGGTGACGTCGCCGCCACGCTGCTGGCGGAGTTCGACTCCGAGCATCCGGTGAGTGTCAGGGCCAGCGCGCAGGCGGCGAACGCGGCGAAGGGACCGATCCGGTGGTTGATCATGATCCGATCGTAAGCCGGGGCCGATCAGAGTCGCGGGAGCCCCGGGCGTGGCGTCGCGAACGCGTCCAGGTACAGCCAGTTGCCGTCCTCGCGGACGAATCGGCTGTTCTCGTGCAGCGATTCGCGGTGGCCGTCCAGTACGTAGTGGGCACGGAACTCGACGGTGCCGGTGGTGTCGAGCAGACCGCCGCCGGTCGTGCCCAGGATGTCGAGGCGGGTCCAGCGCTGCTCGGGATCGAGGTCCAGATCCGCGGGCCGCGTGCTCGGATGCCACGTCGCGAGGAGATAGTCGGCGTCCAGCACCGCGAACGCGCTGAACCGGGATCGCATCAGGCGCTCGGCCGTGGGTGCCTTCGCCTCGCCGCGGTGATACCTACCGCAGCACTCGTCGTACGGTTCACCGAGCAGGCAGGGGCATCGACCGGTCACGGTCCCAGTATGGACGGCGGTCACACGAGCTTGTGGGTGCGGTCCTTCCAGTACGGCGCGCGCAGTTCCCGCTTCAGGATCTTGCCGGTCGGGTTGCGCGGCAGCAGGTCGACGACGTCGACCGTCGTCGGGCACTTGAACTTCGCCAGTCGCTGACGGGTGTAATGGATGAGTTCGTCCGGTTCGATGCTGCTTCCGGTCACCGGCACCACGACGGCCTTGACCGTCTCACCCCAGTGGTCGTCGGGCACGCCGATCACCGCGACCTCCGCCACCGCCGGGTGTTCGACGAGGACCCGTTCGATCTCGGGGGAGTACACGTTCTCGCCGCCGGTGATGATCATGTCCTTCAGCCGGTCCTCGATGAACACGAAACCGTCGGCGTCCGCGCGGCCCATGTCGCCGCTGCGCAACCACCCGTCCGCGGTGATCGCCTCCGCCGTCGCCTCGGGTTTGCCGAGATAGCCGGGCGTGCGCTGGTCCGATCGCCACCACAACTCCCCGGTCTCACCGGTGGCGACGTCCTCGGCGGTGGCCGGGTCCACGATGCGCATCTCCACACCGGGAATGGGCTGTCCCGCCGACGCCATCCTCGCTTCCTGCGACTCGTCGCGATGCACGTCCGGCAGGAGTGCGGTGACCACACCCGCGCATTCGGTCATTCCGTATACCTGGACGAACTCCGCCTCCGGCCAGGCGGCGAGCGCGCTGCGCAGCAACGGCAGCGGCATCGGGGCCGCGCCGTAGGTGATGCGGTGCAGCGCGCCGAACGCGGCCACGGCCTGCTCGCCCGCGGCGAGCACCCCGGCGATCACCGGCGGCACGAGGAACGCGATGTTCGCACCGGCCGCGAGCGCACCGAACAGCGACGGCGCGTCGGCTTCCCTCGTGAAATGGCAGCGGGCGCCGGCGTGCACACCCATGATCGCGTAGCAACTCCCACCGACGTGGAACAGCGGCATGGCGACGAGCAGGCAGTCGTCGTGCCGTGCGGGCAGGATGTCGAGCACCGCGATGCTGTGGGCGATCAGGTTGCGGTGCGTCAGCTGAACGCCTTTGGGCCTGCCCGTGGTTCCCGAGCTGTACAGGATCAGCGCGGTGGCCTCCGCGGCCACCTCCGGCCTCGACGACAGGACGGACGCGTCGGCGAGCCACGGCTCGAACTCGTCGTGCTCCCCGCCGACGGTGATGATCTGCTCGATGCCGGTCAGCCGGTCCCGCAAGGCCATGACTTGCTGGAGAAACTCGTTGCCCACGAACAGGATTCGCGCCTTGCAATCGTTGATCACGTAGTCGAGTTCCTCGCCGGCCAGTCGCCAGTTGGGCACTGCGGCCGCCGCGCCGAGGAGGGAGGCGGCGTAGGTGACCTCGAGGCAGGACAGGTGGTTCTTGTCGACGAACGCGACCGTGTCGCCCGCCCCGATTCCGCCCTCCGCCAAGGCTCCCGCGACGTGCAGGATCCGGTCGTGCCACCCGGACCACGTGTAGTCGGCGCCCTGGAACTGCACGGCGACGTCGTCTGGTCGAACCTGCGCCCAGTGCGCGAGTCGGTCGAAGATGATCTCGTTCGCGGCGTCCGACATGCGCCCACCTCTCGTCTGTGACGTCAGTCACATCAGGCTAGTAGCCGGTGCTCCGATCAGTGACGTTTTGCCTCATGCGGTCGAACTGCTCCGGCTCTGCGTGCCCGCGCGTCGCAAGGCGGCGCTGCCGAGGGCGCCCACCACGATCAGAGTGATGCCCAGCCAGTCGGGGTCGTTGTCGGTGACGAGCATCGCGATCCCCACGCCGATCACGTACGGCGGCAGGAAGTCGAACAGCTTGACGAGCGGCGGTGCCACCTCTTCCGGTTCCCCGGGTTCCCGCGGAGCCTGCGCGCTCGCGACGTCCGGGTACCACTCGGTGAAGGACAGCGCGAACAGCAACGCCCCGATCGGAATGATCCAGCCCGTCCAGAAATTGTCCGGCTGGTCCAAGACGAGGTCGCCGTACAGTCCGGATGCCGCCGACACCGTGAAGGACAGCGCCCACACCAGGGTGATGAGCTGATTCACCTTCAGGAACAGTGGCGAGGTCCAATACTCCTCGGGTGTAGTCTCTTTCGCGTACGGCAGGGTGAACGGATTGCGCAGCAACAGCGAGCCGAACGCGAACGCGACGAGCGCCAGACTCGACATCTCGCCCGACCACTTCTCCAGCCAGGTGATCAGGCTGTCGGAGGCGAACAGTCCGATCGCGGCGAGGCAGCCGAAATAGACGATGTCGAACACTTCCATGGGTTTGAGGCTTCCGCCGCGGCGGTGGCTCAGGAACAGGAACAGGATCGACAACCCGAGAGCGGTGGCGACCGATTCCTCGAACCGTCCGGGGCCGGACAGCAGCGACATCACGATCCATGGCGCGAGGCCGGCGAACGGTGATTGGAGGAACGCGTCGACGAACCGCGATCCCGCCCGGGGTTTGGGGGGTTCGATGGCCATGAGGGCTCTCCTTCGCACCGGCGATACCGGAATTCTCCCAGTTCGGCACATCCGTCGTGGGCGTTTCCGGTCGGGTCGCCGTGTCCGGGATCACGTCCCCACTGACCCGAGATCAGGGTGGTCCCTGATGGCGGGCCGCCGCGGGTGTCGACAAGATGGAGGAGTGCGCCACGCGTGCACCGTCCCGGCCCGTCACCACGGGGCCGGACCGCTACAAGAGAATGACGAAAGGCGATCATGAGCACGCATGCCCCCGCTGTCGCTGCCCGTGCTGTCGAGCTGTCCAAGACGTACGGCACCGGCGACACCCAGGTCCACGCGCTCAGCGCGGTATCCGCGGAGTTCGCCCGTGGTGAGTTCACCGCGATCATGGGACCGTCCGGTTCCGGCAAGTCGACGCTGATGCACTGCCTGGCCGGGCTCGACGCGGCCAGTTCGGGTTCCGTCCTCATCGGCGACACCGAGTTGACGGCGCTGACGGACAAGCAGATGACGCAGCTGCGACGCGACCGGATCGGCTTCGTGTTCCAGGCGTTCAACCTGGTGCCGACGCTGACGGCGCTGGAGAACATCACCCTTCCGCTGGACATCGCGGGCCGCAAGCCGGACGCCGCATGGCTGGAGAGCGTGCTGACCAAACTCGGCCTGAAAGACCGTCTCGAGCACCGCCCCGGCGAGTTGTCCGGAGGTCAGCAGCAGCGCGTCGCGTGTGCCCGCGCACTCGCCGGACAGCCGGAGATCATCTTCGGCGACGAGCCCACCGGCAACCTCGACTCGAAGTCCTCCGGCGAGGTGCTGTCGATCCTGCGCGCGGCGGTGGACGAATTCCACCAGACCGTCGTCATCGTCACCCACGACCCCCGCGCGGCCGCCTACGCCGACCGGGTGGTGTTCCTCGCCGACGGCAAGATCGTCGACGAACTGCGTGAGCCGACGGCCGATTCGGTCCTCGACACGATGAAGCGACTCGACGAGCCCGCCCACGCCCTCACGTCCGACGCGGCGGTCTGACCGCATGGCGTCCACATCCGGTGCGCCGATGCGCAAGGTGTCGCTGCGCAACCTGGCGGCACACAAGGTCCGGCTGGCACTGACGGTGCTGTCCGTGGTGCTCGGCACCGCGTTCGTCGCCGGTTCCTTCGTCTTCACCGACACCCTCCAGAAGACGTTCGACTCGATCTTCGAGAACACCGCGCAAGGCGTCGACGTCCGGGTGTCGCCCGAGGAGCGCAACTCCAGCGGGGTGCCCCTCGCAGACCTCGACACCATCTCCGCTCTGGACGGGGTGCGCGCGGTGGCCCCGGCCGTCAGCGGGCAGATCGTCCTCATCGACTCCGACGGCGCCGCCGTCCAGACGGGCGGTGCGCCGAGCATCGGGGAGTCGTACCTGCCGCCAGGTCAGGCGCTCGGTGAACCCGACGAGTACGTGCAGGGAACCCCGCCCGCGCAGGCAGGCCAGATCGCGGTCAACGCCAGTGCCGCCGAACGCGCACAACTCGCGGTCGGCGACACCACCAAGGTTCTCGTGCCCGCCCGCGGCATGATCGACGTCACCGTGTCCGGCATCTACGACACCGGAAACGAGACCGGTGGCTTCATCGGCGCCACATTCGTCGACTCGCAGGCCCGGGAACTGTTCACCGACGGCAAGCACGTCGAGTACATCGACGTCGCCGGGACGGGTGAGTCGCAGGGTGACCTGCGCGACGAGATCGCCGCGGCGCTCCCCGACGCGAAGGTCCAGACCGGCGACGAGGTGCGCGAGGAGACCAAGGCGCAGGTGACGGAGGCGCTGAGCTTCATCAACTACTTCCTGCTCGCGTTCGGGGCGATCGCTCTGCTCGTCGGCACGTTCATCATCTACAACACGTTCTCGATGATCGTCGCGCAGCGCCTGCGCGAACTCGCGCTGCTCCGCGCGATCGGCGCGAGCCGCAAGCAGGTGGGGCGTTCCGTCGTCTTCGAAGCCCTCGTGGTCGGTGTCATCGGCAGCGCGATCGGGATCGCCGCCGGCGTCGGGCTGGCCTACGGGCTGCGGGCACTGCTGAACGCGTTCGACGTCGGACTGCCCGAGGGGCCGCTGCAGGTGGGTCCGCGCACGATCCTCATCGCCCTCGTGGTCGGCGTCCTCGTGACGACGGTCAGCGCGTACGCACCCGCCCGGCGCGCCTCCAAGGTGCCGCCCGTCGCGGCGATGCGCGAGGAATTCGCGTCCACCGGTGACTCACTGCACGTGCGCACCATCGCCGGTGCCGTCCTCGGTGTCCTCGGGGTCGTAGGACTCGTGATCGGTTCGCGGGGTACAGGTGGCGGTGCGGCGGCCGTCGTCGGCGCCGGCGCGCTCGGTCTGATCCTGGCCGTGCTGTTCGCCGCCCCCGCGTTGTCCCGGCCGATCGTCGGGGCGCTCGGAGCGGTGCTGGCCAAGCCGTTCGGCCCGGTCGGGCGCCTGGCCCGCACCAACGCCGTGCGCAATCCCCGCCGCACCGCCGCCACCGCGTTCGCGCTGACACTCGGACTGATGCTCGTATCCGTCATCGGGGTGTTCGGCGCATCCGCGAAGGCCAGCGTCAACCAGCTGGTCGACTCGGGGGTGTCCGCCGACTACGTGCTCACCGGTCCCAACCAGATCGGCGTGCCCAGCGGCGCGGCGCGGGCCGTGCGGAACCTCGACGACGTCCAGAGCGCCGCCGCCCTGCACCCGGTGTCCGTGACGGTCGACGACGAGAGGGAGCAGGGTGCGTCGCTGGACGGCCCCCTGGACGGCGTCCTCGACTACACGCTCGTGGAGGGCGGCGCCGACCTGACCGGCAACCACCTCGTCGTGTCCCAGACCACGGCCGCGCAGAAGGGCTGGACGCTGGGGACGACCGTCCCGATGACGAGCGCCGACGGGAAGGTCGTCGACGCCGAGGTCACCGGCGTCTTCGAAGACAACCAGCTGGTCGGCGACTGGCTCGTGTCGGACGAGGTGTACCGGCAGGTCATGCCCGCCGCGACCATCCCCGATCTGGCGGTGCTCATCGACGCGAAGCCGGGTGCGGACCTGACGCAGCTGCGCGCGGACCTCGAATCCGCGACCAAGCAGTTCGTCGTGGTGCAGGTGCAGGACCGGGAACAGTTCAAGGGAACGCAGGGCCAGCAGATCGACACGCTCCTCGCGATCCTCTACGGGCTGCTCGCACTCGCCGTCGTGATCGCGATCCTCGGCATCATCAACACGCTCGCACTGTCGGTGGTCGAGCGCAGGCGGGAGATCGGCATGCTCCGCGCGGTCGGAATGCAGAGGTCCCAGATGCGCCGCACGATCTACCTGGAGTCGATGCTGATCGCGGTGTTCGGTGCGGCCGTCGGGGTGCTGCTCGGCATCGCGTTCGGCTGGGGGTTCGTGAGCACCCTGAAGGACCAGGGGCTCGGCCAGGTGACGGTGCCATGGGGGCAGGTGGTCGCGATGCTCCTCGGATCCGGTGTGGTCGGTGTGTTCGCGGCACTGTGGCCGGCGAGCCGCGCCGCCCGCACCCGCCCGCTCGAGGCCATCGCCGACCTCTGACCCGTGAGTACTTGTCAACCGCCCGCGGTTGACAAGTACTCACGGGGCGCGCAGCGCCTAATGTGTTGGCGTGCAGAAAATTGTGATCGTCGGGGCGGGCCTGTCGGGCCTGCGCACCGCGGAGGAACTCCGGCGTGCCGGATACGAGGATGACCTGATTCTTCTCGGAGGTGAACCGCACCTTCCCTACGACCGCCCGCCGCTGTCGAAGGAAGTGATGCGCGGGGAGAAGAGCGACACCACGCTCAAGCCGCGTGAGTTCTTCGACGAGAAGAACATCGAACTGCGGCTGGGGGTCGAGGCCGCCTCGGTGGACACCGAATCCCGCACCCTGAGACTCGCCGACGGCAGCGAACTCGGCTACGACGAACTCGTCATCGCCACCGGTCTCGTGCCGCGGAGGATCCCGGGACTGCCGGACCTCGCGGGCGTCCACGTTCTCCGGTCCATCGACGAGAGCCTGGCGTTGCGCGCGGACCTCGCCGAGGGCAGGCGGGCACTGATCGTCGGGGCGGGGTTCATCGGCTGCGAACTGGCGGCGAGCATGCGAGCCGGCGGGCTCGACGTGGTGCTGGTCGAGCCGCAGCCGACGCCGCTCGCGTCCGTGCTCGGGGAAAAGATCGGGGGGCTCGTCGCCCGGCTGCACACAAACGAGGGAGTCGACCTGCGCGCCGGTGTCGGGCTCACCTCACTGGTGGGCACCGACCGGGTCACCGGGGCCGTCCTCGGTGACGGAAGCGAGGTGGACGTCGACGTCGTGGCGATCGGGGTCGGCTCGGTCCCGGTCACCGCGTGGCTGGACGGCTCGGGTGTCGAGCTGGACAACGGTGTGGTGTGCGACGGCGTCGGACGCACGGCGGTCCCGCACGTGTGGGCGGTCGGCGACGTGGCCGCGTGGCAGCTGCAGGTGGGCGGCCGCAAGCGCGTCGAGCACTGGAGCAACGCCGGGGAGCAGGCGAAGATCCTCGCCGGGGCGCTGACCGGCACCGGCGACGAGAACGCCGCAGCTCAGGTGCCCTATTTCTGGAGCGATCAGTACGACATCAAGATTCAGGCCCTGGGCACGGTGGCGGCCACCGACGAGGTGCACGTGATCAAGGACGACGGCCGCAAGTTCCTCGCCTACTACGAGCGGGACGGCATCCTGGCCGGTGTCGTCGGCGGCGGGATGGCGGGCGGTGTCATGAAGATGCGGGCCAAGATCGCGGCGGGAACTCCGATCGGTGAGGTCCTCGAGGCCGCGTCGGCGTAGGACCCGGGGCGGGGGCGCGATAGATTCTCCGGGTGATTGTTGCGCTCATCGACTCGGGTCTCGGCATGCTGCCGACGGCGGCGTGGCTGCGCAAGTTGCGACCCGAACTGGATCTGATCCTCGCGCTGGATCCGGACGGGGCCCCGTGGGGTCCCAAGCCGGAGCAGTGGGTGATCGACCGTGTTCTCGCGACCGCGCAGCGCAGCGTCGACCGCGGCGCCGAGGTGATCGTGCTGCCGTGCAACACGGCGAGCGTCACCGCGCTCGACCACGTCCGGGAGTTCGTCGGACCGCAGGTTCCGGTCGTCGGGACGGTTCCGGCGATCAAGCCGGCCGCCGCCGCGTTTGAGTCGGTGGCCGTCTGGGCGACGGCGGCGACGACGGCGAGCCGGTATCAGGCCGATCTGATCGAGAAGTTCGGGAACGGCAGTTCGGTGGTGGGGGTGGCGTGCCACGGTCTCGCGGAGGCCATCGACCGGGGTGAGCGGGAGGCGGCGATCGCTGCCATCGCGTCCGCCGTGGAGCGGACGCCCGGCGACGTCGGCGGGGTGGTGCTGGGCTGCACCCACTATCCGTTGATGGCCGACGAGATCGCGGCGCAGCTGCCCGCGGGGGTGCGGTTGTTCGACAGCGCCGAGGCGGTGGCGGCGCAGACGCTGCGCCGCATCGACGCGCTGAACCGGCCGAGCACGGGGGAGGGCACCGTCGAGGTGTTCCTCAGCGGCAGGCCCGGATGGCTGCCCGCGAGCGCGGAGGCGTTCCCCGCCGGTCAGCTGCTGGCCGCGGGAAGATCTCAGCCGAGCTGAACCATCCCGGCCGCCACCACCCGTGCGACGTTGCCGAGTTCCTCGCCGTGCTGTCGCGGCAGGTCGTCGAGGTCGTGCAGGCGGTCGTTGCCCGCGACGGAGAACATCGCGGCCACCCACGCCGTCGCGCACGCCCGGAGCGTCCCGGGTTGCACGGGGTACGGCGAACTGGCCTGCAGCAGTCGCTCGGTGATGTCGCTGAGGTAGTCGCGGAACCGTCTCAGGTGGGCGCGGACGTCCGGGTGGGTCTCGGCCTCGCGCCAGATGATCACCCGCATCACCGATGAGTGGTGATCGCGCAGATTCAGTGCGGCGTCGAGGTTGACGAGGCTGGCGGCGGGGTCGCCCGGAGTCACCAGGGGTCCTACGTCGCCGAAGGGTTCGGTCGGCAGTCGCTCGGACAGCAGTGCCAGGAGGATGTCGGTCTTGGAAGGAAAGTAGTAGAACACCAGTCCTTTCGGGACGTGTGCGGCAGAGGCGATCGATGCGGTGGACGTGGCATCGAATCCGTGTACGGCGATGAGGGATTCGGCGGCGTCGAGGATCAACTCCCGGGCGTCGCCGTCGATCTTCGCGCTGCGCCGTCGCCTGCCTTTCCGCGGTTGGGGGCCACCGGGCTTTCCGAGATGGGGTACTGGCATGGGCCTTTCCCGACGTGAACGGCGGGGCGCAGGCCGTAAGCCTGCGCCCCGCCCGAATCGATGTTCTCGGTGCTGTGATTCACAGATCAGTGATGTGTTGCCAGCCCTCCGTGTCCGTGCATCCGGGAACTCATCATCGGCAACCCCGTGACAGCCACGACGACTGCCAGGACACCGACGACCCATGCGGTCCACGACGCGCCCGTGAATGCGTCGAAGTTCATCACCCACGGGGCGATGAACAGCAGCACTCCGAAGACGGCCATCGCGTACTCGGCCGCAGTCATCTCCGGGCGGGCCATATGGACGAGACCGGAGAGGGCCACGAGTACACCGAGGACGATGAGTGACCACATCGCGGCGTTGTTGGTGTCGAGCCATAACGGCGAGAGTGCCGCGAAGGCTCCGATCACGATCGCCACCACATCTTGCATACGACTCCACGATCTCATGTCCGGCCTCCTCGAAATGGATTGTGTCCACCTCGAGTACACGCCTGATTGACCGCCCGATCAATACTTCACCCGTTGCATTCGGATAACGCGAACCGCAGGTCGGAGCATGTTTCGTGATCTTCGCTCGCGCTGTCGGTGACGTGTGGGACAGTGCCTTCGTGACTTCCACCGCAGACGACGTGAAGCGCGCTCTCGACGAGGTGTCGGACGAGGCCGACGCCGTCGCTCTGGCACGGTTCTTCAAGACCGGACCGGGGGAGTACGGGGAGGGCGACGTCTTCATCGGCGTGCGGGTTCCCCGGACGCGCAGCGTGGTCCGGGCGCACGCCGATCTGGACCTGCCGGAGGTGGAGGTACTGCTCGACAGCCCGGTGCACGAGCACCGATTGGCGGGGCTGCTGGTGCTCGTCGCGCAGTTCGACAGGTCGGGGAAGGCGGGCGACGACGCCCTCGGCGAGAAGATCGCGTCGTTCTACCTCGACCTGGTGATGCGGGGCCGGGTCAACAACTGGGATCTGGTGGACGCGTCCGCCGAGCGGATCCTGGGCGGGTGGCTGTTCGACCGGCCGCGGGACCTGGTGTACAAGTTGGCCGCGGACGACGACCTCTGGCGGCGGCGCGTCGCGCTGCTCACCACGTTCGGCTTCATTCGGCGGGGTGACGCGTCCACGACGCTCGAGGTCGCGGAGTCCGTCCTCGGTGATCGCCGCGACCTCACCCAGAAAGCGACGGGTTGGATGCTGCGGGAGGTCGGCAAGCGGGTCGACCGCGCCCTGCTGACCGGCTTCCTCGACCGGAACGCCGCGGCGATGGGGCGCACGGCCCTGACGTACGCGTGCGAGCATCTCACCGCCGAGGAGCGTGCGGGCTATCGCGCGATGCGCTGACCGGATTCCCGCTACATTCGGTGGCATGACTGCTCCCGCGCCCACCCGCCGTCGCCGACGTGTGGGGCTGATCCTCGGCGCGGTGGTCGCGGTGATCGCCGTCGTAGCGGGCGGGGTGCTGTGGCTGGCCCCGGACCGCTACCTGCCGTGGGACACCGCCGAATTCCCGGCCGTCGACACGACCGCGCTGTCACCGCAGCAGGCGAGAATCGTCGGGCTGCTCGACGCCGAACACGGCACGCAGCGACCGGGGACGTTCTACTCCGAAGGGGTCGAGGAGCCCTGGTGCGCGGACTTCGTCAGCTGGATCATGCGGGAAGCGGGCCTGCCGCTGTCGAATCCGAATTCCGGGCACTGGCGGATTCCGGGTGTCTACACGTTGCAGGAGTACTACCAGTCGCAGTCGCGGTTCCAGGAGGTCGGCGGCGGGTACCGCCCGGCCGTCGGGGACGTGGTGCTCTACGACAACAGCAGTTGGGTCGGCCAGCACACCAACATCGTCGTCGCCGTCGACGGCGACACCGCTACGACGGTCGGCGGCAACGAGTTCGGCCGGATCCGCGTGCACACGGTGGACTGGGCGAGCGACTCCGCCGTCGTCGGCTTCGGCCGGCTTGGGTGAGCGGTCTTCAGAATTCGATCTTGAGGTGGTCGGTGACCGGCCGGGCCTGGCAGCCCAGGATGTAGCCGCTCTCGATGTCTTCGGGGTCGAGGATTTCGCTGTTCTCCATCTCGACCTTGCCCTCGAGCACGGTGCACGCGCACGACCCGCATTCGCCTTCCTGGCAGGAGTAGGGCACGTCGATTCCCTCGGCCAGCATGATGTCGACGAGGGTCTGCTTGCGGGGCCAGCTCAGGTTGTGGATCTCGCCGTCGAGTTCGACCTCCACGGTGGCGGCGTCGGCGGCCTCGTCCTCGGTGACCTCCACGACGTCGGCGTCCCGGAACGGGTCGCCGGCCAGCGAGTTGAACACCTCGGCGTGCACCTGGGTGCGCGGCATCCCGGCGTCGGCGAGGGCCTTGTGGATGGTGTCCATGAACGGCGCCGGACCGCACATGAATGCCTCGTGCCCGAGGTAGGGGGCGACGGCGGAGGCGAGCTGGTCGACGCCGGGCAGTCCCTGGACCGTCTCGAGCCAGTGGATGGACACGAGCCGGGACGGGTACCGGCTCGCGAGTGTGCGCAGTTCCTCCGCGAAGATGACCGACTTCTCGTCGCGGTTCGCGTAGAAGAGGACGACCTTGCCGGACCCCTCGGTGAGGGCGGACTTGAGGATCGAGATCACCGGGGTGATGCCGCTGCCCGCCGCGAACAGCAGGAAGTCGTGGTCCAGTGACTTGGGGGTGAACACACCCGACGGGGGGAGGACCTCAAGGGTGTCGCCGACGGCGACGTTGTCGCAGAGCCAGTTGGACCCATAGCCGTCGGCCGTCCGCTTGACGGTCACCTTGGGGGCGCCGTCGGTGAACGGCGAGCTGGCCAGCGAGTAGCAGCGGGCGACCGAGCCCGTGCGGTCGCTGGGGATGCGCAGGGTGAGGAACTGGCCCGGCTTGTAGGCGAACTTGCCTGCGAGGTCGGCCGGGACGTCGAAGACCAGTGACCGGGAATCGGGGGTTTCCTCGACCACGCCCGACACGGTGAGCACCACCGATCGTGAGCTGTGCGGCACCTCGACAGTCGTCATCGTGTGTGCAGTCCTTCCGTACTTCGCAGCGCCGGAACGCTCGCTTGCCTGTCCCAAGAGTAGAACAGGTTCTAGTTTTTGCCTAGCTGTCCACTCCGTGCGGAGTGGACAGCCTACCGAGTGCCCACCTGTCCGGCTCGGCCCGGCCGCACCTGCCCGATCGGCCGGTTTGTCCGCCGCGGTCGGACGGTTCGGGCCCGCAGGTCTGTAACCGGGGCCCGAACTAGGTCACAGTGGTTTCCAGGTGAGACGCCGATCACATCACATTGCGTCCCCTTCCCCAACGCTTCAGATCCGACATCGACTAATCGAGGAGACGGCCATGGCCATCGAGCTCAACCAGATCTGGGACTTCCCCATCAAGGAATTCCACCCGTTCCCGCGGGCACTGATGGGAGTGGGCGCCCACGACATCATCGGCGTCGAGGCGAAGAATCTCGGATTCAAGAGGACCCTGCTCATGACCACCGGCCTGCGCGGCTCGGGCATCATCGAGGAACTGGTCGGCAAGATCGAGTACCAGGGCGTCGAGGTCGTGCTCTACGACAAGGTCGAGTCCAACCCCAAGGACTACAACGTCATGGAGGCGGCGGCGCTCTACCAGAAGGAGAAGTGCGACTCGATCATCTCCGTCGGCGGCGGTTCGAGTCACGACGCCGCCAAGGGCGCCCGCGTCGTGGTCGCGCACGACGGCCGCAACATCAACGAGTTCGAGGGATTCGCGAAGTCCACCAACAAGGAGAACCCGCCCCACATCGCCGTATCCACCACGGCCGGTACGGGTTCGGAGACCTCGTGGGCGTACGTCATCACCGACACGTCGGACATGAACAACCCGCACAAGTGGGTGGGATTCGACGAGGCGACCATCGTGACCCTCGCGATCGACGACCCGCTGCTCTACTACACCTGCCCCCAGCATTTCACCGCGTACTGCGGATTCGACGTCCTCGCGCACGGCAGTGAGCCGTACGTGTCGCGTCTCGACTTCGCGCCTTCGCTCGGGAACGCCCTGTACTCGGTGGAACTCGTCGCGAAGAACCTGCGGGAGGCCGTGTTCGAGCCGCGCAACCTGAAGGCCCGCGAGGGAATGATGAACGCGCAGTACATCGCCGGGCAGGCCTTCAACTCCGGCGGCCTCGGCATCGTGCACTCCATCTCGCACGCGGTCAGCGCGTTCTTCGACAGCCACCACGGACTGAACAACGCGATCGCCCTGCCCCGCGTCTGGGAGTACAACCTGCCGTCGCGGTACGAGCGCTACGCCCAGCTGGCCGGCGCGCTCGGCGTCGACACCCGCAACCTCACGACGGTGCAGGCTGCGGACGCGGCGGTCGAGGCCGCCATCCGCCTGGCGAAGGACGTCGGCATTCCCGACAACTTCGGTCAGGTGCGCACCGACTCGTACGAGAAGAACCAGATGAACACGAAGAAGTACGAGGGTCGCGGCGACACCATCCGCGGTGACGAGAAGACCGTGCGCGCCATCTCCGAGCACATCCAGGGCGACTGGTGCACACCGGGCAACCCGCGCGAGGTGACGGTCGAGTCGATGATCCCCGTGGTCGATCACGCGATCAACAGCGCGTACTGACCGACCTGCACACTCGCGTCCGGGGCGGGCGCCTCACCCCAGCCCGGCCCCGCCCCGGATGCGTTCCCACCACCACCCTGCTGACGAAGGACGGATGCCCCGATCATGACTGCACCGCACACAGCCCCGGAACCGGAGGACGTCCGCTTCGCCGACAGCGCGGAACTGAAGGAGGCGCTGCGCGAGGTCGACTACATCGCCGACGACGAGTTCGCGGTGGTCGTCCACCTGGCGACCGCGCTCGAACGCCCGCTGCTGCTGGAGGGGCCTGCCGGTGTCGGCAAGACGGAGCTGGCGAAGTCGCTGGCCGAGGCGTCGGGGCGCACGCTCGTCCGGCTGCAGTGCTACGAAGGTCTCGACGACAACCGGGCGCTGTACGAGTGGGACTACGCGAAACAGCTTCTGCACGTGCAGATGCTGCGCGACCGCATCGGGGAGAAGCTGGCCGCGTACGACGACATCGCCGACGCGTCGAAATTCCTGGCAGCCCAGGATTTCGGGCTGTACTCGGAGCACTTCCTGTCGGTGCGCCCCCTGCTCGAGGCGATCCTGTCGCCGGAACCGGTGGTGCTGCTCGTCGACGAGGTGGACCGCACCGAGGAGTCGATGGAGGCGTTGCTCCTCGAGGTTCTCGCCGAGGGGCAGATCACCATTCCCGAAGTGGGGACGTTCACCGCCCGTTCGGCGCCGTGGGTGATCCTGACGTCCAACGACACTCGCGAACTGTCGCCGGCACTCAAGCGTCGCTGCCTGCACTACCACCTCGGCTATCCGACGCCTCAGCGTGAGCGGGACATCGTGACGGCCAGGGCCCCCGAGGTCGAGGACGCCGTCGCGGCGGACGTGGTGGATCTGGCGCGCACGCTGCGGGAGTTGCCGCTCCGCAAGAGTCCGTCCATCGCGGAAGTCATCGACGCGGCCCGTGCGGCGGTGGTCCTGAAGTCGACGGGGGTGGCCGTGAGTGCGCAGATCGCGGTCCGGGACATCCTGCTCACCGCCCTGCTCAAGTACACCAGCGACGTCGAACTGGCCCGCACCCGGCTGGCCGGCGAACAGCCGCTCCCGCCGGACGACGAGGGCACCACTCCGGCGGGGCCGGCGGAACGGGTGACGGTCGCATCGCGGCCGGCCAACACGACCACCGCCGTGTTCCGCGGACGCGGTGGTCGCGACCGCGGCGGCATCGGCGCGGGCCGCCAGGGCAGGCGCTGACGATGCTCCACCCGGCGCCCGATCCCTCCCCGTCCCTTCCCACGCAACTCCTCGACGTGCTCGCGGCGTCGTTCGGAAAGGTGTTGCGCCGCTACGGCGTCGCCGCGTCTCCCGCCGAGGTCATCGAGGTTCGCCGGGTCTTCGGGCTGGTCGGGGGCCGGGACCCCGCCACGCTGCGGGCGTCGCTGCGCGCGGTGTGCGCGAAGTACACGTACGAGCAGCAGGGTTTCGACCGCGCCTTCGACGTGTTCTTCGGGGCGGTCGCCGACGCTGCCCCCGGCGCGCGGCCGCCGTCCCGGGCCGAGTTCGCCGAGGGCCTGCCGTCCGCGCTGGAGGTGGCGGACAACGCGGCGACCGCCCGGTACGCGGAGTACAACGAGCGCGCCGCCGAGGTCGGCGACCACTTCGACACCCCCGAGGCGGAGAAGGGGTTCAACCCCCACAAGGACGACGACGACGTCAGCATGACGTCGAGCGACGCCGACCTGTCCGTCGATTCGGAAGCCGAGTCCGGGCGACGCGGTGTCACGTACACCGTCGAGGTCGAGCGGGCGGCGAGCACAGCCGTCGGTGATCTGGCGTCGTCGACGAGCGGAGCCGTCGTCGGATCGCTGTCCTGGGACGATCCGGAGTCGATCCTCGCGTGGCTCGACGCCTACGACCCGAGCAAGGTCTACGCCGATTCCGGCGGGGCCGAGCCCCTCACTGCGGCCCAGCTGAACCGGCTCGCGGAGGCGGTGGAGGCGTTCGTCGGCGCGCTGGCGGACGCCCGCGACCTCTCGTCGGGACCGCTACCTGCAGCGACCGCGAGCGGTCCGGTGGCGGCGACGTCTCGCGCCGAGGTGAATCAGGCGTGCTACGAGGTGCTTCGGCGGATGCGCGGGCCTTCGCGTCCCCGTCCGCGCGAACTGGCCCGAGGCCGCCTCGACATGCGCCGCACCGTGCGCGCGAGCCTGCGGACCGAGGGCGTCCCGTTCCACCTCATGGTGAAGGCGCCGCGCCCGGACCGGGTGCGGGTGCTGATTCTCGCGGACGTGTCGCTGTCGGTGCGCCCCGTCACCGCATTCACGCTCCGGCTGGCGCAGGCCATGCACCGCCGGGCGAGCCGCTGTCAGGTGCTGGCGTTCGTCGACCGGCCCGTCGACGTCACGGACACCCTCCTCGCCGGCACCGACGACGACGCGCTCGCCTCGGTGCTCGCCGACCCCCGCATCGATCTGGAGGCGAGCAGCGACTACGGCCGGGTGTTCACCGACGTTCTGACCGAGTTCGGCACCGACGTGAACACCCGCACGTCGGTGATCGTCGTCGGCGACGGGCGGTGCAACGGCCTCCCGCCGGGCGTCGACGAGTTCGCCGAACTGCGACGCAAGGTGCACCGGCTGGCCTGGATCACGCCGGAACCCGAGCGGTACTGGAACCAGGCGTCGTGCGCGATGCCGGAGTACGCGGAGATCTGTGACCGCGTCGTCGTCGCACGCGATCCCGCCCAGCTGATGTCCCGCGCCGCCGAGCTGGGGCACGCGCTGCGGTGAGTACCTACCCGATCGGGTAGGTACCGTGCCTGTCCTTCGGTGGGTGTGAAGCCCTCTCCCGGGCCGTAGGGTCGAGGCCAAGGTTCTGTAATCTGGATCACATGAGCGCAGGTGTCGGGAGGAGTGTCGACTTGTCCGTGTCCTATCCGTCCACCCGCACCACCGCCCCCGGCAGGCTGGTGAAGTTCCACGCACCCGAGATCGTGTTCGGTATCGGGTCGATGGTCGAGGCCGCACATGCGGTCCTCCGCCTCGGCGGGGCACGGCCGATGCTCGTCACCGATCCGGGGCTGATCGAAGCGGGCTGGGCGTCGGAACTCGAGGATCAGCTCCGCGAACAGGGCCTCACCCCCGTCGTGTGGAGTGCGTTGACGCCCAACCCCAAGGACCACGAGATCGCGGCCGGACACGACGCGTACCGCGAGGGCGAATGCGACGTTCTCGTCGCGCTGGGCGGCGGCTCGGTCATCGACGCGACGAAGGGCGTCGCGGTGCTCGCCGCAAACGGGGGCAACATCCTCGACTACGAGGGCGTTGACCAGGCGACCAGTCCGATCCCGCCGCTGGTGATGGTGCCGTCGACGTCGGGCACCGGCGCCGACGTGTCGCAGTTCTGCATCGTCACCGACACGAGGCGGGGCACCAAGATCACGATCATCGGCCGCGCGCTCGTGCCGGACGTCACGGTGATCGACCCCCGGCTGCTCACGACCATGCCGGAATGGCTCAACGCCGCGACCGGACTCGACGCCCTCACCCACGGCATCGAAGCGTTCGTGTCGCTGGCCCACAATCCGCTCACCGACCACCACGCGCTCCGCGCAGTCGGGCTGGTCACCGACACCCTCGTCCGCACCATCGAGGAGCCGATGGAGATGGAGTCGCGGGCCGTCATGGCGCAGGCGAGCCTCGAGGCCGGCCTCGCGTTCACCAACGCCATCCTCGGTGCCGCGCACGCGATGAGCCATCAGGTCGGGGGACTGCTCGACCTGCCGCACGGAGTCATCAACGGCATCCTTCTCCCACACGTGATCCGGTTCAACGCCACCGACGACGCCACACCGTTCGTCGCCATCGCCGCCGCCCTCGGTCTCGAGGAGCGCCGCGGAACACCCGAGGAGGCCGCCCTGGCCGTGGCCGACCGGGTGGAACGTCTCGCCAGAGAGGTCGGGGTTCCGAAAGGTTTGGGACAGCTGGGGGTTCGCGAGACCGACCTGTCACGTCTGGCCGAGTTCGCGCTCCGCGACGCGTGCATGTCCACCAACCCGCGCACGGCGACGCACGAACAGATGGTGGCGCTGTTCCGGACGGCGCTGTGAGCGCATGAACGCCCCGGACCTGTCGACGCTCACCGGACTGCGGTCCGGCAAACCCACGTTCTACCCCCAATACCGGGGTGCCGCGGAACGTCTCGAACGTGTCGTCCACGCACTGGAACTCATCTCGCGTGCCCTCGTCCGCACGGTGGAGGGCCCCGAGACGCTCATCTGCGCGGTCGCCGAGGCGGCCCGGGCGCACCTGGACGCGCAATGGGTCGCGTTCGCCCTCGCCGACGGCATGCTGCCCGACGCGGGCCCGCGCCGGCTGGTGCTGGGACCGGACGCGACGCCGTTTCTCGTCGACAACGTCGAGGGCCCACCGCTGCCGGACGAGGTGGTGACCTGCCTGGCCGACATCCGGTCCGCGCGCACCGGGGGCGCTCCCGTCATCGACACGCACCACGCGTTCGTGCCGATCGTCCTCGAGGGTGGCGTCGTGGGAGCGTTCGCGGCCTGGACGGCCGAGCACCGCACACTCGACACCACCGACGGCGCGGTCCTCAGCATCCTGGCGAGTCAGACCGCCGTGGCACTGCAGAATTCGGCGCTGTACCAACGCGGCCAGTTGCTGCTCGAACGGGCCGAGCACGCGTACTCGGAGGCCCGCCGAACCGCGTCCGACCTCGCGGTGCGCAATGCCGAACTCGAAGCCACTCAGCGGCAACTCGGGGCGGCCCACCGGCACCAGGTGCTCGACGAGGAACGGCACCGGATCGCCCGCGAACTCCACGACAGCGTCACCCAGGCCGTGCTGTCGGCGGGCATGCAGATCGAGGTGTGCCGAAGTGGTGTTCCGGACGAGGAACGCAGCGAGAGGCTCGATCTCGCAAAGGAATTGACGCGCCGCGCTGTGGAGCAGTTGCGTTCGGCCATCTACGCGCTCAACCACTCCGGCGGTTCCGACCGGACGTCGCTGCCGGAGATGCTCGAACAACTCGGGGTGGTGCACATGCCCGACGAACTCGCGGTCACCGTCCGCGTCGGCGGCACCCCCGCCGAGCTGTCCGGCGAACGGGAACACGCGCTGCTGAGGATCGCCGGCGAGGCGCTGTTCAACGCGGCCGTCCACGCCAACGCGACGCGCGCCGTCCTGCGGCTCACGTACTCGGCCGATTCGGTGCTGCTGTCCGTGGCCGACGACGGTAACGGAGATCCGAAGCGGATGCGCCTGATGCTGCGGATGGCGGCGAACAACGACCTCGACGGGCGCCACCGCGGGTTGGCGAACATGCAGGCCCGGGCAGTGGAGTTGGGCGGCACACTCGACGTGGCGCGGGCCAGGATCGGCGGAGTCCGGGTGGCTGCCCGCATTCCGTTACATTCCGACAGTGAGGTGGACCGATGACCCTACGAACCTCGGTGCGTGACGAGACCGGGTCCGCCCGCCCCACGTCGGTGGTGAAGCTCGTGCTCGTCGACGACCACGCGATACTCCGGCAGGGTCTGCGCTCCGTCCTCGAGCGGGAACCGGATCTCGAGGTGGTCGGCGAGGCCTCGTCCAGTCAGGAGGCGCTGGCCGTCGTCCGTGACGTCGCGCCGGACGTCGTGCTGATGGACCTGAAACTGTCGGCGGCCTCCGATTACGAGGGGCTGGCACTGTGCGCGCAGCTGTCCGCCGCGGACGGCACGATGGGGTTGCTCGTGCTCACCACGTTCCTCGACGAACAACTCGTCGTCCGCGCCATTCACGCCGGCGCCCGCGGATACGTGGTCAAGGACGTCGACACCACCGAACTGGTGCGCGCCATCCGTGCCGTGTCCCGCGGCGAGAGCGCCTTCGACTCCCGCAGCGCCTCCGCGGTGATCCGCTCGCTCAACGGTCAGACGACCCCACGCGAAGGGCTCACCGAGCGCGAACTCGAGGTCCTGCAACTCCTCGCCAAGGGGTTGTCGAACGCCAAAATCGGAGAGCGGCTGTTCATCTCGGCCACGACGGTGAAATTCCACGTCAGCAACATCATGCGCAAACTCGACGTCGGCCGGCGCGCCGAGGCCGTCTACGAGGCGGGCAAGCTCGGCCTGATCTGATCCGGCCGCACCGCGGCTCCGACCGCGGAAACCCGTCGTGACCACCCGCGAACCGGCGTAGCGTCCCCACCATGGCTGCGATCTCGGTGGAGAATCTCGTCAAGACGTTCGGGCCGACCCGCGCACTCGACGGCCTCGACCTCGAGGTGGGAACGGGGCAGGTGCACGGATTCCTCGGACCCAACGGGTCCGGCAAGTCGACGACCATCCGGGTACTGCTCGGGCTGCTGCGCGCGGACTCGGGCACCGCCACCCTCCTGGGCGGCGACCCGTGGCACGACTCGGTGTCGCTGCACCGGCGGCTCGCCTACGTACCCGGTGACGTGAACCTGTGGCCCAACCTCACCGGCGGCGAGGCCATCGACCTCCTCGCGGGGTTGCGCGGCGGGCTGGACGAGCCCCGGCGCGCGGAACTGCTCGAGCGGTTCGAACTCGATCCGACGAAGAAGGCGCGCACGTACTCGAAGGGCAACCGGCAGAAGGTCGCGCTGGTGGCTGCGTTCGCGTCGGACGTCGAACTGTACGTGCTCGACGAACCCACATCCGGGCTGGATCCGCTGATGGAGTCCGTGTTCCAGGACTGCGTCGAGGAGATGTCGGACGCGGGGAAGACCGTCCTGCTGTCGAGTCACATCCTCGCCGAGGTCGAGGCGCTGTGCGACCGGGTGAGCATCATCCGCGAGGGCCGCACCGTGGAGACCGGCACGCTCGCGGAACTGCGGCACCTCACGCGCACGTCGATCACCGTCGAGACACAGCAGCCGGTGACCGGGCTGGACGCCGTCGAGGGCGTGCACGACGTGCGGGTCGACGGCCTGCACACCCGATGCGAGGTGGACACCAGTGCGATCGAGGGCGTGCTGCGCCACCTTCTGTCGTTCGGGGTTGCGTCGCTCACGTCGACGCCCCCGACACTGGAAGAGCTGTTCCTGCGCCACTACGGCGACGAACTGGCCCGGGAGGGCGAGAACCACCGGCGGGCCGAATCCGGGACGCAGGCACGATGAGCACGGTGACGGCGCGGGAGACCACCGGCCGCGGCCGCTACGCGGGCACCCCTCGGCTCGTGCGCCTGGCCCTGCGCCGCGACCGCATCCAGCTGCCGGTGTGGCTGCTCGCTCTCGCTGCGTTGCAGGCGTTCTCGGCGTCGAGTGTGCTCGGCCTGTATCCCACGGAGCCCGACCTGCGCAGCTTCGCGATGGCCACTGCGGCGTCGCCGGTCGCGCTCGCCACGAACGGTCTCGTGTCGGGGTACAGCGCCGGTGCCGTGCTCGCCTGTCAGATCGTCATGCCGATGTCGCTGGCGGCGTGCCTGATGACCACCCTGCTGGTGGTGCGGCACACCCGTCAGAACGAGGAGACCGGCCGCGCCGAACTCGTCGAGGCCGCCGTGGTCGGCCGGAAGGCGCTGCTCACCGCCGCGCTGGTGGTCGCGGTCGGCGCCAACCTGGTCCTGGCGTTGCTCAACGTCGCCCTGCTGGTGGCAGCGGGTTTGCCACTCGACGGGTCGGTGGCGCTCGGTGCGGCGGTCGCGGGTGCCGGCATCGCGTTCGCGGCGATCGCCGCGGTGACCGCGCAGGTGACGGACAGCGCCCGCACCGCCAACGGACTCGCCGGGGCCGCTCTGGGCGTGGCATTCCTATTGCGCGCGGTGGGTGACATGACGGGGACGGTGACAGACGGCGGCACCCGGGTGGTGAGTGGCTGGCCGACGTGGCTGTCGCCGATCGGCTGGGCCGAGCAGGTTCGTCCCTTCGACGACAACGCCTGGTGGGTGCTGGCATTGCCCCTCGTGTTCGCGCTCGCGGTCGGCGCCGTCGGCTTCGCCCTCACCGAGCACCGGGACGTCGGCTCGGGGCTCGTGCCGACCCGCCCGGGTCCCGCCCGCGCGTCCCGCTCACTGCCGACGGCGGTCGGATCGGCGTGGCGGATGCAACGGATGATCCTGTTCTGGTGGGCTTTCGGGATCGCCGTCCTCGCCCTGGTGTATGGCGCGATCGCAGACCAGATCGACGACTTCCTCGGCGAGGGCGAGCAGGTCGCCGACATGATGGAACAACTCGGTGGCGGCACCACCGACATGGTCGACGCCTACTTCGCCGCCATCTTCGGCATGATGGCGATCGCGGTGGCCGGCTACGCGGTGCAAGCACTGCTCCGAATGCGCGGTGAGGAGGCGGCGGGGCGACTCGAACCCGTTCTCGCGACGGCGGTCTCGCGTCCGCGGTGGATGCTGGCACACGTCGGCCTCGTCACGGTGGGCATCGTCGTCCTGCAGGCGCTGACCGGGGCGGCGACCGGCCTCGCGTACGGTATCGTGACCGAGGACGTGCCGGGAAAGGTCGTGAGCCTCACGGGGGCCGCCCTCGTCTTCGTGCCGGCGATCGGTGTGGTCGCGGCGTTGGCGGTGCTGGCGTTCGGCGGCTTCCCGGCCTGGTCGGCCGGATTGTCCTGGGGCGTGCTCGCGCTCTGCCTGATCTTCGGATTCCTCGGATCGCTGCTCGGGTTGCCGCAGACGGTCCGCGACCTGTCGCCGTTCACACACGTCCCCGCCCTTCCCGCCGTGGAAGTCACCGCCGCCCCGCTGATCTGGCTCGCGGCGATCGCTGTCGCCGCCGGCGCTGCCGGAGTGGCGCTGTTCCGGCGGCGGGATCTCACGAATTCCTAGCGACCGGGTGTTGGGGATCTGCGATCCGGCGCCACGGCAAGGTGTACGTCGTGATGCTCCGTTTGCCTACCCTTCCGAGCCAAGATCACAGCGCTCCACCGCTATTGGTTCGACACCGGCATCCCACTCGTCATCGAACTCGGGCACCACTGAGAGCGCATCTGAAAACTCGGGGTGATCGGCGTGTGACTGGTGAGGAATGGGTGAACTCCTGGTAGGTCAGTAGGTGCTTACGCCACGACCCGACCAGGAGTTCACTTGCCATCATCGCTCATCGCACTGTGTCCGTCATGCCCTACCCCGGATCCGGGGATCGGGCATCGGTGCGCGGTCTACTCGTCATCCTCGGTGACCGACGCTCAATGGGCGATTCTTGAACCACTGCTGCCTCCACCCGGCAACACCACGGGCAGTGGTGGTCGTCCCGAAAAGCACTGCCGCCGTCTGGTACTTGATGCGATCTTCTATGTCGTTCGAGGTGGGATCGCCTGGCGGCAGTTGCCGACGGAGTTCCCGCCCGCGACCACGGTGTACGCGATCTTCGTCCGCTGGGTCCGGGCAGGAGTGTGGCAGCGGATTCACGACGCGCTACGCGATCGGGTGCGGGTCCAGGGCGGCCGCCACCCGCTGCCGTCCGCGGCGATCGTCGACTCCCAATCGGTGCAGGGTTCCGACACCGTGCCCGGGTCGAGTCGTGGATACGATGCGGGCAAGAAAACGAACGGGCGCAAACGGCACATCGCTGTGGATTCGAGCGGGCTGTTGTTGGCGGTCGTGGTGACGATGGCCGGGATCCAGGACCGGGACGGCGCGGTCCGGCTGCTGGCTGCGATGCGCGCCCAGTGCTCGGCGATTTCTTTGGTCTGGGCCGACGGCGGCTATGCGGGCAGGCTAATCGATTGGGCGAAACATGTTCTGTCCCTCACGGTTCAGGTTGTCAAACGCACCGACGATGTCAAAGGATTCAAGGTTCTGCCCCGGCGGTGGGTGGTCGAGCGGACCTTCGCCTGGATCTGCAAACATCGCCGCTGCGTCCGCGACTACGAGACCAGACTCGACCACCACGAAGCCGTCGTCTACATCGCCATGATCGCGACCATGTCACGCCGACTCGCCCGCACTGCGTGACACGAACCAGAGTTTTCAGACGCGCTCTGACAGCGCGACGTCGACGCGCGCTGATTGTGCGGGGCGTGTTCGACTGCTAGAGTCGAACAAAGTTTCGAACAACCTCGGGGGAGGCTGGTCGTGGGGGAAATGATGGCACCGGACCTGGACGAGCTGCGGGCGTTCACGACGCGGTTGCGGTGCGTCGGGCCGTGTGGTGATGCCGGGTTGGGGATCGAGTGGCTCGACGCGGTGGAGTCGTTGAAGTCGGTGGGATGTGCGGTGCAGGCGGTGGTGACCGATGATGTCGCCACCTGCATGCGGGAGGACCGCAAGGCCCGTCGGTTGCCGCGGGTGGAGTGGGACCGCGGTATCGCCTCGCAGATCGCGTTGGCGCGCAGGGAGTCCCCGAACCGTGGTGGTAGGCATCTGGGGTTCGCGCAGGCGGTGGTGCACGAGATGCCGCACACGTTGGCGTTGCTGCGGTCGGGTCGGTTGAACGAGTGGCGTGCCACCCTGTTGGTGCGGGAGACGGCGTGTTTGTCGGCGGCGGATCGTGCGGTGGTGGATCGGCGGTTGTGTTCGGACCCGGACGTTCTCGACGGGGTCGGTGACCGCGGGTTGGTCGCGAAGGCGAAGGCCCTCGCGGTGGAACTCGACGCCGCCGCGGTGGTGGCCCGGTACCGCAAGGCGGTGTCGGAGCGTCGGGTGACGACGCGGCCGGCGCCGGATTCGATGGCGTATCTGAGTGTGCTGCTGCCGATGGAACAGGCGGTGTGCCTGCAGGCGACGTTGGGGCGGGATGCGGACAGTCTCATCGCCACCGGGGACAGCGGCGGCCGGACCCGGAATCAGTTGATGGCGGATTTGGTGTTCGACCGCGGCACCGGGGCCGCGGTGGCCGATGGGGTTCCGGTGGCGGTGAATCTGGTGATCTCCGACGAGGCGTTGTTGGCGGGTGAGAACGAGGCGGCGGATGTGGCGGGGTTCGGTCCGGTGCCGGCGGGGATCGCGCGGCAGCTGGTCGCAAATGCCCTCGATGGTGATACCGCGGTGACCTTACGAAACGTGTACTCGTGTCCGTTGTCGGGGGCGTTGACGGCGATGGAGTCGCAGTCGCGGACGTTCCCGAAAGGCTTGCGGAAGTTGATCGACCTGCGGGACCGGACGTGCCGGACGCCGTGGTGTGATGCGCCGATCCGGCATCACGATCACATCCTGTCCCGCCGCAACAAGGGTGCCACCACGGCCCAGAACGGGGCGGGTTTGTGTGCGGGGTGCAATTACGCGAAGGAAGGCGACGGGTGGACCGCCCGCCCGGTGCGCAGGCACGGCCGCACCCACCTCTTCGACCTCGGCACCCCGACGGGGCACCACTACCGGTCCGCGGCCCCGCGGCTGCCGTCCGCGGCCCGACGGTCGGAGATCGAGGCGATCCTCATCGCACACCTCCGAGCGTCATGAGGAGGTCAGCAGTCGATGACGAGCCAGCCGCCGTGGTGCTCGAACACCTCGAACGGGCGTCCCGTCGATTCGCCGAGTTCGGTGAGCGACGGGGTGTCGAAGGTGCGGATGTGTCCGTGGCAGGCCGTTGCCTCGTCCTCGTAGGGGACGGCGACGACAACCCGTTCGCGCGCGACACGGAGGGCCTCGGATATCACTGCGGCCCCGATGTTTTCGTCGACGTGCTCGAGGAGGTGGATGGCGGTGACGGTGTCTGCGCTGTCGTCGGGGACCGGCACGTGCGCGGCGTCGCACACGAGGGTGCGCAGATCGAGTCCGAGTTCCGGTGCCACCGCGTCGAGGAGAGTCATGGTGCCGGGGAGGATGTCGGTTGCCGTGACGGACCGCCCGGCGCGGGCGAGTCGCAACGGGAGGAAGCCGAAGCACGACCCGAGGTCGAGGACGGAGCCGCGGACCAGTTGTTCCGCCTTCTCGTGGATCGGTGCGAAGTCGGCGGTGCCGTCGAGCAGTTCGCCGAGGGAGTTGCGGTAGTAGACGGTCCACGCCTCGAGCGCACCGTCGACGGTGGAGCGCACCAGCCCGACCATGGTCGATTCGAACTCGCCCTGACCGAAGTCGGCGTCCTCGATGGACGCGGTGACCGAGGCGACGAGTCTCTCGCTCAGGTCGTCGGGTGTCAGGGCATGCGCGACCCGCAACAGGTCGCCGTCGCGGGTGAGGGTGAGCGGCCCGTCCGCGACCCGCTCGACCGTGACGTGACCGTGTGACCACAGTCCGGGTTCGCACGGAGCGAGAGAGTCGAACGCGGGCGTGTCGAGGGTGGAAGTCATTCGAAGCAACCTTGCCGAGAGGTGATGGCGGGAGTGGGTCAGGTCCGGGTGTCGGGCTCGCCGAGGGAACTCAGCCCATCGTAGAGCGATTGCATTCCGCTGGCGAGTAGTTCGTTCAGTTCGAGCGAATCGTCGTCGAGCCACTGCTCGTACGCCGACATCGCAACGCCGAGTAGGAGATAGCCGACGGTCCGCGGAACGTGGTCGGTCGGTGAGGTTCCGAGCCGGCTCGCGACGTACTCGGCGATGACGTTGCGCCACCCTTCGTACATCACCACCGAATACGCCTGCAGCGCGGGCACGCGCAGGATCAGCCCCATGCGTTTGCGGTGGTTGACTTCCTCGCTCTCGGGAAACGCGTTGAACTGCAGGAGTGCTGCGGTGAGCCCGTCGACGATCGGGATGTCGCCGGGTTGCGCGGCGAGTTGGGCGCGCATTTCGGCGAGGTGGGCGTCGAAGTCGCCCCACGGGATCGCGTTCTTGGACGGGAAGTAGCGGAACAGGGTGCGGCGGGCGATGCCGGATGCCTCGGCGACTTCGTCGACGCTGGTGGCGTCGAACCCCTGTTCCGTGAACAACTCGATCCCGACGGTGCTGATCCGATCCTGCGTGGTGGACGGGCGTCGCCCTATCCGACTGGATGGTTTTCGCCGACTTCTCAACTTTCGTACCCTCCCGAGCTGTCATTCTGCACTCGATGCCATTACAGTGGTGAGGCGAGTCACAGGGATGGTCACCTATGACGGGGAACATCCCTCCGGCTCGCGCCGTATCACCGAACAGTAGGAGGAAATCATGTCGGATCGCGACAACAACGTGCTGGAAAACGACTTGGTCGAGGAATCCCTGGTGGAAGAGGTCTCGATCGACGGCATGTGCGGCGTGTACTGATCATGTCCGCTCCAGCATCTGCTTCAGTGACCGGCAACGCCGGTATCGATCTCGATGTGGGCTGGAAGCTTCATCCGCAGGTGGCGCTGCGTCCCGAACCTTTCGGGGCGCTGCTCTACCACTTCGGGACGCGCAAGCTGTCGTTCCTGAAGAACCGCACGATCGTCGCGGTGGTCGAATCGCTTCCCTCACACGCCGACGCCCGGTCCGCACTGCGGGCGCAGGGTATCGGGGACGACGCGGCCGCGCAGTACGCGCGAGCGCTCGGCACGTTGGCCGAGTCGCACATGATCGTCCCCGCCTGACCAGCTCTCTTCACCCCGTACCAGAGGACACAGCCCATGACCTCCATGCTCGAAAGGCCTTCCGCCCCGGTCGGCCGCCTCGTCGACCAGTTCGAACTCGGTCTCGACGCCCCGATCTGCCTGACCTGGGAGTTGACCTACGCGTGCAACCTGTCGTGTGTGCACTGCCTGTCCTCTTCGGGCCGGCGTGACCCGCGGGAGCTGAGCACCGAGCAGTGCAAGTCGATCATCGACGAACTGCAGCGCATGCAGGTGTTCTACGTGAACATCGGTGGCGGCGAGCCGACGGTTCGCTCGGACTTCTGGGAGCTGGTCGACTACGCGACCGCCCACCAGGTCGGGGTGAAGTTCTCCACGAACGGGGTGAAGATCGACAAGAAGGTCGCCGCCCGGCTCGCGGCCAGCGACTACGTCGACGTGCAGATCTCCCTCGACGGTGCGACGGCCGAGGTCAACGACGCCGTACGTGGTCCGGGTTCGTTCGCGATGGCGGTGCGGGCGCTCGAGAATCTGTCGGAGGCCGGGTTCAAGGACGCCAAGATCTCCGTGGTGGTCACCCGGCACAACGTGTCCCAGCTCGACGACTTCAAGGCGCTGGCCGACAAGTACGGCGCCACCCTGCGCATCACCCGGCTGCGACCGTCGGGGCGCGGCGCGGACGTGTGGGACGAACTGCATCCGACGCAGGCGCAGCAGCGCGAGCTGTACAACTGGCTGGTCGCCAACGGCGAGGGTGTGCTCACCGGCGACTCCTTCTTCCACCTGTCCGCCTACGGCGACGCGTTGCCCGGCCTGAACCTGTGCGGCGCCGGCCGGGTGGTGTGCCTGATCGACCCGATCGGCGACGTCTACGCCTGCCCGTTCGCGATCCACGACCAGTTCCTCGCCGGAAACATCGTGGCGGACGGCGGTTTCCAGCAGGTGTGGCAGACGTCGGAGCTCTTCCAGGAGCTGCGGTCCCCGCAGACCGGCGGTGCGTGCAGCAAGTGCAACCATTACGACTCCTGCCGCGGCGGGTGCATGGCCGCGAAGTTCTTCACCGGCCTGCCGATGGACGGCCCGGACCCCGAATGTGTGATCGGCAACGGCGAACTGGCGTTGGCTGCTGCGGGGGAGATCCCGAAATCCAGTGTCGACCACTCCCGCACAGGCCAGCGCCGGACTCCGCGGGCGCCGGTTCCGTTGACGCTGATGGTGCGTCCGCCGGCAAAGATTTGTGACGAGAACCCGCTTGCGGGCATGGACCAGACGTAACGACGTCTGCCGGGTACGAGAGGTATTTCCATGGGTAAGAATCCGTTCTTCGAGACGGTGGCAGAGGCTCAGCGACGCGCGAAGAAGCGTCTGCCGAAGTCGGTGTACGCGGCGCTGATCGCCGGTTCCGAGCGCGGCGTGACGGTCGACGACAACATCGCGGCGTTCGGCGAACTGGGGTTCGCCCCGCACGTGGTGGGGTTGTCCGACAAGCGTGAGCTGTCCACGACCGTGATGGGACAGTCGATTTCCCTGCCCGTCATCATCTCCCCGACCGGTGTGCAGGCGGTGCACCCGGACGGCGAGGTCGCGGTCGCGCGTGCGGCGGCGGCACGGGGAACGGCGATCGGTCTGAGCTCGTTCGCGAGCAAGTCGGTCGAGGAGGTCACGGCGGCCAATCCTCAGACGTTCTTCCAGATGTACTGGGTCGGCAGCCGGGAGGTGCTGATCCAGCGGATGGAACGCGCCCGCGCCGCGGGGGCGACCGGACTGATCATCACCACCGACTGGTCGTTCTCGTACGGGCGTGACTGGGGTAGCCCGGCCATCCCCGAGAAGATGGACCTGAAGGCGATGCTGCAGTTCGCGCCGGAGGGAATCACCCGGCCGAAGTGGTTGTACGAGTTCGCGAAGACCCGCAAGATCCCGGATCTGACCACCCCGAACCTGGCGCAGCCCGGTCAGGAACCGCCGACGTTCTTCGGTGCCTACGGCGAGTGGATGCAGACGCCGCTGCCGACGTGGGACGACATCGCATGGCTGCGTGAGCAGTGGGGCGGGCCGTTCATGCTCAAGGGCGTCATGCGGGTCGACGACGCCAAGCGGGCCGTCGACGCCGGTGTCACCGCGATCTCCGTGTCGAATCACGGTGGCAACAACCTCGACGGCACCCCGGCGCCGATCCGGGCGCTGCCCGCCATCGCGGAGGCCGTGGGCGATCAGGTCGAGGTGCTCCTCGACGGCGGTATCCGCCGCGGCAGCGACGTCGTGAAGGCCGTCGCGCTCGGTGCGCGCGCGGTGATGATCGGCCGCGCGTACCTGTGGGGCCTCTCGGCGAACGGTCAGGCCGGCGTCGAGAACGTCCTCGACGTCCTGCGCGGCGGTATCGATTCGGCACTGCTCGGGCTGGGCCACTCGAACATCCACGACCTCACCCCGTCCGACGTCGTGATGCCGCCCGGATTCGCCCGCGTACTCGGCGCCGAATCCTGAACCACGAACGGCGTAGATGTCTGCGCAACTGACAGACCCGATCACCCTGGCCGGACGCCACGCTCCGTCCAGGGTGCTTCTGGGTCCGCACCCCACCAATCTCGGTGCGGGTAGAGCACTGTCACCGCGTCACGTCGCGTACTACGAGCGCCGGGCGCGGGGCGGTGCGGGGATCGTCGTCACCGAGGTGGCGTCGGTCCATGCCTCCGACTGGCCGTACGAGCGGGCTCCGCTGGCGTCCGACTGCGTCGCCGGCTGGCGGGACGTGGTCGATGCCTGCCGCCCGCACGGCACATTGGTGCTGGCCGGGCTGGGACACACCGGACTGCAGGGGTCGAGCGCGTACTCACAGGCGGTGCTGTGGGGACCGTCGGGGATCGCCGACGTGATCTCCCGTGAGATGCCGATGCAGATGGAGCAGGCGGAGATCGACGGCCTCGTCGACGGCTTCCGGGCCGGGGCCGCTGCGGCCGCCGCGGCGGACGTGGACGGTGTCGAACTCGACGTCGGACCGAGAGCGCTGCTGCGACAGTTCCTTTCGAACCTCACCAATGTGCGCGACGACGCGTACGGTACCGACCCGCTCCGGCTCCTCCGCGAGGTCCTCACCGCCGTCCGCGCAGAGCTTGGCCCGGGCCGGATATTGTCCCTGCGCCTGAGCTGCGACGAGGAGACGTCCTGGGCCGGGATCACGCCGTCCATCGCCGCCGGTCACGCACGGGACCTGGCCGACGCACTCGATCTGCTCGTGGTGGTCCGGGGCGGGCCGCTGTCGCCCAACGCCTACCGCCCCGACTTCCACCGGCCGCCGGCGTTCGGCACCGAACTCTGCCGCGGCATCCGCACGGCCGTCGCCGGCGCGGTCCCGGTCGTTCTGCAGGGCAGCGTCGTCGATCCGGCCGATGCCCGGCGGGCGCTGGACGACGGTGTCGCCGACGTCGTCGAGATGACGCGTGCCCAGATCGCCGATCCCGATCTCGTCGTCAAGATCCGCCGCGGTGCGGTGCCGCGGCCGTGCGTCCTGTGCAACCAGACGTGCCAGGTGCTCGATCCCCGCAACCCGGTCGTCACGTGCGTCGGCAATCCGACGGCCGGGCACGAGACCGTCGATCCCGAAGAGACCCTCGACCCCACCGAGGACGCCGCCGTGGTCGCCGGCACGGCACTGGTGGTCGGTGGTGGTCCGGCCGGACTCGAGGCGGCGCGAGTGCTTGCGCTGCGAGGTCGCCGGGTCACCGTGGCGGAGGCTTCGACACGGCTCGGCGGGATGGTGCGGGACGCGGTCGGGGCGCCGCACCTCCGGGCGCTGACCGACTGGCTGGAGAACGAATGCCGCGGTCTCGGAGTCGAATTCCGTCTCGGCACCACGGTTTCCGAAGCCGAACTCGACGCCGCGGAACGAGACGGCGTGACGGTGATCCTCGCGACCGGCAGCACGCCCAGGCCGCTGCCGTTCCCCGTCGTGGGACGCGTCCGGTGTCTCGGCGCCGCGGATCTGCAGGACGGCGACGTGCCTGCGGAGGGGCCCCACGTCGTCTTCGACCCGGTCGGCGGACCCGTCGGCGTGGCGGTCGCCGAATGGCTCGCGGCGCGGGGACGCGACGTGAGCATCGTGACCCAGGATTCCGTGGCCGGCTCACGACTCGGCCTGACCGGCGACCTCGCCGACGCCAACACCCGCCTGCAACGGGCCGGGGTGACGCGTCACCTCGACAGCCGCATCGTGTCGATCGACGGCGACGGAATGCGGTTACGCAACCGGTACACCGCCGAGGAGTCGGTGGTGCCGTGCGCCGTGCTGATCGACTGTTCGCATCGTCTCCCCGAGGACACGCTCGGCGCGACCCGCCCGGACGCGGTGCGGGCCGGCGACTGCGTGGCCCCCCGCACACTGCTCGAGGCGGTCCGGGAGGGCCGCACCGAGGCGCTGGCCGCGACCGCACACCGGCGGTCCGAGTTCGATCACCATCCGTTCACCCTCGTCACCGAGAGATAGGACATTTCATGGGACAGTTCGACGACAAGGTCGCGTTCATCACCGGGGCTGCCCGTGGGCAGGGGCGGACGCACGCGGTGCGGTTGGCGCGCGAAGGTGCGTCGATCATCGCCGTCGACATCTGCGGACCGGTGTCCGAGTACAACACCTATGAGCCGGCGACGGCGGACGACCTCGCCGAGACGGTGCGACTCGTCGAATCCGAGGGCGGCAAGATCCTCGCCGAGCAGGCGGACGTGCGTGACAGCGCGCAACTGAAAGCTGTCGTCGACAGGGGAGTCGAACAGTTCGGCCGTCTCGACATCGTGATCGCGAACGCCGGGATCTGCAATTGGAACCGCTTCTGGGAGATGCCCGACGAGCAGTGGGAGACGCTGATCGACGTCAACCTCACCGGAGCGTGGAAGACGCTGAAGGCTGCGGTCCCGGCGCTGATCGAGGGTGGGCGCGGGGGGTCGATCATCGTGATCAGTTCCGTCGCCGGGATCAAACCGCTCCCGGGGCAGGCCAATTACGCCGCCTCCAAGTTCGGGCTCGTGGGACTCACCCAGACCGCGGCCAAGGAATTGGGCGAGTACGACATCCGCGTCAACTCCATTCACCCGTACGGGGTGAAGACCCCGATGGGCACCGATCCGGGCAGCCTGGTGATTCTCGAGAAGCACCCGCACTACCTGTCGAGCTTCGGCACCATCCTCACCGAACACCCGCTCGCCGACACCGACGACATCACCGACGCGGTGGTGTGGCTGGCCGGTGACGGGTCGCGGCGGGTCACGGGCAGCCAGGTCGCCGTCGACATGGGCAACACCAAGGTGTGAGCACCTCCGCGTACCGCCACCTGTTCACCCGATTGCGCCTGGGACCGCTGACCCTGCGCAATCGGGTGGTCTTCTCGGCGCACCTCACGGGGTACGCCGTCGACGGTCTCCCCACCGCCCAGCACGCCGCCTACTACGCGGCGCGCGCGAAGGGCGGTGCGGGCCTGATCATCTCCGAAGAGCACGCCACCCACCCGGGTGACTGGCCGTACGAGAAGGTGATCGCCGGTTACCGGCCGGAGGTCGTCCCGGGATACCGGCGGATCACCGACGCGGTCCACGCACACGGAGTCCCGATCCTCGCCCAGGTCAACCACAACGGCGGCCAGGGGTCGAGCATGTATTCGCGGCGACCGCTGTGGGCGCCGAGCGCCGTCCCCGACCCACTGTTCCGCGAAGTCCCCAAGGCGGTCGATCAGCGGGAGATCCGGGCCCTCGCCGACGGGTACGCGCGCGTCGCCGAGCACTGTGTCCGAGGCGGATTCGACGGCATCGAACTCCAGTGCTCGCACTCGTCGCTGGTGCGCAGTTTCCTCGCCCCCGCCACGAATCGGCGCACGGACCGCTACGGCGGGTCGCTGGCCAACCGGGCCCGGTTCCTCCTCGAGGTCGTCGAGGCCGTACGCACGGTGATCGGCCCGGACCGCGCACTCGGGGTGAGGCTCGCGGGGGAGGACCTGTTCGACGGCGGGGTACACCTCGACGAGGCGGTGGAGGTGGCCGCTCTGCTGGAGGCGGACGGTCGGGTCGACTACCTCAACACGTCCATCGGCATGGCCACCGAGACGCTGCACATGATCGAGGCGTCGATGGCCGTCCCTCGCGGGTATGCGCTGTTCGTCCCCAATGCGATCCGGCAGCGGGTCGGACTTCCGGTGGTCGGTGTCGGACGGTTCTCGGATCCGCATCAGGCCGACCGGGCTCTGGACGAGGGGCACTGCGACCTGATCGGGGTGGTGCGCGGCCAGATCGCGGACCCGGACTTCGCGGCGAAGGCGCTGGCCGGCGAAGAGGACACCATCCGATCGTGCCTGGCGTGCAATCAGGAATGCATCGGACGCATGGGTCTCGGCCGGTGGCTCGGCTGCGTCGTCAACCCGCGTGCGGGCAGGGAATCGGTCCTGCTGCCCGAACCTGCCGTCCGCGGCAGGCGGGTCGTGGTGGTCGGCGGCGGACCTGCCGGGCTGAAGGCCGCCGCCACCGCCGCGCAGCGGGGGCACCGGGTAACGCTGTTCGAACGCAACACCGTCCTCGGCGGTCAGGTGCGGACGGCCGCCGTCGTCCCTGGGCGCCGCGAGTTCCTCGACCTCGTTCTCGACCTGGAAGCGGAATGCGTTCGGCGCGGTGTGGACGTGCGGACCGGCACCGACGCGACCGCCGAGGCGCTCGCGCAGGGACGACCCGACGTGGTGGTGCTCGCCACCGGGGCGCGTCCGCGCCGTCCGCGCTGGGCGGGTGCGTCGGGCCGGGTGGTGGATGTGCGGGACGTGCTGGAGGGTCGCGCGCATCCGTCCGGGTCGGTGCTGGTGGTCGACGAACTGGGATTCCATCAGGGCACGTCCGTCGCGGAGTTCGTTGCCGATGCCGGGTGTGCCGTCACGATCTGCACGCCGGGGATGATCGTCGGCCAGGATCTCGGGATCACGCTGGACCTCGAGGGATGGAACCGGCGGGCGCACGGCAAGGGCATCACCCAGGTGACGGACGTGGTGCCGACCGGGTGCGACGACGACGGTGGAGGCCGGATCGCGGTCACGCTGCTGCACCACCCGACCGGTGCGTCCCGTCGGCTCACCGTCGACTGGGTGGTGTCGTCCGCGCATCAGCAACCGGAGGACGGGCTCTGGAAACAGCTGGCCGACAGCGGAATCGAGGTGCATCGCGTCGGCGACGCCCTGGCTCCGCGCCGCGCGCACTCCGCCGTCATCGAGGGGGGGCGGGTCGCGCTCGCGCTCTGACGCAGGCGGTCACGGCCGGGGTCGAATCCGCGGTCGCCTAGCATCGGGGGATGCCCCATTCCGGACACCTCGACGACGCGGTGTGGCCCGACCTCGTGTCCCACGTGTCGACGGTCGTGGTCCCAGTCGGCTCCCTCGAGCAGCACGGACCGCATCTGCCGCTCGACACCGACACCACCATCGCCGACGCCGTGTCCCGCGCGCTGCCGCACGTGCTCGTCGCACCCCCGATCGCATACGGCGCCAGCGGCGAGCACGAGGGGTTTCCCGGGACCGTCTCGCTGGGGTCGGAGGCGCTCGAGACGGTTTTGGTGGAGTACGGCAGGTCCGCGTGCCGGTGGGCGGACCGCGTGCTGTTCGTCAACGGGCACGGAGGGAACGGGCCCGCATTGGTCAAGGCTGTCGCCTTGCTTCGATACGAGGCCCGCGACGTGGCCTGGGTGCCGTGCGCGGTCCCCGGCGCCGACGCCCATGCCGGGCGTACGGAAACGTCCCTGTTGCTACACCTTTCACCTGGTCGGGTGAGGTTGTCCAGGGCCGAGCCCGGTAATACGGAACCTGTCGCGAGGTTGATGCCAAGACTGCGCGAAGGCGGTATGGTCGCCGTGTCGGCCAATGGGGTGCTCGGTGACCCGACGGGCGCAACGGCCGCGGAGGGGGCGCAGATCTTCGGCGTGCTCGTCCACACAGTCACCAAGGCACTGGCCCGGTGGGAACCGGGCCCCGATGGACGGCTCCGGTGCGAACCGGGCGCCGATGGGAGGCTCCAATGACCCGCACGGGCGCCCTCGAGTTGCCGAGGGCGGATTTTCGGCACATCCTTGCGGCTGATTTCCGGCATGCCCTGCCGGCGCTGTCCGATCCGCATACGATCGACTGATGCGCCAAGCTCGACTTCCCGACGGATTCGGGATCCGAATCGACCCCAAGGTACGCGCATATTCCGGAGGCCGAGTGCTCATCGGCGGTTCGCCGACCCGGATGCTGAAGCTCGCGCCCACGGCGGCGGCCATGATCGGAGACGGCTACCTCGAGGTCGTCGATCCGCAGTCCGCCGTCGTCGCACGCCGCCTCCTCGACTCGGGGGTCGCCAACCCGCGCCCCATGAGCACGCCGTCGCCGCAGGACGTCACCGTCGTCATTCCGGTGAAGAACAACGCGTCCGGGCTGCACCGGGTGCTGGCCGCGCTCCGCGGACTCGAGGTGGTCGTCGTCGACGACGGCTCCGATGTCCCCATCGTCGCCCCCGCAATGCAGAACGGGTGCGGTGGCAACGTCACCGTGCTGCGTCACGAGACGGCCAAGGGACCTGCCGCGGCCCGCAACACCGGCCTGCGTTACGCCGCAACTCCGTTCGTGGCGTTCCTCGACTCCGACGTCCTGCCGCGCACCGGGTGGATCGAGGTCATGCTCGGCCACTTCAGTGACCCGGCGGTCGCGCTGGTCGCCCCGAGGATCGTGGCGCTCGAACCCGAGGCGAGCACGCTCGCGCGGTACGAGCACGCTCGCTCCTCCCTGGACCTCGGACGGAAGGAGTCCGCCGTCCAGTCCGGCGGCCCGGTGTCGTACGTCCCGAGCGCCGCGATGATCGCCCGGCGTGAGGTGCTCGACGAGTTCGGCGGTTTCGACGAGTCCATGCACGTGGCGGAGGACGTCGACCTGTGCTGGCGACTGCAGGAGTCCGGCTGGCGCCTGCGGTACGAGCCCGTGGCCCACGTCGCGCACGATCATCGCGTGACGTTCGGAAAGTGGTTCGGCCGCAAGCTGTTCTACGGCACCGGTGCGGCGCCGCTGGCGGCGAGGCATTCGGGCATGGTCCCGCCGCTGTCGATGTCGCCGTGGACGTTCTTCGCGTGCATCGCCGCGGCCACCTGCACCCGGCTGGGTCTGCTCGGCGCCGTCGCCACGCTCGCGATGATGCTGGTGCGCCTGCGCCGCATGTTCACGGGACTCGACCAGCCGACCCGCATCGCCGCCATCCTCGCCGCCCAGGGCTTCGCCGGTGGCGCCTGGCAGCTGGCGTCCGCGATGTGCCGCCATTACTGGCCCGTCACGCTGCTGGCGGTGTCGTTCTCGAAACGGATTCGCCGGATCGCGCTCGCGATCGCCGTCGCCGAGGGGGTCGCCGACTGGGTCACCCACCGGGAGCCCGGCGGGCTGGGACCGGTGCGGCACACGGTGTTCAAGCGGATCGACGACGTCGCGTACGGCGCCGGGCTCTGGAAGGGCGCCGCCGCCGCCCGCGACTTCGACGCATTGAAGCCCCGGTTGAAGTCGTAGTGGCCGATCCGATTCGCGCCGCCGACGTCGTGGTCGTCGGCGGCGGTTCGAGTGGATGCGTGGTGGCCGCGCGGCTCAGCGAGGATCCCGGACGATCGGTTCTCCTCCTCGAGTCCGGCCCCGGTTACCGGTCGGCCCTCGACTGTCCCGTCCTCGACTACCGGTCGCTGCCGGTCGGCCCGGGCAGTGCATTCGCGCAGACGTACGGCGTGGAGTTGGCGCCGAGCGTGCCCTCGGCCATGGTGCGCGGCCGTGTCCTCGGCGGGTCGGGCGCCGTCAACGGCGCCTACTTCGTCCGCGGGACGGAAGCGGACTTCCGGCACTGGCCCGCGTCGTGGTCGTACGGGAACGTGCTGCCCACGTTCCGGGCACTCGAGCGTGACGCCGACTTCGACGATCCCCGGCACGGCACCACCGGCCCGATGCCCGTGCGCAGGCAGCCCGCGGAGCAGTTGAGCGAGATCAGCGCGGCGTTCCGCGCCGCGGCGCTCGGCGCGGGACATCCCGAGGAACCCGACAAGAACGGAACCGGCACCGGCGGGATCGGCCCGGTGCCGCTCAACGTCGACGGCGGCCGGCGGGTCAGCACCGCTCTCGCGTATCTGCTGCCGGCGTCGGAGCGGCCCAACCTGACGATCGAGGCGAACTCCGACGTCGTGCGAATTCTGTTCTCCGGTCACGAGACGGTGGGGGTCGAGGTCGAGTCGGGCGGCACCCGTCGCACGGTCCGCACCGGCCGGGTCGTACTGGCAGCGGGACCCGTCGAAACCCCGGTACTGCTGATGCTTTCGGGAATCGGTCCGGCAGAACATCTGAGGGACAACGGCATCGACGTCGTCCTCGACGTGCCCGGTGTCGGCACCGGTTTCAGCGATCACCCCGAAGTCGCTCTGCCGTACCGTGTCCGGGACACGCTCCGTCGCAGTGACACGAGTCCGGTCGTCGAAACGGTGCTGAACATCGACGACCTCGAGATCCGTCCGTACACGGCGCCGTTCGACGTGCTCGTCCCCGGATCCGGGCAACCCGACCCGGTCCTCGGGATCGGGCTCATGGTGACGGAGAGCCGGGGCGACATCCGGCTCACGTCGGGACACCGCCGGGACCGTCCCCGGATCGAGTACCGGTACGCGCAATCGGCCGCCGACCGCCGGGCGCTGCGAGAGGGCCAGGCCATCGCACTGGACCTGCTGCGCTCGCGGGAACTCGGCCCGCTGGTCCGGCCGCTGTCCGAGGAGGTGTCCGACCGCTCGGTGCTCGCGTACCTGGGGACGTCGCTGCACCTGTGCGGCAGTTGCCGGATGGGCGGACGCGCAGACGCGGGCGCGGTGGTGGACGAGCGGTGCAACGTCCGCGGCATGGAGGGTCTGACCATCGCGGACACCTCGGTGTTCCCGGTGGTCCCGAGCCGGGGGCCGCACGCCACCGCGGTCATGGTCGCCGAGCGGGTCAGTACCTTCCTCAGGGAGTGACGGAGGGCGGAACCCGGCGCCGTGTGACCCGGGTTACAGTAGGCAGAGACGCCGTGGAGGAGTTCGATGCAAAGTCAACCGCCCACAGGGGGCAATCCGTGGGTCGCCGTGCGCCCGGGAGACGACGTCGCAATGCTGGCGCGCAGGGTGTCGTCGGCGCATCAGTTGTTCGTCGATCGTCGCGTCCCCGCAGGCCGGGACCAGGCTGGTGACGGAAATTCGGTGCGTTCGGTCATCCTCGATTCGTGGATGCGCAGTACGAGCAAGGGCGTGAGCCCGGACGGGTCCGCCCGCGCGGTCGATCTGGCGGCCGCGGATCTCGCCGCGTACCGGGCGTCGCACCCGATGTCGATCATCCGGCCGGTGGTCCGCAAACTCCTCGTCGAGGACGCCGCCGACACCGGACTGCTCGTCGCCATCACGGACGAGAAGGGCCAGTTGCTGTGGGTCGAGGGTGATTCGTCCGCCAAGGACCGCGCACTGGAGATGAACTTCGTCGAGGGCGCCGACTGGAGTGAGGACACTGTCGGCACCAACGCCCCGGGCACCGCGCTGGCGCTCGACCACTGCGTGCAGATCTTCGGCGCCGAGCACTTCAGCCGGTCGGTGCACGACTGGAGTTGTTCGGCGGCGCCCGTCCACGACCCGGCGACGGGGCTGATCGTCGGCGCCATCGACATCACCGGCGGCCCGCGGGTGGCGGTACCCGAGGTGCTGTCGCTGATCCGGGCCACCGTCGCGGCCGCCGAGGCGGAACTGCGCCTGCACCTGCTGCGCTCACCGCAGCCGCTGGTCGAGACGGTGCTGCGGTTGGAGGTGCTGGGGTCGGGACGACCGACTCTGGTGCGCGGTGCCGAACGTATCCCGCTCTCGCAGCGGCATGCAGAGATCCTGCTGCTCCTGGCGGAGCACCCCGAGGGCCTGAGCTCCGACCGGCTCGCGGTGCTGCTCGACGAGAACGAACTCGACGCCGTCACCATTCGCGCCGAGATGTCGCGCCTGCGCAAGGTTTTCGGTCCGGCGAACCTCGGTTCTCGGCCGTACCGGCTGCTCACCGAATTGACGTCGGACGTCCGGCAGGTGCGCGGGGCGCTGGACCGCGGTGAGCTGGCCGCCGCCCTCGACGTCTACTCGGGTCCGGTCCTACCCGGATCGGAGGCCCCCGGCGTCGAGGACCTGCGCGGCGAACTGCGGGCCCGCGTCCAGGCGGCGTTGCTGCGGGAGGGCGATCAGCGGTTGCTCGCCAAGTGGACCACGTCCGTCCACGGCCGTGAGGACGTCGCCGCGTGGGAGGCGTACCTCGCGGGCCTCGATCCGCGTTCCCCGTTGTATTCCCAGGTCAAGTCGCGGATCGATCTGTTCGATCAGCAGTACGCAACGTAGTTGCAACGGTACGGTCCCTAGTGTTGTGAGTCACACCGAGAAAGTTCCACCGAGTTTCACGACACCAGGGAGTTATCGATGACCGTGTATGCCCGCCCGGGTTCGCCCGACGCCGTCATGTCCTTCCAATCGCGTTACGACAACTGGATCGGCGGCCAGTGGGTTGCGCCCGTCAAGGGCCAGTACTTCGAGAATCCGACCCCCGTCACCGGGCAGCCGTTCTGTGAGGTCGCGCGGTCGACGTCCGAGGACATCGAACTCGCTCTCGACGCCGCCCACGCCGCGGCTCCGGCCTGGGGCAAGACGTCGGTGGCCGAGCGCGCCATCATCCTGAACAAGATCGCGGACCGCATCGAGGAGAACCTCGAGTCCATCGCGCTCGCCGAGTCCTGGGACAACGGCAAGCCGATCCGCGAGACCCTGAACGCCGACATTCCGTTGGCCATCGACCACTTCCGCTACTTCGCCGGCGCGATCCGCGCGCAGGAAGGCGCCCTGTCGGAGATCGACTCCGACACCGTCGCCTACCACTTCCACGAGCCGCTCGGCGTCGTCGGCCAGATCATCCCGTGGAACTTCCCGATCCTGATGGCCGTGTGGAAGCTCGCTCCCGCGCTCGCCGCAGGCAACGCGGTCGTTCTCAAGCCCGCCGAGCAGACCCCGGCGTCGATCCTGCACCTGATCTCCGTCATCGGCGACCTGCTGCCCGCCGGTGTGGTGAACATCGTCAACGGCTTCGGTGTCGAGGCAGGCAAGCCGCTGGCCTCGAGCCCGCGGATCCGGAAGATCGCGTTCACCGGTGAGACCACCACCGGCCGGCTCATTATGCAGTACGCGTCGCAGAACCTGATCCCCGTCACCCTCGAACTCGGTGGCAAGAGCCCCAACATCTTCTTCTCCGACGTCCTGTCGTCCAACGACGACTACCAGGACAAGGCGCTCGAGGGCTTCACGATGTTCGCCCTCAACCAGGGTGAGGTGTGCACCTGCCCGTCGCGTTCGCTGATCCAGGAGGACATCTTCGACGAGTTCCTCGCGATGGCCGCCATCCGCACCAAGGCCGTCCGCCAGGGCGACCCGCTCGACACCGACACGATGATCGGCGCGCAGGCGTCGAACGATCAGCTTGAGAAGATCCTGTCGTACATCGAGATCGGCAAGGGCGAGGGCGCCAAGGTGATCACCGGTGGTGAGCGCGCCGAACTCGGCGGCGACCTGTCCGGCGGCTACTACGTGCAGCCGACCATCTTCACCGGTCAGAACAAGATGCGGATCTTCCAGGAGGAGATCTTCGGTCCCGTCGTGTCCGTCACGTCGTTCAAGGACTACGACCAGGCCATCGAGATCGCCAACGACACGCTGTACGGCCTCGGCGCCGGCGTGTGGTCCCGCGACGGTGGCGTCGCCTACCGGGCGGGCCGCGACATCCAGGCCGGCCGTGTGTGGACCAACACGTACCACCAGTACCCCGCGCACGCCGCGTTCGGTGGCTACAAGCAGTCGGGCATCGGCCGCGAGAACCACCTGATGATGCTCGAGCACTACCAGCAGACGAAGAACCTGCTGGTCAGCTACGCCCAGAAGGCTCAGGGCTTCTTCTGATGGACGCAGCCCGGGCGCCTCAGCGCCTGAAGGCAACCGCCGGGGCGGTGGAGCTTCTCCGCCGCCTCGGCGGTACCCACGGGGCGCTGATGATGCATCAGTCCGGCGGATGCTGCGACGGGTCCGCGCCGATGTGTTACCCCGACGGCGAATTCATCGTCGGCGACCGCGACGTGCTGCTCGGTGTCCTCGACCTGCGTCTCGGGGTGGGGGAGACCCCGTCCACCCGGCCCGAGGGTGCCGATGCCGTGCCCGTGTGGATCTCCGGTTCGCAGTTCGATGCGTGGAAGCACACCCAGCTGGTGCTCGACGTGGTGCCCGGTCGTGGATCGGGCTTCAGCCTCGAAAGCCCGGAAGGCATGCGCTTCCTCAGCCGTGCGCGTGCCTTCACCCCGGAGGAGAACACCAGCCTCGCCGCGGAGGACGTCATCGTGGGCGAGCGGTGGGAGCAGGGCTGGAGGCCCGCACCGTCACCTGAACCGCAAGTGGTCGCCGAAGCCGTCGACGCATGTCCCGTGCCCGCTCGCCGCCCGGGCCCCTAGCGCCCGAAGTTCACTGCGACCGCGGTTTTTACGTCGTGGTCACGTTTTGCTGACACGACGTGTACACAGCTCATTCACCATTGGCCTCGGCCGTTCGGTGCCGCCCTCGCGCGGCGCCGGCGAGGCAACATTCGGATCGACGTAGGGGACGGAATGTCACTCGTAGAACCATCCAAGAATTCCGGAACCGGTAAACACCACGATGCTGCCGATTTCCACTCCGAAGACAACAGCTATCTGGAAAAACGCACGCTCCGAAAGGGTTCGGCGGGCTGGGTGCTGCTCGCCGGCCTCGGCGTCAGCTACGTGATATCCGGTGACTACGCCGGATGGAACAACGGGCTGGCCGAGGGCGGATTCGGCGGACTGCTGATCGCCGGTGTCGTCATCGCAGGCATGTACCTGGCCATGGTGCTGGGGATGGCGGAGATGTCCTCCGCCCTGCCCGCCGCGGGCGGCGGTTACACGTTCGCCCGCCGGGCGCTCGGACCGTGGGGCGGATTCGCCACTGGTACGGCCATTCTCATCGAATACGCGATCGCGCCCGCCGCCATCGCGACGTTCATCGGCAGCTACGTCGAATCACTGAACCTGTTCGGCATCACCGACGGGTGGTGGGTGTACCTGGCGGTCTACGCGATCTTCATCGGAATCCACCTGACCGGCGCCGGCGAGGCGCTCAAGGCCATGTTCGTCATCACGGCGATCGCACTCGTCGGGCTCGTGATCTTCGCGGTCTCCGCGATCGGGCTGTTCGACGCGGGCAACCTCACCGACATCGCCGCGACCGATGCGGCGGGGGCGTCGAGTTTCCTGCCGTTCGGCGCTTTCGGCATCTGGGCGGCCGTCCCGTTCGCCATCTGGTTCTTCCTCGCCGTCGAAGGCGTGCCGCTGGCCGCCGAAGAGGCACGCGAGCCGGAGAAGAACGTGCCCCGCGGAATCATCATCAGCATGCTCATCCTCATCGTCACGGGGGCCACGGTCCTGTTCCTCGCCACGGGAGCGCTGGGTGCCGAGAGCCTGTCGACGTCCGGGAACCCGCTGGTCGAGGCGCTCGGTGACGGAACCGCGGCGAAGGTCGTCAACTACATCGGCCTGGCCGGCCTCGTCGCCAGCTTCTTCTCGATCATGTACGCCTACTCGCGGCAGACGTTCGCGCTGTCCCGCGCCGGTTACCTGCCGACGAACCTGTCGGTCACCAACTCGCGGAAGGCGCCCACGCTCGCACTCATCGTGCCGGGTGTCATCGGGTTCGTCCTCTCGCTCACCGGTGAAGGCGCGATGCTGCTGAACATGGCTGTGTTCGGCGCGGCCGTCAGCTACGTGCTGATGATGGTCAGCCACATCGTCCTCCGCAGGCGCGAGCCGGAGATGAAGCGGCCGTACCGCACACCCGGCGGCATCGTCACCACATCGTTCGCGCTGGTCATCGCGGCCGCCGCGGTGATCGCCACGTTCCTCGTCGATCCGGTCGCCGCACTCTGGACGCTGATCGCGTTCGCGGCCTTCATGGCGTACTTCGGCCTGTACAGCCGCCATCACCTCGTTGCCAATTCGCCCGACGAGGAGTTTGCTGTTCTTGCAAAGGCAGAGGAAGAACTCGATTAACGGCTCCTCCCGAGAGGCGGAGGATTTCACGCTCAGACTGCACGCACATCCGACCCAGAGGGGAATGCGCATGGCTGACGTCGTCAACACGAGTGTGGCCCCGTTCTGCCACAGCCAAGATCACCCTGGCAGCGTTCCTGTCTCGGCAGTCGGTAAAACCGCACTCCCGGCACAAGAAGGTTCGTTCTGCGAGCCCGAGTCGCTGCTTGGCTCTCGCGAAGCAACTCGAACACGTCATCGTCGTGTATGCGGGCGCGACCAACACCACCTTTCGACCGGCCCGCACGGCACGCTCGATCAACTCCCGTTTCAACGCCCCGATCGCTGCATCGGCGGACTTCCGGGCCATCGTGGACTTGGCGAGGAACTTCGGCGTGAAGTCCTCGACCGCGATCAGGTGGTGATTGTCGACGACGCCCTTCACCCAGGCCCTCGCACCGTGCCGGGCCTGGCGAGCAGCCTTCTTCTGCACGGCCGCCGCCTCCTTGCGGGCCCGCTGGTATCCCTTGGATTGCGGGCCACGCCTGCCGCTGTGTCGTCGGGCCATCTTCCGCTGCGCTTTGCCGAGTTCGGCGGCGCAGCGCTTACGATGTCCCAAATATGGCAGGTCGAATTCCGGAAGCGTGGTCGTGGCCGTGACGGATACACCCCAATCGATGCCGATCGAAGTGCCCTCATCGACCGTGGGGGCAGCGACGACTTCGCGTCGCACCACGAAGGATGCGTACCAGTGCCCGAGCGAATCCCGGTGTACTCGCACACTGGTCGGCTCGCCCGGCAACTCCCGCGACCACACCACCGGGATCACGATGCCCTTCGCAAGGCGCAGCCGACCGTCGCGGCAGGAGAACCCTCGGGAGCTGTACTCGAGCGACGGAAGCGCCTTCCGGCGCGGCTTGAACTTCGGTCGCCCGCGGCCTTTCTGCGCGAACGAGTACTCCAGAGATTGCGCATACGTGCGCAAAATCTGCTGCTGAGGGACCTGCGCACCCTCGCGCAGCCAGGCGTTGTGGCTACGGGCATCGGTCAGGAGCTTTCCAAGCCTGGCGAATGTCGGGTTGAGACCGCTCTTCTGCTGTCGCACAGCCTCGTTCCACAGAAAGCGGCAGCGATGCCACTCCGATTCAAGCGCACGTTCAGCCATCACGCCCGGCCGGAGCCGATAGCTGTAACGCACGATTTCCTTCACAGCACGACCATAGTCAGGAGTACCGACATGAAAAGGCGTCAACCTCACAGCATCTGGCTTAAGGGCTTCATCCACATTCTGGAGGGTGGGGCGTTCACCCGGGAGTCCCGATGACCACCTACAGTCACGGAGTCGCGGGAACCGGGTACACGTTCGACGGTCTCGTCGACCTCATGGCCAAGGCGACACCGCTGCGCAGCGGGGACGAACTCGCCGGGTGCGCGGCGTCCTCCGACGCCGAACGCGCCGCCGCGCAGTGGGCGCTGGCCGATGTCCCGCTCGGCACGTTCCTGAACGAACTCGTGGTGCCCTACGAGGACGACGAGGTCACGAGGCTCATCATCGACTCGCACGACCGGGTCGCGTTCGGCGAGATCTCCCACCTCACCGTCGGCGGCCTGCGCGACTGGTTGCTGGACGTCGCGGCGCGGGACGGCGCGGCCGAGACGTTCCGTCGCATCGCCCCGGGGCTCACCCCGGAGATGGTCGCGGCAGTCAGCAAGATCATGCGCAACCAGGACCTCATCGCGGTCGCACGGGCCGTCACCGTCACCGCGGGGTTCCGGACCACGCTCGGCGTACCCGGCCACCTGGGAACCCGGCTGCAGCCCAACCATCCCACCGACGACCCCCGCGGGATCGCGGCCGCCACGCTCGACGGGCTGCTGCTCGGCTGCGGTGACGCCGTCATCGGCATCAACCCGGCCACCGATTCGCCGCACGCCACCGCGGAACTGCTGCACCTGCTCGACGACATCCGTCAGCGCTTCGACATTCCCACGCAGTCGTGCGTGCTGTCGCACGTGACCACCACGATGGGCCTGATCGAGGAAGGCGTTCCCGTCGACCTGGTGTTCCAGTCGATCGCCGGAACACAGGGCGCCAATTCCAGTTTCGGCGTCGACATCTCGCTGCTGCGGCAGGCGAACGAGGCAGGCAGGTCGCTGAAACGCGGCACCGTGGGCGACAACGTGATGTATCTGGAAACGGGGCAGGGGTCGGCCCTGAGCGCCGGGGCGCACCTCGGCACGGGTGGCAGGCCCGTCGACCAGCAGACCCTGGAGACCAGGGCGTACGCGGTGGCCCGCGACCTCGAACCGCTGCTGATCAACACGGTGGTCGGGTTCATCGGACCCGAGTACCTGTACGACGGCAAGCAGATCATCAGGGCCGGACTCGAGGACCATTTCTGCGGGAAACTACTGGGCCTGCCGATGGGTGTCGACGTCTGTTACACCAACCACGCCGAGGCCGACCAGGACGACATGGACACGCTGCTCACCCTGCTTGGGGTGGCCGGCGCGGCGTTCGTCATCGCGGTGCCCGGCGCCGACGACGTCATGCTCGGCTACCAGAGCCTGTCGTTCCACGACGCGCTGTACGCGCGCCAGGTGCTCGGACTGCGGCCCGCACCGGAATTCGAGGACTGGATGCGCCGTCTCGGCATGGTCGACGACACGGGGCGGGTGCTGCCGGTCGACGCCGCGGCGTCGCCCTTGCGAGCATTGACGGTGGCACGATGACCGATCCTGTCGCACAAGACTTCTGGGCGGAACTGCGGGCCACGACGCAGGCGCGTATCGGTCTCGGCCGGACCGGGGACGCACTGCCCACGCAGCGTGTTCTCGAGTTCCGGTCGGCGCACGCCGCGGCCCGCGATGCGGTCCATCAACCGCTCGACGCGCAGGCGCTGGCCGAGCAGGTCGAGGCGGTGGGCCTGGGCAGATCGGTGGTCGTCACGAGCCAGGCGTCGGACCGGAGCGAGTACCTGCGCAGGCCCGACCTGGGTCGCACACCGGCAGATCTGTCCGGTGTCCCCGCGGGGAATGCGGAGGTGGGGTTCGTCCTCGCCGACGGGTTGTCGCCCCGCGCGCTCTCCGATCACGGGGTGTCCCTGCTGTCGGCGCTGGTCGAAGAGTTCGGCGGTACGTACTCGCTGGCGCCGCCGGTGATCGCGACCCAGGCCCGGGTGGCGCTCGGTGACCACATCGCGCAGGCGCTGGGTGTGCAGACGCTCGTCCTGCTGATCGGGGAGCGGCCGGGACTGTCGGTGGCCGACAGCGTCGGCGTCTACCTCACGCACCTCCCGCGCCCCGGACGCACCGACGCCGACCGGAACTGCGTGTCCAACATCCACCCACCCGAGGGGCTCGGCTACGAACTCGCCGCCCGTGTCGTGGCGGGCCTCGTGTCCGGCGCCCGGAAACTGGGCCGGTCCGGAGTGGAGCTGAAGGACACTTCTCGCGCGGATGCGCTGGCAGCCCCCTCGGAGATCCTCGAACTGTAGTCGTGTTATCTAAAGGGCGGCAGGTCCGACCGGGCCTGCGGAGAACCGCCCTGGACGGGGTGTGACGAGGAGAGATCTATGGCCTTCGCTGGCAATGTGGACGAGTTGGCCCTGCTGCAGGCGGTCCGGTTGAAAGAGCAGGTCAGCGCGGCGGTACTCGCCGAACACCTCGGTGTGAGCGCCGCGTCCGCGCAGGCCGCGTACGACGCGCTGCTCACCCAGGGCAAGGCGCAGGAAGCCTCGGACGGCCGGATCGCGCTCACCGACGCCGGGCTGTCGGAACTCGAGGACCAACTCGACGCCGAGCGCGTGTCCATCGACGAGGACTCGATCGCCGAGGTGTACGAGAGCTTCGTGCCGTTCCACGAGGAGTTCGTCGGACTCATCGACACGGCCGACGCCGATCAGCTGGCCGACCTGGACCGCCGCGCGTCGGTCGTGTTCGACGACCTGTCGGCGTTCGTGCCCCGGTTGTCCCGCTACCAGGACCTGTTCGCGGACGCTCTTGCGAAAGTCGCTGCGGGGGAGTCGAAGTGGATCTCGGAGCCCGTGATCGACTCGTACGCCACCGTGTGGACCGAGCTGCGCAGGGAGTTGATCGGCGCGTCCGGCGCCACCGAGTGACGTGAGCCGCGTCACCACCCCCCCATTCGGGGGTGGTGACGTAGTGAGCCGGATCACTACTTTTCCTCTCATCCGGGATACGCCCACCAGGGTGTTCCCCACGGACCACGGAGGAATCGAGTGACCACAGTCTCCAACTCGGGTGCGGGCGCCCCCCACGCCCCCACGCCGGTGCGACAGGGCGGTACCAGCGTCCGCAAGGTGGCCATAGCCAGTGGCATCGGCACGACCATCGAGTTCTACGACTTCTTCATCTACGGCACCGCCGCAGCACTGGTGTTCCCCACGGTGTTCTTTCCCGCCCTCGGCTCCACCGCAGGCACCGTCGCCTCTTTTGCGACCTTCGCCGTGGCCTTCGTCGCCAGGCCGGTGGGTGCGATGCTGTTCGGCCATTACGGTGACCGGATCGGGCGGAAGAAGACCCTGATCTCCACGCTCATCCTGATGGGCGTCTCGACCTTCCTCATCGGCCTGCTGCCCGGCGCCGCGACGATCGGCGTCGCGGCCCCGATCCTGTTGGTGCTGCTGCGTTTCGGGCAGGGATTCGCCGTCGGTGGTGAGTGGGCGGGCGCCACGCTGCTGACGGCGGAATACGCACCGCCGGGCAAACGCGGCCTCTACGCGATGTTCCCGCAACTCGGGCCCGCGGTGGCCTTCATTCTCTCCAGCGCCACGTTCCTCGTCACCGGCAGCCTGCTGGGCGACACCAACGAGGTCTTCCTCGACTACGGGTGGCGGATTCCGTTCCTGTTCAGTGCCGTCCTGGTCGGAATCGGTCTCTACATGCGCCTGGCGATCGAGGAGACGCCGGTGTTCCGCGCCGCGCAGCAGGCCGACCGTGCCGATGCGGCCCCGCGGACCCTCCCGCTGATGGACGCCTGGCGGTTCCAGACCAAGGAGATCCTCCTCTCGGCCGGCGCGCTGGCCACCCTGTTCGCGTTCTTCTACATGGGGACGGCGTTTCTCACCAGCTACGGCACCAAGACCCTCGGGTTCAGCCGCCCGTTCGTGCTGACGGTCGGGATCGCCTCGGCGGTGGTCTTCGGATTCACCATCGTCGTCTCGGCGCTGTACTCGGACCGGATCGGACGTCGACGGGTCATCATGATCTCCTGCGGCCTGGCCGTCGTGTGGGCGCTCGCGCTGTTCCCGCTGCTGGACACCGGTTCGCCCGTCGCGTTCACGATCGGCGTGATGGTCACGCTCGCCATCTTCGGGATCGCCTACGGTCCCTGCGGCGCCCTGCTTCCGGAAATGTTCCAGACGCGGTACCGCTACACCGGCGCGGGCCTCGGCTACAACCTCGCCGGCGTGCTCGGCGGCGCGGTGCCGCCGCTGATCGCCGCGCCCCTGGCGTCCGCGTACGGCAGTGCCGCGATCGGCGTGTTGCTCGCCGTCCTCGGTGTGGTGAGCCTGCTGTGCACGAAGGCCCTGGTGGAAACGAAAGACGACGCGCTCTGACCCCGCAGGCGAGGGGTGTCCGGACTTCGCACAGTTACCGGCACCCCTCGCCGTGCAGTATGCCCTGGATCACAACAACCAAGAGTAAGTTCGACCGCGGAAGGGCCTTCCGGTCTGCCCGTCCCGTAGGCGCCCGAACGGGTTCCTGGAGAGGAAGAGTGATGACAACCCCGCTTCCCAGCTACACCCACGGCGTGTGGGACGCCCCGATGCTCGGCGACACCATCGGAGACAACTTCGACCGGACCGTGGCGGCCCACGCCGATCGTGACGCCCTGGTCGACCGGCCGTCGGGGCGGCGGTGGACGTACGCCGAACTGAAGCGGGACGTCGACGCCGTGGCGGCGGGGTTGCTGAAGCGGGGCATCGCGAAGGGCGACCGGGTCGGGATCTGGGCGCCGAACTGCCCGGAATGGACGCTGATCCAGTACGCGACCGCGAAGATCGGCGCGATCCTCGTCAACATCAACCCCGCCTACCGGGCGCACGAATTGAAGTACGTGCTCGACCAGGCTGGTGTCCGGCTGCTCGTGTCGGCTCCGCAGTTCAAGTCATCGGACTACGCGGCGATGATCGAGGAGGTCCGGCCCGAGTGCGGCGACCTCGAGATGGTCGTGCTGCTCGGGAGTGCCGAGTGGAGCAGGCTGGCGTCGGACGGCATGGCCGCGCACGCCGCGGACCCCGCCCGGCTGCCCGAAGCGCAGGCCGCGCTGTCGCCCGACGACCCGATCAACATCCAATATACCTCGGGGACAACCGGTTTCCCGAAGGGTGCGACCCTCAGTCACCACAACATCCTCAACAACGGGTACTTCGTCGGCGAGCTGTGCCACTACACCGAGAACGACCGCGTCTGCATCCCGGTGCCGTTCTACCACTGCTTCGGCATGGTCATGGGCAACCTCGCGTGCACGAGTCACGGCGCGACCATGGTGATTCCGGGTCCCTCGTTCGACCCGAAGGCGACGCTGCAGGCCGTCGAGGCGGAGAAATGCACGTCGCTGTACGGGGTGCCGACGATGTTCATCGCCGAACTCGCCGACCACGACTTCGAGTCCTTCGACCTGTCCAGTCTGCGGACCGGGATCATGGCGGGATCACCCTGCCCGGTGGAGGTGATGAAGCACGTCATCGAACTGATGGGGATGGCCGAGGTCTCCATCTGCTACGGGATGACCGAGACGTCGCCGGTGTCGCTGCAGACGCGGTCGGACGACACCATCGACCAGAAGGTCTCCACCGTCGGCCGGGTCGGCCCGCATCTCGAGGTCAAGATCGTTGATCCGGCAACGGGATTGACCGTTCCGCGGGGCGAGCCGGGGGAGCTGTGCACCCGCGGGTACTCGGTGATGCTCGGGTACTGGAACAACCCGGAGAAGACCGCGGAGGCGATCGACGCCGGACGGTGGATGCACACCGGCGACATCGGTGTGATGGATTCCGACGGGTACGTCGCGATCACCGGGCGGATCAAGGACATGGTGATCCGCGGCGGCGAGAACGTCTACCCCCGGGAGATCGAGGAGTTCCTGTACACCCATCCCGACATCCTCGACGCGCAGGTGATCGGCGTCCCGGACGCGAAGTACGGCGAGGAACTGATGGTGTGGGTGCGGATGAAGGAAGACACCGAACCCCTGGACGCGGCGAAGGTGCGCGACTTCTGCACCGGCAAGCTCGCCCACTACAAGATCCCGAGGTACGTGCACGTCGTCGACGAGTTCCCGATGACCGTGACGGGCAAGGTGCGCAAGGTCGAGATGCGTGAGCAGTCCCTCGACCTCATCGGGCGCACCTGACCCGCCCCCGTCACCCGGCCGCAGCAGCGGCTCTTCAGCCCAGGGCGCCGGCGATCGCGTCGAGACCGGCGGCCGCGCAGGCCTGATCCCGCATTCCGTCCGGGGCGCCGCCGACGCCGATACCCGCGATCGACCCGCTCGCCGATTTCACACTCACGCCGCCCGCGAGGAACAGCGTGCCGGGCAGGTCGGCGACCGTCGCGCCGTCGCCTTTGGCGCGGTCGCTCAGGTCGCTGGTGTTCGCGCCGAACGCGGCGGCGGTGTACGCCTTCTGTCGGGCTGCCTCCACGGTGTGCTGAGCGGCGTTGTCCCCCCGCAGCATGGCCTGCACGTTGCCGTTGCGGTCGACCACCGACACGGTGACGAAGCCCAGCCCGTCGGTCTGGCACTTCGCGAGCGCCGCCTGCGCGGCGGTCTGCGCGGCCCCGACGCCGAGACGGTTCTGGCTGACCAGGCCGTCCGCGCCGTCGACCGGGGCGGGTGCGGCGGCGGTCGCGACCGGCGTGGTCGCCGCCGTCGCGTCGTCCGTCGCGGACGATCCGCACGCGGCGGTCGCGACGATCGCGGCCAGCGGGACGGTGATCGCCAGCATGCGGGGCAGGCGGTGGAACGTGCGCATCGGAGGGCCTTTCGGGGAAGTGACGAGCTGACGTGACCAGCCTGGTCCGCAGGCACCGGTCACCGCATCGGGCCGACGGCGCTCCCGGACTCATCCGTCCGGCCCCGGCAGATCATCCGAACGGTGGATCCGCGACCTGCGCCGCGTCCGTAGGATCCACAGACGTGACTGGACCCGTGGACGGAGTGGACAGGTCGGCCGGCGAGAGTCTGCGCGGCCCGCTCGGCACTGCCATCCACGTCTCCTTCTACGTTCTCCTCGCGACATCGACGGCGCGGTACCTCACGTACCACGGCGTCAGCGGGCGGTTCGTCGTCGTGGTCGCGTTGATCGCGGCGCTCGCCGCGCTGTACACGTCGACCGTGGTGGTGGCGCGGCGGGGAGGCGCGTGGGAACCGTGGGTGTGGCCGGTCCTGACGACGTGGGCGGTACTCGTCTGGCTCGCGCCGAGTTTCGCCTGGTGCGCGTTTCCCATGTTCTTCCTCTGCACGAGGGCCTACCCGAGCCGCATCGCGTATCCCGTCGTCGGTGTTCTCGCCGTACTCACGTCGCTGGCGTTCTTCACGTTCTCCGGGCGCACCGAATGGGCGGTGCTGGTGGGACCGCTGTGCACCGGTGCGCTGATCGTCATGGCGTACAGCCAGATCGAGCGGGACGGCCGGGAGCGGGTGCGGCTGCTCCGTCAGGTGGCGGAGACGCGGTCCCGGCTCGCGGAGACCGAGCGGGAGGCGGGGGTCCTCGCCGAACGCGAACGACTGGCCCGCGAGATCCACGACACCGTGACGCAGGGCCTGACGAGCAGCCTCCTCCGGCTCGAGGCGGCCGAGCAGATCTGGGCGCAGGCCGATCCGCGGGCGGAGGCACGGGCCCGCGAGGACGTCCGGGTGGCGACCGGAACGCTGCGCGAGAACCTGGCGGAAACCCGCAGTCTCGTGCACCATCTCGCAGCGCCCAACCTGGAATCCCAGCCGATCGACGCGGCACTGCTCGCCGCCGCCCGTTCCCATCACCCGCGGGCGGAACTCCGGATCGTGGGCACTCCGATCGCGCTACCGGCGGAGGTGGCGCACGCGCTGCTGCGGATCACCCAGAGTGCGGTCTCCAACGTCACCCGGCACGCGCGGGCCGAGACCGTCGGTGTCACCCTGACGTATCTTCCGGACGCCGTTGCACTCGACATCTACGACGACGGCGCCGGTTTCGACCCCGCACCCGCCGGACGCCCCTCGGACCGCGGCGGATACGGCCTGCGTGCGATGCGCAGTCGCGTCGAGCAACTGGGCGGCACGTTCACCGTCGAGAGCGCACCGGGCGAGGGCACCGTGGTGGCCGCGCAGATACCGTGCGCGAGAGGAGCCTCGGTATGACGGCCGTGACCGTGCTGCTGGTCGACGATCACGCGGTCGTGCGCGCGGGACTGCGGGCGCTGCTGGACTCCCAGCCGGACATCGAGGTGATCGCCGAGGCGGGCACGGGGGAGGAGGCGGTCGACGCCGTGACCGCCCACCGGCCGCGGCTCGTGACCATGGATCTGGCACTCGGATCCGGCATCGACGGGGTGGAGGCCATCCGCCGGATCCGGCAGGTCGACCGGGACCTGCCGGTGCTGGTGTTCACGACCTACGACACGGACGCCGACGTCGTCCGCGCCATCGACGCCGGCGCCATCGGGTACCTCCTGAAGGATTCGACGCCGCAGGAGATCTTCGCCGCCGTCCGCGGCGCGGCGGCCGGCCAGAGTGTGCTGTCGCCGCCCGTCGCGTCGCGACTGCTCCAGCAGATGCAGCGCCCCGAGGAGGCCCTCACGCCGCGGGAGGCCGAATTGCTGACTCTGCTGGCCAAGGGGATGACCAACAAGGAACTCGGCAAGGCGCTGTTCATCAGCGAGGCGACGGTCAAGACACACCTCGCGCACATCTACGCGAAGCTCGGTGTCGACACCCGGGCCGCAGCCGTGTCCGTCGCGCTGCGGCGGCAGGGCATCCGCTGAACCGGGGGATTCCCGGTGGTCCACCGCGTGAACCTTTTGGCAACGATTTGCCGAAGCCCTGTCGAACAGCTGTCCAGGTGGTTATGTTCGAAATGAGCGGTGACCTTCCGCTCGCACCATGAATTGCGTGTTGAGAGGACAAGGGCCATGGTCGGCAACATCATCGGCACCATCATCTTCGGTGCGGTCATCGGCGTTCTGGCGCGTCTCGTGATTCCGGGAAAGCAGGCGATGGGGTGGGTCATCACCGTCGTCCTCGGCATCATCGGCGCGCTGATCGGGTACTGGGTGTGGGAGGGGCTCCTCGGCAAGGGAAACACCGGAGGGATCGACTGGATCCGGTGGATCATCAGCATCGCCGCTGCGGCCGTGCTGTCGCTGGGGTACACCGCGATGACGAGTAAGAACAGGGTGTAACCACCCGACAGTGCCTTGCGGCCCGTGAGTACTTCTCAACCGCCCGCGGTTAACAAGTACTCACGGGCCGCAGGCATGAGAAGGTCATGTCGCGCAGAACTTTCCGGGTGCGCGACGGGGTAGCGGGGTCGGCGCTGTGCGGGGTCGAGTTGATGAGCCCGAACGTGGCGTGCGCCTTGGTGCGGGCATCCGTCTCGTCCAGCGACGGATCCACCTGCAGAAGCACCTTCACCCAGATCTCCACGTAACGCCGCTGCTTCTGCCGGACCTCCCGGCGTGCGTCGGTGGGCAGGCTCTCCAGGTCTCGGTCCTGGATCCGAATGAGGTCGGGTTCCCCGAGCGCGAAGTCGAGATGGAAATCGATCAAACCTTCCAGTGCCGCGTCCGGGGACGTTGCCTCCGCGGCGACGAGAGACCCGCCTTCGAACAGGCGCGTACTGATCCCGACGAGCAGTTCGACGAGGACGGCGTCCTTGTTGGGGAAGTGCCGGTACACGGCGGGACCGCTGATTCCCGCCGCGGAGCCGAGGTCCTCGAGGCGGACTCCGAGGAAGCCCCGCTCGGCGATGAGGCGGGCGGCGGCGTCGAGCAGCTGACGGCGGCGGTCCGCCTTCATCTGTTCGCGGCGCGTGATCGGGGTCTCGGTGCCGTCGACGTCTGTAGTCATCGTCTTGCTCTTTCCCGGGGTGCGGTCTGGACAACTCAGTTAATCACAGTTATCTTAGTTTCAGTTATCGAGCATTAACTCATTAGGCACGGGCGTCAAGAAAAGAAGGCGGCAGGATGGCACTGGGCGGAACCACTGCACGGGAGGGCTACCGGGCAGAGCACACGAAATTGGTGGACGAGCTGAAGTCGCGGCTGGCCGTGGCCGCACTCGGCGGCAGCGAGAAGTCGCGCGAGCGGCACGTGAGCCGAGGCAAGCTGCTGCCCCGCGATCGGGTGGACACGCTGCTCGATCCCGGCAGCCCGTTCCTCGAGATCTCGCCGCTCGCGGCGAACGGCCTGTACGACGACGAGTGCCCCGGAGCGGGCGTCATCGCCGGCATCGGCCGGGTGTCCGGCCGGGAATGCGTGATCGTCGCCAACGACGCGACCGTCAAGGGCGGCACCTACTACCCGATGACGGTGAAGAAGCACCTGCGGGCGCAGGAGATCGCGCTGCAGAACCAGCTGCCCTGCATCTACCTCGTCGACTCCGGCGGCGCGTTCCTGCCCAGGCAGGACGAGGTGTTCCCCGACCGCGAGCACTTCGGGCGCATCTTCTACAACCAGGCCACGATGAGCGCGCACGGCATCCCGCAGATCGCGGCGGTCCTCGGCTCCTGCACCGCGGGCGGCGCGTACGTGCCAGCGATGAGCGACGAGGCGGTCATCGTCCGCAACCAGGGCACCATCTTCCTGGGCGGCCCGCCGCTGGTGAAGGCGGCGACCGGTGAGGTCGTGACTGCGGAGGAACTCGGCGGCGGCGACCTGCACTCCAAGGTCTCGGGTGTCACCGACCACCTCGCCGAGGACGACCAGGACGCGCTGCGGATCGTGCGGAACATCGTCGCGACCCTCGGCCCGCGCGCCGAGCGTCCGTGGGACGTGATCAGCACCGTCCCCGCGTCGGCGCAGCAGACCGACCTCTACGACGTGGTCCCCACCGACCCGCGCACCCCCTACGACGTCCACGAGGTCATCGACCGCATCGTCGACGGCAGTGAATTCCAGGAGTTCAAGGCCGAGTACGGCAAGACCCTGGTCACCGGATTCGCGCACATCGAGGGCCACCCGGTCGGCATCGTCGCCAACAACGGTGTGCTGTTCGCCGAGTCCGCGATGAAGGGCGCGCATTTCATCGAGCTGTGCGACAAGCGCAAGATTCCGCTGCTGTTCCTGCAGAACATCGCCGGCTTCATGGTCGGCCGCGACTACGAGGCGGGCGGCATCGCCAAGCACGGCGCGAAGATGGTGACCGCGGTGGCGTGTGCGCGGGTTCCGAAGCTGACCGTCGTGATCGGCGGCTCCTACGGGGCGGGCAACTACTCGATGTGCGGGCGGGCGTACTCGCCGCGGTTCCTGTGGATGTGGCCGAACGCCCGGATCTCCGTGATGGGCGGGGAGCAGGCGGCGTCGGTGCTGTCGACGGTGCGCAGCGAGCAACTGGACAGCGCGGGCAACCCGTGGTCGGCCGACGACGAGGAGGCGTTCAAGGCGCCGATCCGTGAGCAGTACGAGGCGCAGGGCAACCCGTACTACTCGACGGCCAGGCTGTGGGACGACGGCATCATCGACCCCGCCGATACCAGAACTGTTCTCGGACTGGCGCTCTCGGTGTGTGCGAACGCACCGGTCGAGCCGGTCTCCTACGGCGTTTTCCGGATGTGAGTGGAATGACTGAAATGACTCGGATAGATACCGTCCTGGTGGCCAATCGCGGCGAGATCGCGGTGCGCGTGATCCGCACGCTGCGGGCCATGGGAATCCGTTCCGTCGCCGTCTTCAGCGAGGCGGACCGGGACGCGAGGCACGTGCGCGAGGCCGACACCGCGGTCCTGCTCGGCCCGGCCGCGGCCCGGGAGAGTTACCTCGTCATCGAGAAGGTGATCGCGGCGGCCCGCGCCACCGGCGCGCAGGGGATCCATCCCGGTTACGGGTTCCTGTCGGAGAACTCCAAGTTCGCCGGCGCGTGCGCCGATGCGGGGATCGCGTTCCTCGGCCCGTCCGCGCACGCCATCGAGGTGATGGGCGACAAGATCACCGCCAAGAACGCGGTGGCGAAGTTCGACGTTCCGGTCGTCCCCGGCATCGCCCGGCCCGGCCTGTCCGACGACGAACTGATCGCGGCCGCGGGCGACATCGGATACCCGGTGCTCGTCAAGCCGTCGGCAGGTGGCGGCGGCAAGGGCATGCGCCTGGTGGAGGAGCCGGGCGCGCTGGCCGAGGCGCTGCGCAGCGCGCGGCGTGAAGCGGCGTCGGCGTTCGGCGACGACACGCTCTTCCTCGAGCGGTTCGTGCTGCGCCCCCGGCACATCGAGGTGCAGATCCTCGCGGACGGACACGGCAACGTCGTTCATCTCGGTGAGCGCGAATGCAGTCTGCAGCGCCGCCACCAGAAGGTCATCGAGGAGGCGCCGTCGCCGCTGCTGGACGAGGCGACCCGCGCCCGGATCGGGGAGGCCGCCTGCAACACCGCGCGCAGCGTCGACTACTCCGGTGCGGGAACCGTCGAGTTCATCGTCTCCGCCGACAAGCCCGACGAGTTCTTCTTCATGGAGATGAACACCCGGCTGCAGGTCGAGCACCCGGTCACCGAACTCGTGACGGGACTCGACCTCGTCGAGTGGCAGGTGCGAGTGGCCGCCGGTGAGCCGCTCGGCTTCACCCAGGACGACATCACTCTCACCGGGCACGCCATCGAAGCCCGCGTCTACGCCGAGGACCCCAGCCGCGGCTTCCTGCCCACCGGCGGACTCGTGGCCGACGTCGTCGAACCCGCAGGCCCCGGTGTCCGCGTCGATTCCGGGTTGCAGCCCGGCACGGTGGTGGGCAGCGATTACGACCCGATGCTGGCGAAGGTCATCGCCCACGCCGACGACCGCGCCGGCGCGCTGCGGAAACTGGATCGCGCGCTGGCCGGCACGGGTGTGCTGGGAGTGGTCACCAACATCGAGTTCGCGCGCTTCCTGCTCGCCGACCCGGACGTGGTGGCCGGCGCCCTCGACACCGGTCTGCTCGACCGGCGGCTCGAGGACTTCGTCGCCGCGGAGGCCACCGACGGCGCCCTGATCGCCGCGGCGGCGTTCCGGTGGTTGCAGCGCTGGCCCGAGCGTGCGCAGGCCGACCCGTGGGACGTTCCGAGCGGCTGGCGGGTCGGGACGCCGGCACCTACCAGCATCCGGTTGTCCTCGCCCACCCGCACCGACCACGTGCGGATCACGGGCAGTCCGTCCGAGGCCACCGCGCAGGTCGAGGACGGCGACACCCTGTCGCTGACCGCGACGCTCGACGGATCCACGCTGTCGGTGGTGATCGACGGCAGGCGCGAGACCTACCGGGTCGCCCAGACCGACGGGCACATCTGGCTCGCGGGGTCCGACGGCACGACGATGCTGCGTGAGGTCCGCGAACTCAGTGTCCGCACCGGCGATGTCCACGCAGGCGAGGCGGAGATCACCAGCCCCATGCCCGGATCCGTCATCGCGGTCGGCGCCGAGGCGGGCGCCCACGTCACCGCCGGCCAGACACTCGTCGTGGTCGAGGCGATGAAGATGGAACATTCGCTGACCGCCCCCGTCGACGGCGTCGTCGACATCCTCGTCGCGCCGGGTGACCAGGTGATGGTCGACCAACTGCTCGCCCGAGTCACCCCGCACACCGACCCCACCGACACGAAAGAAGACGCGTCATGACTGAATTCCTTGCCACCGGCCAGCTTCCGGACGAGTACCAGCAGTTGGCGAAGACCGTCGCCGACTTCGCCAAGAATGTGGTGGCACCGGTCGCGGCGGAACACGACGCCAACCACACCTTCCCGTACGAGGTGGTGTCGGGGATGGCCGACATGGGCCTGTTCGGCCTGCCGTTCCCCGAGGAGTACGGCGGAATGGGCGGCGACTACTTCGCCCTCTGCCTGGCGCTCGAAGAACTCGGCAAGGTCGACCAGAGCGTCGCGATCACCCTGGAAGCCGGCGTGTCGCTGGGTGCGATGCCGATCTACCGGTTCGGCAACGAGGAGCAGAAGCAGGAATGGCTTCCGCAGCTGACGAGCGGCAAGAGCCTGGCCGCGTTCGGGCTCACCGAGCCGGGCGCCGGAAGCGACGCCGGCGGCACGAAGACCACCGCGAAGTTCGACAGCGGTGAATGGATCATCAACGGCAACAAGCAGTTCATCACCAACTCCGGAACCGACATCACCAAGCTCGTCACCGTCACCGCGGTGACCGGGACGAAGGACGGCAAGAAGGAGATCTCCACCATCCTCGTGCCGACGTCGACACCCGGCTTCACCGCCGAACCGGCGTACAACAAGGTCGGCTGGAACGCCTCCGACACCCACCCGCTCACGTTCGCGGACGTGCGCGTCCCGGAGGAGAACCTGCTCGGCGAGCGCGGTCGCGGGTACGCGAACTTCCTGCGGATCCTCGACGAGGGGCGCATCGCCATCGCCGCGCTCAGCGTCGGCGCCGCCCAGGGATGCGTCGACGAGTCGGTCAAGTACGCCAAGGAACGTGAGGCGTTCGGGCGGCCGATCGGGCACAACCAGGCCATCGCCTTCAAGATCGCCCGCATGGAGGCGCGGGCCCACACCGCGCGCACGGCGTACTACGACGCCGCCGCCCGGATGCTGTCCGGCAAGCCGTTCAAGAAGCAGGCCGCCATCGCCAAGCTCGTCGCCTCCGAGGCCGCGATGGACAACGCCCGGGACGCCACCCAGATCCACGGCGGCTACGGGTTCATGAACGAGTACACCGTGGCGCGGCACTACCGCGACAGCAAGATCCTGGAGATCGGCGAAGGCACCACCGAGGTGCAGTTGATGCTGATCGCGCGGGAGGCGGGACTGTGACCTCCGCGGAGAGCACCACCGACACCGAATCTGCGACCACGGAGCCCAGGCGAATCGTCCAGCGTGGCCTGTGGTTCGAGGAGTTCGAGCTGGGCGCGGTGTACGAGCACCGTCCCGGCCGGACCGTCACCGAGGCCGACAACGTCCTGTTCACGACGCAGACGATGAACACCCAGGCCCTGCACCTGGACGCGGCGTACAGCGAGGGCACCCAGTTCGGGGAGCGACTCGTCAACTCGATGTTCACCCTGTCGACGCTGGTCGGACTGTCGGTGGCGCAGCTGACGCAGGGGACCATCGTCGCGAACCTGGGGTTCTCGGAGATCAGTTTCCCGAAACCGTTGTTCCACGGGGACACGCTGTACGCGGAGACGAAGATCGCGGACAAACGCGAATCGAAGAGCCGTCCCGGCGAGGGCATCGTCACGCTCGAGCACACCGGCCGCAACCAGAACGGCGACGTGGTGGCGATCGCGGTCCGCAAGACCCTCGTCCAGAAGAAGCCGTCGTGAGCTGGGAACTGCCCGGTCCGGCCTGGTTGTTCTGCCCGGCGGACCGGCCCGAACGGTACGCGAAGGCGGCCGCGGCGGCCGACGTCGTGATCCTCGATCTCGAGGACGGGGTGGCGGCCGGCGACAAGGAGGCGGCCCGGGTCGCCCTCATCGACACCCCGCTGGATCCGGATCGCACCGTCGTGCGGGTCAACCCGGTCGGCACCGAGGACCACGAACGCGACCTGCTGGCGCTCGACGGCACCCGCTACACGAGGCTCATGCTGGCCAAGTGCGAGTCGGCCGACCAGGTGCTGTCGTTGGCTCCGCGCGAGGTGATCGCCCTGGTCGAGTCGCCGCTCGGTGCGCTCGCGGTCACCGAGATCGCGTTGGCGGCCAGCACCATCGGTGTGATGTGGGGCGCCGAGGACCTCGTCGCCGCGATGGGCGGCAACTCCAGCCGCCGCGACGACGGCAGCTACCGCGACGTCGCCACCCAGGTGCGGTCGTCGACGCTGCTGGCGGCCAAGGGTTATCACCGGCTCGCGCTGGACTCCGTCTACCTCGACATCAAGGACCTGGACGGGTTGCGCGCCGAGGCCCTCGACGCCGTTGCCGTCGGATTCGACGTCAAGGTCGCCATCCACCCGGGTCAGGTCGCGGTGATCCGTGAGGCGTACGCACCGTCCGACGAGGACGTCGACTGGGCGACGCGGGTTCTCGCCGCCGTCGCCGACCAGCGCGGGGTGTTCGCGTTCGAGGGAAAGATGGTGGACGCGCCGGTCCTGCGTCACGCCGAGGCGATCCTGCGCCGCTCACAGGTCGATTCGGCGGGGGACAAGCCGGCCTGAGGCCGGCGGTAGGCGGCGAAAGAGCCCGGAACGGCCTTGCTCTCGGGGAAGATAGTCCCATGGCTGCCGATCCGCAATGGGTTCCCACCGAAGCCGACGTGCGGGACGCGGTGATCACCGATTTCGCCGCGTTCGTCGCACGGCGCCACAGTGTCACGGTCGACGACTACCGGTCGCTGTGGCGCTGGTCGGTGGCGGCGCCGGGGGAGTTCTGGCAGGACGTGTGGGACTACTTCGAGTTCCGGTCCGCCACCGATCCGGGGCCCGCCCTCGCCGACGCCGCGATGCCGGGCGCCGACTGGTTTCCGGGTGCGACGCTCAACTACGTCGACCACGTCTTCCGGAACGCCCGGCCCGGCACCCCGGCGATCCTGTACGCGGGTGAGGGGTTTCCCGACGTCTCCGTCGGGTGGGACGAGTTGCGTTCTGCGGTGGCGGGTCTCGCCGCGACGCTCCGCGAGCACGGGGTCGGGGTCGGTGATCGCGTGGTCGGCTATCTTCCGAACATCCCCGAGGCGGTCGTCGCGTTTCTCGCCACGGCGTCGCTCGGCGCCGTGTGGGCCGCGTGCGGGCAGGACTATTCCGCGCCGGCCGCGCTCGATCGGCTGGGTCAACTGGAACCGGCGGCGCTGATCACCGCGGACGGGTACCGGTTCGCGGGCAAGGAACACGACCGGCTGGGGGCAGTGGCCGAGTTGCGGGCCGGATTGTCGCCGGCCCTCACGGTGGTGGTGCCCCACCTCGATGCGGACGCCGCCGTCGACGGCGGCGTCACCTGGGCGGAGGCCACCGCCGGGGGCCGCGCACTCGAGCCCGTTCCCGTCCCGTTCGACCACCCGTTGTGGGTGGTGTTCTCCTCGGGGACCACCGGCCTCCCGAAGGGCATCGTGCACGGTCACGGCGGTGTACTGCTCGAGCACGTGAAGTCGCTGGCGCTCCACCTCGACCTCGGCCGCGAAGACATACTTTTCTGGTACACCAGCCCCAGTTGGATGATGTGGAACTTCCAGACCGCGGGCCTGCTGGTGGGAGCCACGATCGTCTGCTATGACGGAAGTCCGTCGCATCCGACTCCGGATGCGTTGTGGGCCTTGGCATCACGACTGGGTGTCACGGTGCTCGGCACCAGTCCCGGCTACGTTCTCGCGTGCGACAAGGCGGGGGTGATCCCCGTCCGCGAGCACGATCTGAGCGCGCTCCGCGCGGTGGGAGTCACGGGATCGACGCTGCCGGCGTCGTCGTCGTTGTGGCTGTCGGAGAACATCGGTCGCCGCGTACCCGTCGTGTCGATCACCGGTGGGACCGATGTGGTGTCGGCGTTCATCGGGGGAGCGCGCACCGTCCCCGTTTGGCCGGGGGAGCTGTCCGCCCCCTGTCTCGGGGTTGCCGTCGAGGCGTTCGACGAATCGGGGCGGCCGGTGCGAGACGCGGTGGGTGAACTCGTCGTCACCGCGCCGATGCCGTCCATGCCGGTGTCGTTCTGGAACGATCCGGACGGAAAGCGTTACCACGAAGCCTATTTCGAGGGTTTTCCCGGTGTGTGGCGACACGGTGACTGGATCACGATCACCGATCGCGGGACCGTCCTCATGCACGGAAGGTCCGATTCCACGTTGAACCGCAACGGAATCCGGATGGGCAGCGCCGACATCTACCAGGTGGTGGAGAAGCTCCCGGAGGTCGCCGAGGCGCTCGTCGTCGGGGTCGACCTGGCGGACGGCGGGTACTGGATGCCGCTGTTCGTGGTCCTCTCGGAGGGTGCGGTACTCGACGACGCGCTGAAGCAGCGGATCCGCGGAGCGATCCGGGAGCAGGCCTCTCCGCGGCACGTGCCCGACGACATCATCGAGGCGCCGGGCATCCCGCACACCCGCACCGGCAAGAAACTCGAGGTGCCGCTCAAGCGCATCTTCCAGGGCGCGGACGCGGGGCGGACGGTGGACCGCAGCGCCGTCGACGATCCCGGTCTGCTCGACTGGTTCGCGCGGCACGGACGCTGAGCAGCGACTCCGCCGATCGCGGTGCGGTTGGACGCTAGCAGTTAGGTTAGCCTTACTTTCATTGCGCGCGTTGGGGTGTGAGATATGTCCCGTCCCCTTTCGATCGGTCGCGCTGCGGCAAATGCGACCAATCGGACACTGGAAGCGTCGCGTTTCGGGAGGGTGTTCCAGATGCTGGGACGCGGCCGCGATGTCGTCGGCTCACGCCCCCTTGGCGTGGCCGCGCCGCCGCCTCTTCGTGGCAGGTCAGCGGGCGATCTGCAAAGACCCGGAGGCTCACCCGGCAATGGTCGGGCGTCCAGTATTCCGCTCGATGCGGGTGGGTAACGGACCTGGTCGGTTATTCCCTGCGCGCAACCTTGGGTGTTCGTCGTTTTGAGACCTGCGCGGGGCTTTGGTAGACACGGTGGTTGGCAAAAACTGCGGTCACGGGGGGCAGTGGGTGTTCAACGCCGCGGTCGATCACCGGATCGGCCGCACCGTGCACGGAGGACAGTCGGGAGGCGGAACATGAAACTGGATACGACAGTTGTACACCTAGCGAAATTCCGACTCTCGGTACGGTATCCGTGTTCGGGTTGGACGAGACGCCCGGAATGTGGTTCTGCCTGTTGAATATGAGCGCGTCGAAGATCGAATTCAGGTCTGGTTCTGGAAGTATCGAGGGTTGGGTACGTCACAGCAGCGCCGGTAACGGTACTGGATCTGACACCGATGTAATTCCCGGCGTTACCGCGGGACCGTACGAACCGAAAATGTCACCACCGATCGAGAGGAGGCTGAGGCAGTGATCGCGACAATCTTTCGTTCCCTCACCAGCGCCGTAGACTCGGCTCTCGACTCGGAGGATGACGAGCACCGATTGGGTGGCCGCTTGTTGGATCGATGAGAGAACGGAGCCACGTATGAACCCGCTCACCGCGAGTAGTTCGGGATGTAAGGGCCTTGGAGTGTTCAGCGTCGCAGGCAATCGGGTTTCGGACGATCGTCTGACATCGCCTCCGAGTGTGGTGGAACTCTTCGATCAGCGCAGGTCGTCCCGCGCTCGGCGCGTCCCTGTTCCGCGAAAAGCTTCGAACCGGCAAGGCCTGTTCATGTGATGGCGTTCATCGGAAGACCGGCCCGCGGCGCAGTCCGTGGGACCGAGAGCTACGAATCACCAAAGACACAGGCGGCAGTCGCCACGCGTTCGAGAACGGAGTAACCCTTGGGGTCGGGACATGCAGCGGGTAGTAGCGGTGCTCCGGAAGGAGCGTTTCCGCTGTCGGCTGCGCAGCGTGGCATCTGGTTCGCGCAACACGCGATGGGCGACGTTCCCCTCACTATCGCCCAGTACATCGAGCTTCGCGGCGACATCGACCTCGACCTCCTGACCGAGGCCACCGTCCGCACCGGCCGGGAGTTCGGCTCCGGCTTCCTCCGTCTCGTCGAGATCGAGGGGATGCCCCACCAGTACGTCGACAAGTCCCTCGACGACGCCATCACCTACGTCGACCTGCGGGGCGAGGACGATTCCGTCGACGCCGCCGAGAAGTGGATGCGGGCCAACTACAGCGCCCCCGTCGACCTGCTCGAGGACCGCCTCGTCGTGGTCTACCTGCTCCACGTCGGAGAGAACCACTACTTCTGGTTCTGCCGAATCCACCACATCGCGCTCGACGGTTTCGGCGCGATGGCGCTGATCGCGCGTATCGCCGAGATCTACACGGCGCTGGTCGAGGGCGCCGAGCCGCCGGCCTGCCGCGCCGAGGACCTGGTCCGGATCGTCGAGGACGAGCAGCGGTACCGCAATTCCGACCGGTTCGCGAAGGACCGCGAATACTGGGCCGAACGCACCGCGCACCTGCCCGAGGCCCCGAGCCTGGCCGGTCGCGCGGCGATGGTCGGCAAGTTCGCGCGGCTCTCCTCCGAAGCGCTGCCCGAGTCCACCGCCACCCTTCTCGACGAGGCGCTGGGCGGCAGCAACGCCAGCTCCGCGCCCATCGTGGTGGCCGCGTTCGCCGCGTACCTGGCGCACATGACCGACCGGACGGACGTCGTCCTCAGCCTGCCGGTGTCGGCCCGTACCACCGCCACATTGCGCCGCTCCGGCGGAATGGTGTCGAACATCGTTCCGCTCCGACTCCAGATCACCCCGGAGATGACCGTCCCGGAGCTGGTCAAGAGCGTGCAGATCGAACTCACGGGAGCCCTGCGCCGCCAGCGTTACCGGCACGAGGACATCCGCCGCGACGCCGGCGCGCCCCAGGGGCAGCGCGGCTTCTTCGGTCCCTCGATCAACATCATGATGTTCCACAGCGAGATCAAGCTGGGAACGGTCACCGGACACCAGAACGTCCTCACCACCGGACCGGTCGAGGACCTCTCGCTGAACATCTACCAGGGTGTGGCCGGCAGCAAGATCCACATCGACTTCGAGGCCAACCCCAACCTGTACTCGGCGGACGAGCTGGACCGTCACCACAGCCGCTTCTTCGACTTCTTCGAGCGCTTCCTCGGCGCCGGCGACGACGCCTCGGTGTCGGACCTGGCGACGATGAGCGGTGAGGAATACGAGCAGGTCGTGACGAGGTGGAACGGCGACGCCGTGGCCCCGCCCGCCGGCACCGTCGTCGACCTGTTCGACGCCCAGGTCGCGCGCACGCCCGACGCGACGGCACTCGTCTTCGAGGGCGAGGAACTGACCTACGCCGAGTTCGACGCGCGGGTGAACCGTCTCGCCCGGACGCTGATCGGCCGGGGCGTGGGTCCGGAGGCGAAGGTCGCCCTCGCGATCCGCCGCTCACTCGACTCCATGGTCGCGATGTACGCCGTCGTCAAGGCCGGAGGCGCATACGTGCCCCTCGACCCCGACCACCCCGCCGAGCGCACCGCGTACGTGCTGGAGAGCGCTCGCCCGTTGTGCATCCTCACCGTCGCGCGGGACGGACTCGTTTTCCCCGCCGTCCACGACGTCGTGGAGATCGACGCCGTGGATTCGAGCGGCGTCCCGGTGGGCCCGATCCGCGACGAGGAACGGACTGCCGGCCTCCGGGCCGCCAACCCGGCGTACGTCATCTACACGTCCGGGTCCACCGGACGTCCGAAGGGCGTGGCGGTGAGCCACGCCGCGATCCTGAACCAGGTCACGTGGATCGCGTCGCGCTACGGGCTCGATGCGAACGACGTCGTGCTGCAGAAGACCCCGACGACGTTCGACGTGTCGGTATGGGAACTGTTCTCCGCGCTCGCCTCCGGGTCGCGCCTGGTGATCGCCGCACCCGAGGGGCATCGCGACCCCGCCTACCTCGCCGACGTGATCGCGCGCGAGAACGTCACCGCGACGTCGTTCGTCCCGTCGATGCTGTCGGTGTTCGTCTCCGAGGCCGACCGTGAACAACTCGCCAGCCTGCGCGTCGTTCTCGTTGCGGGAGAGGCGTTTCCGCCTGCCGTCGCAGCAGCGTTCCGGGCGAAGTCCGGCGCCGAGTTGCACAACCTGTACGGCCCCACCGAGTTCACCGTGCACGCCACCGCGGGCGAGGTGGATCGGGAGTCCGTCCACACGATCCCCATCGGCACCCCGGTGTGGAACACCGAGGCGTACGTGCTCGACGGCCACCTCCGGCCCGCACCCATCGGATCTGCGGGAGAGCTCTATCTCGCGGGCGCCCAGGTGGCCCGCGGCTACGAGGGCAGGCCGGAACTGACGGCGGAACGCTTCGTGGCCAATCCTTTCGGCGCCGCGGGTACCCGCCTGTACCGTACCGGCGACCTCGTCAAGTGGCGCGTCGACGGCAGCATCGAGTACCTCGGCCGCACCGACTTCCAGGTGAAGGTGCGCGGCCTGCGGATCGAGCTCGGCGAGATCGAATCCGCGATGTCCTCGTATCCTCATGTGGCGCAGTCGGTCGTGGTCGTGCACGACAGTTCCCTCGGGCAGCGGCTCGTCGGTTACGTCGTTCCCGAGCCGGCTTCGGCGCTGGACGTCGACGATCTGACGGTCCACGTCGCCCGCGCGGTGCCCTCGTACATGGTTCCCGACGCCGTCATGGTGCTCGCCGAGATGCCGGTCGGCGCGAGCGGCAAGCTCGACCGGAAGGCGCTGCCCGAACCCACGTTCGCGGCGGAATCCAGTGAGTACGTGGCTCCGCGCAGCACCATGGAGGAGTCGATCGCCGGCCTGTTCGCCGAGGTCCTCGGTCTGCCGCGCGTCAGTGTCGGCGACTCGTTCTTCGCGCTCGGCGGCGACAGCATCGTCTCGATCCAGCTGGTGTCCCGGGCGAAGGAAGCCGGCGTCCTGTTCACGGCCCGGGACGTCTTCGAACGCAAGACCGTTGCCTCGCTCGCGGAGGTCGCGAAGTCCGCGTCCGAATCGGCGACGGTGCACGTCCTCGAGGAACTGCCGGGCGCCGGCATCGGCACGATGCCGCTCACACCGGTCGTTCACTGGATGACGGAGCTGGGCGGCGACTTCCACCGGTTCTCCCAGTCCATTCTCCTCGCGCTGCCGCCGAAGGTGGAGCGTGAGCGCCTGGTGCGCACGCTGGCGGCCGTCGTCGACCGCCACGACGCCCTGCGTTCGTCGTTGCGGCGCAACGACTCTCCGGCCGGGTGGTCGCTGGAGGTCGCTCCGATCGGCTCGGTCGACGTCGACCGCCTCGTCGATCGCGTCGAGTTCACCGACGGTCCCGGCACCGGCACGTTCGAGGCGCTGGCAGCGCACGCCCTCGAGCGCACGGTGGACAGGCTGGACCCGGCCACCGGCAGCGTGGTGCGTTTCGTCTGGTTCGCGCCCGCTGAGGACTCCGCCGAATCCGCAGTGCAGGACGGCGCGGACGGCGATACTGCGGACGCCGAGAGTGCCCCGCGGACGGGACGCCTGCTCGTCGTGATCCACCACCTCGCGGTGGACGGTGTGTCCTGGCGAGTGCTGGTGCCCGACTTCGCGTCGGCCTGGGGGCAGATCGCCGCCGGGGCCGACCCACTGCTCCCGGCAGTCGGGACCTCGGTCCGCCGCTGGGCGCACGGCCTCGCGGACAACGCGCGCAGCGCCCGGCGTGTGAGCGAACTCGACTACTGGCGCACCACGCTGGACGGTGCGGACCCGCTGATCGGTTCGCGGGCCCTCGACGGCCGCGACACTGTCTCGACCACCGGCCGGGTCCGCCTGGAGGTTTCGGCGGACGTCACCGACGGTCTGCTGACCGACGTGCCGCGTGCCTTCCACGGTGGTGTGAACGACGGTCTTCTCACCGCCCTCGCGCTCGCCGTCGCGGCGTGGCGCGCGGAACGCGGCATCACCGAGTCCTCGACGCTCGTGCACCTCGAGGGCCACGGCCGCGAGGAGACGGTGCTGCCCGGCGCCGACCTGTCCCGCACGGTGGGCTGGTTCACCAGCATGTACCCGGTCCGGTTGTCGGCGCCCGGCGTCGACGTCCGCGACGCCCTCGCCGGCGGTGCGGCCGCAGGTCAGGCCGTCAAGTCGGTGAAGGAACAACTCGCACGCGTACCCGAGCACGGCATCGGTTACGGAATGCTGCGGTTCCTCAACGCCGAAACCCGCGCGGTCCTCGCAGCGCTGCCGAGCCCCCAGATCAGCTTCAACTATCTGGGCCGCGTGTCGGTCGGCGAGATTCCCGTCGCATTCCGGGCGGCGGGCTGGGTCCCCGACACCGACACGATGGAACTGACCGGCACCCGCAACAGCGAGATGCCGGTGCACTTCGCCCTCGACATCAACGCGATGATCGTGGACATCGAAGGCGAACAACGGCTTTCGGCCACCGTCGACTTCCCGCAGGGCGTCCTCACGGACGCCGAGGTGGGCGAGCTCACCGGCCTGTGGACGCGCGCGCTCGAAGGGCTCGTCGCGCACACGCAGCGGCCGGGAGCCGGCGGCCGGACGCCGTCGGACCTCGACCTCGTTCCGCTGAGCCAGAGCCGGATCGACACCCTCGAGAGCGACTACCCCGCGCTCGCCGACGTCTGGTCCCTGGCCCCGCTGCAGGTGGGCCTGCTGTTCCACGCGTCGCTGGCCGGTGCCACCACCGACGTGTACACCACCCAGCTCGTCATGGACCTGGGCGGATCCGTCGACACCGACCGACTCCGCCGCGCCGCGGAATCGCTCGTCGCCCGGCATCCCAACCTGCGCACCGCCTTCGTCGCGGGCGACGACGGCACCGGCATGCAGGTGGTCGTCGACCGGGTGGACGTGCCGTGGACGCACGTCGACCTCTCGGCCGCGTCCGCGCACGACCGGGACGCCGAACTCGACGCACTGATGCTCGCGAACCGGACGGACCGGTTCGACATGACGGCCCCGCCGCTGGTGCGATTCCTGCTGGTCGAAACGGGTGCGGACCGTTACCGGTTCGCCGTCACCAACCACCACATCCTGCTGGACGGCTGGTCGCTGCCGATCCTCATCCAGGATCTGCTGACCCTGTACGCGGTGGACGGCGACGCGCTGGCACTGCCGCAGCCGCGTCCGTACCGCAGCTACCTCGAGTGGCTGTCCGCGCAGGATCCGCAGGTGTCGGTGGACGCGTGGGCGAAGGCCCTCGGCGGCGTCGAGGAGCCCACCCTCCTCGCGCCGGCGCACACGGAGACGGCCCCGGTGCTCACCCCCGGTGAGCTCGTGATCGATCTGCCGGACGACCTGCTCACCGACATGACCGCGCGCTCGCGCGAACTCGGCGTCACCATGAACACGCTCGTCCAGGCCGCGTGGGGAATCGTGCTGGGCAGGCTGACCGGACGGGACGACGTGGTGTTCGGCACCACGGTCTCGGGCCGTCCGCCGCAGGTGCCCGGCATCGAGTCGATGCTCGGGCTCTTCATCAACACCCTGCCGGTGCGGGTCCGCGTGCAGGCGGGCGACGCCGTCCGCACCCTGCTCGACCGCATCCAGCACGAGCAGACCGAGTTGCTCGACCACCATCACGTCGGGCTCACCGACATCCAGCAGGGGCTCGGCCTCGGAGCGCTGTTCGACACCCTCATGGTCTACGAGTCCTACCCGCTCGACCGTGACGCGCTCACGAAGAACAGCGACATCGCGGGTCTCCGCGTTCTCGACGTGACGTCGAACGACGCCACGCACTACCCACTGGCGATCGTCGCGATGACCGACCCGCGGCTGCACCTGACCGCCAAGTTCCTTCCCGAGTTGTTCGAGGCCGCCGAGGTCGAGGAGATCATGGCGCGCGTCGTCCGCGTGCTCGGGGCGTTGTCCGGGGACGTCGACACGCGCGTCGCGGACATCGACATCCTCGCGCCCGACGAGCGTGCGTCGCTGCTGGCGGCGTACGGCACCGAGGCCGCCGCGCCGCTGTCGCTGCCGGAGATCCTCTCCGCGACCGCCGCGGAGAACGGCGAGCGCATCGCGCTCGTCGCGGACGGCGAATCGATGACGTACGCGGAACTGGACGCCCGCTCGAGCCGGCTCGCGCGCGTGCTCATCGACCGTGGGGTCGGACCGGAAACCTCTGTGGCGCTCGGGATGACGCGCTCACAGCACTCGGTGATCGGAACGTGGGCCGTGGCCAAGGCCGGCGGCACGTTCGTGCCCGTCGACCCCCGCTACCCGTCCGAGCGCATCGCGCACATGGTCGCCGATTCCGGCGCCGTCCTCGGGCTGACCGTGTCCGCTCAGCGGGACGACCTTCCGTCCGGTGTCGACTGGCTCGCGCTGGACTCGTCCGAGTGCGAGTCGCTGTGCGCTTCGCAGTCGCCGGAGCCGGTGACGGATTCCGAGCGGACCACGTCGGTGCAGCTCGAGCACGCGGCGTACATGATCTACACGTCCGGCACCACAGGTCTGCCCAAGGGCGTCGTCGTCACCCACACGGGTCTGGCCAACTTCTCCGCCGAACAGCGCACCCACTACGGGGTGAGCCCGAAGGCGCGGACCCTGCACTTCGCGTCCCCGAGTTTCGACGCGTCCGTCCTCGAACTGCTGCTCGCGTTCGGTTGCGGCGCGACGATGGTCGTCGCCCCCGCCGACCTGTACGGCGGCGAGGAACTGCGGAACTTCCTCGCGGACAACGAGGTCACCCACGCCTTCGTCACGCCCGCCGCGCTCGCGTCGGTGGAGCCCGCCGGGCTCGACCGGCTCGAGGTCGTCGTCGTCGGCGGCGAGGCCTGCCCGCCGGAACTGGTGGAACGCTGGGCGCCGGGGCGCCGGATGTACAACGGCTACGGTCCCACCGAGGCCACCGTCATGAGCAACGTCAGCAACATGCTGGTGCCCGGGAACCGGATCGAGATCGGCGGTCCCGTCTGCGCCGTCACCGTCTACGTTCTCGACGCACTCCTGCGCCCGGTACCCGTGGGCGTGGCAGGGGAGTTGTACATCGCGGGCCCCGGTCTCGCCCGCGGCTACCACGATCGTCTCGGCCTCACCTCCGAACGGTTCGTCGCGAACCCGTTCGGCGAGAACGGCAGCCGGATGTACCGCACGGGCGATGTCGTCCGGTTCGTCGTCGATCCCGGGCACCGCGCCGGCTACGGGGTGGAGTACGTGGGCCGCAGCGACTTCCAGGTGAAGGTCCGCGGCTTCCGCATCGAACTCGGCGAGATCGACGCGGCGCTGGTGGCGCACCCGAATCTCGAGTTCGCGGTCACCGTCGGCACGTCGCTGCCGTCGGGATCGACCGCCCTCGTCTCGTACGTGCTGCCGACCGCGGGCGCCACGGTCGACGTCGCCGAGGTGACGCACTTCGTCGGCGACACGCTGCCGGCGCACATGGTGCCGAGCGCGATCGTCGTCCTCGACGAGATCCCGCTGACCACCGCAGGCAAACTCGATCGGAAGGCTCTGCCCGAGCCCGATTTCGACGCCCTCCAGGGCGAGATGGTCGAGCCGCGCACACCGACCGAGGAACTGGTCGCCGGTGTCCTCGCGGACGTGCTCGGGCTCGCGAAGATCAGCGTCGCCGACTCGTTCTTCGACCTCGGCGGCAACTCGCTCGTCGCCACGAAGGCGGTCGCGCGGCTCAACGCCGCCGCAGGCACCCGTCTGGGTGTGCGCGAGTTGTTCGAGGCGCCGACCGTGGAACGGCTCGCCGTCAAGGTCGCCGAGCAGGCAGGCACCGGCTCGGACCGCCCGGCGCTCGTCGCGCGGCCGCGCCCCCCGCGCGTACCACTGTCGATGGCGCAGCAGAGCATGTGGCTGATGAACCGGTTCGACACGGCGTCCTCGGCGTACAACATCCCGCTCGCCGTTCGGCTGTCCGGTGCACTCGACATCGACGCGATGTCGTCGGCCGTCTCCGACGTTCTCGCGCGGCACGAGTCGCTGCGGACGGTGTTCCCGGACTCCGCCGACGGGCCGTACCAGCAGGTCGTCGACGTCGCCCAGGTTCCGTTCGACCTCACGCCCGTGCGGGTGCCCGAGGCCGAACTTTCCACGGCCCTCACCGAATTCGCCACCGAGGGATTCGACGTCACGGTCACGCCCCCGCTGCGGATCCGGCTGTTCGCCACGAGCGACAGCGAATTCCTGCTCGTCCTCGTGGTGCACCACATCTGCGCCGACGGCGCGTCGATGGCGCCGCTCGCACGGGACGTCATGGTCGCCTACAGCGCGCGCACCGCGGGCGCCGCCCCGTTGTGGCAGCCGCTGCCGGTGCAGTACCCCGACTTCGCGCTCTGGCAGCGTGAGGTCCTCGGTGACCCTGCCGACACGCGGTCGCTCGCGGGCAAGCAGATCGCGCACTGGGCGGACACCCTCGCCGGGGCGCCCGAGCTGATCGACCTGCCGCTGGACCACGTACGCCCGGCCAGGCAGTCGATGCGGGGCGACTCGATCGACTTCGCGATCAGCCCAGAGTTGCGGCGCGGCCTCGAAGCGGTCGGCAAGGACCGTGGAGCGTCCCTCTTCATGGTGACGCACGCGGCGCTGACGACGCTGCTGTCGCGGCTGAGCAACAGCGACGACATCACCGTCGGCACCCCGCTCGCCGCACGTGGTGACCAGGCGCTCGACGACCTGGTCGGCATGTTCGTCAATACCCTGGTCCTGCGCACCCACGTGCGCCCCGGAGATTCGTTCTCCGGTCTCGTCGACCGGGTCCGCGAAGGTGACCTGGCGGCATTCGGCAATTCCGACGTGCCATTCGAGAAGATCGTGGAGGCGCTGCGGATCCGGCGCTCGGCGGCCTACTCGCCGCTGTTCCAGGTGATGCTCTCGTTCCAGAACAATCGGATGGACGCGCTCGAACTGCCCGGGCTGACCGTGCGCGTGATCGACGACATGGCGCAGGGCGCCAAGTACGACCTCACGCTGACGATCACCGAGAAGGCCGACGAGTCGGGCCGGCCTGCGGGTCTGGGCGGACGATTCACGTTCGCCACCGACCTGTTCGAGCGCGGCACTGCCGAACGTATCGCGGAACGGTTCGTCAAGATCCTCGAGGCCGTCGTCACCGATCCCGGTGTCGCTGTAGGCGACATCGACATTCTCACCGAATACGAGAGAGCAAAGTTGAGCCAAGCGCGACCTGCCCGCACGATGACAGTTCGCGAGCTGCCGCAGCTTCTGGCCGCTGCGGTCGACGTCGCCCCCGACGCCGTGGCCGTCGCCCACGACGGCATGCAGGTGACGTACCGCGAGTTCGACGAGCGCCTGCGCCTGATGTCGGCTCCGCTGTCCGAGCGGGGCATGGGCCCCGACGCGATCGTGTCCGTCGTGCTGTCCGGTCTGGTTCCCACCATCATGATGGCTCCGCCGTCGGAAGACGGGAAGGACGGCTTCGGCACGATCCTCGACCAGGTCATCGCGGACGCGCACGCCCTGGTCGGTGACATCGAGATCGTGGCACCCGCACCGGAGATCGTCGCCGCACCCGAGGCGGAGACGGCGGAGACTGAGGGCTGGCCGCTCGAACTCTTCGTCACCCGCTGGCAGGAGTGGGTCGAACGCGACCCGCAGGCTCCCGCCGTCCTCGCCGGGGGTGTCTCGACCACCCGCGGTGACGTGAACCGTCGCGCCAACCAGCTCGCCCGCGAACTGGTCTCGCGAGGGGTTCGCCCCGACGACGTCGTCGCGCTGATCGTCCCGCGCTCGCTCGAATGGGTGATCGGGATGATCGCCGCATGGAAGGTCGGCGCGGCGTACTCGCCGTTCGACCAGAAGTGGGGGATCGACCGGATCACGGGACTCGTCGAAGACAGCGGAACGCGGGCCGTGGTGGCCATCCGGTCGTGGAGCGGGCTCACCGGTGCACCCACCGGAAACGCGGCGCTCGACCATCCGATCGTGCTCGACGATCCCGAGACGGTGCGTCACCTCGCCTCACTCGACGACACCGATTTCCCGCACGACCCGTGGTCCGACGAGCACGCGGGCAAGCGCCTGGGGCACGTCATCTCGACGTCCGGGTCGACCGGACGGCCCAAGCCGACGATGGTCCCGATGCTGGGTCTGTCCAACAACTATCAGTCGTACCAGGGCGACCTCCGGGTGAAGGACGGCACCGGACTGCTGATCGCGAACTCACCGCTGTTCGACCAGACGCAGAAGAACATCTGGGTGGGGCTCGCGTACGGCGGTGTGCTCCACCTCGCCGACGACGGCTTCGATCCGGGACCGATTCTCCGCATGATCGGCACCGGCGACGTCCAGATCACCAACCTGGCGCCGAGTGCGTTCGAGGTCCTCACCGAACTGGACACCGAGGGTGTCCTGCCCAACCTGAAGGTGATTCTCCTCGGCGGTGAGATGCTGCGGCCGGCGGCGTGCACGGCGCTGATCGGCACGGACTCGCGCCTGCTCAACAATTACGGTCCGACCGAGGCCTCGGTCACGTGTTCGTCGTACGAACTGGATCTCTCCACCGCGGACGCCGAGAAGTGGCCGGTCCCGTTCGGCACCGCGTTCCGCGGTGTCCGGTACCACGTGCTCGACGGCCGGATGCGTCCCGTGCCGCCTGGAGTGACCGGTGACCTGTACATCGGCGGCCAGGTCCTGGCCCGCGGTTACGGCAACATGTTCGGCACCACCGCGTCGCGTTTCGTGGCGAACCCGTTCGAGGGGCCCGGCGCCCGCATGTACCGGACCGGCGACCGCGTCCGCGAACTCGACCACGGTGGGCTCGTGTTCGTGGGCCGCAGCGACTTCCAGGTCAAGATCCGCGGTCTCCGGATCGAACTCGGCGAGATCGAGTCCGCCCTCACCGCGCACAGCGCGGTGCAGAAGTCGGTGGTGGTCGTGCACGAGAGCGAGCAGGGACCCCGGCTCGTCGCGTACGTCACCGCGACCGCGGGCACCGAACTCGACGTCGACGCGACCGTGGACGCACTGCGTGACGTGCTGCCCTCGCACATGATCCCGGACACGGTGATGGTCCTCGACGAGATGCCGCTCAACGCGAATCTCAAGGTCGACCGCAAGGCCCTTCCGGAGCCGGTCTTCACCACCGGCACCGCCGAATTCGTCGCACCACGCACGGCGCTCGAGGAGGTCGTCGCCGGCATCTTCGGCGACGTGATCTCCGCGCCGCGGGTGAGCGTCGACGAGTCGTTCTTCGACCTCGGCGGCAACTCGCTCAGCGCCACCCGGGTGGCTGCCCGCGTCACGTCCGCGACCGGCACCGAGGTCGGCATCCGTGACCTGTTCGAGGCGCCCACCGTCGCGACCCTCGCGAAGCTCGTCGAGGACCGGGCCCACACCGGCTCCCGCCGCCCCGCGCTCGTCGCCGGCCCGCGCCCCGAGGCGCTGCCGCTGTCGCTCGCGCAGCAGCGGATGTGGTTCCTCAACCGTTTCGATCCGTCCTCACCCGCGTACAACGTTCCGCTCACCGTGCGACTGCGCGGCGAACTGGACGTCGACGCCCTGGCCGCGGCCCTGTCCGACGTCGTCGCGCGGCACGAGGTTCTCCGGACCGTGTTCCCGGACTCCGATTCCGGTGCGCACCAGGTGATCCTGCCCGCCGCCGACATCGACCTCGCTCTCGAACCGGTCGACGTCCGCGAGGAGGACCTGCGGGACCGGATGTTCGAGTTCGGGTCCACCGGCTTCGACGTCACCGACACGATCCCGGTCCGGACCCGCCTGTTCCGGCTCGGCGCGACCGACCACGGCCTCGTGCTCGTCATGCACCACATCGCGTCCGACGGCGCCTCCACGCTGCCGCTGGCCCGCGACGTCATGACGGCGTACGCGGCCCACCGGGAGGGCACGGAGCCCGCCTGGCCGGTGCTGCCCGTCCAGTACGCCGACTACGCGCTGTGGCAGCGGGACGTGCTCGGTTCCGAGGACGACCCCGATTCCCTGGCCGCCGCGCAGATCGACTTCTGGTCGAAGACCCTCGCGGGTGTGCCCGACGTCCTGGCTCTGCCCACCGACCGCCCCCGCCCGACGGTGCGGTCGATGGCAGGCGCCTCCGTCGGCTTCTCCGTCGACGAGGACGTGCACCGTCGTCTCGGCGAGGTCGCGCGGGCGCACAACGTGTCGCTGTTCATGGTGCTGCACGCCTCGCTGTCCGTGCTGCTGGCGCGGCTCAGTTCGAGCACCGACATCGCGATCGGCGCCGCGGTGGCCGGTCGCGGCGACGAGGCGATCGAGAACCTCGTCGGCATGTTCGTCAACACGCTGGTGCTCCGGACCGAGGTCGAGCCCGGAACCTCCTTCGCCGAACTGCTCGAGCAGGTCCGCACCCAGGACCTCGCCGCGTTCAGCAACCAGGACGTTCCGTTCGAGCAGTTGGTGGACGCCCTGAACCCGACCCGGTCCACGGCGTACTCGCCGCTGTTCCAGGTCGTGCTGACCCATCAGGTCAACGGCATCCCGTCGCTCGAGTTCGCCGGACTCGAGGCGACACCCGGTGCCGTGGACGTCGAGTTCAGCAAGTTCGACCTCACCGTCGACCTGCGCGAACTGTGGTCCGACGAGGGTGCGCCCACCGGGATCACCGGTGTTCTCGGGTACGCAACCGAGATCTTCGACGCCGAGACCGTGCAGGGCTTCGCGGACCGCTTCGTGCGGATCCTCACGGCCGTCGCGGGCGGCGGAACCGACCTCGCGGTGGGGGACATCCCCATTCTCGACGCCGCGGAGACCGAGGAACTGACACCGGTCCGCGGTCTCGAGGGCGTCGCGCCCACCACGCTCGTCGAACTGCTCGAGGCCGCGGTCGCCGCGCACCCGGACGGGAACGCGATCGTCTCGGGCGGCGACAGCATCACCTACCGCGAACTGGACGAGCGCTCGAACCGGGTGGCGCGCATCCTGATCGAACGCGGGGTCGGCGCGGAAACGTTCGTCGGTCTCGGCATCACCCGCTCGATCCCGTCCATCGTCGGCATCTGGGCCGTCGCCAAGAGCGGCGGTGCGTACGTGCCGATCGACCCCGGCTACCCGGACGAGCGGATAGCCCACATGGTCACCGATTCCGGTGTGACGCTGGGCCTTTCCGTGAGCTCCGAGGTCGGCCGGCTTCCTCGGGACGTCGACTGGCTGGTCCTCGACAGCGACGAGTTCGTGGACGCCTCGGCGCGCTACTCCACGGCTCCCGTCGCGGAGGCGGAGCGCCGCACGGCGGTCACCCCGGCCAACAGCGCCTACGTGATCTACACGTCCGGCACCACCGGGCAGCCCAAGGGCGTCGTCGTCACCCACCGGGGTCTCGCCAACTTCGCCGCCGAACAGCGTGAGCGCTACTCGGTGACGACCGACTCGCGGACGCTGCACTTCGCGTCGCCGAGTTTCGACGCGTCCGTCCTCGAACTGCTCCTCGCGGTCGGCGCCGGCGCCACCATGGTGATCGCTCCCACCGACGTGTACGGCGGACCCGAGTTCGCGAAGTTCCTACGCGAGCACCGCGTCACGCACGGCTTCGTCACGCCTTCGGCGCTGGCCTCCGTGGATCCGTCCGGGCTCGACGACTTCCAGTTCGTCGTCGCCGGCGGCGAGGCCGTCCCGGCGGAACTCGCGGCCCGCTGGGCGCCCGGACGCTCGCTGTTCAACGGCTACGGTCCCACCGAGACCACGATCATGACCAACATCAGCGACCCGATGGCCGCCGACGGTCCGGTCACGATCGGTGGTCCGATCCGCGGCACCAGCGCGCTGGTCCTCGACGACCGGCTCCGGCCCGTCCCGGTCGGTATCGCAGGTGACCTCTATCTGTCGGGCCTCGGACTGGCCCGCGGCTACCACCGGCGCACGCCGCTCACCGCGGGACGCTTCGTGGCAAACCCCTACGGCGAGCCGGGTGACCGGATGTACCGCACCGGCGACGTCGTGCGCTGGAAGAAGGACGCGGACGGCGCGCTGACCGTCGACTACGTGGGCCGCTCGGACCAGCAGGTCAAGGTCCGCGGGTTCCGTATCGAACTCGGTGAGATCGACGCGGTGCTGGCCAAGCATCCCGCCGTCGACTTCGCGACGACGTCGGTGCTGCCCGGGCCGTCCGGGGATTCGGTCCTCGTGTCGTACGTCCTCCCGGCGCCGGGCGCCGAGGTGGACGTGACCGCGGTGCTGGACTTCGTGGGCGAGTTCGTTCCCACGTACATGGTGCCGTCGACGGTCGTGACGCTCGACGCGATCCCGCTCACCCCGGTGGGCAAACTCGACCGCCGGGCGCTGCCCGAGCCCGAGTTCCTGGCGGAGGATCGCGAGTTCCGTGCCGCGGGAACCGCTCTCGAACAGCGGGTCGCCGCGGTGTTCGCGGAGGTGCTCGGTGTCGACCAGGTCGGCGCCGACGACTCCTTCTTCACGCTCGGCGGCAACTCGCTCGCCGCCACCCGCGTGATGGCGCGGATCAACGAGGCCGTCGGAATCGACGCTCCGGTCCGCGAGATCTTCGAGGCCCCCACGGTGGAGCAGCTGGCCCGCAGGCTGGAAGCGCTCGGCGTGGACGGCGGCGCCCGCCCGCCCGTCACCGCCGGACCGCGCCCGGACCGTCTGCCGCTGTCGCTGGCGCAGCAGCGGATGTGGTACGCCAACCGATTCGACCCCGAATCGGCCGAGTACAACATCCCGTTGGCGCTCCGGCTCACCGGCGCACTGGACGTCGACGCATTGCGGTCGGCGATCGCCGACGTCGTGGCCCGCCACGAATCGCTGCGCACGGTGTACCCGGATTCCGTCGACGGCCCCTACCAGGTCGTCCTGTCCGCGTCCGACACGCAGTCCGAACTCGACGTGGTCCGCGTGGCCGGCGAGCAGGAACTGCGGGAGCGGGTCGTCACGCTGGCGTCGGCTGGCTTCGACGTCACCGCCGACGTCCCGGTGCGCGCCGCCCTGTTCGAACTCGGGGAACGCGACCACGTCCTTCTCGTCGTCGTCCACCACATCTCGGCCGACGGTTCGTCGATGGCGCCGCTCGCGCGGGACCTGTTCGGCGCGTACGGCGCACGCGTGCAGGGGGAGGAGCCCGGCTTCTCGCCGCTGCCCGTGCAGTACCCCGACTTCGCGCTGTGGCAGCGCACTCTCCTCGGTTCGGAGGACGACCCGGAGTCGCTCGCGGGCAAGCAGATCGCGTACTGGACGCACGCCCTCGGCGATGCGCCGGAGGTCCTCGACCTCCCGGCCGACCGGCCGCGCCCGGCGGTCCGCAACCCGCAGGGCGGGCTGATCGAGTTCGCGATCGGGCAGGACGTGCACCGGTCCCTGAACGAACTCGCGCAGACCCACCAGGCGTCATTGTTCATGGTGGTGCACACCGCGCTCGCCGTGCTGCTGGGACGCCTGAGCAGCACCAGCGACATCTCGGTCAGCACCCCGGTCGCCGGCCGCGGTGACCGCGCGCTCGACGACCTCGTCGGGATGTTCGTCAACACTCTGGTGCTGCGCACCGAGGTCGACCAGAACGCCCGCTTCAGCACGCTGCTCACGCAGGCCCGGGAGGTCGATCTCAACGCATTCGGCAACGCCGATGTGCCGTTCGAGCAGATCGTCGAGGTGCTCCGGCCGACGCGCAGCGCCGCGTACGCGCCGCTCGCGCAGGTGATGCTGAGCTTCCAGAACCTCGAAAGGCCGAAGCTCGAACTCGCCGGGCTGACGGTCGAGGTTCTCGAGAGCGGACTCACCACGAGCAAGACCGATCTCGGTGTCGCCGTCGAGGAACGGTTCGGCGAGGGATCCGTCGCGAACGGCATGCGAGGCTGGTTCTCCTACGCCACCGATCTCTTCGACGAGGCCACGGTCCGCGGTTTCGCCGATCGTTTCGTCCGTGTTCTGGAGGCCGTCACGGCCGACGCGGACGCCGTCGTCGGCGACATCGACATCCTGACCGAGGACGAGAAGGCCGGGCTCGCCGTACCGGACGAGGGCGGACAGTCCCTGCTGTCGCACTCGATCTCGCAGGAGCTGGCGGCCACCAAGTCGCTGCCCGAACTCCTCGACGGCGCCGCGTCGATCAACCCGGACGGAATCGCGCTGTCGCACAACGGCACCGATGTCACGTACGCGCAGTTGCGGGACAAGTCCGCGGAACTCGCGCGCACGCTCGCCGGTGTGGGCGTGGGTCCGGAGGCCGCGGTCACCGTGGCCCTGTCCACCCTGCTGCCCGGGCTGCTCGACGGGTCGTCGGGCGAAGGCTTCGCCGACACGTTCGCCGGTGTCCTCGCCGGCGTGATCGCCGACGCGACGTCGGCGACCGCCGCGACCGACGCGGAGGCGCGGACCGTCGTCGACCTGTTCGACGAGCAGGTGGCGCGGACACCGGACGCCGTGGCCCTGGTGTCCGGCGATGAATCGCTGACCTACGCCGAGTTCGACGAGCGTGTCAACACACTCGCCCGCACCCTGATCGAGATGGGTGTCGGGCCGGAGGTCCGGGTCGCACTCGCAATCCGGCGGTCGATCGACTCGATGGTCGCGATGTACGCGATCGTGAAGGCGGGTGGGGCGTACGTCCCACTCGACCCCGACCATCCGGCCGACCGCACGGCCTACGTCCTCGACAGCGCCTCGCCGCTCTGCATCCTGACCGTCGCGCGAGATGCTCTCGACCTTCCCACCGGACACACCGTGGTGGAGATCGACCGGCTGTCCGTCGACATGCCGGCCGAGCCGGTGCGCGACGAGGAGCGCCGGGGAACCCTCCGGCCGTCGAACCCCGCCTACGTCATCTACACGTCCGGTTCGACGGGACGGCCGAAGGGCGTCGCGGTGAGCCACGCGGCGGTCCTGAACCAGATCTCGTGGATCGTCGACCAGTACGGCCTCGGCGCACACGATGTCGTGCTGCAGAAGACCCCGGCGACGTTCGACGTGTCGGTCTGGGAACTGTTCGGCACGCTCGTCGCGGGTGGCCGCCTGGTGATCGCGACACCCGACGGTCACGGTGACCCCGAGTATCTCGCAGCGTTGATCGCGCGCGAGGGCGTCACGGCGACGTCGTTCGTGCCGTCGATGCTGTCGGTGTTCGTCGGCGAGGCCGAACGACACGACCTGCTCAGCCTTCGACTGGTGCTTGTCGCGGGCGAGGCGTTCCCGCCCGCGACCGCCGAGGCGTTCCGCGCACTGTCGGACGCCGAATTGCACAACCTGTACGGTCCGACGGAGTTCACCGTGCACGCGACCGCCGGGCAGGTCGACCGGGGCGTCCGCGGTACCGTGCCCATCGGTAGTGCGGTGCGGAACACCGATCTCCACGTACTGGACTCGCGCCTCCGCCCGGTGCCGGCCGGGGTTCCCGGCGAGCTGTACCTCGCGGGGACGCAGTTGGCCCGCGGATATGTCGGACGCAGCGATCTGACCTCCGATCGGTTCGTCGCCAACCCGTTCGGCGGGTCCGGGCAGCGGATGTACCGCACGGGCGACGTCGTTCGGCGGCGCGCCGACGGGAACCTCGAATACATCGGACGCAGCGACTTCCAGGTCAAGCTGCGTGGATTGCGGATCGAACTCGGCGAGGTCGAGGCCGCGCTGCTGACGCACGAATCCTTGGCGCAGGCAGCGGTGACGATCCACCGAAGCGAGTCGACCGGCGAGAATCTCGTGGCCTATGTGGTGCCGCGGTCGGGTGCCCGGGTCGACACGAAGTCGGTGCAGGACGCGGCGGCGCAGATCCTGCCCGCGTACATGGTGCCCGCACGCGTCGTCGTCCTGGACAGTTTCCCACTCGGTGCCAGCGGGAAGCTGGACCGGAAGGCGTTGCCGGAGCCCGAGTTCACCACCGTCGCGGTCGAATACGTGGCGCCGCGCACGCCGATGGAGACCGTCGTGGCGGGCGTGTTCGCCGACGTTCTCGGTGCCGAACGTGTCGGGTCCGCCGACTCGTTCTTCGACCTCGGTGGAAACTCCATCAGCGCGACGAGGCTCACCGCCCGCCTGAGGGCGGCAGTCGGCGCGCACCTCTCGGTGCGGGAGTGCTTCGAGAATCCGACCGTCGCGGAACTCGCGGCACTGCTCGAGGCGACGTCGGGGACCGCGCAGCAGCGTCCCGCGCTCGTCGCCCGCCCGCGGCCCGACCGCATCCCGCTGTCGCTGGCCCAGCAGCGGATGTGGTTCGTCAACCAGTTCGATCCGACCTCCCCGGCGTACAACCTGCCGTTGGCGGTGCGGTTGACCGGCGCGATCGACGCGGCGGCGCTGAATGCGGCGTGGGCGGACGTCGTGGAGCGGCACGAGTCGCTGCGCACCGTCTTCCCGGTCGGCGGCGACGACGCTCACCAGGTCGTGCTGCCCGCAGCGGACGTGGTGTCCGACCTGACCCCGACCCCGGTCGCGGACGAGCAGGACCTGTTCGCGCGCCTGCGTGAACTCGGTGCCACCGGATTCGACGTCACCGAGACGGTCCCGGTGCGCGTCGCCTGCTTCGAGGTCAACCCCACCGACCACATCCTGATGATGGTCGTGCATCACATCTCGGCCGACGGAGCGTCGCTGGCGCCGCTGTTCACGGACGTCATGACCGCCTACGCGGCGCGTGCCGCCGGCAGCGCGCCAGGCTGGGAACCGCTGCCCGTCCAGTACGCCGATTACGCTCTGTGGCAGCGTGAGTCGCTCGGTGACGAGTCCGACCCCGAATCGCTGGTCGCCCGCCAGCTCGGCTACTGGCAGCAGGCGCTCGGCGGGCTCCCCGAGGTACTCGAGCTGCCGACCGACCGGCCCCGGCCGCCCGTGCAGTCGCTGCGCGGCGCGTCGGCGCGGTTCACGATCGACGCGCAGACGCACCGCGGGCTGCTCGCGATCGCCCAGGAAACGAACTCGACCCTCTTCATGGTCGTGCACGCCGCGCTCGCGGTCCTGCTCGAGCGGCTGTCCTCGCAGACGGACGTCGCGATCGGCACGCCGGTCGCCGGCCGCGGTGAGCAGGAACTCGACAGGCTCGTCGGCATGTTCGTCAACACCCTCGTGCTCCGCGCGTCGGTGCGTCCCGACGACACCTTCGCCGACCTGCTCGCACAGGTGCGCGCCACCGATCTGAATGCGTTCAGCCACAGCGACGTTCCGTTCGAACGCCTCGTCGAGGTCCTCGACGTCCCGCGGTCGACGGCGCACCAGCCGCTGTTCCAGGTGGCGTTGTCGTTCGACAACAACGAGTCGGTCCGGATGGAGTTCCCGGGCCTCGAGATCTCCGCGCTCGACGCCCCGCTGGAGGTCGCCAAGTTCGACCTCCAGCTCAGTGTCGGTGAGCGCTACACAGACGGGGCCGCCGCGGGGATCGCCGCGACGTTCAACTACTCGACCGACATCTTCGACGAGCAGACCGTCCTGAGCTTCGCGGACCGGTTCGTCCGGATCCTCGGTGCCGTGTCGTCCGACCGCGACGTGGTCCTCGGCGACATCGAGATCCTCGACGCCGCGGAGAAGGCCGCGATCGCCCCGGTCCGCGGGCCGAAGTCGGTCGAGCCGAGCACGCTGCCGGAACTTCTGCGTTCGGGCGTCGAGATCTCGCCGGAGTCGGTCGCGGTGTCCTTCGAGGGCCGTCAGCTCACGTACCGCGAACTCGACGAGCAGTCGAACCGGCTGGCGCGCGTCCTGATCGATCGGGGTGTCGGGCCGGAGAACTATGTCGCGCTGGCGATCACGCGCTCCGTCGAATCCATCCTCGGGATCTGGTCGATCGCCAAGGCCGGCGGCGCCTACCTGCCCGTCGATCCGAAGCTTCCGCTCGAGCGGATCGGCGAGATGCTGTCCGATTCGGGAGCGGTCCTCGGACTGACGGTCGCCCGCCATCACACCGACCTGCCAGGCACGGTGCCGTGGATCGTCCTCGACGAGACGGAAGCCGCCGAGGAGATCGCTGTCCGCAGTGCGGGCGCGGTGGAGGACGCCGATCTGTGCCGCGCGCTGACGGTCGATCACCCCGCGTACCTCATCTACACGTCGGGTTCGACGGGCAAGCCGAAGGGCGTGGTGGTCACCCACCGCGGTCTGGCCAACCTCACCCGCGAGGTGCGTGAGCACTACGTCGTGTCGCCGGATTCCCGGTTCCTGCACGTGGCGTCGCCGAGCTTCGACACGTCGGTCGGGGAGATGCTCGCCGCGTTCAGTGCGGGCGCCACCCTGGTGATCTCGCCGGCGGACGTCTACGGCGGCGACGAACTCGCCGACCTGATCCGCCGCGAACAGGTCAGCAACGTGGTCATGACGCCGACCGCGCTGATGACCGTCGACCCGGACGGCCTCGACTCCGTCACGTCCGTCGTGGTCGGCGGCGACACCTGCACGCCGGAACTCGTGGCGCGGTGGGCTCCCGGCCGGGAGATGCGCAACGCGTACGGTCCCACCGAGACGACGGTCATCGTCACCATCACCGAGCCGATGGTGGCCGGTGAACGCGTCACGATCGGTTCGCCGCTGCGTGGCGTCGAATCCCTCATTCTCGATTCGCGGTTGCGTCCGGTGCCGGAGGGCGTGCCCGGGGAGCTGTACATCTGCGGTCCGTCGGTGACCCGCGGCTACCACAACCGTCCGTCGGTCACGGCGGAACGGTTCGTGGCCAACCCGTTCGGCGAGCCCAGCGCCCGCATGTACCGCACCGGCGACGTCGTGCGCTGGGCGGACGGACATCGGGTGGAGTACGTCGGCCGGTCCGACTTCCAGGTCAAGGTCCGCGGGTTCCGCGTCGAACTCGGTGAGATCGACGCCGCCCTGACCGCCCAGCCGGACATCGAGTTCGCGGTGACCGTGGGTCGCGAGAACCCCGCCGGACTGACGACCCTCGTGTCGTACGTCCTGCCCGCCGACGGCGCGGCGGTCGATCCGGAATCGCTGAATTCGGTTGTCGGCGAAACGCTTCCGCCGTACATGGTGCCGTCCGTCGTGATCGTTCTCGACGAGATCCCGCTGACCGGCATCGGCAAGCTGGACCGGGCGCGGCTGCCCGAACCCGAGTTCGTGTCCGCGGGTGCGGAGTTCCGTGCCCCGACGACACCCGCCGAAGAGACGATCGCAGGCATCTTCGCCGACGTGCTCGGACTCGAGCAGGTCAGCGTCGACGACAGCTTCTTCGACCTCGGCGGAAATTCGCTGAGCGCCACCCGGGTCGTGTCGCGGGCCGGACAGGTCTTCGGCCTCCGCATCGGCGTGCGGGAACTGTTCGAGGCTCCGACGGTCGCGGGCCTGGCCGCCCGCATCGCCACCCCGGACGAGAACGTCCGGCCACGGCCCGTCCTCGCACCACGGGAGAGGTCTGCCTTCGTCCCGCTGTCGCTGGCGCAGTCCCGGATGTGGTTCATCAACCGCTTCGACCCGGACTCGCCCGCCTACAACATCCCGCTCGCGGTCCGGTTGACCGGCGCACTGGACGTCGACGCACTGCAGTCCGCGGTGTTCGACGTGCTGGAGCGGCACGAGTCGCTCCGCACGATCTACCCGGATTCGGCCGACGGCCCGCACCAGGTGATCCTCCCGGCCGCGCAGGCGCCGATCGACGTCGCACCCGTTCCGGTCACCGAGACCGAACTGCGCGAGCAGTTGACGGCGATGGTGTCCACCGGATTCGACGTCACCGCCGATGTGCCGCCGATCCGGGTGCGACTGTTCGAGGTCGGCCCGAAGGACTACGTGCTGGCACTCGTCGTGCACCACGTGTCGACCGACGGCGAATCCACCGCCCCGTTCGTGCGTGACGTCATGGTGGCGTACGCATCCCGGGCGGCAGGCCGGGAACCCGGCTTCGCGCCGCTTCCGGTGCAGTACGCGGACTACGCCATCTGGCAGCGGGAACTCCTCGGCAGCGAGGACGACCCGGACAGCCTGATCGCCGCCCAGCTGGGCTTCTGGACGAAGACCCTCGCGGGCGTGCCCGACCTCCTCGAGCTGCCGGTGGACCGGCCGCGCCCGCCCGTGCAGTCGCTGCGCGGGTCGCGGATCGATTTCACCGTCGACGCCGAGGTGCACCGCGGTCTGGCCGCACTGGCCCGCAGGCACAACGCCAGCGTGTTCATGGCCGTGCACGCCGCGTTCGCGGTGCTGCTCAGCCGACTGTCCGGCACCGAGGACATCGCGGTGGGCACCCCGATCGCCGGCCGCGGCGAGCGCGAACTCGACGACGTCGTCGGCATGTTCGTCAACACCCTCGCACTGCGGGTGCAGGTCGACGGACGGCAGACATTCGACGAGATCCTCGATCGTGCCCGCGAGGCCGACCTCGAGGCGTTCTCGCACGCCGACGTCCCGTTCGAGCGCCTCGTCGAGGTCCTGAACCCGGCACGCTCGATGGCACACCACCCGATCTTCCAGGTGGGCTACTCGTTCCAGAACACGACGAAGGCCGCACTGGAACTGCCCGACCTCACCGTCGCGCCGCTCGACGTCGAGGGCGACACCGCGCAGTTCGATCTGCATCTGATCCTGGGGGACAGCCCCGAGGGTGAGCAGATGTCGGGTGTGTTCACGTTCGCCACCGACCTGTTCGACGCCGCCACCGTCCAGCGCTTCGCGGACATGTTCCGCCGGGTGCTGGCCGCCGCGGTGGATTCGCCGCGGACCGCGGTCGGCGACCTGCCGCTCGCAGGCAGCGACGAGCGCGCACTCGTGGTGTCCGGATGGAACGACACCGCGCAGGCCCTGCCGGCGACGACGCTGGCGGACATGTTCGCGGTCGCCGCCGCGGAGAACCCGGACGTCACCGCTCTCGTGTTCGACGGCGAATCGTTCACGTACGCCGAGTTCTCGGCGCGGGTGAACCGCTTGGCCCGGCATCTCGCCGGCCGCGGTGTCGGCCCGGAAACCGTGGTGGGCCTGGCCATTCCGCGTTCGGTGGAACTGCTGGTCGGCATGTACGCGATCGCCGCGGCAGGCGGCGCATACCTGCCGATCGACCCGGACCATCCGGCCGACCGCACCGCGTACGTGCTGGAGAGCGCGCAACCCGTCTGTGTCCTGGCGACCCGCGACGTCGTCGGGGGACTGCCCGGCGGTGTCGACCACCTCCTGCTCGACGAACTGGATCTCGGCGATGTCGACCCGGCTCCACTGACCGACGCGGAGCGGACCACACCGCTGCGGCCGGAGAACGCCGCGTACGTGATCTACACGTCCGGCTCGACCGGCCGCCCCAAGGGCGTTGCGATCGCGCACCGCGCGATCGCGAACCAGCTGCGGTGGAAGCAGTCGGAATACCCGCTCACCGCCGAGGACTCGGTGCTGCTCAAGACGGCGGCCACGTTCGACCTGTCGGTGTGGGAGTTCTGGTGGGCGCTGACCGCGGGCGCACGGCTCGTCGTCGCCGCACCGGACGGTCACCGCGACCCGTCGTACCTGGCCGCACTCGTCGCCGAGCAGCAGGTGTCGACGGTGCACTTCGTGCCCTCGCTGCTGTCGGCGTTCGTCGCGGTGGCGGAACCGGCGCAGCTGGCGTCGCTGCGCCGGGTGCTGTGCATCGGTGAGGCCCTGCCCGCCGACACGGTGCTCCGGTTCCGGGACGTCAGCGACGCGGACATCTTCAACCTGTACGGCCCCACCGAGGCCGCCGTCAGCGTCACCCACTACCGGTGCGGCGACGAGCGCGACGGTTCGGTCCCGATCGGCAGGCCCGAATGGAACACGCAGACCTACGTTCTCGATTCGCGTCTGCACCCCGTTCCCGCCGGCGTCACAGGTGAGCTCTATCTCGCGGGCGAGCAGTTGGCGCGCGGGTACTTCGGCCGCCACGACCTCACCGCGGAACGATTCGTCGCCGGCCCGTTCGGCGAGGCCGGAGCGCGGATGTACCGCACCGGCGACCTCGTGCGGTGGAACCGCGACGGCAACCTCGACTACGTCGGGCGCAGCGACTTCCAGGTGAAGGTCCGCGGTTTCCGCATCGAACTCGGCGAGATCGAGCGTGCCCTCGTCGCGCACCCGGCGGTCGCGCAGGCCGTCGTGGTGGTGCACAGCAACCGGCACACCGGCGACCGCCTCGTCGGTTACGTCGTGCCGGAGCCGGGCGGTTCCGTCGACGACTCCGACGTCCTCGCGTTCGCGGGTAGGTCGGTACCCGGCTACATGGTGCCCTCCGCGCTCATCGCGCTCGACGAGCTGCCGCTGAACATCAACGGCAAGCTCGATCGCAAGGCTCTTCCCGAGCCCGAGTTCGGCGGCGCCGCAGACCATTACCGGGCTCCTCGCACCCCGGTCGAGGAAATCGTCGCGGGGGTCTTCGCGGACGTCCTCGGCCACGAGCGGGTCAGCGCCGACACGAGCTTCTTCGACCTCGGCGGCAACTCGCTGGTCGCGACCCGGGTGGTCGCCCGGCTCAACGCAGCCCTCGACACGTCGATCGGTGTGCGGGAGCTGTTCGAGGCGCCGACCGTGATCGCGCTGTCGGCTCGCGCCGAGCAGTCCGATTCGGCGGGCGCCACCCGGCCGGCACTGGTGCCGCAGCCGCGTCCCACCCGGATTCCGCTGTCCCCGGCGCAGTCCCGCATGTGGTTCATCAACCAGTTCGACACCGCGTCGGCGGCGTACAACATTCCGCTGGCGATCAGGCTGACCGGCCACCTCGACGTCGCCGCGCTCGAGCAGGCACTCGGCGACGTCGTCGAGCGGCACGAGACGCTGCGCACGACCTACCCCGACACCGGTGACGGACCGGGCCAGATCGTGCTGTCGCGGGCCCGGAGTTTCACGGCCCTGGACGTCGAGGACGTCGCCGACGAGATCGTGCTGCGCGAACGCGTGATCTCCCTCGTCACTGCCGGATTCGACGTCGCGACGGCGGTCCCGGTCCGGGCCCGCCTCCTGCGGATCGACGCCGAACAGCACGTGCTGGTCATCGTCGTCCACCACATCTCGTCCGACGGCGCCTCGACGGCACCGCTGGCACGCGACGTGGTGATCGCCTACAGCGCCCGTGCCGCCGGCTCGGAACCCGCCTGGGCTCCGCTCGACGTCCAGTACGCGGACTTCTCGCTCTGGCAGCACGAGTTGCTCGGCGACGAGAACGCCCCGGATTCGCTGGCCACCCAGCAGATCGACTATTGGCGGACCACGCTGAGCGGTCTGCCGGACGTGCTGCCGTTGCCGACGGACCGGCCGCGACCGCCCGCACAGTCGATGCGCGGCGCCAACTTCGACTTCGAGATCGACGCGGCACTGCGCGACCGGCTCGGGGCACTGGCGCGCGAACACAACGCGTCGCTGTTCATGGTCGCGCACGCGGCGCTGTCGGTGCTGCTCGCGAGGCTCAGCGCCACGGACGACATCGCGGTGGGCACCGCGATCGAGGGCCGCGGCGAGGCCGCACTCGACGACCTGGTCGGCATGTTCGTCAACACGCTGGTGCTGCGCGCGCAGGTCGACGTCGACGCGACGTTCGCCGACCTCCTCGCGCAGGTGCGTCAGCACGACCTCGGCGCGTTCACGCACACCGACGTGCCGTTCGAGCGGCTGGTCGAGATCCTGCAGCCGGAACGCTCGACCGCGTTCTCGCCGCTGTTCCAGGTGGCTCTGGCGTTCCAGAACATCGAGCAGGCGCACCTCGAACTGCCCGGGCTGACGGTCGAGGGACTCGACGGTGGGATCAACGCCGCCAAGTTCGATCTGCAGCTCACGCTCGCCGACGCGGCAGGCGCGGACGGGGACGCGCCGATGCGCGGCGTGTTCACCTACGCGACGGATCTGTTCGACGAGCGCACCATCGCGTCGTTCGCGTTCCGTTTCCAGCGCATCCTCGAGGCGATCACCGCCGACGCGTCCGTGCTGATCGGCGACATCGACGTCCTCAGCGAGAACGAGCACGCCGTGCTCGCCCCGGTGCGCGGCGCGGACACCGCCGCACCCGAGCTGCTGTCGGGCATCCTCGGCGCCGCCGCGGCGGTGAACCCGGACGCCGTCGCCGTCGTGTGCGGCGACGACCAGGTCACCTACCGCGAACTCGACGAGCGCTCGAACCGTCTCGCCCGCGTTCTCATCGGCAGGGGCATCGGCGCCGACGACTTCGTGGCGCTGGCACTGACACGGTCCGTCGAATCGATCCTCTCCATCTGGGCGGTCGCGAAGACCGGGGCGGCGTTCGTCCCGGTCGATCCGAGCTACCCGTTCGACCGGATCATGCACATGGTCACGGACTCCCGCGTGGAGATCGGTCTCACCACCGGCGCCCACGTCGCCGAGCTCCCGGACACCGTGCGCTGGCTGGTTCTCGGTGCGGACGAGATGGACGAACTGTGCGCGTCCGTATCGAACGAGGCCGTCACCGACGCGGACCGCGTCCGGCCGACCCGGGTCGACGACGCCGCGTACGTGATCTACACGTCGGGATCGACGGGCCTGCCCAAGGGCGTCGTCGTCACCCACACGGGCCTGGCGAACGTCACGACCGAGCAGGTCGAGCGGCTCCGGGTCACCCCGCAGTCGCGGGTGCTGCACTTCGCCTCGCCCAGCTTCGACGCATCGGTCTTCGAGTTGCTGCACGCAGTGGCCGCCGCATCGACGATGGTCATCGCGTCCGGCGTCGTGTACGGCGGAGACGAACTCGCGCGGTTGCTGAAGAAGCAGAAGGTCACGCACGCCTTCATCACACCCGCCGCGCTCACCACGGTGGACCCGGCCGGGTTGGAAGGCATCGAGGTGCTGTCGGTGGCCGGCGAGGCGTGCCCGCCGGAGCTCATGCAGAAGTGGGCACCGGGCCGGCGCATGTTCAACCTGTACGGCCCGTCCGAGGCGACGATCTGGAGCACGTCGAGCAACCCGATGAAGGCGGATCGGCCCGTCACCATCGGCGGTCCCACCCGGGGCGTCGACGTGGTCGTTCTCGACTCCCGTCTCACGCCCGTCCCGGTGGGTGTCGCGGGTGAGCTGTACGTCGCGGGTCCGAGTGTGGCCCGCGGCTACCACAACCGGTTCGCCCTGACGGCGGAGCGATTCGTCGCCAACCCGTTCGGCGGTCCCGGTGAGCGGCTCTACCGCACCGGCGACGTCGTCCGCTGGGTGCACGACGACGAGACGGGCGACCTCGTCCTCGACTACGTCGGCCGTTCCGACTTCCAGGTGAAGGTCCGCGGATTCCGCATCGAACTCGGCGAGATCGACGCCGAACTCGGCAGGCACCCGAGTGTCGACTTCGCGGTCACGCTCGGCCACCACCGCGAGCAGACGGGGCAGACCGTGCTGGTGTCGTACGTGATGCCCGCAGCGGGCGCGTCGATCGACGTCGCCGAACTGTCGGCATTCGTGTCCGAGACCCTGCCCGGCTACATGGTGCCGTCGTCGATCATGGCCATCGACTCGGTGCCGCTGACACCCGCGGGCAAGCTCGACCGCAAGGCACTTCCCGAGCCGCAGTTCGTCTCGGTCGCCAGTGAGTACACCGCACCGTCGACGCCGATGGAGAAGGCCATCGCCGACGTCTTCGCGCAGGTTCTCGGCGTCGACCGGGTCAGCGTCGACGACTCGTTCTTCGCGCTCGGCGGCGACAGCATCGTGTCCATCCAGCTGACGACCCGGGCGAAGAACGCTGGGGTGCTGTTCACCGCGCGAGACGTCTTCGAACGCAAGACCGTGGCGGCGCTGGCCGAGGTGGCCGCCTGGGCCACCGAGGTCGACTCGGTGAAGCTCGAGGAGTTGCCGGGCGGCGGCGTCGGAACGATGCCGCTCACCCCGATCGCGCACTGGCTGGTGGAGACGGCAGGAACGTTCGAGAAGTTCTCGCAGGCCGTCCTGCTGACCACCCCGCCCGCCGTCACACGAGATCAGCTGGCGGACACGGTGGACGCGATCCTGGCGCGCCACGACATCCTCCGCTCCCGGCTCACGCGGGTCGGGGACGACTGGTCGTTCGAGGCGCTCTCCGTTCGGCGGGCGTTCGACGCGGACGAGCTGATCGAGCAGATCGAGTTCACCGACAAGCCGGGCACGGACGAGTTCGAGCGGCTGGCCCGCGCGGCCCTCAGTCGTGCAGCAGATCGCCTCGATCCGGCGTCTGGCCGGATGACGCAGTTCGTGTGGTTCGCGCCCGCGGAGTCGTTGCCGGGTCAGAGCGGACGCCTGCTGGTGCTCGCACACCACCTCGTCGTCGACGGGGTGTCCTGGCGAGTGCTGTTGCCGGACTTCGCGACCGCAGGTTCGCAGATCATGGCGGGAGCGCCCGCGCAGCTCGAACCGGTCGGATCCTCCGTCCGGGCGTGGGCGCACGGACTCGCGGAGGAGGCGAAGTCTCCGCACCGCGTGGCCGAACTCGACTTCTGGCGCGGCATGCTCGCGGGAACCGATCCGCTGATCGGGCGGCGCGCGTTCGATCCGGAACGCGACGTGATCGCCCGGACCGACCGTCTGAGCATGACGTTCTCGACGCAGGTGACGCAGGCGCTGCTGACCACGATCCCGCAGTCCGTGAACGGCGGCGTCAACGACGGCCTGCTCGCGGCGCTCGCCCTCGCGGTATCGCGCTGGCGTGAACTCCGCGGCGGCACCACGGATCGGTCGGTGCTGATCAACCTGGAGGGACACGGCCGCGAAGAGTCGACCGTTCCCGGTGCCGACCTCGCGCGCACGGTGGGCTGGTTCACCAGCCTGTACCCGGTGCGGCTGGACGTCTCGCGGGCCGATCTCGCCGACGCGTTCGACGGCGGCACCTCGGCGGGGTCTGCGTTGAAGGCAGTCAAGGAACAGTTGCTGGCCGTGCCCGACAAGGGCATCGGCTACGGCCTGCTGCGCTACCTCAACGACGAGACGGCTCCGGCTCTGGCGTCGCTGCCGACGCCGCAGATCGGGTTCAACTACCTCGGCCGGGCGGGTTCGGTGGATCTGCCCGCCGAGATCCGGGATCTCGGCTGGATTCCCGACAGCGACTCGGGTGAGTTCGGCGGCGCCATGGACGACGAGATGGTGGCGCCTGCGGTGCTCAGCATCAACGCGGTGACGTCGGAGACGGCGTCCGGCCCCCAGATCGAGGCCAAGATCGCCTTCGCCACCGAGATTCTCGACGAGGCGGACGTGTGGGAGTTCGCGGAGCTGTGGCACGCCGCGGCGACCGCGCTCGCCGAGCATGCGTCCGGGCCGAAGAGCGGCGGTCTCACGCCGTCCGACGTCCCGCTCGTGACCGTGACGCAGGACGACCTCGAGGCGCTCGAACGGCGCTACCCCGCCGCCACCGACGTGTGGCCGCTGGCTCCGCTGCAGTCCGGAATGTTCTTCCATTCCGTTCTCGCCGAGGACGCGGTGGACGTCTACACCGCTCAGGTGGTGCTCGACTTCCGGGGCGTCGTCGACACCGGCCGCCTCCGCGGCGCGGCGGAAGCGTTGATCGCGCGGCACGCGAACCTGCGCACCGCGTTCGTCCCCGACGATTCGGGGACCGCCGTCCAGGTGGTCGTCGACCACGTTGCACTGCCGTGGGAAGAGCTCGACCTGTCGGCGCTGTCCGAGGCCGACCGCGAGGAGCGGATCGGTTCCGTTCTGAGCGAACACCGTTCGGCGCGGTTCGACATGGGCCGTCCGCCTCTCATGCGGTTCCTGCTGATCCGCACGGGGGAGAGCAGCTACCGGTTCTCCATCAGCAACCACCACATCCTGCTCGACGGATGGTCGATGCCGTTGCTGATGAAGGATCTGCTGGTGCTGTACGCGACCCGTGGAGACGGCTCGGTGCTGCCGCGGGTCCGCGGCTACCGTGACTTCCTCAGCTGGCTGTCCGAACGCGACGCCAACGCCTCGCGCAGCGCCTGGGCGCACGCACTGGCCGGGCTGGACGGGCCGACCGTCCTCGCCCCGGCGCCGGCCGGTGAGGACCGTCCCGAGCCCGCCGAGATCGCGCTGCATCTCGGCGAGGTGGTGAGCGAGAACCTGGCCCGCATCGCGCGGGATCGCGGCCTCACGATGAACACGATCGTCCAGGCGGCGTGGGGTCTGCTGCTGGCCCGGATGACCGCGTCCGACGACGTCGTCTTCGGCGCCACGGTGTCGGGTCGCCCACCGGAGGTCGCGGGGATCGAGTCGATGGTGGGACTGTTCATCAACACCATCCCGATCCGGGTGCGGGTCGATCCCCGCGAGTCGATCCTCGGGTTGCTCGAACGGTTGCAGGCGGAACAGTCCGCTCTATTCGACCACCACCACATCGGTCTCCCCGAGATCCAGCAGATCGCCGGTATCGGCGGGCTGTTCGACACGTTGACGGTGTTCGAGTCGTACCCCGTCGACCGGGCGGGACTCACCGAGGACAGCGACATCGACGGCCTCCGGGTCGCCGGGGTGCAGATCAGCGACGCCTCGCACTACCCGCTGAGCCTGCTGGCGCAGTCGGACAGCGAACTGCAACTCGTCCTGAAGTACCTTCCGGACGTGTTCGGCGCCGACACCGTCGAACGTCTCGGTTCCCGGCTGAACCGGATCCTGCAGACCATCGCGGCCGGAAGTTCCACTCTGGTGGGCGATCTGGACTTGCTCACGCAGGACGAGCGCGACCTCGTCCTGTCCGGATGGAACGATTCCCGCCGCGACGTCGCGGAAGAATCCGTGGTGTCGATGTTCGGTGCCCAGGTGGCGCGCACACCCGATCGGACCGCCGTGGTGGCGGACCACGTGCGGCTCACCTATGCCGAGTTCGATGCGCGGGTCAACCGCCTGGCGCGGCACCTGATGGCGATGGGCGTGGGACCGGACACGGTGGTGGGCATCGCGATGCGGCGCTCGCTCGACATGCTGACCAGCCTCTACGCCGTCCACGCGGCGGGCGGCGCGTACGTGCCGATCGACCCCGAGCATCCGGCCGACCGGACGTCGTACGTGGTGGCCAGCGCCACTCCGGCCTGCGTGCTGAGTTCGGCCGACGACATCGCGAACCTCGACGTGGAGGTCCCGGTGTACCTGGTCGAGGACTTCGACCTCACCGGGTACGGCGACGGCACCATCGAGGACACCGAACGGCTCGGCGACCTGCGCCCGGACAACCTGGCGTACGCGCTGTACACGTCGGGTTCGACGGGACGCCCGAAGGGTGTGGCGATCCCGCACTCGGCGCTGGCCAACCAGCTGGCGTGGATGCGCGACGTCTACGGCATCGACGCGCAGGACGTGGTGCTGCAGAAGACGCCGTTCACGTTCGACGCCTCCGTGTGGGAGCTGTTCCTGCCGTTGGTGGTCGGCGGAACCCTGGTGATGGCCTCACCGGACGGTCATCGCGATCCCGAGTACATGGCCGCGACGGTCGACACGGAATCGGTGACGGTGATCCAGTTCGTCCCGTCCGTGCTCACGATGTTCCTCGACGCCGCGACCGCCGACGGGTGCGGTTCGCTGCGGCTCGTGTTCGCGGGCGGCGAGCCGCTGCCGCAGTCCGCTGCCGAGCGGGTCGCGGGACTCGGCTCCGCGGAGCTCGTGAACCTGTACGGCCCGACCGAGGTGACCATCAACTCGACGGCCCACGTGGTGGAGCGGTCGGGGACGGCGACGATCGCGCCGATCGGTTCGCCGGCCTGGAACACGCGGGCCTACGTGCTCGACGCCCACCTGAATCCGGCCCCGGTCGGTGTGCCCGGCGAGCTGTATCTCGACGGCGCGCAACTCGCCCGCGGCTACGTCAACAGCGCCGCGCTGAGTGCGGAGCGGTTCGTCGCCGACCCGTTCGGCGATCCGGGTGTGCGGATGTACCGCACCGGTGACCTCGTCCGGTGGAACGAGGACGGTGTCCTCGAGTTCGTGGGCCGCACCGACTTCCAGGTGAAGGTGCGCGGACTGCGCATCGAGCTCGGCGAGGTCGAGGAGGCGTTCGTCCGGCACGGCGACGTGGCGCAGGCGGCCGTCATCGTGCACAACAGCGAGGTGGGGGCGCGGCTCGTCGCCTACGTCGTGCCGAGGCCCGGCGTGGTCATCGACCAGGTGGCGTTGAATGCGTTCGTCGCGGAATCGTTGCCCGAGTACATGATCCCGGATTCCGTGATGGTTCTCGCCGAACTTCCGCTGGGCACCAGCGGCAAGCTCGACCGTCGTGCGCTGCCGGTGCCGGACTTCGCGTCGGCGGCCGAGTTCCGCGCGCCGCGCACCGCCACCGAACGGGCACTCGCGACCGTGTTCGCGGAGTTGCTCGGCCGGGAGAACGTCGGCATCGACGACTCGTTCTTCGAGCTCGGCGGCGACAGCATCGTGTCCATCCAGTTGGTCGCGCGGGCCCGGTCGGCCGGTATCCACTTCACCGCGCGAGATGTGTTCGAGCGGCGCACCGTTGCCGAACTGGCAGCAGTGGCCGATTCGGGTGAGTCCGCGGCGGCGGTACTGGCGGAGTACGAGGGCGGCGGCGTCGGAACGGTGCCGCTCACCCCGGTCGCCCGCAAGATGGTCGAGCGCGGCGGTGACTTCGACCGATTCGTCATGCCGTTGTTGCTGACACTCCCGGCCGGGATCGACCGCGAGCAGGTCGTCGCGACGATCACCGCTGTGGTCGACCAGCACGACGTGCTGCGGTCGACACTGGTCACGGGCGGTGCCGGGGACGCGCTCGAGATCGCGCCCGCGGGCAGCATCGACATCGACGCCACCGTGCAGCGGGTGGAGATCGAGGCAGGCGCCGAGCCCGGTTCGCCGGAGTTCGACGCGGTGGCGGGGGCGGCCTTCGACACGGCGCTGGATCGTCTCGATCCGCGCACCGGGTCGATGCTCCAGTTCGTCTGGTTCGACCCCACCGAGACGGATCGGCGCGGACGGCTCCTCGTCGTGCCGCACCACCTCGTCATCGACTCCGTGTCGTGGCGGATCCTGGTGCCGGACTTCGCGACCGCAGGCGCCCAGATCGCCGCAGGCACGACGCCCTCGCTCGAGCCGGTCGGAACGTCGCTGCGGCGGTGGACCGACGGTCTGCTCGAGGCGGCGGCGACTCCGGAGCGGGTGGCCGAACTCGCGGTATGGGAACGGATGCTGACCGGTCCGGACCCGCTGCTCGGATCGCGTGAGCTGGACCTGCGCACCGATCTGGTCGGTACGCTGGAACGGACCCGGGTGGACGTGCCCGCACCGGTCACCGAGGCGTTGCTGGGCGACACACCGGGTGCGCTCGACGGTGAGATCGGCGACGTCCTCGCGGCGGCCCTCGCGTTGGCGGTGGCTGCATGGCGGCGCGACCGCGGAGTCGAGGCCTCGTCGACGGTGGTCACGCTCGAGGGTCACGGACGTGAAGAGTCCGCGGTGCCGGGTGCGGATCTGTCGCGGACGGTCGGCTGGTTCACCACGATGTACCCGGCACGGCTCGATCTCGCCGGGGTCGACATCGCGGACGCCCTGCGGGGCGGTGCGGGCGCCGCGGATGCGGTGCGCGCGGTGCGGGATCAGCTGAGTGAGATCCCGGACCGGGGAATCGGGTACGGCCTGCTGCGTTACCTCAACCCCGACACCTCGTCGGTCATGAGGAACTGGTCGGAACCGCAGATCGTGTTCAACTACATCGGACGCGTCAGCGCCGCCGAGGTTCCCGAGGCGGTCCGCGGACTCGACTGGCTGCCCGACTTCGAATCGCCCGTCACGGGTGGGTTCGAGAAGAGTGCGATGCCTGCCCAGGCCGTTCTCGACATCCAGTCGGTGATCTCGGAAACTGCTGAGGGCCTGCAGTTGTCGGCGTTCATGTCGTTCCCTCCCGGCATCCTCTCGGCGCCGGAAGTGGACCGGTTCGGGCAGTTCTGGGTGGCGGCGCTCACCGCGCTCGTGGCTCAGGCCGAGGAGCGGTCCGGGCACTGATTTCCGAGCGCCCGTGGTGGGAAGGCTCCGCGCCTTCCCGCCGCGGGCATCGTCGGTTCAGGGGGTCCGCCTCAGCGGCTCACCGCGGTTTCCCGCTCGACCCGCGACAGCTTCTCGGGGTTGCGCACGATGTAGAGCCCGGTGATCAGGCCGTCGTCCATCCGCACGGCCACGACGTCGTCGATCTCCCCGTCGAGCCGGACGATCAGCGCGGGGGAGCCGTTCATCTGCACGGGTTCGACGGACACCTCGCCGCCGATCCGGGGCAGGCCGGCCGCCAGCAGGCGGCCCACCTTGTCGGCCCCGACGATGGGTCGCAGCACGGCCTGCTTGACTCCGCCGCCGTCACCGAGGAGGACGACGTCCGGTGCCAGCTGGTCGAGCAGGCTCTGCAGGTCGCCTGTCTCGAGCGCCCGCTTGAACGCGTCGAGTGCATCCCGGGACTCGGCCGGAGTGACGACGCCCCGCGGCCGGCGCGCCGCGACGTGGGTCCGCGCCCGGTGCGCGATCTGACGGACGGCGTCCGTGCTCTTGTCGACGGCGGCCGCGATTTCCCCGTACTCCAGATCGAACACCTCACGCAGCACGAACACCGCTCGCTCGGTGGGTGCGAGCGTCTCCAGCACCAGCATCATCGCCATCGAGACGCTGTCGGCCAACTCGACGTCCTCCGCCACGTCGGGCGCGGTCAGCAACGGCTCCGGTAGCCAGGGTCCGACGTAGGACTCCCTGCGCCTGCCGAGCGTGCGCAGCCGGACCAGCGCCTGGCGGGTGGTGATCCGCACCAGGTACGCCCGTTGATTCCGCACCGTGCCCAGATCGACGCCCGCCCACCGCAGCCAGGTCTCCTGCAGGATGTCCTCCGCGTCGGCGGCCGAGCCGAGCATCTCGTAGGCGACGGTGAACAGCAGGTTGCGGTGGGTGACGAACGCCTCGGTGGCGGGATCCGAACGGGCATCCCTGCTCCCGCCCCGATCGTCGGGTGTGGTCTGCGACGTGCCGGCCATGGGTGGCTCCTCTTCGTTCTCGACGGTGTCACACACCAGACACCGGGACCCGCCGTTCTGTGACAACCGGGCGGGAGCGGTTGTCACGGAAATCGGGCGGCCGGCATCTCATGTTCGTTCAGTGCAGCACACGACACCACGAGTGAGGACGAAGTCATGGACGCCCGATTCAATCTTTTCGCCAACGAGATCGCCCTGAAGTTCGGCAAGCGGTTCGCGGGCGCCGCCCTGGCGATCGACCAGTCGCCGCTGCCGAAGGCCACCCGGACGCTGGTCGAGATCCGGGCCAGCCAGATCAACGGCTGCGGCTTCTGCACCGACATGCACACGAAGGATGCCGCGGTCGCCGGCGAAACCCCGGTTCGGCTCAACCTGGTCGCCGCGTGGCGCGAGGCCACCGTATTCACCGAGGCGGAGCGTGCCGCGCTCGCGCTCGCCGAGGAGGGAACCCGGCTCGCCGACGCTCACCACGGCGTATCCGACGACACCTGGGACCAGGTGCGCAAGCACTACGACGACGACCAGATCGCGGCCCTGGTCTGCCTGGTCGCCCTGATCAACGCCGCCAATCGGATCAACGTGATCGTGCGCAACCCGGCAGGTACCTACGAGCCAGGGATGTTCGCCAGCATGACGAGCTGATCGGCAGGGGTCGGCGCGGGCGAACCCTGCGAGAGTCGACCTCCTCGCGGAGTCAGGCCCACTCGTAGGACATCTCGCCCGCGACCCCGAGGTGCTTGCACAGTTTGTGGATGCCACCGAAATCCTGAACGAGCGCGGATCGGCGGGTGTCGTGTTCGGCGTCGTCGATCATCGCCTGACCGCCGTCGAGGTCCAGGATGTCGACGATGGTGTGCCACGTCGAGTAGTCGTTGCTGCTGAAGGCGGTCATCGCGTCGACGAGCCCGTCGAGGAAGAGCCGCCGGTCGCCGGGGTTCAGGGTGTCGTAGACGACGCCCGCGATGTCGTCGGCGATGGAGGCGTGACAATACTCGTCGCGATTGTGCAGCCGAACCGTCGCCCGGTTGACCGGCTGGATGACGTCGTTCTCGGAGATCAGGTCGAGGTAGGAGCTGATCGAGATCTCCGCCACCGTCATGAAGGCGAACGTCGTGATCGCCCGCTGTCTCGGGTCGGCGGCCTCGGCCGTCGCCGCGCGCTGGCGGCGCAACGTCAGGACGTCGGGCAGGGCATTGTTCGGCATCGCCCAACCGCGTTGCCGACGGGTGACCGCGCTCGCGTTCAGGTGCATGAGGGTGTGGTACTGCTCGTCCACCATGGCCTGGTGGACGGCCACGGCAAACGTGTCTCCGAGACCGGTGTCCAGGGCGTCGTGCGCGACGAGGTCGAACCCCGGGTTGACCACGTACTGCTCGATGTCCATGACGTTCTTGTTGAACGCGATCCAGGCCCACGCCCGCAGTTGGTTCCGTTGCTCCTCACCCATCCGGAGGAACCGGTCGTGATCGGCGAAGGGCAGCAACTCGTTCGGGTAGTCCTGCTTGCCGAGGTCGAACAGCGCGTCGAGGTCCGGTTCCGGCTTCTTCACGGTCGCCCGCTGCCCCCAGTTGCGGGCGAGCCGCGTCACGACGGCGCTCTCCACCGGATCGGACGGGTCGTACTCCGGGAGCGAGGGAATGTTCTGGGTCGTCATGACGTATCTCCGTTCCGCGGCTGTCGGTGAACGAGATCGGTGAAGAGGTCGGCGCACAGCCGGGCGAGGGGTTCGCTCCGGTCGCCGAGCGGGGACGTCGCGCGGGACATGAGCGCGGCGAAATCGTCGTCTGTGCCCTGCTCGACGGTGTCGGTGAGGGTGGTGAGCGCGGCGGCGAGCGCGCGGCGGGCGTCGCCGGCGAAGGGATTGCCGGCCTGGATGTCCCGGTAGACCTCGGGGACGCCGCCGCCGACCCGTGCGAGAAGCGCGAGTGAGACGAGATGCGGTGGGGTGGCCACCGCAGTGAGTTCGCCGCCGTCGACACCGAGGTCCGCGAGAGCGAGGCCGAAGGCGAGGACGCCGGCGTGCGTCAGTGCCTGGGTCGCTGCCGTGAGCCGGTCGTGGTGTTCGGCGTCCAGACGGACCACCGAAGATCCCCAGCCGGACAGGGTCGACAGGAACCACTCGACCCCGGGGCCGGCCCGGTAGGTCACGGCCGCGACGGGGCGGCCCTCCGGTCCGAGGGACGGGGCGAACATCGGGTTGATGCCCACCGCGCCGCCCCGCAGTGCGCTCTCTCGCAGTGCCGCATCGAATCGGGACTTCACGGACAGCGTGTCGACCAGCAGCGCGTGCTCGGGCAACTCCGCGACGAGGAACGGAATCGACTCCAGCGCCACGCTTTCGGGTATCGCCAGGATCACCGCATCGGCGGCCTGCACCACCGCCCGTAGCTCCGGCGACGGGTCGGTGACGTCGCCCTTGACCTGATCCGCGTCGGACCGGTCGGTGAACCGGATATCGACGGTGCGCACGGTGTTTCCGGCGGCGCGGAGCCGATCGGCGAGCATCCGGCCGACATCGCCCGAACCGCCGATCAACGCGACGGTCCTGGCGGATGCGGCCGGAACGTTCACTGCCCGATCTCGTTCGGCCGGTCTGCTGTCACGGACAGCGCCCGCAACATGGTGGCGGCCTTGACCATTGCCTCGTCGAACTCCTCCTCCGGATCCGACAGCGCCGTGATCGCACCGCCGATGCCGAACGTCACCTCGGTGTCGGTGGCGACGATCGTGCGGATGACGATGGACAGGTCGGCCGTCCCCGTCAGGGAGAAGTAGCCGATCGAACCGGAATACACACCGCGCGGCCCGGACTCGAGCCGGTCGATGATCTCCATGGTCCGGATCTTCGGGGCGCCCGTCATCGATCCGCCGGGGAAGGCCGCACGGACACACTCGACGACGGAGGCGTCGGCACTGAGGGTTCCGCGCACGGTCGAGACGAGTTGATGCACGGCCGCGTACGTTTCGACGTCGAACAGCTTCGGAACGTGCACCGAGCCGGGAACGCACACCCGGGCCAGGTCGTTGCGCGTCAGATCGACGATCATCAGGTTCTCGGCGCGATCCTTCTCGCTGTCGAGCAGGTCCTGCCGCAGCGCCGCATCCTTGGCGGGGGTGGCGCCGCGCGGACGGGTCCCCTTGATCGGTTTGGACTCGACCACCCGGTCCGCGCCGATCCTCAGGAACCGTTCGGGGGAGGCACTGAGAACGGACAGCCCGGCGAACTGAAGGTAGGCGCTGTACGGCGTGGGACTGATGGAGCGGAGCAGTTCGAACGTGTGCAGTGGATTGATCGACTGGTCCACCGTCGCCATGTTGGTCAGACACACCTCGTAGGATTCGCCGGTCCGGATCTCACCGAGCGACGTCGCGATGTGGTCGAGGTACTTGTCGTGGTCGTGGCGCAGGGCGAGTTCAGCGGCCTCCGGTTTCCGGATCGGCGGCACCGCGGTCGTCGGGTGGTCCGGCTCGGCCAGCCGGTGCAGCGCCGCTTCCATCTCGTCGAGCCAGCGGCGCAACTCCGGATCGTCCTGGTGATCGCTCAGGCACAGCGCGTACGTGCGCTCGTTCGAATGATCGATGACCACGGCGCGGTCCGCGAATACCAGTGCGGCATCCGGGGTGGGGGACTTGTGCGCTGCGGTGCCACCGGTCTCGGCCTTCAGTTCGTAGCCGAGGTACCCCACGTAGCCGAGGCCGAACGGCACACCCGGGAGGCCCGGCACCGACCGTGCCTGCAGTTGCCGTTCGAGGTAGTCGAAGAACGGTGCGTGCACCTGTTCGACCGGCAACCCCTCCCGCGTGATCCGGACGATCGCCTCGCTGACGTCGTACGTGATGTATTCGGCGCGCGGGCCGGAACAGTTGCCCATGATCGTGAATCGCGAAGTGGGTTCCGACGCCGACGTCCCGTCGAGCCAGAACGCGTTGGGTCCGGACGCGAACAGATCCTCGAACGTGGTGCGGGGGTCGACTTCGTGGTCGACGCGCACCTGCTGGACCACGTACGGCGCGTGGGGGATCGGGATTCTGAGCAGGGATCCGTGCGTGGGTGTCCCGGAATGCGTCTGCGTGAGGTCGCGGAAGTTCGCGAGCAGTTCGTGGCCGAACGCGGTGCTGATCGATTCGGGGTGGAACTGGACGCCCCACAGCGGACGAGTGCGGTGCCGGACGCCCATCAGGAGACCGTCGGCCGTCCAGGCGGTGGCCTCGAGATCGCCGGGGAGATCCTCGACGATCAGCGAGTGGTAGCGGACCGTGGGGAACGGTGACGGTATGCCCGCGAAGAGTTCGGAACCGTCGTGGTCGACGAGCGACACGCGGCCGTGCATCGGTTCGGGCGCGAGTACCACGTTGCCGCCGAACAGCTGGCACAGTCCCTGGTGACCGAGACAGACGCCGAGCACCGGGAGTTCGGTCTCCCTGATGATGCGGGCGCTGATCCCGAAGTCGCGTTTGCGGTCCGGCCGGCCGGGCCCGGGGGAGATGACGATGTTGTCGAAGTCGGACCAGGGGATCGAACTCCACTCCACGTCGTTGTGCACGACGGTGGGCGGTTCGCCGTTCACCTCGGCCAGCAGGGTGAACAGGTTGTAGGTGAACGAGTCGTAATTGTCGACCAGCAGCGTCCGGGTACTCATCACGACTCGACATTCGCAGACGGCACGGAACTGTGGCGAACCTGGTGGTTGTGGCTACCGTTGTGGTTGCCGCCCCGGCGGGGGGCCTCGTCGACGGCCTCCGCATTGATCACGAGGTCCTCGAGCCGGCACGTCTCGGCGATGAGGAGGTCGTAGAGCGAGTCGAAGAACTCCGGGGACAGGGAATGGCTGTCGGCGTACTGACGCGCCCGTTCGTGGACGATGTGGATCCGTCCGGGCTGCATCATGGCGATGTGCTCGCGGCGCTTCAGTTCGCCGATCCGCAGGCACACTTCCAAACGCTGCCGGACCGTCTCGAGCAGGGTCGCGTCGACGGCGTCGAGTTCCACGCGCAGACTCTCGAGTGCGTGCTGCGCCGAGGCGTCAGAATGCTCTCCGGAATCGTCGCCGTTCCGCTGTTCTACGGAGAAGTACATAATCGCCCCACTCACTCGATCGGCAGTAGCTTTCTCATCCCGACTATCGTGTGTCGTTGGTGGTTCGTTTCCATGAGCCTTCCGGATGGCCGGGAGGGCCGTGGTCGATCGGCCGAAAACGAACCTGGTGGGCTATCACCCCCGGGAGTCTCGATCTCAGGTTGAGACTTTGATGGACGGTTGGCTAACGTAACCTGAAGTCTATTTCCGCACACTCAGGATACGAGGAATATGCGTATATCGTCGGCCACTAGGGCTCTGTTGTTCGTGCTGGCAGGCATCGTGATGCTGTGCAGTGCGGCACCGGCGGCAGCGGATCCCGTGGAAGCGGAACCCGCGCCCGTGGTCGATCCGTCCGTGCTTCCCGGGGCCAACGACTGGAACTGTAAGCCGTCCGCGGCGCATCCCCGTCCCGTCGTGCTGGTGCACGGCACCTGGACCGGCATGGTGGGGACGTGGAAGGACCTGGCTCCGGCGCTCAGTGCGGAGGGCTACTGCGTGTTCGCCCTCAACTACGGACAGGCCGCCGGTCTGACCAAGGGCAACATGATGCGCATGTTCGGCGGCGCCGACATCGAGGAGTCCGCCCGGCAGCTCGCCGGGTTCGTCGAGCTGGTCCGCACGGCCACCGGCGCTCCGCAGGTCGACATGATCGGGCATTCGCTCGGCGGCACGGTGTCCCGCCAGTACCTGCGATTCGAAGGCGGCGCGGACCGGGCGAACCCCGCGCTGAACAAGGTGCACTCGCTCGTCACGCTCGGCGCCACCAACCACGGCACCAGCTTCGGGGACGTCCAGTCGCTCGGTGCGATCGCGCAGGCACTGGGTGTGCCGGTCACGACGCTCGCCGGTGTCGCGGTCGGGCCGTCCTACATCCAGCAGATGGTGGGCTCGCCCTTCCTGCAGCTCCTCAACGCGGCCGGCGACACCGACCCGGGTATCGACTACACCGTGGTCGCCAGTCGTAGCGACACCGTGTCGACCCCTCCGGAGAACACGTTCCTGACGGCAGGCCCGTGGGCCACCGTGCACAACATCTGGCTTCAGGACGGCTGCGAGACGAACACCGCTGACCACGGCCAGCTGACCACCGATCCGCGGGCCGTGTACATCATCCAGCGGGCGCTGGACCCCGCCTACGGAGACCGCAACCCCGCACCGTGCTGACCCGGCGCGGGTGCTCGGCGGCGCGGGTCAGTCCCAGATGCCGACCTCGTCGAGATGTGCGACCAGTCGCTGGGCGCCGTCGATGAAGTGGGCCTTGTTCTCGGCGCCGACCACGTCGGCCTTCCCGTCGGCGAGCGCGGCGATGAGGCGCCGGTGGCTTGCGACCGCCGACTCGCCCCAGGCCGGATCGGACGAATAGAACTGCACCGGCGTGTACCGGGTGGCGCTGAGCAGGAACCACGACAGCTTGCTCGCGTCGGCGAGGTGGTTGATGACCCGGTGGAACGAGAACTCGAGATCCTCGATGCGGTCGGCCTCGCCGTCCTCGACGGCCCGCCGCAGCTTCTCGTTGATCGCGGTCAGCTCCTCGACGACCTCCGGGGTGACGGACCGCGTCGCGCGGACCGCGAGTTCCTCGGCGATCTGGCCCTGCAACCAGAAGAGGTCGTGGATGTCGTCCCGGCTGAGCGGGGCGACCACGTAGCCGCGGTGGGGAACCAGTTCGACGAGTCCCTCGCCGCGCAGGGTCAGCAGCGCCTCGCGGACGGGTGTGACGCTGACCCCGAGGTCCGCCGCGGTCTCGTCGAGGCGGATGAAGTCACCCGGGCGAACGCCCCCGGACATGATCAGGTTGCGGACGTGCACGGCGACGTCGTCCGACAACTGGGGTCGGCGGCGCAGGGTGCGGCCCGCTGGGGATCGTGACACGGAGGGCGATGCCATGGAGAACTCCTTCGATGCGGCAAACCAGCATAAACCGCAGTGGATGTTTACAAGCCGTAGGTCTTGCCGATGATGTCGCGCTGAATCTCGTTGGTACCGCCGTAGATGCTCGAGACGATGGTGGAGCGGACGTGCTTCTCCATGTCGAACTCGGTGGCGTAGCCGTACCCACCCATCATCTGCATGCCCTCGAGCGCGACCTTCTTCGCCGTCTCCGTGACCTTCAGCTTGGCCATCGACGCTTCGCGGGCCAGCATCTTGCCGGGGTTCGCGTCGACGTCCTTGGCGACGCTGTACACGAGCAGTTTGCAGCACTCGATCTCCGTCGCCAGATCGGCGATGCGGTGGCGCAGCGCCTGGAACGATCCGACGGGACGCCCGAACTGCTTGCGCTGGGTGACGAAATCGAGGGTGTCGGCGAACGCGCGCTGCGCGGTGCCGAGCATCATGGCGGCGAGGATCAGGCGTTCGAAGTTCAGTCCGGTCATCAGCTGGCGCCAGCCGTTGCCGACCTCGCCCACCACTGCGTCCTCGGGGAGGACGCAGTCGGTGAAGTAGAGGTCGTTGACCTCCTTGCCGCCCATCGTGTCGATGCCGCTGATCTTCAGTCCGGCGGTATCCGCGGGGACGTGGAACATCGTGAGGCCTTCGTGTTTGCCGTCGCCGCGCCCGGTGCGGGCCACGAGCAGGATGTTGTCGGCGAAGTGCGCGTTGGAGCACCACGTCTTCTGGCCGTTGATCAGCCAGCCGTCGGCGGTCTTCTCTGCACGGGTGCTGAGGTTGCCGACGTCGGAACCGGCCTCCGGCTCGGACATCGAGATGGACTGCGAACGGCCTGCCACGATGCCGCGCAGCACGACGTCCTTCTGTGCGTCGGTGCCGAACTTCGCGTAGGCGCCGCCGGTGATCAGCGTGGGCCCGATTCCGCCGATGGGCGCCATGCCCTTGGCGGCTTCCTCGAGCAGGATGCACATGTCGATGTGGCTCGCGGCCGAGCCGTCGTACTCCTCGGGGATGGTGATTCCCAGCCAGCCCAGCTTCGCCATCTTCTCGTAGAGGTCCTGATTGTGGTTGTGCTCGCCGTGATTCGTCAGCCTGTCGCGCTGCTCGCGGGTGCCGCTCTCGCGCTTGCAGAAATCGGCGATCGCCGCCGCGAAGTCCTTCTGTTCACTGGTGAATTCGACGCTCATGTCCGGGGAGCTCCTCGTGGGTGACGGGGGCCGGCGAACAGGCCGGCCGGGGGTGACTGTGTGGGGCTTGCCGCGATGGGGTCAGCCGCATACTGTGATGTCCACTACATTACATCACATCACATATATTTGATGTGACCGCGAGGGAGGATATCGACCATGCCACAGCAGGCGGAGACGACCGAGACGACGGCAGGCGCTCAGCCCACGGCTCCGACGGGGCCGGCGGAGCCGGCGCCGAAGACGTTCGCGTCCCTGGACCCGCGCGACGGCACCGTCCTCGCCGAGTACCCGATCCAGGGGGAGAGGGAGGTGCGCGCCGCCGTCGACGCGGCCCGGTCCGCCGCGCAGTGGTGGAACGCCCTCGGCTTCGACGGCCGCAAGCAGTGGCTCCTGGACTGGAAGAAGTCGATGGCACGGGACGGCGAGCAACTCGCCGCGCTCGTTGCGGCCGAGACCGGCAAGCCCTACGACGACGCGCTCCTGGAGGTGATGCTCGCCATCGAGCATCTCGACTGGGCGGCGAAGAACGCGGGCAAGGTCCTGAAGCGGCGCAAGGTGCCGTCCGGTCTGGTCAGCGCGAACCAGGCCAGCAGCGTCGGGTACGAGCCGGTGGGTGTGGTCGGTGTGATCGGGCCGTGGAACTACCCCGTCTACACGCCGATGGGATCCATCTCCTACGCGCTCGCAGCGGGCAACACCGTCGTCTTCAAACCCAGTGAGCTGACCCCCGGGGTCGCGGTGTGGCTCGCCGACAAGTGGAAGGCGCTCATCCCCAATCAGCCTGTCCTGCAGGTGGTCACCGGCGACGGGTCGACCGGTTCCGCCCTCGTCTCAGCCGGCGTCGACAAGGTCGCCTTCACCGGGTCTGCCGCCACCGGCAAGCGGGTCATGGCCGCCTGCGCCGAAACGCTCACCCCGCTGGTCGTCGAGGCGGGAGGTAAGGACGCCATGCTCGTCGACGCCGACGCGAATCTGGACGAGGCGGCCGGTTTCGCCGTGTTCGGGGCGATGGGCAACGCCGGGCAGACGTGCGCGGGCGTCGAGCGCATCTACGTCGTCGACTCCGTCTACGACGAATTCGTCCGGCTGATCGCCGAGAAGTCGAAGGTTCTGCGCCCGGGGCCGCGGGACGCGGCGTACGGCCCCATGACGATGACCAGCCAGTCCGACGTGGTCCGCAGCCACGTCCAGGACGCACTCGACAAGGGCGGATCCGCCGTGGTCGGCGGACTCGACTCCATCGCGGACGGGTATGTCGGGCCCATCGTGCTGACCGGCGTTCCCGAGGACAGCACCGCGATCCGCGAGGAGACGTTCGGTCCCACGGTGGTCGTCAACAAGGTCGCGAGCCTCGACGAGGCGGTCGCGAAGGCCAACGGCACGACGTTCGGTCTCGGCGCGTCCATCTTCACCAAGGATGCGACCAAGGCGATGCAGGCCGCCGAGAAGCTCAGGGCAGGCGTCGTGACGATCGGGTCGGTGCTCGGATTCGCCGGTGTCGCGGCGTTGCCGTTCGGCGGTGTCGGAGACTCGGGTTTCGGCCGCATTCACGGGGCGGACGGGCTGCGGGAATTCAGCCGGGTCAAGTCCATCGCCAGGCAGAAGTTCGCGGCGCCGCTGAATCTGCTGACCATGCAGCGCAAGTCGCGGGACATGAAGATTTCCGCCTGGATGTTGAAGAACCGGCACGGACGCTGATCGCGGGAGGGTATTCACATGCTGACGAAGACCACGCCGGGCGGGGTTCCGCGGGGCAGGCACGGCTGGCAGCGCCGGATCGAGGAACTCGACCCGGTCCTGGACCACCAGGAGATCCATCGCATCACGGCCGGTTACGAGTTTCCGTGGGACTACCAGCGGTCCCTCGAGTTCGCGCTGTTCCGAACGTATTGCGTCCCCACGATTTCAGAACTGCTGCAGCGCACCGGTGAGTTCGAGAAGCGACCGCAGAAGCGGTACGACGACACCGCGTTGCTGATGGCCGAACTCGTCGAGCACGGCTACGACTCCGAACGCGGCATCGAGTCGCTGCGCGTCGTGAACCGCATGCACGGTAAGTACGACATCGACAACGACGACATGCTGTACGTGCTGACCACCTTCATCTATGAGCCGATCGACTGGATGGACCGCTTCGGGTGGCGGCGGCTCACCCCGAACGAGCGTCTTGCGTGCTTCCAGTTCTACCGTCAGGTGGGGGTTCGCATGGGGATCAGGAACATCCCCGAGACCTTCGAGGACTTCTACCGGTTCAAAGCCGAGTACGAGCGGAAGCACTTCCGGTACACCGCCGACAACCATCGGGTCGGCACCTACACGCTGAATCTGTTCTGTTCCTGGTTTCCGGCGCCACTGCGGCCGCTCGTCGCGCAGGGGGTCTACGCCCTCCTCGACCCGATGATGCTGGCGGCGTTCGGGTTTCCCGCAGCGCCGCACTGGTTGCAGGGCGCGTCCCGACGTGCGCTGCGAATCCGGGCTCGGTTCGTGCGGCTCCTGCCGCCACGGCGGGAATCGAAGGCCGCCCGCGATCCGCGCAACCGGACCTACCCCGGATACCCGGTGGGCTACAGCCCGCGCGATCTCGGCGCGGACAACGACACGCTAAAGGGATATCGCCGACGGGCCGCATGAGAACGGTGTCCCTGGGCGATTCGCTCAGGGACACGGGCTCAAGTCACCGCCCGGGCCGGGCTCAATGTCCCAGCAGCACGGCCGTCATCAGGGTGTGGAGACGGGCGCGCGACTCCTCGCGGGTGTCGAAGTGGACCAGTCGGCCGATGTCGAGAACCAGTCCGAGCGCCGCGTGCACCAGGAACCGTGCCTCGGGCGCCGAGAGTTCGGACCGCGCGGCGGTCACCAGGTGGACCCACTCCTCCACGTGCAGGCGCTGCACGTTACGGAGGTTGGCGCGCTCGTTCTTCGGGAGGTTCCCGATCTCCGCGAAGTAGACCGACAGCACTTCCGGGTTCCCGAACGACAGTTCCAGGTACGATTCGGCGAGCTTGCGGAGGGCGTCCTCGGGGTCGGTGGCGGTGGACAGAGCCGCCGACGTGGCCACGGCCAGCCGGTCGGACGCGCGGTAGAACACCGACGCCAGAAGGTCTGCCTTGCTGGGGAAGTGGCGGTACACGCTCGACGCGTTGATGCCGGCGGCGGCGCCGATCTCCTCGATGCTCGAGTCGTGGTAGCCGTGCCGGTCGAAGATCTTGACGGCCTCGTTTATCAGCAATTCGCGCTTGGATGTCACGGCCAGTCCCCGTACCGTGCTGACGGCGGCCTTGCCCGCATTCGGGACGGCGGGCGGGAGTGTCGCGTTCAGGATCGACCCGCACGCCGACTTCAGGAGCGTGTCGAGTCTGCGGGTGGCGAGGGTGGTCCGGTGTGCGCTGATGCTGCCGATCACGCTCAGCGTCGACGCCCCCAGCGTCGTCGCGTCGACGGCCGTGAGTTCGGGGCGGATCTCGCGCAGCGGCGCGGCCACGCACTGCGTGACGTGCACGAAGACGGCACGAATCCGCTTACGGTCCTCGGCCTCGAGGTACCGGCCCTCCCAGCGGTAGAGTCCGGCGATCTTGCGGTTCTCGATGCTGTTGGCGACGAGGGCGGCGATCAGGTGTTCGAGGCGGTCGCCGGGTTCGCGTTCGGCGACGCCGTCGAGTGCGCCGTCCGCGGTGGCCTGGAGCGCGTCGGCCGTCGTCGTCGCGGCGTGGACGAACAGGGCGTACTTGTTGGGATAGTGCCGGTACAGAGCGGGGCCGGAAATGCCGATGGTGGCGGCGATCTCGTCGACACCGACCGCATGGTAGCCGCGCTCGCTGAAGGCTTCGGCTGCGACGTTCGCGATCTGGGCCTTGCGATTCTTGGGGCGGCGGCGGATCGGCCGGTCGGTGGCGGCACCGGCCGCCGTGCTGGTCCGGGCCACGGTCACCTCCAGTAGTGGGCAGTCGTCTGCCAGTTCCTCTGCCGGTCATCTTAACCGAGACTCCCGCACCGATGAGCCTCGGATGGTCCCCGCGCACCGGGGTGTTCGCCCGGCGTCTCGATGAATCACCAGCAAGACAGTGCGGAATGTGTTCCGAGAGGTATTGACACGTACCGAACGACACCAATAAGTTAACAGCAATTCGCGTGCGGCAATGGCTTCTTCCATAGCCCCGCCTTTCCGGCCTCGCAGGTCGATTCCCTCGGAGGTACTGGCTTCATGAGTGCACCACGGCAACTGTCGACCATCCCCGCCGTCGCAGCCGGCGGTCTCCGGGTGGTCGTGGACGGCGGGATCCTCCGGATCACGATCGATCGGCCCGGCCGGATGAATGCGCTCGATCTGGCTCACATGACCGCACTCGGCGACGTGCTCGAAGGCGCGGCGGCGGATCCCGCCGTCCGCGTCGTCGTCCTCTCGGGTGCGGGCGCGGCATTCTGCACCGGCGCGGATCTCGCGGCGGCGGCCACTGCGGGTGGCCGGGCGGCGTCGCCGGAGGTGGTGATGGATTCCGCCAATCGCGTGATCCGCGCGATTGTCGACCTCCCGATCCCGGTGATCGCCCAGGTGGGCGGCGCGGCTGTCGGGGTCGGGGCGTCCATCGCCCTGGCGGCGGACCTGACGTACGCCGCCGAAAGCGCGTACCTGCTCCTCGCGTTCGTCAACGTCGGGCTCATGCCCGACGGCGGATCCAGTGCGTTGATCGCCGCCTCGATCGGCAGGGCCAGGGCCACCCGGATGGCGCTGCTCGGCGAACGGCTGCCCGCCGACCGGGCGGCGGACGAGGGCCTGATCGCCGGTGTGCTCGCGGCGGGCGACCTCGCGGCCCACGTCGACGCAGTCGCGGCGAGGCTGGCACGTGGTCCGAGGCGGGCTGTCGCGCTGACCAAGCAGGCTCTCACCGCGACCACGCTGACGGAACTGGACCGGGCGCTGAGCCGCGAGAAGGCCGGCCAGACCGAATTGCTCCAGTCGCCGGACTTTGCCGAAGGGGTCGCGGCGATGCTCACGAAACGTGCTCCGAACTTTCGAAGCTGATGCGAATTGCGGTTAACAAGACTGTTCCGATCGACGTCGACATCTGTAATACTCGTCACAGCCTCCGTGTGGGGCCCGAGGGGCGAACTCGAGTACAGCGAAGGGACCACCACCACATGTCATCACGTAGCGAGCCGCTCACGCAGCCACTGCAATCCCGCCGCAACCACTGGAACAACTGGGTTGCCACCCACGCGCAGACGAAGCCCGACCATCCCGCGTTCCGCCATCTCGGGCAGGGCACGTCGTGGCGCGAACTGCACGAGCGCTCGCAAGCCCTCGCGGGCGCGCTCTCCCGGCGTGGGGTGAACTTCGGCGACCGCGTCCTGCTGCTCACGCTCAACCGCACCGAATTCTTCGAGGCGGTGCTCGCGATCAACGCGCTCGGCGCGATCGCGGTCCCGGTCAACTTCCGCCTGACACCGCCCGAGGTGGCCTTCATCGCCCGGGACTCGGGTGCCCGAGCCGTCTTCACCGAGCCCGCGCTGGCACCCCTCGTTTCCGCTGTGCGGCAGGATGTTCCCGATCTCGGCCTCGCGATCGTCATGGGCGCGGACACCGAGGGCGACGCTCTCGGTTACGAGGACCTCGTCGCGGAAGGCGGTCCGGCCTTCGCCCCCGTCGACCTGCCGGAGGACACCCCGTCGCTCATCCTCTACACCTCCGGCACCACCGGAACGCCGAAGGGTGCGGTGCTGTCGCACTCGAACATGGTCGGGCAGTCCATCACCTGCATCCGGGCGATGCGCTACGACAGGGGCGACGACGTCGGGTTCCTCGCGTCCCCGGTGTTCCACGTCGCCGCTCTCGGTTCGGTGGCCCCGATGCTGATGCTCGGCGCCACCACCGTGATCCACCCCCTCAAGGCGTTCGACCCCACCGAGATGCTCGACGTGTGGGAGGGCGAGCGCATCACGACGGTGTTCCTCGTTCCGGTGCAGTGGCAGGCCGTGTGCGCCGATCCCACCGCCGCGGGCCGCGACCTCGCCCTCCGCGTCATCAGCTGGGGCGCCGCACCCGCATCGGACACCGTGCTGCGCGCCATGGCGCAGACGTTCCCGAAGGCTCTCGTCGTGGCGGTGTTCGGGCAGACCGAGATGTCCCCGATCACGTGCGTGCTCGACGGCGACGACGCGATCCGCAAGCTGGGCTCGGTGGGCAAGCCTGTCCCGACCATCCAGACGCGGATCGTCGACGACGAGATGAACGACGTCGCCCCCGGCACCGTCGGCGAGATCGTGTACCGCGGCCCGACCATGATGCAGGGTTACTGGCAGAACCCGGCCGCGACGGCGGACGCGTTCGCCGGCGGATGGTTCCACTCGGGCGACCTGGTGCGGCAGGACGAGGAAGGCTTCGTCTACGTGGTGGATCGCAAGAAGGACATGATCATCTCCGGCGGCGAGAACATCTACTGCGCCGAGGTGGAGAACGTCCTGTTCGGGCATCCGAGGATCCGGGAGGCCGCCGTGGTCGGCAGGCCCCACCCCAAATGGACCGAGGTGCCCGTCGCGATCGTGGCGCTCGACGACGACGGAGACGATCTGACGGTCGACGAACTCGCCGCGTGGCTCGAAGGCAAACTGGCCCGGTACAAGCATCCGAAGGACGTCGTCGTCGTCGACGCCCTCCCGCGGAACGCCAGCGGGAAGGTCGTCAAGGGTGAGCTTCGAAAAGCCTACGGCGCGAACGACGTCGCGGTCGTCTGACCCCGATTCCCATACTGCTCGACGCCGGTCACCGATCGCGGGTGACCGGCACCGGGGGAGGACCGCGTGACATTCCAGCTGCCACCCGCAAAAGGGCCCGTCAGCCATTTCGCCAACGAAGTCGGTGCGCTCATCGGGTTCTCGATCGCGACGACGGTGGCCGCCGTACGAGTTCTGGTGCGGCGCAAACTGGCCTGGCGGGAACTGCTGGACCAGGCGTGGCGGATCGCCTCGGTCACGTCGGCGCCGGCCCTGCTGCTGATGATCCCCATCGGAGTCCTCATCGCCGTCACGATCGGCAGCCTCGCCGGTCAGCTCGGCGCCGAGGGGTACACGGGGGCGGTCGTCGGGTTCGTGATCGTCGGGCAGGCGTCCGCGCTGGTCTGTGCGCTGATGCTGGCCGGGGTCGGCGGATCCGCGATCTGCGCGGACCTCGGCTCCCGCACGATCCGCGAAGAGGTCGAGGCCATGGAGGTCCTCGGACTCGATGTGATCGAACGGATCGTGGTTCCGCGGGTGCTCGCGGCGGTGCTCGTCGGCGTCGCACTCTGCGCCATGGTCACCGCCGTCGGAGTATCGGCGTGCTTCCTGTTCCAGGTGGTCGTCCAGAACAGTTCGGCGGGAAGCTTTCTCGCGGCGCTGTCCCAGTACACGCGGCTGTCGGACTTCGTGGTCGCCCTCGTCAAGTCGATGGCGTTCGCGGTGACGTCGGCGCTCGTCGCCAGTTTCAAGGGCCTGCATGCGAAGGGCGGACCCAGCGGTGTCGCCGACGCCGTCAACGAGGCCGTGGTGCTGGCCTTCATCCTCGTGTTCATCGTCAATACCGTGCTCAGTCAGCTCTATTCCGTTCTCGTCGTCCCCGTAGGTGGTTACTGATGGTCGTGAGTACCCGATGGCCCGCAGCGCACTGGGTGCGGGCCAGGGTCCGTCAGCCCCTCGGGCTGATGACGGGACTGGGCCGGGAATTCACGTTCTACGGCAGCGTGATCGCCGCAGTTCCCCTCGCCGTCGTGAAGTACTGGCGGCACATCATGCGGCAGATCGGCGACATCAGTTTCGGCGGTGCGACCCTGCTCGCCGGCGGCGGAGCGATCGGCGTCGTCTTCGCGATGTCCGCGGTCGCGGCGACGCAGGTGGGCATCGAGGGGTTGCGCGGACTGGACCTGCTCGGCATGGGTTCGCTGTCCGGGCTCTTGTCCGCGATCCTCAACACCCGTGAACTCGCGCCCGTGATCGCCAGCATCGCGCTCGCCGCGAAGGTCGGCACGGGGTTCACCGCACAGCTCGGCGCCATGCGCATCTCGGAGGAGATCAGCGCGCTGGACGCGATGGCGATCCCGTCGCTGCCGTTCCTCGCGAGCACCAGGCTGGTCTCGTGCCTGATCTGTGTGGTGCCGCTGTACGTCGTGGGACTGCTGTCGTCCTATCTGGCTTCGCGACTGGTGATCGTCACCTTCAGCGGGCAGTCGGCCGGAACCTACGACTACTACTTCCATCTCATGCTCACCCCCACCGACGTCGCGTACTCGTTCGTGAAGGCGATCGTGTTCGCGACGATCATCGCGCTCGTGCACTGCTCGTACGGGTACCACGCGTACGGCGGGCCCGAGGGCGTCGGCCGGGCGGCCGGGCGTGCGTTGCGCACCAGCATCCTCGCCATCGGCATCGTCGATCTGCTGCTGACCCTCACGCTGTGGGGCCTCGTCCCGTCCGCCCCCGCCCTGGGGCTGCCGTGATGCGCGGTCGCCCGGGAGGTCCGGGCAACGGCGCCCTCGCGGTGCGGGGCGTGATCGGAGTGGCGGTCCTGGCGCTCGGATCGGCGCTGCTGGTCAATTTCGGCACCGGCGCGATCGTCACCGACCCCGTGGTGACGGCGACGCTTCCGGCGGACGCCGGCGCGGTGAAGGCGCACACCACCGTGTCGTACAAGGGCGCGACGGTCGGCACCGTGTCGAGCGTCGACCCCGGACAGGACGAGACGGGCATGGACATCAGTCTCCGCCCCGAACAGATGCAGCACATCCCGGCGTCCGTCCAGGTGCGGGTGGTGCCCCGCACGTTGTTCGGCGACCAGACCGTCGAGCTGGTGTCCACCGCGGGAACCGGCGGAGCGCGGCTCGAGGCCGGTGCCCGGCTGCAACCCGACACGTCGGCCGAGACCGTCCAGATGTACGACCTGTATTCGAAGGTCTACGACCTGGTGTCCCGGGTGAAGCCCGAGCAGATGCAGGCCGCGCTGAGCGCGGTCGCCGACGCGTTGCGCGGGCGCGGTGAACAATTGGGGCAGACCATCGACAGCCTCCACACGGTGGCGCAGTCGACCGCGCCTCTCGTCGACTCCGTCGCGGAGCGCGCGCCGCAGATCGCCCGGATCAGCGAACAGCTGGCGACGGCCGCACCCGACGTCCTCGCGACCATGAACGCGGCGGTGTCGCTGTCCAACACTCTCGTCGAGAACACCGACAGCTTCACCGGTTTCCTCGCCGCCTCCCTCGTCGTGTCGAGGAATACCGGCGACGTCCTGGAGCAGAACGCGGACAACATGATCGCGGTGGCACTGAACGTCTCACCGACCCTGGGCACCATGGCCGGCAAGTCCGACCTGCTGCGGGCGACCATGGACGAGGCGGGTCCGTTCGGTGAGGCCGGCGCCGCGGTCTTTTCCACCGGCAAGTTCGCGGTGCGGGTCGCCGCCGACCTGTCCAACCCACGGCCCTACACCTCGTCCGACTGCCCGCGGTACCCCGGCCTGAACGGACCGAACTGCGGGGGCGGTGGCGGAGGATGAGCGTCCGGAACTCGGCAATCAAACTGGCGGTCTTTGCCGTCTTCGGAATTCTCTCCGCGGTCCTCGTAATGAACACACTGCGGGTGCCGGTGGAGGGACCGACCGTCGCCTACAAGGCGTTGTTCACCGACGCCCAGGGGGTGACTCCCGGCAGCGACGTCACCATCGCCGGTGTGCGGGTGGGACGGGTGGCTTCGGTCGACATCGTCGACGGTGATGCCGGAAGCGCAACCGCCCTGGTGAATTTCGAGGTACAGCGCGATCAGACTCTTCCCGCCGACACGACCGTCGCGATCCGGTACGGCGACCTGCTCGGGATCCGGTATCTCGATCTCGCGGCCGGGTCGCCGGGCGACGAGGGCACCCTCGCGGAGGGCGACACGATTCCGCTCGACCGGACGTCGCCCGCACTCGATCTCACCAGTCTCTTCAACGGATTCAAGCCACTGTTCGACGCGATCGACCCGAAGCAGGTCAACGAACTCGCCACCGAGGTCGTCGCCGTGTTCGACGGCCGGAAGACGAGCATGGAAACGCTGCTGCGCAGGGTCGCGGACGTCACCGGCAACCTCGCGAATCACGATCAGCTGATCGGGGATCTCATCGCGAACCTCGAGGTGGTGGTGGGAACGGCGGCGGCCCGCGGTCCGGAACTGTCGCACCTCGTCGACAGCCTCACCCAGTTCACGGGGATGCTCGCCGAGAAGAACGAGGTTCTCATGGACACTCTCGATCAGAGTGCGGCGGTGAGCCGCTCGGCGCTGCAGATCGTGGACGGGCGGGTTCCGGAACTCGGACGCACGGTGAACCGACTCGAATCTCTGACGGGGGCGATGGTCGGTGCCGACCCGGAATTCGATCACCTGATGGTGGCCATGCCGCAGTTCTTCTCGTCCGTCGACCGCTCGGGCTCCTACGGTTCCTGGCTCAACATCTACCTGTGCACCTTCATCGTCAACGTCGACGGTCGCGAAGGCGCCCTCGGTCCCGACCTGCATTCGAGGTACTGCCAATGAGTGTCACCGCGAAGGCGCGCGACGTCTGGGACGCGCTGGCCGGAAACCAGCGGGTGCGGCCCGTCGACCCGTTGATCGTCGGAATCGTGGGAATCCTCGCCGCGACGCTGGCGCTGGCCCTGGTTCTCGTGATCCCGCGGGTGAGCTTCAGTGTGCGAACCGACGGCTACACCGCCGAACTCGCGAACGCCGCGGGCCTGACCGATTCCGACTACGTGTACGTCGCCGGGGTGCCCGCCGGCCGGGTGACCGCGGTGGACCTGGCAGGCGATCACGTGGTCGTGCATTTCCGGCTCGACGGCGCGCGTCACCTCGGGTCGACGACGTCCGCAGGCGTCAAGCTGTCGACCATCCTCGGCAAGCGGTACCTGGACGTGTCACCGTCGGGGCCCGGCGACCTGGGCGACGACGGGGTGATTCCCCTGAGCCGCACCAGCGTTCCGTACTCGCTCGACGACATCGGCTCGTCCGCGATCGAGGCGGCGGACGACCTCGACCTCGGCGGACTGCAGAAGATGCTCACCGTGGTGACGGACACGATGCCACAGGACGCGACACTCAACCGGGAGGCGCTGTCGGGGGTGAGTGCGGCGTCCGCGATCCTGGCGAAGAACGCGGATCAGGTCACGCAACTGCTCGACAGCTCACGAACCCTCACCGACGTGCTGGTCGGTCAGCAGGATCAGCTCACCACCCTGCTCGGCAACGCCGACGTCGTGATGACCACACTCGCCACCCGGCGCGAAGCCATCCACCGGATGGTCGACGACCTCCGGGCTCTCATCGCGCAGGCGTCCCAGTTCCTGGGGGAGAACACCGCCGAACTCGACGCACTGCTCGCGAACGCGCGGCAGGTGACGGAACGACTCGACGCGAACCTCACCAACCTCGACGCACTGCTCACCACGGGCGCACCGGCCGCGAGGGCGCTCGTCAACGCGACCGGCAACGGAGACTGGGCCGACGTGTCGGCGCCGTCGGCCGTGATCGCCGACAACCTGCTCTGCGTCGTCGGACTGATCACGGGGTGCTCGTGAACGCGGGCACCGCACGCCGGATCGCCGGGATCGGCGGCGCACTCGCCCTCGTGACGGCGATCGTCGTGGCCGGGTGGCTGCTCATCTTCCGCACCTCTTCCACCGTGGTCCATTCCGAGTTCGCCTACGTCAACGGCGTGTTCCCCGGCACCGAGGTGACCGTGCTCGGCGTGCCCGTCGGCACCGTCGAGTCCGTCGAACCGCGAGGTGCGACGGTGATGGTCACGATGTCGATCGCGTCCGACGTCGTGGTGCCCGCCGACGCGAACGCGTACGTGCTGGTGTCCTCCGCGATCGGGGAGCGCTTCGTCGAACTGGGTCCCGCGTACACCGGCGGTCCGGTGCTGGAGAGCGGGCAGACCATTCCTCCCGAACGCAGTCATTCGCCCATCACCTGGGACCAGCTGATGGACAGCGTCGACACCGTGGTCAAGACACTCGGCCCCGACGGCGGCGACGCCGGCGCCGCGATCTCGGCAGCCGCGGCGTCCACGGACGGGCTCGGTCCCGCGATGAACGACGCCATCCGCACACTGTCGCAGGCGAGTTCGGTGATCGCGGGTAACAGCGCGGACGTCGGAGCGCTCGTCGACAACCTCGAGATTCTCGTCAACGCGATCTCGGCACGTCAGGCGCAGGTCGACTCCCTCGCCGGTTCGCTCACCGCCATCGGCGACGAATTCGCCGGGCAGCAGTTCGCGATCGGCGACACGGTGAATCAGCTGTCCGCCTTGCTGAATCAGATCGACCAACTCGTGTCCGCCCGGGGCGGCGACATCGCCGCCGGCATCGACGATCTGGCGGGGGTGAGCGAAGTGCTGCAGAAACACGACACCGACCTCGCCGAGATCATGGACCTGGTGCCGTTGCTGATCGACAACATCCAGCGCGCGGTCACTCCCGACCAGCGTGCCCGCATCCGGTTGAACATCTCCACCAACCTGGCGCAGGCCGAGCCGACGTCCCCGCTCTGCGCGGTGGTGGATCCGATCCTCTGCCGTGGAGCGGGAATCACCAACCCGATTCAGTTTCCGCCCAGCATGTCCGACCCGTTCGGGCTGCGCGAACTCATGGTCGGAGGACGATGACGATCCGCACGAGAACGACGTCGCTGACGGCGGCGCTGATCATCGGCGCGACGCTGCCGGCCGCCGGGTGTTCGCTGAGCCTGCAGGAACTGTCGGTGGGCCGCTCACCGGACGGTCGGTCCTACGAGATCACCGCGCAGTTCGACGGCGTCGACCGTGTCGTGCCCGGCGTCGAGGTCCGGGTGGGACAGGATGTGGTGGGCCGTGTCTCGGACGTGTCGACCCGGGATTTCACCGCAGAGGTCGAGATGCGGATCCGTGACGACGTCCCGATTCCGCGGGACGCGACGGCACGCATCGAATTGCCCACGGCCCTCGGCAATCCCTTCATCCGACTCGACGTCGCCGACGCGGCGGGCGGACCGATGAGCGAGGGCGACGTGCTCCCGCTGTCGCAGACGTCGCGCGGCCCCGACATCGAGAGCGGACTGGCTGCGCTGGCCACGGTGCTCAACGGCAGCGGCATCGATCAGATACACGCCATCATGAACGAATTGACCGTCGCCTTCACCGGACGCTCCGACAAGATCCGGGAACTGGTGGACATGCTGAACGACACGCTGGGCGTCGTCGACGACCACCGGGACGAACTCGACCGGGCGATGGTGGCGTCCAACGCGTTCGCGGCGGAACTCGCCGCCGGCCAACCGGTCCTCGACCGGGCGATGACCGACCTGGCGCCGGTGGTGGATCTCCTGGTGTCGCAACGAGATCAGATCACCGCACTGATGGGGGAGGCGTCCCGGCTCAGCCGCGAGGCGGAACGCCTCCTCGGCAGTGCCGGACCCGCACTGTCGACCGAGATCGGCGACGCCGGGACCGTGCTCGCCGCTCTCGACGGCTTCGAGTCGGAACTCGCCCCCACCCTGAACTCGGTGGCGACGTTCCTCGGCGGATTCGCCGCGGCCACACCCGGTGACTACACGACCTTCGACGGCACGTTCGACGTCACCGCCGTCATCGCGAAACTGCTCACCGGCTCGGCCCCGCTCTCGGTGCCCGAAGCCCGCACGCTGCCCGAGGTACTCGGCGGAGGCGTCCGATGATGACACGCCACGTCGTGGCGCAGCTGGTGCTGTTCCTCGTCATCTCGGTCGCCGCGATCCTGTTCGGGCTGCGGTACGTCACCGGCCCGGACACGTTCGGAGACCCCATTCATCTGACCGCCCGCCTCGACCACGCCGCCGGTCTCGCGCAGGGCGCATCCGTCAACTACCGGGGAGTCGGGGTGGGAAAGATCAGCTCCGTCGACGTGAACGAGGAGGGGACCGGCATCGTCCTCGGCATCGAACTGCATCCCGGCACACAGGTGTCCGCCGGGTCGACCGCGAAGATCACCACCGAGAACGCGATCGGAATCCAGGCGCTCGACATCATGCCCGACAGCGCGGACCCGCCGTACCTCGCCGACGGGGACCTCATCGACGTCCCGCAGGAGGGGATTCCGCGATCGCTCGACGCGACGCTCGTACAGACCACGGACCTCGTGAACTCGATGGACGTCACCGCCCTGTCCTCGCTCGCGGACACGTTCGGCACCGCCTTCGGAGGCACGAGACCCGACCTGCAGAACATGCTCGACGGTTCCGCCGAGATCGCCCGGACCCTCGAAACCCGCACCGACGCACTGTCGGCCATCGTGAACAAGGGTATGCCGCTCCTGGACACGGTGGACGGCCTCACCGCCGCCCTGCCGGAATCGGCGAGCACCGCGCGCAGCGTGCTCGAACAGTTACGCGCCGACGACTCCGCGCTCGTAGACCTGCTCGGACGGTCGCCGCAGACGATGGCGAGCCTCGACGCACTGCTGTCGGGTAACCGCGACTCCCTGGGCGCCCTGATGGCGAATCTGGTTCTCCCCACCGAGATCCTCGGCGACCGGACCCCCTCCCTCGAGTACGGCCTGACCATCATGCCCGGCGCGCTACCGAAGATCGCGTCGATCGAGAAGGGTGGGCTCGCCGACCTGCTCCTCGTCGGAACGCAGGGGCCGATGTGCGTGTACGACGCCCCCCGCCGTCTGGTGACCGACGCGGAACCGAGCACGCCGGCCCTGGACTGGACCTGCCAGTCGCAGCAGTACCTCGAGCAGCGCGGCGCCGTGAACGTCCCACGGCCCGACGACCTCGGACAGGAGAACGCGACCAGGAACGGCGGTGTCTACGGACCACCCGCAGCGGACGATCCGCTGGTCATCGAACCCCCGCTGACGGGGCACACCCCACGCTAGGTCCGTGCACGAGCCGAGGAGAGTCTTCTGAACCCGCACGATGCGAGTGCGGGTGCTACGCCGGGGTGCCCGCGGCCCGGCGATAGCCGCGCACTGCGGGGTAGGTGAATATCAGCAACCCGGCGACCGACCACGCGATCGTCTTCAACAGAGGTTCCGCGACGGGACCGCCCATCGACAGTCCCTTCATCGCGTCGATCGCGCAGGACATCGGCTGGTTCTCCACGAACGGCTGGAGCCATGTGGGGTAGGCGCCGGTGGGCACGAATCCGGAGTTGAAGAACAGCAGCAGAGTGCACAGCAGCGACAGGATTTCGACGAGCGGCGCCTTCGCCGCGTTGACGGCAAGGGCCGTCACCATCGTCGCGAAACTCACGCCGAACAGCAGCGGGAGCAGCATCAGCGCGATGCCGGCGAGAATGCCCTGGTTGAAACGGAATCCGATGGCGAAACCGACCGCGATGATCAGCACGGTGGTGAGCACGATCCGCACGGATTCGGCCATGAGACGGCTGAGCAGGCCCGACGCGCGGTGCACGGGCAGCACCCAGAACCGGCTCAGGAGCCCGTCCGCCCATTCCTTCTTCAACGACAGGCCGCCCGCGATGGAACCGAACATCGCGCCGACGAGCGTGATCATCGGAACGGTCCCGAAAACGCTGTTGACGCCGGTGGCCTTGGTGATCGAGATCCCGAGCACCGCCCAGAACATCAGCAACATCAGCGACGGGTACACGATCGCCTGCAGCATCGTGTACGGGTCCCGGGCCCAGCGAAGCAGAAGGCGCTTGGTCTGCAGCAGGCTGTGCGAGAACAGCGCGGCGAGGGAGTTCTCCGCGTGGGGTTCGATCACCTCGGGAAACGTCACCGTCGCCGGCGTGTCGGATCGGTACTCGGTGGTCATCCGCGCCTCACATTCGACCAGATCGACAACGGAATGAAGACCAGCGCCAGCCCGCCGCACCACAGCAGAGTGGGTGTCAGTTGGTGGAACGTGATCGTGCCGTCCGTCATGGCACGCATGGACGTGGAGAACTGCGAGATGGGCTGATTGCGCACGAAGCCCTGCGCCCACTCGGGGAACTGTGTCACCGGAACGAAACCGGAGGAGAACATGCCGAGAATCAGCTGGGGGAGCGTCAGCGCCTGACTGGTGACCTCGGGGCTGCGGGTGAGAGTGCCGAGGGCGTCGGCGCCCGTCGTGAGCGTGAACCCGATCAGCATCGCCAGCCCGCAGAACGCCGCGGTCAGCCCGAGTCCGCCGGAGAACCGGAAGCCGATCGCGTATCCGTAGCCGATCGCGGCGACGAGTGAGATCGTCGAGTGCACGAGGCACGCGGTCATGCGCGCCGTCAGCGGGACCGCCGCCTTGACCGGCATCGTCTGGAACCGGGAATTCATGCCGTTCGACGCCTCGGTGGCCGCGCGGTGTGCCGCCGAGATCGCGGTGAACGCCATGGCCTGCAGGACGATGATCGGCATGACGAACTGCGCGTAATCGATGCCCTGGAACTTCATCACCAGACGCAGCGGCAGATAGAACCCGATGGTGAAGATCAACGGCGCCAGCACTGCGATGAAGAACTGACCGAACACCCACATCGTGTGCAGATTCCGCTGGGACAGCGCAATCCACTGCTGGACGCTCGACGGATGCGGCCGCCGGTGCTTGCCTTCGAGGGTGCGCTCGAATCCGAGCTGGGCGGGCGCCGTCACGACGGCAGGCTCTCGTCGACGCGGACGTGGCCGGTGAGTGAGAGGAACACGTCGTCGAGGGACGGGCGCCGAAGGGCGATGTCGGCGAGCGTGACGCCGGCGAGGTCGAGTCGGCGCAGAACCTCGGCGAGGGTCTGGGCGCCGTGCTCGGCGGGAATCGACAACCGGTCGGTGCCTTCCTCGATGACCCGGCCGGGTGGGCACAGGCTCGTGAGGATCTCCCGGACGCGTGGCAGGTCGTCGAGGCTGACCGGGACGACCTCGCAGTAGCTTCCGCCGGTCCGGGCCTTCAACTCGTCTGCCGTGCCCTCGGCGATCACCGTGCCCTTGTCGATCACGACGATGTTGTCGCTGAGGAGGTCGGCCTCCTCGAGGTACTGCGTCGTCAGCAGGATCGTGATGCCCTGCTCCTTGAGCGCGGACACGAGAGACCACACGCCCTGGCGGCTGCGGGGGTCGAGGCCGGTCGTCGGCTCGTCGAGGAACACGACCTCGGGACGGATCACGAGGCCACAGGCGATGTCGACGCGCCGGCGCATACCGCCCGAATACCCGGACACCTTCCGGTCACCCGCGTCGAGCAGATCGAACTGCGTCAGCAGATCCTCGGCGCGCGATTTCGCGGACGCCTTGGGCAGGCCCATGAGCCGACCGAACAGCACGAGATTCTCGCGCCCGGTCAGCGACTCGTCCAGCGCGGCGTACTGACCCGTCATCATGATGCTGCGACGAACGTCGGCAGCCTCCTCGACCACGTCGTGTCCGGCGACGAATGCGCGGCCCGCATCGGGGCGCAGCAGGGTCGACAGCACGTTGACGGTGGTGGTCTTCCCCGCGCCGTTGGGGCCCAGGATGCCGAGCACTGTGCCGCGGGGCACCTCGAAGCTGACACCCCGCAACGCTGCTACGTCACCGAAGGATTTCTCGATTCCCTCGACAAGAACGGCGGTGTCAGGTGCTGGCATGTCCTCGAGTATGTCACGCGAAGAGGGCGATCAGAGCAGACCGGCGAAGACCTCCCCGCCCTCGGAACACGGACGGAAATCTTGTGTAACGGGTGGAGACACGTCCGCGATAAATGCCGGACGTCTGTACCACTTCGACCCCGGCGACCACGGTGCAACCGATCCCGCCCCGCCCGAAGCTCCAACTGCGCCGCGACGTTCCGGCTCCGGGGAAGTGCCACAGGGCAATTCGAGTCGACGCCGCGGCCGCCGGACCGAATGTGAGCTTCGACATGCGCCTTTCGCGCTCTACCGCGGCGTGACCCACGTCGTGATGTCGGCGTGGACCACCTCGGCCCCACGGCGGTCGAAGATGCGCACCGGCACGACCACGTCGGTGCCCGCGGTCATCGCGCCGAAGTCCGGCAGTTCCGTCAGTTCCGCGACTGCCCGCAGCGGACCGTTCGCCTTGGCGAGGTAGTCGACGGTCATCGACTTCGGGATCCACCGGTGGGTCGACGGCACGGTCGCCTCGGACAGCATGCCCATGGCCGCCTCGGCGAGGTTGCACGCAGCGATCGCATGGAACGTGCCCAGATGGTTGCGGACGCCCCACCACTTCGGCGCCCGCACCTCGCAGCGGCCCGGCCGCATCTCGACGACGCGGGGAAGCACCGATCCGAAGTAGGGGACGCGGATGCACATGCCGACGGAGAACAACGCGTGTCCGAGCGCGTTGTCGGGGAGCTTCTGCCAGGCGGCGTAAGTGGGGCTCGAGGGTGTCATGCCCCGATATTACTTGAAAGTAAGTTCGGGGACCGGCGAGAGTGATCGAGCCCGGTTTGATCTCTCCTGCCCGGTACGGCATACTGGTCGGGTTGCCTTGTCTGGGACGCGATCGTTTGCGGCCCGAAACAGGTGGGGTGAAACGTCGCGGTGTAGATCAAATGACCTGCTCGCGGCCACATGCAAGACGGAAGCAGTACCTACTGGCACTCGAAACGAGTGCATCCGGTACGCGTTCCCGGCCCGAAGAGCTGAAAAGTTGCGGGTCGGAGAATGAGTGGGAGGGCGACACGCCCGACCGCGTGTACCGGAGAACCATGACAGATGAACAGCGGCAGCGGATCGGGTGTGTCCCGGTCGCCTAGCGTTCGGACAGTTGCGGCCCAGGTAAGGGACTGTGCAGACGAGGTAGTTCGGCCCGACTCGGGTGGGACTACGAAACGCGGCAAGAAAAGGACACTAAGCGTGGCGGGACAGAAGATCCGCATCAGGCTCAAGGCCTACGACCATGAGGCGATCGACGCGTCAGCGCGCAAGATCGTCGAGACGGTGACCCGTACCGGGGCCCGCGTCGTTGGACCCGTGCCGTTGCCGACCGAAAAGAACGTGTACTGCGTCATCCGCTCGCCGCACAAGTACAAGGACTCGCGCGAGCACTTCGAGATGCGTACTCACAAGCGGCTTATCGACATCCTCGACCCGACGCCCAAGACGGTTGACGCGCTCATGCGCATCGACCTTCCGGCCAGCGTCGACGTCAACATTCAGTGAGCGCGGCGGAGACAAAAACAATGACTGATACCAAGATCAAGGGAATCCTGGGCACCAAGCTCGGCATGACCCAGGTCTTCGACGAGAACAACCGGGTCGTTCCGGTCACCGTCGTGAAGGCCGGACCGAACGTCGTGACCCAGATTCGTACCGAAGAGCGTGACGGCTACAGCGCCGTGCAGCTCGCGTTCGGCGCCATCGACCCGCGCAAGGTGAACAAGCCGACTTCCGGCCAGTTCGCCAAGGCCGGCGTCACCCCGCGCCGCCACGTTGTGGAGCTCCGCGTTGCCGACACCTCGGAGTACGAGGTCGGCCAGGAACTTACCGCCGAGGTCTTCGAGGACGGCGCTTACGTCGACGTCACCGGAACCAGTAAGGGTAAGGGCTTCGCCGGAACCATGAAGCGCCACGGCTTCTCCGGTCAGGGCGCATCGCACGGTGCGCAGGCCGTTCACCGTCGCCCCGGTTCCATCGGTGGTTGCGCCACTCCGGGCCGCGTGTTCAAGGGCATGCGCATGTCCGGCCGCATGGGTAGCGACCGCATCACGACGCAGAACCTCTCCGTTCACAAGGTGGACGCCGAGAACGGCCTGCTGCTGATCAAGGGTGCGATCCCCGGCCGCAAGGGTGGCCTCGTGATCGTCAAGAGTGCAGTGAAGGGTGGTGCACGAGCATGACCAGCACCGAGACATCGACGACCAAGCTGACGCTGGACGTCAAGGTCGCCGGCGGCAAGACCAACGGCACCGTCGATCTCCCCGCGGAGATCTTCGACGCGCCTGCCAACATCGCGCTTCTCCACCAGGTTGTCGTCGCGCAGCTCGCCGCTGCACGTCAGGGCACCCACTCCACCAAGACCCGCGGCGAGGTTCGCGGCGGTGGCAAGAAGCCGTACCGCCAGAAGGGCACCGGCCGCGCCCGTCAGGGCTCGACCCGTGCACCGCAGTTCGCCGGTGGTGGCACCGTCCACGGCCCGCAGCCGCGCGACTACAGCCAGCGGACCCCCAAGAAGATGAAGGCCGCCGCACTGCGCGGAGCCCTCTCCGACCGGGCCCGCAACGAGCGCATCCACGTGATCACCGAACTGGTCGCCGGTCAGACTCCGTCCACGAAGTCCGCCCGCACCTTCCTCGGCGAGATCTCGGATCGCAAGAAGGTCCTGCTCGTCGTCGGGCGCGCGGACATCGCGGCCTGGAAGAGCGTGCAGAACCTGGACGGCGTGCACCCCATTGCACCCGACCAGCTCAACACCTACGACGTGCTCAACAGCGATGACGTCGTGTTCAGCGTCGAGGCGCTCAACGCGTTCATCCACGGGCCCGCCGAGACCGCCCAGGAAGAGAACAAGGAGGAGGGCAAGTGAGCACCATCGCCGATCCCCGCGACATCCTGCTCGCCCCGGTCATCTCCGAGAAGTCCTACGGACTGATCGAGGAAGGCACCTACACCTTCCTGGTGCACCCGGACTCGAACAAGACGCAGATCAAGATTGCCGTCGAGAAGATCTTCGGCGTCACCGTGACCAGCGTCAACACCGCCAACCGTCAGGGCAAGCGCAAGCGGACCCGGTTCGGTTACGGCAAGCGTAAGGACACCAAGCGCGCGCTCGTGACCCTCTCGGCCGACAGCAAGCCCATCGAGATCTTCGGAGGACCGGTCGCGTAAGCGCCGGGACTTGACGAGACATAGAGGACGAGAAGACTCATGGCAATCCGTAAGTACAAGCCGACTACCCCGGGCCGTCGTGGCTCGAGCGTCTCGGACTTCGCCGAGATCACTCGGTCGACCCCCGAGAAGTCGCTGGTTCGCCCGCTCCACGGACGCGGTGGACGTAACGCACACGGTCGTATCACCACCCGTCACAAGGGTGGCGGACACAAGCGCGCCTACCGGCTGATCGATTTCCGTCGCAACGACAAGGACGGCGTGCCGGCCAAGGTCGCTCACATCGAGTACGACCCCAACCGCACCGCGCGTATCGCCCTGCTGCACTACGCGGACGGCGAGAAGCGCTACATCATCGCCCCCAAGGGCCTGTTCCAGGGTGCACCGGTCGAGTCCGGTGCAGGCGCCGACATCAAGCCCGGCAACAACCTGCCCCTGCGCAACATCCCGACGGGTACGACCATCCACGCGGTGGAACTCCGCCCGGGTGGCGGCGCGAAGATGGCCCGCTCGGCCGGATCCAGCATCCAGTTGCTCGGTAAGGAAGGCACCTACGCCACGCTGCGTATGCCGTCCGGCGAAATCCGTCGCGTCGACGTTCGCTGCCGCGCCTCGATCGGTGAGGTCGGCAACGCCGAACAGTCGAACATCAACTGGGGCAAGGCCGGCCGTATGCGCTGGAAGGGCAAGCGCCCGACCGTCCGTGGTGTCGTGATGAACCCGGTCGACCACCCGCACGGTGGTGGTGAGGGTAAGACCTCCGGTGGTCGCCACCCGGTCAGCCCGTGGGGCAAGCCCGAGGGCCGCACCCGCAAGAACAAGGCGAGCGACAAGCTCATTGTCCGTCGTCGCCGTACCGGCAAGAACAAGCGCTAGGAGGGAGTGAAGGATGCCACGCAGCCTCAAGAAGGGCCCGTTCGTCGATGACCACCTCCTCGCGAAGGTGGACGTGCAGAACGAAAAGGGAACCAAGCAGGTCATCAAGACCTGGTCCCGTCGTTCCACGATCATCCCGGACTTCATCGGCCACACGTTTGCGGTTCACGACGGCCGCAAGCACGTCCCCGTGTTCGTTTCCGACTCGATGGTCGGACACAAGCTCGGAGAGTTTGCACCGACCCGCACGTTCAAGGGTCACATCAAGGATGATCGGAAGGCGAAGAGGCGATGAGCAACACCGAAACCGCCAACCCGACCGCCAAGGCAGTAGCGCGCCACGTGCGCGTCACGCCGATGAAGGCGCGTCGCGTTGTGGACCTGGTCCGCGGGCGTTCGGTTGAAGACGCCCTGAACATCCTGAAGTTCGCGCCGCAGGCAGCGAGCGAGCCGGTCGCCAAGGTGATCGCCTCCGCAGCAGCCAACGCCGAGAACAACCTCGACCTCGACCCGAGCACGCTTGTCGTCGCCACGGCGTTCGTGGACGAGGGCGCGACCCTCAAGCGGTTCCAGCCGCGTGCACAGGGACGTGCGTTCCGTATCCGCAAGCGCACCAGTCACATCACCGTGATCGTGGAGAGCCTGCCGAAGACCGGAACATCGACCCGTAATCGCCGGAAGGGAAGTGCTCAGTAGTGGGCCAGAAAATCAACCCGCACGGCTTCCGCCTCGGCATCACCACCGACTGGAAGTCTCGCTGGTACGCAGACAAGCAGTACGCGGAGTACGTCAAGGAAGACGTCGCCATCCGTAAGCTCCTCGCCACCGGCATGGAGCGCGCGGGCATCGCGAAGGTCGAGATCGAGCGCACGCGTGACCGTGTTCGTGTCGACATCCACACCGCCCGCCCGGGCATCGTCATCGGCCGCCGCGGCGCCGAAGCCGATCGCATCCGTTCCGAGCTCGAGAAGCTGACCGGCAAGCAGGTCCAGCTGAACATCCTCGAGGTCAAGAACGCCGAGGCCGAGGCTCAGCTCGTCGCACAGGGTGTGGCCGAGCAGCTCTCGAACCGTGTCGCCTTCCGTCGCGCCATGCGCAAGGCCATCCAGTCGGCCATGCGTCAGCCCAACGTCAAGGGAATCCGCGTTCAGTGCTCCGGTCGTCTCGGCGGCGCCGAGATGTCCCGGTCGGAGTTCTACCGCGAAGGCCGTGTGCCGCTGCACACGCTTCGCGCGGACATCGACTACGGCCTCTACGAGGCCAAGACCACCTTCGGCCGCATCGGCGTGAAGGTCTGGATCTACAAGGGCGACATCGTCGGTGGCAAGCGTGAGCTCGCCGCCAACGTGGCTGCTCCCGCAGGCGACCGCCCGCGGCGTGAGCGTCCGAGCCGTCCCCGTCGCTCCGGCGCCACCGGCACCACCGCGACCAGCACCGAGGCCGGCCGCGCAGCGACCGCCACCGCCGATGCACCCGCTACGACTGAACAGAAGGAGGGCTGACGCATGTTGATCCCACGGCGGGTCAAGCACCGCAAGCAGCACCATCCGAGCCGTTCGGGTGCCGCCAAGGGTGGAACCCAGGTGACCTTCGGTGACTACGGCATCCAGGCTCTCGAGCCCGCCTACATCACCAACCGGCAGATCGAGTCCGCTCGTATCGCCATGACCCGGCACATCAAGCGTGGCGGCAAGATCTGGATCAACATCTTCCCGGATCGCCCCCTCACCAAGAAGCCGGCCGAAACCCGCATGGGTTCCGGTAAGGGTTCGCCCGAGTGGTGGATCGCGAACGTCAAGCCCGGTCGCGTGATGTTCGAAATGAGCTACCCCAATGAGGAGATCGCTCGTGAGGCCCTGCGTCGCGCGATGCACAAGCTCCCGTGCAAGTGCCGGATCGTGACAAGGGAGGAGCAGTTCTGATGGCTACTGGAACCCCAGCCGCAGAGCTCCGCGAGCTCACCGAAGAAGAGCTGGTCACCCGGCTTCGTGAGTCGAAGGAAGAGCTGTTCAACCTTCGTTTCCAGATGGCCACGGGTCAGATGGACAACAACCGTCGACTGCGTACCGTCCGTCACGAGATCGCGCGCATCTACACCGTTCTGCGTGAGCGTGAGCTCGGGCTGGCCGTCGGTCCGGACGCAGGTGACGCGGCATGAGTGAGGAAAAAGCAGTGAGCACTGAAGAGCGCGGCAGCCGTAAGGTCCGCACCGGATACGTCGTCTCCGACAAGATGGAGAAGACGATCGTGGTCGAGCTCGAGGACCGGGTCAAGCACCCGCTCTACGGCAAGATCATCCGGCGCACCAGCAAGGTGAAGGCGCACGACGAGAACGGCGTCGCAGGCATCGGTGACCGCGTGCAGCTGATGGAGACCCGTCCGCTGTCCGCGACCAAGCACTGGCGTCTCGTCGAGGTCCTCGAGAAGGCCAAGTAAGAAACCGAATAATGCATCCAGTACGATGGTGGGGTTGCCTTGCGGCAGACGCACGGCAACCCCACCGTTGTGCCGCCCACCCGGGCGGCCCCTCTCGCAGGGCACGGGTGCAGACCGCGCACGTCGGGTCGGAAATCTGCCGTGCAACAGTCCAGGTCAAGGAGAAGTAAGTGATTCAGCAGGAGTCGCGGCTGCGCGTCGCCGACAACACGGGTGCCAAGGAGATTCTCTGCATCCGCGTTCTCGGTGGTTCGTCTCGCCGCTACGCCGGGATCGGTGACATCATCGTCGCCACCGTCAAGGACGCCATCCCGGGTGGAAACATCAAGAAGGGCGAGGTCGTCAAGGCCGTCATCGTCCGCACCACCAAGGAACGCCGCCGTCCGGACGGGTCGTACATCAAGTTCGACGAGAACGCCGCCGTCCTCATCAAGCCGGACAACGATCCCCGTGGCACCCGCATCTTCGGCCCCGTCGGCCGCGAGCTGCGTGAGAAGAAGTTCATGAAGATCGTCTCGCTCGCCCCGGAGGTGCTGTGATGAAGGTGCACAAGGGTGACACCGTGCTGGTCATCGCCGGCAAGGACAAGGGCGCGAAGGGCAAGGTCATCCAGGCCTACCCCGCGACCAACAAGGTCCTCGTCGAAGGCGTGAACCGCATCAAGAAGCACACCGCGGTTTCCGCGAACGAGCGCGGAGCTTCCTCCGGCGGCATCGTCACGCAGGAAGCCCCGATCCACGTTTCCAACGTCGCGGTCGTCGACTCGGACGGCAACCCCACTCGCGTGGGCTACCGGACCGACGAAGAGTCCGGCAAGCGCGTTCGGATTTCCCGGAAGAACGGGAAGGACATCTGACATGACCTCCACTGAGAACAAGATCCAGCCGCGCCTGAAGACTCGCTACCGCGAGGAGATCAAGGCTGCGCTGAACACCGAGTTCGACTACGCCAACGTGATGCAGATCCCCGGCGTCGTCAAGGTCGTCGTCAACATGGGTGTCGGTGACGCCGCGCGCGACGCCAAGCTGATCAACGGTGCCGTCAACGATCTCGCTCTGATCACCGGTCAGAAGCCCGAGATCCGCAAGGCACGCAAGTCCATCGCGCAGTTCAAGCTCCGCGAGGGAATGCCGATCGGTGCCCGCGTCACGCTGCGTGGCGACCGCATGTGGGAGTTCCTGGACCGTCTCGTGTCCGTCGCGCTTCCCCGCATCAGGGACTTCCGCGGCCTGTCGGGCAACCAGTTCGACGGCAACGGCAACTACACGTTCGGCCTGAACGAGCAGTCGATGTTCCACGAGATCGACGTGGACAAGATCGACCGCCCGCGCGGCATGGACATCACCGTGGTGACCACCGCGACCAACAACGAAGAAGGCCGTGCCCTGCTGAAGCACCTCGGCTTCCCGTTCAAGGAGAACTGAGCTAATGGCTAAGAAGGCATTGGTCAACAAGGCCAACAAGAAGCCCAAGTTCGCGGTGCGCGCCTACACCCGCTGCCAGCGCTGCGGCCGTCCGCACTCGGTGTTCCGCAAGTTCGGCCTGTGCCGAATCTGCGTCCGTGAGATGGCGCACGCCGGCGAGCTGCCCGGCGTTCACAAGAGCTCCTGGTGAGCCGGTGACGCCGTCGCCGCAACGGCGACGGCGTCACCCCCACAGACTTCCGGTTCGTAACCTCGGACCGGGAAACGTAAGACCTACTTCGCGATAGGCCTGCGCCGGAAACGGCAGAGGGAACCGTTGTGAGAAAGGTAGAGGTCAACCTCATGACCATGACCGACCCCATCGCAGACTTCTTGACGCGTCTGCGCAACGCCAACACGGCGTACCACGATGAGGTGAAGTTGCCCCACTCGAAGATCAAGGCGAACATCGCCGAGATCCTCAAGCGCGAGGGTTACATCGCCGACTACCGCACCGAAGACGCCGAGGTCGGCAAGACCCTCATCGTCGACCTGAAGTACGGCCCGAGCCGTGAGCGCAGCCTCGCCGGCGTGCGCCGCGTCTCCAAGCCGGGTCTGCGTGTGTACGCGAAGTCCACCAACCTGCCCAAGGTTCTGGGCGGCCTCGGCGTGGCGATCATTTCCACGTCCACCGGCCTGCTCACCGATCGCCAGGCGGCCAATCAAGGAGTGGGCGGGGAAGTCCTCGCCTACGTCTGGTAAGGGAGGCCACCACAATGTCGCGTATTGGAAAGATTCCCGTCACCGTCCCCGGCGGCGTCGACGTCTCGATCGACGGCCAGGACGTCACGGTCAAGGGACCCAAGGGCTCGCTGGCCCTGACGATCTCCGAGCCGATTGCCATTGCGAAGAACGACGACGGCACGCTCAGCGTGACCCGTCCGGACGACGAGCGTCGCAGCCGCGCGCTGCACGGTCTGTCTCGCACCCTGGTTCAGAACCTCATCACCGGTGTCACCGACGGTTACACCACCAAGATGGAGATTCACGGCGTCGGTTACCGCGTCGCGCTCAAGGGCAAGGACCTCGAGTTCGCACTCGGCTACAGCCACCCGGTCCCGATCGAGGCTCCGGAAGGCATCACCTTCGCGGTCGAGTCGCCCACCAGGTTCTCGGTGTCGGGCATCGACAAGCAGAAGGTCGGGCAGATCTCGGCCAACATCCGTCGTCTCCGTCGTCCGGACCCGTACAAGGGCAAGGGCGTGCGTTACGAGGGTGAGCAGATCCGCCGCAAGGTCGGAAAGACGGGTAAGTGATATGAGCCAGACTGCAAACCAGAAAGCCAAGCGGATTCCGCTCGGCAAGGATGCGTCCACGAAGCGTCGCCTGTCGAAGGTGCGTCGTCACTTCCGTCTCCGCAAGAAGGTCTCCGGCACGCCCGAGCGTCCCCGCCTGGTCGTCAACCGGTCCTCGCGCCACATCCACGTCCAGCTCGTGGACGACCTCGCAGGCCACACCCTGGCTGCGGCGTCGACCACCGAGGCCGACGTGCGTGCAGCGGACGGCGACAAGAAGGCCCTCAGTGCGAAGGTCGGTCAGCTGATCGCCGAGCGCGCGAAGGCAGCCGGTGTCGAGACCGTCGTGTTCGACCACGGCGGACACGGCTACCACGGTCGCATCGCGGCCCTTGCGGACGCAGCTCGCGAAGGCGGGTTGAAGTTCTGATGACCAAGACCGAGTACATGAACGGAAGGACAGCCTGATGCCGGGACGTCAGAGGCGTGACGGCGGAAGCGGACCCGCCGGACAGAATGGCCCCAACACCGGGGACAACCGCGGCGGCGGCGACCGTCGTGGTGGCGGTCGCGACGATCGTCGCGGCGGACAGTCGGCCGAGAAGTCGAACCACATCGAGCGCGTCGTCACGATCAACCGCGTGTCGAAGGTGGTCAAGGGTGGTCGTCGCTTCAGCTTCACCGCTCTGGTGATCGTGGGCGACGGCAACGGACTGGTCGGCGTCGGCTACGGGAAGGCCAAGGAAGTTCCTGCGGCCATCCAGAAGGGCGTCGAGGAGGCTCGCAAGAGCTTCTTCCGCGTTCCGATGATCGGCAGCACCATCACGCACCCGATTCAGGGTGAGGCCGCAGCGGGCGTCGTCATGCTGCGTCCGGCAAGCCCCGGTACCGGTGTCATCGCCGGTGGCGCGGTGCGTGCCGTGCTGGAATGCGCCGGCATCCACGACATTCTGTCGAAGTCGCTCGGTAGCGACAACGCCATCAATGTTGTGCATGCGACCGTCGCTGCGCTCAAGGGCCTGCAGCGCCCCGAGGAAGTTGCCGCTCGCCGCGGTCTCGCCCTCGAGGACGTTGCCCCCGCCGGCATGCTGCGTGCGCGCGCACAGGCTGGGAGCGTGAAGTAATGGCCGAACTCAAGGTCACTCAGATCAAGAGCACCATCGGTACCAAGCAGAACCAGCGGAACTCGCTGCGCACCCTCGGCTTGAAGGGCATCCGTCAGACGGTTGTCCGCGAGGACAATGCGCAGAACCGCGGTCTGATCAACGTGGTGCGCCACCTCGTCACAGTTGAGGAGGTCTAACCATGACCATCAAACTGCATCACCTTCGCCCCGCGCCGGGAGCCAAGTCCGACAAGATCCGCGTCGGTCGTGGTGAAGGCGGCAAGCGCGGCAAGACCGCAGGCCGCGGCACCAAGGGCACCAAGGCCCGCAAGAACGTGCCCGCCGCCTTCGAGGGTGGACAGATGCCGCTGCACATGCGTCTGCCCAAGCTCAAGGGCTTCACCAACCCGTTCCGCACCGAGTACCAGGTCGTCAACGTCGGCGACATCGCCCGTCTGTTCCCCGAGGGCGGACAGGTCACGGTCGAGGACCTCGTTGCCAAGGGTGCCGTTCGCAAGAACCAGCTCGTCAAGGTTCTCGGCGACGGCGACCTGACTGTCGCCGTCCAGGTGACGGTCGACAAGTTCACCGGCTCCGCCAAGGAGAAGATCGCTGCTGCCGGTGGTACCGCCACCGAGCTGTGAGCTATCACCGCTAGCCAGTAGATGGCCGCAGTACAGCCCCGCGCTGTACTGCGGCCATTTGCGGCTGTACGGGCAGCACTGCCGCAGGTCTCCCAACTGTGCGTTCAGTTGCCACTGTTAGAGTTCTAGAGTTCATTCACGGACAAGTCTGCTTACGACTTCGTCTCCCCACCGTCGTGCCAGGAGGATCTTTGCTTTCCGCCTTCGTCTCGGCCCTCAGGACCCCGGACCTGAGGCGGAAGATCCTCATCGCGCTCGGTCTCGTTGCGCTGTATCGCATCGGTGCCGTGATCCCGTCGCCGGGCGTGGACTACGCCAACGTCCGATCGTGTGTCGATCAGCTGTCGGGTGGCGATACCGCGGGCATCTACTCGCTGATCAACCTGTTCTCCGGCGGTGCACTGCTGCAGCTGTCGATCTTCGCGATCGGCATCATGCCGTACATCACGGCCAGCATCATCGTCCAGCTGTTGACGGTTGTCATTCCGAAGTTCGAGGAACTCCGGAAGGAAGGCCAGTCCGGCCAGGCGAAGATGACGCAGTACACGCGCTATCTGTCGATCGCCCTGGCGATCCTGCAGGCCACCGGCATCGTGGCGCTCGCGTCCCGCGGCCAGCTGCTGCAGGGATGTCAGGAAGAGATCATCGCAGACAAGAGCATCTTCGGTCTCGTGATCATCGTGCTGGTCATGACCGCGGGTGCTGCACTCGTCATGTGGTTTGGCGAGGTCATCACCGAGCGCGGTGTCGGCAACGGCATGTCGCTACTGATCTTCTCGGGTATCGCGTCCCGCCTGCCGTCCGAGGGCAAGGCCATCCTGGACAGTCGCGGTGGACTGATCTTCGCGATCATCTGCGTCGCGGCGCTCGCCATCATCGCCGGCGTGGTCTTCGTCGAGCAGGGCCAGCGGCGCATCCCGGTGCAGTACGCCAAGCGCATGGTCGGCCGCAAGATGTACGGCGGTTCGTCGACGTACCTGCCGCTCAAGGTCAACCAGGCCGGCATCATCCCGGTCATCTTCGCGTCGTCGCTGCTGTACCTGCCGAACCTCATCGCGCAGCTCACCGGCGCTACGTCGGCCGCCGACCCCAGCTGGTGGCAGCGGATCATCAACGAATACCTGGTGAATCCGAACAACCCGGTGTACATCGTCATCTACTTCGCGCTGATCGTGTTCTTCGTGTTCTTCTACGTCGCGATCACGTTCAATCCGGAAGAGCGCGCGGACGAGATGAAGAAGTTCGGTGGCTTCATCCCCGGTATCCGCCCGGGTCGCCCCACCGCGGACTACCTGAATTACGTGCTCAACCGCATCACCGTTCCCGGCTCGATCTACCTCGGCCTGATCGCGGTGCTGCCCCACTTCTTCCTGTCCGGAAGCCAGACCTCCAGCAGCATCTTCGGTGGTGCGGCCGTGCTGATTCTCGTCAGCGTCGCCCTGGACACGGTCAAGCAGATCGAAAGTCAATTGATGCAACGTAACTACGAAGGGTTCCTCAAGTGAGACTTGTCCTCCTTGGTCCTCCCGGTGCAGGCAAGGGCACCCAGGCCGCGATCCTGTCCGAGAAGCTCGGCGTCCCGCACATCTCCACGGGCGACCTGTTCCGCGCGAACATCGGCCAGGCCACCCCTCTCGGCCTCGAGGCGAAGAAGTACCTGGACGCCGGGGACCTGGTTCCCAGCGAGATCACCAACAACATGGTGAAGGCCCGCGTCGGCGAGCCGGATGCCGCCAACGGGTTCCTCCTCGACGGTTTCCCCCGGACCGTCGACCAGGCTCAGGCGCTCGAGGCGATCCTGGCCGAGCTGAACACCAAGCTCGACGCCGTGCTGTCGTTCATCGTCGACGAGGACGTCGTCGTCGAGCGGATGCTGGCCCGTGGCCGCGCCGACGACAAGGAAGACGTCATCCGCAACCGGCTCCGGGTGTACCGCGAGGAGACCGCGCCGCTGCTCGATCACTACAAGGAGCAGCTGGTGACCGTCGACGCCCTCGGTGAGGTCGACGAGGTCAACGCTCGCGCACTGGCAGCGCTGGGTAAGTAATGGGCTTCGGGCGTAAGCGCAAGGTCGTTCCGTTCCGGACCGCGGGAGAGTTGGACGCGATGGCGGCCGCCGGTGCCATCGTCGGTGCGGCTCTCGTCGCGGTCCGCGAAGCGGCGAAGCCGGGTGTGAGCACGCTCGAACTCGACGAGGTGGCCGAGTCGGTCATCCGTGGCGCCGGCGCCGTGCCGTCGTTCAAGGGCTACCACGGGTTCAGCGGGTCGATCTGTTCGTCCGTGAACGATCGCGTGGTGCACGGGATTCCCTCGGCAGAAGACATTCTCGCCGAGGGAGACCTCGTCTCCATCGACTGCGGCGCCATTCTCGACGGCTGGCACGGCGACTCCGCGTGGACGTTCGGTGTCGGCGACATCATCGAAGCGGACCAGCAGCTCAGCGAGGCCACCCGGCTGTCGATGGAGGCGGGGATCGCGGCGATGCTGCCCGGCAACCGGCTCACCGACATCTCGCACGCCATCGAACTCGGCACCCGCGCCGCCGAGGTCGCGCACGACCGCAAGTACGGCATCGTCGACGGCTACGGCGGTCACGGCATCGGCCGGGAAATGCACATGGAGCCGTTCCTCGCCAACGAGGGAGCCCCCGGCAAGGGGCCTCAACTGGTGGTCGGTTCGGTTCTGGCCATCGAGCCGATGCTGACCCTCGGGACCACGGATACCGTTGTCCTCGAGGACGATTGGACCGTCGTCACCACGGACGGCACCCGTGCGGCGCATTGGGAGCACACGGTCGCCGTCACCGAGGACGGACCGCGCATCCTCACCCTGCGTCCGGAGTAGCGGTCGCCGGCGGGTACAGGCCTACACGTCGATCAGCAACGTCACCGGGCCGTCGTTGACGAGGCTGATCTCCATGTGTTCGCCGAACACGCCCGTCTCGACAGTTGCGCCCAGCTCGCGCAGGGCGCCGGTGAACTCGTCCACCAGTGGTTCCGCCACGGGCCTCGGCGCCGCGGCGGACCAGGACGGTCGCCTGCCCCGCCGGGTGTCCGCCATCAGCGTGAACTGACTGGCGACGAGCACCGGGGCGTCGAGGTCGGCAGCGGACTGCTCGTTCTCCAGGATGCGTATGGTCCACACCTTCTTCGCGAGCACCGCCGCCTTCGCCGCGTCGTCCGTGTGGGTGACGCCGACCAGGACGAGCAGCCCGTGGCCGCCGGCCGGGGGAGTGATCCGTCCCACCTCGTCGCCGTCCACTCGGACCGACGCGGACGTCACTCGCTGTACCAGGGCGCGCACGCACACCATCCTTCGAGAGTCGTGACCGGTGGGTTCGGAAGCGGAATTCTCGCCGGGCGGGCGGGTCCTCCGGGGACCGCATTTGGCCTGGTGAGCAATTTCCCGTAACATGGATCAACGGTGCGCTATGCGTGCCGGTTGTCTGCGTGCCCAGTGCCGGATTCGATCCGGATTGTTCATGTTTCGGCCGGTGAAGATCCCATTGGGCGCCACGGTAACGGAAACAGATGCAATAAGCACGCCAAACCACATGGATCGCGGAGGATATGGCTAAGAAAGACGGGGCCATCGAGGTCGAGGGACGAGTAGTCGAGCCGCTGCCCAATGCGATGTTCCGCATTGAGCTCGAGAACGGCCACAAGGTTCTCGCCCACATCAGCGGAAAGATGCGTCAGCACTACATTCGCATCCTCCCGGAAGATCGCGTTGTCGTGGAGCTGTCGCCCTACGACTTGTCGCGCGGACGCATCGTTTACCGGTACAAGTAAAAGCTTCCCCGCCCGACCAGGTCGGGGAGAAGTACGTCCGCTGCGGATCTGCGTAGTGGGCTGCCACAAAACAGGAGATCAGAAGACGTGAAGGTTCAGCCGAGCGTCAAGAAGATCTGCGAAAAGTGCAAGGTGATCCGTCGTAACGGCCGGGTCATGGTGATCTGCGAGAACCTGCGCCACAAGCAGCGTCAGGGCTAGATCTCCGCTTTTCGAGGATCTGCTTGGCAACAAGCAAAGATGACCTCCCAGCACCAGCCAGTACTCACGGCTCTCGAGCAGGTACTGGTTCACCCCCGGCACGGAGGCCGGGGCCCCACTGAGTTAGTTGAAGCATTGCCGGTCGCGAGACCGCCGACGTTTGAAGAGGCACAGGGGATGGACTGGGAGCAGACCTCCGCACACCGATAGGAAATGCCGACATGGCACGTCTCGCAGGTGTCGATCTTCCCCGTGAAAAGCGGATGGAGATCGCACTTACTTACATCTACGGCATCGGCCGTACCCGCTCCAAGGAGATCCTGGACGCCACCGGCGTCAGCCCGGATCTGCGGAGCAAGGATCTCTCGGACGAGGATCTGGCCAAGCTCCGCGAGTACATCGAGGAGTCGCTGAAGGTCGAGGGTGACCTTCGCCGCGAGGTCCAGGCCGACATCCGACGCAAGATCGAGATCGGCTGCTACCAGGGCCTGCGCCACCGTCGTGGTCTGCCCGTGCGTGGTCAGCGCACCAAGACCAACGCCCGTACCCGTAAGGGTCCGAAGCGCACCATTGCAGGCAAGAAGAAGGCGAAGTAATGCCCCCCAAGTCACGTAGCACCGGTCCGAAGAAGACCCAGAAGGCGCGTCGCAGGGACAAGAAGAACGTCCCGCACGGCGCCGCTCACATCAAGAGCACGTTCAACAACACCATCGTGTCCATCACGGACCCCGCCGGAAACGTGATTTCCTGGGCGTCCTCGGGACACGTCGGCTTCAAGGGTTCGCGTAAGTCGACGCCGTTCGCCGCCCAGCTGGCCGCAGAGAATGCAGCTCGCAAGGCGCAGGAGCACGGTGTCAAGAAGGTCGACGTCTTCGTCAAGGGCCCCGGCTCCGGCCGTGAGACCGCGATCCGCTCGCTTCAGGCTGCAGGCCTCGAGGTCGGCACCATTTCCGATGTCACCCCCCAGCCGCACAACGGCTGCCGTCCGCCCAAGCGGCGTCGGGTCTAGCGGGAAGGATAGGTAGAAAAAAATGGCACGTTATACCGGACCCATCACCCGCAAGTCGCGTCGTCTGCGCGTCGACCTCGTTGGAGGCGACCAGGCGTTCGAGCGTCGTCCCTACCCGCCGGGCCAGCACGGCCGCGCGCGGATCAAGGAGAGCGAGTACCTGCTCCAGCTGCAGGAGAAGCAGAAGGCTCGCTTCACCTACGGCGTCATGGAGAAGCAGTTCCGCCTGTACTACAAGGAGGCGAACAACCGCCCCGGTAAGACCGGTGAGAACCTGCTCCGCATCCTGGAGTCGCGTCTCGACAACGTCGTGTACCGCGCCGGACTGGCTCGCACCCGCCGCCAGGCCCGTCAGCTGGTCACGCACGGTCACCTTCTCGTGAACAACAAGAAGGTCGACATCCCCAGCTACCGCGTCTCCCAGTACGACATCATCGATGTCAAGGAGAAGTCGCTGTCCACGCTTCCCTTCCAGGTTGCGCGCGAGACCCAGGGCGATCGCCCGATCCCGGGTTGGCTGCAGGTTGTCGGTGGACGTCTCCGGGTTCTGGTTCACCAGCTTCCCGAGCGTGCGCAGATCGACGTTCCTCTGCAGGAACAGCTCATCGTCGAGTACTACTCGAAGTAGGCCTGACGGCCCGTGCGTCTTTCCGGTAGTTCCGACTACCGGAAAGGCGCACGGGCACGAAGTGCCTTTCCCATCGTGGGCGTCAAATAGCGGACGCCCGTACAGGAGGAAATCCAATGCTCATTTCTCAGCGACCCACGCTGACCGAAGAGGTCATCGCTGACAACCGCTCGAAGTTCGTCATCGAGCCCCTCGAGCCAGGCTTCGGGTACACACTCGGCAATTCGCTCCGCCGTACGCTGCTCTCGTCGATTCCCGGCGCTGCTGTCACCAGCATCCGCATCGACGGCGTTCTGCACGAGTTCACCACAGTTCCCGGTGTGAAGGAAGATGTCACCGACATCATCCTGAACCTCAAGGGTCTCGTCGTGAGCTCCGAAGAGGACGAGCCGGTCACCATGTACGTCCGCAAGCAGGGCCCCGGCGCTGTGACCGCAGGCGACATCGTGCCCCCGGCCGGCGTCACCGTGAACAACCCGGATCTGCACATCGCCACCCTGAACGACAAGGGAAAGCTGGAGATCGAGCTCGTCGTCGAGCGCGGTCGCGGCTACGTCCCCGCCGTCCAGAACAAGGCGTCCGGCGCCGAGATCGGCCGTATCCCGGTCGACTCGATCTACTCGCCGGTGCTCAAGGTCACCTACAAGGTGGAGGCCACCCGTGTCGAGCAGCGCACCGACTTCGATCGGCTCGTGCTCGATGTGGAAACCAAGAACTCCATCACCGCTCGGGACGCGCTCGCTTCTGCGGGCAAGACCCTGGTTGAGCTCTTCGGCCTGGCCCGTGAGCTGAACGTCGAAGCAGAAGGCATCGAGATCGGACCCTCGCCCGCCGAGGCCGATCACATCGCTTCGTTCGGACTGCCCATCGAGGACCTGGACCTGACGGTCCGTTCCTACAACTGCCTCAAGCGCGAGGGTGTTCACACCGTCGGTGAGCTTGTCGGCCGTACCGAGTCCGATCTGCTCGACATCCGCAACTTCGGACAGAAGTCCATCGACGAGGTGAAGGTCAAGCTGCATTCGCTCGGCCTGGCCCTCAAGGACAGCCCTGCGTCCTTCGATCCCACCACCGTTGCCGGCTACGACGCCGCCACCGGAACGTGGAGCGACACGGACGCCGGTTCCTTCGGTGATGCCGAGGGCACCGAGGACTACGCCGAGACCGAACAGCTGTAGCTCACGGTCCTTTACTAGGAGATCATCATGCCCAAGCCCAAGAAGGGTGCTCGCTTCGGCGGGTCGGCTTCGCACCAGAAGGCGATCTTCGCCAATCTGGCTACCGCGCTCTTCGAGCACGGCCGCATCACCACCACGGAGTCCAAGGCCAAGGCCCTGCGCCCGTACGCCGAGAAGCTCGTCACGCACGCCAAGGCCGGAACCCTGGCTCACCGTCGCGAGGTTCTGAAGGTCATCCGCAACAAGGATGTCGTGCACACCCTGTTCGCGGAGATCGGCCCGTTCTACGCCGATCGTGACGGCGGCTACACCCGCATCATCAAGACGGTCCCCCGCAAGGGCGACAACGCGCCGATGGCGATCATCGAGCTCGTCAAGGAGAAGACCGTCACCTCCGAGGCCGACCGCGCTCGTCGCGTGAAGGCATCGAAGGATGCGCCGGTTGCTGCTCCCGCCGAGGAGAACGTCGTCGAGGCCGTCGAGGCCGAGGCAACCGACGCCGAGGTCGAGAACGCTGACGCCGTCGTCGAGGCCATCGAGGACGAGACCGCCACCGCGGCCGACGCTCCCGAGGCCGAAGAGGCCAAGAAGGACTAGTCCACTTGGTTTCGGCACACGCTGAATCGAACGAGCCCGTCGTCCCCCCGGGGGACGGCGGGCCCGTTTCGTATGAGACCCGTCGCTTGCGCCTGGACATCGCGTACGACGGAACCGATTTCTCCGGGTGGGCCCGCCAGAGCGCGTTGCGCACGGTGTGCGGCGAGATCGAAGAGAAGCTCGGCGCCGTCCTGCGCACGCCGTTGCAGCTCACGGTGGCAGGGCGGACCGACGCCGGCGTCCACGCCACCGGTCAGGTCGCGCACGTCGACGTTCCGGTCGACGCCCTGCCGGAAGACCCGTCCCGGCTGGTCCGCAGGCTCGCGCGGTTTCTGCCGAAGGACGTGCGGATCAAGCGGATCTCCTTCGCGCCCGAACACTTCGATGCACGGTTCTCCGCGATGCGGAGGCACTACGAGTACCGTCTGACATCGGCGGTCTACGGTGCCGACCCGCTCCGAGCGAGGGACACCGTGTCGTATCCGAAGGTCCTCGACCTCGAACTCATGCGCTCGGCGTCCGCGATGCTGCTGGGACTGCACGACTTCGCGGCGTTCTGCAAACGCCGCGAAGGGGCCACCACGGTCCGCGATCTCCAGCGTTTCGATTGGGAACGCGACGGCGACGTGTTCACCGCCTTCGTCAGCGCCGATGCCTTCTGCTGGTCGATGGTGCGCAGTCTCGTCGGTGCGGTTCTCGCCGTGGGGGAGGGCAGACGCGATCTCGGCTGGATCGAGGGTCTCCTCCGTGAGAAGTCGCGGTCGAGTTCGATTCTGGTGGCCCCCGCGCACGGACTGTCCCTGGTGCGGGTCGACTACCCCGAAGACGCGGATCTGGCGGCACGCAACCAGATCACCCGGGACGTTCGGACCGTGCCCGGCGGCTGCTGCGGCGACTGAAGCCGGGTCGACGACCTCCAGGATTGCCCCGGAAAGAAGGAGCGTGTTCATGACCGCAGTCGAGCCCGTCCGACTCGAGATCATCATCGGGTCCGTCAGAGTGGGCCGGATCGCTCCCGTCGTCGCCGGCTGGTTCGCCGAACGTGCGCGCGCCTACCCGGGACTGGACGTGGGGGTCATCGACCTCGCAGACACGCCGTTGCCGCAGGATCTCGGCGATTCCCCGGTGACGGACGAATTCCGCAAGCGGGTGGGCCGAGCCGACGGATTCGTGGCCGTCACCTCCGAATACAACCACGGCTACCCAGCGGCGCTGAAGACCGCGTTCGACAGTCTCAAACACGAATGGCGTTCGAAGCCCATCGGTTTCGTGTCGTACGGCGGGCTGGCCGGCGGGCTCCGGGCCACCGAACAGCTACGCCAGGTTGTGGCGGAACTGCACATGGTGTCGGTCCGGCAGAGCGTGAGCTTCCACCGCGTGCGCAAGAGATTCGACGACCAGGGGCAGACCACCGACGGCGCCGCCATCGACTCCGCGGACCGCATGCTGGCCCAGCTGGTGTGGTGGGCCGACGCGGTCCGGGTTCAGCGCGAGGCGACGCCGTACCCCGGCTAGTGCTGGTAGGCGGGCGAGTACTCCTCCACCGCGCGCGGGCGGCCGATGAAGGCCGTCTCGGACGAGATCGTCACCAGCATCAGTTCGATGCTCGTCCCTCCCGTCGACAGAAGAATCCGGTCGCCCATCGCATTGGGCTGGACGATCGACAGGTCCGGTTCGGCGCCGGGCCACTGACTCGGCTCCCCGTACAGGTAGATCGCCGTGACGCCGGCGCGGGGCGGCAGTGCGTTGACGCCGTCGAACACCACCGTGTTGAACCTGTTGTCGGACTGCGGGTTGTGACCCGCGATGCGCAACCGGTCGGGCGTGGCGATGGAGTCGATCAACGACGACCATGCGTCGGGCCGATCGGTGTGGATGAGCACCCGGGCACCTGTTGCAACGGCGCGGAACACCAGTTGCTGGGCGAGGTACAGCTCGCCCGCCACATAGACCATGCCGACGCCGGGACCTGCGATGCGGGCGGTGATTCCGTGGCCGTAGTCGTCGGAGCCGATGAGCTGGCCGCACCCCGCCGGTGGCAACTGCAGGCCGCGCAGTTCCTCGACGGACATGTCGGTCAACGGCATCACGTCGTCGAGGTCCGACATCGCGAGGGGGAGATTGGACAGCAGCCCGTCCTTGTGCCTGCCCTGCATCGAGACGAGCCCGGGAATCGCGAGCGGCTCGGGCATCGTCCGGGTGGTCACCCGGCAGGCCGCACCGATCTTCACCTGGCCGTCGTACCCGCTGGGACGGAGACGGATCGTCACCGTCGTGCCGAGGCTCGACGGAACCCACAGCTTCGCGAGCAGATCTCTCGTCAGGTACCGCGGGTCGACGCCGTAGCCGGTGTTGCACACTCCGGGCAGCGGCGCCTGCTTCCACGTCTGCGTGAAGGTTTTCGGGTCGACGCCGCGACTGATCTGCAGCGCGGCAGAGTCGATCTCGGGGGCCGTGAGAATCCGCGCGCGGCAGCCCGAATCGGCGAGGGCGCGCACGACCCGGCCGGCCGCGATCGTGATCGCGCGGGAAGCGCCTTCTTCGCCGCCTCCTCGCCGCGCCACAGCCGCGACACTCTCGGTGGCGTCGAATCGCAGGGCGAGCCAGACCATCCGGGTCGCCGTCGCCGGGAGCGGTCCGACCAGTCTGTCGTACACATCGGTCGCGGGTGTGCCTGCCGCGGCGCGATAGCCGTGGCTGACGATGTCGATTCCGGTCAGCGAGATGTCGTGCTGCACAAGGCACGCGGCGAGCGCGTCGGTGGGGAGTTCGTGCGTCGTCTGGAAGCCGTCACGGGTGATCTGGGTGAGACTGCCCGCGGGAGGAAGGACCTCGACGACGGCGACTACGTTCCCCCCGTCCCAGCGGAGCCCGACGGACTGGCCGGTCGGGGCCTGGAAACCGACGGTGCGGGACTCCGTCCGGCCGGGTTCGGTGCAGTACCGCCAGTACGTCCGGGCCCAGTCCAGGCTCGACCAGCCGCCCACCCGGACGAGCGCGGCGACGACGAGAAGGACGGTAAGCGCGACGGCGCCCCACCAGACCAGCCCGCACAGCGAGGCCACGACGCCGCCGGTCACCCCCAGAAGTTGCGCGATGATCACCTCGGCCGCCGAGAACCGAAGAGACGACGGCCGACGTGTGACGCGTGAACGGTCCATGGTTCCTCCCCCGAATACCTGAACCCCAGCAGACCAGTACCCGTCCGCCGTGAAGATTGTCGATGGAACTGTACTGTGTCACCCCGAGCGCTGTGCAGCACGGGGGAGGAACAATGGCTGTAACACCCACCACCCGGTGGCAGGTCAACGGGTATCGCTTTCTGGTCAGAAGGATGGAGCACGCCCTGGTGCGTCGCGACGTCCGAATGTTGCACGACCCCATGCGGTCGCAGTCACGCGCACTCGCGGTGGGGGTCGTGATCGCGTCGCTCGGCCTCGCCGGGTGCGCAGCGCTGGCGCTGTTCCGTCCGCAGGACAAGATCGGCGACGCGTCGATCGTCGTCGGCAAGGATTCGGGCGCAATGTTCGTCGTCATGGGCGACACACTCCGTCCCGTCCTGAATCTCGCGTCCGCCCGGCTCATCGTCGGAAAGTCCGAGAATCCGGTGATCGTCAAGGAATCCGAACTCGACACCCGCCCGCGCGGTGCCCTCGTCGGGATTCCCGGCGCGCCGTCGGCACTGCCGACCGGAGATCCCGCGGCGAAGACCCCGTGGACCGTGTGCGATTCGATCGCAGCCGACGGAAGTCATTCCGTCACAACATCGGTCATCGTCGGCCAGCCGGAGGCCTCCAACGGTGGCGGGACCCTCACGGGAGATCAGGCACTGCTCGCGTCGACTTCCGACGCGTCGTACCTGATCTACGGCGGCAAGCGGGCTCGGGTCGACCTGGACGACCCTGCTGTCACCCGTGCGCTGGGCCTCGAAGGCGCCCGGCCGCGCCCGGTGAGCAAGGGTCTCATCAACGCCATCCCCGAAGTGCCGCCACTCACGGCACCCGTCATTCCAGGGGCCGGGAGCAGCCCCCGGTATCCGTTGCAGGACAAGGTCGTGGGATCGGTGTTCAGGGCGCTCATCGGCTCCGAGACCGCCCACTACGTGGTCCTTCGCGACGGCATCCAGAAGATCAGCTCGGCTGTCGCGAACCTGATCTTCCTGTCGGACTCGCACGGCGAGACCGAGATGTCGAGCGTCCCGCCGGACGCCACCAAGCGAATCCCCTCCGTGGAACAGCTTGCGGTGGACAATTTCCCGGAGTCGGCACCCACGATCGTCGATGCCTCCGACAGTCCCGTGAGCTGCCTGACCTGGCAGCCTCTCCGTGCGCCGGACGAGACCGGCTCGAGTGGTCCGGCGGCCGAACTGTCGCTGGTCGCGGGCCGGACCCTTCCGATCCCCGGCGACGCCCGCGCGGTCGAACTGGCCCAGGCGGACGACGCGGGCGACAACGCCGACACGGTCTACGTACAACCGGGGACCAGCGGTTTCGTGCAGTCCACCGGCATCGAGCCCACGAGCACACGACGCGACAGCTGGTTCTTCGTCGCGGACACGGGAGTTCGGTTCGGCATCCCGGACAAGGACGCGGACAAGGACTCCGCCAAGGCATTGGGTCTCGACGGCGCCCAGCCTCTCGCGCCCTGGCAGATACTGGGCCTCCTGGCGCAGGGCCCCTCGCTCGGAAAGTCGTCGGCGCTCGTCGCACACGACGGTGTCGCGCCGGATCTCGACCCTGCCGCTGTCGCGTCAGGATCCAAGTAGGAGTTCGCGGGGAGGATGCCGGCGCGCGCAAGCGGCCGGCATCCTCCCCGGCGGAGCGGATCGGGTCAGTGCCGGTCGGTCGCCGAGCGGAACCGGCGGCGGAGCGGAAACGACGCCAGGACGCCGAGCACGAGCAGTGCACCCAGTGTTCCGGTGGCCGCCACAGCGACGTTGCGCGGCCGATGATCCGGGGGAGCAGCGGCCGGAAGCGCGTCGATCGCGACGGAATTCGACTGATCGACGGTGACATCGTCGAGGGGAACGTCGGCGGTGACTGCAGCCAGCGGATCGATGATGCCGTGTCCTACCGACGGATTCCACCCCTCTGCCGGGGCATGCGCCGTGGCCTCGATACGGGCCATGACCTGTTGTGCGGAGAGTTGCGGGAACCGCGAACGGACCAGGGCGACGGTCGCCGAGACGAACGGGGCGGCGAAACTGGTTCCCTGCACCGGCTCGGCGTTGCCCTCCGGGCCGTAGGTCGTGTTCGTCAGGTCGCCGGTGGTCGGGTGCAGCGACGTCAGACCGGTTCCCGGAGCAGCGACGTCGACCCATGGACCGGCCAGGCTGAAGTCGCTCGCCGACCCGTTCGTGTCGACTGAGCCGACGGTGAGCACGTAGTCGTCGTACCACGCGGGACTGGCAATCGTGCCCACGGAGTCCGACAGATCGGCGCCGGGCCGGAGGGGGTCGACCGGTGGATTCTGAATCTTGCAGTCTCCGGAACCGAAGTTGCCTGCCGCCGCGACCACCACGGCGTTGTGCACCGTGACCGCGTATTTCACGGCGGCCCCGACGTACCGGTCGCCGCTGCCGATCCCCTCCGCAGCGGTCTTGCACGCGACCTCGGAGATATTGATGACGGTCGCACCCTGGTCGGCCGCACGCCGGATCGCCGTCGCCATCGTCACGACATTTCCGTATCCGCCGACCGCGTTGCCCGCGTTGTCGACCTCGTCGGCCTGGCCGGCGGGGTTGTACGCTTTGCTCGACTGCCGGATCGACAGGATCCGCGAATCCGGTGCGCCGCCGGAGAAACCGGAGCCGGGCACCTGCGAGGCACCGATCAACCCGGCGACGAGCGTGCCGTGCGCGTCGCAGTCGACCGTCCCGGTCTGCGTCCCCACGAGGTCGCCGCCGTCCATGAGTCCGGGGAGTCGGGGGTGCGGCGAGACGCCGGTGTCGATCACCGCGACGAGCTGACCGGCACCCCTGGTGATCGGCCAGACCGATTGGAAGTCGAGATCACGCTGGGCCGCCGGGACGTCGGGGCCGTCCGGTACGCGCACGGCATCTTTGCAATTGCGGCGTAGCTCGGCCTTCTGGCGGTCCGCCGGTGGAACGAGTCCGACGTCCACGGGAGCGGGCACCACGGCCGAGGCGCCGCCCTGACCCACGGCGGCGGTGACCGCCACTATCGCGGTGGCCAGGACGACGCGGGTGAGCCGGCGCCTCACAGTCCACGCATCAGCGAGTAGAGACCGGTCACCCAGCACACCAGCGGGACGATCGACGCGATCACCGCCAGATCGATGAGCTCGGCCACGCGCCGCATCACGGGCGAGAACGTCTGGCGGGGGGCGAGGATTCCCAGCACCAGCCCCCCGACGGCGAACAGGATCGCGACCGCGAACGACGCGATCGCGAAGTCGGGCACGGCGACGGCCGCGGCGGTGAGCAGCAGAACCAGTGTCGTCACCCCGCCCGCGATCAGCGGAACGGCCTGCTCGGCGCTGCTGTACGTGCGTCCCCGGAACATCAAAACGGTCGCGGTGGCGACTGCGAGAGAGAGCCCGGGCCAGAAGATTCCGTCGTGCACGCCGGGATGCGCCGCGACGAGGGCGCCGATCACGGCGAGTGCCGTCATCGCTCCCACTAGGCCCGTGAGGTACTTGCGGGCACGTGCCGCACGCTGTGCGAGGGAGTCGAACGAGGGCATCGTGACCTCGTCGTCCGGGTCGTCCTCGGACGGATCGACCGACGTGCCCGGCGCCGGGACGGGAGGCAGCGGAAGCTTCGCCAGCAGTATCGACACCCGGGCCGAGAAGGCGAGTCCGATCAGCGCCGCCGCCACGACGCCCGCGCCGACCGCGGCGATCGGGCTGCCGAACAGCGTGGCGACGAGCGCGGCGATCGATCCGAACAGCGACGTCACCGACAGTGCCGTGAACAATCGCAGTCCGACACCGCCCAGCCGCAACGCCAGAACGGCGGTGGTGCCGGCCAGTGCGAGCCCGAGGAGCACGTGCGCAGCGCCGAGATCGCCGGGCACGAACAGCATTCCCGCAGCGAACGAGAGGGGAACGGCGCACCCGCTGAGGACCACGGAACTGGGCGCGTCGCCGTAGACGCGGCCGGTGACCGCTCCCGCGATCAGGAACAGCAGGGCCGTCGCGAGGGCACAACCCGCCCCCAGAAATCCTTCCGTCCCCGCCCCGGACCACAACAGCGCGAACGAACCGACGACGGTGCCGAGCACGGCGGCGACGGAGCCCACGACCCGCGCGGAACCCCGGGTCCACTCGCGGTCGCCCTCGGCGTCCGCGATCGCGACGTTGTACATGATGTCGTCGAAGAGCGGCGGCGGTGCGCCGGCGTGCACGCTCTGGAGCACGAGGAGATCGCCGTCGCGGATTCCGTGCTCGTGCAACGTCAACGTGGTCGAGAGCGGCGAGTGCCCGATCTTCGCGAGAACCCATTCGCTCGGTTCGTACTGTTCGAGGGAGTCGTCGAAATCGTTGGTACTGCGATGGGTGCGGATGGTGTCGACGATCCCCGGGACGAGGATGGCGAGCGGCACACCGAACGGTACGGCCATGTCGACCTGCGAATGCGTCGACAGGACGGTGATGCGGCACAGATCTGCCGCGGCACCGGGACGGGTGGACGAGGCGGATCCCCGCGATTCGTCATGGGTGATGGACACTGCGAATTCCCCCAACTCTTCCGACGCACAACCCCATCTGCGCCGTTACGACACCGATCGACGACCGGTCACGGATCGTCGTCCGATTTGATCACCGGTGACCTTACGACACTGCAGGCGGCGCCTCCAGTGTCCTCCAGGGCCCGGACCTCCTATATGCCCGATCGCCCTCCATGGGTTAGTGTCTGACTTCGCGGATCGAGCCCAGGGGGGCGGACCCGGAGTTTCGGGATCGGATCGGCTGCACGGTTTTTTCGGGGCGGTTGTAGTCATGGGGGGCGAGTAGTGAGCACTATTCGGTTCGTGCGCAAAGCGCGACGGGAAGTACCACGCATTCCGGGCGGCGAAGTGAGCCTGCAGGCTCCGCCCGAGATTCCACGTCTGGTTCCCGGAAACCTTCTGACCAAGCTCCTTCCCGTGGTCATGGTCGTCGCCATGGTCGGGATGATGGCCCTGATGTTCTCGTCGGGCATGGCCCGTAATCCGATGTCGATGCTCTTTCCCGTCATGATGATGGTGTCGATGCTCGGCATGCTGGCAGGCGGTGGCCGTGGCGGCCCGAAAGCGGCGGAGGCCAACGAAGACCGCAAGGACTACCTGCGCTACCTCGATCAGCTGCGGCGCGACGTCAGCGAGACCGGCGAGCAGCAGCGAAAAGCGCTCGACTGGAGTCACCCCGAACCCGGCCTGCTCTGGACCCTCGCAGGCACGGCGCGCATGTGGGAACGCCGCATCACCGACCCCGACTACTGCCACGTGCGCGTCGGCCGGGGAAGCCAGCGCCTCGCGACCCGCCTGATCGCGCCGGAGACCGGACCGGTAGAGGACCTGGAACCGGTTGCAGCGGTGTCGCTTCGTCGCTTCGTCCGCGCCCACTCCGTCGTTCAGGATCTGCCCACCGCGGTGTCGCTGCGCGGCTTCGCGGCCATCTCCGTGGAAGGGAACCGGGGTACCGCACGGTCCCTGGTGCGGTCGATGCTCATGCAGTTGTGCGCATTCCACGGCCCGGACAATCTCCTGGTCGCCGTCGTGTGCGGCCCGGACACGGAGCACGAGTGGGACTGGGCGAAGTGGTTGCCGCACGCGCAGCACCCGGACTCGTCCGACGGTGTCGGTTCGTCCCGCATGATCTACGGCTCGATCCTCGAACTCGAATCCGCGCTCGGCCCGCAGCTGTCGATGCGAAACCGGTTCTCGCGCAACGCGCCCGCCGCGCCCGGTGTTCCGCAGTTCGTCATTGTCGTCGACGGTGGGATTCTCGAGGGCGAATCGGGGATGATCACCGACGGCGGCGTCGACTCGGTCTCCGTTCTCGACATCAGCGGCTTCTGCCCGCGACTGACGGCTACGCGTGGCCTCCAGCTCGTCGCGCAGGACGGATCCCTCGGCGCCCGCAGCGGGGCCGGAGTGGAGATGTTCGCCACAGCGGACCTCGTCAGCGCTCACCAGGCGGAAACACTGGCCCGGCGGCTCGCGCCGTACCGGACGGCGTCGCAGACGGCGGTGGACGCCGGCGACGACGACCAGCCGGTACAGACGTGGAGCCAGATGCTGGGGATCGGCGACGTCGGCCGTCTCAACCCGGATCACGCGTGGCTGCCCCGCCAGGGCCGCGACCGCCTGCGTGTCCCGATCGGTGTGGGAGTCGACGGTCACCCCGTCGAGATCGACCTCAAGGAGTCGGCCGAGAACGGAATGGGGCCCCACGGCCTGTGCATCGGTGCCACCGGTTCCGGTAAGTCGGAGTTCCTGCGGACGTTGGTGCTCGGGCTGATCTCGACGCATTCGCCCGACGCGCTCAACCTCGTCCTCGTCGACTTCAAGGGCGGAGCCACGTTCCTCGGTCTCGAGGACGCGCCGCACGTCGCCGCGGTGATCACCAACCTCGCCGAGGAACTCGCGATGGTCGACCGGATGCGGGACGCCCTCGCCGGTGAGATGAACCGACGCCAGGAACTCCTGCGCTCCTCCGGGAATTTCGCGAACGTCACCGAATACGAGAAGGCCCGCCAGGCCGGCGCCGACCTCGACCCGCTGCCCGCACTGTTCATCGTCGTCGACGAATTCTCCGAACTGCTCAGTCAACAGCCCGAGTTCGCGGACCTCTTCGTCGCCATCGGCAGGCTCGGCCGCTCGCTGCACATTCACCTGCTCCTGGCGAGTCAGCGGCTCGAAGAAGGCAAACTGCGAGGCCTCGACAGCCACCTGTCGTACCGGATCGGCCTCAAGACGTTCTCGGCCAACGAATCGCGCACCGTGCTCGGCGTGCCGGACGCCTACCACCTGCCCGCGACTCCGGGCGCCGGATACCTCAAATGCGATTCCGCGGAGATCGTCCGTTTCCAGGCATCGTACGTGTCCGGCACCTACGAGGGCAGTCGGGTCGACACCGTGCGGCGGCCGGGTGAGGCGGCGGTCGAACTGCGGCCGAAGATCTTCACGGCCGCGCCCGTTGCCGTCGACGTCGTCGAGATCCTCGACGAACCACAGTCGCTCCACCTGACCGAGGAGGCTGCGGAGACCCGCACCACCATCGACGTCGTGGTCGAGCGGATCAAGGACCGCGGACCGCGCGCCCACGAGGTGTGGCTGCGGCCCCTCGACGCCGCGCCGACCCTCGACCAGATGCTGCCGAGGTCCGTTCTCACCGAACCGGTTCCCGCGCTGAGCTCGCTGCGTGCACCGATCGGGATCATCGACAGGCCCTACGACCAGCGGCGCGACCCGCTCGTCGTGGATCTGTCCGGCTCCACCGGCAACATGGCGGTGGTGGGTGGACCGCAATCGGGCAAGTCCACTGCGATCCGCACGCTCATCACGTCGCTGGCCGCCACCCATTCCGCGGAGCAGGTGCAGTTCTACTGCCTCGACTTCGGTGGCGGCACGCTCGCCGGACTGTCGGGACTTCCGCACGTCGGCTCGGTCGCCAACCGCCTCGACGTGGACCGGGTGCGGCGCACCATCGCCGAGATGAACACCATCGTGCGTCAACGCGAGGAGCGTTTCCGCGAACTCGGTGTCGAGTCGATGGCGGAGTTCCGCCGTTTGCGCGCGTCCGACCCCGCTAGTGGCGGCCCGGCTGCGGGGCTCGCGCAGGACCCGTTCGGCGACGTCTTCCTGGTGATCGACGGGTTCGGCAGCATCCGTCAGGATTTCGAGGCTCTCGAACAGCAGATCACCAACCTTGCGTCGCAGGGGTTGTCGTACGGCGTGCACGTCGTCCTCACCGCGTCACGGTGGGGCGAGGTCCGGCCCGCGCTCAAGGATCAGCTCGGCACGCGCATCGAGTTGCGGCTCGGTGATCCCTCGGATTCCGACCTCGGTCGCAAGACCGCGGCACTCGTTCCCGAAGGCAGGCCCGGACGCGGCATGATCCGCGACAGCCTGCATCTGCTGGTCGGGTTGCCGAGGTTCGACGGGAACTCGGATCCGACCGACCTGGCAACCGGGGTGGCGCACGCGGTGTCGGCCGTCGCCGCCGCGACCCACGGTCGACCCGCTCCGGCAGTGCGAATGCTGCCCGCACAGATCGCGCGCGAAGATCTGCTCCACGCTGCTGGGGGGTGGCCGTCCTACCTCGACCCCGCGCAGGCATGTCTGCAGATTCCGATCGGCCTCGACGAGGCCGAGTTGGCCCCGACATTCCTCAACTTTGCCGAGCAGCCCCACTTCCTGGTGTTCGGCGACACCGAATGCGGTAAGACGACGCTCCTGCGGAACATCTGCGAGGGCATCATGGCGTCGAACACGAGCAAACAGGCGAAGATCATTCTCGGCGACTACCGGCGCACGATGCTCGGTGTCGTCGAAACGGAGCACCTCGCCTCGTACGCACCGTCCGAGGACGTGCTGGGGACGAACATGAGGGATCTCGCGTTGCTGCTGAAGGAGCGCATGCCCGGTCCCGGTTTCAGCCGCCAGCAGCAGCGCGACCGGTCCTGGTGGTCGGGCCCCGAGATCTTCGTCGTCATCGACGACTACGACCTCGTCGTGACTTCGAGCGGCAACCCCGTCTCCGCGATCGTCGAATTCCTGCCGCACGCCCGTGACATCGGATTCCACCTGATCATCGCGCGACGCTCCGGCGGTGCCGCACGGGCAATGTACGAACCGGTCATCGCACGCCTGCGCGATCTGCAATCCACGGGCCTCGTGATGAGCGGCAACCGGGAGGAAGGCAACCTCATCGGCACCGTTCGTCCGAGTGCGATGCCTCCCGGACGCGGAACGCTGGTCAACCGTGCGGGTACCGGCCTGATCCAGCTCGCGTGGATGCCCCCGCTGTGATGTCAACGGTCGCGATTCACCTCACTGAATCCGGCATGTGGTCCTGCGTGCAGGGCGCGACGAGGGCGGTACACGAGACGACACCGCTCTGCTTCGTCGACGACGAGTACATCGACGTCGACGGTGGTGTTCTCGCGGTGTCCGACGCACTGACCGCGGTGTTCCGGTCTGTGATCGGCGGTGTGGGGAAGGCGTCGCCGGTCGCGACGGCGGTCCTGTCGCACCCGACGGAGTGGGGTTCCGCGCGTCGGGACGTGCTCGCCGCCGCGGGTTCACGAATCGCCGCCGACACTGTGCTGGTTCCGGTCGCCGTTGCGGCGGCCGAGAGTGCTGTTTCTTCCGGTGGTCGATGGCTTGTGCTCGAAAGCCGGACGATGGGAGCCACGGCCAGTTACGTGGTCGGTGAGGTCGGCGGATACCGGGTCGTCGCATGCGAGCACGACCCGTCGCTCTGCGCCGACGAGGGGATCGACGAGTGGGCTGCGGCAATAGTGGAACTCGGCGCGCGGGCATTCGATGATCGCCCTGTCGACGGACTGATCCTGACGGGAGTCGGAGATTCGCAGGAGCGCGCATCGATGCGGGACGCCGTGACCGCGGTCGCGTCCCCGAACACCGATGTCCGGATCGTCACCGGCGAAGAGATTGCCCGGGCACTCGCCGCCGGCGTGGTCGACGTCGATGCAGCGGCGCCGACGATGGCTGTACCGCAGGCGAACTGGCTCGAACCGGCACTGCAGGGATCGGATCGCGGCTATCGGCGGAACGTGCGGCCCACGTTCCTCGCGGTGGCTGCGGTGCTGGCAGTGGTCGTCGGAACCGTCCTCGTCTTCACACTTCGCGACCCCGATGCCGGCACCGAAACGGTCCGCGCACTCGACGGAAGCGCGGCCCCGGCGGCCCCGACCCCGACTCTCACTCGGTCCGCGGTGCCGACCACCACCACGGCGGACGCGGACCTCGAGGTGGGCGGCATTCGCGTGACGCTGCCGCGCGGATGGAAGGAACGGGCGCCCGCCGCGTCGACCTCCTCCGTGCCACGGCTGGAGTTGGTGCCTGCGGGTGGAGCAGACAGGCGAATCATCATCACGCAGACCGCGGTTCGAGAGGGTTCCGGATACGACGAGGTGGCGGCGACGCTCGCGTCGAAGATTGCGCAGCGCGGCCGACCCGAACTGTTCGGCGAACTCGAGCGCGACGTCGTGTTCGGAGGTCGACCCGGCATCGCGTACAGCGAGTTCCCCGACGAGAGTTCCGCGGTGCGATGGCACGTCCTCGTCGAACGCGACCTCCAGGTGAGCGTCGGCTGCCAGTTCCTGGCCGAGGAGTGGGAATCGATCGAGAGCGTGTGCGAAGACGTCGTGCGGTCGCTGGTGATCGTCCAGTGACCCAGTTCTCTTCGCCGGAAAATCTTCCACAGAGGTGGAACCGATTGGGCGGATGACGCGTCCAATCTTGTGTAGGGGTGAATTCGGGCAGTCCAGTGGGGGCCGCCGCACCGAGAGCAGAAGGAGTCACACATGGCGGGTGTTATTACCGATGTCGGCCAGATGGAGGTCGCGGCCAATCACGTGCAGACGGTGAACAGCCAGCTGCAGGGCACGATCAACAGCCTCAAGGGCCGTTGCGAGGAGTCGTCGTCGGCTTGGCAGGGTGGAGCCCAGACGGCGTTCATGAACCTGATGGCACGGTACGGAGATGCTTCGCGCCGCATGCAGGAGTCGCTGGACGAGATTGCGGTGAAGATCCGCGAGAACGGCAAGGGCTACGACGCCGCCGAGCAGGCCAACCAGGACGCGATCCATTCGGCCGGAGCCTCGGGATCGCTCGACATCTAGCGCCGGCACCGAGAACAGTTACGAAGCTCGAGGGGAGCACCGAATGTTGAAGTACGGATTTGCCGAGTTGCAGGCGCTGGCGGCCGACATCAAGTCGAACGAAGCGAAGCTGCGCGAGACGCACGACGAGCTCAAGGGCTACGTGAACGGCCTCGTGGCGCAGTGGCAGAGCGGTGCGCGGGACAACTACCAGGCTGTGCAGGCCAAGTGGGACAGCTCTCACGAGGATCTGCTCCAGGTCCTGCAGACGATCTCGAAGGTCGTCCAGGACGGCGCCATCGACATGCAGACTGCGGAAGACCGGAACGCCACGGCGTGGCTCTGATCTTCGCGTGACACACCCGAGTGCCCCAGCAATCCACGGTTGCTGGGGCACTGTCGTCTCGGTGGTTGGTGACGGGGGATCAGTCGGCGGGCGGAATCAGGCGGCTGAGGACGACACTGCTCTTGGTCTGGAGTACGGCCGGCTCCGACCGCAGGTTCTCCAGCGTTCGTTCGAGGTGCGCGGTGTCGGTGGTCCGGACGCGGAGCAGGGCGTTGGCGTCGCCGGTGACGGTGTACGCCTCCTGAACCTCGGTGTGACGGGACACGATCCGCGCGATCTCGACGGCCGACGTGCGACCGCTGCAGTACAACTCGACGAACACCTCGACGCCGGGGCCGAGGGCGCGGGGATCGAGCACCGCATGGAATCCGGTGATCACTCCGGACTCGACCAGTCGATCGACCCGGCGCTTCACTGCGGGTGCGGACAGTCCGACCTCGGCGCCGATCGTGGCGAAGCTGGACCGTGCGTTGCGCTCCAGCCGCGCAACGATCCGCCGATCGAGCCCGTCCAGACGCAACGAATCATCCATGTGATGGAACGCTAGCGCATTGATCAGGCCTTTTGGTGGGTGGATACTGATGTCACCGACACCGATCGAGGGGGAGTGGAGATGGCGCCCACTGCTGGTATCGAGTCCGAGAACCCGTACGAGGATCCGGCGGTAGCGCCGGGCGACGCCGTCCGCGCCGTCCGCCAGGCGCACCCGCGGACGTACCTGATGTGCCCGCCCACATATTTCGACGTCGTCTACGCCATCAACGACTGGATGCGCCCCGGTGAACCCGTGGACCGGGACCGTGCGATGTCGCAGTGGTGTGCACTCGCGGACACCTACCGGCGGCTCGGCCACGAGGTGCTGACCATCGACCCCGTCGAGGGTCTCCCGGACATGGTGTTCGTCACCGACAGCGGACTCGTCGTCGACGGCGTCGCCCTCGGCGCCCGGTACCGGACCGCCGAGCGTCGCGCCGAGGCCGAACACGTGTTCCGGTGGTTTCGGGACAACGGGCTGATCAGGCCCACCCTGCCGCGGTACGTCAACGAGGGGGAGGGCGACTTCCTCGTCGTCGGCGACGTGATCCTCGCCGGAACGGGGTTCCGGTCCGACCGACGGTCGCACGCCGAGGCGTCGGCGCACCTCGGTCGTCCGGTGATCACCCTGAACCTGGTGAATCCCCGCTACTACCACCTCAACACGGCGCTGGGCGTGCTCGACGACAGCACCATCGCGTACCTGCCCGCCGCGTTCTCGCCCGACAGTCGCGCAGTTCTCGAGCGGATGTTCCCCGATGCGGTGATCGCGGCGGAGACGGACACCGACTGGCTCGGCCTCAACCTGGTCAGCGACGGCGCCAATGTGGTATTGCCCGTGCAGGCTTCACACCTGGCCGAACAGTTGTCGGACCGTGGGTACGAGCCCGTTCCGGTCGACTATTCGGAATTCCTCAAATCCGGTGGCGGAATCAAGTGCAGCACTTTGGAGCTCCGCGGGTTCCGCGGGATCCGGGACGAAAGTCAGGGGTGACCAGCAATGTCGGACGGTGCCGTTTCCGTGACTGATGCCACGCGTGAGCAGCTGAGCAGGGCCGAGGAGCACAGCGCCCACAACTACTCGCCGCTTCCTGTGGTGATCGAATCGGGTGCAGGCGCGTGGGTGAAGGGAATCGACGGCGTCGACTACCTGGACGTTCTCGCCGGATACTCGGCGCTCAACTTCGGCCACGCACACCCCGCGCTCGTGCGGGTGGCGCGCGAACAACTCGGCCGGCTCACCCTGACCAGCCGCGCCTTCCAGCACGACCGTTTCGCGTCCTTCTGCGAAGACCTGAGCAGGCTGTGCCGCAAGGAAGCGGTGCTGCCCATGAACACGGGCGCCGAGGCCGTCGAGACCGCGCTGAAACTGGCCCGCAAGTGGGGGTACGACGTCAAGGGTGTGCCGCCGGGGCGCGCCGAGGTGATCACGTGCGCCGGGAACTTCCACGGCCGCACCATCTCGATCGTCGGGTTCTCGTCCGATCCGGACGCGTACACGGGGTTCGGACCCTACCCGGCAGGATTCGCGTCCGTCGAATACGGGAAGGCGGACGCGCTCGAGGCCGCGATCACCGAGAACACGGTGGCCGTGCTCCTCGAGCCGATCCAGGGCGAGGCCGGAGTCCTGGTGCCGCCCGCGGGCTACCTCGCGGCGGTCCGGGACATCTGCACCCGGCGCGGAATCCTGATGATCGCCGACGAGATCCAGAGCGGGCTCGGGCGGACCGGCGAGACGTTCGCGTGCGACCACGAGAACGTGACCCCCGACGTGTATGTGCTGGGCAAGGCGCTCGGCGGCGGCCTGATGCCGGTGTCCGCCGTCGTCGCCGACTGGCCGGTGATGGCGGTGATCGGCCCCGGACAGCACGGCAGCACGTTCGGGGGCAACCCGCTCGCATGCGCGGTGGGCAGTGCGGTGGTGGACCTGCTCGAGACGGGCGAATATCAGCAGCGGAGCCGTGAGCTGGGCGCCTACCTGCACGAGATGCTGTCGCAGTTGCCGCCCGAGCACGTGTCGGAGGTGCGGGGGCGCGGACTATGGGCCGGCGTCCAGCTGGCCGACGGTATGCCGGCCGCCCGGACGATCTGTGAAAGACTCCTGGCCCGCCGGGTCCTCGCGAAGGACGCGCACGAGGGCACGATCCGCATCGCCCCGCCGCTGGTGATCGAACGGGACGAGCTGACATGGGCGGTCGAACAGCTCGCCGATGCGCTCGCCGAGTGAGTTTTGACCCTGGGGCGCCCTGACCGGTATTGTTCTCCGTTGGCGTGCCGTGCGCCGCTGCGTCTCCGTGTCGCAGTGGCTGGCGGTTCTCGGGTCTCAACTGGCCGCCGGGAATCGCTCGACGATACGCAATGGCCAGCAGCGGATTGAACAAGACGAGGAAGTTCTGTGTCTACGTACACCCCGAAGGCCGGAGATGTGACCCGCACGTGGCACGTCATCGACGCCACTGACGTGGTGCTCGGCCGCCTTGCCGTCCAGGCAGCCAACTTGCTGCGCGGCAAGCACAAGCCCACCTTTGCACCGCACGTTGACGGCGGCGACTTCGTCGTCATCATCAACGCCGAGAAGGTCGCGATCAGCGGCAACAAGCGCGAGGGCAAGTTCCTCTACCACCACTCCGGACACCCCGGTGGTCTGAAGTCCCGCTCCGTCGGTGAGGTTCTCGACAAGAACCCCGACCGCCTCGTGGAGAAGGCCATCGTCGGCATGCTCCCCAAGAACAAGCTGGGTCGCGCCATCAGCAGCAAGCTGAAGGTCTACGCGGGCCCGAACCACCCCCACGCCGCGCAGCAGCCGGTGCCATTCGAGATCAAGCAGGTGGCCCAGTGACGGCGCCGGAGGAGCAGAACGTGTCCAACCCCGAAGAGATCACCGAGGTTGTCGAGGTCGCGGCGGACGAGTACGTGTCCGTCGAGGAGCCCGAGGTCGCCGAGGACATCGAGGCCGCTGCTGCGCCGCAGGCCCCGATCGTGATCGATCGCCCCATCCAGACCGTCGGTCGTCGTAAGGAAGCGGTTGTCCGCGTCCGTCTGACCCCCGGTTCGGGCGACTTCAAGCTCAACGGCCGCACCATCGAGGACTACTTCCCGAACAAGGTGCACCAGCAGCTGATCAAGGCTCCGCTGGTCACGGTCGAGCGTGCCGAGTCCTTCGACATCGTGGCGCTGCTGCACGGTGGCGGACCGTCCGGACAGGCCGGCGCACTGCGTCTCGCCATCGCCCGCGCGCTCATCGAGGTCACCCCCGAGGACCGTCCGGCTCTCAAGAGCGCCGGCTTCCTCACGCGTGACGCCCGCGCCGTCGAGCGCAAGAAGTACGGCCTGAAGAAGGCCCGCAAGGCATCTCAGTACTCGAAGCGCTGATGTGTCGCCGAAGCCGCCCTCCGGGGTCGGCTTCGGCACTGTTCTTCCCGAGAGCAGGCGTCCATCGTTACCGGACGCCTGCTCTCGTGCTTTATCCGAGATGTAATGGGTTTTCTAGGTGCGAGGGGTCTGGTCTATGGGTCGATTGTTCGGGACGGATGGGGTTCGTGGTCTCGCGAATACCGAGTTGACCGCCGAGTTGGCGTTGCAGGTGGCCTCCGCTGCCGCGACGGTGCTGGCGGCGCCGGGTTCGGGCGGACGCAAGACGGCTGTGGTCGGCCGTGACCCGAGAGCCAGCGGCGAAATGCTCGAGGCGGCGGTCGTCGCGGGCCTGACGTCTGCCGGTGTCGACGTCCTGAACGTCGGGGTGCTGCCGACACCCGCGGTGGCGTTCCTGACCGCGGAACTGGACGCGGCTCTCGGTGTCATGATCTCCGCCTCGCATAATCCGATGCCCGACAACGGCATCAAGATCTTCGCGGCAGGCGGACACAAACTCGACGACGAGGTCGAAGATCGGATCGAATCCGTCGCCACCGGCACCGCGACCCGGCGGGCGCCCACCGGGGCCGGGATCGGACGTGTCCGCACGGTGCCGGACGCCGCGGACCGGTACCTGCAGCACCTGACGACCGCGCTCCCGAACAGCCTCGACGGACTGACCGTGGTGGTCGACTGTGCGCACGGCGCGGCCTCGGACGTCGCACCCGCCGCCTACCGGGCCGCCGGCGCCACCGTCGTCGCGATCAACGCGGAACCCGACGGGCTCAACATCAACGAGAACTGCGGATCGACGCACCTCGAGGGCCTGCAGAAGGCCGTCGTCCAGCACGGCGCCGACCTGGGGCTCGCACACGACGGGGACGCTGATCGATGCCTCGCCGTCGACGCAGGCGGTTCCCTCATCGACGGCGACGCCATCATGACCGTGCTCGCCCTCGGCATGCGCGATGCGGGCGAACTTGCCGACGACACCCTCGTCGCGACCGTCATGAGCAATCTCGGCCTGCACATCGCCATGCGCGAGGCCGGAATCTCGCTGGTCACGACGGCTGTCGGTGATCGCTACGTCCTCGAGGGACTCCGATCCGGCGGCTTCAGCCTGGGCGGCGAACAGTCCGGTCACGTCGTGTTCCCCGCCTTCGGCACCACCGGCGACGGAGTGCTGACGGGGCTGCGGCTGATGGGCCGGATGGCGGAAACCGGGCAGCCGATCGCGGAACTGGCGTCGGCGATGACGACGCTCCCGCAGGTCCTGATCAACGTGAAGGTCGCCGACAAACGTGCCGTCGCCGCCTCACCGGTGGTGCTCGACGCGGTACTGGCCGCGGAGCGCAGCCTCGGCGAGAACGGCCGGGTGCTCCTGCGGCCGTCCGGCACCGAGCAACTCGTGCGGGTGATGGTCGAGGCTTCCGACCTCGAAGTGGCTCGTAAACTCGCCGACGAACTGGCGGGCACCGTCGCCTCCGTGTGAACGGACACAGCGCACCGATCGGCCGGGGGAACCGATCGGTGCGCTGTCGCGTCTAATGCAGTAGGTCGCGAAGAGAGGGTGGGGCAATGGGCGAGGGACTCGAGGTGGACGTCGCGCTGGTGACGGACGCGGGCACCAGGCTGTTGCGGTCGGCGGAGGTCCTGAGACAGCAGGCCGTCGAGACCGGCCGGCTGGAGTTCGCCGGGGCGCAGGCGGGCCGCGACTACACCGCGAAAGGTGACGCGGTGCGGGATGCGCTCGACGTAGTCGGAGTCGCGCTCGAGCAGTGGGCCGCAGACGCGGAATCGTTCGGTCACACGTTCCGGGCCGCCGCGGCGCGCTACTCCGGAACGGACGCCGACGTGGCCGCCGACGTGAACGGGGTGCAGTGGTGACCACCGATCCCAGAACGCTGATCGAAGACCCGAACCTGAGCCGCGAATTCAAGGAGCAACTCCTCCAGGCGTGGGCCGCCTCCCGGGAGGAAGACAAGTCGTCTTTTCAGCCGTACCTCGACGAGTACGGACTCGGCTCACGTGACCGGACGCCGTCCGCCGACCAGCGGTACGCGGTGCTGCTCGAGCACGGCAGCGACGCCCAGGCCGCCAACGCATCCCGGCTCGCGCTGGGCGAGCACCTGCGCCCGGATTCGCTCAACGATCCCGAGGACATGCTCGATCTCGGCGCTCGCGGGCTCGAATTCTTCGAGTTGTTCCTGCCCGCCGCGAGAAGACTGGGATACGAATCCCTCGAGCTCACCGACTACTACGCGCGGTTCGACGCCGAGCGGGGGATGCGCCTGCACGCGCTCGCCCGCGACGTCGACACCCTCGGACGCAGCATCGACGCGGCCCGCGCGGAACTCGACGACAACGAGAAATGTGTCACCGCGGTGCGAACCGGGTGGAGCGGAATCGCGGCGTCGGCGGCGATCGATGCCGCTGATCGCCGGAACGTCGAGTCCGCCGCCACCGTCGATCGGCTCCGAGACCTCGCCGAGGTGCTGTTCGAAGCGAACCTCACCCTGAGCGCCGCCGTGACGAACAAGGCGTACAAGGTGGTGTCGCTGCACCAGCCGACGGTCGGGGGGTACAGCGCCGCGCAGATCGACGTCCTCGCGCAGATCTACGCCGAGGGCAAGGACGGCGACAATTCCGTCGCGAAGGATTGCATGGAAGACGCGTCCTACTGGTTCCCCGAACTCGCCGACGACGACTACCGGCACGTGAACGGCCTGTACAAGGACGGGGGCGCCGGTGCCCTGCGTCGCCTCGATCGTGATGACGTGGTGCGGCGGGCCGCTGGAATCACCAAGGACTGGCTCGACGCGAACTTCCGGCGCGTGTACGAGGAGAAGCAACAGGAGTTCACCGCTGCCTGCGCGGATTGCGCCGAAGCGGTGCACGCCGCCTACGACGCCGTCGTCGCCGAGGCACGGTCGATCGAGGTGCCGCCCGGGTTCCGGCCCGAGGACACACCCGAACCGGCGCCCGCACCGAGTGCACCCGAGGCGCAGAACGCGGGCACCGTCCCGGCCGCGGCACCGGGACCGGGTCCCGCACCTGCTGGGCCGGCCGGACCGGCCGCGGCACCCGCGAACGACGGCCCCGCCTACGTCCCGCCTCGATCCGGTGGAGGCGACGCGAACACCGGTCCGGCGGCCGCCGCACCTCCGATCGCCGCACCTCCGATCGCCGCGGCATCTCCGATCGGAGCCGCACCGCCGGCGTCCGCGGCACCTATGGCGACCGCTCCGGTCGTGCCCGCGATGCCCGCGATGCCCGCGATGCCCGGGATTCCTGGTATTCCTGGTATTCCCGGGTCGCTCGTGCCGGCACCGGGCGCCGTCCCGGGCGCGGGAAACGTGCCCGGCCTTGGCGATATTGTGCGGCAGGGACTGGCGGGAGGGCTGGCGGATCTCGGGTCGATCCTGCGCCCGTTGATCGAGGACACCCTCTCGGGCCTCACCGACAGGGCCGACGAGGACGGCAACCCCGACGAACTCGACGATCCGCCTGCGGACGAAGGCGAGCCGGCTCACGGCAAGAGTCTCGAACTGGACCTCGACGGGAAATCGTGGACGCTGGCCGTCGATGCGGACGGTCAGGGGATTCATCTCGAGATGAGCGACGGACACGGCGGGACGGCCAGATTCGGGATCGAGATCGGCCCGGACGGCCTGCCGCAGATTCTCGCCGAAAACGCTGCGGCCGATGGAGACCCCGGCGGTGCCGACTGCGCGCCCGCCGAGCCGGACCCGGAATCGCACGTCGACGCTGGAGCAGAGGGCGCATCGGCAACGACCACCGAAGACGGGCCGCCTGTCGGGGACGCCGTGCCGGACCACGAGGATGCACCGACCCCTGCACCCGCCGGGGACGCCGCGACCGTCCCGCCGCCGCAGGTGGTGACGATGCAGCCGGAGCCGGTCCCCGCGGCGCCTGCCGAACCGGCCCCGCCGCAGGAACCGCGGTCTGCACCCGAACTCGCGACCGGTCCGGTCGCCGGACTCGACAGCGGCGCCGAGCTGGCCGAGGCCGGTCCGCTGTGAGCCACCGCGCCGCCCAGCTGCGGGCACAACGGGCACAGATGCGCGCCGACCTGGAACTGTTCCGGGAGCGGATCGACGAACGCAGAGTGAGAGACGAGGCAACCGCAGCGAGCCGCAGCGAGCCCGCGGCTGCAGTGTCGCCGGTGTTGCCGCCGCGACCGCGAACCCTCGACGATGACGACGAGTACTACCGTCCCCGCAGCTGGCTGGTGTGAGGGAGTAGCTCAGATGTGCGGGAGCACGCCCTGGAACCCGGCTTTGGTGTGCTCCTCGTGCGGATCGACGAGGGTGGTGTGGGGAAGTTCGGCGTCCGCCTCCGCGAACACGTCGTACTTCTTGTCCTCGGTGAGGTGGTAGAGCAGGAAGCCGGTCAGCAGTGCGCGGGTGATCTGCTGCGTCTTGCGTTCCGAACCGCCGATGCCGAGTGCGCCCAGCAGGCGGCGACCTTCGGTGAGCCCGGACTCCGAGGCGCCGTTGACGGCGCGCAGGACGTGCTCGCCGCCCCACGCCTCGGCCAGCGCCTTGGCGTTGCTGTTCATGGTGTCGATGTCGGCACCGGCCACGACGAGCCCCGGCGCTGTGATCTTGGACGCATACCTCTCGGCCTTCGGCGCTGTCGGCGCCGGGAACAGGGCGGCGACCGCAGCCACGTCCTGCTGGGCGGCGGCGAGCACTGCCGCACCCGCACCCATGCCGTGGCCTGCGAAAGCGACGCGGTCGGGCCGCACGCTGATCTGTCCCGGACCGAGACGCACACCGACACAGATGTCGAGGGTGGCCCGCAGGTCGGTGGCGAGGCCCAGGTGAGAGGGCACGGGACCGCGTTCGCTGTCGGGGGCGGCCACAACGATTCCCCACGACGCCAGATGTTCGAGCGTCTTCCGGTAGTGGTCGGCACCTGCCATCCAGCTGTGCGCGAACGCGACGGCGGGCAGGTTGAAGCCTGATGCGGGCGTGTATACGACGCCCGGCTGTCCGGCGAGGGCGAGGTCACCGCGCAGCACGCGGTGCGGTCCCCGCTTGGACAGTTCACGGGCCAGGGTCTTCGGTTTCGGCGCCACGGGGAGAACGTTATCCGATTCGCGGCCCGGCGAGAGAGCCGATGCGGCCCACACTCCGACTTCGCGGCGTCGGCCGGTCCAAGTACCCTGATGAACCATGTGCGGAATCGTGGGATACGTCGGCCACCGGCAGGCTCTGACTGTTGTGGTGGAGGCTTTGCGGCGAATGGAATACCGCGGATACGACTCTGCCGGCATCGCCGTGCTCGACGGGCAGGGCGGAATGGCGGTCGAGCGGAAGGCGGGGCGTCTCGCGAATCTGGAGGCCGAACTCGACGAGGTCGGGGCCGAGCACTTCACCGGGAGCACGGGGATCGGGCACACCCGGTGGGCCACGCACGGCCGGCCCACCGACCGCAACGCGCACCCGCACCGTGATGCGGGGAACACGGTCGCCGTCGTCCACAACGGCATCATCGAGAACTTCGCCCCGTTGCGGGCCGAACTCGAGCACGACGGAATCGACTTCGCCAGCGACACCGACACCGAGGTCGCGGTGCACCTCGTCGCGCGGGCCTACGCGTCGGGCGAGACGGCAGGCGACTTCGTCGCGAGCGCGCTGAGCGTGCTGCGCCGGCTGGAGGGTGCGTTCACGCTCGTCTTCACGCATTCCGATCACCCGGACACCATCGTCGCGGCGCGTCGCTCGACGCCGCTGGTCATCGGTGTCGGCGAGGGCGAGACGTTCCTCGGGTCCGATGTCGCGGCGTTCATCGAGCACACCCGCGACGCGGTCGAGCTGGGACAGGACCAGGTCGTGGTGATCACCGCGGACGGGTACTCGATTCTGAACTTCGACGGATCCGAGGCGCAGGGCCGCCCGTTCCGCATCGACTGGGACCTTGCCGCCGCCGAGAAGGGCGGCCACGACTACTTCATGCTCAAGGAGATCGAGGAGCAGCCGGGCGCGGTCGCGGACACCCTGCTCGGTCACTTCGCGGACGGGAAGATCGTTCTCGACGAGCAGCGACTGTCGGATCAGGAGCTGCGCGACGTCGACAAGGTCTTCGTCGTCGCCTGCGGCAGTGCCTACCACTCGGGGCTGCTCGCGAAGTACGCCATCGAGCACTGGACCCGGTTGCCTGTCGAGGTCGAGCTGGCCAGCGAATTCCGCTACCGCGACCCGGTCCTGGACCGGTCGACGCTGGTCGTCGCCATCTCGCAGTCCGGTGAGACGGCCGACACCCTCGAGGCGGTGCGCCACGCGAAGGATCAGAAGGCGCGGGTGCTGGCGGTCTGCAACACGAACGGTGCGCAGATTCCCCGCGAGGCCGACGCCGTCCTCTACACCCGGGCCGGTCCGGAGATCGGTGTCGCGTCGACCAAGGCGTTCCTCGCGCAGGTCACGGCGAACTACTTGGTCGGTCTGGCTCTCGCACAGGCCCGCGGCACCAAGTATCCGGACGAGGTGGCACGCGAGTACGCCGATCTCGAGGCGATGCCCGCTCTGGTGAGCCGGGTACTCGAGACGGTGGAACCGGTGCGGGCGCTGGCGCGGGAGCTGGCGTCGTCGTCGACGGTGCTGTTCCTGGGCCGCCACGTGGGCTACCCGGTTGCACTCGAGGGTGCGCTCAAGCTCAAGGAGCTGGCGTACATGCACGCCGAGGGCTTCGCGGCCGGCGAACTCAAGCACGGGCCGATCGCGCTGATCGAGGACGGGTTGCCGGTGATCGTGGTGATGCCGTCGCCCAAGGGGCGCGCGGTGCTGCACTCGAAGTTGCTCAGCAACATCCGGGAGATCCAGGCCCGCGGTGCGCGGACCGTGGTGATCGCGGAGGAAGGCGACGAGGCCGTGCGGCCGTTCGCCGACCACCTGATCGAGATCCCGGCGGCGCCGACGCTGCTGCAGCCGCTGCTGTCGACGGTGCCGTTGCAGGTCTTCGCGGCGGAGGTCGCGCAGACACGGGGTTACGACGTCGACAAGCCGCGTAACCTCGCCAAGTCCGTCACCGTCGAATAACGCTCCGCAGGGCGCGGCCCGGCCGCGCCCTACGGAGTGACGACGACGGTGCCCGTCATGTCCGGGTGCAGCGAACAGGTGTACTCGTAGGTGCCCGGTTCGGTGAACGTGTACGTGAACGTGCCGGTCTGCATCAGCCGGCTCCGCAGCACGCTCTTCGCGGCCCCGACACCCACCACGTCGTGGGTGACGCCCCGGTCGTCGAAATTCCAGGTGACCGTGTCTCCGGCCCGGACGGTGATCGTCGAGGGCGCATACGCCATGTTCGCGACCTGCACGACGGGTCCGGTCGTCGCCTCGGGTGCCTCCTCGGCGGGCGAACTGCACCCGGATACGACGGCTGTCATCGAAATGCTCGCGGCGAGAGCCACTCCGGCGATCCACGAGCTTCCACGTCCACGCATGACGTCGAGCGTAGTCTGACCCGGTACCGACCCTTCACTGCACAGCGGCCGGCCGTGGGGCCGGCTCGACGAGGAGTTCCCATGCGGGGCTACTACACCGCTGACGAGGTTCGAGCCGCGGAGGCGCCGTTGCTGGCGTCCCTTCCCGACGGCGCACTGATGCGACGCGCCGCACACGGACTGGCCACGGTGGTGGCGGCGGAACTGCGGGCGCGGACCGGCGGTGTCGCCGGCCGCACGATCACGGTGCTGGTGGGGTCCGGCGACAACGGCGGGGACGCGCTGTGGGCGGGGGCGATGCTGCGGAAGCGCGGTGTCGCCGCCACCGCGGTGCTGCTGAAACCGGAGAAGGCGCACGCGGCCGGCCTGGCGGCGTTCACCGCGGCCGGCGGACGGGTGGCCGCCCCGTCCGACGACCTCGGTCTGCCCGATCTGGTGATCGACGGGATCGTCGGAATCTCCGGCCGGGGACCGCTGCGGCCCGATGCCGCTGCGCTGGTCGACCGGATCGAGGCGCCGATCGTGTCGGCGGATCTGCCGAGTGGTGTGGATCCGGACACGGGCGCTGTCGACGGGCCCGCCGTGCGCGCCGCCGTCACCGTGGCGTTCGGCGCCCTCAAACCGGTTCACGCGCTCGGCGCGGCGAAGTGTGGCCGAGTCGAGTTGGTGCGCGTCGGACTGTCGCTCGGCGACGCCGGGATCACCTCGCTCGACGCCGCCGACGTGGGCGCGGCGTGGCCGGTGCCGGGAGCCGAGGACGACAAGTACTCGCAGGGCGTGGTGGGGGTGGTCGCGGGCAGCGACGGTTACCCCGGAGCCGGGGTCCTGTGCACGGGAGCGGCGGTCACCGCCACGTCGGGGCTCGTCCGCTATGCCGGGCCGTGCACGGGCGAGGTGCTCGCGCATGCGCCGGAGGTGATCGCGACCGCCGAACTCGCGAAGGCCGGACGCGTCCAGTCGTGGGTGGTCGGGCCGGGCATGGGCACCGACGACGCCGCCCGCCGGACGTTGCGGACGGTGCTCGACGCCGACGTGCCCGTACTGGTCGACGCGGACGGACTGACCCTGCTCGCCGAGGACCCCGACCTGGTGCGCTCGCGGACGGCAGCGACGCTGCTGACACCGCACGCCGGGGAGTTCGCCCGGCTGACGGGGAAGGATCCGGGTCCCGACCGGGTGGCGTCGGTGCGCACGCTCGCGGCCGACTGGAACGCGCACGTGCTGCTCAAGGGGCGTGCCACGGTGATCGCCGGACCCTCCGGCCTTGTGTTCGTCAACGAGGCGGGCGGGTCGTGGTCCGCCACGGCGGGGGCGGGGGACGTGCTCGCCGGGATCATCGGCGCACTCATGGCCGCGGGCCTCACCCCGGACCGGGCCGCCGCGGTGGGTGCGCGCGCACACTCCCTGGCCGCGAATCTGGCGGCGCGAGGCGGCGGCGCCGACCTCTCCGCGGGGCGCGGAACTGCACCGATCTCCGCGGGGACGCTGCTCGCGCACCTCAGGGAGTCGATCAGGGTTCTCCGTGCGGGGGTGTCACCCGAGGAAATGCCGGCCACCTCGTGAATGGCAGGATCGAACATATGACGCTTGCTGAAGCAGTACCGGCCGACGATCACGGACACAGCGAACCCGTAGCGCCCGCGCAGGCGGCGCCGGCACCGCAGGCCGAGGCAGTGGTGGATCTGGACGCGATTGCGCACAACGTCGGGATCCTGCGCGACAGCGCTCGGGGCGCGGCGATGATGGCCGTCGTGAAGGCGGACGGCTACAACCACGGTGCGGTAGCCGTGGCCCGCGCGGCGCTGGCCGCGGGAGCGTCGGAACTGGGTGTGACGACGGTGTCGGAGGCGCTGACGCTGCGTCGGGCGGGAATTGACGCGCCCGTCCTCGCGTGGCTGCACACCGTCGACGCCGATTTCGCCCCCGCGATCGCGGCCGGCGTCGAACTCGGCGTCTCTTCGCCACGCCACCTCGCCTCGGTGGTGGCTGCGGCGCGGAGCGTCGGCACCACGGCGATCGTCACGATGAAGGTCGACACCGGCCTGAACCGCAACGGGGTGGCGCCCGACGAACTGGAGCAGGTCCTCGTCGACCTGGCGCGCGCGCAGGCCGAGGGGTCGGTGCGGCTGCGCGGCATCTTCTCGCATCTGGCCCACGCCGACGAGCCGCACCACGCGTGGATCGATTCCCAGCGCGATCGACTGGTCGGTGCGATCGCGGACGCCAAGCGTCACGGGCTGGTCCCCGAAGTGGTGCACCTGTCCAATTCCGCGGCCACCCTGACCCGCCCCGACCTGCGTTTTGACATGGTTCGCCCGGGAATCGCGATATACGGGTTGTCGCCCGTTCCCGAACTCGGTCAGTTCGGGTTGCGACCGGCGATGACACTGCGATCGAGGGTGGCTCTGGTGAAGAAGGTGGCGGCAGGTGAAGGCGTGTCCTACGGGCACCAGTGGGTGGCACCCCGGGACACGACGGTGGCGTTGCTGCCGTTCGGGTACGCGGACGGGCTCCCGCGTTCGCTGAGCGGCCGATTCGAGGTCCAGTTGGGTGCGGAGCGACGTCCGGGGATCGGACGTGTCTGCATGGACCAGGTGGTCGTAGATCTCGGCCCGGACGGTGGGGGAGTCCGGGAGGGGGACACCGCGGTGTTCTTCGGCAACGGGGACCTCGGCGAGCCGATCGCACAGGAGTGGGCCGACAAGCTCGACACCATCCACTACGAGGTGGTGACGGGGGTGCGCGGACGCACGGTGCGCAGCTACGTCGGTGGGACGGGCACGTAGGCATGGGTGTGTCGAAGCGGCTGGGACTCGTCGGCGGTGTGCTGAGCGCGCTGGCGCTCGGCTCGGTGGCGGGTGTCAACGCGGTGCGCAGTGCGACCCGGCCGGGGCGTGAGATCTACGGCGACGAGGACTTCACCCTGATGTCGCGGGACCGGCGCAGCGTGGTGGTCGCAGAGGACGGCGTCGCGCTCGCCGTCCGCGAGGTGGGCCCGGAGATCGCCCCGGTGACGGCGGTGTTCGTGCACGGATACTGCCTGGACATGACGTCGTGGCACTTCCAGCGCCGTCAGCTCGCCGAGCGGTGGGGCGACGACGTGCGGATGGTGTTCTACGACCAACGCGGGCACGGCGATTCGGGTGTGCCGTCCGCCGCGAGCTGCACCATCGCTCAGCTCGGCGCCGATCTCGCGACCGTCGTCGAGGCGAAGGCCCCCACCGGACCGATTGTGCTGGTGGGGCATTCGATGGGTGGGATGACGGTGCTCGCCTTCGCCGGGCAGCGGCCCGAGCTGGTGGCGGAGCGGGTGATCGGTGCCGGTCTGGTGGCCACGGCTGCGGCCGGGCTCAGTGAGACCGGACTGACGCGGAACCTGCAGAACCCGGTCATCGACGGCTTCCGGCTCGCTGTCCGGACCTCGCCCGAACTCGTCCAGCACGCGCGCGGCGCGGCCCGCGTCCTGATCACCCCCATCCTGCGGGCGGCGTCGTACGGCACGGACGTGAGTCCGCGGCTGCACAAGTTCTCCGACTCCATGCTGGACCGGACGTCGGTGGTCACCATCGTGAACTTCCTGCGCACGCTCGAATTGCACGACGAGTCCGCGTCACTCGAGGCGCTCGAACACACCCCGTCCGTCGTGGTGTGCGGCGACAGCGACATGACGATCCCGTTCGGCAGTTCCCGGAAACTGGCGGCGGACCTGCCGGAGTCCGAACTGGTGCGGGTGCGCGGCGCCGGCCACCTGGTGCAGCTCGAGTTCCCGTCGGTGGTGTCGGACGCGGTCGACCGGTTGTTGCATCGCGGCCTGGCCACATTCGAATCGCGTGAGCAGTCCGATGTCGGCTGAGGAAGGAGTACTGCCCGTGAGCGGGACCGTGGTGCTGGCGACGGCGGAGGACACCGAGGAGTTCGGGCGGAACCTGGCCCGGGGACTCGTCGCCGGTGATCTCGTGGTGCTCGACGGACCTCTCGGTGCGGGGAAGACCGCACTGACGAAGGGAATCGGTGCCGGCCTCGGCGTACAGGGGAGAGTGACTTCGCCCACATTCGTCATCGCGCGGGAGCACCGGGCGGGCACCCGTCCGGGTGGGGGTGCGCCGGTCGGGATGGTGCACGTGGACGCGTACCGACTGGGCGGAAGCGGCCCGCACGCGCTGGACGAACTCGACGCACTCGACCTCGACACCGACCTGGCCGCAGCCGTTGTCGTCGTCGAATGGGGTGAGGGCATCGTCGAGCAGCTGGTCGATCGTCATCTCCGGGTACGCCTGCGCCGCGAACCGGAGTCGGATGTCCGCACGGCCCACTGGGAGTGGATTTCCTGACGGGTCGGGTGTCGGGAGCGGTTCTGACGTGCGAGTACCCTCAGTTACCGTGCTTGTTCTCGCCATCGACACGTCCACGCCTGCCGTGACCGCCGGAGTCGTCCGGGTTTCGGCCGGCTCCGCATCGGTGGAGTCGGTCCACACGCTCGCGGTGCGGGTGACGGTCAACCCGCGCGCGCACGCGGAAGTGCTCACCCCGCACATCCTGGAGTGCCTCGCCGAGGCGCGGCACGTCCCCGCGGACCTCGACGCGGTGGTCGTCGGGGCCGGGCCGGGTCCGTTCACGGGTCTGCGCGTGGGGATGGCCACCGCCGCCGCGTTCGCCGACGCCCTCGGCATTCCGGTGCACGGGGTGTGCAGCCTCGACGCCATCGCGGCGCAGGTGGACGGTGACCGGAATCTGCTCGTCGTCACGGACGCCCGCCGGCGCGAGGTGTACTGGGCGCGTTATTCGGCGGGCGTCCGGGTGGAGGGTCCCGCGGTGGTGAAGCCGCGCGAGCTCGAGCCGATGCCGTCCGAGGTGGTGGCGGGATCGCCGTCACACGTCGACTTCTTCGATCTGCCGGTCGAACCGGTGGAAACCCCCTCGCCCGCAGGGCTGGTCGCGGTGGCCGCGGATGCGCTGTTCGGCAGTGCGGCCCCGGCGGCGCTCGTCCCACTCTATCTGCGACGCCCCGATGCGGTGGAACTGGCGGACCGGAAGAAATGACGTTCCGCATCGAACCGATGGCGGCCGCCGACGCCGAACGGTGCGCGGAGCTCGAGACCCTCCTCTTCGCCGGCGACGGCCCCTGGAGCGCGCAGGCGTTCAGGGCGGAACTCGCCGCCCCGCACGTGCACTACGCCGTGGCGCGCGACGACACCGGCCACGTCGTGGGATACGCCGGAATCGCGCTGCTGGGCAACGGTTCGCACCCCGAATCCGAGATCCACACGATCGGGACCGACCCGGCGTGCCAGCGGCGGGGGATCGGCGGGGCCCTGCTCGACGAACTGCTGCGGGTGGCCGACACAAGGGGCGGCCCGGTGTTTCTCGAGGTGCGCACCGACAACGACGCGGCGATCGCCCTGTACCGACGTGAAGGATTCGAGATCGTGGGAACCCGTAAGAAGTACTACCAACCGAGCGGTGCGGACGCCTTCACGATGCGTCGCCCCGGAACGGGTGAGGAGCCGCTGCAATGATCGTCATGGGGATCGAAAGCTCTTGTGACGAGACCGGAGTCGGCATCGTCCGGTGGAACGGCGACGGAACCTGCGAGCTCCTCGCGGACGAGGTCGCATCCAGCGTCGACCAGCACGCACGCTACGGCGGCGTGGTGCCGGAGGTCGCGTCCCGCGCGCATCTCGAGGCGATCGTCCCGACGATGCGGCGGGCGCTCGCCGTCGCCGGGATCGTCAAGCCGGACGCACTCGCCGTCACCATCGGACCCGGTCTGGCCGGGGCCCTGCTCGTCGGTGTCGCGGCCGCGAAAGCGTATGCGGCGGCATGGGACGTCCCGTTCTACGCGGTGAACCACCTCGGCGGGCACGTTTCGGTGGACACCCTCGAGCACGGACCGATGCCGCCCTGCGTGGCGCTGCTCGTGTCCGGTGGGCACACCCACCTGCTGCACGTCGAGGACCTCGCGAAGCCCATCGTCGAACTGGGCACCACCGTGGACGACGCCGCAGGCGAAGCGTTCGACAAGGTGGCCCGTCTCCTCGGACTCGGATTCCCCGGTGGCCCCGCCCTCGACGCCGCGGCGCAGGACGGCGACCGGAACGCGATTCCGTTCCCGCGCGGCATGACCGGACCCCGGGACGCACGGCACGACTTCTCGTTCTCCGGCCTGAAGACGGCGGTCGCGCGGTACGTGGAATCGAAGGAGCGGGCGGACGAGGCGTACTCGGTGCCGGACATCTCCGCGAGCTTCCAGGAGGCCGTGGCCGACGTGCTGACGATGAAAGCGGTACGCGCCGCCCGCGACGTCGGCGTGGACACACTGGTGCTCGGTGGCGGCGCCACCGCCAACTCACGCATCCGGGCGCTCGCCGAGGAACGCTGCGCCGAAGCCGGTCTGACCCTGCGGGTCCCGAAACCGCGTCTGTGCACCGACAACGGAGTGATGATCGCCTCGCTCGGCGCGCATCTGATCGCCGGTGGCGCCGCGCCTTCCCTGCTGACCGTGGCCAGTGACCCCGGACTGTCGGTGGCGACCAGCCAGGTGTTCAGCTGACCGGAATGGTGACGGTCTGCGTGGCCGGGGGAGTCAGCGCCTCACCGGGCTGAGCGCCGCTCGGCTGCGCCCCGGCGGGAGCACTCGGAGCAACCGTGCCCGGCGCCGGGATCATCGGGAACAGCCCTTCGGGGGCGGCGGGCACCGACTCCGGGGGCGCGGTCGGCGCCGCAGGCGCGGGGGTGCCGCGGGCGCGGTGGATTCGGCGGGTGCAGTGGGCGCCCCGTTCGGCGGCGGTGCCGCTTCGGGACCGCCGGGTGCGGGCGCGACGGGGCTCGGCTCGTTCGGCGTCGACTCACCGGGAACCTGCGGCCACAGCGGCGGAATCGCGGGCCACTCGATGTGCGGCCACGAGGGCTGCGGCGGCTCTGTTCCGGGCAGCGTCGGACGTGCGGGAGCCGTGGGGGTCGGTAGCGGGGTGGTGGTACGCGGGGGCGTCGTCTCGGTCGTCGAATCGGGCGCCTGCGCGGGAGTCCGATCCGTCTGCGGTTCGGACGTGGGCGGGGCGACCTGATTGGGGTAGTACTCCGACGTCGGCGTCGGATCGTACGACGGGATCCGCGTGGCGGGAGGTTCGTCGGTCGTCGTGGTCGCGACCTGCTCGGTGGTCTGGAACATGTCGGTGCCCGCTGGGGAGACGTTGGGATCGGGTGCGGGCGCGAGTTCCTTGACGCCGTAACCGAGAACGAGGCCGCCGACCACGAGCGCGCCGACGAGAGCCCCCGACACCTTCGCGGCGGAACCGGGGCGGTTCGACTCGGTGGGCGGGTAGTCGCGGATGGCGGAGGACACGGCGAGCAGCGCCGCCCCCTTCGCGGTCGCCGTGTCGGGCTCGGGCACTGCGATGACCCGTGCGGTGAAGGCCCCGGTCACGGCGGCGGTGATCGCGGGAATGTTCGCGCCGCCACCGACCAGGGCCAGAGCCTCGGGTCGGCGCGGGGAGTCGGCGATCGTGGCGCGGATGAACTCCACCGCGACCCGGACGGTCGGTGCGGCGATCTCGTCGAACCCGGTGCGGCTGATCTCGATCGGGCGGATGCCCTGCAGATCGATGTCGACGTGCGACTTCGGCTCCGAGGACAACTGCTCCTTGGCGACGCGGCACCGCGCCGAGAGCAGATCCCGGTCCAGGTGCCGCAGGGGATGCGGGGTGGTGAGGCTGCCGACGACATGGTGGAAGATCAGGTCGTCGAATCCGGTGCCGCTCACGTGGCTCGTGCGGTCGGCGTGCAGGACGGTGCCGTCCACCTGATCGACGACGGCGACGGACAACCCGGACTCGCCGAAGTCGACGATCGCGACGGTGGCATGCTGCGCGACCTCGCCGGTGTGGCGCAGGTAGGTGAGGGTGGCCGCGGTCTCGGGCACGAGGTGCACGCGATGGCGCTGCCTGCTGACGGCGCTGCGGATCGAGTGGGCCTGCTCCTGCGTCCGATACGCGACGGCGAACGCGTCGGGCGTGGTGGGATCGGCGGGAACCTGGGTGGTCATCAACGAGATCGACGACCGGACCAGGTCGCCGAGGTCGGTGTGGGCCTGATCGGCGGACAGGTAACGGAACTCGACGTTCTGCGCGCCGTTGGAGGCGGTGGTGACGAGCGCGGAACTGACACCTGCCGCGCCGGTCGACATCCCCAGGGACATACCCATCACACACACCCCCTCACGTTTTCGACGCGTGACCTGCTGTCTCTGCCGGAACGCCCTGTTCAGCGGGTATTCCCTGCCCGTTGAATCGGCGACTGTTATCTGAACGTTACAGAAAACAAACGGATTTCGCTCCCGACTTCCGGCCTCCGAAGACGAAGATGGCGCTCGATATCCGGTCTCACCTGCACAGTTGTCCAAAGGAATCTCATGGGACGCGCCAGCGATTTTCGCAACCTCACGAGACGCGAGCGCCGACGGCTTCTGGTGCGCGCATTCGTGCGCCCGCTGGGCACCGTCGTCCTGTGCGCGGTGGTCTACTTCGCCCTGCCGTGGACCTCGATCGGGAACATGTCCGCTCTGCTCTTCCTGGCAGGGGGCCTGCTGGTCGTCGGCTCGGCGGCGGTCTGGCAGATCCGCCGGATCTTCCGGTCCGTCGTGCCTGCGCTCCAGGCGATCGAGGCACTTTCCCTGATCCTGCCGCTCTACCTGCTCGGGTTCGCGACAGGATATTGCCTGATGTCCGAAAGCGATCCGGGTTTCTTCACCGAACCCCTCACTCGGATGGGTGCGCTGTACTTCTCGCTCACCGTGTTCTCCACCGTCGGGTTCGGCGACATCGCCGCGACGACCGATGCGTCGCGAGCCGTCGTGAGTGTGCAGATCATCGGAAATCTGATCCTGCTCGGCGTCGGCATCCGCGCGGTCGTCGCGGCCGTCGACTGGGCCCGCAAGCGCCGGGTCTAACGACCCGACGCCAGCACCAGTTCGACGTTCCGGTCGGCCGTCCCGCCGCCCAGGTCGGGGTCGGCGTGAATGTCGTTGAACGACAACTCCCGGTACAGCGACGCCAGCCCGAGCGGTGAGAGGTCGGCGTGGTCCACGGCGTACGGGCTGTCGGCCTCGAACAGCGTGGTGAGCAGCGACACTGTTCCGTCGACGTTGTCGACCACCTCGATGATCCGCCCGTGCTGGGGGAAGTCGATGTGCGAGGCCGTGTTGATCTCCCAGAACGACTGCTCCGGAGTGGATCCGGGCCACGGGGTGATCCGGTTCTCGTGGGTGTGTCCGTTCACCCAGGCGAGGACGTTCGGGAATCGGTGCAGCAGGTCCACCAGTCGCGAACCCCGGATCCGGGGTTCCGCCGGGGCGGCGGGGTCGGGGACGACGTTGTCCATGCTGCCGCTGGTGTGGTGGCTGAACAGGACGAACCAGGTGTCGCTGCGTGCCTGCGACACAGGGTTGCCCGCCGTGTCGTAGTACCGGCTGCTGCCTGCCGCCAGGGTGTCCTCGATCCACCGGAACTGCGCCGCGCCGAGCGAGCCGTCGACGAACCCGGCCCGGTTGGTGGAATCCATGCTGATTCCGACGACGCCGGGTGCGATCTCGAACGAGTAGTAGCCGATTCCGGTCTCGCCGGCGTCGGGCGCGAAGCCGTGACCGGCCGGCCCGGGGCCGGTGTTGGCCGGGTCCAGGTGTGCGGCGATGAACTGGCGGGGAGTGAACGGTGCCCGCGCGGGGTCGGGGGTGACGACCCGTGGTGGTGTCGTGAACGCGGACAGCGCAGCGGGAATGGCGCCGGGGTCGAACTTGGTGGCGATGTCGACGGCCTTCGCCTGTTCCGGCGAGCCGGGGACCTCGAACTTCAGCGAACCGGTGTACATGGCTTCGAGCGGGGGGATGCCGCTCGGGACGGTGCCCTCCACCGAGTCGTCGTGGTTGCCGAAGACGCAGTACCAGGGGGTGTTCAGACCGGGGCTGGTGACGGGGGCGATCGCCGCGCCGAGCAGGCCGGGAATCTCGGGGAACCCGGCCTTCTTGTACATGTCCTGGATGGAGGACTCCGGGTTCCAGTACAGGTCCGCCCCCGAGTTCTGCACGCCTTCGTAGCGGCCGGGGGCGCCCGTGTTGGGGACGATGGTGCCGCCGTTGAGCGCGGTGAGGAACCAGCCGAGTTCGGCGAACTCCTTGTTGTCGGTGTTGTCGCCGGTACTCACGACCGCATCGAACGCGCGCCGGGTGTGCGGGCCGGACGCGAGCGCGTTGACGCGGGCGACCAGGGCGACGAGACCCTGCGCGGTGAGCGTCTCGTGCGGGCGGAACGCGGAACCGGTGAAGGGGTGCACGTATTCGAAGCGCATCGGGGACTGGGCGTCGACGAGGTGGACGTCGGTGAGCTGGACGAGGGAGGCGAGTGCGGTGCGCCGGTCCTCGCGCCCACTGCGGGCCTCGGCGAGTTCGGTGCGGACGATCGTCGGCCACCCCGGTCCCGCGCCGAGCCTGCGGTAGCCGGAGCTTCCGAGGGGGACGGCCACCGCTTCGAGGGTGGTGCCTGCCCCGGAGGTCGGGAGCGGGGCCGCGCCCGCGTACTGCAACCCCCACGGGCGTGCTCCGAACCCCACCGTCCCGATCGCCCCGAGCCCGGCAAACGTGAGGAATTTACGCCTATTCATGTCAGACACCAGAGGAACCTTAGGTGACGACCCCTGAGACAGGACGATATTCGGCGCGGCGCGATCTACCACCCCCTTCTCCTTGAGGGTTGGCACTCTCACGTATAGAGTGCCAAGTGGCGCCGATCGAGCTCCGGCACCCGCGACGACGGGGCTGTGTGAAGTGCCGTAAACGGAACACTCAAACAGGAGTCCGGAGAAGTCTCCGGATCCGCATACCCCAAAGTGGAGGGCTCATCGTGGCGAGCGTCAACATCAAGCCGCTCGAGGACAAGATCCTCGTCCAGGCCAACGAGGCTGAGACGACGACTGCCTCCGGCCTGGTCATTCCCGACACGGCCAAGGAGAAGCCCCAGGAGGGCACTGTCGTCGCAGTCGGCGAAGGCCGCGTCAACGAGCAGGGCAACCGCATCCCGGTCGACGTCAAGGAGGGTGACACGGTCATCTACTCCAAGTACGGCGGAACCGAGATCAAGTACGCCGGCCAGGAGTACCTGATCCTGTCGGCACGCGACGTGCTGGCTGTCGTCTCCAAGTAAGCCATACGTGATCCGCCCCGGAGTCCCCACAGGATCCCGGGGCGGAGTGCGTTCACGCGCGTAACCCTGAGATCCAGGAGAAGACAGAACACATGTCCAAGCAGATTGAGTTCAACGAGATCGCACGCCGGTCTCTCGAGCGTGGAGTCGACAAGCTTGCCGACGCGGTCAAGGTGACCTTGGGTCCGCGTGGCCGCCACGTAGTGCTGGCGAAGGCCTTCGGCGGCCCGACCGTCACCAACGACGGTGTCAGCATCGCCCGGGAAATCGAGCTCGAGGACCCGTTCGAGAACCTCGGTGCGCAGCTCGTCAAGAGTGTCGCCACCAAGACCAACGACGTCGCAGGCGACGGCACCACCACCGCGACCGTGCTGGCTCAGGCCATCGTGCGGGGCGGTCTGAAGAACATCGCCGCGGGTGCGAACCCGATGGCGCTCGGCATCGGCATCAACGCCGCGGCCGATAAGGTCGTCGAGGCACTGCTCGCCGTCGCGAAGCCGGTCGAGGGCAAGAACTCCATCGCCCAGGTCGCGACCGTCTCCTCGCGTGACGAAGAGATCGGCGAGATGGTCGGCGAGGCGCTCACCCGCGTCGGCACCGACGGCGTCGTGACGGTGGAGGAATCCTCGACCCTGGCGACCGAGCTCGTGATCACCGAGGGCGTCCAGTTCGACAAGGGCTACCTGTCGCCGTACTTCGTCACGGACCTCGACGCGCAGAAGGCCGTGTACGAGGACGCACTCGTGCTGCTGTACCGCGAGAAGATCACGTCCCTGCCCGATTTCCTGCCGCTGCTGGAGAAGGTCGCCGAGAGCGGCAAGCCCCTCCTCATCATCGCGGAGGACATCGAGGGCGAGGTTCTCTCGACGCTCGTGGTCAACTCCATCCGGAAGACGATCAAGGCCGTCGCCGTCAAGGCGCCGTTTTTCGGTGACCGTCGGAAGGCGTTCCTGGACGACCTCGCAGTCGTCACCGGTGGCACGGTCATCAACTCCGACGTCGGCCTCACGCTGAAGGACGCCGGACTGGACCTGCTCGGCAGTGCCCGCCGCGTCGTGGTCAGCAAGGACGAGACCACGATCGTCGACGGCGCCGGAACCGACGACGACATCAAGGGTCGTGTCGCGCAGCTGCGCCGCGAGATCGAGAACACCGACTCCGACTGGGATCGCGAGAAGCTCGAAGAGCGCCTGGCGAAGCTGGCCGGTGGCGTCGCCGTCATCCGGGTCGGTGCGGCCACGGAGACGGACCTCAAGGAGCGCAAGTTCCGTGTCGAGGACGCCGTCAACGCCGCGAAGGCCGCAGTCGCCGAGGGCATCGTCCCCGGTGGCGGTTCCGCCCTCGTCCAGGCGAGCACCGAGCTGGCCGACAACCTCGGCCTGACCGGTGACGAGGCCACGGGCGTCAAGGTCGTGCGCGAAGCCCTGCTGGCGCCGCTGTTCTGGATCGCCAGCAACGCCGGTCTCGACGGGGCCGTCGTCACCAGCAAGGTTGCCGAGCAGCCCAAGGGACACGGTTTCAACGCCGCGACCCTCACCTACGGCGACCTGCTCGCCGACGGTGTCGTCGACCCCGTGAAGGTCACCCGCTCCGCGGTCGTCAACGCGGCCTCGGTCGCGCGGATGATCCTCACCACCGAGAGCGCCGTGGTCGAGAAGCCCGCGGAAGAGGAAGAGCAGCCGGCCGGTCACGGGCACAGCCACTAGGCTCTGCCGTCGCGACCGATCGGGCTCCGATCGGTCGAACGAAAACCCCCGTGCGGATCACCGCACGGGGGTTTTCTCTGTCCGGAGGCGGCCGGATCAGCTCAGTTGCAGCACCGCGAACGGTTCCGACGTCGGCTGGGGTGACCCGCCGGGCGGTTCGACGGTGACGGCCAGCTTCGACATCGACCCCACGTCGTCGAGGACGATCGTCGTGGTCGGCTGCACGTCGCCGGCCGACACGGTGCCGGCGGGCACGGGCGCATCCCCGGATTCGGGCATCAGCCACAGCTGGTACACGGTGTCCGCGCTGGGCGGGGCGACTCCGTCCATCACGAACACCACGGCGTCCTGCGACTTCGAGTAGTTGGCGGTCGCGGACCCGCCTGCCGCGATCGCACTCGTCGACGAATGCATATCGGCGGCGTCGAGTACCTGCTCCGCCACGGTGGGCGCCGGGCCTTCCGTGAGTTGCCGGACGATCACCGTTCCGCCGGCGAGCACACCGACGGCCGCGGCGGCGGCGACGGCGATCTGCCAGCGCCGCCTACGGGAGCGGCGCTCGGCGAGCGACGTCGGCGCCGGTGCGGGACGCCTGATCTCGTCGAGTACCCGGGTCCGCACCCGTGGTGGCGGTTCGACGGCGCCCACAGCGCTCACCACCGCGAACGCTTCGCGGATCCGCCGGACCTCGTCGGTGAACGTCGATCGGGTGTCCTCGTCGGTGCCGGCGAGATCGATGCCGAGTTCGCGGCGCTCGCTGTCGTCGAGCGCGTCGAGTGCATACGGGTAGGCCATGCCCAAGAGTTCGTCGTTCATGTTCAGAGACCTCCCAGGCAGCCGCGAAGACGCGTCAGTCCGTCACGGATGCGCGTCTTCACCGTCGACAGCGCGACCCCCAGCTGGGAGGCGACCTCCCGGTAGGTGCGGCCGTCGTAATACGCCATCGCAACGGACTCACGCTGCATGTCCGTGAGCGAGTCGAGGCAGGCGAGCACCGATTGATGCTCGAGCCGGCGGGTCACCTCCTCGGTGACGTGGTCGAACGGCCCCGCGATGTTGGTGGTCTCGTAGAGTGCCTCGCGGTCGGTGCCTGCCTGCTCCGAGCGCACGCGGTCGACGGCCCGGCGGTGCGCGAGTGTCATCAGCCAGGACAGCACGGAACCTCGGGCCGGATCGAAGTTCGACGCGGTGCGCCATGCCTGGAGAAAGACTTCCTGCGTCGTCTCCTCCGCGTACCCGGGGTCGCGCAGGACCCGCAGGACCATGCCGTGGACTCGGGCGCTCGTCCGGTCGTACAGTTCGGCGAACGCGTCGGCGTCCCCGTTCGCCACGCAGGCCATGGTGTCGGATAGTTCCGCGGATTCGGTGGCTCGGGCGCTGTGCGCCCTCGCCGCGTCCGCCGAGCACACGTCTTCTGCCGGGGTATTGCCCTCGTGGTTCGTCACCAGCGCTCGTCTCGCTTCATCGAGAACCACGGTAGCGTGCATGTCCGCTCATCTCCTCCAGCCGGTAGGCATTCGGAGACCGAGTCGCCGTGGATGGGTGGCGAGGGGATCGGAGTGACGCGAGGAACCCTCGCCAGGCGGCGAGGGTTCCTCGGTGAGTGTGGGCGAGCGGTCAAACGGCGATCCGGCCGCGTCTGTGCCGGGCATGCATCTCGCGTTCCGTTTCGGACATTCCACCCCAGATCCCGTACGGCTCGGACACGCTCAGCGCGTGATTGCGGCACTGGGCGAGGACCGGGCAGCGCCGGCACATTTCCTTCGCACGGGTTTCCCGCTGTGCGCGGGCACGGCCGCGCTCCCCGTCGGGATGGAAGAACATCGAGGAGTCGACTCCGCGGCACAGTCCGTGCATCTGCCAATCCCAGATATCGGCGTTCGGGCCGGGAAGGTGGTTGGGTGCAGGCATGTGGACTCCTTAGCTGCAAGCTCGCCTCGGGCGGCGAGCGGACCGTGGGCTCGACGTTCAAGCCGCTGAATCATTCACGTTGCTAACCGTAGAGTCGGTTCGGAAATCGCGTCAATAGTTGTTCACAGTGGGAATTTACATATCCCACGAGCTGAAAGTTAACCTGGAAAATATTTACTTTCCCGCGGTTCCGTGTTTCCGTTTCGGGTTGAAAGACCATGGGTCACGGGTAACGATGTGCGGGTGCCCCAGCCCGCGGAGCCTGAAACGCAGACCCCCTCCGGATCTCCGGACGAGGGACCCACGATGTCGGTATCTGCGCTGGCCAGAAGGCTCGGGGTGGCCCCGTCGACGCTTCGCACCTGGGACCGCCGCTACGGCATCGGCCCGTCCGTCCACCCGCAGGGAAGTCACCGGCGGTACACGCCGCGCGACGTCGCCCGGCTCGAATGCATGCAACAGGCTCTGGACGGTGGTGCAAACTCCGCGGAGGCCGCGAGATATGCGATTAACGCAATGGCTACATATTCGTCAGAAAGCGGCCTCCGGCCGGGTGGCGAAAATCTGGATGACAACTCGGTGAACGGGACGAAAACAGGCTCGTCGAACCTTTTGTCACCCTTTTCCGGCCTCGTTGCCGCCGACGCCGCCGTCCGCAATCTGTCGGGCGCATTGCTGGCGCGGGACGTCGTGACCGTCCGCCGGATCGTCGTGCGCGCCGTCGCGGAGCGAGGATTCAGCTCGATGTGGACGACGGTGGTCGCTCCGGTGCTCGAGTGGGCGGACGAGGGCAGGAACTCCGACGCCGCCGCGGCGAGTGTTCGTGTCTTCGCGGAATGCGTCGCGGGGATCCTGTCCACGATGACGCTGGATGCACCGATCGGCGGCGGCGGCCGGGTCCTGCTCGTGCAGGTGCCCGCGAACACGCCGGACACGATTCCCGCCGACCCGTACGGTCTCGAGTTCCGTGCCCTGGGCGCCGCCCTGGCCACCGCCTCGGTGGACACGCGGATCGCGCTACCGCTGTGCCGGTCGGCGTTGCTCGCCGCCGTGACCAACGCCGAACCGGACGTGATCGTGCTCTGGTTGCCTGCCGCCGGATGCGACGTCGCGTCCCTGCTGCGGGCGATCCGCCGCAGGCGCACCGGGCTGACCATGCTCGCGGGCGGTCCCGGCGGCCGGACACAGTCGCTACCTCGGACGATCGCGGCCCTGGGCACCCTGGATGCGGCCGTGGACGCCGTCGCTGCGGTCACCTGACCGCCGCGCAGGCCGGGCGATGCGATGATCTCGGCGTGCCCGACTCCTCTCTCCGATCCGACGTCACGAATTCACTGATCCGCGCGGCGTTCGGCGCCGATCCGAGTGCAGGCCCCCTGCCGGAGTCGGACGTTCCCGTCGAACGCTGGATGCGGGCGGTGGCGTGGGGCGCCCGTGGACACTACAGCCGGTCCCGCGCCGAACTGGACGCCCTGACACGCGGAGGGGTTGTCGAACCCGCGGTCGTCTCGCTCGCCTGGAGCACGCAGGCGTCGCTGTCGAGGCAACTCGGCTGGCACGCCGTGGCGTCGGGATTCGACGGCCGGGCCCTGGCCGTCGCCGGGACGGGTCCCGACGACGGTGTTCTCACCGTGGAGGCGCGATGCGACGCACTGACGGGACTCGCCGCCGACGCACTGGGGTGCGGCCGGCTCGCGCTGGGCAGGCGGCTGCTCGATCGGTGCTCCGAGCACCTGGACGCGCACGCCCCCGGCGAACTGTGGCGGCCGCACGTCCGGAGGCACTGGGTGCGCGCAGAGTTGTTTCTCGCGGCTGGGGACTTCGCCTCGGCGCGCCGCCACGCCGAGACCGCGGCAGAGATTTCGGAGGCCGCCGGATCGGTGCGGCACCACGTCAAATCGGATCTGCTGCGGAGTGCGTCGATGACGGGGGACTCCGATTCCGGTGCGGCGGCGCGGCTCGCCGCGGATGTGCTCGACCGCTGCGATCGGTACGGCCTGATACCTCTGAAGTGGGCGGCTGCGATGTTGCTCGGTGGTGTGACGTCCGACTCACGTGCGCAGGCGGTGTGCAAGGAGTGCGAAGCCCTCATCAGGGCGCGAGGTGGGCGCTTCCGAATCTGACTCCGCTGGTCGGGCACCGCGGGGCCGGGTTGATCACGAATCGGCGCGAATGCGGGCGAATACCGTTCGGTCCGCACCGTTACTCTTGGAGTGTTCCGCTGAGAGCGGGAGCACACCCATCGGGGGAGGTGCCACTGTAACGCCAGGATATTCAGCAACGATGACTAACACGAGCGAGGAGTTGGACTCCGCAGTCGCCGCTGCAACGCAGGGTGACCGGGCCGCTTTAGCTCTGGTCCTGGAAAACATTCGGCCCCTGGTTGTGCGTTACTGCAGAGCCAGGGTCGGTGCTGCGGAGAGGGGACAACTCTCCGCGGACGACGTGGCACAAGAAGTGTGCCTCGCCGTGATGACGGCCCTACCTCGCTACGAGGATCAGGGCCGGCCGTTCATGGCATTCGTCTACGGGATCGCCGCGCACAAGGTCGCCGACGCGCATCGGAACTCCGCACGTAACAAGTCGGAGCCCGTCGCCGAAGTACCTGATGTCGTAGCCAACGATGACGGACCCGAACAACGGGCGCTGGACTCGGAAGCGAGCAGGCAGATGAACGAACTGCTGAGCACGCTGCCGGAGAAGCACCGGGAGATCTTGATCCTCCGGCTCGTGGTCGGTATGTCGGCAGAGGAGACGGCCGCGGCCGTGGGTAGTACCGCGGGAGCTGTCCGCGTGGCTCAACACCGAGCCATCGCGAAACTGAAAAAAGAAGTGACGAGGGCAGGTGAGAGGTTTGGCTAGGGGCATCAAGCGCAACGGCAATCCCGATGCCGATCTCCCAGGAGACGACGCACCGGTGGACGTCACGGCTGTGCGCCGCGACGACGCGCTGATCGATGCGATCGCCGGTGGCGGTCCCGTCGCAACGGATTCGCCGGAGCAGTACGAGCTCGCGCTTCTGCTGACCAATTGGCGTGCCGACATCGTGTCGACGCCGATGCCGACCGGGCCGCTGCTCGACGACGTGATCGCGGCGATCGACGCCTCCGACAACGTTCGTTCCGCACGCAGCGCCGCCCGCGGCAAGCTCCGACTGTTGCGACCCATCGCGGGCGCTGCGGCCGCAATCGCGGTCGTCATGGGCGGCGCCACCATCTTCTCGTACGACGCCGAACCCGGCGATCCGCTGTGGAGTGTCAAATCGGTCGTGTTCAGCCAGCAGGCCGATTCGACCGTCGCGCAGATCGACACCACGTCGCAGCTGCAGGAGGCCGAACGGCTGATCGCCGCGGGCGACGCGGAGTCGGCGAAGAACCTGCTCGACGGTGCCGCCGACCGTTCGGGCGGGGTGCGCGACGCCGACATGCGCAACGAACTCGACGTGTGGCGGGCGAAGCTGGCCGCGGAGGTCGAGAAGATCGCCCCGACCACACCGCCGGCCGCGACGACGACACCCGGAACCATGACCACCGGCGCGCCGTCACAGACCGCTGAACTGCCTGCCACGGTGCCGGGGACACCCGGTTCGACGACGGTGCCGGGAGCCGAACTGCTGCCGGGAACCCAGCTGCCCACGGATCTGCAAATTCCGGGGTTGCCGCCGATTCCGCTGCCGCAGCTCCCCACCATCCCACCGCAGCCGCCGCTTCCGCCCGAGACGATGCCGTCCACAAGCCCGGATCCGACGATCATGCAGTTGCCGATACTGCCGCCGGACAATCCGACCACGTTGCCGCCCACTCAGCAGCAGCCGTCTCAGCAGCAGCAGCCCTCGACGGTACCGCTACCGACCACCACGACCCCCGTCCCGGTGCTGCCGCCTACCAGCTAGCGGCTCGGCGGCCCACCCGCACACACAACTGTGGCCCGACACTTCGCGTGTCGGGCCACAGTTGTCTGTGAATTCAGGAGTCTGTGAATACAGAGTTCGTATCGGGTTGTGCCGGATCAGGCGTCGAAGCCGTCTCCGTGCAGAGCGTCGTTCATCGAGGCGTCCGCGTATCCGCGGCAGTAGTCCCAGGTGACGTAGGCCTCGGGTGTCGGATCGTAGGCGGGCTCGTGGGGGCGCACGGTGCCGTCCACCAGAAGCTGGAGGAGGTTGGCACGGAGCATGTCCCAATCGTGGTAGTGATCTTGCTGGCAGTCTTCGCAGCAGACGACGAGACCGCGGATCCCACGATGCGCCAGCAGCGCCTCGTACACGGCGAGGTCGGCCAGGTCTTCCTCCACGGCGAGACGCTCGTGGGGGTCGAGTGGCTGGCCCGGTTCGATCGCATCGAGAGCTGCGGACGGGTCGGCGGGGTCGCCGGCGAAGGGGTCCGGGGGCAGACCTGGAGGCAGTTGATCGCGCACAGCACCACGGTACGCAGGTCAGCCCGGTCTGCGCCAGCCGTTCGGCGTACGCCCAGCGTGGGTGGGCTCCGTGGCGATCGCGTCGAGCCGATATCATGGTGTGCGGAGCTGGGAATATCGATCGTCCCTCCGGACTTTTCCTTGTATCCGTATTCCCGCAGTTTCAGATCTGATGTCCGCAGACGGCGCCACCGGCGCTGCACCTATGTTCCATGGAGGGCCCGAACCGCATGACAAGTTCAGCAGGGCATGTACACACCGGCGGTGACGACCCGAACAAGGTCGCGATGCTGGGTCTCACGTACGACGACGTCCTGCTCTTGCCGGCGGCGTCGAATGTCATCCCCGGCCAGGTCGACACGTCCAGCCAGCTGACCAGGGACATCCGGCTTCGGGTGCCGCTCGTCAGTTCCGCGATGGACACCGTCACCGAGGCACGGATGGCCATCGCCATGGCCCGCGCAGGCGGCATGGGCGTGCTGCACCGCAACCTGTCGGTCGAGGCGCAGGCCGGTCAGGTCGAGACGGTCAAGCGGTCCGAGGCGGGAATGGTCACCGACCCGGTCACCTGCAAGCCGTCCGACACGCTCGCCGAGGTCGACGCCAAGTGCGCCCGGTTCCGGATCTCCGGACTTCCGGTCACCGACGCGGCCGGGCAGCTCGTCGGCATCATCACCAACCGCGACATGCGTTTCGAGGTCGACCAGAACCGCGCCGTGTCCGAGGTCATGACGAAGGCGCCGCTGATCACCGCCCAGGAGGGTGTCACCGCGGAGGTGGCGCTGGGCCTGCTGCGCCGCCACAAGATCGAGAAGCTGCCGATCGTGGACGGGCAGGGCAAGCTCACCGGACTCATCACGGTCAAGGACTTCGTGAAGACCGAACAGCACCCGGACGCCACCAAGGACCGCGACGGCCGGCTCCTGGTCGGTGCCGCCGTGGGTGTGGGCGACGAGGCGTGGAGCCGCGCAATGGCTCTCACCGACGCCGGGGTCGACGTTCTCGTCGTCGACAGTGCGCACGGTCACTCGGCCGGTGTGCTGGACATGATCTCGAAGCTCAAGGCCGAGGTCGACGAGCGTGTGCAGATCATCGGCGGCAATGTCGCCACCCGCAGCGGTGCGGCGGCCCTCATCGAGGCCGGTGTGGACGCGGTCAAGGTCGGTGTCGGTCCCGGTTCCATCTGCACCACCCGCGTCATCGCCGGTGTCGGCGCCCCGCAGATCACCGCGATCCTCGAAGCGGTCGCCGCGGCCAAGCCGCACGGTGTGCCGGTCATCGCCGACGGTGGACTGCAGTTCTCCGGCGACATCGCGAAGGCCCTCGCGGCAGGTGCGTCGACGGCGATGCTCGGTTCGCTGCTCGCAGGTACCGCGGAGTCGCCGGGCGAGCTGATCCTGGTCAACGGCAAGCAATACAAGAGCTACCGCGGCATGGGTTCGCTCGGCGCGATGCAGAGCCGCGGGGCCGCGAAGTCGTATTCCAAGGACCGCTACTTCCAGGACGACGTTCTGTCCGAGGACAAGCTGGTCCCGGAGGGCATCGAGGGACGGGTCGCGTTCCGCGGTCCGCTGTCCCAGGTCACACATCAGCTCACCGGTGGTCTGCGGGCCGCCATGGGTTACACGGGAGCGTCGTCGATCGAGGAACTGCAGAACGCGCAGTTCGTGCAGATCACCGCTGCGGGTCTGAAGGAGAGCCACCCGCACGACATCACGATGACGGTCGAAGCTCCCAACTACACCGCTCGCTAGCAACCAGTCACGATTCACGAGAAAGGGGCGCGCGTGCGCGACCTCGTTGAGATCGGCATGGGCCGAACAGCCCGACGAACCTATGAGCTGGACGACATCGACATCGTCCCCTCCCGCCGGACCCGCTCCTCCAAGGAGGTGTCGACGTCCTGGCAGCTCGACGCGTACCGGTTCGACATTCCGGTGCTCGCGCATCCGACCGATGCGCTCGTGTCGCCGTCGTTCGCGATCGAACTCGGCAAGCGCGGTGGCCTCGGGGTCATCAACGGTGAGGGTCTGTGGGGCCGGCACGCGGACGTCGAGGCCAAGCTCGCCGAACTCGTCGCGCTGGCGGAGTCGGACGTCGACGTCGAGGCGCCGATCAAGAAGCTGCAGGAACTGCATGCGGCGCCGTTGCAGCCGGGTCTCCTGGCCGCCGCCGTGGCGCAGGTCCGCGACGCTGGTGTCACCACCGCCGTGCGGGTCAGTCCGCAGAACGCGCGGGCGCTGACCCCGCAGTTGCTGGAGGCGGGCATCGACCTGCTGGTGGTGCACGGCACGATCATCTCCGCAGAGCACGTCGTCCACGGCGACAGTGAGCCGCTGAACCTGAAGACGTTCATCTCCGAACTGGACGTTCCGGTGGTGGCCGGTGGGGTGAGTGATCACCGCACCGCTCTGCATCTGATGCGCACGGGCGCGGCCGGGGTGATCGTCGGGTACGGCTCCACCGAGGGCGCCACGACCACTGGTGAGGTGCTGGGTATCGGTCTCCCGATGGCGACGGCGATCGCGGACGCCGCCGCGGCCCGCCGCGACTACCTCGACGAGACGGGTGGACGTTACGTCCACGTCATCGCGGACGGCGACATCACGTCTTCGGGCGACCTCGCGAAGGCGATCGCCTGTGGAGCGGACGCCGCAGTTCTGGGCGCGCCGCTGGCCGTTGCCGCGGAGGCTCCCGGCGGCGGCTGGTACTGGCCGTCGGCTGCCGCGCACCCGTCGGTCCCGCGCGGCACGATGCTGCCGGTCTCGTTCGGTGACCGCCCGTCGCTGGACCGGGTCCTGACCGGCCCGTCGGACGACCCGTTCGGTTCCCTGAACCTGGTCGGCGGACTGCGCCGCTCGATGGCGAAGGCCGGATACTCCGATTTGAAGGAATTCCAGAAGGTGGGCCTGACGGTTCGCGCCTGAGGCGAACGCCGCCACTGCTTCTCTCGTCGCCCGATGTCATCGGTGCAGTTCAACTGCGCTGATGAGGCATCGGGCGACGTGCTTTTGCGGGTATCGCGACCGTTCCTGATACCTCTCGTTACAGTTAAGGTAACCCTTGTGGCAGCTGTCACAACTGCCGGGTGCATACTGGCGAGTAATAAACTCAGGTTCGTTGGAGGTCGAGTGATGAGCAAGCAGCGCACAACGGATTACGACGTCCTCATCGTCGGTTCCGGATTCGGTGGCAGTGTCACCGCGCTCCGGTTGGTCGAGAAGGGGTACAAGGTCGGCATCCTCGAGGCGGGCCGTCGCTACGCCGACGCGGACTTCGCGAAGACCAGCTGGGATCTCAAGAAGTTCCTCTGGGCGCCCGCCCTCGGTTTCTTCGGCATCCAGCGCGTCCACCTGCTCCGCGACTGCCTCATCCTCGCCGGCGCCGGAGTCGGCGGCGGTTCACTCAACTACGCGAACACCCTCTACAAGCCGCCTGCCTCCTTCTTCCAGGACAAGCAGTGGTCGCACATCACCGACTGGCACGACGAGCTCACGCCGTACTACGAGCAGGCCCGCAAGATGCTCGGCGTCGTCCAGAATCCGCACATGACCCCCGCGGACGAGATCATCAAGTCGGTCGCCGAGGACATGGGTGTGGGCGACACGTTCATCCAGACCCCGGTCGGCGTGTTCTTCGGCGAAGCGGGCAAGACCGTGCCCGACCCGTACTTCGGCGGCGTCGGCCCCGACCGCACCGGATGCATCGAATGCGGCGAATGCATGACCGGATGCCGGCACGGCGCCAAGAACACCCTGCTCAAGAATTACCTGGGCCTCGCGGAGAAGGCCGGCGCGGAGATCATCCCGATGACGACGGTCAGCGGGCTGCGCGAGGCGTCCGACGGCACCTGGGACGTCTTCACCCGGCGCAGCGGGCCGCGAAAGAACCGGAACCGCAAGACGTACACCGCCGCGAACGTCGTCCTGGCCGCCGGCACGTGGGGCACTCAGCATCTGCTGTTCGACCAGAAGGAGTCGGGCGCGCTGCCCAAGATCTCCGACCGGCTGGGTGTGCTGACCCGCACCAACTCGGAATCGATCCTCGGCGCCGCCAAGAACAAGGTGGACCCGGCGCTCGAGCTCACGAAGGGCGTCGCCATCACGTCGTCGTTCCACCCGACGTCCGACACCCACGTGGAGCCGGTGCGCTACGGCAAGGGGTCGAACTCGATGGCCATGCTGCAGACGCTGCTGACCGACGGCGGCGGCAGGCGGTGGATGACGTTCCTCCGGGAACTCGTGAAGGACCCGACGGCACTGAAGGTCCTCACCCCGTACAAGTGGAGCGAGCGCACCATCATCGCGCTGGTGATGCAGAACCTCGACAATTCCATCACCACCTACACGAAGAAGGGCCTGTTCGGCCGGCGCAAGGTCACCAGCAAGCAGGGCCACGGTCAGCCGAACCCCAGCTGGATCCCGGCGGGCAACGAGGCGACCCGGCGGATCGCGGAGAAGATCGACGGTCGCGCAGGCGGCACCTGGGGCGATGTGTTCAACATCCCGCTCACCGCGCACTTCCTCGGCGGCTGCACGATTGCGGCGGAACCGTCGCACGGCGTCATCGACCCGTACCACCGGGTGTGGGGTTACCCGACGCTGAGCGTGGTCGACGGCTCGGCCGTGTCCGCGAACCTGGGCGTCAACCCGTCGCTGACGATCTCGGCGCAGGCCGAGCGCGCGGCGTCGCTGTGGCCGAACAAGGGCGAAGCGGACCTGCGTCCTGCGCAGGTGGAGGGCTACCGGCGGCTGAACCCGGTCGCGCCGATCAAGCCGGTCGTCCCGGAAGGCGCGCCCGCCGCGCTGGTGCTGCCGATCGTCGAGATCCGAAACGGCTCGGTGCTGCCCGACACCCAGAAGCACGGCGTTGCATAGCGCCCGCAAGGGCCGGGTCGTGGGGTCGCGCAGACCACAGAGCTGCGCCGATTAGACTGACCCGGTGGCAGATATCGAGCAACAGAGACCGGTCCTCGTCGTCGACTTCGGCGCGCAGTACGCGCAGCTGATCGCCCGGCGGGTGCGTGAGGCCAAGGTCTATTCCGAGGTGGTCCCGCACACCGCGACCGTCGAGGAGATCGCGGCCAAGAATCCGCTCGCCGTGGTGCTGTCCGGCGGGCCGTCGAGCGTCTACGCCGACGGGGCGCCCCAGCTCGATCCGGCCCTGTTCGATCTGGACGTCCCGGTGTTCGGCATCTGCTACGGATTCCAGGCCATGGCCGGTGCGCTGGGCGGGACGGTCGCCCACACCGGCACCCGTGAGTACGGCCGCACCGACCTGAAGGTGCAGGGCGGTCTGCTGCACGAGGGGCTGCCGTCGAACCAGCCCGTGTGGATGAGCCACGGCGACGCGGTCACCGAGGCCCCCGAAGGTTTCACGGTGACGGCCACCAGCGAGGGCGCACCCGTCGCCGCATTCGAGGATCGGGCCCGCAGGCTCGCCGGTGTGCAGTACCACCCGGAGGTCCTGCACTCGCCGCACGGCCAGCAGGTGCTCAGCCGGTTCCTGCACGAGATCGCCGGCATTCCCCCCGCGTGGACGGCCGCGAACATCGCCGACGCCCTTGTCGAGCAGGTCCGCGAGCAGGTCGGCGACGGCAAGGCGATCTGCGGACTGTCGGGCGGTGTCGACTCCGCTGTCGCGGCGGCGCTCGTGCAGCGCGCGATCGGCGACAACCTGACGTGTGTGTTCGTCGACCACGGTCTGATGCGGGCCGGCGAGCGTGCGCAGGTCGAGCAGGATTTCGTCGCCGCCACCGGCGCCCGGCTCATCACGGTCGACGCCGCCGACACCTTCATCGGTGAACTGGCCGGGGTGTCCGACCCGGAGACCAAGCGCAAGATCATCGGCCGCGAGTTCATCCGCAGCTTCGAGGGTGCCGTCAGCGACGTGCTCGGCGAGAACGCTGCGCACGGCGACACGGTCGAATTCCTCGTGCAGGGCACGCTGTACCCGGACGTCGTGGAATCCGGCGGCGGTACCGGCACGGCCAACATCAAGAGCCACCACAACGTTGGCGGCCTGCCCGAAGACCTGCAGTTCACGCTCGTGGAACCGCTGCGCCTGCTGTTCAAGGACGAGGTCCGCGCAGTGGGCCGCGAGCTGGGTCTGCCCGAGGAGATCGTGGGACGCCAGCCGTTCCCCGGCCCCGGGCTCGGCATCCGCATCATCGGCGAGGTCACCCAGGAGCGGCTCGACCTGCTGCGTCACGCGGATTCCATTGCGCGCGAAGAGTTGACGGCCGCCGGGCTCGACGGCCAGATCTGGCAGTGCCCGGTGGTGCTGCTCGCCGACGTCCGCAGCGTCGGCGTGCAGGGCGACGGACGCACCTACGGGCACCCGATCGTGCTCCGCCCCGTGTCCAGCGAGGACGCGATGACCGCGGACTGGACGCGACTGCCCTACGACGTTCTCGAGCGGATCTCCACCCGGATCACCAACGAGGTTCACGACGTCAACCGGGTCGTGCTGGACATCACGAGCAAGCCGCCGGGCACCATCGAGTGGGAGTGACGCACTGTGCGCGTCAGCGCCTATCGTCGCCGGTTGGGTGCGAACACGAGTACCACGCCGACCAGCACTGCGACCACCACGAACAGCCAGCGGAATTCGACGTTCGCGAGCGGCTCCAGCGAGAACGGCCCCGCGAGCGCCCATCCACTGACCAGCAGTGCTGCCACCCCCGCGAGGAGCAGGAGCGGTGACGGCCGCTTGCGTGTCCGGGTCTGCTCGCCGTCCTGAGTGTCGTCGACGTCATCCACGGCGCACCTCCATACTTCCGAACCGGATATCTGCATTGAGGGTCAGGACGTGACCGTCCGTGCCGTCGGCACCGCCGTCGAGACCGTCGGGGAGGCACTGCGCGTCGCCGAACTGTGCGGTGCAGTGGTTCTCGACGTTCATGCCGGGCGGCAGGAGCACCACGACCTCACCGAACTGACCGCTGACGTCGACCGTCTTGTCCTCGGTGAGCGTGACGTTCCGGAGGTCGAGCGTGAAACTGCCGAACCCACCGGAGTAGGCGGGGTCGATGTCGGCCGCCGTCAGGGGCACCCAGGTCCGGTCGCCCATGTTCTCGCTGTTCAGGTCGAATGACCCGACGAGCGAGGCGAGGATCACGAAACCGGCCAGGGGGCCTGCGACGACGAGAAGCCCGTAGCCCTTGCGCAGGAAGCCGCCGATCAGCAGCCCCACTCCGATGACGGCGAGCGCGACCGCGCCGATCCGACCGGGGTTGAGCCAGTCGGATCCGGTGGCGACCGCCAGCGCCGTCGCCGCCGCGGCCGCGAGGATGGCCAGTCCGATCACCATGGTGGTCAGGCGGGAATGCGTGCGCTCCGGTTGCACTGCGGGAGCGGTGGTCCTGGCCGGCTCGGGTAGGTCCCACGCGAACGGCGCGACACCGAGCGGGTCCCATGCAGGAGGCCGTGGCTCGAGCGGCGCGAACGGCGCCGACGGTGTGTCGACCCGCGGGCCGGCGGTCGGGGACTTCTCGAACGACACCGGATCGGTCTGCCCGGCAGGGGTTTCGGGTTTCAGTGCCTCGGTCGGGGCCTCGCCGGTCGCGTCCGCCGGCGGCCCAGTCGTGGGAGGTGGGCTCGGCATGTAGGAGTCGGGAAGCTTCGTGTACGGACCGTACGCCCCCGAACCGTACGTGCCCGGGCCGAACGGGTTGGCGCCGAACTGTCCGGGCGAGAAACTCGTCCCGGGATAGCCGGTGCCGACACCGGGGGCGACGGCTCCGACGGGCGACGGCGGGGGGATCGGCTGCCGCTGGTACAGCAGCCACAGGCCGCCGAGCATCAGCGCCATGCTGATCAGCCCGGAGCCGCCGAGGCCGACGCCGAAGGGGCCGACGGTGCTCACCGCGATCGCCAGTGCGACGAGAAGGACGACGGTCTTGGTGCCCGAGTCGGAACTGTGACCGCGTCCCATCAGCGACTCCGCGGGGGAGGCCGGGTCGCCCGACTTCGTGAGGGCGAGCCAGCACGCCAGGTAGAGGAGCACACCGGCGCCGCCGAAAATGGTGGACACGACGAACGCGACTCGTATCAGTACGGGATCGACGCCGTAGCGGTAGCCGATTCCCGCACAGACACCGGCGACGTGGCCACGGCCGGGCAACCGCACCGGTCGGGTCCGCCACAGATCCTGTATCTGCTCTTGGAAGCTCCCATTGCTCATACGACTATCGTTCCGGTCGCCGCATCGCCCGTACATCGGGAAGTACCCTGATCTTTCCGGTCGGGGTGGGCCGGAACGCGGCCCGAAGTCAGGGTCGGACCCTGATGCCGCGGCCCCGGGATCGTGCCAGTATCGAAGGTGTGCAACCTGTGAACACGTCCGCGGGCGGCGACCGGTATGCGGGCGCCGTGACCGCGCCGGTACCGCCCGGCGGTCTTCCCATGCCGCGGCTCGAACGCCGGACCGGTGGCCGCATCGTCGGCGGCGTCGCAGGTGGTATCGCCGACCAGCTCGGTGTCGACGTGATGAAGGTGCGGGTCGCGTTCGCCTGTCTCGCCGCGCTCGCCGGCGCGGGCATCGTCGGCTACGGGCTGTTGTGGATCTTCACGGCCGCGGGTTCGGACACCGAGAAGCCCAGTGCGTCCGAGCGGCGCAGAGCGTACGGGCTGATCGCGATCGGCCTGGCCGGCGCGTCCGCGTTGTCGTGGTTGTTCAGCGGCCGGGTCGGTTCGGTGATCGCACCCATCATCGTGGTGGCGGTCGGCGCGGCCCTCGTGTGGCGCGAATTCGATTCGGAGGGGCCGCGCACCGTCATCGGGCTGCCGCAGCGCCCCACCGTCCTCACCTGGGCTCGGGTCCTCGGCGGCGTGACGCTCATCGTGTCCGGTCTCGGTGTGGTGATCCTCGCGCAGGTCGACTTCGCCGCGCTGCGTTCGTCGTTGCTGGCGGTCGTGGTCACCCTGGTCGGCGCCGGACTGCTGACCGTGCCCCTGTGGCTGCGGCTGTGGCGGGCGCTGGGGGCGGAGCGTGCCGCCCGGATCCGCAACGAGGAGCGTGAGGAGATCGCGTCGCACCTGCACGACTCCGTCCTGCAGACCCTGGCGCTGATCCAGAAACAGGCCGACCATCCGCAGGAGGTCGCGCGGCTCGCGCGGGGGCAGGAACGGGAACTGCGCAAGTGGTTGTTCGGTGGGGGAGACACCGACCATTCGAGTCTGGCGGAGGCGTTGCGCATCATCGCGGGCGAGGTCGAGGACCACCACGGCGTCACCGTGCGGCCGGTGACGGTCGGCGACGTGGCGCTCGACGTCGACGGCACCGGCGAGGGACTGTCGAAGGAGAGTTTCACGGCGGTGCTCGGCGCGACGCGCGAAGCTCTGGTCAACGCCGCCAAGCATTCCGGGGAGACCGACATCAACCTGTTCGCCGAGGCCGAGCGCGAGCAGGTCAGCGTGTTCGTCCGCGACCGCGGCGTCGGATTCGACGTCGACGAGGTGTCCCCGGACCGGCAGGGGCTGGCGAAATCGATTCGCGGGCGGATCGAACGGCGAGGCGGACACGTCGACGTGCGGTCCGCGCCCGGCAAGGGCACCGAGGTGCGAATCCACATGCCGCGGAACGGCCGGGCGCGCGCGGGAGCGGGGACCGCCGAGAGCGCGGACACCGGGGTCGAGGACGTGCCGTTCAGTCAGGGCGCGTGAGCACGTGAATCGTGCGACACGCTCTACAGTGGGATGACACCACCGCCCACGCCGAGGAACAGCCGCAGTGACTTTGCCTGAAACACCCCCGTACCGTGTCTTTCTCGTCGACGATCATGCCGTGTTCCGCTCCGGTGTCCGCGCCGAGCTGGGCAGGGAAGCGGACATGGAGGTGGTCGGCGAGGCGGGCGGTGTCGCGGAGGCGGTGTCCGGGATCAACGCCACCTCGCCGCACGTCGTGCTGCTCGACGTCCACATGCCCGACGGCGGCGGTGTCGCCGTGCTGCGGGGCATCGAGTCGGGTCCGGTGTGCCTGGCGCTGAGTGTGTCCGACGCCGCCGAGGACGTGATCGCCGTGATTCGCGCGGGCGCCCGCGGGTACGTCACCAAGACGATCTCGGGCGCCGAGCTGGCCGACGGCGTACGCCGGGTCGCCGGCGGTGACGCCGTGTTCAGTCCGCGACTCGCGGGTTTCGTGCTGGACTCCTTCACCGGACGGTCCAATGCTCCTGAGCCGCAGCTGGATCCGGAGCTGGATTCGCTGACACCGCGAGAGCTGGAAGTGCTGCGCCTCCTCGCCCGCGGTTACACGTACCGCGAGATCGCCGAGGAACTGGTGATCTCGGTGAAGACGGTCGAAACGCATGCGTCGAACGTGCTGCGGAAGACGCAGCAGTCCAACCGGAATGCGCTCACGAGGTGGGCGCACCGCAGGCGGATCGACTGACGTCGCCGGGGGTCAGGGCTGCGCGAGCAGGACGATCACGGCGACGAGCACGGCCAGGATCAGGATCGCGACCATGACACCCATGGCGATCGGCGCCCACGCGACCACCTGGTCGCGGACCGTGGGAGCCGGCGAGCCCGGAGCGGGTTTCGCCGGGCGCGGAGGCCACTGCAACCGGCCGAGCGGACGCGGAACATTCTTCAACGGCGTGCTCTGATGGACGGCGGGCAGCCCGGCCTGGGTGGAACCGACCAGTTTGCCGCGGCGCCGTGAGTCGGGCAACGGGGTCGAGCGGTGTGCCCACGCCGGGATGGTGCCGTCCGCGGAATAGACGGGCGAGCCGACGAGGTGCGCGACGTTGCCGTCCCCGGCCATGGCCACCCGGGCCAGGGCGTCGCGGGCCTCGGCCATCGTCGGGCGACGCGCCGGGTCGGGTTCGAGAAGGTGCAGCAGCGTGTCGGTGAGCGGTCCGGCCTTGCTCGGACGGTAGATCTCGGCCTTCGCGACCCGGTGCAGGAGTGCGATGGAATCGGAGTCGATCCCGAACGGCGGCTGTCCTTCGACGACGGTGTACAGCGTGGACCCGAGCGAGAAGACGTCGCTGGCCTCGGTGGGGTCCTGACCGCGGGCGACCTCGGGGGAGAAGTACGCCGGCGTGCCGGTGATGACCCCGTTTGCGGTGTCCGCGGAATCGCCCTTGGCCCGGGCGATACCGAAGTCGCTGATCTTGACGGTGCCGAGTTCCCGGCCGCGGTCGGCGACGAGGATGTTGCCCGGCTTGATGTCCCGGTGCACGATCCCCGCGGCATGAGCGGCGGTGAGCGCGTCGGCCACCTGCGCGCCGATCTGGGCGACCTCGAGCGGGGGCAGGGTGTCGGCGATGTTCATCGCCTGGGCGAGGCTGCGGGACGGCAGGTACTCCATGACCAGCCAGGGCTCCCCGGCCTCGAGCGCCACGTCGTACATCGCGATGGAATGCCGGTGCGCGAGTTTGGCGGCGTTGCGGCCTTCCCGCATGGTGCGGTCGCGGACCCGGCGGGCCTCGTCGGGGTCGAGTCCGGCCGTCGTGGTGACCTGCTTGATGGCGACGTCGCGGTGCAGCAGGGTGTCCCGTGCGAGCCAGACCGCGCCCATTCCGCCGCCGCCCAGTTTGGACCGCAGGCGGTACCTTCCGGCCACCAGGTATTCGGGTCCGATGCCCCTTTCGCTCTGCTCCTGCTCCATCACGCGTTCAGGTTAGAGGATTGTGGGGACACGGGACGCGCGGCCGTCCTGACCTGGTCGTTCTGGGTCCACTTGACGGGCATTCACGGACCGGCTTTACTGGAAACGGGTTCGAAAATACGTTCGAACAAAGCGTCTGTTCGAGCCGCGTCTTCCCCGTGGTTGCCGACCGCTGTTGGTGTCGAGTGTCAGGGGTGTCGAGTTGGCTGAAGTGGCCGGCGAGCCGGGGTTTCCGGTGCCGGGGTCTCCCGAGTTGTCCGGGCTGTCCCGGCAGGAGCGTCTGGACTACCTCCGGCGGCGAATGGCCGCTGTTCCCGCGCGCGGTGAATCGGTGGCGGGCCGGGCCCCGGTGGACGGCGGGTTTCCTGCGACGGGCACGTCCACGGCTCCCGATTCCCATGCCGCCGGGGTGCTTCCGGTTCCGGCTGCGCTGGCCGGCCTCCTTCCCCGGGGCGGGCTGGTGCGCGGTTCGGTGGTGTCGGTGTCGGGTGCAACCTCGCTCCTGCTGGGGTTGGTCGCATCCGTGACCGCGGGGGGCGGTCACGTCGCGGTGATCGGGCATCCCCGGCTCGGGGTGCTGGCCGCGGTCGAGATGGGCGCGCAGCTGGAACGGCTGGCCCTGATCCCGGACCCGGGCGCCGATCCGGTGGAGATCGCCGCGGTGCTGCTGGACGGAATGGATCTGGTGGTGCTCGGGCTGGGAGGGGCGTCGGTGGCGCCGTCCCGTGCGCGTGCGGTGGTGGCCCGCGCCCGGAGCAAGGGGGCGACCCTGGTCGTCACGGACGGGCACTGGGACGGCGCGGAGATGCGGCTGGAGGCGCGGGTGCACGGTTATGCCGGGCTGGGCAACGGATCTCAGGACCGGGGCTGCGGGCGGTTGCGGTCCCTCAGCCTGGCGGTGTGCGCCCGGGGGCGGTCGTTCCAGCCGCGCACCACCCGGCTGGACGTGCGGTCGGCGCAGGGCCGGGTGGAATGGGTGGGCGCCCCGGAACCGGTGGTGCCTCTCGGGAACGTCCCCTTCCCCGAGCCGGTGGAGGTTGTGGGCCTGTGAGCCGGGTGCTGGCGTTGTGGTGCCCCGACTGGCCCGCGGTCGCGGCGGCCGCCGCCGCGGATCTCCCGCCCACCCATCCGGTGGCGGTGACGTCGGGCAACCGGGTGATCGCCTGCTCGGCGCCGGCCCGCGCGGACGGGGTGCGGCGAGGTCTGCGCCGCCGCGAGTCCCAGGCCCGGTGCCCCCGGTTGCATGTGGTGGCAGCCGATCCCGACCGCGACGCGCGACTGTTCGAGCCGGTCGCCTCGGCTGTCGACGCGGTGGCACCCGGCGTCGAGGTGTTGCGGCCCGGTCTCGTGGTGCTGTCCGCTCGCGGCGTCGCCCGGTATTTCGGTTCGGAGGAAGCCGCCGCGGAACGGCTCGTGGACCAGGTGTCGGCGGTGGGGGTGGAATGCCAGGTAGGTATCGCCGATCAGCTGTCCACGGCCGTGATCGCCGCGCGCAGAGCAACTCTCGTGCCACCCGGCGAGGGGGCGGCCTTCCTGGCGCCGCTCCCGATGCGGGAACTTGCCGCGGAGCCGAGCCTCGCGGCGCCGCATCGCGGGGAGCTGGTCGATCTGCTGCACCGGCTCGGGTTGCGCACGATCGGTAGTTTCGCCGCGCTGTCGGCGGGCGACGTGGCGTCGCGGTTCGGAACCGATGCGGTGCTGGCGCACCGGGCCGCGCGGGGGGAGCCGGAGCGTCCGCCGTCCGGGCGGTCGCTGCCCCCGGATCTGGAGGTCGAGGAACGGTGCGATCCCGTCATCGAACGGGTCGACGCCGCCGCCTTCGCGGGACGGGCATTGGCGGAGAAGCTTCATCGCACGCTGTCGGACGCCGCGGTGGCCTGCACCCGGCTGTCGATCTCGGCGAGCACCGGCAACGGTGAACAACTGTCCCGGATCTGGAGGTGCGCGGAACCGCTGACACCCGAGGCGACAGCGGACCGGGTGCGGTGGCAGCTGGACGGGTGGCTCACCGGACGCAGCGAGAAGCGGCCCACCGCCGGTATCGCCGTCCTGCGGCTCGAGCCGGTGGAGGTGGTGGCGGCAGGCGCCCTGCAGCTGGGGCTGTGGGGTGGAGTCGGCGATCAGGACGAACGGGCCCGGCGGGCCCTGGTGCGGGTGCAGGGCCTGCTCGGCGGGGAAGCCGTGCAGGTGGGGGTCCTCAGCGGCGGGCGGGGACCGGCGGAACGCATCACGTTGCTGCCGTTGGGCGACGAGTTGATTCCTCGCAACGATCCGTCGGAGCCGTGGCCGGGCACGTTGCCGGAACCTGCCCCCGCCGCGGTGCTGACCGCGTATCCGGAGGTGTGGATGTCGGACGAGCGGGGTACGGCTGTGACGGTCACGGAACGTGGTGTGTTCAGCGCGCCTCCCGCGCGGCTGCGGTGGGGGAGCAGAGAGTGGGCGGTGTGCGGATGGGCCGGACCGTGGCCGGTGGACGAGCGGTGGTGGGACCCTCCGGCGGCGCGGACGGCGGCCAGGGCGCAGGTGCTGCTGGAGGAGTCGCGGGCGCTGCTGGTGATCTGCACGGCAGGCCGCTGGTCGGTGGAGGGAATCTACGAGTGACACATCCATGAATGGCACAGGACGCGCGCAGGCATCGCTTGCGGACCGGCCGTCCGAAATGCTTTGCTGTGCAGAGGGTCGCGTGCCGGTGGCGGACAGCGTCAGGCATGGAGGCCGGCCACAGTCGCGTCGTCGGCTCGTGGCATATCCCGAAAGGGTCGAATGTGACCATTTCCTTTAACCACACCATCGTCGCCGCCAAGGACAAGCAGGAGTCGGCGACGTTCTTCACCACGCTGTTCGGGCTGCCGGACGCCGTGCCCGCCGGACATTTCCTGGCGGTCGCCCTCGACAACGGGGTGTCCCTCGACTTCGCGGAACCACCGATCGAATTCCAGCCGCAGCATTACGCGTTCCTCGTCGGGGAGGACGACTTCGACCGGATCTACGGCCTGATCGTCGAGTGGGGTCTCGACCACTGGGCGGATCCGCGGCAGACGCTGCCGGGCACCATCAACACCAACGACGGCGGCCGGGGCGTCTACTTCCTCGACCCGTCCGGCCACTACCTGGAGATCATCACCCGCCCGTACGGGTCGGGCCGGTAGTCCGCGGCCGGGGTGCCGGTGCTCGCTAGTCTGGATTGTCGTGGACACGAGCAGGACTACCCCGACGCGCACCGGCATCGAGATCGCCTACCGGGACAGCGGCGAGCCGTCGGTGCCGGCGGACGTCCCTCCCGTGCCGGTGGTGCTGGTGCACGGGATGGGCGGTGACGGCGGCACCTGGGACCGTTTCGCTCGCGCACTCGTCGCGCAGGGGAGACGCGTCCTCGTCCCGGATCTGCGGGGGCACGGTCGCAGTGCCCGCGCCGGGTCGTATCTGTTCGAGGAGTTCGGCGCCGACGTGGTGGAGGTGTGCGACAACCTGGAGCTGACGAGGGTGGACCTCGTGGGACACTCGCTCGGCGGTCATGCCGCGTCGCTCGCGGCGCAGGCCCGACCCGGGCTGGTCCGCCGGCTGGTGATCGAGGAGGCCCCGCTCCCGTTGCGTCCCGGTGACCCGGAACAGGTATTCGCGAACCGGTTGCCGTCGCTGCCGGAACTCTGGCACGCGACGACGAGCGTCATCCGGCATCCGCGGGCCGTGTTCGCCTTCGACCGGTCGATGACGGGCTCCGCGATCGAGCAGTTCCGCCGCCCGGATCCGTTGTGGTGGGACCGATTGCCGGACATCGAGGCCGACACGCTCATCCTGCGCGGCGGACCGGGCGGGATGGTCGACCCGCGCAAGCTCGAATCCGCCGTCGCGGCGATACCGAAGTGCCGGGTGGTGGTGTTTCCCGGCGGGCACAGCATTCACCGCGACCGGTACGACGAGTTCGCGGCGGAGGTCCTGCCGTTTCTCATGCAGCCTCAGACGAGCTGACAAAAAGTCCGAAGATGTAAACCGCGGCGGCCTCGACAGGACTACCGTGGAAGCGGAAAGAGGGGGCTCGGAACGAGGAAGAAGGACCCACGATGTCGACACTCACGCCCGGACGTCACTACACGTCCGGCAGGCAAGGGTTCAGCTCACTTCGCGACGGGGGACTCAACTGGGACGCGTTCCCGTTGCGGCTGTTCACGAAGGGCAACGCCAAGTTCTGGAACCCCACGGACCTCGACTTCAGCCGGGACGCGGAGGACTGGGAGGGGCTGAACTCGGAGCAGCAGCGCAACTCCACGTATCTGGTCGCACAGTTCATCGCCGGTGAGGAAGCGGTCACCGAGGACATCCAGCCGTTCATGAAGGCGATGGCAGCCGAGGGGCGCTTCGGCGACGAGATGTACCTCACGCAGTTCTGTTTCGAGGAGGCCAAGCACACCCAGGTGTTCCGGTTGTGGATGGACGCGGTGGGCCTGACCCGGGACCTGCACCCGTTCGTCGCCGACAACCCGTTCTACCGGCAGTTGTTCTACGAGGAATTGCCGGGATCGCTGAAGGTCCTCGAGACCGATCCCAGCCCGGCCAATCAGGTGCGGGCCAGCGTCACCTACAACCACGTCATCGAGGGCAGCCTCGCGCTCACCGGGTACTACGCGTGGCAGAAGGTGTGCACGACGCGCGGAATCCTGCCGGGAATGCAGGAACTCGTCCGCAGGATCGGCGACGACGAACGACGCCACATGGCGTGGGGGACGTTCACGTGCCGCAGGCACGTCGCCGCCGACGACGGCAACTGGGGCGTGGTCCAGGAGCGGATGGCGGAGCTGATGCCGATGGCACTGGGCATGATCGACTGGGTGAACAAGCAATTCGAGGTCCAGCCGTACGGGCTCGACCCGCAGGAGTTCATCGCGTACGCCGCGGACCGGGCGCAGCGCCGGCTGGGGGCGATCGAATCCGCGCGTGGACGCCCGGTCGAGGAGATCGACCTGGACTACTCACCCGAGGCGCTCGAGGAGAAGTTCGGCGAGGAGGACGCCGAGGCGATGTCCGAGGCCGCCGGCTGAGGCGCACCCGGCGGTGGCAGTGGCAGGATCGGCCCATGGCGCTCACCGCACTCGACCGCAGACTCCTCGGCTGGTCCGCAGCATTCGTGATCTCGCAGGCGAACATCATCCGCCTGCTCGGTCCCGTGGCACCCCGGCTCGCCGAGATCCAAACGGCCCGCTCCGCACGGGACTACACCGCGATCCTCGACGGGATGACCGACTCCGACACGGCGCGCTACCGCAGCCACTACTACCCGGACTTCGTCCACCCGCTGATCTATGCCGTCGCGCTGCGCACGGGCGCCCGGCGGCTGGCGGAACTTACCCCGCTGTCGCCGGGAACGCAGAAGGTGCTGGCGGCGGCGCCGGTGATCTCGGCGGCGGGCGACTACGCCGAGAACCTCGTCGGGCTGTACCTGCTGTCGCACCGTGAGCACATCACCGACGCGACCGTGCGGACCACCAGCGTGGTCAGCGTCACCAAGTGGGTGCTGGCGCTCGGGGCGCTCGGATACCTGTCCCAGGGATTCGTGAGGGTCTGGGCGGGAAAGTTGTTCTCCCGCTAGATTCAGGCGCATGGGTGCTGCCGAGCTGAGCGTCGAGTACTTCACCGGACAGGCCGAGTTCCGGGAGTGGCTCGCCGCTCATCACGCCTCCTCGCCCGGTATCTGGCTGAAGATGGCGAAGAAGGGGTCGGCGCATTCGTCGATCGACTACGACCGGGCGCTCGAGGTCGCGCTGTGCTACGGCTGGATCGACAGCCAGGTGCGCCGTGTCGACGACGACTTCTTCGTGCAGCGGTTCACCCCACGCTCGGCACGGAGTCCGTGGTCGAAGCGGAACCGGGAGTTCGCGGAGAAACTCGCCGACGCCGGTCTCCTCGAGCCGGCAGGCGTGGCGGAGGTCGAGCGGGCCCGGGCGGACGGCCGCTGGGACCGCGCGTACGCGGGGCAGAAGGCGGCGGAGATACCGCAGGACTTCCTGGACGCCCTCGCGCGGAATCCCGAGGCCGAGGCCTTCTACGCGACACTCGACAGCCACAACCGGTACGCCGTCTACTACCGCCTGCAGGACGCCAAACGCCCGGAGACGCGTGCCCGCCGCATCGAGAAGTTCGTCCAGCAGCTGGCGGAGCGCAGGAAGTTCCACGACTGACCGATTTCCGCGACTGACACAATGGCAGCGTGCCTGACACGATCACCGCCACCTGTTCCGCCATGTCCGCGACCGACGAACCCCTCGCGGGCACCGCTGCGCACGTCAGGGGCTGGGTGTGTCTGGAATTCCCCGGAGCGTGGGGCCGGGACGTGCTCGACGGCGCGGCGCTCGGCCCGGATCTGGCCCGCGAACTCGACGCCCGCGCCGACGCCGCCGGGGTGCGGGTCATGTTCATCCGCCGGCCCGGCCGCGGCACCGCGCCGCCGGATCGGCGCACGGTGCTGCTGGCACAGTCGCACCCCGCGCGGTCGTGGTGCGAGCGGCTCGAGATCGGCTACCCGGAAGACCTGCTCGACCTGGACCTCGGTTTGGTCGCGGGGTCGGCACCCGGTCTGGGCGCGCCCGTGACGGACCCCGTCGCCCTGGTGTGCGCGCACGGGAAGAGGGACCAGTGCTGCGCCGTGCTCGGGCGGCCGGTCGCGGCCGGCCTGACCGCGGAGTTCGGCGACGCGGTGTGGGAGTGCTCGCACACGGGCGGTCATCGGTTCGCGCCGTCGTTGATCCTGCTGCCGACGGGCTACACGTACGGCCGGCTGTCGGCGCAGGAGAGTGTCGACGCAGTCCGCGCCGCCGCCCGGGGCGAGGTGTACCGGACCGGGCTGCGCGGCCGCAGTTGCTGGGACACCCCGGGGCAGGTGGCGGAACTCGCCGTCCGCGATCTGGTGGACGCCGCCGCGGACGAGCTGACGGTGGACGCGAATTCGGTTGTGACCCACCGCGACGGGCGTCGCTGGGTCGTCGACCTCGAACAGCGGGAACTGCCGCCGCGGCCGGCGAGTTGCGGGGCGGCGCCGAAGCCGGTGCGACCCGTGGTCGCCACCGGAGTCCGCGCCCTCGCCCCCTGAGACGGTCACCAGTGGGTGCCGGGCACCAGCCTTCCGACCTTCCGGGCGGCGCGCCCGAGCACCGACGACGTGTGGTGCCGGGGTTCCGGCGTGCGCCGCGGGGCCGGTGTCGCGTCGTCCGTGCTCGTTCCCTTCGCGGCCGGTGAATCGGGGAACATGCGGTACATCTGGTGCAGCACGCGATCCTTGACCGCCGGTGCGAAGACGTGGCCGAGTTCACCGAGCGTGCCGGTCGGGACGTCGATGCGTTTGGGGCGTTCGATCAGCGCCCGGACGACCATGGCGGCCGCCTTCTCCGGGGACGTGATCGGCCCGATGTTGTACCGGCCGGTGGGTGCGATCATCGGCGTCTCGACCAGCGGCATGTGAATGGTGGTGAACGTGATTCCGTCCGAGAGGGTTTCGGATGCCGCAACGTCGGTGAATCCGTCGAGGGCCGATTTGCTGGCGACGTACGCGGCGAATCGCGGGGTCGCGCCCTGGACCCCGGCGCTGCTGATGTTGACGATGTGGCCGAACCGCCGCTCGCGCATCTGCGGGAGGAAGGCGAGAATCAGCCGGACCGCGCCGAAGTAGTTGACGGCCATGGTCCGTTCGAAATCGTGGAACCGGTCCGTCGAGTGGTACAGGCCCCGGCGAATCGAGCGGCCCGCGTTGTTGACGAGCATGTCGACGTGATCGTGTTCGGCGAGAACGGCTTTGACGGTGTGTTCGACCGACTCGTCGTCGGTGATGTCGCAGGGGTAGCCGTACGCCTCGCCGCCCGCCACGCGGATCTCGGCGACCACGGCATCGAGTTCCGCGGTGCGGCGGGCGAGCAGGATGACCTTCGCGCCCTTGCGGGCCGTCGCGATCGCGGAACTCCGGCCGATCCCGGACGACGCCCCGGTGATCACGACGTGTCTGCCCACGAGCGGTCCGGCGGGGTGGGGCCTGCGTGCCCGGTCGGGGTCGAGGTTCTCGCGCCAATACGACCACAGCCTGCCGGCGTACGAGGCGAAGGGAGGCACCTCGATGCCGGTGCCGCGCAGCGCCTCCCGGGTGCCGCGGTCGTCGAACACCGTGGGCAGGGTCAGGTTCTCGACGAGCACCGGCGGGATGCCGAGCGCACCGAGCACCGCCTTGCGTCCCGCGTCGAGGACCGAGTCGGGGGTGGGGGTGAGGAACGGGCGGACGAGTTCGCCGGGCAGTCCGATCGCGGGATGCGGTGCGCCCGCCGCCTCGGCGAGCGCGGCGTAGATCTCGCGGACCGGCTGGGGGCGCGGATTGACGAGGTGGAACGTCTGGCCGTCCCGTCCGGGCGCCGTCATCAGTTCCACGACGGCCGCCGCCACGTAGTCGACGGGCACGACGTTGGTCGCGCCGATCCGCGGGACCGCCACCGGCAGGGCGGCGGGGAGTTTCGCGAGCGCCGCGATGGCAGGGAAGAGGTAGTACGGGCCGTCGATCTTGTCCATCTCGCCGGTGACGGAACTGCCGACCACCGCGGCGGGGCGGTAGATGCGTGTGCGCAGGCCCTCGGCGTCGCGGACCAGTTTCTCGGCCTCGAACTTGGTGCGGTGATACGGGGTGGGGAAGCCCTGGCCGAGATCGAAATCGGTTACCCCGAACGGCCCCTCGTGATCTCCCGCGACGGCGATGGAGGAGACGTGGTGGAGGGTCGCATCCAGTTCCCGCGCCAGTGCGATCACCGAACGAGTGCCGTCGACGTTCGTGGCGGCCTGCTCGTCACCGGCCGTGAGGTCGTAGATCGCGCCGAGGTGCAGGACGTGGTCGGCCGCGGGTGCGGACTCGAGTCCGAGACCGGGCTCCGTCAGGTCTCCGATCAGCGGATGCACCCGTTCGCCGCCGGGCATGCCGTCGACGAGCGCCTCCAGCCGCGCGACGGACGCGCGCCGGACGAGGACGTGGATCTCGGCTGATGCATCGCGGTCGAGGAGCAGGGGCAGCACGTGCCGGCCTAGGAATCCGGTACCGCCGGTGACGAGGTAGGTGGCCATGCCCCGAACTTACTCCAAAGTAAGATGATGCACTAGTGGCCGAGACCCACCTTGGCGTGCACCTTCTTCATCCAGGCCGGAGCCCACCAGTTGGCCTCGCCCATCAGCTTCACCAGGGACGGAACGAGGAGCATCCGGACCACCGTCGCGTCGACGAGCAGCGCGACGATCATGCCCACGCCGAGGAACCGCATGATCGACAGACCGGAGATCGTGAATGCCCCGGTCACCACCACGAGCAGCAGCGCGGCGGCCGTCACGATCCGGCCGGTGCGCTCGGTGCCGAAACGCACCGCCTCCTCCGTGGTCGCGCCCGCCTCGTGCGCCTCGACCATGCGCGACATCAGGAACACCTCGTAGTCGGTGGACAGGCCGAAGACGACGGCGAGAATGAGGACCACGAACGTCGCCTCGAGCGGTGCCGGACTGACCCCGAGCAGGCCCGCGCCGTGACCGAGCTCGAAGATCCAGGTGAGCACCCCGAACGTGGCGGCGAGACTCAGCCCCGCCATCGCGACCGCTTTGATCGGCAGCACCACGGAGCCGAACGCCAGGAACAGCAGGACCAGCGTCGAACCCACCATGATCGCGATCATGACCGGCATCCAGTGCACGATCGCCGCGTTGCCGTCGTCGACGGTCGCCTGGCCGCCGCCGACGAGCAGTTCGGTTCCCTCGGGGACGGAGATGGCGCGGAGACCGTCCACGGCCGCACTCTGATCGTCGGTGGTCACTCCCTCGGAGTAGACGGCCTGCACCGCCACCAGGTCGCCGTTGGATGCGACGACGGTGGCAGCGCCGATACCCGGCACCTGGCCGGCGGCTTGGGCCACCGCGGCCCCGTCGGCGGCAGTCGGCGCGGTGCCGTCGGTGCCCCGGAGGATGAGGGTGGCGCCGTTTCCGGTGGTGGGAAATTCGGTGGTGAGGGTGTCGGTGGCGATGCGGGCGGGATCGTTCTCGGGCAGCGCCGTGTACGTGACCTCGCCGAGCGAGGCGCTGAGCAGAGGCGCGGCCAGGACCATCAGGCCCGCGACGATCCCGACCGCGATGGCGACCGGCCGCCGCATCACCGCGGTGACGACGGAGCCCCAGAACTTGCGGGCGCGCACCTCACCGCGCTGCGCCGCGTCCTTGCGCCAGCTCAGCGCGTTGATGCGGTGACCGAGGATCGCGAGCAGCGCAGGTACCGCGGTGAGGGACAGCAGCGCCGCACTCGCGACGGCGGCCATCGCACCGAACCCGAGCGACTTGATCACGTCCTGCGGAAACACCAGCATTCCCGAGAACGCGCACACGAGAAGCAGTCCGGAGAACAGTACGGTGCGGCCCGCGGTCAGGACGGTGCGCCGGGTCGCCTCGGCCACGTCGGCGCCGGATTCGAGTTCCTCGCGGAAACGGCCGACGATGAACAGTCCGTAGTCGATCGCGAGCCCCAGGCCGAGCAGGGACGCCACGTTGATCGCGAACGAACTGACGTCGGTGAACAGGGTCAGCAGGCGCAGGGTCGCCAGGGCGCTGAAGATCGAGAGCAGCCCGACGAACACCGGCACGGCGGCGGCGACCAGTCCGCCGAAGATGAAGACCAGCAACACGAGTGTGATCGGCAGCGCGATCGCCGCGGCCCGCACCAGGTCCTGCTGCAGCCGGTTGTTGAACGCCACCCCCAACACCGAGTTACCCGCGAACTCGGTGTCGATACCCTCCACCTCGAGCTTCGGCAGCAGGTCGTTGAACGTGGCGGCGGTGATCCCGGCATCCGGGTCGACGGTGATCGCCGCCGACGCCTTGGTGCCGTCCTCCGACACCATCAGTTGCTTCCGCGTCGCCTCCGCCGTCCAGTACGACGTCACCGAATACGTCGGCACCTCGGCGGCGAACCGGTCGAGACTCGCGGTGACCTCGGGGCCGATGTCACCCAGGGTCTTCCCGTCGGGTGCGGTGTAGATGGCGATGATGTCCGGCGTCTGCGGACCCAGATTGGCCTCGACGATCCGTGCCACCTCGGCGGATTCGCTACCGGGGTCGATGAATCCGCCCGAGCTGAGCTTCGCGAACACACCGGTGCCCCATACGCCGCTCACCAGGACGGCGAACACGGCGAGGGTCAGGACCCACCATTTGCGTGAAACAACGGTCGAGGCCCAACGTGTCATGCGTCAACTCCGGGTGGTCGGGGGCGGTCGGCTGCGACTGCCGACTGTAGTGCGGATCGAGGGAATGCCGGTGGGGGTGTGACGCGGGTCCCGGCAAATCGTGCATACTCGGCAGTGCACTTGCAGTCACACGCACGGGGGAAGCCGGTCCGAATCCGGCGCTGACCCGCAACGGTAGGCCACCAGAGCATTTCGGTGGCGAGCCCGATTACCCGGCGTGTGGTGTGCGACATCCTTTTCGTCGTGGTCTACGAAGCGGAGTCCCGCAGGCGCGCCTCCACGGGGGCGTCTGCCGGCTTCTCATTCGTGGCTCTGAGCCGCAATGAGGTTTACATGCACAGTCAGTTGTTCCGAAGTTCCGCTCTGGTCACGCTCGCCGTGGCCGCGCTGGTGGTCGCCGGATGTTCGCGCGGGGAGTCCGTGGGGCAGAGCGCTTCCACCGAATCCTTCGCCGAACCGGTGTCCGTCACCAACTGCGCGCGAACGGAGACGTTCGACGCGCCGCCCCAGCGCATCGTGAGCATGAACGATCACGTCACCGAGGTGCTGATCGAGATGGGGGCGGGCGATCGCATCGTCGGCACGGGTTACGGCGACGCGACGCCGCTGCCGGAGTTCGCGGAGGCGTTCGCGAAGATCCCGAAACTCGCGAAGGAATATCCGACCCGGGAACAGATCCTGGACCTCGACCCCGACCTGGTGGTCGGCGGCATGCGCAGCGCGTTCGACGAGAAGGAGGGGCGCTCGCGCGAATCCCTGGGCGAACAGGGCATTCCGACGTTCCTGTTCTCCGAGTACTGCGGGCAGGGTTTTCCCGACATCGGGCTGCTGCGCAGCGATTACACGCAGCTCGGTGAGATCCTCGGCGTCCCGGACGAGGCGAGCGCCGTCACCGACCGGGTGACGTCCGGGCTGCAGGCCGTGCGGGACCGGATCGCAGGCACCACCCCGGTTCCGACGTTCTTCTACGATTCCGGCGAGGACGTTCCGCTGACGATCGGCGGTGTGGGTGTCGGCCAGATCATCGCGGACCACGCGGGTGCGGCCAACCTCTTCGCCGAGGGGGAGAAGCCGTATTCGAAGTCCACGTGGGAGATCATCGGTGAGCGCGCCCCGGAGGCGATCGTCGTCCTCGACTACGGCACGACGAGCGCGCAGGCGAAGATCGACTTCCTGACGTCGCATCCGATCATGTCGACGACGCCCGCCGTGAAGGCCGGCCGTTTCGTGGTGGTGCCGCTCGACGACTTCTTCGAGAGCCCGCGGTTGGTGCGGTCGGTGGAGACGATCGCGCGGGCGCTGCATCCGGACGCCGTCGGCGCGCGATGACCACGACCGCTGAACGTGCGGCGCCGCCGGTAGCGGCGCCGCACCCGGTCCGCGCCCGCCGCGGTTTCGCGGGCCTGATGATGCTGCTCGCGCTGGCGACGTTGTTCGTCCTCGGCCTCGCGGTGTCGTTCGGTTCGGTGCGCATCCCGATCGGCGACGTCTGGGCGATCGTCGCGCACCGGGTGGCGCCCGGCGCGTTCGATTCCTGGTGGTCGCAGGCGCGGGAATCGATCGTCCTCGACTCCCGGCTGCCGCGGGCGCTGACCGCGGCGGTCGTCGGGGCGGCGCTCGCCCTGGCCGGCGCTGTCGCGCAGGCGGTGACCCGTAATCCACTGGCCGATCCGTATCTGCTCGGGGTGTCCTCGGGCGCGGGTTTCGGCGTGGTGGTGGTGACGGTGCTCGGGCTCGGGGTGGGGGCGCTCGGCGCGTTCACGATTCCCGTCGCGGCGTTCCTGGGCGCGATGGTGCCGCTGTTCCTGTCACTGGCGATCGGCGGCCGGTATCCGCAGCCGACCGCGGTCATCCTCGTGGGTGTCGCGTCGGCGCAGGTGTTCTCCGCTCTCATCACCTTCTCGATCCTGGTCGTCGCCGACGAGCACCAACTGAGTTCGGTGATGCACTGGCTGGCGGGCGGTTTCGGCGACTCACGCTGGTCGACGGCGATCTTCCCGGCCGCCGCACTCGCGACGGTGGGGGCGGCGATGATGCTGAGCGCGAGCCGTGTCGACCTGCTGCAGGCGGGAGACGACGGCGCCGCCGCTCTGGGGATGAACGTGCGGCGCTTCCGCGTCGTGCAGTTGCTCGGGGTGTCGATGCTGGCCGGGGCGGCCGTGTCCGTCGCGGGCGGCATCGGCTTCATCGGGCTGCTCGTGCCACACCTGGCCGGGTATGTCGCGGGTGCCCGCGCCGTCCGGTTGCTGCCCGTCGCCGCGTTCCTCGGCGCGATCGCGATGGTCGCGGCGGACACGGCCGCGCGGTCGGTCGCGCGGAGCATCGAGGTCCCGGTGGGCGTCGTCACTGCCCTCGTGGGAGCGCCGATCTTCGTGTGGATGCTGTACCGGCAGTACGGGAGGGCCGAGCGGTGACCGCGCTGAGTCTGCACCGGGTCCGCGCCGAACTCGGGTCGCGGGAAGTGCTGCGCGGCGTCGACCTCGCCGTGCGTCCCGGTGAGGTGCTGGCGCTGGTCGGGCCCAACGGTTCCGGGAAGACCACGGCGCTGCGCTGCTGCTACCGCGCGCTCACCCCGACCGCGGGTGCCGTCGTCGTCGACGGAACGGACAGCGCCGACCTGGGCAGGCGAGAACTTGCCCGCACGATCGGCGCGAGCACCCAGGAACCGCGGGTGTCCGCGGGACTGACCGTGCGCGAATCCGTGTCGCTCGGACGCGTCCCGCACCGGGGCTGGTTCGAACGGGCGAACGGGGTCGACAGCGAGATCGTGGAGACGTGCATACGGCAGGTGGGGCTGGCCGAACTCGCCGGCCGCGACGTGCAGGCGCTGTCCGGCGGGGAACGGCAGCGGGTGTCGATCGCCCGGGCTCTCGCGCAGCAGCCGCGGGTGCTGCTGCTCGACGAACCCACCAACCACCTCGACCTGCGGCATCAGCTGACGGTGATGAACCTGCTGCGCGACCTCGCCGGCCACGGTCTCGCGATCGTCGTGACCATGCACGACCTCCGGCTGGCCGTGGAGTACTGCGACACGCTGGCCGTGCTGCACGATGGACGGGTGATCAGTACCGGTCCACCCGCCGACGTCCTGGACGACACCGTACTCGGCGGGGTGTTCGGCATCCGCGCCGTCGTGCGGTCGAGTCCGCGGCTGTCGATGGAGATCCTGGGGCCGGCCGATGGATGAGCAACTGCGGCGCGTGTACGAGCTGACCGCCCGCCGCGTCCCGATGATCGCCGACCAGATCGCACACCCCGGTGCCGCCTCGTTCCCGGCCGCGCTGCTGACCGATCCCGGCTGGCTCGCGGACCGGGTCGCGGACACGGCGGCGCGGTGGGGCAGTGACGACCCCCGGGTCAACGGCACCCTGTGGTGGTACTCGGCCAGTTCGACGCTGACCGGGATCCCGATCGCGACCGCGCTCGTCACGGGTGTCGCCGCTCACCCGGGGCTCGGCGACGCCGTGGCATTCCTGCGGGACGACGGGTACCTCGGCGGCATCATCGCGTCGTCGGGGCTGCCGGTCACCGAGGGACTGTCCGAACTCGCGGCGGAAATGGCCGCGGCACTGACGCCGATCGTCGATGCGCTTGCCGCCGTATCCGGGGTGCGGTACGCCGCGATGTGGGCGATCACGACGGATTCGATCGCCAACCGGGCCCTCGACGCGGGAACGGCGTGCGGCGACCGCGTACGCGGCAGCATCTTCGCCCGCGGTCTGGTGGACGCACTACGCCACGCCGGTGTCGTGCTGCCGGACCCGCGGTTCGTCGACGTCCGGGCCGGGACGCTGTCGCGCCGGTTCACGCAACGGGCGTCGTGCTGCCTGATCTACGAGACCCCGGGTTCGGGCAAGTGCGTGAGCTGTCCGCGAAGGCCTGCCGAGGACCGTCTGAGAGGTCTGGCCGCGCTCGTGACGTGACCTGCGTTGACCGGCCCGTGAGTGGGATGGCAGACTGACGTAGTCGAACTCCAGTTCGAATGATGCGTCTTCCCCGGCGGCATCTTCCCTGTGTTCAGGCACGGCGTGTTCAGGCACGGCACGTGCACGACATGAAGAGGTGTGCCCGATGGGTTGGGGAAACGGTCCGCCGACGTGGTCCGAGATGGAACGCGTCCTGTCGGGCAGGCCGGGGCGGGTCGACCCGGAGTCGATGTATCCGGGCGACGGCGGCGACAGTCCCGCGTGGTCGCGCAAACGGGGGGAGTACCGGGCAGGTCGTCAGGAGCGTCCCGGTTTCACCGTGCCGTACGCCGAACTGCACGCGCACTCGGCGTTCAGCTTCCTCGACGGCGCCTCCCCGCCGGAAGAATTGGTGGAGGAGGCCGTCCGGCTCGGTCTGGAGGCCATCGCGCTCACCGACCACGACGGGTTCTACGGTGTGGTCCGGTTCGCGGAGGCGGCGAAGGAACTGAACATGCGCACCGTGTTCGGGTCCGAACTGACGTTGGACGACGCGCACCTGCTGGTGCTGGCGCGAGGTCAGGAGGGTTACCGGCGGCTCTCCCGGGAGATCGCGGCGGCGCATCTCGAGGGAGGGGAGAAGGGCAGACTGCGCTACGACCTCGACGGTCTCGCCGATGCGGCCGGCGGGCACTGGCAGATCCTGACCGGCTGCCGGAAGGGGCACGTGCGTCAGGCGCTGGCCGGCGGCGGCCCGGACGCCGCGGCCGTCCGGCTCCGGGAACTGACCGACCGATTCGGTGCCGACCGGGTCACGGTGGAACTCACCCATCACGGCGTCGCGGAGGACGCCGAGCGCAACGCCTGCCTCGCCGAACTCGCGCAGCAGCACGGACTTCGGGTGATCGCGTCCACGGCGGCGCACTTCGCGGGACCGCCGCGCCGGAGACTGGCCATGGCGATGGCCGCGGTCCGGGCCCGTCAGAGTCTCGACGACGCGGCCGGGCACCTGGCGCCGGCCGGGGGAGCGCACCTCCGGTCCGGCGAGGAGATGGCGCACCTGTTCGCCGCGTACCCGGACGCCGTCCGCGGCGCCGCGGAACTCGGCCTGGAGTGTGCGTTCGACCTGCGGCTCATCGCGCCGCAACTGCCCCCGTTCGACGTTCCCGACGGGCACACCGAGGCCAGCTGGTTGCGCAGTCTCACGATGGACGGGGCCCGTCGCCGCTACGGCGCGCCTGCGGACCGGCCGGAGGCCTACCGGCAGATCGAGCACGAACTGGGCATCATCACCGAACTGAACTTCCCGGGCTACTTCCTGGTGGTCCACGACATCGTGTCGTTCTGCAAGAACAACGACATCCTCTGCCAGGGAAGGGGTTCGGCGGCCAACTCCGCCGTCTGTTACGCCATCGGAATCACCAACGTGGATCCCGTCCGAAACAAATTGCTGTTCGAACGTTTCCTCTCACCCGAACGCGACGGCCCCCCGGACATCGACGTCGACATCGAATCCGACCGCCGGGAGGAAGCCATCCAGCACGTCTACACCAAGTACGGACGCCAGTACGCGGCGCAGGTGGCGAACGTCATCACGTACCGCGGAAAGTCCTCGGTGCGGGACATGGCCCGGGCGCTGGGTTTCTCGCAGGGGCAGCAGGACGCGTGGAGCAAGCAGGTCAGCCGCTGGGGTGGGATCGGGAAGGAGGCCGGCACCGACATTCCGCCCGCCGTCCTCGAACTGGCCGCTCAGATCGAGGGGTTTCCGCGGCACCTCGGCATCCACTCGGGTGGCATGGTGATCTGCGACCGGCCGATCGCCGACGTGTGCCCGGTGGAGTGGGCGCGCATGGCGAACCGCAGTGTTCTGCAGTGGGACAAGGACGATTGCGCCGCGGTGGGTCTGGTGAAATTCGACATGCTGGGCCTCGGCATGCTCTCCGCGCTGCACTACATGATCGACCTCGTGGCCGAGCACAAGGGGATCGAGGTCGATCTGGCGCAGCTGGACCTGTCCGAGGAGGCTGTCTACGAGATGTTGCAGCGGGCGGACTCGGTGGGGGTGTTCCAGGTGGAGTCGCGGGCGCAGATGGCCACCCTGCCGAGGCTGAAACCGCGGAACTTCTACGACCTGGTGGTGGAGGTGGCGCTCATCCGCCCCGGCCCGATCCAGGGCGGATCGGTGCACCCGTACATCCGCCGCCGCAACAAACTCGAACCGGTGACGTACGACCATCCGTCCCTGGAGAAGGCGCTGAAGCGGACGCTGGGTGTGCCGCTGTTCCAGGAACAGTTGATGCAGATGGCGGTCGACGTGGCGGGTTTCAGCCCGGCCGAGGCCGACCAGCTCCGCCGGGCGATGGGGTCCAAGCGGTCGCCCGAGAAGATGGAACGGCTGAGGGGGCGGCTCTACCAGGGTATGCGGGACCTGCACGGGATCGGCGAGGACGTCGCCGACCGGATCTACGAGAAGCTGTACGCGTTCGCGAATTTCGGTTTCCCCGAAAGTCACTCGCAGAGTTTCGCGGCCCTGGTGTTCTATTCGTCGTGGTTCAAGCTGCATCACCCGGCGGCGTTCTGCGCCGGTCTGCTGCGGGCTCAGCCGATGGGGTTCTACTCGCCGCAGTCGCTGGTGGCCGACGCCCGCAGGCACGGGGTGCGGGTGCACGGCGCGGACGTCAATGCGAGCCTCGCGCACGCCACCGTCGAAGCGGGCGGGACGGAGGTGCGTCTCGGGCTCGGGGAGGTGCGGCACATCGGGACCGCCCTGGCCGAGCGGATCGTCGAATCTCGCGGCGCCGGCGGGCCGTACACGTCGTTCCTCGACCTCACCGGACGGGTGGAACTGAGCACGGCGCAGGCCGAATCGCTGGCCACCGCAGGCGCTCTCGACAGTTTCGGGTTGTCCCGGCGGGAGGCGCTGTGGGCGGCGGGGGCCGCGGCGGGGGAGCGCCGCGACCGGCTGCCGGGGATCGGGGCGTCCACCCGCGCGCCGACCCTGCCGGGGATGAGCGATCTCGAACTGGCAGCGGCGGACGTGTGGGCCACCGGGGTGTCACCGGACACGTATCCCACCGAGTTCCTGCGCCCGCAACTCGATGCGCTCGGGGTGATCCCGGCGGCGCACCTGCTCGACGTTCCCGACGGCGACCGGGTTCTGGTGGGTGGGGCGGTGACGCACCGGCAGCGCCCGGCGACGGCAGCGGGGGTCACGTTCATCAACCTCGAGGACGAGACCGGGATGGTCAACGTCGTCTGTTCGGTGGGGTTGTGGGCGAAGTACCGCAAACTCGCCAATACGGCACCCGCACTGCTGGTCCGGGGCAAGGTGCAGAACGCGGAGGGCGCCGTGACGGTGGTGGCGGATCGGTTGCAGCTGATGGATTTGCGGGTGTCCGCCAAATCGAGGGACTTCCGATGAGCGCGCGCACCGCTAGCATCTGGTCATGAGGAGATACGTGTTGTCGGCGATCGTCGTGGCCACGCTGGCGCTCGCGGGGTGTGGGGGTTCGGACAGCGGCTCCTCCCAGTCGTCGCCCGCTCCCTCGCCGGGGGACTCGAGCCGGATGGAAATCGGTGGCGCGGTGCAGCAACCCGCGAAAGACCAGGCGCCCACCGAGCGTCAGGAGATCATCACCGGGCAGGTCGCGCTCACCGCAGGCGACCCGGTGGCCGTCGGCAGGCAGATCGTGGACAAGGTCGACGATCTGGGCGGACGCATCGACCAGCTCACCGAACAGCCGGGCTCCGACGACCAGGACGCGAGCAGTTCCCTGACCATCCGGGTGCCCGCCGACTCGCTCACCCGGACGCTGGACGATCTGCGCGAGTTGGGCAAGGTCACCAGCGTCAGCATCACGAAGAGCGACGTGACGATGCAGTCGCAGGATCTCGACGCCCGGATCGGCGCCCTGACGGCGTCCGTCACCCGCCTGCAGGGACTCATCACGTCGGCCGCGAACACCGCGGACCTGATCGAGGCCGAGAAGGCGTTGTCGGAGCGGCAGGGCGAACTCGACAGCCTCACCGCCCAGAAGCGGTCGCTGAGCGACCAGGTGGCACTGGCCACGATCATGATCGACGTCACCACCACGGACGCCGAACGTCCGAGCACCGGCCCGGACAACTTCTGGGAAGGCGTCGTGGCGGGCTGGAACGCCCTGCTGTCGGCGATCGCAGGCGGCGCCGTGGTCGTGGGGGCGCTGATTCCCTGGTTCGGATTCGTGGCCGTCATCGCACTGGTCGTGTACGGCGCGTACCGTCTGCGCCGGACGTACAACAGGCCGCCCAGCCCCCCGTCGGGCCCGGCGCCGGAACGAGAAGAGGCGAAGACCCCATGATCGAAGTCGACCTGAATGCCCTGGACGGCGCATTGGCGTCGGGCGCCCCCGTCATCGACGTGCGCGAGGCCGACGAGTACGCCCAGGCCCGGGTTCCCGGGGTGACGCTGATTCCGCTCAGCGAGTTCGTCGCGCGCGTGGACGAGATCCCGGAAGCCGACGTCGTCTACGTGATCTGCGCGGTCGGCGGCCGGAGCCTGCAGGCGGCCGAGTACCTGAATGCGCGGGGGATCAACGCCGTGTCGGTGGCGGGCGGGACGTCCGCGTGGATGCAGTCCGGCCGCCCCATCGAGTCCGGCGCTTAAGTCCGGTCAGCGGCTGACGCTGTAGGCGAGGACGCCGTCCCGGGTGCCGCGTTCGCCCAGTCGCCCGGCGGCGTGCCGCAGCGTGTGGACCGCGACGGTGCCCCAGATGGCGACCAGCGCGCACCACAGGGTCACGCCTGCGCCGACGATCACGACGGAGTCCGTCGCCAGGCCGAGCGAGTTCGCGCCGAGTGCGCAGGTGCCGACGGGGAACGTGAAACTCCACCAGGCGGGTGTGAACGTCAACCCGCGGCGAAAGGCCCTGGCGGTCACGGTGACCACGGTCGCGAGGGCGAGGACGCCGAGCGCGCCGACGGTGGTCCCGTAGGCGACGCCCACACTGTGGAGCCAGGCGTGGCCGGACGCCGCGCCGAGCAGATTGATCGCCGCCACCGACTGCCCGATCACGCCGAGCGGAATCCACAGCGTCGGCACGAGCGGGGTGGCGGGGAGTCCGTTGCCCAGCAGATGGCGGCCGACGACGACGGCGACGGTCAGTGCGGCACTCAGCGCCAGCGCGAACAGCGAGTAGCAGACCACCAGCATCGCGATCTGCGGTGCGCCCTCGGGGAGGTGCCTCACCAGTGCGGCTCCGGAGGCGGCCGACACCATGGGCGGCACGACGGGCATGAGCCAGGACGGCACCGGGGTCACCTGGTGGGGCCGGGTCAGCCTGCGGGCCATGACGGCGTAGGTGACGAGCCCGATGCCGGTCCCGATCGTCCACAGGGTGGCCGACGCGGGGACGGCGACGTCGCCGAGAAGTGCGTGACCCGCGGATCCGGTGCCGGCGCCGACGGTCAGCACCGCCATCGACACGGCGCCGTAGAACGGGAACATGGTGTGGCTGCGGGCGTCGGCGAGGGCGTCGTCGCGGCGGCGGATCCAGTGCCGAACCATGGCGGTCGTCAGCAGCACGAGCAGCGTCACGGCGATCAGCCAGAAGACCTCGGAGGCCGTCCGGACCACCGGAACGCCGGCCGGAAATGCGGCGGCGACGACTGCGAGGATGCCGGTGCCCATCACTGCTGCGAACCAATTCGGGGTCATACCCAGAGCTTGCCGCCGCATCGTCGTGGCCGGTAGAAGGCTTGTCGTTGAATGCCCACAAATCACGTTTGTGGGACTAGCCTTGGGTTGTGCCGCTGTCTCCCCGAGTACCCGAACTCAGTGCCCTCGACGTCCTGCTGTCCGTCGAGCGGCTTGGGAGCATGGGTGCGGCGGGGCGCGAGCACGGGCTCAGCCAGCAGGCCGTCAGCGCCCGGGTGCGGTCGGCCGAGCGCCAGTTCGGCATCAAGGTGTTCAGCCGCGGCGCCAGCGGGGTGCGGCCCACGTCGGAGGGCGCGCTCATCCTCGAATGGGCGAGTCACATCCTCGCCACCGCGGAGGAGCTGGCATCGGGAGTCGCGGCGCTGCGAGGGGAACGGCAGGCCGGTCTGACGGTCGCGGCCAGCATGACGATCGCCGAGTACCTGGTTCCCGGATGGACCGTCGCGATGCGGCGCAAGTATCCGAACGTGGTCACGAACGTGCGGTTGCTCAACTCGTCCGAGGTGACCGCCCGGGTGCTGTCGGGCGAGGCCGACCTCGGGTTCGTCGAGGGCCCGGACATTCCGGCGGGACTGCAGGTGCGGGAGATCGGCCGAGACCACCTGGTGGTTGTGGTGCCGCCGGACCACGAATGGGTGCGGCGATCGCCGATTCCGGTGTCCGAACTCGCCGCGACCCCGATGATTCAGCGCGAATCCGGGTCCGGAACGCGTACCACCCTCGAGAACGCGGTCCCGCAGTGCGTCCCGCCGCTGCTGGAGCTGACGTCGTGCACGGCCGTGAAGGCGGCCGTCGTGGCGGGCAACGCTCCGGCGGTGCTGTCCTCGCTGGCGGTCGCCGCCGACCTGACGGACGGCAGGCTCGCCTCCGTCCAGGTGGAGGGGCTGACGCTGCCGCGGCGGCTGTCCGCCGTCTGGGACCCGGTGCGCGGGGTGCAGGGCGCGGCCCGGGACTTCCTCGACATCGCACTCGGTGCCGGCGCAGCCGCGGGGGTCGGGGCCCTGGCTGCCGGCGCTACAGCGCAGCCCCGCTGAATCCGTGCTGGCGCCACGCCTCGTACGTCACGAGAGCCGCGGCGTTGGACAGGTTCAGCGACCGCCTGCCGGGCAGCATGGGGATGCGGAGCCGCTCCGTCACGTGCGGATCGGCCAGCACCTCCGCCGACAGCCCGGTGGGTTCGGGACCGAACAGCAGGACGTCGCCGGGCTGGTAGGCGATGTCGGCGTACGACACGGTGGCGTGCGCGGTGAATGCGAACACCCGCGCCGGTTCCACCGCCGCCCAGGCCGCCTCCAGGTTCTCGTGCACGGTCACCGACGCCAGGTCGTGGTAGTCGAGCCCGGCCCGCTTCAGTTTCGGCTCGGACAGGTCGAACCCGAGCGGTCCCACGAGGTGCAGTTCGCACCCGGTGCCCGCCACCATGCGGATGGCATTGCCGGTGTTGGGTGGGATTCGGGGTTCGTGGAACATCACTCGGAACACCCGCACAGCTTAGGGCCACACCAGGGGGCGGCATGATGGACGCATGGATCCGGTCCAAGAGGTGGTGGGTGAGGACTACGGCGACGCACGCCTCCCCGCGCAGAACTGGCAGCGGCGGCACTACACGAAATGCAACTTCCGTGACGCCGACCTGAGTGAACTCCGCACCGAGTCGGTGATCTTCACCGACTGCGATTTCACTGGCGCCGACCTCGCCGAGTCGCACCACGTGGGGACGGCGTTCCGCTCGTGCTCGTTCACCAGAACCACGTTGTGGCACAGCGAGTTCCGCAACTGCAGCTTCCTCGGGTCGGAGTTCGACAACTGCCGGCTGCGCCCGATGGTCTTCGACGAGTGCGACTTCACGCTCGTGTCGCTGGGCGGTGCGGACCTGCGCGGACTCGATTTCACGGACTGCCGGTTCCGGGAGGCCAATCTCGTCCGCACGGATCTCCGCCGGGCCGTGCTCCGTTCGGCGGACCTGTCCGGAGCCCGCACCGGGGGCGCGAAATTCGACGGCGCGGACCTGCGTGGGGCGCAGGTCGACGCGAACCTGTGGACGGCGGCCTCACTGGACGAGGCGCAGATCGAACTCACCCAGGCCATCGCGTACGCGACGGCCAACGGGCTCGTGGTGGAACCGACCTGACACTGGTTATCCGAACCTGAGAGAATGGGGCACGTGACTGCAACGATCCTCGATGGCAAGGCGACCCGCGACGAGATTTTCGAAGACCTGAAGGTGCGGGTGAGCGCCCTGAAGGACAAGGGCATCACGCCCGGTCTCGGCACCGTCCTGGTGGGGGACGACCCGGGGTCGGCCGCCTACGTGCGCGGCAAGCACAACGACTGCGCGAAGGTCGGGATCACCTCGATCCGCCGCGACCTGCCCGGCGACATCACGCAGGAGAAGCTCGACGCGACCATCGACGAGCTCAACGCCAACCCGGACTGCACCGGATACATCGTGCAGCTCCCGCTGCCGAAGCAACTCGACGAGAACGCCGCCCTCGAGCGCATCGACCCCGACAAGGACGCCGACGGCCTGCACCCGGTCAACCTCGGCCGCCTGGTGCTCGGCAAGGAAGCGCCGCTGCCGTGCACGCCGCGCGGCATCCTGCACCTGCTGCGCCGCTACGAGGTCCCGATCGAGGGGGCGCACGTCGTCGTGGTCGGTCGCGGCGTGACCGTGGGCCGCCCGATCGGTCTGCTGTTCACCCGGCGCAGCGAGAACGCCACCGTCACCCTCTGCCACACCCGGACGCGGGACCTGGGTGCGGAGGTCCGGCGCGCCGACATCGTCATCGCGGCGGCAGGTGTTCCCGGGCTGGTGACGGCCGACATGGTCAAGCCCGGCGCCGCGGTACTCGACGTGGGTGTGAGCCGCACCGAGGACGGACTGCGCGGCGACGTGGCGGCGGACGTCGCCGAGGTCGCCGGTTTCCTGTCCCCGAACCCCGGTGGGGTCGGACCGCTGACCCGCGCGTTCCTGCTGACCAACGTCGTGGAGCGGGCTGAGCGTGTCGCAGCGTCTCTCGGCTGAGATGGCCGACTGGGGGCAGTTCGCGAAGAAGAACCTGCCCATGCTGGCAGTCCTCGTCGTCATCGTCGTGGCCGTGGTGTTCGTGCTCGCGGACCGGTGGCGGCGAGGAGCGTTCGTGTTCGGTGTCGCCACCCTGCTGGCGGCCGTGTTCCGGTTGACGATGCCGTCGGAGCGCGTCGGACTGCTCGCGGTGCGCAGCAGGGCCTTCGACGTGGGTGCGCTCGTGGCCGTCGGCGGCGCGATCGTGTGGCTGGCCGTGTCGATCGACCCGCTCGGAACCGACTGACGGTCCGAGCGGGCGTCACAACGCGCGGGATCAGCGTCCGGCGCGGGCCAGTTGCATCGTTTCGGACAGCAGTTTGGCGACGGCGGCAGCCTCGGTGAGGAACCCGTCGTGGCCGTCCCGCGAGTTGAGCACCCGCAGGCCGTCGCAGGTGGGGATGTCCTCGGCCAGATCCTCCTGCAGGCGGATCGGGTACAGGCGGTCGGAGTCGACGCCGCCCACGATGACGGGTGCGGTGATCGTCCCGAGCGCAGCCGAGATACCCCCGCGGCCGCGACCCACGTCGTGCCGGTTCATGGCCTCGGACAGCAGCACGTACGTGCCCGGGTCGAACCTGCCGACCAGCTTGTCGGCCTGGTGCTGGAGGTAGCTCTCGACGGAGTACCGCCCACCGCGCCAGGGGTCCTCGCCGTCCTGCGGCGAGTTCGCGAACCGGGAGTCGAGTTCGCTCTCGGTGCGGTACGTGAGGTGCGCGATCCTGCGGGCGATGCGCAGTCCGGCCCGGGGGGTCCGGCCGGTGCCGTGATAGTCGCCGCCGAGCCAGTCGGGGTCGCTAATGATGGCCTCGATCTGGGTGGTCTGCGTGCCGATCTGGTCCGCGGTCGCGCGGGCGCCGACAGCGAGAACGAGCGCCGACGCCACCTGCTCCGGGTACGTGACGGCCCACTCGAGCGCGCGCATGCCGCCCATCGAACCACCGACCACGGACGCCAGCTTGTCGATCCCCAGGAGGTCGGTGAACTTCTTCTCGGCCGCGACCTGGTCGCGGATGGTGATCTCCGGGAAGCGGCTGCCCCACGGGCGCCCGTCCTCGGCGATCGAACCGGGACCGGTGGTGCCGCGGCACCCCCCGAGGACGTTGGTCGCGACGACGCACCACTCGTCGGTGTCGATCGGCGCACCCGGGCCGACCATTCCGCTCCACCAGCCGGGGGAGGGGTGCTCGTCGGTGACGGGGCCGGTGACGTGGGAGTCGCCGGTCAGGGCGTGCTCGACGAGCACCACGTTGTCGCGGTTCGGGGACAGCTCGCCCCACCGCTGCACGGCGAGGGTCACGGACGGGATCACCGCGCCGTTCTCGAGCTCGAGCGATCCGATGTCGACGGTGCCGAGACGTCCGTCTGCCACGGGGAGGTTCTGTACTGCGCTCACGGTCAAGATGCCGCCGCCGTAATTCCGGTTTCGATATCGGCGATGATGTCGTCGATCCCTTCGATGCCTACTGCCAGGCGGACCAGCCCGGGGGTGACGCCGCTGGCGGCCTGCTCCTCCGGGGTCAGCTGGGAGTGTGTGGTGGATGCCGGGTGGATCACCAGCGAGCGGACGTCGCCGATGTTCGCGACGTGGCTGTGCAGGGTGAGTGCGTTGACGAACTTCTTGCCCGCGTCGATGCCGCCGGCGAGTTCGAATGTCACGATGGCGCCCGCGCCCCTCGGCGCGATCTGCTTTGCCCGGTCGTACCACGGCGACGACGGGAGCCCGGCGTATCCGACGGACACGATCTCCGGCCGCGCCTCCAGGTACTGGGCGACGGCGGTCGCGTTGGACACGTGCCGCTCCATCCGCAGGCTCAGCGTCTCGAGACCCTGCGCGATGAGGAACGCGTTGAACGGGGAGATCGCGGAACCGAGGTCGCGCAGCAACTGCACGCGCGCCTTGAGGGCGTACGCGGGCGGCCCGAGTTCGGAGTAGACGACGCCGTGGTAGCTCGGGTCCGGGGTGGTGAAGCTGCTGTGGCGGCCCTGCGTCCAGTCGAACGTGCCGCCGTCGACGATGACGCCGGCGATGGCCGTGCCGTGACCGCCGAGGTACTTGGTGGCCGAGTGCACCACGATGTCCGCGCCGTGCTCGAGCGGGCGGATCAGGTAGGGGGTGGCCACGGTGTTGTCGACGATCAGCGGGATCCCGTGCTCGTGCGCGACGCCGGAGATGCCGGGCAGGTCGAGCACGTCGTTGCGGGGATTGGAGATGGTCTCGCCGTAGAACGCCCTCGTGTTGTCCCGGACCGCGTTCTTCCACTGCTCGAGGTCGTCGGGATCTTCGACGAACGAGACCTCGATGCCGAGCTTGGGCAGCGTGTAGTGGAAGAGGTTGTACGTGCCGCCGTAGAGGCGCGGGCTGGAGACGATGTGATCGCCCGCCTCGGCGAGGTTCAGGATCGCGAACGTCTCGGCGGCCTGTCCGGACGACAGCAGCAGGGCGGCGACGCCGCCTTCGAGGGCGGCGATGCGCTGCTCGACCGCGTCCTGGGTGGGGTTCATGATGCGGGTGTAGATGTTGCCCGGCTCGGCCAGACCGAACAGCGCGGCAGCATGGTCGGTGCTGTCGAACGTGTACGAGGTGGTCTGGTAGATCGGCAGCGCCCGCGCCTTGGTGGTCGCGTCGGACGTCTGCCCGGCGTGGATCTGCTTGGTCTCGAACGACCAGTTCTCGGTCATGTGCTGTCTACTCCAGTGGTCTGACGAGGCGCGGACGACAATCTGGTTCGTTCGCGCACAGGGCTTGTCTGGGCTCTATCTACGACAACAACAACGCATCATGAACCTCCGATGTCGGACCCGCGCTTGTCACCCGACTGTTGTATGAATCAGGGAACCAGGTCATCACCCGGGGCACCCCACCGCGGCGGAGGGTTGCCGGCCAGCTAGCCGGGGCTCGTTGCTGGCACTCATGACCTCTGTCGAATCTTAGCGGCTGGGGTGGAACGACCGGAAACGGCACCGATCAGGCCCGCTGGCAGGAAAAAGTTACCCGCTGGTAGGGAGTGGGATTTCGCACCCACATCTTGCGCGGCCCGGCTATAGCAGTACGCTTGTCTTGTTTAAGTGCGGTCTCCCCGGCGGCCGCATCGACGTCTACGTTTGATAAGCGAACCGTTCGCGGACCCACTCACGAAGTGCGCCCGCAACCGTGTAACCAGGGAATCTTCCTAGGAGGACGCGAAGCACCCATGTCCAAAATCAAGGTTGAGGGCACCGTCGTCGAACTCGACGGCGACGAGATGACACGCATCATCTGGCAGTTCATCAAAGACAAGCTGATCCATCCCTACCTGGATGTGAACCTGGAGTACTACGACCTCGGTATCGAGTACCGGGACGAGACCGACGACCAGGTCACCGTCGACGCGGCCAACGCCATCAAGAAGCACGGCGTCGGCGTCAAGTGCGCGACGATCACCCCCGACGAGGCACGCGTCGAGGAGTTCGGCCTCAAGAAGATGTGGCGGTCGCCCAACGGCACCATCCGCAACATCCTCGGTGGCACGATCTTCCGCGCGCCGATCATCATCTCCAACGTTCCGCGACTGGTTCCGGGCTGGACGAAGCCGATCATCATCGGCCGTCACGCCTTCGGTGACCAGTACCGCGCCACCGACTTCAAGGTTCCCGGCCCCGGCAAGGTGATGATCACCTACACGCCCGAGGACGGCAGCGAGCCGATCGAGCACGAACTGGTGAACTTCCCCGAAGGCGGCGGCGTCGTCCAGGGTCAGTACAACTTCACCAAGTCCATCGAGGACTTCGCGCGCGCCTCGCTCAACTACGGCCTGCAGCAGAACTACCCCGTGTACCTGTCGACCAAGAACACCATCCTCAAGGCGTACGACGGCGCGTTCAAGGACATCTTCCAGCACGTCTACGAGACCGAGTTCAAGCCGGAGTTCGACGCGGCCGGACTCACCTACGAGCACCGCCTCATCGACGACATGGTCGCGTCGGCGCTCAAGTGGGAGGGCGGCTACGTCTGGGCCTGCAAGAACTACGACGGCGACGTCCAGTCCGACACCGTCGCGCAGGGCTTCGGATCGCTCGGCCTCATGACCTCCGTGCTGCTGACCCCGGACGGAAAGACGTGCGAGGCCGAGGCCGCACACGGCACCGTGACGCGACACTTCCGTCAGCACCAGCAGGGCAAGCCGACGTCCACCAACCCCATCGCGTCGATCTTCGCGTGGACCCGTGGACTCGAGCACCGCGGCAAGCTGGACAACACCCCCGACGTCATCGGCTTCGCCCAGAAGCTCGAAGACGTGGTCATCAAGACCGTCGAGGGTGGCCAGATGACCAAGGACCTCGCGATGCTGGTCGGCGGCGACCAGGGCTACCTGACCACCGAGGAATTCCTCGGTGCGCTGGACATCAACCTCCAGAAGGCCATCGCCGAGCAGTAGGCACTCGAGCCGCAGCAGTACGAAACGGGACGTCCTCGCGAGGGTGTCCCGTTTCGCGTCTCCGGGGCCGGGTGAGTCATCTCACGGCCGCTCGCGGCGCGAAAAGCGGAATCCGGGGAAGAGAATTCCGGTGTGGGTCGTTGCGCAACGAGGCGCCGTGCGCCGCGTAGTCGCATTTCTGCCTAGTCGAAAGTCCTGCTGTGAGCACTTCCACCCCCGTCCGCCCCGAGCACCTCGGTGTCATCGCTCAACATCCGTCCGTCCGCAAGCTCGCCATGATCGCGCTCGCGCTCGGCGGCTTCGGGATCGGCACCACCGAGTTCGTGGCGATGGGCCTGCTTCCCGAGATGGCGTCGAGCCTCGGGATCACCGAGCCGACGGCCGGGCACGTCATCTCGGCGTACGCCCTGGGTGTGGTCGTGGGCGCGCCGCTCATCGCCGCGCTCACCGCGCGGGTGCCCCGCAAGACGCTGCTGATCGCGTTGATGGCGGCGTTCACGATCGGCAACGCCGCCACGGTGTTCGCACCGAACTACGGGGTGCTGATGGCCGCGCGGTTCGTCGCGGGCCTCCCGCACGGCGCGTACTTCGGCGTCGCCGCCCTGGTGGCGGCGCACCTCGCCGAGCGCGGACAGCGCGCCCGGGCGGTCGCGCTCGTCATGATGGGCCTGTCGGTGGCCAACGTCATCGGTGTGCCCGCCGCCTCGTGGCTGGGACAGGCGCTCGGCTGGCGCAGCGCCTTCGCCCTCGTTGCGCTGATCGGTGTCGTGACGCTGGGCGCGATCTGGTCGTGGGTGCCCGCGCTCGCCGCCATGCGGATGACGAACCCCCTCACCGAACTCGGTGCGCTGCGGCGCGCGCAGGTGTGGATGACGCTGATCATCGGCATGGTCGGATTCGGTGGCATGTTCGCCGTCTACACCTACATCAGCACGACCCTCACCGACGTCGCCGGGCTGTCGCGGTCGCTGGTGCCGCTGGCCCTGATGATCTACGGGCTGGGCATGGTCGCGGGCAATCTGATCGGCGGCACGCTCGCCGACCGGGCGCTGATTCCCGGTCTGTTCGCCGCGATGACGGCGCTCGGGGTCGTGCTCGGCATCTTCGTGATCGCCTCGCACAATCCGTACACGGCGCTTCTGCTGGTGTTCTTCGTCGGTGCTGCCGGCGCGTCGATGGTTCCCGGACTGCAGACCCGGTTGATGGACGTCGCCGCCGACGCCCAGACCCTCGCCGCGTCGCTCAACCACGCGGCCCTCAACATCGCGAACGCGTTCGGGGCGTGGATCGGTGGCGTCGTCATCGCCGCCGGTTACGGCTACACGGCGCCCGCCGCGGTGGGTGCGCTGCTCGCCGTCGCGGGCCTCGTGGTCCTCACCGTGGCCGTCGCGATGGAACGCCGCAGCGCCCGCTCGTCTCGGTAGCCGCGCTGTCGTACGCGTCCGCTACGGTGCTTGCCGTGCCACACATCATCACCACCGTCAATGTCAACGGAGTCCGCGCGGCCGCCCGCAAGGGACTCACCGAGTGGATGGAGCGCACGGAGGCCGACGTCGTCTGCCTGCAGGAGACGCGGGCGTCCGACGATCAGCTCGCCGAGACCCTCGCGCCCGCCCTGGATGGCGGGTGGAACCTGGCGTCGGCGGAACCGTCCTCGAAGGGGCGCAACGGCGTCGCGATCCTGTCCCGGAAACCGGCCGACGCCGTCCGCGTCGGCCACGGCGACGAGGAGTTCGCTGCCGCGGGCCGCTACATCGAGGCGGACTTCGACGACCTCACGGTGGCGAGCCTGTACCTGCCCTCGGGGGAGGCTCAGACACCCCGGCAGGAGGAGAAGGAGCGGTTCATGGACTCCTTCGCGCGGTACCTCACCGCTACGGCCGAGACCGCCGTCGCGGCTGGTCGGCACGTGGTGGTCTGCGGCGACTGGAACATCGCCCACACCGAACTCGACCTGAAGAACTGGAAGACGAACAAGAAGAACTCCGGGTTCCTGCCCCACGAGCGGGAGTGGATGTCCGCGCTCTTCGCGGAGGACGCGCACTGGTCCGACGTCGTGCGCCTGCTCGAACCGGACGTCGCAGGACCCTACTCGTGGTGGTCGTACCGCGGGAAGGCGTTCGACAACGACTCCGGCTGGCGCATCGACTACCAGATCGCCACCCGCGAACTGGCGGAGCGCGCCAAGCAGGCCGTCGTCGAGCGCGCCGAAACCTACGACCAGCGGTGGTCCGATCACGCGCCGGTCACCGTCCAGTACCGGTGACGGGCGGTATCTGATTCGTGTCGTCACGGCACACGTGAAAAGATCAATACTCATGTCGACCCCTGCAGCTCAGAAACCCACCGCGAAACCGCGGGTGCTCTCCGGCATCCAGCCCACCGCCGACTCGTTCCACCTCGGCAACTTCCTGGGTGCTCTGCAGCAATGGGTGCCTCTGCAGGACGACTTCGACGCGTTCTACTTCATCCCGGACCTGCACGCGATCACGGTGGCGCAGGACCCGAAGGAACTGTGCCGCCGCACGAAGATCGCGGCGGCACAGTTGCTGGCGCTGGGAATCGACCCCGACCGCGCCACACTGTTCGTCCAGAGCCAGGTCCCCGAGCACGCGCAGCTGGCGTGGGTTCTCAACTGCATCACCGGTTTCGGTGAGGCCAGCCGCATGACGCAGTTCAAGGACAAGTCGTCGAAGCAGGGCAGCGAGAACGCCAGCGTCGGGCTGTTCACGTATCCGGTGCTGATGGCCGCCGACATCCTGCTGTACCGCCCGCAGCGGGTCCCCGTCGGCGAGGATCAGCGCCAGCACCTCGAACTGGCCCGCGATCTCGCCCAGCGGTTCAACACCCGGTTCGGGAAGGCGTTCGTCATTCCCGAGGCTCAGATCATCAAGGGCACCGCCAAGATCTACGACCTGCAGGATCCGACGTCGAAGATGAGCAAGTCCGGTCCGAGCCCGGCCGGCCTGATCAACCTGCTCGACGACCCCAAGGTGTCGGCGAAGAAGATCAAGTCCGCGGTCACCGACAACGAGCGGGAGATCCGGTACGACCCGCAGGCCAAGCCCGGTGTGAGCAACCTGCTCACCATCCAGTCGGCGTTGTCCGGCACCCCCGTCGAGACGTTGGTCGCTGGGTACGAGGGCAAGGGCTACGGCGACCTGAAAACCGATACGGCCGACGTTCTCGCCGAATTCGTGACACCGTTGAAAGCGAAAGTGGAGGGGTACCTCTCGGACGAGGCGGAACTCGATCGTGTCATCGCGGCCGGTGCCCACCGGGCCCGTGAAGTGTCGTCGCAGACGTTGGCGGCCGTGTACGAGAAGGTAGGGTTTTTGACACCGAAGGGATAGCACTGTGGCTGACGAACCGAGTTTTCTCGACAAGCAGCGGGCAGCGCGCCCCTGGTTCGACCATCTGATGCGGGCCGCACAGCGGTACCAGAATCAGAAGGGTGACTACTACGCGGCGGGTATCACGTATTTCAGTGTGCTTGCATTGATTCCGATCCTGATGGTCGCGTTCGCCATCGCCGGTTTCGTGCTCGCCGGGCAGCCGGAGTTGCTGCAGGAACTGCAGGACGGCATCACGAAGAACGTGCCCGGAAGTCTCGGTGACACGCTCAACACCATCATCGATTCGGCGATCGCGTCCCGCGCCAGCGTCGGTATCCTCGGTCTGCTCGGTGCCGCCTACGCCGGACTGGGGTGGATGGCGAACCTGCGTGACGCGCTCACGGCGATGTGGGAGAGCCAGCGCGAATCGAAGGGATTCGTGCGCACCAAGCTGGGCGACGCGGGCGCTCTGCTCGGGCTGGGCCTGGCGATGATCGTCTCGATCGGATCGTCCGCGCTGAGCAGCGGTCCGGTGGCCCGCACGGTGGTCGAGGTGCTCAACCTCGACGAGGTGACCGGCGTCGACGCCGGACTGCGCGCACTGTCGACCGTGCTCTCGCTGGTCGCGACGTGGGCGGTGTTCGCCTGGGTGATCGCCCGACTGCCCCGGGAGCCCGTGACGTTCCGCAGTGCGATCAAGGCGGCCCTGCTCGCGGCGGTGGTGTTCGAGATCTTCAAGCAGGTCGGCGCCATCTACCTCACCGCGGTCACCGCGGGTCCCGCAGGCGTGGCGTTCGGCCCGATCATCGGTCTGCTCGTGTTCATCTACCTGACCTGCCGGATGCTGCTCTTCTCGACGGCGTGGGCCGCGACAACCAAGGCCAGCATGGCGCTCGCGTTCGTGCCGCCGCCGGATCCGGCCGTCATCACGCCGCGGATCGAGGTTCGCGAGGGTCCGGGGGTGCGCGGGGGACTCGCCCTCGTCGGTGTGGGGGCCCTCGCCGCGCTCGGCCTGTCCGGACTGGTCACCCGCAACAAGCGCTGATCCGGGAGCGTCAGCGCCTGCGGGACAGCCGGCGCGCGCAGAGAACCAGCACGACGACGACGGCCGCCCCGACGATCCCCACACCCGCCCGCAGGGCCAGCGTGTTGTCGGGGTGGTCGGAACCGGAGGCGACGACGGAACTCGTAGCGGCGGCCGAATCCTGTTGCGGCGGTGCGGCAAGGACCGCGTCGGACCCGTCCTCGGCCGGGTACAGGTCCTCGAGCGACCCCACCCGGGCATCGCGGTCGAGGGCGAACCCGTAGTCCAGCAGTCGCGCCGCCTGTTCCCAGGTTCGGATCGGCTGCGCCTCGGCTCCCATCAGTGTCACCATCAGTCGGCGGCCGTCGTGGTCGGCGCCGCCGACGTACGTGTGGCGCGCATCGTCGGTGAATCCGGTCTTGCCGCCCAGCGCGCCCGGGTAGTTGTAGAGCAGTTGATTGTCGTTGGCGAGTGCGAACGGCGGCCGGTCCTGGTCCTCCGGGATCGCGGGATCCTTCGGGAAGCCCGGGAACTGAACGGTTTCCGTGGAGATCAGCTCCGCGAACGTCGGGTTCTTCATCGCGTTGTGGAAGATCAGCGCGAGGTCGAACGGCGAACTGCTCATGCCGGGACCGTCGAGTCCGGACGGGGTCGCGGTCCTCGTGTCGTGAGCGCCGAGGGTGTCGGCGAGACGGTTCATCTTCTCGACCGTCGCGGCGTCGCCGCCGAGTTGCCGGGCGAGGAGGTGGGCGGCGTCGTTCCCCGACGCCATGACCAGGCCCTGCATCAGCTGCCGGTTCGTGTACTGGCCGTTCTTGCCGATCCCGACCGCGCTGCCCTCCACGGCGGCGTCCTCGGCGGTGGCGGTCACGGTCTTGTCGAGATCCAGTTCGTCCAGCGCGACGAGCGCGAGCAGCATCTTGATGGTGCTGGCCGGCCGGTACCGGCCGTGCGGGTCCTTCGCCGCGAGCACGTCGCCGGTGTCGATGTCGGCCAGCACCCAGCCGGACGCCGCGATGTCGGCGGGCAGCGCGGGGGCGCCGTCGGGGAGCGTCACTCCGCACTCGGCGAGTTTCGGCCCGCCCACTGGTTGGTCGGGCACGGACACGGCGGTCGGTGCCGGATCGCCCGGCTGCGGCACCTCTGACAGGTCGATCGCAGGGGCCGGCGCCGAGCGGTGCGGGCAGTCGTCGGTGTTGGGGGTGGTGAACGGCGCCGAGGTGGGGGAGGAGGGGACCGGGGGCGGGATCGCCCCGGCAGCGCTCACCGAGAGTCCGGCCAGCAGGGTTCCGGACACGACCGCGGTACACACTCGACGCCACATCATCGAAAAGGCAGCGTATGCGATGACCGGGCCGGTTCCGAAAACGGACGCGTGTCGACACGCATTCGTGACGTCGGCGCGCCATGCCGGGGCGAGGGTGGCCGGGTCAGATGAAACCCATGCCCCGGACGGCGTCGCGTTCGGATTCGAGTTCGGCCACCGACGCGTCGATCCGCTTCCGCGAGAAGTCGTCGATCTCCAGCCCCTCCACGACCTGCCAGGCCCCGTCGACCGAGCGGACCGGGAACGAGCTGACGAGCCCCTCCGGCACCCCGTAGGCGCCGGTGGAGGGCAGCGCCACGGACGTCCAGTCGTCGTCGGGGGTGCCGAGCACCCAGTCGTGCACGTGGTCGATCGCGGCGTTGGCGGCGGAGGCCGCGGACGATGCGCCGCGGGCCTCGATGATCGCGCTGCCCCGGTTCGCGACGGTGGGAATGAAGTCGCCGGTGAGCCAGTCGCGGTCCGCGGCGAACTCGGCGCCGGACCGGTCCCCGACCCGCGCGTGGAAGATGTCGGGGTACTGGGTGCTGGAGTGGTTGCCCCAGATCGTGACGCGGCTGATGTCCTTCACCGCGGCGCCGGAGTGCCGTGAGAGCTGGGCGATCGCGCGGTTGTGGTCGAGCCGGGTCAGTGCCGTGAACCGCCCCGCGGGCACGTCGGGGGCGTTGTTCGCGGCGACGAGTGCGTTGGTGTTGGCCGGGTTGCCCACGACCAGCACCCGGACACCTTCCGCGGCAACCTGATTGATCGCGCGGCCCTGCACGGTGAAGATCTGCCCGTTCGCGGCCAGCAGGTCGCCGCGCTCCATCCCCTTGGACCGGGGACGTGATCCGATGAGCAGGGCCACATCGGTGCCGTCGAAACCCCGCTTCGGGTCGTCGTGGACCTCGACGTCGTGAAGAAGCGGGAATGCGCTGTCGTCGAGTTCCATCGCGGTGCCTTCGGCCGCGGACACGGCGGACGGAATTTCCAAGAGCCGCAGTCGAATCGGGGTGTCGGGGCCGAGCATCGCGCCCGCGGCGATCCGGAACAGCGCCGCGTAACCGATACTGCCTGCCGCCCCGGTGACCGTGACCACCGCGGGAGTGGGCGACTGCGTCATGTGTGAACCTCGCTGTTCGTCGGGAGCATCCGTTCTCGACACTAGCGCGGGGATCTCACCGTGGGACGGCTCGGACGGTGAGCTTGGACACGACGCAGGGCGCCCCCGGCCGAAGTGGCCGGGGGCGCCCTGGAACGTGCTCGAAAGACCTCGGGTCAGCGTGCGAAGAGCAGCGCGCGCTTGACTTCCTGGATCGCCTTCGTCACCTGGATGCCGCGGGGGCACGCGTCGGTGCAGTTGAACGTGGTCCGGCAACGCCAGACGCCGTCCTTGTCGTTGAGGATGTCGAGACGCTCCGACGCACCCTCGTCACGGCTGTCGAAGATGAAGCGGTGCGCGTTGACGATGGCGGCGGGACCGAAGTAGCTGCCGTCGCTCCAGTACACCGGGCACGACGTGGTGCAGCAGGCACACAGGATGCACTTGGTGGTGTCGTCGAAACGGGCCCGGTCGTGCTGCGACTGGATACGCTCACGGGTGGGCTCGTTGCCGGTGGTGATGAGGAACGGCTTCACGGCGCGGAACGCGTCGAAGAACGGCTCCATGTCGACGACGAGGTCCTTCTCCACCGGCAGGCCCTTGATGGGCTCGACGGTGATCGTGACCGGCTTGCCGTCCTTGGGCAGCATGTCCTTCATGAGGAGCTTGCAGGCCAGACGGTTGACGCCGTTGATCCGCATCGCGTCCGAACCGCACACGCCGTGGGCGCAGCTGCGGCGGAACGTCAGGGTGCCGTCGAGGTAGCCCTTCACGTACAGGAGCAGGTTCAGCATGCGGTCCGTCGGCAGCGCCGGAACCTGGAAGCTGTCCCAGTGCTGACCCTCGCCGGACTCGGGGTTCATCCGCGCGATCTTGAGGGTGACCATGACGGCGCCCTCGGGAACGGGAGGGAGATCCGACTTGTTCTCGCTCTTGTCGACTGCAGGTGCGCTCATCAGTACTTACGCTCCATCGGCTCGTAGCGGGTCTGGACTACCGGCTTGTAGTCGAGACGGATGTCGGAGAGCAGGCCGTCGCCCTCCTTGTATGCCATCGTGTGCTTCATGTACTCGGCGTCGTTGCGGTCCGGGAAGTCCTCGCGGGCGTGGCCGCCGCGCGATTCCTTGCGGTTCAGCGCGCCGACGACGGTGACCTCCGCCATTTCGAGGAGGAAGCCGAGCTCGACGGCCTCGAGCAGGTCGCTGTTGTAGCGCTTGCCCTTGTCCTGCACCGTGATGTGGTTGTAGCGCTCCTTCAGAGCGCGCACGTCCTTGAGTGCCTGGGTGAGGCGCTCTTCCGTACGGAACACCGAGGCGTTGTTGTCCATCGACTGCTGCAGCTCGGTGCGGATGTCCGCGACCCGCTCGTGACCGTGGTCCGACAGGATGGTTTCCATCCACTCGTCGACCATCTTCTCGGGCGTCTCCGGCAGGGCGACGAACTCGCTGTTGTTGGCGTGCTCGGCGGCGGCGATGCCGGCGCGGCGTCCGAAGACGTTGATGTCGAGCAGCGAGTTGGTGCCGAGACGGTTCGCGCCGTGGACGGAGACGCAGGCGCACTCGCCGGCGGCGTACAGGCCCTGGACGATCTCGTCGTTGTTGCGGAGGACCTCACCGTTGATCCTGGTGGGGATGCCGCCCATGACGTAGTGGCAGGTGGGGTACACCGGCACCGGCTCCTTGACCGGGTCCACACCGAGGTAGGTGCGGGAGAACTCCATGATGTCGGGGAGCTTCTCGTCGAGGACTTCCTCGGGGATGTGGGTCACGTCGATGTAGACGTAGTCCTTGTTCGGTCCCGCGCCGCGTCCCTCGAGCACCTCGAGAACCATCGACCGCGCGACGATGTCACGGGGTGCGAGGTCCTTGATGGTGGGGGCGTAGCGCTCCATGAACCGCTCGCCGTCCGCGTTGCGGAGGATGCCGCCCTCACCGCGCACGGCCTCGGAGATGAGGATGCCGAGCCCGGCCAGGCCTGTCGGATGGAACTGGTGGAACTCCATGTCCTCCAGCGGGAGGCCCTTGCGGAAGATGATGCCCATGCCGTCACCGGTGAGGGTGTGCGCGTTGGACGTCGTCTTGTACATGCGTCCCGAGCCGCCGGTGGCGAACACGATGGACTTCGCGTGGAAGACGTGGATCTCGCCGGTGGCCAGCTCGTAGGCGATGACACCGGTGGCGACGGGGCCGTTCTCCGTCTCGGTGATCGCGATGTCGAGGGCGTAGAACTCGTTGAAGAACTCGACGTCGTGCTTGACGCAGTTCTGGTAGAGCGTCTGCAGGATCATGTGACCGGTGCGGTCCGCGGCATAACATGCGCGGCGCACGGGGGCCTTACCGTGATCGCGGGTGTGACCACCGAAACGACGCTGGTCGATCTTGCCCTCGGGCGTGCGGTTGAACGGCAGACCCATCTTCTCGAGGTCGAGCACCGCGTCGATGGCCTCCTTGGCCATGATCTCGACGGCGTCCTGGTCGGCGAGGTAGTCGCCGCCCTTGACCGTGTCGAAGGTGTGCCACTCCCAGTTGTCTTCCTCCACGTTCGCCAGCGCGGCGCACATGCCGCCCTGGGCCGCGCCGGTGTGGCTGCGGGTGGGGTAGAGCTTGGTCAGTACCGCGGTGCGGGCGCGGGGACCGGCCTCGATCGCTGCGCGCATGCCGGCGCCGCCGGCACCGACGATGACCACGTCATAACGGTGTTCCTGCATGAAATCTGTGCTCCCCTAGCTCGCCGAGATATTGGGGTCGAAGGTGAAGATGACGTACGTGCCGAGGCCCATGATCAGGATCATCGAGAGAACGAGGATCGTGGTCAGCCAGAAGCGCGTGGAGTCCTTGCGGGAGTAGTCCGCGATGACCGTGCGGAGTCCGTTTCCGCCGTGCAGCTGGGCAAGCCAGAGCATGGTGAGGTCCCAGAACTGCCAGAACGGGCTGGACCAGCGGCCTGCGACGAACGCGAAGTTGATGCGGTGCACACCGTCGTCGAGCATCAGCATGATGAAGAGGTGGCCGAGCACGAGGAAGATCAGTGCGAGACCGGAGAACCGCATGAACAGCCAGGCGTACAGCTCGAAGTTGTTCTTCGAGGTCCGGCGCGGAGAGCGCGGGTTGTCCAGGCTGGCGGGACGGTCGTAGGTCTTGCCGAGACTCTTGGCTTCTGTCGTCATGTCAGTGCCCCGCAAACATGTTGTAGAAGATGCGGCCTGCGCCCGGGATCATCACCAGGAACCAGATCGCGAGGATTACCCAGAGCATCAGGCGCTGGTACTGCGGTCCCTTGGACCAGAAGTCCACCAGCATCACCCGGACACCGTTCAGTGCGTGGTACAGCACCGCGGCGACGAGCGCGAGCTCCATGAGCCCGACGATCGGGTTCTTGTAGGTCTCGATGACACTGTCGTACGTGTCGGGATTCACCCGCACGAGCGCGGTGTCCAGCACGTGCACGAATAGGAAGAAGAACGTCATTACGCCTGTGATCCGGTGCAAAACCCAGGACCACATTCCGGGGTCGCCCCGGTAAAGCGACCGTGTGCGCTCCTTGGCCGGAGCGGCTTCAGTCGTAGTACTCATCGAGTGCTGTGCCTCCAACGTCATTGGTGGACGTGTCGAGTCTGCGCAGCGTTGCGGACATACCACAACTGGGGACCCGACGTGATCCTGAACCGACTTCTCTGAACTCTAAACCCAACAGAAACGGGGGAACTAATTCGAGTCGGGGTTCGTACCGCCCCTGCAAATGAACTTAGGTTTGCCTCTCCAATACGGATCGGGCCGTCCCGGGCGATTCTCTGCATCCATTCAGGCCACGTGATTGGATGGGTAACCATGGTCGAGATCGATTGGAAACTGTTGCGCGCCAACGCGCATGAGGTGATGGGGAGGGCCTACGCGCCCTACTCCGGGTTCGCCGTGGGGTCGGCGGCGCTGGTGGACGATGGGCGAATCGTCGTCGGATGCAATGTGGAAAATGTCTCATACGGTTTGGGGCTCTGCGCCGAGTGCGTACTGGTCGGTAACTTGTTTGCGGGCGGCGGCGGGCGATTAATCGCCTTCACCTGCTGTGACGCGAGTGGCGACATACTCATGCCGTGCGGACGCTGCCGGCAGATTCTCTTCGAGCACGGCGGCCCCGGACTGCTCGTCGACCACCGGGCCGGCGTGCGCCCATTGGAACAGCTGCTGCCGGATGCTTTCGGTCCGGAGGAGAAGGGGAGAATCAGCCATGCATGACGCCTCGTCGATCATCGCCGCCAAACGCGACGGCCGAGAATTGTCCGGTGCAGAGATCGACTGGGTGGTGGAGGCATTCACCCGGGGTGTCGTGGCGGACGAGCAGATGTCGGCCCTGGCGATGGCGATCTTCTTCCGCGGGATGACGCGCGACGAGGTGAGCCGCTGGACCACGGCGATGATCTCGTCCGGTCACCGCCTCGACTTCACCCACCTCGGCCGCCCCACCGTGGACAAGCACTCGACCGGTGGTGTGGGCGACAAGATCACGCTCCCGCTCGCGCCGCTGGTCGCCGCGTGCGGCGCCGCCGTGCCGCAGCTGTCGGGACGCGGGCTGGGCCATACCGGCGGGACCCTCGACAAGCTCGAGTCGATCCCGGGCTGGCGCGCCGACCTCGACACGTCGGAGATGGCAGAGATCCTGTCCGACCCCGAGGTCGGCGCCGTCGTGTGCGCCGCGAGCTCGGACCTGGCCCCGGCGGACCGGCGGCTGTACGCACTGCGGGACGTCACCGGGACCGTCGAGTCGATTCCCCTGATCGCCAGCTCGATCATGAGCAAGAAGATCGCGGAGGGCACCGGCGCGCTGGTCCTCGACGTGAAGGTCGGTTCGGGCGCGTTCATGAAGAAGCTCGACGACGCGCGCGAGCTGGCCCAGACGATGGTCGACCTCGGGAACGACGCCGGAGTGCGGACGATGGCACTGCTCACGGCGATGGACGCGCCACTCGGCCACACCGCGGGCAATGCGCTGGAGGTGCGGGAATCGCTGGAGGTGCTCGCCGGTGGCGGCCCGTCCGACGTCGTGGAACTGACCCTCGAGCTCGCGCGAGAAATGTTGAAGGCAGCCGGAATCGACGGCGTCGACCCGGCCGACAAGCTGCGGGACGGCTCCGCCATGGACCGCTGGCGGAGAATGATCGCCGCCCAGGGTGGCGACCCGTACGCTGCGCTTCCCACGGCCCGGCACACCGAGGTGCTGCTCTCCGAGTCGGACGGTGTGGTGTGCGGGCTCGACGCCATGGCCGTCGGGCTCGCCGCCTGGCGGCTCGGCGCGGGCCGCGAACGGCAGGGCGAACCGGTGCAGGCGGGGGCGGGCATCGAACTGCACGTGAAGCCGGGGGAGACCGTGTCCGTCGGCACCCCGCTCGTCACGCTGCACACCGACACGCCCGAACGGTTCGCCGCCGCGAAAGCCGCCCTTTCCGAAGCCTGGACCGTCGTGGCCGACGCGCCGCCGGTGATCACACCGCTCGTCATCGAGCGGATAGAGGATCCCTCACGCTAACGTCGTCCCATGACCGCACTGGATCTGTCGGCCCTGCGCCGAGCGCCGAAGGTGTTGCTGCACGACCATCTCGACGGGGGCCTCCGGCCCGAGACGGTTCTCGAACTCGCCCGCGACTGCGGCTACGACGCGCTGCCTGCCGACACCGCGCCCGCGCTCGCGAAGTGGTTCCGGGAGGCCGCGGACAGTGGTTCGCTCGAGCGGTACCTCGAGACGTTCGCCCACACCGTCGCCGTCATGCAGACCCCCGTCGGGCTCGAACGCGTCGCCCGCGAATGCGCCGAGGACCTCGCCGCCGACGGCGTGGTCTACGCCGAGGTCCGGTTCGCCCCGGAACAGCACCTCGAAGAGGGGCTGACCCTGGACGAGGTGGTGGAACAGGTCCTGCTCGGATTCGAGGCGGGGGAGTCCGCGGCGGAGGTGCGCGGCCAGAACATCCGGATCGGCGTCCTGCTCACCGCGATGCGGCACGCGGCGCGGTCCCGGGAGATCGCGGAACTGGCGATCCGGTTCAGGGACCGCGGGGTCGTCGGATTCGACATCGCCGGCGCCGAGGCCGGCAATCCGCCCAGCCGTCACCTCGACGCCTTCGAGTACATGAGGGGCAGCAATGCGCACTTCACCATTCACGCGGGTGAGGCGTTCGGTCTGCCGTCCATCCACGAGGCCATCGCGTTCTGCGGCACGGACCGCCTCGGTCACGGGGTCCGGATCACCGACGACATCACGATCGGCACCGACGGCGTCCCGGTGCTCGGCAAGCTCGCGAACTATGTGCGGGACAAGAGGATTCCCCTGGAGCTGTGTCCCAGCTCCAACGTGCAGACCGGGGCCGTGGACGCGCTCGAGAACCATCCGTTCGACCTGCTCGCCCGGCTGCGGTTCCGCGTCACCGTCAACACCGACAACCGGCTGATGAGCGATACCAGCATGAGCCAGGAGATGCTCCGCCTGGTCGAGACGTTCGGCTACGGCTGGACGGATCTCGAGCGCTACACCATCAACGCGATGAAGTCGGCCTTCATCCCGTTCGATCAGCGGCTGCAGCTGATCGACGAGGTGATCAAGCCGGGATTCGCCGTGCTGGTGGGCTGACCGCCTGTCAGACCTTCCGCAGGCGGGCCTCGAACTCCCGCTCGAGCTTCCGCCACGCCTCGGCCTCGGTGTCGAAGGGCGCACTGGGCGCCATCCGGGTCGGGTCCGGGTTGAGGACGAACGAGACGTACCAGCCCAGCGGGTCGGACGACGCGAGCGCGGTTTCCACAGAATCATCGTCCGCGAAATCGGCTGCATCGGTGAACAATTCGACGGCGAGGTCCAGCTGATCCGCGTCGACGGACTCCGGGCCGGCGGCCAGGTCGTCGGCGAGGCCGGGCAGGACGTACACGTTCTCGTCGGTGACCTCGACCTCGAGCGATCCGTCGACGGCCGCCACCTGGATCTCCTCGTACGTGCTGACCTGCGCGAGGGCGTGCTCGTGGTTGTCGGCGAGGTACCGGGCCAGTGCCCGCTCGGACGTGAACACGAAGATCGCACCATCGCGCCCGAGGAAGATCGCGTCGTCGTCGAGGTAGCACCGGAGCGTGAAGTACGTCTCCCCGGACGTGATGATCTTCACGGGGTCGACACCGACCGCACCCCAGAACGAGTCGTCTTCCTCCTCGTCATCCTCGGTGTTCAGGTCGAGCGCGACGAACTCCTCGTCTTCCTCCGCCTCCTCGGCGACGTCGTCCACGTCGACGGTGTTCTCGTCGGCGGCCACCAGTTCGGCCTCGGCCACAGCTACTGCCTCGGCGTCCACCTCGGGGGTGGCGACGATGTTGTCGACGGCGTCGAGGACGTCATCCCAGCCCTTCGCGATCGCGGTCCCGATCTGCGCCCACAGTTCCTCGCCCTCGCGTCCCTCGAACGCGCTGGCGCCTGCGGGGAGCGCACCGAGAATGGGGTTCGCGTTGAAGAACTTGGTGACCACGTCCAGTTCGCAGACCTCACCGATGTTGCGCACCATGTTGAGCGTGTCTTCGAGTTCGCTCACGACGACGGCCTCGGGGTCGCTCGCCGCCAACTCGGGCACACCGATCAGGTCGAAGCAGAAGTTCTCGTCGGGCTCGAGCTCGGCAGCGGAGAGCCCGGACACCACACTCCACGCGGGGTGCTCGACGAGGTCGTTGTCGGTATTGGTCCGGATGAAGGCAGCGAGTTCTGCCACTGATTCGAACCCGTACAGGTCTTCCTCGTGACCAAGGAATGCTTCCCACTCGTCGTCGCCCTCACGCCACCGTGGTGCCCACAGTGTCACGAGGTCGCCGTCGGTGAGACCGAGTTCGATCGGGACGATGTCTCCAGCCATGGCGCGAAGCCTATCGACCCCGCGGCCAAAGTTATACCCGGGCTGTGTGCAGACCGTTTCCGGCCCCCGTCGCCACCGTGCCGCGGCGGCCGCGACGTCGTCGGCGAATGACCGTCACACGTTCCCGAACCCGTCCTGCAGCGCCGTCATGACCCGGGTGCGCTGTTCGGTGGCGAGCCGGGCCGCCTCCTGGGTGGTGCTCGTGATCATCGCCGCGAGGGTGCGGGCGTCGAGGCTCGAGATGGAGTCGTCCATCCACAGACCGGTCAACGTGCCGTTCCCGTCGACCTCGGCCGTCACCTGATCGGACTCGCTCGACGCCCGCGCCGTGATCGACTGCAGCCCGGCGAGGGCCTCTTCCAGGAGGTTCACCTGCTCGGTGGCCCGGCCGACGATCGCATCCATGTCGTGTTCGCTCACAGTGGTCGCATCCAGCTCGTCGGGGTGGGTTCTTCCTCGTCCTCGATCGCCTGCGCGGCGGCGACGTCGGCGCGGGTGGGCAGGCCGAGCTTGTCGAGGATGTCGGCGGGCATGCCGTCACGGGCGAGTTCGTCGCGGCGGCGCGCCCCGGCCTCCATCGCCGAGCGCCGGCACAGGGTCAGGATCTCGTCCGCGAGCCGCTGGCCGCCGTACCGGAGTTCGCGCGGATCGATGCGGAGTTCGAGCGGCAGACCCTGCTCGGTGGTCCGGACGGAAACGGTGCCGGACCGATTGCTGACTGCGGCCGTGGTGCCGGCCGGGGGCGGGGTGGGGGGAAACATGATTCCTGTCATTCCGTGGGTCGGTAGAAGCCGTAGAAGCCCATGCCGCTGTTGCTGGTTCGGATCGGGCCGACCTGCACGGGATCACCGGCCTCGACGAGCTGGCCGTTGCCGATCACCATCGCCACGTGGCCGTCCCACACGGCGAGGTCGCCGGGCATCAGGTCGCCCGGGTCGACGGCGGTGCCTACGTTCTGTTCCTGCGCCAGGCGCGGAAGACCCACGCCCGCTTCGCCGTACGCCCACTGCGTCAGTCCGCTGCAGTCGAGGCCCTCGCCGGGCGACGTCCCGCCCCAGACGTACGGGACGCCTTGCTGCGACAGCGCGTTGCGCACGGCGTCGGCCGCCTCCTTGTTGGGGGCGACGGCGGTGCTGCCGTCGGGCAGGACCACCTCGACGCCGTCGCCGCCGTGCGCGGGGTCCGAGGTGGACGGACCGTGACCGGTGCCTCCCGACCTGCCGGTGAGGGAATCCGCCCGGGATCCGCTGGCCGCGCGTCCGCCCGGCGAGTGCGCGGCCGGGGCGGCGATGTTCGTCAGGCCCGACATCGGCGACGTCCCCGAGGAACTCGCGAACCCGGACGCGGCGCGGCTCACCGCCTCGGAGCCAGCGGGTGCGACGGGAGCCGCGGAAGCGGGCGCCGTGCCCGCGGCGGTCGTGCTCGCGGGCGCGGTGGCGGCGGGCGCGGACGGGACGTCTTCGGCCGGTGTGAGCGTGACCATCTTCCCGGTCTGCTCGGCGAGTTCGGCCCGCACCTTCGCGACGACCGCGGTGGCCCGGCCGAGGTGGTCGAGTGCCGCCGCGACGATCATCGCCTGACCGGGCGGGGTGGCCAGGGCGGGTCCGGCCGCGACCGCGAGCGAGATGAACGACTGCAGGATCTCCTGCAACTGCAGCATTCCGGCCCGGACGATCTCGGATGCCTCGGCGACGACGGCGGCCATGTCGTTGCCGCGATCGGAGACCGCGACCGTCGCGCGCTGCGCCTCCTCGGTCTTCACGATCGCACCGGTGCCGCCCTTGCCCTGCCAGTCGCCGTAGATCGAGCTGATGCCGGCGCGTCCGGTGTCGTGCACCGCGTCGATGGCGACCGAGGACGCGCGGAGGGCGTCGGCGGGACCGCCCGCGGGGAGGACTCCGCTGCCGAACGCGCCGAGCAGATCGAGGATCGGGCGGGTGAGGAGATCGATGGGGATCACGGTCAGGCCTCCAGCCCGACCGCGCCGGCGGCGAGCGCGGCCGTCGTGGCCACCTCGGTGCCCTCGTACGCGGCGGCATTCGCGAGCGCGGTCGCGCTGATTCCGCCGAGCACACCCGACAGCTTCTCGATGGAAGCCAGATGCGCGGCGTGCGCCGTGGCGAAGGCGGCGACGAAATCGCCGCCGATCACCCCGAAAACCGGTCCGAGCAGCAGCGGTCCTGCGGCGGCGGCCCCGAGACCCGCGGCCTGCATCTCCACGGACATGGTCGCGGCCGTGGCCGCGAACTCGGCGATACTCGCGGTATCCGCCCTCAAGTCGTTCATCCTCATCCCCCCAGTCGGATTTGATACCGGTCACCATATTGGACGCGGGGGACACCGATCCGGTTCCACCCCCCGATTCGCCGAGAATCGCGCTCCTGCGAAATCTCGACGCGCGCCCCCTTATTCTTCGAGCATGAACACGCACGTCGTCGACCACCCGCTCGCAGCGGTCCTCCTGACCACGATGCGCGATGCGCGCAGCGACAATGCCACATTCCGTGCCGCCCTGCGAAGACTGACCCACATGCTGGTGTACGAGGCGATGCGTGAGGCTCCGGTCGAGACGTTCGACGTGGTCACCCCCATCACGACCACCGACGGGGTGCGGCTCAGCCATCCGCCGCTGCTCGTCCCGGTCCTGCGTGCCGGGCTGGGCATGGTCGAGCAGGCCAGCAGCCTGATCCCGCAGGCGCGAGTCGGTTTCGTCGGCATGGCCCGCGACGAGCAGACGCATCTGCCGGTGCCGTATCTCGAGTCGCTCCCGGCGGACCTGTCCGGCATCCCGGTGTACGTCCTCGACCCGATGCTGGCGACCGGCGGTTCGATGGTGCACACGATCGACCTGCTCGTCGCCCGCGGCGCCACGGACGTCACCGCCGTGTGCGTCGTCGCGGCGCCCGAAGGTGTTGCGGCCCTCACCGCGTCCGGTCATCCCGTGCGACTCGTCACCGCGGCGGTCGACGAGGGACTGAACGGGGACGCGTTCATCGTCCCCGGCCTCGGCGACGCCGGCGACCGGCAGTTCGGACCGCGCTGACGCCTCGGCTACAGGGCTTCGGCGAACTCCCGCAACAGGTTCAACCGCGTCGCGGCCGCCTCTCGTGCCGCGGGTAGCGCCGACCGGTCCGGCACCGGGACGAGCACCTCGAGGTAGCACTTGAGTTTGGGTTCGGTCCCGGAGGGGCGCACGACCACCCGGACCGTCGACCCGGCGAGGACGACGGCGTCGGTGCGGGACTGCCCGCGCAGTTCCGCCAGATCGGTGGCCTCGACGGGCTCGCCGGCCAGTTCGGTCGGCAGTTCCGCCCGCAGCCGTCGCATCATCGCGGTGATGTCCGCGAGGTCGGTGACGCGGCGCGACACCTGGTCGCCGGCGTGCAACCCGAATTCGAGCGCGTAGTCGTCCAGTCGGTCGAGGAGTGTCGACCCCTCTGCCCGCAGGGTCGCCGCGAGGTCGGCGGCCACCACCGCCGCGGAGATACCGTCCTTGTCGCGCACCGACTCCGGGTCGACGCAGTGACCGATCGCTTCCTCGTACGCGTACACGAGACCCTCACCCGCCCGGACGAGCCACTTGAAGCCGGTAAGGGTGCGGGCGAAACGGGCGCCGCGGGCCGCGGCGAGTTTCCCGAGGAGTGCCGACGAGACGATCGTCGTCGCGACGAGTGAATCCGCCGGGGCGGATGCGAGGACGTGGTCGCCGAGCAGCACCCCCGTCTCGTCCCCGCGGAGCATCCGCCAGCCGTCCGGCCCGCGGACACCGACCGCGCAGCGGTCCGCATCGGGGTCCAGGGCCAGCGCGAGGTCGGCGTCGACGTCCGCGGCGAGCGCGAGTACGGCGTCCGAGGCGCCCGGCTCCTCGGGATTGGGGAACTCGACGGTCGGGAAGTCCGGGTCGGGGTCGAATTGCGCGGCGACGGTGTGGACGTCGGTGAACCCGGCGGATTTCAGTGCGGCGAGCGCGGTCTCGCCGCCGACGCCGTGCATGGCGGTGAGCGCGATCCGCACGGACCGCGACTCGCCCCTCGGCAGGGACGCGACCCGGTCGACGTAGCGGTCGAGGAGGTCCTCGGACGCCGGTGTCACCGGGGTCCGGGGCACGAGGTCCGCCCGCCCGATCCGGGTGATCGCCGCCTCGATCTCCCGGTCGGACGGCGAGATCAACTGGGCGCCGCCGTCGAGGTAGACCTTGTACCCGTTGTCGGCGGCGGGATTGTGGGAGGCGGTGATCTGCACGCCTGCCGCGGCCCGGAGGCGGCGGACCGCGAACGCGACGATCGGGGTGGGCAGGGGCCGGGGAGGAGGACGACCGAGAATCCCGCGCCCGCCAGCACTTCCGCGGCGGCGACGGCGAACTTCTCCGATCCGTGGCGCGCGTCGCGCCCGACGACGACGGTGGAGCCGCCCAGGCAGCGATCCTTCAGCCACGCGCCCAGCCCGGCCGTCGTGCGGATCACGACGGCGAGGTTCATGCCGTTCGGGCCCGCCCGCACCGGGCCGCGCAGTCCCGCGGTCCCGAAACTCAGCGGCGCGGCGAACCGGTCGGCGAGTTCGCCTTCGGACAGGTTCGCGAGTTCCGCCCGGGCGCCGGGGTCGGGGTCGGCGTCGATCCAGTCCGCGATCGGATCGTTCACAAGCGCTCCACCAGTTCTCGCAGGAGCCCGCCCATGCGATCGGCGGACGCCCGGCCCGCGGCGAGGACCTCCTCGTGGTTCAAGTGCTCGCCGGTCATACCTGCCGCGAGGTTCGTCACCATCGAGATCCCGAGTACCCGCGCGCCGAGCGCCCGCGCCGCGATCGTCTCGTGGACCGTGGACATGCCGACGAGGTCGGCGCCGATCGTCCGCAGCATGCGGATCTCGGCCGGGGTCTCGTAGTGCGGGCCCGGCAGACCGGCGTAGACGCCTTCGCTGAGCGATCCGTCGATGTCGCGCGCGAGGGCCCGCAGCTCGGGGTCGTACGCGTCGACGAGGTCCACGAACTCCGCGCCCACCAGTGGGGACCGGGCCGTGAGGTTGAGATGATCGCTGATCAGCACCGGCTGTCCGACGGTGAAGTCCTCGCGGATCCCCCCGGCGGCGTTCGTCAGGATGACGGTCGACGCCCCGGCGGCGATCGCCGTGCGCACCGGATGGACGACCGACGACAGCGGATGGCCCTCGTAGGCGTGGGTACGGCCGAGCAGGACGAGGATCCGCTTGCCGCCCACCTCCACGGACCGGATCGTTCCGGCGTGTCCCGCGGCGGACGGCGGGGTGAACCCCGGGAGGTCGGCCATCGGGACGGTGCAGAGTGATTCGCCGAACCGGTCGGCGGCGGCATTCCACCCCGATCCGAGGACGACGGCGATCGAGTGTTCGGCGCAGTTCGTGTGCGCGGCGAGCGCGGCGGCCGCGGCGTCTGGCGTTCCCATGAGGCGATAGTCTTCCACTCATGCCCTATCTGGATCGCGACGGAGACGTATTCATCCTGTACCTCGGTACCGAGGGCGAGACGGACAACGAGAACCGCTTCCATCCGGATTGGATCGCCGGCACCCACGCCGCGCTGGACGAGGTCGAATCCCACGAGGGTCCCGCAGCGCTGGTGACGACCGCGACGGGCAAGTTCTTCACGAACGGTCTGGACACCACGTGGATCTTCGCCAACACGGACAAGCTCCCGGAATACCTCGACCGCGTGCACACGATCTACAGCCGCCTGCTCGCGTTCCCGATGGCCACCGTCGCCGCCGTCCGGGGGCACGCTTTCGGTGCCGGCGCAATGCTCGCCACGTCGCACGACTTCCGGGTGATGCGCGCCGACCGCGGCTTCTACTGCCTTCCCGAGGTGTCGCTGAACATGCCGTTCACCGTCGGGATGTCGGCGCTCCTGAACACGCGCCTGCCCAAGCAGACCGCGGTCGAGGCGATGACGACCGGTCGCCGCTACGGCGGTTCCGACGCGCTCGCCGCGGGCATCGTCGACCAGATCGAGGAGGGGGACGCCGTCCTCTCCGCCGCCGTGACACGGGCCGCCGCGCTCACCGCGACCCGCGGCGCCAACCTGGCCGGGATCAAGCGCGGAATCCATCACGACGCCCTCGCCGCGCTCGCCACGGCGACGGACAAGAGCAACTTCAGCTTCGGGTGAGAGAATGAGCACGTGAATGCGGATGTCGAGGCGGCGGTCAGGTCAATCGAGACCGATCTGATCGCGCTGTCCCATTCGATCCACAGCGAACCGGAACTCGCGTTCGAGGAGTTCCGGAGCGTCGCGAAGATCACCGAACTGCTCAAACGCAGCGGGTTCGACGTGCGCACGGGCATCGCGGACCTGCCGACGGCGTTCGACGCCACGTTCGGCAGCGGCGACCTCGTCCTCGGTATCTGCGCCGAATACGACGCGCTGCCGGAGATCGGGCACGCGTGCGGGCACAACATCATCGCGGCGTCCGCGGTCGGCGCCGGAGTCGCGCTCGCCACGGTGGCCGAGCGACTCGGGATCACGGTACGGGTCATCGGGACGCCCGCGGAGGAGAGCGGCGGCGGGAAGATCGCCATGCTCGAGAAGGGTGTCTTCGACGGGGTCGCGGCCGCCCTGATGGTGCATCCGGGTCCCATCGACATCACGGGAGCGACGTCGCTTGCACTGGCCGACATCGCGGTCACGTTCAACGGCCGCGAAGCGCACGCGTCGGCTGCGCCGGAGTTCGGGCGCAACGCCGCCGACGCCGCGACCGTCGCACAGGTCGGAATCGGCCTGCTGCGCCAGCATCTCTCGCCGGGACAGCAGATCCACGGCATCGTCTCCGACGGCGGCACCGCGCCCAACATCGTCCCCGCACGCTCCGAAATGCTGTACTACCTGCGCGCCGAGACGGCGTGGGCGCTGTCCGAGCTGACGACCCGCGCGGAAGCGTGCTTCGCGGCCGGGGCACTCGCCACCGGGTGCACCCACGAGATCCGCACGGTGTCGCCCACGTACACGGAACTGACGCCGGACCCCTGGCTGGTGGCGACGTACCGGGAGCAGATCATCGACATGGGACGGACCCCGCTGCCGCTCGAATGGGAGGGCGTCCGCCCGCTGGGCAGCACCGACATGGGCAACGTCACCAACGTCCTGCCCGGAATTCACCCCATCATCGGCCTCGATTCAGGAGGTGCGGTGACGCATCAGCCGCAGTTCGCGGCGGCGTGCATCACCGAATCCGCCGACCTGGCCGTGATCGACGGAGCGATTGCGCTGGCTCGCACGGCAGTTCGCGCTGCAACGGACGACGAACAGCGGGTGCGGCTGTTGGAAGGAGCTGATCGCCGGTGAACGCGGCAGTCGACAAATGGATTCTCGCTCACACCGACGAACTGTCCCAGTGGCGGCGGCACATCCACGCCAATCCCGAACTCGCGCGACACGAATACGCGACGACGGAATTCGTGGCGACCCGCCTGGCCGCGGCGGGACTGTCACCCGACCTGCTTCCCGGGGGAACGGGGCTCACGTGCGATCTCGGGCCGTCGGACGGTCCCCGCATCGCGTTGCGCGCCGACATGGACGCGCTCCCGCTCCAGGAACTCACCGGCGCCACGTACTCGTCGACGGTGCCGGGCGTGTCGCACGCCTGCGGGCACGACGCGCACACCACCATCCTGCTGGGAACCGGTCTGGCCCTCAGTGAGATCCCCGACCTGCCGGTGGGTGTCCGGCTGATCTTCCAGCCCGCCGAAGAGGTCATGCCCGGGGGTGCGCTGGAGGTCGTCGCGGCCGGACGGCTCGAGGGCGTGTCGCGGATCTTCGCCCTCCACTGCGATCCACGACTCGCGGCCGGACGCGTCGGGGTACGGCTCGGCGCGATCACGTCCGCGGCCGACACGGTCGAGGTCGTGCTCGACTCACCGGGCGGCCACACGTCGCGTCCGCACCTGACCACCGACCTGGTGTTCGCGCTGGGAACCGTCGTCACCGGATTGCCGGGCATGCTCAGCAGGCGGATCGACCCGCGCACCGGCACCGTCATGGTGTGGGGCGCCGTGAGCGCAGGCCGGGCCCCCAACGCCATCCCGCAGACCGGCATGATGACCGGCACCGTGCGGACCGGCGATCACGAGACGTGGGAGATGCTCGAACCCCTCGTCCGGGAGATCGTCCACGGACTACTCGCGCCCACCGGGGTGCGGTATCAGCTGAACTACCGCCGTGGCGTGCCGCCCGTCGTCAACGACGAGGTGTCGACCCGCATGTTCGAGGACGCGATCCGCTCCGTCGGGCCGGACGCCCTCGCCGACACGCCGCAGTCGGGCGGCGGCGAGGACTTCTCCTGGTATCTCGAAGAGGTTCCCGGCGCGATGGCCCGGCTCGGCGTCTGGTCGGGCGTCGGCGAGCAACTCGACATCCACCAGCCCACGTTCGATCTGGACGAGCGGGCGCTCGGCGTCGGCGTGCGGGTGCTGTCGAGCCTGGTGCTGGCTGAGGCGCAGCGTTAGGCGGTGCTATTCGGTGCCCGGACCGACGTTGCGGCTGTTGCGGGTGCGCAGGTCGCGCACGTAGTCGGCGGGGGCCCCGGCGATCTCTGCGGCGTCGGCCATCACCCCGAGGTAGCGGGCCGACGGCAGTCCGCCCTCGTACGCGTCGAGCACGTACAACCACGCGAGTTCCGGTTCGCCGACGGTGTCCACACGGACGCGGATCTTGCGGTGGATGCCGAGTTCTGAGCCCTCCCATCGGTCGAGGCTGACCTCGTCCTCCTCGGGGACGTCGTAGAGCACGACGAACACCTTGGAATCGGGGTCCTCGACCACGGTGGCGAGTGCGCCCTCCCAGCCGATGTCCCCGCCACTGAACGTCAGTCGCCAGCCGTGCAGCCAGCCCGTCCCCGCCATCGGCGAATGAGGGCAGCGCTGCAACATCTGCTCGGGATGCATGTTGGACCCGTAGGCGGCATAGATCGACACGGCGGCAAGCCTAAACGGTGGCTAGTAATCTGTTGCATGCAGTGCACGACACGCCGCGCTGCGATCGTAGGAACAGCCGGCCGGAGACCCCGGTCGACAGGTGAATTGGAGGACAGATGACCCGAATCGTGATCATTGGTGGCGGGCCTGCCGGATACGAGGCAGCGTTGGTGGCCGCACAGCACGGCGCCTCCGTCTCCTTGATCGATTCGGACGGGGTGGGCGGCGCCTGCGTTCTGTTCGACTGCGTGCCGTCCAAGACCTTCATCGCCTCCACCGGAGTGCGCACCGACATGCGGCGCGCCACCGACCTGGGGATTGCGCTCGACCCCGAGCAGGCCACGGTCGCCCTGCCGAAGATCCACGCCCGTGTGAAGAGCCTCGCGCAGGCCCAGTCCTCCGACATCCGCACCCGGCTGCAGACCGTGGGTGTCGAACTGCTGTCGGGCACCGCCGAGCTCACCGACCAGCGGCTCGGCATGGCCTCGCACCAGGTGTGTGCGACCCTCGAGAACGGCGAGAAGAAGACGCTCGACGCCGACGTCGTCCTCATCGCCACCGGCGCGAGCCCCCGGGTGATCCCCGGGGCGGAGCCGGACGGCGAGCGGATCCTGACGTGGCGCGACCTCTACGACCTCGACGAGCTGCCCACGCACCTCGTCGTCGTCGGTTCCGGTGTGACCGGTGCCGAGTTCGTGTCCGCCTACACCGAGATGGGTGTCAAGGTCACCCTGGTGTCCAGCCGCGACCGCGTCCTGCCCGGTGAGGACGCCGACGCCGCCCTCGTCCTCGAGGACGTCCTCGCCGAACGCGGCGTCACCCTCGTCAAGCACGCCAGGGCCGACGCCGTGAAGCGCACCGAGGACGGCATCGTCGTCGTCCTCGCGGACGGCCGCACCGTCGAGGGCAGCCACGCCCTGATGACCGTCGGTTCGGTCCCCAACACGCAGGGTCTCGGGCTGGAGAAGGTCGGCATCGAACTCGACAAGGGTGGCTACCTGCGGGTGGACCGGGTGTCGCGCACGCCGGTGTCGGGGATCTACGCGGCGGGCGACTGCACCGGTCTGCTGCCGCTGGCGTCGGTCGCCGCCATGCAGGGCCGCATCGCGATGTACCACGCGCTCGGCGAGGGCGTCAGCCCCATCAAGCTGAAGACCGTGGCGTCGGCCGTGTTCACCCGCCCCGAGATCGCGACCGTCGGCGTCAGCCAGGCCGCGATCGACGACGGCGAGGTGCCTGCCCGCACCGTCATGCTCCCGCTCAACACCAACCCGCGCGCGAAGATGTCCGGACTGCGCCGCGGTTTCGTGAAGATCTTCTGCCGTCCGGCCACCGGTGTGGTGATCGGCGGCGTGGTGGTGGCCCCCAACGGGTCGGAGCTGATCCTGCCCATCGCCATCGCCGTGCAGAACAACCTCACCGTCAACGATCTCGCCGCGACGTTCTCGGTGTACCCGTCGTTGACGGGGTCGATCACCGAGGCGGCTCGCCAGCTGATGCGGCACGACGATCTGGACTGATCCCGAAATGTGAGAATTGCATTTCACATAGTGGCTCCAGCGGTGAGATAGTCGAGGCACGGTCCGAAATCATCGGCCGTGCCTCGGCGCTCTCCCGCCCCGCAGACCCAGGACGGACAGGGTGTTCCTCACCTGATCTCCGCTTTGACGTGCCTCCCGGGAGTCGACATGCCGCAATCACTTGCCCGCCGCATGGATGGTCTGCACAGCTCCGCCATCCGTGACCTTCTCACCCTCACTGCCCGGCCCGACGTGGTCAGCCTCGCGGGCGGGCTGCCGGACCCCGAATTCATTCCGCGGGAACGGATCCGGAAGGAAGCCGAACTCGCGCTGGCGGATCCGGCGTCCGTCCAGTACGGTGAGACCACCGGGCTGCGCAAGCTCCGCGACGTGCTCGCCGCCCGCGAGGGCGCCAAGATCGGCCGCCCGCTCGACGCCGCGGACGTCGTCGTCACCCACGGCTCACAGCAGGCGCTGAGCCTGCTCGCGCAGGTGCTGCTCGACCCCGGCGACGTCGTGATCGTCGAGGAACCCGCCTACACCGGCGCGCTGCAGGTGTTCCGTGCCGCGGAGACCGACGTCCGGTCCGTCCCACTCGACGCCGACGGCATGGACACCGCCGCCCTGCAGGGCCTGCTCCAGTCCGGACTGCGGCCCGCGGTCGTCCACACGGTGAGCAATTTCCACAACCCGCGCGGCGTCGTCCTGTCGGCCGGCCGCCGGGAACACCTCGCCGCACTGGCCGACCGCTACGGCTTCTGGGTGATCGAGGACGACCCGTACGGCGAACTCTTCTTCGACGGACCGCCGCCCGCGCCAGTCGCGGCCCTGTCGGACCGGGTGATCCGGCTGTCGAGCGCCTCGAAGATCCTGGCACCCGCGCTGCGGGTCGGGTGGCTGCACGGCGACCGGCGGGTGTGCGAGGCCGTCGAACTGCTCAAACAGGGTGCGGACCTCTGCGGTTCGTCACTGACCCACCAGATCGCCGCCGGACTGCTGTCGGACGAGCCGTGGCTGGATCTGCACCTGGAGATGCTGCGCGCCCGCTACGGGTCCCGGGCAAGGGCGCTTGCCGACGGTGTCGCCTCGACGTTCGGCGACCGCGCCGGCGTGTCCTCGGCCGTGGGCGGAATGTTCTGCTGGACCGAGTTTGCCGACTCGGGCCTGGACACAGCCGCGCTGCTGCAGACCGCCGTCGAGCACGGTGTGGCCTTTGTCCCAGGATCGGCGTTCGGCGTCGCCGCGGAACACCGGAGCGCTCTGCGGCTGTGCTTCGCGACCTGTTCGGAAGACGTGCTGACGGGCGCGGCGGCGAGGCTCGGCGACGCGTACGCCGATCACGCCCAGTCGTAGGTCCGCTCGACCGCCTTGTTCCACTCGGCGTACAGCCGGGTGGACTCGGCCTCGTCCATCCCGGGCTCCCAGGTCTTGTCGACGGCCCAGTTCGCGCGGATGTCGTCCTCGCTCTCCCAGAATCCGACGGCCAGGCCCGCGGCGTACGCGGCGCCCAGCGCCGTCGTCTCGTTGACGACGGGCCGGATGACGGGCACCGCGAGAATGTCCGACTGGAACTGCATGAGCGTCTCGTTGACGACCATGCCGCCGTCCACCTTGAGGGAGGCGAGTTCGACACCCGAATCGGCGCGCATCGCCTCGATCACCTCACGGGTCTGGTACGCGGTGGCCTCGAGGGCGGCCCTGGCGATGTGGCCCTTGTTCACGAACCGGGTGAGCCCGACGATCGCCCCGCGGGCGTCGGGCCGCCAGCGGGGGGCGAACAACCCGGAGAACGCGGGCACGACGTAGGCGCCGCCGTTGTCGTCGACCGACTTCGCCAGATCCTCGATGTCCTTGGCCGAACTGATGATTCCCAGGTTGTCGCGCAGCCACTGCACCAGCGAACCGGTGACGGCCACGGAGCCCTCGAGCGCGTAGACGGCAGGCGCGTCGCCGATCTTGTAGCAGACGGTGGTGAGGAGGCCGTGCTTGCTGTGCACGGGAGTGGTCCCCGTGTTCAGCAGCAGGAAGTTCCCCGTCCCGTACGTGTTCTTCGCTTCGCCTTCGGACAGGCAGGCCTGCCCGAACGTCGCGGCCTGCTGATCGCCGAGGATTCCCGCGACGGGCACACCCGGCAGCGTGCCCCGTTCGCGTCCGACGCCGTAGATCTCCGACGAGCTGCGGATCTTCGGCAGCATCGACATCGGGATGCCGAAATCGGCGCAGATCTCCGGATCCCAGTCGAGGGTCTCGAGATTCATCAACAGCGTGCGGGACGCGTTGGTGACATCGGTCACGTGGGTGCCCTCGGTGATGTGCCACAGAATCCAGCTGTCGATCGTGCCGAAGCAGAGTTCGCCCGCCTCCGCCTTCTCGCGCGCACCGTCGACGTTGTCGAGAATCCAGCGGACCTTCGGCCCCGAGAAATATGTGGACAGCGGCAGGCCGGTGCGCTTCTGGTAGCGGCCCGGGCCCTCGTCGCCGCCGAGTTGCGTGCACAGTTCGTCGGTGCGCGTGTCCTGCCAGACGATGGCGTTGTACACGGGTTCTCCGGTGTTCCGGTCCCACACGACCGCCGTCTCGCGCTGATTGGTGATCCCGATCGCGGCGATGTCGCGTTTGGTGAGATCGGCTTTCGCGAGCGCGGACGCCACCACCTCACGGGTGTTGATCCACAGCTGCTTCGGGTCGTGCTCCACCCAGCCCGCCCGCGGAAAGAACTGCTCGTGTTCCTTCTGGGCGACGCTCACCACGGCGCCGTCGTGATCGAAGATCATGCAGCGGCTGGAGGTGGTGCCCTGGTCTATCGCGGCGATGTACTGAATCACACGCATGAAGCTACTAGCCTGGGCATGAATCCGTCGTCATCTCACAGGAGCCCGAGTTGAGTAGTCAGCCTGGTGTGCAGTTCCTCGGTCCCCGGCAGCGCGATGCCGCCTGGGACGAGCTGCAGACCGAACAGTTCGACGTCGTCGTGATCGGCGGTGGTGTGGTCGGGGCCGGTGCGGCCCTGGACGCGGCCACCCGTGGGCTGAAGGTGGCGTTGGTGGAGGCGCGCGACTACGCGTCCGGAACGTCCAGTCGCTCGTCGAAGATGTTCCACGGCGGGCTGCGCTATCTCGAGCAGCTCGAGTTCGGACTGGTGCGGGAGGCGCTCCGGGAACGTGAGCTGTCGCTGACCACCCTCGCGCCGCACCTCGTGAAGCCGCTCAAGTTCCTGTTCCCGATCACCCACCGGCTGTGGGAGCGGCCCTACATGGCGGCAGGCATCTTCCTCTACGACCGGATGGGCGGCGCCAAATCGGTTCCGCCGCAGAAGCATCTGACCCGCGCGGGTGCGCTGCGGATGGCGCCCGGGCTCAAGCGCAACTCGCTGACCGGCGGCATCCAGTACTACGACACCGTCGTCGACGACGCCCGGCACACCATGACCGTCGCCCGCACCGCCGCCCACTACGGTGCGGTCGTGCGGACGTCGACGCAGGTGGTCGGTTTCCTGCGGGAGGCGGACCGGGTGTCCGGGGTACGGATCCGGGACTGCGAGGACGGGCGCACCGCGGACGTGAAGGCGAACGTCGTCATCAACGCGACCGGGGTGTGGACCGACGAGATCCAGGCGCTGTCGCGGCAACGCGGCCGGTTCCGCGTCCGCGCGTCCAAAGGCGTCCACATCGTGGTGCCCCGAGACCGGATCGTCAGCGACGCCGCGATCATCCTCCGTACCGAGAAGTCTGTGCTGTTCGTCATTCCGTGGGGCAGTCACTGGATCATCGGCACCACCGACACGGACTGGAACCTCGACCTCGCGCACCCGGCGGCCACCAAGGCCGACATCGACTACATCCTCGGTCACGTCAACAAGGTGCTGGTGACGTCGCTGACCCACGACGACATCGACGGTGTCTACGCGGGGCTGCGTCCGCTGCTCGCCGGGGAGAGCGACGAGACGTCGAAGCTGTCGCGCGAGCACGCCGTCGCGCGCGTGGCGCCGGGACTCATCGCCATCGCGGGCGGCAAGTACACCACGTACCGTGTGATGGCCGAAGACGCCGTGGATCTCGCGGCCGAGGACATCCCGGCGCGGATGGCGCCGTCCATCACCGAGAAGGTGCCGCTCGTGGGTGCGGACGGCTACTTCGCGCTGGTCAACCAGACCGTGCACCTCGGCCAGCTGTACGGGCTGCACCCGTACCGGGTGAAGCACCTGCTGGACCGGTACGGCTCGCTGATCGGCGAGGTCCTCGACCTGGCGGCCGACAAGCCGGAACTACTCCAGCCCCTCACCGACGCACCCGCCTACCTGCAGGTCGAGGTCGTGTACGCGGCGGCGGCCGAGGGCGCGCTGCATCTCGACGACATCCTCGCCCGGCGCACCCGCATCGCGATCGAGTACTCGCATCGGGGTGTGAACTGCGCCGAGCAGGTGGCGCAACTGGTGGCCCCGGTCCTCGGCTGGGACGCCGACGATATCGACCGCGAGGTGAAGACGTACCAGGCGCGGGTGGAGGCGGAGGTGCAGTCGCAGGCGCAGCCGGACGACCTGTCTGCCGACGCCTTGCGGGCGGCGGCACCGGAATCGCGGATCGAACTGCTCGAACCGCCGGTCAGTGTGTCAGAAATACCTTGATCACCACGATGGCCGCCGCGACGGCGGCGAGGCCGATCGCCGCCCAGTGGGTGCCGGACGTGACCTTCTCGCGGCGGAGACGGCTGATCACGTAACTGATCGACGCGATCCGGGTGATCATCGCGAACTCGGCGATCAACTGCGCCGTCCTCGGCTCGAGCCAGCCGATCAGTGCGGTGCACAGGATGACGCTGGGGACGACGGCCGACGTGAGGATGGGCAGACTGTCGCGGAGTTCGCTGCTGCGTTCGGCTCGGGTGAGGGTGCGGTCGAGTCGTAGTGTCTGGCCGACGGACTCGGCGAAGATGTGCGCGAGGAAGGTGGACAGCGCCGCTCCGACGACGATCGCGATGCCGACGGTCTCCTGTGCCTTGGTGACGGGGATCAGCGCGGCGAGAACGAGGATGTTGCCGTAGATGTAGGCGCTGATGCGCCGGGCGACACGCTCGGTGTCGATCGGGGCGTCGGTCAGCTGCGCGGGGCGGTTGAAGAGCTTCGGAAGGTCCCACTCCATGGCCCCGAGCATTCCACGCGCACGCGGTCAGCGAGTGTGGACGAGCGTTTTCGGTGCGTGTGCGGCGACGATCCCGGAGAGCGCCATGACGAGGAGGGCTGAAACAGCGATGAATTCCATGTGATTCAGCGTCGTCCCGGAACCCGTGAGCAATGTGGGCGTTGCCTGTGAGCTCCCTGGGAACTCAGACTTTCGGGCTGTAGTGCTGGGGGTCGTCGCGCCGGTTGACCGGGGGAAGGTTGCGCCGGGGCGTGTGGACGAGCGGTGCGTGCGCGGGGGCGCGGCCGGTCTCGCGGTCCCAGCCGGCGCGGGCGCGCGGGTGGTAGCGGTACCGCCAGGGGACGAGGCGGAAGGCGGCGTTCACGGCGCGGCCGACGAGAATGTGCAGGCGCTCGTCGCGGGTGGTCCAGCGGTAGCCGAGGAGGTTGCGGACCGGTGGGTCGTACATGCCGACCGTCAGCCACACGAAGCCCCTCGCCACCGGGATGCGGAGGATCGCCCACACCGGGCCGGGCAGCCACGACAGAAACGGGGGAGCGCCGAGCCCGGACAGGTCGAGGACGTCGCGGGTGGCCTTGTTGTCCTCGAGCACGTTGCGGCACATGTGATCCCAGTACTCACAGAACGCTTCCCAGGTTTCCGGGACGGGGCGCATGCTCATCCCGTACAGGCGGTACCACTGAATGTGCTCGGTGAAGAGGCGGCGCTTCTGGTCCTCGGTGAGGCCACCCATGAAATTGTCGCCGGTGAGGATGGTGCCCATGAAGAACGTGGCGTGCGCCCAGTAGAACGTGTCGGGGTCGAGGGCGTGATACCTGCGGCCGTATTTGTCGATCCCCTTGATGTTGTCGTGGTATCCCCGGACCTGTTCCGCGGTCTGCTGGGCGCGGTCGCCGTCGAAGACGACGCCGCCGATCGGGTACAGCGACCGGTAGAGCCGCTCCCACCGCTCGTCGAAGAAGCGGGAGTGTTCCTCGACGCCGGCGCCGAGACCGGGGTGCATGTTCTGCATCGACCCGGCCCACACGCCCTGCAGCATTCCGCGCCAGTCGCCGAAATACTTCCAGGTCAGCGAATCGGGGCCGAGGGGGGCGGAGGCCGGGACGGGCGTACCGTCCGCGTTCAGGTGACTACGCACGTTGTCAGACTAGGATTTGACAACACGCGTAGTCAAGGATCGGGGCGAGAAGAGTGACGCTGGAGGACCGGCGGGAAGCGCGGCGGACTTCGCTGCTGCGGGCGGGCGTCGCGCTGCTCGGTGCGGCAGACGGGCCCGCCGTGAACGTGCGCGCCGTCTGCCGCGCCGCATCGTTGACCGAACGGTACTTCTACGAGTCGTTCCGGGACCGGGACGAATTCGTGCGCGCCGTCTACACCGCGGTGGGAGACGAGGCGCAGGCCGCTCTCGTGGCGGCGGTGGCGTCCACCGAGACTGCACGTGAGCGCGCCGAGGCGGCCGTGGACGCGTTCGTGAAGCTGATGGTCGACGATCCCGCCATGGGCCGCGTCCTGCTGCTCGCGCCCTTGTCCGAACCCGCGCTGAGCAGGCGGGGCATCGAGCTGATGCCCGGCTTCGTCGGACTCGTGCACGACCAGCTCTCCGCCGTCGACGACGAGGTGGAGAAACAACTCGTCGCCGTCGGGGTGGTGGGCGCCCTCACGACCCTGTTCATCGGATATCTCGACGGAACTGTTGCCGCGTCGCGCGAGCAATTCGTCGCGCATTGCGTCACTCTGGTGGTGGAGGCAAACAAGGCCGGCCACGAGTGAGGTGCGCATGCCGTTCCAGGTGTCCGTGGACGATCCGACTCGCCCGCAACCCGAGCTCCGGGTACTCGACCGCAAGTTCTTCCAACTCGTCGGCGAGTTCGTCTACGTCCACGGCGACACGGTGGTGACGGTGCCCGGCTGCGCCCCGATGCCGTGCCTGCTCCGCACGGATCTCGCCTCGATCCCGGCGCCGCTGCAGGGCCTGCTCACCCCATACGGCCGGCAACTGCTTCCCGCGATCATGCACGACGACCTCTGCAAGCGTGCGAGCGCGCTGGGGCCGGAGGGAAACACGCTGCGACGCCACGCAGACGAATTGTTCCGGCTCGCCCTGCTCGACGAGGGCGTCGGACCGTTCCGCAGCCGCATCTTCTGGGTCGGCGTCGAGGTCGGCCGGTTCTGGACGTTCACCGATGTCGCCCGGTTCCTGCTGATCACGCACCAGGTGCTCGGGATGCTGTGCTGGGTGGTGGGCCTGCCGTGGGCCGTGGCGACCTCGCACTTCGGCCTGGCCGCCCTGCTGCTCGTGCTGCCGGTCGTGCTGTCGCTGGTGTGGCGCAGAGATTTTCCCGTCGCCCTGCTCGGGTGCGTCCTGCTGCCTCTGATCGCGCCCACGTATCTGCTGACGATCGGCACCGCCGCGGTGCTGTGGGTGCCCGACGGTGCCGCCTGGTTGCTCGGCCGCAGGCGCACGCGGCGACCTCCGCCGCTCGGGCCGCCGACGACGGTCCTTCGCTAATCCACCCTCGGCGGTTGGCAGTACGTGCAGAAGAAGATCTCCTGGCGGCCGAGGTCGTGGCCTTCGATCACCGTCCCGCAGCGGCGGCACCGTTGTCCGGCCCGCCCGTACACCCACGGCCGGTGACGGATCGAGTTGTTCTTGTCGGCGTGGATCATGCGATGCGCGAGCGTGACCATGGCGGGCAGGTCGGTCACCTCGGCCGCCGGAGTGTACGGGTGGACGCCGCGGAGGAAGCAGACTTCGTTGCGGTACACGTTGCCGAGACCGGCCAGATTGCGTTGATCGGTGAGGGCGAGACCGATGGGCTGTTCGCCGGCCGCCCGCAGATTTTCGATCGCCGTGCCGGCATCCCAGTCCGGCCCCAGCAGATCGGGTCCGAGGTGTCCGACCGCGGACTCCTCGTCGTCACGCCGGAGGATCTCGGTGATGCCCAGCGAGAATCCGACCGCCACCCGGTCTTCGGTGGCCAGCACGATGCGCGCCTGGTGCGCCGGACGCCGCCACCTCGAGTCCGGCGCGTAGATGTGCCACGCGCCCTCCATCTTCAGGTGCGTGTGGATGGAGTGGTCGCCGACCCGGATGAGGAGGTGCTTTCCCCGGCTGACCACCTCGTCGACCACCTCACCGGACAGGTCGACGGTGGCGTACCGTGGCACCTGCACGTCGCACCGGGTCAGGACCTTGCCTTCGAGGGCGTCGCGCAGCGAGTTGGCGGTGCGCCAGACGGTGTCGCCTTCGGGCATGTCAGGCCCGCGACCGGAATCCGCGTGGAGTGGGCGAGAACCCGGCCTCGGTCAGGATCGGTGCGAAGTCGCTGCCGTGGATGGTGTCGCCGTCCACCTTCTCGACCACGATCCTGTCGATCCCACCGCGCTTGACGACCCCGGCGAGCGTGACGGCCGCGGTGCGGAGTACACCCGGGTCGTCGGTGAACGTGAGGACGGTGCGCCCGCCACGTTCGACGAACAGGATCAGCTCGCCCTCCACCAGCACCACCAGTCCGCCGGCCTTGCGTCCCGGCCGGTGCGCGGGCGCGTCGTGGCCGCGCCGCGGCCACGGCAGCGCCGCACCGTAGGGGTTGGCGGGATCGCTGGCGGCGAGCGTCACGGCGGGCAGCGTGGTGTGCCTGCCCTCGAGCGAATCGCCGTAGCTCCGGAGCCGGTCCACCACGGGCGGAGTGGAGAACTGGGCACCGCCGAGCGACTCGACGAAATGCCCCCGCCGGCAGCGGCCGTTGTCCTCGAACGTGCCCAGCACCTTGTACATCAGCGCGAAGCCACCGGGAACGTTCTCGGTCATCACGGACCCGCGGGTCACCACCCCGTACCGCTCCAGCAGCAGTTCGGCCGTGGCGCTGGCCCGCAGCGTGGCATCGGATTCGGCGGCGGGCAGAATCGACCACCGTCCCCCGACCGTGGGCGGGGCCGTGCGCACCGGCACCGTCAGACTGCGATACGCGCGGGCGCGCGGGGGACGTCGCGGCGACCGGTGGCTCGTGGTGGTCCTCGACGTGTCCGACAGCAGGGCACGCACCGGGGCGAGGGTGTCGTTGCCGATGTGACCCAGCCACGCCAGATCCCACAACGCAGTGGCCAGCGCGGTGTCGTCGGGCATCTCGAGGGTATCCGCGAGTTGCCGGAAGAAGTACGCGCCGCCGCCGGACAGCGTGTCGAGCACCCGGCTCTGCACGTCGGTGAGGTCCGATTCCGCGGGCGTGGTCAGCGTGAGCGGTGCGGTGTCGGCGGGGTGGAGGCACACCCACCCGTCCTTGCCGGAGATGCTGCCCGCCCCCGACCACAGCACCTCACCGGTGGATGTGAGTTCGTCGAGCATGGCGGGGGAGTAGTCGGCCACCCGGGACGGCAGGATCAGTGACTCGAGTGCCGACGCGGGAACGGGAACGCCGGCAAGCTGTTCCACGACGGTCGCGACGCCGTCGATACCGCGCAGCGTGCCCCCGACGTGCTGCCAGGCCGGGAGGAAGCGGCCGAGTGTCGCCGTGCTGACCGGCTCGACCTCCTGGCGCGCCGCGGCAAGCGAGCGCCTGCGCAGACGTCGCAGGACCTCGGCATCGCACCATTCGCTGCCCGTCGCGCCAGGGCGGAACTCGCCCTCGACCACTCGCTTGCCCTGCGCGAGCCGCTGCAGCACGTCGCGGGCCACCGCCGAACCGAGACCGAAACGGGCCGCGGCGTCGGTGACCGTGAACGGGCCGTGGGTGCGGGCGTACCGGCTGATCAGATCGGCCAGCGGATCGTCGACGGGTTCGATGAACGCGGCGGGAACACCGATGGGCAGCGGCACCCCGAGCCCGTCGCGCAGGCGCGCCGCATCCTCGATGGCCGTCCACCACTCGTGACCGGCGAACGACACGCCGAGCGCCCGCTTCGCGCGCACGAGTTCGTCGAGCCAGGGGGCGGGATCGGCGGTCGACCGTGCGGCGACCTCGTCGGAGGTCAGCGGCCCCAGCAGGCGCAGCAGGTCGGCGACGCCCTCGAGGTCCTTCGCCTTGCGGTCGGGGAGCAGTCGCTGGAGTTCGAGTTCGGCGCGGGCGATGACGTCGGCGTCGAGCAGTTCGCGCAGTTCCACCCGGCCGAGCAGTTCCGCGAGCAGCGTCGAGTCCAGGGACAGGGCCGCGGCCCGGCGTTCGGCGAGCGGGCTGTCGCCCTCGTACATGAACTCGCCGACGTAGTTGAACAGCAGGGCGCCGGCGAACGGTGACGGCGACTGCGTCTCCACCTCGACGATCCGGATCTGCCGTCGTGCGAGCCTGCGCAGCAGATCTTTCAGCGCCGGTAGGTCGTACACGTCCTGCAGGCACTCGCGGACGGTCTCGAGCAGAACCGGGAACGTCGGATACCGGCGGGCCACGTCGAGCAACTGGGCGGACCGCTGCCGCTGCTGCCACAGCGGCGCGCGTTTTCCCGGGGTTCGTCGGGGCAGCAGCAGCGCCCGGGCCGCACACTCACGGAACCGGGACGCGAACAGCGCCGACCCGCCGACCTGTTCGGTGACGATGTCCTCGATCTCGTCGGTGTCGAAGACGAACAGATCGGCTCCCGGCGGGGTGTCCTCGGTGTCGGGGAGGCGCACGATGATGCCGTCGTCGGATGCCGTCGCGTTCGAGTCGAGGCCGTGACGCTCGCTCAGCCGGGCGCTGACCGCCAGCGCCCACGGCGCATGGACACGCTGGCCGTACGGCGAGTGCAAGATGAGCCGCCAGTCGCCGAGTTCGTCGCGGAACCGTTCGACCACCAGGGTGCGGTCGGTGGGGACCTGCCCGGTGGCCGTCTTCTGCTCGGTGACGAGCTGAACGAGATTGTTCGTGGCGTTCTCGTCGAGCCCACCGGTCCGGCAGCGCTCCTGCACTTCGGTCTCGTACCCCAGCGAGATCTCCCGCAGGAACTGCCCCAGCGCCTCGCCCAGTTCCGCAGGCCTGCCCAGACCGTCACCGTGCCAGAACGGCAGCCGCCCCGGCTGGCCGTAGGCGGGGCTGACCAGCACCCGGTCGAAGGTGATCTCCTCGATCCGCCAGCTGGTGGCCCCCAGCGCGAAGACGTCACCGACCCGCGACTCGTACACCATCTCCTCGTCGAGTTCGCCGACGCGGGACGCCTTCTCGCCGACCATGTAGACCGTGAACAGACCGCGGTCGGGGATGGCGCCGCCCGACGTGACCGCCAGCCGCTGCGCGCCGGGACGTCCGGTGAGCGTGTTGGCCTCGCGGTCCCAGACGAGGCGGGGCCGGAGTTCGGCGAACTCGTCGGACGGGTACAGGCCCGCGAGAAGGTCGAGGGTGGACTCGTACGCCGACCGCGGCAGCGTCGCAAAGGAACCGCTGCGCCGGACCGTCTCGAACCAGTCGTCCACGTCGAGCGGTTCGAGGGCGGTGGCCGCCACCGTGTGCTGGGCGAGGATGTCGAGCGGGTTGGCGGGGACCGCGAGTGCCTCGATCTTGCCGGTGACCATCCGCTCGACGGTGACGGCGCAGTGCACGAGATCGGTGCGGTGCTTCGGGAACACCACACCCCGCGAGATCTCACCGACCTGGTGTCCGGCGCGGCCGACGCGCTGCAGACCGTTCGCCACGGACGGGGGCGCCTCCACCTGGATGACCAGATCGACGGAACCCATGTCGATTCCGAGTTCAAGGCTGCTCGTCGCGACCACACACCGCAGCCGCCCCGACTTCAGGTCGTCCTCGATCAGGGCCCGCTGGTCCTTGCTGACCGACCCGTGGTGGGCGCGGGCGAGCAGCGGGTCGGCACCGAAGTTGACCTCGGACGGGGTGCCGATCTGTGAGGCCGGTTTCGGGTTCTTGTCGACGGCGGTCCCGGCACGTTCGGCGTAGATCTCGTTGAGCCGCGCGGTCAGCCGCTCGGCGAGCCGCCGCGAGTTCGCGAACACGATGGACGACCGGTGCGCCAGGACGAGGTCGACGATCTGCTCCTCGACGTGCGGCCAGATCGACCCCGCCTGCGGGGTCGCCGACGCCGAACCCTCGGCGGGCTCGGCGAGACCGAGTTCGGTCATGTCCTCCACCGGAACCTGCACGGTGAGGTCGAACGTCTTCGGCGACGGCGGTGCCACGATCCGGATCGGCGCCGAGCCGGACAGGAACCGGCCCACCTCCTCGTGCGGCCGCACCGTCGCCGACAGTCCGATGCGCTGTGCCGGGGTGTCGAGGAGCCGGTCGAGGCGTTCGAGCGACAACGCCAGGTGCGCCCCGCGCTTCGTGCCCGCCACCGCGTGGACCTCGTCGACGATGATCGTGTCGACCTGCGTCAGCGTCTCGCGCGCAGCGGACGTGAGCATGAGGAACAGCGACTCGGGGGTGGTGATGAGGATGTCGGGCGGATTCTTGATCAGCGCGCGCCGGTCGCCGGCCGGTGTGTCGCCGGAGCGGACACCCACCGAGATCTCCGGCGGCGTGAGCCCGAGCCGCTTGGCCGTCTGCGTGATCCCGACGAGCGGGGCCCGCAGGTTGCGTTCGACGTCGACCCCGAGTGCCTTGAGTGGGGAGATGTAGAGAACCTTGGTCTTGCGGTCCTTCCCGTCCGTGGCCGCGAGTTGGTCGAGGGACCACAGGAACGCCGACAGCGTCTTGCCCGAACCGGTCGGGGCGACGACCAGCGTGTGCGCTCGGCTGGCGATCGACTCCCACGCACCGAGCTGCGCGGCCGTCGGCGCGGGAAACGCACCGTCGAACCACTCGCGGGTGGCAGCGGAGAACCTGCCCAGGACGTCGGTCACCGTTCCATAGTGCACCGGGGGTCCGACAGGCGGCGGGGACATGGTGTGCGGTCCGTCGAATGTGTCGGTGGGGCGCAGTATGATTCGAACATGAGTTCGACCTGGGGGTTGGCGGCGGATCAGGTGACTGAACACCTGACTGCGCTGGCTGCTGCCGTCACGGGACTGCTCGACGCCGATCTCACGGGTGTATCGGATTCCGACGTGATGCTGATGATGCAGCAACTCGAGAAGTCCCTCCGCCGCGCAGGCGCGGTCTCGCAGCGGCTTATCGTCGAGAGTGTCGAACGCTCGCTGCCCGCGGCGCTCGGCCACAACTCGCCGAACAAACTCCTGGTCGACGTGCTGCGCGTGTCGGCGTCGGATGCTTCGGCGCGGGTGTCGGCTGCCCGCAACCTCGGCGCCTGGCACACGCTGTCGGGCGACGACTTGCCGGCGGCACTGCCGGAAACGGCGGCTGCGCAACGCGACGGTGCCATCGGCCCCGATCACGCCCGGGCGGTCTCGAAGATCATGCGCAAGATCCCGCACGCCGTCTCGAATGCGGACGTCGCCGCAGTCGAAGCGATCCTGGCCGAATGCGCGCGTGGCGGCACCCCGGAGGACGTCGAGAGTGCCGGTCACCGACTGCTCGCCTACCTCGATCCAGACGGTCGTCTCACGGACGATCGCGATCGGGCACGCCGACGCGGCATCACACTCGGTCGACAGGACACCGAACTGATGTCGAAGATTTCCGGTGAACTCGACCCCACCGCGCGCGCCCTCCTCGACCCGATCCTCGCGAAATGGGCCCGCCCCGGCATGAACAACCCGGACGACCCCGAGTCGCCACGCGGCGACGCCGAGGATCCGTCGATCGACCGTGAAGCGTTGGTTGCGGCCGCGGCGCGGGACACGCGCACCGCGGCGCAACGCAACCACGACGCCCTCGGTGCGATATTCAGGGTCGTGCTCGAATCTCAGATCCTGGGTCGGCACCGGGGTCTGCCCGTCACGGCGATCATCACCATGACGCTCGATCAACTCGAGAAAGCGGCGGGCGGCGTAGCGACCACGGCCACCGGCGGTCTGCTTCCCCTCGACGACGCGTTGACACTCGCGGAGAACGCCCACCCGGTGCTCGTCCTGTTCGACCACGACGGCAGGCCCCTGCATCTCGGACGGCTCCGACGGGTGGCGAGCGCGGACCAACGCCTCGCTCTCATCGCCGCCGAAGGTGGATGCACGCGAGCGGGCTGCGCGGCCCCGGCCAGTATCTGCGCGGTCCACCACGTAGAAGAGTGGCGCCACGGTGGGCGCACCGACATCGACTCGCTGACGCTCGTGTGCGATGCCTGCCATGCCCGAGTGCACGACGGGCCTGCAGGCTGGGCGACCATCAGTGCGTCACCCGGTGACGCGTACGCGGGACGCACCGAATGGATACCGCCACCACACATAGACCCGGACAGAAAACCGCGAATCAATCACCGGCACCACTCCGGTGAGCTGATCGACCGTGCCCGCCGGAGGCTCCGCGACCGGGTGCGCGCCGAGGACCGAGTGCCGTAACCGAGGCCTGTGTTCACACCGTCGCGAGATCCGCGGCGGGTACTGCTGCCGGAGCGAACGACGGCGACGGCACCTCGACGGCCACGAACTCGACGCCGGTGTACGGGATCCCGCAGCGGCCAGGACCGTCAGAGGGGAGCGAGGCGGGCCCGGAGCAGGCAGAATTCGTTGCCTTCGGGATCGGCGAGGACGTGCCAGGGCTCGTCCCCGGTCTGGCCGATGTAGGCCGAGCGCGCTCCGAGGTTCAGGAGGCGTTCGAGTTCGGCGTCCTGATCGCGGTCGGTGGCGTTGACGTCGATGTGCAGCCGCGGTTTCCCGGGTTCCGGTTCGTCTCGGCGGCTGAGGATGATCGTCGGTTGCGGGCCGCCGAACCCTTCGCGGGGCCCGATCTCGATGCTTCCGTCGTCCTCGCGGTCGAGCACCACGAAGTCCAGGACCTCGCACCAGAACCGGGCCAGCGCCTCGGGGTCGCGGCAACCGAGCACGAGTTCACTGATGCGGCATGCCATGGACGAAACCCACTTTCAGCTCTGGGAACTGTCGGGATACCCGAAACGACGCGCTAGTCGCGGCCGAGGCGGTCCAGCAACGCGGACTTGATCGCCGGACGTCCCGCTGCGACGAGGGTGAAGGTGGCCTCACGCATCAGTCGTTCCGCCGTGTTTCCCGCGAGCAGTGCGGAACTGCCCTTCGCGGTGACGAGGGCGGTGGCGGTGCGGATGGCGAGTTCCGAAGCGCGGGCCCGCGCTTCGGCGATCTCCGCGCGGCCTTCGAGTGCCGCGTTCAGGTCGAGACGTGCCCGGGCGGCCTGCTCCTCGAACGGGTCCGCGTCGACGCCGAGGGCGTGCAGTTCGCTGATCGCCCGCCGGGTGATTCCCATCGCCATGCACCCGTTGATCCACGACCCGAACAGTTGGCTCTTCGCGAAGTCCTCGGGGGAGACGACGGCGCTCACCAGATCCCGCGGTACGGCGAGCCCGTCGAATTTCAGCCGGACCGTGTTCGACCCGCGTGCCGCGATCAGCGGAAGTTCCTCGGCAGTGAGTCCACGAAGTGGTTGTGCGGGAATGATGACGTGCACGATGGAGTCGTCGAATTCGTCGCGCGCCGACACTTGGAGCAGATCGACGATGCCCCAGCCGGTGACGAACGGCGACACCCCGTCGAGCACGTAGCCGTCGTCGACGCTGCGTGCCCACAGGGTGGGCGGGACGGGAATCGCTCCGGCCAGAGCGACGCCGGCCCGCACCGTGCCGTCGACGAGTCCGTCGAGGTACCGATCCTGGAGGGTCGTGTTCGGCGAACCGGCGAGACCGGCGACGACGCCGTGATGCTGCATCCACGTGAACGCCGTTGCGAGGCAGCCGCCGCACAACGTCTCCATCACGTCGACCAGTACCGACGGCGGCACACCCTCTTCGCCGGGTGCCGCGAGTCCGTAGAAGCCGTCGGCGGCGAGAGTCTCGAAGTGACTGTCGGGAATCTCGCCGTCGGCATCGACGCTGTCGGCCACCGGGAACAGCACGTTCTCCGCGATCTCACGCGCCATCTCGGTCCAGTTGCTCACGCCCCGAGAGTAGCCGGTCGACGCCGCCGATCAGGTGAACTCCACCCCCTGCGCGAGCGGGAGTCGATCGGAGTAGTTGACGGTGTTCGTCGCACGGCGCATGTAGGCCTTCCACGCGTCGGATCCGGACTCGCGTCCGCCTCCCGTCTCCTTCTCGCCGCCGAACGCCCCGCCGATCTCGGCCCCCGATGTGCCGATGTTGACGTTCGCGATGCCGCAGTCGGAACCGTCTGCCGCCAGGAACCTCTCGGCCTCCCGCTGATCGGTGGTGAAGATCGACGACGAGAGTCCTTGGGGCACTTCGTTGTGCAACGCGATCGCCTGGTCGAAGTCTTCGTAGGTGAGCACGTAGAGGATCGGTGCGAACGTCTCCTCCCGCACCACCGACGTCTGCGCGGGCATCCGGACGAGGGCGGGCGAGACGTAATACGCGGCGTCGCTGCCACCGCTGCGTTCGCCGCCGCAGACGACGGTCCCGCCGTCGGCGCGGGCCTTGTCCAACGCGGTCTGCATCGCCTCGAAGGCGGAGCGGTTCACCAGCGGGCCGACGAGGACGCCGTCGTCGAACGGGTTCCCGACCTTCAACTGGCCGTACGCGGAAGAGATGCGCTCTACCAGTTCGTCGGCGACGGACGAGTGCACGATCAGCCGTCGCAGGGACGTGCAGCGTTGTCCCGCGGTACCCGCGGCGGAGAACACGACGCCCCGCACGGTCAGGTCCAGATCGGCGGACGGTGCCACCACTGCCGCGTTGTTGCCGCCCAGTTCGAGCAGGCATTTGCCGAAGCGCGCGGCAACGCGAGGCCCCACGGCGCGCCCCATCCGCACCGAACCGGTGGCGCTGAGCAACGCGACGCGTGCGTCGTCGACGAGTCGTTCGCCGACGTCCCCCGACCCCTGTATCAGGGCGTGGATGCCGGCGGGTGCACCGACGTCCCGGGCGGCGCGCGCCAGCAGGGCGTCGCAGGCGATCGCCGTCAGCGGCGTCCGGTCCGACGGCTTCCACACCACCGTGTCGCCGCAGACCAGCGCGACAGCGGTGTTCCACGACCACACGGCCACCGGGAAGTTGAACGCCGAGATCACTCCGACGACTCCCAGCGGATGCCACGTCTCCATCAGCCGATGTCCGGGACGTTCCGACGCCATCGTCCTGCCGTACAACTGGCGGGACAGGCCGACCGCGAATTCGCAGATGTCGATCATCTCCTGCACTTCGCCCTGCGCCTCGGACGGAATCTTGCCTGCCTCGAGCGTGACCAGTTCCGCCAGATCGGCCTTGTGTTCCGTCAGAAGCTGACCCAGACGGCGCACCACGGCTCCGCGCTGGGGGGCGGGGACGGAACGCCATTCGAGGAAGGCCTCGTGGGCCGCGGTGATCGCGCGATCCACGTCCTCCGCGCTGCTCGCCGTCACCGTGCGCAGTTCGGTCCCGGTAATCGGTGTGCGCGCGACGAGCGGTCCACCGCCGTCGGTGATCTCGGCGCCGCACCTGATCAGCGCTTCCTCGGCACGTCGGCACAACTCCTCGGGGGCGGGAAGGTTCACGATACTGTCCTCTCTCGGGAATGGTGCTGCTGCTGTCGGTAGAGCGTGAACGGGTCGTGCACGGCCCGGCCGAGTGTCTCGGAGAGCCACGGTAGGTGGTCGGGGCCGGAGTCGACCGGTATCGGCGGGAAGTCCTCGTAGAGGATGGGCTCCACGACGTGGCCGTCCCCGGTGCGGCGGTGGGCGAAGTACGCCAGCCCCTGCGCCTCCAGTTCCGCTTCCGTCTGCGGGAACTCGTCCGCCCCGTGGGCGGCGTACAGCGCCCGTCCCTCGGGTGTCAGTGCGATGCCGCGTGATTCCGCCACCAGGACGCCGCCCGGTGTGCCGGCGGCGCCGAACGACACCCGCCGCACGAGGACGTCCGGGCCACCCGCGCGCAAATGGTCGGTGCCGTCGATCCTTCTGAGTCCGTGCCGCGCCGCCCGCCCGCACAGTTCGTCGAGGTCGAAGACCCGCGGTGCGAGGTGCACGACCCGCACGCCCGTGCGCCCACCGAGGCCGGCGGCGACGGGTGCGACGCGTTCGAGCGCGGAGAGCCAGGATCGGTCGGCCGCGGTGTCCGACGGTGCGAAGGCCGTGGCCGCGAGTGCGACGAACCGTTCCGCCGTCGGCGCCGTCAGCCCGCCCTCCTCGGTCGCGAGCGCGGCCAGGTGCAACAGCTCCGTGGGAAACACGCTGCGGGCGGCGAGGACATTCTCGAGGCGGTGCTGCAGATCGCTGTCGAAGAACCGGCGATCGTCCGTGGTGAGCATCGATGCGAGCATCCCGAACGGGTTGCGGGCCAGTTCGATCGGGTCGACGGGACGAAACACCGTCGAGACGACGGGCTTCGGATCGGGTGCGTCGCGCCGGTCGTAGCAGCCGACGGGGTGCATCCCGAAACCCGAGAACAGGATGGCGGCCTGACGAAGCTCCGTGGGCCCACCCAGGCGGATCGCGCCGTGGCGCTCCACGGTGACCCGGGCGAGGCCACCCCGGCGTTCGGCATCGGCCGGGTTTCTCGCCGCGAAGTCCGCGTTGACCTCGTCGGCCACCTCGACCAGCGTGTCGTAGGCGGGCAGCGTCCGGCCGTACGCCGCGCCCAGTGCGCGGGCGAAGCGGGCGCGGAGCTCCCACGTTTCAACCATGATGCACCTCCGCTGGGCTAGCCTGCGCTGGTGGTGGAATCTTTCCGTAGCGACGCACCCCATACTCCTCTCGACGACATCGATCGGGTACTGATGCAGGAGCTGGTGGCCGACGGCCGGGCGACTCTGGCGACACTCGCCGAGAAGGCCGGGCTGTCGATCTCCGCGGTGCAGTCCAGGGTGCGCAGGCTCGAGGCCCGCAAAGTGATCCGCGGGTATACCGCGAAGATCGATCCGGATGCGCTCGGGCACGGTCTGTCCGCATTCGTCGCGATCACCCCTCTCGATCCGTCGCAGCCCGACGACGCGCCCGCCCGGTTGCGGACTCTCCCCGCGATCGAGGCGTGCCACTCGGTCGCGGGGGAGGAGAGCTACGTGCTGCTGGTGCGCGTCGCCTCGCCGCGGGAGCTGGAACACCTTCTGCAGGAGATCCGTGCCACCGCCAACGTACATACGCGCAGCACCATCATCTTGCAAACATTTTACGACAAGTGAGCTCTGTGCCGGATATGTTGCCGAATCGTCGCCGATAGACAGGAATTTTGACGTAATCTCTCGGTATGAGCACAGCGATTCGTTTTACCGGAAATGGGGGCGAGCTGCCGGCGAGCCAGGTGCACGACGTGCTGCGCGAGCGCATTCTGGTCGACGGGTTCGATCTCGTACTCGACCTGGACCGCTCACGCGGCACCCATCTCGTCGACCTGCGGGACGGCATCAGCTACCTGGACATGTTCGGATTCTTCGCGTCGTCGGCCCTCGGGATGAACCACCCCGCACTGGCGGACGACGACGCGTTTCGCCGGGAACTGGCGGCGGCGGCGATCAACAAACCGAGCAACTCCGACATCTACACCGTTCCGATGGCACGGTTCGTCGAAACGTTCGCCCGGGTGCTGGGCGATCCCGCACTACCGCATCTCTTCTTCATCGACGGTGGTGCGCTCGCCGTCGAGAACGCGCTGAAGGTGGCGTTCGACTGGAAGAGCAGGCTCAACGAGAGCCGTGGCCTCGACCCGGCGCTCGGCACGAAGGTGCTCCACCTGACCGAGGCCTTCCACGGGCGCAGCGGATACACCATGTCGCTCACCAACACCGAGCCCGGCAAGGTGGCGCGGTACCCCAAGTTCGACTGGCCGCGCATCGACTCCCCGTACCTCACGGACGGGCGGGACGTCGAGGACGCCGAGCGGCACGCACTGGACCAGGCGCGGCAAGCGTTCGCCGAGAACCCCTCGGACGTGGCCTGTTTCATCGCCGAGCCGATTCAGGGCGAGGGTGGAGACCATCACTTCCGCCCGGAATTCTTCCAGGCGATGGAGGCGCTCTGCCGCGAGAACGACGCCCTCTTCGTGTTCGACGAGGTGCAGACCGGCTGCGGTCTCACCGGCACCGCCTGGGCGTACCAGCAACTGGGGGTGCACCCCGACGTCGTCGCGTTCGGCAAGAAGACCCAGGTCTGCGGAATCATGGCCGGCGGCAGGGTGGACGACATCCCCGACAACGTGTTCGCGGTCAGCTCGCGGATCAACTCGACCTGGGGCGGCAACCTCACCGACATGGTGCGGTCCCGCCGGATCCTCGAGATCGTCGAGGAGGACAGGCTCGTCGACCGGGCCCGCATGACGGGGGCACACCTTCTCGAACGGCTACGGGAACTCGCGCGGGCGAACGCCGACGTGACCGAACCGCGGGGGCGTGGCCTGATGTGTGCGATCACGCTTCCCACCCCGCAGCGGCGGGACCGGGTGGTCGCGGACCTCAGGGACCGGGAGCGGGTGCTGATCCTGCCGACCGGAAAGCGCGGGATCCGGTTCCGTCCACCGTTGACGGTGACGACCGCGGAACTCGACGCCGCCGTGGATGCACTGGCCCGGGTGCTGGGCGGTACCGTCGACGCATGACGCCGATTCCGCTCACGTCCGTGCCCAATCTGCGAGACGTCGGCGGCTACCGGACCGCGGACGGCGCGAAGGTGCGCACCGGTGTGTTCTACCGTTCGACCGATCTCAGCCGGGTCGCGGACACCGACATGCCGGCGCTCGACGGCCTCGGGATCCGGATGGTGTACGACCTGCGGACCGCGGACGAGCGCGCCGCGGCCCCCGACATTCTCCCGAACGGGGCCCGCGCGGTCGCGTTGGACGTGCTCGCCGACAAGGGGATCCGCTCGATCCCCGCGCAGATGCTGCAGGTGATCGCCGACCCGATGATCGCCGAACGCGAACTCGGCGGCGGACGCGCTATCGAGTATTTCGAGGGCAGCTACCGCGATTTCGTCGAGATGCCCAGCGCGGTGTCCTCGTACCGGGAACTGTTCGGCGGTCTCGCGACCAACGGCAACACGCCCGCCCTCGTGCACTGCACGACCGGGAAGGACCGGACGGGATGGGCCACGGCGGCGCTGCTGCTGCTCCTCGGGGTCGCCGAAGACGACGTGTTCCACGACTATCTGCTGACCAACGAACTCCTGCTGCCGGCGTTCGCGGGCGTGTTCGAGAAATTCGTCGACGCAGGGGGAGATCCGGCGCTGCTCGAGCCCGTGCTCGGGGTCCGCGAGCAGTATCTGCAGGTATCGCTCGCCGCCATGCGCGAGCAGTACGGGACGATCGAACGGTACTTCTCCGACGGACTCGGCCTCGACGCCGGAGTTCAGACTCTGCTGCGGGAGTGCATGATCGCGGACTGAGCGGACAACCCGATCGCCACACCCACCATGTCCGCGCAGAGATCCCAGACCGAACCGTGCCTGCCGATCGGCAGCACGCCCTGCAGTATCTCGGTGATCACCGCGAACGCCGCGAGCCAGAGCACCGTGATCCGTGGTGTCAGAAGGGCATACCGGGAGGCGGCCGCCAGCGCCGCGAACAGCACGGCATGCACCACCTTGTCGGCATGTTCGGGGCCGGACGGCGTCGCGGACGCCGGGGACAGCAACATGACCATCGCCAGCACGGTGAGGGCCGCCACCGGAACGGAACGCATACTCACCGCTGGACCGTGAACCCCAGTGCGCCCTCCGCAAACCGTTGCACCGCATCCGATCCGCTCGCGAGCGCGTCCTCGTGACCGGCCCGTGCCCAGCCGGTGAGTGTCGCGGTTTCCCCGGACGGAGTGAGCCCCACCTCGGCGAGCAGTTCGCCGGTGTTGGGCTGGCAGATCGCCCACGAATAGTGCTCGTCGCTCAGCCACTGCGCCGTGCGGCGGGCGATGTAGCCGGGTTCGGTTATTCCACCGTCCGCGAGCGCCGGACGGTCATTGACCCGCTCGTCCTCGCGCAGCGCGCGCAGATACCAGCCGCCTGCATTGACCTCCACCGGTTCCATGTCAGCGGTCCCGGCGGCCGCGGCGGCGATCGCGATCGTGCCGGTCGTCGCGGGTGCCGAACAGGATGGCGCCGGCCGCAGGGATCATCAGGAAGAACAGCCAGCTGTTGTCTACGGGGACGACGAAGAACAGCACGAGGGCGACGAGCGGGATCACCGACATCACGATGCGACGCCAGTTCTGGTCGCGGTCGGTGTCCGCTGCCACGGCCTTGGCAGGCGCGGCCGCGGTGGTCGCGGGGAGGTCGGTGAACACTCGATCGAGTTCGCCGCGGGTGGTGGCATTCGTGACCGCGAGACTGCGCTCGTCGAACTCGGGGACCGTCAGACGGCCCGCGGCGAAGTGTTCGCTCAACGAGTTCAGGGCCTGCTCGCGTTCGGCTGTGCCGATACGGATCTCGGGAACGTCAGACATGCGTACAGTGTGGCACGGCCACCCGTGAGTACTTGTTAACCGCGGGCGGTAGTTGTCAACCTGTCTGAGACAGGTTCTGGTTGATGTTGATGCCTGTCGGTTGTGGCGGGTGTGGTGCCAGGGGTCGGCCGCGGAACCGTTCGGGGTGTTCGGCCCAGATCTGGTCCAGCCGGTGCTGTCGGCGGCGGTGTTCCTCGGTGTCGAGGCCGAGGAACACCGATGCGGGGGTGTGCCGGCCCAGGGCACTGTGCCGGTGTTCGAGCGCGTAGCGGGTCATGAACGTCTCGGTCCATCGCCGCGCGTGGTCGATGTCGTCGAACCGAAGCGGGCACGACAAGTCGTACTTGATGGTCTTGAACAGCGACTCGGAGAACGGGTTGTCATCGCTGACCCTCGGTCGTGAGTAGGTCCGGCACGCGCCCGCCTCGTCGAGGGCGGCGATCAGGGCATGTGAGCGCATCGACGGACCATTGTCGGCATGCACCACCTCGGGCACCCCGAACGCCTCGAACGCCTCGGCGAACATCTGCACCGCCAACTCGGGAACCTCGGCGTACTCGATCCGCCAGGCCACCGGGAACCGCGAGAACACGTCCATCACCAGGTACAGCAGATACCTGTCCTGCTTGCGGGGACCGTGCAACATCGTGATGTCCCACGACCACAACTGCCCGGCCCGACCGGCCCGGGCGACCGGTGCCCGGCGGGCCGCGGCCGTGGCCCGCCGGGTGCGGCGACGGTCCCCGGTCAAGTTCTGCGCACGCGCCACCCGGTAGAACGTCGACTCCGAACACGCGACGAACCCGGCGTCGAAAGAACGCCAATACACCTGCACCACAGACAGATCCGTGTTCTCCTCGGCCAGGATCAACTCGACGATCCGGGCGCGCTCGTCGTCGGACAACGCGGCGGGCTGCCGCCGCTGAACGTGCGGGACCGGCTCGGTGACCGGAACGTAGTGCCGGTAACCGCGGGTGCGCCGGTAGTAACTCGACCGCGGCACACCGAGCAGGGCGCACGCCGCGGTGACCGGCATCGCCGCGTCCCGGACCAACACCCCGACGGTGTCGATCAGGACAGCTTCTCTCGCTCGAGCCACTGCGCGTACTCGTTCGCGCTCATCAACGCCGGTGGGATCGCAGATGGGTCCTCGTTCGAGCGCTTGGTGATCCCCTGCAAGAGCTCGAACGCTTTTCCCAGGATCTCCTGGGCGGTCTCCGCCTGTTCCACCTGGGCCTTGAGCCGTGTGTTCTCCCGGCGCAGCCGCGCCAGCTCGGCCCGATCCCGACTGTCCATCCAATTCCTCGACTTCTCTGCCGCGGCGACCATCGCCTGCGTGTATTGTCCGCTCTCCCGCGCGCGAAGCCACGCAGTGACGTGGTTCTTGCTCAGGTTCAACTCACGCAGCAGGCGCGTCTTGGCGCCGTGCTCGGTGCACTCGTCCCACCGGCGCAGCACCTCGATCCGGAACGCGATCGGAAACGAACGCCTACCCGTCGGACCACGCCCGATCGGAAAGCTGTCGATGTCGGTCACAGGGAACTCCGCTCCCCACGCTGACTGCCAGGTGTCTCACGACCATGCTGACAGCCAGCGCGGGCGGTTAACAAGTACTCACGGGAGCTACTTGAGCTCTGCGAGGACGGTGCCCTGGGTGATGGCGGAGCCGGGTTCGACGGCGAGGCCGGTGACGGTGCCGGCCTTGTGGGCGTTGACGGGGTTTTCCATTTTCATGGCCTCGAGGACGGCGATGAGGTCGCCCTCGGCGACTTGCTGGCCTTCTTCGACGGCGACCTTGACGACGGTGCCCTGCATGGGGGCGGTGACGGCGTCACCGGACGCGGCGCCGCCGTGGGCGCCGCCGCGGGTGCGGGCCTTGGGCTTCTTGCGGGCCGGGCCGGCGGGGGCGCCGCCGGTGCCGAGGGTGAACTGGCCGGGCAGCGACACCTCGACGCGGCGGCCGCCGACCTCGACGACGACGTTCTGCCGGGGCAGGTTCTCCTCGTCGTCGAGCGGGGCGCCGCCGGTGAACGGTTCGACCTGGTTGTCCCATTCGGTTTCGATCCACTTGGTGTAGACGTCGAAGCCGGTGCCGTCGCCGATGAAGGCGGGGTCGGAGACGATGGCCCGGTGGAACGGGATGACCGTGGCCAGGCCTTCGACCTGGAATTCGGCGAGGGCGCGGCGGGCCCGGGCGAGGGCCTCGTCGCGGGTGGCGCCGGTGACGATCAGCTTGGCGAGCATGGAGTCGAACTGGCCGCCGATGACGGAGCCGGTTTCGACGCCGGAGTCCATTCGGACGCCGGGGCCGGTGGGGGGCACGAACTTGGTGACCGGTCCGGGGGCGGGCAGGAAGCCGCGGCCGGCGTCCTCGCCGTTGATGCGGAACTCGAAGGCGTGCCCGCGGGGGGTGGGGTCCTCGGTGAGGTCGAGGTGTTCGCCGTTGGCGATCTTGAACTGCTGCAGCACCAGGTCGATGCCGGCGGTTTCCTCGGTGACGGGGTGTTCGACCTGCAGGCGGGTGTTGACCTCGAGGAAGGAGACGGTGTCGCCCTGGACGAGGTATTCGACGGTGCCGGCGCCGTAGTATCCGGCCTCTTTGCAGATGGCCTTCGCGGAGGAGTGGATCCGGGCGCGCTGGTCGTCGGTGAGGAACGGGGCGGGGGCCTCCTCGACGAGTTTCTGGAAGCGGCGCTGCAGGGAGCAGTCGCGGGTGCCGGCGACGATGACGTTGCCGTGCTGGTCGGCGATGACCTGCGCTTCGACGTGCCGGGCCTTGTCCAGATACTGTTCGACGAAGCATTCGCCGCGGCCGAACGCGGCGACGGCCTCGCGGGTGGCGGAGTCGAACAGTTCGGGGATTTCCTCGATGGTGTGGGCGACCTTCATGCCGCGCCCGCCGCCGCCGAAGGCGGCCTTGATGGCGACGGGGACGCCGTATTCCTTGGCGAAGGCGACGACCTCGTCGGCGTTCTTGACGGGGTCCTTGGTGCCGGCGGCCATCGGGGCCTTCGCCTTTTCGGCGATGTGGCGGGCGGTGACCTTGTCGCCGAGGTCGCGGATCGACTGCGGGGACGGGCCGATCCAGATCAGGCCGGCGTCGAGCACGGCCTGGGCGAAGTCGGCGTTCTCGGAGAGGAAGCCGTAGCCGGGGTGGATGGCGTCGGCACCGGATTTGGCGGCGGCGTCCAAAATTTTGTCGAACACCAGGTAGGACTCGGCGGAGGTCTGTCCGCCGAGGGCGAAGGCTTCGTCGGCCAGGCGCACGAACGGGGCGTCGGCGTCGGGTTCGGCGTAGACGGCGACGCTGGCCAGGCCGGCGTCGGCGGCGGCCCGGATCACCCGCACTGCGATCTCACCGCGGTTCGCGACGAGCACCTTCGTGATGTGCGCGCTGGCATGACTGGGCACTGAGCCTCCTGTGGTTCGCATGGTCTGTCACCGCGGTGGTCCCCGGGGGTGTTCACCGGCGGTGGGTTACGGCATCTCTTCGGAGTCTAGGCACCGAACCGATCGGTGTTGCCACCGGACCGAATATTGCCGTCAGGCCTGTCCGACGCTGCGCAACCCTACCGAAGGGTAGCTGGTTGAAACCTGTTCCAGTTGCCGGCGGAGGCTCGCGACCCACGTGTGGACGCTCGCGGCGGCGATGTCGTTGCCCGGATATCGGACCGCCAGATTGACGCCGCGGGGGGTGCGGTTGATCCACGCGTACACGTCGTGCGTGTACTGCCGGCTCCGCAGCGCCCGGGCGTTACGTTCGTGCCAGCGGCCCGCTTCGGGCACGAACCGGACGTCCATGTAAGAGACGACGAAACGCGGCCGGATGGGGATGTCGAGTTCCTTCTCGATCTGGTCGAACGGCACCACCGAGATCGGTTTGGTCCGGGCCACGCTGTCCGCGGCCTCGCGGGCGACGGCGGCGAAATCGTCCGACGTCACCTCGAAGTCGATCGGGCTCAGCCCCACGAACCAGCCCAGCGCGGACGCCCACTGCGGGGAGTGCCGGGTATGCACCGGGGTAACGGTCCGGAAGCGGTCATCGCCCGTTACTTCCGCACCGGCCAGGCCGAGGCACGCGAGCAGGCCGGGGAAGAACCCCACATCCGCCTCCCGGCACGCCGAGTTGAACGCCGCGGCCTGATCGGCGTCGAGTATCCAGGCGGACAGGTTCTGCTGCGCGTACGTCGTGCGCGGGCCGACTTCGAGGGGGAACTCGGGGAGTCCCGGCCCCTCGAGTGCGGACCGCCACACGTCGAGCGCCTCCCGCTTGACCTCGGCGTCGGTGGAGATCTCGCGCTCCTCGCGGCCGAAGTCGATGTAGCTGCCGACGGGGAACAGGTTGGCCGTGCGACCGGACAGCGCCTCCTCGTACAGGGCGGTCAACTCGTGGGCGACGAGCACGATGGAGAACCCGTCGATGATCGAGTGATCCGCCGCGAAGAACACGGTGAACCGGTCGCGCTGCACGGTCTCGAGCGTCGCGAAGACGTACGACGGCCAACTGTGCGGCGAGGCGTACTCGTCGAACAGTTGCTGCAGGTGCGCGAAGTTGTCGCCACCGGCGGCGTCGTAACCGTGGCTGACGACCCCCACGTGCAGCCCGCCCTGCGGCACGGTCCGCCTGCAGACCCGCTCGGTCTCCGTGTCGAACGTCGTGTGCGAGCGCAGCACCTCGTGACGATCGGTCCACTTCTCCAGCGCGGTACGGAACGCGGTGACGTTCAGCGTTCCGTGGATCTCGAATGCGGTGCCCAGCCAGGATTCGCGACCGTCGGCGTCGGCGCACCGGCGCAGATGTGCCTCGTGGATGTACGACGCAGGACGGGGGTCGTCCACCCACTCCGAGCGGGCGCACGGCAGCCATTCGGTGAGCGCACCCACCGGAACGGGGTAGTCGGCAAGTTCGGTGAATTCCATCGGTATGTGTTCAGACCCTGCCTAGCCGCGGAGATGCCGCTTGATTCGCGCGAGCATCGCCGACATGCCGCGCAGCCGCAGCGGACTGACGGCGTCGGCGAGCCCGAGCGCGGAGTAGAAATCGTCCGGAATGCCGAGGATGGTGACGGCACTGTGCCCATCGAGGCCCTGGTGCAGGATCGACGCGAAACCCCGCGTGGTCGGTGCCTCCGCGGGCGCGCTGAAGTGCAGTCGCACGTGCTCCGGATCGGAGTCGTCGACCGACAGGAACAGCGGCGACTGGCACTCGGGCACCGGTTCCATCGCGTCCTGCTCGAGTTCGGCAGGCAGCGGCGCCAATTCGCGGCTGAACTCCAGCAGCAACTGCAGCTTGTCCGAGCCGTCGACGGCGGCGAAGTCGTCGACGATCTCGGCAAGCGAATCGGGTAGTTCGGTCATGACGTTGCGCCGGGAACATCTCCCGGCTCTTCACCCCTGACGATCGGAACGCGAACCATGTTGCCCCATTCCGTCCACGAACCGTCGTAGTTGCGGACGTTGGGGTAACCGAGCAGGTGGGTGAGGACGAACCAGGTGTGGCTGGAACGTTCACCGATCCGGCAGTACGCCACGATGTCGTCGTCGGCGGACACCCCGCCGTAGATCTCGTTCAGTTCACCGCGCGAACGGAAACGGCTGTCGGGTGCGGCGGCCTTGGCCCAGGGAATGCTCTGCGCGCTCGGGATGTGGCCGCCGCGGAGTGCGCCTTCTTCCGGGTAGTCGGGCATGTGGGTGCGTTCGCCGGTGTACTCCTGCGGCGACCGCACGTCGATCAGCGGTCCCTTGCCGAGGTGATCGAGCACGTCGTCCTTGAACGCGCGGATCGGGGCGTCGTTGCGCTCGACCACCGGGTAGTCGGTGGGGGAGGTCTCGGGGACGTCGAACGCGGTGTCCCGGTTCTCGGCGATCCACGCGTCGCGGCCGCCGTCGAGGAGGCGGACGTCCTCGTGTCCGAACAGCGTGAACACCCACAGGGCGTACGCCGCCCACCAGTTGCTCTTGTCGCCGTAGATCACGACGGTGTCGTCGCGGCTGATGCCCTTGCGGCTCATCAGCTCGGCGAACTGCTCCCCGTTGATGTAGTCGCGCGTCACCGGGTCGTTGAGGTCGAGGTGCCAGTCGACCTTGACGGCGCCGGGAATGTGACCGACGTCGTAGAGGAGCACGTCCTCGTCCGACTCCACGACCTTGAGGCCGGGTGTGCCCAGATTCGCGGACAGCCACTCCGTCGACACGAGCCGACCGGGATTGGCGTACTCGGCGAAGGACTGGGTGGGATCTGGCGCTACGGGCACGAGTGGGCTCCTGGGGCAGATGCGACGGGGACGGATCAATTCTAGGCGGACGCCGGAAGTTCTTCCGACCGGCGTTCACACTTACCTTCCGCGCACGGTGAGGACGGTGAGCGCGGGCGCGTAGATTCGCACCCGAACGGAGGCCCCATGCCCGACATCGCGACGCGCGCCGACCTGGAACTGCTGCTCCGCCACTTCTACGGCCGGGCATTCGCCGACCCGGTCCTCGAACCAGCCTTCGAGACGCTCGCCGTGATCGGCCTGGACGACCACCTGCCCGTCATGTGCGACTTCTGGGAGACGATCCTGCTGCGCACCGGCGTCTACCGCGGCAGCGTCGGCGCCGTGCACCGGGCGCTGCACGGCAGGCACGGATTCACCGGCCGGCACTTCGACCGCTGGGTCGAGCTGTGGACGTCCAGCGTCGACGAACTGTTCGTCGGCGACGTCGCGCAGCAGGCCAAGAACGAGGCGGCCAGGATCGCCGTCGGGATGCGGCGACAACTGTTCGAGCCCTCCCGCGGTCAGACGACCGGAGTGCCCTCCAGGTTCAGCTGACTGGTGAGTTCCGCGATGGGAGTGACACCGTTCTCGCAGACGTCGTGCATGATCTCCCGCAGCCGCACCAGGAACTCCGTGACCGCACGCCGCGCCGTCGGCGTCTCGGGGAACCGCGACCGCAGCGCGAGACCCCGCTGGGTGCGTGAGATCCAGAACTGGGCGTCGTCCGCGACCGTCACGTTGCTGATGTGGTGGGCGTTCAATTCGTCGTGGTCGTCGGTGCCCGGCAGCTTGCGGTAGTCGATGTACGAGACCATGAACACATCGGTGCGGGTGCGGCGATATCCGTCACCGAGCGCCTCCCGCACCTGGGCCATCGACACGCCCTTGAGCGTGAGCGCCGTGCGGAACGAGGCGTGGGTGTGCGCCAGCGAGGACTGGAAGTCGCAGTCGGGGGTCAGTTCGACGGTCAGCGGCGCGCTCGTCGTGAGCCACCCGATCGCGTTGGCCCACTGCGGGTCCTGGCGGATGTGCAGCGGAAACTGCAACGGCATCCGGTCGGCGCCGTTGATCGAGTGCACGGCCAGACCCATCGCGGTGAGCGTCCCCGTGAACAGACTTCCCCCGGAATCCAGGCAGATCTCCTCGAACCGGTCGGTGCCCGCGGCGTCGAGGAGGGGACGCACATCGGCGCCCTGCGGGGCGGGCCTGCCGGCCTCGACGCCCAGATCGAGCGGGAAACTGGGCGCGGTGCCGCCGCAGCGCTGGTAGAAGCGGGCCCATTCCCGCACCCGGGGGTCGCCGATCTCGGTGACCGGCGCCTCGGCCTCGAGTTCGCAGTACCGAAGGAAGCTCCCCGGATCGCCGAGTTCCTCCGTCAGTTCCGCCTCGGTGAGCACACCCGAGCGGCCGAGCCCGATGATTCGCTGATAGATCTGCCGGAGTTCGCCCAGCGCGATGACGAGCGAATACCCGTCGACGAGCGTGTGATCGAACGCACTGACCACGGTGTAGTGCGAGTCGCGCTCGATGGTCGCGAACAGGTAGGCGGGGAACGTCAGCGGATCGCACGCCTCGGTGAACCGGTACCGCAGATGGTCGCGGAGTTCGTGCGGTGACGTCGTCAGCGAGGACTCGGACGCGACGACGGTGATGTCGTCGGGGTCGAGATCCACCCGGGCCATCGCGTCCGGGCTCACGTCGAAGCCGGTCTGCAGCGTGTCGTGACGCCGGACGAAATGCACCAGTGCCTGCGCGAGCGCGTCCCGGTCGAGTCGGCCGGGGAGGTCGAAAGCCGCTGCCATCCACACACTTCGGCCGACCCCGTGCGTGCGGGCGGTGTCGAGGTGGAACTGCTGGTTGTACGACGGCGGCACCGCCGAGGCCGACACCTCACCCGGCGCGACGGACCACTCCGTCACCAGGCCGGGTTCGAGCATGTACCGGTCGATCGACGTGACGTGCACTACTCCACCCCTGCGGCAGTCACGGATTCCGCGGCCACCGGCGCGAACGGCGTCACCGTGTAATCGCCCTCGTGGGCCACGGTTTTCATGATCGTCGACAACCGTTCGGCATACACGGTCACCGACCGGTGCGCCTCCTCCGTGTCCGGATGCGAGATGGCCATCCACGTGCCCTCGAAAACGCGGTTGATCCAGATCGACGCGATCTGGGTGGCCTTGCCGCCGACGATGCCGGTCGCCCGGGCCGACACGAAACTCTCGGTCTGCGGCAATCGCCGCCCGTCGATGTACGACACGATCGGCGGCGGTGCGAGCGTGGTGTGCTGCGACGTCGCCGCGGGGCCCGCCTCGGCGAGAACGGTGTCGATCACCTGCTGCACGGACACCTCACCGAGAGCCTTCCCCGAACGGTAGGCGTCCTGCGCGCGCCCGGCGAGCCCGGTGAACGTCGCGGCCTCGTCCAGGGCGAATCCGACCGGGATGAGATTGATGAACCACCCCTGGGACCAGTAGAACTGCGGGTCGTTGCGGGTGGTGACGGGGGAGAGCGCCATGTAGCGGTCGCGTCCGACCAATTCGTGTTCGGTGATGGCGAGGGCCGCGAACACCCCGCCGATGAAGTTGGAACCGTGTGCCTTGCACACGGCGCCGAACCGCTCGCACTCGTCGGCGTCGGCGAGGTCGAACCGGCTGCCGATGGCCGGCTTGGGTGCGTCGGACGCCCCGAGGTCGAGCGGAAAGCTCGGAAAGCTGCCCCCGTTGCGTGTGAGGTGACCGATCCAGCCGTGCACCTCGGGGGACGCGAGTGTCAGCGTCGCCGCCTTCTCCCGTTCCTGCCTGCTGTATTCCACGTAGCTCCCCGGATCGGGAAGTTCGGGCGCGGCGCCGTCGAGTTCGGCCTGGTAGATGATCCGCGTCTCGGCGAACGTGAGAATCATCGACTGCATGTCGGTGTGCGCGTGATCGACGGCGTGGAACAGGGTGAAGCTGTCCTCGGTCCGGGGCGCCTCCGCGTCGTAGTGCTCCACCACACCGAAGACGAACGCGGGCCATGCCAGCGCGCTCGTGTCGTTCGCGAAGCGCGCGGCGATGTGGTCACGGACCTGTTTGGGGGTGGTGAGCGTCTCGCCCTCGTGTGCCGTGAGCGCGATGGCGTCGGCGGGCACGACGTGCCGCCGAACCGCGTTGCCGGTGTCCGTGGGGTCGGCGTCCGCGTGCTCGAACGAGAACCAGCTGTGCAGCGTGTCGTGCCGCAGCACGTAGCGCTCGAGGGTCCGGGTCATCGCCGCGCGGTCGAGCCTGCCCGGGAAGTCGAACGCGATGCCGATCCACGGCGACTGAGTTTCGCCGTTGTTCGCCGCCAGCCGGGCCCGCCGCAGGTGCCGCTCCTGCATCGTCGTCGGCAGAGCCGGATCCACCGGAGCTTCGGCAGCCGCACGTGCACTCGCGTCCGTGACTTTCCACTCGACGACCCGCCCAGGTTCCGGCTTCCAGTGGGTGATCAAGTTCAAGTCCATCGAGCGGCTCCTGGTGTCGAATCGAGGTTGCGAGATCGGTCGGGTGTGGCACGGCCTTCTCGCAACAGGATGCGGCACCGAGTGCCTTACCGCGAGAGGTAAAGAAGTATGAGACTGATTACAGGCCGGTCCCAGTTTAGTCAAGTGTCGGGCAAAGGGGTTCTACGCTGCAAGTTCTTCGCGTAGCATGCAGCAACTTCGGAACAACCTCACAGCAACCCGTGAGGTTCGAGCCGCTAGCCTGTCCGGATGCCTGTGACGCAGCGTGCCGCACTCTATCGGGGCGAACTCGGTCGGTGGGTCCCTTGGCTGGGTTTGGCCACCAGTCTCGCCGCCGTGTTCATGCAACTCCTGGACGCGACCATCGTCAACGTCGCGCTGCCGAGCATCGCGGTCGATCTCGGCGCCTCGGTGTCGGCGCAGTTGCTGATGGTGAGCGTCTACACGCTGTCCTTTGCGTGTTCGCTGATCACAGCGGCGCGACTGGGGGATCTCCTCGGCCGGCGACGCGTCTTCCTCACCGCACTGGCCGTCTTCGTTGTCGCCTCACTGCTCTGCGGGCTCGCCCAGACGCCGACCGCTCTCGTCGTGTCGCGGGCGCTGCAGGGACTCGCGGCGGGGTCGATGTCGGCGCAGACGTTCGCCATCATCTCGGGACTCTTCCCGAAACGCGCCCACCCGCGGGTGTTCGGGATCTACGGCGCGACCATCGGGCTCGCCACGATCTGCGGCCCGCTCGTCGGCGGACTTCTCATCCAGTGGGACCTCTTCGGCTGGGGCTGGCGGCTCATCTTCTTCGTCAACCTCCCGCTCGGTCTCGCCGCCCTGGTCCTCGGCTACTTCTATCTCGTCGACGCGAAGCCGGACGGTGTTCGCCAACTCGACCTGGGCGGCGTCGTGCTGTCGGCGGTCGGGCTGTTCCTCCTGATCTTTCCGCTCGCGGAAGGACGCGAACGGGGCTGGCCGACGTCGATCGTGGTGATGCTGCTGTGCTCGGTGCCGGTGCTGATCGCCTTCGTCGTCTACGAGTGGCGGCTCGGGCGCCGCAGCGGCGACCCCGTCCTGCGCCTGGAGTTGTTCACCGACCGCGCGTTTTCGCTGGGCGCCGCCATCGCGTTCGTGTTCTTCGGCACGCTCACGTCACTGATCTTCACCATCTCCCTCACCCTGCAGTTCGGGTTCGGGTTCTCACCGCTGCGGGCTGGGATGATGACGCTGCCGTGGGCGCTCGGCACCGGTCTCGCCGCACTGGCCTCCGCGGCCGTCTACCGGCGCATCGGCAACCTCGTCCTGCCGTCGGGGATGGTGCTCTTCGCAGGCTCCCTCGTCGTGCTGGCGGCGCAACTGCAGCACGAGGGCACCGACCCGAGGTGGTCGGCGCTGGCCGGGCCCCTTTTCATCGGGGGAGCCGGGCTCGGATTGTTCGTGGCGCCGCTCCAGACGGCGATCCTCGCGACCGTGCGACCGGAGAACGCGGGTTCGGTGTCCGGGCTGCTGCCGACGGTCCAGCAGGTGGGCAGTTCGATCGGGCTCGCGGTGATCGGCGTGGTGTTCTTCAACCTCGTCGCGACGCAGTCGGCGGACGCGGTGCAGGCCGAGCGGCCGGCGCTCACCGCTCAGCTCGCCGAGGTCGGTGTGCCGCCGGGGCTGATCCCGCGTGCGGAGGAGACGTTCGTGCGCTGCGCGTCGGAACAACTCGGGTCCACGTCCCCGATGAAGGTGCCCGACGAGTGCCGTTCACCGGTATCGGGAGGGGCCCCGCTCGGTGCTGCCCAGCAGCAGATCGCCGACTCCGCGGTGGTCGCGGCCCGGGAATCGACCCGCAGTGCGGCAGGCGAGGCGTTCCTGCAGGCGGAACGCCGCATCCTCTGGATCATCGCGGCGGTCGCCGCGGCCATCGGGCTGGCGTCGCTGACCCTGCCGCGCCGGAACCAGCTGGTCGACGACCGGTCAGTCGCCGCGGCCTGACGTCGCCCACAACTCGGCGATGCCGACGCCGACGTCCGCGAGCAACCTCCGGACGAGTGGCAGACCGATCCCGATCACGCTGGACGGGTCGCCCTCGATACGGTCCACGAACCATCCGCCGAGGCTGTCGAGGGTGAACGCACCCGCGACCTGGAGCGGTTCCCCGGTCGCCAGGTAGGCCTCCAGATCGGCGTCCGGTGGGCTTGCGAAATGGACCACGGTGGCGCTGTGATCGTGTGCGTCACCCACCACCGCGCCCTCGGCGATCCGCAGGACGCTGTGCCCGGTGAGCAGGGTCGCGCTACGGCCGGCCATCGACGACCAGCGCTCGCGCGCGACGTCGACGCTCCCGGGCTTGCCCTGCAGGGCGCCGTCGATCAGCAGCATGGAGTCGCATCCCACGATGACGGCATCCGAGATCCCGTCCCGTGCGAGAACGGGGAGGACATCCTTCGCCTTGGCGCGGGCCAGTTCGGTGACGACGTGCTCGGGGGCGGCGTCGGCACCGAGTGCCGCGATGAGGGCGTCCTCGTCGACTCCGGAGACGCGCACCACCGGTTCCACCCCGGCGCTGCGCAGCACAGCCAGCCGCGCCGGGGACGCCGAGGCGAGAACGAAGGACGTCACGAGGCCCGGATCAACGCCGGTACGCCGACACGTTCGGGAACGCGTACGGCGAGAACGGGGCGATGCTCCGGTGCATCCGGGTGGGGGCACCCCAGGACTCGGGCGGGATGCCCGAGTCGGGATCGCCGCTGCCTGCGGCGGCGACCGCGGACAGCACCGCGACGAGTGCTGCGATCTCCCCGTCGGACGGGGACCCCTTGACCACCTTCAGGAACGGCTCGCGGGCCGCATCGGCTGCACCGTCCACGTCAGCGGGCAGGTCGGTGGCCGTGCTGTCCGGGAGCGTCGTGTTCGCTGCGGACCCGTTGAGGGACGACGACGCATCCGGACCGGTCTCGGTGCGCATGTCGTCCTCGGGGAGATCCGTCACTCTGTCCAATGATTCGCCGACACTCATAGCGGGATGTTCCCATGCTTCTTGGGCGGGAGGGTGACCATTTTGCGTTCGAGCAGGCGCAGGGCGGCCACGATCTGTCCGCGGGTGTGGGACGGGGGGATGACGGCGTCGACGTAGCCGCGTTCGGCGGCGACGTACGGGTTGACGAGGGTGTCCTCGTATTCCTGTTGCAGTTGCAGACGCAGGGCGTCGACGTCGTCGCCGTTTTTGGCGGCCTCGAGCAGGCGTTTGCGGTAGACGAACCCGACGGCGCCGGAGGCGCCCATCACGGCGATCTGGGCGGTGGGCCAGGCCAGGTTGACGTCGGCGCCCATGTGCTTGGAGCCCATCACGTCGTAGGCGCCGCCGTAGGCCTTGCGGGTGATGACGGTGATCTTGCCGACGGTGGCCTCACCGTAGGCGTAGAGCAGTTTCGCGCCGCGGCGGATGATGCCGTTGTATTCCTGGTCGGTGCCGGGCAGGAACCCCGGGACGTCGACGAGGGTGATGATCGGGACGTTGAACGCGTCGCAGGTGCGCACGAAGCGGGCGGCTTTTTCGGAGGCGTCGATGTCGAGGCAGCCGGCGAAGACGGTGGGCTGGTTCGCGACGATCCCGACGGAGCGGCCGTCGACGCGGCCGAAGCCGACGACGATGTTGCCGGCGCGTTCGGCCTGGACCTCGAGGAATTCGTCGTCGTCGAGGATGCGGCGGATGACCTCGTGCATGTCGTAGGGCTGGTTCGCCGAGTCCGGGATCAGGGTGTCGAGTTCGAGGTCCTCGGCGGTGAGGGAGTCCTCGATGGCGCCGGTGATCGGGTCGGTGGGCAGCATCCGGGGGGCGGCGGCCTGATTGTTGCTGGGCAGGTAGGAGAGGAGGTCCTTGACGTAGTCGAGGGCGTCCTGTTCGCCGGAGGCGACGTAGTGGGCGACGCCGGATTTGACCATGTGGGTGTGCGCGCCACCCAGGTCTTCCATGGTGACGTCTTCGCCGGTGACGGTCTTGATGACGTCGGGGCCGGTGACGAACATCTGGGAGGTCTGGTCGACCATGACGACGAAGTCGGTCAGGGCGGGGGAGTAGACGTGGCCGCCGGCGGCGGGGCCCATGATCAGCGAGATCTGGGGGATGACGCCGGAGGCCTGGACGTTGCGGTGGAAGATTTCGCCGTAGAGGCCGAGGGAGACGACGCCTTCCTGGATGCGGGCGCCGGCGCCTTCGTTGATGCCGATCAGGGGGCGCCCGGTTTTGAGGGCGAGGTCCATGACCTTGACGATTTTTTCGCCGTAGATTTCGCCGAGGGAGCCGCCGAAGACGGTGGCGTCCTGCGAGAAGACGCAGACGTCGCGGCCGTCGACGGTGCCGTAGCCGGTGACGACGCCGTCGCCGACGGGGCGGTTGTCGGCGAGGCCGAAGTTCACGCTGCGGTGGCGGGCGAGGGCGTCGAGTTCGACGAAGGAGCCCTCGTCCAACAACGCGGTGATGCGTTCGCGGGCGGTGAGCTTGCCCTTGGCGTGGACCTTGTCGACCGCGGCTTCACCGCTCGGGTGCTGCGCCTCGGCCTGACGATTACGCAGGTCGGCGAGCTTTCCCGCCGTCGTGTGAATATCGGGCGTACTCGCCGACTCCGCCGCGCTCGGCTCCTGAACAGTGGTCATGACAGGTCAGCTTAACGAGAGCCGGCGAGCTTCTGCCAAGGGAGGTGGTCAGGCGGCGGGTTGCCCGGACCCGGCTACTGACCAGTACCTTTTCCTGCTCGTCCTAGGCTGTGGTGATGTGGACCGACCTGAACCGACCCCCTCTCAACGCCGACAATCTGCGGGCGGCGCTCGTCCGCGGTGACGACGACAGCGACACCCGCAAGTTCTGGTCTCGGCTCGACGTGGTGCAGGAGACCGGGTCCACCAACGCGGACCTTCTCGCGCGCGCCGCGACGTCGGACTGCGACCGCCACGTGCTGCTCGCCGAGTTCCAGGGCAGCGGCCGGGGCCGCCACTCCCGCGCCTGGGTGAGCCCGCCGCAGGCGCAGATCGCCGTCTCGGCGTTGCTGACGATGCCGGGGATGCGCGTCCAGGACATGGGGTGGCTGCCGCTGCTGACCGGCGTCGCCGTCGTCGACGCGCTGCGCGCCACCGCCAAGGTGCCGGCGGAACTGAAGTGGCCCAACGATGTGCTCATCGACGGACGCAAGGTCGCCGGCATCCTCGCCGAGGTGTCCGCCACGGCACCGGATCCCGCGGTAGTCGTGGGGATCGGACTCAACGTGAGCCTCACCAGAGACGAACTGCCCGTCGAGCACGCGACGTCGCTCGTCCTCGAGGGCGCCGAGGTCAGTGACCGCGACACCCTGGTGCGGGCAGTGCTGCGTGCCATGGCCGATCGCTGGCAGCAGTGGCACGACGCGAACTGGGACGTCACGGAACTCGCCGCGGCCTACCGTGAGCGCTGCGGCACACTCGGCCAGCGGGTGCGCGCCGAACTGCCCGGCGGGCGTGAACTGATCGGCATCGCAACGGACGTCGACACCGAGGGCCGGGTCGTGATCGCCCCCGACGGACAGCCCGGCACGGTCGCCGTCGCCGCAGGTGACATCACACATTTACGCCCCGTGCGCACCGAGTAGTGCCACACTGTGGTACATGAGTACCTCAATTCCGGAGTCCTCCGTCACCGCAGCCCGGCGCACGTTGACCGGTCTCACGGTGGTGCTCGGTCTGCTCACCCTGGGCCTGGGCATCGCCGTGCTCGTGTGGCCGCACGTGACCCTCACGGTGCTGGCCGTCCTGATCGCCATCCAGTTCTTCGGATTCGGGATCGTCCAGATCATCCGGGCGTTCGCCGACGTCGAGGCCAGTGGAGGCGCGCGCACCCTCGTGGGCGTATCCGGCGCCCTGGCAATTCTTCTCGCGTTCCTCGTCCTGAGGAGCCCGCTCCAGACCGTCGTCATCATCGCGCTCCTCATCGGTGCGTGGTGGGTGTTCCGGGGTGTCCTCGACATCGTCGAGGGCGCCTCCGGTTCGGTCGCGAACCGTGGCCTCACCATCGTGCTCGGAGTGATCAGCGTGGTCGCCGGGGCATTCGTGCTCCTGCAGCCCGAACTGTCGCTCGAGGTGTTCGTGATCGTGGTCGGCGTGTGGATGGTGCTGTACGGCATCATCATCGTGATCACCCCGATCGTGCTCAGCCGCATGCGTTAGGCGCACACTCTTCGCATGGGATATCCGGAGGACGCGCTCGCCGAGGACGAGGAACTACTGCTTCACCGCCATCCGCACTGGAAGATGCTGCTGCTCCCCGCCGTCACCTTTCTGCTGGCGACCGCGGTCGCGGGTTTCGCGGCGGGCTTCGCCGAGAACAAACTCGACGGCTCCGCACTCACCGTCGTGCTCGTCGTCGTCCTCGTGCTGTGGCTGGGACTCGTCGGATGGCGCTGCGTCGCGCCGTTTCTCAGCTGGAAGTTCACCCATTTCATCGTCACCGACCGACGCGTCCTCATCCGCCAGGGTGTGATGACGCACACGGGGATCGACATTCCGATGGGACGCATCAGCAACGTGCAGTTCCGGCACGGCCTCCTCGACAGGATGCTCCGCACCGGAACGCTGGTCATCGTGTCCTCTTCCGACGACCCGCTGGAATTCGACGACATCCCCGACGTTCAGCGCGTCCACTCGCTGCTCTACCACCAGGTGTTCGACGCGATGGATCTCCACCGCGAACGGGAGCGGGAAGACCCGCGCGGTGACGCCGACACCGGCAAAGGCTGGTAACCGGTCACGGCCTTCTCCGCACCTCCGTACGCTGTGGAGGTGACTGCTGTATTGCTTGCCGAAGATGACGAAGCCATCGCCGCCCCGCTGTCGCGGGCACTGGGCCGGGAAGGATACGACGTCACCATCGAGCAGACCGGCCCGGCAGCGCTGGAGCAGGCGCTCGACGGGGCCTACGACCTGCTGATCCTGGACCTCGGACTCCCGGGGATGGACGGGCTCGAGGTGTGCAGGCAAGTGCGTGCCCACAGTTCGGAACTGGCGGTGCTCATGCTCACCGCGCGCACCGACGAGGTCGACTTCGTCGTCGGACTCGACGCCGGAGCCGACGACTACGTGGGCAAGCCGTTCCGGTTGGCGGAGTTGATGGCCCGGGTGCGTGCCCTGCTGCGCCGTCGCGGCGGCGGCGAGGATTCCGTCGTCGAGGTCGGGGGCATCCGGCTCGAGCCGGCGGCCCGCCGGGTGCTCGTGAACGGAACCGAGATCGCCCTCGCCAACAAGGAGTACGAGCTTCTGCGGGTGCTGCTCGAACACGCGGGACAGGTGGTGTCGCGCGACACCATCCTCGCGGAAGTGTGGGGCGACGTGGAACTGCGTGGCTCGAAGACCCTCGACATGCACATGTCGTGGCTTCGCCGGAAGATCGGCGACGAGGGCCCCGCCGCCGAGCGTCGCATCGCGACGGTCCGCGGCGTCGGTTTCCGCATCAACACCGACTAGGCGGGGTAGTGCGCCGCAGAATTCTCCAGTCGATCCTCGCAGTCGTGATCCTCACGGCGCTGCTGCTCGGTGTGCCGCTGATCTACACGGCCTGGTTGTGGGTCGAGGACTTCAACCGGAGCGACCTGCAGGTCCGGCTGGATCGCATGGCGACGGAGATCATCACGCAGGAGGGCGTCAACGGCGTCGTCGAAGGCGACCTCGACACGAACTCCCTGCGACTGCTGACGCCCGCCGGGGGCCGCCTGGTCGTGGTATATCCGACGATCGACGACGGCGCCGCGCGGGTGGACATCGGCGAATCGTCCGTGCAGTCGCCGCTCGTGGAATCTCTCGCGATGGGCACGTCCGGTTCGCTCCGCCTCGAGGTGCCGTCCGACGAGATGCGCACCCAGCAACGCCAGGCCGTCGGTGCCGTCGCGCTCCTGGTGCTCGTGTCCATCGCCGCAGGCACCGTCGTGGCGTACGTCACGGCGAAGCGGCTCGCCGACCCGCTGCGGGACGTCGCGAACCGGGCGGCCCGGCTCGCGGAGGGCGACTTCCGGCCGGACGTCCGGCGCCACGGCATCCCCGAACTCGACCGCGTCTCCGACGTCCTCGACTCGGCGACCGTGGAGATCGCGGGACGGTTGCAGCGCGAGCACGCACTCGTCGCCGACGTCTCCCATCAGCTCCGCAGCCGACTCACGGCCGTCCGCCTCCGGCTCGACGAGTTGTCCGTGCACCCGGATCCGGCCGTCGTCGTCGAGGCCGACGAGGCGATGGCGCAGGTGGACCGGCTGACCGTCGCGATCGACGAACTGGTCCGCTCCTCCCGCAGCAGCGGCACCGAGACCCAGGTGTCGGTGATCCGGGAGCTCAGCGTGGTCATCGCGGATTGGAAACGGCCGTTCGAGGACGTCGACCGCGAGTTGCTGCTGCGCGGAGACACGAACGTGATGGCGTCGACTACCGGTTCCCGGCTCCGCGAGGCCGTGGCGGTCCTCGTCGACAACGCGCTCATGCACGGGGCGGGGACGTGCACGGTCTCGGTGCGCCTGATCCAGGGACAGAATCAGAGGGCGCCGGGCAAGGAATTGTCGCCGCGCGAGGCAATGGTGTGCGTGGAGGTGTCGGACGAGGGTGTCGGCGTCAGCAACGACCTCGCGCCGCACATCTTCGACCGCGGCTTCTCGGGGGCCGGTTCGACCGGTGTGGGCCTGGCGCTGGCCCGTGCGCTCATCGAGGCCGACGGTGGCCGGCTGGAACTGCAGCGTCGCCGTCCGGCCCTGTTCGCGATCTTCGTTCCCATCGCCCGCGAGCACGTGCCGACGCGGGTCACCGGGATCCGGGAACCGCGCTGACGGTCAGGGTTGGCCGATTTCTTCCTCGGCGGCCTCGTCGACGAGATCCGGGTCGACGAGATCCGGATCGATGAGATGCACGTTCTCGTCGGGGAACGCGAACCGTCGCAGGGCCCAGAAACGGAACACCATCTGCAGCAGGTTGCCGATGATGTAGTTGAGCACGAAGTCGACGATCACCAGCGTGGTCAGGTTGTCCTGCGTCTCGCGGATGTCGAACACGTTGTTGGCGATCCACAGGGGCGCGGCGGCGAGGAGTACACCCACTCCGCTGATCGTGAAGAACAGCAGGGCCTCGTGATGGCGTTCCCGTCCGCCGCGGTTCTTGAACGACCATTCGCGGTTGAGGATGTAGCTCAGGACCGTCGCGAGAATTCCGGACAGAACCTTGGCGACCACCGGCTTCTCTTCGAGGATCGTGAGGCTCAGCGAATAGAAGATCGCGAGGTCGAAGATCATGGTGGTGCCGCCCACAATCGCGAACTTGATCAGTTCGTGATGGCGCAACGCGAGAGCCCGGAAAGGCTGGGGAACGCGTGCAAGGACGCCGTCGACAAATGACACAACGGATGAGTTTACGAAAGTCGGACCGGATACCACCAATTGGCGGCGAGATCATCAGGAGAATCACAGAAACTCCGGCCCGGCGACCTCGGCGGCGGAACCCGGCACCGGACGTGACAAACTAGTGACCCGTGACCGGCAACTCTGACTCCACACCGCGTCCCACGACACCCCGCGATCTGACCGCCGGGCAACCCGTCGTGACGATGATCGGTGGCGGCCAACTCGCGCGAATGACCCACCAGGCCGCAATCGCGCTCGGCCAGACACTGCGGGTGCTCTCCGGCACCGCCGACGAACCCGCAGCGCAGGTGAGCCCCGACGTCGTCCTCGGGAGCCACACCGACCTCGACGCGCTCCGCAGGGCCGCGGTCGGGTCACACGCGCTGACCTTCGACCACGAGCATGTGCCCACCGAGCACCTCGACGTCCTCGTCGCCGAGGGCGTCAACGTGCAGCCGCCGCCGACGGCGCTCATCTACGCGCAGGACAAACTCGCGATGCGCCGCAAGCTCGGCGAACTCGGCGCACCGGTCCCGGCGTTCGCGGAGGTTACCTGGGCCGAGGACGTCGTCAAGTTCGGCGCCGAACACGGCTGGCCCGTCGTCATCAAGGCCGTCCGCGGCGGATACGACGGCCGCGGTGTGTGGATCACCGACGATTCCGACGAGGCCGAGCGCATCGTCACCCAGCAACTCGACAAGGGGGTCTCCCTCCTGGTCGAGGAGAAGGTCGAGATGCGGCGTGAGCTGTCCGCGATGGTGGCGCGGTCACCGTTCGGCCAGGGCGCCACGTGGCCGGTGGTGGAGACCGTGCAGCGCCACGGACAGTGCGCCGTGGTCCTCGCCCCCGCCCCCGCGCTGCCCGACTCGGTCGCCGAGGCCGCCGAGGAACTGGCGCTCCGCGTCGCGTCCGAACTCGGTGTGGTCGGAGCCATGGCCGTCGAACTGTTCGAGACCACCGACGGCACGCTCGTCGTCAACGAACTCGCGATGCGTCCGCACAACTCCGGTCACTGGACCATGGACGGCGCCCGCACCTCACAGTTCGAGCAGCACCTGCGCGCCGTCCTCGACTACCCGCTCGGCGACACCACACCCCTCGCACCGATCACCGTGATGGCGAACGTCCTCGGCGCGCCGACCGCGCCCGAGATGAGCATGGACGAACGCGTCCACCACCTCTTCGCGCGGATGCCCGACGCGAAGATCCACCTGTACGGCAAGGGTGAACGTGAGGACCGGAAGATCGGTCACGTGAACATCGTCGGCGGGCCGGGCTCGATCGACGACCGCGAATACGTGGCACGCGTCCGTGAGCGGGCCGAACGCGCCGCACACTGGCTCTCGCACGCTGAATGGACCGACGGATGGGATGTACACGGTGAGTGACACGGCAGCACGGCAGGGCGCACAGGTCGGGCTCATCATGGGCAGCGACTCCGACTGGCCCACCATGGAGGCCGCCGCCGAGGCGCTCGCCGAATTCGGGGTGCGCTTCGAGGTCGGTGTCGTCTCCGCGCACCGCACACCGCAGCGCATGCTCGACTACGCGAAGGACGCCGCAGGCCGCGGCATCCAGGTGATCATCGCCGGCGCCGGTGGCGCCGCCCATCTGCCGGGCATGGTCGCATCGGCCACCCCGCTGCCCGTCATCGGTGTACCCGTCCCGCTGAAGTACCTCGACGGCATGGACTCACTGCTCTCGATCGTGCAGATGCCCGCAGGCGTCCCCGTCGCGACCGTGTCCATCGGCGGCGCCCGCAACGCCGGCCTCCTCGCCGTCCGCATCCTCGGTGCCGCCGACCCCGCCCTGCAGCAGCAGATGGTTTCATTCCAGGACGGGCTCGAGAAGATGGTCCTGGGCAAGGATCAGGCCCTCCGCGACAAACTGCTGGGCTGATTTCGTACTGAGCCGCCACTCTTCGCTCTCTCGGGGCCGGAACAGTCCTCGGAGTCCAACGAGTGGCGGCTCAGTTCACGGCGGCGGTAATCTCGTCGGCGATCGTATCGGGATGGGCAAGCACGTCGTAGGCCGCGAAGCGGAGCACCATCCACCCCTCCCGGACGAGCCAATTCTGACGCCGACGGTCGTCTCTGAACACGTCGGGCTCACTGTGGAATTCGCGGCCGTCGACCTCGACGACGATCCGCGCACGTTCGTCCACGAAATCACCCACGTACGGACCGATCGGCAGGTTGGGTGCGAGTGCGAATCCGCGAAGGCTGAGCTCGCGGCCGAGTACGCGCTCGGGTTCCGACGCCGCGCGGAGGGAAGCGTGCCGCAGGAGTCGCTGCGCTGCGGGCGTCCCATGCCGACCGCGGTGGGTGAGGCAGAGGTCACGGAACTCGTCGGGATCGACGCTTCGATTCAGCTCGGCGTCGACGAGTGATGCGACATCTCGCTCGGGCATGACGACGGCGCAGTCGAAGAGCGCCTGGGCGGGGGACACCGTCGGAAGCAGAGTCGCCGTCGACACCGAACGCGGTGCGAGGTCGCGGCGGTAGAGCCGTAGCCAGCGGCCGCTCCGGCACCGGGAGGCGATGGTGCTGCGCGGGATTCCCGCGGCGTGAGGTTGTGGATGAACCCTGCCGCGAGCGCTTATCCTGCGCACATGAAACGTAGCCACGGGGTGCCGATGATCCGCGCTTCGCGGGGGAATCCACAGTCGGCGGCGATCACCCGGCTGGCGTTGGCGTATGCCCGGCTGTGGGGTGCGCGCATTGCGTTCGACGACGAGTTCGGCCTGTTCGTGTGCAGCGGCATGCGCGGTGGGTACGCGCGCGGCGGGACGACCATCGGCGGTGCGTTTCTCACCGGCAAGGAACCGGCGAGATCGTTGCTGCGACACGAAGCGGTCCACGCCGACCAGTGGGCGACGTACGGATGGACCTTCGCGCTGCGGTACCTGTTCGAGGAGTCGAGACACCGCGGTGCCCGGAACAGGTTCGAGATCGCCGCGGGCCTCGCGGACGGTGGCTACCGGGACAGCTGACGGGTGATCTTCTCGGTGTCCACGCGCCTCGCCTGAGCCGCGGTGTCGGGGTTGGTGACCTGCACCAGTGACGCGCCGGCCGCGAAAACGGCCACCAGACCGTCGATCAGGGCGTCGGGGGAGTCCCACGCCTCGACGGACAGCACCCGGTCGGAGCCGGTGATCCCATGCGTCTCGGCGGAGGCCAGTGCCGCGGCGAGAACGTCGTCGACACTCTTGCCTGCGAGTGCGGGTCCCGCGACCGTCGGCCGGAACTGGTCGCCGTGAACGCGCACCGAGGTGGCGTAGTCGGTGATGCCGACAGGAAGGTCGGGAACGGGGCGGCCGAACGCGTCCAGCGACAGCGCCGCGACCTCCGGGACGTCCTCGACGTCGCTCAGGTGCGCAGCGGAGACGAGGGCGATCTCGGCGTCCGCGTCGGGTTCGAGTACGACGTCGGCGCCGGCCCACCAGACGCCGAGGAGTACCGCGGCGGTCTGCCAGTGCGCGGGCAGGAGCACGGCGACGCGGGCGCCGGGCTCGACGGCGAATTCGTCGCGCAGCAGGTTGGCGGTCTTGGCCGCCCAGTTGGCGAGGGTGAGGGCCGAGAGTTCGACCCGTTCGCCCGTCGCGTCGTCGTAGAACGTGACGCGCGGTCCGGCCGGGTCGTTCTTCAGGATCGGGTCGAGCAGGGCGTCGGTCAGCGTGCGGGACGCATGGTTCATGGACACAGTCCGTCTCTCGTTTTCTAGTTCACACAACGCGGGCCCGACGAGCCGGCATCGATGGGCGGGCCGGGCGGTGCCGGGGTGGGGGTCGTTCCTCCCGTGGACACGGGCTCGAGGCCTGTCTCCGAGGACTCGGACGACGAGGTGGTGCTGATGGTCTCGGCGGACGTCGGCCCCTGATAGTCACCGGCCAGCACCACCCGGACCGAGCCTTCGGGCAGCGTCGAGTCGGTGTCGGTGGGGAGCCCGCCGAGTGCGGCCGCGACCGCCTTGGCGCTGTCGTCGTCCGCGGAATGCGCGAAGACGGTGGTCTCGCTCACCGCTTTGCCGGTGTAGTTACCGATCTCACCCTGGCCGTAGCCGAGCGACGTCAAGGCGTCGGCCACACCGTTCGCGAGACCCCCGACGTCGCTCGAGTTCGCGACGTCGACGGTGACGGTGGAGGTGTCGATGTCGGGCGTCTCGGACTTGGTGGTGGTGGTGGTGTCCTCCGAGTCGGCGGGCTCCTCGCCGACGAGACCGGCCACGTACTTCTTCACGTCCTTCGGCTTGACCTCCACGATGGACTCGCCGTAGTCGGTCATGCCGTTGAGGTCCGCGACCGGAATGGTCTCGAACTGCACCTTGCCGCCGGCGAGGTCCTGCAGTTGGGTGGCGAATTCGATGATGTCCCAGTCGTCGTCGAGCACGACCGAGCGTTGCACCGCGCCGCTGAGTTCGTTCAGCTTGCCCGGGTCGCTGAGGGTCTTCGCGGACAGCACCTTGCCGACGAGGGACGCCATGAACACCTGCTGGCGCACGATGCGGTCGAGGTCGCCGCGGGGAAGGTCGTGGCGCTGGCGGACGAAGCTCAGTGCGTCCGCACCCTTCAGCGACTGCTCACCGGCGGGGAAGTGGGCGCCCGACATGTCCTCGTCCACCGGTTCGTTGAGGCAGACGTCGACGCCGCCGACCGCGTTGGTGAGGAGGACGAACCCGAGCAGCCCGACCTCGGCGTAGTGGTCGACGGTGATGCCCGTGAGGTCTGCCACCGATTGGATGAGGGCCTCGCGGCCTGCCTTCGTCGACTCCTCCTCGGCCTCCTTGTCGGTGGCTCCGTCCTCGACGAGCTTAAGCCTCTCGGTTTCCTTGGTGGCCCCGTAGGCGGCGTTGATCTTCGACATGCCGATGCCCGGCACGTCGACGTAGGAGTCGCGGGGGATGGAGATGGCGGTGGCGGAACTGCCGTCGTTCGGGACGCGGATGAGGACGATGGTGTCGGTGTTGGACGCCACTTCCTCGCCGGCGCGCAGCGAGTCGAGTTCCTCCTGGGAGAGGGGGTTGCCGTGGGCGTCGGTGCGGCTGTCGGTGCCGACCATGAGGATGTCGACGGCGCCGTCGGCGCTTCCGCCGAGTCCGAGACCCCCCGCGGTTGCCAGATTGTTGCGCAGCGAGTCGATGCTCCGCCACGCGAATCCCGTGACGACGAGTGCGAGCACCGACAGCACCGCGACAGCGATGTGGATCGGCCGCCGAGCGGTGCTCGGGGGTGCGTCTGGTGCGGGTTGCTCGTGTGACACGGAAACCAGGCTACTGGTCGCCGCGGCTGGAGCAGGGAGGCGTGGATCGGCGTGCCAGACTGGGCGCCGTGACGAACATCCTTGTGACCGGCGCCCGGGGGCAGCTGGGTGGACACCTCCTCCGACGAGCCGAGGCAAGTGGGATTCCGGCCCGGGGTGTGGGGTCGGACGAGCTCGACATCACCGACCATGACGCGGTGCTCGCCCAGGTCGAGGCCGGTTCGGTGGTGATCAACTGCGCCGCGTACACCGCGGTCGACGCGGCGGAGTCGGACGAGGACACCGCGCGGGCGGTGAACGAGGACGGTCCCGCGAACCTGGCGGCGGCGTGCGCCCGGGTGGGTGCCCGGCTGATCCACGTCTCCACCGACTACGTGTTCGCCGGGGACGGCGACACGCCGTACGAGGTGGACGCCCCGACCGGTCCCGCGACGGCCTACGGACGCACCAAACTGGCCGGCGAGCGCGCCGTCCACGCTGCGCTTCCGTCCGCGCACGTGGTGCGCACCGCCTGGGTGTACAGCGGGGTGGGTTCCGATTTCGTCTCCACCATGCGCCGACTCGAGCGCGAACGTGACACGGTCGACGTCGTCGACGACCAGGTGGGCTCGCCCACATTCGCCGGCGACCTGGCCGACGGGCTGCTCGAACTGGCCGGGCGCAGCGACATCGACGCATCGGTGCTGCACGCCACCAACTCGGGCCGGGCGAGTTGGTTCGACCTGGCGCGCGCCGTGTTCGAGGAGGCGGGTGCCGACCCGCAGCGCGTGCACCCGTGCACGAGTGCCCAGTTCGTGCGCCCCGCCCCGCGACCGGCGTTCTCGGTGCTGTCCGGCCGCGCGTGGGCCGACGCCGGGCTGACCCCGTTGCGGCCGTGGCGAGACGCGTTGCGCGCCGCTCTGCATGCCGCGGTGTGAGAGGGACCCCCTTTCAACGGCTACGCTTGCCCGCGTGAGTTCGAAGCTGGCCGTGGTGACGGTGACCTATTCGCCAGGTGAGCATCTGGAGCAATTCCTGGGCACTCTCGCCGAGGCGACGAAAGAAGATCCGCAGGTCGTGATGGCCGACAACGGTTCGACGGACGGCGCCCCCGAGGCCGCGGACGCGGCCCACGAGCACGTGCGCCTGCTGCGCACCGGCGGGAACATCGGCTACGGCGGTGCCATCAACAGGGCTGTGGCGGAGATCGACGAGGACATCGAGTTCGTCGTCATCGCCAATCCGGATGTTCGCTGGGCGCCCGGATCGATCGACGTTCTCCTCGCGGCCGCCGAGCGCTGGCCGCGGGCGGGGGCGCTCGGACCTCTCGTTCTGGAACCCGACGGAAGCATCTACCCGTCGGCGCGCCAGGTCCCCGACCTCGTGTCGGGTGCCGGACATGCGGTGCTGGGCACGGTGTGGCCGTCCAACCCGTGGACTGCCGGTTACCGCCAGGAGAATGAGTCCGTCAGCGAGCGGTCCGTCGGCTGGTTGTCCGGTTCGTGCCTGCTGATGCGGCGCGTCGCCTTCGACTCGATCAACGGCTTCGATTCCCGCTACTTCATGTACATGGAGGACGTCGACCTCGGCGACCGCCTGGGCAAGGCGGGGTGGCTCAACGTCTACGTGCCCTCGGCCGAGGTCACCCACGCGAAGGGGCACGCCGCGGGCAAGCATCCGGAACTGATGCTGCCCGCCCACCATCAGAGTGCGTACCGGTTCCAGGCCGATCGCCATCCCCATTGGTGGCAGGCGCCGCTGCGGTGGGCACTTCGGGGAGGATTGGCGGTGCGGTCGAAGATCGCCGTGGCTGCCGCGGTCCGGGAACGACGCAGAAACCATAACGAGGGGGGAAAGACAGATGGCAATTGAGAAGACGACCGATGCCGTGGTGCTGGTCGGCGGTAAGGGAACGAGGCTTCGCCCTCTGACGTTGTCGGCGCCCAAGCCGATGCTGCCCACGGCGGGTCTGCCGTTTCTCCAGCATCTGCTGGCGCGGATCGAGGCGGCCGGGATCAAGCACGTCGTGCTCGGCACGTCCTTCAAGGCGGAGGTCTTCGAGGAGTACTTCGGGGACGGTTCCAAGCTGGGACTGGAGATCGACTACGTCACCGAGACCGAACCGCTCGGCACCGGTGGCGGCATCCGCAACGTTCTGCCGAAGTTACGCGGGGACCACGCGATGGTCTTCAACGGCGACGTCCTCGGCGGCACCGATCTGGGAGCGATCCTCGACACGCACCGGACGCGCGAGGCCGACGTCACGCTGCACCTCGTGCGGGTGGGCGATCCGCGGGCGTTCGGCTGTGTGCCCACCGATTCCGACGGCCGGGTGACCGCCTTCCTGGAGAAGACGCAGGATCCGCCGACCGACCAGATCAACGCCGGCTGCTACGTCTTCAAGCGCGAGATCATCGAACAGATTCCCGAGGGCCGTCCGGTGTCGGTGGAGCGTGAGGTGTTCCCGTCGCTGCTCGCCGGTGACGCCCGCGTCTACGGACACGTGGACTCGTCGTATTGGCGCGACATGGGCACTCCCGAGGACTTCGTGCGCGGTTCGGCGGATCTGGTGCGCGGCATCGCTCCCTCGCCGGCGCTCGACGGTCCCCGCGGCGAATCGCTCGTCCATCCGGGTGCGGGCGTCGCCCCCGGCGCACTGCTGATCGGCGGCACCGTCGTCGGCCGCGGCGCCGAGGTGGGTGCGGGCGCACGACTCGACGGCGCGGTGCTCTTCGACGGTGCCGTCGTGGAGGCCGGTGCGACCGTCGAACGGTCCATCATCGGATTCGGTGCGCGCATCGGTCCGCGGGCCCTCGTGCGGGACGCGGTGATCGGTGACGGGGCCGATATCGGTGCCCGATGCGAACTGCTGCGCGGGGCCCGGGTGTGGCCGGGCGTGACGCTGCCCGACGGCGGGGTGCGGTTCAGCACGGACGTGTGAGAGGTGCAGCGCCCCTAGCGCAGTCCGGCCAGGTGCACGAGGTGGTCGATCGTGGACTTCTCCGCGTTCGGAGGCAGTGCGTCCACCGGCCACCAGCGCAGATCCGTCGATTCGGAGCTTCGCACGATGTGGGCGCCGGCACGCGCACGCACGAGGAACCGGAGATCCAGGTGCCGGGTGGGCTGCCCGAGTGAGCACGTGATCGGGTGGGTGTGCGCCGACAGCAGTTCGGGGTCGATCCGCAGGTCGGGAATCCCCGATTCCTCGCACGCCTCCCGCAGTGCGGCGTCGACGACGGTGTCGTCGGAAGGCTCACAGTGCCCACCCAATTGGATCCACCGGCCGACCCGGGGATGCAGGGTGAGCAGCACGTGACATCCTCCCTCGTCCAGGACGAGGGAGGAGGCCGTGATGTGCCCGGGCGCGTATTCGCGTAGGCACCCGAGCGGCGCGGATGCGAGGAACGCAAGCATGGTGTGCCGCAACGATTCGTCGTTCTCGTCGAGCGTCTTCCAGCCCTCGAGTGCGGCAGTCGCGGTGCGGTGCAGTGATTCGGCGCTCATCGTGTGGGGGTCATTTCTCGATGAGGGCGTCGCCGGGGTCGACGGGCCTGCGGGGTGTGAGTGGTTCGAGGGGGTAGCCGACGGCGATCGCGCCGAGCGGTTCCCAGTCGTCGGGCAGGTCGAGGACACCGCGCACGGTGTCGGCGGCGAAGATCGTCGAACCGATCCAGCAGCTGCCGATTCCCTTGGTCGCCAACGACACCAGCAGCCCCTGCACGGCCGCACCGACCGCGACGGTGAACATCGTCGCCTCCGCCGCCCGCCGACGCGGGTCGGGATAGGGGTGCGCACCGTCGGGCACGCAGAACGGGACGATCACCTCCGGCGCGTCGAACAGGATGTTCCCCCGCGCCACCCGCGCCGCCACCGCCTCCACGTTCATGCCGTCGGCGGTCAGGTCGGCCTGCCACCGCTCCCGCATCGCGGTCAGCAACTCCTCGCGGACGGTGCGGGTGCGGACCCACACGAACCGCACCGGCCGGGTGTGATGCGGCGCCGGGGCGGTCAGTGCCTCGGCGATCGACGCCCGCACCGCACCCGGGTCGACCGGATCGTCGGCGAAGTCCCGGACCGAGCGGCGCAGCAGCACCGCCTCCGCCCGCCCCCGCTCCATCGACTCGGCGGTACCGAGCCAGAACAGGTCCTCCTCACCGGCCCGGATCAGATCCCGCGCCCGGGACCCGTCGTCGACCAGGCCCAGACCCCGCACGACCGCGACCGGCACCCCACCGAGCTTGCCCTTCACCAGATCCCCGGCCGCGGCGATCTCGTCGGCCACCGCGACCTCCGTCACCATGAGTTCGTTGCCCTGCGAGTCCCGGGCCCCGGCGTACCCGTGCAGCACCGGCACCCCGGCCGCACCGATCGCGGCGTCGATCTGCCCGTTGCGCCACGCCCGCCCCATCGTGTCGGTGACCACCACCGCCACCGAGACGCCGAGCGCCACCCCGATCGCGTCCCGCAACCTTTGGGCGCTGCCGTCCGGATCCTCCGGCAGCAACGCCAGTTCCGAGCCCTCCACATTCGAACCGTCGATCCCGGACGCGGCCTGCACGATCCCCAACCGGTTCTCGGTGATCAACGTCCGGCCCTTCCGGGCGACGACCCGGACCGCTTCCTGCTCTACCAGCCGCCGGCGGGCCGCGTCCCGCTCCTCCGGATCGGTGGGGGAGGTCACGATCCGGCCCTCGACCTTCGAGAACACCTTGCTGGTCACCACCAGCACGTCACCGCCCCGCAGCCACGGGGCCGCCGCAATAATGGCGGCGGCCAGGTCGTCGCCGGGCCGGAACTCCGGCAACCCGGTCACCGGCAGGATCTCGATCGCCCCGCCCGGCGCGTGATCGACCCGTTCCCCGCCGGTCGGTGCGCTCACAGCGTCACCCCGGCCACGTCCAGGGCCGCCTGCACCATCGCGGCGGTCGCGTCCGGGTCGCTCATCAGCAGCGGCACCGCCCGCACCGCCACCCCGGGGACGTCGGCGGTGTCGGTGTCGTGGACCAGCCACCCGTCGAGGATCCCCGTCCCGCTGCGCGCCCCGTACCAGCGCCCGATCGCCTCCGCCGAGGTGTCCACCCCGATCACGTCCAAACATTCGTCGGCCATGCCGCGCAACGGTTTCCCGCCGATGATCGGGGACACCCCGACCACCTTCGCGGTGGTGGTGCGCAGCGCCCCCCGGATCCCCGGCACCGCCAGGATCGCGCCGACGCTGACCACCGGATTCGACGGCGCCAGCAACACGATGTCGGCGCCCTCGATCGCCTCCAGCACCCCCGGGGCGGGGGCCGCCTGCTCGGCGCCGATGTGCGCGAAACTGTGCGTCGGGACCTGCGCGCGGTGCCGAACCCACCACTCCTGGAAGTGGATCGCCCGCTGCTCCCCGTCCTCCGGGTCGGTGATCACCACGTGAGTTTCACTACGATCGTCGGTGACCGGCAGCAACGTCACACCCGGCTGCCAGCGGTTGCAGAGCGCCTCGGTGACCGCCGACAACGGATACCCCGTCCGCAGCATCTGGGTGCGGATCAGGTGGGTCGCGATGTCCCGGTCCCCGAGCCCGAACCACTCCGGCTTCGCCCCGTACGCGGCGAGTTCCTCCTTCGCATTCCAGGTTTCACCGGCATGACCCCACCCCCGGACCGGGTCGATACCGTCGCCGAGGGTGTACATGCAGGTGTCCAGGTCCGGGCAGATCCGCAACCCGTGCATCCACACATCGTCACCGACATTGACCACCGCCGTGATCCGATGCGACGAACCCGCACCATCCGGTGCATCAACGCCGAGAAACCGCCGCACCCCTTGCAGGAACCGGGCCCCACCGACCCCGCCAACCAATACAGTCACGTTCACGGTGTAAGCCTAGGCGGTGGCCGCCGGCGTCCGGTGGGCTGCTTCCCCAGGGTGATTCGAGGGCGCGAAATAGTAATCGACTTTTTGCGGTTAGCTTGACCGCGACACGCTGGGCGTGTCTAATCACAAATATGTCATTCCAACGTTGCGGGCGTGGAATCACTTGCAGCGGGGATCAATTCGAACGGATGTTCGAACGGGGTGGCAGGGGTGTTCGGTTCGGGGTACATGATCAATCGAAATTTTCTGCGCTATCACAGGTGAGGAGGCGGAACGATGCCCAATGAGCAGCTCGAGTCGGAGACTCGCTGGAGCACAGTAAGCGACGAACCGCAGACCAATTCCGAAGCAGGCGCAGCGGACGGCGTCTGTGTTCAAGAAGTCTGTGTGCAAGAAGACGGTGTGCAACAAATCAGCGTTGAACAAATCAGTGTGCAAGAAAGCAGTGTGAAAGAAATTCCTGTGCCGGAACTCGTCGCGCAGGAAGTCGAGACGGCGGGCCCCCGCCCGGCGTTGAGTCTGGTGACCGGTTTCGACGAACTGTTCGACACCATCGAGGACCAGTGGCAGGAACGCGCGCTGTGCGCGCAGACCGACCCTGAGGCCTTCTTCCCCGAAAAGGGAGGATCCACCAGGGAAGCGAAGCGCATCTGCCTCGGCTGTGAGGTGCGGGACGAATGCCTCGACTACGCACTGGCCAACGACGAGCGGTTCGGTATCTGGGGTGGCCTGTCGGAGCGTGAGCGCCGGCGCCTGAAGCGGGGGATCGTCTAGTCAGTCCTCATCGCCCGGCAAGTCCGGGTCGATGACCTCGGGTTCGACTCCGAGGTATGTACTCACCTGCTGTACGAGCACATCGTGCACCAGGTCGGTGAGATCGTCCGGATCCTTGGCGCGTTGTTCCAGCGGTCGCCGGAACAGGACGACTCGCGCCCGCGTCGTGGATCCGTGCCGGTCGATGCCTGCCGGGATCAACCGGGACAGTGGCACGGGCCCGTCCGCCACGACCTCGGCGGGCCAGTTGACCGAATCCGGGTCGAGCGCATGAATCTTCGGGACTTCGTCGACGGCGATGTCCAACTTCGTGAGGCGTTCACGCCAGCGTGAGTCGATCGGCGCGAACGCCTCCAGAACCACGAGATCGAATTTCTCCGCGCGGCTGCGTCGCGCCGGCGCGTCGGGCGGGAACACGGACCCGCGGATCCCACGTCCCCGTCGGTCGACGGATCGGGTGGTGACGGGACGCCTGCGTCGTGCTCTGGACATGGAGTGGACATTACGACAGCCGGACACTGTCGGTGTGTCCGAGTAGGTGTGGGGCCTTCGTGGGGCTAGGCTTTCTAGCTGTGAGATCTCTGCGTCGATGCTGCCGCCCCGGGTGCAAGAACCCCGCTGTCGCGACGCTCACGTACGTCTACTCGGACTCCACCGCCGTCGTCGGCCCTCTCGCGACAGTCGACGAACCGCACTCGTGGGATCTGTGCGAAACGCACGCGTCGAGGATCACTGCACCCAAGGGCTGGGAACTGGTTCGGTACGAGGGTGGATTTTCGTCGAGCACCCCGGACGAGGACGATCTGACCGCGCTGGCGGAGGCCGTGCGGGAGGCGGGCCTCGGCGATCGCGGACGGTCCGAGCGGGCCGTGTCCACCGAGGAGCGCGCCGAAACCGGCACCTCGCCCGGCCCGGCCCGTACTGGGCGGCGTGGCCACCTGCGGGTTCTTCCCGACCCTGCCAACTGACGTCCCAGCTCGTCCCGGGCCTGCGGTCCGTTGCGTGCCGTGCCCGCGACGGGCAGGCATTAGGCTTGCGCCAGCACTGGTGCTCGTAAAGGAGAAAACAGAAGTGGCGCGATCAGCCGAGTCCGTACATGCCGTGATCAAGGCTTACGACGTGCGGGGTGTCGTCGGTGAACTCATCGACGCCGCGTTCGTGCAGGACGTGGGTGGCGCATTCGCACGACTCGTCCGCGAGGAGAGCGCCACGAAGGTCGTGATCGGTTACGACATGCGTGCGTCGTCCCCGGAACTCGCCCGCGCGTTCGCCGACGGTGTCACCGCGCAGGGCCTGGACGTCGTGCTCATCGGACTCGCGTCCACCGATCAGCTGTATTTCGCTTCGGGACTGTTCGACTGCCCCGGTGCGATGTTCACCGCGAGCCACAATCCGGCGAAGTACAACGGCATCAAGCTCTGCCGCGCGGGCGCCAAGCCGGTGGGGCAGGAGACGGGCCTCGCCGCGATCGCCGCGGAGGTGGTCGACGGGGTTCCCGAGTACGACGGCGCCGTGGGCGAGGTGTCCGAGGAGGACGTGCTCGATCAGTACGCGAGTTTCGTCCGCGGCCTGGTGAACCTGTCCGACCTCCGGCCGCTGACGGTGGCCGTGGACGCGGGCAACGGCATGGGCGGGCACACCGTCCCCGCGGTGTTCGAGCCGATGCCGGTGAAACTGCAGCCGCTGTACTTCGAGCTTGACGGCACGTTCCCGAACCACGAGGCGAATCCGCTCGACCCGGCGAACCTGGTGGACCTGCAGCGGTATGTCCGGGAGACCGGTGCCGACATCGGTCTGGCCTTCGACGGCGACGCCGACCGCTGCTTCGTGGTCGACGAGCTCGGCAACCCGGTGTCGCCGTCCGCGGTGACGGCCCTCGTCGCCGAGCGTGAGCTGGCCAAGGAGCCGGGCGCCACCGTCATCCACAACCTGATCACCTCCCGCGCCGTGCCGGAACTGGTCACCGAACTGGGTGGACACCCGGTGCGCACCCGGGTCGGGCATTCGTTCATCAAGCAGCAGATGGCCGAGACGGGCGCGATCTTCGGTGGCGAGCACTCCGCGCACTACTACTTCCGCGATTTCTGGGGCGCCGACTCCGGCATGCTCGCCGGGCTGCATGTCCTCGCGGCGCTGGGGGAGCAGGACCATCCTCTGTCCGAACTGATGGCCAAGTACGAGCGGTACGCGGCGTCGGGGGAGATCAATTCGACGGTCGCGGACGCCGCCGAGCGGACCGACGCGGTGGTGGCGGCGTTCGCCGATCGCACCGCGGGCGTCGACCGGCTCGACGGGGTCACGGTCGAGTTGAACGGCGACTCATGGTTCAACCTGCGCGCCTCCAACACCGAACCGCTGCTGCGACTCAACGTCGAAGCGCCCACGACGGCAGACGTAGATGCACTCGTTACCGAGATATTGGGCATCGTCCGAGCCTGACTGCCATAGTTGGAATAACAAGGTTCTGCTCGTGCTGCGAATGTGGCTTGCACTGATGAGGAAAGGGGGTGCGGTGTCATGACAGCGCCGACGCCCCTGCTCGATCTGGACGACGGGGACGCACTGGTTTCCGCCGACACCGAGGGCGTACTACGTTCCGCCGCAATGGGGGGTGCCCAGATCAGGGCCACCCGGTCCGCTGTCGAGGAAGGGGCTCTCGAACGACTGCAGGGGCTGCGTCCGCGCAGCGTGGTGGTGGTCACCGGCGCGGGGCGGGCCAGCCGCGGGGCCGGGATCCTGACGGCGGTCCTCGCCGAACGGATCGGATTCCCGCTGGTGCGCGCCACCCGGACGCCCGTCTGGGTGGGCCCGCTCGACGTGGTCGTGGTGGCCGGCGACGACGCGGGCGACCCCAGGCTCGTGCAGGCAATCGACGCGGCGGTGCGCCGCGGCGCCGAAGTGGTGGTCGCGGCACCGGACGAGGGACCTTTACAGGCGGCAGGGGCGGGCCGCGTGGTCATGTTCGCGCCGCGGGTCCGGGCACTGACCCGGCACGGTCTGCTGCGGTATTTCGCGGTTCTGCTGGCCGTCCTGCGGGTGGTCGGTTCGGAACGCTGGGGCGACGAGGTTCCCGACCTCGAGCAACTCGCCGACGCGGTCGACGGTGAGGCGCTCCGCGACCGGCCGGACAGCGAGGTGTTCCACAACCCCGCGAAATCACTGGCCTCCCGCATGCAGGGACGCCGCATCGTGCTCACGGGAGACACGGAGAGCACGGTGGAGCTGGCCCGCCACGGCGCCGAGGCGCTGCTGCACGCCGGGCGCGTGGCGACGGCGTCGGAGCTTCCGGACGTGCTGAGTGCGGCGGGCACGTTCCGCGTCGACCAGGCGCTTTCCGCGCACGACTCGATCTTCCACGATCCCGAACTGGACGGTCCGCCGCCGGCGAGCCCGGTCCGCACATTCGTGCTGTCGGCCGATGCCGATCGGATGCTCGTCGAACGCCGGATCGCGGTCCTCGGCGACGTCGACCTCGTCGTCGCGTCGTCCGACGAGGGGCCGGTCCCCTCGCAGCGCCCCGAATTGGAACAGGCGGCGGTCCTGGTCGGCAGGCTCGACATGACGGCCGCGTATCTACAGCTGATCGGCGGTATCTAGTGCACCGACTCGAAGGTGCACTCCGGTCCTACGCGTGGGGATCGCGCACCGCCATCGCACAGCTGCGCGGACTTCCGGTTCCCACGGCACATCCGGAGGCGGAACTGTGGCTGGGCGCGCACCCCGGTGACCCGGCCCGTGTCATCACCGACGAGGGGCCCCGGTCTCTTCTCGATCTGGTGCACTCGGAGCCCGAACGCCAGCTCGGCAAGCGGAGTGTCGAGGCGTTCGGCGAACGCCTCCCGTTCCTCCTGAAGCTGCTCGCGTCGGAGGAACCGCTGTCGTTGCAGGCGCATCCGAGCGCCGAGCAGGCGTGGGAGGGATTCGCCCGGGAGAACGAGGTGGGAATCCCCCTCGAGTCCTCCGTGCGCAACTACAAGGACGCCAGCCACAAACCCGAACTCGTCGTGGCCCTCAGCAGGTTCCACGCGCTCGCCGGTTTCCGCGACCCCCAGCGCACGGTCAAACTGCTCGAGGCGATCGCCGTTCCGGAACTGCAGCCCTACGCCGGCCTGATCGCCGGCCAACCCGACTCGGACGGACTCCGCGCGCTGTTCACCACGTGGATCACGTTGCCGCAGCCCGTGCTCGGTGCGCTGATGCCGAGGGTGCTCGACGGATGCGTCGACTACCTGTCGAACACCAGGGACGGTGAATTCGCGGCCGAGGTCCGCACTGCCCTCGAACTGAGCGAGGTGTACCCGGGGGATGCGGGTGTGCTCGCCGCGCTCCTGCTGAACCGGGTCACCCTCGAACCGGGGCAGGGTCTGTACCTCGATGCCGGCAACCTCCACGCCTACCTGCACGGGATGGCGGTCGAGATCATGGCCAACTCCGACAACGTGCTGCGCGGGGGACTGACGCCGAAGCACGTGGACGTTCCGGAGTTGCTGCGGGTCCTCGACTTCGACACCGTCGATATTCCCATCCTGGAGGCGCAGGTGCGTCCTGGCGGTGGCGAATTCGTGTACTCGACGCCTGCGCCGGAATTCGTCCTCGCGCGGATCGACCTGTCACCGGACGGCCCGGCGGAGCACCGGCTCGATTCGGAGGGGCCGCACATTCTGCTGTGCACCTCGGGTTCGGTGGAGCTGCGGTGTGGAACCGACGGCCTCGAACTCTCCCAGGGAAACGCCGTCTGGATCGCGGCCGAGGACCCCGAAGTGGTGGTGACGGCAGGCACCGAGTGCGCCCAGTTGTTCAGTGCGAGGGTCGGCTCCCCGATCGCGTAGCCTGTGAGCGCCCTGCGATCCGGGAAGGCCTCCGCGGCCCGCCGTGAGGGTCGTGTGCGACCGAGAGGAGGAGTCAGTTGTCGGCTCATGGGGGAAAGAAGGCGATTCTCGCCGCGCTCGGCGCCAATGCCGGTATCGCGGTGGCCAAGTTCGCCGGCTTCCTGATCACCGGCTCGTCGTCCATGCTGGCGGAATCCGTGCACTCGGTGGCCGATACCTCCAATCAGGGATTGCTCCTGCTCGGCCAGAAGAAGGCCGAACGCGCCGCCGACGATCTGCACCAGTTCGGTTACGGGCGCAGCCGCTACTTCTACTCCTTCGTCGTCGCGCTCGTGTTGTTCAGCCTCGGTTCGCTGTTCGCGATCTACGAGGGCATCCACAAGATCCAGCATCCCGAGGAACTGTCGTCGCCACTCGTGGCGGTGGTCATCCTGGTGATCGCCATCGCGCTCGAGGGGTTCAGCTTCCTCACCGCCATGCGGGAGTCGCGTCCGCTCAAGGGGCAGGCGAGCTGGTGGGGATTCATCCGCACGTCGCGCAGCCCGGAACTACCCGTCGTGCTGCTCGAGGACACCGGCGCACTGGTCGGTCTCGTCCTCGCGCTCGGCGGTGTCGGACTGACGATGCTCACCGGCGATCCGGTGTGGGACGGGGTCGGCACCCTCTGCATCGGCGCCTTGCTCGGCGTCATCGCGATCATCCTCATCGTCGAGATGCAGAGCCTGCTGATCGGTGAAGGCGCCACCGCCGACGAGGAGGCGAAAATTCTCGCCGCCCTCGCCGACGGCGAGAAGATCGAGCGCGTCATCCACTGCAAGACGCAGTACCTCGGGCCCGAGGAAATCCTCGTGGCGGCGAAAGTGGCGATGGCCCCCGGTTCGAACATCGGTGCGATCGCCGAGGCCATCGACGAGGCCGAGGCGCGGGTGCGGGGCGCCGTCCCGGCGGCTCGCCGCATCTACATCGAACCCGACCTGTTCCGGGCGACCGAAGGCATAGGCTGAACGGCAACTTTCGATTGAGGAGGCTGATGTGGCCATCCAGGACAAAGGCAGCGGAGGACCGGATATCGGCGGCAGGCCGACCGGATTGTTCCGCACCAAGTCGATCGAGCAGTCGATCCGTGACACCGACGAACCGGAAACCAAACTCCGCAAGGATCTGACGGCGTGGGACCTGACCGTGTTCGGTGTCGCCGTCGTCATCGGTGCCGGCATCTTCACGCTCACCGCGCGCACCGCGGGCAACGTCGCGGGTCCCTCCGTGTCGGCTGCGTTCGTCATCGCCGCCATCGCGTGCGGCCTCGCCGCGCTCTGCTACGCGGAGTTCGCCTCGACCGTTCCGGTCGCGGGCAGCGCGTACACGTTCTCCTATGCGACGTTCGGTGAACTGGTCGCGTGGATCATCGGCTGGGACCTCATCCTCGAATTCGCGCTCGCCGCGTCGGTCGTGGCGAAAGGCTGGTCGCTCTATCTCGGTGAGGTGATCGGCAACCATTCGCCGATCGCGCAGATCGGCTCCGTCAAATTCGACTGGGGTGCGGTCCTCATCGTCGCGATCATCACCGTCGTGCTGGCGACGGGCACCAAGCTGTCGTCGCGCGTCTCACTCGTGATCACCTCGATCAAGGTGGCCGTCGTCCTGGTCGTCGTGGTCGTCGGCGCGTTCTACATCGACCCCGACAACTACTCGCCGTACATTCCGCCGTCCGAGGCGGGCAGCACGGGCGAGGGCATCCACCAGTCCCTGTTCTCCTACGTCACGGGCGCGGGCGGCAGCACGTTCGGCTGGTACGGGCTGCTCGCGGCGGCCAGCCTGGTGTTCTTCGCGTTCATCGGGTTCGACATCGTCGCCACCACCGCCGAGGAGACGAAGGATCCGCAGAAGGCGCTGCCCCGCGGAATCCTGGGATCGCTGCTGATCGTGACGATCCTGTACGTGGCGGTGACGCTGGTGCTCACCGGCATGGTCGACTACCACGAATTGGCCGGGGACAGTTCCAATCTGGCCACCGCCTTCGGCATCCACGGGATCACGTGGGCGAAGAACCTGATCTCGTTCGGTGCACTGGCCGGCCTGACCACCGTGGTGATGGTGCTGATGCTCGGGCAGACCCGTGTGCTGTTCGCCATGTCCCGGGACGGGCTGATGCCGAGGCGGCTGGCGCCGACCGGCAAGCACGGCACCCCCGTTCGGATCACCGTGCTCGTCGGTGTCGTCGTGGCCGTGCTGGCGGGTGTCTTCCCGATCGGCACCCTCGAGGAGATGGTGAACATCGGAACGCTGTTCGCGTTCGTCCTCGTGTCGATCGGTGTGATCGTGCTGCGTCGCACCCGCCCGGACCTGCCCCGCGGATTCCGGGTCCCGTTCGTGCCGGTGGTGCCCATCCTCGCGGTTCTCGCCTGCCTGTGGCTGATGGTCAACCTGTCCGTCGAGACGTGGATCCGGTTCGTCGTGTGGATGGTGATCGGTGTGATCATCTACTTCGCCTACAGCCGCCGTCACTCCATGATGGAGCGGCGCAGCCGCGGCGAGGTCTGAGGCGCTGAAGGTTGTCCGGCTGGGGTGCAGTAGAATTCGGCGCCTCGCGCCGGCGCGGCGCCGTAATTCGTTGGGACGACTCCCCGGACGAGCGGAGCCGCCCGGATTACGGTGCGGCGAAAGCGGGGCACTAAGGTCGTCGCCATGACTTCGTCGCGTGTCCGGGTGCCCTATCAGGAGGCTGCGCGGCTGCTGCTGCGTCAGTCGGTGCTGGACGCGATGCGGGATCTCCTCTTCGAGAAGGACTGGTCCGACATCACGATGTCGGATGTCGCGGCCGGCGCCGGGGTGAGCAGGCAGACGCTCTACAACGAGTTCAAGTCCCGGCAGGGCCTGGCGGAGGCGTACGCCCTCCGGCTCGCCGACGAACTGGTCGACGCGGTCGACGAGGCGCTGGTGACGAACGTCGGGCAGGGCCGCGCCGCGCTGCTCGCCGGTTTCACCGCGTTCTTCGCGGCCAGCCTGTCCGACCCTCTGGTGCAGTCACTTCTGCGCGGCGAGACCAAGCCCGACCTGCTGCGGCTGATCACGACCGAGAGCGCGCCGATCATCGAGCGGGCGTCGACGCGGCTCGCCGAGGTGTTCCAGCGGGGCTGGGTGCGGGCGAACCCGTCGGACGCGGGGATCCTCAGCCGCGCCATCGTGCGTCTCGCTATGAGTTACATCTCGATGCCTCCCGAATCCGAGGCCAACGTCGCCGAGGATCTGGGCGCTCTTCTGGGGCCTTTCGTGGACGAGGCCGTCGGTGGAGCCGATCGGCAGTGATCGCCCGGTCGCGCCGTGTCACGTGAGTGTGACCGCCGGGCCGCAGTACCGATAGCCTTGACCGAAACAGCAGTCAACCAGGAGAGGCAGATGACGACCTCAGTTTCAACCACGCCCGTGGCCGAGAGCCGTAACGGGATCGATTTCAAGGTGGCGGACCTTTCGCTCGCCGAGTTCGGCCGCAAGGAGATCCGGCTCGCCGAGCACGAGATGCCGGGACTGATGGCGCTCCGCCGCGAGTACGCAGAGGTGCTGCCGCTCAAGGGCGCTCGCATCTCCGGTTCGCTGCACATGACCATCCAGACGGCCGTGCTCATCGAGACGCTCACCGCGCTGGGCGCCGAGGTCCGCTGGGCCTCGTGCAACATCTTCTCGACGCAGGATCACGCCGCCGCCGCGATCGTCGTCGGCCCGCACGGCACGCCGGAGGAGCCGCAGGGCACCCCGGTGTTCGCGTGGAAGGGCGAGTCGCTCGAGGAGTACTGGTGGGCCGCCGAGCAGATGCTCACCTGGCCGGACGCCGACAAGCCCGCGAACATGATCCTCGACGACGGCGGCGACGCCACGATGCTCGTCCTCAAGGGCGCGCAGTTCGAGAAGGCGGGCGTCGTGCCGCCCACCGACGACGACCAGGACTCCGACGAGTACAAGGTGTTCCTCGCCCTGCTGCGTCAGTCCCTCGAAGCGGACAAGACCAAGTGGACGAAGGTCGCGGAGTCGGTCCAGGGCGTCACCGAGGAGACCACGACCGGTGTCCTGCGTCTGTACCAGGTCGCTGCTGCCGGTGAGCTCGTCTTCCCTGCGATCAACGTCAACGACTCGGTCACCAAGAGCAAGTTCGACAACAAGTACGGCACCCGCCACTCGCTGCTCGACGGCATCAACCGCGGCACCGACGTGCTGATCGGCGGCAAGGCCGCACTCGTCTGCGGTTACGGCGACGTCGGCAAGGGTTGTGCCGAGGCGCTGCGCGGACAGGGTGCCCGCGTCGCGGTCACCGAGGTCGACCCCATCAACGCGCTGCAGGCACTGATGGACGGCTTCGAGGTGAAGACGGTCGAGCAGGCCATCGGCTGGGCCGACATCATCATCACGTCCACGGGCAACAAGGACATCATCACGTTCGATCACATGAAGCAGATGAAGCACCAGGCCATCCTGGGCAACATCGGTCACTTCGACAACGAGATCGACATGGCCGGCCTCGAGCGGTCCGGTGAGATCACCCGCATCAACATCAAGCCGCAGGTGGACGAGTTCCGGTTCAAGGACGGCCACTCGATCATCGTGCTGTCCGAGGGCCGCCTGCTGAACCTCGGCAACGCGACCGGCCACCCCTCGTTCGTGATGAGCAACAGCTTCTCCAACCAGGTGATCGCCCAGATCGAGCTGTGGACGAAGCCGGAAGAGTACGACAACGAGGTGTACCGCCTCCCGAAGCACCTCGACGAGAAGGTCGCGAAGATCCACGTCGAGGCCCTCGGTGGCACGCTCACCAAGCTCACCAAGGAGCAGGCGGAGTACATCGGCGTCGACGTCGAGGGCCCGTTCAAGCCCGAGCACTACCGGTACTAGAGGCCGCGGCGTCCCCCGGTCCGTCGCGTGCGGGCCGGGGGATAGCCTTGCTCCCCGTGGGAACACTGATTGCGCTGGAAGGCCTGGACGGCGCGGGCAAGCGAACACTGGTCGGAGCCGTCGTGACTCGCCTCGCCGAACGGGGTCTGACGGTCGGCACCCTCGACTTTCCGCGGTACGGCAGGTCCGTGCACGCCGATCTGGCGTCCGAGGCGCTCAAGGGCGCGCACGGGGACCTCGCCGAGTCCGTGCACGCGATGGCCGTCATGTTCGCCCTGGACCGGTCCGGTGCCGTCGGCGAGCTGTCCGCACTGCTCGCCGGCCACGACCTGGTGATCCTCGACCGTTACGTGGCGTCCAACGCGGCGTACGGCGCGGCCCGGTTGCACCAGGCTGCGGACGGGGAGTTCGTGGGCTGGGTGGAGAACCTCGAATTCGAGCGGCTGGGGCTGCCCCGACCCGACCTGCAGCTGTATCTGGACGTCCCCGTGGCGCTCGCCGCGGAACGCGCCCGTGGCCGCGAATCGGCGGATGCCAGCCGGTCCCTCGACTTCTACGAACGCGACCGCGGCCTGCAGGAACGCACCGGTGAGGTGTACCGCGAGCTGGCCGTGAAGGACTGGATTTCGCCGTGGTGGGTGCTCACCCCGGACACCGATCCGGTCACGCTCGCCGAAAACCTGGCACTCTTGAGTGACGACACGGCACGCCGTGACGAGAAAGAACACGGCACGCCGTAACGGCGAACGGGCTGTTACGGCCTCCGAAGATGCAACGATAGGGACATGAAGCCAAGGATTCTGGTTGTCGACGACGACACTGCGCTCGCGGAGATGCTCACGATCGTGCTCCGCGGCGAAGGATTCGATCCGTATGTGGTGGGGGACGGGACCCAGGCGCTCACCGCGGTCCGGGAGACACGCCCCGACCTGGTGCTGCTCGACCTGATGCTGCCCGGCATGAACGGCATCGACGTGTGCCGTGTCCTGCGGGCCGATTCCGGTGTTCCCATCGTGATGCTGACCGCGAAGACGGACACCGTCGACGTGGTCCTCGGATTGGAATCCGGCGCGGACGACTACATCATGAAGCCGTTCAAACCCAAGGAGCTGGTGGCTCGGGTCCGGGCTCGGCTTCGCCGGACCGAGGACGAGCCGGCCGAGCTGCTCAGCATCGCCGACATCGTCATCGACGTCCCCGCCCACAAGGTGAGCCGGGGCGAAGAACTGATCTCCCTCACCCCCCTCGAGTTCGACCTGCTGGTGGCGCTGGCGCGCAAGCCGCGACAGGTGTTCACCCGTGAGGTGCTGCTCGAGCAGGTGTGGGGTTACCGACATGCGGCCGACACCCGACTCGTCAACGTGCACGTGCAGCGTCTGCGTGCCAAGGTCGAGACTGATCCCGAGAATCCCGAAGTGGTTTTGACGGTCAGGGGGGTCGGCTACAAGGCCGGACCGCCGTGACAGGTGTTTCCCGATGGCGGCGTCGTGTCAACCGACGCGTTTCGCCGATCCTTCGGTGGGGTCACTCACTGAGCAATACCCTTGCGCACACGTGGCGTCGTTCGCTGCAGCTGCGAGTCGTCGTCTCGACGTTGACGTTGTCGCTCATCGTCATCGTCGTGCTCGGCGTCGTGCTGACGAGTCAGATCACCGACCGTCTGCTCGAGACGAAGATCAATGCGGCCACCGAGGAGATGGACCGTGCGCGGAGCACGGTGGAGGGGCAGCTGGCAGGCGCGGACGACAGTAGTTCGCCCACCACGCAGCTCGACGGCGCCAGGGCCGCCCTGACGAACCGCGAGCCCGACGCCGGGCAGGCGTCGGGCTCGGCGGGCACGTTCGACCCGGTGCTGATCGTGCCCGGTGACGGCCCGCGCGCGCCGACGTCGAGTGGTCCGGCGGACCAGATCCCGGAATCGCTGCGGGCGTTCGTCCAGGCCGGTCAGGTGGCGTACCAATTCGCTACCGTGAACGATCCGGAAGGCTATTCGGGGCCGGCGCTGATCGTCGGGAGCCCGACCGCGTCGGCGATCTCCACGCTCGAGCTGTACCTGGTGTTCCCGCTGGCCAGTGAGGACCGCAGCCTGTCGCTGGTCCGCGGCACGCTGCTGGTGGGTGGCGCCGTCCTCGCCGTGCTGCTCGCAGCCATCGCGCTCCTCGTCGCCCGGCAGGTGGTCCTGCCCATCCGGTCGGCGTCACGGATCGCGGTGCGTTTCGCGGACGGCCGGTTGAAGGAACGCATGCCCGTGCGCGGTGAGGACGACATGGCCCGGCTGGCGATGTCGTTCAACGAGATGGCGGAGAGTCTGTCCAAGCAGATCACCCAGCTCGAGGAGTTCGGAAACCTCCAGAAGCGATTCACCTCCGACGTGAGCCACGAGCTGCGGACACCGCTGACGACGGTGCGGATGGCGGCCGATCTCATCCACGACGGCAGCGACGACCTCGACCCCGTGCTGCGGCGGTCCTCGGAGTTGCTGGTCGCGGAACTCGACCGGTTCGAGGGGCTGCTGGCCGACCTCCTCGAGATCAGCAGGCACGACGCCGGCGTCGCGGAACTGGCCGCCGAGCAACTCGACGTCCGGATGTGTGCGCGCGCGGCGATCTCGACCGTCCGGCACCTCGCGCGCGAGAGCGGGACCGAACTGATCGTGGACCTGCCCGACCAGGCGGTGATGGCCGAGGTGGACCCGCGTCGCGTGGAGCGCATCCTGCGGAACCTGCTGGCGAACGCGATCGACCACGGAGAGGGCAAACCGGTGCTGCTGCGCGTGCGCGCCGACGACAGCGCTGCGGCGTTCATCGTGCGCGACCAGGGCGTGGGCCTGCGGCCTGGCGAGGAGAAGCTGGTGTTCAACAGGTTCTGGCGGTCCGATCCGTCGCGCGTGCGACGGTCGGGCGGTACCGGCCTCGGACTCGCGATCAGCGTGGAGGACGCGAATCTCCACGACGGCAGGCTGGAGGCCTGGGGTGAACCCGGCCAGGGCGCCTGCTTCCGGTTGACGCTGCCCCGGGTGCGGGGACGCAAGGTCGTGTCGAGCCCGCTGCCTCTGAAACCGGGGACCGCGAAATACGTTCAAGGGCAGCCGGTTCCGGGCGACGACACGTTGCCGGTGCGCAACGAGAGCCCGGAGGCGGCGGTCGAGGAGTCCCACACGGTTCCCCAGAAGCGTGAGCGTGCGCACGTCGGCGACCGCGACGGTGCCCACGTGCCGGAGTCGGACCTGTGACGCCCGCCCGGCGATCCGCCCTGCTGTTGCGGTCGGTGTGCGGTGCGATCGTCCTTGCGGTGCTCGTGACCGTCAGCGGGTGCGCGAGCCTTCCGGATTCGTCCACCCCGCAGGCGATCGGCACGATCAGCCGTGACTCACCGGGTTCGAGTGTCGCGGCACCGGCACCGGGACGCGAACCCGACCTGCTGCTGCGCGACTTCTTCAAGGCCAGCACCGATCCGACCGACCGGCACATCGCGGCCCGCCAGTTCCTCACGCCCGGTGTGTCCGGCCGGTGGGACGACGCGGCCAGCGCCACCATCGTCGACAAGGTCGACGTCCTCCCGGAGACCCGGTCGGCCGACCAGGCGACGTACACGATCCGCGCCAACAAGGTGGGTCAGCTCGAGCCCGGCGGGCTGTATGTGGCGGAAGAGGGCAGCTTCGAGACGAAGATCAGTCTCGAGCTGCAGGGCGGTGAATGGCGGATCTCCGAACTCCCCGCGGGCGTGATCCTCGACCGGGCGCAGTTCCTGAACACCTACCAGCGCAAGTCACTGTACTTCCTCGACCCGGCCGGGACGACGGTCGTGCCGGACCCGCGCTGGGTGTCGGGCGCCCAGGACCAGATGGCGTCGCAGCTGATCGGTCTGCTGATCGACGGGCCCAAGGTCGCGCTCGCCCCCGCCGTGCGCAACGAACTCGGTAACGGGGTCTCGGTGCGCGGCCCGATCACGAAGGCCGACGGCCGCACCGCGCAGGTCGGGGTGGGTCTCGGCGGGATCCGGATCGACTTCGCCGGCGTGCCGCCGATGGACGCGCAGCAGAAGCAGCTGTTCGCGGCGCAGGTGATCTGGACGCTGGCCAACGCGGAGATCTCGGGCCCCTACGTGCTGCTCGCCGACGGCGAGCCGTTCGACGAGCGGTTCCCGAACGGGTGGACCACCGCCGATGTCGCGTCCATGAACCCGTTCGCGACGTCCAGCGCCACCGTGGGCCTGCACGCGCTGCGCGAGGGGTCGATGGTGAGCGTCACCGAGACCGGTGTCACCCCGGTGCCCGGGTACTTCGGTTCGGCCCGCAACATGCGTTCGCTCGCGTTGTCGCAGGACGGGAAGCTGGTCGCCGCCGTCGCCGACACCGGGCGTCCCGCGCCGGAACCCGCGAGTTCGCTGATGGTCGGGGCGTACGAGGACGGTGCCGCATCGGTGCTCGAGGGCGGCGCGATCACCCGCCCCACGTGGGCACCCGACAACTCGGCGATCTGGGCAGCGGTCAACGGCAACACGGTCATTCGGGTGTTGCGCGAGCCCGGCACCGGCCGGACGTCGGTGGTCAACGTCGACGCCGGCGCCGTCACCGCACTGGGCGCCACGATCACCGAGTTGCGCCTGTCCCGCGACGGGGTGCGTGCGGCACTGATCGTCGACGGCAAGGTCTATCTCGCTATCGTCACCCAGATGCCGGGTGGTCAGTACGCGTTGACGAATCCCCGTGCGGTCGCGATCGGACTGGGCAGCCCGGCGCTGTCCCTGGACTGGAGCACGAGCGACACGATCGTCGTCGCGCGTGCGGCGTCGGACATCCCGGTGGTACAGGTGGCCGTCGACGGTTCGCGGATGGACGCGCTGCCGAGCCGCAACCTGACCGCGCCGGTGGTGGCCGTGGACGCGTCGACGACCACGGAGTTCGTCGCCGACTCCCGGGCGGTGTTCCAGTTGAACAACAACGATCCGGCCGGCGACCGGTACTGGCGGGAGGTCCCCGGGCTGACGGGTGTGAAGGCGATCCCGGTCCTGCCGGGCTGAGGCTGTCGGTGCGGGCCCGGATACTGCCCGCATGCGCGCCCTGCCCGGTCTCCGGACCCTGCTCGACCTGATCCTGCCCGCCGAGTGCGGCGGCTGCGGGGTGCCGGGCACCCAGTGGTGTGTCCGCTGCGCCGCGGAGGTGGCCGACGATCCCGTGCTGCTCCGGCCGCGCGTGGATCCCGGCGTCGGGGTGTGGGCGCTCGGGCCGTACTCGGGTGCCCGCCGCAGGGCCGTCATCGCCGTGAAGGAGCGTGGCCGGCGCGATCTCGCCGCGCCGCTCGGATCCGGGGTCGCGGGCGCTCTGAGCCGTCTGCAACAGTGGGGTGAACTCGACCCGCCGGACGTCGCTCCGGTGGTTCTCGTGCCGGCTCCGACGCGCCCGCGGGCGGCCCGCGCACGCGGTGGCGACCCCGTCACCCGGATCGCCGTCGCCGCGGTGGGGGAGAGGCGCGTGTGTCCTGCACTCGTGATGCGGCGCGCCGTGCGTGATTCGGTCGGACTGAACGCAGATCAACGTCGAGTAAACCTAGAGGGTGGCGTCCGGCTGACGCGCAGCGGCGCTGCATTCGCGCGACGGCTCGAGTCGGAATCGTCCTCACTGCAACAGGTTTCAGTGGTGCTGCTGGACGACGTGTCGACCACCGGCGCGACCGCGACCGAGTCGGTCCGGGTGCTGTCGAAGGTGGGTATCCGGGTGAGTGCGGTGGTCGTCGTGGCAGGTGTTGGATGAAATTCTGCCGAACAGTGGCACTCGCGCGCGTTACGTACTAGCGTCGCGGACACACCCGAAAACACAGGTAGGAGGTGGAACTTCGAACCTGGTGCCGGGCGGACCCCCTTCCGGCATTGCTCAAACTCGCCGCCGCCCATCAAGGGGCGGGGCCGTAATCGGGAGGTACGAGTGACGACCCCTTCGCAAGCCTCGGTTTTCGTCGACGACCGCACTACGGAAGCACAAGAGAAGACGGATACCCCCACCGCCGAGATCGTCGTCAAGGGACGCAACGTCGAGGTACCCGACCACTTCCGCGTGTACGTCTCCGAGAAGCTGTCGCGCCTCGAGCGCTTCGATCCCTCCATATTTCTGTTCGATGTCGAACTTCAACACGAACCCAATCGACGCCAGAGGAAGAACTGCCAGCGCGTCGAGATCACTGCCCGAGGCAAGGGGCCGGTAGCCCGAGCCGAGGCATGCGCCGACAGTTTCTACGCAGCATTCGAGTCGGTGACCGCCAAGCTCGAGAGCAGGCTCCGCCGCACCAAGGACCGGAAGAAGGTCCATTACGGGGAAAAGACCCCGGTGTCGGTGGCGGAAGCCACCGCCGCACTCGCCGAGGACGACAGTCTCGGCATCAGTCCTGACATCTCCCTGGACGGTCAGGTGTCGGAAGAACACACACCGGGTCACGTCGTGCGGACCAAGGAACACACGGCCACGCCGATGACCATCGACGACGCTTTGTACGAGATGGAGCTGGTAGGACACGATTTCTTCCTGTTCCACGACAAGGAGTCGGACAAGGCGTCCGTCGTCTACCGGCGGCACGCGTTCGACTACGGATTGATCCGCCTGGCGTGACGCACTCCCGTTCCGCCTGACGATCCGAGCGGTCGGTCTACTCGTCCGATCGCGGAAGCGCCTACCATGGAATCCGGCCGGGGTTCTCGGACCTCCGGCCGGATTTTGTGTGTCACCCATCCACTGCCGAAGATTGAGGACGAACAAGACTGTGCCGTCGCTGTCGCTATCGAAGCTGCTCCGTGTTGGTGAAGGTCGCATGGTCAAGCGGCTCAAGCACATCGCCGACCACGTTTCCTCGCTGTCGCCCGAGGTCGAAGACCTGACCGACGAGCAACTCCGCGCGAAGACCGAGGAGTTCCGCGCCCGCTACCGTGACGGCGAGACGCTCGACGAGCTGCTGCCCGAGGCGTTCGCCGTCGCCCGCGAGGCGTCCTGGCGGGTCATCGACCAGCGGCACTTCCACGTGCAGATCATGGGCGGCGCCGCCCTCCACTTCGGCAACATCGCCGAGATGAAGACCGGTGAGGGCAAGACCCTGACCTGCGTGTTGCCCGCGTATCTCAACGCGATCGCCGGGGACGGCGTGCACGTCGTCACGGTCAACGACTACCTCGCCAAGCGCGACTCCGAGTGGATGGGCCGCGTCCACCGCTTCCTCGGACTCGACACCAGCGTGATCCTGTCCGGTATGTCGCCCGCCGAGCGTCGCGCGGCGTATGCGGCGGACATCACATACGGCACCAACAACGAGTTCGGGTTCGACTACCTGCGCGACAACATGACGCACTCCCTGGACGACCTGGTCCAGCGCGGGCACAGCTTCGCTGTCGTCGACGAGGTCGACTCCATCCTCATCGACGAGGCCCGGACCCCCCTCATCATCTCCGGCCCCGCCGACGCGTCGAGCAAGTGGTACGCGGAGTTCGCGCGTATCGCGCCGCTGCTCAAGCGCGACGTCCACTACGAGGTCGACATCCGCAAGCGCACCATCGGCGTCCACGAGGCCGGCGTCGAGCTCGTCGAGGACCAGCTCGGTATCGACAACCTGTACGAGGCCGCCAACTCGCCGCTCGTGAGCTACCTGAACAACGCCATCAAGGCCAAGGAGCTGTACACGAAGGACAAGGACTACATCGTCCGCGACGGCGAAGTGATCATCGTCGACGAGTTCACCGGCCGCGTCCTCGTCGGCCGCCGCTACAACGAGGGCATGCACCAGGCGATCGAGGCCAAGGAGAAGGTCGAGATCAAGGCCGAGAACCAGACCCTCGCCACGATCACGCTGCAGAACTACTTCCGGCTGTACGACAAGCTGTCGGGCATGACGGGTACGGCCGAGACCGAGGCCGCCGAGCTGCACCAGATCTACAACCTCGGCGTCATCCCGATTCCCACCAACCGGCCGATGGTCCGCGTCGACAACGGCGACCTGATCTACAAGACCGAGGAAGCCAAGTTCGACGCCGTCGTCGACGACGTGGTGGAGCGGCACGAGAAGGGCCAGCCGGTCCTCATCGGCACGACCAGCGTCGAGCGGTCCGAGTACCTGTCGAAGCAGTTCACCAAGCGCGGTGTGGCGCACAACGTGCTGAACGCGAAGTTCCACGAGCAGGAAGCTCAGATCATCGCCGAGGCCGGCCGGTCGGGCGCGGTCACCGTGGCCACCAACATGGCCGGTCGTGGTACCGACGTCGTGCTCGGCGGCAATCCCGACATCATCGCGGACATCGCGCTGCGCAAGCAGGGACTCGACCCCGTCCACACCCCCGACGACTACGAGGCGGCGTGGGACGACGTCCTCGACCAGGTCAAGGCCGAGGTGAAGGCCGACGCCGACAAGGTGCGCGAGGCGGGCGGGCTGTACGTCCTCGGCACCGAGCGGCACGAGTCCCGGCGCATCGACAACCAGTTGCGCGGCCGGTCCGGCCGTCAGGGCGACCCGGGTGAGTCGCGGTTCTACCTGTCCCTCGGCGACGAGTTGATGCGCCGGTTCAACGGTGCGGCGCTGGAATCGATCATGACCCGGCTCAACCTGCCCGACGACGTTCCGATCGAGGCGAAGATGGTCTCGAAGGCCATCAAGAGCGCTCAGACGCAGGTGGAGCAGCAGAACTTCGAGATCCGCAAGAACGTCCTCAAGTACGACGAGGTGATGAACCAGCAGCGCACGGTCATCTACAACGAGCGCCGTCAGATCCTCGAAGGCAAGGACATGGAGGGCCAGGTCGAGAAGATGATTACCGACGTGGTCACCGCCTACGTCGACGGCGCCACCGCGGAGGGCTATGTCGAGGACTGGGATCTCGAGCAACTGTGGACGGCGCTCAAGACGCTGTACCCGATCGGTGTCGACTACAAGGAACTGGTCGGCGACGGCGACGACGAGACGAAGGACATCACCGCCGACGAACTTCGCGAGACCCTGCTGAAGGACGCGCACGACGCCTATGCCCGGCGTGAGGCCGAGATCGACGGCGTCGCCGGCGAGGGATCGATGCGCGAACTCGAGCGCCGGGTCCTGCTGAGCGTCCTCGACCGGAAGTGGCGTGAGCACCTCTACGAGATGGACTACCTCAAGGAGGGTATCGGCCTGCGGGCGATGGCCCAGCGCGATCCACTCGTCGAGTACCAGCGCGAAGGTTTCGACATGTTCGGCGGCATGCTCGAGGGTCTGAAGGAGGAGTCGGTCGGATTCCTGTTCAACCTCCAGGTCGAGGCGGCCGCCCCGCAGGCGGCGCAGGCCCCGGGCGTCAGCGTCACCGCGGCTTCCGCGGCAGCGACGGCGTCGGCCGCACCCGCTCCGGCGGCGCCGCGACCGCTACCCACCCAGGAGGCGGCGCAGCAGGCGCAGGGCACGGCGGCACCGTCCGCCCTCCGCGCGAAGGGACTGGACGACGGCGAGCCCCGCGGGCTCACATACTCCGGGCCTGCAGAGGACGGCAACGCCCAGCTCAGCCGCCGCGGAGCGGCCGAATCGGACGATGCCGCCGACGCCGGAACCCGTCGCCAGCGGCGGGAGGCGGCGCGGTCGCAGTCGAAGAGCAAGAAGGCCCCGCGGACCAAGCGCAAGCGCTGATCACAGGCGAGCCGATCAGCCGATCACCAGCGAGGTGACGGTCCAGCCCGTGTCGGACTGCTGTTCGACACGGGCTGCGATCACGAAGATCCGGGGTCCTCGGCCGTAGGTGCCGAACGCCTCGAACGCGCAGGGCTCCACCGCGCGCAGGTGCACGCGGACCAGTGTCGCGACACCGAGTCGCCGGGCAGGCGACTCGGTGAGCGCGTGTGTGCGCACGACGTCGACGAGCGACGGCGTCACCAGCGGCCGCAGTTGCCGGACGTTGCGGCGCCGATCCAGCACCTCGAGGACGAGGCGGAACGCCTGCTCCGTGAACCGCTGAACGTCCGGCGACGGAAGCAGCAGCGTTCCCGGCTGCGTCGCGGCGCTGCGCGGCGACGCCCCCGAGTGGGGCGACGACCGATGTCTGCCGCGCCCGCGCGTGTGCCGTGCCCCCGAACGCCCCGGCAGGATCGGCTCGGCGTCGTCGCCGGCCGCCGGCTCGAAGCGCGGCACCCGCGACAGGAACGTGTAGGACTCACTCATTTCTTACCCCCCGGTTTCGGCATGAGACGGCCGTCGTAGCGGTCATGATCGCACGGATCCCGTCGTCGTGTCGCCGAACCGTGGAGTGGCCCATAGGGTGGGGACGTGCGGGGATTGATATTGGACTTCGGCGGCGTTCTCGCGGGTCCCGGTTCGGACATGGACGGCCTGTCGTCCGTCCTCGCCGGTGCCCGGACCCGTGGTGTGCGGACCGCGATCCTCAGCAACGATCCCGGCGGTCCCGGCGCGCAGTGGTTGCGGGAACTCGGCGACGGCCGGCTGGTCGATCAGGTCGTGCTGTCCGGGGATGTCGGTGTCGCCAAACCTGATCCGCGGATCTACCGGCTGGCGGCCGACGCGCTCGGTCTGGACCCGGGCGACTGTATCTTCGTCGACGACCTGCCGGTCAACGTCCGGGGTGCGGTGGCCGTCGGGATGGTGGGCATCCACCACGTCGACGGCGCGGCCACGGCGGACGAGATAGCGATACTTCTCGAGGTGGATCGAGACGGGATGCAAGGGGGACAGGCGCCGACATGGTGACGAGACTGACTACGCAGGATGCATCGTTCTACTTTCTCGAGGCGAGCAGTACGCCGATGCACGTGGGATCGCTGGCGATCTTCCGGAAGCCGCGAAACGGGTTGTCCTACGAGGAATTGCTGAGCCTCGTCGAGGAACGGCTGAGCCTGGTGCCGCGCTACCGGCAGAAGGTGCGGGAGGTGGCGCTGGGACTGTCGCGTCCGGTGTGGGTGGACGATCAGGACTTCGACATCGAGTACCACGTCCGGCGGTCGGCGCTGCCGAAGCCCGGATCGGACGCCCAGTTGCACGACCTGGTCGCACGGCTCACGTCCCGGCCCCTCGACAACACGCGGCCGCTGTGGGAGATGTACCTGGTGGAGGGGCTGTCGAACAACCGCTTCGCGATCTTCACGAAGTCGCATTCCTCGCTGGTCGACGGCGAGACGGCGCTCGAGATCGGTCAGGTGATCCTGGACCCGGCGAAGACCCGGCGGCCGATGGCGGAGGAACTGTGGATGCCGAGCCCCGCCCCCAGTGAGTCCACTCTCATCGCGGGGGCGCTGGCGGAGTTGGTGTCGAGGCCGGGGGAGGGTCTGGCGGCGCTGCGGATGACGTTGGGTGACATGGCGTCTGCGCTCGGTGAGACCGTGCGCACCGTCGGCAAGCTCGCCGCCGTGGTCCGCACCGCGACGCAGGTGGCGCCGTCGAGTCCGCTCAATGCGACGATCTCCCGCAACCGGCGCTTCGCGGTGGTCAAGACCGAACTGGGCGACTACCGGAAGATCCGCGCACAGTACGGGTGCGAGGTCAACGACGTCATCCTCGCCGTCGTGTCGGGCGCGATGCGGTACTGGCTGCTGTCCCGCGGCGAACCGGTGGCCGAGTCGACCACGGTCCGGGCCATGGTCCCGATGTCCGTGTACGCGACGGACCCCGACGCCGACGACGAGGCGTCCCGCCGCGGCGAGTGGGCGGACCCGCGGAGCATGGTGTCGTCCTTCCTCATCGACCTGCCGGTCGGGGAACCGAACGCGGTGGTGCGGCTGTCGCACGTGGCGCACGCCATGGAGGCGCACGCGAAGCAGAGTCAGCGGGTCACCGCGGAGACCCTGGTGCGGTTGTCGGGGTTCGCGCCCGCCACGCTGCACGCGATGAGTGCCCGTGTCGCGAGCAGTTTCTCGCAGCGCATGTTCAACCTGATGATCACCAATGCGCCGGGACCGCAGATGCCGCTGTACGTCGGGGGAGCGCGGATGCTCGAGATGTATCCGGTGTCGCCCCTGCTGAAAAACCAGACTCTGAGCATCGGCCTCACGTCCTACGACGGCAACGTCTACTACGGTTTGAATGCAGACCGTGACGCCATGGCCGACGTGGACGTGGTGGCGGCGCTGCTGTACGAATCTCTCGAGGAGTTGTTGGATGCCAGCCGGTGAGAAGTCCGCGGTGCGAATGACGGGTGACGCATGACGAGGGTGTACGTTCCCGCGACGATCGAGATCCTCCAGCGGCTCGTCGCCGACCAGGAGTTCGATCCGATGAGCCGGACCGCCTTCGCCGTCACCGCCACGCTCCGCGAGGCGTACTCCTCGGGCGACGAGGACGAACTGGCCGAGGTCGCGATGGCCGAGGCCGCCCGGGCGTCGCTGCGTCTGATCGCGGGCCGGGTGGGGGAGAGCGGGAGCGACGGGGTCCGCTTCCGCCGAGCGGTGGTCGCCGCGGACATCGACGACGTGACACCCCGCCCGGACCTCGACGACGCCGTGGTGCGGTTGCCCGGTCCGGTGACGATCGGCCGGGTCGCATCGGTACACGTAGACCTCGCGGAGGCCGAGCCCGACATCGAACGGGCCGTGTCGGCGATCGACGAGGCGGATCTCGGGGATCCGGACGCCGAGTTCGTTCTCGGTGACGCCGAGGATCACGTACTGGCGTGGTACGCCACTCAGGAGCTTCCGTTCCTGCTCGAACTGCTCTGACCGGTACGTCCTCTTACCTTGGGGTAACCTACGGTACCGTAACTTAAAAACCTACGGTAGCGTAGGTCGTGACGGAAAAGGTGGAGGTCGGATGGGTCTGAAGGATTGGATCGAGGCGCCCGCAGCAGCGGTCGTGCCCGCCAAGCGGTCCAAGCTCAATTGGTTGCGCGGTGCGGCGGCACGTCTGACGACGCCGTTGCTCCCCGACGACTACCTGCACCTGGCCAACCCGCTGTGGTCGGCCCGCGAACTGCGCGGACAGATCGTGGAGGTGCGCGCGGAGACGGCGGACTCCGCCACGATCGTCATCAAGCCGGGCTGGGGATTCGACTTCGACTACGAGCCCGGCCAGTACATCGGCATCGGCCTGCACATCGACGGACGCTGGCACTGGCGTTCGTACTCCCTCACCTCGCCCCCGAACTGGGACGACAAACTCATCTCCATCGCCGTCAAGGCTATGCCCGAGGGATTTCTGTCGAGTCACCTCGTCAACGGTGTGCCGTCGGGAACGATCGTCCGGCTCGCGACGCCCACGGGCAACTTCGCGCTGCCCGATCCGCCGCCGCAGCGCATCCTGTTCCTCACCGCGGGCAGTGGCATCACTCCCGTCATGGCGATGCTGCGCACGATGAACCGGCGCGGCCAGCTTCCCGACGTCTTCCACGTCCACTCGGCGCCCACCGATGCCGACGTGATGTTCGCCGACGAACTCACCCAGCTCCACGAGGAGCACGACGACTTCCGGTGCAAGATCCAGCTCACCCGCAGCCAGGGCAAGTTCGCGTTGTCCTCGCTCGACGAGGTGTGCCCGGACTGGCGCGAACGGCAGACGTGGGCCTGTGGGCCGCTGCCGATGCTCGACGAGATCGAGACGCTGTGGCGCGACGAGAACATCGAGGACAAGCTGCACCTCGAGCGTTTCGCCGTCTCCCGCGCGGACACGTCCGGCGAGGGTGGAACGGTGACGTTCGCCAAGGCCGACAAGACCGTCACGATCGACGGTGCCACCACTCTCCTCGAGGCAGGTGAGCAGGTCGGGGCACTGATGCCGTTCGGCTGCCGGATGGGGATCTGCCAGACCTGTGTCGTGCCGATTCTCGCCGGGCACGCCATCGACCTGAGGTCCGGCAAGCAGCACGCCGAAGGTGACCGAGTCCAGACTTGTATCTCGGCGGCGGCAGGGGACTGCACGCTCGACGCATGAGCGTGAGCGTGTTGTTCACCTGACTCCGCTATTCTCGGACTCTCACCAGACGGAGGAGCACGGTGGCGATCACCGACATCAAAGAGTTCGCGCATCTGACCGAAGCGGACATCGAATCGCTCGGACGTGAGTTGGATGCGATCCGGCTCGACGTGGAGGATTCGCGCGGCGTCCGTGACGCCCGATACATCCGCCGGGCCATCAGGGCGCAACGACTGCTGGAACTCGGTGGCCGGCTCGCGCTGTTCGGCAGCAGGTACAGGCCGGCCTGGCTCGCGGGCACCGCGATGCTCTCCCTCTCGAAGATCATCGAGAACATGGAACTCGGCCACAACGTGATGCACGGCCAGTGGGACTGGATGAACGATCCGGAGATCCACTCGATGTCGTGGGAATGGGATCAAACGGGCCCCTCGGAGCATTGGAAGCGGGCCCACAACTACTCCCACCACACGTTCACCAACATCGTGGGAATGGATTCCGACGTCGGTTTCGGCATCCTCCGGATGACCCGCGACGAGGAGTGGCGGCCGATCAATCTTCTGCAGCCGTTCGCCAACATCGTCCTGGCTGCCACGTTCGAGTGGGGGATCGCGCTCCACGACCTCACGTTCGCGGCCGAGTTGGAGGGCGCCGAGAAGGGGCAGCTCAACTCGCAGGCCAACAAGGATTTCGCCCGCAAGATCTTCCGTCAGGTCGGCAAGGACTTTCTCCTGTTCCCGGTGCTCGCGGGGCCGGCGTGGAAGTCGACGCTGACGGCGAACACGACAGCGAATCTCGTGCGGAACCTGTGGGCGTACGTGGTGATCTTCTGCGGGCATTTCCCGGACGGTGCCGAGAAGTTCACCGTGGACGAATACGAGAACGAGACCCGGCACGAGTGGTATCTCCGGCAGATGCTCGGCAGCGCCAACTTCGACTCCGGCAAGATCATGGGTTTCATGAGCGGGAATCTCAGCTACCAGATCGAGCATCATCTGTTTCCCGATCTCCCGAGCAACCGGTATCCGGAGATCGCCGTGAAGGTGCGGGCGCTGTGCGAGAAGTACGACCTCCCGTACACCACGGGGTCGCTCGCCAAGCAGTACCTGCTGGCCCTGCGCACGATCCACAAACTCGCCCTGCCCGACCGCTTCCTGCGCGCGACGGCGGACGACGCCCCCGAGACGTCCTCGGAGCGGAAGTTCCGCGATGCCCGCGACGCGGGTGCCGCGATGGTCGAGACGCTGCGCACCGATCCCGTCACGGGGCAGCGCCGGGGTCTGCTGTCGGCGCTGCGCGCCCACGCGGAGGCCAAGATCTCGCGCCGTCGTCGGTGATTTCACTCACACCTACACTCAAGTAACCTACGGTGCCGTAACTTACGGTACGGTAGGTCATGTCAGCGCCTATCCGGTGTGAACTGTCGACCCAGCCAGGAGGAGGTCCCCCATGGCGATTGCAGATGTCAAGGAATACGCACATCTCACCGAAGCCGATGTCGAGGCGCTCGGGCGCGAGTTGGATGCGATCCGCCGCGATATCGAAGAATCTCGCGGGGAGCGCGACGCGCGCTACGTCCGGAACACCATCAGGCTGCAGCGTGGACTCGAGATCAGTGGCCGCGCAATGCTGTTCGCGAGCAAGCGGCGTCCCGCCTGGCTGGCGGGCACGGCCCTGCTCTCGCTCTCGAAGATCATCGAGAACATGGAACTCGGCCACAACGTCATGCACGGCCAGTGGGACTGGATGAACGATCCCGAGATCCACTCCACCTCGTGGGAGTGGGACGTGACGGGACCGTCCGCTCACTGGAAGCAGACGCACAACTACATTCACCACAAGTACACCAACGTCCTCGGCATGGACGACGACGTGGGATACGGACTGCTGCGCGTCACGCGTGACCAGCGGTGGAAGCCGTTCAATACCGGCAATCTCCTCTACAACACCCTGCTCGCGCTGTTCTTCGAGTACGGCATCGCGGCGCAGCACCTCGAGCTCGGCAAGGTCGCCAAGGGGCGCGTGCCGAGCGAGGAAACCCAGCGCAAGCTCCGCGAGGTCGGCGAGAAGGTCGGCAAGCAGATCCTCAAGGACTATGTGATCCACCCTGCGGTCACCGGTCCTGCGTGGAAGAGCACGCTCACCGCCAACATCGCCGCGAACATGATCCGCAACGTGTGGACCAACGCGATCATCTTCTGCGGGCACTTCCCGGACGGCGCCGAGAAGTTCACCAAGGCCGACATCGACAAGGAGACGCCCGCGCAGTGGTACCTCCGGCAGATGCTCGGTAGCGCGAACATCGACGGCGGCAGGCTGATGGACTTCATGTCCGGCAACCTGAGCTACCAGATCGAGCACCACCTGTTCCCCGACCTGCCGAGCAATCGGTACGCGGAGATCGCCGTGCGGGTGCGGGAGCTGTGCGAGAAGTACGACCTGCCGTACACGACAGGCCCGTTCCTGGTGCAGTACGCGAAGTCGTGGCGCACCATCGCCAAGCTGTCGTTGCCGAACAAGTACCTCAAGGCGACCGCGGACGACGCCCCGGAAACGGCGTCGGAGCGCAAGTTCGGTGGAAACACCACGGCGACAATCGATCCCGTGACCGGCCGCCGTCAGGGGCTGGGTTCCGCGATCAAGCGCACCCGCAAGCGTGGCGGTCTGCGCGCGCTGCTTTCCCGCTAGAGAGTTCCGCCACGGCGCGGTTCGTCCCTCACCAGGCCTCGTTGGACGCGATGGCCGTGAGGAGGTGACGGACCGCGTCGACGCGTTTGGCGGCCTTGCCCTCGAGGTGGTCGAGCGCGCATTCCGGATCCGCGGGCGGGCCGAGGTGAGTACACCCCCGCGGGCAGTCCTCGATGGCCGCGGCCAGGTCGGAGAACGCGGCCACCACGTTCTCCGGGGAGATGTGGGCCAGCCCGAACGACCGGATGCCGGGGGTGTCGATCACCCAGCCGCCCGACGGGAGCGGCAGCGCGACCGATTGCGTGGACGTGTGCCGGCCCTTGCCCACGCCGGACACCACGCCGACGGCCCGGTCGGCGTCGGGCACGAGGCGGTTGACGAGAGTCGACTTCCCGACCCCCGAATGCCCGATCAGTGCGGTGAGCCTGCCGGACAGCATCGACAGGACCTCGTCGACCGGATCGTCGCGGCCCGCCACGACCACGGGGACGTCGAGGTCGGCGAACGTGCTCGCGAACTCCTCGGGCGGTTCGAGGTCGCTCTTCGTCAGGCACACGACGGGGCTCAGCCCGCCCGCGTACGCTGCCACGAGCGCGCGTTCGACGAATCCCGTCCGCGGCGGCGGGTCGGCGAGCGCCACGACGATCAGCAACTGCTGCGCGTTGGCCACCACGATCCGCTCGTAGGGGTCGGTGTCGTCGGCGGTGCGCCGCAGCACGGTGGCGCGCTCGGCCACCCGCACGATCCGCGCCAGGGTGTCGGGTTTGCCGGACAGATCGCCGACGACGCTCACCTCGTCGCCCACCACGATGGGGGTGCGGCCCAGTTCGCGGGCGCGCATGGTGACGAGGGGACGCTCGGGGTCGCCGCCCAGAACGCAACCCCACCGGCCGCGGTCGACGGCGACGACCATCGCCGACTCCGCGGCGAGGTGCTCCGGCCGGGTTTTCGTGCGCGGGCGCGTTCCTCGGCCCGGGCGCACCCGGACGTCGGACTCGTCGTACTGCCTGCGGCTCAGAAGCTCGCCTTCCGACCGGTGCCCGCAGCCGCGGACAGCATTGTGGCCCACAGGTTCTCGAAACCGGGCAGCGTCTTGGCCGTGGTGCCGATGTCCTCGATCTCGATGCCGTCGACCCGCAGGCCGACGATGGCTCCCGCCGTCGCCATCCGGTGGTCGGCGTAGGAACGCCACGTTCCGCCATGCAGGTCGGTGGGGACGATGGTGAGGCCGTCCTCGGTTTCGGTGACGTTTCCGCCGAGTGAGTTGATCTCGTGTGCGAGCGCGGCCAGCCGGTCGGTCTCGTGTCCGCGCAGATGCGCGATGCCGCGCAGGTGGGACGGGCCGTCCGCGAGTGCGGCGAGCGCCGCGACGGTCGGGGTGAGTTCGCCGACGTCGTGCAGGTCGATGTCGATGCCGGTCAGCTGCTGTGGGCCGCGGACGGTGAGGTTCGCCCCGTCCCGCCGGACGTCGGCGCCCATCGCGAGCAGGATCTCGCGGATCGCGTCGCCGGGCTGCGTCGTCTCGGCAGGCCACAGCGGAACGGTCACCTCACCGCCGGTGACGGCGGCGGCGGCGAGGAAGGCGGTGGCATTCGACAGATCGGGCTCGATCACCCTGTCGACGGCCCGCACCGGACCGGGGCTCACCCGCCACGTGTCGGCCTCCCCGCCCGTCGCCGGAGTGGAGACCTCGACACCGGACTCGCGCAGCATCTCGACCGTCATGTCGATGTGCGGCATGGACGGGACCGTCTTGCCGTCGTGATGGACCGTGACGCCCTCGTCGAACGCGGCCGCCGACAGCAGCAGCCCGGACACGAACTGCGAAGAACCGGACGCGTCGATCGTCACGCGGCCACCGCGCAGGGAGCCCGCGCCGCGGACGGTGAACGGCAGGGAGTCGCCGTCGATGTCCGCGCCGAGACCGCGCAGCGCGTTCAGGATCGTGTCGAGGGGGCGGGTGCGCGCCTGTTCGTCGCCGTCGAAGTCGACCGTTCCGTCGGCGAGCGCCGCGACCGGCGGAAGGAACCGCATGACGGTGCCTGCCAGGCCGCAGTCGACCGCACCGCCCCGGAGGGGTCCGGGGGTGACCCGCAGCGTCGTGTCGTCGCCGGCCGTCTCGATGCCGATTCCCAGCGTCCGGAGCGCGTCGATCATGAGGTCGGTGTCCCGGCTGCGCAGTGCCCCGGTGAGGGTGGACGGACCGTCCGCGAGTGCGGCGAGGATCAGCGCGCGATTGGTGATCGACTTCGATCCGGGGAGGGCGACCGTCGCGACGACGGGCGCTTCGGCACGGGGGGCGTTCCACAGGCTCAGGCTCACGGTCTCCATCTTCGCCTATCGGGCGGGTGGCCGGGCGGGGTGGGCGGCGTGTCGCGGGTGTCGGTGGTTCGTGCCACTCTGGTGGGCATGTGCGGCAGGTATGCGACCACTGCGAATCCGGCGACACTCGCGGCCGACCTCGACGCGATCAACGAGGCGGGCGAGGAGGAGAGTCCGCCCGACTTCAACGTGGCGCCCACCACGCAGGTCCTCACGGTGGTCGACCGGCACGACGCCCGGCGGATCCGGCGGATGCGGTGGGGTCTCGTGCCGTCCTGGACGAAGGAACTCGGCAAGGGCCCGGTGCTGTTCAATGCCCGCGCGGATTCGGTCGACAACAAACCCGCGTTCCGGACCTCGTTCAAGTACAAGCGCTGCCTCGTGCCGATGGACGGCTGGTACGAGTGGCAGACCGAGACCGAGCCGGCGGCCGCCGGGAAGAAGGCGGGCAAGGCGAGGAAGATTCCGTACTACATGTCGCCGGAGGACGGTTCGCGCCTGTACATGGCCGGGCTGTGGTCCGTCTGGCACGATCCCGCGGTCGAGGAGTCGCCTCCCGTCCTGAGCTGCAGCATCATCACGGTCGACTCCGCCGCCCAGCTCGAGAACGTGCACGACCGGATGCCGCTCGTGATGCCCCGCGACCGCTGGGCCGCCTGGCTCGACCCCGAGCACCCCGCGTCCACGGACCTGCTGGAGGTGTCACCCGACGCCATCGCCGACATCACCGTCCGGCGGGTGTCCACGCTGGTCAACAGCGTGAAGAACAACGGTCCGGAACTCCTCGACCCCGACGCCGCAGGGTGCGACGACGCGCAGGTGGGGGAGCAGATCAGCTTGCTGTGACCGCCGCGGTGACGGCTCCGCTGAGCCGCACCAGATCGGCGGGTGCGAGTTCGATCTCGAGTCCGCGCCTGCCCGCGCTGCACAGCACCCGGTCCCAGTCGAGCGCCGACGCGTCCACGACCGTCGGAAGTGCCTTCCGCTGTCCGAGCGGGGAGATACCGCCGAACACGTACCCGGTGGAGCGCTCGGCCTCGGTGCGGTCCGCCATCACGGCCTTGCCCGCGCCCAGCGCCGCGGCCGCCGCCTTCAGGGACAGCTTCTCCGGCACCGGCAGGACCGCCACCGCCAGTTTGCCCGTGTCGAGTTTGATCACGAGCGTCTTGAACACCTGATGAGCGGTGACGCCGACCGTCTCGCCCAGCGCGTCGACGGCCTCCGAACCGTACGACTCCGCCCGCTCGTCGTGCGCATAGCTGTGCACGGTGTGGTCGATGCGCTGTGTGACGAGCAGTTTCGTCGCGGGAGTGGCAGTTCCGGCCATGGACGAACACTCTGCCACGCGGTGCGGGAACACCACGGGCGGGAGTCGTGTTGGTACCTGCAGAAGACCCGTACATCGAAGGGAGTGGTCCGTATCGTGATGTCCTCGGTAATCGAGCCCACGTCGCGTCTGCAGTTGGCGGTAACGTTGACGCCCACGGCGACCGAAGGGATCAGCGTGCAGGAACATGACCGTCCGACGGCAGAGAAGGCCGAGCCTCAGGACGAGTTGATCGCGCGTTTCGAAAGGGATGCGCTCCCACTTCTGGATCAGCTGTACGGCGCTGCTCTGAGGATGACCCGGAACCCGGCGGACGCCGAGGACCTCGTGCAGGAAACGTACGTGAAGGCCTACACGGCGTTCCGTTCGTTCCGTGAGGGCACCAACCTCAAGGCGTGGCTGTACCGGATTCTCACGAACACGTACATCAACTCGTACCGCAAGAAGCAGCGCCAGCCCGCGCAGTACCCGACCGACGAGATCACCGACTGGCAGCTGGCGGCGACGGCGGAGCATTCGTCGACCGGGCTGCGGTCCGCCGAGGTCGAGGCACTGGACGCGCTTCCCGACGACGACATCAAGGAAGCCCTTCAGGCGTTGCCGGAGGAGTTCCGGATGGCCGTCTACTACGCCGATGTCGAGGGCTTCCCCTACAAGGAGATCGCCGAGATCATGGGCACCCCGATCGGGACCGTGATGTCGCGACTGCACCGCGGGCGCAAGCAGCTCCGGGGTCTGCTCGCCGACGTCGCACGCGAACGAGGCTTCAACCGTGGCGGCACCGACGTGGCCGGCGACAGTGTAGTGAGTGCGGAGCAGGAGGTTTCTCGGTGAGCGAGCAGGACGAATTCGAGCAGCTCGACTGCTCCGCCGTCATCGCGGACGTCTGGCTGATGCTGGACAGCGAATGCGACGAGGCCTCGCGGGCGCGGCTGCAGCGGCACCTCGACGAGTGCGGGTCGTGCCTCGAGGCGTACGGGATCGAGGAGAAGGTCAAGAGCCTCGTGAACCGCAAGTGCGGCGGCGAGCACGCACCGGAGAGCCTGCGTCAGAGGCTCTCCATCGAGTTGCGGCGGACGATCCTCATCACGAATACCGAACCCGAGTCGTAACCCGCCAGAACAGCAATCAGGGGCCGGAAAGCATCGCTGCTTTCCGGCCCCTGGTGCGTTCTACGGCGCGTCAGGCGTTGGGACGCTTGCCGTGGTTTGCGGCGTTGCCCTTGCGACTGCGCTTCTTACGACCACGCTTACCCATGAGTAGATCTCCCTTCTTTTCACCACAGTCTTCCACGTGTGGTTGGGTGTCCTTGCAACAGGGCTTTCTCGACACCCGGGAGTGAAGGATCACAATGGCAGAAGACGTGCGCGCCGAAATGGTTTCGACGGTGTATCAGGTTGTGGTGAGCGCGGGTGACGAGGTGAAGGAAGGCGACACCCTCGTCATCCTCGAGTCGATGAAGATGGAAATCCCCGTCATCGCCGAAGAGCCCGGCACGGTTACCTCGGTGGACGTCAAGGTCGGGGACGTGATCCAGCAGGGTGACCTCATCGCAGTCATCTCCTGAGCTGACTGACACACCCCACGATGTCGACCCTGAGCGATCTCCTCGCCGAACACACCGACCTGCCCGGCGAGGCCGTCGACCACCTCCAGCGCGTCGTCGGCGAATGGCAGTTGCTCGCCGACCTCTCCTTCGCGGACGTTCTGCTGTGGGTCGGCGCGGACTCCGCGGCCACCAACCCGGCCGGCACCGTGATCTGCGTCGCGCACTGCAGGCCCACCACTGCGTCGACCGCGTTCCCGGAGGACGTCGTCGGGACAGTCGTGTCTGAGTCGGAACACCCGCAGGTGCTGCAGGCGTTGCTCGAGGGCAACGTCGTGCGCCCCGAGGACGGCGGCGGGCACGCGGGTTTGCCGCCCCGCGGCGAAGCGGTCCCCGTCCGGTGGAACGGCGAGGTGATCGCCGTCCTGAGCCGCGACACCAACCTGTCGCACCAGCGGGCGCAGAGTCCGCTCGAGGTCGCGTATCTCGACTGCGCCGAGGACCTGTGCCAGATGATCAGCGACGGCACGTTCCCGATCCGTGAGGCCCGCTCGGACACCAACTCGAGCCCCCGCGCCGGCGACGGCTTCATCCGCCTGGACACCGACGGCAGCGTCGTCTACGCCAGTCCCAACGCGCTGTCTGCGTACCACCGGATGGGTCTGAGCTCGGACCTGATCGGCCAGAACCTCGCCGCCACCACGCGATCACTCGTGACGGATCCGTTCGAGTCGCAGGAGGTCGCCGGGTACATCCGCGACACGATCGCCGACAAGCCGGGTCGCCGGATGGAGATCGAGGCCAGGGGAGCGACCGTCCTGCTGCGGGCCCTGGTTCTCAAGCCCGGCGGGAAGCGGGTCGGCGCCGCCGTCGTCGTGCGGGACGTCACGGAGGTGAAGAGGCGGGATCGTGCCCTGCTCAGCAAGGATGCGACGATCCGCGAGATCCACCACAGGGTGAAGAACAATCTGCAGACCGTGGCGGCGCTGCTGCGGCTGCAGGCCCGCCGTACCAACAACGAGGAGGCCCGTCAGGCGCTCAGCGAATCGGTGCGACGTGTCACGTCGATCGCCCTCGTGCACGACACGCTGTCGATGTCGGTGGACGAGGAGGTGGACCTCGACGAGGTCGTCGACCGGCTCGTGCCGATCCTGTCCGACGTGGCGACGGTGAGCACGCCGATCAAGGTCCGCCGGGAGGGCAGCTTCGGGGTGTTCTCCGCGGAGCGGGCCACCCCGCTGGTGATGGTTCTGACCGAACTCGTGCAGAACGCGATCGAGCACGCCTTCGAGCCGGGCGCGGCCGGCACGGTCACCATGAAGGCTGAGCGGTCGGCGCGCTGGCTGGACGTCGTGATCCACGACAACGGCAGGGGATTGCCGCCCGGTTTCAGCCTCGAGCGGTCCGACCGGCTCGGTCTGCAGATCGTCCGGACCCTGGTGGCCGCCGAGCTGAACGGTTCGCTCGGGCTGCACCCGGGGGCGGAGGGTGGAACGGATGCCGTGTTACGCGTACCGCTGGGCCGTCGTGGACCGCGGTACTGACCGGCGGGCAAGCAAAAGGCCCGGCACCATGTGGTGCCGGGCCCGTCTCCTTCTGAAGTATCAGACGGTGGTGCGGGCACGCGTCCGAGCGTTGCGGCGCTTGAGTGCGCGACGCTCGTCTTCGCTCATGCCGCCCCACACACCGGCGTCCTGGCCCGACTCGAGTGCCCACGAGAGGCAATCGGCGGTCACCGGGCAGCGGTTGCAGACAACCTTGGCATCAGCAATCTGCGCGAGAGCCGGACCGCTGTTGCCCACAGGGAAGAACAACTCGGGGTCTTCGTCGCGACAGATTGCCTTGTGGCGCCAGTCCATCCTTCTGCTCCTTAACTGGGTGCGTCGTGCACCGTTTCGTCTTCATGAGTTCATGTGTGCGTAGAGAATGTTTCCGCACTGTTGCTTGTGAATGCTTTCACGAACTGGCGGGATGTCAATAGAAAACCGCCGCACCGTGGGGGAGCTCACGTAGTTAGGCTGCCCTTCGAGGCGCGCCGTCCTTTTTACCCTGCGCCGGTGCTTCCCGCTAGGTGAAAACGGGGATTCTCGAGAATTGCTCAGGGTCGCGGCGGCGCGACGACATCCAGCGCGTCGGGCACCGAAACGAACTCCACTACGTTCCGAAGTCCGATGTAGTCGCCGTCCATCTGCAGTCCGATCGGCTCCGACGCGGAGATCCGCACGCACGGAACGTCGTCGACCCGGACGAGTTTCTTCGCCTTCGGGCGGGTGCCGGGCGACAGCAGTTGGCGGGCCACCCGCAGGGTGGTGAGGATCGCGGTGGACCGCATCGCGAACACACCGAGGCCGGTGTCGTAAGTGGTGTCGGGATTGGTGTGGACTTCCCGCTTGTTCAGATACGTCCAGGGACTCGCGTTCGACACGAAGGCGTAATGAACGCCCTCGACCGGATCGCGGTCGGGAACCTCGACGGTGAGGGTCGGCTCCGCGTACTTCGACCGGAAGAACACGCGCACCGCCGCGCGGACGTATTGCGCCGGTGTGGCGGGGCGCCCGTTCTTGCGGTGCATGTCGACGGCCTCACACACCTGGGCGTCCCAGCCGACGCCCGCGTTGAACGTGAACCAGCGGTGGTCGCAGTGGGCGAGTCCGATCCGGCGACGCTGCCTGTTGGAGAGGAGATCGATGAGCTGGTTGGTGGCGTCCACCGGGTCGGGCGCGATGCCGAGCGAGCGGGCGAACACGTTCGCCGACCCGCCGGGGACGACGGCGATCGGGGGGATCGGCCCCACCGTCACCGCGCTCATCGACTTCGGGTCCGGGGTGCCGAGCAGCCCGTTGACCACCTCGTTCACGGTGCCGTCGCCGCCGTGGACGATGATCAGGCCCATCCCGTCGATGCAGGCCTGCTGCGCCAGTTCGGCGGCGTGCCCACGGTGCGTCGTGTGCGCGACTGTCAACCGCACCCGGCTCGACAGCGCGTGCGCGAGCAGGTCCCGCCCGGCCGGGGTCGTCGATGTGGCATTGGGGTTGACGATCAGCAGCGCGCGCACGGGGCCCAAGCCTAGCCGGGGCGGCACGAGTCACCGTCCGAGGCCGCCGGCGGCTGGGTGTTCTAGGCTGGCCGACGTGCCGAAGCCGTCTCTCAGCAAGTCCACGCCCACCACGGTCCGCGCGGCGGGCGCCCTGGTGTCGCTCGAGGGCGCGGTGGCGGTCGGTGTCGCCGTGGTGCTGGTCGTCCGGGGGCTGCTCGGGCACGACCAGAGCGTCAGCAGCGGATACGGCACCGCGGCCTGGTTCGCCATTCTCGGTGGCGCCGTGCTCGCTGCCGGGCTCGCCCTGATCTTCGGCAGGCGCTGGGGGCGGGCGATCGCGATCGTCGCCCAACTGCTTCTGCTTCCCGTGGCGTGGTCGCTGCTCACCGATTCGCACCAGCCGTTCTTCGGTGTGCTGCTCGGCGTCGTCGTGGTGGGAGCCCTCGGGTGCCTGTTCAGCAGCCCGACGTCGAAATGGATGGCGGCCGAGTACGGCGAGGAAGCCGACGCCGACAACCCGTCGGAGCGCTGACTCACCTCGCGCGGAGCGCTAACTCACCTCGGACGCGAGGCGGCCGAGCGGATCCCCGGTGAGCCGGTACGTGGTCCACTCGTCCTGCGGGTGCGCGTCGAGGGACTCGTAGAACGCGATCGACGGCTTGTTCCAGTTGACCACCGACCACGACAGCCGCGTGTAGCCGTTGTCGACGCACTCCTTCGCGAGCGTGGCGAGCAGAGCCTTGCCGTGACCGGAACCGCGTTCGGACGGGCTGACGAACAGGTCCTCGAGGTAGATGCCGTGCGTTCCGTCCCAGGTGGAGAAGTTCCGGAACCACACCGCGATCCCGACGACCCGGTCGTCGTCGTTCGTCGCGACGTGGGCGAACGTGGACGGCTGCGGACCGAACAGGGCGTCGTCTATCTGGTCGTCGGTGACGGTGCACTTGTCGCGGGCCCGCTGGTGTTCGGCCAGTTCGTAGATCATCGCGGTGATCGCGGAGACGTCCTCGGGTACAGCGCGTCTGATCATCGGGCACCTTCCGTCGTCACGTTGTGGCTGACCACCTGTTGCGCCCCGTGCTCGAAGCCGAGGACGGAGTACGCGCCGGGTGACATGGCGAACCGTCGCCCCTCGCTGATGGGAAGCTCCGCCCAGCGGGCGATGAGCGCGCGGGAGAAGTGGCCGTGCCCGACGAGGATCACGTCGCGGTCGACGAGTTGGGAATGCGCGACGGACAGGACGAGGTCGCAGCGGGTATGTACCTGCTCGGCCTGTTCGCCGCGCGGACACGGGTGCGTCCACACGGTCCAGTCCGGCACCTGCTGCCTGATCTCGGGCGTCGTCATGCCTTCGTAGATGCCGTAGTCCCATTCGGCGAGCGCGTCCCAGGTGCGCTGAATTTTCAAACCCGCCAGCTGCGCCGTCTCCTGGGCGCGTTGCCGCGGGCTGACGATGACGAGGGGGTCGCGCAGGGCGAGGGCATCCATTGCCGGGCCCACCTGCCGCGCCTGGGCTTCACCCAGTTCGGTGAGGTGGACGTCGGTCCGGCCGGTGTGTTTGCCCCAACGGGCCCATTCCGTTTCGCCGTGCCGGAGGAGGACGATCCGGCGGCCGCGCGGCGAATCACTGGGTGGCATCCATCCATCATGTCAGTCAATCTGCGTGTATGGCTCGCCTCCGGCAGCGAAGTAGGTAAGGATCGAGCCGTGACAACGGTTCTTGCAGTGGCAAATCAGAAGGGTGGGGTCGCGAAGACCACCACGGTCGCCTCTCTCGGCGCAGCGCTCGTCGGGCTGGGCCAGAAGGTTCTGGTGGTGGATCTCGACCCGCAGGGGTGCCTGACCTTCTCCCTGGGGCACAACCCGGACCGCCTGGACGCCTCCGTCCACGAGGTGCTGACGGGTGATCTGGGGGCGCGCGAAGCGGTGATCGACACCGAGGACGGGGTCGCGCTCCTGCCCGCGACGATCGACCTCGCGGGCGCGGAAGCGTTGCTGCTCATGCGTCCCGGTCGTGAGTTCGCGCTCAAGCGCGCTCTGGCGCCGCTGCTGGACGACTACGACACGGTCATCATCGACTGTCCGCCGTCGCTCGGTGTGCTCACGCTCAACGGGCTCACGGCGGCGCAGTCGGTACTGGTGCCGCTGCAGTGCGAGACGCTCGCCCACCGTGGTGTGGGGCAGTTGTTGCGGACGGTCACCGAGGTGCAACAGATCACCAACCCCGACCTGGTGCTGCTCGGCGCGCTGCCGACGCTGTACGACGCGCGCACGACCCACAGCCGGGACGTGCTGTCCGATGTGTCCGATCGCTACAACCTGCCGGTCCTCGCGCCGCCGATCCCGCGGACGGTGCGGTTCGCGGAGGCGACGGCGTCGGGTGCCACGGTCCTGGCGGGGCGCAAGAATAAGGGTGCCCAGGCGTACCGGGACCTCGCCGAGAACCTCGCCAAGCACTGGGCGGGATCCGAACTCGCTACGTTTTCGCCTGGAAGTGCCGAGTAAGTTCGTCCGGCGTGGGATTCCACGCGGCGGGCCAATCCTGTTGGCGTAGTTGGGCATCCGTGCCTCCGTCGGCGAACACGACGCTTCCGCAGAACAGTGTCGACCCCGGTCCGAGCAGGAATTCGACGAGTGCGGCGATCTCGTCCGGGCGGCCGCGTCTGCCGAGCGGCACCGGATAGAAGTCGAGGGCCTTCGCCAGTTCGGGGTCGAGGTCGTCCCCGTTGGTCATCGGCGTGTCGATCATGCCCGGCGCGATCGCGTTGAGTCGAATTCCGTTGCCGATCCAGTCGGGCCGCACCGCTTCTCGCCTGATCCACCAGGCCAGCGCCAGCTTGGACGCCGGGTACGCGGGGATGGCGGTCACCTCGTCGCCGATCCGCACCGCCTCCGCCTCGTCGCCGCGCAGGCACGCGGTCACCAGATCTTCGGGAACTCCGGGCTGGGTGGTGGTGCTGCTCGACGAGATCACTACCACCGAGGCGCCGTCGGCGCGTTCGAGCGCGGGCTTCAGGGACATCACGAGTTCCACGGCCCCGAAATAGTTGACGGCGATCAGCTTGCCGCCGGGGACGTGGGACAGCGATCCGAGTCCGGCGCAGCAGACGAGGCCGTCCACGACGCCGCCGCTCCTTTCGGTCACGGCGGCGGCCGCCGCGGCCCGGCCGCCGGGGGTCGACAGGTCGGCTGTCACGTCGGTGTGTGCGAGGTCGACGCCGATGACGGTGTGGCCGCCGGCCTCGAGGGTGCGGCGACTCGCCGCCCCGATGCCCGAGGCCGCGCCGGTGATCACGTAGGTTGCCATGCCGTGAATTAGAACACGTTACACCGCGCAGTGGGTGGGGAGTTCGGCCTCCGGTCCGCACGTCCCGGATTCCGCGTCGGCGTAGTGGGCGCGCAGTCCCGTGACGCCGGGTGCCCGGTCCTCGCGGAGCACGAACCGGTCGTCGTAGTCGCCGCCGTTCTGTGAGCGGAAGGGCAGCGGCGTGTCGGTGAACAGGCCGGACAGGCGCTCGATCAGGCGGGCCGCGACGCCGGGGTAGTGCTCGGCGGGCAACCGGTCCGCGCTGTCGATCAGGACGGGCGGCAGCACGGACATCCCCGTGTACCAGAAGATTCCGTGGTGGATGGGGAACAGGACCTCGTCCATCGGGCCGTTGATTCCGCGTGGGCCCGCGCTGTCGGCGCTGCCGCCGAAACTGACGACGGTCATCGCCCGCTTGCCGGCCAGGGTCCCCTCGCCGTACCGCCGGGTGGAACCGTCCTCTCGGCGCATCCCGTATCCGTAGCCTTCGACGAACACCCGGTCGAACCAGCCCTTGAGGATCGCGGGCATGCCGTACCACCACAGCGGGAACTGCACTATCACCGCGTCGGCCCACCCGAGTTTGCGCTGCTCGGCGAGGATGTCGGGAGCCAGGGTGCCCTCGGCCAGTGCCCGCCCGGACCGCGCCCCGACCAGGAGGCGGCCGGTCGGATCGTGCGCGAAGTCGTCCGCGGTCACGACGGGGTTCCATCGCATCTCGTACAGGTCGGAGGTCCGGATCTCGTGGCCGGCGCCGCGCAGAGCCACGAGGGCATCACTGCGCAGTGCCGCGTTCAGGGACTTCGGTTCGGGATGTGCCGATACCCACAGGATCTTCATGGTCCACCTTTCGCTCGGTCGCCTTCGACCCTTCCGATCATGGATCCGCGTACGTCGCCGCACCAGTGGCCGGTGAGACACTATGTGAAATAATCGGGCCATGTCCACAACGGCAGACGAACGGGCCGGGCGACGGCATCGCGTCGTCGTGTTCGTGCGCGACGGCCTGCTCCCGATCGAGTTCGGAATCGTCCACCGACTGTTCGGCGAAGCGCGATCGCGGGACGGCGAACCGCTGTACGAGGTCCTCACGTGCGCCCTCGCTCCCGGCCCCGTCCGGACCGACACCGACGTGACGCTGTCGGTCGAGCACGGCCCGGCGCTGCTCGGCACCGCCGACACGGTCGTCGTCCCGGCATCCGACCAGGATTACGACCCGCCGGCGGACGGCGGGCTGCCCCGCCACCTCGCGGACGCCTTCGCACACATCCGGCCGGGCACCCGGGTGGCCTCGATCTGCACGGGTTCGTTCGTCCTCGCGGCCGCCGGCCTGCTGGAGAACCGGCGTGCCACGACGCACTGGAAGTCGGCGGACGCGTTCCGGAGGCTCTACCCGGACGTGCACCTGGACCCCGGCGTGCTCTACACCCACGACGGCCCCGTACTCACCGCCGCCGGCGTCGCCTCCGGAATCGATCTGTGCCTGTACATGATTCGTGTCGACCACGGTGCGTCGGTGGCCAACGAGGTGGCGCGCGGAACGGTCGTGCCGCCTCATCGCAGCGGCGGCCAGGCGCAGTTCGTCACCACGCCCGTCCCGGAGGCCGACGGTGCGTCGACGTCGGGAGCGCGGGCTCGGGCGCTGGCCCGGCTCGATCAGCCGCTGTCGCTGCGGGAACTGGCCGCGGGGGAGTCGATGAGCGTGCGCACGTTCACCCGGCGATTCCGCGCCGAGACGGGGATGTCGCCGACGCAGTGGATTCTCGAGCAGCGGATCATCCGCGCCCGTGAACTGCTGGAGAACACCGACCTGCCGGTGGACGACGTGGCCGGGGCCGCGGGATTCGGCACCGCGACCTCCTTGCGGCAACACCTCGCGCGCACCGTCGGCGTCTCACCTTCCGCGTACCGCGCCACCTTCCGCTGACGGGAGAGCGGTGTGCCCATTCGTCCAAGTGCGGCGCGGTGCCCGGCGCTAACGTCGGGCCCATGACGGACACGCCTCGGAACAACACCCTGACGATGCGCGCTCAGCCGCTCCTCGCCGTCGACGACGTCCAACGGGCAGGCGAGTGGTACCGGAAGGTCCTGAACGCGCGCAGCGGCCACGGTGGACAGGACTACGAGCAACTCATCGTCGACGGGCACATGATCCTGCAACTGCACCGACTCGACGAGGGCCACCACCACGGCACCATCGGAGATCCGTCGCTTGCGCGGGGAAACGGAGTGGCGATCTGGTTCGAGACGACCGACTTCGACGGCACCGTCGCGCGGGTGCGGAAGGCGGCAGCCGACGTGGTCACGGACGTGCACGTCAATCCCAATGCAGGACATCGCGAGATCTGGCTCCGCGATCTCGACGGCTACCTCGTGGTGTTCGCCGAACCCGCCTGAGCGACGAGCTCAGCGCAGCGCCGCCACACCGTCGCCGCGCTGTTCGAGCACGACGTCGCCCGCCACGGTCGTGGTGATCGGCCCGGTCGTGGTATCCCGCGCGACGGGGATCGTGCGCAGCAACGCGCCGTTCGACAGATCGAGCACGGCGATCCCGGATTCCACCGGAACCAGCAGGTTCCCGGCCATCACGGCGCCCGGGCCGAGAGCGCCGGGGAAGGTCCAGCGGGGAACGAGATCGGACGCGCCGAGCGCGACGACATCCGAACCGGTCCACCAGGTGACGATCGAACTGCTCGCCGACGTGACCGGATCCGGTCCGATCTTCAGGGCGAGCGCGTATTCGGACACGGCGTTGCCGGTGCCGTCGAACAAGCCGATCCGTGGTCCGGTCGTCCTGCCCGCGGGCAGATAGACGGCCGTGGTCTCGCCCGACACCCCGAGGATCCGCGCACCCTGGACGCCGGCGTCGACACCCGCCAGGACGCTGGACCCGTACTCCTCGGGTTCCTGATTGTCCTTCGGCGAGGGATTCATGACCGTCAGCCGATCGGCCACCTCGCCGGGGCAGCGCTCGAGCACGGACAGCTTGCTGCTGCTCGAACCGGCGTCGATCAGCGTGCATCCGCTGCGGGGCTGCTTCTTGGGGTTCACCGGCGCGTCCACCCGCCCGTACTCGACGGTGCGCACGAGGTCGGAGCGCCACAGTTCCAGACGGCGGTCGCCGAGGGACGCCACATAGGTTCCGTCGGCCGTCAGCGTCACCGCGGGATCGGCGTCGCTGTTCCGCTGCGCCAAACGCTCACCGGTGCCGCCGTCGAGTTCGGTGACCTGGGAGCATCCGCGGTCGTCGCGGTAGACGGCCACGACCTTCTCCCACGACGCCGTCACACCACACAGGTCGAGGTCACGCTCGTACCGCCACAGCTCGGTACCCGACATCCGGTCCCGGCCCACGACGTCGCCGCCCTCGGCGGTGACGACGGCACCGCCGACGACGAGAGGCGCGGTGGTGGCGGAACTGGCGGAGTCCCAGATCGGGCTCAGTGTCTCCGGGACCGTCAGGGCCGTGACGAGCGCGGGCGGCGGCTCGGCGGCGGTGACCGAGGTGGTGCCCCGGGCATCGCTGCGGAACCACACCACGGTGAGGGCGACCACGACCGCGACGGCGATTCCGGCAGCGACGACGAGATCGGCGCGCGAGCGCCGCTCAGGTGCGAGCACGGTGGTTGGTTACTCCGCGTTCGTCGCGGCGGCGCCGACCTTCGTGGTCCGGCGGCGCCGGCGCCGGCGGGGCTTGGAACCCTCGCCGTCGGCGTCCGTGCTCGGCGCTGCGGACTCGGGTGCCGTCGGCTCCGGCGACTTGGGGCCCACGGAATCCGCGGGACGGCCACCACGCGTGCGGCGACGGGTGCGGGTGCGTGCCGGACGCTCCGTGCGCTCGGCCTTCTCGCCCTGCTCGGTATCGGTGTTCTCGCTCTGCGCGGGCGCGGCCTTCTCGACCCGGGGGCGCTTGATCGTGCCGGTCGCCTCGGCCGGGATCGACAGTTCCTCGTACAGGTGCGGGGAACTCGAGTACGTCTCGACCGGATCCGGGATACCGAGGCCGAGAGCCTTGTCGATGAGCTGCCAGCGGGGGATGTCGTCCCAGTCCACGAGCGTCACGGCGATGCCGGTGCGGCCCGCGCGACCGGTGCGGCCGATCCGGTGGACATACGTCTTCTCGTCCTCGGGGCACTGGTAGTTGATGACGTGGGTGACGTCGTCGATGTCGATACCGCGGGCCGCGACGTCCGTCGCGACGAGCACGTCGATCTTGCCGGACCGGAACGCCTTGAGGGCCTTCTCTCGGGCAACCTGGTTGAGGTCGCCGTGCACGGAACCGACGGCGAAACCGCGCTCGGCGAGTTCGTCCGACACCTTCTGCGCGGTCCGCTTGGTGCGGGTGAAGATCATCGTCGCGCCGCGGCCGTCGGCCTGCAGCACGCGGGCCACCATCTCCGCCTTGTCGAGCGCGTGCGCCCGGTAGATGTGCTGGCTCGTGCGGTCGTGGACCGCCGAGTCGTCGGCCTGCTCGGCGCGGATGTGCGTCGGCTGGGTGAGGAACGTGCGGGCGAGCGTGATGATCGGTCCCGGCATGGTCGCCGAGAACAGCATCGTCTGGCGCTTGTCCGGCACCATGTTCAGAATGCGCTCGATGTCGGGCAGGAAGCCGAGGTCGAGCATCTCGTCGGCCTCGTCGAGAACGAGCACCTCCACCTTGCCGAGGATCAGATGACCCTGGTTGGCGAGGTCGAGCAGACGGCCGGGGGTGCCCACGACGACGTCGGCGCCCTTCTGGAGCGTCGCGATCTGGGTCTCGTACGGGCGGCCACCGTAGATGGCGAGGACCTCGAGCGGCTTGTTCTTCTCGCCCTTCAGGTACTTCGCGGCACCCTCGAGGTCCTTGGTGACCTGGATGCACAGCTCGCGGGTCGGGACGATGACCAGCGCGCGGGGAGTGCCGTCGAGTGCGGCCGTCCCGGTGGTGCCGGTGGAGATGCGGTGGAGCAGCGGGACGCCGAAACCGAAAGTCTTGCCCATGCCCGTGCGGGCCTGACCGATCAGGTCGTCGCCGGCGAGGGCGAGGGGGAGCGTCAGCTCCTGGATGGCGAACGTCCGCTCGATGCCGATCTCGTCGAGAGCGCGGACGATCTCGTCGCGAACTCCGAGTTCGGCGAAAGTGGGGGCGACGTGCGTGGAGTCGAGTTGCGCCGACAGCGTGGTCTCGGTGGCGTCGTCTTCATGGTCGACAGTGATCTTGCTCAGGGGTCTGGCCTTCCTCGTAGCTGCACGCACGCACGAGGTAAGGGCCAGGCCGCTGGTCGGCCCGATTTCCCAGTCGACGCTCGTCGATGTCCTCTTCCGAGTCGATCCTGCCTCTGCCTCAGCGCAGAAATCGACGATTTCGGCGAGGCGCGGCTGGGACCGTCGATCAGGTGCGCGCACATTATCGGTGGGAACCGCCGATCGGATCGTGATAGATCATCACTCGAACCGCGTTCTCTATGGAGACGAACGTGGTGACGAGCGGTTGCCCACGTTCATTGTAGCCGGAGAACGCTCCACAACTGGTTACGCATGGCAAACATCACTGCCCGACGCACTAGGCTGTGGCGCCATGGAGCCCAACACCCCTGCATCCACTGATTCCACTATTCCCGCTGATCACCCCGGTGTCAGTGAACTCTTCGCGGTCCTCGCATACGGCGAGATCTCCGCGTTCTACCGGCTGTCCGAGGACGCGCAGATGGCGCGGACCCTGCAGGGCAAAGTGGCGCTCGCAAGCATGGCGGCCGCCGAGATGGGCCACTTCGAGATGCTCGAGAAGGCGCTGACCGCACTCGGCTTCGACATCTTCGAGGCGATGGATCCGTTCGTCCGCGCCCTCGACAACTACCACGCGTCCACCACCCCCTCGACGTGGCTCGAGGCACTGGTGAAGGCGTACGTCGGCGACGGGATCGCTGCCGACTTCTACCGCGAGATCGGCCACTCGATGCCCGCCGAGGTCTCGCGGACCATCGAGGAGGTGCTCTCGCAGACCGGCCACTCCGAGTTCGTCGTCCATGAGGTGCAGCAGGCGATCAAGGCCAGCAACCGCGACAAGGACCGCCTCATGCTGTGGGGCAGGCGACTGCTCGGCGAGGCCATCACCCAGGCGCAGTTCGTCCTGGCGCAGCGGGAGGCGCTGACCGAACTCGTCATTTCCGCGTCCGGCGACCTCAACGGCGTCGTCGCACTGTTCGACCGCATGCAGGAGATGCACGCCGAACGCATGGCCGTGCTGGGGCTCGTCTAGACGGCACGCCGTCGGGCCTGGTCTGGACGGCACCGCCGTCGGGCGTGTTCGCTCAGGGCACAGCCCACAGACGCGCACCGGCGGCGGCCACTGCATTAGCCTGGCCAGGACAGCTGATGTTTCTCGGAGAGTTCGGAGGTTGACCGTGGAGGTCAAGATCGGTGTAATCGACAGCCCGCGTGAGCTCATCGTCAGCAGCGAGCAGACCCCGGACGAGGTCGAGACATTGGTCTCGGGCGCCCTCACCGGTGGCGACGGGATCTTGTCTCTGGAAGACGACAAGGGGCGTAAGTACCTCATCCAGTCCAGCAAGATCGCCTACGTGGAGATCGGCCCGTCCGATATCCGCAAGGTCGGGTTCGCACCGACGAAGTGAACGCAGTCGGAGTCGCTCCGACCACGTGAACACACGGGAAAGGGCCCGCAGTCGAATCGACTGCGGGCCCTTTCTCGTGGGATATCAGCGCTGTTCGGGATGCAGCGGCACGCGGGACAGACCGCCCCACGCGAGCGTGACCGTCGTGTCGACCGCTTCTTCCTTCGGGATCGGGCGCGCCGCCTCGAGCCAGTACCGCGCGGTGAACTGGCTGGCGCCGACGAGGCCGACGGCGAGGATGCGGGCCCGGTAGGGGTCGAGACCGGAGTCGTGGCTGACGAGGTCGAACACGGCGTCGACGCACGCCTCGGTGGCCTGCTCGACGCGGCTCTGCACCTGCGGCTCACCCATGAGGTCGGACTCGAACACGAGCCGGAAGCCCTGCGAGTCGTTGTCGACGAAGTCGAAGAACGCCTGCACCGCGGCGCGGACACGCTGCTTGTTGTCGGTGGTGGAGCGCAGCGCCTGCCGGACACCCGAGATCAGGCTGTCGACATAGCTCTGCAGCACGGCCACGTACAGCTCGAGCTTGCCGGGGAAGTGCTGGTAGAGGACGGGCTTGCTCACACCGGCGCACTCGGCGATCTCGTCCATACCGGCAGCGTGGTATCCGCGTGTGACGAAGACCTCGCTGGCTGCGGCGAGTAGCTGCAGTCGCCGGGCGTCGCGGGGGAGTCGCGTGCTGCGACGGGCCCCGGTGCCCTTTCCGGTGTTGGCATCGCGATCGGAGTTCGTCCGATCCGCGAGTTCAGTCATAGCGCTTCCAATCTGCACAAGTATTCCGCGTCACATTCTGTGTAACTGTGTGAACGATACCCGCGCGTAGTGAACCGTTCATGGTGGACTCGCAGGACTCGCCCGGTCAAGGATATTGCCTGCCCGGTAACTGGGGTACCCCAGGGGTTCGGGGCACCTGGTGACCCGGGTAGCCGCGACGTTGCGGGTCGCGTTCCCGTGACACGCCGAATGACCTGGGGACGGTGCACTGGGACGAGGCGGTGCCGGACTGTGAGATTCTGGGCTGCGTGACTGACCGAGGAGGACCGCGTGTTCGCGGCCGGGCTCCCCAGAGTTCCGAGGACGGGGAGCGACGACCGCGAAGCATCGACCAACGTGACGTCGGTCCCCGCGCCTCCCAGTCGGCACCGGAGGCGCAGTCGCATCAGCCGCTCCGCGCGCAATGGGACCCGACCAGCCGCGACGTCGGCCGTCCCCGCAACCCGCGCCCCGAACGGCAGGCCCGGAAGCAGAGCCGGGTCGGCCGGTTCGTCTCCACCTACGGCTGGCGGGCGTACGCGATTCCGATCCTGCTGGTGGTCACCGTGCTCGTCGTGTTCGACGCGGTCCGGGACACCGGCGGCGGCGAGACGACAGCGGAGACCGATTCCCCCGGATTCGGCACCCTGTCCCGCGACACCGACGGTTCCAGCGTCATCGGGGTCCCGCCGGAGGCCGACGGAAACTTCGCCGCCGAACTTCCCTCGGGCGCGTTGCCCGAGGGCGGTCCGTTCACGGCGGTGGGCGCCGGCACCTGGCACGTGGTTCCCGGCAACGGGACCAAGGTCGGGCAGGGGACCGAACGCGAATTCACGTACAGCGTCGAGATCGAGGACGGCGTCGACACGTCCGGATTCGGCGGCGACGAGTCGTTCGGCCGGATGGTCGACCAGACGCTGTCGAATCCGAAGAGCTGGACGAAGGACCCACGTTTCGCGTTCCGGCGCGTCGACCAGGGGGATCCCGACTTCCGGGTGTCGCTGACGTCGCAGATGACCATTCGCGAGGCGTGTGGCTACGACATCCAGTTGGAGGTGTCCTGTTACAACCCGGGCATCGACCGTGTCGTCCTCAACGAGCCGCGCTGGGTGCGCGGCGCCATCGCGTTCCAGGGCGACATCGGGTCGTACCGGCAGTACCAGATCAACCACGAGGTCGGGCACGCCATCGGCTATCAGGACCATCAGCCGTGCGAGACCGAGGGCGGCCTCGCGCCGGTGATGATGCAGCAGACGTTCGGGACGGCCAACAACGACATCGCCCAGCTCGACCCCGAGGGTGTCGTGCCGATGAATGGGCTGACCTGCCATTTCAATCCCTGGCCCTTCCCACGGGCATGAGTCTGGACCGGTCCCGCGCGACTGCGGGCGGGAGGGGAAGAATGGACCTTGTCGGGGCGTTGAAGTCAATGCTGTCCGACACATCGGAAGCCGTCGCGCAATCGTCAGGAGTGGGCCGTGTCGCTTGACCGTTCTGTGAAGACCACCGAGGCGCTGCCGCCGCTGGTGGAACCGGACGCCGAACTTTCCCGCGACGAGGTGGCGCGGTACAGCAGGCACCTGATCATTCCCGACGTCGGCATGGCCGGCCAGAAGCGTCTGAAGAACGCGAAGGTCCTCGTCATCGGCGCGGGCGGCCTCGGCTCACCGGCGCTGCTGTACCTCGCCGCCGCGGGGGTCGGGACGCTCGGCATCGTCGAGTTCGACGAGGTCGACATGTCGAATCTGCAACGCCAGGTGATCCACGGACGCTCCGACGTCGGCCGCCCCAAGGGGGAGAGTGCGCTCGACTCGATCCGCGAGATCAACGACAACGTCGACGTCCGGTTGCACGAGTTCCGGCTCGAGCCCGACAACGCCGTCGAACTGTTCGAGCAGTACGACCTGATCCTCGACGGCACCGACAACTTCGCCACCCGGTACCTCGTCAACGACGCTGCCGTCCTCGCGCACAAGCCGTACGTGTGGGGCTCGATCTACCGCTTCGAAGGCCAGGCGTCCGTGTTCTGGGAGGACGCGCCGAACGGCCGCGGACTCAACTACCGCGACCTGTACCCGGAGGCGCCCCCGCCGGGGATGGTGCCGTCGTGCGCCGAGGGCGGCGTGCTCGGTGTGCTGTGCGCGTCGATCGGCTCGATCATGGCCACCGAGGCGGTCAAGCTGATCACCGGCATCGGCGAATCGCTGCTCGGACGGCTGATGGTCTACGACGCGCTCGACATGACGTACCGCACCATCGCGTTGCGCCGGGATCCGGCGCGGACTCCCGTCACCGAACTGATCGACTACGACGCGTTCTGCGGGGTGGTGTCGGACGAGGGGCAGGCCGCGGCGGCCGGTTCGACGATCACGGCCACGGAGCTGCGCGACCTCCTCGACTCCGGCAAGGAGATCGAACTGATCGACGTGCGCGAGCCCGTCGAATGGGACATCGTCCACCTGCCCGGTGCGGTGCTGATCCCCAAGGACCGCATCCTGTCGGGGGAGGCGCTGTCGGAGCTCCCGCAGAACAAGCCGATCGTGCTGCACTGCAAGACCGGCGTCCGGTCCGCGGAAGCGCTGGCCGCGCTGAAGAAGGCCGGGTTCTCCGACGCGACCCATCTGCAGGGCGGCGTGATCGCGTGGGCGAAGCAGGTGGACACGAGCCTGCCCGTCTACTGACCCCTGCCCGTCGGCCGGCCCGGTGGTGGCGTGATTGACGTCGCCGGGCCAGCGCGCCTTGCGCTGTCACCGGCCCACCCGGCGGTAGCGTTGAGTACGTGAGCACCGGCCAACCCCCTCAGCACGTGTGCTCCACGTTCGGCCTCCGGGAAGTCGAGCCCATCCCACTCGGTGCGGACTGGGACGGCGGGTGGCTCTGTGGAGACGTAGTCCTGTCAGCCGTCGCCGACCACGCGCGCGCCGCGTGGTCCGCCAAGGTCCGCGAGACGCTCGAGGTGGAAGGCGTGCGGCTCGCCCGTCCCGTGCGCTCCACCGACGGCAGGTACGTGGTGTCCGGGTGGCGCGCCGACACGTTCATCGAGGGCACACCCGAACCGCGTCACGACGAGGTCGTGTCGATGTCGGGGCGGCTGCACGCCGCCACCTCGCAACTCGACCGTCCCCGGTTCCTGGTGCAGCCCCCGGTCGCGCCGTGGGCGGAGGTCGACGTGTTCGTGGCGGCGGACCGGGCGGCGTGGGAGAAGATCCCGCTGCGCAGTGCGAAGGGTGCCGAACAGCTCGAGACCCCGTCCCCGGACGGCCGCAAGAGTCTCGAGCTGATCACCGGGCTGGCGACGCTGCGCAAGCCCGTCACGTGCCCGGATCAGCTTGTCCACGGCGACCTGTTCGGCACCGTTCTGTTCGCCGGTGCGTTGGCGCCGGGGATCACCGACATCACGCCGTACTGGCGCCCGGCGTCCTGGGCGGCGGCGGTGGCGGTGGTGGACGCCATCTCCTGGGGCGGGGCCGACGAGGCCCTCATCGGGCGGTGGGAAGACCTGCCCGAGTGGCCGCAGATGCTGCTGCGGGCGGTCCTGTTCCGGCTCGCCGTCCACGTGCTGCACCCGCGGTCGACCGCGGAGGCGTTCCCCGGACTCGCCCGCACCGCCGACGTGGTGCGCCTTCTGCTCTAGCTGGTGAGCAGTTCGGCGAACAGGTCGCGAGCGGCGGTGGTCGCCGCGGACTCGTCGCCGTCGACGATCGCCTGGATCAGGTGCCGGTGCTCGTCGTGGAATCCGGCCCCCGTCGCGTGCACGTGCCGGTCGACGGTCTGGGCGATCGACGGCAACAGCGAGTCGTAGAACTCGAGGTACACGGCGTTGTGGCTCGCCTCGACGATCGCGCGGTGCAGGGTGACGTCGGCCTCGACGGCGGCCTCGGTGTCGGACTCGGCCCAGCATCGGAACCGCTCGTCGAGCAGGCTCTGCAGTCGGGTGATGTCGTCCGGGGTGCGTCGCCGGGCGGCGAGGGCGGCCGCGGTGACGTCGAGTGCCTGCCGCAGTTCCGTGACGTCGCGCTCGTGCGCGCCTGCGAAGTACTTGCCGAGCGTGCCGCCGACGTCGGAGGTCGCGACGACGTACGTGCCCGATCCCTGCCGCCGTTCCAGCAGCCCTGTGTGGACGAGGGCCTGCACTGCCTCACGGACGGTGTTGCGTCCCGTTCCGGTGAGTTCGGACAGCGCCGGCTCGGTGGGGATCTTCGCGCCCACCGCCCACCGTCCACTGCAGATCTCGTCGCGCAGCTGCTCGGTCACCTGTGAGATGAGACTCGAGCGGCGCACGGGTTTTCCAAAGGTCATCCTGTCATCCTATGATTTCTCTCGTGACTCTTCTACGCGGCCGCCTCCTCGTCTTCTGCGCGATCGCCATGTCGGCTCTCGTACTGAGACTTGCGGTGACCTCGTTCACCCCGCTGGCCTCGCAGATCCGGGAGGACATCGGATTCTCGCCCACCGTGGTGGGAGTGTTCGGGATGGTGCCGACGGCGATGTTCGCGCTGTTCGGCCTGGGAACGCCGCTCATCGCCAAGCGGTGGGGTCTGGAGCGGACCGCGCTGGTGGCGATGGTGATGGCCGGAGTCGGCATGCTCACGAGGGCGCTGATGAGCGACACCTGGTCGTTGCTGGCGTTGTCGGCGCTCGCGCTGGCCGGCATGGGAATCGGCAACGTGGTGATTCCGCCGCTGGTCAAGCGGTACTTCTCCGACCGGCTGGCCGTGATGAGTTCGGTGTACATCGTCGGGGTGCAGATCGGCACCATCGCGCCGGCCTTCGTGGCCGTCCCACTCGCCGAGGCGTTCGGTTGGCGGTTCTCGATCGGAGTCTGGGCGTTCCTCGGCTTCGCCGCGGCGCTGCCGTGGATCCTCCTGCTCGCCCGGGAACGACGTCGCACCGTGGTCGTCGCGGCGGAACCGCCCGCGGGTGTGCAGGCCGATCGCCCGCACGGGAAGGCCTGGCGGTCGCCCGTCGGCTGGGGGATGGCCGGCATGTTCGGAATGACGTCGATGATCACGTACTCGATGTTCACCTGGATTCCCGACATCCTCTCCGACGCCGGGGCGAGCGAGGCGTTCGGCGGCGCCATGGTGGGACTGTTCTCGTTCATGGGTCTCGTCGCCGCGTTCGGCGCCCCCACGCTGTGCGCCCGCATGCGCAACCCGTTCCCGATCGTGATCGGATGCGCGATCTGCTACCTGGTCGCCTTCAGCGGACTGCTGTTCGCCCCGATGAGCGCACCGATCCTGTGGATCGTGCTGCTCGGTCTCGGACCGAGCACGTTCCCCATGTCTCTGACGCTCATCAATCTCCGCACGCGCAGCCACCTCGGCTCGGCGACGCTGTCCGGTTTCACCCAGGGGGTGGGCTACGCCGTCGCGTGCCTGGGACCGCTGCTGTTCGGGGTGTTCCACGACGCCTCCGGCGGATGGACCGTATCGTTCGCATTCCTGACGTTCGGCGTGGTGATCCTGCTCATAGCGGCGTTCCAGGCGTGCAAGCCGCGGATGCTCGAGGACAGCTGGCACGTCGAATCGGAGCCTGTGGACGCTCTTCGACACGTCTAGGAAACATGCAGGAAACCTCACATCGCCCCAGTTGAAAAGTGAGGATCAGTTGACGTTGCGGTCACCGACCGCAGCACCGCCGCAACACCGGTTTTCTACCTTTGGGTCTCCCACACAACGAGGAGGCCCGGGTGAAGAAGCACTACATCGAGCACTGGGACGCGGAAGACGTCGACGCCTGGGAGGCGGGCGGCAAGGACATCGCCAAGCGGAACCTGATCTGGTCGGTAGTCGCTGAGCACGTCGGCTTCTCCGTCTGGTCGATCTGGTCCGTCATGGTGCTGTTCATGCCGACCGACGTCTTCGGGATCGACGCGGCGGGCAAGTTCTTCCTCGTCGCCGTCCCCACTCTCGTCGGCTCGATCCTGCGGATCCCGTACACGGTCGCGACGGCCCGCTTCGGTGGCCGCAACTGGACCGTCTTCAGCGCCCTCGTCCTGTTCGTCCCGACGCTGTTCACCCTCTACCTGATGATGAACCCGGGGGCGTCGTACACGACGTTCATCCTCGTCGCGGCACTCGCCGGCGTCGGCGGCGGCAACTTCGCCTCGTCGATGACGAACATCAACGCGTTCTACCCGCAGCGGCTCAAGGGCTGGGCACTCGGTCTCAACGCGGGCGGCGGCAACATCGGTGTCCCGGTGATCCAGGTCGTCGGTCTGCTCGTGATCGCCACCGTGGGCAACACGGACCCCTGGATCGTGTGCGCCGTCTACCTGGTCTTCATCGCCGTCGCCGCGGTCGGAGCGGCCCTGTTCATGGACAACCTCGGCAACCAGAAGTCCGATCTCCGGGCGATGGCCAAGGCGCTGAAGTTCTCCGACTCGTGGGTCATCGCCTTCCTCTACATCGGCACGTTCGGATCGTTCATCGGATTCAGCTTCGCGTTCGGCCAGGTGCTGCAGATCAACTTCCTCGCCGGTGGCGCCACGCCCGCCGCGGCCGCACTGCACGCCGCGCAGATCGCCTTCATCGGACCGCTGCTCGGCTCCATCGCCCGCCCGATGGGCGGCAAGCTCGCCGACCGCATCGGCGGCGGCAAGATCACGCTGTACACGTTCGTCGCCATGGCGCTCGCCGCCGCAGTGCTGGTGACCGCGGGCACCGTCGACGACGGCACGCCCGGCGCGGCCACCGCAGGAGTACTGGTGGCGTTCGTGTTCGGCTTCATCACCCTGATCCTGCTGGCCGGCATCGGCAACGGCTCGGTCTACAAGATGATCCCGTCGATCTTCGAGGCCAAGGCGCAGGGGCTCGAAGGCGTCAGCCGAGAGGCCAAGGCGGCGTGGTCGCGGGCGATGTCCGGTGCCCTCATCGGATTCGCCGGCGCCATCGGCGGCCTCGGCGGCGTCGGAATCAACCTGGTGCTCCGCGCGTCCTACGGCGGCACCGCGAAGTCGGCGACCATGGCGTTCTGGGTGTTCCTCGCCTTCTACCTCGCCTGCATCCTCGTCACCTGGTTCGTCTTCCTGCGCCGCCCGTCCGTCACCCGTGGTCTCCCCGTCACCGACGGCGACGACGAAAAGGTGTCCGTCTCGGCGTGACCTCCGGCAGTACCGCACGAACTCGAGTAATTCAGCTAGAAGGAGCGACGGCATGAGCCGCAAGTCAGCAGTGGTCATCGGGCACGGAATGGTCGGACATCGATTCGTCGAGGCGTTGCGGGCACGCGACGAGTCGGACGACTGGTCGGTGACGGTGCTCTGCGAGGAGCCTCTCCCCGCGTACGACCGGGTGGGACTGTCTTCCTACGTGGGGGCGTGGGATCCCAAGGAGCTTGCGCTCGCGGGTAACGACTACCCGGACGACGCCCTCGTCGACCTCCGGATCGGCCGCAGGGCCGCGACCATCGACCGGGAGTCCCGCAAGGTCACCACCGATTCGGGTGAGGTCGTCGGGTACGACGCCCTCGTGATGGCCACCGGTTCGTATCCGTTCGTGCCGCCGATCCCCGGCCACGACCGGCCGGAGTGCTTCGTCTACCGCACGCTCGCCGACCTCGACGGCATCCGGAAGCGTGCCGACGCGGCCGGTCCCGGCGCCGTCGGTGTCGTGGTCGGCGGCGGCCTGCTCGGACTCGAGGCCGCGAACGCCCTCAAGTTGATGGGCATGACCCCGCACGTGGTCGAGTTCGCCCCCCGGCTGATGCCGCTGCAGGTCGACGAGGGCGGCGGCGCGCTGCTCGCCAACCTCGTCACCGATCTGGGGCTCACCGTCCACACGGGCGTCGGCACCGCGGGCATCACCGAGGGCCCGGACGGGATCAGCGTCGAACTGTCCGACGGCTCGGTGATCGAGGCCGCGCTGCTGGTGTTCTCCGCGGGTGTGCGGCCGCAGGACCAGCTGGCCCGCGACGCGGGACTCGAGGTCGGCGAGCGGGGCGGGATCATCACCGACCTCGGTTGCCGCACGTCGGACGAGAACATCTACGCGGTCGGCGAGTGCGCCGCGGTGGAGGGCCGGTGCTACGGCCTCGTCGCTCCCGGCTACACCACCGCGGAGATCGTCGCGGACCGGTTGCTGGGCGGGGCGGCGGAGTTCCCGGGCGCCGACCTGTCCACCAAGCTCAAGCTGATGGGTGTGGACGTCGCCAGCTTCGGCGACGCCCACGCTCAGACCCCCGGCGCGCTGGAGGTGGTTCTCAGCGACGCCGCCAAGGGCACCTACGCCAAGCTCGTGGTGTCCGACGACGCGAAGACGCTGCTCGGCGGCATCCTCGTCGGCGACGCCTCCGCGTACGCGTCGCTGCGACCCCTCGTCGGCCGCGAACTGCCCGGCGATCCGGCCTCGCTCATCTCGCCCGCGGGGGAGAAGCCCGGCGCCGGATCCCTGCCCGACGACGCCGAGGTGTGCTCCTGCAACGGCGTCACCAAGGGCTCGATCTGCGGGGCCATCGCCGACGGCGCCTGCGACATCGCGCAGGTCAAGAGCTGCACCAACGCCGGAACCACGTGCGGTGGCTGCCTGCCGACCATCAAGCAGCTGCTCGCGTCGTCCGGAGTGGTGATGTCGAAGGCGCTGTGCGAGCACTTCGAGCAGTCCCGCGCCGAGCTGTTCGAGATCGTGCAGGCCACCGACACACGCACGTTCTCCGCGCTGATCTCGAAGTACGGAACGGGCTCGGGCTGCGACATCTGCAAGCCCGTCGTCGCCTCGATCCTGGCGTCCACCGACTCGGACCACATTCTGCACCGCAACCAGGCTGGCCTGCAGGACACGAACGACCACTTCCTGGCCAACATCCAGAAGAACGGCACCTACTCGGTGGTGCCGCGGATGCCCGGCGGCGAATGCACGCCCGAGCAGCTCATCGTCATCGGCGAGGTGGCCCGCGACTTCGGCCTGTACACGAAAGTCACCGGCGGTCAGCGCATCGACCTGTTCGGCGCGCGCGTCGAGCAGTTGCCCGCGATCTGGAAGCGTCTCGTCGACGCGGGCATGGAGTCGGGCCAGGCGTACGGCAAGTCGCTGCGCACCGTGAAGAGCTGCGTCGGATCCACCTGGTGCCGGTACGGCGTGCAGGACTCCGTGGGTATGGCGGTCGACCTGGAGAACCGGTACCGCGGTCTGCGGTCCCCGCACAAGATCAAGTTCGGTGTGTCGGGCTGTGCCCGCGAATGCGCCGAGGCGCGCGGCAAGGACGTCGGCGTCATCGCCACCGAGAACGGCTGGAACCTGTACGTCGGTGGTAACGGCGGCCAGTCCCCGAAGCACGCCCAGCTGCTCGCGGGCGGGCTCGACGACGAGACCCTGATCCGCTACATCGACCGGTACCTGATGTTCTACATCCGCACCGCGGACCGGCTCCAGCGCACCGCTCCGTGGGTCGAGTCCCTCGAAGGCGGACTCGACCACCTCAAGGCCGTGGTGTGCGAGGACAGCCTGGGTATCGCCGCCGATCTCGAGGCGGCCATGGCCAAGCACGTTCTGGGATACAAGGACGAGTGGGCGGGTGTGCTCGAGGACCCGGAGAAGCTGTCGCGGTTCGTCTCGTTCGTCAACGCGCCCGACGAGGCCGATCCGACCGTCGCGTTCGACGACACGGGTGTCCGGAAGGTTCCGGTGTTGATGGGAATGCCGAAATTCGCAGCTTCTACATCGGAGTAATCCCCGCTTAACGCTGCGGAAACACCCACCACGAACTATGTATCCAAGAACGGATACACACCAGCCCGAAGGAGGACTGTGATGACCGTCGTCGACATGAACGTCCACAGTGCCAGTGGAACCAGGTTCGAAAGCGTCAAGTCAGGCCGTCTCGAATGGACGTCCGCGTGTCCGCTCAGCCAGCTGATCCCCGGTCTCGGGGTGGCGGTGCTGCTGCGGGGCGGAGAGCAGGTGGCACTGTTCCTTCTCGAGGACGGATCCCTGCACGCCGTCGGCAACATCGACCCGTTCGGGCGCGCCGCCGTGATGTCCCGCGGCCTCGTTGGAGACCGGGCCGGGGAGCCCACCGTGGCGTCGCCGCTGCTCAAGCAGGTTTTCTCGCTGGTCGACGGTCGCTGCCTCGACGACGAGTCGGTGCGGCTGCCCGTGTACGACGTGCGGGTGTGGGCCGGCGTCGTCCAGGTCCACAGCACGCACGCGTGAACGACGCGACGCCGCTGTGCGGGTTCACGATCGGGATCACGGCGTCCCGGCGTGCGGAAGAGTTCGCCACGCTGCTGACGCGGCGGGGTGCCACCGTGGTGCACGCTCCGGCCATCCGCATCATCCCGTTGGCCGATGACACGGAACTCGAGCGCGTCACGCGCCAGATCATCGACAACCCGCCGGAGATCGTCGTCGCGACCACCGGGATCGGTTTCCGCGGCTGGATGGAGGCCGCGGACGGCTGGGGTGAAGCGGAGGAGCTGGGCCGGGCGCTGGCCTCCAGCCGGCTGCTGGCCCGCGGACCCAAGGCAAAGGGGGCGATCCGGGCGGCGGACCTGCGGGAAGAGTGGTCACCCGCGTCGGAGTCGTCGGCCGAAGTACTCGATCACCTCCTCGGCGAGGGTGTCGAAGGCAAGCGCATCGCGGTCCAGTTGCACGGCGCCACCACGGAGTGGGAGCCGGTCGCGGACTTCTGCGAGGTGCTGCGCTGTGCGGGCGCCGACGTGATCGCCGTCCCCGTCTACCGGTGGACGCCGCTCGAGGACCAGGCCCCGATGGACCGGATGATCGAACTGATCGCTTCCGGCGGTCTCGACGCGGTCAGCTTCACCAGCGCACCGGCGGTGGCCTCGCTGCTGACCCGCGCCAAGGAGACCGGAATGATCGAGATGGTGCTGCACTCGTTCCGGCACCGGGTTGTCGCCGCCTGCGTCGGACCGGTCACCGCCGGACCGCTCCGCGAACTCGAGGTTCCGACGACGATGCCGGCACGCTCGCGGCTGGGTGCGCTCGCCCGGCACATCGCCGACGAGCTGCCGCGGCGGGCGAACAAGATCCACACCGCCGGACACGAGCTGAGCATCCGCGGCGGATGCGTCGTCGTCGACGGCGAGGTGCGCCAGCTGCCGCCCGCCGCGATGTCGCTGATGCGCACGCTCGGCGCCCGGCCCGGCCGGGTCGTCCCACGGGACGAACTGCTCGCCGCACTGCCCGGTGGCGGCGGCGACACCCACGCCGTGGAAACGGCGGTCGCCAGACTGCGCGCGTCCCTGGGCGCACCGAAAGCAGTCCAGACGGTGGTCAAGCGGGGATACCGCCTCGCGCTCGATCCCGTCGACTGCGCCGATTCACGTGAGGAGGGACAGCAATGAACGAGACAGCACTGGTACTGGTGGCACACGGAACGCGGAGTCCCCGGGGCGTGGAAATGATCGCCGCGCTCGCCGACGCCGTCGCCGAGCAGGTCGGACCGACCCGGGTGTCCTTCGTGGACGTTCTCGGGCCGTCACCCGCCGAGGTGCTCGGTGACATCACCGGGCCCGCCGTCGTGGTGCCGGCGTTCCTCGCGTCGGGCTACCACGTCCACACCGACGTTCCGCGGGAGGTGGCCGACAGCGGCCATCCCTCCGTGGCCGTGACCCGGGCCCTGGGACCGGACCCCGTTCTCGCGGAGGTCCTGCTGCGGCGGCTCGTCGACGCGGGCTGGCGGCCCGGCGACGCGGTGGTCCTCGCCGCGGCCGGCTCGTCCGACCCCCGGGCGTTGCGCGACGTCCGGCGCGCCGCGGCGATGTTGTCGGAACTCGTCGCGTCGCGGGTCCGGATCGGTTACGTGGCGACCGCGCAGCCGCGCGTCCCCGACGTGGTCGCCGGAGTGCGGGCCGGGGGCGAGCAGCGAGTGTTCGTCGCGTCGTACCTCCTGGCCCACGGACTGTTCCACGCCCGCCTCGCCGATGCCGGTGCGGACGGGGTGGCCGAGCCGCTCGGCGTCGATCCGGCGATCGTCGATCTCGTCGCCGACCGCTACCGCAGCGGAATCCCGGCCGCGGTCCGCGCCCTGTCGTACCAGCGCTGAACCGTCCGCTCAGCGCGGTAGCGGCACCAGCTCGGCGAGATCGCCGTCGACGGCCCCAGCCGGGACCAGCGCCAGCGCCTCGCGGTCGATCAGGCCCGCGAGATGCGCGGTCCGGATTCCGGGGTCGACGCGCCACGTGCCGTCCGGTTGCGGGACAGCGGGCAGGATGCGGGTGGCGTCACCACTGACCTCGGACGCATTCGCGATGCGCCCCAGCTGAATCGGTGCCGGGGTGCGACCGGTGAGCGCGGCCGCGATGGATGGAACCGTGGTCAGCAGTGTCACGACCGCGGCGTACGGGTTGCCGGGCAGCCCGAGCACCACCCGGCCGTCGGGCAGCAGGGCGGTCACCTGGGAACCGCCCGGGCGGCACCGCACCCTCCCCACGACGATCCGGGCGTCCGCGCGGTCGAGCGCCGCACGCAGCTGGTCGGCCGCGCCACCGCCGGTGGCCCCGACGATCACGATCAGGTCGGGCCGGCGGACTTCCCGGAACAACTCGTCGAAGCTGTCGGACGTGTCCCGCAGGTGCGTGTCGGCGACCGTGTGGATTCCGCACCACGAGAGGAACTGGGGGAGAACGGGTCCCAGGGCATCCCGCGTCTGTCCTTGCCGCAGCGGGCCGTCGCGCCGGATCTCGTCTCCCGTCACCACGACGTGCGCGCGGACCGGTCCGCGGACCCCGGCGGTGGTCACCTCGGCGCTTGCGGCCGCGGAGACGAGCGCGGGTGTGACGGCCGTGCCCTCCGCCGCGAGCCGGTACCCCTCGTGCCAGTCCTCGCCGCGACGCCGCGCGTCGTCGCGCACCGGGGCGTCGGCCCGGCGGGACAGTCGCGGCCCCTCGGAAGTGTCTGTCGTCACGGCGAATTCGTCCCGCACGACGGTGGAGGCGCCGGTGGGCAGGTGCGCGCCGGTCGCGATCCGCGCCGCCTCACCTTCCGCCAGTTCCAGTTCCTCGTCGCTGCCGGCGTACCGGATGGAGTCGCGCAGCACCCACGGACCGTCGCCCGCGACGGCGTACCCGTCCATGGCGGACACCGCGATACGCGGCAGGGCTTCGGCGGCGAGCAGCGGCTCGGCCAGTGTGGCGCCGAGCGACGTGCCGAGCGCCGCGGCGCGCGGTGGCAGTCGGGGAACCGCGGCCAGGATCGCGGTCCGGGCTTCGGCGACGGTGACGGGCACCGCCGCGGCCGTGCTGCGGGCCCGCTCGACGTCCTCCGGTGTGTCGCAGTCGGTGACGCCGCGGAAGAGCACCGTGTCGAACGATTCCGGGACGAGGGCCTTCATCGGCTGGTTCACGGCCGAGCCGAGCGCGCGGAGCCGGTCGGTGAGCGCGCCGACGCGCCACGCGGACAACAGGAACTGCAGGCGGCCCGACTCGTCGACCGCGAACACCGTGTCGGCGTCCTGCACGGCGGCGGCGAGGGCCTCCGCCATCGCCGGTTCCGCGAACGGCAGGTCCGACGCGAGCAGGATCACCCGGTCGCCCGGGTCGGCGTCGAGCACGGCCAGCCCTGCGGCCACCCCCGCGACCGGGCCCGCGCCCGGCGTCGTCTCCTGCGTCTGGAGCACCGTCGAATCGAGGTCGGCGCGGCGAGGTCCCACGACGACGATGCGCTCACAGTCGTCGACCGCGTCGAGAGCGGTGTCGAGCATCCGGCGTCCGCCGACCACCACGGCCGGCTTGTCGACGCCGCCCATTCGAGTGGCTCGTCCACCGGCGAGGACGATCGCGTGAACGGGCGCGGCAAAGTTCATTCCCTCATGCTGCCGCACACCCTCAGTCGCTGTGCAGGTGGCTGCGTGGAGGACCGGCGAGCCCGGACCGTCCGCCCTGCGCCGTGCTGACGCAGAGCCAGGCCACCGACGCCAGGCTGAGGGCCAAGAGGATTCCAATTACCAGCATGTATCGATTGTCGGCCCGAAGTGGACTGCGATATTCAGTCCTCTGTGGAAAAGTGGCCTGTATGAGCAGTGAACCGGTGCGAACCGTCTCCGCGGCCGAATTGGCGGTGCTGCTCGGTGCGGCGCCCGCAGGCGGGCAATCGCTGTACCGCGGGCTCGCCGACGCCCTCCGCGAGAGGGTCGCCGACGGATCCATGGCCGTCGGAGTCCGGCTGCCCGCCGAACGGGCCCTCGCGGAGGAACTCCGGCTCAGCCGGGTGACCGTCAGCGCCGCCTATCGCGAACTGAGAGAGGCGGGTTGGGCGTCGGCGCGGCACGGATCGGGGACATTCGTGGCGATGCCGTCCGGTCCGCCTGCCTGGGGGAGCATGGTCGGGGCGCCGGTCGACGGTGTGATCGACCTCGTCAACGCCGCACCGGCGGCGGCCCCCGAACTCAGGGAGGCGTACCTCGACGCCGTCGACGAGTTGCCCCACTTCATGCCCCAGCACGGATACCACCCCGGGGGACTGACCACACTCCGGGCCGCGATCGCAGACCGCTACACGCGCCGTGGTCGCCCGACCACGACGGACCAGATCCTCGTCACCGGGGGCGCGGGCGACGCCACCGAGGTGGTGTTCGAGGCGCTCGTCGAGGCGGGCGACCGCGTCCTGATCGAACACCCGACGTATCCCGGCGCGGTCGAATCCGTGCAGGCGGCCGGCGGCAGACCCGTTCCGGTGCCGATCGACGCGACCGACCCGGACGCGTTCGTCGCCGAAGTGGACCGGGCCGCCCGGCAGAGTGCCCCCACGGTGGCGTACGTGATGCCGGACTTCTCCAATCCGTCGGGAGCAAGGGCGACCCCCGACGGCAGACGGCGGCTGGCCGCGACCCTCGCCCGCCACGGAGTGGTGACCGTCGTGGACGAAGTGGCGGCCGACATCGTGCTGGACGGTCCGGACGACCTCGAGCCGTTCGGCGTCCCGGTCCCGGAATCGGCGACCGTGGCGATCGGCAGCCTCAGCAAGACCGTGTGGGGAGGTATCCGCATCGGCTGGGTGCGTGCGGAGGCTGCCCGCACCGCGCAGATGGCCAAGATCATGGCCCGTAGGCAGTTGTCGGTCTCCGTGCTGGATCAGCTTGCGGCCGTGCGCCTGTTCGCCTGGCACGACCGGCTGGTCGCGCAGCGCCGCCGCGACCTCCGGGTGCAGCGGGACGCGCTTGCGGCGGCGGTCGACGAGCGGTTGCCCGGGTGGAGTTACGTGCTGCCTGCTGGGGGACTGTCCCTGTGGTGCAGGCTTCCGGCCGGTGCGAGTTCGACGGACCTCGTCGCGGCCGCGCGGTCGAGGGGGCTGCTGCTGGCGCCGGGGCCGCGGTTCGGCACTGGCCATCTGTTCGACGACCATCAGCGGATGCCGTTCACGCGGCCGGTGTCCGAACTGACCGCCGCCGTGAATGTCCTTGCCACGCTGGTCGTGTCCGCCGACACCTCGATGTCCGTGACGCCGTCGCTCGTCGTGTGACGCGCGGGTGTGTCACGGAAAAGTATCTGTGAATCGAAGTATCGGTCAGAGACCTGTTCGGTACCGGGAAAGGGGCGGATCTTTATCGACGCTCTGGCATAGTGATGCCGTCGACCCGTCGCTGAAATGTGGGGTATGTCATGGGCTCGTTGTTCCGCAGATCCTTCGGCACCGCCGTAGTCGGCCCGGTCCTCGCCCTGACCGCCGCCCTCGTCGGCGCTGGAACTTCCGCGGCACAACCGCTGGTGCCGTTGCCGCCCTTGCCGACCCCGCCCGCTGCGGACGCGATCTTCCCGGTCGCCGACCCGGACCCCTTCTACATTCAGCCCACGGACATCGCCGACCACGCTCCGGGCGACGTGCTGAAGATCCGCCAGTTGCCGCCGTCGTACTACTTCCCCGGTAGTGCGATGTGGGAGCTGCTGTTCCGGACCACCGACTCCGAGGGCAGGCCGATCGCGGCGAACACCACGTACGTGCTGCCCCCGAACCACGTCCCGGACGGCCCGCTGGTGTCGTATCAGCACATCATCAATTCGCTGGGCAACAAGTGCAAGATCGTCACCGAGCTGTACACGACCGACCCGCTGCACCAGATCCGGGAGGCGGCAGGCCTCAACATCGCTCTCGCGCGCGGCTGGGCGGTAGCGCTGCCCGACCATCTGGGACCGCGGATGGCGTACGGCGCAGCCAAACTCGGTGGCCAGATCACGCTCGACGGCATCCGGGCCGTCCAGCGGGTCCCCGAATTGCAGGTACAGAACAGCAAGGTCGGACTGGGCGGGTACTCCGGTGGCGGCATGGCGACGGCATGGGCGGCGGCGCTGGCGCCGAGCTACGCCCCCGAGCTGAACATCGTCGGCGCCGCCGAGGGCGGAACCCCGATGAACCTGGTGAAGATGGCGGAGGCGCTGGGCACCAACCCGCACCCCGCGTTCGGTCTCGCGATGGCCGCCGCACTGGGTCTGGAACGCGAATACCCGGATCGCATCGACGTCAGCGGCCAACTCAACGACGAGGGCCGCCGGATGAAGCAGATGATCGGCAACGGATGCACCAACGAGATCATGCTGTTCGGAATCGGGCACAGCGCCTCGGAAATGACCGACAACCAGAACTTCATGGACGACCCGGAAGCGTGGAAGGTGATGGAGGAGAACAGCCTGGAGCTGTACCCGGGCGTGCCCACCGTACCGATCTTCGAATGGCACAGCCCGACGGACGCGCTGATCCCGGTCGATTCGATCGACACCACCCTGCGGCGGTACTGCGACGCGGGCACCCCGGTGCAGACGCTGCTCACGCCGACACCCGACCATCTGTCGGCGGCGGCGCTGGGACTGCCCCAGGGGCTGGACTGGATGGACGCCCGGTTCCGCGGCGACCCCGCGCCGAGCACCTGCTGAGGCGGGTGACCGTCAGCCGGGCGGATCGAACCGGTACCGCGCCGCCGCGAGATCCACGCGGCCGTCCCGGATGGGCGCGCCCTCGAGTTCGAGCTTCGCGATCTGCTTGTGCGCGAGGTGCGGCGCCGGCCGCCCCGAGGCGCCCAGCACGCGGTGCCAGGGGAGGTCGGCGGAGTCGGTGCGCATGATCCAGCCCACCGTCCGCGCACTGGACAGCCCGGCCGCCGCGGCGATGTCGCCGTAGGTGGCCACCCGGCCCGGCGGAATCGACGCGACCAGCGCGCGGACCGCCTCGACCTGTTCTTCCGTCGTCGCGACCATCAGAGAAGTGTGCGGATGAGCGCGGCCACCTCGTCGGGCCGGGCCTGCGGCACCATGTGATCGCAGTCGAGGTCGACGGCGGTGAGGTTGTCGCCCAGGTGGTCGACGAGGGCCTTGCGGAACTCGGGTGTGACGTACGGCGGCTGCACCTTCGACGCCTGCACGAGCACGGTCGGCAGATGCGCGGGCGGCAGGACCGCCTCGCGGGCCAGTTCGCCCCACGCCGTCACGACGGCCGGGGTGGACAGTCGCCAGTTGACCCGGCCGTTCTCGAGGGGCACGAGGTGTTCGGCGATCTCGTCCTCGAGGACGTCGCGGGCCACCTCGCCCCACGAGCCGTGCAGCTTGTCGGACCGGGCCTCCTCGACGTCGGTGTAGTCGGGGGAGGAGATGGTGAGATCGGCCACCGACCGCATCTGCGCGGGATCGAGCCCGATCGCCGGGTCGAGCAGCACGAGGCCGCGGACCCGGTCGGGGACGGTGCGTGCCAAGTGCAGCGCCAGGGCGCACCCGAACGAGTGGCCCACCACCAGGACCGGTCCCCGGGCGTGCGCGTCGAGGGTGTCGACGAGGCTCCCGACGTGGGCCTCGAGGTTCCACGGCGGCGACCACGTCGAGCGGCCGTGCCCGAGCAGGTCGGGGGAGATCCACCGGGCGTCGGGCAGCTGGTCGGTGGCCAGCGCCTCCCACCGTCTGCCGTGGCCGGTGAGTCCGTGCAGGGCGAGGATCTCCGTGCCGTCCTCGGCGCCGAACAGGTACGTATTCAGTGCTGACACGTGACCCATGATGCCGGATCGGGCCGCCGCCGGAGATGTCGGACCGTTCTGGTGGAATGCTGCCCATGACGGAATCGGCGGTGCGCACCAGGACGTCGGCTCCCCGGGCCCGGCTCGTGCACCGCCCGAGCCCCGACCGCCCGGCCCGGGTGTGGGACGACTCCACGCAGCGGGTCCTCACCGCCCCGCCCCTCGGCCTGGGCTGGAATCCCTGGCAGGTGCTCGGCGGCCCGGGAACCGGCAAGACGTCGCTGCTCGTCGATGTGGCGGTGGACCGGATCGCCGGCGGCGAAGACCCGGAGTCGGTGCTCGTCCTGACGCAGTCGAAGCGTGCGGCGGGCCGGGTGCGCGAAGAGGTGACCGCCGCCCTCATCGGTCACGACGAGCACCACGGGCCCCGGGCCACGCGCGAACCGCTCGTCCGCACCGTCCACTCCTACGCGTTCGCGGTGCTGCGGTTGCAGGCCGCCGCCCACGGCAATCCGCCGCCGCGCCTCATCACCGGCGCCGAGCAGGACGCCGTCCTCCGCGAGATGCTGCAGGGCGACATCGAAGACGGCGGCGAGATGTGGCCCGACCGTCTGCGTCCCGCACTGGCGCTGGGCGGCTTCGCCGTCGAACTGCGCGACCTCATGTTGCGCTCGAGTGAGCGGGGTCTCGGCCCGGAAGATCTCATCAAGCTGGGCCGGCGGCACGACCGCTCCGAGTGGGTGGCGGCGGGCAGGTTCGCCGCCCGGTACGAGCACGGCATGCTGCTGCGCGGAGCGGTGGGTGTCGAGGCCCCCGAGGCCACGGCGCCGGCGCTGGACGCGGCCGAACTCATCGGTGCGGCCCTCACCGCGTTCGCCACCGACCCGGACCTGTTGCGCGCGGAACGGGCCCGGGTGCGGCACCTGCTCGTCGACGACGCCCAGCACCTCGATCCGCAGGCCGCGGAACTGGTCAGGCTCGTCGGCACCGGTACCCGTACCACGGTCGTGGCCGGTGACCCGGACCAGTCGATCTACGGGTTCCGCGGGGCCGACCCCACGTTCCTCGCCGACCTGGCCGACAAGGGCGACCCGCGGCAGGTGCTGCTACCGGTCAACTTTCGCAGTTCGGCGGAGGTCGCGACCACCGCGGCCCGGATCACGTCCCGCCTGCCGGGGCATCTGCCCCACCGGATCTGGACCCCGTCGCAGGACGGCGGAAGGACGTCGGTCCGGGTCCTGGGCACCGCGGCGAAGGAGGCGGCGCTGATCGCCGACACCCTGCGCCGCGCCCACCTCCTCGACGGGGTGCCGTGGTCGGAGATGGCGGTGATCGTGCGTTCGGTTCCGCGGGCGCTGGCTCCGCTCCGGCGGGCGCTGCTGGGTGCGGGTGTGCCCGTCACCACCGCGGCCTCCGAGTTGCCGCTGGCTCGTCAGCACGGGGTGTCGGGGCTGATGCTGGTGCTGCGGGCACTGTCGGGGCAGGAATTCACGGGCGAGGACGCGCTCGCCCTGCTCGCAGGCCCGGTCGGCGGCGCGGAACCCGTGGCGCTCCGGCGTCTTCGCCGGGGTCTGCGGCGCGCCGAGCTGGCCTCCGGCGGCGACCGCGACTCCGCGGAACTGCTCCGTCTCCTGCTGGTCGGCGAGACGGACAGCACCCGCAGGGTCACGGCGAAGCTGACCGACGTCGAAGCGGCGTCCCTGAACCGGGTGCTGTCCGTGCTGCGCAAGGCGAGGGTTCCGCTCGAGCGGGGTCGCGGCATCGAGGACGTGCTGTGGGCGGCGTGGCAGGCCACCGGACTCGAACGTCGCTGGGCGGCGGCGTCCGCCCGCGGCGGTCCGATCGGGGCGCAGGCCGACCGCGACCTCGACGCCGTGGTCGCCCTGTTCGACGCCGCGGCGAGTTACGTCGACCGTCTCCCTCGCGCGCAGCTCGCCGGGTTCGTCGACTACCTGACCGGGCAGGCGATTCCCACCGCGCGCACTGTCTCCGTCGTTCCGGCCGACGCCGTGTCGGTGCTCAGCGCCCACTCCGCCGCCGGCCGTGAATGGGACGTCGTCGCGGTCGCCGGGGTGCAGGAAGGGCTGTGGCCGAGCCTGCGGGCCCGCGGAAGCCTGCTCGGCACCGAGGCGCTGATCGACCTCACGGGCGGCGTGTCCGACGGCAGCGAGACCGCGGCCGACCGGATGTCGCGCACCGCACCGCTGCTCGCCGAGGAACGTCGGCTGTTCCTGGTGGCGTGCAGCCGGGCGAGGCGGAGTCTGCTGGTCACCGCGGTCGACTCGGCCAGCGGCGACGCCGATCTCGTCCACTCCCGTTTCGTCGACGAACTGCTCGCCGGAGAACAGGATCCGGACGTCGAGGAGGCGGTCGTGCCCGCGGACGATCCGGCGACCCGGGTCCTGGCCCTGCCCGCCCTCGTCGCCGAACTGCGCAGCGTGGTCTGCGATCCGGACGTCGCCGACTTCGACCCCGCCCGCCAGGAACGCGCCGCCCGCCAACTCGCCCGGCTCGCCGAAGCCGGAGTGCGCGGCGCACACCCGGACCAGTGGTACGGCACCGCCGAACCGAGCACCGGGGTGGCGTTGTGGAACGCGGAGGACGGACCGGTGTCGCTGTCGCCGTCCACCGTCGACCTGCTCAACACCTGCCCGTTGCGGTGGCTGCTCGAACGCCACGGCGGCCGGGACGGCGACAACACCCACGCCATCGCCGGAACGCTCGTGCACACGCTGGTGCAGGCGCTCGCAGGCCGCATCCCACCCGATCAGGTGGAACGTGCGCTCGAGAACGCCTGGGAATCGATCGATCTCGGCTCCCAGTGGTACTCGCGGCGCGAACTCGACCGCACCCGGGACATGCTCGCCACGTTCACCGCCTGGCTCGGGAACACCCGGTCCGAACTCACCGAGGTCGGCGTCGAGGTGGCCGTCGACGGCGTCCTCGAGCCGCGCGAGGAGGGTTCCCCGAAGATCCGGCTGCGGGGGCGGATCGACCGGCTCGAACGCGACGCCGAGGGCAGGCCCGTGATCGTCGACGTGAAGACCGCCCGCTCACCCGTCACCAAGGACGACGCCCAGCAGCACGCCCAGCTGGCGGCCTACCAGGTGGCGGCGGCCACCGGTGCGATCGACGGGGAGCCGGCGTCGAAACCCGGTGGGGCGCGGCTGGTCTTCGTCGCCAAACCGCACAAGAAGGAAGGCGCGACGCAGCGGGTGCAGGCACCGCTGTCGGAGGAGGACCTCGAGACGTGGCTCGCGGTCATCCATGCGGCGGCGGCCGCCACCAAGGGTCCGGAGTTCCTCGCCCGCGTCAACGACGGATGCAGGCACTGCCCGGTGCGGACGAGTTGTCCCGCGCACGACGAGGGACGGCAGGTGACGTCGGAATGACCATCCGAATCGACCCGGTGGAACTCGCGATCGGACTGGGGCAGCATCCGCCGACCCCGGAACAGGCCGCCGTCATCGCGGCCCCCCTCGGCCCGACCCTCGTCGTCGCGGGGGCAGGCGCGGGCAAGACCGAGACGATGGCCGCCCGCGTCGTGTGGCTGGTGGCCAACGGGGTCGTCGACCCCGAGGCGGTGCTGGGTCTGACGTTCACCCGCAAGGCGGCGCAGCAGCTGACCGCCCGGATCAGGAAACGCCTTGCCCGGCTTGCGGGTTCGGACCTGCTCCGCCGGGTCGACCCGAGCGGTGACCTCCGGTCGCGCATCCTCGCCGGCGAACCGGAGGTCAGCACGTACCACTCCTACGCCGGGCGATTGCTGTCCGAGCACGGGCTCCTGCTGCCCATCGAACCGTCGGCGACGCTGCTGTCGGAGACGGAACTGTGGCAGCTGGCGCACCGGGTGGTCAGCTCGTGGGACGGCGACCTCGACACCGACAGAAATCCGGCGTCCGTCACCGAGGCGGTCCTCGCGCTGGCCGGGCAGCTCGCCGAGCACCTCGTTGAACCGGACGATCTGCGGGAGGCGCACACCGAACTCGACAAGCTCGTCCACACCCTGCCCGCCGGACCGCGGCAGCGCGGCGGTCCTGGCAAGGAACTGCTCGACATCCTCGACACCCAGCACCGCCGGGTCGAACTGCTGCCGCTGGTGCAGCGGCTCGCGGACACCCTGCGACGGGAAGGCGCGCTCGACTTCGGCAGCCAGATGTCGCTGGCGGCACGCGTAGCCGCGGACCACCCCGAGGTCGGCCTCGCCGAGCGCACCCGTTTCCGGGTGGTGCTGCTCGACGAGTACCAGGACACGGGACACGCGCAGCGGGTGTTGCTGTCGTCGCTGTTCGGCGGCGGCCTCGACGGCGAACTCGCGCTCACCGCGGTGGGCGATCCCATGCAGTCGATCTACGGCTGGCGTGGAGCGTCGGCCGCCAACCTGCCCCGCTTCGCCACGGATTTCCCACTGACGAACGGGGATCCGGCGCCGACGCTGGAACTGCTCACCAGCTGGCGCAACCCGCCGGAGGCTCTGGCGCTGGCCAACATGGCGTCGGCGTCCCTGCGGGAGCGGGGTGTGGCGGTCAGCATGCTGCGGGCGCGACCGCAGGCCGTACCCGGGGACGTTCGGCTGGCCCTCACCGGCGACGTCGTGCAGGAACGGGAATGGGTGGCCGACCGCATCGCCGAACAGTACGCGGACGCCGCGGACCGGGGCGATGATCCGCCGACCGCCGCGGTGCTTATCCGCCGCAACGCCGACGCGGCACCGATCGCGGAGGTGCTGCGGTCGCGGGGTCTGCCGGTCGAGGTCGTCGGTCTCGGCGGTCTGCTCCACACGCCCGAGGTGGCCGACGTCATCGCGATGCTCCGGGTCGTCGCCGACCCGATGGCGGGCAGTGCCGCCGTTCGGATGCTGACCGGGGCTCGCTGGCAGATCGGGGCCGCCGACCTGACGGCGCTGTCGCGGCGAGCGTCCGAACTGGCCATCGGAACGGGCTACGGAACCACCGGCGCCGTCACGGATTCGGCCGCCCTGGCCGACGCCGTCGGCGAGGCGATGCCCGGTGAACACGCGGAGCAGGCGGGGCTGGCCGACGCGCTGGCGGATCCCGGCCCAGCCGAACGCTATTCGCAGGTCGGCTACGCACGGATCACCGCGGTGGCGGCGGAGTTGGCGTCCCTGCGCGAGCGGATCGGGCAGCCACTCACCGAATTGGTGGCCGAGGTCGAACGGGTGCTGGGGATCGGCATCGAAGCGCAGGCCCGGACGCGGCAATCGGCGCGGGGGAGTGCGGGGCGTGAACATCTCGACGCCTTCGCCGACGTCGTCGCCGGTTACGCGAACCGCACGTCGGCCACCGTCACGGGACTGCTCGCCTTCCTGTCCGCCGCGGAATCGGTCGAAAAAGGCCTGGCGCCCGGCGAAGTCGAGGTGGACCCGCACCGCGTCCAGGTGCTGACCGTGCACTCTGCGAAGGGGCTGGAGTGGGAAGTGGTGGCGGTGCCGCACCTCACGGCCGGTGTCTTTCCGTCGCGGACCGCGTCCGGGTCCTGGCTCGGTGCGCTCGGCGAACTGCCGCCGTCGCTGCGCGGAGACCGGGCGCGGCCGGGGGAGTCGGCCGACGGCGTGCCCGTCCTCGACCTCGAGAACCTGTACGACCGGAAAGACCTCGAGGAGGCCGTGAGGGCGCACAAATCGGCGCTGGCGGCCCGCCGACTCGACGAGGACCGCCGGTTGTTCTACGTCGCCCTCACCCGTACGGAACGGGTGCTGTTCGCGTCGGGTCACCACTGGGCAGAATCGGGAACCGAGCCGAAGGGGCCGTCGGAGTTCCTCACCGAACTGCGCGACACGGTGACGGACGAGCAGCACGAGGGCATCGGCACCGTCGATCTCTGGGCGCCCGCACCCGAACCCGAGGAGCAGAACCTGCTGACCAGCACCCCCAAGTCGGCGGTGTGGCCGCGGGATCCGCTCGGGCTCCGCCGGGAGTCGGTCGAGCGCGGTGCGGCGCTGGTCGTCGCGGCGCTGAAGAACGTCGGCAAGCAGGCGCCGGCGGACGAGGACGACGATCCCGAGAACTGGGCGGCCGACGTCGACGCCCTCCTCGCGGAGCGGGAAGCGCGTGCCAACGCCCGCACCGAGGTGGTGTTACCCGGCCAGCTGTCGGTGAGCCAGCTCGTCGAACTCGAGGCCGACCCGGACGCCCTGGCCGCCCGGCTGCGGCGGCCGCTGCCGTTCCCGCCGAATCCGCTCGCCCGGCGCGGCACCGCGTTCCACGCCTGGGTGGAGCGCCGCTTCGGGGCCACCCGGCTGCTCGACCTCGACGAGCTGCCCGGTGCCGCCGACACGGGTGCGGGCCCGGATGCCGACCTCGCGACGTTGCAGGACGCGTTCCTGCGCTCGCCGTGGGCTGACCGCAACCCGACGGAGGTCGAGGTGCCGTTCGAGACTTCGGTGGCGGGGACGGTGCTGAGGGGACGGATCGACGCGGTGTTCACCGACCCCGACGGCGGATGGACGGTGATCGACTGGAAGACCGGTGCCGAACCGAGCGCGGCCAACGAGAAGGCCGTCGTGATGCAACTCGCCGCGTACCGGCTGGCGTGGGCCGAACTGATGGACGTTCCGATCGAGCGGGTGCGCGCCGCATTCCATTACGTGCGGACCGGACGGACGATCGCGCCGGACCGTCTGCCCGGCGCCGACGCGCTCGCCCGCCTCCTCCGTACCGCCGGCGCCGGCGACGGTGGTCCCGAGGACGACCTCAGGCGTGACGCCGAGCTTTGAGGGCCTCGGTGACCAACGGGATCTGCAGCGGAAGACGCAGCAGCGCACCGGTTTTCTGCACGGTCGTCGTCTTCGGGCTCTTCAGCCAGTCCGCTGCCATGTTGATGTTGGCGGGGAAGACGGCGACGAACAGCAGTGCGGCGAGACCGCCACCGAGCCTGCGCGTGCGCGGCACGGCCAGCGCGGTGCCGATGGCGAGTTCGGCGACCCCGGACACGTAGGTGTAGGTGCGCGCGTCGCCCGGCAACTGCGTGGGGACCGTGGAATCGAAGAACTTCGGGGCGACGAAGTGCATCGTGCCCGCGCCCAGCAGCAGTGCGGCGAGACGGAGTGCGGGCTTCTGGCTCGGTCGTGGTGTGACGCTCTCTCGTTGCATGACGCCAGCTTGCCCGAACCACCCGGTTCGCGACAACGGGGCTCCGACGTGTGTCCGGTGGGACAATCGGGGTTAGGCTGCCAGCCGATGTCGGAGTTCAGTGCAACGTGGAGACAAACATATGGCCGGTAGGCTGCGTGAGAGATTGACCAGGTCGGACACCCTCACTGACCGGCCGGACTTCGCGTTGGTGGGTGTGCTCCGGATTCCGGAGTTGCAGACGAGTCCGGCGCGGGCGATCTACCGCCGGGTGGGGATCGCCCTGGCGGCGTTGGCGTTGGCGGTTCTCATCGTCTACATCGACCGGGCGGGCTACCGCGACGTGCAGGACAACGAACTGTCGTTGCTCGACTGCATCTATTACGCGACGGTGTCGTTGTCGACGACGGGATACGGCGACATCACGCCGTTCACACCGTCGGCGAGGCTCGTCAACGTCCTCCTGATCACGCCACTTCGAATCTTCTTCCTCATCGTCCTGGTCGGTACGACTCTCTCCGCGCTCACGGCGAGCTCCCGGCAGGCGTTCAAAATTCAGCGTTGGAGGCAGCACGTGCGCAATCACACCGTGGTGATCGGCTACGGAACCAAGGGACGCACCGCGATCGACGCGATGCTCGGCGACGACGTTCCGCCGTCGGAGATCGTGGTGGTCGATACCGACCACGCCGTGCTCGACTCGGCGGCCAGCAAAGGCCTCGTCACGGTCCACGGATCCGCCACCAAATCGGACGTGCTCCGGTTGGCGGGCGCGCAGAACGCGTCGGCCATCATCGTCGCCGCCAACCGCGACGACACCGCGGTGCTGGTGACGCTGACGGCGCGCGAGATCGCCCCGAAGGCGAAGATCGTCGCCGCGATCCGAGAATCCGAGAACACGCATCTGCTCCGGCAGTCCGGCGCCGACTCGGTGGTCGTGTCCTCCGAGACCGCGGGCCGGCTCCTCGGCATCGCCACGAAGACGCCGAGCGTCGTCGAGATGATGGAGGACCTCCTGACACCGGAGGCGGGTTTCGCGATCGCGGAACGTCCCGTGGAGCGGGACGAGATCGGCGGCTCCCCGCGTCACCTCGCGGACATCGTGCTCGGTGTGGTGCGGGACGGCCGGTTGATCCGGGTCGGCTCGCCGGAGGTCGATTCCATCGAGGAGAACGACCGACTGCTGTACATCCGTCGGGTCGCCAGCTGATCGGCAGTAGTGTCGACGGCGTGACTGCATTCCGGCTCAACGACACCCCGCTCCTGTCCCGCTCCGCCGTCGGGCGGGCCGAGGAATTGCGTTCGGACACGGACGCGCTGCGAGCGGGCTGGCGAGATGCGCTGCTGCTGCGCGTCAATCACCGCGGACAGGTGCGGGTGGGGGACGACGGTCTGGTGTTCGCGGATGCCACCGAACTCGGCCCCGAACCGAAACCGGGGGCGGTGTTCCTCGGCATCCGCAAGGACCGGCACGTGTGGGCGGTGCGGGTGCAGGCGCTGACCGGCGAGCTGGCCGATCTCCGGATTCTCGGCGGCACGCTGGACGACGCCGACGCCGGCGTGCTCACCGGCGCCCTCGCGATGCTCAACTGGCACGACAGTGCGGGTTTCAGTGCGCTCGACGGCGCGGCGTCGGAGCCGACGATGTCGGGGTGGTCGCGTATCTCGACGAGCACCGGTCACGAAGAATTTCCTCGCACCGATCCGGCGGTCATCTGCCTCGTGCACGACGGCGGGGATCGTGTGCTCCTGGCCCGGCAGCCCACGTGGCCGCCGCGACGGTTCTCGATCCTGGCCGGATTCGTCGAGGCCGGTGAATCCCTCGAGACGTGCGTCGTCCGGGAGATCAAGGAAGAGGTGGGCGTCGACGTCCGTGACGTGCGCTACCTCGGCAGCCAGCCGTGGCCGTTTCCCCGTTCGGTGATGATCGGGTTCGCGGCCGTCGGCGATCCCGACGCCCCGCTGACGTTCGCGGACGGCGAGATCGCCGAGGCCCGGTGGTTCACCCGGGACGAGGTGCGCACGGCACTCGAACTCGGCGACTGGGCGTCGGACACCGACGCCGCGCTGCTGCTCCCGGGCTCGATTTCCATCGCGCGCGGAATCATCGAGTCCTGGACTGCGGCAGCGACGGAGTCCTAGACGCCGAGAAGCTGCTTGACCTGCGCCAGCGACGGATTGGTCGCGGTGCTGCCGTCGGCGAACTTGACGGTGGGAACGACGTGGTTGCCGCCGTTGACGCTGCCGACGAACTCCGCCGACGCCGGATCGTCCTCGATGTCGATCTCCACGTAGCCGATGCCGGATTCGTCCAGCTGCGTCTTCAGGCGTCGGCAGTAGCCGCACCAGGTGGTGGAGTAGATGGTCAGGGCGGGGGTGTCGGTAGCAGTCACGGCGCATATAACACCACGAGTCCGCTGTGTGTTCCCACTGCGGTGCTCGTCCGCTTCGCGCCGTGTCGGTTGCCCCTGTCATGATGGACGCCATGTCAGCAGCCGGCGCAGCAGAGGTGACGACTACCGGTCTCGATCCCGAACAGTCCGCAGCGGTCCTCGCTCCCCGGGGGCCGGTGTGCGTGCTGGCGGGGGCCGGAACAGGCAAGACCCGGACCATCACCCGGCGGATCGCGCATCTCGTGGCCAGCGGGCACGTCGCCGCGGGGCAGGTGCTGGCGGTCACGTTCACGGCGCGCGCGGCAGGCGAGATGCGCGGGCGGCTGCGCAGCCTGGGGATCGGCGACGGGGGAGCGCAGGTCCAGGCGCGCACGTTCCACGCCGCCGCGCTGCGGCAGTTGCGGTACTTCTGGCCGCAGGTGATCGGCGACACGGAATGGCGGCTGCTGGACCGCAAGTTCGCGGTCGTGTCGTCCGCCGCCGGACGGGTCGGGCTGTCCACCAGCACGGAGAGCATCCGGGACCTGGCGAGTGAGATCGAATGGGCCAAGGCGTCGCTGATCGCGCCCGAGGACTACCCGCGTGCGGTGGCGAAGTTGCGCCGGGAGGCGCCGGTCGACGCCGCGAAGGTCGCCGAGGTGTATCACGGCTACGAACAGCTCAAGGCCCGCGGCCAGGACGGGATGCTCCTCGATTTCGACGACCTCCTGCTCCACACGGCGGCGGCACTCGAAGAGCATTCGGCGGTCGCCGAGGAGTTCCGCGACCGTTACCGCTGCTTCGTCGTCGACGAATACCAGGACGTCACCCCGCTGCAGCAGCGTGTCCTCGACGCCTGGCTCGGGGAGCGGGACGACCTCACCGTCGTCGGCGACGCCAACCAGACCATCTACTCGTTCACCGGCGCCACACCGAACTACCTGCTCGACTTCTCGCGCCGGTTCCCCGAGGCCACCGTCGTGCGCCTCGAGCGCGACTACCGGTCGACCCCCGAGGTCGTGTCGATGGCGAACCGGGTGATCGGAGCGGCGCGCGGCCGGATCGCGGGCACCCGTCTGCAACTGATCGGGCAGCGCGACTCCGGGCCGGAGCCGAGTTTCGTCGAGTTCGACGACGAACCGGCCGAGGCAGCCGGCGTGGCGCGCACGATCAAGCGGCTCATCGCGTCCGGCACCCCGGCGGCGGAGATCGCGGTGCTGTACCGGATCAACGCCCAGTCCGAGGTGCACGAGCAGGCGCTGACGAAACTCGACATCCCGTACCAGGTGCGCGGCGGGGAGGGCTTCTTCACCCGCACCGAGGTGCGTCAGGCCGTGGCGGCGCTGCGCCAGGCCGCGGGCCGCGACGACCTGCCCGACGCGGTCGGCGCCGACCTCGTCACGCTCGTCCGCGCCGTCCTCGTCCCGCTCGGGCTGACGGACGCCGAACCGGCGGGTGCGCAGGCCCGCGAGCGCTGGGCCTCCCTGTCGGCGCTCGTCGCGCTCACCGAGGAACAGCTGACCCAGGATCCGGAGTTGACCCTCGACGCACTGCTGCGCGAGCTCAGTCTGCGGGCGGAGGCGCGGCACCCACCCGTCGTGCAGGGTGTGACCCTCGCGTCCCTGCACGCCGCGAAGGGTCTCGAATGGGACGCCGTGTTCCTCGTCGGCCTCACCGACGGAACACTGCCCATCCAGCACGTGCTCGGCGACTCCAACTCGGCGCCCGACGACGCGGCCGTCGAGGAGGAACGCCGGTTGCTGTACGTCGGCGTCACCCGCGCCCGTGAACACCTGCAGATGTCGTGGGCGCTGTCCCGGAACGAGGGCGGCCGTAAGTCGCGGCGCCGTTCGCGTTTCCTGCACGGACTCATCCCCGAAGACTCGCCTGCCTCGCGGATCGCGGCGCCCGTCAAGAGCAACAAGAAGCGTCCACGGTGCCGGCTCTGCGGAAAACAGCTGATCGGGACGACCGCGACCATGCTCGGTCGCTGCGAGGGATGCCCGTCGAACATCGACATGGAACTGCTCGAATCGCTGCGGTCGTGGCGGCTCGAGAAGTCGAGGGAGCTGAAGGTCCCGGCGTACGTGGTGTTCAGCGACAACACGTTGACGGCTCTCGCCGAGCAGCGCCCGCAGGACGACCGCGGGCTCGTCGCGATCCCCGGGATCGGTGCGAAGAAGCTCGAGCAGTTCGGCGAAGACGTCCTCGATGTGATCAAGGGAAGCGGCAGTCACTGAACGACTTCCGAACGGGTGGGAAGTAGCACCCATCACTGCAGGTCAAAAATAGGTTGTGCGGTTCTGGAGAATTGCCTACTGTGGTTTCAGTGCGCGGGGAGACCCGTGTGGTTCACATCGGATCGAGAAGAAATGGAGGTGGCGGTGAAATGACAAAGTTCCAAGCACATGAGACGGCAGTCGCTGCTGCCTCCGCGTTGTTCGGCATGAACGCGGCGGAACCGGCACCGGCGATTGTCTGGTCGGCAGCCCGTCGTCGTCCCGCAACAGCAGTCGAGTCCGTGTATCGGAGTTGTCGAGGAATTCCTCGGTAGATCAACTCCCACCGTCTTTTCAAGGCCACGGACCCGCATCGCGGACCGTGGCCTTCGTAGTTCGAGCACCTTTTCCGCTCGCAGCCTCGGCTCTGGTTCGCACCCATTTCATCGAACCGAAGAGATCAACCGTCGCAATGAGAGCAGAGGAGAACGACGTGTCTACCGTGACATGCCGAGGGGTATCCGAAACCTCAACCGCCACAAGCGGATTTGTTCAGATAGCTACCGCACGTGGTGACCTGCCGTGCCGGGTCGACGACCCCGACCTGTGGTTCGCGGACTCTCCCACCGAACTGGAGCAGGCGAAGGCGCTGTGCGCGTCCTGCCCGATTCGCTCCCGCTGCCTCGACGCGGCCCTCGATCGAGGTGAGCCGTGGGGCGTGTGGGGTGGGGAGATCTTCGACCAGGGTGTCGTGATCGCCCGCAAGCGTCCGCGTGGACGTCCCCGCAAGACGCCGGCGCTGGTGTGCGCGTAGCACCTGTGAGTACTTCTTAACCGCCCGCGGTTAAGAAGTACTCACAGGTCGGGGTCGACGAACCCGGGGAGCCACCGTGTGAGGATCGCCATGTACGGCGCGTACGCGTCCAGTTGAGCGCAGATCCCCACCGAGCCGACGAGAACCCGGAAGATCATCAGATACTCGGCGGGCAGATTCAGTGCCCGGGCGGTTCGGAACTGCGCACTGTTGAAGTCGGTCGCGGACCCCGCAGCCTTCTGCAGCCAGGCGCGGGTGAAGTGGAACGATTCGGTGCGGATGGGATCGGTGACGGGACGCAGGTAGTCCGCGATCTCCTTGTCGGTCACCGTTCTGCCCGGCAGGACGAATCCGTTGGCGTGCAGCAACTCCGTCAGCTCGTCGAACTCCTCGTGGACTGCCAGCCGGACCATCGCCCCGAGCACCGGTGGAAGACCGTGCGGAAACGGTGCCGCGGCACCGAAATCGATGACCCCCAGGCGGCCGTCGCTGTGCAGCATGAAGTTACCCGGGTGCGGGTCGCAGTGGAGCAGGCCGACGCGGGTGGGGGAGGCGAAGTGGAACTCCGCGAGCAGTGCGCCTGCGGTGTTGCGTTCCTCGGGGGTGCCGCCGGCGATGATGGCCGACAGCGGTTTCGCCGACATCCATTCGGTGACCACCACCTTGGGAGCACTCGCGACGACATGCGGAATCGCGAACTGCGGGTCCCCGTCGTACACCTTCGCGAAGCGGCGCTGATTGTTCGCCTCGATCCGGTAGTCGAGTTCTTCTTCGGTGCGGGCGGTGAATTCGTCGATGACCGGGCGCACGTCGACGCCGGGCATGACCGAGGCGAACAGTCCCGCGAACCGGCCGAGTGTCTTCAGGTCGGCGCGCAGTGCCTCGTCGGCGCCGGGGTACTGAACCTTGACGGCCACGTCGCGGCCGTCGGCCCACACGGCGCGATGCACCTGGCCGATGCTGGCCGATGCGGTCGGGGTGTCGTCGAACGACTGGAACCGCTCCCGCCACTTGGTGCCCAGTTGCTGGTCGAGCATCCGGTGGACGGCCTTCGCGGGCAACGGAGGTGCCTGCGCCTGCAGCTTGTTCAGCGATTCGCGGTAGGGTTCCGCGAACTCCTCGGGGATCGCCGCCTCCATGACGCTGAGCGCCTGCCCCAGTTTCATGGCGCCGCCCTTGAGTTCGCCGAGGACGGCGAACAATTGCTCGGCGGCCCTCGCGCTCAGTTGGGCGTCGATCTCGTCCTTGTCGCCGCCGGTCAGTTTGCGGCCGAACCCCATCGCGGCACGCCCCGCGATCCCCAATGGGATGCTCGCGAGTTTCGCGGTGCGGGCAGAACTCCTGCGGGGGATGTCGGGCACCCCACCATCATGCATCATCACCGATGCCGGTTCGATTCGCCCACGGCGGGCGCCAGATACGTGCAGCTGCAACTCGCCTGCCTCGGCCAGCGCCGCGTCACCAGCCGGTGCGCGCCCAGATCGATCTCGAGCGTGGCGTCGAGACTGCTGGGCGGCGCGCCTCTGGGGGCGGACAAGACGGCCTCGAGTTGGCCCAGTGCGACGGCGGTCGTGGCCATGATCACGGCGGGACTCGCGTGCCCGACCGTCCCGAGGAGCTGAGCGGACAGGTGCGGCCAGTCCTCGTCGTACGCGGCGCGGAGGAGGTCGGCGCACCGCAGGCAACTCGTGTGGCCCGGAAGAACCAGCGGACCGACCACACCGCGACCGTCCCGCAGCCGGACCTGCAGGTGCGGTATCCCGCTCTGAACAAGGTCCGCGGCGAGGCGAGGGTCCGCCACCAGATCGTCCGCGAGCACGACGCACAGGGCGTTCCACCGCCGGACGTCGCCGTCGGCGGAGTAGCGGAACGAGCGGGAGACCCTGATGCCGGCGTCGGTGAGCCCGGCGGACACCGCATCCGACAGCGGTCCGCGCCCGTGCACGCGGATGGTGATCGTGTCCGCGACGGGCGACGTGCCTGCGACGTCGATCAGACCGGCGCGGTCGAGATCGCCGAGCAGCTTCGACACGTCCGTGGGCGCCAGGCCGTACCCGACAGCCGTCCACAGGATGTGCGGCCGAGTGTTCCGGCCGTCGAGCAGCCGGACGACGGCGAGGAGTTGTTCGGTCCGGACTCCGGGCGGCGGGGAGAGAACGAGTGCGCGTTCGGGATCCCAGCCGAACTGCACCCGCCCGTCGGGGCGGACGAGCACGGCGATCCGGGGGTCGAGGGTGACACCGATAGGGTGCGGGTGCTGAATGGTCACCCACCGAGGATTTCAGGCCGCGACCGGCCGCCGCCCCGGAAAAGGCGAGTTGTCCACAGGCCGAAACGTGCTCCGACCTGCGGACTTCCCGCTACCGACAATTTGGTGCGATCAGGGGGTCAGGACTCCGGCTCTTCGTCCTTGCCGGACTTGCCGCGTTCGGCCTCCTCGGCCCGCTCGCGGGCCTCCGTCGCCTCCAGCTGCGCCATCGGATTGTCGAAGTCGCCGCCGTCGCCGCCGCCGAGCACCCGCTGGACGAACGCGTCCGGGCTGTCGAGATCGGAGGAGTCGGGCAGCAGGTCGGGGTGGGCCCACACGCCGTCACGGGCGTCGACGGTCGACTCGGACGTGAGCCGTGTCCACAGCTGCGCGGCCTCGCGGACCTTGCGGGGACGCAGTTCGAGTCCGACGAGCGTCGCGAACGTCTGCTCGGCGGGTCCGCCGGTCGCGCGCCTGCGGCGGAGCGTCTCGCTGAGGGCCGCGACGCCGGGCAGGCGGTCGTTCAGCGCCGACGCGACGACGACCTCGACCCAGCCCTCGATCAGGGCGAGTAGCGTCTCGAGTCGCTCGAGCGCCTGCTTCTGCTCGGGTGTGGTCTGCGGTTCGAACGCACCCTGCTGCAGGATGTTCTCGAGCTGCGACGGATCGGTCAGCGCGGACGGATCGAGCCCCTTCGCCATGTCCTCGATGGCGGAGAAATCCATGGTGATGCCGCGGGCGTACTCCTCGACGGTGGCGAGGAGACGCTGACGCAGCCACGGGACGTGGCTGTACAGGCGCTGGTAGGCGGCCTCACGGGCGGCGAGGAAGACGAGGATCTCTCGGTCGGGCTGTTCGAGCCCCTTGCTGAACCGCTCCACCGCGGCGGGAAGCAGTGCGCCCGTGCCCGCCGGACCGAGCGGGAGACCGATGTCGGTGGAGGTGAGCACCTCCTTCGACAGCTGACCCAGCGCCTGGCCGAGCTGGGAGCCGAACGCGAGGCCACCCATCTGGCTCATCATGCCGAGCATGGGGCCCGCCATCTGCTGCGCCTCTTCGGGGAGCCCCTGCACCCACATGCCCGACACCTTCTCCGCGACCGGGTCGCACAGCCGCTTCCAGGTGTCGAGGGTGTTGTCGAGCCAGTCGTTGGGCGTCCACGCGACGGTCTTCGACGCGCCTGCGGGCAGCGTCGTCGCGGCGTCCAGCCACAATTCGGCGAGCCGCGAGGCATCGGCGATCGCCTCCGAGTTGCCCTGTGTGATCGGAGCGACGGACCCCATCTGCTGGCGGGCGAGTTTCTTCGCGATCTCGTAGTTGACCGGGCCGGTCTGCTCCCCGGAGCCCATCGACGTGCCCATCCCGCTCAGCATCTGGCCGAACTGGGTGAGCATCTGGCCGAGGGCGGCCGGGTCGAAGCCCCCGGCGGGAAAACCACCCGCCCCGAAACCGAAGTCGCCGGAACCGCCCGCGTTCTTGTCGCGGTCGGGCCCGTTCTGATCCCCCGTGTTCTTGTCACGATCGGGATCGTCGTCGGGTTTGGAGAAGCCGAAGGGCGGATTGCTCATGACTCAACGGTACAAGGCGCATGGTCCGGTGGCTGCCGACCGCGTCACGCTGACGGCGAACACGCGGACGGCCGACAGCGGTGCCCGCCGGTTCGCGCTCTACGCTGGTCCAGGTGAATCGACGGATCGTGACGCTTCTGGCTGCGCTGGCCCCGATCGTGGTACTCGGCATTCTCGGCACCGTGATCAAGGTGCCGTTCGTGGCTCTCGGGCCGGGACCCACGTTCAACACCCTCGGCGAAGTGGGTGGTGAGCAGGTCGTCGCGATCGAGGGAACGGACGTGGACGACACCACCGGCCACCTCAACATGACGACGGTCGCCGTGCGCGACGACCTGAACGTGTTCGAAGCGTTCGGACTGTGGGCCAGCGGACGCCAGGGCATCGTGCCCCGCGAGGAGGTGTACCCGCCGGACAAGTCGAAGGACGAGGTCAAGCAGGAGAACGACGCCGACTTCCAGCAGTCGGAGGACAGCGCCGAACTTGCTGCGCTCCACTTCCTGGACAAGCCGGTGGACCTGCGGATCGCGAAGGTCGGTGAGGACGGCCCCTCCCAGGGGCTGCTGCGCGAAGGCGACGTGCTGGTCAGTGTCGACGGAAAGCCGGTGTCGACGGTCGGCGGCGTGCAGGAGGCGGTGGCCGACGTGCCCCCGAACACCGAGGTGCCGATCGTGATCCGGCGTGACGGCGCCGAGACCACGGTGCGGGTGGTGCTCGGTGCCCGCCCGGGCGACGAGGCCAAGGGCTACCTGGGGATCACGCCGGAGGAGGTCCCGGACGTCCCGTTCACGATCGACTTCAACCTCGCCGACGTGGGTGGCCCGTCGGCGGGACTCATGTTCACCCTCGCGGTGATCGACAAACTCAGCCCGGGCGAACTCAACGGCGGCAAGTTCGTCGCCGGCACCGGCACGATCGACTCCGACGGCGACGTCGGTCCCATCGGAGGCATCAAGTACAAGTTGATCGCCGCGTCCGAGGCGGGCGCCGAGACGTTCCTGGTGCCGGCGAAGAACTGCGACGAGGCACGCCAGGGCGCACCCGACGGGCTCCGGCTGGTGAAGGTCGAGAACCTCGACGGAGCAGTCGACGCGCTCGAGGCCGTCAATGCCGGAGTCGACGCGCCGCACTGCTGACCGTCAGTCGTCGTCCGTCGCGTCGAGGGTGGCGTACAGCGCGCTGACGAGATTCGGCGCCAGATCCTCGTAGGTGAGCAGTTCGATCCCCGCGTACGGGTCGGCGTCCTCGTCGGGGCGCAACTGCATCAGGCACAGCGACGGTCCGTCGCGCAGCACGGCGGCGATCAGCCGGGCGGACCGGCGGTCGGGATGCGATTCGGCTGCGGCCCGCGCGGCGTCGTCGGCGGCGTCGCGGTCGGACAGCAGCGGGACGAGTGCGTCGTCCAGATCGGATTCCGCCTCGGGGGGCAGGACGACGATCTCCTGGACGAGGGCGCACCCGACCACGGACTCGGGCCAGCTGGTGGTGGCGAGGAATTCGTCGAGTGCGCGTGACCCGCCGTCGATGTCGCCGGGGAACGGATCCTGTTCCACCGGGGTCAATTCCGCACCGTCGGCGAGTTGGTCGAGCAGGCTCGGTTCGGCGGCCGCGAGGAGTTCGGTCGGGACGAGTGCGAACATCTGGGGCGGCTGATCCCACCCTCCGGCATCGACGAATTCGACCACCTCACGCACACAGCGGGCGAGGGCGTCCGGCTCTCGGTTCACATTCTCTTCACTCACAGGACCCATCTTCGCACCCCCGGAACAGGACCGACGGCGGCAACTCTCGGTTGTTACGTAGAGTGGGACGAAACGGTCACGCCCTCGCTGTTCGGGTGTGGACGACCGAACGGTGCAGTTGACCGCGGCGCGCGAGCGTCGCCGAGTTCTTGGAGTGTGGCACGTGGGCATGCGGCCCCCCGCAGGTTTACCGTCGTTGTCCAAACGCAGTCGAGTGCTGCTGGTGCTGGCGCTTGTCGTTGCGGCCCTGCTGCTGGTGGGTCCTCGGCTGATCAGCACGTACACGGACTGGTTGTGGTTCGGTGAGGTCGGATTCCGTGGTGTCTTCACCACGGTCCTCGTCACCCGACTGCTGCTCTTCCTCGTCGTAGGGGTGGTGGTCGGCGGAATCGTCTGGCTGGCACTGCTGCTCGCGTACCGTTCGCGGCCGGTGTTCGTCCCGGTGTCGGGTCCCAACGATCCCGTGGCGCGGTACCGCACCACGGTGATGACCCGGCTGCGCCTGTTCGGACTTGCCATTCCGATCGCGGTGGGACTGCTCGCCGGCCTGATCGCCCAGTCCAGCTGGGTGACGGTGCAGCTGTTCATCAACGGCGGCGCGTTCGGCGTAGCCGATCCCGAATTCGGCCTCGACGTCGGCTTCTACACGTTCGATCTGCCGTTCTACCGGTTCGTCCTGAACTGGCTGTTCGTCGCGGTGCTGCTGGCGTTCTTCGCGAGCCTGGTGACGCACTACATCTTCGGTGGGCTCAAGCTCGCGGGCCGGGGCGGGGCGCTGACGAATGCGGCGCGAGTCCAGTTGGCAGTGCTCGCGGGAACGTTCATTCTCCTCAAGGCGGTCGCGTACTGGTTCGACCGGTACTCCCTGCTGTCCAGCAGCCGCAAGGAGCCCACGTTCACCGGTGGTAGCTACACGGACATGAACGCGGTGCTGCAGGCGAAGCTGATCCTGCTGGCCATCGCGGTCATCTGCGCGGGCGCGTTCTTCGCGGCGATCTTCCTGCGCGACCTGCGGATTCCCGCAATGGCCACAGCCCTTCTCGTGCTCTCGTCGATCCTGGTCGGCGCGGTGTGGCCGCTTGTGGTGGAGCAGTTCTCGGTGCGCCCCAACGCCGCCGACAAGGAGAGCGCGTACATCGAGCGGAACATCGCCGCCACGCGGCAGGCGTACGGCATCACCGACGACAAGGTCGAGTACCAGGACTACCAGGGGTACGGGACGACGCCGCCGCGCGACGTGCCCGCCGACGTGACGACCATCGCGAACACCCGACTGCTCGACCCGAACATCCTGTCGCGGACGTTCACCCAGCAGCAGCAGCTGAAGAACTTCTACGGTTTCCCGCCGACGCTCGACATCGACCGGTACGACATCGACGGGGAGATGCGTGACTACATCGTCGCGGCCCGAGAGTTGTCGTCCAAGAGCCTGACCGGCAACCAGACGGACTGGATCAACAAGCACACCGTCTACACACACGGCAACGGACTGGTCGCGGCCCCCGCGAACCGAGTGAATGCCGCAGCAGGCGAGTCCGCGGAGGAAGCCGCGAACAGCAACAGCGGCTACCCCGTCTACATGGTCAGCGACATCGCCTCCCAGGCCGCGGGCAATCAGGTCATCCCGGTCGAGCAGCCGCGCATCTACTACGGCGAGGTCATCGCCGACACCGATGCCGACTACGCGATCGTCGGTGGTTCCCAGGGTTCGGATCCGCGGGAGTACGACACCGACACCTCGCGCTATACGTACACCGGTTCGGGTGGCGTGCCGATCGGCAACTGGTTCAACCGGTTGGCGTTCGCGGCGAAGTACACCGAACGCAACATCCTGTTCTCCGGTGCCATCGGTTCGGATTCGAAGATCATCTACAACCGGGACCCCCGGGACCGCGTCACCCACGTCGCACCGTGGTTGACCGCGGACGGCGACTCGTACCCGGCCGTCGTCGACGGCAAGGTCGTGTGGATCGTGGACGCCTACACCACGCTGCAGGACTACCCGTACGCGCAGCGCAGTTCGCTCGACGGACTCGTCGAGGACAGCATCGACCAGAACACCGGCCGCCTTCTGCCCCGCAAGGAGGTGTCCTACATCCGCAACTCGGTGAAGGCCACCGTCGACGCGTACGACGGCACAGTGAAGCTCTACCAGGTGGACCAGAACGATCCCGTGCTCGATGCGTGGATGGGTGTGTTCCCGGATGCGGTGCAGCCTGCGGATTCGATCCCGGACGAACTGCGCGCGCACTTCCGTTACCCCGAGGACCTGTTCAAGGTGCAGCGCGAGATGCTCGCCAAGTACCACGTGGACGATCCGAAGGAGTTCTTCACCAACAACGCGTTCTGGTCGGTGCCGAGCGATCCCACGATCGACACGAGCGCGAACCAGCCGCCGTACTACGTGCTGGTCGGTGATCCCGAGACCGGGAAACCGTCCTTCAACCTGACCAGTGCGATGGTGGGTTACAGCCGCGAGTTCCTGTCCGCCTATCTGTCGGTGAAATCGGACCCGGAGAACTACGGCAAGTTCACGGTGCTGCAATTGCCGACGGACACGCAGACCCAGGGTCCGCAGCAGACGCAGAACTCGATGATCTCCGATCCGCGGGTGGCGTCGGAGAGAACGCTGCTCGAGAGATCGAACAAGATTCAGTACGGCAACCTGCTGACCCTGCCGATCGCGAACGGCGGCATCCTGTACGTCGAACCGATGTATACGGAGCGAAGTTCGACGGGCCCGAACACGTCGACGTTCCCGCAGCTGTCCCGAGTGCTGGTGAGCTACCGAGAGCCGCCGCCGAGTAACAGTGTTCGCGTCGGGTACGCCCCGACTCTGGCACAGGCGCTCGACCAGGTGTTCGGTGCCGGGACGGGCTCGGTGGCGACGGCACCCAGCGCCGAGGAGGGGACGCCTCCCGAGACGGGCACGACGCCGCCCGTCGACCAGGGTGCGGCCCCGGCAGCGCCCACCGCACCGGCGGCGCCGCCGTCCGGCACGGACGTCTCGGCGGCTGTGGCGGAGCTGGATGCGTCGCTCAACGCGTTGACGGTGGCGCAGCGCAGCGGTGACTTCGCGGCGTACGGTGCAGCCCTCGCTCGGGTGCAGAAGGCGGTCGCCGCGTACGAGGCGATCCCGAAGTAGAGGCGTTTCACAGAGAAAGCGAACGAGGCCCTGTCATCCGAATCGGATGACAGGGCCTCGTCGTCTGCGAGCGGAAGATCAGCGCAGTGCGTCGACCAGCTGCGGGTTGGCGTTCACCAGCTGCTGGAACTGCTGTCCGAAGCCGTTCTGCTCGGCGACCTGACGCGCGGCGTCCAGTGCCTGCTGCGCGGCGGGCTGGACCGGGGCGGGCGTCTGGACCTGTGCCGGTGCCGCGGGGGCGGGCGCCGGGGTGGGCTCCGGTGCGGGAGCGGGCGCGGGGGCTTCGGCGACGTCGCCGCCACCGGTGGTCAGGTACTGACCGCACACCGGCCAGGCGCCCTGGCCCTGCGTCGCGAGAACATTCTCGGCGACACGGACCTGCTCGGCCTTGCTGGCGTTCGACGCCGAGCCGCTGCCGCCGTTGGCCTGCCACGTGCTCTGCGAGAACTGCAGGCCGCCGTAGTAGCCGTTTCCGGTGTTGATTCCCCAGTTTCCGCCGCTCTCGCACTGTGCGACGCCGTCCCAGTTGTGGGAGGCGGCGGAGGCGGTGCCGGTGCTCAGGCCGAGCGGGACGGCGACGACGGCTCCGGTGACGGCGATCCAGCCGAGGGCACGCTTGCTGATGCTGTGATTGGTCATGGGGGGTCAATCCTCTCCGCGCTTGCTGGCGTGGCCGGCCTGCGGGCGACGACGTGTGCGTCGTCGCGCCGGGCTGCGATTCTGTGCCGCGTCCCTGCCCCTCGAAGGTTTCGGGGATTCCGAACCCGCGGGGCAGAGCTAGCAGCGGCGGGTCGGCTTTCGCCCGGTTGTTTCGGGCCGAGAGCGACCGTACGGGAGCTTCGCCCGCAATTCACCTGGCGAAATCGATGGACAGGTGTCCGGAGTCGAGGGCGAATTTTCCCTGTTTCCGCAGTTCAGAAGCGCTTGATATCGTTTCGGAGTCGATTCGTTACACCGTTGTTATGTGGCGGGGATCACTACGAATTTGTGCAGCGGCTCACGCGTAAATGGCGGGGAAACGGATCTCGGTGGTGTAAGCCGATGCCCTGCAATGCAAGAGCGCCCTGCGCGCAGTCGTGCTGCGCGCAGGGCGCTCGGGCAAGTGTGGGGTGCGGATCAGAGGTACTGACCGCAGACCGGCCAGGCGCCGGGTCCCTGGGTCGCCAGGACGTTCTCGGCGACGGCGATCTGCTCCTCGCGTGAGGCGTTCGCCGGCGAGCCCGAGCCGCCGTTCGCCGCCCAGGTGCTATCGGTGAACTGCAGGCCGCCCGAGAAGCCGTTTCCGGTGTCGGCGGCCCAGTTGCCGCTGCTCTCGCAAGCCGCGACGGCGTCCCAGTCTCCGGAAGCGGCCGAAGCGGTGCCGGTGCTCAGGCCGAGCGGCACTCCGATGACTGCTCCGGTGAGTGCGACTGCGCCCATGGTCCGCTTGACGATGCTGGAATTGATCATGTGGTTGGTTCCTCTCCGCGCCTGCCGACGAGGTGGTCGTGTGGTGACGGCTGGTGTGCCGACCCGGTGGTCGATCTGTCCTCGTCCTGCCCCTCGAGGTGTCGGGATTCCGGATCCCGCTGGGGCAGGTCGAGCTGCGGCGGGTCGGCGTTGCCCGTTGGTTTCGGGCTGGCAACGAACGTACGCGGCGATCACGGAATGGTCACGGGCCGATTTTCTGTGACGGGCGTCCAAATACTGGGATGAACGCACCGTGTTTTCGCAGGTCGACCGACAAATTGCAGGTTGCGAAAACGTTACAGATATTCCCGAAATTGTGACGCAGGTCATAACTTTTAGGTAACGGATGTGACTCGGGTGGTGCTGAAAGGTTGCTGCGCGGCCTCTTTTCGGGCGATTTGCAATCCGTTCGTTCGCTCGTGTAACTTTGTTCATGCAGCGCGGGGTGGAGCAGCTCGGTAGCTCGCTGGGCTCATAACCCAGAGGTCGCAGGTTCAAATCCTGTCCCCGCTACCACCGAAGAACCGGTGTCCTGGAATCCAGGGCACCGGTTCTTTTTTGTTTCCGTATTCGGTTCGGTGGGCAGGCGACGGAACGCCGAGTGGGATGCAGGCCGGTGGATCAGCCCTCCGTGACGTCCATCTCGATCAGGACGCGGCGCAGCAACTTGCCGGTCGCGTTGCGGGGAAGTTCTTCGATGAAGATGATCTCGCGGGGCACCTTGTACCGCGCCAGGTTCGACTTGACGTGCGCCTTCATTTCCTCGGCGTCCTTCGCGGACCCGGGGGCGGGCACGACGAAAGCCCTGAGGCGATGGCCGAACTCGGAGTCCTCGACACCGATCACGGCGGCCTCGAGCACGTCCTCGCGGTCGGCGAGCAGGTTCTCGACCTCGAGCGGGTAGACGTTCTCGCCGCCGGACACGATCATGTCGTCGTCGCGGCCGTCCACGAAGAGCAGGCCGTTGCGGTCGAAGTGCCCGACGTCGCCGGTCGACAGCAGGCCGTTGATGCGTTCCTTGTCGCGACCGTCCGTATAACCCGAGAAGCTGAGACCGCTGGCGACGAAGATGCGCCCGACGGTCTCGGGTTCGGTGATCCGTCGACCCGACTCGTCGTACAACTCCACGTGGCACGTGACGGGGGCCCTTCCGGCGGTGCCCGGCGCCAGTTCGAGATCGGCGGGGGTCGCGACGGTGGCGACGGCGACCTCGGTGGAGCCGTACAGGTTGTGGAGCACCTTGCCGAACGCCGCGGTGGTGCGCTTGCAGAGGTCGGGGGAGAGCGCGGACCCGGCCGCGAAGATGATCGTCAGGCTCGACGTGTCGTACTTCGCCAAGGTCTCCGGTCCGAGATCGATGATGCGCTGCAGCATGGTGGGAACGACGACCAGCGTGTCGCAGCGGTGCTTCTCGACCAGGCGAATCGTGTTCTCCGGATCGAACTTCCGATGCATCACCACGGTCTGGCCCAGTGCCAGCGCGAGCGCGAACTGGGAGACTCCGGTCCCGTGGAACGCGGGGGCCGCCATCATCATCGTCTGGCCGCGACGCAGCGGAACCCGGTCGAGGAACTGCGCCGACGCGAGCGGCGACGTGTGTCCGCGGGGAGCGCCCTTCGGTGTGCCGGTGGTGCCGCTGGTGAGAAGGACGAATCCGCCCAGCATGGACGGCGCGGGCAGCGAACTTCGGTCCCGGCCCTCCATCACATCGTCGAGTGTGCGGACCAGGGATGTCGAATCTTCCTCGGCCCACGAGCGATAGACGATCACCTCGTCCGGGAGGGCCTCGGCGACCGCGTGGAATTCGTCGTCGTACACGAAGGCCTGCACCTGTTCGCGGGCGGCGACGTCGACGAGTTGGGGCCGGGCGAAACCGGTGTTCATCAGCACCAGTTTGGTGCCGTTCTTGGCGGCGGCGAGCATCGTGAGCACCAGGCCACGATGATTGCGGCACATGCATCCCATGACGGAACCGGGGGTGATGCCGTCGGCCTGCCACGCCCGCACCAGGGCGTTGGACTGTTCCTCGATGTCGGCGTAGGTGAGGGGGCCGCGCTCGTCGACGATGGCCACCGCATCCAGGCCTGCTTCGGCGTTCGCGTGGACGGGGCCCGCGAACGGGCCGTACTTCCGCACCGCCAGAATGGAGCGGACGCCCTGGTCGACGCGGGGAAACGGAACGAGGCCTGCGCGGTTCATCACCCGCACAGCTCCCACGGTGTCCGTCAGCTTGGTGAGAACGTGCTGCACTGACATGTCGAACCCTTCGGATAGGCGGGACCGCGTCACAGTCAGGGTAGAGGACAGCGGCACCGGTGCCGGTCGTAACCGAAAGTCACCGGAATGCCTCGCCGGGGGCCAGTTCGACGGCCCGGAGGCCGGCCGCGTCCGCGCGACGGACGAACTCGCCGCCGGGGCCGTGGAACCGGCGTGGCCGCACCGCGTCCATTCCGATCGGCCACAGTGTGCCGAAGTGGATCGGGATCGACACGTCGGCGGCCACCGACCTCGCCGCGGCGGCCGCTGATTCCGGATCCATGTGTCCCGGTCCGAGATTCGGCCCCCACCCTCCGACAGGCAGCAGCGCGACGTTGCAGCGCGGAACCCAGTCCGCCATCGCGGGATCGAGTGCGGTGTCGCCGGCGAAGTACGTGCTTGCCGCGCCTTCGACGACGTAGCCCAGCGCCTGCGCTCGCTGCGGGCCACGGCGCCACCGCCGGCCGTCGTGCACGGCGGGCACCGCGCGCACGGTCACCGAACCGAGTCGCACGTCCTGCCCGGCCGACACCTCGATCAGCCGGTCGCCGAACACCCGCAGTCCCGCAAACGCATCCACGGCGCCGCGGGGAACGACGATCGGAACATCGTTCTCGATCAGGGCGAGCGAGGGCAGGTGGGTGTGGTCGGCGTGGAGATGGGACAGCAGCACGGCGTCCGGCCGCACCGGGTCGGCCATCGGGTCCGGGCCACGGCGACGCCGCAGGTGAGCCACCCGTGCCGTCAGCACCGGATCCGTGAGGATCGTCGTCCCGCTGTCCGTGATCTCGACCGTCGCGTGCCCCCGCCACAGGATGCGCACCCCTGCGTTCTCGGTCATGGCGGCCCCGTTCGCTCGTCGCGGTGACGCCGCTGCGATGAGTTCCGCCGCGCCACTACCTGTCAGACCTTACGATCCCCCAGAAGGGAGGTCTGCGATGCGCTCTCTGGGCTCGGCGGCCAGAACGGTCACCGAATTTCTCGTGCTGTGGCTCGTCTCCGCCGTCGCGCTGGTCCTGACCGACCTGATCCTGCCGGGGGTCCGGCTGCATCCGACGCCTGCGGGCGGCCCCTTCGACACCATCCCGGCGGCGCTGTTCCTCGCCCTGGTGTACGGACTGCTGTCGGTCACCCTGTGGCCGTTGCTGGTGCGCGCGATGTTGTGGGTGGGTCCGGCGCTGCTTTTCCTGGGTGTGTTCGCCGGGAACTGGCTGATCATGGTGCTCGCGGTGCGGGTCGTGCCGGTCGCCACCACGGAACGGGTCGCCGACGTGCTGGTGCTGGCTCTGGTGATGTCGGTCGTCGGTTCCGGTGTCGCCGGAGCCATCGCGGCCCGGCGCGATGACACGTACCGATTGATGCTGGTGCGCCGCAACCGGTCCCGACTGCGGCGCCGCGGGGCTGCGGACGCGGCGCCTGGGGCGCCCGGACTGCTCTGCATCCAGATCGACGGCCTCGGCCACGCGGTGCTGCAACGCGCGATCCGCGACGGCGTCACGCCGCACCTCGCCGGGCTCGTGCACCGCGGCTCCCATGTCCTGACGCCCTGGCACACGGACTGGAGCAGCCAGACCGGTGCGAGCCAGCTCGGGATCCTGCACGGTGACAACCGCAACGTGCCCGCATTCCGGTGGTACGACAAGTCCCGCGGCACCGTCGCCGTCTTCAGCAATCCCGCCGACAACGCCGCCCGCGAACTCGAGCGTGCGCACCGGCCCGGTCTGCTCACCGGTGGCACGAGCCGCGGCAACCTGGTCACCGGCGGCGCCGACGACAACGTTCTCGTGGTGAGCCGCATGCGAGGCGCCCGGATGGGCGGCAGGGCAACCGGATACGCCGACTACTTCGTCGACCCGGCGAGCGCCGTGCGCACCGCGGTACGGCTCGTCGCCGAGGTGCTGCGGGAGAACGTGCAGGCATACCGGCAACGCCGCGCCGACGTCACGCCCCGCGTCCGGCGGGGCGGGCTGTATCCGCTGGTCCGCGCGTTCACGACCGTCGTCGAGACGGACGTCGTCGTCGCCGCGGTCATCGGCGATCTCATCGCGGGCCGCAGCCCCGTGTACGTCGACCTGGTCGGGTACGACGAGGTCGCCCACCATTCCGGTGTCGAACGCCCCGAGACGCGCAAGGTCCTGCGCACCCTCGACGACGAGATCGGGATGATCGCCGCCGTCGCCGCTCAGGCGGGCAGGCCGTACCGCATCGTCGTGCTGTCGGATCACGGGCAGAGTCAGGGGGCCACGTTCCGCTACCGCTACGGCAAGGGCCTCGAGGACGTCGTGCTCGACGCCTGCCACGCACCGGATGGCCGTGAGCGCGACTCCGTCACGCTCGGCAGCCGAGGGCGCGGCGCCGAGGGCCTCGGATATGCCGAGGCCAGCCTCCGGTCGGAGGCTGCCCCCGATGTCGCCGTCGCCCCGGGCGAGAATCCGGTGGTTCTCGCGTCCGGCAATCTCGGGCTGGTCAGCTTCCCTCTGGTGCCGGGCCGGGCCACCCGCGAATGGATCGACGCCCGGTACCCGGACCTGATTCCGGCGCTCGTCACACATCCCGGTATCGGGTTCGTGCTCGTGGCCCGCGGCGACGGCGGCTCGGTCGTGCTCGGGTCTGCCGGCAGCGTCGACGTCGCTACCGGTGAGGTCGACGGCGTCGATCCGCTCGCCGACTTCGGGCCGGGCGCCCTCGACCGGGTTCGCCGCACGGACACGTTCGACAACGTCGCCGACCTGATGGTGGGCGGGCAGTACTGGCCGGAGACCCGGGAGGTCGCCGCGTTCGAAGATCAGGTCGGATCGCACGGCGGGCTCGGTGGACCCCAGAACACGCCGTTCCTGCTGTATCCCGCCGACCTGCCCGCGCCACCGAACCCTCTGCAGGGCGCCGAAGCGGTGCACGAGGTGCTCGTCCGGTGGCGCGATCTCGCGTGAATCCCGTTCCCGCACGACATGAGCCGTGCGCGGGTGCTACTTCAGCTCGGCCGACGACTTCCCGAGCAGACGGCGGGCCACGATCAGCTGCTGGATCTGCTGCGTCCCCTCGAAGATGTCGAGGATCTTCGAGTCGCGTGCCCACTTCTCGAGCAGCGGGCGCTCCGAGTATCCCAAGGTGCCCGCGAGTTCGACGGCCTTGAGGGAGATGGCGGTTCCGGTGCGGCCTGCCTTCGCCTTCGACATCGACGCCTCGAGCGAGTTCGGCTTCTTGTTGTCCGCCATCCACGTTGCCCGCAGAGCGAGCAGGTAGGCGGCTTCCCAGTCGGCCTCGAGCTGCAGGAACTCGGCGGCGGCCGCGTGCTGGTTGTACGCGGGGGTGTCGTAGGAGATCTCCACGCCGGCGTCGGAGAGGATGCGGCGCAGTTCCTCGAGCGCGGCACGGCCCAGGCCGACCGCCATACCGGCGACGATCGGGCGAGTGTTGTCGAACGTCTGCATGACGCCGGCAAAGCCCTTCTCGACGTTGACCTCCGGGGTGCCGAGCAGGTTGTCCTTCGGGATCCGGCAGTCCTGCAGCAGCAGCACTGCGGTGTCGGACGCCTTGACACCCAGCTTGTGCTCGAGCCGGGCGACGCTCAGGCCCGGCGCGTCGCGCGGGACGACGAACGACTTGATCGCGGCGCGGCCCTTGGTCTTGTCGACGGTGGCCCACACGACGATGTGGGTGGAACGCTCTCCGGCGGTGACGAAGATCTTCTCACCGTTGAGGACGTATTCGTCGCCGTCGAGGACCGCGGTGGTGGTGACGGCGGCGGAGTCGGAGCCGAATCCGGGTTCGGTGATCGCCATCGACGCCCACACCTTGCCGAAACGCTCGAGCTGCTCGTCGGTGGCGACTGCCGCGATGGCCGAGTTGCCGAGACCCTGGTACGGGATCGCCAGAGTGAGACCCACGTCGCCCCAGCAGGTTTCGATGACGTTCATCAGCGAGGACATGTTGCCGCCGTTGACGTTCCCGATGACCTTCGGTTCGTCGCCGCGTCCGAGAGCGGCGCCCGCCGCCCCCTTGCCGGAGTCGTTGAGACCCTCCACCATGGCGGCCATGGTGTCGAGTTCCCTGGGGTAGGCGTGCTCCGCGAGATCGTACTTGCGGGAGATCGGCCGGAAGATTTCTGCCGCAACCTGGTGCGCCTGGTTCGCGGAGGCTTTGAGCTTCTTGGGAAGTTCGAGGTTGATCATGACTGTTTCCTTAGTTCGAATCCGGCCGCTCAGATCAGGACGATGCCCTCGGCGACGCCGATGGCGCGCAGATCGCGGTACCAGCGCTCCACGGGATGTTCCTTGGTGTAACCGTGGCCACCGAGCAGCTGGACGCCGTCGAGACCGATCTGCATGCCCTTCTCGGACGCCAGCTTTCGGGCGAGGGCCGATTCGCGGGCGAAGGAGAGTCCCTGCTCGGCGCGGGAGGCGCCGCGCAACGTGACCAGGCGCAGGCCGTCGAGTTCGATGCCGATGTTCGCGACCATGAAGGCGACCGCCTGACGGTTGCTGATCGGCTCACCGAACGCGACCCGCTCGTTGACGTACGGGATCACGTAGTCGAGAACGGCCTGACCGGTGCCGACCGCGAGCGACGCCCAACCGAGGCGGGCCAGCCGGATGGCGTCGGCGTATTCGGCCTTCCGCGCGTCGGCGTCGGCGGCGCCGAGCAGACCCGACTCGGGCACGGCGACGTCGGTGAGGTTGAGCCGGCCGAGGCCCGCGGCGCGCAGGCCCATGCTCGGGTCCGCCTCGACGACGAGTCCCTTGGTGTCGGCCTCGACGACGAAGAAGGAGGGTTTGCCGTCGAGTTCGGCCGCCACGATGAACAGCTCCGACGAGGCGGCGGCGGGAACGAGGCTCTTGACGCCGTTGAGCTTGTAGCCGCTGGGGGAGCGGACCGCCTTGGTCTGCAACGCGAACGGGTCGAACAGTGCGCGGGGCTCGTTGACGACCACGGCGGCGTTCGGGACCTGCTCGCCCGTGAACGAGGGCAGGTAGGTCTTCTGCTGGGAGTCGGTGCCCCACTGGGTGAGGGCGACCGCGACGCCACTCGGCGCGAGAATCGGCAGCGCGAGCCCCATGTCGCCGTGGGCGAGAGCCTCGGCGACGAGGGAGTTGGTGACGGCCCCGCGCTCGCTGGCGGCCCCGTCGAGTTCCTCGGGAACGTTGATCAGGGTGATGCCGAGTTCGGCGGCGCGTTTCACGAGATCGGCCGGTGCGGAGGCGGCAGCGTCGGCGTCGTGGCCTGCGGGCCGCAGGATCTCGGCGGCGAACTCGCGCACGGTCTCGACGATCATCTGCTGCTCGTCGCTCGGGGTCAGGTCGAAGTAGCCGGCCTTGGCGGTCGGGTTGTCGGGCAGGCGTTTCGGTGCGCCGCCGCCGGACACCTTCTGGAATCCGCGGGTCGCGGCACCGAGGGTCTTGAAACCGGTCTTCGTGCCTTCGTAGGTCACCCGGTCGATCGTCTGGCGCAGGTTGTACTTCTCGGCCAGATCGGATCCGGTGATCTTGGTCAGCACGCGCATCGCGGCACCCATGGCGTCGCGCTTGACGGGATTCAGTCCGACGGCGGACGTGTCACGGGGGTTCCGCTTCGCTCTGCCGTTGGGGGCAACAGTGTCTTGCTTGCTCATGATCACCAGCTGTTTCTCGGTGTTCGGGCGTGGACACGAACTATCTTACTCAGCAGTAAGGTGGGTGTCTACTATCGAGTAAGTTCCGGTGCCCGCGAGCTCCCATCGCGCCGGGTTCGAGCCCGATTTCGGGAAGGCGGCAGACATGCGAAAACCGCCCTCCTCGGGGGGCGAGGAGGGCGGGGCCGGCCTCCTTCTCGGGGCCTGGAAAGGACGGTGTGTCTGTATTACTGCATCAGCGCAGTCGGGACAGCGCCTCGTCGTGCAGCAAGGTGTTGGTCGCCAGCGCGCTACCGCCGTGCGGGCCGTCGGCGCCGGCGAGGTTGGTGAACCGGCCACCGGCCTCGCGCACCAGGACGTCGAGAGGTGCGAGATCCCACAACGACACCTCGGGCTCGGCGGCGATGTCGACGGCGCCCTCGGCGAGCAGGCAGTAGGAGAAGAAGTCGCCGAATCCGCGGACCCGCCACACATCATCGGTGAGGGCGAGGAACTGCTCGCGGATACCGAGTTCCTTCCACCCGGACAGGCTCGAGAACGTGAGGCTGGCCGAACCCAGCCGGTCTACGGCCGAGACGGCGAGGCGAGTGGGCTCGGAGCCGTCGAACGTCGACCAGGCGCCGCGACCCGACGCCGCCCACCAGCGGCGCGCGAGTGCCGGGGCGCTCACGACGCCGACGGTGGGAACGCCGTCCTCGAGCAGCGCGATCAGCGTGGCCCAGATGGGGACGCCCCGCACGAAGTTCTTGGTGCCGTCGATCGGGTCGACCACCCACTGCCGTCCCGAGAACTGGGCGTCGCCGCCGAACTCCTCACCGAGGACGGCGTCGGCGGGCCGCTCGGATTCCAGCGTCGCCCGGACCGCCCTTTCCACCGCCAGGTCCGCGTCCGTGACCGGGGTGAGGTCGGGTTTGTCGTCCACCGACAGGTCGAGTGCCCCGAAGCGGGCCCTCGTGATCGCGTCCGCCTCGTCGGCGATTCGGAGGGCGAGCTGCAGGTCGGCGTCGAGGTCGGTCACGGTCGCACAGATTACTCGTACCGCACCGGTCCGAGCTCAATCGATCTTCACTTCGGCGAGCTTGCCGGTGGCGACGTCGAAGACGAACCCACGCAGGGATGTGGTCGCCGCGACGAAGGGACTGGCCTGGATGCGGCGCAGCGACTGCCGGACGTCCTCGTCGAGATCCGGGAACGCCTCGGCCGACCAGGCGGGTTTGATCCCGACCTCGTCCTGGATGGACTTCTTGAAGTCGTCGTCGGTGAACGTGAGCATCCCGCAGTCCGTGTGGTGGATGAGGATGATCTCGGTGGTGCCGAGCAGTCGCTGGCTGATGGCGAGCGACCGGATCTCGTCGTCCGTCACCACCCCGCCCGCGTTGCGGATGACGTGCGCCTCGCCCTCCTGGAGACCGAGGATCCGGTAGACGTCCAGACGTGCGTCCATGCAGGCGAGGACCGCGACGTGCTTGCTCGGGGGCAGGGGGAGCGGCCCGGTGAATCCGGCGGCGTACTCCTCGTTGTTCTTCAGGTACTGGTCGGTCACGGTCATTCTCGACTCCGTCCGGGATGGCGGTACGAACAAGTGCGTACCCGTGCATGCAACAAGGCGCTTCCGGGGTCCGCAAGGCTTTCGCGCCACGTGATCGGAAGGGGTGACTTCGGCCGCAGCGAAGGGGTGACAGGGCACCCGTCCGCACCCGGTAACCTTGGGAACCGTGCATCCCGACGTATCCGCAGACCTGAGCGAGCTCGACACCACCCTCCGCACCGTCGAATCGGTGCTGGACGTGGAGGAGTTGCGCCGCCGCATCGACGAGCTCGAACACCAGGCTGCCGATCCGGAGCTGTGGAACGACCAGGAGCACGCCCAGCAGGTCACCAGCCAGCTGTCGCACTCCCAGGCCGAACTGCGCCGCGTCGAGGAACTGCGCTCGCGGCTCGACGACATGCCGGTGCTGTACGAACTTGCCGAGGACGAGGGCGCGGAGGCCGTCGCCGACGCCGACGCCGAGCGGCACAGCCTGCGCGAGGACATCGCGGCGATGGAAGTCAAGACGATGCTCTCCGGCGAATACGACGAGCGTGACGCGCTGGTCAACATCCGCTCCGGCGCCGGTGGCGTCGACGCCGCCGACTGGGCCGAGATGCTGATGCGCATGTACATCCGGTGGGCCGAGAAGCACGGTTACGGCGTCGAGGTCTACGACACGTCCTACGCGGAAGAGGCCGGCATCAAGAGCGCGACGTTCGCGGTCAAGGCGCCGTACAGCTACGGAACCCTCTCCGTCGAGATGGGCACGCACCGGCTGGTCCGGATCAGCCCGTTCGACAACCAGGGCCGCCGCCAGACGTCGTTCGCCGAGGTCGAGGTCCTGCCCGTGGTCGAGACCACCGACCACATCGACGTCAACGAGAACGACGTCCGCGTCGACGTGTACCGCTCCTCGGGCCCCGGCGGGCAGTCGGTCAACACCACCGACTCCGCGGTCCGGTTGACGCACATCCCGACCGGCATCGTCGTGACGTGTCAGAACGAGAAGTCGCAGCTGCAGAACAAGGTGTCGGCGATGCGCGTCCTCCAGGCCAAGCTGCTCGAGGTCAAGCGCAAGGAGGAGCGCGCCGAAATGGACGCGCTCAAGGGCGACGGCGGCAGTTCCTGGGGCAACCAGATGCGGTCGTACGTGCTGCACCCGTACCAGATGGTCAAGGATCTGCGCACCGAGTACGAGGTCAACAACCCGTCGGCGGTGCTCGACGGTGACATCGACGGCTTCCTCGAATCCGGCATCCGGTGGCGTATGCGCGAGAATCAGGCGTCCTGATCTCCATGGAACCGGCGGCGGCAGTGTTCGCTCCCACCCAGAACCTCCTCGACTGGCTCTCGTCGACGGGGCTCGCGGTGTCCCTCACCGTCCTCGGAGCGATCCTGATGGCGCGGTTCGTCAGTTGGGGCGGCGGCAAGGTCACCGACCGGATCGACAGCAACTACATGCAGGGCGACGCCCTCGTGCGGTCCGAGGCGACCAAGCACCGCCACTCGGTGGCGCAGGTGATCACCTGGGTGATCATCACCATCATCTACGTGATCGCGACGATGAAGGTCCTCGACCAGCTGAGCCTGCCGATCGGCAGCCTGGTGGCCCCGGCCACCGTGCTCGGTGCGGCGCTCGGTTTCGGCGCGCAGCGCGTCGTGCAGGACATCCTCGCCGGCTTCTTCATCATCACCGAACGCCAGTACGGATTCGGTGACACGGTGCAGCTCGCGGTGACGGGGTCGTCGGAGGACGCCGAGGGCGTGATCGAGGACGTCACCCTCCGGGTCACCCGGATGCGGAACTCGGACGGCGAGGTCATCACCGTGCCCAACGGCCAGATCGTGAAGGCGATCAACCTGTCCAAGGACTGGGCGCGTGCCGTGATCGACGTTCCCGTTCCGGCCACGTCGGACATCAACCGCGTCAACGAGGTGCTCCACCAGGTCGGTGTCGAGGCCTTCGCGGATCGCGGACTGAAGAAACTACTGCTCGACGAGCCGACGGTGATGGGAGTGGAGAGTCTGACGGTCGACGAGGTCAGCGTCCGCGTCGTGGCGCGGACCCTGCCGGGTAAGCAGTTCCAGGTCGGTCGCGCACTGCGAGTGCGCATCGCCACCGCGATGAGACGGCAGGGGATCACCGTCGAACCGGACCTCCAGACGGTCCGGGCAGCGGAGGGCGAGGGATGACCGACGAACCCCGGCGCGGACTGGACCGGATTCTGCACTCCTCGTTCCTTCCCGCCAAGATCCTCGGCGGCCGGGTGCGGACGTCGACACTGGTGCTGTGCATCCTGTGGGTGGTGCTGTACACGCTGTACACGTACCTCAACCCCGCCGAAGAGGTGGTCCAGGGGCCGGTCGCTCCGGCAGTCGTCCCCACCCGGGAGGCGCCGATCCAGGAGACCACGCCGCCGACGTCGGAGTACGAGACGACGATCGAGTCGACGACGGAGACGGCCACGACCACCGAGACGACACCCGAGCCGACACCGGAGCAGACGGCGCCCACCGGGACCAGCCAGGTGACGTCGACGCCGACGCTGCCGTTCGGGATTCCCAATCCGTTCCCGCCACCGCCGACGACCACGCCGCCGACCACGTCTTCCGTCCCGACGACGTCGGCGACACCGCAGCCCGGGCGCTGACGCCCGCGCGTCGCTCCATTTGGTCACTGTTCGATAACGTCTAGACTGGCTCCTCGTGATCAGCGTCGAGAATGTGTCGAAGTCGTACAAGACCTCCACGAGGCCCGCCCTGGACAAGGTGAGCGTCGAGGTGGACAAGGGCGAGTTCGTCTTCCTGATCGGCCCGTCGGGCTCGGGAAAGTCGACGTTCATGCGCCTGCTCCTCAAGGAGGAGTCGCCGACGTCGGGTGACATTCACATCGCGGATTTCCACGTCAACAAGCTGTCCGCCCGGCGTGTGCCGAAGCTGCGGCAGAGCATGGGCGTCGTCTTCCAGGACTTCCGGCTCCTGCAGAAGAAGACCGTGTCCGAGAACGTCGCGTTCGCGCTCGAGGTGATCGGGAAGCCGCGTGCGATGATCTCCCGGACCGTCCCCGAGGTGCTCGAGATGGTCGGGCTGTCCGGGAAGGCAGACCGGCTCCCCACCGAGCTGTCCGGCGGTGAGCAGCAGCGCGTGGCGATCGCGCGGGCGTTCGTGAACCGGCCCCTGGTACTGCTGTGCGACGAGCCCACCGGCAACCTCGACCCGGAGACCAGCCAGGACATCATGCTGCTGCTCGAACGGATCAACCGCACCGGAACGACGGTGGTGATGGCGACCCACGACCACCACATCGTCGACTCGATGCGCCGCCGCGTGGTGGAACTGGACCTCGGCAGAGTGGTGCGCGACGAGGCTCGGGGTGTGTACGGCGTGGGGCGTTAGCCGCCCTCCCTGCACCCCGAGCCTCAGTACTGTCCCCAAGCCTCCTACGAAGGACTCTGATTCCCCGATGCGTGCCAGTTTCATTTTCAGTGAGGTCCTGACCGGACTCCGCCGCAACGTCACCATGACCATCGCGATGATCCTCACCACCGCGATCTCCCTCGGCCTGTTCGGGAGCGGGTTGCTGGTGGTGCAGATGGCCGGCAAGACCCAGCAGATCTTCCTGGACCGCGTCGAGGTACAGATCTTCCTCACCGACGACATCTCCACGTCCGACCCGGGCTGCGAGGGGGAGATCTGCAAGTCGCTGCGCACGGAACTGGAGGACACGCCGTCGGTGGTGTCGGTGGAGTACCTCAACCGGGACGACGCGGTGAAGGACGCGACGGAGCGGGTGTTCAAGGATCAGCCCGAACTCGCCGCACTCGTCAGCCCCGACAGCTTCCCCGCCTCGTTCAAGGTCAAGCTCAGCGACCCCGAGCGGTTCGGCGTGATCAACGAGAACTTCGGCACCCGGCCGGGCGTCGAGAGCGTCCTCAACCAACGCGAACTCGTCGAGCGGCTCTTCAGCGTCCTCAACGGGGTGCGCAACGCCGCGTTCGCGATCGCGATCGTGCAGGCCGTGGCGGCAATTCTCCTGATCGCGAACATGGTTCAGATCGCGGCCTTCACCCGTCGCACCGAGGTCGGCATCATGCGGTTGGTCGGTGCCACCCGCTGGTACACGCAGTTGCCGTTCCTGCTCGAGGCGGTGGTCGCCGCGCTGGTGGGTGCAATCCTCGCCATCGTCGGCCTGTTCACCGCGAAGAACATGTTCATCGACGACGTGCTCGCGGACGTGTACGAGGCCAACATCGTGGCGCGGATCTCCAACAGCGACGTGCTGTTCGTGGCGCCGGTGCTGGTGCTCGTGGGCGTCGGTATGGCGGCCGTCACCGCGTACGTGACCCTGCGCTTGTACGTCCGCGAATAATTCGGTTTGCGCCTTCTCCTATGCTGGAGGATACGAACTGTTCACCTCGGACATCGCGGACTGAAAGGCCCGGAACGTGAAGGAAAAGGGCCGCAAGGTCATTGCGACCAACCGCAAGGCGCGTCACAACTACACCATTCTCGACGTCTACGAGGCGGGGATCGCCCTCGTCGGTACCGAGGTGAAGAGTCTGCGCGAGGGCAAGGCGTCGCTGGTCGACGCGTTCGCCACCGTCGACGACGGGGAAGTGTGGCTGCGCTCCCTGCACATCCCCGAGTACACGCAGGGCACGTGGACCAACCACTCGCCGCGCCGCACCCGGAAGCTGCTGCTGCACAAGCGGGAGATTGAGCACCTCGTCGGCAAGACCCGCGAGGGCAACCAGACCCTGGTTCCCCTGTCGATGTACTTCTCCGACGGCAAGGTAAAGGTGGAGCTCGCGCTCGCCAAGGGCAAGCAGGACTACGACAAGCGCCAGGACCTGGCCAGGCGGACCGCCGAGCGTGAGGTGACCCGCGAACTCGGACGCCGAGTCAAGGGCATGCGCTGACGTCCATCCTGCTCGCGCTGGTGGCCGCGATCGGTTACGGCGTGAGCGATTTCGTCGGGGGAGTCGCGTCCCGCAGGGTGGCGGCGCTGCGCGTCGTCATCGTGTCGTACCCGCTGTCCCTGCTGATCGTGCTCGTGATCGCCCCATTCGCCGGAGGCACCCTCACGTCGTCCTCCCTCGTGTGGGGCGCGGTGGCGGGAGTGGCAGGCGGCGTGGCGGTCTGGTGGTTCTATCTCGCGTTGGCGTCGGGACCGATGTCGGTGGTGTCTCCGCTGACGGCGGTGCTGGTCGCCGGTATTCCGGTGTTGATCGGGCTCGCGTTCGGCGAGCGGCCCGGGCCCGTCGCGTACATCGGGATCGCGGTCGCCCTCGTCGCCGTCGTCCTCGTCAGCCGGGAATCGCCCGACGAGACCGCGGGCGAGGTGGCAGGCGGCAGGGTGCTGCGCTTCACCCGCACCGTGGCGCTGCTCACCGTCGGATCCGGCATCGCTTTCGCGCTGTCCTTCGTCTCGCTGCACCAGATCGGCGACGAGGGCGGAATGTGGGCGCTTGCCGTGTCCCGTGCCGCGGCGACCGCGGTGGTGTGGCTCGTCGCCCTGGCCGCCGGCCACTTCGTCCCGCCGCACGGCGAACCCCTCAAACTCGCCGTGTATGTGAGTTTCCTCGACGTTCTGGCCAACGCGGCGATGATGTACGCGTTCCAGGGTGGGCTGCTGTCGCTCGTCAGCGTCATCGGGTCGCTGTACCCCGCGGCCACCGTGCTGCTGGCGATGGTGATGCTCGGTGAACGGGTGAGCAGAATGCAGCAGGCGGGGATGCTCCTCGCCCTCGCCGCCGTCGGAATGATCGCCGTGGCCAGCTGAAATACGCCCGTCGACACTCCCGGAGAAAACCGGGATGAATCCGGGCGGGGTTCGCGTTACACTAGGTGGCCCCGCGAGACTCGTGGGGCACGTACGGGGCTGAACGGTTTCGACTGCGTACGTTGAGGTAGGGGAAGCGTGTCGGTGCAGGCAAGAGACCACCGTAAGCGTCGCTGCAAACATATAAGCGCCGATTCCAATCAGCGCGACTACGCACTCGCTGCCTAAGTAGCGACTGCGTGTCTGTCAGTCCGGGTTCGCCCTCGGTCCGGGTACTGGCATCAGCTAGAGGGCTTTACCGTTCGACTCGGTCGCGGAGTCGAATGGGACAACCAACAGCGACTGGGATCGTCATCCTGGCTTGTTTGCGAGACTGGGAGATCCAAGTAGAGACATAGCAAACTGCACACGGAGAAGCCCTAGCTTTGCTGCGGAGGACCCGGGTTCAATTCCCGGCAGCTCCACGAAGTCCGGGCCGGACACCACCAGGTGTTCCGGCCCGGATTTTTTTGTGCCCACCGGAGTTCGACCATCCCGGCGGGCCGCCGTGTCACGATGTGTGCCGTGTCCCTGACGAAACCGGTGGCCGTGGTCGCGCTGGGCGGTGCGCTCGGCGCGAGTGCGAGATTTCTCCTGTCCGAGCTGTGGCCGGGAATCTGGACCATCCTCGTGATCAACGTGATCGGGACGCTGCTGCTCGGCTACCTCGCCGAGACGGTGGGACCGGACCGGTTGTGGCGGCTGTTCCTGGGAGTCGGCGTCCTCGGCGGTTTCACCACGTTCTCGACCTTCGCCGTCGACGCCGTGCGGGAGGACGCGGTGACCGCGACCCTCTACGTGGTGGCCACCCTGGTCCCCGCCCTGCTCGCGGCGCGGCTGGGGATGCTCGTCGGTCACCGCCACCGGCTGGCGCGGAAGGCGGCCGCATGACCGTCCTCCTCGTGGCGCTCGGCGGCGCGCTCGGTGCGACGACGCGGTACCTCGCCGGCCGGTACGTCGGCTCGTACCGCAGTTTCCCGGTGGCCACCTTCGTCGTGAACGTCGCCGGGTGCCTGATCCTCGGACTGCTGTCGGGGGCGTCGATGCCCGCGCAGACGTTCGCGTTGCTGGGCACCGGCTTCTGCGGCGGATTGACCACGTACTCGACGTTCGCGGTGGAATCGGTGGGACTGCTGCGGATCCGGCTGGCGCTCACGTCCGTCGTCTACTCGGTCGCGAGTGTGGCGGCCGGTCTGGCCGCCGCCTGGCTGGGGTTCCGATTGACGTCTTGAGGGCAGACTCCGGCGCGAGGGTGCAGGATGGGTTGGAGCCGAGTTCGATCCCGAAACGTATCCAGGAGGTCTCGTGGCGCACGACAGGGCGGGTCAGGTGGCACTGCCGGAGGATCTCGTAGACATCGCGCACCTGGTGACCGCGTACTACAGCGGCGTGCCCGACCCCGAGAACCCATTGCAGCAGGTGCTGTTCGGGACGTCCGGCCACCGCGGGTCGAGCCTGGACACCGCGTTCAACGAGGCGCACATCCTCGCCACCACCCAGGCCATCGTCGAGTACCGGGCGTCCCAGGGCATCGACGGACCACTGTTTCTCGGGCGCGACACTCACGCCCTGTCCGAGCCGGCGTGGACGTCGGCGCTCGAGGTGCTGGCCGCGAACGACGTGACAGTGCTGATCGATTCGCGGGACCGCTACACGCCGACCCCCGCGGTGAGCCACGCGATTCTCCGCTACAACCGCAGCGGCCCGGAGTCGAAGGCCGACGGGATCGTCGTGACCCCGTCGCACAACCCACCCCGCGACGGCGGTTTCAAATACAACCCGCCGCACGGTGGTCCTGCCGGCTCCGAGGCGACGACGATCATCGCCGACCGGGCGAACGAGCTACTCCGGCGGGACCTCTCGGGGGTGCGGCGAGTCCCGGCAGCCCGGGCGATCGCGCGGGCCGAGCGGTACGACTTCCTCCGCTTCTACATCGACGACCTGCCGAGCGTTCTCGATCTCGACGCCATCCGGAGTACCGGAGTGCGGATCGGCGCCGACCCGCTGGGCGGAGCGAGCGTCGACTATTGGGGTGCGATCGCCGACATCCACCGGCTCGACCTCGAGGTCGTCAACCCGCTCGTCGACGCCACGTGGCGGTTCATGACCCTCGACACCGACGGCAAGATCCGCATGGACTGCTCGTCGCCGAACGCCATGGCCTCGCTGATCGGAGCCCGGGACCGGTTCGACATCTCCACCGGCAACGACGCCGACGCGGACCGGCACGGAATCGTCACTCCCGATGGGGGACTGATGAATCCCAACCACTACCTCGCGGTCGCCATCGACTACCTGTTCTCGCACCGAAAAGGGTGGGGCTCGAGTATGAAGGTGGGCAAGACGCTGGTCAGTTCGTCGATGATCGACCGGGTCGTCGGAAGCCTCGGCCGTGGACTGCTCGAGGTCCCGGTGGGTTTCAAGTGGTTCGTCCCCGGCCTGCTCGAGGGTTCGCTCGGTTTCGGCGGCGAGGAGAGCGCGGGAGCGTCGTTCCTGCGCCACGACGGCGAGGTGTGGACCACCGACAAGGACGGGATCATCCTGGCCCTGCTCGCCTCGGAGATGACGGCGGTGACGGGAAAGACACCGTCGGTCCGGTACCGGGAACTGACGGAGCAGTTCGGCAGCCCCGCCTACGCCCGCATCGACGCCCCCGCCACCCGGGAGCAGAAGGCAGTGCTGGCGAAACTGTCCCCCGAACAGGTGTCGGCCACCGAACTGGCGGGGGAGCCGATCACCGCGACGCTGACGAGCGCCCCGGGCAACGGGGCGGCTCTCGGCGGGCTGAAGGTCACCACCGAATCGGCGTGGTTCGCGGCGCGGCCCTCGGGCACCGAGGACGTCTACAAGATCTACGCCGAATCGTTCCAGGGCCCGGATCATCTCGCGCAGGTGCAGGCGGCGGCCAAGGAACTGGTGGCCGACGTCCTGAAGTAGGTGTTCGGCGGGGTAGGTGCTGCCGCGGAAGCGGGGGCACCTACCATCGGATTCAACTATGAACACTCGCGCAGCCGGGCTGCCCGCCGGGCGCAGCCCGCGGCTCCCTTCGGAAATCTGGGTGCTGGTCTCGGCCAGCTTCGTCATCGCACTCGGATTCGGGATCGTCGCACCCGCCCTCCCGCAGTTCGCTCGCAGCTTCGACGTGAGCGTGACGGCGGCCACCGTCGTGATCTCGTCGTTCGCGTTCATGCGCCTGATCTTCGCCCCGGTCAGCGGCCGGCTCGTGCAGAAACTGGGGGAGCGGCCCGTCTACATCACCGGGCTTCTGATCGTCGCGGCCTCGACCGCCGCCTGCGCGGTCGCGGGCGACTACTGGCAGTTGCTGCTCTTCCGCGCACTCGGGGGGATCGGCTCGACGATGTTCACGGTGTCGTCGATGGGCCTGGTGATCCGCATCGCACCGGTGGACAGCCGCGGTCGCGTGTCCGGGCTCTACGCGACGAGCTTCCTGATGGGATCGATCTCCGGGCCCCTCGTCGGCGGGTTGCTCGTCGGATTCGGGCTCCGGGTTCCGTTCGTCATCTACGCGATCGCCCTCGTCGTCGCTGCGGCTGTCGTCTTCGTGAGCCTGCGGGGTTCGCACCTGACGGCGCCCGACGCCACCGCCTCCAGTGCCGCCATGACGCTGCGGGAGGCACTCGGGCAGCCCGTCTACCGGGCCGCGCTCGGCTCCAATTTCGCGTTCGGTGGTGTGATCTTCGGGGTGCGGGTGGCGATGGTGCCGCTGTTCGTCGTCGAGGCGCTGCACCGCGACGCCGCCCTCGCCGGTATCGCCCTCACCGTGTTCGCCGTCGGCAATGCCCTCGTCCTCATCGTGTCCGGGCGACTGTCGGACGTCTACGGCCGGAAGGTGTTCGTCCTGCTCGGACTGCTGGTGTGCGGCGCCAGCACCGTCGGAATGGGGCTCAGCGAGAACCTGCTGGTGTTCCTCGTGCTGTCCGGCATCGCAGGCATCGGTTCCGGAGTGATGAGCCCCGCACAGCAGGCCGCGGTCGCCGACGTCGTGGGCGCCAAGTCCCGCGGCGGCCCCGTGCTGGCCGCGTTCCAGATGGTCGCGGACGTCGGCGGGGTCCTCGGCCCGGTCGGCGCGGGCCTGCTCGCCCAGCATCTGTCGTACGCGGTCGCATTCGGTGTCACCGGAGGGGTCATGCTCCTCGCCGCGATCGGCTGGCTGCTGGTACCGAACAAGGCGGCGCCCAAGGTGTCGGTCGAGGCGGTCTGACCGGCGTCTTCGGTACGCTCGTCCGGGTGTGGATCAAGGTCGTCTCCCTGCTCGCCCGGCTGTCTCTCGCCGCCGTCTGGCTGGTCTCCGGCGCACTGAAAGTCGCCGATCCCGCCCAGACGATCATCGCGGTCCGGGCGTACCAGCTACTGCCCGAAGACCTCGTCCGGCCGGTCGCCAACACGCTGCCGTTCTTCGAGATCGCCCTGGGTCTGCTCCTGCTGATCGGGCTCGCCGTCCGCGCCACGGCCTCGGCGTCCGCGGTGCTCCTGCTCGTCCTCATCGGCGTGATCGTCTCGGTGTGGACTCGCGGGCTGTCCATCGACTGCGGATGCTTCGGCGGCGGCGGTGCGGCCGACGTGAACGGGTGGGACTACGCCGAGGAAATCCTCCGGGATGTGGGCTTCCTCGCACTGGCCGTGTGGCTGATCGTGTTCCCCCGTTCCCCGTTGGCGCTGGGGCTCCGCTCCCGCACCACTTTCTCAGTGACCCCTCAGCAGACGGTGGCAGAGTAAGCATTCGGTAAATCGATCCGACGTCGAAGGACTGCATCCACGTGAGCTCGAAGAACAAGTACAACCCGCAGCCGGAATCCAGCCGGTCCACCTACATTCTCGGTGGGCTCGCCGTACTGGTCATCGCCGTACTCGTCATCGGGGGTGTGATCTGGCAGAGCAACCGCAGCAAGCCGCGAAACGACGGTTATGGCGGGGTCCAGAACTCCGAGGTCCAGGTGGCGTTGCAGAACGACGGCGTGGTGCTCCTCGGCAAGCCGGACGCGGCGACCACGATCGACCTGTTCGAAGATCCCATGTGCCCGTACTGCGCCGAACTCGAGAACAAGAACGGCCAGGAACTCGCCCAGTCCATCGACGACGGCAAGGTGGCCGTCCGCTACCACGTCCTGAACTTCCTCAACCGGCTCTCGGCCAGCGGCGACTATTCCACCCGCGCCGTCGCGGCGTCCGAGTGCGTCGCCGAAACCGGTGACGCCGTGGCGTATTCGGCGTTCCATGCGGCGCTGTTCTCGCCGGCGAACCAGCCGAAGGAGAACGGCAACTCCGATCACACCAACGAGGAACTCGCGCAGATCGCCCGCGACGCCGGAGCATCCGACACAGCCGCCGAGTGCATCACCACCGGGGCGAAGGTCGAGCAGGCGAGTGCGCACGCCGAGGCGGGCCGTCAGGCCCTCGCCGCGAGCGGTGCCACCGGCACGCCCGCCGTGGTGAAGGACGGCACCGTGATCGACGCGCTGTCCAACGAGAACTGGGTGTCGCAACTGTAGGCGGCTCCGCCGCCCGTGCGTGGTTGTCGAGTGTCTGGACTCGTTAACCACGCACGGGCGCGAAGCGCCTCTGACCAGGCGATTTGTTGGCCCGGTCGGCAATGGTGTAACTTTCTTCGAGCACGGAGGAAGTCATTCCGAGTGCGGAGAACAACCGAATACGGGGCTATGGCGCAGCTGGTAGCGCACCACACTGGCAGTGTGGGGGTCAGGGGTTCGAGTCCCCTTAGCTCCACTTTCGAGAGAAGCCTCTCATCCGCAGACGATGCGGGTGAGAGGCTTTCCTCATTCATCCCTCTTGTCCCGGTGGGACACTGGCGTCATGACATTCACTGTGACGCATCGCTCATTCGACCAATTGGCAGAGTTCGCCGTCACCGACTTCGGCGACGACGACAGCTACAGCATCCACGAGTCCGGGGCGCTCGTCATCGTCCGCGCCGCGCGGGAGCTGATCTACGCCCCCGGGAGCTGGTTCCTGGTGGAGCGGGAGGACGGCCAGGAGGACGGTTCGCCCGGCAACTACATGTGACGGTTCCGGCCGTCGGTTCGATTCGCACATGTGTTCGATGGCCGGGTAGATTCGACGTGTGGCCGCCAGAACCGAGACCGCGCCGGGGTGCTGCCCGAACGGGCACCCGCTGGCCGCCAATACGTGCCTGGTGGGGTGGGAGGTGTGCGGGTGTGCGACGTCCAACAATGGCGGGCACCGCACCCATTTCTGCCGGCGATGCGGCGCCACTGTCCGGACTCCGCCGTGCAGCGGCGCTTCCGGCGACGGTCGGTGAGCGGACGGTTATCGGATCGGCTGCCGCGCGGCCGTGGGGTTGCCCCAGATCGTGTCGGACACGTCCTGGAGCACGAGGGCGACCAGTCTCTCGGTGCCTGCGGTGAACGTGGACGCCGCGACGAGCACCCAGATCCAGTGGCCCTCGCGGTGCCGGATCCGCAGATGTGCTGTCGCGCTGGGGCTTTCCTGACTCAGGACCCGGGCGAGCATGGTGCCCCACAGCGCGGCGTCGTCGGGGTGGAACAGTTGCTCGTGGTCGAGGTCCGCGAATTCTTCGGCGTCGTAGCCGATCAGGGCCGCGCACGCGGGGTTGCTGAACACGACGTTTCGTTCGCGGTCGTGAACGCTGATCGCGTGAGGAATGGACTCCATCAACGCAGCGAATCCGTCGCTATCCAGTTGTTTCACTGTTCCCCCCTCGGGCGTCTTCGATGGCGCCCACATAGTACGCCGCACCCCGCAGGTTCGTGCGGTGATTCAGTTAACGAAGAGCAACCTCGACCCCGACCGCGCTCCGCGGGGATAGGGTGACGGGATGCGGTTCGTCACCATCGTCCAGGCCTCCGCGTTCGTCCCCGTGTGGCTGCGGGTCCTGCTGCTGATGGCCGCGGGAGCGAAAGTGTGGGGAGCCGGCATCTACTCGGGCTGCTATTTCGGCAGCAAGGACGTCACGATGGGGCTGGGGACGTTCGTCAACCGCGGAGTCCTGTTCGACGGCACCGCGCCCATCACACTCGGCAGGCAGGTCGCCGTCGGGCACCGCGTCCAGTTCGTCACGAGCACCCACGAGATCGGTCCGAGTTCCGGCCGGGGCGGGCGGGTTCTCGACCGCCCGATCGTGATCGGCGACGGGTGCTGGATCGGCGCGGGCGCGATCATCCTTCCCGGAGTGACGGTGGGCGAAGGGTGCGTAATCGGGGCCGGCGCCGTGGTCACCCGCGACTGCGAGCCGAACGGGCTCTACGCGGGGTCGCCTGCGCGTCGGGTCCGTGACCTCGACCCCGCGCCGTCCGTCCGCTGAGCGAAGCACGTCCGGCCGAGAAAGGGAGGATGCGATGACGGCAGTCGGTACCGTCCCCACGTCGGTGGTGCGTGCCGGGCGTTAGGATGGGCGCCCGGTAGCTCGTCGAGGTCCCACGGAGGTCGCAGCGTTGGCGAAGAAGCGGATTCCCGTCGTCATCGTCGCCGGATTCCTCGGTTCGGGAAAGACCACCCTGCTCAACCACGTGCTGCGCAACAACCGCGGCGTCCGGGTCGGCGTCATCGTCAACGACTTCGGCGCCGTCAACATCGATTCAATGATGGTGGCCGGCCAGGTCGATTCCATGGTGTCGCTGAGCAACGGCTGCATGTGCTGCGCCGTGGACGTCAGCGACATGGACGAGATGCTGGACCGCCTCGCGCACCCCGCGTCGCAGATCGACGTGATCATCGTCGAGGCGAGCGGGCTTGCCGAGCCGCGCAACATGATTCGTCTCGTTCTCGGAAGCACCAACCCGCACGTGATGTACGGCGGTCTCGTCGTGATGGTCGACGGTGAGCAGTTCGAGGACATGTCGGCGCAGCACCCGGACCTCGGCAAGCACGTCACACTCGCCGACCTCGTGATCCTGAACAAGACGGACCGCATCGACGACGACCGGCGCGCCGCCGTGCAGGCGATGGTCCGCGGCTACAACGACCGCGCGCCCGTCCTCACCACCGCGCACGGCCGGATCGAGCCCACCCTGCTGTTCGACCGGGAACCCGGACGTGAACCGGCGGCGGGGGAGCAGCTCACCCTCGACCAGCTCCTGCTGGATCAGCACGACCACTGCGAGGACCACGACCACCTGCATTCGTCGTACGAGGCAGTCGATTTCGCCTCCGGCGACCCGATCGATCCGCGGCGGCTCGTGGAGTTCCTCGAGAAGCGGCCGGTCGGGATCTACCGGATCAAGGGGTTCGTGCATTTCGCGGTGCCCGGGCGGTCGCGGAAGTTCGAGGTGCAGACCGTCGGCCCGCACATCAGGTTCACGTCGACGCGCTGGGAGCCCGGCGAGGAGCGGGCGACCCAGCTGGTGCTCATCGGGGCCGACATCGAGGCCGAGCACGTGCGGACCCGGCTCGCGGGCTGCGTCGTGGCAGAGGGTGAAGATGCGGACCCCGGCGCGATGCTGGGTGTGCACCGCTATACCGTGACGGCGTGACCGAGTCTGCGTGTAGCCCCGAAACGAATCCCGAGCCGGCGCTGTCGGTGTACGACGCGATCCGCCGCCGCCGCGACGTGCGGGCCGAGTTCACCGGGAAGCCGATCGCGGAAGAGGTTCTCGACCGCATTCTGGGCGCCGCGCACTGCGCGCCCAGCGTAGGCAACACCCAGCCGTGGGATTTCGTCGTCGTACGCGACACCGGGACGCTGACCACGTTCGCCGACCACGTGGCAGGCGCCCGCAGGCGGTTCGCGGAGTCGCTGCCCGAAGACCGGAAGAAGACGTTCGATCCCATCAAGATCGAGGGGATCTGCGAGAGCGGCATGGGGGTGGTCGTGACGTACGACCGGAGCCGCGGCGGCGAACACATCCTCGGCAGGCACACGGTCGACGACACGGGTCTGTTCTCCGCGGTGCTCGCGATCCAGAATCTGTGGCTCGCCGCGGCCGCCGAGAACGTGGGTGTCGGCTGGGTGTCGTTCTACGACGAGCCCTATCTCACCGAACTGCTGGGAATCCCCGAGCCGGTGCGGCCCATCGCGTGGCTGTGCGTGGGGAGGGTTGCCGAGTTCCAGCAGGTGCCGGACCTCGAGCGCTTCGGGTGGCGGGGGCGCCGGCCATTGGCCGACGCCGTCCACCTCGAGAAGTTCTAGCCCTGACGGCGGCGTGAACCGCCGGCGGACGCCGTGCGGGTTCCGCCGCCTGTGGAGGAGGCTGCGCGGGGGCGTCCGGCTCCACCCGAGCGGGAGCGACGTGCGCCGCCGCCCTGACCGTGTGCGCGGCCGCCCTGACCGCCGCGTCCACCCTGGGCGCCGCCCGGCCGCTGGTTGCGTCCGCCGCCGTTCGACGCCGGTGCCGCCTTCGGGGCGGGAGCGACGTGCGGTGCGATGTCGCCGACGAGGTCGAGCACGTGTGCGGAGTCCGCGGTGCTGCGGACCGGGGTCACCTTGATCGCGGCCTTGCGCATGAGGACGGCGAGGTCCTTGCGCTGCTCGGGCAGCACGACCGTGACGACGTCGCCTGCGCTGCCCGCGCGTGCGGTGCGGCCGGAACGGTGCAGGTAGGCCTTGTGCTCGGCGGGCGGATCGACGTGGACGACCAACTGGACGTCGTCGACGTGCACGCCGCGCGCCGCGACGTCGGTGGCCACCAGCACGCGGGCCTCACCGGCGGAGAACGAGGCGAGGTTGCGGTCGCGGGCCGCCTGCGACAGGTTGCCGTGCAGATCGACCGAGGGGATTCCCGCCTCGGTGAGCTGACGGGCCAGCTTGCGGGCCTGATGCTTGGTGCGCATGAAGAGGATGCGGCGTCCAGTGCCCGATGCAAGCCGCTCGACCAGCTTGCGCTTGGCCTCGACGCCGTCCACGTCGAACACGTGGTGCGTCATGGCCGCGACGGGCGAGTTCGCCTCGTCCACCGAGTGCAGCACCTCGTTCTTCAGGAACCGCTTCACGAGCTTGTCGACGCCGTTGTCCAGGGTGGCGGAGAACAGCAGCCGCTGCCCCTGCTGGGGGGTCGCGGTGAGGATGCGGGTGACGACGGGCAGGAAGCCGAGGTCCGCCATGTGATCGGCCTCGTCGAGCACAGTGATCTCGACGGCGTCGAGGCTCACGAACTTCTGCTTCATCAGGTCTTCGAGCCGTCCGGGGCACGCGACGACGATGTCGACGCCCGCCTTGAGGGCGCTCACCTGACGGTTCTGGGAGACACCACCGAAGATCGTGGTGACTCGCAGGTCGTACGCGGCGGCGAGGGGCTCGAGGGTCGCGGTGATCTGCGTGGCGAGCTCACGGGTGGGGGCGAGGATCAGGCCCACCGGGCGGCCCGGGCGGCGCTTTCCGCCGGACACTTCACCCGCGAGGCGGGACACCATCGGAATGGAGAAGGCCAGCGTCTTGCCGCTGCCCGTCTTGCCGCGGCCGAGCACGTCGCGTCCCGACAGCGTGTCGGGGAGGGTGTCGACCTGGATGGGGAACGGGGAGGTGATCCCCTTGTCGGCGAGTGCTTTCACCAGCGGTTCGCGGACACCGAGCGCGGCGAACGTCGTGTCGGGGGTATTCGTGTCAGACAAGTGGTCAGGCCTTTCGAGCACAGGGTTGTGCCCGGAGGGCCGATACGGAAGGTCTCCGTCGGAGCTCGAGCACAGGTTGGCGGCGTTGCCGGTCGGCAAGCTTCTTCGCCGTAAGAAGAGCGGATGCGCTGGTGCACATCCAACAGGATTCGGGTGACCGAACTGAATGCGTTCTACGACGCTGGATGACCGTCGTGGTCACCTAGTGATGGCGAGTCTACCTGGTGACGGCCGGCCAATCCGACCGAGGAGTCACAGACCGACCCATTCGGACGCCCCGTCGGCGAATTTCTGCCGCTTCCAGATGGGTACCTCGTGCTTGATGCGCTCCACCAGTTCGGCGCACGTGGTGAACGCCTCGGCGCGGTGGGGAGCGGCGACCGCGGCGACCACCGCGAAGTCGCCGACGGTGAGGGATCCGACCCGGTGGATGGCCGCGACGGGGAGTCCGGACGAGGCCGCGACCTCCTCGCAGACGGTGCGCAGGAAGCGTTCGGCGTCCGGGTGTGACTGGTATTCGAGTGCCGAGACCGATTGTCCGCCATCGTGATTGCGGACGACACCGGTGAACACGACGACGGCGCCGTGTTCGGGCCCGGCCACGGCGGCGTCGACGACGGCGGGATCGAGCGGCTGATCCGAGATCTGGGCGAGAATGTCAGGCATCGTGCGCACCTCCACCTGCGACCTGAGCGAGAAGATGATCGACGATGGGGTCGAGGACGGACAATCCGTCCTTTACCCCGCCCGGCGAGCCGGGGAGATTCACCACGACTGTGCCGTTCGCCACACCGGCGAGTCCGCGGCTCAGCGAGGCGTGCGGGGTCACCTCCGTGCCGCGGTTCCGGATGGCGTCGGCCACGCCGGGCAGTTCGCGGTCGAGCACCGCGCGGGTGGCCTCCGGGGTCGCGTCCGTGGGGGAGACCCCGGTGCCGCCGGTGCTGATGATCAGTGCCGGGCTCCCGGACAGTGCGTCGGCGAGGCCGGCCGCGATGTCCGCGTCCGCGTAGACGAGCGGACCCCGGGTGGTGAAGCCACGTTCCTCGAGCCACGCGGCGATCACCGGGCCGGTCGTGTCCTCTCGCGTGCCCTTCGCCCCGCCGGTGGAGGCGACCAGGACGGCCGCGGATCGCGCTGTCACCGTGGGAGTTCCGGTGCTTTGCTGCTCACGCGTCCAGTGTCCGCGTTTGCCGCCGTCCTTGGTGAGCAGCCGGACGCCGTCCAGCGTCGCGGCGGGGTCGACGGCTTTCACCATGTCGTGCAACGTCAATCCGGCCACCGCCACGGCGGTCAGGGCCTCCATCTCGACGCCGGTCGGGCCCTTCGTCTTCGCGGTGGCCTCGATCGTGATCGCATTCTCGGTGAACCCGAACTCCAGCTTCACCGACGACAGCGCGAGCTGATGGCAGAGCGGAATCAGCTCGGACGTCTTCTTCGCCCCGGAGATCCCGGCGATCCGGGCCGTCGCGAGAACGTCGGCCTTGGGCAGGTCGTCGGCCCGGACCAGTTCGATCACCGCGGGGGTGGTGATCAATTGCCCGGCGGCGACCGCCGTTCGGGTCGTGTCCGCTTTTGCGCTCACGTCGACCATGCGCGCGCGGCCCTCGCTGTCGAGGTGCGTCAGGTCGCTCATAGGGGGATCACCTTCACGAGTTGGCCGGCGTCGAGCGAGGTGACGTCGGCGGGAACGTCGAGGAGGACGTCCGCCCACGCCATCGCGGCGACGAGGTGGGAGCCGGGGCCGGACACGAGTTCGACTCCGGCGTCGGTGCGGCGTGCCCGGAGGAACTGCCGCTTGCCGGGAATGGAGGTGACGGCCGCGGCGAGCGGCAGTTCCTCGGGTTCCGTCGGGGGGAGCCCGGCCGCGCGCCGGATTTCAGGACGTGCGAACACCTCGAACGAGATGAGGGTGCTGACCGGGTTCCCCGGAAAGTTGAGGACGGGCGTGCCGTCCACGACGGCGGTGCCCTGCGGCCCTCCCGGTTGCATCGCGACGTGACCGAAGTGCCCGCCGAGCGGTGAGAGCGTCTCCTTGACCACCTCGAAGTCGCCCATCGACACCCCACCGGAGGTGAGGACGAGATCCGCGGTGGTGGTCGCCTCCGCGAGCAGGGTGCGGAACTCGGCCGGGTCGTCGCCGCTGCGCGTGATCGAGACGACCTCGGCGCCGTTGGCCCTGGCGCTCGACGCGAGGGCGATTCCGTTGGAGTCGTAGATCTCTCCGGCGTGCAGCGTCGTTCCCGCGTCCACCAGTTCGGCTCCCGTGGTGATCACCGCGATGCGCGGGCGCGGGCGCACAAGGATCCGCTGCAGGCCGACGGCGGCGAGGACGGCGATGTGCCGGGCGGCGAGCACACTGCCCGCGGGCAGCAAAAGCATGCCCTTCCGGACGTCGCTGCCGCGCTCGCGCACGAACTCGCCGGCGGTGCGCGAGCGTTCGATGCGGACCTGTCCGTCCGCGGCCTCGGTGTCCTCGACCGGGACGATCGCGTCGGCGCCGTCGGGGATCGGCGCGCCGGTCATGATCCGGTAGGCGGTCCCGGGTGTGTGGGTGGTGGTGCCCGCCGGTCCCGCGGCGATCACGCCCCGCACCGGCAGCACCGCCGGGATCGACGCGATGGAGGCGGCGTCGACCGCGTATCCGTCCATCTGCGAATTCCGAAACAGGGGCAGGTCGACGGGGGAGTGGACGTCGGCGGCGAGGGCGCGCCCGAGTGCCTCGCCGAGCGGGATCTCCTCGGCCGGGCGCTCGTGCAGCGGCGCGAGGAGTCCGGCGACGTGCTGGGCGTGCTGCTCCACAGAGCGTGCGGTCACGATATTCCTCCGGCCATGGTCACCAATCCTAGGCACCTCCCGGCGGAGTGACGCGCACCGCGTCGGACAACGCTCACCGCCGCGCGGCATACTGGACAGATGCAGGGAAAGGCAACTCGATGACGACGGTAGAGATGGGGATCCCGACCGTCCGGTCGTCGGTCTCGCTCGACGGCAGACCGGACGTCGATCAGCTGGTCGACCGGTTCGGCCGGGTGGCGCGGGATCTGCGGGTGTCGATCACCGAGAAATGTTCGCTGCGCTGCACGTACTGCATGCCCGAGGAGGGCCTGCCCGCGATTCCGGCGCAGAATCTCCTCACCGCGGACGAGATCGTCAGGCTCGTCGACATCGCCGTTCACCGGCTCGGTGTCCGCGAGGTCCGTTTCACCGGGGGCGAACCGCTGATGCGGGTGGATCTCGAGCGGATGATCGCCGGATGCGCCGAGCGGGTGCCGGGGATTCCGCTCGCGATGACCACCAACGCGGTCGGTCTCGAGCACCGCGCGGCCGGGCTCGCCCGGGCCGGGCTGACACGGGTCAACGTGTCTCTCGATTCGGTCGACCGTGAGCACTTCGCGAGACTGACCAGACGCGACCGTCTGCCGTCGGTGATGGCCGGTATCCGCGCCGCCGCCCGAGCCGGACTGGCACCGATGAAGATCAATGCGGTGCTGATGCCCGAAACGCTCAGCGGAGCAGCCGATCTCCTGGAATGGTGCCTGCACGAGGGCGTCACGCTGCGGTTCATCGAGGAGATGCCGCTCGACGCCGATCACGAGTGGGCACGCGACAACATGGTCACCGCCGACCGGTTGCTGGCCGTCCTCGGCGAGCGGTTCACCCTCACCGAACACGGGAGGGAAGACCCGTCGGCGCCCGCCGAGGAGTGGCTCGTCGACGGCGGACCGGGCACGGTCGGAATCATCGCGTCCGTGACCCGGTCGTTCTGCTCCGACTGCGACCGCACCCGACTCACCGCCGAGGGAACGGTACGTTCGTGCCTGTTCAGCGATCAGGAGATCGACCTGCGGTCGGCACTGCGATCGGGCGCGGGCGACGAGGATCTGGCGCAGTTGTGGCGCGGCGCGATGTGGAACAAGTGGGCAGGCCACGGAATCAACGCGGACGGCTTCGCCCCGCCGCAACGCAGCATGGGAGCAATCGGTGGTTGACGTGACAGGCATTTCGGTTCGGTACTTCGCGGCCGCTGCCGACGCAGCGGGCTGCACCAAGGAGACCCTCGACCTCCCGGCCACCGCGGACCTCGGCCAGGTGAAGGACCTTCTGCTCGCCAAATACGGTCCCGGCATGCAGCAGGTGCTGTCGGTCTCCGCCTTCCTGGTGGACTCCGAGTTGACCCGCGATCTGACGCGCACCGCCGGGGCGCAGGTGGACGTGCTGCCGCCGTTTGCCGGCGGCTAGCCCGCTGTCCGCCGGGCCGTTCAGTGGACGGACTCGGCCAGCCACCGGTCGAAGGTGATCGTTCCGAACCGGTTGTCGGGCACCAGGTTCGACCCGTTCCGCAGGAACTGCCCCAGCGCGCCGGGAAGCGGAACGTTCACGACGAACCCGTGCGTCCCGGTGGCCTTCTTCCATGCCGTCGTCAGATCGCGGGCCGTGCGCACCTCCGGGCCGCCGATGGTGATCGGCCCCTCCGGCGCGTCGGTGGCCAGGGCGGCGTCGACCAGGGCGGTCGCGACGTCCCTCGTGTCGATGGTCTGAAAGCTCGTCTTCGAGAAGGCCGGGATCAGTCCCACCCGGCTCGCCGGCTTCGCGGTCATGGGAATGAAGTCGTGGAACTGGGTCGCCCGCACGATCACCGTCTCGATCGCAGCACTGTCGTAGACCCGCTCCTGGGTGCGCTTCGACTGGTAATAGGCGAATTCGGCCAGGTCCACGTTGACGATGGAGAGGAGGACGGCGCGTCGGACTCCCGCGCCGTCCGCGGTGGCGAGCAGGTTCTCGGAGCCCTTCTCCAGCACCGCCCGGGTGCCCTTGGTCTTGCCGTCGGTGGTGTCGACCACGACGTCGACACCGTCGAGCGCCTCGGCGAGGCCGTCGCCGGTGACGAGATCACCGTGGAAATGCGCGATCTCGGTACCCGGCGCCCCGCCGTGCCGGGTCAGGACCCGAACGGAGTGACCGCGGGCGAGGAACTCCTTGACCACCTGCCGGCCTGCAGTGCCGGTACCGCCCGCGACCAGCGCCTGGACCACCGGGTCACCGCCACCACGTGTCGAGCGGGGTCACCGGGACCGTGCGCTTGTGACGGGTATTCAGGAACATCGCCTCGAGCTTCTCGGCCACGGCGTCCGGGACGTCCTTGCCCTCGAGGTAGTCGTCGATCTGCGCGTACGTCAGGCCCAGCGCCTCCTCGTCGGGAAGCGCGGGACGGTCGTCCTCGAGGTCGGCGGTGGGAACCTTCTTCCACGTGCTCTCGGGCGCGCCGAGTTCGCGGAGCAGCGCGGCGCCCTGACGCTTGGACAGCCCGGTCAGGGGAGTGACGTCCACGCCGCCGTCGCCGAACTTGGTGAAGAAACCGGTGATCGCCTCGGCGGCATGGTCGGTGCCGACGACCAGAAAGCCGAGCTGACCGGCGATCGAGTACTGGATCACCATGCGCTCGCGGGCCTTGATGTTGCCGCGGACGAAGTCGCGGAGTTCGCCGCCGTCGCCGATGATGTCGCGCAGCGCCTCGGACGACTCCTTCGCGGTCGCGTCCGCGCCGGGCTTCACGTTGACGACCACCGACCGGTCGGGCTTGATGAAGTCGAGGGAGATCTGCGCGTCGGACTCGTCGGCCTGGGTGCCGTAGGGCAGCCGCACGGCGACGAACTCGGCGTCGTGGCCCTCCTCGCGCAACTCGCTTGCCGCGAGCTGGGCGAGGCGTCCGGTGAGGGTGCTGTCCTGACCGCCGCTGATACCCAGGACGAAACCCTTGGCCGGGGTCGACAGCAGGTAGTCCTTCAGGAACTGAACACGTTTGCGGATCTCGCCGGCCGCGTCGATGGTGGGCCGGGCACCGAGTTCCTCGAGGATCTGCGCACGTAGATTCGCCATGCCAGAACTCTAGCGAGTGCCCCTGACGGGCGCAGGGTACGGTTCCGCGCATGAGTAGATCGGACGTTCTGGTGGTCAGCGCGACCAAGGCGGAGGCGGTGCACGTCCCGTCCGAGTTCGAGGTCCTGATCACCGGGATCGGCAAGGTGAGTGCCGCCGTGGCCGTGGCGTCCGCGCTCGCCGACTACCCGCGAACCGCCAAGCCGCTCGTCGTCAACATCGGCACCGCGGGCGCGCTGCACGAGCATCACAGCGGGCTGTTCACGCCGTCGACTGTCCTGAACCACGACATCAGCGGCGACGCCATCCGGGCGCTCGGGCACGAGGTGGCCGATCTCCTCGCCCTGCCCGACGGCGACGGTTCCGTGCTGGCCACCGGAGATCTGTTCGTGTCCGACGTCGGCGTGCGCGACGAACTCGCCCGCAGGGCCGACCTCGTCGACATGGAGGGTTTCGCCGTCGCCTACGCCAGTGCCCGCGGCGGCGCCCGGTGCCGGCTCGTCAAGCACGTCAGCGACACCGCCGACGACTCGGCACTGGACTGGCCCGCCCGGATCGATGCGAGCGCCCGCGAACTCGGGCGCTGGCTGGCGGCGCTCTAGCTCGCCCGCAGTTCCAGCCCGGTCCCGGCGCCGTCGACGAGGCGCAGCGTGTCCGAACGGACGGTGTAGCCCGTCTCCCCGGTCAGTGCCGCGAGGACCGCGCGCTCCACCTCGGACTCGTCCGGCGGACACGCCATCCGGGTGGTGGCCCACGACCCGAACGTGATCGAACTCTGCTGCACGTCCGCGGTCCCGGTCATCCGGTTGCAGCCGGTGAAACCGGACGCCGAACCGTCGCCGGCGATCAGCAACTGCGGTGCCGTCCGCTCCAGCGCTTCCGTTATGGTGACCGCGTCCGGACTGATCAGCGCGGTCACCGTCCACGTGGTCCCGACGACGGGCCGGTCCGGCCGGACGACCTTCTCGTCGGTCAGCGTCACCGAAGCGGAGGGGGTGGTGAGGGTGAGCGTGTCGCCGCCGAGGGTCCAATTCGGTTCCGCGTCCAGCAGGGCCGCCGCCCAGGCGTCGGCGCCTGCCGCCTCGCCGGGGCACGCCATCAACGTCATGGCGAGCGGCCCCGTCACGATCTTCCCGTCGGACAGGTCGACGTCGGCGCTGCCCTGATTGCATCCGGCGTCGACGGACAGTCGCCCGGGGTCGGTGAACCCGAGCACGAGCGGACCGCCGCCGGGAATGGGCTCGCCCTCGACGGAGGTGGAGATGAACGTGCGGCCGGTCGGGTCCTGGACCTCGGTCTGCGCATCGCCGCCGCAGGCGGTGAGCGAGGCGAACGTCAGGAGGCCGAGAACGGCGGCGGTGGTGCGCATTCCCCGAGGTTAGACAAAATGTCCGAATCCGGGATCAACATCGGGTGACGCGCCGGATCAGGTCCTCCCAGGCGTCCCCGAGCCGTTCGACGGACATCCCGAGGTCGCGCAGTTCGTGAAGGACGAGTGTGGCCTCCAGGGGGGCGAGCAGCGAGCAGGCGAGCAGTTCGTGATCGCCCTGCACGCCTGCCGCGCGGAGGAGGGACACGACATGACTCACGGACACTGCCCGGGCGGGGGCGGCGAAGCGGAACTCGAGAGAGTTCTCGGCCGCGCGCAGGACTTCGCCCTGTACTTCGACGATCGCGAGGCGGGCGTGCCCGAAAGCGATCAGCCGGTCGATCGGGTCGGCGCCCGGCCCGAGGGGCGGCGGACCGAACATGAAGGACTGCTGGAGTTCTCGTTCGGTGTGGTCGAGGAGCGCGTGCATGAGGCCCGACCGGCTGCCGAACCGGCGGAACACTGTGCCCTTCCCCACACCGGCCCTGCAGGCGACGGCGTCCATCGTGACGGCGTCGACGCCGCGTTCGGCGACCAGCAGCGCGGCCGCATCGAGCAGCAGGCGCCGATTACGTGCGGCGTCTCCGCGTTCGGGGGTGTCGACCCCGATCTGGGGCAGGAGGGGGCTGGTCACACTCCGCATCCTACCGTGACGGGAACATAAGTGGACCGCGGTCCGTTTAGTTGCTATACATGTTCACGAGTCGCCCTACGCACCATCGAAGGAATATTGACATGTCACAGACCAACGTTCTCGTTCTCGTCGGCAGCCTCCGCGCCGCCTCGGTCAACCGTCAGCTCGCCGAGACCGCGGTCGCCGTGGCACCCGAGGGCGCCGAGGTGATCGTGTTCGACGGACTCGGTGAGGTCCCCTTCTACAACGAGGACATCGACGTCGCCGGCTCCATCCCCGCCGTCGAGGCCCTGCGTGACGCCGCAGGCCGCGCCGACGCGCTGCTGCTGCTCACCCCCGAGTACAACGGCACCATCCCTGCCGTCCTCAAGAACGCCATCGACTGGATCTCCCGGCCGTACGGCACCGGCGCCGTCAAGGACAAGCCCGTCGCCGTCATCAGCGCCTCGCCCAGCGGCAACGGCGCGCAGTGGGCGCACGAGGACACCCGTAAGGCCGTCCGCATCGCAGGCGGCAAGGTCCTCGAGGACGTCACCCTCGCCATCGGCGGCACCATCGACAAGTTCGGTGACCGGCACCCGCGCGAGAACGCCGAGGTCGCGCAGCAGGTCGCGGGCGTCGTCGCCAGCCTGGTGGACGCCACGAAGGAACTCGTCGACGCCTGACGATCCGCGCGCGGAACGCCGTCGCCGCTACAGTCCGGTCCGATCCAGGGCTGCGTCGACGGCGTCCCGCACCGAGTCGAAGTCTTCACCGGCCGCCAGGGCAGAGTCCCTGGCGGCTTCTATCTGTTCGCGCACCGTCTCGTACCGCGCGACCCACTCCTCCTTGTTGTCGCGCCAGTAGCCGATGACGTCGTAGCGGTCCGCCGGCCAGTGAAGGTCGTGGCGCAACCAGCGTCGCACCACCCGAGACACCTTCGCCTCGCCCGCGAACCACACGTATCCCGGTGAATCCGGGAGCGGCAGGTCCCGGGCAGCCTCGGCCAGCAGGCTGTCCCCGGCGCCATTGCCGCTTCCGTCCAGCCACGTCACGGTCAGCGCGGCACCGGTCGCGAACTGCTGCCGATCCGCCGGGGTGGTGACCTCCGCGATCACGTGCACCCGCGCCGATCCGGGTAGTTCCTCCAGGATGCGTCCGACGGCGGGCAATGCCGTCATGTCGGCGACGAGGAGCTGCCATTCGGCGTCCGCGGGCGGCGCGTACCACCCCGAGGCGGTGGAGAACCCGACCATCTCGCCCGGGCGCGCGACCGCGGCCCAGTGCGCCGCGGTCCCGCCCGCGTGGACGGCGAAGTCGATGTCCATCTCCAGGGCGTCCGGGTCCCAGCGGCGCACGGTGTAACTGCGCTTCTCCGCGCCGTCCGGCGGGAACGCGAGGAGCAGGCGCTCGTCGGGCGTCCCACTGGACGCGAATCGGGTCAGATCCCCGCCCGCGAGGGTGATCCTCTGCATGTTCGGCGTCACTCGCCTCGTGCGCGCTACGGGCGCCGACCAGCCGGGGTCGCCCAGGGAGTCGTCGGACATGCGCTCAAGGTACCGGGAGGGGGAGCCGAGGCCTGCAGTTACCGGCCGGCAAGCGTGGGGGCCGGTCGGGTGCGGCACCCGGTGTGGCCCGGACGCGGCAGGCAGTGGAGCGGGGGTGCCGGGTGCTGCGGGGGACGGGTCCCGGAAGGGCCTGCATCGCCCGCCGGAGCGGTGTCCGGCCGCTCCGCACGGGGCTCTCCCGGCGCCCGCGCCGCCGATGCGGGCGTGTCGTCGGAGGTGACGTAAGCTCCCGCGAGCCTCCAGTGCACGAGCGCGATTTCAGGGGTGTCCCGCGTCACGCCGAAAATGTGATGTGCGACACGCCGGAGCGAGCATGAAATTTGTGGTCCGCGGGATGACGACCAGGGAATTTCATCAATGTGACTCACAACATCTCGGGTTAAGTGTTTCTGTCGGCCACTAGGTGTAGTGTCTTGAGCACTGAGAGACCACAACGAGAACCGACTCGGTGAGCATCTCCATCGGGGGTCACCGCCATCTCGATCAGGGGAAGTCTCAGTGCGCTGAACACACACTTCGTCAGCTCCATTCGGCAGTGGAAAGAGGGACTTCATGAGCATCACCGTCTACACCAAGCCCGCTTGCGTTCAGTGCAATGCCACCTACCGGGCCCTCGACAAGGCGGGTATCGAATACTCCGTCGTCGACATCACCGAAGACCCCGAAGCCCGGGACTACGTCATGGCACTGGGATACCTGCAGGCGCCCGTGATCGTGGCCGGTGACGAGCACTGGTCGGGCTTCCGCCCCGACCGCATCAAGACCCTCTCGGCAAACGCTGCTTGAAGCGAGGCGATCGCACCGCCCGAGGCGGAGGACGAGCCGATTCCCGGACGGAAGTAAACGGTAGTACTAGTCCAGATGGTGGAAACCGATGACATCGCTGGTGTACTTCTCCAGCGCCTCGGAGAACACGCACCGATTCGTCCAGCGGCTCGGGCTGCCTGCGACGCGCATACCCATTCATGACCGCGAGGGCACCTTCGAGGTGCACGAACCCTATGTGCTGATCCTCCCGACTTACGGCGGGGGGACGACGGCCATGGGCCGCGACACCAGTTACGTCCCGAAGCCGGTCATCCGATTTCTCAACAACACACACAACAGGTCGCTGATCCGAGCAGTGATCGCGGCGGGAAACACCAATTTCGGTGAATCCTATTGCTTTGCAGGAAATATCATTTCTCAGAAATGCCACGTTCCCTACCTCTACCGCTTCGAACTCATGGGCACAGCCGAGGACGTCGAGCGGGTAAAGGCCGGTCTGGGTGAATTCTGGGATCACTTAGACGACGAGGAGCACGAGAAGTGGCGCCGACCATCACAGACACCATCGACGCGGGGAGCGTAGAGCGCGACGCGCGCGGTGGAGACTCGACGAACGGTCTCGATTACCACGCGCTCAACGCGATGCTCAACCTGTACGGGCCCAACGGTGAGATCCAGTTCGACAAGGACCGCGAGGCCGCGAACCAGTACTTCCTCCAGCACGTCAACCAGAACACCGTCTTCTTCCACAACCAGGACGAGAAGCTGGACTACCTGGTCAAGGAGAACTACTACGAGCGTGAGGTCCTCGACCAGTACACCCGCAACTTCGTCAAGACGCTGATCGACCACGCCTACTCGAAGAAGTTCCGTTTCCCGACGTTCCTGGGCGCGTTCAAGTACTACACCTCGTACACGCTCAAGACGTTCGACGGTAAGCGGTACCTGGAGCGTTTCGAGGACCGTGTCTGCATGGTCGCCCTGACGCTGGCCGCGGGCGACGAGGACCTGGCGACCAAGCTCGTCGACGAGATCATCGCCGGCCGCTTCCAGCCGGCCACCCCGACCTTCCTCAACTCGGGCAAGAAGCAGCGCGGCGAGCCCGTGTCCTGCTTCCTGCTGCGCATCGAGGACAACATGGAGTCGATCGGCCGCTCCATCAACTCCGCCCTGCAGCTGTCCAAGCGCGGCGGCGGAGTTGCGTTGCTGCTCAGCAACGTTCGTGAGCACGGTGCACCGATCAAGAAGATCGAGAACCAGAGCTCCGGGGTCATCCCGATCATGAAGCTGCTCGAGGACTCCTTCTCGTACGCCAATCAGCTGGGCGCGCGTCAGGGCGCGGGCGCGGTGTACCTGCACGCGCACCACCCGGACATCTACCGCTTCCTCGACACCAAGCGCGAGAACGCGGACGAGAAGATCCGCATCAAGACGCTGTCTCTCGGCGTCGTCATCCCGGACATCACGTTCGAGCTGGCGAAGAAGAACGAGGACATGTACCTCTTCTCGCCGTACGACGTGGAGCGCATCTACGGCAAGCCGTTCGCGGACATCAACGTCACCGAGAAGTACTACGAGATGGTCGACGACAAGCGCATCCGCAAGTCGAAGATCAAGGCGCGCGAGTTCTTCCAGACCGTCGCCGAGCTGCAGTTCGAGTCCGGTTATCCGTACATCATGTACGAGGACACGGTGAACCGCGCCAACCCGATCGCGGGCAAGGTCACCCACTCGAACCTGTGCTCGGAGATCCTGCAGGTCTCCACGCCGTCGCTGTTCAACGACGACCTGTCCTACAGCCACATCGGCAAGGACATCTCCTGCAACCTCGGTTCGCTGAACATTGCGAAGACCATGGACTCGCCGGACTTCGCACGCACCATCGAGACGTCGATCCGCGCGCTGACCGCCGTCGCCGATCAGACCTCCATCGACTCCGTCCCGTCGATCCGGAAGGCGAACGACGAGGGTCACGCCATCGGACTCGGGCAGATGAACCTGCACGGATACCTGGCGCGCGAGCGGATCCACTACGGCTCCGACGAGGGCATCGATTTCACGAACATCTACTTCTACACCGTGGTGTTCCACGCGATCCGGGCGTCCAACGAGATCGCCAAGGAGCGCGGCACGTACTTCGCGGGCTTCCCGGAGTCCAAGTACGCGTCCGGAGAGTTCTTCGACAAGTACACCGACCGGGTGTGGGAGCCGGAGACCGAGCGGGTGCGGCAGCTGTTCGCCGATGCGGGCCTGCACATCCCGACCCAGGACGACTGGCGTGAGCTGAAGGCGTCCGTGCAGAAGCACGGCATCTACAACCAGAACCTGCAGGCGGTGCCGCCGACCGGATCGATCTCCTACATCAACAACTCCACCAGCTCCATCCACCCGGTGGCGTCGAAGATCGAGATCCGCAAGGAAGGCAAGATCGGCCGCGTCTACTACCCGGCGCCCTACCTGACCAACGACAACCTGGAGTACTACCAGGATGCCTACGAGATCGGGTACGAGAAGATCATCGACACCTATGCCGCCGCGACGCAGCACGTCGACCAGGGGCTGTCGCTGACGCTGTTCTTCAAGGACACCGCCACCACCCGCGACATCAACAAGGCGCAGATCTACGCGTGGCGCAAGGGCATCAAGACGCTGTACTACATCCGGCTGCGTCAGATGGCTCTGGAGGGTACCGAGGTCGAAGGCTGCGTCTCCTGCATGCTGTAGGCGGCTCCGCCGCCCGTGAGTACTTGTTAACCGCCGGCGGTTAACAAGTACTCACAGCCGAACGAAGTGAGGAATCAATGGTCAAGCTGGTGAGTCGCGTATCCGCGATCAACTGGAACCGCGTCCAGGACGAGAAGGACGCCGAGGTGTGGGACCGTCTCGTCGGCAACTTCTGGCTGCCCGAAAAAGTGCCGGTGTCCAACGACATCCCGTCGTGGGGGACGCTCACGGCGCACGAGAAGCAGCTCACGATGCGGGTGTTCACGGGGCTGACGCTCCTCGACACCATTCAGGGCACGGTGGGCGCCGTCAGCCTCATCCCCGACGCCATCACCCCGCACGAAGAGGCGGTGTACACCAACATCGCGTTCATGGAGTCGGTGCACGCGAAGAGCTACAGCTCGATCTTCTCGACGCTGTGCTCCACCCGCGACATCGACGACGCCTTCCGCTGGTCCGAGGAGAACCCGAACCTGCAGCGCAAGGCCGAGATCGTCATGGACTACTACCAGGGCGACGAGCCGCTCAAGCGCAAGGTGGCGTCCACCCTGCTCGAGAGCTTCCTGTTCTACTCCGGCTTCTACCTGCCGATGTACTGGTCGTCGCGGGCGAAGCTCACCAACACCGCCGACCTCATCCGCCTCATCATCCGTGACGAGGCCGTGCACGGGTACTACATCGGCTACAAGTACCAGAAGGGTCTCGAGCAGCTCACCGAGGCCGAGCGCGACGACCTCAAGAACTACACGTTCGAGTTGCTCTTCGAGCTCTACGACAACGAGGTCGACTACACCCAGGACCTCTACGACGAGGTGGGCCTCACCGAGGACGTCAAGAAGTTCCTGCGGTACAACGCCAACAAGGCGCTGATGAACCTCGGCTACGAGGGTCTGTTCCCGAAGGACGAGACGGACGTCAACCCGGCGATCCTGTCGGCGCTCTCACCCAACGCGGACGAGAACCACGACTTCTTCTCCGGTTCGGGCAGCTCCTACGTCATCGGCAAGGCCGTCAACACCGAAGACGAAGACTGGGACTTCTAGAACGAACCTTTCGCGTCGCCCGATGCCACGCCGGTCCAGTTCTGCTGCACCGGTGCGACATCGGGCGAAGTGCGTTCAGCGGCGGAACCACGCCTCGGGGACGTCCTGCAGTGCCTTGTCGAGGCGCAGCCGCGAGGACGGGGTGAGGTCGTCCGGCAGCGAGTCGGGGGAGAACCACGCCACGTCGTGGTTCTCGTCGTCCGACACGGCGGCCTCTCCGCCGACGTACCGGGCGAGGAAGCACACGTCGAGGTACTGCGCGACGTCGCCGTTGGGGTAGGTGACCGGATCGGTGACGTCGACGCTCGTGATCCGGACCAGTTCGGCGTCGACACCGGTTTCCTCACGGATCTCCCGCAGCGCGGCCGGTCCGGGTTCCTCCCCGGGTTCGAGGATGCCGGACACGACCGCCCACTTGCCGTTGTCGACGCGCCGGGTCAGCAGCACCCGACCATCGCCGTCACGCACCACGACGCTCACCCCGGACAGCCACAGCGGCGCCGTGCCGACGTGGCCGCGCAGGGCGGTGACGAACTCGGGGACGGGCATCGAGCCTCCTAGCCGACGTAGCCGTTCAGCGTGTTCCTCAGATCGGTGAGCATCGCGCGCGCGGCGACGACGCCGTTTCCGCCCCACACGTCACCCTCGACGGCGAAGACCCGTTTGTCGTGGGCGGCCTCGAGGTCTTCCCAGGCCTCCCCGGACATGACGTCCTCCGCGTGCGCGGTGCCGTCCTTGCCGTCCAGGACGGCATAAATGAGGTCGCCCTCGGCCTGGTCGATGTCGGCTTCGGAGATCGGTTCGGTGACGACGCCGTCGAGGTTCTGATAGGCGGGCCGCCGCACTCCGGCGTCGGTGAGGACCTGGCCCGCGAACGTCGCCGGACCCTCGACCTCCATGCTGTCGGCGTCGAAACGGACGACGGACGCCTGTGTCTGCGCGGCATCGATGTCGATGCCGAGTTGCTTCGCGTCCTGCTGGTACTGCTCGAGTGCCGCCGTCGCCGCGTCGGCCCGGCCCAGCGCGTTGCCGGCGAGGAGGAACTGCGCCTTCCAGTACACGGGATCGGAGCCGACGAACACGGTGGGCGCGATAGGGGACAGTGCGTCGTACAGCTGGTCGGACGCCGGGCTCGATCCGAGGATCAGGTCCGGGTCCGCCTGCGCGATCTTGTTCACGTCCGGGGCGTCGACGGATCCGACGCTCGGGATATCGGAGACGCCGGTGCCGAGGTAGCCGGGCTGCGGCGAATCACCGTCGAGGGTTGCCGCGCCGACCACGTTCTCCCACAGGCCGAGGGCGCACACCGCGTCCAGGGCGGCGCTGTCGAGGACCACGATCCGCTGCGGATCGGACGGGACGTCGCTCTCACCCTTGGTGTGGACCACCCGGTGCGTCGAGCCGGCCGCGAGTGCGGCGTCGACCGGGGCCGGCTCGGCGCAGGCCGTCGTGGTGTCCCGCTCGATGCCGACCACGCCGGCTCCGGCGATCTGCGTGGTGGTCCGGACGATGGATGCTGCGGGATCGTCGTCGGACGGTTGCGAGCAGCCGGCCAGCGCGAGCGCGGCGACGGCGGCGACCAGACCGGTGGACGCGCGGCGGGCGGAAAACCTACGAGGGGACAATTCGGCGACTTCCTGTGTGTGCGGGCGCGTTCAGGTTAGCCGCTGTGCTTGCCCACCCCGAACGTGTCCGACAGGTCGTCGAGGATCAGGTGCGCGCCCTGGACGCTGACCGGCGTCATCCAGCGGGCGTCCTCGACGTCGACCTTGCGTCCCTTCAGCGTCTGCCACAGCGGGCTCTCCAGGAACGGCTTCGCCGCTTCGGCGCTCTTGCCTGCGGGGTCCTGCCAGGTACTGACGAAGATGACGTCGGCCTCCGCCTCGCTGATCAGTTCGGTGCTTACGGCCTGCATGATGTTGTCCGGGTCGGCCGGGTCGGGGCCCTGGCTCTGCGGACGCGCCAGCCCGGCGTCCGCGAGGACGATTCCGCTGAACGAGGTGGTGCGGTAGAGGCGTGCCGTCGGCTCACCCGCGAATCGGACGACCGAGATCACCGGATTCGACGCCGACGCGTTGATCTCGGCACCGACGGCGGCGGCCCGCTCCTCGTAGGCGCCGATCTTCTGCTCCGCGAGGTCTTCCTTGCCGAGTGCCTTGCCGACGAGCCGGATGTTGTCCTTCCACGTGGGACCGGTCGTCTCGGTGAAGATGGTCGGCGCGATCGCGGACAGTTGCTCGTAGTTCTTTCCGTCGCGCACCTCGGCGGAGATGATCAGGTCGGGTTGCAGCGCCGCGATCTGCTCGAGGCTCGCGTTGCTGACCTTGCCCACCGACTTCGCGTGCGCCGCGAACTCGTCGCGTGTGGTGCCGAGGTAGTCGGGGAGGCCGGGCTCGCGGTAGTCGACGTACCCGACCAGTGGCGCCTCGAGGAGGAGGACGGCGTCGGTGAAGCTGTTGTCGAGTGCCACGATGCGCTGCGGTGCGGCCGGGATCTCGGTGCTGCCGCGGAAGTGGTCGACGGTGCGGGGGAACTGCCCGGTCGACGACGTGGTGCCGGAAGCGGCGGCGGAGTCGTCGCTGCTCGAGCAGGACGTGATCGAGAAGGCGGCTGCCGCGGCCAGCGCGACCGCGCCGGCGACGACCCGGCGGCGGGAGAGAACGTTCACATGGAGCTCCTGAAGGAAGTTAGGTGAGCGAAACCTTAGCAGCACAGTTCCGGCGTGCCGGAGCCTCGGCGAGACCGTGTCGCGCAGCCCCGCGCGACACGCCGGACCGCGTGACAGTGAGCACTCCCCGGTACTCCCCGGTGGGACAAACCGCAGGTCGTCCGCGCCCCGGTTTGCTCTGAGTCCGGGTAAGTACGACAGTGGGTAGGACCCAGTCGGAGGCCGCAGAGGGCACGGTCTACGATTCGATGAGCGCAAGCCAGAGACCGTTCGCCTCGCAGCCCGGGGTCGGACGCGCATTCAGGAGGATCAGTGACTGCCGTAGCGCCCCAGCCAGTCCCCGCGATAGCTGCAGCCAGGCCTTACCCGCCGCGGCAGGGACCCAAGGGCTCGTTCATCTTCAAAATGATTACGACCACCGACCCCAAGGTGCTCGGAATCATGTACTTGACGACCTCGATCGCGTTCTTCCTCATCGGTGGTCTCATGGCCCTGATGATGCGCGCCGAGCTCGCTGTGCCCGGTATGCAGTTCTTGTCGAACGAACAGTTCAACCAGCTGTTCACGATGCACGGCACGATCATGCTGCTGCTGTACGCGACGCCGATCGTGTTCGGGTTCGCCAACTACATCCTGCCGCTTCAGATCGGCGCCCCCGACGTCGCGTTCCCGCGACTCAACGCGTTCAGCTACTGGCTGTACGTGTTCGGCGCGATCATCACGACCGCGGGCTTCATCACCCCCGGTGGTGCCGCCGACTTCGGCTGGACCGCCTACACGCCCCTGACGAGTGCGCTGCACTCCCCGGGCGTCGGCGCCGACCTCTGGGTCATGGGCCTCGCGGTCGCCGGCCTCGGCACCATCCTCGGTGGTGTCAACATGATCACCACCGTCATCTGCCTGCGTGCCCCCGGCATGACCATGTTCCGGATGCCGATCTTCACGTGGAACATCTTCATCACCAGCATTCTGATTCTGCTGGCGTTCCCGCTGCTGACCGCTGCGTTCATGGGTCTGTTCGTCGACCGTCACCTCGGTGGTCACATCTTCGACCCGGCCACTGGCGGTGTGCTGCTGTGGCAGCACCTGTTCTGGTTCTTCGGTCACCCCGAGGTGTACATCATCGCTCTGCCGTTCTTCGGCATCGTCTCGGAGATCTTCCCGGTCTTCAGCCGTAAGCCCGTGTTCGGTTACAGCGGCCTGGTCTACGCGACCCTGGCGATCGCCGCGCTCTCCATCGCGGTGTGGGCTCACCACATGTACGCCACCGGCGCCGTGCTGCTCCCGTACTTCTCGTTCATGACGTTCCTGATCGCCGTCCCGACGGGTGTGAAGATCTTCAACTGGATCGGCACCATGTGGAAGGGTCAGCTGACGTTCGAGTCGCCGATGCTGTTCTCGATCGGCTTCCTCATCACGTTCCTCTTCGGTGGTCTGTCGGGCGTCATTCTCGCGAGCCCGCCGCTGGACTTCCACGTCACGGACACCTACTTCGTGGTCGCCCACTTCCACTACGTGGTCTTCGGCACCGTCGTGTTCGCCACCTACGCCGGCATCTACTTCTGGTTCCCGAAGATGACCGGTCGCATGATGGACGAGCGTCTCGGCAAGTGGCACTTCTGGACCACGTTCATCGGCTTCCACGGCACGTTCCTCGTCCAGCACTGGCTGGGTAACGAAGGTATGCCGCGTCGTTACGCCGACTACCTGCCCTCGGACGGGTTCACGTTCCTGAACAGCTTCTCGACGATCTTCGCGTTCGTCCTCGGTGCCTCGACGCTGCCGTTCATCTGGAACGTCTTCAAGAGCTATCGGTACGGTGAGGTCGTCACCGTCGACGACCCGTGGGGTTACGGCAACTCGCTCGAGTGGGCCACCAGCTGCCCGCCGCCGCGGCACAACTTCACGGAGCTGCCGCGCATCCGCTCCGAGCGCCCCGCGTTCGAGCTGCACTACCCGCACATGGTCGAGCGGATGAAGGCCGAGGCGCATGTCGGACCGGGTCACGGTGGCAAGCACGCCAGCACCGTGCTCGAGAAGGAACGTCACGAGCCGCTGACCGTCGGCGACGAAGGCGACCCCGGTACCGACACCGGCCGCTGACACAGCACGTTTCGGAAAGGCCCCGCCCCAGCAACGGGCGGGGCCTTTCACTTGGCACAATGGTGCCGGACAAGCCGCGCGAGCAACATGATCGGAGTACATCGGTGGGTGCAGCTGACACCACTGTCCTGGTGACCGTGACGGGCCCCGACCGACCCGGCGTCACCTCGGTGCTCTTCGGGTCGCTCTCCCGCCACGACGTGAGCCTTCTCGACGTGGAGCAGGTGGTGATTCGTGGGCGGCTGACCCTCGGTGTCCTCGTGGCGTGCCCCGAGAACGGGGAAGCGCTGCAGGAGGAACTGGAAGAGGCGATGGCCACCGTCGGGATGTCGGTGGACGTCGAGATCGGCGCGGATCCGGGCAGGCAGTCGCTGTCCACCCATGCCGTGGTGGTCCTCGGCAGCCCCGTGTCGGCTCGCGCGCTGCGTTCGGTGGCCCGGGAGATGGCGACCCTCGGGGTCAACATCGACTCGATCCGCGGGGTCGCCGACTACCCGGTGACGGGACTCGAACTCCTGGTGAGCGCTCCCGGCACGGCGGAGGCGGACAAGAGCCTGCGCACCGTGCTGGCCGAGGTGGCCGTGCGGGAGAACGTCGACATCGCGGTCGAACGCGGGGGACTGGCCCGCCGCGCCAAGCGGCTCATCGTGTTCGACGTCGACTCGACGCTCGTCCGGGGTGAGGTCATCGAGATGCTCGCCGCGCGGGCCGGAGTCGAGGACGAGGTGCGTGCCGTCACCGAGTCGGCGATGCGCGGCGAGATCGATTTCACCGAATCCCTGCACCAGCGGGTCGCGACCCTCGCCGGCCTCGACGCGTCCGTGATCGACGACGTCGCGGACGGTCTCGAGCTGACACCGGGCGCCCGCACCACCATCCGGACGCTCCGCAGGCTCGGCTTCCACTGCGGTGTGGTGTCCGGCGGCTTCCGGCAGGTCATCGAGGGTCTGGCCCACGAACTGGAACTCGACTTCGTGCAGGCCAACACGCTCGAGATCGTGGACGGCAAACTCACCGGCCGGGTGATCGGCGACATCGTGGACCGGGCCGCGAAGGCGACCGCGCTGCGCAAGTTCGCCGGTCAGGTCGGCGTCCCGATGGAACAGACGGTGGCGGTCGGCGACGGCGCCAACGACATCGACATGCTCAACGCGGCCGGCCTGGGAATCGCGTTCAACGCCAAGCCCGCGCTGCGGGAGGTCGCGGACACCGCACTGTCGCACCCGTTCCTCGACGCCGTGCTGTTCATCCTCGGGGTCACCCGCGACGAGGTCGAGGCCGCCGACGCGGTGGACGGCGTGGTGCGACGAGTCCCGCTGCCGTGACGGAATCGTGCCGCGACGCGGTCACGGGGGAAGCCGGCGCCGATTCCGGGTGGGCGGCGCGTCACGCCGTCCTCGCGGCCGGATACGGCGGCAGGCCGGATCCGGACGACCCGGCGCAGGTCCTCGCGATGCCGATCGTGCTGCACATCCCGAAGACCGACCCTCCGCCGCGCTGTGCCCTGCTGGAGGCAGCCGCGACCGCGACGGTGGCGTTGTGCCTCGACCCGCGCGTCGGCCCCGACGAGACCGGCGCGCCCGGACCGTGGCAGGCGGACTACCAGACGTGGGTGGGGTCCCGGATCCGCAAGGTGTCGCGGCGGGCGCGGGGAGCCGGCTGGCGGGCGGCGCAGGAGGTCGACGGGATCACCGTCGACGTCGACGGTGCGCAGGCCCGCGCGCTCGTGCCCGTTGCCGTGGGCGCGCTCGATCCGCGCATCAGGAAGTTGCAGATCGGCGGCACCGACCTCGATCACGACGATCCGGGGGAGATCCCGGACGGCGTTCCGGTGCTGTGGATCAACTCCGCCCTGGACATGACGGTCGGGAAGGCCGCGGCGCAGGTCGGCCACGCGTCGATGCTGCTGGCCGGCGCGATGACCACCGAACAGGCTCGTGCCTGGGCGGCCACCGGTTACCGCTGCGCCGTGCGTGACGCCGACGTCGGGCTGTGGGAGACGCTGACCATCGAGGTGGTGCGGGGCAGGGCGATCGCGGTGCGCGACGCCGGCTTCACGGAGGTGGCACCCGGATCCATGACCGTGATCGCCTGCCCCTGAGAGCCACGGCCGACGCGTCGACAGTCCAGTAACGTCGTCATGGCTATGGGGTCCCGCCCGGGTTCACGACAGACTGGTGGTCATGCTCGCTCGACGCCTGATCGCACTGTTCGCCGGACTGTGGCTGTACGGCTTCTCGATGGCCATGATGATCACCGCCGGCCTCGGCCTCGACCCGTGGGACGTGTTCCATCAGGGCGTCGCCGGCCGCACGCCACTCAGTTTCGGCGCCGTGACCGCGTTGACCGGCGTCGTGGTGCTCGCACTCTGGATTCCGATCCGCCAGAAACCGGGATTCGGCACGGTCGCCAACGTGGTGGTCATCGCGGTGTCGGTGGACACGTCGCTGGCGTGGCTCGAACCTGCCGACTCTCTCGCCGTGCGGATCGCGGTGATGCTCGGCGGTGTCGTCCTCAACGCGCTCGCCACCGTGCTGTACATCGGTGCGGGGATGGGCCCGGGCCCGCGGGACGGCCTCATGACCGGGCTGGTCGCGCGGACCGGGCTGTCGGTGCGGGTGATCCGGACGTCGATCGAGGTGACCGTGCTGGCCACCGGCTGGGTGCTCGGCGGCACCGTCGGGGTGGGCACCGTCGTCTACGCGCTGGGCATCGGCCCGCTCATCCAGTTGATGATGCGTTTCGGCGGCATCTACCCGACCGCGCGGAAGACGAGCAGTGCGGGACCGGACACCGCGATCGTGGAGTCGCCGGAGATCGGGCCGCCCGGTTCCGGTGCGCCGTCCGGTGAGGCCGAGTCGAACTCGGCGAGCACCGTCCCGTAGAACCATTCGGGACACCCCAGGGTGATCGCGGCAGGCCCCCCCGAGTGGAAGACGAGAAGCCAGCTGTCGTCGGTGAGCTGGTGCCCGTCCTCGGTGTGGGAGCGGATGTCGGAACCGTCGATCCACGCCTGGAGGGTGCGCCGGGAGTCGTCGTGCCACGCCGAATCGTCCATCTCGGCGCCGTCCGCGCCGAACCACACGAGGTCGGGATGGCCGGTGGGTGTGCGCCTGCCCTCGAAGAATTCCGGCTGACGCAGGGCGGGGGAGGCGCGCCGGAGGTCGAGGGCCCGGGTGACGAACGCGACGAGGGTCGGGTCCCCGGCGCTCCAGTCGAGGGGCCAGGAATCTTCGCGCGGGGTGCCTTCGGGAACGCAGTACGCGTTGTTGTTGCCGCCCAGGGTGTGCCCGAATTCGTCGCCCGCGGTGAACATCGGTGTGCCGGTGGACAGCGCGAGGGTGGCCAGCAGCGCGCGGACGTGCCGGGACCGCGCCTCGGTGACCGCCGGGTCGTCGGTGGGGCCTTCGACGCCGTGGTCGACGGAGTCGTTGAAGTCGGCGCCGTCCCGGTTGTCCTCGCCGTTGGCCTCGTTGCGTTTGCGGGTGTACGACACGAGGTCCGCGGCGGTGAACCCGTCGTGCGCCGTGACGAAATTGACCGAAGCCCAGGGGCGCCGGGTGCCGAAGACGTCCTCGGAGCCCGCCACCCGGGAGGCGAGTTCGCGCACCCCGGTGCCGCCGTTCCAGAACCGCCGAACGGCGTTGCGGTACTTGTCGTTCCACTCGGACCACTGGGAGCCGAAGTGCCCGACCCGGTATCCGTCGGAGGTGGCGTCCCACGGTTCGGCGATCAGTTTGCAGCGCGAGAGAACGGGATCCGCGGTGATCGCGGAGAAGATCGAAGCGCGGGAATCGAATCGGCCGCCGCCGGGCCGGCCGAGCGCGGACGCGAGGTCGAACCGGAAGCCGTCGACGCCCATCTCGTGCGCCCAGTACCGCAGGCTGTCGCCGATCATCCGGACGACGACGGGCGACTGCGCGTCGACGGTGTTCCCGCACCCGGTGAGATCGATGTCGCGCCCCTCGGAGTCGAGGAGGTAGTAGCCGGGGGCGTCGAGGCCGCGCCAGCTGAGACTGATGCCGTCGACGCTCTGCTCGCAGGTGTGGTTGTAGACCACGTCCAGAACGACCTCGATCCCCGCGGCGTGCAGCGCGTCGACCATGGTGTGGAACTCGGTGATCTCCTCGCCGGGCACGACCGCGTACCCGGGGTGGGGGGCGAAGAACGCTGCGGTGGAGTATCCCCAGTGGTTGCGCATGCCCCGCGAGCGCACGGTGGCCTCGGAGACGTACGCCTGCACCGGGAGCAGTTCGACCGCGGTCACCCCGAGGCGGACGAGATGACCGACGACGGCCGGTTCGGCGAGACCCAGATACGTTCCGCGGTACCGCGGCGGCACGTCGGGGTGCCGCGCGGTGAACGACCCCACGTGGAGTTCGTAGACAACGGTTTCCTCCCACGGCCTTTCGATCCGCGGTCCGCTCGTGCGGGCGTGATCGGCCGTCACCACCGACACTGGTGTGTGGCCCAGGCTGTCGATGAGAGACGGGCCGCCGAACGGGCCGCCGTCGTGGGAGAGCAGCGCCTCGTGGTCGCCGAGTTCGCCGGTGATGCGTGTGGCCCACGGATCCAGAAGTAGTTTGGCGGGGTTGAGGCGCACGCCGTGCGCGGGATCCCAGCGACCGTGCGCGCGGTAGCCGTAGCGCTGCCCCGCGCCGACACCCTCGACGACGCCGTGCCAGATGCCGTACGTCCGCTGGACCAGGTCGATCCGGGTCTCGTCGCCCTCCTCCGAAATCAGGCACACCTGTACCAGTTCGGCGTCGGGGGCGTGAACCGCGAACTGCGTTCCGGTGCCACGCACTTTCGCTCCCAGGGGAAACGGCGACCCGGGCAGCCGCAGACTCGGCGGGAGGGACGACATCTCGCCGGGGTACGGATCGATGTGAGGCGACACGCAACTGATCCTGCCGTGAATGCCCGGAAGATGTGCGGGAAGATGGGTCCGTGCATGAACCTGATCCTGATCTCCTCATCGAATTCGACGACGTTCTCCTCCGCCGCGGGGGCAACACTCTCGTGGGCCCGGTCACCTGGAAGGTGGAACTCGACGAACGATGGGTCGTCCTCGGGCCGAACGGAGCAGGGAAGACGTCGTTGCTCCGCATCGCGGCCGCCGAACTGCATCCCACGAGCGGAAGCGCCTACCTCCTCGGCGAGCGACTCGGCCGCGTCGACATCAACGAACTCCGGCCGCGGATCGGACTGTCCTCCTCGGCGCTCGCCAACCGGGTGCCGTCCGAGGAGGTCGTGAGCGATCTCGTCGTCTCCGCCGGCTACGCGGTGCTCGGGCGGTGGCGTGAGCGTTATGACGACATGGACACCGATCGTGCCGTAGAGATGCTCGAGAGCCTCGGTGCCGAACACCTCGCCAAGCGCACCTACGGCACGTTGTCCGAGGGCGAGCGCAAGCGCGTCCTCATCGCCCGTGCGCTGATGACCGACCCGGAACTGCTGCTGCTCGACGAGCCCGCCGCCGGTCTCGACCTCGGTGGGCGCGAGGAACTGGTCGCGCGCCTCACCGATCTCGCCGCGGACCCCGACGCCCCCGCGACGGTCCTCATCACCCACCACGTCGAGGAGATCCCGCCGGGATTCACCCACGCCATGCTCCTCAAGGAGGGGGCGGTGGTCTCTCAGGGGCTCCTGGACCAGGTCATCACGGCCGAGAACCTCAGCGAGGCGTTCAGCCAGTCCATCAGCCTGGACAAGGTGGACGGCCGGTTCTTCGCGCGGCGGACCCGCGTCCCCGGCGCGCACCGGAGGGGCTGAGGACCGGGGACCGACTGCGACGCGCGTCACCCGGCGGCGTAGGTTCCGAGGCATGGTCTCGAAGCAAGAGCAGACGCCCCGCGACAGTACCGACGTGGCGCCCAAGGACGCGTCCACCGTCATTCTCATCCGTGACGCCGCAGGTGCCGCGGCGTCCGGCATCGAGGTGTTCCTCCTCCGCCGGGTGAAGGGGATGGCGTTCGCCGGCGGAATGACCGTGTTCCCCGGCGGCGGCGTCGACCCGTCCGACGCCGAGGCCGAGGTCGACTGGGCGGGACCGTCCGTCGATTGGTGGGCCGAACGGTTCTCCACCGACGCGGCGCGCGCGAAGGCTCTCGTGTGCGCGGCAGTGCGCGAGACGTTCGAGGAATGCGGCGTGCTCCTCGCGGGACCGAGCGCAGACACGGTCGTGGCGGACACGTCGCGGTACGCGCAGGCACGTACCCAACTCGAGAAGCGCGAGCTGTCGTTCAGCGACTTCCTGAAACGCGAGAACCTCGTCCTGCGGGCCGATCTGCTGCGGCCCTGGGCCAACTGGATCACCCCGGTCGGCGAGGGCCGCCGCTACGACACGAGGTTCTTCGTGGCCGCCGCACCGCAGGGCCAGATCGCGGACGGTGCGACGTCCGAGGCGGAGGAGGTGCAGTGGCAGAGTCCGGCCGCGGCGCTCGAGCACTGGCAGGGCGGCGGAAGCATCCTGCTGCCGCCGACGTGGAGTCAGCTGACGGCGCTCAGCGCGTTCGGCTCGGTCGCGGATGTGCTGGCCGCGGAGCCGGAGATCCCGGTGATCCTGCCGACGCTGATCACCAGCGAGGAGCAGCTCCGCGTCGAGTTCCCGGGACAGGACGGCTACTACGTAGCCGGTCCGCATCCGTGGGCGTCCCGCGACTGATCGCGATGGGGCGGGCCGCGAAACCGGGTCCGAGGCAGACAAGTAGCCTTTTGCCTCATGGCTGAGTTTGTCACCCTCGAGGTATCCGAAGGCATCGGCACGATCCGGCTCGCGCGCCCCCCGATGAACGCTCTGAACCGTCAGGTCCAGCAGGAGTTGCGGGCCGCGGCGCGGGCGGCGACCGTCGACTCCGACGTGAAGGCCGTCATCGTCTACGGCGGTGAGAAGGTCTTCGCCGCGGGCGCGGACGTGAAGGAAATGTCCGAGATGGAGTTCGGGCAGATGTCCGACGTGATCGGCGACCTGCAGTCGGATCTCGCGGCGGTCTCCGAGATCCCGAAGCCGACCGTCGCCGCCATCACGGGGTACGCGCTCGGCGGCGGACTGGAGGTCGCGCTGTCGGCCGATCGGCGCATCGTGGGTGACAACGCGAAGCTCGGCGTGCCGGAGATCCTGCTCGGCATCATTCCCGGAGGCGGTGGCACCCAGCGTCTCGCCCGGCTGATCGGACCGTCCAAAGCCAAGGATCTGCTGTTCACCGGCCGGTTCGTCGACGCCGAGGAGGCTCTGGCGATCGGTCTGGTCGACGAGGTCGTGGCGCCGGACGACGTGTACGAGGCGGCGCGCACCTGGGCATCGCAGTTCACGAAGGGAGCGGGCCGCGCACTGGCCGCGGCCAAGGCCGCCGTCGACCGTGGGCTGGACGTCGACCTGGGCACCGGCCTGGCGGTGGAGCGTCAGCTGTTCACCGCGCTGTTCGCCACCCGGGACCGCAAGATCGGGATGGAATCGTTCATCGAGAACGGCCCGGGTAAGGCTCAGTTCACGGGCGAGTAGTCTGAAGCCCCAAACTAGAACCTGTTCACTCTTACCAGCGAGTAGGATTTGCCGCATGACTGCAAGCGCCCACGACGACCCAGCTCCTCATCCGCACGCCACCGCCGAAGAGGTCGAGGCTGCGCTGAAGGACACCAAACTGGCCCAGGTGCTGTACCACGACTGGGAAGCCGAGACGTACGACGAGAAGTGGTCGATCTCGTACGACGAACGGTGCATCGACTACGCGCGCGGACGTTTCGACGCCGTCGCGGGCGATCAGCCGCTGCCCTACGAGCGGGCGCTCGAACTAGGCTGCGGCACCGGGTTCTTCCTCCTCAACCTCATGCAGGGTGGAGTCGCGAATACCGGTTCGGTCACCGACCTCTCGCCCGGCATGGTGAAGGTCGCGCTCCGCAACGCCGAGGGCCTCGGACTGTCGGTCGACGGCCGCGTCGCGGACGCCGAGACCATCCCGTACGAGGACGACACGTTCGACCTCGTCGTGGGACATGCGGTCCTGCACCACATCCCGGACGTCGAGCAGTCGCTGCGCGAGGTCCTCCGTGTCCTCAAGCCGGGCGGTCGCTTCGTGTTCGCCGGTGAGCCGACGACCATCGGGAACTTCTACGCCCGCTGGCTCGGCCGCGCGACATGGGAGGCCACCACCCGGATCACCCGGTTGCCGTTCCTCGCCGACTGGCGTCGCCCGCAGGCGGAACTGGACGAGTCCTCGCGCGCGGCCGCGCTCGAGGCCGTCGTCGACCTCCACACGTTCGATCCGAGCGACCTCGAGAAGATCGCGAAGTCGGCAGGCGCCGAGCAGGTTCACGCGGCCACCGAGGAATTCGCCGCCGCTCTGCTCGGATGGCCGGTCCGCACGTTCGAGGCCGCTGTGCCCCCGGAGAAGCTGGGCTGGGGCTGGGGACGTTTCGCGTTCACCGGATGGAAGACGCTGAGCTGGGTCGACGAGAAGCTTCTCCGGCACGTGGTGCCGCGCGGATTCTTCTACAACGTCATGATCACCGGCGTGAAGCCCGGCAACTGAATTGGGCTATGCGTTCACTCCCGGGGACGTGGAGTTCCTGCAGAGTGAGGAAGGGGCCGCCGCTCTCACGGAAGTGGACGCCCTCGCACTGACCGCGTCTACGCGCCTGGCCGACATCGGCCGGGCGCGTACGCGTTTCGGCTCCCACGTGGCGTTGCTGGTGGAGACCGTCCTGCTTCGGCGGAAGGCGGCCGCCAAACTGCCCGGCACCGGAACCTGGTTCTTCACCGACGACGCACTGCAACAGGCGACCCCGCGTGCGGTCGCCGCGCACCGGGCGACGCGGTTGACGGACCGGAACGTCCACGACGTCACCTGTTCCATCGGTGCCGAACTGGACGCGGTCGTCGGGACGGCGGCGACGGTGATCGGCAGCGACCTCGACCCTGTTCGGCTCCTGATGGCGAAGCACAACGTTCCCGGCGCGACGGTTCTGCGCGCCGACGCGCTCGTCCCGTGCACCCGCGGAACCGTCGTCCTCGCCGATCCGGCGCGACGGTCCGGCGGCAGGCGCACGCACAACCCCGCTGCGCTGGAACCGCCGCTGCCCGATCTGATCGACGCGTACCGCGGTCGCGATCTGGCCGTGAAGTGCGCCCCCGGACTCGATTTCGACCGGCTCGGCTGGGACGGCGAGGCGGAGGTGGTGTCCCTCGACGGCGGTGTGCGCGAGGCCTGCCTGTGGTCGCCGGGACTGTCCGGCGGCGGTGTCACGCGGCGGGCGAGCGTGCTCGGCTCCGACGGAACCGCCTGGACGGTCACGGACGCCGAGGGCGACGACATCCCCGAACGCGCACCGGGCGAGTGGATCGTCGACCCGGACGGCGCCGTCGTGCGTGCCGGCCTGGTGCGGCACTACGCCGCCCGGAATGGACTGTGGCAGCTCGATCCCCGGATCGCGTATCTCACCGGCGATTCGGTTCCCGACGGCGTACGGGGATTCCGCATCCTCGATCAGGTGAAGTATTCGGAGAAGTCGCTGCGGCAGGAACTTGCCCGTCACGATTGCGGTGTGGCGGAAATCCTGGTGCGCGGCGTCGACGTCGATCCCGCGGTCCTGCGGCCCAAGCTGAAGCTGCGCGGAAGCCGTTCGCTCAGTGTGGTGATCACGCGGATCGGCCGGTCCGGCGTCGCCTTCATTTGCGCTGCGCGCCCGTGAGTACTTGTTAACGTCCGGCGGTTAACAAGTACTCACGGGTCAGCGGAGGACGAACAGTTCCCCGAGTAGGGTGGGCGTGAGCACTTCACCCTTCGGGCCGACGGACGTGCCGACGGTGAAGCCCTTCGCCCCGGGCAGCGTGTCCTGATCGAGGGTTTCGCCGGTGCCGGTGTCGAACGTGAGCATCGCCAGTCCGTCCGCACCCTCACGGACCACCGCGTACCCGGTGGACCCGGCCGTCTGCGCCGGGACTCCCAGCTGCAGCAGATCCTTTCGCTCCCAGACGAGTTCGGCGTGATCGCCCTTGTCCTGCAGGGCCAGCAGGTGGCCGTCGGGACCACCCGCGGGGATGATCAGGCCGTCCGCGGACGTCGACGGGCTGCCTGCCGCGGCGTACCCGATGTCGTAGCTCCACTTCGGATCACCGGTCGCAGAGTCGATCGCCCACATCGTTCCCCAGTTGTCGTTGGCGTAGACGACGGAGCCGTCGGCCGACAGGTCCGGGCTGGACGCGCTGCCGCCGGGCAGTGTGTCGCTGGACCATTCCTGGGTGATCGCGGGGTTGTCGCCACCGGAGTACTTCATCGCGACGAGTTCCGCCTGGGGTGCGCCGGGCGCGAAGAGCGTGAAGTAGAACTTGCCGGACTCGAGGTCGATGGCAGGCATGTTCGCCACCGGGCAGTCGGGTGCGCCGAAGAAGCAGCCGCGAAGGCCCTGGTCGTCCGGGATGATGTCGGCGTTGGCACCGTCGGCGAAGGACGGCGGCGGGACGAGATCGTACGGCGCCACGACCTTCTGGCCGTTCTGCGTGTTCACGACGTTGATCTGGCCGAGCTGGGTGATGAAGAGGAGATTGCCGTCACCGGTGAACTGCGCGGACAGCGGGGTCCCGACCACCGGTGTGCGCCAACGCAGCTGGCCGTATTCGTTGAACGAGTTGATGGCGCCGTTCTCGCCGACGTACACGTTCGCGGCACCGTCGACGACCGGTGTGGACGCCACGACACCGGGGGCGAGTTGCCGGCACCAGCGTTTGCGGCCGCTGTCCATCTGGTAGGAGAAGAGATTGCAGCCCTTCTCGGTGCGCGCGGTGACGAAGATCTGGCCGCTCGCCGCCACGGACGCGTAATTCGCGACCGGGCCGCCGAGCGGGCGCGACCACGCGAAGGAGAGGTCGCGGGAACCGGTGACGGGGCTGGTGTCGCTGTTGCGGGCGTCGGCGTGCATGCCGGGCCACCCGCCCGCCGAGAAGATGTCGTCGACCTGCGGTCCGCTGCTGCATCCGCTGAGGACGACAGTCGAGATCGTCGCCAGCGCCAGTACTGACGAACGTAGGACCCGCCGCATTACATCTCCTCGTCTTCGATAACGCTCGGCCCAGAGACTATCTCGCCGAGGTGGGGTCGAGCACACTCCCCGAGGCGGTGCCGGAGTCCGGACGCACCCGAACGGGGGTGCGGGCGGTGAACGTAGGCTGACAGGCTATGACGAGCATGTGGGGCGCACCGTTGCGTACGAGGTGGCGAGGATCCCGGCGGAGCGACAGCGAGCAGGCCCGCTTCCTGACACGCGACTCGCTGCGATGGGTGCTGGCGAACAAGGCGTACACGCCGTGGTACCTGGTGCGGTACTACCGGCTCGCGAAGTTCAAGCTCGCCAACCCGCACGTGATCCTGCGCGGCATGGTGTTCCTCGGCAAGCGGGTGGAGATCCATTCGACCCCCGACCTGTCCCGGCTCGAGATCGGCCGGTGGGTGCACATCGGCGACGGCAACGCCATCCGCTGCCACGAGGGTTCGCTGCGCATCGGCGACAAGGTGGTGTTCGGGAAGGACAACGTCGTCAACACGTACCTCGACATCGAGATCGGCGCGTCGACGCTCGTGGCCGACTGGTGTTACATCACGGACTTCGACCACCGCATGGACGACGTGAACGTCCCGATCAAGGATCAGGGCATCGTGAAGGGCCCCGTCCGCATCGGTCCCGACACGTGGGTGGCGGCCAAGGTGACGGTCTTGCGCAACACGCGCGTGGGGCGTGGCTGCGTTCTCGGCGCGCATGCCGTCGTGAAGGGTGACATCCCGGACTTCAGCATCGCCGTCGGGTCGCCGGCCAAGGCCGTGAAGAACCGCAAGTCGGAGTGGGAGGCCGGCGCGGCCGACCGCGCGAAGTACATCGCGGCCCTCGAAGACATCGCCCGCAAGAAGGCGGCACAGGAGAACTGAGCGGCGCGGTGCCATAGTCGGAAGCATGGCCGCGTCGGACAGCGAACTCGAGGACCGCATCCGGGCGCTACTCGACGCCCGGGCCGACAGCGCGAGCATCTGCCCGTCGGATGTCGCGCGAGCCGTCGCCCCCGACGACTGGCAACCTCTCATGGAACCGGTTCGAGAGGCTGCGCGGCGTCTGGCAGACGCCGGAGAGGTCGAGATCACCCAGAAGGGTGACGTGGTGGATCCGGAATCGGCACGCGGCCCGATCCGGATCCGGCGGGCCCGCACGAACTGAGCGGCGAATGTACCGCTCGGCGCACCGAAGGCGCCGAACGGTACATTCGCCCGGTCAGAGCTCGGCACGGAGCCCGGTCAGCGGCCGGGCAGGGGACGCTCGGGGATCTCCGGCCGCGCGAGCGGATGCCGCACGCGACGTTTGGCGCCCGCGTAGACGTGGACGGTCTCCTCGGCCACCTTGTGCCAGTCGAAATCGGCGGTGAGCCGGTCGCGGGCGGCCACTGCGCGCTGCTGCGCCCCGGCCGGGTCGTCGAGGACCTCCCGGACTGCGGACGTGAGTCCGGTGACGTCGCCCGGCTGGAACGACATGCCCGTTTCGCCGTCGACGACCGCTTCTCCGAGGCCGCCCGCGGTGGACGCGACGAGCGGGGTTCCGGAGGCGGCGGCCTCGAGCGCGATGATGCCGAACGGCTCGTACCGGCTGGGCAGGACGATGGCGTCGGCGCCGTGCAGCCACCCGAGCAGTTCGATGTGGTCGAGGTTGCCGAGGAAGTTCACGGCGCGGGCGACGCGATGGGTGCGGGCCTGCTGGTAGAGCCAGGTGAACTGGGTGCCCTCCCCGGCGATCGACAGCGTCGTCCCGGGGTGGCTGCGTCGGATGCGGGGGAGCGCGGCGATGGCGTCCTGCACGCCCTTCTCGTATTCGAGGCGGCCGACGAACAGCAGTTTCGGCGGCCCGGACCGTGGCGCGCGCTCGCGGAAACTCCACGTCGTGAGGTCGATTCCGTTGCGGATCACCGTGATCGGCGGGAGCTGCGGACCGTAGAGTGCGGTCACCTCGTCCTGCATCGACGCGGAACACGTGATGAGCGCATCGGATTCGTTGGCCAGCCACCATTCCACCGAGTGCACCTGCCGGTTGATCCGGCCGGACACCCAGCCGCTGTGCCGGCCGGCTTCGGTGGCGTGGAGCGTGGAAACCAAAGGGACGTCGTAGAATTCGGCCAACGCGATGGCTGGATGCGCCACCAGCCAGTCGTGCGCGTGCACCACGTCCGGCTGCCAGCCCTCCCCGACACCCGGCTTGTGCAGTGCGACGCCGGCCCGCACCATCGCGTGCCCCATCGCGAGCGTCCACGCGAGCATGTCCTCGCCGAACACGAAGTGCGCGGGGTCCTCGGCGACGGCGACCACCAGGACGCCGTCCTCGATGTGGGTGACGGTGGGATGGGTCGACGCGTCGGTGCCCGACGGCCGCCGCGACAGCACCACCACTTCGTGTCCGGCGGCGGCGAGTTCGGTGGCCAGGTGGTGCACGTGCCGGCCGAGACCGCCGACCACGACGGGTGGGTACTCCCACGACACGATCAGGATCTTCACGACGCCCCTCCCTCGGTGCCCGTCAGCCGGTGGTCCCCGGCGGGCAGACGTCGCGCATCGAGCCCGGGGAACAGGCCGTCGGCGCGGTTCCATCCCTCTGCGATCCTGCTCGCGGCCGCGTCCTTGCCCGCCGAGACGGCGGCGGCGATCTCACGGGTGGCGTGCGCGTGCTTGTGTGCCCGGTCGCGGGCGTACCCGGCGGCCGAATCCTTGCTGACCATGAACGCCCAGTCGCTCGACACCGTCATGAGTGCCTCGCGCAGCATCTGGTCGTTGACGCGATTCCGGAGTGCGGGACGTCCCGGGGCGGCGTCGTGGGACTTGTCGACGGTGTCGAGGGCGGTCCCGACCACCTCGGAGTTGAGTTGCACCAGGTCCGCGACCTGATCGCCGGCCCACACCCGCCAGTCCTTGCCGGATCCCCACGACGAGTTCTCGAGCTGGACGGGTTCGCCGACGTAGCCCTGGCTGCGGGCGTCGTCGAGGGTGCCGACCCGGATTCCGGCCTCGGGCAGCGCCCGCAGCACCTTCTCGAGCCATTCGGGGCCCTCGTGCCACCAGTGCCCGAACAGTTCCGTGTCGAACGCGGCGACGACGAGCGCGGGCCGCCCGATGCGCTCGGACTCGACGCGCAGCCGTTTGCGGACGGTGGCGACGAAGTCGGCGACGTGCCGGTCGACCGCCACCGACGCGAGAGCGGGGTCGTACGGCGCCTTGTCGGCCGAGTCGACCGTGCGGCCGGTGACCCGGGCCGGTTTGAGTCCCGTGGCGTGGTCGTACGTGTGGAAGTCGCGGTAGGCGCCGTGGCCGGGGTAGCCCGACTTCGGCGACCACACCCGGTAGCTGACCTGCAGATCGCGTCCGAACGCGACCACGTCGGAGTCCCGGACCGGCCGGCCGAGGGACGTGTCGCCGCGCAGGGCGGGACCGTCGACCATGAAATGCGTCACGCCGGCGTCGGCGTATCCGGTCTCCATGCCGGGGGTGTACCCGCATTCGGGCCCCCAGATACCTGTCGGCGTGCAGTTCCACCGGGCGGCGGCGTCGGCGATCCCCTCGCGGAGGGAGAAGGCGCGCAGCCGCGGATCGAGCAGCGGCTGGAACGGGTGGGCGAGCGGACCGCCGAGCAGTTCGAACGCCTCGCGGTCGAGGAGGTCGCGCAGCACCGGCGAGCCGCCGTGGCGCCAGCGCAACTCGAAGTCGGCGAGGGCCGCGGCGGACGCACGGTGTTCGCGCGCACCGAGTTCGCGGTGCGCGTCGTCGGGCATTCCTGCCGCCTCGTGCGCGCGGATCTGCCAGTTCCCGAGCCAGTGGTGCATCCCGGTGAGGCAGTGCGGATCATCGAGCTGAGCTGCGAGAACGGGGGTGATGCCGAGGGTCAGCAGATGCGAGCGACCCTCGTCGGACAGCCGCCGCAGCATCGCGGTGAGCGGGAGGTACGACGCCGCCCACGACTGGTAGAGCCATTCCTCGCCGACGGGCCAGCGGCCGTGGTTGGCGAGCCAGGGCAGGTGGGAGTGCAGGACCAGGCAGAACATGCCCGGTTCCGTCGCGTCGCCCGCTCCGGTGCGGTTGTCGGATCCGGTCACCGAACAGGATCCTTCACCGCGATGGCCACCAGGTCGAGGCTGTCGTCGATGTCGCCTTCGTGCAGTGCGAAATCGTCGACGGTGATGCCCTCGACGTCGCGGGTCAGTTCCTCGGGCCACGGTTCGCCGGCGAGTGCGCGGTCGATCTGCGCGCCGATGAACGAGCCGCCATGCTTCGTGTCGAGGGCCTTCAGCCGCGTGCCGTGGTGCACGCCGGTCAGGAGGGCGACGGTGAATCCGGCCTCCTCGAGCAGTTCGGTCAGCTCGGCCGCGTCGAGTTCGCGGGTGTGGAACGGATTCAGCGGCGTGTCGCGGCCCGGCGAGAACGTGATGCGGTTGGGTGTGCTGACGAGCAGTTCCCCTCCGGGGGTCAGCACCCGGAAGCACTCGCGCAGGAATTGGGCCTGGTCCCACAGGTGTTCGATCACCTGGAAATTGACGACGGTGTCGACGGATTCGTCGCCGAGGGGAAGCTCCGCGAGATTGCCGTGCAGCATCTCGACCCGGGGGTACCGCACGCGGACGTGTTCGACGGCGGAGATGTCGTAGTCGAGTCCGGTGACGCTCTGTGCCACATCGGCAATCATGTTGGCGCCGTAGCCTTCTCCGGATCCGGCCTCGAGTACCCGGCGTCCCGCGCAGCGGGGGAGGAGGTCGCGGTAGACGACCTCGTGCCGCCGGAACCAGTAGTTCTCCTCGGGGATACCGGGCACGGTCCGCTCGCCCGTGAGGGGCAGTGGTGCGTCCTCGCGGTCGCCGACAAATGATTCGCTCACCGGTGCGAGGTTAGTGCCCCCGGCAAGGTCGCTCGCCCAGGTGGTCTACATCACAGCGGTGAAATGCGGTTTCGGCCGTTATGGTGAACGAGACTTTCGCGCAAGTTACCAACGGGTAACTTAGCGTGGGGTAATCTGTCGCAGAGCAATCGTGCGACGAAATATCGAAAGACGAGAGCTCGGTCCGCGCGGAGCGACTCACGATAACCACGCAAGAACACACAGGAGGTCGACGAAGACCCATGACGAACATCGTTGTTTTGATCAAGCAGGTCCCCGACACGTGGTCCGAGCGCAAGCTGACCGACGGCGACTACACGCTTGACCGCGAGGCCGCCGATGCAGTGCTCGACGAGATCAACGAGCGCGCCGTCGAAGAAGCGCTCCTGATCAAGGAGGCCCAGGGCGGCGAGGTGACCGTCCTCTCCGCAGGACCGGACCGCGCCACCGACGCCATCCGCAAGGCCCTGTCCATGGGTGCCGACAAGGCAGTGCACATCAACGACCCGGCCCTCCACGGCTCCGACGCGGTGCAGACCGCGTGGACCCTGGCCGCGGCGCTCGGACAGATCACGTTCGAGAACGAAGAGCCCGCCGACCTGATCATCGCCGGCAACGAGGCCACCGACGGCCGCGTCGGCGCCGTTCCGGCCATCATCGCCGAGTACCTGGGCATCCCGCAGCTCACGCAGCTGCGCAAGCTGACCGTCGCCGACGGCACCGTCACCGGTGAGCGCGAGACCGACGAGGGCGTCTTCGGCCTCGAGGCGAGCCTGCCGGCCATCGTCAGCGTCACCGAGAAGATCAACGAGCCCCGCTTCCCCTCCTTCAAGGGCATCATGGCCGCGAAGAAGAAGGAAGTTCTCGTCTACACGCTGGCCGACCTCGGTGTCGACCCGGAGACCGTCGGTGTCGCCAACGCGGGCACCACCGTCACCGCCTCCACCCCCAAGCCCCCGCGTACCGCTGGTGAGCGCATCGTCGACGAGGGCGACGGCGGCAGCAAGATCGCTGCCTACCTCGTGGGCCAGAAGATCATCTGATCGCGCCCCTCTACACACCAGCAGACACATACAGGGAGAGTTAGACATGGCAGAAGTACTGGTGCTCGTCGAGCACGCAGAGGGTGCACTGAAGAAGGTCAGCACCGAACTCATCACCGCCGCTCGCGCGCTCGGTGAGCCGGCCGCAGTGGTCACCGGTCCCGCCGGTACCGCCGACAAGCTGGCCGAGGGTCTCGCCGCCGCAGGCGCGGCCAAGATCTACGTCGCCGAGTCGGACGACATCGAGGGCTACCTGGTCACGCCGAAGGTCGACGTGCTCGCGTCGCTCGTCGAGTCGGCCGCCCCGGCCGCGGTCATCACCGCCGCCAGCGTCGAGGGCAAGGAGGTCTCCGGACGTCTTGCTGCCCGCATCGGCTCCGGCCTGCTCGTCGACGTCGTCGACGTGAAGTCCGACGGCAGTGCCGTGCACTCCATCTTCGGTGGCGCGTTCACCGTCGACGCCAAGGCCAACGGCGACGTCCCGGTCATCTCGGTTCGCCCGGGTGCCATCGAGGCGAAGCCCGAAGCCGGTGCAGGCGAGAAGGTTTCCGTCGAGGTTCCGGCCCAGGACGAGGGTGCCGTCAAGATCACCTCGCGTGATCCGATCGTCGGTGGCGACCGCCCCGAGCTCACCGAGGCGACCGTCGTCGTCTCCGGTGGCCGCGGTGTCGGCAGCGCCGACAAGTTCACCGTCGTCGAGGAACTCGCCGATTCGCTCGGTGCCGCTGTCGGCGCCTCGCGTGCCGCGGTCGACTCGGGCTACTACCCGGGCCAGTTCCAGGTCGGTCAGACCGGTAAGACGGTCTCCCCGCAGCTGTACATCGCGCTCGGCATCTCCGGTGCCATCCAGCACCGTGCCGGCATGCAGACGTCGAAGACCATCGTCGCCGTGAACAAGGACGAGGAAGCCCCGATCTTCGAGATCGCGGACTTCGGCATCGTCGGCGACCTGTTCAACGTCGCTCCGCAGCTCACCGAGGCCGTCAAGGCTCACAAGGGCTGATTTTCCACCGACGGCGGCCCCGTTCCCTTTCCCGGGAGCGGGGCCGCCGTCGTATCTTCCGTCGTTCATCCGGGCTGCATCGACACGACACCCGGGCGACGCCCCCGCGCCGCCCCTGCTCGGTAAACCTGCGCCATGACAACTTCGTCAGTTCTCCGCGCACCGAGTGAGACCGCCGATTCTGTTGTAACCCCACCCAGATACTCCCTGGTCGTCTCGTCCGACCGCGAACACCGCGTGGCCGCTCAGCGGTTGCGATACCGCGTGTTCGCCTCGGAACCCGGTTTCTCCGTCCCCGCGCACGCGGACGCCCTCGACGCCGACCGGTTCGACGACTTCTGCGACCACCTCCTCGTCCGGCACGAGGAGACCGGCGAATTCGTCGGGTGCTATCGCATGCTCCCGCCCGACGCCGCCGCCCAGGCCGGCGGCTATTACACCGCCACCGAATTCGACATCTCGGCACTCGATCCCGTCGGCAACCGCATCGTCGAGATGGGCCGGGCGTGCGTCGACCCCGATCACCGTTCCGGTTCGGTCCTGAGCCTGATGTGGGCCGGGATCCTGCACTACCTGCAATTGACCGGATACGAGTGGGTGATGGGCTGCGTCTCCGTGCCGATGCGGGAGCACCCGGACGCGGTGGCCGGTTCCAACGTCCGCGGCGTGCGTGATCTGCTGCTCCGCAAGTACGGCAGCGACCCGGCCTCCCGGGCCGTGCCCCGGAACCCGGTGCGCGTCGACGGGCGATCACTCGACGAGATCGACCCGCCCGCCCGCCCGGTTCTGCCGCCGCTGCTCCGGGGGTACCTGCGCCTCGGCGCCACGGTGTGCGGCGAGCCCGCGCACGATCCGGAATTCGGTGTCGCCGACTTCGTCGCCCTGCAGGGATTGCACGGGGCGAACGAGCGCTACCTCGACCGCCTGCGTTCGGCTTCGGCCACTTTCGAGGCGGGGGCACAGGCATGAGCACTGCCGTGTCGGAGACGGCCGCGGTGCCCGTGCATTCGTGGATGCCGTCGAGTCCGTGCGGTGCGGGATGTCTGCCCGCGGAGGCGAACGCCGTGTCGATCCCGACCGTGGTCGTGCGGTGGTGCCTCGTCGTGTCGGCGCTGGCGACGGCGCCGCTCCTGACCGCGGGATGGTTGCTGCCGCGGTCGTGGCGGACCGGTCTGCAGCGTCGGTACGCGGCGATGCTGTTGCGCTGTGTCGGAATTCGCCTCGTCGTGGTCGATCACCGCGGAAAGCGCAGGCACGACGGCGGACTTCTGGTGGTGGCCGGCCACGTGTCCTGGACCGACGTGCTGGTGCTCAGCGCGCTCGCACCGGCGAACTTCGTCGCCCGCGGCGATCTGCTGGACTGGCCGGTTCTGGGCTCGCTCGCCCGGCGGATGCGGGTCGTCCCGATCGAACGGCAGAGTCTGCGGGCGCTGCCGGGCACGGTGGCGACGACGGCGGGCAGGCTGCGCGACGGCGAACGAGTCGTCGCGTTCCCCGAGGGCACCACGTGGTGCGGACGCGCGTATGGCGGATTCCGGCCCGCGCTGTTCCAGGCGGCGATCGACGCGGAGTGCCCGGTCCAGCCGATCTCGCTGCGATACACCGGCCGGGGCGGGGAACTGACGACCGGGCCGTGCTTCGTGGGCGAGGAGACGATCGGCCGGTCGATCCGGCGCATCATCCGCCAGAAGGGTGTCAACGCCGAGGTCCGGCTGGCGCCGATCGAGTATCCGGGGGAGTGCCGCCGGGATCTGGCGGCCCGATGCGAACGCGCTGCGCGAGGCGACGAACGCATCGATCTCGCAGCGCACGACATCGTCGATCCGTTGCAGGGTGCGGTCGGGACGGCGGCTGCGGGCATCGAGGCGGCGGAGCGTCTCGTCGCCTGAGCTATCCTGGTCACGTCATGACCTCTGCCCGCAGTGCCGATCACCCCGTCTACCTGGACCACGCAGCCACCACTCCCATGGTGCCGGCGGCCGTCCGGGCGATGACCGACATCTTCAGTACCGTGGGCAATGCGTCCTCGCTGCACGGTTCCGGGCGCGCTGCCCGCCGTCGCATCGAGGAGGCCCGCGAGTCGATCGCCGCCGACCTCGGCGCCAGGCCGTCCGAGGTCATCTTCACCTCCGGTGGCACCGAGAGCGACAACCTCGCGGTCAAGGGCATCTTCTGGGCGCGGCGTGACGCCGACCCCGGACGGGTGCGAATCTTGGCCAGTGCCGTCGAGCACCATGCGGTACTCGACGCGGTGGAGTGGCTCGAGAAGCACGAGGGCGCACAGGTCACGTGGCTGCCCGTCGACGAACTGGGCCGGGTGTCGCCGCAGACGCTGCGCGACGAGCTCGCCGTCCATGCGGACGAGACCGCGCTGGTCACGATCATGTGGGCCAACAACGAGGTCGGCACGATCATGCCGATCACCGAACTCGCCGCGGTGGCGGCCGAGTTCGACGTGCCCATGCACAGCGACGCCGTCCAGGCCGTCACACACATCCCCGTGGACTTCGCTGCGAGCGGGCTGTCCGCGCTGAGCATCGCCGCGCACAAGGTCGGCGGACCGCAGGGCGTCGGTGCGCTCCTGCTGGGACGGCAGGTCCCGTGTGCGCCGCTGCTGCACGGCGGGGGACACGAACGCGATCTGCGTTCGGGCACCCCGGACACCGCCGGTGTCGTCGGCATGGCCGCAGCGCTGCGCGACGCGACCGCGAACCTCGACTCCCGCGCCGCGGAACTGTCCGTCCTGCGTGACCGCCTCATCGAGCGCGTCGGCGAGATCGTCCGGGACGCCGTGCTGAACGGTCCGGTGGGCAGCGCGCGACTGCCGGGCAACGCCCACTTCACGTTCCCCGGATGCGAGGGCGATTCGCTGCTGATGCTGCTCGACGCCGCTGGGATCGAGTGTTCGACCGGTTCGGCGTGTACCGCCGGGGTCGCCCGCCCGAGTCACGTCCTGACCGCGATGGGCGTGGATGCGGCGACCGCCCGCGGATCGTTGCGCTTCTCGTTCGGGCACACGTCGACGGTCGCGGACGTGGATGCAGTCGTCGCGGCATTGCCGCAAGTTGTGGAGCGGGCCCGCGCCGCCGGGCTCGCCGGTGTCGGAGCGCGTGGAGGGAATCGTTGATGCGAGTACTGGCGGCCATGAGCGGCGGCGTCGATTCCGCCGTGGCGGCGGCACGGGCAGTCGCTGCCGGACACGACGTGGTGGGCGTGCATCTCGCACTGTCCGCCGAGCCGGGCACGCTGCGCACCGGATCCCGGGGCTGCTGCTCCAAGGAAGACGCCGGTGACGCCCGGCGTGCCGCGGACGTGCTCGGAATCCCGTTCTACGTCTGGGATTTCGCCGACCGCTTCAAGGAAGACGTGATCGACGACTTCGTGGCGTCCTACGCGGCGGGGGAGACCCCCAACCCGTGCCTGCGGTGCAACGAGAAGATCAAGTTCGCGGCGCTCGCGGACCGCGCGATCGCCCTCGGGTTCGACGCGGTGGCCACCGGTCACTACGCGCAGCTCGAGGACGGTGTGCTGCGCCGGGCCGTCGACGCGGACAAGGACCAGTCGTACGTGCTCGGTGTGTTGACGGCCGAGCAGCTGTCGCGGGCGATGTTCCCCGTCGGCGACACCCCGAAGGACCGGATCCGGGAAGAAGCCGCCGAACGCGGCCTCGCAGTGGCGAACAAGCCCGACAGCCACGACATCTGCTTCATCCCGTCCGGTGACACCCGGGCATTCCTCGGCGCCCACATCGGCATCCGCCCGGGCAGTGTGGTCGACGCCGATTCGGGTGAGGTGCTCGCGGAACACGAAGGCGTGCACGGGTTCACGATCGGCCAGCGGAAGGGCCTCGGCGTCCAGGGGCCCGCGGCCGACGGGCAGCCGCGGTACGTGACGTCGATCGAACCCGAAACCGGCACCGTCCGTGTCGGTTCGGCACGCGACCTCGAGGTGCACGCGATCACCGCGGACCGCGCCGTGTGGACGTCCGGAAGCGCGCCGGCGGGACCGGTCGAATGCACCGTCCAGGTACGCGCGCACGGCGGACTTGCCGAGGCCGTGGCGGAAGCCGCCGACGGCGGTATCCGCATCTCGCTGCGCGAACCGCTCACCGGTGTCGCGAAGGGGCAGGCCGTCGTGCTGTACCGGACCGACCCGGCAGGCGACATCGTGCTGGGCAGCGGAACCATCTCGGGTACCGACGCGCGTCCGAACACGCAGTGACGCAGGATATCTCACTGGCCGGTGCCGTCACCGGCGTCGGCTCGTGGCCCGGAGCGGATCCGCGCGAAGCCGCCACCGTCGTTCTCGGCGAACTCGGCAGACTTCCGCACCTGGTGGAGTTGCCCGCCCGCGGGCTCGGCGCCGACATGATCGGCCGCGCCAGCGCCCTGCTCGTGGATCTGCAACTGGACGTGTCCACGTCCGCCTACCGCGTGGTGCAGCGCCGCGGCTCGGTGGCCAAGCGGGCGACCGACTTCCTGAACCAGGACCTCGACGCGCTCGAGGAAGCATGGGAGAGTGCGGGCCTCGCCGGGGCCGATCACGTGGTGAAGGTGCAGTCGGTGGGTCCTCTCACGCTGGCGGCCGAGGTGGAACTCGGCACCGGCAGGCGCGTGCTCACCGACCCCGGTGCGGTGCGCGACTTCGCCGAATCGCTGGGCGAAGGACTCGCGCGGCACGCCGCGGAGGTCGCCCGGCGTGTCGGTGCGCAGGTGCTGATCCAGTTCGACGAGCCACGACTGCCCGCCGTGCTGGCGGGCACGCTGTCCGGTCGGTCGAGGCTCGAGACCGTGCGGGCGATGCCGGAGCCGGAGGCTCTCGCCGTGCTCGAGGCCACCCTCGCCGGGTCCGGCGGAGTGACCATGGTGCACTGCTGCTCCGCGGACCTGCCCACGGACCTGCTGCGGCGCAGCAGTGCGCGCGCGGTCGGTCTGGACGTGTCGCAGCTGGCGTCGTCGGACCTGGACGGCATCGGCGAGTTGCTCGACGCGGGCAAGGAGCTGGCGCTGGGGCTGATCCCGACCACCGCTCCCGCCGTGCCCCCCACCTGGCGCGACCTCGCCCGACCTGCGGTGACGCTGATCGACCGGCTCGGATTCCCGCGCACGACGCTGCGGACCCAGGTCGCCGTGACACCGGCCTGCGGACTCGCGGGCGCCGACGCGTCCTGGAGCCGCGACGCGCTGAAGTTCTGCGCCGAGGTGAGCGGCGCGTTCACCGACGACCCCGAATCGCTCTGAGTCCGGGGTTCGGTGTCGGCCGGACCGGTTAATCTTCGATGGTGAGTGAATCGACCGAAGCCCCGACACCGGCCCCCGGACACGTCCGGGAGCACTGGAACGAGCTGGCCGAGGAAGTGCGGCAGCACCAGTTCCGCTACTACGTCCGCGACGCGCCCATCATCTCCGACGGAGAGTTCGACGTGCTGCTGGGCGAGCTGAACGACCTCGAGAACCAGTACCCCGACCTGCGGACGCCGGATTCGCCGACCCAGCTCGTCGGCGGCGGATTCGCCACCGACTTCGCCTCCGCCGATCACCTCGAGCGGATGCTGAGCCTCGACAACGTCTTTGCGACCGACGAACTGCGCACCTGGATCAGCCGGGTGGAGCAGGAGACCGGCCCCGACCTGCACTACCTGTGCGAGGTGAAGATCGACGGAGTCGCGCTGAACCTGGTGTACGAGAACGGCAGACTCGTCCGCGCCGCCACCCGCGGCGACGGCCGGACCGGCGAAGAAGTGACGCTCAACGCCCGGACCATCGAAGACATCCCGGAAAAGCTCACCGGCACAGACGAATACCCGGTTCCGGCGCTCCTCGAGGTACGCGGTGAGGTGTTCTTCCGGCTCGAGGACTTCGCGGCACTCAACGCGGCGCTCGTCGAGGAGGGCAAGGCGCCGTTCGCGAATCCCCGCAACTCCGCGGCCGGGTCGCTCCGGCAGAAGAATCCGGCCGTCACCGCCCGCAGGCGCCTCGGAATGATCTGCCACGGCCTCGGCCGGAGCGAAGGATTCGAGCCTGCCTCCCAGTACGACGCGTACACCGCGCTGGCGGCGTGGGGCCTGCCCGTGTCCACCCACACCGTCCGTGTCACCGGCGCGGACGCCGTCGTGGACCGGGTGCAGTACTGGGGCGAGCACCGGCACGACGTGGAGCACGAGATAGACGGCCTGGTCGTCAAGGTCGACGAGACGTCGCTGCAACGCCGGCTGGGGTCCACGTCGCGGGCGCCGCGCTGGGCGATCGCCTACAAGTACCCGCCGGAGGAGGCCACCACCAAGCTCCTCGACATCCGGGTCAACGTCGGCCGCACCGGCCGGGTCACCCCGTTCGCCTACATGGAACCGGTCACGGTCGCCGGGTCCACCGTCTCCCTCGCCACCCTGCACAACGGCTCCGAGGTCAAACGCAAGGGCGTGCTGATCGGCGACACGGTGGTGCTGCGCAAGGCCGGCGACGTGATTCCCGAGGTCCTCGGGCCGGTGGTGGACGCCAGGACCGGCGACGAGTACGAGTTCGTGATGCCGGCGAACTGCCCGGAGTGCGACACGCCGCTCGCTCCCGCCAAGGAGGGCGACGCGGATATTCGCTGCCCCAACCAGCAGTACTGCCCCGCGCAACTCCGGGAACGTGTGTTCCACGTCGCGGGCCGCGGTGCGTTCGACATCGAGGTGCTCGGCTACGAGGCCGCGACGAGCCTGCTCGAAGCGAAGGCGATCGGCGACGAGGGCGACCTGTTCTCGCTCACCGAGGACGACCTGCTGAAGACGACGCTGTTCCGGACCAAGGCCGGCGGGCTGTCGGCCAACGGCCGCAGGCTGCTCGACAATCTCGATTCCGCCAAGGACAAGCCGCTGTGGCGGGTGCTGGTCGCCCTGTCGATCCGCCACGTCGGTCCCACGGCGGCGCGTGCGCTCGCGGGCGAGTTCGGGTCGCTGGACCGGATCCGGGAGAGCTCCGTCGAGGAACTCGCGGCCGTCGACGGGGTCGGTGGCACCATCGCCGCGGCCGTCGTCGAATGGTTCGGCGTCGACTGGCACCGGCAGATCGTCGACAAGTGGTCGGCGGCCGGTGTGCGCATGGAAGACGAACGCGACGAATCGATTCCGCGCAACCTCGAGGGACTGTCGATCGTCGTCACGGGTTCGCTCGAGACGTTCTCCCGCGATCAGGCGAAGGAGGCGATCCTCGTCCGAGGCGGCAAGGCCGCGGGTTCGGTGTCGAAGAAGACGGCGTTCGTGGTGGCCGGCGAATCCCCGGGGTCGAAGCACGACAAAGCCGTCGAACTCGGTGTGCCGGTCCTCGACGAGGACGGGTTCCGCCGACTGCTGGAGGGGGGACCGGGCGCGGTCGCGGATTCGGGAGTGTGACGGGAACCTCACGCTCGAGTTTGGGGCGGCGTGAGCTGTCCTGTCATAGTTCTGGACATGATCGAGATTCGGAATGCGACACCGGACGAGTACGAGGCCGTCAGCGACCTCACGGTGATCGCCTACGTGGGCGGCGGACACGTCGAGGCACACGATCCGTACACGAACCGGTTGCGCGACACCGCTGAACGGGCGGACAAGGCGGAGGTCCGGGTGGCGGTGATGGCGGGCCGGGTCGTGGGTTCCGTCACGATCGCGGAACCCGCGTCCCCGTACGCGGACGTCGCGCAGCCGGGGGAACTCGAATTCCGGATGCTCGCCGTGTCACCCGACGCCCGCGGTTCCGGCGTCGGGTCGGCGCTCGTGCGGCACGTGCTCGACACGGCCTACGATCGCGGCGACCGCGCTGTGGTGATGTCGACCCAACCGGACATGGAAGACGCCCGCCGCATCTACGACCGCAACGGTTTCGTGCCTGTGCCCGACCGCAATTGGGCGCCCGTCCCGGGTGTCGAGCTCACCGTCCTGGTCCGCGAACTCGTCTGAGGCGACCCCAGACCCGGACCGCCCGGCCCCGAACCTTCCGGCCCCGGACCTTCCGGCCCGGGGCGGCGGTCAGCTCAGCACCGTCGCGATGATGCCTGCGAGGTAGCCCAGCCGGGCGATCTCGGACGGACGGAACTCCGGGCCGCCGGGGCGGCCGAGCATCAGCACGCGGCCGGTGGTCCCGAGGGGAGCCGCGGCGAGTGTGGTGTTCATGTCGCGCCACACCTGCGGCACCCAATCGCCCTCGCCGTCGAGCGCGGTCGGCTTCTCCAGCGGCATCCACGGGATCTCGGTGGCGTGCGTCTCGGGCGCTCCCGAGCTGCCGACCACCCGGTATGCGCCGTGCGGGCCGAGATCGGCGACCACGGACCAGCCGACCCGGAGCACCCGAGGGGCGCCGTCGACGAGGACCTGCAGTCGATCGTCCGCGGCGGTGGCGACCTGGTCGATGAGTTCGAGCTCGCGGTGGGTGTCGAGTATTCCGGCGTACGGCCGGATGGAGTCGACGGTGACGCCGGGCAGGTTCTCGGCGGCCGTGATGAGGGTGTCGGGGAGCGATCCCGGCTCGACATCGACGACGAGGTCGTCGATGGCGAATCCGGCACCCCGTTCCACCACGTCGAGCGACAGAATGTCAGCACCCACCGAGCCCAGGGCGACGGCGAGAGAGCCGAGGCTACCGGGACGGTCGGGGAGCTGGACGCGAAGCAGATACGACACGTGCGTCCCTTTCACCACGAGATAGACGCGGGAGTACCTGCGACCCCCGTCGCTCACCATCTTTGCACTTTCGTTCCCGAGTATGCGGTCCCCCCTGCGGCTTCGCCCGGGTCGGAACGGGGACTCGCAGGTCGCGCTCGATTCGTGACATCGCCGATACGGATTCGCCTCGTGCGCGAAACACGGCGGCCCAAACATGGGTGCATGAACACCACGGCAACGGGAGTGACGACGTCCGTCTCGAGGCGGGTGGCGGCGGGCCGCGAGCAGGAGTTCCTGCGCTGGACGGACGCCGGGATGGCGATGGCGGGCACGTTCCCGGGGTTCCTCGGCGGGGGCTGGCTGCGCGCGGCGTCCGACCCCGAGCAGTATCACGTGGTGTACCGGTTCGCGGACGAGCACACACTCGACGCGTGGACCACCTCGCCTGCGCGGAAGGTGTGGGTGGGGCGGGGGACGGGTCTCGCGCAGGACACGGTGACGCACCGGCTGACCGGGGTGGAGGGCTGGTTCGAACCGCAGTCGACGCTCACCCACGCCTTGCGGGTCAGCACCCCACCGCCGCGGTGGAAGCAGGCGGTCACGATCTGGCTCGGGTTCTTCCCGATCTCGCTGCTCGTCGCGATGTTCGTCACTCCCCGGCTGGCGGCTCTGGACGTGGTGACCCGCACCGTGGTGGCGACGGTGCTCACGACTCCGGTGATGGTGTTCGTGGTTCTACCGTTCCTGACGGCCAGGTTGCGGCGCTGGTTGCACGGCTGATCCGACCACTGCTCTAGGCTGGGACACACTTGTGTACGTCCGAATGTGTACGTCCGAACCGAAAGGGGCCCCGCGGTGCCTGCCATCTCCCGTGACGAGGTCGCGCACCTCGCGCGGCTGTCTCGACTCGCCCTGACCGATGCCGAGCTCGACGAGTTCGCCGGTCAGCTGGACTCGATTCTCAGCCACGTGAAGGTGGTCACCGAGGTGCCCGCCGAGGATGTTCCGCCGATGGCGAACCCGAACGCCGTCACCAACGTGACCCGTCCCGACGTGATCGTTCCCGGCCTGACGCCCGAGCAGGCGCTGTCCGGCGCGCCGGCCGTCGAGCAGGATCGTTTCGCCGTCCCGCAGATTCTTGGAGAGGGCGAATGAGCGCCGATCTGACCACTCTCGACGCCGCAGATCTCGCGTCGAAGATCCACAGCCGTGAGGTGTCGTCCGTCGAGGTCACCCAGGCGCATCTGGACCGCATCGCCGCGGTCGACGGTGACCTGAACGCCTTCCTGCACGTGGCAGGCGAGCAAGCCCTCGTATCGGCGAAGGAGGTGGACAGCAGCCTCGCCGCGGGTAATGCGCCCGCTTCCCCGCTCGCGGGAGTTCCGTTGGCGCTCAAGGACATCTTCACCACCACCGACATGCCCACCACGTGCGCGTCGAAGATCCTCGAAGGCTGGATCGCGCCGTACGACGCGACGCTGACGAAGAAGCTGCGCGAGGCCGGCATCCCGATCCTGGGTAAGACCAACCTCGACGAGTTCGCGATGGGATCGTCCACCGAGAACTCCGCGTACGGACCCACCCGCAACCCGTGGGACACCACCCGCATCCCGGGCGGCTCGGGCGGCGGCAGTGCCGCGGCACTCGCGTCCCGGCAGGCCCCGCTCGCGATCGGCACCGACACCGGTGGCTCGATCCGCCAGCCCGCCGCCGTCACGGCGACGGTCGGCACCAAGCCGACGTACGGCACGGTGTCCCGGTTCGGTCTCGTCGCCTGCGCGTCCTCGCTGGACCAGGGTGGTCCGTGCGGCCGCACGGTCCTCGACACCGCACTGCTGCACGAGGTCATCGCCGGGCACGACCCGCGCGACTCCACGTCGATCGACGCGCCCGTGCGTCCCGTGGTGGCGGCTGCGCGTGAGGGCGCCGGCGGCAACCTGAAGGGCGTGAAGGTCGGTGTGGTCAAGGAACTGCACTCCGGCAGCTACCAGCCCGGCGTCATCTCCTCGTTCGATGCCGCTGTCGCGCAACTCACCGAACTCGGTGCCGAGGTCGTCGAGGTGTCGTGCCCCAACTTCGAGTACGCGCTCGCGTCGTACTACCTCATCCTGCCGAGCGAGGTGTCGTCGAACCTCGCGCGCTTCGACGCCATGCGGTACGGGCTGCGCATCGACCAGGGCGACATGAGCGCCGACCAGGTGATGGCCGCGACGCGTGCCGCCGGCTTCGGCCCGGAGGTCAAGCGTCGCATCATGATCGGCACCTACGCGCTGTCGTCCGGCTACTACGACGCCTACTACGGTCAGGCGCTCAAGGTGCGGACGCTCATCGCCCGGGACTTCGACAAGGCCTACGAGAAGGTGGACGTCCTGGTGTCGCCCACCAGTCCGTTCACGCCGTGGAAGCTGGGCGAGAAGGTCGGCGACCCGCTCGCGATGTACCTGTCGGACCTGTGCACCCTGCCCACCAACCTGGCCGGGCACTGCGCGATGTCGGTTCCGTCGGGGCTGTCCGTGGACGACGGTCTGCCGGTGGGACTGCAGATCATGGCTCCCGCGCTGGCCGACGAGCGGCTGTACCGGGTCGGCGCCGCCTACGAGGCCGCGCGCGGTCCGATCGGCTCGCCGAGCTAGGGGCAGTCGGGCAGGGCGGTGCCCTGCTCGCTGCCGTAGCGGTGTCCGTGCCCGGACGCGAAGTTCAGCGCGGACACCAGGTCGACACTCGTCTGTAGGAACGTGATGCCCGGAATCCATTGGGGGACCGGCGCATCGCGTACTGCGAGCGAGAGGTCGGGCCGGTGCAGGATCAGGTCGGGGGACCACCACACCACCGGGTCGGACGTGTTCGCCAGCACCGTCGCGCCGTCCGTCAGCACCGAACCGGCGGGCGGGCCCGACCACAATGCGCCGCAGACGCGTTCCCGGAGTTGGTCGGCGTCGGTGAAAATCGCGCTGCCGCCGACGGATCCGAGGCTCTGGCCGTAGACGTAGAGCGCCGGGCGGAGGACGTCGGGTAGGTCGGCGATCCGCTCGGCGACGGCGTCGAACAGTGCTGCCGCCGAATCGTCCGCGGCGGAACGTCCGAACACGAACGTGATCCAGCTCGGCAGATACGAGTACTGCATGCCGACGATCGCGACGTCGTCGGCGAAGCGTTCCTCGAATCCTTCGGCCGCGTTCTCGTCGATCCACCCCGAGCCGGTGGGCACCGTGAGGACGATGGCGGACCGGGTGAACCCGCCCGCCCGTTCCAGCTCCGAGACCGCCAGTGCCGCACGAGATTCGACGTCGGGGGCCGAATCCATTCCCACGTAGGTGCGGATGGCGGCCGACTGCTCGCCCGCCGCCACGAACCGCCGTCCCTGGCGCCCGAGCGACTCCCAGCTGATCGCGGACTCCGGGCCGCCGGACGATTCGGCCGATACCGGCCGGTGCAGGGACACGTCGACGAGCGCGTTGGAGTCGCTGTAGGAACGGGACATCATCCCCCACAGCGCGGGTCCGGCGACCAGTTGCAGCCCGGTCGCGAGAACGACCGCGGTGGTGGCGCTGCCGATCCAGCCGAGGCGACGGGCGACCGCGGCGACGACGCTGCCGATGCCGGCGAACAGCAGGAACGTCAGCGCCGCCCCGAGGATCGCCTGCATCCAGTGGTCCGGCCCGATGCCCGGCATACCCATGGCGGCGCGCAGCGAATCCTGCCAGTGGTCGGCGAGCACGATCGCCCACGTCGCCACGATCATGGCGCCGATCAGGACGAGCAGACGCACCGAGTCCCGCGGAGGGTGATGGGGGTGTGAATGCGTGACAAGTCGCCGCAGCAGGCGGGCGAGGACGAGGATCCCGACGCCGGCCGCGGCGAGGAATCCGGTGAACAGTGCCTGCGTCAGCGCACTGCGGGGGAGCAGAGAGGGGGCGAGCGACGCGAGTGTCGCGGTGGTGACGGCGATCGTGGAGGAGGTGCGGGGGAGCGCGGAGATCGGAATCGTCGTGGTCAGTGTGCGGCGCAGGGCGTTCGGCGCGGTACGCGACCGGGAGCGCGCCGGGCTCCGTCCGGGACCGGACAGAGCCGCAGTGGTCATGCGATCGCCCCGACCGGACGCGGGCGGCGGCGGATCGACCAGGCCGCGCCTGCGAGCAGTGCGGCGCCGGCGGCGCCGGCCAGCGCGTACGGGAGCCCGGCTTCGGTGACCGGCGTCGAATAGCCTTGACGCCAGCTGTTTCCGGTGACGGCGGTGGTCGCGATGTTGGCCATCACGAAGCACTGCGCCCGCGCCTGCTCGTCGAGTCGGGTGTCGCACGCGGAGTGCATCCGCTGATCCAGTTGCGTGTCGAGCGACTGCCGCGCCCAGGGGCCGAGATCCTCGCCGGACCGCGATGCGTATCGCAGGAGGTCGTAGCCGAGGTCGTGGGCCTTGCATGCGGTGTCGAACTCGAGCGGCAGTGGGACGGGGGAGGAGCAGTCTCCGCCGGGGTTGGCGAGCATGCCGTCGATCCGCACCGGTGTGTACCCCATCACCGATGCGAAGTCGTCGGGAATGGAGTCCTCGGCGAGCGTCGCCGGTGTGGTGAGCGTGTGCACCGCGGCGGACGCGGCGGCGTTTTCGTGACGGGGCGTGCTCGCCGCGCCGGTGCCGGCGAATCCTGTGGTGGTCAGTAGCGCGGTGGCCGCGCACGCCACCGCGGCCCAAGTCGTTCTCCGTGTCCCCGTCGTTCGCATGACGACGACGTTATGAATTCGTGTTGCGCAGCCACATCACTCCCGGGTCCGGTTCGATCACTGGCCTCGTGGGGGGAGAGGGCTCCGATCTCATACTCCGGTACTAGGCCGACGTGAGTCCGGGGTATGAGGACACGCCGTGACCTGTGTTTCTACTGTCGAGGGTGTGAAGACGAAGACGCGCATCCGGAGAGCCGCCGAAGGCCAGTGGCTGAACGTGGCAATTGTCGTGGTCACGGCGATCCTGTTCGCCGTGGCGTGGCCGACCCTGCAGCTGACCCACCAGGTCAGTCCTCCGATTCAACCGTTCGTGGCGGCGCTCGCGACGTTCCCGTTCCTGCTCATCCGGTCGAACCCGGCGCTGGCCTGGGCGGTCTCCGCGATCTCGGCGCTGGTGATCCCGCGCGTCTTCGCGCTGCAGGACGGCTACGACTACCCCTGGCAGGTGGTCCACATCCTGGTGATGCTCGCCCTGCTGGCCGCGGTCAGCATGCGCGCCGCGATCCCGGTCGTGGGTGTGGCATGGATCTCCACCGTTCTCCTGTTCCTCGCCGACACCCCGGGCACCAACGGTCGCGGGTGGGCCGTGGGACTGACCGCCATCGTCGTGTTCGGCCTGCTGATCCGGTGGCTGGTGCTGTCCCGGCGGCAACTCGCGCAGCAGGAGGAGCTGAGCGAACTCGAGCGCACCCGCAGGACGATCCTCGAGGAGAAGGCGCGCATCGCCCGGGACCTGCACGACGTCGTCGCGCACCACATGTCGATGGTCGTGGTGCAGGCGCAGAGCGCGCCGTACCGCATCGCGGGCATGTCGGACGAGACGCGGGCCGAGTTCGAATCGATCGGAGCCGCGGGCCGCGCCGCACTGAACGAGGTGCGCGGACTCCTCGGTGTGTTGCGCAGCGACGGCCAGGTGGCCGAGCACGCGCCGCAGCCCGGGGTCCAGCAGATCAGCGAGCTGCTCGAGGGCAGCCGCCGGGCCGGCATCCCCGTCTCCTGGCACACCGACGGCGACCCGCGGCACGTGTCGGAGTCTGTGGGGCTGGTGATGTACCGCATCCTGCAGGAGTCCCTCGCCAACACGGCCCGGCACGCGGCGGGCGCCGCGGTCGAGGTGAAGATCGCGTACGAGACGCCGATCGCGTCCGTGTCGATCGTCAACGGCCCGCCGCGGCGGAGCCTCGTCTCGGCCCTGACCAGGCACGAGTCGACCGGCGGCAACGGCATCATCGGGATGCGCGAACGTGCGCAGGCGGTCGGCGGCGTCCTCTCCACGCACCTGCACGACAACGGCGGATTCGAGGTCCACGCCGAGTTCCCGGTCGCCTCCGCCTAGGCTGGCGGCGTGGCCATCACCGTATTCATCGCCGACGACCAGGCTATGGTCCGGCAGGGTTTCGGAGCCCTGCTCGCCTCCCAGCCCGACATCAGTGTCATCGGCGACGCCCCGGACGGGGCGGTAGCGGTGAGCGAGGTCAAACGCCTGCGACCCGACGTGGTCCTGATGGACGTGCGCATGCCGGAGATGAACGGACTCGACGCCGCCCGCGTCATCCTATCGGCGGGGTTCGATCCGCCGGTGCGGGTGCTCATGCTCACGACGTTCGACGTGGACGACTACGTGTACGAGGCGCTGAGCATCGGGGCCAGCGGTTTCATGCTCAAGGACGCGCCCGCGGAGGAACTCATCCGCGCGGTGCGGGTGGTCGCCGACGGCGAGGCACTCCTCGCGCCGACCGTCACGCGGCGTCTCATCGCCGACGTGACCAGCCGCCGGAGCACCGCCCGCCGCAAACCGGCCGCGCTGTCGGCGCTGACGCCCCGCGAACGCGAGGTGCTCGAGCTGATCGCCCGCGGCATGTCGAACACCGAGATTGCGGACCGCCTGTTCGTCGCCGAGCAGACCGTCAAGACGCACGTCGGCAAGGTGCTGTCCAAATTGGATCTGCGCGACCGGGCGCAGGCGGTGGTCCTGGCCTACGAGAGCGGTCTCGTCACACCCGGCTGACCGAACCGGCCGATCCGAGGTGCTCGAACACGTTTCGGGCGGCAAGATGTCTAATGAGAACCACCATCACCACACGAGACGACGAGGGGTGCTTGGATGCGGATCGGAATCCTCACCGGAGGCGGCGACTGCCCCGGGCTCAATGCGGTGATCAGGGCAGTGGTGCGGACGGCCGACGGCCGGTACCGCAGCTCGGTGGTGGGATTCCGGGACGGGTGGCGTGGTCTGCTCGAAGACCGCAAGGTCGCGCTGTCCAACGACGACCGGATCGACCGGATCCTCACCCGGGGCGGCACCATCCTCGGTACCGCGCGGGTCAACCCGGACAAGCTCAAGGCGGGCCTCGACCAGATCCGGCAGACGCTCGACGACAACGGCATCGACGCACTCATCCCGATCGGCGGCGAGGGCACGCTCACGGCGGCGAGCTGGCTCGCCGAGAGCGGGGTGCCCGTGATCGGGGTCCCGAAGACCATCGACAACGACATCGACTGCACCGATGTGACGTTCGGTTTCGACACCGCCCTGTCCATCGCGACGGACGCGATCGACCGCCTGCACACCACCGCCGAGTCCCACCAGCGGGTGATGCTCGTCGAGGTGATGGGCAGGCACGCGGGCTGGATCGCCCTGCACTCCGGGCTCGCGACCGGTGCACACCTCACGCTCGTTCCCGAGGTCCCGTTCGACGTCGGCGAGGTGTGCGCCATGGTGAAGAAGCGGTTCCAGCGCGGCGATTCGCATTTCATCTGCGTCGTCGCGGAGGGCGCCACACCCACCCCGGAGTCGATGAGCCTGCGCGAAGGCGGCATCGACGAGTTCGGTCACAAACGGTTCACCGGGGTCGCACAGCAACTCGGCGACGAGATCGAACGCCGCATCGGCAAGGAGGTGCGGACGACGGTGCTCGGGCACGTGCAGCGCGGCGGCACCCCGACGCCGTACGACCGGGTGCTCGCCACCCGCTTCGGGGTGCACGCCACCGACGCGGTCCACCGCGGCGACTTCGGCAACATGGTCGCGCTGCACGGCACGTCGATCGACCTCGTGCCCCTCGAGGAGGCCACCCGGCGCCTCAAGACGGTGCCGCGGGAGCGGTACGACGAGGCGGCCGCATTTTTCGGCTGACCGCGTTTTCCGGTGAACCGCCGGACGCATAAACTCTGTGGCATGACTGCTGTCGACACTCCGGACCTCCTCGACTACGACGACGTGCTCGCGAAGTACGAGCCTGTTCTCGGCATGGAGGTGCACGTAGAGCTCGGCACCGACACGAAGATGTTCTGCCCGTGCCCCACCGAGTTCGGCGCCGAGCCGAACACGCAGGTCTGCCCGGTGTGCCTCGGTCTGCCCGGGTCGCTGCCCGTCGTGAATGAGGCGGCGGTGGAGTCCGCGATCCGGATCGGACTCGCACTGAACTGTTCCATCACACCGTGGGGCCGGTTCGCGCGGAAGAACTACTTCTACCCGGACCAGCCGAAGAACTACCAGATCTCCCAGTACGACGAGCCGATCGCCACCGACGGCTACCTCGACGTCATCCTCGACGACGGCACCACGTGGCGCGTCGAGATCGAGCGCGCGCACATGGAGGAGGACACCGGAAAGTCGCTGCACGTCGGCGGCGCGACCGGTCGCATCCACGGTGCCAGCCACTCGCTGCTCGACTACAACCGCGCCGGGGTCCCGCTCGTCGAGATCGTCACCAAGACCATCAGCGGCGCCGGTGCCCGCGCCCCCGAGGTGGCCCGCGCGTACGTCACCGCGCTCCGCGACCTGCTGAAGTCGCTGAACGTGTCGGACGTCCGCATGGACCAGGGCTCGATGCGATGCGACGCCAACGCGTCGCTGATGCCGATCGGGGCGACCGAACTCGGCACCCGCACCGAGACGAAGAACGTCAACTCCCTCAAGAGCGTCGAGGTCGCGGTCCGGTACGAGATGCGCCGCCAGGCCGCGGTGCTCGAGGCCGGCGGTGAGGTGATCCAGGAGACCCGGCACTTCCAGGAAGCGGACGGCACCACGTCGCCGGGCCGCCGCAAGGAGACCGCCGAGGACTACCGCTACTTCCCGGAGCCCGACCTCGAGCCGGTCGCGCCCAGCGCCGAGTGGGTCGAGGAACTGCGGGGCACCCTGCCCGAGCTGCCGTGGGTCCGCCGCGCCCGGATCCAGGCCGACTGGGGTGTCTCCGACGAGGTCATGCGTGACCTCGTCAACGCGAACGCCGTCGACCTCGTCATCGCGACCGTCGAGGCCGGCGCCTCGCCGGAGGCCGCACGGTCCTGGTGGGTGTCGTACCTGGCGCAGCAGGCGAACACCCGCGGGGTGGAACTCGGCGAGCTGCCGATCACGCCGGCCCAGGTCGCGCAGGTGGTCGCGCTGATCGACAGCGGGAAGCTGAACAACAAGGTGGCCCGCCAGGTGGTCGACCACGTCCTCGCCGGTGAGGGTGACCCCGAGCAGGTCGTCGCGGATCATCCCGAGCTCGTCGTCGAACGCGACGACACGAAGCTGAAGGCTGCCGTCGACGAGGCCCTGGCCGCGAACCCCGACATCGCCGAGAAGATTCGCGGCGGCAAGGTCGCGGCTGCGGGCAAGATCGTCGGCGACGTGATGAAGGCCACTCGCGGTCAGGCCGATCCGGCCCGCGTCAAGGAGCTGGTCATCGAGGCCTGCGGCGGCTGACCTCCCCTCTGCACCAGCGGGACGCTCGTTCGGATCAACCGAACGAGCGTCCCGTTCGTTGGGCGGGGACGCGGCGCGAGGGCGAGGCCCGTCAGTCGAATCCGCCGCCACCGGAGGGCAGGGGCATCTTGATGACGCGGTCGTCGTTGGGTCCGGGCTGACCGGCGGTCTTGTTGACGGTGCTCACCCAGATGAGCCCGTCGGGACCGAGTGCGGCGCCGCCGAGTTGGCCGTACCGGTCCTGGACGATGACCCCCGGTGCGGTGGTGACGGCACCCGTGCCGGGGTCGGCAGCGAGCGCCGACATGGCCTTCGCGGTGCTCAGTGACACCGCCACGACATCACCGGCGGCGACGCAGCCGCCGACGCCGGGCCGCTCCGGCCACGTCCACACCGGAGACGACACCGCTCCGTCCGCGCTGACCCGCACCAGCCGATCCTCGAGCGGGGTGCGGTCGGTGACCCACACGGCCACCCCCGGGTCGACGCAGACCCCGCCCGCGGTCCCCATGCCCGTCAGCACCACCTGCGGCCGGGGCTGTGCCGGCGTCGGTGCGGGCGACAGCGCGGTGACCTTCAGTAGTTTGCCGGCGAGGGACGCCGGATCGGCGGCCGCCGCCGGGTTGTTCGCGTTGCCGGTCAGGACCATCAGTTCGTCGCCGGAGAATTCGAGCGACCCCGCATTGCCCGTGTCGCCGCGCGGGATCCCGCCGAGAACTTCCTTGGCGGAGTCGCCCGGTGCGATCCGCACCACCCGGTTGTCGGTCGGGGTGGTGACGTAGGCGTAAATGAGGTTGTCCTCGGCGAAACTCGGGGACAGCGCGATGTCGAGGAGGCCGCCGTCGGTGCTGCCGTCGACGTCGACGTGCGCGATCTCCTTGGGGGTCTGCCCCTGGGCGACCTGCAGGATGCGTCCGGTCCGGCGCTCCGCGACCAGAGCGGTGGCCCCGTCGGGGAGGACGACGAGTCCGCCGGTGGTGTCGAGACACGTGGCGATGACACTGGGATCCGGATCCTGACACGGTCCCAGCGGCCCGCTGGGCGGCGGTGTGGTCGTGGTGGACGGTGGCGGGTTCTCCGGTTCGACCTCCGCGCCCGACGCACCCGTCGGCTCGGGTGTGAAGGGGGAGGACGCGGAGTCGTCGAATTTCGCGCACCCGGCGGCGAGGACCGCCGTCACGCACAGTGCGGACATCGCCATCTTGCGGGACGCCGTGCGGCGCCGCCCACCCACCATCATGATGGAGACGTTACGGAAGAGTGCGAGGTCGCCGCCACGCCGGTTCCGCCTACCAGCGTTGTCCGGCGGATCGACCTAGGCTTGACGGTGTGACTGACATGCGGAAAGACCCCAGCGAGTCGTCGGACGACGGTGCCGCGCAGCAAGGCGCCTCACCCGGCTACGGCAGGGTCTCGAGCCCTTACGACCTTCCCACCGAGCGGTTTCCGTCGGCCACGCCGACGTCCGGTTCCGCGGGACAGGGTCTCCCGCACACCGACGACGAACTCGATTACGGCGATGCACGCGCCGCCGGTCTGCCCACCGAGCAGATCCCCGCGTACCGGCAGTCGGCGTCCGACGTGCCGGACCAGCCGACGCAGGTGATCGGCGCGACCTCCGGTGCGTCCCCCGGGGCCACGGCGGGTGATCCGTCGACCGACCGGCTCGGCGAGGGGGACGTGAAGATCGGCCGCGGCACCCTGGATCTCGGACTGCTGGCACTGCGACTCGCGGTCGGCGGTACGGCGCTCGTGCACGGTCTGCAGAAGCTGACCGGAATGTGGAACGGTCCGGGCCTCGACGGTTTCGAGGAGGTGCTCGTGAACTCGGGCTTCCAGCAGGCGAAACTGCTCGCGATCCTCGGCGCCATCGGTGAGGTCGCGGGCGGTGCGCTGCTGATCCTCGGCCTCGTCACCCCGCTGGCCGCCGCCTCGGTGCTGGCCGTGATGATCAATGCGTGGGCGTTCCGGCAGATCGCGGAACCGGGGCTCGAGTACTTCGCACCCTCCGGCACCGAGTACGAGACGCTACTCGGCGTGTGCGCGGGCGTGATCATTCTCACCGGGCCGGGACGGATCTCGCTCGACGGCCGCCGCGGCTGGGCCACGCGGCCGTTCATCGGGTCGTTCGCGGCACTGATTCTGGGCGTCGCCGCCGGCGTGTGCATCTGGATCTTCCTCAACGGCGCCAACCCGCTCATCTGATCGTTTCTCCGAACCACGACTGCGCCGCACCCCCGATCGGGAGTGCGGCGCAGTCGTTTCTGCCGGATCAGTGCCGGCCGAGGGTCAGCGCTGGACGAGTTCCGGGATGTTCTCCTCCTCGGGTGGGGCGGCCTGTGCCTGTGCGGCGAGCCTCTGTCCGAGGACGGACTTGCGCCTGCCGTAGGCGAGGTAGACGACGACGCCGAGGGCCATCCACACCAGGAATCGGATCCAGGTCTCGACGGACAGGTTCAGCATCAGCCATCCGCAGGCCAGGACGGCGAGGATGGGCACGAGCGGGACCAGCGGAACGCGGAACCCGCGCGGCAGGTCGGGGCGGGTGCGGCGCAGGATGACGACGCCGATGCAGACGAGCACGAACGCGAAGAGGGTGCCGATGTTCACCATCTCCTCGAGGGTGCCCATCGGGAAGAACGCGGCGAGGAGTGCCACCACGGCGCCGACGAACAGAGTGATGCGGACCGGGGTGCCCTTCTTGCCGGTCTTCGCGAGACCGCGGGGGACGAGTCCGTCGCGGGACATCGCGAACAGGACGCGGGTCTGGCCGAGCATCATCACCATCACGACGGTGGTGAGGCCTGCGAGTCCGCCGAAGTTGATGGCGGTCTGGGCCCAGGTGATGCCGTGTGCCTCGAAGGCGGTCGCCAGGGTGGCGCTGCTGTCGCCGACGAGCGGGCTGCCGGTCTTGAGGTCGGTGTACTTCACCATGCCGGTGAGCACGAGGGTGACCGCGACGTAGAGCACGGTGACGATCGCGAGCGAGCCGAGAATGCCGCGGGGGAGCGCCTTCTGCGGGTCCTTGGTCTCCTCGGCGGTGGTGGCGACGACGTCGAATCCGATGAAGGCGAAGAACACGAGGCTCGCGGCGGCGAGGAGGCCGTACCAGCCGTAGCTGCTGCCGTCCGCTCCGGAGAGGAAGGAGAAGAGGGTCTGGTGCACACCGTGTGCGGCGCTCTCGTTGCCCTCGGCCGGCGGGATGTACGGGGCGTAGTTCTCCTTCTTGATGTAGAAGACGCCGACGGTGATGACGAGGAGGACGACGGCGATCTTGATGGCCGTGATCACGGCGGACACGCGGGAGGACACCTTGGTCCCGATGGCGAGCACGATGGTGATTCCGCCGACGATGATCAGCGAGCCCCAGTCGAAGTCGATGGGCCCGAGGTGGGCGGTGGTGGATCCGCTGAATCCGAGGACGTTACCCAGGTACAGCGACCAGCCCTTCGAGACGACGGCCGCTGCGAGGGCGAATTCGAGGATGAGGTCCCAGCCGATGATCCAGGCGACGAACTCGCCGAAGGTGGCGTAGGAGAACGTGTACGCGCTGCCTGCGACGGGGACGGTGGATGCGAACTCGGCGTAGCAGAGGGCGGCCAGGCCGCAGGCGATGGCGGCGAGGACGAAGGCGAGCGAAATGGACGGCCCGGCGACGTTGCCTGCAGTCCGGGCGGTGAGCGTGAAGATGCCGGCGCCGATCACGACTGCGACACCGAAGACGGTGAGGTCCTTCGCGGTGAGTTCCCTCCGCAGCCGGGTGTCGGGTTCGTCGGTGTCCGCTATCGATTGCTCAACGGATTTCGTTCGCCATATGCCGACTCCTGGCATGTGTCGCTCCTTGGTTGTGTTCCCGATGGCCTCGTGGGCCGGAGAAGTTCCGGTGGTGCTGCCGATTGTGATGTAGGTCTCAACGGCCAACTGAGGGAACCACTACTGAGCGCCGTGTGCAAGAAGCGCGGGCTCAACTGATCAATTCGATCAGTAGAACCTGTTCAGGGGTGTCGCCGTTTGAGCGAGTTGATCACCCGTGAGAGCGGTCACATCCGAGCCGGAATTCGCGGTCGCACCGACGACGGAAGCCGGGTGCCGCGGCAGGAAACCTGCTGCGGCACCCGGCTTCGCGTGTGCTCGTGCTGTCGGTGCGTGCGGTCAGGGAACCTGACGGACCGCGCCCTTGTCGGCGGACGTCGCCAGTGCGGCGTACGCGCGCAGGGCCGTGGTGACGGTCCGTTCGCGGTTCACCGGCTGCCACGGACGCTCGGACGAATCCATCTTCGCGCGGCGCTCGGCGAGCACTGCGTCGTCGACGAGCAGTTTCAGGCTGCGCGTCGCGATGTCGATGAGGATCTGGTCGCCGTCCTCCACCAGGCCGATGGCGCCGCCGCTGGCGGCTTCGGGGGAGATGTGGCCGATGGACAATCCCGAGGAACCGCCGGAGAAACGGCCGTCGGTGATCAGCGCGCACTTCTTGCCGAGGCCGGAGCCCTTCAGGAATGCGGTGGGGTGCAGCATCTCCTGCATGCCCGGGCCGCCCGCGGGACCCTCGTAGCGCACGACGAGGACCTCACCCGGCTGGATCTTCTTGCCGAGGATCACCGACACCGCCTCCTCCTGCGACTCCACGACGCGTGCGGGTCCCTGGAAGTGGAACAGGTCTTCGTCGATGCCTGCCGTCTTGATGACCGCGCCGTCGACGGCGATGTTGCCGCGCAGCACGGCCAGGCCGCCCTCGACCGTGTGCTTGTGCTCGAAATCGCGGATGCAGCCGTTGGCGGCGTCAGTGTCGAGCGACGACCAGCGGTTGTTCGTCGAGAACGGCTCGATGGTGCGGACGCCGCCGGGAGCGGCGTGGAACAGTTCGACGGCCTCGTCGGATGCCTTGCCGGACCGGATGTCCCACGTGTCGAGCCACTCGTCGAAGCTCTTCGTGTGGACGGTCGAGACGTCGCTCTCGAGCAGGTCGGCCCGGCGGAGTTCGCCGAGGATCGCGGGGATTCCGCCTGCCCGGTGCACGTCCTCCATGTGGTAGTCCGAGTTGGGTGAGACCTTCGACAGGCAGGGCACCTTGCGACTGATCTCGTCGATCTTGTCGAGGTCGAAGTCGAACACCTCACCCTCCTGCGCGGCCGCGAGGGTGTGCAGCACCGTGTTGGTGGAACCGCCCATCGCGACGTCCAGCGCCATTGCGTTGCGGAACGCGGCGGGCGTCGCGATGTTGCGGGGGAGGACGGAGTCGTCCTCGTCCCGGTAGTACCGCAGGGCGGCCTCGACGACGGTGGTGCCCGCACGGGTGAACAGCGCGCGCCGGGCTTCGTGGGTGGCCAGCGTCGAACCGTTGCCCGGCAACGCCAGACCGAGCGCCTCGGTGAGGCAGTTCATGGAGTTCGCGGTGAACATGCCCGAGCACGATCCGCACGTCGGGCAGGCGCTGCGCTCGACCTCGGACAGCCCGTCCTCGTCGACCTCGTCGTTGGCGCTCGCCGAGATCGCCGTGATGAGGTCGGTGGGGGCCTGCGCGACGCCGTTGACCACCACTGCCTTGCCCGCCTCCATCGGACCGCCCGACACGAACACGGTGGGAACGTTCAAACGCATTGCGGCATTGAGCATTCCGGGGGTGATCTTGTCGCAGTTGGAGATGCAGACGAGCGCGTCGGCGGTGTGCGCGTTGACCATGTACTCGACGGAGTCGGCGATGATCTCCCGGCTGGGAAGCGAATACAGCATGCCGCCGTGCCCCATCGCGATGCCGTCGTCGACGGCGATCGTGTGGAACTCGCGAGGTACACCACCGGCGGCGCGGACGGCGTCGGCGACGATGTCGCCGACGTTCTTGAGGTGGACGTGGCCGGGAACGAACTGCGTGTACGAGTTGGCGATCGCGACGATCGGCTTCCCGAAGTCGGAGTCGGTCATTCCGGTGGCGCGCCACAGTGCGCGGGCGCCTGCGGCATTTCGTCCTGCGGTGGTGGTTCGGGACCTCAGCGGGGGCATGAGCGTATTCCTTAGTCAGCGTACGGAAGTACTGACAAACGCTACTCGCGCACTATTCCCCGTCTGTGTCCGGCCGGTTCTTCGCCGGCTGCTCGCCGTTCGATTCGGCGTCGGCGTGCTGGGCTGCCTCGTCCGCCGCGGCCGCTGCCGCGTAGGGGTCGGTGATGCGGCCGCCGCTCGCTTCGGCGATCTCGGGGAGCCGGTCGAACGTGACGACGGGAAGGGCGACTTCGCCGCCGTCGGCCAGTGTGGCCCGGGCCCAGCCGCGCTTGGGGAAGCGGAATCCGGTGATCTCGGACCATGCGAGCGACCGGCCGCCGAACAGCTTGCGCACCTCGAGTCCGTCGGGTGTGACGGTCGTGCGCACCCGCGCGACCCAGGCCACCGCGAGGATCGGGGCGATCACGAGCCAGCCGAAGGCGGCGGGCCAGCCGAAGATGGGGAACGACACGGCGAACAGGAGGAAGGCGCATCCCAGATAGGCGAGGGGAGAAATCCGGATGACGCGCTTGGGCGGGTTCGTCGTGTGGGATGATGATTCTGGTGGCACGGGCTGCTGCGGAGTTGACACCTCTACATCTTCGCACCGCAGCCGACGTATCTCATATTCTGGGACGGCCGACTCACCAAGTTGACTGTTCACTATTAGCGCGCCTACCGTCGAGCGCGTGAAACAGAATGAGTTGCTCGTAATCGGCCGGCGCGTCGTCGCCTGAGTCGATTTCTTCAACTCGCCAGATAACGACGCGCCACCCTCGTACAGCATCAGCTGACGGGGGTTTTTTGTTGCCCGGAGCCAGAATCAGAGGATTTCCCAGTGAGCGCACCAACCGCACGGCCTCAACCCACGCCGCGCAAGTCGGGGGCAGCAAGCCCGACGACCGCGGCCGCCGCGACGCAGACCGGTAGCCGCCGCCAACTCGCCCCCGAGCGGGTCAGCGGCGCCCAGTCCGTGGTCCGAGCCCTCGAGGAGCTCGAGGTCGACACGGTATTCGGCATTCCGGGTGGTGCCGTTCTCCCTGTCTACGACCCGCTCTTCGACTCGAAGAAGGTCCGGCACGTGCTCGTCCGTCACGAGCAGGGTGCAGGTCACGCCGCCACCGGGTACGCGCAGGCGACCGGCAAGGTCGGCGTCTGCATGGCAACGTCCGGTCCCGGTGCGACCAACCTCGTGACGCCGCTCGCCGACGCGCAGATGGACTCCGTTCCGGTCGTGGCCATCACCGGTCAGGTCGGCCGCGGGCTCATCGGCACCGATGCGTTCCAGGAAGCCGACATCTCGGGCATCACTATGCCCATCACGAAGCACAACTTCCTCATCACCGACGGCGTCGACATCCCCCGGATCATCGCGGAGGCGTTCTACCTCGCCTCCAGCGGTCGTCCCGGAGCGGTGCTCGTCGACATCCCGAAGGACGTCCTCCAGGCGCAGACCACGTTCTCGTGGCCGCCGGAGATGCGGCTGCCCGGATACCGTCCCGTCACGAAGCCGCACGGCAAGCAGGTCCGCGAGGCCGCTCGCCTCATCGCCGACGCGAAGCACCCGGTGCTGTACGTCGGTGGCGGCGTCATCAAGTCGGAATCGTCCCCGGAACTGCTCGAACTGGCCGAGCTCACCGGCATTCCGGTGGTCACCACCCTCATGGCGCGCGGCGCGTTCCCGGACAGCCACACGCTGAACTGCGGCATGCCCGGCATGCACGGCACCGTCGCGGCGGTGGCGGCATTGCAGCGCAGCGACCTGCTGATCACGCTCGGCGCGCGGTTCGACGACCGCGTCACCGGTCAGCTCGACTCGTTCGCCCCCGACGCCAAGGTCATCCACGCCGACATCGATCCGGCGGAGATCGGCAAGAACCGGTACGCGGACGTCCCGATCGTGGGCGACTGCAAAGAGGTCATCGTCGAGCTGATCGAGGCGATCAAGGCCGACCTGGCCACCGGAACCACGCTGGACCTCACCGAGTGGTGGGCGTACCTCGACGGAATCCGTCGCACGTATCCGCTCAGCTACGACCGTCCCTCGGACGGCGCGCTGTCCCCGGAATACGTGATCCAGGCGGTCGGCAAGCTCGCCGGTCCCGACGCGATCTACTGCGCCGGCGTCGGCCAGCATCAGATGTGGGCCGCGCAGTTCGTCAACTACGAGAAGCCGCGCACCTGGCTGAACTCCGGTGGTCTCGGCACGATGGGCTACGCGGTGCCTGCCGCGATGGGCGCCAAGATGGGCATGCCCGACACCGAGGTGTGGGCCATCGACGGTGACGGCTGCTTCCAGATGACCAATCAGGAACTCGCCACCTGCGCGCTCGAGGGCATCCCGATCAAGGTTGCGCTCATCAACAACGGCAACCTCGGCATGGTGCGCCAGTGGCAGACGCTGTTCTACGACCAGCGCTACTCCAACACCAACCTCGGCACGCACGGCGCCATCCGCATCCCCGACTTCGTGAAGCTCGCGGAGGCGTTGGGCTGCCACGGCATTCGCGTCGAGCGCGAAGAGGACGTCGAGGCGGCGATTCGTGAGGCACAGGCCATCAACGACAAGCCGGTGGTGATCGACTTCATCGTCGGCGCCGACGCCCAGGTGTGGCCGATGGTCGCGGCGGGCACGAGCAACGACGAGATCATGGCGGCACGGGGCATCCGTCCGCTGTTCGACGACGACGAGGCGGCCGCCGAGCCGGCCGTCATTCACGAGGCCATGGAGCGCGAGCAGCGTTCGGGCACGGCCGCAGCGGCCGGGGAGGAAGATCAGTGAGCACCAGCCACACCCTCAGTGTTCTCGTCGAGGACAAGCCGGGCGTGCTGGCCAGGGTGGCCGCGCTGTTCTCCCGTCGTGGGTTCAACATCGAGTCGCTCGCCGTCGGTGGCACCGAGCTTCCCGAGATCTCACGCATGACCATCGTCGTGACCGTCGACGAGTTCCCGCTCGAACAGGTGACGAAGCAGCTGAACAAGCTCGTCAACGTCATCAAGATCGTCGAGCAGGACGGTGAGGCCTCCGTCGCCCGCGAGCTGGTGCTCATCAAGGTGCGAGCCGACGCCAGCGTGCGCACGCAGGTGATCGAGACGGTGAATCTGTTCCGCGCCAAGGTGATCGACGTCTCCCCGGAGTCGGTCACGATCGAGGCGACTGGAACGCGATCCAAGCTGGATGCGCTGCTGCGGATGCTCGATCCGTACGGCATCCGGGAGATCGTGCAGTCCGGGGTCGTGGCCGTGGGACGGGGGCCTAAGTCCATCACGGCCACGCGCTAGTACTTTAGATACGCAAATCCAAGAAAGAGGTTGAACTGTGGCAGTCGAGATGTTCTACGACGACGATGCCGATCTGTCGATCATTCAGGGCCGTAAGGTCGCTGTGATCGGTTACGGAAGCCAGGGCCACGCGCACTCGCTGAGCCTGCGCGACTCGGGCGTCGATGTGCGTATCGGCCTCAAGGAAGGCTCGAAGTCCCGCGCGAAGGCCGAGGAGCAAGGCCTGACCGTCGGTACCCCCGCCGAGGTCTCCGAGTGGGCCGACGTGATCATGGTGCTCGCACCCGACACCGCGCAGGCGTCGATCTTCACCAATGACATCGAGCCGAACCTGAAGGACGGCGACGCGCTGTTCTTCGGACACGGCCTCAACATCCACTTCAAGCTGATCAAGGCTCCGGAGTTCGTCACCGTCGGCATGGTCGCCCCCAAGGGCCCCGGCCACCTGGTGCGTCGTCAGTTCGTCGACGGCAAGGGTGTTCCCGCGCTCATCGCGATCGACCAGGACCCGAAGGGTGAGGGCCAGGCCCTCGCGCTGTCCTACGCCAAGGCCATCGGCGGCGCCCGCGCCGGCGTCATCAAGACCACGTTCAAGGAAGAGACCGAGACGGACCTCTTCGGCGAGCAGGCCGTGCTCTGCGGTGGCACCGAGGAACTGGTCAAGACCGGTTTCGAGGTCATGGTCGAGGCCGGTTACGCGCCCGAGATGGCGTACTTCGAGGTGCTGCACGAGCTCAAGCTCATCGTCGACCTCATGTACGAGGGTGGCATCGCGCGCATGAACTACTCGGTGTCCGACACCGCGGAGTTCGGTGGCTACCTGTCCGGTCCGCGCGTCATCGACGCCGGCACCAAGGAGCGCATGAAGGCGATCCTCGCCGACATCCAGTCGGGTGAGTTCACCCGCCGCCTCGTCGCGAACGTCGAGAACGGCAACACCGAGCTCGAGGGCCTGCGGAAGGCCAACGCCGAGCACCCGATCGAGGTCACCGGCAAGAAGCTGCGCGACCTGATGAGCTGGGTCGACCGGCCGATCACCGAAACCGCCTAGGTTTCACTGCTTTACAGTTCCACCACAGCACCGGCCCATGTCGCGTCGGCCTCGTCGGAGGCCTCCGCAGCGACATCGGGCCGGTGTTGTTTCGTGCCCGGTTCCGTTGTTGCAGGCGTCCACTATGTGGTATCGCAGACCGGGATGTGGTTTCCCGGTGAGGGCGGACTAAGCTGTGTGTGGTCAAAACACCCCCACACCCACCTACTCAGGGAGTTTGCACGTGAGCCAGCCAGGCCGTCCTGTAGTTCTGATCGCCGACAAGCTCGCGCCGTCCACCGTCGAGGCATTGGGCGACGGTGTGGAGGTGCGATGGGTCGACGGACCTGATCGCCCGGCGCTGCTCGCGGCGGTGCCCGAGGCCGACGCGATCCTCGTCCGTTCCGCCACCACCGTGGACGCCGAGGTCCTGGCGGCCGGTACCAAGCTCAAGATCGTCGCCCGCGCCGGCGTCGGCCTCGACAACGTCGACGTGCCCGCCGCCACCGAGCGCGGTGTCATGGTCGTCAACGCCCCGACGTCGAACATCCACACGGCCGCCGAGCACGCCGTCGCGCTGATGCTCGCCACCGCCCGCCAGATCCCCGCCGCCGACGCCACCCTGCGTGACCGCGAGTGGAAGCGCAGCAAGTTCAACGGCGTCGAAATCTTCGGCAAGACGGTCGGCGTCGTCGGCCTCGGCCGCATCGGACAGCTGTTCGCGCAGCGCCTCGCCGCATTCGAGACCCACGTCATCGCGTACGACCCCTACGTGTCGGCCGCCCGCGCCGCGCAGCTCGGCATCGAACTCGTCACCCTCGACGAACTGCTGAAGCGCGCCGACCTCATCTCCGTGCACCTTCCCAAGACGCCCGAGACCAAGGGGCTGCTCGGCACGGAGAACCTGGCGAAGACGAAGAAGGGCGTCGTCATCGTCAACGCCGCCCGCGGCGGCCTGATCGACGAGGCCGCGCTGGCCGAGGCCATCAAGTCGGGTCACGTGCGCGCCGCGGGCCTCGACGTGTTCGAGACCGAACCGTGCACCGACAGCCCGCTGTTCGACCTGCCCGAGGTCGTCGTGACGCCGCACCTCGGCGCGTCGACGAGCGAGGCTCAGGACCGCGCGGGCACGGACGTCGCGAAGTCCGTACTGCTCGCTCTCGCAGGCGATTTCGTTCCGGATGCCGTCAACGTGTCCGGTGGCGCCGTGGGCGAGGAAGTTGCCCCGTGGCTCGAGATCGTCCGCAAGCAGGGTGTGCTTCTCGGCGCTCTGTCGGGCGAACTGCCCGTCAGCCTGTCCGTCGACGTGCGCGGCGAGCTCGCCTCCGAGGACGTCGAGGTGCTCGCGCTCTCGGCTCTGCGCGGCGTGTTCTCCGCTGTCATCGAGGACGCGGTCACGTTCGTCAACGCCCCCGCTCTCGCGGAGGAGCGTGGCGTCACGGCGGAGGTCACCAAGGCCGCCGAAAGCCCCAACCACCGCAGCGTCGTGGACCTGCGGGGCGTGTTCGGCGACGGCAGCGTCATCAACGTCTCGGGCACGCTGACCGGTCCGCAGCAGGTCGAGAAGATCGTCAACATCAACGGCCGCAACTTCGAACTGCGCGCCGAGGGTCTCAACCTGGTGGTCAACTACACCGATCAGCCCGGCGCACTGGGCAAGATCGGCACGCAGCTCGGCAACGCCGGCATCGACATCCAGGCCGCGCAGCTCAGCCAGGACGCCGAGGGCGAGGGTGCGACCATCCTCCTCCGCGTCGACCAGGAGGTGCCGAGCGAGGTGCGGGACGCGATCTCCACCGCCGTCGGCGCCACCAAGATCGAGCTCGTCAACCTGGCCTAATCCCCACTGTGCGCGTGCCACGACTCCGTCGTGGGCACGCGCACAGCTCTCTCTGAAGTGAGGCGTTCATGAAGCTTGCGGTCATTCCGGGTGACGGCATCGGTGTCGAGGTCACGGCCGAGGCGCTGAAGGTGCTGCGGAAACTCGTCCCCGATCTCGAGACCACCGAGTACGACCTCGGTGCCCGTCGCTACAACGCGACGGGGGAGTTGCTCCCGGACGCCGATCTCGCGGCGATCCGCGAGCACGACGCGATCCTGCTGGGCGCCATCGGCGACCCGTCGGTCACGCCGGGCGTGCTCGAGCGTGGACTGCTGCTGAACATGCGGTTCGCGTTGGATCATCACGTGAATCTGCGTCCGTCGCAGCTCTATCCGGGGACGAAGTCGCCGCTCGCGGCTCAGCCGGATATCGATTTCGTGGTGGTGCGCGAGGGCACCGAGGGCCCGTACACCGGTAACGGTGGCGCGATCCGGGTCGGCACCCCGCACGAGATCGCGACCGAGGTGTCGATCAACACGTGGTTCGGCGCCGAGAGAGTGGTGCGCTACGCGTTCGCGCTCGCGCAGACCCGGCGCAAGCACGTCACCCTGATCCACAAGACGAACGTCCTCTCCAACGCCGGTGCGATCTGGACGCGCGCGGTGGAGACGGTGTCGGCCGAATATCCGGACGTGGAGACGGCGTACTGCCACATCGACGCGGCCACCATCTACATGGTCACCGACCCGTCGCGCTTCGACGTGATCGTCACGGACAACCTGTTCGGCGACATCATCACCGACCTCGCGGGTGCGGTCACGGGCGGTATCGGCCTGGCGGCGTCGGGGAACATCGACGCCTCGGGGACGAACCCGTCGATGTTCGAACCGGTGCACGGCAGCGCCCCGGACATCGCGGGCCAGGGGATCGCGGATCCCACGGCGGCCATCCTGTCCGCGGCGCTGCTGCTGCGTCACCTCGGCCGGGACGGCGACGCCGCGCGCATCGAAGCCGCGGTCGAGGCCGATCTGGCGTCCCGGGGCGACTCGAAGGTCGTCACGTCGGAGGTCGGCGACCGGATCGCCGCGGCCCTCTAGGGCCGAGCGTCGACCCTGTCTCCCTCGATCCCCGTGGACCGGTCTTCGGACCGGGCCACGGGGATCAGTGGTATCGAGGCGGCAGGAAATCCAGCGGCTATGGCGAAAGTCACCGGGAATCCGACGATTCCGATCAGTGCGCCGAACACCGGGGGAACGATGGAGGCCGCGACGAACTGCCCGGTGTTCTGGACACCGAGGGCGCGCCCACCCCAGAACGGGCCCGCGATCTCGGCGACGGCGGTGAAGGCCAGCCCGTTCGGTGCCACCGTCGCGACGGACGCCGCGAGCAGCACCACGATCGCGAGCGGCGAATCCATCGCGTCCGTCACGGCGAGTGCCGCCATCGACAGTCCACCGGCGGCCGCGACCCAGCGAAGCGGACGCATCCGGCTGCCCACCACGTCGGACCAGAAACCGACGCCCATCCGGCCGAACGCTCCGAGGATCTGGGCGAGGGTCACGATCAGGCCGGCCGCCGTTGCTTCCCAGTGCCTTTCGGAGATCAGCCACACGAGCGCGTACGTCCACACCGTGTACTGGGGCACGACGAGCAGCACGGAGACGGCGTGGATCCGCCACAGTGTGCCGCTGCTGCGGTACGGATTCGTGAGCATGCCGAGATCCGCCGCGTCGCTGCGACTCGGCCGGGGCGGATCGACCACCCAGAGTCCACAGGCCAGCGCGGCAGCGGCGCACAGGACGGCGGGCAGCGCGAGCGCCCATCCGATGCCGTGGTCGTGTGCGATCGAGGGGAGCGTCAGCGCAGCGCAGGCGATGCCGAGCGGCAGTGACATCTGCCGGATGCCCATCGCCAGGCCGCGGCGCTCGGGCGGGAACCAGCCGACGACGACGCGTCCGCTCGCGGCATTCGCCGACGCCGCCGCCATGCCGCCGAGCAGCAGGAAGACCGCGGTGGCCGTGAGCGATCCGGAGAGGGCCGCGCCCACTCCGGCAGCTGCGGTGATCGCCATGCCTGCGGCCAGCACCCTCCGTTCGCCGTAACGGTCGGCCAGTGCGCCCCACGCGATCAGCGTCACCATGACCCCGAGGGTGGGTGCGGCGACGACGAGTCCGGTGCGGGCGAGGCTGAGCCCGTGATTCTCCTGGAGTTCGGGGATCAGGAAGGCGACGCCGTTGACGAAGACCGCCTGTGCGGCCTGGGCGAACATCCCGAGGGCGAGCATCCACCATCTGCGAGCAGTTCCGACGGCGGACGCGGTGTCGATCGATGCTGTCATGTCATCTCAATATCTAGGATTTGATTCTCATATATTGGCGAACGTTCGGAGTCTATACCTCGCGTCGCCCGGCGTCCCGGCACGGCGGTGACGCCGGGCCGATAGACTCGGCGCCATGCGTCTTGGTCGAGTGGCAAGTCCCGATGGTGTTGCGTTCGTCAGTATCGAAGGGGACGGGGAGTCCCGGGTCGCGAAAGAGATCGCCGAGCATCCGTTCGGCAACCCCACTTTCACCGGCCGGAGCTGGCCGCTCGCCGACGTGCGACTGCTGGCCCCGATCCTCGCCAGCAAGGTCGTCGCCATCGGAAAGAACTACGCCGCCCACGCCGCCGAGATGGGCGGAGAGGCGCCCGCCGATCCTGTGATCTTCCTCAAACCGAACACCTCGATCGTGGGCCCCGACGCCGCGATCGTCCTGCCGAAGTCCTCCAACGAAGTTCATTACGAGGGGGAGCTCGCGGTCGTCATCGGGCGCCCCTGCAAGGACGTGCCCGCGGCCAAGGCCCTCGACGTGGTGCTCGGCTACACGGCGGCCAACGACGTGTCGGCGCGAGACCACCAGCGCCACGACGGCCAGTGGGCGAGGGCGAAGGGCCACGACACGTTCTGCCCGCTGGGCCCGTGGATCGAGACCCAGCTCGACGCGTCCGACGTCGACATCACCACCGAGGTCGACGGTGTCGTGAAGCAGCGGAGTAACACTTCGCTTCTGCTGCACGACATTCCGAAGATCATCGAATGGGTGTCGGCCGTGATGACGCTGCTCCCCGGCGACGTCATCCTCACGGGCACCCCGGAAGGCGTCGGTCCGATCGTCGACGGACAGAGCGTCAGCGTGACCATCGGCGGCATCGGCACCCTCACCAACCCGGTGACCGCCAAGCGCTGACGGCTCTCGTGTCGACATCGGGAGCGGACTAGCCTGTAGGAGTCCGTTTTCCCAGCGTCGACCCAAGTGAGCCATGACCACAAGCGAAGTTCGCGTCCGTTTCTGCCCGTCGCCCACCGGAACCCCGCACGTGGGGCTCGTCCGAACCGCCCTGTTCAACTGGGCGTTCGCCCGACACAACGGCGGGTCGTTCGTGTTCCGCATCGAGGACACCGATGCTGCCCGTGACAGTGAGGAGTCGTACCAGGCGATCCTGGACGCGCTGCGCTGGCTCGGGCTGAACTGGGACGAGGGCCCGGAGGTCGGGGGACCGTACGAGCCGTACCGCCAGTCCCAGCGACGCGACCTGCACTTGGACGTCGTCGCGAAACTGCTCGCAGCGGGCGAGGCGTACGAGTCGTTCTCGACGCCCGAGGAGGTCGAGGAGCGGCACAAGGCGGCCGGCCGCGACCCCAAGCTCGGCTACGACAACTTCGATCGTGACCTGACGCCGGAGCAGCGGCAGGCGTTCCTCGACGAGGGCCGCAAGCCCGTGGTCCGGCTCCGGATGCCCGACCACGACCTGATGTGGGACGACCTCGTGCGCGGCGAGACGACGTTCAAGGCCGGCACCGTGCCCGACTTCGCGCTGACCCGCGGCAACGGGATCCCGCTGTACACGTTGGTCAACCCCGTCGACGACGCATTGATGAAGATCACACACGTGCTGCGCGGAGAAGACCTGTTGTCGTCGACGCCACGGCAGCTCGCCCTCTACGAGGCGATGCAGCGGATCGGCGTGGCCGATTTCACGCCGCAGTTCGGGCATCTGCCGTTCGTGATGGGGCAGGGCAACAAGAAGCTGTCCAAGCGCGATCCCGAGTCGAACCTCTTCATCCATCGCGACCGTGGTTTCGTCCCCGAGGGATTGTTGAATTACCTGGCGCTGCTGGGCTGGGGTATTTCCGACGACCACGACGTGTTCTCGCTGGACGAGATGGTCGCCGCCTTCGATATCTCCAAGGTCAATTCCAATCCGGCCCGGTTCGATCAGAAAAAGGCCGACGCGATCAACGCCGAGCACATCCGGCTGCTCGAGCCCGCCGATTTCGCCGCGCGCCTGCGTGCGTTCCTCACTCTCCACGGCCACCTCGGCGAGACGGTGGACGAGTCCGTCTTCGCGACCGCTGCCGACCTGGTCCAGACGCGCATCGTGGTGCTGTCCGACGCGTGGGATCTGCTGAAGTTCCTGTTCGTCGAGGAGGCCGACTTCGCGATCGATCCGGCCGCCGCGGCGAAGAACCTGGGGGCCGACTCGGCGCCGGTTCTCGACGCCGCCCTCGCATCGCTGGACGCAGTCGGTGCGTGGGACGCAGCCTCGCTGGAGGAGGCCCTCAAGACCGCTCTCGTGGACGAACTGGGCCTCAAGCCACGTAAGGCGTTCGCGCCGGTGCGGGTGGCCGTCACGGGCTCGCACATCAGCCCGCCGCTCTACGAATCGATGGAACTGCTCGGACGCGACGTGTCGCTGTCCCGGCTGCGTTCCGCGCGGGCCGGCATCGCCGGTTAAACCGCCGCCTCGGGCCGAAAAGGGTGCAAAAACAGCCTCTGACCATACGATTTGGTAAATCCCGGGAGTAGGCTGGTAATCTCTTCTTCGGCCCGAGGCGGGCCGCAGAGCGCAGAAGCTCAGCGGTTCGAGAACGGCCATTGGGGTATGGTGTAATTGGCAACACAGCGGTTTCTGGTACCGCCATTCTAGGTTCGAGTCCTGGTACCCCAGCGGAAGTTCGGCCGATTTTGACTCCGAACTTCTGGAAGCTATGCTTGCTGAGCTTCCAAAGCAAGACAAAGTTCCTGGCCCCGTCGTCTAGCGGCCTAGGACGCCGCCCTCTCAAGGCGGTAGCGCGGGTTCGAATCCCGTCGGGGCTACAAAAAGAAACACCCTCCGAGTAATCGGAGGGTGTTTCTTTATATATAGGGATGATGCGTTTATCCGGTCTTGCGGCGGAATTCGCGTTTGTGGTCGGCAGGCCCGTGCGCATGGTGCACCTTGGAATCCGCGTCCTTGTGATCGGCGGACAGCCCGGCCTGATGATTCTTCCGCTCCAGTGCTTCGCGGAATTTCTTTTTCGTGTCCTCGTTATCGGCGTCAGTCACGGTGAACTCCCTCGGGTAGTCGGTTCACTCTGTGAAGCTACGCCGAGGGCACCGAGAATGCTCCTGTTTTTCCGCCCTGCCCGATATCAGTCGCGGCGGTCGGCCGTCTCCACGTATGCGGCCGTGGTTCCGCCCACCGGCATCGCGGGAAGGCCGAGCTTGGCGTGGTCCCAGCTCCTGATGCGCTCGGGAACGATCCGCACGACCACCCGCTTGTGCAGCAGCTGATCGATGGCGGGACGCAGATCGTCGGTGTAGGGCCCTGTGTAGCGTTCCCACACGCTGACGCCGACGGCGAACATCGCGTCCGGATCCACCACGATCTCCGCCCGGCCCTCGATCGAAATTCCACGCAGGGTGTCGTACGTCTGGCCGTCCTCGATCAGCACGGTGACCCGGTCGTCGCGGCGCAGGTTGACCGCCTTCTGCGATTTGGATTTCGTCTCGAACCAGATCTCGCCGTCGATCACGGCGTACCACATGGCGACCAGATGGGCCCTGCCGTCGGCTGCCACCGTTGCCAGCGTGGCGATCCGGCTCCGGTCCACGAATTCGGTGATCTCCGAATCCGTCATCGTGATCTGCGATCGCTGGTTCTTCCCCATCGGCTTCTCCTGTCGCGGTGAGTATCGGTCGTGAGTGGTCAGAGTCTCTTGTGCAACGCCTCCGCGGCGGCGAGGAGGTCGGCAGCCCACCGGGCGCCGGGGCGTCTGCCCATCCTGTCGATGGGGCCGGACACCGAAATCGCCGCGATGACAGCGCCCGCGGAGTCCCGCACGGGTGCGGCGACACTGGCGACGCCGGGTTCACGCTCGGCGGCGCTCTGCGCCCATCCGCGGCGGCGGACCTCGAGCAGCACGCGCTCGCCGAACGCCGCGTCGGGGAGAACCGTGCGCTGGGTCTGCGGGTCGGCCCAGGCGAGGAGGACCTTGGCGCCCGAACCGGCGCTCATCGGCAGGCGTGCTCCCACGAGAACGGTGTCGCGGAGGCCGGTGGGCGGCTCCATCGCCGCCACGCAGATGCGTTGCGTACCTTCCCTGCGGTACAGCTGCACGCTCTCGCCGGTGATCTCGCGCAGTCGCGGAAGGACGAGAGCCGCCGCCGAGACGAGCGGATCGTTAGCCGTTGCAGCGAGTTCGGCGAGGCCGGGACCGGGGCACCACAGCCCGTCGGAATCACGCGTCAGGAGGCGGTGGACCTCGAGCCCGACGGCCAGCCGATGGGCGGTGGCGCGGGGGAGTCCGGTGCGCGAGCACAGTTCGGTGAGGCTGCAGGGCTTCTCGGCCACGGCATGAAGCACGCCCACCGCTTTGTCAAGGACCCCGATGCCGCTATGCTGTCTCATAGGTCGATACCACTTTCTCGCATATTGGGATCATAGCGCACCTTCGTCTCACGTCGAGTGCGTGTCCGGGAAGACAGTAACGACAACAAGCGCACGGCGGACCAGCCCGAAGCCCGCGGTGCGAGAGACACACAGAGGTGGAGAAGATGGCCGACAAAGCACGCACCCTGGCAGAGAAGGTGTGGGACGACCACGTCGTGGTCCGGGGCGAGGGAGACAACCCCGACCTCATCTACATCGATCTGCATCTCGTTCACGAAGTGACGAGTCCGCAGGCATTCGACGGACTTCGGCTGGCGGGGCGCCCGCTCCGGAGGCCCGACCTGACGATCGCCACCGAGGACCACAACGTCCCCACCGTCGACATCGACAAGCCGATCGCCGACCCCGTCTCCAAGACTCAGGTGGACACGCTCCGGCGCAACTGTGAGGAATTCGGCGTCCGGCTGCACCCGATGGGAAACATCGACCAGGGCATCGTTCACGTCGTCGGCCCGCAACTCGGTCTCACCCAGCCCGGTATGACCGTGGTGTGCGGCGACAGCCACACGTCCACCCACGGCGCCTTCGGTGCGATCGCGATGGGTATCGGCACCAGTGAGGTCGAACACGTCATGGCGACGCAGACGTTGTCTCTGCGTCCGTTCCGGACGATGGCGATCACCGTCGACGGCGAATTGCCCGAAGGCGTGACGAGCAAAGATCTCATTCTGGCCGTCATCGCGAAGATCGGAACCGGCGGAGGCCAGGGCTACGTCCTGGAGTACCGCGGCGAAGCGATCCGGAAGATGTCGATGGAAGCGCGGATGACCATCTGCAACATGTCCATCGAGGCCGGTGCGCGGGCAGGCATGATCGCCCCAGACGAAATCACCTACGAGTTCATCAAGGGACGCCCCCACGCGCCGCAGGGCGCCGACTGGGACGCCGCGGTGGCGGCCTGGGAGCAGTTGAAGACCGACGAGGGTGCGGTTTTCGACAACGAGATCCACATCGACGCGAGCACGCTGACGCCGTTCGTGACCTGGGGTACCAACCCGGGCCAGGGTCTGCCGCTCGGCGAGACCGTGCCGGATCCCGAGCAGATCGTGGACGAGAGCGAACGTCACGCCGCGGAGAAGGCGTTGACCTACATGGGTCTCGAAGCCGGAACTCCGTTGCGTGACGTGGCGATCGACACAGTTTTCGTGGGTTCGTGCACCAACGGCCGGATCGAGGATCTGCGGGCCGTGGCCGACGTGTTGCGCGGGCGGCACGTCGCCGACGGGGTCCGGATGCTGATCGTGCCGGGTTCGATGCGGGTCCGCGCCCAGGCCGAAAAGGAGGGTCTCGGCGAGATCTTCACCGCCGCCGGCGCCGAATGGCGGCAGGCGGGCTGCTCCATGTGCCTCGGCATGAACCCGGATCAGCTCGCGCCCGGCGAGCGTTCGGCCTCCACGTCCAACCGCAATTTCGAAGGCCGTCAAGGCAAGGGCGGGCGGACTCACCTGGTTTCGCCGCTGGTCGCCGCCGCGACCGCAGTCCGGGGAACCCTGTCCGCGCCGACAGATCTGGCCTAGGACCCAAGGAATTTAGGAGATTTTTCGATGGAATCCTTTAGCACACACAAAGGTATCGGCGTTCCGCTGCGGCGATCCAACGTGGACACGGACCAGATCATCCCGGCGGTCTACCTGAAACGAGTGACCCGCACCGGTTTCGAGGACGGTCTGTTCGCCGCGTGGCGGAACGATCCGGACTTCGTCCTCAACGTCGCCCCGTACGACAAGGGCAGCGTTCTGGTCGCGGGACCGGACTTCGGCACCGGCTCCTCCCGGGAGCACGCCGTGTGGGCGCTATCCGACTTCGGATTTCGGGTCGTGATTGCGTCCCGGTTCGCGGACATCTTCCGGGGCAACGCCGGCAAGGCCGGTCTGCTGGCCGCTCAGGTGTCCCAGTCGGACGTCGAACTGCTCTGGAAGTTGCTCGACGAACAGCCCGGTCTCGAATTGATCGTCGACCTCGAGAACAAGACCGTGACCGCCGGAACCACCGTGGTGCCCTTTGCGATTGATGACTACACACGGTGGCGTCTGCTCGAGGGTCTCGACGACATCGGATTGACATTACGGCAGGTAGAAGCCATTTCCGAGTTCGAAAAGGCAAGGCCTTCTTGGAAACCTGTGACTCTTCCGGAGCCCACTTCGGCCGACTGAAAGTTGGAATCGGAGCCTTGTCTCCGAGATAATAAGTTCCTGAGAATGGTGCCGCGTTGTTTGAGAATTGGCGTGGCACATAGACTCCTGCGGTATTCAGGTTTACCGTAGTTCGTAGTCGGTCCGATGATGGACCATTAGTTCGCGGAGGAATTTCAATGAATAAGGCAGAGCTCATCGATGTTCTGACCGAGAAACTGGGCACGGACAGGCGCACGGCAACGGAAGCTGTCGAGCATGTCGTGGACACGATCGTCCGGGCAGTGCACCGCGGCGACAGCGTGACCATCACCGGTTTCGGCGTCTTCGAGCAGCGGCGTCGTGCAGCACGTGTCGCACGTAACCCGCGCACGGGTGAGACCGTCAAGGTCAAGCCGACGTCGGTGCCGGCGTTCCGTCCGGGCGCTCAGTTCAAGGCGGTTATCGCTGGCGGCCAGAAGCTTCCGGCCACCGGTCCGGCAGTCAAGCGCGGCGCAGCGGCGCCCGCCACCAAGGCCGCCGCCAAGAAGGCTGCTGCCAAGAAGACGGCAGCGAAGAAGACCGCCGCCAAGAAGGCTCCGGCCAAGACGGCGGCAGCGAAGAAGACCGTCGCGAAGAAGGTCGCTCCCGCCAAGACGGCGGCAGCGAAGAAGACCGTCGCGAAGAAGGTCGCTCCCGCCAAGACGGTGGCTGCGAAGAAGACTGCGGCCAAGAAGGCTCCGGCCAAGACCGCGGCAGCGAAGAAGACCGTCGCGAAGAAGGTCGCTCCCGCCAAGACGGTGGCCGCGAAGAAGACTGCGGCCAAGAAGGCTCCGGCCAAGACGGCTGCAAAGAAGACCGCAGCGAAGAAGGCTCCCGCGAAGCGCGCCAAGTAAGACAGCGCACACGGGTCTTCCCGAACACAGACAGGCGCCGACCCTGGGGGTTGGCGCCTGTCTGTGTCGTCGTCGTTCCCGGATGAAATCCGGCCGGCGGCCTCAGTCCTTCCGCGTGGGAGGCAGCGGGCTGTCGATGTGGTCGGCGGCGATGAGTTTGCCCCCGGACAGGGAGAGCACCCAGGTGCTCGCCTTCCTGTTCCGTGCCGGGGGTAGTGCGACGCCGTCGATGTCCGCCCACCAGTCGAGCAGATCGGGAATGACGCCGCCCTGACTGCAGATCACCTGAACCCCGCCGAGCGCGGCGATCTTGCGGACGCGGGTACGGGTGGCTGCCGGGTCGGCGGCGTAACTCTCCTCGGACAGGAGCGGATCCAACCGGACGGTCGTGTCCAGGGCGCGAGCCAGCGGGTCGACCGTCTGCGTGCACCGCGTCCGATCGGCCGACGTGATGTCGGTGGCCCCGAACGCCTCGAGCTGGGCTACGAGCGCGTCGGCCTGCAGTACGCCGTTCGCGTCCAGGGGCCGGGTCGCGTCGTCGCCCTTGTACCGTTTCCGGCTTCCCGCCTTGGCATGCCGCACCAGCAGCACGGTCGCGGTGTCGGGGGGTTGAGCCGTGAACCGGCGGAGCATCTTGCGATCCATGGGATAGGACAGCTGATCGGCCACCTCAGGTACCGGAAGCCACCGCATCACGTCCACTTCGCTGTTGGCGACGAATTCGCCGGCGCGGGCCTCGGCCGCCCAGTATTCGACTCGTTTCAACCGGCGGTGCCCCGGAATCGGATAGGTCAACGCGCCGAGATGCCTGCCGAGGCGCCCGCGAATACCCGTCTCTTCTTCCACCTCGCGCAGTGCTGCCACCACAGCGGTTTCACCGGGGTCGAGTTTTCCCTTGGGAAACGACCAGTCCTCATATTTGGGCCGGTGAATCACCGCGATCTCGATCTCGTCGGGATTCTCGGGAGACTTTCGCCACAGCACTGCTCCCGCCGCGAAGATATTGGCTTTGACCGGTTTGCCGGGTGTGCTGCTCACCGAGTTCCTTCCCTACTGCCGCGGTTGCGCCGCGATCAGGATCCGGTGCCCATTCGTTTACGCATCATGGCCTCCTGGTGGTCGCGTACCTCCTCGCCGTGTGCCGGCGACGGAACCCACCGGCCGTCGGGCCCGAGCACCCAGCACCGCGTGACGGGATCGAGCGCCGAGTCGACGATGTCGCCGATCTGAGCGGTGAGGCGAGGATCCTTCACCTGCGCCATGACCTCGACGCGCCGGTCGAGGTTGCGGTGCATCATGTCTGCGCTGCCGATCCAGAATTCGTCGGCGCCGCGGAAGTGGAAGACTCGCGAGTGCTCGAGGAAACGGCCGAGGATCGACCGGACGTGGATGTTCTCGCTCAGTCCGGGAACTCCGGGCTTGAGGGCGCAGATGCCACGCACGACGATCTCGACGGGCACACCGGCCTTGGATGCGCGATAGAGCGAGTCGATCACCTGTTCGTCCACCAAGGCGTTGGCCTTCAGGAGGATTCCGGCGTCTTCGCCCCGCAACTTGTGCGCTATCTCACCGTCGATCCGCTCGATGATGCCCCGGCGCACACCGTACGGCGCGACGAGGAGGTTGCGATACTGCGTCTTCCGCGAGTAGCCGGTGAGCGAATTGAACAGGTCCGTGAGGTCGGCGCCGATCTCCGGCGCCGCGGTGAGCAGACCGATGTCTTCGTACAGGCGGGCCGTCTTCGGGTTGTAGTTGCCCGTGCCGATGTGGCAGTAACGCCTGATGGTGGACCCTTCGCGGCGGACGACGAGGCACGTCTTGCAGTGGGTCTTGAGCCCGACCAGTCCGTACACCACGTGCACACCCGCGTGTTCGAGCTTGCGGGCCCACTTGATGTTCGCCTGCTCGTCGAACCGCGCCTTGATCTCGACCAGTGCCACAACCTGTTTGCCCGCCTCGGCGGCGGTGATCAAGGCGTCGACGATGGGGGAGTCGCCGGACGTGCGGTAGAGCGTCTGCTTGATCGCCAGGACCTGAGGGTCGGCCGCGGCCTGCTCGATGAAGCGCTGCACGCTCGTGGAGAACGAGTCGTACGGGTGGTGGACCAGGACGTCGCCGTCGCGGAGGGTCGAGAAGACGCTCTTCGGTGTTTCCCGCTCGCCGAACGCCGGATGCGTTGCCGGCACGAACGGAGCGTCCTTGAGCGCGGGCCGGTCGACCGCGTACACCTGCCAGAGGCACGACAGATCCAGCAGTCCGGGCACCTGGATGACGTCGCCGGGATCGACGTCGAGTTCGCGCAGGAGAAGGTCGAGCATGTGCTCGGTCATGTCGTCCGCGACCTCGAGTCGCACCGGGGAACCGAAGCGACGGCGCGCCAATTCACGCTCGAGGGCCTGCAGAAGATCCTCGTCGCGGTCTTCCTCGACCTCGAAATCGGCGTTGCGCGTGATGCGGAAGGCATGGTGCTCCACGATCTCCATGCCCGGGAACAGCATGTCGAGGTGAGCGGAGATCAGATCTTCCAGGGGCAGGAACGCGTCGATGGAGGACGGTGTCTCGTCGCGGCGGACGCGGACGAACCGTCCCACGTTGTCCGGAACCTTGACCCTCGCAAAGTGTTCGCCACCGGTGAGCGCATCCTTCACCGTCACGGCGAGGTTGAGACTCAGGCCGCTGATGTACGGGAACGGGTGGGCATGGTCGACGGCGAGCGGGGTGAGCACCGGGAAGATCTGGTCCTGGAAATGCACCGACAGTCGCTCGCGATCGTCGTCGGTGAGTTCGTCCCATCCGATGATGGAGATCCCTTCGGCGGCAAGCGCAGGACGAACGGAGTCGAGGAACACCCGCGCGGCCTTCTCCGAGATCTCCTGGGTGCGGGTCGCGATCAGTGAGAGTTGCTCGCGAGGGGAGAGGCCGTCGGCGGATCGCACGGACAGGCCGGTCTCGTCGCGGCGCTTGAGTCCCGCGACCCGGACCATGAAGAATTCGTCCAGATTGGACGCGAAGATGGCGAGGAACTTGGCGCGCTCGAGCAGCGGCAGCGACGTGTCCTCGGCGAGGGCGAGCACCCGGGCGTTGAAATCGAGCCAGCTGAGTTCACGGTTGAGGTAACGATCTTCGGGGAGCCCGTCCGTCAGCGCGCTCGTGAGGGCACTCGTCGCAGCTGGGGGAGCCATCGGAACGTTCGTGGGGTTGGCCGTCACGATCCCGTCGCGGGTTCCGTTCTTTCCGTCGACGTCGGTCGGGTGATCGAGTGCTTCTCGGTTGCTCACCCCACGATCATCCCTCGAGAATTCGGCCGCGGACAATCGATGGGGCAAATTCACAGGCGTGCGCGGGCTATTCGTTTCCGCAGCGCGAGGGTGCGGTGTGCTCGAGCGCGTCGAGGGCGGCACGCGTCGCAGGTCCGACGCCGAGAGCCTGCGCGGCATCGAGGTCGTCGGCGGTGTCGACGTCGGTCCGCAGCCCCGGCCAGTGGCCGTCGAGAGGACGGGCCCCGGAGTCGAGATGCCGCTTCGCCGATCCCGGTCCGAACCGGGGATCGAGGGGAATCGCCGGGTCGCAGGAGAACAGTGCGGCCGTTCCGGTGCCGTGATGGTCGACGACCACCGACCTGCCGCCGGTTCTCGCCGCGGCGAGTGCTTCGCCGAATTCGCCGCCGCGCAGTGACGGAAGGTCGGCCTGCAGTGCGACGACGTCGACTCCACTCTCGTTGCGGCGGACGTGCTCGGCCGCGGCGGCCAGTGCCGCGTTGAGACCGTGCTCGGTGCCGCTCTCCTCCGGACGACTTTCGGCGGCGACGGGGGCTGGGTCGGCGTAGACGTGCGCGCCGACGCTGCGTGCGAGCCGGGCCACCGCGGGATCCGGCGTGACCACGGTGACACCGACGACCGTCGCGACGTCGCTGACGACGGCCAGGGTGTCGCGCAGCATCGACAGCACCAGTCCGGTGCGGTCGTCCGTGTCGAAGACGCCCGACAGTCGCGTCTTGGCCGCGTGGAGTTCCTTCACCGCGACGAGTACGTGCGCGCGCGGCGCCACGGATCGGGTCGCTGTGCTCATGCGGATATCTTGCCAGCCCGCGCCGGGTGGTGCGCCGGACGCCCGGGTCGGGGCTGAGCAGCGAACGAGTTCGGTAGCGGGGCGGCGCCCGACCTCGGCATCGGCAATACTGTGGGCGACGCATCGGGTAACGAACGACGAGGGGGCTGTGTGAGCAAGGCTGCGGTACTGGGAGCGGGTTCATGGGGGACTGCATTTGCGAAGGTCCTGGCCGACGCCGGGACCGATGTCACCATGTGGGCGCGACGCGCCGAGGTCGCCGAATCGATCGTGACGCGGCACGAGAACGCGGACTATCTGCCGGGCATCGCCCTGCCTCCGTCGTTGACCGCCACCGACGATGCGCGGGCCGCGCTCGACGGCGCGGACATCGTCGTCCTCGCGGTGCCGTCGCAGTCCCTGCGCGACAACCTGCAGGTCTGGAGTCCGATGATCCCCGCGAACGCGACGATGCTGAGCCTCGCCAAGGGCATCGAAACCGGCACCCTGATGCGGATGAGTCAGGTGATCATTCAGGTCACCGGCGCGGATCCGGGACGCGTCGCCGTGCTGTCCGGGCCCAATCTGGCCCGGGAGATCGCGATCGGTCAGCCGGCGGCGACGGTCGTCGCGTGCACGGATTCGACGCGGGCGCTGGAACTGCAGAAGGCCTCGGCCACCGGATACTTCAGGCCGTACACGAATTCGGATGTCATCGGGTGCGAGATCGGCGGCGCCTGCAAGAACGTCATCGCCCTCGCCTGCGGTATGGCATCGGGAATCGGATTGGGCGAGAACACGATTGCGAGCATCATCACTCGCGGTCTCGCCGAGATCATCCGGCTCGGAGTTGCGCTCGGTGCGAAACCAGCCACCCTCGCGGGTCTCGCCGGGGTGGGCGATCTGGTCGCCACGTGCACGTCGCCCCTGTCCCGGAATCGGTCGTTCGGGGAACGTCTCGGTCAGGGTGGATCGATCGAGAGCGCCCAGGCGGCCACCCACGGTCAGGTCGCCGAGGGCGTCAAATCGTGCTCGTCGGTGCGGGCTCTGGCCTCCAGCTACGACGTCGAGATGCCGCTGACCGACGCCGTGCACCGGGTGTGCCACGAGGGGCTCGCGGTGCAGGACGCGATCGGTCAGCTGCTCGGCCGCCGCACGAAGCCGGAGTGAGACACGTGAGTGGAGATTCGACCCGCTGCGTCAAAGCCGTTGCAGCAGATAAAGTTCCCGGTTCTCCGATGCAGAGGGGTCCGGTCTTCGCGGCGCCGTACCAGCTGAGCTCGGACGAGGGGAGCGAATCCGACACCTATGCGCGCGCCTCCAACCCGGGCTGGCGTGACCTCGAATCGGCACTGGCGACGCTCGAGGGCGCAGCGGGCGCGCTCGTCGTGGGCTCCGGGATGTCGGCGATCACCGTCGTGCTGCGGAGTCTGCTCACCGCAGGCGACACGGTTGTCGTGCCGTCCGACGGCTACTACCAGGTGCGCGCGTACGCGCGGGAGCGTCTGGAGCCGATGGGCATCACCGTGCACGAACTGCGGACCGTCGACATGGCCGGCGAGGCGGCCGACGCACTGCTGGCCTCCGCCGAGGGGACGACGGTCGTGGTGGCCGAGACGCCGGCCAACCCGTCCCTGGACGTGGTGGATCTGCGGATCGTGTCCGAGCAGTGCGCGAACGCGGGCGCGGTTCTCGTGGTGGACAACACGACAGCCACCCCGCTCGGCCAGCAACCGCTCGAGCTGGGCGCAGACGTGGTAGTCGCCAGCGGCACAAAGACTTTGAGCGGGCACAGTGATCTTCTCATGGGGTATATCGCCGCGTCGGACGCCGACTTCCTGGCCGGCATGGAACGCGAGAGGGCGCTGTCGGGCACGGTGCTGGGCCCGTTCGAGACGTGGCTCGCCCACCGCAGCCTCGGAACGGCGGGGCTGCGATTCGAGCGGCAATGCGCCAACGCCCTGGCGCTCGCGGACCTGCTGGAGACGCACCCGGCGGCCCACCGCGTCCGGTACCCGGGGCTGCCCGGTGATCCCGCGCATGCCGTCGCCGCCGGGCAGATGAGCCGGTTCGGCGGGCTGGTGACGTTCGAGGTGGACTCCGCCGAACAGTTCCACCGGCTCGTGGCCGGCAGCGACCTCCTCGTACCGGCGACGAGTTTCGGCGGTATCCACACGACCGCCGACCGCCGGGCCCGATGGGGTGACCCCGTGCCCGACGGGTTCGTGCGGCTCTCGTGTGGAATCGAGGACACCGACGACCTCGTCGCCGATCTCGAGAGTGCATTGTCCGCATTGTGACGTGCGTGCCGCCCGTCGTGTCCTGAGGTCGGCGGAGGAAACGTGAGGAGAGGTGGGTGCGGTGAGTGGGTCACGGCGACGGTACGGTTTGTGTCGTGAGTAAACCGCGTACCCGGGTAGCCGTCATCTTCGGTGGCCGCAGCAACGAGCATTCCGTGTCCTGTGTGTCGGCCGGAAGCGTCCTGAGGAACCTCGACCCGGAACGGTACGAGGTGGTGCCGATCGGCATCACCACCGAGGGTTCGTGGGTTCTCGCCTCCACCGACCCCGAGACGCTCTCCATCCGCGGCCGCGCGCTGCCCAGCGTCGATGCCGAGGGGTCCGCACTGGCGCTCACCGCCGATCCGACGCGGTCCGGCGACCTCGTCGCCCTCGACGACGGCGAAGCGGGCAAGATCCTGGCGTCCGTCGACGTCGTCTTCCCAGTCCTGCACGGCGCCTACGGCGAGGACGGCACCATCCAGGGCCTGCTCGAACTCGCCGGTGTCCCGTACGTCGGTCCCGGCGTGCTCGCGAGCGCGGCTGGCATGGACAAGGAATTCACGAAGAAACTGCTCGCCGCGGAAGGCCTGCCGATCGGGTTCCAGGTCGTCCTGCGCCCCGGCACCGCCACGCTGACCCACGAACAGAAGTCGCGCCTCCACCTCCCGGTGTTCGTGAAACCTGCCCGCGGCGGGTCGTCCATCGGCATCACCCGGGTGGCCGACTGGGCCACACTCGACGACGCCATCACCCACGCCCGCAGGCACGATCCCAAGGTGATCGTCGAATCGGGGATCCACGGCCGCGAGGTCGAGTGCGGAGTCCTCGAGTTCCCGGACGGCGAAGTGCGGGCCAGCGTCATCGCCGAGATCCGGATGCCGGAAGGCACCGACGAAGACGACGAGGCGTTCTACGACTTCGACAGCAAATACCTCGACGACGTGTGCGAGTTCGACGTGCCCGCGAAACTCGAGGACTCGGTCAGCGACGAGATCCGCGAACTCGCGGTGCGCGCATTCTCCGCGCTCGACTGCCAGGGACTCGCGCGCGTCGACTTCTTCGTCACCGAGGACGGCCCGGTGATCAACGAGATCAACACCATGCCGGGATTCACGTCGATCTCGATGTACCCGCGCATGTGGGACGCGGTGGGCGTCGACTACGGCACCCTCGTCTCGACCCTCGTCGACACCGCCCTCGCGCGCGGTACCGGCCTGCGGTAGCGAAACGGCGGTCCTGCGCTCAGGGATTGGCGACCGGCGCCGGATCGAGGGGCTTCTGCGGCAGTGCCTGCGACACGGCGCCGGAGATGTCCTGGAGCGGCGTCGGGCCCACCCCGGTAGGAACCGTGAGTCCGATGTACACGCCGCGGTCGACGGCGAAATAGCTGCTCGCGTCGATTCCGGCGCTCGCACCGGAGATCTCGAACCACTGCACCCCGTCGATCACCTGAAGCGCTGACGCCTGATCGAACTCCGCGGGACGGTCCAGGCCGCACCGCAGCACGAGGGGTTCACCCTCGGCCGGCTGCCACGCGGCGGTCGCCTCGGGTGCGGGTTCGGTGAGTTCCGCCCGGGTGTAGTCGCCCAGCGCGTCGGGGAGGCCCGCCATCAGGGCGGCGCACTCCGCGGAGCCGGACGCCGGCGCGGGCACCGGACCCAGCGACACGGGTTCCTTGGCCGGGTTCCGCCCGGCGAACACCGCGGCGACGACGATGCCGATGATCAGGGCAACGGGTAGTGCCACGGCCGTCGCGATGAGCGCCGGATTCCGTCGCTCCGCGGGAGCCGCGCCGGAAGTGCCGTCGGATGCGTTCTGTTCGGGTTCGGGATCGGACATGCTCAGTTCTTGTTCGCAGACTTTTCGGGGACGTCGCAGGTGAGGGTACGGGTGATGCCGGCGACCTGACGGATCTCCTTGACGACGGGAGCGACGTCGTCGGCGGACACCCGCACGATGACGTCGTACGGTCCGACCACGTCCTCCGCGGTCCGCACTCCGGTGATCTTCGCGATCTCGGTCGCAATCGCCGCAGCCTTGCCGACTTCGGTCTGGATCAGGATGAACGCTTGCACTCTCGCTCCGGCCCTTCCCTGTTCCGCCCCGCAGGTATCTCGGTAGAGTCGCGGGTGCTTCGGCGCGCTGATCGGTCACGTGCCGAGTAGTCCCGGCAACAGCTAAAAGGTACCGCAGTCGCACATTCCGTCGACCGGACCCACGGCCGTCGCGCGGGTCACCCGACACTACGGCGCGCGTGGAGGCACACCATCACACCGACGGATTCCCCGGACCCGACTCCGCCCCGCACCGTCGCCGACGTCGGCGAATTCGCCGTCATCGGCCGTGCGGTGGACGGCCGGGTGCAGCCCCCGACCACCCTGATCGGACCCGGAGACGACGCCGCCCTCGTCCGCGCGGCCGACGGGCGGGTGGCGGTGTCCGCCGACATGCTGGTGCAGGACAGGCATTTTCGCCTCGACTGGTCTTCGCCGCGAGACATCGGCCGCAAGGCGGTGGCCCAGAACGCCGCCGACGTCGCGGCGATGGGTGCGCGGCCGACGGCGTTCCTGGTATCTCTCGGTCTGCCGCCGGACACGCCGATCGACGTGGCGGACGGCATCTCCGCGGCGATCGGGGAGAGCGCCGAGGAACTCGGAGCCGGCGTCGTGGGCGGGGATCTCGTGCAGGCCGCCCAGGTCGTGATTTCCGTCACCGTCCTCGGCGATCTGGGCGGGCGGAGCCCGATCCGGCGGTCGGGCGCGCGGCCGGGGGACGTGGTCGCGGTGGCCGGGGAACTCGGCCGATCGGCGGCCGGTCTCGCGCTGCTGCTCGGCGGATCCACGGATTTCCCGGACCTTCTCGCCGCGCACCGCGTCCCCACCCCGCCGTATGCCGCGGCCTGGGCCGCCGCCGACGGCGGTGTTCACGCGATGACCGACATCTCCGACGGGCTCCTCGCGGATCTCGGCCACATCTGCGACGCCTCCGGAGTCGGGATGTCGCTCACCAGATCCGACATGACCGTGTCACCGGAACTGGTGTCGGCGGCGACGAGTCTCGGCGCCGACCACTGGGAATGGGTGCTCACCGGGGGAGAGGACCACGGCTTCACCGCCACCTTCCCTGCCGACGTCCCGCTCCCGGCGGGGTGGACCCGGATCGGCGTCGTCCACGACGGGTCCGGCATCTCGGTCGACGGCGAGACCTGGCCGGGGGCCGGCGGCTGGCAGAGTTTCGCGGTATAGGTTGCACGCATGGCTATCTACGCGCTCGGGGACCGCGAACCCGACATCCATCCGGACGCCTACGTCCACCCTGACGCCGTGGTGATCGGAAACGTGACCCTGGCGGCGGGAACCTCGGTGTGGCCGCAGGCCGTGCTCCGCGCCGACTACGGCACCATCACCGTCGGCGCCGACACCAACATCCAGGACGGCACCGTCATCCACTGCACGGTGTTCGATCCCACCGTCATCGGCTCGGGATGCGTCGTCGGCCACGCGGCGCACATCGAGGGATCGACGATCGGCGACCACTGCCTGATCGCGTCCGGTTCGATCGTGCTCAACGGTTCGGTCATCGGCGAAGGGTCGATCGTCGGAGCAGGCGCCGTCGTCCCGTTCAAGTTCGAGGTTCCGCCGCGGAGCATGGCGCTCGGCGTCCCCGCGAAGATCCGGCAGGGCTACGAGGTCCCCGAGGGGCACCTCGACAGGAACGTGAAGATGTACGCCGCGAACGCGGCCTACTACCGCGAGTCGCTGCGCAGGCTCGACTGATGGCGGCGCCGCTGTCGGACCTCGTCGAGGCCGGATGGGCCGAGGCACTCGAGCCGGTGTCCGGACGGATCACGGAGATGGGCGAATTCCTGCGCGCGGAAATCGCCGGCGGTCGTGAGTACCTCCCCGCCGGTGAGAACGTCCTGAGGGCGTTCACCCACCCGTTCTCCGAGGTCAAGGTCCTGATCGTGGGCCAGGACCCGTACCCCACACCCGGTCACGCCGTCGGTCTCAGCTTCTCGGTCGCTCCGGAGGTGAGGCCGGTTCCGCGCAGCCTCGGCAACATCTTCACCGAGTACAGCGAGGACCTCGGCTATCAGACGCCGACCACCGGCGACCTCACCCCGTGGTCCCGCCAGGGCGTGCTCCTGCTGAACAGGGTCCTCACCGTGCAGCCGGGACTCCCGGCCTCGCACCGGAAGAAGGGCTGGGAGGCAGTGACCGAACAGGCCATTCGCGCTCTCGTGGCGCGCCCCGAACCCCTCGTCGCGATTCTGTGGGGCCGGGATGCGTCCACCCTGAAACCGATGCTCGGCGACGTGCCGACGATCGAGTCGGCGCACCCCTCACCGTTGTCGGCGTCGCGCGGATTCTTCGGTTCGCGGCCGTTCAGCCGCGCGAACGAACTCCTCGACGGCCTGGGCGCGGAACCGGTGAACTGGCAGCTGCCGTAAAGCCGCCGCCGGGACGGCTCGTACGACCTCGTCAGTCCTGCGTTTCCTTCACCGACGCGAAATCGGCACGTCTCTTCACTTCACTGACGCGAAATCGGCACGCCTCTTTTCGATGAAGGCGTCGACGCCCTCGCGTCCCACCGGACTGTCGGCCGCAGCGGCGATCGACTCGGCCTCCGCGTCGAGTTGCTCGGCGAGAGTGCGGGACCGCGAATCGCGCACGAGTGTCTTGATCCCCGAGTAGGACGACGTCGGGCCGGCCGCGAGGGTGCGGGCCAGGCGCAGCGCCTCGTCCTGGACGACGTCGTCGCCGACGAGGCGGCTGAGGATGCCGAGGCGCACGGCCTCGTCACCGCTGAGAACGGCGTCGGTGATCAGGATCTCCCGCGCACGGGCGTCGCCGACGATGCGCGGCAGGGTCCAGGACATGCCGCCGTCCGGCGTGTAGCCGATCGACGGGTAGGCGGGGCGCAGCTTGGTGCCGGGGCCGCCGATCGCGACGTCCGTGAGGCAGACGAGGCTCATGCCGGCGCCCGCCGCCCAGCCGTGGACACCGGCGATCACCGGAACCGTCACGGCGTCGAGTGCCCGAACGAAGTCGTGGAAGACGCCCGCCACCTCGGCGACGCACTCGCTGCGCACCGGTGCGGACGCGAAGGCGCGGACGTTGCCGCCCGCGCAGAAGTTCGGGCCCTCACCGACGAGGAGGACGCTGCCGATCCGGTCACCGACCGCTTCCAGTGCGCGGGCACCCTGCACCAAGCCCTCGCCGTCCAGCGAGGTGCCGTTCTCCGCCGTCGCGATCGTGACGCGCAGGACGCCGTCTTCGAGCTGTACTTTGCTGAATCCATCGAGAGAAGTCACCGTTGCACCCTACGTGGGCCCCTGCCGGTGCCCGACGTGCCCCGATGCGCTGCGACGATGCCGAAGCGGGGCGGGCGCAGTCGTGACAGAAAAAACTGCGCCCCCGGCACCGAAGTGTCGGGGGCGCAGTGACATCGCACGCAGCGTCGGGTCAGCCCCGAGCAACCTTTCCAGCCTTCAGGCAGGACGTGCAGACGTTGACCTTCCGGGTGTTTCCGGGGGCAACCTCGGCACGAACAGTCTGAATGTTCGGGTTCCAGCGACGGTTGGTACGCCGGTGCGAGTGCGAGACCGACTTACCGAAGCCGGGCCCCTTGGCGCATACGTCGCAGACGGCAGCCATAGTCGCGAACTCCTTCAAGATAGTGAACTGTGAAATTTGCTGGCCTCGTGGAAACAGGGCACAGCAAGTGCGCCCTTAACGAGGCAACCGTGCAAGAGTAGCCGCTCGAGTGGGGAATGGCCAAACCCGGTCCCGAACGGCTCGGACCGCGGGCCCGATCACCGTCCCCCGACTAGTCTGGCGGCACCTTCCCATTCCCCGGCCGGAGAGGACGACAGTGGCCCCTGAGCTCCCGATGGACGGTCGAGTCCTCGAGTCGTGGGCGCGGACCGCCGTCGCGGGACTGGAACGGCGGTGCGAGGAGATCAACAGCCTCAACGTCTTTCCGATCCCGGACTCGGACACGGGCACCAACCTGCTGTTCACGATGCGTGCGGCGCTGGGTGCGATCGACGAGTACGCGGGCGCCGACGGCGGCACCAAGGACGTCCGGCAGGTGGCGATCGCCCTGGCGCGGGGCGCGGTCGCCGGTGCGCGCGGCAATTCCGGGGTGATCCTGTCCCAGGTGCTGCGGGGGGTCGCGGAAGCGGCCGTCGCGTCCGCCGTCGACACCCGGACGGTCCGCACGGGACTGCTGATGGCCACCAACCTGGTGACGGACGCGGTGAGCTACCTCGTGGAGGGCACCATCGTCACCGTGCTGCGCTGCGCCGCCGACGCTGCGGCGGAATTCCCGGACGAGGCGCCGATCGCGGACACCGCGCGCGCCGCCGCCGATGCGGCGGCCGCCGCGCTCACCAGGACGCCGTCGCAACTCGAGGTGCTGGGCACCGCGGGCGTCGTCGATGCGGGCGGACTCGGACTCGTGGTGATCCTCGACGCGCTCGTCACCGCCGTGACGGGTGCGCCGCCGGATCGTCCGCCGATCGCACTCCACGTTCCGCGGCGCACGCCGTCCGCACGCCGCGCCGAACCCGTGTCCGTCGCCGCGCCGCAGGCCGCACACGCGCATCCGGGACCCGACTGCGACGAGGGCGCGGACCAGGACTTCGAGGTGATGTACCTGGTGGCGGAGTCCGACGAGGCCCGGATGGCGGGGCTGCGCAGCGCACTGAACGACCTCGGGGACTCGATCGTGATCGTCGGCGACGGCGGCGGCGGCTGGTCGGTGCACGTGCATTGCACGGACGCGGGCGCCGCCGTGGAAGCCGGGCTCGCGGCGGGACGCGTCCACGGAATCCGGGTCAGCAGCTTTCTCGTGGACGCGCGGGACCAGGGGCTGCTCTTTCCGCCGGTCCGCACCCGGCCCGATCAGGGCGAGCGGGGAATCGTCGCCGTCGTGGCCGGGGACGGCGCAGCCGAACTGTTCGCGAGCGAGGGCGCGACGATCCTGCGCTGCGACGACGCCCCCGTCACCCGCGCCCAGCTCCTCGGCGTCATCCGGCAGATGGGACGGACCGAAGTGCTGGTGCTCCCCAACGGCGCGCTGACGGCACAGGAACTCGTCGCGGTCAGCGCCGCGGCGCGCGACGCCCGGCACGAGGTCCTGCTGCTCGCGACGTCCGCGATGGTGCAGGGACTCGCGTCCCTGGCGGTGCACGATCCCGAGCGCGAGGCGGTGGACGACGCGTTCGCGATGTCCGAGGCCGCCGCCGCCACCCGCTGGGGGTCGCTGCGGATCGCCCGCGAACGCGCCCTCACCTACGTGGGCACGTGCGAACCGGGCGACGGCATCGGACTGATGGGGCACGAGGTGATCGTCATCGAACCGGACGCGGTCGCCGCCGGACGCCGGCTCGTCGACCTCGTCCTCGGTGCGGGTGGAGAACTGGTGACACTCCTGATGGGCTCGGAAGCGCCCGGGGGGCTCGACACCGAACTGGCCGATCACATCTCGCAGCGGCACCCCGGCGTCGAGGTGATGATCTACCACGGAGGACAACCTGGAGATCTGTTGCAACTCGGGGTGGAATGAGGAATTCGATGGCCACATTGTCCGACCGGCTCGATCATCTGCTGGGGAAGAAGACCGCCGACGCGCTCGAGGAGGCGTTCGCCATCCGCACGGTCGAGGACCTGCTGCGGCACTACCCGCACCGGTACGCCTCCCAGGGCCGGGAACTCGCCGAGAAGGACCCGCCGGAGGGCGAGCACATCACGATCATCGCCCGGGTCACGTCCGCGGCCGTCGTGAAGATGAAGAACCGGCCGGGCAGCATGCTCAAGGTGGTCCTGTCGACCGACACCCAGAACGTGGACGTCACCTTCTTCAGTCCGCAGAAGGTCAAGCACGTGATCAAGCCCGGCGTGCGCGCGATGTTCTCGGGAACGGTGAAGTACTTCCGCAGCAAATGGAGCCTCACCCACCCCAGCTACCTCGTCCTTCCCGAACCGCGCGCGGGTAGCGAGGACCCCGTCGTGAACGTCGGCCGGATCCGCGGCGCCGGGGATCTCGCGGGCATCGCCCGGGCGTCGCAGGAAGCCGGGGCCGGGGTCGACATGTCGGTGTTCGACCTCGCGCTGATCCCGCTCTACCCCGCGACCCGGGACGTGGAGAGCTGGACGATCATGAAATGCGTCCGCCAGATCCTGGACCAGCTCGACCACGTCGACGACCCGCTGCCGGAGAACATCCGGGCCGAACGGGACCTGATCGGACTCGACGAAGCCCTGCGGTCGGTCCATTTGCCCGACACCCGCGAGGACGTCGAGAACGCCCACGACCGGCTGCGGTTCGACGAGGCGACCGCGCTGCAACTGGTGCTCGCCCGTCGCCGCCACGACAACGCCGAGCGGGTCGCGCCGGCGTGCCCGCCCGTGCCCGGCGGGATCGCGGACGTGTTCGAGAGCATGCTCCCGTTCCAGCTCACCGACGGTCAGCATTCGGTCGCCGACGAGATCTCCGCCGATCTGGCGCAACCACACCCGATGAGCAGGCTGCTGCAGGGTGAGGTCGGTTCGGGCAAGACGATCGTGGCGCTGCGCGCCATGCTCCAGGTGGTCGACGCCGGCTACCAGTGCGCGCTGCTCGCGCCCACCGAGGTGCTCGCCACGCAGCACGCCCGATCGCTGCGGGCGATGCTCGGATCCCTCGCGACCGCCGGGGAACTCGGCGCGCACGAGAAGGCGACCCGGGTGGCGCTGCTGACGGGGTCGATGGGCGTCGCCGCCAAGCGGACGGCCATGAACGAGGCGATCACCGGCGACGCCGGAATCGTCATCGGCACGCACGCCCTCATCCAGGACAACGTGGAGTTCTTCAACCTCGGGATGGTGGTCGTCGACGAGCAGCACCGGTTCGGTGTCGAACAGCGCGACCGGCTGCGGTCGAGGGCGCGGGAGGGGCTGAGCCCGCACCTGCTGGTGATGACGGCGACCCCGATTCCCCGCACCATCGCGATGACGGTGCTCGGCGATCTGGAGGTGTCGACGCTGCGCCAGCTGCCGAAGGGGCGTTCCCCGATCAAGAGCAGTGTGGTACCAGCGTCCCAGAAGCCGCAGTGGGTCGCGCGGGCGTGGGAACGGATCCGCGAGGACGTCGCCGACGGGCGGCAGGCGTACGTCGTGTGCTCACGGATCGGCGACGGCGAGAAGGGCGACGGCGAGGACACGTTCGACGAGAAGGCGCCCGAGACGAAGTCCGCCGTCGACGTGTTCGAGGAACTGAGCGGCGACATCATGGCCGACCTGCGGGTGGGACTGCTGCACGGCAGGCTGCCCGCGGACGAGAAGGACGCGGTGATGCGCGACTTCACGGCCGGCGACATCGACGTCCTCGTGTGCACCACGGTGGTGGAGGTCGGCGTCGACGTCCCGAACGCGACGATCATGGTGATCGTCGACGCGGACCGGTTCGGTGTCAGTCAGCTGCACCAGCTGCGCGGCCGCGTCGGCCGGGGCAGACACCAGGGCCTGTGCATTCTCGTCACGGAAATGAATCCGGGCGGCCCCGCCTACGAGCGACTGTCGAACGTCGCGTCGACCAACGACGGCTTCGAACTCGCGCAACTCGACCTCGCCACCCGCCGCGAGGGAGACATCCTCGGTGCGGCGCAGTCGGGCACGACGTCCACGCTGCGGCTGTTGTCGCTGCTCGGCCACGAGGACGTCATCGCGGCGGCATCCGAGTTCGCGCGGTCGGTGATCGCCGACGATCCGCGGCTCGAAAATCACCCGGGGCTGTCGGCGATGGTGACGTCGGCGCTCGACGCCGACCGCATCGAATATTTGGAGAAAACGTGAGAACTTCGCACGTCTGTTTCGGGTCTGTTGCAGAATTCGCACACGTCAGGGGCATCTTTGTGAAGTTTGTGGAGAATCTTGCAATGTGGGATGCCTGTTCTCCACGGCCGTCTTCGACGGGGTAGTTTGCTCCAATGTTCTCCAAAGTCCTGGTCGCCAACCGTGGCGAAATTGCGATCCGCGCTTTCCGTGCCGCCTACGAACTAGGTGCTGGAACGGTTGCGGTGTTCCCGTACGAGGATCGGAACTCGATCCACCGTCTGAAGGCTGATGAGAGTTATCAGATCGGCGAGGAGGGACACCCGGTTCGGGCGTACCTCTCCGTCGACGAGATCGTCTCCGCGGCCAAGCAGGCAGGCGCCGACGCCATCTACCCCGGCTACGGCTTCCTTTCCGAGAACCCGGATCTCGCCGCCGCGTGCGCCGAGGCGGGCATCACGTTCGTCGGTCCCTCCTCCGAGGTGCTCGAGCTCACCGGCAACAAGGCGCGCGCGATCGCCGCGGCGAAGGCGGCCGGTCTGCCGGTGCTGGCATCGTCGGAGCCGTCCGCCGACGTGGACGAGTTGCTGGCCGCGGCCGAGACCATGCAGTTCCCGCTGTTCGTCAAGGCCGTCGCCGGCGGCGGTGGCCGCGGCATGCGCCGGGTCGCCGAGCGGGCGCAGCTCAAGGAGTCCATCGAGGCCGCTGCCCGCGAGGCGGAGTCGGCGTTCGGTGATCCGACGGTGTTCCTCGAGCAGGCCGTCGTCGACCCGCGGCACATCGAGGTCCAGATCCTGGCCGACGGTCAGGGCAACGTCATCCACCTGTTCGAGCGGGACTGCTCGCTGCAGCGCCGCCACCAGAAGGTCATCGAACTCGCGCCGGCCCCGAACCTGCCGGAGGAGCTGCGGGCGAAGATCTGCGCGGACGCCGTCGCGTTCGCGAAGGAGATCAACTACTCCTGTGCGGGCACCGTCGAGTTCCTCCTCGACACCCGCGGCAACCACGTGTTCATCGAGATGAACCCGCGCATCCAGGTCGAGCACACCGTCACCGAAGAGGTCACCGACGTCGACCTCGTGCAGTCGCAGCTGCGGATCGCGTCGGGGGAGTCCCTCGCCGATCTGGGCCTGAGCCAGGACAAGGTCAAGCTCCGCGGTGCGGCGTTGCAGTGCCGCATCACCACCGAGGACCCGGCCAACGGGTTCCGTCCGGACACCGGTCGGATCACCGCGTACCGCACACCGGGTGGCGCAGGCATCCGTCTCGACGGCGGTGCCACCCTCGGCGCCGAGGTGGGCGCGTACTTCGACTCGATGCTCGTCAAGCTCACCTGCCGCGGCCGCGACTTCGAAACCGCCGTCGCCCGTGCCCGCCGCGCGGTCACCGAGTTCCGCATCCGCGGCGTGTCGACGAACATCCCGTTCCTGCAGGCCGTGCTCGACGACCCCGATTTCAAGGCGGGACGGGTCACCACCTCGTTCATCGAGGAGCGTCCCGAGCTGCTCACGCTGCGCAGCTCCGCCGACCGCGGCACCAAGATCCTGTCCTACCTCGCCGACGTGACGGTCAACAAGCCGCACGGCGAGCGCCCGTCCGCGGTGTACCCGCGCGACAAGCTGCCCCAGATCGATCTGTCCGCCCCGCCGCAGGACGGCAGCCGCCAGAAGCTGCTCGCCCTCGGGCCGGAGGGATTCGCCAAGGCGCTGCGGGAGCAGAAGGCACTCGCGGTCACCGAGACGACGTTCCGCGACGCCCACCAGTCGCTGCTCGCGACCCGCGTGCGCACCAGCGGTCTGCTCGACGTCGCCGGGCACGTGGCCCGGATGACGCCGGAACTTCTCTCGATCGAGGCGTGGGGCGGTGCCACCTACGACGTGGCGCTGCGGTTCCTGCACGAGGACCCCTGGTACCGGCTGTCGGCGCTGCGTGAGGCCGTGCCCAACATCTGCCTGCAGATGCTGCTGCGCGGCCGGAACACCGTCGGGTACACCCCGTACCCGGAGAAGGTGACGCGGGCGTTCGTCGAGGAGGCCACCAACAGCGGCATCGACATCTTCCGCATCTTCGACGCCCTCAACAACGTCGACCAGATGCGGCCGGCCATCGACGCCGTCCGCGAGACCGGCACCTCGGTCGCCGAGGTCGCCCTGTCCTACACCGGCGACCTGTCGGACCCGAACGAGAAGCTGTACACCCTCGACTACTACCTGCGCCTGGCGGAGGAGATCGTCGAGGCCGGTGCGCACATCATCGCGATCAAGGACATGGCCGGACTGCTCCGCGCCCCGGCCGCCACCACCCTGGTGACCGCGCTGCGCAAGAACTTCGACCTGCCCGTGCACGTGCACACCCACGACACCCCGGGCGGACAGCTCGCGACGTACCTGGCCGCATGGCAGGCGGGCGCGGACGCCGTCGACGGCGCCTCGGCCGCGCTGGCCGGCACCACCAGCCAGCCGGCGTTGTCGGCGATCGTGGCGGCGGCGGCGCACTCGGAGCACGACACCGGCCTGGATTTGCAGGCGGTGTGCGACCTCGAGCCGTACTGGGAGGCGCTGCGCAAGGTCTACGCCCCGTTCGAGTCCGGGCTGCCCGCCCCCACCGGGCGTGTCTACACGCACGAGATCCCGGGCGGTCAGCTGTCGAACCTGCGGACGCAGGCCGTGGCCCTCGGGCTCGGCGACAAGTTCGAGGAGGTCGAGGCCAAGTACGCGGCCGCCGACCGGATGCTCGGCCGGCTGGTGAAGGTCACCCCGTCGTCGAAGGTGGTCGGCGACCTCGCCCTGCACCTCGTCGGCTCCGGTGCCTCCACCGAGGAGTTCAAGGAGAACCCGGCGAAGTTCGACCTCCCCGACTCGGTGGTCGGATTCCTGCGCGGCGAACTGGGCACCCCGCCCGGGGGCTGGCCGGAACCGTTCCGCACCCGGGCACTCGAAGGCCGCGGCGACGCCAAGCCCGAGGTGCCGCTGTCGGCGGAGGACGAGAAGGCCCTCGCGGGCACGTCCGCGGAACGCCGCGCGACGCTCAACCGGCTGCTGTTCCCCGGCCCGACGAAGGAATTCCTCGAGCACAGGGACAAGTACGGCGACACCTCGCAGCTGTCGGCGAACCAGTTCTTCTACGGCCTGCGCCGCGGCGACGAGCACCGGGTCCGCCTCGCGCAGGGTGTCGAGCTGCTCATCGGACTCGAGGCCATCTCCGAACCCGACGAGCGTGGCTACCGCACCGTCATGGCCATCCTCAACGGGCAGTTGCGTCCGGTGTCGGTGCGTGACCGGTCGATCTCCAGTGAGATCCCCGCCGCGGAGAAGGCCGACAAGAACAACCCCGGCCACGTGCCGGCGCCGTTCGCCGGTGTGGTGACCCTCGCGGTCAGCGAGGGCCAGCACGTCGCCGCGGGCGACACGATCGCCACCATCGAGGCCATGAAGATGGAAGCGGCCATCACCGCACCCCGCGGTGGCACCGTCTCCCGGCTGGCCATCGGATCGGTCCAGCAGGTGGAGGGCGGCGACCTCCTCGCCGTCGTGGCGACGGGGGAGTCCGCGAGCGAGTGACTCGGATCATCGCGGGACTCGCAGGCGGTCGACGCCTGCGGGTCCCGCCGAGCGGGACCCGGCCCACCTCGGACCGGGTCCGCGAGGCATTGTTCAGCGCACTGCACAGCAGGATGGACCTCGAGGGCGCGTCCGTCCTCGATCTCTACGCGGGATCGGGGGCGCTCGGCCTCGAGGCGCTGTCCCGGGGTGCGGATCGTGTCGTCCTCGTCGAGTCCGACTCGAAGGCGGCGGGCATCATCAAGCACAACGTGACGACGGTCGGTCTGCCCGGTGCGGAAGTCCGCGGCGCTCCGGTGGCCGCGGTGCTCGCGGGCACCGCCGACCGGCCGTACGACCTGGTGATGGCGGATCCGCCGTACGCCGTCGACGATGCGGCGGTTCAGACGGTCCTCGGCCACCTGCGGGTCAACGGCTGGGTCGGCGACGGCTCGATCGTGGTGCTCGAGCGGTCGTCGAGGTCACCCGAGACGGCCTGGCCCGACGGCTTCGCGCCCGTCAAGGCGAAGAAGTACGGCGAGGCGAGAATCGAATTGGCGACCTGCTACGGTCTGGACTCATGACTGGCGCTGTCTGCCCCGGATCCTTCGACCCCGTGACCAATGGCCACCTTGACGTGATCGGCAGGGCTGCCGCGCAGTTCGACGAGGTCATCGTGACCGTCATGGTCAACAAGAACAAGCGTGGCCTCTTCACCGTCGAGGAACGCATCGAGATGCTCGAAGACTCGACCGCCGATCTGCCCAACGTGCGGGTCTCCTCCTGGCACGGCCTTCTGGTGGATTACGCCAAGCAGCAAGGGATCACGGCGATCGTCAAGGGCTTGCGCGGCGCCAACGACTTCGACTACGAGCTGCAGATGGCGCAGATGAACCAGAAGCTCAGTGGCGTCGACACCCTCTTCATCCCGACCAACCCCACCTACAGCTACCTGTCGAGTTCGCTCGTGAAGGAAGTGGCCACCTTCGGTGGCGACGTCTCCGACATGCTCCCCGAGAAGGTGCACGCCCGCCTCCTCACCAGGATTGCCGAGCGCGCTTCCGAGAGCAGCTGATACCCGACACACCGGCTGCCAGGAGCCACCCACGGCGTCCTGTCGTGCAGACTTGCACGAGGAAGGCTGCGCCGACCTGCTGAGGGTCATCGACGATTGGGGTTGCTTGTGTACCGGGTATTCGAGGCGCTCGACGAACTTGTCGCGATTGTCGAAGAGGCACGCGGCGTACCGATGACCGCCGGCTGCGTGGTTCCCCGCGGCGACGTCCTCGAACTGCTCGACGACGTGCGCGATGCGATTCCCGGTGAACTCGACGACGCCCAGGACGTCCTGGACCACAAGGACAAACTGGTGGGGGATGCCCGCGCCAACGCGGAGAAGACCGTCTCCAGCGCCAACGCCGAGGCGAACTCCACCATCGAGAACGCCCGCGACGACGCCGACCGCATCCTGGCGGACGCGAAGGCGCAGGCCGACCGGATGGTGGCCGAGGCCCGCGCGCACGCCGAGCAGTTGGTCACCGACGCGCGCGCCGAGGCCGAGTCCTCCGTCGCCGAAGGTCAGCGGGAGTACGACGCACTCACGGGCCGGGCGCGGTCCGAGGCCGATCGCATGATCGAGTCGGGTAAGGCGTCCTACGAGAGGTCCGTCGCGGAGGGCACGGCCGAGCAGGCACGGCTCGTCTCGCAGACGGAGGTCGTCCAGGCCGCCCACGCAGAGTCGGCGCGGGTGATCGATTCCGCGCACGCCGAATCGGATCGTCTCCGCTCGGACTGCGACCTGTACGTCGACACGAAGCTCGCGGAGTTCGAGGACTTCCTCAACGGCACCGTGCGGTCCGTGGGGAGGGGGCGTCAGCAGTTGCGGACCGGTTCGGGCGTTCCCGACTACGCCTCCGACTACGACGTCGACGACCGCCGCGCCGAGCGCCGCCGCTGAGCGTCCGAACTCCCGACCGAATTTGGCTCCACCGCGCTCATTGCGTATCGTGGAGTGGTTGCCCTTTGTCGTTTTCCTTTTCTCGAAAGTGAAGCCTGTTGTCATCCCATCGCCACAGCTCATCGCGTTCCCGTCGGGACGCGGACTTCGTGCTGGACACGGTCAAACTCGGCCGTCGTCCCGGTTCGATGCGCACCGTGGAACGGGTGGTGACGGCGCCACGGCGCATCGGTCTCGACCTGATCGCCATCGAGGACGGATCGGAGATCGATCTGGATCTCCGGTTGGAGGCCGTATCCGAGGGGGTCCTGGTCACCGGTTCGTTGCGAGCCGACACCGTCGGGGAGTGCTCGAGATGTCTCGAGCCGTTCTCCGGCACGGTGGACCTGACTCTCACGGAACTGTTCGCGTACCCGGACAGCGCCACGGAAGAGACCACGGAGGAGGGGGAGGTCTATCACGTCGTCGACGACGAGATCGACCTCGAACCCGTCGTGATCGACGCCGTCGGCCTCGCACTGCCGTTGCAGCCGCTCTGCAGTGACGACTGCCAAGGATTGTGCCCAGAATGTGGCGTTCGCCTGGCGATTGCCGAATCTGGCCACGGGCATGACATACTTGATCCTCGCTGGGCTGGTCTTGCAGCCAAATTTGGCGTGGATTCGGAACCCAGCAAGAATCTTGTGAACAACGAAGCCGAGGAGAAGTAGAAGTGGCTGTCCCCAAGCGCAGAATGTCGCGATCCAACACGAGGTCGCGTCGCAGCCAGTGGAAGACCACTGTGCCTACCCTCGTCACCTGCCCCAACCGTGGCTGCGGCGAGAAGACGCTGCCCCACGTCGCGTGCCCGTCGTGTGGCACATACAAGGGCCGCCAGGTCACTGCCGCCGTCTAATTCTCCACGGAGAGGCGTTGTGACGAGCGACATCAGTAATACACCCGCCGGCGGCGAGGAGGATCATGCTTCCCTCCTCGCCGCCCTCGGCGTAGAAATCGAGCCTTCACTGCTCACCTTGGCGTTGACGCACCGCTCGTATGCGTACGAGAACGGTGGTCTGCCCACCAACGAGCGTCTCGAGTTTCTCGGTGACTCCGTGCTCGGAGTCACCGTCACGGAGAAGCTCTACCTCGCGCACCCCGACAAATCCGAGGGCGACCTCGCGAAGATCCGGGCGAGCATCGTGAACATGCACGCGCTCGCGGAAGTGGCGCGCAGCCTCGGTGAGGGCGGTCTCGGTGCCCATCTCCTGCTCGGGAAGGGCGAGGAGATGACCGGCGGCCGCGACAAGCCGAGCATCCTGGCCGACGGCATGGAGTCGATTCTCGGCGCCATCCATCTCGAGCACGGAATCGAGACGGCGCGACGCGTCGTCCTCGATCTCTTCAGTGACCTCCTCCAGCGAGCCCCCCGCCTCGGCGCGGGCCTGGACTGGAAGACGAGCCTGCAGGAGCTGACCGCGGAGCGTGGCGTCGGAGTTCCGGCGTACGAGATCACCGCGACCGGTCCGGATCACGACAAGGAGTTCACCGCCACCGTGATCGTCGGCGGCAAGCCCCTCGGCGTCGGGATCGGCCGCTCCAAGAAAGAGGCCGAGCAGAAGGCTGCGAGCACGGCGTGGAATGCGTTGTCCGACGCAGGACCCGACGTAGCGACCGACGACGTCAGTGCCTGAACTACCCGAAGTCGAGGTAGTCCGGCGCGGACTCGAACGCCACATCGTGGGGGCGTCCATCGATTCGGTGGACATCCTGCATCCGCGGGCGATCCGGCGTCACCTGCCCGGTGCCGCGGACCTCGCCGGACAGCTCACCGGCGAACGGATCGCGGGCGCCGACCGCCGCGGAAAGTACCTGTGGCTGGTCCTCGAACCCAGCACGGTCGCCCTCGTGGTGCATCTCGGTATGAGTGGTCAAATGCTCGTGCAGCCACCGGAATTGCCGACCGAGAAGCATCTGCGTATCCGGGCCCGGCTCGATTCCGGTCTCGACCTCCGGTTCGTCGATCAGCGGACGTTCGGGGGCTGGGCGCTCGCGCCTCTCGTCGACGTCGACGGCTCGCTCGTGCCGGACTCGGTGGCGCACATCGCCCGCGACCCACTGGATCCGCGTTTCGATCTGGCGGCCACCGTGAAGGTGGTGCGCGGCAAGCATACCGAGATCAAACGTGTGCTGCTGGACCAGACCGTCGTCTCCGGCATCGGCAACATCTACGCGGACGAGGCGTTGTGGCGCGCGCAGATCCACGGAAACCGGCTCACCGACAGGCTGACCGGTCCCCGGATTCGTGCGGTGCTCACCGCCGCCCAGCAGGTGATGCGCGAGGCACTCACCCAGGGCGGCACGTCCTTCGACGCGCTGTACGTGAACGTCAACGGTGAATCGGGCTACTTCGACCGCTCCCTGTCCGCCTACGGTCAGGAGGATCGCCCGTGCCCGCGGTGCGGCACCGCGATCCGGCGGGAGAAGTTCATGAACCGCTCGTCGTTCAGTTGCCCGAAGTGCCAGCCGGCGCCACGGAGAAGCCCGGCGAGATGACCTGGGTGAGTCCGGCGGGCACGGGTTCTTCGGCGACCTGTCCGTCGGTGTCGTGGCGTGGCGTCGCCTTGGCGTCGAAGTAGTCGCCGCCCTTGCGTTTCACGTCGTCGGTTCCCCATTCGCGGTGGCGGGGAACCGGTGCCATCCTCGGAATGTGCTTGCGGCAGTGGATGTATGCCTCCTCCACGTCCACGACCACCCAGCGTTCCGGGACCCGCCCGCCGGAGTGGTCCACCGGCAGATCCGCGATCTCGGAGCGGAGGACCTCGTGGTCGACGATCCGGGCCGAGCCGTTCACGTGCAGTCCGATGAGGTCCTGCACGAAGTCCACGAGAATGATTCCGACGTGCGGATTTTCCAGGATGTTGCCGAGGCTCGCCATGACACCGTTGCCGCGGTACTCCGGGTACGCGAGGGTCTTCGAGTCGATGACGTGCATGAATCCCGGTGTCCCGGCGCGCAGGCTGTTGTCGCACTCGCCGGAGGCGTCGGCGGTGGCGATGAACGCGATCTCCTGGCGTCCGACGAACTCGATCATCGTCGGATTGAGATGGTCCAGCATCTGATCCGAGTAGAACTTGGCGGCACGATCCCCGGTGCCGAACTCGGATTGAAGTCGGCGTTCTCCCGCACTCCCGATCTGGCCCATCAGCATTCCCCGCTACGTCTCGGCATCGTTGGTCGGTTCACCCTACGGCCCACCGGTTCCCACTGCTGAGAATCGGCGTTCACAAATCGGTGGAAACCGGTGCCGCCCACCCGCCTACCTGGCGTTGCGCCCCTCGGTGGCAGGATTGAGCACATGGCAGAACAGACTTCCGACACGACGGCGCCCACTTCACTGTGGGTCGAGCGAACGGGCACCCGGCTGTACACCGGCCGCAGCTCCCGCGGCGCCGAGGTCCTGATCGGCTCCGAGGGCGTGGAGGGCGTGTTCACTCCAGGGGAGCTTCTGAAGATCGCACTCGCCGCGTGCAGCGGAATGAGCTCGGACTTCCCGCTGTCGCGGCGCCTGGGCGACAACTACGAGGCCACCATCCGGGTGTCCGGCGCCGCCGACCGGGAGAACGAGGTGTACCCGCAGCTCGACGAGGTGCTCGAGCTCGATCTCAGCGAACTCGACGCCGACGCGCAGGAGCGTCTGGTCACGCTCGTGGAACGGTCGGTCGACAAGGTGTGCACGGTCGGGCGGACGCTGAAGGCCGGGACGAAAGTGACGTTGACCGTCGAGAAGGAACAATGATGCGGCGTGAGCTCGCCGCACTCGCGGGCGGGGCGGCGCTCTGCGCTGGTCTGCTCGTGGTCGCGCCGGCCGCGGCCGGGCCCGCGTTCTCGCCCCCCGGCGGCGCCTGCACCCCGTGGTCGGTGTCGGAGGTGACGTCGGGCGCGGGCGTGCTCGAGAACCTGGCCTTCGACGGCGCGGGCACCATGCTGGTGTCGCGGACGGGCCTGGTGGGCGGCGGAGCCCTGGACGGCGTCAGCCCCGACGGCACCGTCACCCCGATCGTGCCCGAGGTCGAGTCGCCGGGCGGGATCGCCGTGGACGGCGCCGACGCGTACTTCGCCACGGGGAACTCCTTCGCCTCCGGGGTCACGGGCTCGACGAGCGGCACCGTCGATGTCGTGAATCTCGACACCGGTGACACGAGCACCGTCGCCGAGGGGCTGGTCATGCCGAACGGGCTCGTCCGGCTGAGCAACGGCGACATCCTCACCGCGCGGAATCTCGGCTCCGGCGCCGGACTGACCCGCGTCCCGGCGGAGGATCCCCGCACACCGGAGGTCGTGCGCACCGATCTGGGGACCGTCGACGGACTCGCCGTGCACGACGGCAACGTGTACACGGTCACGACGTTCGACACCACCACCACGCTGCGCATCCTCCGCGAGGACGACCTGCGCGGTCCCGTCGTGTCCGTCGAGTTGCCCGGCTCCGGGCCGCTCAACGCAGCCGACGACCTCACCGTCGGACCGGACGGCATCGTGTACGTCGCGTACAACGGCGGCGGCAAGGTGGTCCGCGTCGATCCGGCGACGGGGGAGAGCTGCGCGCTCGCGTCCGGGCTGCCCCTCGTGTCCTCGGTGCGCTTCGGCGCCGGACCGGGCTGGGACCCGGACGCGCTCTACGCCACCAGCTTCACCGGGAAGATCTACAAGCTCGAACGGGCGTGACGGATATGGAGAGAATGACCGCGTGGGTGCACGGGTACGTGCAGGGTGTCGGATTCCGGTGGTGGACCCGCGCCCGCGCACTCGAACTCGGCCTCGTCGGATACGCGGCCAACCAGAAGGACGGCCGGGTACTCGTCATCGCCGAGGGACCCCGGGACAAGCTGGACACCCTGCTGACGATGCTGCGGTCGGGAGACACGCCGGGCGCGGTGGATCTCGTCGTGGAGCAATGGGATTCCCCCCGCGGCGACCTCACCGGGTTCGTCGAACGGTGAACCGAAGGTAAAGTTCTCCGTCATGCATCTGAAGAGTCTGACGCTGAAGGGATTCAAATCCTTTGCGTCCGCAACGACTCTGCGATTCGAGCCGGGAATCACCTGTGTCGTAGGGCCCAACGGGTCGGGTAAGTCGAACGTCGTCGACGCGCTCACCTGGGTGATGGGTGAGCAGGGGGCGAAGGCGCTGCGCGGCGGCAAGATGGAAGACGTCATCTTCGCCGGCACCGCCGGGCGGGCGCCCCTCGGGCGCGCCGAGGTGACGCTGACCATCGACAACTCCGACGGTGCCCTGCCGATCGACTACTCCGAGGTGTCGATCACCCGGCGCATGTTCCGCGACGGCGCCGGCGAATACGAGATCAACGGCAGCTCGTGCCGGCTCATGGACGTGCAGGAACTGCTCAGCGACTCCGGTATCGGCCGGGAGATGCACGTGATCGTCGGGCAGGGTCGACTCGCCGCCATCCTCGAATCGCGTCCGGAAGACCGGCGCGCGTTCATCGAAGAGGCCGCCGGGGTGCTCAAGCACCGCAAACGCAAGGAAAAAGCGGTACGCAAACTCGATGCGATGCAGGCCAATCTGGCCCGCCTCAACGACCTCACGGCGGAACTGCGCCGACAGCTCAAACCACTCGGGCGGCAGGCCGAGGTGGCCCGCCGCGCGCAGACCGTGCAGGCCGACCTGCGCGACGCGAAGCTGCGGCTCGCCGCCGACGACCTGGTGACGCGGCGCGAGGAGCTGGCCGACCAGGCGCAGGACGAGAAGGTCGCCCGCGAACAGCACGACCACGTCACCGAGGCGCTCGACGAGGCCAATCTGGAGCTGGGACGGCACGAGCAGGAACTGTCGAGGCTCACACCGGGTGCCGAAGCGGCCGCGCAGACGTGGTTCCAGCTGTCGGCGCTCGCGGAACGCGTCAACGCGACCATCCGCATCGCCCGCGAACGGGCGCGCCACCTCGACTCCGAGCCGTCCGCGAACCGCGGCCAGGATCCGGACGAGATGGAGGCCCGCGCCGACCGGATCGCCGCGGAGGAAATGGAACTCGTCGAAGCCGTCGAAATGGCCCGCGCGGCGCTGGACGCGGCCAAGGAGCAACTGGCGCTGGGGGAGGAGACCGCTGCCGACGCGGAACGGGCCCACATGGCGGCGGTGCGGGCGATCGCCGACCGCCGGGAAGGTCTGGCCCGGCTGTCCGGGCAGGTCGACACCCTGCGCACCCGCGCCGACTCCGTCGACGCCGAAGTGTCGCGGCTGACCGTCGCGATCGACGAGGCCCGCCGGCGCGGCGACGCCGCGCAGTCCGAGTTCGAGGTCGTCCAGGACGAGATCGGCGACCTCGACGCCGGTGAACTCGGGCTCGACTCCCACCACGAGCGTGCCGTCGAGGCGCTGCGTCTGATCACCGAACGCGTCACCGAACTCCAGGCCGACGAACGCGCCGCCGGGCAGGAAGTGGCGTCGCTCCGCGCCCGGATCGACGCGCTGTCGATGGGCCTCGAACGCAAGGACGGCGCCGGCTGGCTCGTCGAGAACCGGGGCGAGCACGGTATCCGGGGACCGATCGGTGGCCTCATCACCGTCGAAAAGGGCTACGAGGGTGCGGTCGCGGCAGCGATGGGTCCCGCCGCGGACGCCGTGGTCGCCGAATCCCTCGACGCCGCCCGCGGCGCGGTCGGTGCGCTGAAGGACACGGACAGCGGTCGGGCGTCCCTGGTCATCGGCACCGATCAGGCCGTGCCGAACGGTGGGCACCTGGATTCCGGCGCCCGGTGGGCCGTCGACGTCATCGACTGCCCCGCCGAACTGCGGACCGGGCTCGCGGCACTCCTGGGCGGCGTGGTCGTCGTCGACTCCCTCGACGACGCCGTCGAACACGTCCGGCGCAGACCCGACGTGCGCGCCGTCACCCGCGACGGAGATCTCCTCGGGGCGGGCTGGATGAGCGGCGGCTCGGACCGGCAGCCGAGCACCCTCGAGGTGCAGGCCGCCATCGACAACTCGGTGCAGGACCTCGCCCGCGCCGAACGGCGCGCCGAAGAATTGTCCGCGGCACTGTCCGGAGCCGTCGCGGAACAGGCCGACCGCCAGGAGAACGCCGAGCAGGCGCTGGCCGCGCTGAACGAGTCCGACGCCGCGATGTCGGCCATCTACGAACGCCTCGGCCGCCTCGGCCAGGCGGCCCGCGCCGCGCACGCCGAATCCGATCGGCTCATGGCGCAGCGGGACAAGGCCGAGAGCGGTCGCGAGGACACGCTGACCGGGCTGGCCGAACTCGAAGAACGGCTGCGGATGGCGGAACAGGACGCCTCGCCTGCCGGCGCCGACACGGGTGGTTCCGATTCGACGAGCATCGATCGGGAGATGGCGGCCGCGGCCCTGGCGGAAGTGCGGGCCGTGGAGGTCGAGGCCCGGCTGTCCGTCCGCACGGCCGAGGAACGGGCCGAGTCGGTGCGCGGCAAGGCCGATTCGCTGCGCCGCGCCGCCCAGGTGGAACGCGACGCGCGTGCCCGGGCCGAACGCGCGATGAAGGCCCGGCAGAACGCGGCCGCCGTCGCGGCTGCGGTCGCCGAGTCCGGGCAGCGGGTCGCCGAGCACCTCGGCGAGGTCGTCGACGCCGCGATGGCGCACCGGGACGACCTCGCCCGGGCCCGCACCGAGCGGACGACCCAACTCGAACAGGTGAAGGAGAGGGTGCGTCAGCTCACCGGACAGCTGGCGTCGCTCACCGACGCCGTGCACCGCGACGAGGTGGCCCGCGCCCAGGCCGCACTGCGCATCGAACAACTCGAGGAGGCGATCCTCGACCAGCACGGGATCGGCCTGGACGATCTGATCGCCGAATACGGTCCCGACGTCGCGCTGCCACCGTCCGCACTCGAGATGGAGGAGTACGAGCAGGCGAAGGAGCGCGGCGAACAGGTCACGATGCCAGCGCCGATTCCGTACGACCGCACCACGCAGGAACGTCGCGCGAAACGTGCCGAGAAGGATCTGGCGACCCTCGGCAAGGTCAACCCGCTGGCGCTCGAGGAGTTCGCCGCGCTCGAGGAGCGCTACAACTTCCTCTCCACACAGCTCGAGGACGTGAAGACCGCCCGCAAGGACCTCCTCGGTGTCGTCGCCGACGTCGACGCCCGCATCCTGCAGGTGTTCACCGAGGCCTACGCGGACGTCGAACGCGAATTCGTGCAGGTCTTCGCGAAACTGTTCCCCGGCGGTGAGGGCAGGCTGGTGCTCACCGACCCGTCGGACATGCTGACGACCGGCATCGAGGTGGAGGCCCGGCCGCCCGGCAAGAAGGTCAAGCGGCTGTCGTTGCTCTCCGGTGGTGAGAAATCGCTCACGGCCGTGGCGATGCTCGTGGCGATCTTCAGGGCCAGGCCGTCCCCCTTCTATGTGATGGACGAGGTGGAGGCCGCGCTGGACGACACCAATCTGCGTCGCCTCATCGGATTGTTCGAGCAGCTGCGGGAGAAGTCTCAGCTGATCGTCATCACCCACCAGAAGCCGACGATGGAGGTGGCCGACGCGCTGTACGGCGTGAGCATGCGCGGCGACGGCATCACCACTGTCATCTCGCAGCGGCTCCGTGGCCAGGACATGGCGGCCGCAGACGCCTGATTCCGGCGCCGGCCGGGACGGTGCGCCCGGCGAGGCAGTGCGCGACGGAATCCGGAGCCTGAAACAATGGGCGGCGTGACTACCGGAGCTTGGATTGCCATCGCGGCCGCACTGGCCGTACTTCTCGTCGTTCTCGTCGTCGGGTCCCTGCTGTATCGGCGTCGCCGGATCTCCCTGAAGGCGCCGGACACCCCGCAGGTCACCACGGCGGAGAAGGACCGTTCGGGCAGTTATCGCGCCGACGGCGGCTTCAACTTCAGCCAGGGGTCGACGGCGACGGCGCCGCCCCGCGAGGTGGTGCCGGAGCCGGTGCTGCCCGAACCGGTGCCGGAACCCACGATCGCCCCCGAACCGGAGGTCGTGGCGCCTCCGGAGCCGGAGAAGGCTCCCGCGCCGGAGAAGGCCCCCGAAAAGGCACCGGAGAAGCCGAAAGCCCCGCCGGAGCCGGTCACCTACGAACCGGTGGTCGCCCCGGAGGTCGAACCGGAACCCGAGGTCGCGCCGGCTCCCGAGCCCGAACCGGCTCCCGCGGCACCCGCGCTCGACGTCATTGCCCCCACCGAAGGCCGCCTCGACCGTCTACGTGGGCGTCTGTCCCGGTCCCAGTCGGCGGTGGGCAAGAGCCTGCTGGGACTGCTCGGCGGCGGCGACCTCGACGAGGACTCCTGGGAAGAGGTGGAGGACACGCTCCTCATCGCCGACCTCGGTTCGGCGACCACCACGAAGATCGTCACGTCGCTGCGTGAGCAGATGGCGTCGCGCAGCGTCCGCACCGAGGCTGACGCCCGCGCGCTGCTGCGTGAGGTCCTGGTCGCCGAACTCCGTCCGGAACTCGACCGCTCCATCCGCGCCCTTCCACACGACGATCACCCGGCTGTCCTGCTCGTCGTCGGAGTGAACGGCACCGGCAAGACCACCACCACGGGCAAGCTCGCGCGTGTTCTCGTGGCCGACGGCAGGCGCGTCCTGCTGGGCGCCGCCGACACGTTCCGCGCGGCCGCCGCCGACCAGTTGCAGACGTGGGCCGAACGGGTCGGCGCCGAAGTGGTGCGCGGGAAGGAAGCCGCGGATCCGGCGGCCGTCGCGTTCGACGCGGTGGCCAAGGGGATCGACAACGGCGTCGACGTCGTGCTGATCGACACCGCGGGCAGGCTGCACACCAAGACAGGCCTGATGGACGAACTCGGCAAGGTCAAGCGGGTCATCGAGAAGAAGGCGTCGGTCGACGATGTCCTGCTGGTCCTCGACGCGACCATCGGCCAGAACGGTCTGGCGCAGGCGCGGGTGTTCGCCGAGGTCGTCGACATCACCGGTGTGGTGCTCACCAAACTCGACGGCACCGCCAAGGGCGGCATCGTGTTCCAGGTGCAGCACGAACTCGGGGTTCCCGTGAAGCTCGTCGGACTCGGTGAGGGCGCCGACGATCTGGCGCCGTTCGAGCCGGGCGCCTTCGTCGACGCGTTGCTCGGTTAGAGGGGGATCCCGCGGTCGTCTCGGGGTCCCGGACGGCTCCGGGGACCCGAAACCGACCGCAAATCGCCTGGCGAAACGTATACGCAACAAAATAGGTCGATGCGTTCACGTGCGCGAAACAGTGCAGTGGCACAGCCGAAACACCAACTGAGCACCCTTCTTCTCAGGTCGTCAGCCGCAACCGGCTGGGCAGAGAAGGAGGAGGCTCAAGGTGGATTTCCCCACTATCGGTGCACCGGACACCGGGGACACAGCGTGGATGCTGACCAGCGCCGCGCTCGTGTTGCTCATGACTCCGGGTCTTGCGTTCTTCTACGGCGGCATGGTGCGGGCCAAGAGCGTGCTGAACATGCTCATGATGAGCATCAGCGCGATGGGTGTCGTCGGCATCCTGTGGGTTCTCTACGGCTACTCCATGGCGTTCGGAGAGGACAAGGGGAACCTTGTCGGTGATCCGTTCCAGTACTTCGGCCTCAAAGGACTGATCGGCGGATCCTACCTCGCCGAGACCGACGACGCCGGTTCGGTCATCGCCGATTCCGCGATCCCGCTCGTCGGCACCATCCCCGCGACGGTGTTCGTCGCGTTCCAGGCCATGTTCGCGATCATCACCGTCGCCCTCATCTCGGGTGCCGTCGCAGATCGCCTGCGGTTCGGTTCCTGGCTGCTGTTCGCCGGGCTCTGGGCGACGGTCGTGTACTTCCCCGTGGCGCACTGGGTCTTCGCCTTCGACGGCGTCACCGCCGAGACCGGCGGGTGGATCGCCAACAAACTCGCCGCGGTCGACTTCGCGGGTGGTACCGCTGTCCACATCAACGCCGGCGCCGCAGGCCTCGTTCTCGCGATCATCCTCGGCAAGCGCAAGGGATGGCCGGGAACCCCGTTCCGTCCGCACAACCTGCCCTTCGTGATGCTCGGCGCAGGCCTGCTGTGGTTCGGCTGGTTCGGCTTCAACGCCGGTTCGGCCGTCGGTTCCAACGGAATCGCGGGCGCAACCTTCATCACGACGGTCATCGCAACGTGCGCGGCGATGCTCGCCTGGCTCCTGGTCGAGCGTATTCGCGACGGCCACGCCACCACGCTCGGCGCGGCTTCCGGAATCGTGGCCGGCCTGGTCGCCATCACGCCTTCCTGCTCCTCGGTGAACGTCCTCGGTGCACTCGCGATCGGCGTCGTGGCCGGCGCACTCTGCGCTCTCGCCGTCGGACTCAAGTTCCGCTTCGGGTTCGACGACTCGCTCGACGTCGTCGGTGTTCACCTGGTCGGTGGCATCGTCGGAACGCTGATGGTCGGCCTGGTCGCGACGGCCGAGGCGCCCGCGGGTGTTGTCGGACTGTTCTATGGTGGAGGCCTCGACCAACTCTGGCGTCAGGCAGTGGGCGCCGGAGCAGTACTGCTTTACTCGCTCGTCGGTACGGCCGTCGTCGCATTGATCGTGAAGTTCACGATCGGGCTGCGGCTCAGCGACGAGAGTGAATCACTTGGAGTGGACGAGTCGGAACACGCAGAAACCGCCTACGATTTCGCCGCTCTCGGCGGAAACTCGGCAGCCGCTCGTGTATCCGGCAAGGAGGGATGAGGAAATGAAGCTGATCACAGCAATTGTCAAGCCGTTCACTCTGGAGGACGTCAAGACGGGACTCGAGCAGGCGGGCGTCCTCGGCATGACTGTCAGTGAGGTTCAGGGGTACGGCCGGCAGAAGGGCCACACCGAGGTCTACCGAGGCGCCGAGTACTCGGTCGATTTCGTACCGAAGGTCCGGGTCGAGGTCGTCGTGGACGACGCTGCTGTGGACAAGGTCGTCGAGGTGATCGTCGAGGCGGCACGCACCGGCAAGATCGGTGACGGCAAGGTGTGGGTCTCACCGGTCGAGTCGGTCATCCGGGTACGCACCGGGGAACGCGGCGCGGATGCGCTCTGACCCCAACGGGTCCGGTAAGACCGGCCCTGGTTCCGTCGCCAAGGCGACGGAACCAGGGCCGGTTGCGTCAGGCGGATCGGACGAAGCGGCGGACCTGGCCCGCGCACGCAGGCAACTGCTCGCCGGCGGCCCCGAGACCGGCCCCGGCACAAGGAATCCGGCAGGTCACGGACGTCGGCTCGACGCGGCTGCGCTGCGTCACGCGCTCGTCGACCTGCACGAGTTCTGGTTGACCACAAAGGGTGCCGAACTCGGTATCAAACCGGACAGCGGGTTCGCGCTCGTCGCGGTCGGAGGGCTCGGCCGGCGGGAGATGCTGCCGTACTCGGATCTCGACCTCCTCCTGCTCCACGACGACATGGATCCGGCGGTGGTCTCGCAGGTGGCCGACCAGCTCTGGTATCCGTTGTGGGACGCGCACATCAAGCTCGACCACAGTGTCCGCACCATCCCCCAGGCGCTGCAGGTGGCGGACACGGACATCACCGCGGCCCTGGGGATGCTCGAGGCGCGCCACATCGTCGGCGACGTCGAGCTGACCAATCTGCTCATCAGCGGCGTGCGCCGGCAGTGGCGTACCGACATCCGTAACCGCTTCGACGGCCTCATCGAGCAGACGCAGGCCCGCTGGGAACGCAGCGGCCAGATCGCTCACCGTGCCGAGCCCGACCTCAAGAGCGGTCGCGGTGGACTGCGGGACGTGCAGTTGCTCAACGCGCTGTCCATTGCGCAGCTCACCGACGGCATGCCCGGACTCGGCCCGGAGTCGCCCGGCGGGGGACTGGCGCTCGCGCACCGGCGGCTCCTCGACGTCCGGACCGAACTGCACCGGGTGGCGGGACGCTCGCGCGACCAGTTGCGGGCGCAGGACGCCGACGAGATCGGCGCCGCGCTCCGGATCGGCGATCGGTTCGACCTCGCGCGCATGCTCAGCGATGCCGCGCGCACCATCAGCTACTCCGTCGACGTCGGGGTGCGGACGGCAGGCCATGCTCTGCCGCGGCGTGGTCTGGCGCGGTTGCGCCGTCCACCGGTGCGGCGGCCCCTCGACGAGGGAGTCGTCGAGCACGCCGGTGAAGTGGTGCTGGCCCGCGACGCCCGGCCCGCGAAGGACCCCGGCCTTGTGCTGCGGGTGGCGTCGGCGTCGGCGACGACGGGGATGCCGATGTCGGCGTCCACCCTGAATCGCCTGGCCGACAACGCCCCCGAGCTGCGTGAGCCGTGGCCGAAGGAGGCGCTGAACGATCTGCTGGTGATGCTCGGCTCCGGTAGCCGGGCCGTCGCCGCGATCGAGGCCCTCGATCGCACCGGACTGTGGGGCAGGCTGCTTCCCGAGTGGGGTGCCGTCCGGGACCTGCCGCCGCGGGACGCGGTGCACACGTGGACGGTGGATCGCCACCTCGTCGAGACCGCCGCGTATGCCAGTGGGTTCACCACCCGAGTCGCGCGCCCGGATCTGCTGATGCTCGGCGCGCTGCTGCACGACATCGGTAAGGGCCGCGGCGGCGATCACAGCGTGGTCGGCGCGGAACTGGCCACCCAGATCGGCAAGCGGCTGGGATTGTGGCCGTCCGACGTCGCGCTGCTGACGGCGATCGTGCGCCACCATCTCCTGCTGCCGCACACCGCGACGCGGCGGGACCTCGACGATCCCGCGACGGTCGAGAGGGTGGTCGAGGCGCTCGGCGGAGACGGCGTTCTGCTGGAACTGCTGCACGCGCTGGCGGAGGCGGATTCACTGGCGACCGGTCCCGGGGTGTGGGGTGACTGGAAGTCCTCGCTCATCGGCGAACTCGTGCGCCGCTGCCGCCTGGTCATGGCGGGTGAGGTGCTGCCCGCGCCGGATCCGCTCGACCCGGAGCACGTCGCTCTGGCGGCGACGGGGGGCGTGCACGTCGCACTGGTCCCCGCGGACAGTCCCCACACGTATGTGGTGACGGTCATCGCCCCCGACCAGCGGGGTCTGCTGTCGAAGGCAGCGGGCGTGCTCGCGCTGCACTCCCTGCGGGTTTTCTCCGCCTCGCTGGGCGGTGCCGAGGGTTCGGCGGTCAACTCGTTCGTCGTGTCCCCGAGGTTCGGGGCCCCGCCGCAGGCGGGACTGCTGCGCCAGGAGCTGATCCGCGCGCTGGCAGGGGAGCTGAATCTGCTGGAGATGCTGACCGCCAAGGAGGAGGAGGCCCGCGAGAGCCAGCGCGTCGCCGCCGTCGAGGAACGCGGCGAGGCCGCGGTTCCGGTGCAGTACGCGCAGGCGCCGCCGCGGGTCATCTGGTTCGACACGGCGTCGCCCGGCGAGGTCATCCTCGAGCTCAGGGCCGAGGACCGGCTGGGGCTGCTGTGCAGGCTGGCCGACGCGTTCGACACGTGCGGAGCGGACGTCCGGTGGGCGCGGGTGACCACCTTGGGCTCGTCGGTGATCGACTCGTTCTGCCTCGATGTCGGCGGCGGGGACACCAGGGCGAGCCGGGAACAGGTCGAGAGCGCGATCCTCGGCGTCGTCCCGCTCACGAAGCCGAAGAAGCAGGAGGGCAGCGGGGGAGAATGAACGACCGGACGTGAGCGGCTAGGCTGGTGCCCGAGAATATCCACCGCACACTCGTATGACTTCAGGAGCGCACTCGGTGTTCGAATCCCTTTCCGACAGGTTGACCGGAGCCCTCAAGGATCTGCGTGGCAAGGGTCGCCTTTCCGGAGCCGACATCGATGCCACCTGCCGTGAGATCCGGTTGGCCCTGCTCGAGGCAGACGTCGCGCTGCCCGTCGTCCGCTCGTTCATCGCCAAGATCAAGGAACGCGCCAAGGGCGTCGAGGTCTCGGCGGCGCTGAACCCGGCGCAGCAGGTCGTCAAGATCGTCAACGAGGAACTCGTCGGGATCCTCGGTGGCGAGACCCGCCGGCTGGTGTTCGCCAAGACGCCGCCGACGGTCATCATGCTCGCCGGTCTGCAGGGTTCCGGTAAGACCACCCTCGCGGGCAAGCTCGCGAAGTGGCTGCGGGACCAGGGGCACACCCCGCTGCTCGTCGCCTGCGACCTGCAGCGTCCCGGCGCCGTCACCCAGCTGCAGATCGTCGGTGAGCGCGCCGGAGCCACGGTGTTCGCGCCGCACCCGGGCACGTCCATCGGCGGCGGCGACAACGAGCTGGGCATCACCGCGGCCGACCCGGTCGAGGTGGCCCGGGCCGGTGTCGAGGAAGCCCGCAACAAGCAGTTCGACGTGGTCATCGTCGACACCGCGGGTCGCCTGGGTATCGACGCCGACCTGATGGCGCAGGCCGCGGGCATCCGCGACGCCGTGAACCCCGACGAGACGATCTTCGTCCTCGACGCGATGATCGGTCAGGACGCGGTCAGCACCGCCGAGGCGTTCCGCGAGGGCGTCGGATTCACCGGTGTCGTGCTCACGAAGCTCGACGGCGATGCCCGTGGTGGCGCCGCGCTCAGCGTCCGCGAGGTCACCGGGCAGCCGATCCTGTTCGCGTCCACGGGTGAGAAGCTCGAAGACTTCGACATCTTCCACCCCGACCGCATGGCCAGTCGCATCCTCGGCATGGGTGACGTGCTCAGCCTGATCGAGCAGGCGGAGCAGGTCTTCGACCAGAAGCAGGCCGAGGCCACCGCGCAGAAGATCGGCTCCGGCCAGCTGACGCTCGAAGACTTCCTCGAGCAGATGATGGCCGTCCGCAAGATGGGTCCCATCGGCAACCTCCTGGGCATGCTCCCGGGTGCGGGGCAGATGAAGGACGCTCTCGCGAACGTCGACGAGAAGCAGCTGGACCGGGTGCAGGCGATCATCCGCGGTATGACCCCCGCCGAGCGCGACGACCCGAAGATCATCAACGCCTCCCGCAGGCTGCGGATCGCCAACGGTTCCGGCGTGAAGGTCTCCGACGTCAACCAGCTCGTGGACCGCTTCTTCGAGGCCCGCAAGATGATGGCCGCGATGGCCGGGCGCATGGGCATGCCGGGTGCGCGCAAGCCGCAGCGCAGCAACAAGAAGGGCAAGAAGGGCAAGAAGGGTGGCAAGGGACCGACGCCGCCGAAGGTGCGCGGAGGATTCCCCGGTGGCCTGCCCGGCGGGTTCCCGGGGATGCCGCCCGGAGGTCTCCCCGCGGGGATGCCCGACCTGTCGAACATGCCGAAGGGCCTCGACGAGTTGCCGCCCGGACTCGAGGGCATCGACCTGTCCCAGCTGAAGCTGCCGAAGAAGTAGCCGATGGCAGCACTGCACTTCCGGGGAACCGGTCTGCCCGACGAACAGCCGGTCGAGTTCTGGGTCGACGGCGGTGTGATCTCGACGGAGCCGATTCCCGGCGCCGAGACCGTCTGCGAGTCGGGGTGGATCGTTCCCGGTCTCGTCGACGCCCACTGCCACGTCGGCATCAAGTTCGGCGGCGGCGGTGGCGAGAGCATCGAGGGGTTGATCGCGCAGGCGGAGACCGAGCGCGACTGCGGGGTGCTCCTGATTCGCGACGCCGGTTCACCGGTCGACACCCGCTTCGTCGACGACCGCCCCGACCTGCCGAGGATCGTCCGCGCCGGGCAGCACATCGCCGCCCCCAAGCGGTACATCCGCGGACTGCCCATCGATCTCGAGGACGAGTCGCAGTTGCCGGACGAGGTCGTGCGCCAGGCCCGGGCCGGGGACGGGTGGGTCAAGCTCGTCGGCGACTGGATCGACCGCTCCGCGGGCGACCTGGCGCCGCTGTGGAGCGACGACATCCTGGTCGAGGCGATTGCGGCGGCGCACCGCGAAGGGGCGCGCGTCACCGCGCACGTCTTCGCGGAGGATGCGCTCCCGGGCCTGATCAACGCCGGAATCGACTGCATCGAGCACGGCACCGGGCTCACCGACGAGACGATCGAGATGATGGTCTCGCACGGGACGGCGCTCGTCCCGACGCTGATCAACATCGCGACGTTCCCGGAGATCGCGGAGTCCGCGTCGCGGTTCCCGGTCTACGCCGCGCACATGCGCGACCTGCACTCGCGGGTGAAGGACACGATCGGCGCCGCGCATGACGCGGGGATCCCGATCTACGCGGGCACCGACGCGGGCGGATCGATCGTCCACGGACGCATCGCCGACGAGGTCGAGGAACTGAAGGCGGTCGGGCTGACCCCGTCCGAGGCGCTCGGCGCCGCGTGCTGGGATGCGCGGGCGTGGCTCGGACATCCGGGTGTCGAAGCGGGTGCGCCCGCGGATCTGCTGGTCTTCCGGAACGACCCCCGTGCGAGCAGCGACACCCTCGCCGCGCCCGACGTCGTGGTGTTGCGGGGCGTCGTCGTCAAGACCCGATGACCTGGTTTCCCCCTGCCGGGGTTCGTCTGGCAGAATGAACCGCTGTTCGCCGCATCCGGTTACGCACCGCGCGGCGGTCACAGATTAGAGGCAAAACCGGGCGCGCTATTCCTGCGCGTCGCCGAATTGCACGTGACACGTGGGCACATTCGTGTGCGCACTGAAGGAGAAGTACAGCAGTGGCTGTCAAGATCAAGCTCACCCGGCTCGGAAAGATCCGGAACCCGCAGTACCGCATCGTCGTCGCCGATTCCCGCACCCGCCGCAACGGCCGTGCGATCGAGACCATCGGCAAGTACCACCCCAAGGAAGAGCCCTCGCTGATCGAGGTCGATTCCGAGCGCGCTCAGTACTGGCTCGGCGTCGGCGCCCAGCCCACCGAGCCCGTCGAGGCCATCCTCAAGATCACCGGTGACTGGCAGAAGTTCAAGGGCCTGCCGGGCGCCGAGGGCACCCTCCGGGTCAAGGAAGCCAAGCCGTCCAAGCTGGAGCTGTTCCAGGCTGCGCTCGCGCAGGCCGAGAACGAGCCCGTCGGCGAGGCCATCACGCCCAAGAAGAAGAAGGCGAAGGCCGAGGACACCGAGGCTGCTGCCGACGCTCCCGCCGAGGCTGCTGCAGAGTCCGAGGCTGCTGACAAGTGAGTGCCGTCGTCGCCGATGCCGTGGAGCACCTCGTTCGTGGCATCGTCGCCAACCCCGACGACGTTCGTGTCGAGCTGATCACCGGGCGTCGGGGGCGCACTGTCGAGGTGCACGTCAACCCTGACGATCTCGGCAAGGTCATCGGCCGCGGTGGTCGCACCGCGACCGCTCTGCGCACGCTGGTCTCCGGTATCGGTGGCCGCGGGATCCGCGTCGACGTCGTCGACACCGATCAGTAGAGGCCTTACAACAGTGGAGCTCGTGGTCGGCCGTGTCGCCAAGTCGCACGGCATCAAGGGTGAGATCGTGGTCGAGGTTCGCACCGACGAACCCGGGGATCGATTCGCCGTCGGTGCCGTGCTGCGGGGACACAAGCCGCGCGAGCAGACTGTGAGCACGTACACGGTGGAAGCCGCCCGGGAGCATTCCGGGCGGCTTCTGCTGCGCCTCGAGGGCATCCCGGATCGCACTGCCGCGGATGCGCTGCGGGGCACGCTGTTCGTCATCGACAGCGCCGAACTGGTGCCCTCCGACGACCCCGACGAGTTCTACGATCACGAACTCGAGGGACTGTCGGTGCGCCTCGCGGACGGCACCGAGGTGGGTACCGTCATCGAGGTATTGCATTCCGCGGCAGGCGAATTGCTCTCGGTCCGTCGGGCCGGTGAACAGTCCGGCGAACTCCTGGTCCCGTTCGTGGCCGCGATCGTCACGTCGGTGTCCGTGGCCGACGGCATCGTCGAGATCGATCCGCCGGAAGGGCTGCTCGACCCCGACTTCGGTGAATCCGCCGACGGGAAGTGAGTCGGTAGCCGTGCGCCTCGACGTGGTCACCATCTTTCCCGAATACCTCGAACCGCTTCGCGCCGCGTTGCTCGGCAAGGCCATCGACAAGGGCCTCATCTCCGTCGAGGTGCACGATCTGCGGGATTGGACGCACGACGTCCACAAGGCGGTCGACGATTCGCCGTACGGCGGCGGGCCGGGGATGGTCATGAAGCCCACCGTGTGGGGGCCCGCGCTGGACGACGTCCTCGCCGCCGGTGACGGCGACACCGACACGTTGCTCGTCGTCCCCACACCCGCCGGCGTTCCCTTCACACAGGCCACCGCCGAGCGCTGGGCGGGGGAGAAGCACATCGTCTTCGCCTGCGGGCGTTATGAAGGCATCGATCAGCGGGTGTTCGACGACGCAGCCCGCCGGGTGCGTGTCGAAGAAGTGAGCATCGGTGACTACGTCCTCATCGGCGGGGAGGCGGCCGTGCTGGTGATGACGGAGGCGTTCGTGCGCCTGATTCCCGGAGTCCTTGGCAATCAGCAATCGCACCAAGAGGATTCGTTCTCCGACGGCCTCCTGGAAGGTCCCAGCTACACCCGGCCCGCCACGTGGCGCGGACTCGACGTCCCGCCCGTCCTCCTGTCGGGCGATCATGCGAAGGTGGCGGCGTGGCGACGCGAGCAGTCGCTGCACCGCACCGCCGAACGTCGTCCGGACCTGTTGCCCTGAAACGATTTCCGGACCCGGGCGCTAACCCTGGGGCTGCGCCCAGTCGTCGACGACCCCGGTGGGGAACAGGGACTTCACGATCCCGGTCATCGTGTCCCGTGCGTGCTGCGCACTCGAATCCTCGGTGACATCCGTGATTGCGGTGTCCGGATACGACTCCTCGTCGTCCTCGTACCGGATGTCCTCCCGCGACGCGACCACCACGATGTAGCGGTTGCCCTCCCCGATCACCCCGGTCGACGCGTGGATCCACCGATCACCCACACAGCACATCCAGCCCTGCTTCACCCCGACGACGGTCTCGCCCGGCAACCCGTCGGGGATGCCGAACCGCTGGTCGTAGCCGTCGATGCCCTCGGGTGTCGACGCGCGCAGGTAGGCGACGAACTCGGCGATGCGCCCGGGGCCCAGCCCGTCGCGGTCGTCGAGAAGCCCGGTGTAGAACGTCACGAGGTCGGCGGCGGTCGTCTCGGTGTTCCACCACAACCCGTCCCACGGCGGTGTGGTGGCGGCGAGCCCGTATCGCCCCGCGACGTCGACGACCAGGTCCGAACCACCGAGATCGTCCCAGAGCGTGTTGGCCGCATCGTCGTCGGAGGACTCGAGCATCCGCTTCAGCAGGAGACGGTCGAAGTCGGACAGCGGCCGCTCACCGTGCGCGTCGAGGTGATACATCTGGGCGGCAATGAAGAGCTTGGCCAGCGACGCCGTTTCGACCGGTTCGGTTGCAGCGTCCTCCAGATAGCTGCCGGTGGCCCGGTCCAGGACGGCGATCGACACGTCGGCGCCGCGCTCGGCCGCCGCGGTCGCCACCGCCGCCGAGATGCGCTCCGCGAGAGGCGCGGAGACGGGAACCCGCGCGGAGGGGAACGGCTCCGGGCTCACGGTCAGGCCGTCACCGGCAGGTTCCCCTGCGGGTACCTCGGCAGGGAGAAGGTCGGGGGTCGCGACCGTCGGTGAAGTCGCGGGGATGTCGACCACGGAGTTCGTCTCGGTCGGGATCGTGCAGGCTTGCGTCGCACCCAGCAGGAAGACCATGACCGTCAGGCAGCGGATCAGCCTGGACATGAAATTCTCCCGAGATTTCCGTGACGGCCTCACCGCCGACGTTATTGTCTCAGAGTAGCGGTAGGGTCCATTTCCGTGACTCTCAAGACCGTGAACCAGCGCATTGCCGAGGAGCTCGACGTCCGGGAGGGACAGGTCGCGGCCGCCGTGGATCTCCTCGACGGCGGAGCCACCGTGCCCTTCATCGCCCGGTACCGCAAGGAAGTCACCGGAACGCTCGACGACGCTCAGCTCCGCCAGCTCGAGGAACGCCTGCGGTACCTGCGGGAACTGGACGAGCGCCGGGACGCCGTGCTCGAGTCGATCGACTCGCAGGGCAAGCTCGACGATCAGCTGCGCGGGCAGATCATGACCGCCGAGACGAAGGCGCGTCTCGAGGACATCTACCTGCCGTTCAAGCCGAAGCGGCGCACCAAGGCGCAGATCGCGCGCGAAGCCGGTCACGAGCCCGTCGCCGACGCGCTGATCACCGATCCCTCGACCGACCCGGCGTCGTACACCGCCGAACAGCTCGAAGGTGCGCGCGCGATCCTCGTCGAACGCTTCGCCGAGGACGCCGACCTGGTCGGTGAGCTCCGTGAGCTGATGTGGACCCGCGGTCAACTGGTGTCCGCGGTCCGCAAGGGCAAGGAAACCGAGGGCGCGAAGTTCGCCGACTACTTCGAGTTCTCCGAACCGTTCGGCAAGCTCCCCTCGCACCGGATCCTGGCGGTGCTCCGCGGCGAGAAGGAAGAGGTGCTCTCGCTCACCCTGGCGCCCGACACGGAAGAGGCCGTCCCGGGCGAGCCCACGGTCTACGAGGGCCGGATCGCCGGACGCTTCGGCATCGCCGACCGCGGCAGGCCGGCCGACCGGTGGCTCCTCGACACCGTGCGGTGGGCGTGGCGCACCAAGATGATCGTCACCCTGGGCATCGACACCCGGATGCGGCTGCGTCAGTCGGCGGAGAAGGACGCCGTCGACGTGTTCGCCACCAACCTGAAAGACCTGCTTCTGGCGGCGCCGGCAGGCACCCGCGCCACGATGGGCCTGGACCCCGGTTTCCGGACCGGCACCAAGGTCGCGGTCGTGGACGCCACCGGCAAGGTGGTGGCCCACGAGACGATCTACCCGCACCAGCCGCAGAACAAATGGGACGCCTCCCTCGCCACTCTCGCCGGCCTCGTCGCCAAGCACGGCGTGGAGCTGATCGCCATCGGGAACGGCACCGCCTCCCGTGAGACGGACGCGCTCGCGAGCGAGCTGATCGCCAAGTCCGGCGCCACCAACCTCACGAAGATCGTCGTCTCCGAGGCCGGCGCGTCCGTGTATTCGGCCTCCGCGTACGCGTCGGCGGAGCTGCCCGACCTCGACGTGTCGATCCGCGGCGCCGTCTCCATCGCCCGGCGCCTGCAGGATCCCCTCGCCGAACTGGTGAAGATCGACCCGAAGTCGATCGGCGTCGGCCAGTACCAGCACGACGTGTCGGAGACCCTGCTCGCGCGTTCACTCGGCGCCGTCGTCGAGGACGCGGTGAACGCCGTGGGCGTCGACGTCAACACCGCGTCCGTGCCGCTGCTGTCCCGAGTGTCCGGTATCGCCGGGTCCCTCGCCGAGAGCATCGTCGCGCACCGTGACCAGAACGGCCCGTTCCGCAGCCGCGAGGGGCTCAAGGACGTCGCGAGGCTCGGCCCGAAGGCGTTCGAACAGTGCGCCGGCTTCCTCCGGATCCCCAACGGCGACGACCCCCTCGACGCGTCCAGCGTCCATCCCGAGGCCTACCCGGTGGTGCGCAAGATCGTCCAGACCAGCGGCACCGGCGTACGCGAGATCATCGGCAACACATCCGCGCTGCGCAGCCTGAACCCGGCCGACTTCGTCGACGACCGGTTCGGACTCCCCACCGTCACCGACATCATCGGTGAGCTCGAGAAGCCCGGACGCGACCCCCGCCCGGAATTCAAGACGGCCACGTTTGCGGCGGGCATCGAGAAGGTGTCGCACCTGAAGCCAGGGATGACCCTCGAGGGCGTCGTCACCAACGTGGCGGCGTTCGGTGCGTTCGTCGACATCGGTGTCCACCAGGACGGCCTCGTCCACGTGTCGGCGATGTCCCACAACTTCGTGAAGGACCCACGCGACGTCGTGAAGTCGGGCGACGTGGTGACGGTCAAGGTCCTCGAGGTCGACGAGGCGCGTCAGCGTATCGGGTTGACGCTGCGACTCGACGACGAGGTCGGGGCAGGCGGTCGCAAGAACGACGGGCCCCGCGGCGGCGGGCAGCGGCAGGATCGGCGGGGCGGCGGGCAGCCGCAGGACCGGCGCGGCGGGGGCAAGCCGCAGCAGCAGGGTGGACGCGACCGGGGCCGGGACAACCGCCCGGCACCCGGCGGGTCGATGGCCGACGCGCTGCGGAAGGCGGGGTTCGGCAAGTAGGAGGTCACCATCCCGACACGAGCCGCCACTTTCCCGTGGAGTGACCAGTTCTTTACTGGGATAGTGGATGCCGATGTACGAATGGCTGGATAGGGAAATCGTCGGGCACGGGCGCCTGCCTCTGCTCTTTTTCCTGCTCGGGTTTCTCGCGGCATTCCTGTTCATCCGGCTGAGCGTGCGGATGATCCGCGCCGAGGTCTCGTGGTGGCCGGGCAACGTGAAACCCGGCGGGCACCACGTCCACCACGTGGTGTTCGGCGTCGTGACGATGCTCATGTCCGGTGTTGCCCTCATCGCCGTGTACGAGGACGGCACCCAGACCACCGGCGCCGTCCTCGCCACGTTCTTCGGGATCGGCGCCGCTCTGGTGCTGGACGAGTTCGCGCTGATCTTCTACCTGCAAGACGTGTATTGGGCGGACGAGGGCCGGACGTCCGTCGATGCCGTGTTCGTCGCGATCGCCGTCACCGGTCTGCTGCTCCTCGGGCTGCGTCCACTCGAACTGATCAATGTCACCGACTTCCGGGATTCGCCTGATCCCTGGGTGCGGGTGGCGATCGCGCTGTCGTCGGTGATCAATCTGCTCATCGCGGCGGTGGTGCTGCTCAAGGGGAAGATCTGGACGGGACTGCTCGGATTGTTCGTGTTCCCGATCCTGCTGATCGGGGCGCTCCGGCTCAGCAGGCCGAGCGCGCCGTGGGCACGGTGGCGCTACACCTCGAAGCCGAAGCGGATGCTGCGGGCACTCGAACGGGAGCGCAAGTGGCGGCGGCCGGTCATCCGGGCCAAGATCTTCGTGCAGGACTTCATCGCCGGGACGCCCAGCGCGGTGCACGTGAAGGAAGCCGCGGAACATGCCAAGGTGGCGGCCGAGGTGGAACTCGACCACGTGGTGCATGCGGCGCCACCACCGATTTCGCTTCACCCGGTGGCGTCTGGCACAATGGACGGGTTGCCTGGACCAGGCAGCAGTACTTGATCTGGGCACGAACCAGACGAGCACCGGTGTTCTCCGAACGTCCGGGTGCCGCTCGGTTCCTCTGCTCCTGCGAAAACGCAAGGATGGAACACCGATGAACACTCTCGATTTCCTGGACAAGAAGTCCCTCCGCGACGACATTCCCGAGTTCCGTCCCGGCGACACCCTCAACGTGCACGTCAAGGTCATCGAAGGCTCCAAGGAGCGCGTGCAGGTCTTCAAGGGCGTCGTGATCCGCCGTCAGGGCGGCGGCGTCCGCGAGACCTTCACGGTCCGCAAGGTCTCCTTCGGCGTCGGCGTCGAGCGCACCTTCCCGGTTCACAGCCCCAACCTGGCGCAGATCGAGGTCGTCACCCGCGGTGACGTCCGTCGCGCCAAGCTGTACTACCTCCGCGATCTGCGTGGCAAGGCCGCCAAGATCAAGGAAAAGCGCTGACCTTTCCGATGAGCCCGGCACTGCGTACGCGCGGTGCCGGGCTAATCTGATTTCGTGACAGATTCTTCGAAGGAGCGGGCATTGTCGTCGGAATCCGAGACCACCGGCGATTCGGCCGCCACCTCCGCGGTGAACGGCGGTGCGGCGGAGCCCGAGAAGAAGCCCCGCTCCTTCCTCCGCGAGTTACCGATCCTGATTCTGGTCGCGCTCGTCCTGAGTTTCTTGCTGCAGACGTTCGTCGCGCGGGTCTATCTCATTCCGTCGGAATCGATGGAACCGACGCTGCACGGGTGCGCGGGCTGCACCGGTGACCGCATCGTGGTCGAGAAGATCGGTTACCGCTTCGGTGATCCGAAACCGGGTGACGTCATCGTGTTCCGCGGCCCCGACTCGTGGTCACAGGATTTCGTCTCCACCCGTTCCTCCAACGTGGTGATCCGCGGTGCGCAGGAAGTCGGTTCCCTCGTCGGACTCGTCCCGCCGGACGAGAACGACCTCGTCAAGCGTGTGATCGCCACCGGCGGTCAGACCGTCGAATGCTGTGACGACCAGGGGCGCATCCTGGTGGACGGTAAACCACTCGACGAGCCCTACGTCGTCATGGACTTCCCGTTCGTCCCAGGCTCACAGACCTGCGACACGGCGCTGAAGTCGGCACGCTGCTTCGGTCCCGTCACCGTCCCCGAGGGTCATCTGTGGATGATGGGCGACAACCGCAGCAACTCCGCGGACTCGCGGTACCACGTGGGCGACGACATGCAAGGCACCATCCCGCTCGACAACGTGATCGGCAAGGCAGTCTTCATCGCGTTGCCGCCGTCGCGGATGGGCACGATCAGTTCACCCGATATCCAGGGCAAGTGACTTCCTGGCCTCCACGCATCGTCATTCGCAGGTCGTCCGGTCTGCGGACGATGGAGTCGGCCCTGGTCCGCAGCGGACTCGGGCCGGTGGCCGGTGTCGACGAGGCCGGCCGGGGCGCGTGTGCGGGCCCGCTCGTCGTGGCGGCCTGTGTGCTCGCACCGAAGCCGTATCCGGCGCTGGCGCGGCTCGACGATTCGAAGAAGCTCACCGAGCGCACGCGCGAAGAGCTGTTCCCGGCCATCACCCGCCTGGCAGTGGCGTGGAGCGTCGTGTCCTTTCCGGCGGAGGAAGTCGACCGCATGGGGGTCCACGTCGCCAACATCGAGGGCATGAGGCGTGCGGTCGCGGGGCTCTCGACGACCCCCGGCTACGTTCTCACCGACGGCTTCCGCGTCCCGGGGCTCCCGGCCCCGTCGCTGCCGGTGATCGGGGGCGACGCCGCGGCGGCGTGCATCGCGGCGGCGAGCGTCCTGGCCAAGGTGTCGCGGGACCGGGTGATGGTCGCGATGGACGACACACACCCCGGTTATGGTTTCGCGATCCACAAGGGGTACAACACGCCCGCCCACCTGGCGGCGCTCGACGAGCTGGGACCGTGCCCGGAGCACCGCCGATCGTGGTCGAATGTCGCGGCGCTGCTACACCGAGTGGATAACAGTTCCGGAAGTGCGAGATGATGACAATTCACACCAGAGCAGGAGGACTCCGAGACCGATGAGTGCCGAGGATCTCGAGAAGTACGAAACCGAGATGGAGCTGTCGCTCTACCGCGAGTATCGGGACATCGTCGGTCAGTTCTCCTATGTCGTGGAGACCGAGCGCCGGTTCTATCTGGCCAACTCGGTGGAGTTGCTGCCGCACAACGCGGACGGCGAGATCTACTTCGAGCTGCGGATGTCCGATGCCTGGGTGTGGGACATGTACCGCCCCGCCCGGTTCGTGAAGTACGTCCGCGTCATCACGTTCAAGGACGTGAACATCGAGGAACTCGACAAGCCGGACCTGCGGCTCCCGGACAACGGCCTGTCCTGACGATCCGAACTTCCCGGCCGCGTAAGATCATCCGATGACCGGACCGAGGCGCGTCGCGCTGGCTCTGGGCAGTGGCGGCGCCCGCGGGTACGCCCACATCGGCGCGATCCAGGTACTCGAGGAGCGCGGATTCGAGATCGTCGGTGTCGCAGGATCGTCGATGGGCGCCCTCGTCGGTGGCCTCCACGCCGCGGGGAAGCTCGACGACTTCACCCGGTGGGCGGTCGGTCTGACCCAGCTGGACGTCGTGCGGCTCCTCGACCTGTCGGTGTCCGCGCCCGGCGCCATCCACGCCGAGAAGATCCTGCACCGGGTCCGGGAGATCCTCGGCGAGATCCGCATCGAAGACCTACCCATTCCGTACACGGCCGTGGCCACCGATCTCGCTGCGGGCCGGTCGGTGTGGTTCCAGCGCGGCCCCGTCGACGCGGCGATCCGCGCATCGATCGCCATCCCCGGCGTCATCACGCCGTATGTGCTCAACGGCAGGGTCCTCGCCGACGGTGGGGTGCTGGATCCGCTGCCGATGGCGCCGCTCGTCTCGGTGAGCGCCGACCTGACCGTCGGAATCAGCCTGGGCGCCGAGGATCGGGACGGCCGTTCCCCGGCCCCGGAGAACGTCAGCGCGGACTCGCGGCCGGTGGACGAATGGATGGCCCGCTTCCGCCGCAGCGCCGCGCAGCTGCGTGACCTGGACATCGTGCGGTCGGTGGTCGGACGGTTCGGCGCCGCGCACACCGACCCGGATCCGTCGGAGGAGCCGGACGGCCAGGTGATCGCTGACCAGGCCGTGGTCGAGGGGACCGCGGTGGCCGTCCCGAAGTTCAGCCGGTTCGCGGTGATGAACCGCTCGCTCGACGTGATGCAGGCGACGTTGGCCCGGTACCAGCTCGCCGCGTACCCACCGGACGTGCACGTCCGGGTCCCGCGGAACGCGTGCCGCAGCCTCGACTTCCACCGCGCCGCCGAGATGATCGAACTGGGCCGGGTACTCACCGGGCGTGCGCTCGACGATGCCGGACTCACCGCGACGACGGCCGCCCCGTCTCCGGCGGATTCGGACGGCGAGCCCGGCTGACCGCGACAGGGTCGGTGCTGCGCAGCACCGACCCTTCCCTGTCACGGGTTGTCAGCTGGCGGCCCTGGAGAGCTGGACGCACCTCGAGGTGTTCAAGGAGCACTACGCCAGGAGCCTCGACGTGCGCGGATAGGTGCGTCCCGGAACCGGGCACTTCGGCCGGGCAACTGTGAGACGATCGGCCGATGCGCCTCGGGTTGCACGCCCTCGGGATCGGTACCGGCGCTCGCCGCGCCGTGATCGACGCGGTCGCGGTGGCCGCGGAGAACAGCGGATTCGCGACGCTGTGGGCCGGCGAACACGTCGTGATGGTGGACCGGCCGGAGTCGCGGTATCCGTACGCGGACGACGGAAAGATCGCCGTCCCCGCCGTCGCGGATTGGCTCGACCCGATGATCGGGCTGAGCTTCGCCGCCGCAGCCACCCACACGATCGGCGTCGCCACCGGGATAGTGCTGCTGCCCGAACACAATCCCGTGCTCATGGCCAAGCAGGCGGCGACGCTGGATGTGATGAGCGGTGGCCGGCTGATGCTCGGCGTCGGCATCGGCTGGTCCAGGGAAGAATTCGCTGCACTCGGCATTCCGTTCGGGCGCCGCGGCGAGCGCGCTGCCGAATACGTCGCCGCGATGCGCACGCTGTGGCGTGACGACGTCGCTACGTTCGACGGCGAGTTCGTCCACTTCGATTCGATTCGCGTGAACCCGAAACCCGTGCGCGATCGCCGGATTCCGGTCGTGCTCGGCGGCAACAGCGACGCCGCGCTCCGCCGGGTCGCGGCGTGGGGCGACGGCTGGTACGGGTTCAACCTGGACGGCGTCGACGTCGTCGCCGAACGGATCGAAGCGATCCGCGCACTGTGCCGGGACGCGGGGCGCGATCCCGCCGGCTTGCGCCTGGCCGTTGCCCTGCGCGAAGTGGACCCGTCCCACGTCGACGCCCTGGTCGGCGCGGGCGTCGACGAACTCGTCCTCGTCGAATCACCACCCGAGGATCCCGGTGAGGCCGTCGAGTGGGTGGCCGGTCTCGCACGCCGCTGGATGCCGGCCGTCGGCTGATCGTCCGATTACCGTCTTGACAGCCCTGGCCTGGGGTTTCCTCGCGCACGGCCGTCGCGGACTGCCGAGTTGTCCCCAACTCGTGATCCATCCACAACCCAATCTGTTCGCCCAGTTCGCGTGGGTCGTCCGGAATCCGGTTCGGCCATGGTGGTGCGAGAGGCGCGGTTCGCATCGGTGGGCCGCCGCGGGACGGGGTGGAGGCTGCTGTGGCGCACAATCTCGCGCTGGGTGCACATGGAGAGGATCTGGCCGCCCGGTATCTCACCGAGGCGGGTATGGAGATCGTCGACCGCAACTGGCGATCCCGCTACGGTGAGGTCGATCTCATTGCGGCGGAAGGGGACTGGCTCGTCTTCGTCGAGGTGAAGACGCGGCGCGGCCTGGGATACGGCACTCCCGCCGAGGCCGTGACGTTCTCCAAACAGCGACGCATCCGCCTGCTGGCGGTCGAATGGCTGCGGGAGTCGAGCCGACACTGGTCGCGGGTGCGGTTCGACGTCGTCGCGATCATGATCGGGCACGGTCCGCAACCACAGATCGAGCATGTCCGGGATGCGTTCTGATGGCGCTGGGGCGCGCGCATTCGGTGGCGGTGACCGGGGTCGACGGTCAGCTCGTCGAGATCGAGGCCGACATCGGCCGGGGGCTGCCCGCAGTACACCTGGTCGGGCTGCCCGACACCGCGCTGTCGGAGGCGCGCGACCGGATCAGGGCCGCGGTCGCGAATTCGGGCGAGGAGTGGCCGGATTCGAAGGTGATCCTCGCGTTGTCGCCTGCAACCCTGCCGAAGGTCGGATCGGTCTACGACCTCGCGCTCGTCGCTGCCGTGCTCGATGCGGCCAAACAGGTGAAGCGGCAGCGGCTGCGCGAGACCGTTCTGCTCGGCGAACTGGCGCTCGACGGCCGGCTCCGGTCAGTGCGCGGGATCCTGCCCGCGGTGCTCGCGGCGAAGAACGCGGGATGGGCAACCGTGGTGGTCCCGGTGCAGTCGTTGCCCGAGGCAGGGCTGGTCGGCGGTGTCGAGGTGCTCGGCGCACAGGATCTGAGGGCGGCGATCGCGTGGCTGCGGGAGGAGCGCGATCTCGAGTACCCCGAGCCGGCGCAGTGGGTCGAGCAGCCGGTGCGCGCCGATCTGAGCGAGGTGGTCGGTCAGACGGAGGCCCGCTGGGCCATCGAGGTGGCGGCGGCGGGAGCACACCACCTCATGCTCACCGGCCCACCCGGCGTCGGGAAGACGATGCTGGCGCAACGTCTTCCGGGAGTTCTGCCGCCGCTCACCGAGAGCGAATCGCTCGAGGTGACGGCAATCCACTCGGTGGCGGGACTCCTGCCGCCCGAGCGCCCCCTCATCGACGTGCCGCCGTTCATCGCACCCCACCACACGGCGTCGGTGAGTGCACTCGTCGGCGGCGGCAGCGGTGTCGCGAAACCCGGTGCGGTCAGTCGCGCCCACCGCGGGGTGCTGTTCCTCGACGAGTGCGCCGAGATCGGAACCAAGGTACTCGAGGCCCTGCGGACCCCACTCGAGGACGGGGAGGTGCGGATCGCGAGACGGGACGGGGTCGCCCGCTACCCGGCGCGTTTCCAGCTGATCCTCGCGGCCAATCCGTGCCCGTGCGCGCCGCCGCGGGAGGCGGACTGCGTGTGCGCGCCGACCGCCCGGCGACGCTATCTCGGCAAGTTGTCGGGACCGCTGATGGACCGCGTGGACCTGCGTGTGCGGATGCAGGCCGTCGCGACCGGGGCGTTCATCGACGAGGTCGGCGAGAGCACCGAGGACGTCCGGCGGCGGGTGGCCGAGGCGCGCGCCGCCGCAGGCGAGCGGTGGAGCGACTACGGGTGGCGCACCAACGCGGAGGTGCCGGGCCCGGCCCTGCGGCAGAAGTTCCGGCTGGCGCGCCCGGCGCTGGCGCCGGTCGAGCGGGCGCTGCGCAAGGGGCTGATCACGGCCCGAGGGGCCGATCGTGCGCTACGGGTGGCATGGACGGTGAGCGATCTGGCGGGCCTCGCCATGCCGGGCCCGGAGCAGGTGGTCACCGCACTGGGATTTCGTGATCGGAGCTTTCAATGACGGTGGAAAGTCGAAGTGACGCAAACGGTCCGAGTGGAGTTCACGATCCGCGCCGGTTGGCGTGGGCGTATCTGTCGAAGGTGGTGCAGGGGCCGTGCCCGGCGCTGTCCCGCCTCGTGGAGGAGGTGGGGCCGCAGGAGGCCGCGCGGGCCGTGCGGGAGCGGGACCTGTCGGAAGTGCTGGGGGAGCGCACGGTGGCCCGTGCCCACGTGGACACGGCCGCGGAAGATCTCGAACTGGTGGCGGGGATGGGTGGCCGGCTCGTGACGCCGGACGACGACGAATGGCCACAGTGGCGGCTCCTCGGTTTCGGGAATCTGTCGCGGTCGCGGGACGAGGGCCCGCCGCTGGCGCTGTGGGTACTCGGGTCGCGCCCGGTGGCCGAACTCACCGATCGGGCGATCTCGATCGTGGGGACACGGGCGGCGAGTGGGTACGGCGAGCACGTGACGGCGGAGATTGCCGGTGATCTCGCGGTCGACGGGTGGACGATCGTGTCGGGCGCGGCGTTCGGGGTCGACGGCGCCGCGCATCGTGCGGCGCTGGGCGTCGGGGGCCTGACGGTGGCGGTGCTGGCGTGTGGTGTGGATCGCGCGTACCCAGCGGGGCATGCGCGCCTGTTGCGGCAGATCGCACAGAACGGTGCGGTGGTCAGCGAGTACGCGCCGGGCACGACTCCGGCGAAACATCGGTTCCTGGCGCGGAACCGGTTGGTGGCGAGCCTGTCCGACGGGGTGGTCGTGGTGGAGGCGGGCTGGCGCAGCGGCGCCAGGAACACCGTGAGCTGGGCGCGCAAACTGGGCCGTCCGGTGATGGCGGTGCCCGGTCCGGTGACGTCGGCGTCGTCGACCGGATGCAATCGGATGATTCGGGAGGGGGAGGCGCGGTTGGTCGCGAACGCCGGCGACGTGGTCGAGGAGGCCGGGCCGATCGGACTGCGGGACGGCCCCGAGGTGGTCCGCGATCTCGATGCGCTGTCGGGTGACGCGCTGCTCGTGTACGAGGCGTTGCCGGCCGCCGGACCGCGTGGGGTCCGGGAACTGTCCGAACTGTCCGGGGTCGCGGTCGAGCACGTCCGCGCCGTACTCCCACTGCTGGAGATGGAGGGTTTTGTCGGCTGCGACGACACGGGATGGTCCCGGCAGCGGTGAGACGGAGCGGGCCCCGGGGGCAGGCGACCTGAATGCCTTCTCAGGCGTCGCCGGTGCTCCGCGCGTGCTGCGCCTCGACCTTGGCCCATTCCGTGCCGCGGTAGTTGGCGAGGCGCAGTTCCTCGGCTTCGTCGAAGGTGTACCACTCGGTGCTGGGGCGGTCCGGCAGGGCGCCGCGCAGGTACTCGCCGAGATAGTGCAGGGGACCTTCCCAGCCCGTTCCGACGCCGTAGCAGCCCGTGTCCGGGTCGTTGCGGAAGACGTCGGCGACGGAGGCGTGTTCCAACTCCAGCCACGTCGCGTCCGGACCGTCGGCGGTCAGCCGGACCTCGACCTGGTCGCTGTAACCACGGTCGCCGGGCGGAGTCCACTGCAGCCGCAGCAGATGCGGGGCGTCGCAGGCCAGGATTTCCCCACTGGCCTGGCCCTGCAGGGCGAAGGATCCGCCCGCGCGCAGGTCGCCGCTGAGCGGGAGGAAGAAGCGGTCGACGCGGTCCGGGGTCGTGATGGCATTCCAGACGTCGTCGATCGGCGCGTCGTAGCGTCGTCGGAGTACCGCCGTTCGCGCTGCACCCTCGGCGATCTCGCGATTACCCATGCTCCGCTGCACTGTCGTCAGGCTGGTGTCCTGACCGGCGATCTCGTTCACTGTCGGTCTCCTTCTGTCGATGATTCGGGGTGTGCGGACCGGCTCGGCCGGCGGTCCTGACCACTCCCGCGGGCGAGTTCGGTGGCCAGGGCGTCGAGCGGCTGGCTCCAGAACCGGCGGAACCCGTCGAGCCATCGATCCACTTCCTGCAGCGGCGCCGACTCGACCGCGTAGAGGCGCCTGGTGCCTTCGCGACGGACGGTGGCGAACCCGTTCTCCCTCAGCACGCGAAGGTGCCCGGACACCGTCGGCTGTGAGATCCCGAACTCTGCGGCTGCGACTTCGGTCACCTGACCGGCCGAGAGTTCGCCCTCCGACAGGAGTTCCATGATCCGCCGGCGGACGGGGTCGCCGAGTACGTCGAACGCATGCACATACCCTTTGTATCGGCCTATGCCAATATAGGCAAGGGCCGAAGTATGTCGCGGGGTAAGACTGTTCGGCGCGCCCGGCCTGCCGAAAGGGTGAGTCGAACCGACCGATCGGCGACGAGGTGGAGTAGAAACGTCTCTGGAACGCACCTCACAACATGCGATGCCCACAGGTGGATCAGCGTCACGTAAGGAGTGAGATATGGGGTCAGCCGAGGATTTGTGGCGGAACTTCGTCGCGCAGGTATTGAGCCTGTTGTTCGCTTCCGGCTCGTAGGCGACTCCGGCCGCCGCCGGCAGTCTCTCCTGTACCGTAGTTAGGTAACACTAACCAACTTGAGTTCATTGGAGAGATGCCTGTGGCAAAGCCGACTGCAACGCTGACCGTGCTCCGGACCGAATGGCTGACCCCGCACATGGTGCGGGTAATCCTCGGCGACCCGGGATTCGACAGTTTCGTTCCCAACGCCTTCACCGACGCCTACGCGAAACTCGAATTCGGAAGCCCCGAAGCGCCCGTGCTGCGCACCTACACGATCCGGTCCGTGGACCCGGTGACGCGGGAGATCGCCATCGACTTCGTGGTCCACGGCGACGCCGGTGTCGCCGGACCGTGGGCGGCGTCCGCGGCGGCCGGTGACGTCCTGACGCTGCGCGGCCCCGGAGGGGCATTCGCACCGGACCCGGCGGCCGACTGGTACCTGCTCGCGGGCGACGAGACCGCGATCCCCGCCATCTCGGCGTCCGTCGAAAAGCTCGACGCGTCGGCGGTGGGGAGGGTGATCATCGAGGTCGCAGGCCTGGACGACGAGATCGCCTTCGACGCGCCCGCGGGCGTCGACGTCACCTGGATCCACCGCGGCGACACGGCGGACCGGATCGGGGAAGAGGCGTCGGGAGGCAATGCCCCCCTTGTCGCGGCGGTTTGTGGCGCCGAATGGCTGCCCGGAAACGCGCAGGTGTTCATTCACGGTGAGGCGCAGGCCGTGATGCAGAACCTCCGCTCCTACGTGCGCAACGAGCGGGGCGTCCCCGCTTCGGCCGCGTCGATCTCCGGATACTGGCGCCGCGGTCGCACCGAGGAAGGCTTCCGGGTGTGGAAGTCCGAGCTCACCGCGAGCGAGGGTGCCTCTCGCTGACACGCTGACACGCTGACACGCTGACACGCTGACCCGCTGGCACGGCGGAGGCGCTACGAGGTGTGCGTCCGCCGCGTCAGCACCAACAGCGACAGCATGGCCACGGCACCCGCCGACGGGATCGCGACGGCCATCGGCACGGCACTGTCGGGTCCGTCGATGCCGACGAGCGGCGAGACCACCGCGGCGAGCCCGAACTGGCCGGCCCCGAGGAGCGCGGACCCGGTGCCGGACGCCTTCGTCACCTCGCCCTGAGCCAGCGCCGTCGCGTTGCCCATCACGAAACCGATGCTCGACACGGAGACGAACAGCGGGATCAGGATCGCCCACCAGGGCGGCGTATCGATCGTTGTCGCGGCGAGCAGCAGCACCGCGCCCGCCGCCAGGAGCAGCGTGACCCCGAAACGCAGCAGCTGCCGGGCATGGAACGTGCCCACGAGTCGCGTGTTCACGATCGCGGCACTCACCATCCCGGCCGCGTTCACCGCGAACACCATCGAGAACTGCCCCGGACTGAGGCCGAGGACGTTCTGCACGACGAACGGCGACGCAGAGATGTACGAGAAGAGTGCGACGAACCCGAACATGAACGTGAACGCGTAACCCAGGTAGACGCGGTTGCCGACGACGTAGTGCAGGTTCCGGACGAGGGCAGTGAGCCCGCCGCCGTGCCGGTTCTCCGGGGGAAGCGTCTCCGGGACGAGGATCAGCACGCCCGCGAACATCGCCACCCCGGCGGCGGTGAGGACCCAGAAGATCCCTCGCCAGCCGACCGGCCCGAGCAGGGCCCCACCCAGCAGCGGTGCGACCACCGGTGCGACGCCGCCGATGATCATCATGATGCTGAAGAGCCGTGCGGCGCTGTCCCCGCGGGCCCGGTCGGCGATGCAGGCGCGCGCGAGCACGATCGCCGCGCCGCCGCTCAGTCCCTGGAAAAGTCGTGCGGCGATGAGGGTTTCGACGGTCGGGGCGAGAGCGCAGGCCATCGCGGCGAGGGTCGTCACGACGGTGGCGCCGATCAGCAGGCGACGGCGTCCGAGACCGTCCGACAACGGTCCGACCACGAGCTGGCCGATCCCGAGCCCCGCCATGAAGGTGGTCAGTGTCAGCTGCACGCTCGGCGCCGACGTGTTCAGGCTCTCCGTCATCAGGGGAAGACCGGGGAGATACATGTCGGTGGCCAGTGGGGCGATCGCGGACAGTAACGCCAGAACACACAACATCGGGATGGAGATCGTTCGCTGCACAAAAGAACTGTAGCGGCGCGGCTGCTCGATTTTTGCCCCGCCCGAGTCGACTGCTGCCTCTCTGAGCAGCGACCATCCGGCAGCCCGCACTCGCGACGGACGGTTCCGGGCAGGCTGCGTGCGGCGCACGATCAGGCGCATCCCCGGGCCTGACCCGATTTGGTAGCGTCGCCCCTCGAATCTGCAGTTGTTTCTGCACTATCCCGGGGGAACAGTGGACCGCGAAGACTTGACTCGATCGCAGCCGTCCTGGCTGAACGACGGTGGCGGCGCCCCGGTGGGCGATGCCGCGGCGGATCCGTGGGGGCAGCAGTCCTGGGACGATCCCACTCCCGCGCCGAGTCAGCATCAGGTGACCAATCAGGATCTGGTGGCGGATGCGCTCCTGAAGCGGGCGCGCAAGGCGCCGAGCCGGGGATGGCGGCGCGGACTGCACCGGCTCACCGGGGGAACGGTGAACCCGGGGGAGTCGGCGGGGGAGGCTCGCGACGCGGCAGTCCTCGACCGGATCCGGCAGCCGATCCAGGGGGACTATCGAATTGCGTTCCTGTCCTTGAAGGGCGGCGTCGGGAAGACGACGACCACGATCGGGCTCGGTTCGACGTTCGCGTCGTTGCGCGGCGACTGCGTGATCGCCGTCGACGCCAACCCCGACTTCGGGACGCTCGCGCAACGGGTTCCCCTGCAGACACATTCGACGGTCCGTGACCTCATCGCGGCGGAGCCGGACATCTTGCGCTATTCGGATGTGCGGGCTCACACGTCGCAGGCGCCGAGCCGCCTCGAGGTGCTCGCGAGCGAGCAGGACCCGGCGATCTCCGAGGCGTTCAGCGAGGACGACTACCGGCGGGTCATCGACATCCTGCAGGTGTACTACAACATCATCCTCACCGACTGCGGCACCGGCATCATGCATTCGGCGATGAACGGTGTTCTGCAACTCGCCAATTCCCTGGTGCTGGTGAGTTCGCCCGCGATCGACGGCGCCCGCAGTGCCGCCGCCACGCTGGACTGGCTGCAGCACCACGGTTACGGGCACCTCGTGTCCCGCACCGTCGTCGTGATCAGTGCCGCCCGGCCGGGGTCGAGCATGATCGACATGACGGAGCTGACCAACCATTTCCTGCTCCGGTGCCGGGCCGTGAAGGTGGTGCCGTTCGACGAGCACCTCGCCGAGGGTTCGGTCGTGGATCTGGATCTGCTGCGTCCCGAGACACGCAAGGCGTTCGTCGAACTCGCCGCGATGGTTGCGGACGACTTCCCGGAGTCGGCGGGCAGACACGCTGTCGCCGAGTGGCGTTAGCCGCCGCCGACGGGTTCGAGCCGTACCGGTGCCACCCGGACGAGTCCGAGGGGGTCGAGGTATTCGCGGTCGCGGCGCAGACCCCAGTGCAGGCACGCGGCGACGGGGGCGATGCAGCCCGGGTGCCCGGGTTCGAGTGTCCCGAGGACGGTGCCGCGGCCGACGCGCAGCCCGGGGGTGACCCGGGCGGTCACCGGTTCGTACGTGGTGCGCAGACCTCCCGGGTGGTCGACGGAGACGACGGGCTTGCCCGCGACTGTGCCGGCGAACACCACGATGCCCGCGCCCGCGGACAACACCGCCTCGTCGGGGACGCCACCCAGATCCACGCCGCGATGGCCGGGAAGCCAGTCGTGCTCGGGATTGTCGAATGCCCGCACTACTCGCGGCCGCGGGTGCAGCGGCCAGTCGAAATCGCCGGTCGGTGCGGCATCGGCGGGCGGGCCGAGGAGAACCGCGGCGCTCAGGAGGGTCGTCGCCGTAACCGCCGCCGTCAGGACCCGCAGGATCGCCCCGAACTTCGTCATGACTCGACGATCCCGCACGTCGGGGCAAGAATCGGGCGGCGGACGACATTGTGGATGGATTCCGTTTCGTCCACAGATTCCGCAGAACCCTTGCACGCGTGGACCGGGTGTGTCAGGGGCGGTTAGGGCGTGGGGCGTGGAGGCCGTACACTGATCGAGCGGTCTGTGTTCGCACAGTCCGACTTCGCGCGTCCGCGCAGTGTACGGATCGTCGGCTGGTCTCGCATTTCGATGGGAGTCCGACGATTCACGGGCGCCAGGGCGGAACGTCACCGACGTTCGGCATCAACCGGAATGAAAGAGAGATACACAGCCATGGCTGTCGTAACAATGAAGCAGCTGCTGGACAGCGGCACGCACTTCGGTCACCAGACCCGTCGCTGGAACCCGAAGATGAAGCGATTCATCTTCACCGACCGCAACGGCATCTACATCATCGACTTGCAGCAGACGCTGACGTACATCGACAAGGCGTACGAATTCGTCAAGGAGACCGTTGCCCACGGCGGCACCGTTCTCTTCGTCGGCACCAAGAAGCAGGCCCAGGAGTCCATCGCGGCCGAGGCCACTCGCGTCGGGATGCCCTATGTCAACCAGCGTTGGCTCGGCGGCATGCTCACCAACTTCACCACCGTCCACAAGCGTCTTCTCCGCCTCAAGGAGCTCGAGGCGATGGAGCAGACCGGTGGCTTCGAGGGTCGCACCAAGAAGGAAATCCTCATGCTCACGCGTGAGATGACCAAGCTGGACCGCACTCTCGGTGGTATCCGCGACATGGCCAAGGTCCCCTCCGCGGTGTGGGTCGTCGACACCAACAAGGAGCACCTGGCGGTTGCCGAGGCTCGCAAGCTGAACATCCCGGTCATCGCGATCCTGGACACCAACTGCGACCCCGACCTCGTCGACTACCCGATCCCGGGCAACGACGACGCCATCCGCAGCGCCGCCCTGCTCACCAAGGTCGTCGCTTCCGCGGTGGCCGAGGGCGTGCAGGCCCGCGCCGGACTGAGCTCCGACAAGGACGCGAAGCCCGAGGCCGGCGCCGGTGAACCCCTCGCCGAGTGGGAGCAGGAACTGCTCTCGCAGGCAGCGCCCGCAGCAGAGGCCGCTCCCGCAGCTGAGGCGCAGGCGGCTCCGGCTGCCGAGGCCCCCGCAGCAGAGGCTCCCTCCACCGAGGCCTGATCCGATGCAAACGGCCCTGACCAAGAGATCTTTGGTCAGGGCCGTTTCACGGTCTGCCCCGAGTACTACCCTGACTTACGTCCCAACAGACATATGAGGAGGCTCGCTCACCATGGCGAACTACACCGCCGCTGACGTCAAGCGGCTCCGCGAGCTCACCGGCTCCGGAATGATGGCCTGCAAGAACGCTCTCGCTGAGGCCGAGGGTGACTTCGACAAGGCTGTCGAGCAGCTGCGCATCAAGGGCGCCAAGGACGTGGGCAAGCGTGCCGAGCGCACCACGGCCGAGGGCCTGGTCGTTTCCAAGGACGGCGTCCTGCTCGAGCTCGACTGCGAGACGGACTTCGTCGCGAAGAACGAGGACTTCCTGAAGCTCGCCGAGTCGATCGTCACGGTCGCCGCAGCAGCGAAGCCCGCCGACGTCGACGCCCTCAAGGCGCTCGAGCTCGACGGCAAGACGGTCGACACCGTCATCCAGGAGCAGTCCGCGAAGATCGGCGAGAAGCTCGTCCTGAGCAAGATCGCTTCCTTCGACGGACCGGTCGCGGTCTACCTGCACAAGCGCAGCGCCGACCTGCCGCCCGCCGTCGGCGTCCTCGTCGAATACACCGGTGAGGGCGACGCTGCTGCGGAGGCCGCTCGCGGCGCCGCCATGCAGGTCGCGGCGCTCAAGGCCAAGTACGTCACGCGCGACGAGGTCCCCGAGGACATCGTCGCCAACGAGCGTCACATCGCCGAGGAGACCGCGCGCGCCGAGGGCAAGCCGGAGCAGGCTCTGCCGAAGATCATCGAAGGCCGCGTCAACGGCTACTTCAAGGACGTCGTGCTGACCGAGCAGTCCTCGGTCCAGGACTCCAAGAAGTCCGTCAAGGCGATCCTCGACGAGGCCGGCGTGACCATCAAGCGCTTCGTCCGCTTCGAGGTCGGTGCTTCGTAGGAAGTCGTGTGAGTCGTATGGCCCCGTCGGACGAGTGCGCTCGCCCGGCGGGGCCTACGTATACCGCCACCGTCCTGATGAGGCAGGATGAGGATGGCCGTCTGTATGGGCCGGGTAGCCGCATGGGTGCGCTCGGCCGCTGTCGAAATCGACGAGTGCTGTGGAACTGAGGAGAGCAATGTCCGAACCAGCCAACGAACGTCCGGGATTCCATCGAGTCCTTCTCAAACTCGGCGGAGAAATGTTCGGTGGTGGCAAGGTCGGTCTCGACCCCGACGTGGTGACCAAGGTCGCGGAGCAGATCGCGGAGGTCGTGCGATCCGGGGTGCAGGTGGCGGTGGTCATCGGCGGCGGCAACTTCTTCCGTGGTGCGGAACTGCAGCAGCGAGGTTTGGACCGCGCGCGTTCCGACTACATGGGCATGCTCGGCACGGTCATGAATTGCCTTGCTCTGCAGGACTTCCTGGAGAAAGAGGGCATCGACAGCCGCGTGCAGACGGCGATCACCATGGGTCAGGTGGCGGAACCGTACATTCCGCTGCGCGCCCAGCGTCACCTCGAGAAGGGGCGCGTCGTGATCTTCGGCGCCGGCATGGGCATGCCGTACTTCTCGACCGACACGACCGCGGCGCAGCGGGCCCTCGAGATCGGTGCCGAGGTGGTGCTGATGGCCAAGGCCGTCGACGGTGTGTTCACCGCGGACCCGAACCTCGACCCGAACGCGACGATGTACACGCAGATCACGCACCGTGAGGTCATCGAGCAGGAGCTGAAGGTGGCCGACGCGACGGCCTTCAGCCTGTGTATGGACAACCAGATGCCGATCATGGTGTTCAATCTGCTGACCGAGGGGAATATCGCTCGGGCGGTGTCCGGTGAGAAGATCGGAACGCTCGTCAAGTCATGACGCGCGTGCCACGCTCGACACAGGGTTTTCTCGAAACAGAGGCAGTGACGAATCGATGCAGAACGACATGGAGGAACGGCCGTGATTGATGAAGCTCTCTTCGAAGCCGAGGAGAAGATGGAGAAGGCTGTCACGGTGGCCAAGGACGATCTCGGGTCGATCCGCACGGGCCGCGCGAATCCTGGCATGTTCAACCGCATCGGAATCGACTACTACGGCGCGTTCACCCCGATCACGCAGCTCGCCAGCATCAACGTGCCGGAAGCGCGACTCGTCGTCGTCAAGCCGTACGAGGCCTCGCAGCTGAACGCCATCGAGACGGCGATCCGGAACTCGGACCTGGGCGTGAACCCGTCCAACGACGGAAACCTGATCCGCATCTCCGTTCCCCAGCTCACCGAGGAACGCCGCCGCGAACTGGTGAAGCAGGCGAAGTCGAAGGGCGAGGACGCGAAGGTGTCCGTGCGCAACGTGCGCCGCAAGGCGATGGACGAGCTGTCCCGGATCCAGAAGGACGGCGAGGCCGGCGAGGACGAGGTCGGGCGGGCCGAGAAGGAACTCGACAAGACGACCGCCCGGTACGTCGCGCAGGTCGACGAACTGGTGAAGCACAAGGAAGCCGAGTTACTGGAAGTTTAGTCACGAGACGAGGAGTGGATCGGGGACAGTGACCGTGCCAGCAGAACACGGGACCCCAGGAGGACCCATCTCCGAGGGCGACCCCTCGGGACCGGTCTCCGAGGGGAAGCCCGCGCCGGAGGCGGCCACGGCCGCGAAATCCAAGGCCGGGCGTAATCTCCCCGCGGCGATCGGCGTCGGCGTCGGACTCGGCGTCGCGCTCATCCTGATCCTCGTCTACGTCCCCCTGGTGTGGATCGGGGTCGTCGCGGTCGCGATGGCCGTCGCCACGTGGGAGGTCACGAAGCGGCTCCGGGAGGCCGGTATCAGCGCCCCCCGGATTCCGCTGATCGCCGGGGGCCAGGCGATCCTGTGGCTCGGGTGGCCGTTCGGTCCGGTCGGCGTGCTCAGCGCCTTCGCGGGCACGGTGCTGGTCTGCATGGTCTGGCGCCTGTTCGACCACGGGTTGAAGGCGACGCCGCAGAACTTCCTCCGGGACACGGCGATCACCGTGTTCGTGGCGTCCTGGATCCCGTTGCTGGCGTCGTTCGCCGTGCTGATGGTGCTGCAGGACGACGGCGCCGGGCGGGTGCTGTGCCTGATGATCGGCGTGGTCTGCTCCGACGTGGGCGGTTATGCGGCGGGTGTGCTGTTCGGCAAGCATCCGATGGTGCCGGCGATAAGCCCCAAGAAGTCGTGGGAAGGGTTCTTCGGGTCGCTGCTGTTCTGCGTGATCGGAAGCCTGCTGACGGTCACACTGATCCTCGACGAGAATTCGATGATCGGTGTGCTCCTCGGCATCGTGCTGGTGGTCACCGCCACGCTCGGCGATCTCATCGAATCTCAGGTCAAGCGCGAGCTGCGAATCAAGGACATGGGCACTCTGCTTCCCGGGCACGGCGGGATCATGGACCGTCTCGATTCCCTGCTGCCGTCGGCGTTCGTGACGTGGCTGGTGCTCACGGTCCTCGTGTGACCGCGCTGTCGTGACCATTCCCAGCCCGAACATCTGGCACTGGCCGGAGTGGTACGAGGTGGAGAATCGTGCCCAGGACGTGGACGGTGCGATCTTCCGGCACTTGCGCGGGGCCGTGGACTGGACGGGCGGCGTCGTCGCCGACGTGGGCTGCGGCACCGGTTTCCATCTCCCGGTCTTCGCCGAGTCCGCGGCGACGGTCTACGGCATCGAACCGCATTCGCCGCTTCTGGAACGCGCCCGCGCCCGCGTGGGGCACCTGCCGAACGTCCGCGTGCTCGCCGGCTCGGCGGAGGGCACCCCTCTGGGCGACGCGACCGTCGACGTCGTGCACGCGCGGACCGCGTATTTCTTCGGGCCGGGTTGCGGCCGCGGAATCCGCGAGGCGATGCGGGTGCTGCGCCCGGGCGGCGCACTGGTCGTGGTCGATCTCGATGCGACGGCGCATCCCTACGGGGAGTGGATGCGCACCGACCTGCCGCGATACCACCCCGCGGCCGTGGAGGCCTTCTTCGCGGCGCAGGGGTTCGACCTGGCCCGAGTCGAGACACGATGGCGCTTCCCGAACCGGGAAGCGCTGCGCGCAGTCCTCGGCATCGAGTTCACGAAGAAGACGGCGTCCACGGCATTCGCGCAGACACCCGGCGTGGCTCTCGACGTGCGCTACCGCGTGCACGTTCGCCGAAAGCCCGCCGGGCTGGAATTGCTCTGACCGGTGTCGTTACCGCGATGCGATGTGGAAGAGCTTCGCGAGCGCGTTGATCTTCTTGGCCTTCGCCAGCTTGGGGAGGTCGCTGCCGTCCCGCACCCGGGAACCGTCCTCGCCGAGGTCCGCGATCACGTCCCGTGCCCATTCGGCCTCCGCCGGGGACGGGCTCAGCGCGTCGTTGACCGGCGCCGTCTGCGCGATGGTCATGCACAGTTTCCCGGTCATACCCATCGACAGGGTGAGCGCCGACGCGCGGATCAGGGCGTCGACGTCGGTGCCGAGGGTGGGGCCGTCGATCGGCGGTGCGATCCGGGCGGCCCGGCTGGCGACCGTCAGCCGGGAGCGGGGATACGCCATCGCCAGCGGTGAGTCGTCCATGCCGGTGTCGCGACGGAAGTCGCCGCTGCCGAACGCCAGCCGGAAGGTGGCCTCGGTCCGGGCGATCTCGGGTGCGGCCTCGAGTCCCATCGCGGATTCGACGAGGGCGAGCACCTTCGTGCCCTCGGGAAGTCGCTCGGCGGTGGCGTCGACCTGCATGCCGCTCTCGGTCTTCGCGAGCATGACGCCTTCGAGTCCGGGCACGCCGTGTAGGGCTGCCAGGTCGTCCGCCCAGTATGGGGTGGTGGCGTCGTTGATCCGCACCCACGCGCGGCGGTTCTCGCCGAGCCAGGCGACCACGTCGGCCCGGGCCTGGGGTTTGCGATCGGGAGTGACGGCGTCCTCGAGGTCGAGGATCACCGCGTCGGCGGCGCTGGTGTGGGCAGCCTCGAACCCCTCGGGTTTGCCGGCGGGAACCAGCAGCCAGGATCGTGCTTGTTCAGCTGCGATGCGCGGTGCCACAGTCGTCTCCATGTCGGCCTTCACAGTTGTGCCGTTCCGGTGATATCCACGACAGTAATTCTGCTCGCAGGGGGCCGGCGCAATCCACTTGCGTAACTATTGTTCAGTTAGAAATTACTGTTCAGACGCCGCTGCCGGTTCGCGGCCCGCCGGATCTGGATGATGCGGACACCGCCAGCGAGGGCCATGATCACCGCGCCTGCGATTGCCGCGAACAGCAAGGTGACGCCCAGCGGGAGCGTGAATTCCCAGGCGAACAGTTCGAGGGTCACGCTGTCGAGGTTCTGCAGGATGAAGACGAGAAGCAGTACCAGAACGACGATTCCGATCACCAGGCCGGTCCAGGTGGCACCCACCCGGGTGTGCTTGATCCCCTTGCGGCGGGCGACGTCGGGGTGCTCCGTGCCTGCCGGTGTCGTGTCGGGGTGCGTCGGGTCCGCGGGCACCGGTTCAGTGCCCGGAGCGCGACCGGCCGGGACGTCCGGTGGGAAGTTCGAAGGGTCGTCCGGTGTTGTCGACATGAGTTGATCTTCACCCACCTGGGCGGGTTCCGCATGCGCATCGGGCGGCGAATCGACGTCGATCAGGCATCCGCACGACAACGACCCCCGAATCAATGGGACAATGGAGAAACTATGGCTGTCTCGCTTCCCCTCGTTTTCACCGCGCCCCGGCGTGGGATGCCCCCCAAGCATCTCGCGGACCTCGACTCCACCGAGCGGCGGGAGGCCGTCAAGGAGCTGGGTCTGCCCGGGTTCCGGGCCGACCAGCTGGCCCGTCAGTACTACGCGCGGCTCGAGGCGGATCCGGAGAAGATGACCGACCTTCCCGCCGCCGTGCGCGAGCAGGTGGGCGCGGCGCTGTTCCCGACGCTGCTCACCGCCGTCAAACACCTGGCCTGCGACGGCGGCGACACCCGCAAGACGCTCTGGAAGGCGAACGACGGGACGCTGCTCGAGAGCGTCCTCATGCGCTACCCGGACCGCGCGACGCTGTGTATCTCCAGTCAGGCCGGGTGCGGAATGGCGTGCCCGTTCTGCGCGACCGGGCAGGGCGGGCTGCAGCGCAACCTGTCGACCGCCGAGATCGTCGACCAGGTGCGTGCCGCCGCGGCCGCCCTGCGCGACGGTGACGTCCACGGCGGCCCGGGCCGGTTGTCGAACGTCGTGTTCATGGGGATGGGGGAGCCGCTCGCCAACTACAAGCGCGTGGTCGCCGCCGTCCGCCGCATCACCTCGCCCGCCCCCGAAGGTCTCGGGTTGTCGCAACGCTCCGTGACGGTGTCGACGGTGGGCTTGGCGCCCGCCATCCGCAAGCTCGCGGACGAGGATCTCAGCGTGACGCTGGCCGTGTCCCTGCACACCCCGGACGACGAACTGCGCGACACCCTGGTCCCGGTGAACAACCGCTGGTCGGTGGCGGAGGTCCTCGACGCCGCCCGCTACTACGCGGACAAGTCCGGTCGCCGGGTCTCCATCGAGTACGCGCTGATCCGGGACGTGAACGATCAGCCGTGGCGCGCCGACCTGCTGGGCAAGAAGCTGCGCAAGGCGCTCGGACCGCTGGTGCACGTGAATCTGATCCCGCTGAACCCCACACCGGGCAGTGAGTGGGACGCGAGCCCGAAGCCGGTGGAGAAGGAATTCGTCCGGCGCGTGCTGGCGCAGGGGGTGTCCTGCACGGTGCGGGACACCCGTGGCCAGGAGATCGCCGCCGCTTGCGGGCAGCTCGCCGCCGAGAACTGAGCGTCCGCAGCGCAGGCCGATACGACGAAACCCCTCGTCCCCGAGTGATCGGGACGAGGGGTTTCGTTCGTGGTTCGGTGCTACCGGGGCTTGCGCCGCAGGACGATGTCGCGAATGAGGATGAAGAACATCACGGCTGCGCAGCCGATCAGCCACAGGTCCTCGACGAAACCCCTGTGGTTGCCGATGATCATGAGCAGCAGGAACACGGCGAAGAACCATCCGAAGAATCGGAACGTCTTCGGCGCCTCACCGCTCCAGCCCCATGCTGCCGACGGGACCTCCGCGGTGTCGATGTGTGCGGCCACGATGGGGTCGCTGGACGAGGGCTCCAACTGGGTTCCGGCCACGATCGATCCTCCTGCAGATTCGGTTGCGCTACTCGACATATCGTGACATACGACCGTCCGTCGTATGTAGTGGGGCCATCCGTGGCGGGCGGTCCGCATTTCATCAGGAACAATGGGTGGGTGGATGAAAACAGGCCCACCCGCGTCCTGCTGCTCGGCAGCACAGGTTCGATCGGCACCCAGGCGTTGGAGGTGGTGGCCGCCAACCCGGACAAGTTCACGGTGGTGGGGCTCGCGGCCGGCGGCGGAAACGTCGAACTGTTGACCCGGCAGATTCGTGAGACGGGTGTGTCGTCGGTCGCAGTCGCGGATCCGCGCGCGGCGGCCGCGCTGGATCGGCCCGGGGTGCTGAGCGGGCCGGACGCCGTCACCGAACTCGTGCGCACGACGGAAGCGGACGTCGTCCTCAATGCACTGGTCGGTTCGCTGGGCCTGGAGCCGACACTGGCCGCGCTCGAGTCCGGTGCGCGGCTCGCGCTGGCCAACAAGGAGTCGCTCGTCGCAGGTGGGCCCCTCGTGACGGCGGCCGCGGCGCCGGGGCAGATCGTGCCGGTCGACTCCGAGCACTCGGCGCTGGCCCAGTGCCTGCGCGGCGGCAGCGCCGGCGAGGTGGACCGCCTGGTCCTCACCGCCTCGGGCGGGCCGTTCCGCGGTTGGACGGCCGATCGGCTGGAATCGGTGACACCCGAGCAGGCCGGCGCCCACCCCACGTGGTCGATGGGGCCGATGAACACGCTGAACTCGGCGACCCTCGTCAACAAGGGGCTCGAACTGATCGAGACCCACCTGCTGTTCGGCGTCGACTACGACCGGATCGACGTCACCGTGCACCCGCAGTCCATCGTGCACTCGATGGTCACGTTCACCGACGGCTCGACGCTCGCGCAGGCCAGCCCCCCGGACATGAAGCTCCCGATCGCGCTGGCCCTCGGCTGGCCGCACCGGGTCGCGGGCGCCGCCGCGGCCTGCGATTTCAGCACCGCGTCCAGCTGGGAGTTCGAGCCACTCGACTCGCAGGTTTTCCCTGCCGTCGACCTCGCCCGCGAGGCGGGCAAGGGTGGCGGATGCCTCACCGCCGTGTACAACGCTGCGAACGAGGTCGCGGCTCAGGCATTCTTGGACGGGATCATCCGGTTCCCGCGCATCGTCCGCACCGTCGCCTCCGTGCTGTCCGAGGCGGACGAGTGGTCGGCGCCACCGGCTACCGTGGAAGACGTACTGGCCGCCGACGGCTGGGCACGTGAGCGAGCACGTCAGCTCGTGAAGCAGGAAGGCTAGAACTGCATGGTGTTCGCAGTGGGCGTTGTTCTCTTCGCCCTCGGGATCGCGTTGTCGATCGCACTTCACGAAGCGGGACACATGTGGGTGGCGCAGGCCACCGGCATGAAGGTCCGCCGGTACTTCATCGGCTTCGGACCCAAGATCTTCTCCTTCCGCCGCGGTGAGACCGAGTACGGGCTCAAGGCGCTCCCGCTCGGCGGGTTCTGCGACATCGCCGGGATGACGGCGCTGGACGAACTCGAACCGGACGAAGAAGACCGGGCCATGTACAAGAAGCCGACCTGGAAGCGCCTCGCGGTGATGTCCGGCGGCATCGGCATGAACTTCGTCCTCGGCCTCGTGCTGGTCTACGTCCTCGCCGTCGGCTGGGGGCTGCCCGATCTGAACCGGTCCACCGACGCGGTCGTCGGGTCGGTCGGATGCGCTGCGCCGACCCAGGGTCCCGGCCCCGACTACGCCCTGTCCGAGTGCACCGGCCCGGGCCCCGCCGAGCAGGCGGGCATCAGGACCGGCGACGTCATCACCGCGGTCGACGGCAAGGACACGGCCACGTTTGCCGACGTGGCCGCCGCGACCCGCTTGCTGTCCGGCCCGGTCGACTTCACGATCGAGCGGGACGGCGAGGAACAGACGATCGTCGTCCCGGTCCAGCAGGTGCAGCGCTGGGTCCAGGAGAAGGGCGAGACCGAACCGCACGAGGCGACGGTCGGTGCGATCGGCATCGGCGCGACCCCGAGCGTCGTCGAGCACTCGGCGCTCTCGGCGGTTCCCGCGTCGTTCGAGTTCACCGGCGACATGTTCGCGATGACCGCCGAGCGGATGGTGCAGATGCCGAGCAAGGCGGTCGACCTGTGGCACGCGGTGACCGGCGGCGAACGCGACCCGGAGACCCCGATCTCGGTGTACGGCGCCAGCGTCATCGGCGGTCAGATCGCCGAACAGGGCATCTGGGAAGCGTTCGTGCTGCTGCTCGCGAGCCTGAACTTCTTCCTCGGAATGTTCAACCTCCTGCCACTGCTGCCGCTCGACGGCGGGCACATGGCGGTCACAATCTACGAGCGGGTCCGGGACTGGTTCCGCGGCAGGCGCGGACTTCCGCGCGGCGGACCCGTCGACTACATGAAGCTCCTGCCCGTCACCTATGTGGTGATCGTCATAGGCGGCGCATACATGCTTCTCACACTGACCGCCGACATCGTCAACCCGATCAAGCTCTTCCAGTGAACGCTAAACTCGGACTTGAAGCTACGAAAGAAGGCACCCACGTGACCAGCCCTGTCGGATTGGGTATGCCCGAAGGCCCGGCCGCCGTTCTCGCACCTCGCCGCAAGACTCGCCAGCTCCAGGTCGGATCTGTCGGTGTCGGCAGCGACTTCCCGGTATCCGTGCAGTCGATGTGCACCACCAAGACCCACGACGTCAACGCTACGCTGCAGCAGATCGCCGAACTCACGGCATCCGGTTGCGACATCGTGCGCGTCGCCTGCCCGCGTCAGGAGGACGCCGACGCGCTCGCGACGATCGCGAAGAAGAGCCAGATCCCGGTCATCGCCGACATCCACTTCCAGCCGCGATACATCTTCGCGGCCATCGAGGCGGGCTGCGCGGCCGTCCGCGTGAACCCCGGCAACATCAAGGAGTTCGACGGACGCGTCAAGGAGGTCGCGAAGGCGGCAGGAGACGCCGGCATCCCGATCCGCATCGGCGTGAACGCCGGATCCCTCGACCCGCGGCTGATGCAGAAGTACGGCAAGGCCACTCCGGAGGCGCTTGTCGAGTCCGCGCTGTGGGAGGCGGGACTGTTCGAGGAACACGGGTTCGGCGACATCAAGATCTCGGTGAAGCACAACGACCCGGTGATCATGGTCGAGGCCTACCGGCAGCTGGCGGCGCAGTGCGACTACCCGCTGCACCTGGGGGTGACCGAGGCCGGTCCCGCGTTCCAGGGCACGATCAAGTCGGCGGTGGCGTTCGGCGCACTGTTGGCCGACGGCATCGGCGACACCATCCGGGTGTCGCTGTCCGCCCCGCCCGCCGAGGAGATCAAGGTCGGCACGCAGATCCTGCAGTCGCTGAACCTGCGGCCCCGGAAGCTCGAGATCGTGTCCTGCCCGTCGTGCGGGCGGGCCCAGGTCGACGTGTACACGTTGGCCGACGAGGTGACCGCCGGACTCGAGGGCATGGAGATCCCGCTGCGCGTGGCCGTCATGGGTTGTGTCGTCAACGGTCCCGGTGAGGCCCGCGAGGCCGATCTGGGTGTCGCGTCCGGCAACGGCAAGGGCCAGATCTTCGTCAAGGGCAAGGTCATCAAGACGGTGCCGGAGGCGCAGATCGTCGAAACGTTGATCGAGGAAGCGATGCGAATCGCGGAGGAGATGGAGGGCGATTCGACGTCCGGATCTCCCGTCGTGACGGTCAGCTGACCCGGCGCCCGCAGCGGGCAACGAAACGTCTCCCGTTTCCGGCGAGTTCGTGGCAATCTGGTGGGCAGGTCCACTAGCTGACAAGGTTGGGTAGATGCTCAAGCTCCTCGGTGCCAAACAGTTGAGCAGTCGGGACGCAGCACACGTGCTCCGCGTTCTCGACGCCGATCCTGTCGCCGCCTGCATGGTTGCCGCTCGCGTAGAAGAGGGCGGTATCGATCCCCGGATGATCCACGGAGAGTTGTGGAGTCGGGGCGGGCCGCTCGAATCGTTGTGCTTCTCCGGTGCGAATTTCGTGCCGCTGCGCGGCAGCATCGACGACATGCGGGCGTTCGCCGACCGCGCCTGTCGCACGCCGCGCATGTGCTCGTCGCTGGTCGGGCGGGCCGAGTTGACGTTGCCGTTGTGGGAGATGCTCGAGCTGGATTGGGGGCCTGCCCGCGAGGTCCGGCCCGATCAGCCGCTGCTGGCGCTGGCGAGTACGCCGCAATGCCGCCCGGATCCGTTGGTCCGGCAGGTGCGGATGCACGAACTCGAGCAGTACCTGCCTGCCGCGGTCGCGATGTTCATCGAGGAGGTCGGCATCGACCCCCGCGCCAACGACGGCGGTCGAGGATACCGGCGCCGCGTCGCCAATCTCATCGCCGCAGGCCGGGCGTGGGCGAGATTCGAGGACGATCAGGTGGTGTTCAAGGCCGAGGTCGGTTCGGTGTCCGCGCGGGTCGGGCAGATCCAGGGCGTCTGGGTGCACCCGATGTACCGCGGGCACGGGTTCGGCGCGGCGGGCACCGCGACGGTCGCGGAGGCCGTCATCGCGGAGGGCCGCATCGCCAGTCTCTACGTCAACAGTTTCAACACGGTGGCCCGGAGCGCGTACGCACGCATCGGCTTCAGGCAGGTCGCGACGTTCGCCACAATTCTCCTGGACTGACGCGCTGGCCCGCCTACCGTGTCGGCGGTGTCCGCCGACATAGCATGGGCGGCGATGAATCTGCGGCCACACTCTCGCTCCCGCGTCGTCCAGGCGATCGCCCTCTGCGGCGCCGCTGTGCTGACGGTGGGTCTCGCCGCGTGCACGCCGAGACCGGACGGTCCGGAACCGGCGGCGCAGGCGTTTCTGACGGCGTTCGCCGAGCAGGATTCGGAGCAGGCCGCCGACCTGTCGGATCGCCCGGACGTGGCCCGCCAGGCCCTCGAGTCCGCGTGGACGTCGCTGCAGGCCGAGTCGCTCGACGCCCGGACGACGGACGTCGACGTCAGCGGTGACACGGCCACCGTCGGGTACACGTACGAATGGCATCTGCCGAAGAACCGGGTCTGGGCGTATTCGGGTGAACTGCAGATGGGGCGGCGCGGCGGCGACTGGGCCGTGCGGTGGAGTTCCACGAACGTCCATCCCCGGCTGGGGGACCGGCAGACGATGTCGCTGCGTTCCACCGCAGCCCCCCGGGCGCGGGTCAACGAGCATTCCGGTTCGGACGTCCTCGTCCCCGGCGTGGTGTACCGCGTGAAGTTCGATGCGGCGCAGTCGGGCAACGTGATCGGCAGCGCCCAGTCCCTCGCGTCGGCGCTCGTCACGTTCGACAACACGCTCACCGCGCAGTCGATCGCCGAATCGGCGACGGCGGTCAAGGGCGACTACCTCGTCACCCGGTTGCGGTCGGACGATTACGAACAGGTCGCCGGTGTGCTCGGTGCCATTCCCGGGGTGAGCGTGTCCGACGAGGCGGACCTCGTCGCGACCGACCGGAATTTCGCACCGGATCTGGTCGGTCAGGTCAAGAAGACCGTGATCGACGAAGTCGACGGCAAGGCCGGTTGGAGCGTGGTCACGGTCAACCAGAACGGGGTGGACACGGACGTGCTCACCGAGACGGCGCCGCAGACCTCCCCGTCGTTCTCGATCAGCCTGGACCGTCCCATCCAGATCGCCGCGCAGAACGCCGTCAATGCCCGCACCGACCAGACCATGATGGTCGTCATCCAGCCGTCGACCGGCGACGTGCTGGCCGTCGCGCAGAACAAGGCGGCGGACAAGGACGGGCCGGTTGCGCTCACCGGCCTGTATCCGCCCGGTTCGACGTTCAAGATCATCACCGCAGGCGCCGCGATCTCCTCGGGCATCGCGACACCCGACACGATGGTGCCGTGTCCCGGACGCATCGAGATCGGTGAGCGCAGCGTCCCGAACTACAACGAATTCGCGCTCGGCACCGTGCCCATGGCGACGGCGTTCGCCCGTTCGTGCAACACGTCGTTCGCGAAACTCGCCAGCGAGATGCGGCCCGACGCACTGACGGTCGCGGCATCGCAGTACGGAATCGGGCCCGACTACGACGTGGTCGGCCTGCCCACCGACTCGGGTTCGGTGCCGCCCGCCGACGACCTGGTGCAGCGGACCGAGGACGGGTTCGGTCAGGGCAAGGTGGTGGTCAGTCCGTTCGGGATGGCGTTGGCCGCGGCGACCATCGCGCACGGTACGACGCCGGTGCCGCGGTTGATCGCGGGTCGGGAAACCAAGATCGACGGGGAGCATCCGCCGATCAGCCCGGAGATGGTCGACGGGCTGCGCGGCATGATGCGCCTCGTGGTGACGAGCGGTACCGCCGAGCGGATCGAAGATCAGGGCGAGGTGTACGGCAAGACCGGTGAGGCCGAGGTCGAGGGCGGCTCGCACGCCTGGTTCGTCGGATACCGCGGCGACCTGGCGTTCGCGACGCTGGTGGTGCGCGGCGGCAGTTCCGACAACGCCGTCGCCGTCACCCGCGACATGTTCGCCGCCCTGCCCGAGGGGTACTGACCACGGTCACTGTCCACCGATCGGGGGACGCGGAATTCATCCTGTTCGGGGGCTGATCGGCGGACAGACTTCCTCGTCGGCGCCGTCCATAGTTGGGTGCAGACGGAAGAACCCGCACAGCCGGGATCGAAAAGCCAACGTGGACAGGAAGTCGGACGATGACCATCAGTGCAGAAGTGAATTGCGTGGAGACAGCGAACCGCACCCGGCGGGTGTTGTTCGTCGGGCGCCCGGGCGCCGGCACTGAGCTGACGCGGTGGGTTGCGTTGCGGCAGTGGGCTTCCGACCGTGGAGTCGAATCGATCACCGAATGTGAGGGTGACGTCGTCTGCGCGATCGCGACCGAGGACGTTCTGGACGGACTCTGTTCGCCATCCGATGCGATGGCGATGCAGCTGGCGCGGGCTCGAGGGGTGCCCTGCGTCGGCGTTCGCGACGCACACGTGCTCGAGGACGCGATCTGACATGTCATTCGAGATCATCGAGCGCGGCGAAACCCTCGTAGCCGGGCTGCCCGTGCGCAGCCCCCGGCGGGCGTTGGGACAGCTGAGCGACCCTCGTCTCGACCGCGCCTGGACGAGGGTGCTCCACCACGAGGTCGGCGGGCCGCTCGCGTCCACCTACATCGACTTCGCGCCCGACGTCGAGTCGTATTACACCCAGATCGTCGGGTACGAGTGCGCGACGGTGGACGACGCCACGCGGGGCCACGTCATTTCGCGGATCCCGCCCGGCACGTACGCGAAGTTCTCCTCGCGGGGCATGTTCCCGGACGTCATGTTGCGGCTGTGGGCGCAGGTCAGCGAGGCGGAGGCGCAAGGCGACATCGAGCGGACGTACACCGGCGACCTCGAGGCGTATCCGCACGCCTACGCCGTCGACCTGTACATCCCTATCCGCGTGGACGAGTCCGCCGGACCGTCGAAGGCAACAGGTGAGAAGTGATGATCGAGATCGTCAAGAGGCAGGCCGAATCGTTCGTGGGCCTGACCATCCCCGAAGGAAGACCCGGACGTCCCGGGCAGGGCCGGGAACTCGTCGACTTCACCGTGGAGCGGATCAGGGATCGGGGGATCTCCGAGATCTTCGTCGTCTACGCGGCATCCCCGCCGCCGCGCACGTTCACGGTCGTGGTCGGATACCCGTGCGATTCGACCGACAAGATGGAGCCCGGCGACGTCCTGGTCGGCGTACGGTCCGGCTACTTCGCCCGATTCCGGTGCGAGGACGAATCGGAACCGGACGCGCTGGCCGAGACGTGGAGCGTCGCCGACTACGCGGCGGCGCGCGGCCGGATCGAACGCGCTTTCACCGAGGATCTGGAGGTGCATCATCCGGACGGGTCGGTCGAACTGTTCCTCTCGCTCCACTGAGCGGCGGACCGGCGGGTCACTCGTGCTCGGCGAGTTTCTCGGGGTCGATCTCGGGCCCGCCCTTGCCGAGCCTCTTGTTCACGACGACGGTCCCGGCCCACAGCACGACACCGATTCCGAGGAGGATGCCCGCGATCTGGTACTGCACCGCGGGGCGGTCGGCGAAAGGAGTGACGAGGAAGCCGCATGTGAGGGCGCCGATGATCGGCAGGATGGTCGGTACCCGGAAATGCTTGTGCTCCACCGGTTGCCTGCGCAGGACGAGCACGGTGACGTTGACGATGGTGAACACGCCCAGCAGCAGCAGCGCCGTCGTGCCGCCCAGTTCGGGGACCTCACCGACGAACGTGATGAGGCCGAACGCGAGGAGCGTCGTGAAGACGATCGCCACGTACGGGGTGCGCCTGGTGGAGTGCACGCGGCCGAGCGGGGGCGGCAGGACGCCCTCCCGGCTCATGCCGTACAGCAACCGGCTCGCCATCAGCATGTTGATCAGCGCCGTGTTGGCGACGGCGAACATGGTGATGAACGCGAAGATCCCGATCGGAAAGGCGGGCGCGCCGGCCTGAACGACCTTCAGGAGCGGAGTGTCGCCCTCGCCGAGTTCGCTCACCGGCACCAGCGCGATCGCGGTGATCGACACGAAAACGTAGATGCAGCCGGTGATGATGAGACCGGTCAGCAGGACCTTCGGGAAGATGCGGCTCGGTTCCTTGCATTCCTCGGCCATGTTGACCGAGTCCTCGAACCCGACCATCGCGAAGAACGCGAGGGCGGTCCCGGCGACGACCGCGCCGAGTGCCGATCGGTCGCCGGTGTCGAACGTGGTGACCCGCGAGAAGTCGCCGTCGCCGACGCCGAGTGCCCACAACCCGATCATGATGATGATCAGGAGTCCGGACAACTCGACGCAGGTGAGCACGACGTTGGTCTTGACGCTCTCGCTGACTCCGCGGAAGTTGACGAGACCCACCAGCGTCATGAATCCGAGACCGAGCAGGGTGATGCCGATTCCGGTGGAGAAGTCGAGATGGAACGCCTCGACGAAATTGGCCGCGAACGCCCGCGACGCCGTCGAGGCGGACGTGATTCCCGAGCACATCACGGCGAACGCGACCATGTACGTGAGGAAATGCACCCCGAACGCCTTGTGCGTGTACAGCGCGGCGCCGGCGGCCTTCGGGTATTTCGTGACCAACTCCAGGTAGCTGAACGCCGTGATGATCGCGACGAGGAACGCCACCAGGAACGGCAGCCACACCGCGCCCCCGACCTGATTGGCCACCTTGCCGGTGAGCGCGTAGATGCCGGTGCCGAGGATGTCGCCGACGATGAACAACAGGAGCAGCCCCGGGCCCATGACCCGTTTGAGGCTCGGCTGTTCGGGTGAATTCGAACCCGGTGTGCCCGAATTCGTGGCGTCCGCTGTCGATCCCATGATCCACCGCCTTTCACTACCGCCAGCGTCCCTCGTTCGAGGAGACGCGTTCGCTAGGGGAGCAGCCCGAGCCTGCGTGCGGTGACCACCGCCTCGTGCCGCGACCGTGCGTCGAGTTTGCTCATGGCGCTGCGCAGGTAGCTCTTCACCGTCTCCGGTCCGACCGAGAGTCGCTGTGCGGCTTCACCGTTGGTGCATCCCAGGGCGACGTGGGACAGGACGTCGATCTCACGCGGCGTGAGGTGGACGCCCGGGTCCTCGTCGGCGCCACCGGCGTCCGGGCGCAGGATCCCGGCCAGTCGCTGCGACAGCCCGCGGAGGCGGGCCTGCAGCGAGGTGTCGGTGACGGTCTGCGCGACACTCCGCAGTTCCGCGTGGATGTCCCGGAGTTCCTCGGTGGTGGCGCCGCCTGCGCCGTTGCCCTCGAGTGTCGTCATCATCTCGAGGCGGCGGTCGACCTCGTCCCGGATGGCGATCTCCGTACCGAGGCGCCGCGACGCGGCGACGACGATGTCCGCGGTGCGGTCGCCGATCGGCGCGCAATCGCGGATGGCGGCGTACAGCACCGCACGCGAACTGCCCTGCACCATGACGGGCACCGCCAGGATGGACCGGAGTCCCTCGCTGAGAACGGGCCGGTCGTAGTGATGCGTGATGGTCGAGGCTCTGCCGTAGTCGTGGACCGACGCGGGTGAGCGCTGGACGACCACGCGACCGCCCAGTCCGGAACGCGCAGGGATGGCGAGCCCCTTGAGGTTGTTGGTGCGGGTGCCGACGAACTCGCTGAGGTGGAGGGTGTCGTCCTGGACCTCGCCGCCGAACAGGACCGGCGCAACGCCGTGAGCTGCGATGGCGCGCAGCTCACCACGCAGTGCGTCCCCGTCCCGAGGGCGCAGCAGCGACGGTGCTCGAGCAACCAAGTCGTCACCCCTTTCCGGGGGTAGTCACAGCGGTCTGTGAGCTAGATCATAACCGTAGTGGGTTCGGGCGACGGCCCGACCTCTTTACCTGGCCATGAGAACACGAGGAGTACCGCATGACCACCGATCCCGCCGCGCGCGTGCGTGAACTGCTGGACCAGTACGACACGCCGACGGCGTCCGCCGCGGAACTGTTGTGTGATCGACACCCCGCCGACGACGTGGCGTTCACCGTCGTCGAATCCGACCTGTCGTCGACGGACCTCACCTACGGCTACCTGCGCGAGCAGTCGTCGCGGTTCGCCGCCGCACTGGCGGACCTCGGGGTGCAGCCGGGGGATCACGTCGCGACGCTGATGGGCAAGTCGGCGGAACTGGTGGTCGCACTGCTCGGGATCTGGCGCCGGGGCGCCGTCCACGTCCCCCTGTTCACCGCGTTCGCGCCGCCGGCGATCGCGTTCCGGCTCGGTGCCAGCGGCGCGAAGGTCGTCGTCTCCGACGCCAATCAGGTCGAGAAGCTGGCCCCCGGGGAAGACATTCCCGCGGACGCGTCGTGGCAGGTCGTCGTCGTGGGTGGCGGCTCCGGCGCTCTCGATTTCGCGACGCTCGTGGAGTCGCGCGACGCGGCGGACGCGAAGGGCGCGGCCGTCACGGTCGGCGGCGCGGGACCCCTCGTCCAGTTGTTCACCAGTGGCACGACCGGGACCCCGAAGGGTGTGCCGGTGCCCCTGCGGGCACTCGCGTCGTTCCACGCCTACCAGGAGTTCGGCCTCGACGTCCGCAAGGACGACGTGTTCTGGAACGCCGCCGACCCCGGCTGGGCGTATGGCCTCTACTACGCGCTGCTCGGGCCGCTCGCCGCGGGCACCCGCAGCATTCTGCTGCACGCCGGGTTCTCCGCACCCCTCACCTGGCAGGTGATGGAGCGGTTCGGCGTCACCAACTTCGCCGCCGCGCCCACCGTCTACCGCAGCCTGCGCGCCGACCCCACGCCGATTCCCGAGACCGTGACGCTGCGGCGCGCGTCGTCGGCAGGTGAACCCCTCACCCCCGACGTGATCTCGTGGGCCGAGGCCAACCTGAACGTGTTCGTCCGCGACCACTACGGCCAGACCGAACACGGCATGTTCATCGCCAACGCCTGGGCCGACGGGCTGCAGGACGAGGTGCGCGAGGGGTCCATGGGCAAGCCGCTGCCGGGGTGGGCGTGTGCCGTCCTCGCGGACGATTCCGACGCCGTTGCCGCGCCGCGCACCCCGGGGCGGGTCGCCATCGACACTCATAACAGCCCGCTGATGTGGTTCACCGGCTACGTCGACGCACCGGAGAAGACCGCGCAGCGGTTCACCGCCGACGGTCGCTGGTACCTCACCGGCGACGCCGGGCAGACCGACGAGGACGGCTTCTACTTCTTCTCCGCCCGCGACGACGACGTGATCATCATGGCCGGCTACCGGATCGGGCCGTTCGACGTCGAGAGCGTGCTCGTCATGCACGACCACGTCGTCGAGGCGGCGGTCGTCGGGATGCCCGACGAACTGCGCGGTGAGGTGCTCGAGGCATTCGTCGTCCTGCGCGACGGCATCGACGGAACCGGTGAACTCGAGGTCGAACTGCAGACCCTGGTGAAGAAGAAGTTCGCCGCGCACGCCTACCCGCGCACTGTGCACTTCGTCCCGGGCCTGCCGAAGACCCCCAGCGGCAAGGTGCAGCGGTACCTGCTCCGCCAGCGGTAGGCGGCTCCGCCGCTCGTGCGCCTTTCCGGTTGAACCCGCCCTACCGGAAAGGCGCACGGGTGCGTCAGCGCGGCGGGTCCCGGGGCGCCCCGGCCAGGTGCGGGTCTAACCTGGTAGCCATGTCTGTCCGCACAGCACTGAGCCCCGGAACCGTGTCTCCCGTCCTCGCCGTACCGGCGGGGATCGAGCGTCCTGAGTACGCGTGGAAGCCCACGGCGAAGGAAGGCAACGAGCCGTGGGTCCAGACCCCGGAGACAATCGAGGCCATGCGGGTGGCGAGCAAGATCGCCGCGCAGGCCCTGCAGGAGGCCGGTAAGGCGGTGGCGCCGGGTGTCACGACCGACGAACTCGACCGCATCGCGCACGAGTACATGATCGATCACGGCGCCTATCCGTCGACGCTCGGCTACAAGGGATTCCCCAAGTCGTGCTGCACGTCGCTGAACGAGGTGATCTGCCACGGCATCCCCGACTCGACGGTGATCCAGGACGGTGACATCGTCAACATCGACGTCACCGCCTACATCGGCGGCGTGCACGGAGACACCAACGCCACGTTCCTCGCCGGCGACGTCGCCGAGGAGAACCGGTTGCTGGTGGAGCGGACCCACGAGGCGACGATGCGTGCCATCAAGGCCGTCAAGCCGGGCCGCGCGCTCAACGTCGTCGGCCGCGTCATCGAGTCGTACGCGCACCGCTTCGGATACGGCGTGGTCCGCGACTTCACCGGGCACGGCATCGGCACCACGTTCCACAACGGCCTCGTCATCCTCCACTACGACGAGCCCTCCGTGGACACGGTCATCGAACCCGGCATGGTGTTCACGATCGAACCGATGATCAACCTCGGTGACATCGGCTGGGACATGTGGGACGACGACTGGACCGTGGTCACCAAGGACCGCAAGTGGACGGCCCAGTTCGAGCACACCATCGTGGTCACCGAGACCGGCAACGAGATCCTCACCCTGCCTTGAGCGAGAGCCGGTGGAGGGGCGCCCTGCTCGTCGCCGGCACCACGTCCGACGCGGGCAAGAGTGTGCTCGTGGCCGGACTGTGCCGGATGCTGGCGCGGCGGGGTGTCCGGGTGGCGCCGTTCAAGGCGCAGAACATGTCGAACAACTCCGTCGTCACGCTGGACGGCGGCGAGATCGGCCGAGCGCAGGCCCTGCAGGCCGCGGCCTGCGGGCTCGAGCCGAGCGTCCGCTTCAACCCGGTGCTGCTGAAACCGGGCAGCGACCGCACGTCGCAACTGGTGGTGCGCGGGCGTGCCGTCACGACGGTCGGGGCCCGCGACTACATCGAGCACCGGCAGCACCTGCGCGCGGTGGTGGCCGAGGAACTGGAATCGCTGCGCGCCGACTACGACGTCGTGCTGTGTGAGGGGGCAGGGTCTCCCGCCGAGATCAACCTGCGGGCCACGGACCTCGCGAACATGGGGCTCGCGCGCGCGGCGGACCTGCCGGTGCTCGTCGTCGGCGACATCGACCGCGGTGGGGTGCTGGCTCACCTGTTCGGCACGGTGGCGGTCCTCGCACCAGAGGACCAGGCGCTGATCGCGGGTTTCGTGATCAACAAGTTCCGCGGCGACGTGTCGTTGCTGGCGCCGGGTCTGCAGCAGTTGACGGCGATGACGGGTCGCCCGACATTCGGGGTGATTCCGTTCGCCGAGGACCTGTGGCTCGACGCGGAGGATTCACTGGGTGTGGTGGGCGACGCGCCGGTCGGGCGTCCGGCGCCGCCGGTCGGCGACGACTGGTTGCGCGTGGCGGCGATCCGCCTTCCCCGCATCTCCAATTCGACGGACGTCGAGGCGCTCGCGTGCGAACCGGGGGTGTCGGTGCGCTGGGTCACCGATCCGTCGCGGCTCGAGGACGCCGACCTGATCGTGCTGCCCGGCAGCAAGTCGACCGTGTCGGATCTGGAGTGGTTGCGCCGCACCGGCATCGCGGATGCGATCACCGTGCATGCGAAACGCGGCGGCCCGGTTCTCGGTGTCTGCGGCGGCTACCAGATGCTCGGGTCCGTCATCGTCGACGACGTCGAATCCGGCCGGGGTGCGGTGCCCGGACTGGGCCTGCTCGACCTCGAGGTGGAGTTCGCCCCGGACAAGGTGCTCGCCCAGGTCCGCGGCGACGCCCACGGAGTTCCGGTGTCCGGGTACGAGATCCATCACGGGCGGGTGCGCCGCAACGGCGATCCGCCGCTGCTCCACGCGAGCAGCGGCGCCGCGGAAGGCAGTATCCGCGGCGCCGTGTACGGCACACACTGGCACGGTCTTCTCGAGACGGACCGCTTCCGCCGGCTTCTGCTGGACGACGTGGCCGAGCACGCGGGGAGAACCGGTTTCGTCACCGCCCCGGACACGGACGTCGCCGCGATCCGGACCGCTCAACTCGATCTGCTGGCGGACCTGGTGGAGCAGAATCTCGATCTGCACGCCCTCGAGGCGCTGCTCGGGGCGGGCGCCCCGACCGGGCTGCCGACCATCGCGTCGACCCTGCTGCGTTAGGCCGTCGCGCGGCGGACGACCGTCCACGCGGCGAGGATGCCCGCCGCGGCGGCCAGCGCGGGCAGCCACACCATCGGCACCGATCGGGGCACGTCGGCGAACCAGTGGCCGATGTCCGGCCACCACTTCTGCCACGTGATCACGAATGCGGCGGCGCCTGCGGCGAGGAGAGTGCCGACGCCGAGCGTGAACAGGCCCACCACCCGCCACCGGTGATGCAGTGCGCCCAGGAACAGTCCCGCCGCCGCGGTCAGCGACAGGAAGGCGAAGTACGTCGCGAGCTGGATCACCGGTGCGGACGTGAAATAGACGGGTATCGCGAACATCCGCATCCCGACGCCCCATCCGCCGGTGGCCACCTCGATCAGCGACAGACAGTAGAGCAGCACCCCGAACACGAGAACCTGGACGGCGGCGACCAGCAGGGTGGCTGCGAAGTAGTCGCGCCGGGTGACGCTCATTCCCAGTGCGAACGGGAACGTCTGCGTCATGGCCTGCAGGTAGAACGCGAGCGCGAACCCGAACAGGGAGAAGACGCCGCCGCTGAAATTGATGTCGCTGCCGGTGTCGCCGACCATCGCGAAGATGGCGGCACCGATCGTGAACGATCCGACGAGGACGCCCAGCGGCCACGCGACGAGCAGGGGCCAGGCGACGGTGTGGATGCGGGAGACGGTCAGGACCCGGTTCGTCATCGTGCTTCCTCCTGGCGGGTGGTGGTGCCGGCGGCGGTGGTGCTGCGGACCACGAGTTGTTGAAGGCTGAGGGGTTCGAACTGCAGGCCCTCGTCGACCGCCCGGTCTCGTTCGGTGTCCGTCAGGGAGGTCTGTACCGTCGCCCGTTCGTGACTGCCGAGCGATTCCCGGTGCAGCACGGTCTTGTTCGAGGTGAATGCGGCCACGAGCGACGCAAGGCCGGAGACGACGACGGCGCCCCCGCGGAGTGCGTCGGCGTCCTCGTCGAGGACGATCCGTCCCTTGTCGATCAGGATCACGTGTTCGATCAGGTCGCTGACCTCGTCGATGAGGTGCGTGGACAGCACGACCGTGCGCGGGTGTGCGGCGTAGTCGGCGAGCAACCGGTCGTAGAAGAGATGCCGTGCGACGGCGTCGAGACCGAGATACGGCTCGTCGAACAGGGTGAGCGGTGCGCGGGAGGCCAGGCCGACCGTCACTCCGAGCGCGGAGGTCATGCCCCGCGAGAGTTTCTTCACCTTGCGGCACGACGGAAGGTCGAAATCCTCCATCAGCGTCTGTGCGAGTTCCTCGTTCCAGTGGGGGAGCAGGTGCCGCGCGCTCGCGAGGACGTGCCGCACCTTGAAGTCGTCCGGGTACTTCTGGCTCTCCTTGACGAAGCAGACGTCGGTGAGCACCCGGGCATTCTCGTGCGGTGCCTGCCCGAAGACCTCGACCGCACCCGAGGTCGGGAACTCCTGGCCGGTCAGGATCTGCATGAGCGTGGTCTTGCCCGCGCCATTGCGGCCGAGGAGGCCGTAGATCTTCTTCTCCTGCAACGAGAAATCGATCGCGTCGAGTGCGGCGAAGTCGCCGAATCGCTTGCCGAGGCCCCGCGCCGAGGCGATGGTCTTCGTGTCGGATATCGTGCCGATCATCGTGCTCCCTCCCATTGGTCGAGCATGGTCTTGAGCTCGGCGATGCTGACGCCGAGTTTGTCCGCCTCGGTGACGAGCGGATCGATGAACTGGCGCGCGAACCGCTCGCGTCGCCTGAAGCGCAGCGCGTCCCGGGCGCCGGACGTGACGAACATCCCGATTCCCCGCTTCTTGTAGAGGATCCCGTCGGCGACGAGCTGATTCAGGCCCTTGGCTGCGGTCGCCGGGTTGATCCGGTGGAACGCGGCGAGCTCGTTGGTGGACGGCACCTGACCTTCTTCGGGAAGGCTGCCGTCGATGATCGAGTTCTCGATGAGTTCTGCGATCTGCTGGAACAGCGGTCTGCCGTTGTCGATCATCGACGCCCGCCTCGTCGGTTGATCGGTTCATTACTCATGTAATGAACCATAGAACTAGGGCGGTCCGAGCGCAAGAGGTCCCCGATCGCGTAGTTTTTAGCTCATGGAACTGACGCACGTGGCGGTGGGAAATGGAAACTGCACGGTCCGGATCGACGGACCGGAGAGCAAACACACCGTTCTCCTGCTACCGGGGGCCGGCGACGGGCCGGATGTCTACGACGGCGTCTGCGAGCGCCTGCACAATTCGGATCTGCGCACGATCGTGCCCGAGGACATCACCGGTCTCGACGAAACAGCGGTCATGGGCCTGCTCGACGAGCTGAAGGTCGGGTGGGTCAACCTCGTCGGCAGCCGGGAAGGGGCCGAACTGGCCTGGTCGCTGGCGGCGCGTCAATTCGGGCGCTTCGCGAGCCTCGTCGTCGCCGACCGGGGGCATCCGGCGGCTCCCGACGCCGCGGGTGCGGTGCGCGGATCCGACTGTCCTGCGGTCGAACTCCCCACGACCGTGATGGTCGGGGACCCCGACCGGCGCGCCGAGGCGGACGCCAGCGGACGCTTCGTCTACTCCGACTTCCGCGTCGTCCAACTCGATGGCGTCAGCAACGTCCCGGCGGCCGCGGCGGCGGAACTCGCGACCGAGATCGTGCTCCGCACCAGTCCCTGGTAGACCCGGTGCGGCCCCACGCCGAGCCCGGCCGGGCTCAGCGTGGGGCGTACATGATGACGGCCATGCCCAGCAGGCAGATGAGGGCGCCCGAGACATCCCAGCGATCCGGGCGGAAACCGTCGGCCACCATGCCCCAGATCAGCGAGCCCGCGACGAACACCCCGCCGTAGGCGGCGAGGATGCGGCCGAAGTCGGCGTCCGGCTGCATCGTCGCGACGAACCCGTACGCTCCGAGCGCCGCGACACCGGCGCCGATCCAGATCCAGCCCCGGTGCTCGCGGACGCCCTGCGACACCAGCCACGCGCCGCCGATCTCGAACAGCGCCGCGACGGCGAACAACGAGACGGATCTGGCGACCGTCACTCGAACGGCACGTCGAGGCCGAGGAGAGCGTTCTCGACCACCTCGGGCATCGCCGGGTGAATCCAGTACTGTCCCCGCGCCACCTGCTGCGCCGTCAACCCGAAGCTCATCGCCTGGATCAGCGGCTGGATCACCGTCGGCGCCTGGGCGCCGATCACGTGGGCCCCCAGCAGACGCCCAGTGCCCCGTTCGGCGACGACCTTGCAGAGCCCCTCGTCGTCCTCCATCGCCCACCCGTACGCGACGTCGCCGTACGCCTGCACCTTCACCGTGACGTCCCAGCCGGCCTCCCGGGCCTCGGCCTCGGTCAGCCCGACGTGCGCGATCTGCGGGTCGGTGAACACGGCGGCGGGAACGAACCGGTGGTCCGAGGCGCGCAGCCCCGACGTGTCCTTCCACGCGTCCTGCAGCAGATTGTGCTGAACGACCCGGGCCTCGTGGTTGGCGACATGCTTGAGCTGGTACGGCGAGGAGACGTCGCCGAGCGCGAAAACACTTTCGGCACTGGTCCGTTGGAAGTCGTCGACCACGACGCGTCCCTCGTCGTCGAGGTCGATGCCGCCGGCGGCGGCCCCGATGGCGTCCCCGTTCGACTGCCGCCCGGTGGCCACCAGGAGAACGTCGCCCGAGACGACGGTGCCGTCCTCGAGTTCGACGGCGACGCCGTCACCGTCCCGGCGCACGGCCGTCACGGCGTGCCCGCGGTGCACGTCCCATTTCTGCTCGGCGAGATCCGTGAACCGGCGGGAGACGTCCTCGTCGAGGTGGCGCAGCAGGCGCGGACTGCGCGCGATCAGCGACACCCGGGTGCCCAGCGCGGAGAACACGTGCGCGAACTCGGCGGCGATGAATCCCGCGCCGATGATCACCATCCGCTCGGGCAGTTCCGGCAGCCTCATGATGTCGTTGTTCGTGTAGAACGGCACACCCGATTCGCGGACGACGTCGGGAATGATCGGCCGAGATCCCGCGGCGATCACCACCTGATCGGCCGTGATCACCTCTCCGGTTCCGGTGTCGAGGGTCCGCGGACCCACGAATGTCGCGTGCCCGCGGAACAGCGTCGTGTTCGGGCTGTCCTCGGCGCGGTAGCGTTCCCCGCCGGCCGAGATCGGGTCGATGCGGCCGAAGACCCGTTTGACGATGTCGGGCCAGCGCACACCCTCGAGTTGCGCGTCGACGCCGTACTTGGCGGAACCGGTGACCGTGCGGGCCACCTCCGCGGCGTAGACGAACATCTTCGTCGGGATGCAGCCCACGTTCAGGCACGTTCCGCCGTACGTGCCCTCTTCCAGGATCGCGACCTTCATGTCCGCGAACCGTTCGTCGGGCAGCGAGTTGCCGGACCCCGAACCGATGATCGCCAGATCGAAATGTGTCACCGGTTCGCCTCCGCCGCGTTGTGGCCGTGCAGCCACTCGAGCCACAGGTCCACCTCGGCGAACGCCTCGGCGCGGGGCTGGTCGGCGGACAGGAACACGTCGTGCCGGGCACCCGCGATCGGCACGATCGTGGTGCGGTCGCCGAGGCACCCCGCCCAGCGTGCGATCTGCCGGACGTCGAGGACGGCGTCGGCGGTGTCGACCCGGGGGTCGTACCGCGGCGCGAAATACGACGCCTTGGAACGCAGGATCAGGGCGGGAACGCCGATGTCGAGTCCCCGGTGCAACTGCGCGTGCCCGCGGCGCACCGCGCGCAGCCACCCGAACGTGACGGGGAAACCGCTCAGCGGCTTCCAGTCGAGGTTGTAATTCCAGATGCCGTTGCCCTCCACGTGCAGGCTCACGCCGTACGTGTCGAGGCCGGTCTTCGGGATGATCGACTTGCGCTTGACCCGCCCGACCGCGTCGACGGCCACCGTCCCCACGTTCCGCAGGTACGACGGCCCCTGCAGATCGAACCACGGGCTGTTGAGGATGACTCCGCTGATGCCGAGCGCGGCGGTGCCGCCCGCCTTGCGTTGCAGGCGGTGCAGCCACAGCGGCAGCACCAGGCCGCCCGTCGAATGCGCGACCAGCAGAACCTCCCCGTCCGCGGTCTGTTCCCGGACCTGGCGCAACGCCTCGTCCAGTTCGGCGTCGTACAGGCTCAGATCGGAGACGAAGTGCGGCGTCTGCCCCGGTTCGAGCGAGCGCCCGCACTTGCGCAGATCGAGTGCGAAGAACGCGTAACCCTGTTCGGCGAAGTGCTCGGCCAGGTGCTTCTGGAAGAAGTAATCGGTGAATCCGTGGACGTAGAGCACGGCGCGGCCGGTCTTCTTCGTCTCCTGCGCGGGCTGGTAGCGGATCAGTGTCGCCTTCACCTCGCCCTCCCCGTCGGGGTCGGTGCCGAGAGGGATGGTCAGTTGTTGATAACCGTCGCCGAGAACGTCGGGAGCCCAAGTAGTCACAGATCACAATCTAATGTGCGTTTCGGGCGTGCGGGGAGGCGCACAATTGGGGCAGGTGATTTTCGCTCATACGCGCGGGTAACCTATCCGGCGAACACGGCAGGCGTATGCGCGTACGGCTATGGACAAGGAAGTCGATACTCCAGTGTCAGATCAGAATGCGGTAGAGACGAAAACGGATGTAGTGCTGGTTGGCGCGGGCATCATGAGCGCGACGCTGGGAGCGATCCTGCGTCAGGTGCAGCCTGATTGGTCGATCACCACATTCGAGCGGCTCGACGCAGTAGCCGCCGAGAGCAGCGACCCGTGGAACAACGCGGGTACCGGGCACTCCGCACTGTGTGAGCTCAATTACACCCCGCAGAACGCCGACGGCAGCGTGGACATCACGAAGGCCGTCAACGTGAACGAGCAGTTCCAGGTGTCGCGGCAGTTCTGGGCGCACGGCGTCGAGAGCGGTGTGCTGACGCAGCCCAAGGAGTTCATCAACCCCATTCCGCACGTGAGCTTCGTGCACGGCGAGGCCAACGCGAAGTACCTGCGGGCCCGCTACGACGCCCTCGCCGGCCACCCCCTGTTCGCGGGCATGGAATACATCGACGCCCCCGACGAGTTCACCCGCCGGCTGCCGTTGATGGCGAAGGGCCGAGACTTCAGCGATCCGATCGCCCTCAATTGGACCCAGGACGGCACCGACGTCGACTTCGGCGCCCTCACCAAGCAGCTCCTCGGCTACGTCGGCGCGTCCGGCGGCGTCGTCCACTTCGGGCACGAGGTCACCGACCTCACCAAGCAGTCCGACGGCAGCTGGGTGGTCAAGGTCACCAACCGCCGCAACGGTGCGAAGAAGGTCGTGCGCGCCAAGTTCGTGTTCGTCGGTGCAGGCGGCGGTGCACTGCACCTGCTGCAGAAGTCCGGCATCGAGGAGGCCAAGGGCTTCGGTGGGTTCCCCGTCAGCGGCGCGTTCCTGCGCTGCACCAACCCGGAGCTCATCGACCAGCACCGCGCCAAGGTCTACGGCAAGGCCGCCGTCGGTGCGCCCCCCATGTCGGTTCCGCACCTCGACACCCGCGTGATCGGCAACAAGCCCGGACTGCTGTTCGGTCCGTACGCCGGCTGGTCGCCCAAGTTCCTCAAGCAGGGCCGCGTCACCGACCTGCCCAGCTCGGTCAAGCCGAACAACCTGCTGTCGATGCTCGGCGTCGGCGTCAGCGAACTCGGCCTCGTCAAGTACCTGATCAGTGAGCTCGCGATGTCCGAGGCCGGCCGCATCGAGACCCTCCGGGAGTTCGTCCCGAAGGCGCTCGGAAAGGACTGGGAGCTGATCACCGCCGGCCAGCGCGTCCAGGTCATCCGCCGGGCCAAGGGCAAGGGCGGCGTCCTCGAATTCGGAACCGCCGTCGTCAACGCCGGCGACGGCAGCATCGCAGGCCTGCTCGGTGCGTCGCCCGGTGCGTCCACCGCAGTGCCCGCCATGCTCGACGTGCTGCAGCGCTGCTTCCCGACGCAATACGAGTCGTGGAAGCCGAAGCTCCAGGAAATGGTGCCCTCGCTGGGTGTCAAGCTCTCCGACGACACCGGCCTGTTCTCGCAGGTGTGGGACTGGACGTCGAAGGTGCTCCAGCTCGACACCAGCAAGGTCGAGGACGCGTCGGTCGCGGTCTGACCGACCGCTCGGCCCGGGTCCACGGGCGCGCGCACTCGCGAGTGCTGTGCGATAGTTGCCTGTCATGACGGCAACTGCAGCACTCAAGCGTTCGTGGGCACTCGATCTCGACAACAAGACGCTCTACGAGTTGCTCCAGCTCCGCGTAGAGGTCTTCGTCGTCGAGCAGGCGTGCCCGTACCCGGAACTCGACGGCCGGGACCTGCTGGCCGAGACACGCCACTTCTGGCTGGAGCAGGACGGTCAGGTGGTCTGCACTCTCCGCCTCCTCGAGGAGCACGCCGACGGCAACAAGTCGTTCCGCATCGGCCGGCTGTGCACGGCGCGGCCGGCGCGCGGTCAGGGACACACCACGCGTCTGCTGCGCGCCGCGCTCGCCGAGGTCGGCGACGCGCCGTGCCGCATCAACGCGCAGACGTACCTGGTGGACATGTACGCCAAGCACGGTTTCCGGCCGGACGGCGAAGAATTCGTCGAGGACGGCATCCCGCACGTCCCCATGCGTCGCGGCGGCGGTGCCGGCGGTGGCGCGGCGTACGAGGTGGCGGAGGCGGCCCCGTCGAGCGCGGGGAAGTAAGCGCCGACTAGGGTCGTCAGGTGAATGTCCGCGGGGAAGTCCTGCTCGAATCAGGCGCGGTCCCGCCACTGTGACGGATCTCTGACCGGCTGCCACCACCCTGGTTGCCGATCCGGTCTCCCAGCCAGATTGCCGCGGCGTTCGTACCGGCCAAAGCTCTCGGCGAGGAAACCGGGACGTGAAGGGATGCAGCGTGCGTACGGATCGTGAAGTGGACCAGGTTCGACCCGACTTTTCGTGGGGATTTCCGTTCAGTGCGGTGGTCGGCCAGGACCGGTTGCGGCTGGCCCTCGTCCTCTGCGCGGTCCACCCTGGTATCGGCGGCGTTCTCGTCCGCGGTGAGAAGGGGACGGCCAAGTCGACGGTGGTCCGCGCTCTCACCGCCCTGTTGCCCGCGGTGCAGGACGAGAACGGCACCCGCCCGGCGCGGCTGATCGAATTGCCGGTCGGGGCCACGGAAGACCGCGTCGTCGGTTCCCTCGATCTCGAGAAGGTTCTGCGCGACGGTGAGCGCGCGTTCCAACCCGGTCTGCTGTCTGCTGCCCATCAGGGTGTGCTCTACGTCGACGAGGTCAATCTCCTGCACGACCATCTGGTCGACGTGCTCCTCGACGCCGCGGCGATGGGCCGCGTCCACGTCGAACGGGACGGCATCTCGCATTCGCACGCCGCCCGGTTCGTCATGGTCGGCACGATGAATCCCGAGGAGGGCGAACTCCGGCCGCAGCTCCTCGACCGGTTCGGGCTGGCCGTCGACGTCGCCGCGTCGCGGGAGGTGGACGTGCGAATGGAGGTGGTCCGGCGGCGTCTGGACTTCGAGCGTGATCCCGCAGGGTTCGTCGAACGCTACGCCGAGCAGGACGCCGTCCTCGCCGCCGCCATCCTCGAGGCCCGCGACAGGCTCGACGCCGTCGTGCTCGACGACGTCGAGCTGCGCCGAATCGCTTCTCTCTGTGCGTCGTTCGATGTGGACGGCATGCGCGCCGATCTCGTCCTCGCGCGCACCGCGACTGCGCACGCCGCGTGGCGGGGCGCCGGGGCCGTCGAGGCGGAGGACGTGCGGGTGGCCGCCGAACTGACCCTGCCGCACCGTCGCCGACGGGATCCGTTCGACGAACCCGGCCTCGACGAACAGCAACTCGACGATGCGCTCAGGCAGGCCGACGAGGACGCGCGGTCCGGCGCCGGGGAACACCCTGAGCAGGAATCCGGATCCCCGCCCAGCCCGCCGTCCGCGGCGGACGGCACGGACACCGACCCCGAGGGACCCGACGATCCCGACGGGCCCGGAGGCGGCGCACCGGCACCCCCGGAGCGCCCGGCCGGGCCGACCGGCACCCAGTTCACCACCAAGCTTCTCGAGGTACCCGGAGTCGGCGAGGGCGCGCCCGGCAGGCGTTCCCGTTCCCGCTCGTCCCGCGGCCGCGCGGTGCGCTCGACCGCCGAGCAGGGGCACGGACTCCACCTGGTGGGCACGCTCTTCGCCGCCGCCGGGCAGCAGGTGGCCCGCGGCCGGACCGCCGGGCGGATGATCCTCGATTCCGTCGATCTGCGCGGAGCGATCCGCGAAGGCCGCGAGGGCAACCTCGTGGTGTTCGTCGTGGACGCCTCCGGGTCGATGGCGGCCCGTGACCGGTTGTCGGCCGTGACCGGCGCCGTCGTCTCACTGCTCCGCGACGCCTACCAGCGCCGCGACAAGGTGGCGGTGATCACGGTCCGCGGGCGTGCCGCGGAACTCGTCCTGCCACCCACCTCGTCGGTCGACATCGCCGTCCGCCGCCTGCAGGGAATGAAGACGGGCGGCAAATCGCCACTCGCAGAAGGGTTTCTGCGCGCACGCGAGGTCGTGCTGCGGGAACGGCTCCGCGACCCGCAGCGCCGCGCCCTCGTCGTCGCGCTGACCGACGGTCGGGCGACCGGCGGCAAGGATGCACTGCACCGGGCGAAGGTGGCCGCGGGCCTGCTCGCCGACAGCGCGGTTGCGTCGGTCGTCGTCGACTGCGAGACCGGGATGGTCCGGCTCGGGCTGGCCGCGGAACTGTCCCGCCTGCTGCGGGGTGGTTACGTCCGGCTCGGCGAATTGTCCGCGCAGCAGGTCGCGGGCGTCGTCCGCGCCGCGGCCTGACCCGGACGCGGAATTCGGTAGGGAGAGAGAAGACACATGCCCAAGGGTGTTCCCGAGAACGTTCCGAACGACGGCCTCACGACGCGTCAACGGCGCAACGCTCCCGTGCTCGCGGTCCACACCGGACCGGGCAAGGGGAAGTCGACGGCCGCGTTCGGCATGGCACTGCGCGCCTGGAACCAGGGATTCGACGTCGGGGTATTCCAGTTCGTCAAGAGCGCCAAGTGGAAGGTGGGGGAGGAAGCGGCGTTCCGCGCCCTCGGCCAACTACACGACGACACCGGTGTCGGCGGCGCGGTCCAGTGGCACAAGATGGGCGAGGGCTGGTCGTGGACGCGTAAGCACGGCAGCGAGGAAGACCACGCCGCCGCGGCCGCCGAGGGGTGGACCGAGATCGCCCGCAGGCTGGGCGCCGAGGAGCACCGCTTCTACGTGCTCGACGAGTTCACATATCCCCTGAAGTGGGGGTGGGTCGACGTCGACGAGGTGGTCGAGGTCCTGCGGAACCGGCCGGGCAACCAGCACGTGGTGATCACGGGCCGCGACGCCCCGCAGGCGCTGATCGACGCGGCGGACCTGGTGACGGAGATGACCAAGATCAAGCATCCGATGGACGCCGGCCGGAAGGGTCAGCGAGGCATCGAGTGGTGACCACTCTCCCCGCGGTGCCCGCGGTGGTCATCGCAGCACCCGCGTCGGGCAGCGGAAAGACCACCGTCGCAACCGGTCTGGTGGGGGCCCTGCGCGAGTCCGGCTGCGCGGTGGCGCCGTTCAAGGTCGGCCCCGACTACATCGACCCCGGGTACCACGGGCTCGCGGCGGGACGTCCGGGACGCAACCTCGACCCGGTCATGGTCGGCGCGGAGCGGATCGCGCCGCTGTACCGGCACGGGAGTTCGGGCTGTGACCTCGCGGTCGTCGAGGGCGTCATGGGTCTGTTCGACGGCAAGATCGACGCCGCGTCCCACGAGCCGTCGGCGGAGGGATCGACCGCCCAGGTGGCCGCGCTGCTCGGCGCCCCCGTGGTGCTCGTGGTGGACGCCCGCGGCCACAGTCAGAGCCTGGCCGCCGTCCTGCACGGCTTCTCGACGTACGACTCCGGGGTCCGTATCGGCGGGGTGATCCTCAACCGGGTGGGCAGCCCGCGGCACGAACAGGTGCTGCGGCAGGCGTGCGACCGCGTCGGGCTCCCCGTGCTCGGCGCCGTGCCGCGGATGGCCGAACTGGAGGTCCCCTCGCGCCACCTCGGGCTGATCCCGGCCGCCGAACACGGCGCCGACGCGGTGAACGCCGTCGACGCTATGACTCGCCTCGCCGCCCGCCACCTCGACCTCCCGGCCATTCGTGCGCTCGCGTCCGCGACAGTCGACGGTCCGGCGTGGGATCCCGCCGCCGAGGTCGGACCACCTCCGCCCGGCCCGCGTCCCACCGTGGCGATCGCCGGGGGCCGCGCGTTCACGTTCGGATACGCCGAGCACCGCGAACTCCTGGGCGCGGCCGGTGCGGACGTGATCACGTTCGACCCCCTGCACGACCCGCTGCCGCCCGGCACCAGCGGCGTGGTGCTGCCCGGTGGTTTCCCCGAGGAGCACGCCGTCGCGCTCGCCGGGAACGCCGCGCTCCTGGCGCAGATCCGCGAACTCGCCGGCGCTGGGGCGCCGATCCACGCCGAATGCGCCGGTCTGCTCTATCTCGCGCGCACCCTCGACGGCCACGCCATGGCCTCCGTGGTCGGGGTCGACGCCACGTTCGGGTCTCGCCTGACACTCGGGTACCGCGAAGCGGTGGCCGTGACGGACTCCATCCTCTTCGCGGCGGGTGAGCGGGTGGTCGGCCACGAGTTCCATCGCACGTCCCTCGCCGCGGCGGAGGCGGACGGCTTCGCACCGGCGTGGGGGTGGCGCCCCTGGGACGGCGCCCCGGCGCGGGAGGGCTTCGTGCGCGGCGGTGTGCACGCCTCGTACCTGCACACCCACCCCGCGGGCCACCCGCAGGCGATCACCCGCTTCGTCGCCGCGGCCCGCACGTTTTCCGCTCGTGGCTGACGTCTGCGTCGGCGTCGGGTTCCGAGCGGCAGCGGGCCGCGCCGACATCGTCGCCGCCGTCCGGCATGTGCTGGCGTCCGCGCACCACGGTTCGGACGTGGCGCTGCACTGCCTGTGCACCCTCGACCGCAAGGCAGCGGAACCGGCCCTCCTGGACGCCGCGTCGGAGTTGGGCGTCCCCGTCCGCGGATTCGCGGCGGGCGAACTCGCCGCCGTCGAGGTGGCCAACCCGTCGGACCGGGTGCAGTCGGCGACGGGATCGCCGAGCGTCGCGGAAGCGGCGGCGGTGCTCGGCGCGGGCGGCGGGCCCTTGATCGTGACCAAGTGGTCCGCGAATGGCGTCGTCGTCGCGGCAGCCCGTAAAGTTTCGTAGGTTCGAGACGAGCCGTGCAGGAATTTCAGGAGAAACGGGGAGAGCGCGTGACTGCTGCCACCGGAGACGAGACCAACTACCTGGTCGGACTCAATTTGGCCGATCGTCGTGTGGTCGTGGTCGGTGGCGGAACGGTGGCTCAGCGCAGGCTCGGGCTCCTGATCGCGTCGGGTGCTCGGGTGCACCTGATCAGCCGCGAGGTCACACCTGCGGTCGAGGGAATGGCCACTGCGGGACAGATCACAGTGGAACTTCGCGAATACCGGGACGGCGACCTCGCCGACGCCTGGTACGCCATCGCGTGCACGGACGAACCGGACACCAACGCGGCGATCGTCGCCGAGGCCGAACGGAATCGCGTGTTCTGCGTGCGCGCCGACAACGCCCGCTACGGGACGGCCGTCACCCCTGCGAGCGCGAGCTACGACGGCATGAGCATCGGTGTGCTGGCGGGCGGCGACCACCGCCGGTCCGCGGCCGTGCGCACCGCCCTCGTCGAGGGGTTGCAGTCCGGTGCGGTCGCCGACACCGCCGAGTCGCCTGCGGCCGGCGTCGCACTGGTCGGCGGCGGCCCGGGCGACCCCGACCTCATCACCGTGCGCGGCCGTCGACTGCTCGCCCGTGCCGACGTGGTGGTCGCCGATCGCCTCGCTCCGCCGGAACTGCTCGCCGAACTGGGCTCGGACGTCGAGGTCATCGATGCCGCGAAGATTCCCTACGGCCGTGCGATGGCGCAGGAGGCGATCAACGCCGCCCTCGTCGACGGCGCGAAGGCCGGCAAATTCGTGGTGCGACTCAAGGGCGGCGACCCGTACGTGTTCGGGCGCGGCTACGAGGAACTGGAGGCGTGCGCTGCTGCAGGTGTGCCCGTCACGGTCGTCCCCGGCATCACCAGCGCCATCTCGGTGCCCTCGGCCGCGGGCATCCCGGTCACGCATCGAGGCGTCACCCACGAGTTCGTCGTCGTCAGCGGCCACGTCGCCCCCGATCACCCGGATTCACTCGTCGACTGGTCGGCGCTGGCCCGGTTGAAGGGCACGATCGTGTTGCTGATGGCCGTCGAACGTATCGAGGCATTCGCGACCGTCCTGATGGACGGCGGGCGTCCCGTGGACACCCCGGTCACGGTGATCCAGGAGGGAACCCTCCGGACGCAGCGCACCCTCCGGGCCGATCTCCAGACCGTCGCCGCTCGGGTCAAGGAAGAGCAGATCCGTCCCCCCGCCATCGTGGTCATCGGGCCCGTGGCCGGGTTTTCTGTGGACGCTGGGTAACGTGAACCCCCGTGTCTGAATCCCGAGTACCCGAAGGCGCGCCGACGTCGAACCCGTCTGCGGCGAGAACCGCGGTGAATCCGCCCGCCGCCACCCGCGTGATGGGGCTGGCGATCGTGGTGCTGAGCGGGCTGCAGATGATGGTGGTCCTCGACGGCACCGTCGCCAACCTGGCGCTCGCGCCGCTGCAGGCCGACCTGGGTCTGAGCGACAGCGGCCGCAACTGGGTGCTCACGTCGTACGCGCTCGCCTTCGGTGGCCTCATGCTGCTGGGCGGACGGCTCGGTGACGCGTTCGGCCGGAAGAAGATGTTCGTCGGCGGTGTCGCCCTGTTCACCGTCGCCTCGCTGCTGTGTGGCCTGGCGGTGGGCGAGTTCATGCTGATCGCGGCCCGGTTCCTGCAAGGCGTCGGCGCCGCGGTGGCGTCGCCGACGGCGCTGGCCCTGGTCGCGACCACATTCGCGGCCGGACCCGCACGCAACCAGGCCATCGCGATCTTCGCGGCCATGACGGGCATCGGGTCCATCGCAGGACTGATCATCGGCGGCGCGCTCACCGAGGTGTCATGGCGCCTGATCTTCCTCATCAACGTGCCCATCGGGGTCGTCATCGTGGGGTGCGCGTTCGTGGCGTTGAAGGAGACCGCGGGCGAGCGCCTGGCCCTCGACGTTCCCGGCGCGGTCCTCGCGACGGTCGCGGCGACGGGTGTGGTGTTCGCGCTCACCGAGGGCCCGGAACTCGGCTGGGGGAGTCCGTACGTGATCGGCGCGCTCATCGCCGGGCTGTTGCTGTTCGGCGCGTTCCTGTACGTCGAACGGACCGCCGACAACCCGCTGCTGCCGTTCTCGCTGTTCCACGACAAGAACCGGGTGGCGACGCTCGTCGCGATCTTCTTCGCCGGTGCCGTCATGTTCACGGTCGCCGCGTTCGTCGCGTTGTTCGTCCAGGACATCCTCGGCTACAGCCCCCTCGAAGCGGGTCTCGCGTTCATCCCGTTCGCGTTCGGCCTCGGCAGCGCCGCCGCGGTGGCGTCCAAGCTCGCCGTGCGGATCCAGCCGCGATGGCTCGTGGTCGCCGGCGCCACGATCATGGTGGTCGGGCTGCTCTACGGGTCGACCCTCGACAGTTCCGCCACCTACCTGGCCAACCTGTTCGTGCCGGTCATCGGCATCGGGTTCGGCGTCGGACTCGCCGTCGTCCCACTCCCACTGTGCGCCATCGCCGGGGTGTCGGAAACGGAAATCGGGCCGCTCGCCGCCATCGCGCAGGTGGCGCAGACGCTGGGCGGACCTCTCGCCCTCGCCGTCATCGGGGCGATGGCCACCTCGCGCACCCTGTCGCTCGGCGGCATCTCCGGCAAGGTCGCGGACATGAACCCGGCGCAACTCGAGGCACTCGGCAACGGGTACACCTTCGCCCTCGTCGGCAGCGCCGGCTGCGCGCTCATCGCCGGATTCGCCGCGCTGTTCATCCGCTTCACCCCGCAACAGGTCGCGCAGGCGCAGGCCGCCGAGAAGGCCGCGCAGCAGGCGTGAGCGTTTCGGCCCGGGCGTCGGGGGCGGTCGCTAGCATCCGGCCATGGACTACAAAATCGAGCTGATCATTCTGCCGGTGTCCGACGTGGACCGGGCCAAGGCGTTCTACGCCGACCAGGTCGGCTTCGTCGTCGACCACGATCACCGCGTGGACGAGAATGTGCGGTTCGTCCAACTCACTCCGCCCGGGTCGGCCTGCTCGATCGCCGTCGGCGAGGGCCTGGTCGACACCCCGCCCGGCTCGGTGCACGGGTTGCAGATCGTCATCGACGACGCCGATGCCGCCCACGCGGAACTGTCCTCCCGCGGTGTGCCCGTCAGCGAGGTGCAGGATCTGGCATGGGGGCGCTTCGTGTACTTCGCCGATCCCGACGGCAACGAGTGGGCGCTGCAGCAGCTACCGCAACGCGGCTGACTCCGGCGGCAGGTAGCAGAAATCGGCCCGCCCGCGCACGCCGGGCGGAGCATGATGGTCCTGTGCTCACACCCTCTCGCACGCTCGGCACGGGGGTAGTCGCAGTGGTCCTTCTGCTGGCTGCCTGGGTGGCCGGGGTTCCGGCCACCGCCGCGCCCGCCGCACCGGACCCACGCGTCGGTCCGCTGTTCCTGGCCGGGACGCCGATCCACGTCTGCACCGGATCGGTACTGGACAGCACGGACGGCGACCTCGTGCTCACCGCCGCGCACTGCATCGCAGGGTCCGGCGGCGTCCTGTCGTTCGCCCCCGGATACGACCGCGGCGTGGCTCCGTTCGGACTGTGGACGGTGTCCCAGGTCTACGTCGACACCGCCTGGCTGGAGTCGCAGGACCCTCAGCACGACTACGCCGTCCTCCGGGTGGCGCCGAGTGGAACCACCGTGCCCGCTTCCGTCGAATCGGTGGTCGGTGGCGGCTTCGAACTGGCGCCCGCCCCGCAAGCCGAGACCACCGTGGCGGTCACCGGCTACCCGACGCTGGGCGACAGTCCGGTGTCGTGCACGGCCGCGACCACGTCGACGGACAGCTATCCGACGGTGGTCTGCGACGGTCTCGGCGACGGAACGAGTGGTGGCCCGTGGGTGGCGGGTCCGCGGGTCGTCGCAATCGTCGGGGGCCTCGACCACGGCGGGTGTACCGACTCGGTGTCCTACTCACCGGCCTTCGGCGCCGCCACATTCGACCTGTTGCAGCGCGCGGAGAGCCGCGGCGCGGGCGACTCGACACCGTTCGCGCTGCCCGGTACCTGCACCCGATCCTGACGGCGACTGAGGTCAGCGGGGGGCGGGACGGTACCGGCGCACCGGCCTGCCCGCACCCCCGTATTCCAGCCGGACCTCCAGCAGTCCCTCGGACAGGTAGTGCTCGAGGTAGCGCCGCACACTGACCCGGGACAGTCCGGCGAGTTCGGCGCACTCGGTCGACGACAACTCGCCCTTCGACCGCAGGATGTCGAGCACCAAGCGGCCGGTTTCGGCGCTGAGCCCCTTCGGGAGCCGGCTCGATTCCGGATTCTTGCCCTTGCCCCCGAACAGGGAGTCGATCAGCGATTGGTCTGCGCCGGAATGTGATTCGAGGGCGCGGGCGCGGCGCCGGAAGTTCTCCAGTTTCTCCTGCAGCTGCGTGTAGTCGAACGGCTTGACCAGATAGTCGGAGGCGCCGCCGTGCAGTGCGCGGCTGACGGTGTCGATCTCCCGGGCGGCGGTGATCATGATGACGCCGACGGCGTTGCCCTCGGCGCGCAGTCGCTGCAGGACGTCGAGACCCGACATGTCCGGCAGGTACACGTCCAGGAGCACGAGGTCGGGGTTGCCGGTGCGCACCGATTCGAGGGCCTCCGCGGCGGTCCGCGCCACCCCGACCGTGGTGAACCCCGGTGTCTTGTCGACGAATCGGCGGTGGATCTCCGCGACCATGAAGTCGTCGTCGACGACCAGGACCTCATACATTGCCACGCCGTCCCGTCATGATCGGAGAGTCTAGCTACGCGGCACGTGGACGGTGAACAAGGCACCACCGGTGCCGGGTGCGTCCGAGACGGCCGCGGACCCGCCGTGCTGGGAGCTGACGAGACGGACCAGGGCGAGACCGATTCCGCGGCCGCCGGGTGTGCCGGGCTTCGAGGTGACCCCGCGGGAGAAGATCTCTTCCCGCATCGTCTCGGGAACTCCGGGGCCGGAATCGGCGACCTCGATGAGAATGCCGTCGTCGTCGGTGATCCGGATCGAGATCCGCGCGTCCCGGCCGCCCTCGGACACGTCGACGGCGTTGTCGATGAGGTTGCCGAGCACGGTGATCACGTCGGTGGCGAGTTCGGGGTCGAGGGCGTGCAGGTGCGAGTCCGGTTCCAGCGTCAGCGCCACTCCGGTCTCTGCGGCGAGCGACGTCTTCGCGATCAGCAGCGCGGCCACAGCTGGATCCGAGATGCGTTGCGTGACAGCATCACTGATCTCCGCGCGTCGGCGGGTGAGGGTGCCGACGAACTCGGTGACCGCGTCGTAGTCGCCGAGCTGCGTCAGCCCCGAGATCGTGTGGAGCTGATTGGCGAACTCGTGCGTCTGCGCCCGCAGGGTGTCGGTGACGCTCTTGTGCGAAGACAGCTGGCTCTGCATCGACGCCAGTTCGGTGCTGTCGCGCATCGTGGTGACGGTGCCGATCTTGTGGCCCTGGCTGGTCGCCGCCCGGCGGCTCAGCGCGAGCATCCGCGACGACGTCGACAGCACGACGTCGCGGCCGTCCTCCCCGGTGAGGAGGTACTGCCGCACGGCGGGGTCGAGCGTGACGTCGTCGACGTGCCTGCCGACGGCGTCGCCGGTGAGGTCGAGCAGTTCCTGGGCGCTGTCGTTGAGCACGGTGATCACTCCGTCGGGGTTCACCGCGACCACCCCCTCGCGGATGCTGTGCAGCAGGGCCTCGCGATGGTCGGCGAGGCTTGCGATCTCGGCGATTTCGAGTCCGCGGGTATGGGTCTTGATCCGGCGCGACAGCAGCCACGAGCCGAGAAGCCCCAGGCCGGCACCGATCCCGAGATACAGGAGCAGGCGGGCACCCGCACTGCTGAGCAGGTCCCAGATGGACGGGTAGTCGTCGCTGACGGAGACGACCGCGAGGACGTCCCCGGTGGCGGACAGGATCGGGACGTGCCCGACGATGGCGCGGCGCCCGTCGACGTCCACGTCGCCCGACCAGGCGCGCCCGGTCATCACGTCGCTGGCCCCGAGTTCCGCGGGGTCCCCGAGCCGGGTCGGATCCGACGATACGGTGACCGCCCCGTTCGGTGCGACGATCTCGGCGAGCGTGGCGCCCGACAGGTTGACGGCGCGATCGACCTCCGGTGCCAGCACCCGCTCGACGGAGCGGTCCGACAGCTGGTCGCGCACCACCGGCGTCGACGCCACGTTCTCGGCCACCGCGATCATGCGCTGTCCCTGGAGGTCGCGGAACTCCACGGTCGACTGGTGGACCGACACCGCGGCCACCGCGAGCAGCACGACGCCGACGACGACGAGCTGGAGGAGCAGGACCTGGCCCGCGAGGCTACGCACGCGGGGATGAAGTGGTGACCACAATGAACTTAAGTTCCGTTTCGTTCGCATAGGTGACGTGCCTCACCCCCGGGGTTCAGTATTGCGGAAGATCACATTCATGGCGAAATGGGGAACGATGTCGAGAACAGGTAGCGGGAGCAGGGTACGCGCGCTGCTCCTGCTCGCGCTCGTAGGCCTCCTCGTGGCCGGCTGCGGGGTCACCCGCGGCGAGGACGAGGGCCTGCACAGGGTGCGGATGATGGTTCCGAACAGTCCGGGCGGCGGCTACGACCTCACGGCGCGGACCGCGGTGAAGATCATGGAAGACGAGGGCATCACCGGCCGCGTCGAGGTCTTCAACGTGATCGGTGCAGGTGGAACGGTCGCGATGGCCAGGCTGATGAACGAGGCCGGCAACGACGACCTCATGATGATGATGGGTCTCGGCGTGGTCGGCGCCGGCTACACCAACGGCTCGACCGCACGTGTCTCCGATGCCACCGCGCTGGCCAAGGTGGTCGAGGAGCAGGAGGGCATCCTCGTGCCCGCGGATTCGCCGTTGCAGACCATCGACGACTTCGTGGCCGCATGGCGCGCCGACCCGGCGTCGATCACCATCGGCGGCGGTTCCTCGCCAGGCGGCCCCGACCACCTGTTCCCGATGGAGACGGCACGCGCGGTGGGAGTGGACCCGAACGCGGTGAACTACGTGTCCTACGACGGCGGCGGCGACCTGCTGACGGCCCTTCTCGGCAAGAAGATCACCGCGGGCACGTCGGGGCTCGGCGAGTACGTGGACCAGATCGAGGCCGGCCAGGTCCGGGTCCTCGCGGTGTCGGGAAACGAGCGGGTCGAAGGTGTCGACGCGCCAACCCTCACGGAGGCCGGGGTGGACCTGACCTTCACCAACTGGCGGGGCATCCTGGCGCCGCCCGGGCTGTCCGACGGCGTCAAGGCCGACATGGTCGCGGCGCTTGAAAAGTTGCACGGCACAACGGAATGGAAGGAGGCCCTGGTGAAGAACGGTTGGAGTGACGCCTTCATGACGGGACCGGAGTTCGAGCAGTTCCTCCGGGACCAGGACGAACGGGTCTCGTCCACACTGGCCGAATTGGGGCTGGCATGACCGCCCCCGCAGAACCGTCCGCCGTCTCCGCGGACACGGCGCCGAAGCGGAGGGACTACGCGCAGTTCGTCGTGTGCGCGGTGCTGGCCGTGATCGGGGTGTTCCTCGTCGTCGACGCGCTGTCGCTCAGCGACGGCTTCGCGAAGGTGGACCCGGTGGGCCCGCGCCTGTTCCCGCTCGTCATCGGTGGGGGACTGCTGGTGTTGTCGGTGGTGTTCGCCGTCGCGATCCTGCGTGGCTCCACCGGGGACGCCGACAGCGGCGAGGATGTCGATCCGGACTCCCCGGGCGACTGGAAGACAGTCGGCCTGCTCGTCGGGTTGTTCGTGATGACCATCGCGCTCGTCGACTTCCTGGGCTGGGCGATCATCGGCACCGTCCTGTTCGCCGGGGCCGCAACAATTCTGGGCAGCAGGCACTGGCTGCGCAACATCGCGATCGGGGCCGTGCTCGGATTCGGCAGCTTCTACGCGTTCTACGTCGGGCTCGGAATACCGCTGCCCGCAGGCATTCTGGACGGAATTCTCTGACATGGACAATCTGAACTGGCTGCTGCAGGGGTTCGAGCAGGCGGCCACCCCCATGAACCTGCTCTACGCCTGCATCGGCGTCCTCCTCGGCACGGCGGTCGGTGTGCTCCCGGGCATCGGACCGGCCATGACCGTCGCCCTGCTACTGCCCGTCACCTACAACGTCAGCCCGAGCGCCGCGTTCATCATGTTCGCCGGCATCTACTACGGCGGCATGTACGGCGGGTCGACGACGTCGATCCTGCTGAACACGCCGGGCGAGTCCTCCTCGGTGATCACGGCGATCGAAGGCAACAAGATGGCGAGAGCAGGCAGGGCCGCGCAGGCCCTGGCGACCGCCGCGATCGGGTCGTTCGTCGCCGGGTCCATCGGCACGATGCTCCTGGTGCTCTTCGCGCCTGCCGTCTCGAGTTTCGCGGTCACCCTCGGTGCGCCGTCGTACCTCGCGATCATGCTGCTCGCCCTCGTCGCCGTCACCGCCGTCCTCGGAACCTCCAAGCTCCGCGGTTGTATCTCCCTGCTCCTCGGTCTCGCGATCGGGTTGGTCGGCATCGACTTCCTCACCGGCCAGCCGCGTGCCACGTTCGGCATCCCGCAGCTGTCGGACGGGATCGACATCGTCGTCGTCGCGGTCGCCGTGTTCGCGCTGGGCGAGGCTCTCTGGGTCGCCGCGCACCTCCGTCGCAAACCGGCCGAGGTCATCCCCGTCGGCAGGCCCTGGATGGGCAAGAGCGACTGGAAGCGTTCCTGGAAGCCGTGGCTGCGGGGCACCGCGTACGGGTTCCCGTTCGGTGCGCTGCCCGCTGGCGGTGCCGAACTGCCCACGTTCCTCTCCTACATCACCGAGAAGAAGCTGTCGAAGCACAAGGACGAATTCGGCAAGGGCGCCATCGAAGGTGTCGCAGGCCCCGAAGCCGCCAACAATGCGTCGGCGGCAGGCACGCTCGTGCCGATGCTCTCGCTGGGTCTGCCGACCAACGCCACGGCCGCGGTCATGCTGACGGCCTTCGTGTCGTACGGCATCCAGCCGGGACCGACCCTGTTCGAGAAGGAACCGCTGCTGATCTGGACACTGATCGCCAGTCTGTTCATCGGCAATTTCCTGCTGCTGGTGCTCAACCTTCCGCTCGCGCCGCTGTGGGCGAAGCTGCTTCGCACCCCGCGCCCCTACCTGTACGCGGGCATCCTGTTCTTCGCCGCACTGGGCGCGTTCGCCGTCAACCTCCAATGGCTCGACCTGGCGCTGCTGCTGACTTTCGGGTTGCTGGGTCTGATGATGCGAAGGTTCGGGCTGCCGGTGCTGCCGTTGATCATCGGCGTCATCCTCGGGCCGCGCATCGAACGGCAACTGCGGCAGAGCCTGCAACTCGGCGGCGGCGACTGGGGCAGCCTGTTCACCGAGCCCGTCGCGATCATCGTCTACATCGTGATCGCCGTGCTCCTCATCGCACCCCTCGTCGCCAAGGTCGTCCGCGCGCACTACCCCGTCGCGGCCCCCGATTTCCCGGACGGACCGGCCGGCGGCGACTCCACCGACACCAGAGAGAAGGCACACGCATGATCGTCGTCGGATACACCCCCGACCAGTTCGGAGGGGCGGCCCTCGAACACGGCGTCGCGGAGGCGCAGCTGCGCGGAACGTCGCTGCTCGTGATCAACTCGTCGAAGGGCGACTCCCTCGCCGATCAGTCGTTCGCCGACAACGCGCACCTGCAGGAACTCGAAGGCAAACTGGCCGCGAGCGGGATCGACCACGAGGTCCGGCAGATCGTCGGGGACGAAACCGTCGACGTGATCCTCGAGACGATGACGGCGCCGAACGCGGAACTGCTCGTGATCGGCATCCGCGACCGCACCCCCGTCGGGAAGCTGCTGATGGGCAGTACCGCCCAGCGGCTGCTGCTGTCCTGCCGCAAACCGGTGCTCGCCGTCAAGCCCGCCGAGCGCTGACGCACCCGTGAGTACTTCTCAACCGCCCGCGGTTGAGAAGTACTCACGGGTGGTCAGCCGGTGAGGATGATCAGCTCGCGATCCGACGCCACCTCGACGCGCAGTCCGGCTTTCGCCGCCACCCGCGCCACCCCGCGAACGTCGTGGGGTTCGGCGCGGGAGACGGTGAGCGCCCGCGCGAGCAGACCCTTGTGGTGTTTGTTGAAATGGCTGACGACGGTGCGGGTGCCGTCCGGTTTCTCGGTGAGGACGGTGGCGATCACGGCCTCGGGGATCGGTCCGAGCTGCTGGTACGTCCCCGACCGCAGGTCGACGACGAGTCCGTCCGCCTCGGCGGTGATCGCCCGGGACAGTTCCGGCTTCCACAACGCCCGGAGGGTGCTCAGCCCGGGAAGCTTCGATCCGCCCGACAGCCGGTAGGCGGGGATCAGGTCACCGGCGCGGACCGCACCGAACAGTGCGGACCCCATCGCCAGCCGGGACAGCGCCTTGGACTTCTGCGCCCTGGTGAACGACTTCGCGTCGAGCGCGTCGAACAGCACACCCGTGTAGCGCTCGAGTGCGGGCCGGGTGGGGGAGACCCACAACTTGGCGTTGCGCTCGATCTCGTCGGCCTGGGTGGGGCCGAGGCCGAGCGCGAGCTGCGACGCCTCCCCGTCCGCCGCCAGCGTGACCAGCGACTGGATCAGAATTTCGCGGGTTTCGGTGAGCTGCGGCATGGACAGCTCGGCCAGGTCGAGGGGCGCGTCGGCGCCGCCGTCGGACTTGGTTTCGGAGGGAGGAAGTAGCACCAGCACGCAGGAAACCCTACCGACGCGCCCGGCCTCGTCCCAGCCGACTATTCTGGTATCCCGTGATTACCCGCCTGTCCCACCTGTTCCTCCGCACGCTGCGCGACGACCCCGCCGACGCCGAGGTCCCCAGCCACAAGCTGCTGGTCCGCGCCGGTTACGTGCGTCGAATCGCGCCCGGCGTCTACTCGTGGCTGCCGCTGGGTCTGCGCGTGCTGCGCGAGGTCGAGCGGGTGGTGCGGGAAGAGATGAACGGTATCGGTGCGCAGGAGATCTCCCTGCCCGCGCTGCTGCCGCGGGAACCGTACGAGGCGTCCAACCGCTGGACCGAGTACGGCGACGGACTGTTCCGCCTGAAGGACCGCAAGGGCGGCGACTACCTGCTCGGCCCCACCCACGAGGAACTGTTCGCGCTCACTGTCAAGGGCGAGTACAACTCGTACAAGGATTTCCCGGTCACCCTGTACCAGGTGCAGACCAAGTACCGCGACGAGGAGCGCCCGCGGGCCGGCATCCTCCGCGGCCGCGAGTTCGTCATGAAGGACTCGTACTCCTTCGACCTCACCGACGAGGGCCTGACCGAGTCGTACCAGGCGCACCGCGACGCGTACGAGCGGATCTTCGCCCGGCTCGGCGTCAAGTACGTGATCGTGTCGGCGACGTCCGGCGCGATGGGCGGCAGCGCGTCGGAGGAGTTCCTCGCCGAGAGCGAGATCGGTGAGGACACGTACGTCCGCTGCGTCGAGTCCGGTTACGCCGCCAACGTGGAGGCCGTGAAGACGCTGGCTCCCGAGCCGATTCCGTTCGACGGACTGCCCGACGCCAAGGTGTACGACACTCCGGACACCCCCACGATCGCGACGCTCGTCGCGTGGGCGAACGACGCCGACCTGGGCCGGACCGTCACCGAGGCGGACACGCTGAAGAACCTCCTCGTCAAGACCCGGCAGCCCGGCGGCGAGTGGGAACTGCTCGCCATCGGTGTTCCCGGCGACCGCGAGGTGGACGACAAGCGTCTCGGAGCCTCGCTCGAGCCCGCGGAGTTCGCACTGCTCACCGAAGCGGACTTCGAGGCCAACCCGTTCCTGGTCAAGGGTTACGTCGGACCGAAGGCGCTGCAGGCCAACGGTGTCCGGTACCTCGTCGACCCCCGCATCGTCGACGGCACCAGCTGGATCACCGGAGCCGACGAGAAGGGCAAGCACGTGGTCGGGCTCGTCGCGGGCCGCGACTTCGTCCCGGACGGCACGATCGAGGCCGCCGAGGTCCGTGGCGGCGACCCGTCACCCGACGGCGCCGGTGAACTCGTCGCGGCGCGGGGCATCGAGATCGGTCACGTCTTCCAGCTGGGCCGCAAGTACACGGACGTGTTCTCCGTGGACGTGCTCGGCGAGAACGGCAAGCCCGTCCGGCCCACCATGGGGTCCTACGGCGTCGGTGTCTCCCGCCTCGTCGCCGTGATCGCGGAACAGCACCACGACGAGAAGGGCCTGCGCTGGCCGGCCGAGGTGTCGCCCGCCGACGTGCACGTGGTGATCGCCAACAAGGACGACACTGCTCGTGAGGGCGCCGAGGGACTGGCCGCCGACCTCGACAAGGCCGGTCTCGAGGTCATCCTCGACGACCGCAAGGCGTCGCCGGGCGTGAAGTTCAAGGACTCCGAACTGCTCGGTGTCCCGCTGGTCGTGGTCGTCGGCCGCGGCTGGGGCGAGGGCAAGGTGGAGGTGCGGGACCGCTTCACCGGCGAGAGCCGCGAGGTGGCCGCCGAGTCGGCGCTGAGCGAGATCGTCAAGACCGTCAGGGGCTGATCAAACCGCCCCACGCCTTTCGTCCGGACTGTTAGCTTGGCCTGACACGTCCGGACGAGAGGCCTGCTGTGACGAACTCCCTGCTGTTCGATCCGAACTCCTACGATCCCGAGCACTTCGATCCGGAGACGCGCAGACTGCTGCGGGCGCTGATCGAGTGGTTCGAGTCGCGGGGCAAGAAGCGGCTCATCGAGGACGATCTCGAGGCGGTCTGGCCCGAGGACTTCCTGGAGTTCGTGAAACGGGAGAAGCTGTTCGCCACGTTCCTCACGCCAGCCGAGTCGGCGGGCGGCGATCCGGGCAAACGCTGGGATGCCGCACGCAACGCCGCGCTCAGTGAGATCTTCGGGTTCTACGGGCTGGCGTACTGGTACGCGTGGCAGGTGACGGTCCTGGGTCTCGGCCCCATCTGGATGAGCGGGAACCGGGCGGCGAAGGATCGCGCCGCGAGGCTCCTCGACGACGGCGGGGTGCTGGCGTTCGGTCTGTCGGAGCGCGAACACGGTGCGGACGTCTACTCGACGGACATGCTGCTGACCCCCGCCGAGGGCGACCCGGATCTCGCGTTCACCGCGAGCGGCGACAAGTACTACATCGGCAACGGCAACGTCGCGGGCATGGTGTCGGTGTTCGGCAGGCGCACCGACGTCGAGGGCAGCGACGGATACGTCTTCTTCGTCGCGGACAGCCGCCACCCTGCGTACCACCTGCAGGGCAACGTGGTGCACGGCCAGATGTACGTCAGCACGTTCCGGCTCGAGGGCTACCCGGTGCGGGAAGAGGACATCCTGCACACCGGGGTCGCCGCGTTCGAGGCCGCGCTGAACACGGTCAACGTCGGCAAGTTCAACCTGTGCACCGGTTCCATCGGTATCTCCGAGCACGCGTTCTACGAGTCGATCACCCACGCGCACAACAGGATTCTGTACGGAAACCCCGTCACCGATTTCCCGCACGTGCGCGGAAACTTCGTCGACGCGTACAGCAGGCTGGTCGCGATGAAGCTGTTCAGCGCCCGCTCCGTCGACTACTTCCGCAGCGCCAGTCTCGACGACCGCCGGTACCTGCTGTTCAACCCGATGACGAAGGCGAAGGTCACCTCCGAGGGCGAGAAGGTGATCGCGCTCCTGCACGACGTGATCGCGGCGAAGGGCTACGAGAAGAACACCTACTTCCGGGAGGCCGCCCAGCTGATCGGCACCCTGCCGAAGCTGGAGGGCACGGTGCACGTCAACGTCGGCCTGATCCTGAAGTTCATGCCGAACTACCTGCTCAACCCCGCGGAGTACCCGGAGATCGGCACCCGCCTCGACGCCGCCGACGACGCCTTCTTCTGGGCGCAGGGACCGACCCGCGGTGCGGGCAAGATCCAGTTCCACGACTGGACGAAGGCGTACGAGGCGCATTCGGACGTCCCCAACGTGGCTCGGTTCCACGAGCAGGCGACGGCGTTGCGGGAACTGCTCACCACCGCCCCGCCCGACGCCGACCAGCAGAAGGACCTCGACTTCCTGCTCGACCTCGGGCACCTGTTCTCACTCGTGGTCTACGGGCACCTGATTCTCGAGCAGGCCGACATCGCCGGCATCGACCGCGACCTGATCGACCAGATCTTCGACTTCCAGATCCGCGACTTCTCCCGTTATGCCGTTGCGCTGCACGGTAAATCGTCCGCCACCGACGCTCAGCAGCAGTGGGCGCTCGGCGCGATCCGCCGGCCGGTCGTGGACGCGGAACGATTCTCGCGGGTGTGGGCGCAGGTGGAGAGCTACGACGGGGCGTACGAAATGCGGCCGTAGTCACGGCTCCACGGGGTGGGGCGGCGTCATCCCTCGGGGTGCCGCTTGCGCCCCCTGGGGTATCTGTTCGGGTGGGCGCTCTCAGCGCATTCTTATGTGGCAAGCAAAACCCCACCCCCACAGAAAGATCCACACATGGCACACACCTTCAAGCGCACCCTCTCCGCTCTCGCGATCGCGGGCTTCGCCCTCACGGCCGGAGCAGGAATCGCCTCCGCCGATCCGGGTGGCAACGGCGGCACGGCACCGGGCGGCACCTCGCAGGGTGGCAACGGAGGCACTTCCCAAGGCGGCGCCGGCGGCGCCGGCGGCAACGGCTCCGGTGGAAACGTCGTGCTGGGCGGTCCGGTGATCGGCAGCCCGGGTACCACCACCGGTCCCCAGAACGCCGGCAACGGTGGCAACGGAGGAAACGGCGGCAACGCCGGAGATGCCAATGGCGGCAATGCCGGGGATGCGAACGGCGGCTCCGCGAACGGCGGCGCGGGCGCCGGTGACACGACCACCACGGACAACACCCAGAACTGCGGGTTCGTCTTCTGCTTCTGACCGAGTCGTGATCGCTCGATCTCGCTGAACATCCGAGGGGTCGCCACCGTCAGGTGCCGGCCCCTCGGTGCCATGCCCGTACCGCCCACCCCGCCTCCCTGCCACGCACTGCGAAAGGTTCTTCCCATGTCGACTTCCCTCGGCTTCTCCACTGTCCTCACCCGCACCGGTGCCACCGTCGCGGCCGCGTTCTTCGTCCTCGCGGCGGGCGCGGGCATCGCGTCGGCGGCGCCGGACGCCCCGTCCGACGATCCCTCCGTGAGCACCCTTGCTCCCGGACCGAACGCACAGGGCGGCAACGTCGACATCGGCGGCCCCCACGTCGGGCCGATAGCGGTGGACGGGATCAAGGCCGGGCCCGGCGGAGCGAGCGTCGGCGGCCACGACTTCGGCGGACAGGGCGGCCCGGGCCTTCCCTGGGGGTGACGGGTTCCCCACCCCGGGGTGCCTGGTGGTGCCCGCCCGGGCACCGCATCCTGAATCGGCAGCAGCGAACACCCTCCAGAAGCGGGCGACGGGAGGGGGATGTCCGGCATGCCCGTGTCCACCCACCCCAGGGGTGGAATGCGCGACACCTCCGGGTGCGGAGGCCACCACTGGGGGTTCTGGTTGGTGCCGACGGTGCGCGGCAGAGTAGGGGACAAGCAAGGACGTAACGCTTCACCAGCCGCGAGCGAAGAAACCGAGGAGGCCATCATGACGAACACCCCGGTTGCACATGAGCACGAAGGTCGTCGTCTCACGGTCAGGACCGACGACGGGGTCCCGCTCGCGGTTCGCGAGTTCGGTTCGCCCGACGCGGCCACCACGGTGGTGTTCGTCCACGGTCATTGCCTGCGCACCGAGTCGTGGTGGGCGCTGCGCGAACAGCTGGTCCGCTTCTGGCGCAACGATGTTCGCATGGTCTTCTACGATCACCGGGGGCACGGCGAGTCGGGGGAGGCGCCGGCCGCCACCTACACGATCGATCAGCTCGGCCGCGACCTCGGGTCCGTCCTCGACGCCGTTGCACCGCACGGTCCGGTCGTCCTCGTCGGGCACTCGATGGGCGGAATGACCGCGCTGTCCTACACGCGGCAGAACCCGCACACCATCGGCTCGCGGATCGTGGGCATGGCCCTGATCTCCACCGCGGCGTGCGATCTCGCCGAGGCCGGTCTCGGTCGCCACCTGCGCAGCCCGGCAGTGTCGCTGTTCCGCACCGCGGTGCGGCGGGCACCGCGGGTCGTGCACGGATCCAAGCGGGTGGGTCGCACAGTCTGCACCGCGATCGCCCGTGCGGCGAGCGCTCGCAACCGGGCCGTCGATCCGCGACTCGCGGCCCTGGTCTCGGCCATGGTCAACACGACGTCCGTCGTCACCATGTCGAGCTTCCTCGAATCCCTGCTCGGGTTCGACGAGCGGCACTCCCTGACGGCGCTCGCACACATTCCGTCGCTGATCCTGTGCGGCTCGGTCGACATGCTCACCCCGTTCCAGCATTCCGTCGCGATGGCCTCGAAGCTCCCCGCTTCGGAACTCGTGAGCGTCGACGGCGCGGGACACTCGGTGATCCTCGACCGCGCGGCCGACGTCGCGCTCGCCATCATCGGACTCGTCGAGCGGATCGCCCACGGTGAGACGGCCGCGCGCGACCGCGAACTGATGGCCGCGTGCTGATCAGAGGTCGCGCTCGTTGATGATGCCGCTGCGCATGGCCCGCTCGGCCAGGCTGACCCGCTTCTGATTCTGCGGGAGATCGCCGACGCCGAACTTCGCGAACAGCGCCCGCAGGTGCGTCTTGATTGCGTCGACACTGAGGAACAGTTCCTGCGCGATCTGCTGGTTCGAGGCGGGATTCGCGAACGCGGCGCCGTGCTTGTACGGCCGGCACAGCGCCGTGAGGACCGCCCGCTGGGTGTCGGTGAGGGACCGGACGTCGGGCATGTCGGTCCCCATCCGGGTGGCCTCGTCGAGAGCGCCGCCGAATTCCAGGTAGCGGATCTTGGTTCCGCCGATGCGGATGCTATCGCCCTGCCGGAGTCGGCGCCTGCCGGCGAGGCGCTCGCCGTTGACGAACGTGCCGTTACGGGAAAGACCGTCGTCGAGGATGGTCCAGTGCGAGCCGACGCATTCGAGCACGGCATGGAGTCGCGAGACCTCGTCGTCCTCCGTGAGAAGTAGATCGGAGCCGGGGGACCGTCCGATGGTGACGCGCGCGGAAGTGGGGGAGAGGTCCACGGTGTGGTGGTGACCCTCCTTGTCGGAATAGCTCAGTCGAGACTCAACGGCTCGGTCCACGGGGACACCCCTTCCGCACGCTTCCATCGTGCCCTCCAGTGTGTCCGATGAGCAAGATCAAGAACGGAAATCGCCGATCACGGATCAGTTCTCGGAGCTTGCGGCGTCGAGGGTGTTTCCGAATGCGCACACGGCGAGTTCCTCGAGCGCCGGATCCTGCCCGGCATGCTCGGGTACCTGCATGGCGAGCAGGGTGTTGAGCAGCATTCCGTTGGCGATGAAGGTGCGGGCCCGTTCGGGGCTGCAGCCGGTGCGTGTGCGGATCTGCGTGTAGAGCCGGGACATCCAGTCGCGCGCCAGTGCGCCGATCTCCGGGTTCGCGCCGGACGTGAAGCCGTGCATCATCACGAGCAGGAGGTCGCGGTCCTCGAGCAATTGGGTGTATGCGACGCCCATCGGGAGCCACGACTCGTCGTTCTCGGGGTCCGCGGCGACACCGTCGAACCAGGGCTCGAAGGTGTCGAGAATCCGGGACATCGCACGATCGAAGACGTCGGCGAACAGCCGCGATTTCGAACCGAACATGCGGACCACGTACGGCTGCGACACTCCCGCCTCGCGTGCGACGGCGTCGGTGCTGGTGCCGTGATAGCCGTCCCTGGCGAACGCGCGGGAGGCGGCGGCCAGTACGAGTTCACGCCGTTCCGTCGCGCTCATGCGGGTCTGTTTCACGGGCGAGGCCATGTTGACATGTTATCAGTTGATTACTAGTCTCCGAAATAAGTAATCATCTGATGCTTACAACTTCTGGTTTCCTCTACCCACGACTCGGATGTGAGGTCCCGTCATGACGACACTCTCCGAACGCCTCGACCACGAATCGTCGGCGCCGCCCCCGGGGCACGGCCGCGGCCGGACGGTGCCGGTGTGGCTGGCGATCGCCGCCGCCTCGATCCCGATGTTCATGGCCACCCTCGACAACCTGGTGATGACCAGCGCCCTGCCGGTGATCCAACGCGACCTGAGTGCGTCGGTGGGGCAGTTGCAGTGGTTCATGAACGCCTACACGCTGGCGTTCGCGACCTTGATGCTGACGCTGTCGGCGCTGGGCGACCGGCTCGGCCGCCGGCGTGTATTCCTGTGGGGCATAGTGCTCTTCGCGCTGGCGTCGATCGCCTCGGCGCTGTCGACCACCTCCGAGATGCTGATCGCGGCGCGTGCCGTCCAGGGTGTCGGCGCGGCCGCGATCATGCCGCTCTCCCTCACCCTGCTCGCCGGCGCCGTGCCGCTCGCCAAGCGGGCCCTCGCCATCGGGATCTGGGGCGGCATCTCGGGCCTCGGAATCGCTCTCGGACCGGTGATCGGCGGCGCAGTCGTCGACGGGGTGTCGTGGCAGGCCGTGTTCTGGATCAACGTTCCCGTCGCCGCGGTCGCGATCCCGTTGGCGCTCTACGCGCTCGGCGAGCCGACGGGGAAGCGGCAACCTCTGGATCCGCTCGGCGTCGTGCTGGCCGGGGCCGCGGTGTTCCTCGGAGTGTGGGGCATCGTGCACGGCAACGACGACGGCTGGACCAGTGCCACGGTTCTCGGGGCCCTCCTCGCGGCGGTGGTGCTGCTCGCGGCGTTCGTGGTGCGTGAGTTGCGTACGCCGTTCCCCGTGATGCCGCTGCGGCTGTTCCGGTCCCGCCAGTTCTCCCTGGCCAACGTGATCGGGCTGACGTTCACGCTGGGAATGATGGGTGCCGTCTTCCTCCTGTCCCAGTATCTCCAGATCGTCATGGGGTATTCCCCGTTCGAGGCCGGCCTGCGGACGCTGCCGTGGACGGCGGCCCCGATGGTGGTGGCGCCGATCGCGGGGTTGCTCGCGCCCCGGCTGGGTGTCCGGACGCTCCTTGTCACCGGACTGGTGCTGCAGGGACTGTCACTGCTCTGGATGGCGTCGCTCATCGTCCCCGGCGCCACCTACGGCAGCATGGTTCCGGCGTTCGTGATGGCCGGCGCCGGAATGGGTCTGACGTTCGCACCCAACGCGACCGCCGTTCTCGCCGACATGCCCGAGGCCGACCACGGAACGGCCAGTTCGACCAACGCGACGCTCCGGGAGATCGGAGTCGCGCTGGGGATTGCGTTGCTGACCGCGGTGTTCCTCGGGGCGGGCGGCAGCCTCACGCCGACGGGATACATCGACGCCCTGGCGCCCGCCCTGTACGTGGGAGCCGGATCCGTGGCGGTCGCGGTCGTCGCCGCCGCCCTGATGCCGGGACGGTCGAAGGCGGTCCTGGCGTCGACCTGAGCGGGCAGGACCGGTCGTCCTCAGTCCTGCCAGCCCGGCCGGACCAGGCCCCACTCGTACGCCAGGACCACCAGTTGTGTGCGGTCCCGGGCGCCGAGTTTCAGCAGAATCCGGCTGACGTGCGTGCGGGAGGTGGCCGGGCTCAGGAACAGCCGCGAGCCGATCTCGGCGTTCGTGAGACCCTCGGCGATCAGGATCATCACCTCGCGTTCACGATCGGTGAGGCTGTCGAGGCGGCTGGGGTGGGGTGGCTGTTTGGCATGGGTCGCGAACTCCGCGACCAGTTTCCGCGTGACCGACGGCGACAGCAGCGCATCCCCGTCGGCCACCACACGGACCGCCCGCACCAGTTCGGCGGGTTCGGTGTGTTTGACGAGGAAACCCGTCGCCCCCGCGCGCATGGCCTCGAAGACGTACTCGTCGAGTTCGAACGTGGTGAGCACCACCACCCGCACACCGGACAGCGCGGGATCGGCGGCTATCCGCCGGGTCGCTTCCAGTCCGTCGAGCACCGGCATCCGGATGTCCATGAGGACGACGTCGGGAACCAGAGTCCGGGTCAGGCTCACCGCCTGCTCACCGTTCTCGGCCTGACCGGCCACGGTGATGTCCGGCTGGGCGTCGAGCAGGGCGGCGAAACCCGCCCGCACGAGGGCCTGGTCGTCGGCGACGAGGACGCGAATCGTCATGCCCGGCCCGCCGTGTCGTGGGCGAGGGGGAGTGTCGCCTGCACCCGGAAGCCGCCACCAGGTCCGCTCCCGGCGGTCAGCTCACCGCCGAGGGCGCGGGCGCGTTCCCGCATGCCGGGGATGCCGTTTCCGCCGCCACCGGACGGCGCGCCGTCCGGGCCCCGGCCGTCGTCGTCGATCCGGACGCGGACGGATTCGGGCGAGTACGTCACCGTGACGTCGGCGGACGAGCCGCCGGAGTGGCGGGCCACGTTGGTCAGCGACTCCTGCACGATGCGCGCCGCAGCGACGTCGACCACGGCAGGCAACGGCCGCGGCGTGCCCTCGACGACCGTGGTGACCGCGAGACCCGCGGCACGGGCACGCTCGACCACGCCGTCCAGGTCCACGATCCCGGCGGTCGGCGCGGTGGGCGGGCCGTCGCCGCCACGCAGTGACGTCAGCAGTGTGTGGACGTCGCCGATCGCGTCGCGGCTCGCGATCTTGATCGCGGCCAGCGCCTCCTGTGACTGTTCGGGTCTGCTGTCCCACAGCTCGAGTGCGACCGAGGCCTGCACGTTGATGAGCGAAAGGCTGTGTGCCAGAACATCGTGCAGCTCGCGGGCGATCGCGAGCCGCTCCTCGCTGGCCCGCCGGCGCTGCTCGTCCAGCGTGCTGCGGTGCGCCGCCTCGGCGCGTTGCCTGCGGGCGTCGAGCGTCCCGCGTCGCTGACGGATGATCTCGGCGACGGCGAGGAGCACCAGCAACCAGGCCGCGATACCGGTGAGGGCCAGGAGCGACGGGGCCTCGGCAGCGGACACGGCCGGCACGGCGAAGACGATCAGCACGTACCCGACCGCGAGGATCGGATACGTGCGCCATCGGGACCCGGCCGTCGCGGCGCTCAGAAACGCGACCACGAGCGACAGGAACACCGGGCCGTACCCGTAACCCCGGGCGACGTAGAGGACCGTGACGGCAAGGACCAGGAGCAGGACCGTCACCGGCAACCGTCGCCGGACGAGCAGCGCGAGCGGACCGCACACCAGCAACACGAAACCTGCCGCGTCCAGCGGCGTCGCCCACGACTGGTTGTGGTTGGCGCCCACACTCCCGACGACCTGCACGATTGCGATGCCCAGGGCAATCAGGACGTCCCGCGGGGCGATCGACGTGTCCCTCCGGTCGGTGTGCACCACCCGAACGTAGACCGGATCCGGCGACGCTGTCATCGTCCGCGACACGTACGCGAGAAGACGCGCGCAGGCGGATGTGCGCGTCTTCCGCGGAGCCGAGGCTGGAGCCATGACTTCCGACATCGTGGTCACCGACAAGTTGACCAAACGCTACGGCGAACACACGGCGGTCGACGCCGTCAGCCTGACCGTGCGGGCGGGCGAGGTGTACGGGTTCCTCGGACCGAACGGCGCAGGCAAGACCACCACCCTGCGCATGCTCACGGGCCTGGTCCGGCCGACCTCCGGGACCGCGACGCTTTTCGGGTGCGTGCCCGGCGCCAGCACGGTGGCGGCCCGCACCGGGGTGCTGATCGAAGGCCCCGGCTTCTTCCCCTACCTGTCCGGTCGCGACAACCTGCGGGTGCTGAGCAGGTACCGGCGGCTGCCGGACGACGCGGTGGAGTCCGCGCTGCACCGGGTGGGCCTGCGCGATCGCGGACACGACCGGTTCCGCACCTATTCGCTCGGGATGAAGCAGCGACTCGGTGTCGCGGCCGCACTCCTCGGCGAACCCGACCTGCTGATCCTCGACGAACCCACCAACGGGCTCGACCCGGCGGGGATGGCCGAGATGCGGGAACTGATAGTCGAACTCGCGGATTCCGGGCATTCCGTGATGCTCTCCAGCCACATGCTCAGCGAGGTCCAGGAGATCTGCGATCGCGTCGGCGTGATCTCACGCGGGGAGCTGATCGCGCAGTCCACCGTCGCCGAACTGCGCGGTGGCACCAGCCTGCTGGTGCGCGCCGATCCGCGGGAACGGGCCGCGGCGGTGCTCGAGGAGCTGCTGGGACGCGGCGTCGTCGACACGGTGGGTGACGCGCTCGCCGTCGCCGTGTCGACGGAACTGGCACCGAAGGTGGCCCGCGTTCTCGTCGACGCGGGAATCGACCTGCACGAATTGTCCCGGCGGGAACGATCGCTCGAGGACGTCTTCTTCGCGATGACGTCGGGCAGCAGTCCCGGCGACCGCACGGCAAGCAACGATCCGAGGAGAGTGTCATGAATGCAGTGATCGCCAGCACCCGAGCCGAGCTTCTCCGACTGCGGAAATGGCCGTCCATGTGGGTGCTGCTCGCCGCGTGGATCGTGCTGAACCTGGTCTTCGTCTACGTGTTCAACTTCATCACGTTCAAGACCGGCGGCACCACCGACATGGCGTCGTCCGCGCCCCCGGACGTGCTGCTCGTGCAGATGCTGCCCTCGGCGGTGCCCCAGGTGTTCACCCAGGGCATGGCCATGTTCGGGGGTGTGCTGATGCTCATCCTCGGCGCCCTCACGATCGGCAGCGGCTACGGGTGGGGGACGTGGAAGACCGTGTTCACCCAGGGGCCTTCGCGATCGGCCGCACTCGCCGGAACGCTCCTCGCGTTGCTGACCGTGGTGATCGGACTCGTCCTCACCGTGGCGGCCGTCGACGTCGGGGTGGCCACCGTCATCGCCACGGTCGAATCGGAACCGGCGAATCTGCCCGCCGCCTCGGCGATGCTGAAGGCGCTCGCCTCCGGGATGCTCATCCTCGCCATGTGGACCGTTGCCGGTGTCCTCGTCGGCGCCCTCGCGCGGGGGCCCGCCTTGTCTGTCGGTCTCGGCCTCGTGTGGGTGCTGGTGGTCGAAAACCTGCTCCGCGGAGTCGCCGCCATTCTCGACCCCGTGTCGGTGGTGACGGACTTCCTCCCCGGCACCGCTGCGGGCTCGCTGGCAGGCTCGCTCCGCGACTTCGGCGGCGACACCACCCCCGGTGTACTGAACATCCTCGACGGCGGCACGTCGGTGCTCGTCCTGGCCGGCTATGTCGCCGCGTTCGCGGCAGGCACGATCTGGCTCGTCCGCCGCCGTGACGTGAACTGAGAGCCGGCGGCTCAGAACAGGGGGCCGCCGCCGAACGGTTCCCGGTGCGACGGCGGGGTGCGGCCCTGGGTGTCGGTGATGCCGTATTCGACGGCCAGCTCCGCCGTCACGAACGTGTGGCCGCTGCGCTCCGGCAGGGTGGGGTCCGCGGTGAGGGCGCAGATCACCTCGCCGACGAACTCGGGAGACTCGGCGTCCGCGACGGGAAAGCCGGCGATGGTCTCCATGCCGCTGGCGACGATCATCTCCGTGCGCACGATGCCCGGCCACAGCGAGACCGCACGCACGTCGTGCGGTGCCAGCTCCGCCGCCATGTCGCTGGCCATCTTGTCCAACCCGGCCTTGGACATGCCGTAGAGCACCGAGTGCAGATGCCCCCGGGTGCCGAACGACGAAATGTTCGCGATCAACCCGGACCGTCGGGGAACCATCAACCGCGCTGCCTCCACCGACGCAACGTAGTGGGCGCGCAGTCCGACGCCGATCAACGAGTCCCAGTCGTCGAGGGGCCGTTCCCAGAACGGTGTGCTGAACCCGCCGAATCCCTCGGGTGCGGCCCACACGTTGTTGACCAGCAGGTCGAGTCGGCCGGCCTGCTCGTCCGCGATCCAGGCGAACAGCGCATGCACCTCCTCGTCGACGCGGTGATCGCAGGCCACCGCGACGCCGGTGCCCCCGGCGTCGGTGACCGCTCGCGCGGACGCCGACAGCGGGCTGTCCGCGGTGACCGGGCCGCGTCCTGTGACGTAGACGGTCCACCCGGCGGCCCCCAGCGCGGTCGCGACGCCCTTGCCGACGCCGCGGCTTCCCCCGGTGACAAGTGCTACCCGGGCGCTCACTGGACGACCACCGTGTCCTCGGTGAGCGGGCGGGTGATCGACCATCGAGTGGTGAAGTGGCATCGCGACATTCGCCATTCACCGCTTTCGAAGCGGTAGGCGTCGTCGTACTCGCCGGCGGACACGGTCTCCGTCCGCTTCAGCAGATCGACCTGGCGGAACTGCAGCGTCCACGTACCGGTCGCCTCGGTGTCGCCGTGCAGCACGATGTCCGGATGGAAGCCGTGGTGCATGTCCAGAATCACGTGCTTGCCGTCCACCTCGTGGAGCGCGATCCTGCGGAAGACGTCCGTGAGCCGGTCGGCGTCGTCGAACCTGCCGAGGGGGCCGAAGTCGACGGACGCCCCGGACACGACGAAGCAGGCACGGAACGCGTCCGGATCCTTGCCGTCGCACGCTCGCCAGTAGCGGTACTTGAGGGCCTTGATCGCGGTCACCCGCTCCAGGTCCGCCACACGCTGCTCCACCGAGCGTTCGTCCACGCCGCCGTCCTCCCGTTGCCGTTCAGTGTGTCGGGAGAGACGCTAAGCCGGGAGCGCGCCCGGTGGGGACACAATCCCGGTGGGCGGGAGCCTCCGTGTCAGGGCTGGCCGGGAAACGGGTCGACCACCGGATCGGTTCCGAGGGCCACGCGCCAGGTGGCTTCCCGGACGGTGGCGTCGGTCAGCGCGGTCACCCCGAGCGTGCGGGTGTCCGCCGTCTCGCCGTGCTCGACGACCGCCCGCCACGCGACCGCGGTGTCCGCCTCGACCTGGGCCGCGAGTTGCGCGGCGGTGATCGGGTCGGCGACCGGGAAGGGCAGTGTGTAGCCCGCTTCGGCGGCCGGGGCCGTCAGACCCGCAGCGGTCAGTGTGTCCAGGAGTTCGTCCCGGCGGGCCCGGTGGGCCGCGGCGGCGGTGGCCACCTGCGCTGCCCGCGTGGGATTCGAGAAGGCGGCGACCACCCCGTAGGCGAACACCGCGGAATGTTCGGCGGCCAGCGCGTCGCCGAGGCTCTTGCCCTCGGCTTCGGTGGGTGTCGTCACGGCAGCACCACCGCCAGGTACGTTCCGCACGCGGCGCTGATCGACGCACACAGTCCCGCGCGGTACGCGGTCAGCGCGCGGGCCGAGTCGGCCGCGCTGCGCTGCGACTCGGCCAGGTCGGCCCGCAGTTGCTCGAGACCGGGCGGAGGTGCGGGTGCGGTCGGTGTCGCGGACGGGGGAGCGGACGTCGTCGGTGCGGTGCCGTCCGGGTACGTGCCTGCGGCCCTGGCGATTTCGGCGTCCAACGCGTCGGCGTGCGCGGTGCGCTGGGCGCGGACCAGTTCGAGTGCGGCGCCGCGGTCGGGCAGCAGTGCGATGGTCGCCGCCGCGCCTGCGGCGTCGCGACGCGCCAGACGCGACTGCGCGACCAGTGAATCGACCTCGGTGTCGGCGTCCTCGCCGTCGGCGCATCCCGCCAGCAGGGGGACGCTCGCCACGCCGAACGCGGAGGCTGCTGCGAACCGGAGAGCGGTGCGCCGGGACACGGCCGGACCGGAAGTCGGGGGCCGGGAGACGGTGGGCATGAGCACCGGTCCATGGTGCCAGGTCGGGCCGCGATCCCGGGAATCGAGCACCGGGGCTGGTCACGGGCGCCTCGAATCGGCGTTACTCTTAGATGCTCGAACCCGTCCCGGCGGGTTCGAGGTGCTGCCCTGTGCGGCACGGTGACCTGCAGACCACGACACACGACGAGCGACAACTGAAACGAGGAGCTTCCCCGATGCCGGTTCCATCCAAGGAGAGGGTGACGGAGCTCATCTCCGATCTGGTGCAACGTCAGGGCTACGACGTGGAGGACGTTGCGGTCACCCTCGCGGGTAAGCACAGCGCGGTCCGGATCATGGTGGACAGCGACGCCGGACTCGAACTCGACGCGGTCGCGAACCTGAGCCACGAGATCTCCGAGGTCTTCGATTCGGTGTCCGATTTCGGGGAGTCCCCGTACACGCTCGAGGTCACGTCTCCCGGTATCGACCGGCCGCTCACGCACGAGCGGCACTGGCGCCGGGCCCGCGGCCGCAAAGCCCGTATCGACCTCGCGCACGAGACGGTCGTGGGCCGGATCGGGGCCCTCGACGGCGACTCGGTCGCGGTGGTGATCGGCTCGCGCACCGGTCCGGACGTTCGGCGCATCGCGCTCCCGGACATTCAGAAAGCTGTTGTGCAGGTGGAATTCTCGAAACCCGACCCGAGGGAGCTGGAACTCGCGGGCGGAATACCCGAGGGTCGCGTGGCACCTGCGGACGCAGACGCGTCGGAGGATGAAGAAGTAGTAGTAGAGGGGCTGGACAAGTGAATATCGACATTGCGGCGCTGCGCGCCATCGAAGCCGACAAGGGCATCTCGATCGAGACCGTCATCTCGACGATCCAGACGGCGCTGCTCACCGCCTACCGGCACACCGAGGGGCATCAGCAGCACGCCCGGATCGACGTCGACACCAAGAGCGGCATCGTGCGGGTGATGGCACACGACGTCGACTCCGACGGCAACATGGTCGGCGAGGAATGGGACGACACCCCGGAAGGGTTCGGCCGGATCGCGGCGACCACCGCGCGCCAGGTCATCCTGCAGCGGCTGCGCGACGCCGAGCACGAGCGGAGCTTCGGCGAGTACTCCACCCACGAGGGTGAGATCGTCGGCGGCGTGATCCAGCGCGACACGCGGGCGAACTCGCGCGGCATGGTCGTGGTGCGGATCGGGAGCGAGGCCAGCGGCGCCGAGGGCCTGATCCCGCCCGCCGAGCAGGTGCCCGGGGAGAATTACGAACACGGCGAGCGGCTCAAGTGCTACGTCGTCGGTGTCGCCCGCGGGCAGCGCGGACCGCAGATCACCCTGTCGCGCACCCACCCGAATCTCGTGCGCAAACTGTTCGCGCTCGAGGTCCCGGAAATCGCGGACGGCTCGGTCGAGATCATCGCCGTCGCCCGCGAGGCAGGCCACCGGTCGAAAATCGCCGTCCAGTCGCGGGTGCAGGGGCTGAACGCGAAGGGTGCGTGCATCGGGCCGATGGGTCAGCGCGTGCGCAACGTGATGAGTGAACTCGCCGGCGAGAAGATCGACATCATCGACTTCGACGACGACCCGGCCCGGTTCGTCGGCAACGCGCTGTCGCCGTCGAAAGTGGTCTCCGTCACTGTCGTGGACCCCGAAGCGCGGGCCGCGCGTGTCGTCGTCCCCGACTTCCAGCTGTCCCTCGCCATCGGCAAGGAAGGGCAAAATGCCCGTCTTGCTGCGCGCTTGACCGGGTGGCGGATCGACATCCGCAGTGACGCCGCACCCGCTCCCGAGTCGGCAGGCGGACCCGCCGCGACCAGTCGTTGAGCCGGGAATGCGGAGATCGGGGCAAGTCGGCGGTAGAGTGGTCAATGGTTCAGCATGAGCATCCCGATTCCGCGCGCGTTCCTACCGGTTCACCGGTCCGAACATGCATAGGATGTAGGGAGCGCGCGCTGGCTGTCGATCTGCTCAGGGTTGTGGTTAGTGAGAGCGGGCCGCAAGGTCATGTTCTCGCCCCGGACCCGAGGCGCAGGCTTCCCGGTCGAGGTGCGTGGCTGCACCCCGTCGAGGTTTGCCTGAGTCTCGCGGAACGACGCCGAGCATTCGGCAGAGCGCTGCGAGTGTCCGGAAGTGTCGACACGTCAGAAGTCGACCACTGGGTACGCGCAGGGCACCCACCCAGAGCAGTACCTCTCGAACAGAACAGGCACAAGCACTCATGAGCACACCGTGAAGCACCAGCGATGATCGTCCATCGGAGATAACCCGAGGTCGTGCGGGCCCCTCTCAGGGGAGCCTCCTGCTCGACCTCATCAGTGAGGAGAGCAGTGGCAGGCAAGGCCCGCGTGCACGAGTTGGCTAAAGAACTCGGTGTCACAAGTAAAGAACTACTCGCAACGCTCAAGGAGCAGGGCGAGTTCGTGAAGTCGGCGTCCTCCACAGTGGAGGCGCCCGTCGCCAGGCGTCTGCGGGAGTCCTTCCCGTCGGCGAAGTCGGCTGATTCCGCAGCCCGTCCGGCTGCCAAGCCCGGCGCGCCCGCGCCGAGCACCCCCGCGACCTCGGCCAAGCCGGGCGGACCCCGTCCCGGCCCCAAGCCGGCAGCCCCGGCTCCGGCAGCACCCGCTGCAGCAGCACCCGCGCCCACTCCCGAGGCTCAGGCCCCGGCACCGGCCGCACCCGCAGCGAGCGCAGCCACCCCGGCTGCACCGGCGAGCAATGCTCCCAAGCCCGGTCGCCCCACCCCGGCTGCCCCGGCTCCGGCCGCACCCGCAGCCCCGGTCGCCCCGGCGGCGGCCAGTGCTCCCGCGGCTCCGTCCACGGGCGCCAAGCCCGGCGGACCCCGCCCCGGCCCGAAGCCCCCGCGCGTCGGTAACAACCCGTACTCCTCGGCTCCGGCCGAGCGTCCGGCACCCCGTCCCGCTCCCGGCGCGCCGCGTCCGGGTGCACCCCGTCCGGCTCCCGGTCAGGGTGGACCCCGTCCGGCACCGGGTCAGGGCGGTCCCCGTCCGGCTCCCGGTCAGGGTGGACCCCGTCCGGCTCCCGGCCAGGGCGGTCCCCGTCCGGCACCGGGTCAGGGTGGACCCCGTCCCAGCCCCGGCTCGATGCCTCCTCGCCCCAACCCGGGCGCGATGCCTGCTCGTTCGGCACGTCCCGCTCCCGGCGGTCGTCCCGGTCGTCCCGGCGGAGCCCCCGGCGGTCGTCCCGGTGGCGGCGGCGGTGGATACCGCGGCGGCGGAGCACCCGGTGCCGGCGCAGGCGCGCCCGGTGGCGGAGCACCCGCAGGTGGTTTCCGCGGTCGTCCCGGTGGCGGTGGACGCCCCGGTCAGCGCGGTGCGGCAGCAGGTGCCTTCGGTCGTCCCGGTGGCGCCCCGCGTCGTGGTCGCAAGTCGAAGCGTCAGAAGCGCCAGGAATACGATTCCATGCAGGCGCCCGCCGTCGGCGGCGTGCGGTTGCCCCGTGGCAACGGTGAGACCATTCGCCTCGCCCGCGGTGCATCCCTGTCGGACTTCGCGGAGAAGATCGACGCGAACCCCGCAGCGTTGGTGCAGGCACTGTTCAACCTCGGCGAGATGGTGACGGCGACCCAGTCGGTCAACGACGAGACGCTGGAACTGCTCGGCGGCGAGATGAACTACGTCGTCCAGGTCGTCAGCCCGGAGGACGAGGACCGCGAGCTGCTCGACAGCTTCGACCTCACCTACGGCGAGGACGAAGGCGGCGAAGAGGACCTCGAGTCCCGACCGCCGGTGGTCACCGTCATGGGCCACGTCGACCACGGTAAGACCCGACTGCTCGACACGATCCGTAAGGCCAACGTCCGTGAGGGCGAGGCCGGCGGCATCACGCAGCACATCGGTGCCTACCAGGTGCTGACCGAGCTCGACGGCAACGAGCGTCTCGTGACGTTCATCGACACCCCCGGTCACGAGGCCTTCACGGCCATGCGTGCCCGTGGTGCCAAGGCCACCGACCTCGCGATCCTGGTCGTCGCCGCCGACGACGGCGTCATGCCGCAGACGGTGGAAGCGATCAACCACGCCCAGGCGGCCGACGTGCCGATCGTGGTCGCGGTGAACAAGATCGACAAGGAAGGCGCGAACCCGGACAAGATCCGGCAGCAGCTCACCGAGTACGGACTGGTCGCCGAGGAATACGGCGGAGACACCATGTTCGTCGACATCTCGGCGAAGCAGGGCACCAACATCGACGCACTGCTCGAAGCGGTGCTGTTGACGGCGGACGCTGCCCTGGACCTGCGGGCCAACCCGGACATGGACGCTCAGGGTGTCGCCATCGAGGCGCACCTCGACCGTGGACGCGGCCCCGTCGCGACCGTGCTCATCCAGCGCGGAACGCTGCGGGTCGGCGACTCGATCGTGGCCGGCGACGCATACGGACGTGTGCGCCGCATGGTCGACGAGCACGGCGACGACGTGCTCGAGGCCATGCCCTCGCGTCCCGTCCAGGTGGTCGGCTTCACGTCGGTCCCCGGTGCGGGCGACAACCTGCTCGTGGTCGACGAGGACCGCATCGCCCGTCAGATCGCCGACCGGCGCAATGCGCGGAAGCGCAACGCTCTGGCCGCGAAGAGCCGCAAGCGCATCAGCCTCGAGGACCTGGATTCGGCTCTCAAGGAGACGTCGCAGCTCAACCTCATCCTCAAGGGCGACAACTCGGGAACCGTGGAGGCCTTGGAAGAGGCCCTGCACGGCATCGAGATCGACGACGAGGTGCAGTTGCGGGTCATCGACCGTGGTGTCGGTGGCGTCACCGAGACCAACGTCAACCTGGCCGCTGCGTCGAACGCGATCATCATCGGGTTCAACGTCCGCGCCGAGGGCAAGGCGACGGAGTTGGCGAACCGCGAGGGCGTCGACATCCGGTACTACTCGGTGATCTACCAGGCCATCGACGAGGTCGAGAAGGCTCTCAAGGGCATGCTCAAGCCGATCTACGAAGAGGTCGAGCTGGGCAAGGCGGAGATCCGCGCGATGTTCCGTTCGTCCAAGGTCGGCAACATTGCCGGTTGCCTCGTCACCTCGGGTACCATCCGTCGCAATGCGAAGGCCCGGCTGCTGCGTGACAACACGGTTGTCGCCGAGACCGTCACCATCTCCTCGCTGAAGCGGGAGAAGGAGGACGCTGTCGAGGTACGCGAGGGTTACGAGTGCGGTTTGACGCTCACCTACTCCGACATCAAGGTCGGTGACGTCATCGAGGCCTACGAGCTTCGGGAAAAGCCGCGCGACTAGTCGCCATCCGTTTGGGGTGACGTAGCAGCGTCATCCGGCGTGCGCTTCTCCGGCCGAGTCGATCGGCCGGGGGAGCGCACGTCTCCCCGAAGGAGGAAAGTTTGTACGTCGGTGCGCTCGAGCTCGACATCTTGCTCGGTGACGTGCGATCTCTCAAAGAGAAGCGTGCAATGGTCAAACCGGTTCTGGCGGAGCTGCGACGTTACGGCGTCTCGGCGGCGGAGACCGGGGAACAGGATCGGTACCGCCGGTCGATGCTCGGCGTCACGATGGCGAGTTCGGCGGTCGATCACGTACACGAGGTACTCGACACGTGCGAACGGCACGTCGCCGGGATGCCGGAACTGCAACTCCTTGCGGTCCGGCGAAGGATTTTCGGCCCCGAGGACTGATTCGGAGCGCCCTGCCCGCCCGCCGCGTCCGCGGCCCGGCGTGCAGAATGAACTACAGCTACACCGCAACTTCACAACTTATCGAGCGGCCAGGGAGAGGAGTCTGATTGTCATGGTGGATCCCGCCCGGGCACGCAAACTCGCCAAGCGCATCGGCACGATCGTCGCGACGGCGATCGACCACGAAATCAAGGACCCTCGCCTGGCGTTCGTCACGATCACCGATACCAAGGTGACGGCCGATCTTCACGACGCCACTGTCTACTACACCGTGATGGGCGCCGACCTCGAGTCCGAACCGGACCTCGTGTCCGCGGCTGCCGGACTGGAGAAGGCGAAGGGCGTTCTGCGCTCGAAGGTGGGTGCAGGCACCGGAGTCCGGTTCACGCCGACGCTGACGTTCGTCGCGGACACGGTCCCCGACACGGCACGGCACATGGAGGAACTCCTCGCCCGCGCCCGCGCCGCCGACGACGAGGTCGCGCGGGTCGCGGCCGGTGCGTCGCCGGCCGGCGACCCCGACCCGTACAAGGAACCCCGAGTCGAGGACGCGGACGACGCCGAAGTCGACGAGCCGTCCCGTTCCCGCCAGGCGGACTGACACGAACCGACATGACCCACACTCAGGAGACGTCCCTGTCTGATCTCGATCGTCACGAGGTGTTTCTGCCGCAGGCGGTCGCCGTTCTCGAGAACGCGACGTCGGTGACGATTCTGTGTCACGTCCAGCCCGATGCCGACACGATCGGCAGTGGACTCGCCCTGGCATTGGTGCTCGAGCGCAAGGGGATTCCGGTGCAGGTCGCGTTCGGCGCGCCCGACGAACTGCCGGAATCGATGCGCGAACTGCCGGGCACCCACCTGCTGGTGCCGGCGGACCAGGTGCGCCGCAACGTCGATCTGCTCGTGACCGTCGACTGCGGCAGCGCCGGACGTCTCGGGAAGCTCGCCGACCGGCTCGCGAACGCGGGGGAGACCCTCGTCATCGATCACCACCGGTCCAACACCCGGTTCGGTCGGATGAACCTGATCGACGAGTCGGCGGAGTCGACGACCGCTGTCGTGGCGCAGATGTTCGACGTGTGGGGTGTGGACATCGACGCCGACCTCGCACACTGCCTGTACGCCGGTCTCGTGACCGACACCGGTTCGTTCCGCTGGGTGCAGCCCGGCACGCACACTCTCGCGGAGCGGCTCCTCGCCACCGGCATCGACGGAGCCCGCATCGCCCGTCGCCTGCTCGACACCCACCCGTTCGGGTGGCTGCCGATGTTGTCGTCGGTACTCGGGTCGGCGACGCTGGTCCCCGAGGCGGCGGGCGGGCGTGGACTCGTCTACGCCGTCATCCGGCAGGCCTATGTCGGGGATCTGCGCTCGGAGGAGATCGAGAGTGTGATCGACATCGTCCGGACGACGTCCGAGGCCGAGGTCGCGGCCGTCCTCAAGGAGGCGGTGGACGGCACGTATTCGGTGTCGCTGCGGTCGAAGTCCGACGTGGACGTCTCGATCGTCGCTGGGTACCTCGGCGGCGGCGGGCATCGGTTCGCCGCCGGCTACACGGCGGTGACTTCGGCGGACGAGATCGTGACCGCGCTCGTCGAATCGCTCGGCTGAGGTCCGAAATCGTTGGCTGAGGTTTCGGAAGTCACGGGCGACGCGACCGCCCGGACGGTTTTCGGGCTGGCGTTGCCCGCGCTCGGCGTGCTCGCGGCCGAACCGATCTATCTGCTCTTCGACATCGCCGTCGTCGGCCGGCTGGGTGCGCTGGCGCTCGCGGGTCTTGCCGTCGGCGGTCTCATCCTCGCCCAGGTCAGCACCCAGCTGACGTTCCTGTCCTACGGCACGACGGCGCGCGCGTCCCGCATGCACGGCGCCGGCGACGAGCGCGGCGCGGTCCGGGAGGGTGTGCAGGCCACGTGGCTGGCACTGGGCATCGGCGCGGTGGTGATCGCACTGGTCCACCTGTTTGGACGGCCGGTCACATCGGCGATCGCCGGCGGCTCCGACATCGCCGCGGCCGCCGGGAGCTGGTTGCGGATCGCGGTGTTCGGCGCCCCGCTGATCCTCGTCGCGATGGCAGGAAACGGCTGGATGCGCGGTGTGCAGAACACGGTGCGGCCCCTGCGTTTCGTGATCGCCGGTCTCGTCGTGTCGGCCGTGGCCTGCCCCGTGCTGGTGCACGGATTGTGGGGCGCGCCGCGGCTGGAACTCGAGGGTTCGGCGGTCGCGAACGTGATCGGGCAGGCCGTGTCCGCGAGCCTGTTCGTCGGGGCGCTGGTGGTCGAGCGAGTGCCGTTGCGGCCGCGGTGGCACGTCATGCGCGCCCAGATGGTTCTCGGCCGCGACCTGATCCTGCGGAGCCTGGCGTTCCAGGCGTGCTTCCTCTCCGCCGCCGCTGTCGCGTCCCGGTTCGGCGCCGCCGCGGTCGCCGCCCACCAGGTGGTGCTGCAGCTGTGGAACCTCGTGGCCCTCACCCTCGACTCCCTGGCGATCGCCGCGCAGGCGCTCGTCGGTGCCGCGCTGGGCGCCGGGCACGCCGCCGGCGCGACGCGACTGTCGTGGCGCATCACCCGATGGTCCACGATCTTCGCGACCGGACTCGCCCTGATCTTCGCGCTCGGCCACGGCGTGATCCCCGAACTCTTCACCTCCGACCGGGCCGTGCTCGACGAGATGGCGGTCGCCTGGTGGTTCTTCGTCGCGATCATGCCGGTTGCCGGTGTCGTGTTCGCGCTCGACGGCGTGCTGCTCGGGGCCGGGGACGTCGCCTTCCTGCGGAATGCCACGCTGGCCTGCGCGCTGGCCGGATTCCTGCCACTGATCTGGCTGTCGATGCTGAACGACTGGGGCCTCGCGGGAATCTGGACGGGACTCATGGTGTTCTTGATTCTTCGGATGCTTGCGGTCGTGTGGCGGGTCGGAACGGGCCGCTGGGCAGTGGTCGGGGCCGACCTGCAGGCACGGCACGGATCGGACAGCGATCCGGCGGCGGAGCACGATCGGAAAGGTGGTTGACGTGGCACCCAAACTGATGGCGGTGAGCGACACCCATGTGGGGCACCGGGGAAACCGCCCGATCACCGAGGACATCTACCCGGACTCGCCCGAGGACTGGTTGATCGTCGCCGGGGACGTCTCGGAGAAGACCGACGACATCCGGTGGGCGCTGAAACTCCTGCGCAGTCGCTTCGCGCAGGTCATCTGGGTTCCCGGCAACCACGAACTGTGGACGACGGCGAAGGACCCGGTGCAGATCCACGGCGCCGCCCGCTACGACTACCTGGTCACCATGTGCCGCGAGATCGGGGTCATCACCCCCGAGGACCCGTTCCCGGTGTGGGAGGCGGACGACGGCCCGGTGACGCTGGTCCCGATGTTCCTGCTGTACGACTACACGTTCCTGCCCGACGGCGCCACCACCAAGGAGGAGGGCCTCGCGATCGCGCGGGAGAAGAACGTGGTGGCCACGGACGAATTCCTGCTGTCGAGCGAACCGTACGGAACCCGGGACGCGTGGTGCCGCAACCGCGTCGAGACGACGAAGGCCCGGCTGGACGCCCTGCCTGCCGGCACCCGCACTGTACTGATCAACCACTTCCCATTGGTGCGTCAGCCGACGCAGGTGCTGTGGTACCCGGAGTTCTCCCTGTGGTGCGGAACCGAACTGACCGCGGACTGGCACACCCGGTACAACGCCGTCTGCGCCGTGTACGGGCATCTGCACATTCCACGCACCACCTACTACGACGGGGTGCGGTTCGAGGAGGTGTCGCTCGGCTATCCGCGGGAGTGGCAGCGGCGGGGACTCCCCGACAATCTGCTGCGGCAGATCCTCCCGGTGCCGGAATATCCGCCGGGAACGTTGAACAAGTGGGGCGGCCACTTCAAGGTCACTCCCGAACAGGAAGCCGAAGTGGAGAAGATGCGGGCGAGGGGGGCCCTGTGATCGAGAGAATTCTGCCTGCCGGGGTGGTGTCCTCGGAACTGTTCGAGGATCCGGTGGGGCTGCGTCCGCACCCGCAGGAGGAGGCGCTGATCGGGCGGGCGGTGGAGAAGCGGCGACGCGAATTCACCACCGCACGTCACTGCGCCCGCCTGGCGATGACGAAGCTGGGTGTGGACCAGGCCCCTGTTCTGCGGGGCGACAAGGGTTCCCCCGTGTGGCCGCGCGGTGTGGTGGGGAGCCTCACCCACTGCGACGGTTACCGCGGCGCGGCGCTCGGCTACGCGATGCAGGTGCGGTCCGTCGGCATCGACGCCGAACCGCACGACGCGCTGCCCGACGGAGTGCTGGACGCGGTGAGCCTGCCGGCCGAACGCGACTGGCTGTCGGGTGCGGCGGACTCGGGGCAGTGGCTCTCGGCCACCGGTGGTCCGGTGCACCGGGACAGACTGCTGTTCTGCGCCAAGGAAGCGACGTACAAGGCGTGGTTCCCGCTGACCGCCCGGTGGCTCGGGTTCGAGGACGCGCACATCACGTTCGAGGCGTCCGGCGACGGCACGGGCACGTTCCATTCCGATCTCCTCATCTCCGGGGAGACCGTCGACGGACCACCGCTGGCCTCGTTCGACGGACGGTGGATGGTGTCCGACGGCCTCATCATCACCGCCATTGCGGTGCACTGATTTCGGCACAGTGCGGTGCACTGATTTCGGTGCGGTGACGGCGGCTGGCAGAATCGGGCCTCGTGTCTGCACGCGAAAAGCCCTCTTCCGGTCTCGTCGGCGCCGGACTGCTCATCGTCGACAAGAATGCAGGCGTCACCAGCCACGACGTGGTGGCCCGGTGCCGCAAGTTGCTCGGCACCCGGAAGGTCGGCCACGCGGGCACTCTGGATCCGATGGCCACCGGGGTGCTGGTGCTCGGTATCGAGCGGGCGACGAAGCTACTGGGGCTTCTCGCGCTGACCACCAAGGCGTACACGGCCACGATCCGGTTGGGGCAGGCCACCACCACCGACGACGCCGAGGGTGACGTCGTCGCGTCGGCCGATGCGTCCGGCGTGAGGGATGAGGAGATCGCGGCGCAGGTGCGCACCCTCACCGGAGACATCCAGCAGATCCCGTCGAGCGTCAGCGCCATCAAGGTGGACGGCCGGCGGGCGCACGCGCTGATCCGTGCGGGGGAGGAGTTCGAACTCGCTCCCCGGTCGGTGACGGTGTCCCGGTTCGAGGTGATCGCCAGGCGCACCGAGGGCACGTTCGTCGACCTCGACGTCGAGGTGGAATGTTCGTCCGGAACCTATGTGCGGGCGCTCGCACGTGATCTGGGGATCGCGTTGATCGGCGTCGGCGGGCATCTCACGTCGCTGCGACGGACCCGGGTGGGACCGTTCACCCTCGAGCACGCGCGCACGCTGGAACAGCTGGCCGAGGAGCCGGGCGTCAGTCTCGACATCGACGCCGCCGCGCAGACCGCTTTCCCGCACCGGCAGATCGACGCGGGCGAGGCCGAGGCGATCAGTCAGGGCCGCTGGCTCGAACCGATCGGCATCAAGGGTGTCTACGCCGCGATCGATCCGAGTGGGCACACGATCGCGCTGCTCCAGGAGCGGGGAAAGCGGGCGAGTTCGGTGATGGTCGTCCGTCCCGCGACCCTGAGGTAGCGGCTCACACCAGCCAGATGGCCTGGGCTGCGGGGTTTCCGAGCTCGACGGTGTCCTCCTGGACGCCGATCCGGACCGACACGGTGCCGGCGAAGTCGCGTCGCTCCAGCACCGTCACCGTGACGTCCAGTGCCACACCCACCGAGTCGAAGTACCGCAGCATGGCCGGGTCGGAGTCCGAGATGCGGGCGATTCGGCCGCTCTCGCCGTTGACGAAGTCGCTGAGCTGCCGTGCCGGGGGAGTGGGCACCGACCCGTCGACCGCGGGAATCGGATCGCCGTGCGGATCACGTTCGGGATGACCGAGCTTGGCGTCCATCCGGGAGATCATCAGATCCGAGACGGCGTGCTCGAGCACCTCCGCCTCGTCGTGCACCTCGTCCCAGCCGTACCCCAGTTCGTGCACCAGATACGTCTCGATGAGGCGGTGCCTGCGGACCATCCCGACGGCGGCGACGCGACCCGCCTCGGTCAGAGCGATCGACCCGTAGCGGGCGTGATCGACGAGGCCCTGGTCGGACAGTTTCCGGATGGCCTCCGACACGGTGGACGCCGACACCCCGATCTTCTCGGAGAGCAGTTTCGTCGACACCCGCTCCTGCGACCACTCCTGAACGGTCCAGATGACCTTCAGGTAATCCTGCGCCACTGCCGAGAGCGCCCCGGTCTCGGAGGTCGAGTCCTCGGTCACGCTCTGGTCATTCTTGTTCACGGCCACGCCCCCGAGCTTAGGCAAGTCTTACCGGCGAGACACATCGACACACCTGATCCGTCCCCGGGGGACGTCACCGACGACCGCGAACCGCGAGGTCGTGACGATTCCCCGCCACGCCTGACCGCCTGACAGGCGGTCCGAAGATGAACATCGGCGCGCGGCACCGTAGGCTGCCACTCGTGCTGAGATGGCGTGGTCTCGACGAGGTTCCTGCCGATTGGGGTCGTTGTGTTCTCACGATCGGCGTATTCGATGGCGTGCACCGAGGTCACGCCCAACTGATCAGTCGAGCGGTGGCGGCTGCCCGCACGCGTGGAATACCCAGCGTGCTCATGACTTTCGATCCTCATCCGATGGAAGTGGTTCGTCCGGGCAGTCATCCCGCCCAGCTCACGACGCTCGCCCGCAGGGCGGAGTTGGCGGAGGAGCTGGGCATCGACGTGTTCTGCGTCATGCCGTTCACCGCCGAATTCATGAAGCTGACCCCGGAGCGGTACGCCCACGAGATCCTCGTGGAGCGCCTGCACGTGGCGGACGTCGTCGTCGGTGAGAACTTCACGTTCGGCAAGAAGGCCGCCGGCAACGTCGACCTGCTGCGGCAGATCGGCGACCGGTTCGGGTTCGCGGTCGACGGTGTGACGTTGCTCGCGGAGCACGCGGTCACGTTCTCGTCCACCTACATCCGTTCCTGCGTGGACGCCGGCGACATGGCCGCCGCGACGGAGGCCCTCGGCCGCCCGCACCGCGTCGAGGGCGTCGTCGTCCACGGCGACGGTCGTGGACGGCAGCTCGGCTACCCGACCGCGAACGTCGCGCCGCCGATGTACGCCGCGATTCCCGCGGACGGCGTGTACGCCGCCTGGTTCACCGTGCTCGGGCACGGAGTCGACCTGGGCACCGTCACCTCCGGCGAGCGGTACATGGCCGCCGTGTCGGTGGGCACCAATCCGACGTTCTCCGGGCGGACGCGCACCGTGGAGGCCTTCGTCCTCGACCGGGAAGCCGACCTGTACGGCCAGCACGTGGCCGTCGACCTCGTCGAACGTCTCCGGGGGATGGAGAAGTTCGATTCCGTCGACGACCTCATCGTCGCGATGGGCAAGGACGCCGAGCGTGCGCGCGCGATCCTGGCGGCGTCGGAGGACGTGCGGTAAAGCACTCGCATTTCAGCTGGTAAAGTGAACCGCTGGCGTGCGCTGCGGTTCGCGGCGGCCGCGCCGAGTTTCGATCCTTGCACGCGAACGTCATCACCAGGAGTGAACCAGTGGCATTGACCACCGAAGAAAAGAAGCAGGTTCTGAGCGAGTACGGCCTGCACGAGACCGACACCGGTTCGCCGGAGGCGCAGGTGGCCATGCTCACCAAGCGCATCGTCGATCTCACTGAACACCTCAAGATGCACAAGCACGACCACCACTCCCGCCGCGGCCTCCTGCTGCTGGTCGGACGCCGTCGTCGTCTGCTCAAGTACGTCCAGAAGGTCGACATCGCGCGTTACCGCTCGCTGATCGAGCGTCTCGGCCTGCGTCGCTGAGTTTCGCAAACAGCGATCATTTCGATCGCAAATCACTCCGGTAGCCGGCGGGGCCTTGCTTAGACTGGGCCTCGCTGGCTATCGGCGTTAGCTGCCGAGGGCAGCACTACCGTATGCACCCGAGAATGTGGTGTCGGTCTTCGGTAGTGGTCTTCCGGACACGGTCCGGCGGACTTCGATCGACGACCGCCTCCGCACAGTGACATCCCGAGAACTCGAGAGGGGGATGTCCCTCAGGTGCGCAGTTCTCGCCAGGAGGGTGAGAACGCCCCCGCGGGTACGGCGAAGACGAGAGGGAAGTGAAAAGAAGAGATGACAGAGAATTCCGCAGTAGAGGTCGATGAGGGTGTGTTCGAATCCACCGCAGTGATCGACAACGGGTCCTTCGGAACCCGCACCATTCGTTTCGAGACCGGTCGCCTCGCGCAGCAGGCCGCCGGCGCCGTCGTCGCCTACCTGGACGACGAGACGATGCTGCTGTCCGCGACGAGCGCCAGCAAGCACCCCAAGGAGCACTTCGACTTCTTCCCACTGACGGTGGACGTCGAGGAGCGCATGTACGCCGCGGGCCGCATCCCCGGCTCGTTCTTCCGTCGTGAGGGCCGCCCCTCCACGGACGCGATCCTGACCTGCCGCCTGATCGACCGGCCGCTGCGCCCGTCGTTCGTCGACGGTCTGCGCAACGAGATCCAGGTCGTCGTCACGGTGATGAGCCTGAACCCGCAGGACCTGTACGACGTGGTCGCGATCAACGCGGCGTCCGCCTCCACCCAGATCGCCGGACTGCCGTTCTCCGGCCCCGTCGGTGGCGTGCGCGTCGCACTCATCACGTCGGACGAGAACAAGGCCGGCCAGTGGGTTGCCTTCCCCACGGTCGACCAGCTCGAGAACGCCGTTTTCGACATGGTCGTCGCCGGCCGCATCGTCTCCGGCAGCGGTGACGACGCCGACGTCGCGATCATGATGGTCGAGGCCGAGGCCACCGACAACGTGATCTCCCTGATCGACGGTGGCGCACAGGCTCCCACCGAGACGATCGTCGCCGAGGGCCTCGAGGCCGCCAAGCCGTTCATCGCTCGCCTGTGCACCGCGCAGCAGCAGCTCGCGGAGAAGGCGTCCAAGCCCACCGGTGACTTCCCTGTCTTCCCGGCGTACCAGGACGACGTGTTCGCCGCCGTCGAGGCCGCCGCAGCGGAGAAGCTCAGCGCGGCACTGACCATCGCCGGCAAGCAGGAGCGCGACGACAAGACCGACGAGGTCAAGGTCGAGGTCCTCGAGCAGGTCGCCCCGAACTTCGAGGGACGCGAGAAGGAACTCGGCGCGGCATTCCGCTCGCTGACGAAGAAGCTGGTCCGTCAGCGCATCCTGCGCGACCAGTTCCGCATCGACGGCCGCGGCATCACGGACATCCGTTCGCTGTCGGCCGAGGTCGCCATCGTTCCGCGCGCACACGGCTCCGCTCTGTTCGAGCGCGGCGAGACCCAGATCCTGGGTGTCACCACCCTCGACATGGTGAAGATGGCGCAGCAGGTCGATTCGCTCGGACCCGAGACGTCCAAGCGGTACATGCACCATTACAACTTCCCGCCGTACTCCACCGGTGAGACGGGACGCGTCGGTTCGCCGAAGCGCCGCGAGATCGGTCACGGCGCGCTGGCGGAGCGGGCTCTCATGCCCGTGCTGCCCAGCGTCGAGGAGTTCCCGTACGCCATCCGTCAGGTCTCGGAGGCCCTCAGCTCCAACGGCTCCACCTCGATGGGCTCCGTGTGCGCGTCGACGCTCGCACTGCTCAACGCCGGTGTGCCGTTGAAGGCTCCGGTCGCCGGTATCGCCATGGGCCTCGTCTCCGACCAGGTCGACGGTGAGACCCGGTACGTCGCGCTCACCGACATCCTCGGTGCCGAGGACGCGTTCGGCGACATGGACTTCAAGGTCGCGGGCACGAAGGACTTCGTCACGGCTCTGCAGCTCGACACGAAGCTCGACGGCATCCCGTCCAAGGTCCTCGCCGGCGCGCTGTCGCAGGCCAAGGACGCACGGGCGACCATCCTCGAGGTCATGGCCGAGGCCATCGACACCCCCGACGAGATGAGCCCGTTCGCTCCGCGCGTCACGGCCATCAAGGTCCCCGTCGACAAGATCGGTGAGGTCATCGGCCCCAAGGGCAAGATGATCAACTCCATCACCGAGCAGACCGGCGCCAACATCTCCATCGAAGATGACGGCACCGTGTTCGTCGGTGCGACGGACGGCCCGTCCGCGCAGGCCGCGATCGACATGATCAACGCCATCGCCAACCCGCAGCTGCCGAAGGTCGGCGAGCGCTTCCTGGGGACGGTCGTCAAGACCACCGCCTTCGGTGCGTTCGTGTCGCTCCTCCCCGGCCGCGACGGGCTGGTGCACATCTCGAAGCTGGGCAGCGGCAAGCGCATCGCCAAGGTCGAGGACGTCGTGAGCGTCGGCTCGAAGTTGCGTGTCGAGATCGCCGACATCGACAACCGCGGCAAGATCTCGCTGATCCCCGTCGAGGAAGACGGTGCTGCGGCTCCGGCCGAGCAGAGCGAAGAGGCGGCTGCCGAGAAGTAGCCTTCTCCCGGTCTCCCGCCGGCGGCCCCGCACGAATCTCGTGCGGGGCCGCCGGCGTTCTCGTGTCGTACGGGTGGGCGGTGTCAGGAGGATGCGGTGGTGAACCCTCCGACATACCGCCGCTGCCAGGGCGTCTCGACCGCGTGCGGGTGATAGTGCCGACGGACGTACGCGAGGGCGTCCCGCGCAGGCACCCCATCGAGGACGGCGATGCAGGCGAGCGCGGTGCCCGTCCGGCCGCGGCCACCCCCGCACGCCACCTCCACTCGCTCGGACGCGGCGCGGCGCCACACCTCGCCCAGTGCATCCACAGTGTCGCGGCGGTCCCGGGGCAGCGCGAAATCGGGCCACCGGACCCACCGTGAGTCCCACTGCACCGGAGGCGGTGTGCGCCCCAGCAGGTACACGGCGAAATCGGGCAGGGGACCGTCGGGGAGCGGTCGTCGCAGCCCCCGGCCGCGGACGAGGCGCCCGGACGGCAGGCGGAGTATTCCGGGAGCGTCGGCGTCCCAGGTGTCGATCATGCTCGTCACTCTATGGGGAGTTCCGGTGATGCTGTTCTCGCCCAAGAGAATGCGTTCCGCGGACTGACTCCCGCCTGACCGGCAGCGTCGGATATTCTCACGCGATGAAGTCGGTGGCGTCACCGTTGCGTTGGTCAGGGTTGTCGTTGACGGCGCTGTGCATGGCCTTGTGTGCCACGGGTTGTGTCGGGGCTGTTGATCGCGCGGATTTCGACGCTGCGATGCGGTCACGTGGCGGGGGCATGACGAGCGCACTCGTCCGTGACGGGTTGGCGCAGCTTGCCGCCCGGTACGGCGTTGCAGACCTGCAGGTGACGAGTGTCGATGTGGCGCCGGTCGAGACGCTGGATGTGACGGTTCGGAACCCTGCGAGGCCGGATCAGCTCGACCGGTACACCTTTGACGGCGAGTGGTTGAGCGACGCCAGTCCGGTGATGGTCTCCGCACTGGAGGATCTCGATGCGCGGGCGTTCCGGCTCGGCGACGTGCCGGCGCTGAGCCGCGTCGAGGCACTCGTGGATGATGCCCTCGCGCACACCGGATTCGACGGGGGAGAAGTGGCCGGTATTTCGGTGAACAGGACCGAGAGGCTGTGGCCGACGGTGATGGTCGAGTCACCGCGGTCACGGGCACTGGTCGTGTTCGACGCCGAGGGAACGGTGATCGGGGTGCAGCAGCTGTGACCGGACCGGTGGAGTTGGGTGTGGAGCCCGCACCGCGGCGGCGACGCGGGGTGATGCCTGCATTGTGGTGGGTGATCGGCGCCGTGGCGGCCGTCGGCATGTTCGCAATGATTGCGTCGGTGATCTGGCCGGGCCAGACGGTCTACCTTGCCCCGGTGTTCTGTGCACAGCCGACGGACGAGGCGATCGTCGTATCGGATACCTATACCGATGGCGACGGGACTTCCACCAACTTTGCGTTGTACTGCGTCGGCGATCGGGGGCAGACGATCGACGAGGGATGGCTGCGTCCGTTCCTGCTGCTCTGGGCCGCGTATCTGGTGGTCGTGGCAGTGGTGTTCTCGGTCGTACGCCTGTCGAGGAGGCCGCACCGAAATACGGACCAGGAGGATTAGTCGGTGCCTCGTCGGTGTTGAAACCAGGAGGGAACGGGCGAACATCGTTCCCGAGGAGCAACGCACCGATGCAGTCCTCACGAGGGAGTGCATCCTCAGCGATCCGACCTGGACCGGTGGGTATCGGCGCGGTAAGGAGTGGTCATGACCATGGCACGCTCACCCGTGAGCTGTGATCCGGAAATCTGTCTCGCCGAGTATCTGCCACGCGATGTCACCCGCAGCGCGCTCGGCCACCGGCGGGTCACGATGAACCTCGACATCACCGACCACGGCACATGGACCGTCCGCATCGACGAAGGCACCGTCACGTACCGCCGCGGCGGGGTTGCGCACCCGACAAGCACCGTCCGCACCGACGCGGCCACTCTCGGCGACCTGCTTGCCGGCCGAGTCGGTGTCGCGAACGCTTTCCTGTCCGGAGCACTCGAGATCCGCGGCAGCATGACAACGGTTCTCGCGATCGGCGGTACCTTCGCGCCCGACGTCGAGTTGCCGACCCGGGCACATGCCCGCGAGACCAGCGCCTACGGGGTGCATACGGCATATCTCGAGGCGGGTGACCCGGACGAACGGCCGGTGGTGCTGCTGCACGGTCTCGGCGCCAACAACTCCTCCATGCTGCCGGTGCTGGCCGACCTCGCAGTGGACCATCGGGTGATCTGCCCCGATCTTCCCGGGTTCGGATCCTCGGCGGCCCCGGCCTGGCGTTACACCCCCGAACAATTGCATCGCTGGTTGGGGGCCTTCCTCGATGCGGTCGACGCCCGCGGTGCCGCACTGGTCGGACATTCTCTCGGCGGCCGGGTCGCTCTCGAACTCGCGCTGCGCGACCCGGACGCTGTGACCGGGTTGGTGCTGCTGTGCCCGGCGATGGCCTTCCGCCGCCGTCGCCGACTGACCTCACTGGCCCGGGTGCTTCCGCTGGATCTGGCGCGGCTTCCCCTCGCCGTGCCGCCGCGACTGCTCCACGCGGGGGCCCGTGCCGGGCTGCGGGCACTGCTGACTGATCCGAGCGTGGTGCCGCGGCACTGGTATGAGGCCGCAGCCGACGAATGGGAGCTGTCGTTGCGGCATGCCTCGCGCCGCCGGGCGCTGTGGTCGGCGCTGCTCGGCCTGTATCTCGACGAACCGTTCGGGGAGACCGGGCTCTGGGACCGGATCGCGGGCCTCGAGGTACCCGCACTGTTCCTGTGGGGCGACCGCGACACGCTCGTTCCCGCTCGATTCGCCCGCCACGTCACGAGCACCGTTCCCGCCGCCAGATCGGTGACGCTGCAAGCCTGCGGGCATGTACCCCAGTTCGAGCAGCCCGAGATGACCCTCCACCTGATCCGCGAGCAGCTCGCCACCACAGCACGTGAGCCGACCCGCTCGAACCCTGGGCGCATCGCCTGAGCGCCGAAACCACAACTTGGCTCTTATTGCGGTGGGACGGGGTCGATATAGCGCAGCGGGACATGCGCATTCAGCAGCCAGGCTCCGCCCTTCGCAGTCTGCCCGATGGGGTACGTGCGTGTTCCGTCCGCGCGGGTGCAAGCGGCCAGCCCGGTAAGGACTTCCCCGTGGGTGCACCACAGGGTGCCGTCGAGGTCGATCGTGTCCAGCGCGGCGCACAGTTCGTCGGGAACCGCATCCGGGCCGAGCAGCGGATGCTCGTGGATGGGCAAGCCGTAGCTGCGGCCAAGGGCGCGAGGGTGTCGAGGCAGCGGGTGGTCGGGCTGCAGTACAGGACACGCTACTCGACTCCGGTGAGCGTGGCGACGAGGCCGGTGGCCTGGTCACGTCCGAGCGCGCTGAGAGGCCGGTCGGCGTCGGACCCGCTCCAGTCTTGCTTTCCTATCGCATGGGCGTGCCGGAGCAGGATGAACATCCCGGGCCTCCCTCGACGAGAGCGTGCGTGTGCGGGTCAGCGTAGACGCCGGGACACCGAGGTGTGACGCTCTTGACGTGCTCTCAATATCCGATGGCTTCGCGGATGAGAACGACGGTCACGCGGCCGGGGACCAGCTCGCGTCCGTTGATCAGGATCTTCGAGATTCGCGAGGGTCGTCGCATTTCTCCTGCGCTCGATCCCGCAGCGGTCGTCGAACATCCCACGCGATCGGCAACGCCGCGTCATCGCCCAGCGGCGCGTCCGCTCGGCGTCAGGTTGGGCGATGATGGGATCAACCGCGGCGTCGATCTCGGACGAGCTTTCGGGAGGAGGATTTGCCGGTGAAGGCAGTCATGTACTCCGAATACGGACCGCCGGAAGTCCTCAGCGTCCGCGAGATTGCGCGACCCACACCGAAGCCGGACGAGGTGTTGGTGCGTGTGCACGCGACGACGGTGACGAGGGCGGAGACCCTGATGCGCCGGGGGTTGCCCCGTTGGGGGCGTGTCGTCCTCGGCGTCACTCGGCCGCGGAGGAATCGGCGGATTCTCGGGCTCGAATTTGCCGGAGAGATCGACGCTGCGGGCGCGGACGTGCGCCGATTCGCTGCCGGCGACCAGGTTTTCGGATTCGCGGGATTCCATTTGGGTGCGTGCGCCGAATACGTCTGCTTGCCCGAGTCCGGATCGCTCGAACGGAAGCCCGTCGGCATCGGCTTCGAGGAGGCCGCCGCCGCGGTCGACGGACCCTCGACGGCACTGTACTTCCTTCGAGACACGGCACACGTCCGCAGCGGCCGGCACGTCTTGGTCAACGGCGCCTCCGGGAGCATCGGAACCGCCGCGGTGCAACTCGCCAAACACCTCGGCGCCGAAGTCACCGCGGTGTGCGGGTCCCGTAACGCCGATCTGGTCACCGACCTGGGCGCCGACCACGTCGTCGACTACCACACGGAAGACTTCACCTCCCACGAGGCGGCCTACGACGTCATCTTCGACACCGTCAGCCCGACGTCGTTCGCGCGATGCCGACGGGCACTCACGCCGCACGGCTGTTACCTCCCCACAACCGGTCTGATCAACTGGCCGCTCGGTGCGTGGACTGCGCTGCGCGGCGGAAGGACCGTTCGACCGGGGATGTCCGTCGAGAAGAAGAGCGCACTTGCCTGTGTGAAGGAACTGATCGAGTCCGATGGGTTTCGCGTCGTCGTCGACCGCAATTTCCCGATGGATCGGATCGTCGACGCACACCGATACGTCGACCTCGGCCACAAGGTCGGCAACGTGACGGTCACCGTCAGCGGTTGACCATCCGGCGGTCAACCGGCCTTGCGTCCTCGGAAGACCCGATCCTCGAGGACCGGTACGGCGGTGCTCCGGTCGACTTCGGCGGCGATGGCGACGTCCTCCGGGTATCCCGCTGCGCGCAATTCTCGTCCCGACGCACATGCCGCGAGAGACTGCGGGAGGGTGTCCGCGACGGCGCGCCAGGCGGTGATGGCCATCAGGGCTTCCGGCGACGCTCCGGCGTCCCAGCCGGCCGCGGTCAGTGCGGACATCACGGCGCCCGCACCCCACAGGTCTTCGATCGCCGGCCGGAGTTCGCCGCCCGGCCACTTCTCACCGGCGGCGATCACCGCCACCACCGTCGTCGGCGGGTAGTGCCGGGTGATCCAGCCGGCGACCGCGGTCGCATTCCGTAGCGAGGCTCCGACGCACACCCCGGCTCCGGCGCCGAGCTCGAAGCAGATGCTCGATCCGTTCGGCGAGGGGAGGACCAGCCGGCGCGGCGCGGTGGAGCGTCGAATCGTGTTCGGCGACAAGCTGATCTGACCGTTCGTCGCTCGGCTGCGCCCGACGGCGAGGACCGCGTCCGACTCGCGGGCGTAGCGCTCCGCGGACCCGGCGTTCCATCGGTACGGCAGCACGTCGATGCCGGCGTCGACCGCCACGGTCAGGGTGGTGGTGAACGAGAGGACGTCCACCACGACCGCGACGACGGCGACGGTCCCGACGGCTGTCGCCCCCGGCAGGCCCCAATCGAAGCGCAATCCGTAGTCCCGTTGAAGATGTTCGCGATTCACGTCGACTCCCTCGGGTTCGGTTGCTCGTGACGGTTGTCCCTCGCGGTGAGCGCGACGAGAGCGGTGAGCACCGTGGTGACCGCGGCGCGTGGGGCGCCGGGCAGCAGCGCGGCACCGATGTCCCGGGTCGCCCGGGGATCGTCGAGGCGAATCTGCGCGCAGCCGGGTGGGGGAGTGCCGGCGGCCGGCATGATGCCGACGCCCAAGCCGGATGCCACCAGTCCGGACACGGTCCGCAGGTCCTCGCCTTCGAACGCGATCGTGGGGAGGGCGCCGGCCCGTGCGAACAGGTCGTCGACGGACCCGCGGAGGCCGTAGCCCGGCTTGAGCGTGATGATCGGCTCGGATGCGAGGTCGCGGATCGTCGTCGATGTCGAGGCGGCCCGCGGGTGGTCGGAGGGCACCAGGACGACGAGTGGCTGTTCGAACAGCGGCGTGACCGTCAGTCCGTCCGGCGGAGGGTTGAGACGAGAGACGAGGGCGATGTCCGCTTCCCCGTCGACGAGGGTGTTCAGGCACGTGCGCCGCGCGCCCTGGCTGAGGACGAAACGGATCGCCGGATCCTCCGCGCGGACGATCCGAATCAGTTCGGGCACGAGGTGCTCGCCGAGCGACGTCTGAAACGCGATGCGGACGGTTGCCCGCGTCCGTCGGTCCTGCGACTGGACGGCGTCGAGGCCGTCCACCACCGCCTCGAGTGCGCGTTGCGCGTACGGCACCAGTGTCCGGCCTGCATCCGTCAACCGGACGCCACGCCCGTCCGGTTCCAGGAGTGGTGTGCCGAGTTGCTTCTCCAGCCGGCGGACTATCCGGCTGACCGTGGGCTGAGGCATTCCGAGCATTGCGGCGGCAATGGTTACATGTTCGACCTCGCCGAGGGCGACGAGGACCGGAAGGTGTGGCAGCAGGGCCTTGACCGCCTCGCTATTCATGATTCAACTGTATGAGTTGTTCGCCTCAGATGCATTGGATTCATCGGTCGTGTCGCCTTACCGTCGGGGGCATGTCCGCCACGCATTTCACCGAGAGGGGCACCCGCGAGCCGGTGGCCTCTCGAGATGTGCCGACGGAGTCGAATCGGGACCGGCGACTCTCGGCGGCCCTGTGGTGTGCGGGCCTGGCGACCTTCGCGTTGATGTATGCGCCGCAGGGCCTCCTGACGCAGATCGGGCAGGACGCCTCCGTCAGTGCCGCACAGGCGTCGCTCCTGGTCTCGTCGGCCACCCTCGGGTTGGCGTTGTCGGTGCTGCCGTGGGCCCGGTTGTCGGATCGAGTCGGGCGTCCCACCGCGATGCGGTACGCGGCGACGACCGCCGGGCTGCTCGCCGTGGCCGTCCCCTGGCTTCCCACGTTCGAGGCACTGGTGGCGGGACGATTCGTCCAGGGCGTGGCGCTCGGTGGACTACCCGCGTTGGCGATGACGCTGCTCCACGAGGTCGCGGCTCCGGCGCGGACGGCGGTGCTGGCCGGTTCCTACGTTGCCGCAACATCTTTGGGTGGGCTGAGTGGTCGGCTTCTGGTCGTCCCGGTGGCGGATCATCTCGGGTGGCGTCCCGCGCTGGCGATTCTCGGAGTGGGCGTGGCGATTCTGATGGCCGTCCTGGTCGTGCTGTTACCCGCCGGGCAGGGTCGGCGCTCCGCCGTCCCGTCCAGCGGCGGTCTCGCGGTTCACCTGCGGGATGTCCGGATGCTGGCACTGTTCGGCATCGGTGCGCTGCTCGTCGGCGGCATGGTGGCGGTCTTCAACTACCTTCCCTTCCGCCTCGAGGCGGCCCCTTACCATCTCGCGCCGACGGTGGTGTCGCTGATCTTCCTTGCGTACCTGGCGGGCACCGCGGGCTCCCGCGCCGCGGGCTGGATGGTGGGACGGCTCGGCCACCGAACGGTGCTCGTGCTGGCCTGCACGTTCATGGCAGGCGGGACGGTCCTGAGCCTCGACGGATCGCTGATCACGATCCTCCTCGGTCTGGCCGCGGTGACCGCCGGACTGTTCGTCGGCCACGCCGTCGCGTCCGGCATGGTCGGCGCGCACGCGACAACGGGCAGGGCGCAGGCAACGGCGCTGTACAACGTCTCCTATTACGCCGGATCCAGCCTCTTCGGCTGGGTCGGAGGTATCGCCTGGGCGAGCGGACACTGGGCCGGCGTGGCCGTGCTCGTCCTCGTCCTGACGGCGCTGGCCCTCGTCCTCGCGCTTCTCCCGAAGACAAACCTGCCGCGGTGAATCCCCGGTGGGCCGGGGCTACGATCCGAGGGCAGACCTGTTGTAATGGGGGACGAGAGACAAGGGGGAGGGCGCTTGATGACTGACGTATTCCTGCTCGGTGCCGTGCTGTCCGGCGGCATCGGTGTCCTGGGATTGGCGGTCGCACTGTTCGGGGGAGCGGAACCGAACCCGCTGTGCGCGTGTACGTTCGACGGCCGAACCGAAGTCTGCGACGATCGCCGGTCCTGACCGGACACTCGAACCGGAGTTGACGGACGTCGAACCCGCGACCGGGTGACCGATGATTTTCCGCGGGTCGGGGAGTCCTACCCGGCAGACGATGCGTCGGTCCGAAGGAGAGAGCCGTGGAAGATGTCTGGTCGATGGTGCACGCGGAGCGTGCCGCGCTGATCGACGACCTCGTGCACCTCGACGCCGAGCGGTGGGACGAGCCGTCGCTCTGCGGCGAGTGGACGGTCCACGACGTGGTCGCTCACCTGGTCGACACGGCTCGAACGACGCGCCTCGGGTTCGTGGTCGGCCTCGCCCGGGCGCGGTTCGACTTCGACCGCCAGAACGCTCGCGGCGTGGAACGCGAACGCGGTGCCTCGCCGCAGGAGACGCTGGAGCGGCTTCGCCGGGTGGCGTCGCGCACGTCGACACCCCCGGCGCCCCTCGACAGCCGGCTCGTCGAGGAGGTCGTGCACGGTGAGGACATCCGTCGACCGCTGGGCCTCACCCGCTCCTACCCGGCGGAGGCAGTCGTCAGATCGCTCCGCCTGCAGACGCGCACCCCGGCGTCCTTCGGCGGCGCCAAGGAACTTGTCGCCCGTGTCCGGCTGACGGCCGCGGACGCCGACGTATCGATCGGCGACGGTCCGGACGTGAGCGGCACTGCCCTGTCCCTCCTTCTGGCCGTCTCCGGCCGGAAGGTGGCGCTGGACGACCTCGACGGACCGGGAGTCGGCACGCTGGCGGCGGCGCTCTGAGATCGTCCCGCAGGGGTTCGAGAGCCGCGTCGTCATTCGAAGGTCACCTCGGCGCCCCTCAGGGTCGGCGCGCCGATGTGTGTCGTCCAGCTCGGCACGTCCTCCGGTGCCATGCCGCCGGCCTCGCCGTAGACGACATCCAGGGTGTCCTGTTCCATCTTCGAACCCGGGTAACTCGCGGGGGTGACCTGGGCTCCGTACCCCGGGACCTGGTCGGGGACGCCGGCGGGCGCAGGGAAGTACCCGATGTCCGACGGTCCGGGGTTCCGCGTGGGCACCTGGTAGGCGCCGTCGTTGAACGATCCGCCCGGGTATTGCGGAAACCTCCCGCCCGGTGCGGTGACGTCGTCGTAGCAAGCCGGTCCGCGGTTGTCGAGCAGGCGCGGCTCGTCCTGGTTGGGCAGGTAGCGGCCCTTCGGGTTGACGAACTGCACGGTGCCTCGCCCGCCGGGATAAGGATCGTCGAGCGCGAGTAACTCGAGGGCGATCGGCGCCGCCCGCACGAAGGCCGCCAGGGTGCAGCCGAAGCTCGGTGAGTAGCGGCCGAGGAGCTGCAGCGCCTCACGCGAGTCGGAGGCGATCGTCACGATGCTCCGGGAATTCGCCTGCAAGAGGTCCGCGGTGGACGCACTTGTCCCGGTGACTGTCGCGAGCAGCGTGGCGATCTCATTCTGCTTCTCCACCACGGTGTTTCCGGTGGTCCGCAGGTTGTCGAGGGCGTGGACCAGATCGGGCGCCGCCTCGGAATATGTCTGCGAGAAGTCCGCCAGGCCGCGCAGATCCTCCTGGATGGCGGGAAGTTCGGTGTTCAGCCCGCCGAAGATCTTTTCGAGACGGTCGAGTGTCAGCCCGAGTTCGGCGCCGCGTCCGCTCAGACCTTGGGACAGCGCGCCGAGCGTGTTCGCCAGGTCCTGCGGCGGAATCGCCTGCAGGAGCGGCAGCAGGCCGTCCAGAACTTCGCCGACCTCGACGGCGTTGCCGCTCTTGTCCTGACGCAGCGTGTCACCGGCCTGGATCGGCGGAGCCGTGTCGCCCTCCGGAACGATCAGCGACACATAGCGTTCACCGAACAGTGTCTTGGGCAGCAGCCGCGCCGTCGCGTTGGACGGGATCAGCGGTGCCTTGTCCGGCTGGATCGCGAGAGCGAGCGTGACCTCGCCCTCCTCAGAGGTCGCCGAGCGCACCTCGCCGACGATGAGGCCACGGACCTTCACGTCCGCGTCGGGTGCCAATGCGCTTCCGGTGCTGTCGGTGACGAGGTCGATCTCGACGACCTTGGTGAACGTCGTGTCGAACAGTGCGAAGGAGGCTGCCAGGAACAGCACGAGGACGAGGAAGAACACCAGCCCCAGTACCCGTCGGCCCACGACGGATGCCGTGTCGTTCATTCGACCACCCTCACGATCGCCGTCGGTGGTGGCCGCCGAGACCGCGTCGGCCCAGGTGCCGACAAATTCTCGGCCACTCTCGGCTTCGGCGGTGCGGTCCCCGCCGTTTTGGCGCCCGTGCGCCCGTATCGGAGCGATACGCTTGAGGGGGAAATTCGGCGGAAGGACACAATGTGGGGCAGCAACGACCCGGCGCCGTACCGCGCGTAGCCGCCGCGTGATCGCACGGGGCTGCACTCCGAGTTACCGATGTACGAGCCGACCGACCTGGTCGAATCAGCAGAACGAACCCGCACAGCGCTTGCTACCGTCGTGGCACGGTTTTCGGACGCGTGGGGGTCCGGGTGCCCGCCTGACCTGTCCGCCTTCCTACCCCGCGAACCGGCTGAGCGACGTTCGATACTGATCGAACTGATCAAGATCGACCTCGAATACCGCTGGCTTCGCTACGACTTTCCCAAACGACTGACCGAGTACCGAGCGGAGTTCGCGGAACTGCAGGACGGACCGCTTCCCGCCGAGTTGGTCTACGAGGAATTTCACGCCCGGCGTCGCAGTACGCCCGAAGCCGATGCGGCCACCATGGCCGCCGAGGCTGCCACCATGGCGGGCGGCCGCGGGGCCGAGGAGTTCACGGATGACTACTGCAGCACGATGATCGCGCGACCGCGGGCACAGGTTGTTCTCGGCAACATCGACGTCGGCGATCGTGTCGACGACTTCGACCTGCTGATGAGGATCGGGTCCGGCGCCTTCGCCCAGGTGTATCTTGCGCGGCAGCAATCGATGCAGCGGCTCGTCGCGGTCAAGATTTCCCACAACCACGGCATCGAGCCGCAGACCCTCGCGCAGCTGGATCACGACTACATCGTGCGCATCTACGACCAGCGACTGATTGCCGAGGGCGAGTTGAAGTTGCTCTACATGCAGTATCTGCCGGGGGGAACGCTGCTCGATGTGGTACATCTACTGCGCTCGACGCCGACGGAACACCGGAGTGGGCAACTGCTGCTCGACGCCGTCGACGGGGTCCTTGCCGCCAAGGGCGAGGTGCGGCCGACCGAATCCGCTGTTCGAACCCGGATCGCCTCCCTGACGTGGCCGGAGACGGTGGCCTGGCTGGGCCGCCGGCTTGCCGACGCGCTTCGGCACGCCTCCGAACGAGGGGTGCTGCATCGAGACATCAAACCGGCGAACGTGCTGCTGAGCGCCGAGGGGATTCCGAAGCTGGCCGACTTCAACGTCAGCTCCAGCCAACGAATCAAGGGCACCAGTCCGCTGGCGTATTTCGGTGGCTCACTGGCCTACATGTCACCCGAACAGCTCGAAGCCTGCCACCCGGGCTCACCGACCACCGCCGCCGACCTCGACACCCGAAGCGACATCTTCGCGCTCGCGGTCATGCTGTGGGAGTTGCTCACCGGACGTCGGCCGTTCGCGGACGAAACCACGGCCGGTGAGTCGGAGACGTCGCTGGCCCGCATGCTCGAACTGCGACGCAGGCCCGTGGATGCGCAGTTCCTGTCGGAGCTTCCGCCGGATTGCCCCATGGCCCTGCGCCGGGTACTGCTGAAATGCCTGTCGCCCGACCGCGAAGACCGCTATCCGAGCGGTTCGGAACTGGCCCAGCAGTTGGACTTGTGCCTTGAGAAGCGGTCCCGGGACCTGGTCTATCCGCCGCCGAACAGTTGGCGGGCGCGACTGTCGCAGTGGCCCACCCCCATCCTGTGGACGTCGTCATGGGTAGGTGTCGGCCTTGCGACGATCTATTTCGCCGTGCACCTGCAGGAACTGCTCAACGAGCGGCTGTCCGATGCCATCTATGCGCAGCTCTACGCTGCCGTCGTCGTTTTCATTCTCTGCTTCCTCCCGCTGGCCGTCGTCATCTATGCCTATATGTCCCGCGATCTGCTCGCTGTGCCCCGCGGCCTGCGTAGCGGCAGACGCTACGACGAGGCCGTCCTCGCACGGGTTCGGTCACGAACACTGTTCTGGGGCGACCTGTGTGCGATGAACACGTTGCTGTCCTGGGTCTTGGCAACGGTGTGGGGGGTGGGGGCGATGCGGTGGTTGACCGACCTCCCTGCTCGGTTGCAGGTCCATGCGGTGACGACCACTCTGGTGGCGGCTGGGATCTCCGTTGCCTACACATTCTTCCTGTCGACGTTCTACATCGTGCGCTGCGTCTATCCCATCTATCTGCGACAAGGGCTCGCGACGGCGCACGACGCCGACGTTCTCGGCGGGCTGCGCCGAAGGACGACGGTGTATCTGGCGGTGACGGCGTCCGTGCCGCTCGTCGGTGTACTGGCCGGATTCAGCACCCTCGAACCCGAGGAGTTGCCACTGGTGCGCGATTCGGTCCTGTGGTTGTGCGCGGCCTCCGGGCTCGCGTTCGTCGCCGTGTACTGGCTGTACAGGAAACTGGACGCGGACGTCCGCGCACTCGAGCGGGTGGTCTGACGCAACCGAGAATCTCTGATGCGGGCCACTTTCGACGGGTGCGATCCGGTGGGCATGCGCGCAGACTGGAACAAGGAGGTCATCATGCGATTGATACGGGGCCTGCTCGATGTGGTGCTGGGAATTCTCACGGCCGTGCTCGGCACGGTGCTCGGGATCGTCGCGGCCGTGGTGTGGCTCGTCGGCGGGATACTGTGCGTGACGATCCTCCTGATCCCTCTGGGCCTGCCCGTCATGAGGCTCGCCCGCCGGCTCTTCACCCTCGCCGGAAAGCTGATGCATTTACCGTGACGGCGTCTCGCCGGCCGGCGAGGGATCGCGGTCGTCGCTGCGCAGAATGAAGAAGATGAACGGGGCTTCACGGCTGAGCTGCTCGAACAGTTCCGGAGAGCGATCGCGCACGGCGGCACCGGGGCGCGGCTCCGAGACACGTTCGACGGTGAATCCCGCCGCGGTGAAGGCGTCGAACATGGCGTGCAACGGCCGGTGCCAGAACCTCATGAGGAACCTCTCACCGGACTTCACCCATTCCTCGGTGAACTCGAACGTTCCGAGGTAGTCGCCCTGCCCGGACGGCCTGAAGTCCACGAACGGGTGATGCGTCGAGATGATGACGCACCCGCCCGGCGCGAGGACCCGTCGAAACTCGGACAACGGTCCCGACCAGTCGTGGAGGTAGTGCATCACCAGCGACGCCACCACGACGTCGAAGGTCGATGACCGGATGGGCAACTGCTGGTCGAGATCTGCCTGGATCAACGGGACGTCGGGTCCCAGGCGGTGCCGGGCGATCGCGAGCAGATTCGTGCTGAGATCGACGCCGGTGACCGCAGCGCCCGAGGCGGCGAGCGCCTGCGACAGCACACCGCTGCCGCAGCCCGCATCCAGCACCCTCCGGCCGGCGACGTCGCCGACCAGCGCCAACGTCGCCGGTCGCTCGTACAACGCGTTATATACGTTGTCCTCGATGTCGGCGTCGTACGCCGACGCGTACTTGTCGTAGTCGTTGAATATCGCCACGACCCGATCATGTCGCATCGGAGTCGCCGCCGGTTCCAGGCGCTGCGTAGCCGAACTCGTCACTGGCGGCGTCACCGCCGCAACGGGTGTCAGGGAAGGGTGATCACGATCTTTCCGAGCGCCTCACCGGAACGTAGCCGATCGGCAGCCCGCTCCTCTTTCGTCGCCCGCAGGCAGTCTGCGAACGTCTGCCCCGCGACATGGTCGAGCACGACGTCCACGCCGTGGCCGTCGGTGACGGCCAGCGTCGCCTCGGTCAGGTCCTGCTCGCCGGTCAAGATGACGGTATCGACGCCGGCGCCGGTGAGCAGGTCCCTCTTGGCGCTGCTGCGCGTCGTGCCGATCACGTGCGATGCACCCAACGCCGTGACCATCTGGGCTCCGATGAGGCCGATCGCGGTCGAGGCGCCGGTGATCAGCACGCTCTGCCCGGCCGTGAACCCGGCGGTGGTGAGCGCGCCATGTTCGGCGCGCAGGCCTGTCGGCAGCGCGCAGGCGATCTCCTTTTGTGGTGTTCGGATCGCTCAGGAGCGGCGGGTGCGCGGTGCGTGGTATTGCACGTCGGTGACTTCCTCGAGCCAGGTCGTCTCCGGCGCGCGGGAACCGTCGCCTTCCCAGATCGCAAGGTGTTCCATGAACCGCTCTTCGGCGGCGCCGTGCCAGTGCTCCTCACCGGCGGGACAGGTCACGGTCTCGCCCGGGTGGGCTGCGAAGACGACACCGTCGCGGGTGCCGACCAGCGCGACACCGGAGACGACGTGCAGGGTTTGCCCGAGGACATGGCGATGCCAGAACGTGCGGGCGCCGGGGGAGAAGCGAACCATGTTCGTCCGTACCCGCGAGGGTTCCTTACCTGCGTAGATGACGTCGTACCAGACGTCGCCGGTGAATTGTCCGGCCGGCCCCTTGCCCGTGGGGACGGGGGTGATGAACTCCATGAGGTGCTCCTCAGTTGTCGGCGTCGAGATCGAAGTGCGCGGAGATCTGACGGGATGCGCCCGGGCAGGTTCGCGGTCTCACTCAGTAAAGGCGGGTGAGCTCGCCTGCGGGAGTGCCTGCTCTTCCGGGTAATCGCAGTACCTCCCTCGGCCCCGCGACCCCGGAGCCGACGACGATGTGCTGTTCGGCGATGTCTGGACCCGCCGCGAGCTGCCTTCGCCGCGATACGCGCACTGCGGACCGCTGTCGACGACGGAGAAGGCGCAGAAGTCTGAAGCCGTCGAATCTGCCTAGCCGGGATTCGACCACCGCCATACAGCTGTGGCGGCGCACAAACACCGGCACCGGGTGAATTACTGTTCACCCCGTGGTGCACCATGATGGAGAATGCTCGACTCGATGATGTTGGTGAGGAACTCCATGGATCCCGTAGTCGCACAATCCGAATTCGCCGGTGATGGCGTCATGCTTGCCGCCGACCGGTGGGATCCACCGACACTGGGTGACGGCGGATCAGGCGTCGACAGAAAGGGCCTGGTCCTGCTGCTGCACGGCGGCGGGCAGACCCGGCATTCCTGGCGAAACACCGGACGCAGCCTCGCGGCGGACGGCTGGTCCGCCATTGCGCTCGATGCCCGTGGGCATGGGGACAGTCAGTGGGCGCCGGACGGGGACTATGGCATCGACGCGTTGGTCGCCGACTTGACCTCGGTCATCGAAGGGCTGGGGGAGAAGCCGGTTCTCGTCGGTGCCTCGATGGGCGGTATGACGTCGTTGATCGGGCAGGGGGAGAATCCCGATCTCGCTCGCGGCCTGGTCTTGGTCGATATCGCGCCGAAGGTCGAGACGAGCGGTACCGCGGAGATCATGGCCTTCATGCGCAGTGGCCTCGAGGGTTTCGCGAGCCTCGACGACGCGGCAGCAGCGATCGCGGCGTACACCCCGAACCGTGTCCGCAAGCCCAACCCGCAGGGGTTGCGCAAGAATCTTCGCCTGCGTGACGGCCGTTGGTACTGGCATTGGGATCCGGAGTTTCTGCGCGTCGGCGACGAACCCACTCGCCAATCCGACTCGATCGTGCGATACGAACGCGCTCGGGACGCCGCGGCCGCGATCACTGTTCCCACGATGCTCGTTCGTGGCCAGCAATCCAACGTGGTGAGTGAGGAAGGCGCGAAAGAGCTGCTCGAACTGATCCCGACCGCCAAGCTGATCGACGTCACCGGTGCGGGTCACATGGTGGCCGGCGACGACAACGATGTCTTCAGCGGCGGGTTGAAGGGGTTCCTCGACGAAGACGTTGTCGCGATCCGCCGCTGAAGACGTCCAGCCGCTCGAACGTAGCCGGCCGTTGGATACTCGTCCTGCGATTCCTCTGGTCTGCTCTCCCGTCCCACCGCCGGGCACGGCGCGCAGCGATATCAGCTGATGCGGATGAGTTTCTTGTTCACGAATTCGTCGATCCCGTATTTGCCGAGTTCGCGACCGAAGCCTGAGCGTTTGACGCCGCCGAACGGCAGCTCGACTCCTTCGGCGCCAACGGCATTGACGAACACCATGCCCGCGTCCAGCGAGTCGGCGACCCGATCGGCCTGAGCGGGGTCGGTAGTGAAGACGTACGAGCCGAGACCGAACGGGGTGTCGTTGGCCAGTTCGACGGCCTCGGCCTCGGAGCCTGCCTTGTAGACGGTCGCTACCGGCCCGAACAGTTCCTCCCGGTACGTGCGCGAATCGGGTGACACATTCGTCAGCACGGCGGGTGGGAAGAAGGCTCCCTGCCGTTCACCCTCGGACTCGAGGGTGGCGCCCTCGGCGATCGCCTGCTCCACCTGCTCGGCCAGTCGGTCGGCGGCGGCGACCGACGACAGCGGCGCGAGGCCGTCAGCAGAGGCGAGCACCTCCGCGGTGAATTTGCCGACGAAATCGTCGTACAGGTCCTCGGCGATGATGAATCGCTTCGCTGCGTTGCAGGCCTGCCCGGTGTTTTCGAAACGGCCTTCCACTGCCGCCTTGACAGTGGCGTCGAGGTCATCGGAACTGAGCACGATGAACGGATCGGAACCGCCGAGTTCCAGCACCACCTTCTTGAGATTGCGTCCGGCGATCTCGGCGACCGCCGCACCCGCACGCTCGGACCCGGTCAGCGACACGCCCTGGACCCGCGGGTCGGCGATCGCGTCGGCGATCTGCTCGTTGGTCGCGTAGACGTTGACGTAGGCGCCCTCCGGATATCCGGCGTCGCTGAAGATCTGGTGCAGCGCCGCCGCCGATTCGGGACACTGCGGCGCGTGTTTGAGCACGATCGTGTTGCCCAGCGCCAGATTCGGACCCGCGAACCGGGCCACCTGGTAGTAGGGGTAATTCCACGGCATGATGCCGATCAGCACACCGATCGAGCGCCGCCGGATCAGCGCGGAACCGGTGCCCTCGACCAGGTCGATGGGCTCGTCGGCGAGGAACTTCTCGGCGTTGTCGGCGTAGTACTGGTAGATCGCGGCGCTGAAGTCCACTTCCCCCAGCGACTGATCGAGTGGCTTGCCCATCTCCCGCTGGATGATCTTGGCCAGTTCGTCGCGGCGTTCGGTGTGTAACTCGGCGACTCGCGTGAGCAGTCCAGCGCGCTCGGGAATCGTCGAGCGCCGCGACCACTCACGGTGCGCCTTGTCCGCCGCGGACAACGCCGCCTGCATCTCCTCATCGGTGGCGGTCGGGTATTCGCGCACCGTCTTCCCGGTGGCCGGGTCCACTACTGCGTACAGGCTCATGTCGCGTCTCCTCGGAAGGTCGGGTACCCCAGTATTACGCGCGATGAGGTGCTGCCGTGGGTAGTCACCGGGACTGTTCGGTTGTGAGCTCGTGCATGCGGCCATGGGCGACGGAGACGGCAGCGGCCGAGCCCACCAGATCGTTGCCGTCGCGACTGACCGATGCCACCACATCTCCAGGCCTGACATCCTGTGCCAGAACCACTCCAGAACAGCCCGGTGCCCCGATCGTGCTGCCGCACCGCATGATCGAGAACCCTTCCGCCGGTCCGAAATGGTGGTGATTCGCGACAGCGTCCGCGAGCAGCTCACCGGCCGTCACGGCTACGACCGAGCCGTCGCCACTGTCCACGACGACAACCGGGCTGCCGGGCGTGCGCCCCACGTGGTGCACCCGGCACACATTCACCGCTGCCCGCGCAGTGACCGATCGACCGGCATCCACCGAAAGACGTGGCCGCGGAAAGCGGTTCCGGATACACGTCCTCGACGGCGCCGACGACGACGCGACCGACTCCTCCCGTCCAGGGAGACACTTCCGGGTGGGAGCGCGAATCGGCGGCATCAGTGTTCAACCCGGACGACCCCCACCCCGTGCCGATCAGCACAAACAACGTCTGCGGCGTCGTGTCGCTGATTTTCTGGTCGGTAATGATCGTCGTCCCGCTGACCTTCGGGTAAGACGGCGCGGCAGCGTCGCGCGAGGCTTGGTCGTCGGGATCCGATCGTGCGTGCGGGGCGGCTGTCGTCCGCCGCGCGACCCTGTGGGTTGCAGTCAGTGAATAAAAGGTTCGGTCGACGCTGTCGCGGTTTGATGGCGCATACACTGGGGCAATGACACTTCCGTCAGCGCCTGTCGCCCCGTTCGGGCGCGTACTTACCGCGATGGCTACGGCGTTCACCGTGGATGGCGAGATCGACGAGGAGGCGACTGCTCGAATCGCTCTGCACTTGGTCGACCACGGACACGACGGACTGGTCGTGTCCGGGACAACCGGTGAGGCTGCCACGACCACCACCGCCGAGGATGGTCGGATACTGCGAGTGGTCAAGGACGCGGTAGGCAACCGCGCCAAGATCATTGCCGGGGTGGGTACAAACGACACCCGCCATACGCTGGAATTGGCGCGCCAGGCTGTCATGCAGGGTGCCGACGGGCTGCTGCTGGTAACGCCGTACTACAACAAGCCGAGTCAAGGCGGGATACTGCAACACTTTCGCTACGTAGTGGATGCCGTCGATGTCCCTGTCATGCTCTACGACATTCCCAGCCGGGCCGGCACCAAGCTGGCACCCTCGACATTCGAGGCGATGGCGGACTGGCCGTCCGTGGTCGCGGTGAAGGATGCAGCCGGCGACCCCACACAAGCGATCATGCTGCGCGAATTGGGCTACGCGGTCTACTCGGGAGACGACAGCCTCACCCTGGGTTTCCTCGCGTACGGGGCATGTGGGGTCGTCTCTGTCCTCGGCCACGTGGCGGGTGACGAGATCCGCGCCATGATCGAGGCATTCTTCTCGGGGGACGTCGAAACCGCGCGGGAGATCAATGCCCGCCTGCAGCCGGCTCTGCGTGCGGTAATGGGTGTCCCCAATTACGGTGCTACGACGGTCAAAGGGGCGCTGCAGTTGCTCGCTGTCCTGCAGAACAGAACCGTGAGGTCCCCTCTACTTGCTCTCGACGACGGCGAGTATGAAGCACTTCGGACGGGGCTGTTGGCTTCAGAGTTGCTGCGCTGACCGGGCCGAGTGTGCACTGAGATCTGGATCGACTCATGCGACCAGCCACCTGCGTGGCGTCATCGATGGTGTCAGCCGTTGGCGTGGAAGGGGACGCCGTCTCCGCGGCGGCGCGGGGTGGGGCGGCGGAGGATCGTGCGGAGGGCGGCGGTGCCGCCGAGTAGCAGTATGAGCAGTGACTTGTGGATTTTCATGGAATTCCTTCTACTGGGCGGACGCCGGTGTTGTGGTGTCGGTGGTGTTACAGACCGACGACGTGTTCGAGGGTGCCGAGTTCGGTGTCGAGGTGGTCGAGCATGTGGTGCAGGTTCGGGATGGTGCGTCGGCAGCCGGTCAACCCGAACACGAGTTGGTCGTCGCTGCTGGTGCAGGTGATGTTCAAGGCTTGTCCGGTGACCGGGATCGACAGGGGGTAGAGGGAGTCGAGGCGGGCGCCGTTCCAGTACAGCGGGGTGCCGGGTCCGGCGACGTTGGAGATCACCAGGTTGAACGGCGGCCGCTGTGGTCCTCGCCGGCCGAGGATCATTTCGATACCGAGTGGGGCGGCGCCGACGGCGCTCATCGCCAGCACTTGGGCGGGGCTCATCGTGCGGAGGGCGTGTTTGCCTTCGCGCATGCAGGTGCGCACGGTGTCGAGGCGGTGGGCGGGGTCGGGTAGGTGGGTGGCGAGGTTGCACATCAGGACCCCGATCCGGTTCCCGTTCGCGGATTCTACATCGGTGCCGGAGGTGTTGGGGCGCAGGGACACCGGGACCATCGCGATCAGCGGATCGGCCGGCAGCGCACCGAGGTCGTGCAGGTAGCCGCGCAGTGCTCCTGCGGACATCGCCAGGATGATGTCGTTGACTGTGGCGTCGGCGTGCTTGGCGAGCAGCCGTATCCGTTCGAGTGGCCAGGTGCGGGCGGCGAATTGGCGGGCGCCCCCGATCTCGACGTTGAACATCGTGTGCGGTGCCTGCATGGATAACGGGCCGCCCTCGGCGCGTAGGGCGCGTTCGACGGTGCCGGCGAGAGCCGGTGCCAGGCCGACGACCTCGCTCGACGCGGCGCGGATTCCGCGCAGGACCTGACCCGGTAGGCCACGCGGATTCGGCGGCATCGTTGACGCATGTTCTGGCAGGGCGGTGTCGGTCGCCGTCACGGGTGCGGCGGGTTGCCAGGGGCGGGCATGCCCGTGCGGGTGGGGTCCTCGCTCATGCTGCGGCGCAACAGGTTCATCGCCGATGCGCCGTCGGCGAGGGCGTGGTGGATCTTGGTGTACACGGCGTAGCGGCCGTCGGCGAGGCCTTCGATCAGGTGTATCTCCCACAGTGGGCGGGTGCGGTCGAGTGCGGTGCCGTGCAGTCGGGCCACCAGTGTCATCAGTTCGGGCATGCCACCCGGTTGGGGGAGGGCGTTGCGGTGCACGTGGTAGTCGACGTCGACGTCGGTCGCGGTGTCCCAACCCCACTGTCCCAGGGTCGTCACCGATCGTCGGGCCTGCTTGCGGAAGAGCGGTGCCACCTCGTCGGAGGTTGCAGCCGTCTCGAACATCGCCCCCATGTCGGCCGCGTCGGCGCCGTCCGGTGGCGTGAATACTGCCAGGCCGCCGACGTGCATCGGATGTTCCCGCGACTCGCCGAGGAGGAACAGCGAATCGGTCGGCGACATCGGCAGCAGCATGTGAGGTGTCCCTTCCGGCCCCGCTCGCACACCCGCACTGCCACTGCGGGGTTCCAGGGAACCTAGTGTTCAGCTCTAGGTAATCGAGTCGTAAGATAACGGTCAGGTGTGGTTCATGTCACAATCTGGCATCCCTCATTCAGTTGTACAGGACGCGCGGACAATCGCGCGAGGCCGAAAGTCCCGGATAGGACAAGTCGGGCAAGTCAACCGGTCGGCCGGGCGGGGATGCGTCACCGTCGATGCCTTCTCACTGCTAACCGACCGTGCCTACCCTGTCGGCGGAACGGCTGATACCGCTGTGAGCGTAGAACTTCCATGCTCTCCGCTCCGACGCGATCCTCGACGGAAGGCTGCAGGCATCCGCGCCGATATCATTCCGCCGGGTCGGTGACAGTGAAACCGTTGAAAAGTAGGTAATTCGATCGAGGACTGGCCGGCCATGAGATTGTCGGTGTCAGGTGCGACTCTCCGGATCCGTCGACGGACAAGCTGTAGCGAAGTCGGCGGGAGTCAACACGCCCCGTCGAATCCGAACGGCCACAGTGTGCTGAAAAGGGGGTGCTCCTCGACCGCGTTCGGGCACGGACGGGCGCGTCGCTGAAATCACCTGAACGCGGTTGTATTGAAAACTTGTGCGTTCTCGGATTAGGTATGGCGACGGTCGAGCCCGACTCGGCGGTGCCGGGCGGATCCGGGACCCGCCGGTACCGCTCACCACTGCGTCGCATGCAGGCAGCGCAGGCGCGGGCGGTCGTGCTCGAGGCCGCCACCCGGTTGTTCGCCGAGCGCGGCTGGGCTGGCACCGGAGTGCGGGATATCGCGCGGGCCGCGGAGGTTTCCGTCGAAACCGTCTACGCGACATTCGGATCCAAGGCCGACTTGTTGAAAGCGGCACTGGAGGTCGCCATCGTCGGCGATGACGCTCAGGTGCCGTTGGCCGACCGGCCCGTCTACACGGCGATCGGAACGGGGCGCACGACCGGTGACCGCATCGAGTCGGGTGCGCGCCTGATCGCCACGATCAACGAGCGCACCCACCGCCTGGCCGTGGCAATCCGCCAGGGTGCGACGACCGATGCCACGCTCGCAGCGGTGGCCGCCGACCTGGAGGGGCAGCGCCGGCGCGCGGTCGCCGACGTCGCAGACCTGATCGTGGGTCGTCACGCCGATCCAGGTCAGGTCGACGAGCTGTGGGTCCAGGCCCCACGACCAGGTCTACGCCCTGCTCGTGGACGAATGCGGTTGGAGTCGCCTCCGCTACGAGTCATGGCTGATCGACCGCATCGAAGAAATCCTCGACCGCCCGGTGTGACACACCGGCGCCATTGTCTGGAGTAGGTCATGACAACCGGCACTCTGCAATCTGTCGACACTCGCATCATGCGCATCGTCCACAACGCACTGCGCCGTGATATCGCTCGCTCTGCGCAGGTATTGCGCACAGCACCGCCGCCCGCGCAGACCCAACGGGTCGCCCTCGCGGATCATCTCGTGTGGATGATGCATTTCCTGCACCTGCACCACAGCGGTGAGGACCGTGGGCTGTGGCCGCTGGTCCGTGAGCTGAACCCGGACGCCGGGGCACTGCTCGACGCGATGGACGCCGACCATGCGCGGATCCGCCCCGAGATGGAGCGGGTCACCGCTGCGGCAACCGAATACCGTGTGCATCCGACTGCCCGAGAAGGACTTTCGCATGCTCTCGCCGCTCTCGAACAGGTTCTGCTGCCGCATCTGCAGTGTGAGGAGGACGAGATGATGCCGGTCGTCGCCCGAACCCTGACCCGTCGTCGGTGGGACGACGTCGAAGAGCAGGTGTTCATCGCCTCGAAGACCAAGCGGGAGCTGGGGATCGAAGCTCACTGGATTGTCGACGGTGTCGATCGGGAAGACTACGACGTCACCGTTCACAAAGTCGGTCCCGCCACGACGTGAGCCCCCGGATCCACCAGCCACCCCGCACCGAGGGCTCGGTGGAGCTGTGGATCGACGTCCCGGCACGGCAGCTGTACGACATGGTCGCCGACGTCACCCGCATCAACGAACGCAGCCCCGAGTGCCGCAATTGCGGCTGGCTACCGGGACTGTCGCCGGGGACCGTGGGCGCCCGATTCCGGGGACGCAACCGCGCGCATCACATGCGATGGTCTCGGGTTTGCGAAGTGGCCGCCGCCGATCCGGGCAGGAAATTCGAATTCCACACCGTGTCGGATCGGCGCAACCCGCTGTACCACGACTCGACCACCTGGTCATACACCTTCAGGGCGGACGGTGACGGGACCCGGGTGACGCATTCGTATCGGATCGACGTACTGCCGTACCGCCCGCTGCTCTCGCTCTACGCACGCCTCCAGCCGCAGCACCGGGACATGCGGCCGCAGATGCGGCAGAATCTCGAGGCGCTGCGGCGGCAGGCACACGCCGGCGCGCCCACAGGGTCCCTGCCCCGAACGGCCTAGGAAGCATCGGCTTGCGCGCGGGGGCTCACGTCCGTTGCCTTATCGGGGTATGCGGGGTAGACCTGAGGTACGGATCCACGACAGACCAAGGTCGGACCGGAAGAGAAGATTCCACCTCTCGGTCGTGGCGCCCAGCACGAGTTGTAGGCACCCACGCAAAAGCACGGCCCACTAACTGGGCTCAGCGCGGTGGGCTTGCGTCAGGCCGGGGGGATGCCCGACGCCGAGGCCACATTTGACCCCGCGCAACCATGCAGCTTGGTAACCAGATGTTCGTGCTCGCGGGCGGCGTCACCTTGATCAGGGGCGTCGCCCGACGTATGTCTGTGGAACGTCGGCGTAGCTCCGCAGGCTGAGTACCCGGTGGGTGCAACGGAGACCCGGACGAGGTGATTCGATGGTGGCTATCGATTCCCACAGAAGGAGAGCACATGCTGGTTGCATTCAGCGTCAGCCCGATGGGCGGGGACTCCGACAGTGTCGGTGCTGCCGTCGCCGCGGCCGTGCGGGTGGTCCGCGAATCCGGGCTGCCCAACGAGACCACGTCGATGTTCACCACCGTCGAGGGTGAGTGGGACGAGGTAATGGCAGTCGTGAAGCGCGCGACGGACGTTCTGCTGGAACAGTTTCCGCGGGTCAGCCTGGTGCTGAAGGCGGATATTCGCCCGGCGCGCAGCGGTCAGCTGCAGGCGAAGGTCGAGACCGTGGAGCGTCACCTGACCGATTGATCGTCCTCGCCGGCGTACCGGCGGGCGAGTTCTGTGCCGATTCGGGCGAGTTCGGCGCGGACCGCCCGCGGTTCGAGGACTTCGACCATCGAGCCCCAGCCGGCGAGGTTTCGGGCGATGTCCAACGGGGTCGGTGCGGCGAGGCGTATCCGGGCGCGGCCGTCGTCACTCTCACCGTCGGGGTGGCAGTGCCGCCCGAAGTGGTCACGCAGAATCGGCACGAACCTGGCGTCGATGAGCACCGTCGCCCACGTCGTGGAACGCCGCTGCTCCATCTCGCCGACGACTTCGTCCCACGCCGCGGCGAGCGTGAAGTCGTCGGGGCGCTCGGCGGGTTGCTCCGTCGATTCGGCGTCGACGATCCGGTCGACCCGGAAGGTTCGCTGACCCCGTTCGGTGCCGGCGAGCAGGTACCAGATGTCGTCCTTGTCGACGAGACCCCACGGGTCGACGAGGTTGCGTCCAGCAGAGTGGTGTATGAACCGGATCCGAACCTGACCGGCGTGTCGTAGCCCCAAGAAGGCGGCCATCGCGTGACTCTTCGAGAGACCTACCACAGTCATTCGAGACAGGACCACGCGATGACCACTGCCCACGATAACGACCTGCACCAATTCCTGACCGACCGGCTCTCCGGCGCCAGTCCCGATCTGCTGCGCAACCTGCTGTCCACGTTCATCGATGCGCTGATGGGCGCCGAGGCCGACAGCCTGTGTGGGGCCGGCTTCGGCGAACGCTCCGATGCCCGCACCAACTCACGTAACGGATACCGGCACCGCGACTTCGACACCCGCGCCGGCACCCTCGACGTCGCCATCCCCAAGCTGCGGTCCGGTTCGTACTTCCCGGATTGGTTGCTCGAGCGCCGCAAACGCGCCGAGAAGGCGTTGACCTCGGTCGTGGCGACCTGCTACCTGCTCGGGGTCTCGACCCGGCGGATGGAGAAACTCGTCGACTCCCTCGGCATCACCTCGCTGTCGAAATCACAGGTCAGCGTCATGGCGAAGGACCTCGACTCCCAGGTCGAGGCGTTCCGCAGCCGGCCGCTCGATGCCGGGCCGTACACGTTCGTCGCGGCCGACGCGCTCGTGCTCAAGGTGCGCGAGAACGGGCGGGTGGTCAACGTGCACGCGTTGGTCGCGGTCGGTGTCAACGCCGAGGGCTACCGCGAGATCCTGGGCCTGGACGTGACCTCGTCCGAGGACGGGGCCGGCTGGCTGGCGTTCTTCCGCTCCCTGGTCGCCCGCGGCCTGTCCGGGGTGCGGTTGGTGACCTCCGACGCCCACGCCGGCCTCGTCGCGGCAATCGGGGCGACCCTGCCCGGCGCCTCATGGCAGAGGTGCCGAACCCACTACTCGACGAATCTGATGGCGCAGACCCCGAAGGGGTCGTGGCCTTGGGTGAAGACGTTGCTGCACTCGGTCTACGACCAACCCGACTCCGATTCTGTTCATGCCCAATATGATCGAATCATCGACGCCCTGTCGGAGAAGCTGCCGAAGGTCGCCGACCACCTCGACGCCGCACGGTCGGACCTGTTGGCATTCACCGCATTTCCCAAGCAGATCTGGAGGCAGATCTGGAGCAACAATCCGCAGGAGCGCCTAAATAGGGAAATCCGCAGGAGAACCGATGTGGTCGGGATCTTCCCCGATCGCACCGCCCTGATCCGGCTCGTCGGGGCGGTCCTCGCCGAGCAACACGACGAGTGGATCGAAGGACGCCGCTACCTCGGACTCGACGTACTTGCCCGATCCCGCGGCGACAACACCACCACTACCGAACCGAACCAGGAGGTGACACCACCCGCGGAACTGACCGCATAACCCCACGAGGAGTCACACGACGACTTCGTACACCACGCCCCGGGACTTGACCGTCGACGAGTCTTTCGGACCGTTGCCGTGCGCTGTTGGTGTAGGTCAGTCGGACTTTCCGACGCCGGATGACGGCGGCCTGCAGTAGGTCGACCATCTCGGGTCTGTGGCGGTCGCGCTCGCCCCACCGGGTGGGGTCGATCATGGTGGCAGTGGCGGCGGCCTCGGCGTCGGCACGGAAGGTCTGCGGCAGCGCCCGCACGAGTTTGCGCAGCGCCGCTTTGGCCTCGCCCGACACGGCGGCGGCCGGTCCGACCAGCAGGAACAGGGCCTGGGCCTCGGTCGCGGACAGCCCGCTGAGGTCGGTGCGAGCGCCGCCGAGGAGCGACCATCCGCCGCCGCGCCCGGACTGGGGGTAGACCGGGATCCCCGCGGCGGACAGCGCCTCCAGGTCTCGGCGCGCGGTGGCGACGGACACCTCGAGTTCCTCGGCCACTTCGGCGGCGGTCACCCGTCCCCGGGATTGCATCAGCAGGAGGGTGGCGACGAGTCGGTCAGCGCGCATGTTCTCAGTTTCTCTCGAAAAGGGCTCAATTGGTGAGCACTTTGACTCGGAGGATGGATCTTGTCACCGACCGAGGAAAGGACCCACCGATGTTGCGAGGACTCACCACCGTCAGCTTCTACGCCGACGACCTGACGGCCGCCAAGGCCTGGTACACCGAACTGCTCGGAGTCGAGCCGTATTTCGTGCGCTCGGTGGCGGGGGCGCCCGCCTACATCGAGTTTCGGATCGGCGACTACCAGCACGAACTCGGCATCATCGACAGCCGATTTGCCGGACCGGACCGTTCGCGTGACGCCGAGAACACGATGACCTACTGGCACGTCGACGATGTGGAGGCGAGTGTCGAGCGGCTGCTGTCCCTGGGTGCCACCCTGCACGGGAAGCCGGTCGAGCGCGGGCCGGGATTCGTCACCGCATCCGTGACCGACCCGTTCGGGAACATACTCGGCGTGATGTACAACCAGCACTACCTGGACATTCTCGCGTCGAAGGCGGGGGTGTGACATGAACATTGTCGTCGCTCGCACGGCCGCACAGTGGCGTGCATGGCTCTCGGAGAATTGCCGGTCCGAGAAGGAGGTCTGGCTGGTCATCCACCACAAGGACAGCGGGAGGCCGAGCATCCGCTATCACGAGGCGATCGAACAGGCGCTGTGCTTCGGATGGATCGACGGCCTGCACCGCACACACGACGCCGACAGTTCGCGCCTGCGCTTCACGCCCCGCACCGCGCGCAGTTCCTGGAGCCGGGTCAACCGGCAGCGCGCGGCGAGCATGATCGAGCAGGGACTGATGACCGAGGCCGGTCACGCGGCCATCGATCTGGCCAAGTCCAAGGGGACATGGGAGAACGCGGCGAACGGCGACAACTCGGTGGTCTCCGGCGATCTGCGGGCAGCGTTCGCGCGAAACGAGGTTGCACACGCGAACTTCGAGAAGTTTCCGCCGTCTTCGACACGGTTGATCCTGGAGTCTTCCGCGCAAACCCGGTCCTTCAGGTCCGGGATAGCCGATCTGGATTTGTCGGACCCTGGGGCTAGTGTCTTCGGTCATGGCGGGGAGGGTGGTGAAGCGGGCGTTCAAGTACCGTTTCTATCCGACTGCGGTGCAGGCGGAACAGCTTGCTCGAACGTTCGGGTGCACCCGGTATGTCTACAATCGGGCGTTGGCGGAGCGGACGCGGGCCTGGTCGCAGGAGCAACGGCGAATCACCTATGCGGACACCTCGAAGATGCTCACCGGATGGAAACGGGACCCCGAGACCGCGTGGTTGGCGGAGCCGTCGAAGGGGCCGTTGCAGGAATCGCTGCGGCAGTTGCAGGGCGCGTTCGAGAGGTTCTGGCGCAAGCAGTCCCGCTACCCGCAGTTCAAGAGGAAGGGGCAGTCGAAGGATTCGGCTACCTACTTCTCGAACTGCTTCACCTACCGGGGCGGGCAGCTCCGGTTGGCCAAGCAGTCCGAACCCCTGGACATTCGGTGGTCGAGGCCGCTACCGGAGGGGGCCGTGCCGTCGCAGGTGACGGTCTCGCGTAACGCTCGCGGGCAATATCACATCTCGATCCTCGTCGAAGACGTGATTCCCGAGCTCGAACCGGCCGATCGGGTGGTCGGGCTCGACGCCGGGATCACCAGCCTGTACACACTCTCGACGGGGGAGAAGATCACCAACCCGCGCCATGAGCGCAGGGACCGTGCGCGGTTGGCGAAGGCGCAACGGGTGCTCGCCAGGAAGGAGAAAGGGTCCCGGAACCGGGCCAAGGCCCGACTGAAGGTCGCGAAGATTCATGGCCGGATCGCTGATCGGCGGCGCGATTATCTGCATAAACTCTCCACTCGTTTGGTGCGCGAAAACCAAGTGATCGCCATCGAGGATCTGAGTGTGCGGAACATGGTGAAGAACCGGTCGTTGTCTCGGGCGATCTCGGATGCGGGTTGGTCGGAGTTCCGGTCGATGCTCGAGTACAAGGCCGTCTGGTACGGGCGGCGGGTGGTGGCGGTCGATCGGTTTCATCCGTCGTCGAAGACCTGCTCGGTGTGCGGGGTGGTCGCGTCGGCGATGTCGCTGGATGTGCGGGAGTGGGCGTGCCGGTGCGGCGTCGTCCACGACCGGGATGTGAATGCGGCGAGGAACATTTTGGCCGTCGGACTGACGGTTGCAGCCTGCGGAGACGGTGTGAGACCACCCCGCACCTAAAGTGTGGGGAGGCAACTGTCGGTGAAACAGGAACCTCGGGACGCGAGTCCCGAGGGGAATCTCGGTCGTTCACGGCCGAGAGGAAGTCAAAGCGTCAGCCAAGAAGCCGGACACGAGGAAGCGGCGGATCGAACGGACGGTCACGCTGGCTGCGAGAAATCTGCGGGCCAACCATCCGGGTGTGCGGATCGGGGACGGTGTGCAGTCGTAGATCATTCCGGCGACCGGGAGAGGGGAGAATCGAATGGACTGGCCGCACGAACTCGCCGATCAGCTCGATTGGCATTGGGAGCATCAGTTGCGCCCACGGCTGGCGGGGCTGACCGACGAGGAGTACTTCTGGGAGCCCGCCCCGGACTGCTGGAGTGTGCGGCCGAGAGGCCGCTCGCAGGCTCCCGTTCAGGCCGGCAGCGGCGAGTTCACCATCGATTTCGCCTTTCCCACGCCGGACCCGCCCCCGATCACGACCATCGCCTGGCGGCTCGGGCACATCATCGTCGGCGTCTTCGGCATGCGGATCGGCAATCACTTCGGCGGGCCGGCCATCGACTATGAGACGTTCGACTACGCCGGCACCGCTGCGCAGGCGCTCACCCAACTCGACGAGCAGTACGACGCCTGGTGCGACGGCGTGCGAGGCCTGGGAACCAGCGGTCTCGCCCAGCCGTGCGGGCCCAGCGAGGGACCGTTCGCGGACTACCCGATGGCGGCGCTGGTGTTGCACATCAACCGCGAGGTCATCCACCACGGTGCCGAAGTGGCGCTGCTGCGAGATCTGTACCTGCGACGACCGGCCTAGCGTTCGCCGGCGACGCGGGCGAGTCGGCGGACGAGAGTCCGCACGACCGGGCCGTAGGTGACGCCGAGCACCGCATCGAGTGGCCCCGGCGCGGACATCGTCATCGTGATCCGCGAACCGGTGCCGCGGGGCTCGACGAGGTGATCGAGCGTCATCGGTCCCACCCGCCACGTCCAGGAGCGGCCCGGTGTCTTGGCGGAGATGGATGCGGGTACCGGCACGATCCAGAGCAGTCGTGCCGCGCCGCATCTGCCGGCTTCGATTTCGGGGAATCCGAGACCCCACGCGCCGCGCACGTGCGGAGCCCACTCGGGCCAGCGCGAGGGCCGTGCGACGAGCGCCCACACCGTGTCCACCGGGGCGTCGGAATCAGCTGAGAAGGAATGCGGCACGGGGGAGGAGTACCCGTTTTCGGCCCCGGTCGGCAGCGCGGAGGGGGTGGACGTGAACAACGGGTGAATTGGGCCGTGTCGAGTTGCGTGTAACTCGCGGTACTGGCCACGCTTGTAGGGAACGGCGAGGGAGGGAGCCGATCATGCTCGTTCGTCTACCCGGGGTGTATCGCCCCCAGCGCGACACGTGGCTGCTCGCCGAGGCGCTGGCCGCCCGAGATCTCGGTCCGGGCACCCGTGTGCTCGATCTCTGCTGTGGCACAGGGGCGTTGAGTGTCGAGGCGTGCGCGGCGGGGGCCGGCTGGGTGACCGCGGTCGACGTGTCGCGCCGCGCCGCGATCAGTACGTGGCTCAACGCCAAACTGAACCGCCGGACCATCCGTGTGGTGCGGGGCGACCTGGTGGACGCCGTCCGGACACTTCGATTCGACGTGGTGGTGGCCAACCCGCCCTACGCGCCCGCGACCGACGACGGAACGCCGGGCCGGGTACTCGCGCGAGCCTGGGACGCCGGCGTCGACGGGCGCGCCGTGCTCGACCGGATCTGCAGCGAAACCCCGGACCTCCTCGCTCCCGGCGGCACCCTGCTCCTCGTCCAGTCGACGCTCAACGGAGTGGACAAGACGCGGGCGATGCTGGAAGAGCGGGGACTGCGGGTGGACGTGGTCGCGTCGGAGGACGTGCCGTTCGGTCCCGCGCTCGCGTCCCGCACGAGGATGTTGGAGTCGCGGGAGCTGATCCGGCCCGGCCAGCGCACCGAGCGGATTGCGGTGCTGGCGGCGACCGACCTGCGGTCCGGCGGCACCCGGCACCGACCCACCCGACGCTGAAAGCCGCGGCCCGGCTGTAGGTTGCGCGGTGGTCGTCGACGGGTTCGTCGAGGCTGGTGAACCGCTGTCGGGCGCCGCGTGTAAAGTTTGCCGTTCGACGACGCCGAGCTTTCGAGGACCGCTGAACCACTACATGGCCAAGATCGATCGCAGCCGCACTGCCGCACTCACCCAAGCGCCGACCCTGCACGAGCCGGATGCCGGCGTCCGGCGCACCGTGCTCCCCGGCGGGCTTCGGGTGGTCACCGAATACGTTCCCGGTGTCCGATCCGCGTCCGTGGGCGTCTGGGTGGGTGTCGGGTCACGCGACGAGCAGCCCACCGTCGCCGGTGCGGCGCACTTCCTCGAGCACCTGCTGTTCAAGGCCACGCCGTCGCGCAGCGCTCTCGACATCGCGCAGGTGATGGACGGCGTCGGCGGCGAGCTCAACGCCTTCACGTCCAAGGAACACACCTGCTTCTACGCGCACGTGCTCGACGACGACCTGCCGCTCGCCATCGACCTCGTCAGTGACGTCGTCCTGCGCGGCCGCTGCCGGTCGTCCGACGTGGACGTGGAACGCCAGGTAGTCCTCGAAGAGATCTCGATGCGCGACGACGACCCCGAAGACCTCCTCGGCGACGCGTTCCTGACCGCCCTGTACGGCGACCATCCCGTCGGCCGGCCGGTGATCGGCAGCGTCGAATCCATCGAATCGATGACCCGCACCCAACTCCACTCGTTCCACGTGCGGCGCTACACGCCGCCGCGCATGGTGGTCGCCGTCGCCGGCAACGTGGAGCACGACCACACGGTCGAACTGGTGCGGCGCGCGTTCGCCGGGCACCTCGAATCGGCGTCCGAACCGGCTCCACGCCGCGCCGGCACCCTGCGCCTGCGGACCGAACCGGCACTCAGCCTGACCAACCGGGACAGCGAACAGGTCCACCTCTCGCTCGGGGTGCGCGCGTTCGGGCGGCACGAGTCCCACCGCTGGGCACTGTCGGTACTCAACGCCGCTGTCGGCGGCGGGCTCAGTTCCCGGCTGTTCCAGGAAGTGCGGGAGATCCGCGGCCTGGCATATTCCGTGTACTCGGGCATCGACACGTTCTCCGACACGGGTGCGTTCTCGATCTACGCCGGGTGCCAGCCCGAGAACCTCGGCGAGGTCACCACGGTGGTCCGCGAGGTGCTCTCGAACGTGGCCGCCGAGGGCATCACCGACGCCGAATGCGCCCGCGCCAAGGGTTCGCTGCGGGGCGGACTGGTTCTGGGGTTGGAGGATTCGGGTTCCCGGATGCACCGCATCGGTCGCAGCGAGCTCAACTACGGCAATCACCGCAGTATCACTGAAACCCTGAGCAAGATCGACGCGGTCACCACCGACGAGGTGCGCGATGTCGCGAGGGTCCTGCTGCAGCGCCCGTTCGGCGCCGCCGTCGTCGGACCGTATCGTCGCAAGCGTGACCTGCCGGCCTCGGTGCGCGGCATCGTCCGGTAACGAGGATTCGCCGACCACCGACAGGAGCAGCCCGAGATGAAGATCCGTGGAGCGGTACTCGAGGAGATCGGGAGAACGCGCCCGTTCGCCGAGTCGGCGCCGATCTCGATCTCCGAACTCGACCTCGACGAACCCGGTGCAGGCGAGATCCTCGTCCGGATCGAGGCCGCGGGTCTGTGCCACTCCGATCTGTCCGTCGTCGACGGCAACCGGGTGCGCCCGGTCCCGATGCTCCTCGGGCACGAGGCAGCGGGACGGATCACGCAACTCGGCGCCGGAGTCGACGACGTCACCGTCGGGCAGCGCGTGGTCATGACGTTCCTTCCGCGCTGCGGGGAGTGCGAGGGCTGCGCCACGGACGGCCGCATGCCGTGCGTGCCCGGCACGAGCGCCAACAACGCCGGAACCCTGCTCGACGGGGGAGCGCGACTGCACCGCGGCGACGACCCCGTGCATCACCACCTCGGGGTGTCCGGATTCGCGACGCACGCCGTCGTCAACCGGCGGTCCGTCGTTCCCGTCGGCGACGACGTCCCCGCCGACGTGGCGGCCGTGCTCGGATGCGCCGTCCTCACCGGCGGCGGCGCCGTCCTCAACGCCGGCGATCCGCGTCCCGGCCAGGCGGTGATGGTCGTCGGGCTCGGCGGCGTGGGAATGGCCGCAATCCTGACCGCCGTCTCCCGGGGCGCCGGCGAGGTCATCGGCGTCGATGCCGTACCCGAGAAACTGCAGACCGCACGCGAACTCGGAGCGACGGCGGTCTACACCCCGGCGGAACTCGAGGAGGCCGGTGTCCGGGCGCCCATCGTCATCGAGGCCGCCGGAAACGCCCGCGCCTTCGAATCGGCCGTTCGCGCAACTGCTCCCGGCGGCAAGACGATCACCGTCGGACTGCCGTCCCCGGACGCGCGGTCGTCGATCTCCCCGCTCATCCTGGTGGCCGAGGCCCGCACGATCATCGGCAGCTACCTCGGCTCGGCCGTGCCGTCCCGGGACATCCCGATCTACGAGGACCTCTGGCGCTCCGGGAAGCTTCCCGTGGAGAAACTCATCTCCTCCCGCATCACGCTCGACGACATCAACCGCGGCATGGACGAACTCGCCGACGGAAAGGCGATCCGGCAGATCATCGTGTTCGACTGACCCGGCGGGCCGGTCGCGGGCAGAATTCTGCCCATGAGGTTTCGCACCACCATCGAGTTGGGCGGCAAGACCGCGACCGGCTTCCGGATCCCCGAGAGCGTCGTCGCGAACCTGGGATCGGGCAAGCGGCCTGCGGTCCGGATCACGATCGGCGGCTACACCTACCGCACCACGGTCGCACCGATGGGCGGCGTGTTCATGATTCCGCTCAGCGCCGAGAACCGGGTCGGTGCGGGGGTCGCGGCAGGCGACGAGGTGGATGTGGACGTCGAACTCGACACCGAACCCCGGGTCGTCACGGTGCCACCCGACTTCGCCGAGGCGCTCGACCGGCAGCCGGACGCGCGGAAGGCGTTCGACGCGCTGTCGTACAGCAATCAGCGCAGGCACGTGCTGTCGATCGAGGGCGCCAAGACGGACGAGACCCGGCAGCGCCGGATCGGCAAGGCCGTGGACACGCTGCGCGAGGGCTGAGGCGGGTTCGCGCGAACTCCGTCAGCGGGCGTCGCCCGGACGTCCCGTGACGTCTTCGACGGACAGTGCCGACAACGCGATCAGGCCGGCCAGAAAGCCCGCGCGCTCCCGCCCCGGCAACCTGGCGAGCAGTCGCTCCTCGCCCCGCCGGATCGCTGCCTGCGCCGAATCGCGCACCCGATGCCCGTCCGGGGTCAGCGACAGCAGCCGGGCCCGGCGGTCCGCGGGATCGCGCTGCCGGTCGATCAGACCGCGATCCTGCAGTTCGTCGAGCACGCCGATGATCCGGGTCTTGTCGGCGCCGATCGCCTCCGCGAGCGCGGCCTGGGTGCGGAGCGGGTGCTCGTCGAGTGCCAGGAGCACGACGTAGCCCCACATGGTCAGCCCGTGCTCTGCGAGCACGGGGAGTTCCGCCGCCACCAGCGACCGGTTCAGGGCGGTCGTCATGGCGGCGAGGTCGGGGCGGGTGCGCTCGTGCTGTCCGTTCGTCGGGTCGGGGCTCGGCATATCGCAGAAAATACACCTTGACCGATCATCTACCCGAGCAGATGATAAGCAGGAGCGTATTAATTCGATTCGGAGGACGAGGTGCCAACGATGAATGTGGACGAGGTCCGGCGCTGGGATGCCCGCGCCGTGGAGGCGAGTGTGGAGATCGTGTCGCACGTGACGAGCCGCGACCTGCAGCGCGCGACACCGTGCGCGCAGTGGACCCTCGGCGAACTGCTGGCCCACATGACGGTGCAGCACCGGGGGTTCGCCGCAGCGGCCGCGGGCAACGGGCCCGACCTGTCGCACTGGCGGCCGCACGCGTCGGCCGACCCCGTTGCCGACTACCGCGCGGCGGCGGACGCCGTCCTCGGGGCCTTCGCCCGCGACGGCGTCGGGGAGCGGCAGTTCTGGCTGCCGGAGATCAGCACGGAGTTCCCGTTCCCCGCGGCCACCGCCGTCGGGTTCCACTTCCTCGACTACGTCGTCCATTCGTGGGACGTCGCACGGTCGCTCGGGCTCGACTTCGTACCCGAATCCGGCATGGTGGCCGCGGTTCTCCCCATCGCGCGCCTGGTGCCGGACGGTGCGGACCGACTGCGCGAAGGCGCCGCGTTCGCGCCCGGACTGCCCGCCGGCGCCGACTCCGCCGATTTCGACGCCGTCCTGTCGCTGCTCGGCCGGTCATCGCAGTGGCACGCCGAATACGAGACCCGCCGGGTGTGAGGACGAGACGCAGGTCTCCCGCGCCGCCCCTGCGCAGCGGTCGGCACCCGGCGATTGCGTAGGCTTTCGGGCGAATCGTTGTGACTGGACGGAGCGTGGAGAAGTGAGCGCAGCAGCACCCATCAGGGTCGGGGTTCTCGGGGCCAAGGGCAAGGTCGGCCGGGCGATCTGCGAGGCGGTGGAGCAGGCGCCGGACCTCGAACTCGTCGCGGAGGTCGACCACGGCGACCGGCTCGAGTCGTTCGTCGAGGCCGGAACACAGGTCGTCGTCGACTTCACCCACCCCGACGTGGTGATGGACAACCTGAAGTTCCTCGTCTCCAACGGCATTCATGCCGTAGTGGGCACCACCGGGTTCGACGACACCAGGCTCGACACCGTGCGATCGTGGCTGACCGAGCGCCCCGAGGCCGGGGTCCTGATCGCCCCCAACTTCGCGATCGGCGCCGTCCTCTCCATGCGCTTCGCCGAGGCGGCAGCACGATTCTTCGATTCCGTCGAGGTCATCGAGCTGCACCACCCCAACAAGGCGGATGCGCCGTCCGGCACCGCCTACCGGACCGCCGCCCTCATCTCGGAGGCGCGGCGCAAGGCCGGCGTCGGGCCGAGCCCCGACGCCACCACCACCGAGCTGGACGGGGCGCGCGGCGCCGACGTGGACGGCGTGCGGGTGCATTCCGTGCGGCTGGCAGGTCTGGTCGCACATCAGGAGGTGATCCTCGGCACGCAGGGCGAGACGCTGACCATCCGCCACGATTCGATCGACCGCAACTCCTTCGCCCCCGGCGTCCTGCTCGGTGTGCGGGAGATCGGCAACCGCCCGGGGCTCACCGTCGGTATCGACCCCCTTCTCGACCTGTGAAGGACGGCTCGACCAGGACCGTCGTCACGATCGGACTGCTGGTCGCTGCCCTGGCGTTCTACTTCGTCCTGCTCGGGCAGCGCGGCATCGAACTGATCCAGGACGGCGGGGTAGCGGCGATCGGGCTGGGCATCGGCGTCCTGATCCTGCCGTTCCTGGGCGCCTGGATCGTCTACGCCACGCTGCGCGCCGGATTCCAGCACCAGCACCTGTCCCGCCGCATCGCCGAGGAGCGACTCGACCTGGACGTCTCCGATCTGCCGAAGCGTCCGTCGGGCCGCATCGACCGGGACGCGGCCGACGCACTGTTCCAGCAGGTCAAGTCCGAATGGGAAGCAGACCCGGACAACTGGCGGAACTCGTACCGGCTCGCGCGCGCCTACGACTACGCGGGCGACCGCGGACGGGCACGGGAAACGATGAAACGAGCCGTGGAACTCGAACGCGTCGAACGGGAAGCCGGGTCCGGCCGGTAGGGCACGGAACCGGTCGTACGCTGACGACTGTGAAGTCGCTACTCGTCGTCCACCACACGCCGTCGCCGGTGACCCGTGAGTGCCTCGAAGCCGTGCTGAAAGGCGCCCGGGACCCCGACATCGACGGGGTCGAGGTGAAGTCGATCCCCGCACTCGGCGCGACCGTCCCCGACGTCCTCGAAGCCGACGGATTCCTGTTCGGGACCTCCGCCAACTTCGGCTACATGTCCGGTGCGCTGAAGCACTTCTTCGACACCGTCTACTACCCGTGCCTCGACGCGGTCGCCGGACGTCCCTACGGACTCTGGGTGCACGGCAACAACGACACCGCCGGGGCCGTGAAGTCGGTGCAGAAGATCGTGACCGGGCTGGCGCTCACCCAGGTCGCCGAGATCCTGGAACTGACCGGATCCCTCGACGCGAGCGCGCGGGAGCGGTTGTACGAACTCGGTGCGACGGTGGCGGTCACGTTGGCCGAGGACGCCTGACCGCGTCGCCGTCGACTGTGTCGGTGGCCGATGGCATGCTTCGGGCATGCGTGAGATGACCGCCGCCGCTGCCCGGAGATCGGCGCTCTGGGCGCAGGGGTTCGCCGACCGGAAGCCGGCCGGTGCACCGACGCGCAGGCACGTCCGATCGGTTCTCGACCGCGTGCGGTTGTTCCAGATCGACTCGGTGTCGGTGGCTGTGCGCGCCCACTACGTCCCGCTGTTCAGTCGCCTCGGGGTGTACGACCGCGGGCTGGTCGATTCGGCGGCGTGGTCGCATTCCACCCGCGCGCCCCGCATGCTGGCGGAGTACTGGGCGCACGAGGCGGCGTTCATCCCGGTCGAGGACTGGCCCCTGCTGCGCTGGCGGATGCACCGGTACCGACACGGACGCTGGTCCGGCGAATCCCGGGTACTCGACCGCAATCCCACGCTCGCCGCCGACGTGCTCGACGTGATCGGCGCCGTCGGTGCGTGCAGCGCGGGCGACGTGGAGAAACACCTCGAGGTCGACCGGCCCGACCGCAAGGGTCCGTGGTGGGATCGCAGCGACACCAAAGTGGTGTGCGAGCAGTTGTTCGCGTCCGGCGCGCTGGCGGTCGACAAGCGCGTCGCCTTCACCCGTCACTACGACCTCACCGAACGGGTCCTGCCGAAAGCGGTCCTCGCCGACAATGTTTCGGAGGAGGACGCCGTCCGTGGCCTGGTGCAGCGGTCCGCGCGGGCCCTCGGTGTGGCCACCGAACCCGATCTGCGCGACTACTACCGGCTGTCGCCGGCGCAGAGCGCCGCGGCCGTCGAGGACCTCGTCGAGGACGGAGTGCTCGAACGGGTCGGGGTCCGGGGCTGGGAGGCACCGGCATTCGTCCACCGCGACGTCCGGGTTCCCCGCAAGGTGGAGGGGGCGGCGCTGCTGTGTCCGTTCGATCCGCTGGTCTTCTGCCGTCCCCGCACCGAGCGGGTATTCGACTTCCGGTACCGCCTCGAGATCTATACCCCCGCGCACAAACGTGTCCACGGCTACTACGTCTTCCCGTTCCTGCTGAACGGTGAACTGGTCGCGAGGGTCGATCTCAAGGCCGACCGCGCGTCGGGAACGCTCGAAGTGCGATCCGCGTTCGTCGAACCCGACCGGAGTCCGGGGCGCGTGGTGGAGGCGCTGGTTCCGGAACTGCGAAGAATGGCAACGTGGTTGGGCCTGGACGACGTCCGGGTGGACGATCGCGGCAACCTCGGTGCCCTCCTCGCGGCCGAGGCGTCGCGGCCGCGAGGAGAGTAGAGGGTCTACAGGCTCTCGACGAACTTCGTCAGGCCCTTGCTCGCGGTCTCGAGCGCCGTCTTCTGCGCCTTCTTCACGAGGAACCCCGGCAGCGGAATCTTCGGGTCGACCGTCAACTCGAACGTCACCTTGGTGCCTGCGCCGGACTCGGTGAGGACGTACGACCCGTCCTGAGCGTTCTGCTGGCCGCTCTCGACGAGGTGCCACGACACCGTGTTGTCGCCCTCGAACGTGTAGTCGACGACCTGCTCGTCGCTGATCCCGAGGATGGAGACACTCATCCGGACTCGGTGGGGGCGGCCGTCGTCGTGTGTGCTCTCGATGGTGACCGACTTGTGGGCCGAGGACCACTCGGGCAGGCGATCCACCGCAGCGATCGCGGCCATCACCGTGGCCGGATCGGCCTTGATCTCGAATTCCTTGACGCCGGAAACGGCCATGTTCTTCGCTCCTTCGAGCCCGTGGCGACTCTCACCGTGTGGCTGATGCGACGTAATTACATCACCGCCGTCGACGGGCGCGTGGAGTGAGTGCACCGGCACTCAGAAATCGCCTCTCCCGTTCCGGCGCATCTGGTCCTTGAGTGCGCCCTGGACGGCTTGCGACACCCAGGAATTGAGCGACACCCCGTTCTGGGAGGCGGCCTCCTCGGCCTTCGACTTGATCTGATCCATGAGGCGGAGGGTGACGCGGCTGATGTCACCGGTGACGTCATCGAAGGCGGCACCGAGATCCTCGGCGGTGGCGGTGCGTTCGCCGTCAGGCCCGGGCTGGGCGGGGGTGCGGTGCACGTCGACCGCCACCTCGCTGCCGTCCAGGCGCACACCGACGGTGCGATTGCCGAGTTCGGAAGACACCTCGCCGGCAAAGTCGGTGAGCGCCGAGAGGAGGAGCAGGCGCGCGGCGGGTTCGACCGCGGCGGCGAGCGCCGCAGCGGTCGCCCGAGTCTGCTCGTCGCCGAGTGCGGCCGCTGCGTTCAGGTCGTCTCGCAGCCGGGAGACGTAGATGCCGAGGTCCATGACGCCAGCATGACGTCAAAAGTGACGTCAGTCAAGGAGTCGTGACTTCAGTTTGGTGATGTCACCGTCGGACAGTTTCAGTCCCTCCGACACGTACGCGTCGAAGCTGCCGTATGTGGCGACGGCCGTGTCGAAGGCGCTGTCGAGCCAGGCCTGGTCGACACCGTCCAACCCCGGATGTTCCGGGTCGGCGCCGCGATAGGTGTTACTGAGCAGATAGTCCGCGTTCACCGTCTCGCGCGGGACTCCCAGGACGGTGAGCAGCACGGCCGTCGCCCACCCAGTGCGATCCTTGCCCGCGCTGCAGTGATAGATCGTCGCGCCGTCCGATTTCGCGATGTCGTGCAGAACCGCAGAGAACGCCTCGTTCGCCCCCGGGCCCGTCACGAAGGCGCGGTAGGCGGCGGGCATGTCGACCAGGGTGGTGATCGGCGACTGCCCCAGAACGTCGTACCAGTGTCCGTCCGCTCCGGCCGGAAGCCGGTCCGGCGGGGGGGAGTGGCCCCGAGAACTGCCGCCCCGAGAACTGCGATCACGACGGCGCGGCGTGCGCGGCCACTGCGGTACTGCACAGGAAAGTCTCCCTCGCGGACCCAGAGCACCACGAAACTGTGGGCGAGACGAGACTGGCACGCGCGGCTGAACGCACGGGAGCCGGGCCGGGGCACGCCGCGCCCCCCGCCGGCGCTGCGACTAGGGTCGATGCATTCAGGAGGGACTCCCGACAGGAGTTCGGTAGGAGGATCAGCGCAGTGCCGCAGACCGTGCCGCTCAGGGTGCAACTCGTCGCGAAGACGGAGTTCTTTCCACCGGCGGACATCCCGTGGGAGACCGACGCCGACGGCGGTGAAGCGCTGGCGGAATTCGCGGGCCGGGCGTGCTACCAGAGCTGGTCCAAACCCAACCCCCGCACCGCGACCAACGCCGGCTACCTGCGCCATCTGCTCGAGGTAGGGCACGAGTCGGTCCTCGAACACGGCACCGTCAGCTTCTACATCACCGGCATCTCCCGGTCCTGCACCCACGAGCTGATCCGGCACCGCCACTTCTCCTACTCACAGCTGTCCCAGCGCTTCGTGCGGGAGAACGACGGGAAGGTCGTCGTCCCGCCGGCGATCGCCGGCGACCCGGAACTCGAGGAGCTGTTCGCGAAGGCCACCGACGCCAGCCGGACGGCGTACGGCGAACTGCTCGAGGCCCTCGAATCGAAGCTGGCCGACACGTCCAGCGTGCCGCTGCGCAACAAGCAGGCGAGGCAGGCCGCGAGGGCCGTCCTGCCCAACGCGACGGAGACCCGGGTGGTGGTTACCGGCAATTACCGGGCCTGGCGGCACTTCGTCTCCATGCGGGCCACCGAGCACGCCGACGTGGAGATTCGCCGTGTCGCGGTCGAGTGCCTGAGGCAGCTGCAAGCGGCCGCACCGAATGTCTTCGGCGACTTCGAGGTACTGGACTGGGGCGACGGCACGGAGGTGGCGAGGAGCACGTTTTCCGCCGACGCGTGACTGGTGTGCAAAAGTACCTGGGTCACCGGGTAGCCTTCTGACCATGACCTACGGTGATTCCGCTTCTCCAGTCGAGCGTCCGTTCGGCACCGTGTCCACAGCGATGGTGACGCCGTTCACCTCGGACGGAAAGCTGGACGTCGACGCCGGTGTCCGCCTCGCGGCGTACCTCGTCGACAACGGGTGCGACTCCCTCGTGCTCGCCGGCACGACCGGTGAGTCGCCGACGACCACCGAAAACGAGAAGCTCGAGCTGCTCCGGGCGGTCATCGACGCGGTGGGCAACCGCGCGAAGATCATCGCCGGCGCGGGCAGCAACGACACCGCGCACAGCGTCGAACTCGCCCGTGATGCCGCTCGCGCGGGCGCGCAGGGCCTCCTCGTCGTCACGCCCTACTACTCGCGTCCGCCGCAGGCCGGACTGTTCGCGCACTTCACCGCCGTCGCCAATGCCACCGACCTTCCGGTCATGCTCTACGACATTCCACCCCGCTCCGTGGTCCCCATCGAGACGGAGACCATCCGGCGTCTCGCCGAGAACCCGCGCATCGTCGCGGTCAAGGACGCCAAGGGCGACCTCAACGCGGGCGCCGAACTGATCGGCACCACGGACCTCCAGTTCTACTCGGGGGACGATCCGCTCAACCTGCCGTGGCTGTCGGTGGGCGCGACGGGATTCGTCAGCGTCATCGGGCACCTCGTGCCCGGCCGGCTGCGTGAACTGCACACCGCCTTCGCGGCCGGGGACATCGCCCGTGCCCGCGCCATCAACCTCAGCCTCATCCCGGTCATCCGCTCGGTGGCGCGTCTCGGCGGCGTGAGCGCGTCGAAGGCGGGGCTGCGCCTGATCGGCCTCGACGTCGGCGAACCCCGGTTGCCGCAGGTGGCGCCCACGCACGATCAGATCGATCTCCTGGCCGCCGATCTGCACGCTGCGGGGGTGCTCGCGTGACCCGACCGCCTCGTCGTCGCAGCGCCAGCCGCCAGGCAGGTCCCCCTTCCCCCACAGCGAGCGAGCCGACGAAGTCGGCGACCGTCGCTGCGGAACAGCCGAAGTCGGCGCCCGTTGTTGCCGACGAGCCGAGTGCCCCGAAGTCGGAGCAGGCCAAGTCTGCGCCCGTGAAGGCCTCGTCCACGAAGGGGGGCGCCGCCAACAAATCGTCGTCACGCTCAGGCCGTCGCGGCGGCGGCAACAAGCGTCAGGACACGCGACCGGCCGCAGTCGATCCGACGGCTCGGCTCGGCGCCCCGCCGAAGGCCCCGTTCAAGGGTCTGCGGGTGGTGGCTCTCGGCGGCATCGGCGAGATCGGTCGCAACATGACCGTCTTCGAGCACCAGGGCAAGCTGCTCATCGTCGACTGCGGTGTGCTGTTCCCGGAAGACCAGCAGCCGGGTGTCGACCTGATCCTCCCGGACTTCCGGCACATCGAGGACCGCATGGACGACGTCGAGGCCGTCGTCCTCACGCACGGCCACGAGGACCACATCGGCGCCATCCCGTTCCTGCTGCGCCTGCGCCCGGATCTGCCGGTCGTGGGTTCGCGGTTCACGCTCGCGCTCGTCGCGGCCAAGTGCCGTGAGCACCGCCAGCGCCCCAACCTCGTCGAGGTCGTCGAGGGGCAGCGCACCGAACACGGCCCGTTCGAGTGCGAGTACTTCGCCGTCAACCACTCGATCCCCGACGCCATCGCCGTGGCGATCCGGACCGACGCCGGCGTCGTGCTGCACACCGGCGACATCAAGCTCGACCAGTTGCCGCTCGACGGCAGGCTCACCGACCTCGCAGGCTTCTCCCGTCTCGGCGACGAGGGCGTCGACCTGTTCCTCGTCGACTCGACCAACGCCGAGGTGCCCGGATTCGTCACCCCCGAACGTGAGATCGGGGGAGTGCTCGACAACGTCATCGGCAAGGCCCGGCAACGCGTGATCGTGGCGTCGTTCGCCAGCCACGTGCACCGCATCCAGCAGGTCGTCGACGTCGCCCACCGGTACAACCGGCGCGTCGCGTTCGTGGGCCGGTCGATGGTCCGCAACATGCAGATCGCGCAGGACCTCGGATATCTGAGCGTGCCGGACGGTCTGGTCGTCGACATCGACACCGCGGCCAACCTTCCCGACGACCGGCTCGTCCTCATCTCCACCGGCTCGCAGGGTGAACCGCTGTCGGCGCTGTCGCGGATGGCCCGCGGCGAGCACCGGCAGATCAACATCCGGGCCAACGACCTCGTCGTGCTGGCCTCGTCGCTGATCCCCGGCAACGAGAACTCCGTGTTCGCCGTCGTCAACGGCCTCGCCAAGCGCGGCGCCACCGTCGTCACCCAGCAGAGCGCGAAGGTGCACGTCTCCGGTCACGCCTCGGCGGGCGAGCTTCTGTACCTGTACAACGCGGTCCGGCCCACCAATGCGATGCCGGTCCACGGCGAATGGCGCCACCTGCGCGCCAACGCCGCCCTGGCGAAGGCCACCGGTGTGCCGGAGGAGCGGATCGTGCTGGCCGAGGACGGTGTGGTGGTCGACATGGTCGACGGACTCGCCGAGATCGTCGGGCAGGTTCCCGTCGGGCACGTCTACGTCGACGGACTGTCCGTCGGCGACGTCGGCGACTCCACGCTGTCGGACCGGCTGGTCCTCGGTGAGGGCGGGTTCATCGCCATCAACGTCGTCATCGACGACCACACGGGCCGTGCGGTCAGCACTCCCGAGGTGTCCGGACGCGGATTCTCCGACGACCCGACGGCCCTCAAGGATGCGGCGCAGTTGGTCGAGGCGGAGCTGCTGCGACTGGCCACCGAAGGCATCAACGACGCTCACCGCATCGCCCAGGCGATCCGGCGCGTCGTCGGCCGATGGGTGGCCGACAAGTACCGTCGCCGGCCGATGATCGTCCCGACCGTCATCGCGGTGCCGTCGGCGGAGGGCAAGTAGTTCTCCGACAGGTACATTCGGTCGGGTGACCTTCGCCCGAGATGAACGCCTCGCCCTCGTCGACTCGATGGCCGAATTCGGTCCCGACGCCCCGACCCTCTGCGGGACGTGGACCAACCGGGATCTGGCCGCCCACCTGATCGTGCGCGAACGGCGCCTCGACGCTGCCCCCGGCATCGTCGTGGGCCTGCTCGCCGGGTACACCGAACGCGTCCAGAACGAGACGGCGACACGTCCGTGGAGCCGGTTGCTGGACGAGGTCCGATCGGGTCCGCCGAGGTGGTCGCCGATGTACTGGGTGGACGCGCAGGTGAACCTGGGGGAGATGTTCGTTCATCACGAGGACGTGCGCCGCGCCCACGACGGATGGGAGCCGCGCGTGCTGCCCGGCGAGCGTCAGGACGCGCTGTGGGGTCTGGCGCGCAAGGTCGGCAAACTCGGCTACCGGCACGCCCCGGTGACGGTGGTGCTCGAGCGGCCGTCCGGGGAGCAGGCCACCGTCCGCACCGCCGGCACCGGCCGGGTGATCCTGCGGGGGGAACCGTCGGAACTCGCCCTGCACGCGTTCGGCCGGAATCAGGTGCGGATCGAGACCGAGGGTGAGGCCGCCGACATCGAGGCCGTGACCTCCCTCGGCCGAGGGTTCTGAGGCCATTTCGACGCAGCTCTGCCGCTGTTACGGGTGTTGCGGATGGTCCGGAAGGTGCCGTAGCGACTAATCTGAGAGCCATGGCAGGTAAGGCGAGCGCCCGCGGTTCGAGCACTACGTCCACGGCGAGGACGGGCGTGCGAGGCGGCTCGGCCACGTCGTCCAAGCCCAAGTCCCGCACGACCCGCACGGTCAGCGCTCCGCGAGATTCCAAGTCGCCGCGTGGCGGCGGCTCCCGCGGCGGAGCCCGGAGGCCCGCCGCGCAGAAGGCGTCCGCATCCGTTCCGCTGAAGTCGGTGGGCCGGGGGATCGGCGCCGGCTGGTCGCTCGTGGCGAAGGGCGTCGGGGCCACCACCCGCACCGTAGGAAAGGCGGCCGAGATCGAGCAGGGCCACCGGCGCGACGGCATCGCCCTCGGACTGATCGCGATCAGCGTCGTCGTCGCCGGCGGAATCTGGTTCTCCGCGGGCGGTCCGGTGGGCGAATGGATCGAGACCGGAGTCCGCGCCGTGTTCGGCGGGGCGTCCGCCGTCCTGCCCCTGATCGGTGTCGCCGTCGCGGTGATCCTGATGCGCACCGAGCCGAAACCCGAGATCCGGCCGAGGCTGGTGCTGGGGTCGCTGCTGGTCGGTCTGCCGGTTCTCGGCCTGTGGCACATCGCGACCGGTTCGCCCACCGACGCCGACGGCAGGGCCCGCGGCGCCGGTTTCGTCGGGTATGCGGCGGGCGGTCCCCTGACCGACGGCATCACCGTGTGGCTCGCCGCGCCGCTGCTGCTGATGGCGACACTGTTCGGCGTCCTGCTCCTGACCGGGACCACGATCCGCGAGGTGCCCGGCAAACTGCAGTCGTACTTCGGAACGTCGTTCGGCCGCGACCATTACGCCGACTACGACAGCGAGTACTACGAGGACGGCGAGTACGACCCCACCCTGTTCGACGCCGACGGCTACCCCGTCGACGACTACAAGAGCGGGGTCCGGGGTGCGCCGGCCGACAACTATCCCACCGACGAGTACGACGTCGGCGACACCGCGAAGACGGAGGTGCTCAGGCTGTGGGAGACCGAGCCCGCCGCGGAACCCGTCCCAGCCCCGGCCCCGAAACCGGCGCGCGCCAAGGCCAAGCCCGTCGTCGCCCCGAAGCCGGAACCCCTGCCCGACGTCGACAAGTTCGTCACCGACCGGGTGGTCGAGGGCGACTACACACTGCCGCCGACGTCCCTGCTCATCGATGGCGATCCGCCGAAGATGCGCAGTTCGGCCAACGACGCGATGATCGAGGCCATCACCGAGGTCCTCGAACAGTTCAAGATCGACGCCGCCGTCACCGGATTCACCCGCGGCCCGACCGTCACCCGCTACGAGGTGGAACTCGGCCCGGGTGTGAAGGTCGAGAAGATCACCGCGCTCGCCCGCAACATCGCGTACGCCGTCGCCACCGACAACGTGCGCCTGCTCGCGCCGATCCCCGGCAAGTCCGCCGTCGGTATCGAGGTGCCCAACTCCGACCGCGAGATGGTGCGCCTCGCCGACGTGCTCACTGCCCCGAGCACCCGCAAGGACCACCATCCGCTGGTGATCGGTCTCGGCAAGGACATCGAGGGCCACTTCGTCAGCGCCAATCTCGCGAAGATGCCGCACCTGCTGGTGGCCGGGTCCACCGGGTCCGGTAAGTCGAGCTTCGTGAACTCGATGCTGGTGTCGCTGCTGTCCCGCGCCACACCCGACGAGGTGCGGATGATCCTCATCGACCCCAAGATGGTGGAGTTGACGCCGTACGAGGGCATTCCGCACCTCATCACGCCCATCATCACCCAGCCGAAGAAGGCCGCCGCCGCGCTGGCCTGGCTGGTGGAGGAGATGGAACAGCGCTACCAGGACATGCAGGCCAACCGGGTGCGCCACATCGACGACTTCAACTCCAAGGTGAAGTCGGGTGAGATCACGGCGCCGCTCGGCAGTGAACGGGTCTACCGGCCGTACCCGTACATCCTCGCCATCGTCGACGAACTCGCGGACCTCATGATGACCGCACCGCGCGACGTCGAGGACGCGATCGTCCGCATCACCCAGAAGGCCCGCGCCGCCGGCATCCACCTCGTGCTGGCCACCCAGAGGCCCTCGGTGGACGTCGTGACGGGTCTGATCAAGACCAACGTGCCGTCGCGGCTGGCCTTCGCGACATCGTCCCTGACCGACTCCCGGGTCATCCTGGACCAGCCAGGCGCCGAGAAGCTGATCGGTATGGGTGACGGGCTGTTCCTGCCGATGGGCGCGGGCAAGCCGACCCGCCTGCAGGGTGCGTTCATCACCGACGAAGAGATTTCCGCCGTCGTCGATTTCAGCAAGAACCAGGCGGAGCCGGAGTACACCGACGGCGTCACCGCCGCAAAGGTCGGGGAGAAGAAGGACGTCGACCCCGACATCGGCGACGACATGGACGTGCTGCTGCAGGCGGTGGAACTCGTCGTCTCCAGCCAGTTCGGGTCCACGTCGATGTTGCAGCGCAAGTTGCGGGTCGGATTCGCGAAGGCGGGCCGGCTGATGGACCTGATGGAGACCAGGGGAGTGGTGGGCCCCAGCGAGGGCTCGAAGGCCCGCGAGGTCCTCATCAAGCCCGAGGAACTGGACGGCCTGCTGTGGTCGATCCGCGGCGGCGACCCGGACGAGGCGCCGTCCGACCAGGAATGACACCCGCTGCGCGTGTCCGAAATGTGCGGTTCGCGCGCACTGTGGTTGAATGGTGACCGAATTGGAGGGGAGTATCCCCACTTCTGTGACAGCATCGTCAACACGATCGGCACCATTGCCGATCCGGGGCTGTCAGTCGCTCGGGCAGTGATTCCGGTGCGGCGGGAGAGACCTCCGGTACCCGCTAGGTCTACCGGAGGTCTGTGTAAATGCATGTGTCACCGCTGGTCTGGGTCATCACCTGTGTGGTGATTCTCGGACTGTTCGTGTTCGACTTCTTCGCTCACGTGCGCACCCCGCACGCCCCCACGTTCCGTGAGTCGGCGTTCTGGTCGTCGGTCTACATCGGCGTCGCCATCCTCTTCGGCCTGATCGTGATGTGGCTGTGGGGAAGTCAGTACGGCGGCGAGTATTTCGCCGGCTACGTCACCGAGAAGGCGTTGTCGGTCGACAACCTCTTCGTGTTCGTCATCATCATGGGCACGTTCGCGGTGCCACGGGAGTACCAGCAGAAGGTGCTGCTGATCGGCATCGTGATGGCGCTGGTGATGCGCGGAATCTTCATCGGCGTCGGCGCCGCGGCGATCAACGCCTACAGCTGGGTGTTCTACCTGTTCGGCGCGTTCCTCATCTACACCGCGTACACGCTGGTGCGTGATCACGGGCACGAGAAGGAGGTGGAGGAGGAACGCGACAGCAAGATCGTGGCCATCGCGAAGAAGATCCTCCCCACCACGGACACCTACGACGGCGACAGGCTCGTCACGCGGATCAACGGCAAGCGCGTCGTGACGCCGCTGCTGCTCGCGCTGGTCGCCATCGGATTCACCGACGTGCTGTTCGCGCTCGACTCGATCCCCGCGATCTACGGGCTCACCCAGGAGCCGTACCTGGTGTTCACGGCGAATGCGTTCGCGCTGATGGGTCTGCGTCAGCTGTACTTCCTGATCGGCGGCCTGCTGGATCGCCTGGTGTACCTGTCGTATGGCCTGTCGATCATCCTGGCCTTCATCGGCATCAAGCTGGTTCTGCACGCTCTGCACGAGAACACGCTGGGCTTCATCAACGGCGGGGAGCACGTGGCCGTGCCGGAGGTGTCGACGGTGTTCTCGCTCGCCGTCATCATCGGTGTGCTGGCAGTGACGACCGTCGCCAGCCTCCTCAAGACGCGGAACACGACGCCGGCGAAGTAGCTTCGCCGGGCGTCGTGCTCGAGGGGTCCGGTGCTCGGCGGTTCAGGAGCTGAATGCGCCGAGTACCGGAACCCATTCGACGATCCGGGTGGCCGTCACGAGGCCGTTACGGGCGAACGGGTCGTTGGTGAAGAGCTGTTCCACGGCCGCCGCGTCGGCGGCGTCGACGAGGATGAACGCGCCGCTGCCGTCGGCGAACGGGCCGGACGACACGACGGTCTTCTGCTCGGCCAGTTCACCGAGCCACTCCCGGTGGGCGGGGCGATGCTCGTCGCGTCCGGCGACGGTATCGGCCGAATACGTGTACTCCACTACGAACAGGGACATGTTCTCGCTCTCTCGGGACGGGTACATCTGACAAAAGATGGGATCAGGCTCCATCTGTCTCACGCACTGGGATTTCAGAGGGTGAGAAGCATTCGGGTGTTGCCGAGGGTGTTCGGCTTGACGTAGCTCAGGTCGAGGAACTCGGCGACACCGGTGTCGTACGAACGGCACATCTCCGCGTACACCTCGGCGGTGACGGGTGTGCCGTCGATCTCGACGAATCCGTGCTTGCCGAAGAAGTCGACCTCGAACGTGAGAACGAACAGACGCTCGAGTTCGAGTTCCCGCGCGACCTCGATCAACTTGGCCACCACATGATGGCCGGCACCCTGGCCCTTGGCCGACGGATCGACCGCGATCGTGCGTACCTCGCCGAGGTCCCCCCACAGCACGTGCATTGCGCCACAACCGATCACGTTGCCGTCGCGTTCGGCCACCCAGAACTCCTGAACGGATTCGTACAGGGTCACGAGGTTCTTCTCGAGCAGGATCTTGCCGGAGTAGATGTCGATCAGACGCTTGATCTCGGGAACGTCGGAGGTTCGTGCTCGCCGCACGATCAGCTGATTGTCGGCGGTGTCCGGCGTCCGAGAAGTCATGTCGTGAACATTAGCCAACGGCCGTACCGATATTCTTAGGCACGTGCCGGTACGACCTACGAATCCCTCCCACTCCCCGCCGCGTCCCGGGGTGCAGTTCGACGCTGCGGTGCTCCGATGAGCGCGCAACGTGAGGAATGGACGGCCGCCGACGCTCCGGCGGCCCCGGATCCGTCGGTCGAGCCCGCGAGTGAGACGGCCGTACCACTGCTGAACATCGCGAACATCCTGACGATCCTCCGGATCCTGCTGGTCCCCGTCTTCCTGATCGTGCTGTTCGTCGGCGACGGACACTCGACGACGTGGCGCCTGATCGCCACCGGTGTGTTCGCCGTCGCCGCCATCACCGACCGGATCGACGGGCAACTCGCCCGCAAGTACGGCCTCGTCACCGATTTCGGCAAGCTCGCCGACCCCATCGCGGACAAGGCGCTGATCGGTGCCGCGCTCGTGGGGCTGTCGATTCTCGGGGACCTGCCCTGGTGGGTGACCGCGGTGATCGCGGTCCGGGAACTGGGCATCACCCTGCTCCGGTTCGCGGTCCTGCGGCACGCCGTCATTCCCGCGGGCCGGGGCGGCAAGCTCAAGACTCTCGTCCAGACGATCGCGATCGGTTTCTACCTGCTGCCGCTGCCGGACGGATTCGACATCCTCGGATGGGTGCTGATGGGTGCGGCCGTGCTGCTGACCGTCGTCACCGGGCTGGACTACGTCGTGCAGGCCGCCCGCCTTCGGGCCGGGGTACACAAGGTCGAGGCGAACGCGAGCACCGGCGCGTGACCGACCCGCTGGTGGACGGTACGAGGGCCGCCGACCTCGTCGCCGTGCTCACTGCTCGCGGCGAGACCGTCGCGACCGCGGAATCGCTCACCGCGGGACTGCTCACCGCGACCATCGCCGGTGTGCCCGGCGCGAGCAACGTGCTCCGCGGCGGACTCGTCGTCTACGCCACCGACCTGAAGGCCACCCTCGCCGGGGTGGATCCCACCCGGCTGGCGGAGGACGGGCCGGTGGCGGCGTCCACGGCACACGCACTGGCGGACGGTGCCCGCGACCGCTGCGGCGCCGACTGGGGCGTCGGATTGACGGGTGTCGCCGGCCCCGACACGCAGGACGGACATCCTGTGGGCACGGTGTTCCTGAGCATTTCCGGGACGGCCGGAACGTCGGTCCTCGAGCTCGGATTGTCCGGCGACCGGTGGCATATCCGTAAATCTGCGGTTTCCGCCGCCGTGTCGGGACTCCTCGATCGTGTGCAGGAAACATCCGCAGGCTAAGGTCGGGAACCAATCGGTCCTGTTCGCGCGTTGAGATAGGCGAGACAGGTGACGGATGAAGGAGGAGCGAGATGGCGCTGCTATTGCGTGAGGCAATCGGTGACAGTCTTCGGCGTACGCGCGTTTCGCAGAGCCGGACCCTGCGTGAGGTCTCCAACAGTGCTCGTGTGAGCCTCGGGTACTTGTCCGAGGTCGAACGAGGGCGCAAGGAAGCCTCGAGTGAGCTCCTGGCGGCGATCTGCGACGCGCTGGCGGTCCCACTGTCCGACGTGCTCGTCGACGTCAGCGAATCGCTGTCCGACGGGTCTACGGCCAAGCGTGCGGACACCGAGCGGCACGCGGTCGAATCGACGCCCGCAGAGGCCCCTGCCGCGAGCGCACGACCGGGTTCGACGACCATCGCCCGCGACACCCGGGTGGTCATCCCTGCACCCGCGCAGGCGCTGGCTGCCGCATAGCAACACCCGTGCCGAACCGATAGATTTCAGTCAACCGCCGATCTCGTCGGCGGGTGAGCCAGGTAGTCGGGGCGCAGCCCTTGTTCCGGTGCGTGACGGTCGCGTATCGGGTCGCGCATCGCGCGGCGCAACAGATGGAGGCAGGATCAAACCCATGGCTAATCCTTTCGTCAAGGGATGGAAGTACCTGATGGCGCTCTTCAATTCCAAGATCGATGAGAAGGCTGACCCCAAGGTTCAGATTCAGCAGGCGATCGAGGATGCGCAGCGTCAGCACCAGGCCCTGTCTCAGCAGGCCGCGTCTGTCATCGGCAACCAACGCCAGCTCGAGATGAAGCTCAGCCGACAGCTCGACGAGGTGGAGAAGCTCAACGCCAACGCCCGTCAGGCCGTCAACCTGGCAGACCAGGCGCAGGCCGCCGGCGACACCGAGAAGGCCATCCAGTACACCAACGCCGCCGAGGCGTTCGCCGCGCAGCTCGTCACCGCCGAGCAGGGCGTCGAGGACCTCAAGGCACTGCACGACCAGTCGCTGCAGGCAGCTGCCCAGGCGAAGAAGGCCGTAGAGCAGAACGCGATGGCCCTGCAGGCCAAGGTCGCGGAACGCACCAAGCTGCTCAGCCAGCTGGAGCAGGCCAAGATGCAGGAACGGGTCAGCGAGTCGCTGCGCTCGATGGACAGCACACTCTCCGCTCCCGGCAACACACCCAGCCTCGATGCTGTGCGCGACAAGATCGAGCGGCGGTACGCCGATGCCCTCGGTTCCGCAGAGTTGGCGCAGAACTCGGTGTCGGGCCGCATGATGGAAGTGCAGCAGGCGAGCATCCAGATGGCCGGACACAGCCGGCTCGAGCAGATCCGGGCCTCCATGAAGGGTGATGCCCTGCCCTCCGGCGGTGCCGCAGGCGCACCGGCGACCCCCGCCGCCAACCCGAACCTCGACAAGCAGCCGCCGGCCGCGGGCCAGACCGGCACGGCGCAGTAACCGAATCGCCTGTGAGCATGAGTTCCACCCGACGTGGCCGACCTGGACGTGCAGTCCGGTCGGCCACTGTCGTGTCCGGGCTCGCCGGGATCCAGGGCGCACTGCGCGAGGCCGGTGAGTCCGTTGCGGACGCGGCGCAGCGGTGGCGCGACCCTCGTGAACGTCTCCTGCGCAAGAAGCGGCGGGCCCGGCGTCGCGCGAAGCGCTACGGCATCGTGTCCGGATCCTCGGCCACCGGCGCCGCCGGTCTCGCGCTGATGGCTGCGCCGGAGTGGTCGATGCTGATGGCCGGTGGCGGCGCGGTCGTGTTCGCGGTTCCCGCGCTGCTGGCCGTCAGCCGTTACCGCAAGCTCGACGCCGTGACCCTGCCGCCGGGTCTGCCTGCCCGCCGGGTGCTTCCGGCGCCGTCCTCGGCGGCCCGCGAGCCGATGGAGAGGCTCGTGCACAACGAACGAGCACTGCACGGCATCCTCGGCGTGCTGTCCCGGTCCGGGACCATCAGCGCCGAGGACATCGAGGACACCCGTTCCACGGCCCGCTCCGCGGCAGCCGCGTTGCAGGCGGTAGCCCTCGACATCACGTCCATGGAGGACGCCGCCCAGGGCAGCCGGGCCGCGGCAGCGCCGCTCCACCGGGCGATCGCCTCGGCCGCCGGGCAACTCGGAGACGGCGTCGAGCAGTTCGAAGAACTGGTGGCCGCTGCCGCCGAGGTCGCCGTGCCCGGAACGGCGAGTGCCGTCGGCGAACTCGCCTACGAACGCGCGGAACTCGTGTCGGCGACCGAAAAACTCGCCGGCCTCGCGGCGGCCCTCGGCGAGATCGACGACATCGTTCGCCGCTACCGCTGACCCGGTCGACCGACGCGAGAAACTCTGGGACCTTGTGTGGGGGAGAACCCTGATCTTTCCCTGATCTTTACGTTGACCTGGTGATTTACCCGAGCCGGCGTGCCAGGCTGGTGTGCGTACCCGATACATGGGGTCGACCGGACGTCGGGCGCAGAAATCGATCGGGGAGACGTGAGTGGAGGAAACCATGTTCTGGAAGATTGTTCTGGCTGTCGCGGCGATCTGGATCGCCCTCGCAGTGGTCGGTGCCCTCGTCAAGGGCCTGTTCTGGATTCTCGTCGTCAGCGCCGTCGTGTTCGGTGTGTACCTGTTGATCAAGGCGATGTCGGGAACCGGCGAGAAATCGGACATCACGCGTAGCTGACGGGCATGCTCTACCCATGGAACCGGTACCGGAGGACTGGCATCGTGGGCTCGTCGTGGTCGCGCACCCCGACGACATCGAATACGGCGCAGCGGCGGCCGTGGCGCGCTGGACCGGGCAGGGCAAGGACATCCGCTACGTGCTCGCCACCAGCGGAGAGGCCGGGATCGCGGGCCTGCACCCGACGGAGTCGGGCCCGCTGCGGGAGGCGGAGGAACGGCGCTCCGCGGCCGTGGTGGGGGTGACCGACGTCGAGTTCCTCGGTTACCCCGACGGCACTCTCGTCGAGAGTCTCGCGCTCCGACGCGACCTCGCCACGGCGATCCGTCGTCATCGCCCGGATCTCGTGGTCACGGCGAACTTCGGCGACACCTGGGGGCCGGGGCAGCTGAACAGTGCGGACCACCGCGCTCTCGGGCGAGCCGTCCTCGACGCCACCGCGGACGCCGCGAACGAATGGATCTTCCCCGAACTGGGGGAGTCGGGATTGCCGCCGTGGCGCGGAGTCCGGTGGGTGGCGGTCCACACGATGACCCCCACCCACGCCGTGGACGTCACCCACACGGTGGATCGGGCGGTGCTCTCCCTGGCCGAGCACGTCCACTACCTGGAGGCGCTCAGCGACGTGCCAGTGGGGCAGCAGGCACGGGCGCAGGTCGAGATGGTGACCGGGCCGGAACCGGGATTCGACGCCGAACGCGCGGTGGGGTTCGAGCTCTACTACGTCGGCTGAGTTCGCGAAGCGATCGCGACGATGCGCGGGATGGTGCCGGCGGGGCATTCATGCGTTACGGTGTTACATACAATGTCTATTCGTAATCCACCGTCGCGTGACGACACCTCAGCGAGCGTCGAAGACTCCATCCTCGACGCCGCACGCTCGTGCATCCTCGATTTCGGACTGCGCCGCACCACCCTCGCGGAGGTCGCGCGGAGGGCCGGCGTCAGCAGGCCGACCGTCTACCGGCGCTGGTCGGACACCAGGGCGGTGGTCGCCGATCTCATGACCCGCGAGATCGCTGCGGTGATGCCCGAATTCTCCACCGAGGAATCGGTTCACCGCCAACTGGTCGACGCCGTGGTTCGCGTGTCCACCGAGGTGCGTGACCATCCGCTGTTCGTGAAGATCCTGCGCTCGGATCAGGAACTGTTCACCACCTACATCCTAGAGCGGCTCGGTACCAGCCAGCGGGCGATCATCGACCAGGTCTCGGCCGCGGTGTCGGCGGGGCAGGACCAGGGCTCGATCCGCGCGGGGCACAGCCGTCAGATCGCCACCATGGTGCTGCTGATCGCACAGTCCGCGGTCCAGTCGGCCGTGATGGTCGCCGAGGAACTTCCCGGCGACGCCCTGACCGAACAACTCCGGCACGCCGTCGGCGCCTATCTGGCACCCGACGCAGCCGACACCCACTCGACAGATCGAGGAGACCGGTGACCCACTCCAGCACGCCGCCCGCGAGCCGCTCGTCGGCGCTGAACGCCGCACGACGGACACGCGAGCTCGACCAGCTGTCGGACGGCGCACGCGTCGACGTCCTGGTGATCGGCGGCGGGGTGACCGGCGTGGGTGTCGCGCTCGATGCGGCGTCACGCGGCCTCGACGTCGTGCTCGTGGAGAAGCGGGACCTCGCGTTCGGGACCAGCCGGTGGAGTTCGAAACTTGCCCACGGCGGATTGCGGTACCTGGCGTCGGGCAACGTCGGCATCGCCCGCGAGAGTGCGGTCGAACGCGGAATCCTCATGACCCGCACCGCGCCCCACCTCGTCCGGGCGCTGCCACAGCTCGTCCCCGTCCTCGATTCCACGACGCTGTTCGGAAAGTCCCTCGTCCGCACGGGATTCCTGGCCGGTGACCTGCTCCGTGCGAGCGCTCGCACACCGTCGGCGGTCCTGCCGCGATCGCGGAGGGTCCGGGCGGACCGGGTGGTCGAACTGGCCCCCGCTGTGCGCCGGGACGGTCTGCGGGGCGGTCTGATGGCATTCGACGGCCAGTTGGTCGACGACGCCAGGCTCGTGGTGTCCCTCGCGCGCACCGCCGCGCTCCACGGCGCGAAGGTGCTCACCCGGACGGGCGCCTACGACGTGACCGGGACATCCGCGACCCTGCGCGACGAACTGACCGGCTCGGAGCTGTCGATCACCGCGCGCGCCGTGGTCAACGCGGCAGGCGTGTGGTCGGGTGAGATCGATCCGTCGATCACGCTGCGGCCCAGTCGCGGAACGCATCTGGTCCTGCCGGCGGAACGGCTCGGGAACCCGACGGCGGCGCTCACGGTTCCGATCCCCGGTGAGACCAATCGCTTCGTCTTCGCGCTGCCCGCACAGCTGGGCCGCGTGTACCTCGGCCTGACCGACGAGGCGGCGCCGGGACCCGTCCCCGACGTTCCGGAAGCGTCGGAGCAGGAGATCGACTTCCTGCTCGACACGGTCAACACCGCACTCGAAGTGCCGTTGCGGCGTTCGGACGTCCTCGGCACGTTCGCCGGACTGCGACCGCTGCTCGACACCGGCGACGGATCGACCGCCGACCTCTCGCGCAACCACGCCGTCCTCCGCTCGGACGCCGGTCTGGTCAGTGTGGTGGGCGGCAAGCTGACCACGTACCGGAAGATGGCGGAAGACGCCGTCGACGCCGCGGTGGCGGCGGCAGGACTGGACGCGCGCCCCTGCCGGACGCGCGCCCTCCCGCTCGTCGGCGCCGCGACTCCCGAAGCGCTGCGGCAGGTTTCGGCCCCGCCGGCGCTGCTCGCCCGCTACGGAACGGAGGCGGCGCTGATCGCCGCGGCCGACCCCGAACTGCTGGCTCCGATCGCCGAGGGCGTGGATGTGACCCGCGCCGAGTTCGAGTTCGCGGTGACCCACGAGGGCGCACTCGACGTCGACGACCTCCTCGACCGTCGCACCCGGATCGGCCTCGTCCCCGCCGACCGTGCGCGGTCTCTCGCCGCCGCGGAAGCCGTGTTCGAGAAACGGTGACGCGGGCCGTGTGACACCCTGTGCTTCGTGCGAGTCGCCGTGGTCGCCGGGCCTGATCCCGGACATGCCTTTCCCGCCCTGGCGTTGTGCCTCGCCTTCATCGAGGCCGGGGACGAACCGGTCCTGTTCACCGGCGCCCGGTGGGTGGAGCCCGCGCGGGCGGCGGGTGTGCCTGCCGAGTTGCTGAAAGGTCTCGCCCCCCGACCGACGGACGACGACCTCGATGCGGGCGCGCGCATCCACGCCCGCGCCGCGCACATCTCCACAGAGTTGCTTCCCGACCTGCGCGCGATGGGACCCGATCTCGTGGTCTCGGACATCCTCACCGCAGGTGGCGGCATGGCGGCGGAGCGGCTGGGGATCCCCTGGGTCGAGTTGTCCCCGCACCCGCTGTACGCGGCGTCCCGGGGATTGCCGCCCATCGGAAGCGGGTTGGCTCCGGGGGTGGGAATCCGCGGTCGGGCCCGAGACACGCTCATGCGGGCCGCGACGGCGCGGTCGATCCGGCAGGGCGAGCGGCAGCGCTCCGAAGCCCGCGTCGGCGTCGGGTTGCCGGCGAAGGATCCGGGACCGGTGCGCCGGCTGATCGCGACGCTCCCCGCGCTCGAGGTACCGAGACCGGACTGGCCCGCCGAGGCGCACGTGGTCGGGCCGCTGCTGTGGGAACCGACGAACGAGGTGCTCGAGCCGCCGGACGGCACCGATCCGCTGGTCATGGTGGCTCCGTCGACCGCGTTCACCGGTGCCGAGGGCATGCTCGAGACGACGCTCGCCGGGCTCGGCGGGGCCGGCGTCCGCGTGATCGCGTCGATACTGGACGGATCGTCGGCTGCGGTCCCGCCCTGGGTGCGAGCGGGTCTCGGCCGTCAGGACGCGATGCTCCGCGAGGCCTCCGCCGTCGTCTGCGGCGGGGGGCACGGGATGCTGGCGAAGGCCCTGCTCGCGGGTGTCCCGGCGGTGGTGGTCCCCGGCGGCGGCGATCAGTGGGAACTCGCGAATCGCGCCGCGCGGCAGGGGAGTGCCGTCGTGGTGCGTCCCCCGAGCGCCGAGGCGCTCCGTGCGGCGGTCGACCAGGTGCTCTCGAACGGCGCGCACGCGGAGGCCGCGCAGCGGGCCGCGCGGAGCGCCGCGGACGTGGCGGATCCGGTGGAGGTGTGCCGCGACGCGCTGCGGTGAGAGCGCCGCCCGGGGTTCGGCTAGCGTGGAAGCGTGCGACTGACAGAATTTCACGAACTCGTCCGCGAAGAGTTCGGGCAGATGCGCGGCGACGCACTACTCGTCGACCACGTGCTGCTCAGCCTCGGGGGCAAGACCGCCGCCGAGGCCATCGAGGACGGCCGGGAACCCCGCGAGGTGTGGCGTGAACTGTGCGCCGAGTTCGACGTCCCACCGCAGCGCCGGTAGAAATCCGGCGTGTCGAACGGGCCGGTCGTGCCAATCGAACACATGTTCCCCTATGCTGGAGATGTTCGGTGGTCACGGTTCTTGTCGGTACCTGGATCTAACCTGACCGCAGATCACTGATGAGACTCGAGAATGGGGACGACGATGGCACCACAGGCACACGATCGAGACAAGGCGCTCGACCTCGCGCTGGCGCAGATCGACAAGAACTTCGGCAAGGGCTCGGTGATGCGCCTGGGCGAAGGTGTCCGTCAGCCCATCGCCGTCATCCCGACCGGTTCCATCGCGCTGGACGTCGCCCTCGGCATCGGCGGGCTGCCCCGCGGCCGTGTCGTCGAGATCTACGGCCCGGAGTCCTCGGGTAAGACCACCGTCGCTCTGCACGCGGTCGCCAACGCCCAGGCGGCCGGCGGCATCGCCGCGTTCATCGACGCCGAGCACGCGCTCGACCCCGACTACGCCCAGAAGCTCGGCGTCGACACCGACGCACTGCTGGTGTCGCAGCCCGACACCGGTGAGCAGGCGCTCGAGATCGCTGACATGCTGATCCGCTCCGGCGCCCTCGACATCCTCGTCGTCGACTCCGTGGCCGCTCTCGTCCCGCGCGCCGAGATCGAGGGCGAGATGGGCGACAGCCACGTGGGTCTGCAGGCACGTCTGATGAGCCAGGCGCTTCGTAAGATGACCGGCGCGCTCAGCAACTCCGGCACCACCGCGATCTTCATCAACCAGCTGCGCGAGAAGATCGGCGTCATGTTCGGTTCCCCCGAAACCACCACCGGTGGTAAGGCGTTGAAGTTCTACTCGTCCGTGCGCCTCGACGTGCGGCGGATCGAGACCCTGAAGGACGGCACCGACGCGGTGGGTAACCGCACCCGCGTCAAGGTGGTCAAGAACAAGGTCGCGCCGCCGTTCAAGCAGGCCGAGTTCGACATCCTCTACGGCCAGGGAATCAGCAAGGAAGGCTCGCTGATCGACATGGGTGTCGAGCACGGGTTCATTCGCAAGTCGGGTTCCTGGTACACCTACGAAGGCGACCAGCTGGGGCAGGGCAAGGAGAACGCCCGCAAGTTCCTGTTGGAGAACACCGACATCCGGGACGAGATCGAGAAGAAAATCAAGGAAAAGCTCGGAATCGGCGCCGACGTCACTGCTGCTGCTACGGACGACGCCGCACCGGTCGAATTCTAGGCGCTGCCGTGCGTCCCACGGGCGAAGGTGGAACGGAGACGCAGGCCAAGGATTTGTGCCTGCGTCTCCTGACGGACCGTGCCCGGAGTCGAGCGGAGTTGTCCGACCGTCTGGCGAAGAAGGGGTACTCGGCCGACATCGCCGAGCGTGTACTGGATCGGCTCACCGAGGTCGGGCTGGTCAACGATGCCGACTTCGCCCAGCAGTGGGTGCATTCGCGGCACACGTACTCCGGCAAGGGGAAACGTGCGCTCGCACTGGAACTGCGCCGCAAGGGCATCGGTCAGGAAGACGCCACCGAGGCGCTCGCTCAGATCGACAGCGAAGACGAACGAGCGCGAGCCACCGAACTGGTCGCGAAGAAACTGCGCACCGTGTCGGCGGACGATCGTGACCGGGCGGTCCGCCGGCTGGTGTCCATGCTGGCGCGTCGCGGGTTCCCCCAGGGCATGGCGTTCGAGGTCGTCAAGGAGCAACTCGACCGTGCCGGCGCGGAGACCGACGGCCTGTTGGACGAGACCTGACTCGGACACTGCCTGAATTAGACACGACCAACAACACTGCGGTCGGACGGGAACCGAGTTCCCGTCCGACCGCAGCGCCGTGTCAGGAGCAGTGCCGGGTCACAGCCGCTTGTCGGTGATGTCCATGCCCGGGACCGATACCGCGGGAAGTTCGGGAACGGCCCCCTTGGGCCCTCCGCCCTTGCGAGCGGCCCGCAGCCGCTTCTCCACCCTGGTCGCCACCACGGTGAGCGTGTAGTTGAGGACGATCATGATGATCGCCACGACGATCAGGGCGGGCAGGTAGTTGCCGTAGAACGCACCGAGTTGCTGACCGGACCGCACCACTTCGACGTAGCCGATGAGGTAACCGAGCGCGGAGTCCTTCAGGGCGACCACCATCTGCGAGATGATCGCGGGGAGCATCGCCGTCACGGCCTGCGGCAGCAGGATGGTGCGCATGACCTGGCTCTTGCGCATGCCCAGTGCCATGGCGGCCTCGCTCTGGCCCTTGGGGAGCGAGTTGATTCCGGCCCTGACGATTTCGGCGATCACCGAGCCGTTGTACAGGGTGAGGCCCACGATGACGGCGGCGAGCGCCAGGTATTTCGACTTGAACACCTCGTACTCGGCGAACAGCTGGTACGAGAAGATCATCAGGATCAGCACCGGGATGGCGCGGAACAGTTCGACGATTCCGCCCGCCACCCATCGCACCGGGCGGTGGTCCGACAGGCGTCCGATGCCGAGGATCGCGCCGAGGATCAACGCGAACACGATCGACACGGCGGCCGCGACGAGGGTGCCGCGGATACCGGGAATGAGATACGTGGTCCACGAGGTCGATTCGGTGAACGGTTCCCATTTCGCCGCGGTCAGCTGACCCTTGTCGTCGAGTGCGGCGTAGACGAGGTAGCCGATTCCCAGCAGGGCGAGGGCGACGGCGACGGAGATCAGGCGGTAAATGTTCTTCGCCTTCGGGCCCGGCGCGTCGTAGAGGACGGTGGCGGAATTGCTCATCGTGCAACCTCGAATCGCTTGCTCAGGTATCCGAAGAGAAGCCCCATCGGCAGGGTCAGGATCACGAATCCGAGCGCGAAGATGCCACCGACGACGAAGATGGCGGCCTCGTTCTCGATCATTTCCTTCATCAGGAGCGATGCCTCCGCCACACCGATCACCGAGGCGATCGTCGTGTTCTTCGTCAGTGCGATCAGCACGCTGCCGAGGGGTGCGGTGACCGCGCGGAATGCCTGCGGCAGCACGATGAGCCGTAGATTCTGGGAGAACGTGAGACCGAGCGACCGGCCAGCCTCCGCTTGGCCGACGTGCACGGTGTTGATACCGGACCGCAGCGACTCGCAGACGAAGGCCGCGGTGTAGATGCTGAGGCCGAGAACGGCGAGCCGGAAGTTGTTCTGCTCGAAGAACGTGGGTGACTGTTCGGGGGCGAGCTTGACGCCCATCGTCTGGAACAGCCCGAACGAGCAGAAGATGATGATGAGTGTCAGGGGAGTGTTCCGGAAGATCGTCACGTACGCCGCGCCGACACCGCGTGCGACCGGGATCGGTGACACCCGCATCGCCGCGAGGATCGTGCCGAGTATCAGAGCGCCGACAGCCGAGAACGCGGTCAGCTGCACCGTCGTCCAGAACGCGTCGATCAGCTGATCGCTGTATTTGCTCAGTAGGTCCACTTACCGTCTCCCCAGGTCACCGGTGGTTGGTGTCGAACCGGGCCGGACGCCTCCACGAAGGGGAGTCGTCCGACCCGGGTGAGTGAGTTGCTCAGTACCGATCGACGGTCGGCGGTGCGGGGATCGGGTAGCCCGATGCGCCGACGGTCTCGTTGAACGCACGCGCCCACGAACCGTCCGCGATCATCGCCTCGATGGCGTCGTTGATCTTGGCGCGGGTCTCGTCGTCGCCCTTGGCCAGCCCGACCCCGTAGCGCTCCTGGGTGAACGGCGCGCCGACCACCTTCAGCTCGCCCGGATACTGCGCCGCGTAACCGGCGAGGATGATGTCGTCGGTGGTAACGGCGTCGACTGCGCCGTTCCGCAGCGCCTCGACGCAGGCGGAGTACGTGTCGAACTCCTGCAGTTGCACGTCCTTCGCGTACTGGTCCTTGACCTTCTGCGCCGGGGTGGACCCGGTGACGGAGCACAGCTTCTTGCCGCCGTTGAGCGACTCGGGGCCGGCGATGTCGGTGTTGTCGGACTTCACCAGGAGAGACTGTCCGGCGATGAAGTACGGCCCGGCGAAGTCGACCTTCTCCTTGCGGGCGTCGGTGATCGAGTAGGTGGCGACGATGTAGTCGACCTCACCGTTCTGGATCAGCGTCTCGCGCTGAGCCGACGGGGACTCCTTGAACTCGATGTTCTCGGGTGCGACACCCAGCTTGCCCGCGATGTACTCGGCCACCTCGACGTCGAATCCGCTGAAGGACCCATCGGGGTTGCGCAGTCCGAGGCCGGGCTGGTCGTACTTGATGCCGACCGTGAGCTTGCCCTCCGACGCGCTCTGGGAGGCGCTCTTCTCTTCACCTCCGCCGCAGGCCGATGCGACGACGGCGAGCGCCATGACGCCGATTCCCACACGAATCGAGCGGTTGATCCTCATCGAGTTCCTCCAATTGAAAATGACGGGTGTTGCCTGTGGAGCACGGTCGACCGAGAGGGCACCGCAGCGGCACCCTCTCCGATCAGTGGCTGAGAATTTTGCCGAGGAAGTCCTTCGCGCGCTCGGATTTGGGAGCGGTGAAGAACGTGGCGGGCTCGGAATCCTCGACGATCTGGCCGTCGGCCATGAAGAGGACACGGTCGCCGGCCTTGCGGGCGAAGCCCATCTCGTGGGTCACCACGAGCATGGTCATGCCTTCCTTGGCGAGTGAGGTCATGACGTCGAGGACTTCGTTGACCATTTCCGGGTCGAGCGCTGACGTCGGCTCGTCGAACAGCATGACCTTGGGGTTCATGGCGAGTGCGCGGGCGATCGCGACGCGCTGCTGCTGACCGCCTGACAACTGCGCGGGGTACTTGTCCGCCTGGTTGGCGATGCCGACCCGCTCGAGAAGTTCGTAGGCCGTCTTCTTCGCGTCGGCGCTGCTCTTCTTCCGCACCTTGACCGGTGCGAGCATGACGTTCTCGAGGATCGTCTTGTGGGCGAACAGGTTGAACGACTGGAACACCATCCCCACGTCGGCGCGCAGCGCGGCCAGTGCCTTGCCCTCGGCAGGCAGCACCTTGCCGTCCACGGCGATCTCACCGGAGTCGATGGGCTCGAGGCGGTTGATGGTGCGGCACAGCGTCGACTTCCCGGATCCGGACGGTCCCAGGACGATCACGACCTGCCCGCGAGGAACTTCGAGGTCGATCTCCTGGAGGACGTGGAGGGCGCCGAAGTGTTTGTTCACCGATTTCATCGAGATCATGGACGGGGCCGCGCCCGTGGAGGGTGTCGGCGTCGCGTCGTCGGCTTGCGTCATAGTCGATGACCCTATGTGCTGGGAGCGGGAGCACCTGTCATTTGCTCCGAGAATCCTCGGGATGTCACGGAAACTTTACTGTCCGGCTTCGGTCGTGTGTCCCGGCGCACACCGGCCGCGACGAGGCGATTTGGCGCGGGCCGTACCCTGGCATACGTGGACACGATCGACCAGACCCCTCACCGCAGCTACGAGGTGCGCACGTACGGCTGCCAGATGAACGTGCACGACTCCGAGCGGCTGTCGGGGCTCCTCGAGGACGCCGGCTACACGAAGGCGGCCGCCGGGCAGTCGCCGGACCTCGTCGTCTTCAACACCTGCGCGGTGCGGGAGAACGCCGACAACAAGCTGTACGGCAACCTGAGCCATCTGGCGCCGGCAAAGGAACTGAATCCCGACATGCAGATCGCGGTCGGCGGGTGCCTGGCGCAGAAGGACCGCGACGTCGTCGTGAAGAAGGCGCCGTGGGTGGACGTCGTGTTCGGCACTCACAACATCGGGTCGCTCCCGGCGCTGCTGGACCGGGCGCGCCACAATCAGCGGGCCGAGGTCGAGATCCTCGACGCGCTCGAGGCGTTTCCGTCGACGCTGCCCGCCAAGCGGGAGTCGGCGTACGCCGGCTGGGTGTCCATCTCGGTGGGATGCAACAACACGTGCACGTTCTGCATCGTGCCCGCGCTGCGCGGCAAGGAGGTCGACCGGCGTCCCGGCGACATCCTGGCCGAGGTGCAGGCTCTGGTGAACGAGGGCGTCGTCGAGGTCACGCTGCTCGGGCAGAACGTCAACGCGTACGGTGTGTCCTTCGCCGACCCCGACCAGCCCCGCGACCGCGGCGCGTTCGCCGCGCTGCTGCGTGCGTGCGGCGAGATCGACGGACTCGAGCGCGTCCGCTTCACCTCGCCGCACCCGGCCGAGTTCACCGACGACGTCATCGAGGCGATGGCCGAGACCCCCAACGTGTGCCCCCAGCTGCACATGCCGCTGCAATCCGGTTCGGACCGCGTCCTCAAGGCGATGCGCCGCTCCTACCGGAAGTCGCGGTTCCTGGGGATCATCGAGAAGGTCCGCACCGCGATGCCGCACGCGGCGATCACCACCGACATCATCGTGGGCTTCCCGGGCGAGACCGAGGAGGACTTCCAGGACACGCTCGACGTCGTCCGGCAGGCACGCTTCACCAGCGCGTACACCTTCCAGTACTCCAAGCGGCCCGGCACCCCGGCAGCGGACATGGACGGCCAGCTGCCCAAGGCCGTCGTGCAGGAACGGTACGAACGTCTCATCGCGGTGCAGGAACAGATCACGCTCGAGGAGAACCAGAAGCTCGTCGGCGCCGAGGTGGAACTGCTCGTCGCCGCCGGGGAGGGCCGCAAGAACGCGGAGACCGCCCGGATGAGCGGGCGCGCCCGCGACGGCCGGCTCGTCCACTTCCGGCCGGAGGGAAACCTCGACGGAAACGTCCGGCCCGGCGACGTCGTCACCATCGTGATCAGCGCCGCCGCCCCGCACCACCTCGTCGCGGACACCCCCGTCCTGACCCACCGCCGCACCCGCGCAGGCGACTCCTACGAGAAGGGCGTCACCCCGAAGACCCCGCCGATCGGCGTGGGACTCGGACTGCCGCAGATCGGTGCGCCCGCACCACAACCCGCTCAGATGGGATGCAACGCATGACCCCGCAGTTCGACGACCAGCGCCCCGACGACCCGAGTGACGCGAACGAGCCGATCGAGAGCTACCTCAAGGACTTCGACGCCGCCGAGAAGAAGGTGGCCGGTGAGATCGATCCCGGGGCGCGTGCGCTCGTCGTCGCCGTCGCGGTGGTCGTGCTCCTCGGCTCGCTGACGTTGCCGCACTCCGGCATCGCCAACGGCTGGGAGGTGCTGGTGTACAGGGACGACGCCCTCGCGGAGACGATCAAACTGCCGTCGCGACTGTTCGTGTGGTTCGAGGTGGTGTTCGGGGTCGTCGTGTCGATGCTGGCGCTCGTCACCCGCCGTTGGGCTCTCGCGTGGGTGGCCCTCGCGGGAACCGCCGTGTCCATCGTGTTCGGCATGCTCGCCATCTGGTCGCGGCAGACACCGGCGCCCGGCATCGAGGCGGCCGGACCGGGCATCGGGCTGATCATCGGCTGGCTCACCGTCATCGTGCTGACGTTCCACTGGCTGAAGGTGGTCTGGAGCCGGACCGCGCTGCAACTGGCCGCGGAAGAGGAACGCCGCGCCGCTGCCGCCGAAGCGGAGCGACGCGGCGACTGGAACGTCGGCTGATCGTGCCTACTGGCCGCTGACGGCGCCCTCTGCAGCCTCGGCCCATTCGCGCCACTGCTGGGCCTGCGCGAGGGCGCTCTCGGCGTCCTTCGTCTTGCCCGCCGCGGTGGCCTTGGCCGCCTGCTCCTCGAACTGCGTGACCCGCTCACGGAACTGTGCGGCCCGGGCGAGCGCCTCCGGGTCGGTGCGGCGCCATTCCTCGTCGGCGGCGTCGCGGACCCGCTTCTCGATGGCACGCAGCTTGCCCTCGAGGTCGTGCATCCGCTCGCGGGGCACCTTCCCGATGGCGTCCCACTTCTCCTGCAGGTCACGGAGTGCGGCCCTCGCCCCGTCGATGTCCTTGGACGGATCGATGTGGCCGGCGTTCTTCAGCAACTCCTCCTTGGCGACCGCGTTCTCCTCGAACTCGGCGTCGCGTTCGGAGGATGCGGCGTTGCGGGCGGCGAAGAACACGTCCTGAGCGCCCTTGAAACGCTTCCACAGGTTGTCGTCGGCTTCTCGGGGTGCGCGTCCGGCGGCCTTCCATTCGGCGAGCAGATCGCGGAAGGCTCCGGCCGTGGGACCCCAGTCGGTGGAGTCGGACAGTGCCTCCGCCCGCTCGACGAGTTCTTCCTTCTTGGTCTTCGCGGCGGCGCGCTCACGGTCGAGTTCGGCGAAATGCGCGCCGCGGCGCCGGTTGAACGCCTCCCGCGCCTTGGAATACCGCTTCCACAGCGCGTCGTCGACCTTCCGGTCGATGCCGCGGATCGTCTTCCACTCGTCCAGGATCTCGCGCAACCGGTCGCCGGCGGCCTTCCATTGCGTGGACTCGGCACCGATCTGTTCCGCCTCGGCGGCCAGTTCTTCCTTGCGTTCGGTGTGCGCCTGCCGCGACAGTTCCTTCTCGTGCTTGGCGTGGGCGGCGGCCTCGTCGGATCCGGCGATGATGACGTCGAGTCGCGCGGCGAGCGAGTCGATGTCACCGATCACCGCGGCGGTCGGGAGGGATTCGGCGAGAGCGATCGCGGCCGTCTTCGTCTTCTTCGCATCGCCCGCACCGGAATTGAGCCGTGCCTCGAGGAGGGCCACTTCGGTGGCGAGATCGTCGAAGCGCCGACCGAAGTGCGCCAGGCCTTCGGCCGCGTCTCCGGCCTGCCACGACCCGATCTGCCGGTCGCCGTCCGCGGTCTTCACCCAGGCGGTGCCGTCGTCGTCGACGCGGCCGAACTCGCTCGGATCACTGTGGGCGGGGGCGGCGACGGCGGGGGCGGAGAGGGCGTGCGTCGGTGTGGGGTGGGGCTTGGGTGCACCCGGTTTCGCGGCGGCACCCGGCTTCGGGACGCTGGGCTTCGGTGTGTCGTGCTGCTGAGCGGCAGGCTCCACGGCGGGCTTCGCGTCGCTGCTGTCGGTCATCGGTTCCTCATCTCTGCCGCGCGTCACGGCTGCCTGAACGCAATACTGGCTCCATACGACCCGGGACGGGTGCTGGCTCCATTCAACCCGGTACGGGCCCTGTGGACTATTGAATCAGGTCGGACGGTCCGTGTTGGTACCGATTGACGGCAGTGCCCGAATCGGATGTCGGGTCCGTGCCAGCGGTCGACTAGCGTGACTGTGTGTTCACCGCTGCCATCCTCGTGCCGTCCCCACCGTTGCTGGTACCCGAACTGACCGGGGCGGCCGCTACGGAGACGGCGCCGCTGCGGGACGCGGTCCAGGCGGCGGCGAAGGCCTTGTCCGCGATCGCCACCGAATGGGTGGCGGTCGGCGCGGCGCCCATCGCGGCGGAAGTGCGGGCCGACGCGCAGGGCACCTACCGCGGCTACGGCGTCGACGTGCGGGTCACGCTGCGGCCCGGTCCCGCCGACGAGCCCGACCCGGACCTGCCGCTCGCGGCGCTGACGGCCGGGTGGATCCGGGGAACGTGCGCGCCGGACACCGTCGTCGACGCGCGGATCCTCGCCGCCGACCTGTCGCCGCAGCAGTGCGCCGCGTACGGCGCGAAACTGCGCGCGTTTCTCGACCGGGACCCCGAGCCGCGCGGGCTGGTGATCGTCGCGGACGGGGCGAACACCCTCACGGCGAAGGCACCGGGCGCGTTCGACCCCCGCGCGGAAGGCGTGCAGGCCCGGGTCGACGCGGCCCTCGACACCGGCGACCGGGAGGCGCTGCTCGCCCTCGACCCCGCCGAGTGCGCCGCCCTCGGCATCGGCGGGCGCGTCCCGTGGCAGGTTCTCGCCGGCGTGTTCGACGCTGCGCCCGCCTCCTGCCGGACGCTGTACAGCGCGGCGCCCTACGGAGTCGGCTACCACGTGGGGGAGTGGCGTCCGTGACCTCACCCGTCCCGATCGCCGTCGTCGGACCGACCGCCACCGGAAAGTCGGATCTCGCGCTGGATCTGGCCGAACGCCTCGGCGGCGAAATCGTCAACATCGACGCCATGCAGCTGTACCGGGGCATGGACATCGGCACCGCCAAACTCGCCCCGGCCGAACGCCGCGGAATACCGCATCACCAACTCGACGTGCTCGACGTGACGCAGACGGCCACCGTCGCGAACTATCAGCAGGCCGCGGTCCGCGACGTGGAGGCGATCGCCGCCCGCGGCGCCGTGCCGGTCATCGTCGGCGGATCGATGATGTACGTGCAGTCACTGCTCGACGAGTGGAGCTTCCCCGCCACCGACGCGTCGGTGCGGGCGCGGTGGGAAGCCGTCCTCGCCGAGCAGGGCGTCGCGGCCGTCCACGCCGAGCTGAGCCGGGTGGATCCCGACGCCGCCGCATCGATCCTCCCCACCGACGGCAGGCGCCTGGTCCGTGCCCTCGAAGTCGTCGAGATCACCGGCAGGCCGTTCGCGGCGTCCGCCCCGCGCATCGGCGAACCACGCTGGGGCGCACACATCGTCGGCGTCGACCGCGACACCGCCGAACTCGACGACCGGATCCGGCTCCGCACCCGGCTGATGTTCGAACAGGGACTCGTCGACGAGGTGCGCGGGCTCATCGACGTGGGACTGCGCGACGGCGTCACCGCGCCCCGGGCCATCGGCTACGCGCAGGTCCTCGCGTGGCTCGACGGCGAATACGACCTGGCCGAGGCCGAGGAACGCACGTTCATCGGCACCCGGCGCTACGTGCGCAGACAACGGTCCTGGTTCCGCCGCGACCCCCGCATCCACTGGGTCGACGGAAACACCCCCGACCTCGCGGACGCCACGATCCGCACCCTCGACGAGACGCGAACACTGGGAGAACGATGAGCCGAACACCGTCCGGGCGGCACCGTCCGGCCTCGTCCGTGCTGGTGACCACCCGCAACGCCCGCTTCCAGCAGTGGCAGTCGTACCTCACCAACCGCGCCAAGCGGACGAAGGCCGGACGCTTCCTGATCCAGGGCGTGCGCCCCCTCAACCTCGCCCTGGAACACGACTGGCCGATCGAATCGCTGCTGCACCGCATCGACGGCCCGCCGCTGTCCGACTGGGCGAGGGAACTGCTCGCGACCCGATCCGTCGAACAGATCGGTGTCAGCGCCGAACTGATGACCGAACTCGGCGAGAAGACCGACACCGCGCCGGAACTGATCGCGGTCGCGAAGACCCGCGCACCGCGACTGAAGGACCTGCGACTGCAGTCCGTCCCCCTCATCGTCGTGTTCGACCGGCCCATCTCACCCGGAAACCTGGGCACCCTCGTCCGCTCCGCCAACGCGTTCGGCGCCGACGCGGTCGTCGTGGTCGGCCACGGCGCCGACCCGTTCGACCCCCGCAGCGTCCGCGCCTCCACTGGATCGCTCTTCGCGATGCCGGTCGTCACCGTGTCGTCCGTCGACGAGATCCTCGCCTTCCGCGAAGCGAGGAGAGCGTCCGGAACCGAACTGCACATCGTCGGGACGGACGAGACCGGTTCCGTCACCATCGACGCCCACGACTTCGGTGGCGGCACCGTGCTCGTGATCGGCAACGAGACCCGCGGGATGAGCGCCGCGTGGCGCAGCGCGTGCGACACGGTCGTCAACATCCCGATCGGGGGCGCGGCCAGTTCCCTCGGCGCCCCCTCCGCCGGCGCCGTCGCCCTCTACGAAATCGCCCGGCAGCGTCGATGAACCGCTCCGCGGCAGCGTCGATGAACCGCTCCGCGGCAGCGCAGATGAGAACTGGTACCCGCTCGGCGGTTGGTTAGAGTGGTGCGCATGGATTTCAGCAAGGGACACGGCACCGAGAACGACTTCGTGGTCCTCCCCGATCCCGACGTCCGCATCGACCTGTCCGCCCCGCGGGTGGCGGCGCTGTGCGATCGCAGGCGCGGACTCGGTGCCGACGGAATCCTGCGCGTCGCCAAGGCCGGTGCGCTGGCCGCTGCCGGTGTGCTCGCCGAACTCCCGGACGGCACGTCCGAGGACGACTGGTTCATGGACTACCGCAACGCCGACGGATCGATCGCGGAAATGTGCGGCAACGGTGTCCGCGTCTTCGCCCACTACCTCCGGTCGACCGGTCTCGAGACGCGCGACGAGTTCGTGGTCGGCAGCCGGGCCGGCGGCAAACCGGTGATCGTGCACTCGGCCGACGGCTCCGTCGGCGAGGTCACCGTCGACATGGGTGTGGTGCGCGATCTCGGAACGAGCGCCGCGACCATCGACGGCAAGGTGTTCAACGGCATCGGCATCGACGTCGGCAATCCGCACCTGGCGTGTGTCGACGCGCACCTCACGGCGGCGTCGCTGTCGGCCCTCGACCTGACGGCCGCACCCGGCTTCGATCCCGGCTTCTTCCCGCACGGCGTCAACGTGGAGATCCTCACCCGCATCGATTCCGGCGCCGTGGACATGCGGGTGCACGAGCGCGGGGTCGGCGAGACCCGGTCGTGCGGCACCGGCACGGTGGCCGCGGCCACCGCCGCACTGCGCTTCGACGGCGCCGATTCCGGTGAGGTGAATGTCCGCATTCCTGGTGGTCAGGTCACGGTGGCGCTGTCCGACGGCCGGGCGACGTTGCGCGGCCCGTCGGTCCTGGTGGCGTCCGGGAACCTCGACGACAAGTGGTGGAACGGCCTCGCCTGATCGCCCTGCGCGAAATGCACGTGCACGCCCTCGACATTCCGTGGGATCATGGGGGTGTATGACGAAATCACATCGCACAGAAGAATCGCCGATCTCCGACTTCACCGAGTTCGCCTACGACGACGGGCGCCCTTCGGTCGGCGAGATGCAACTCGAGGACCGCAGCGCGCTGCGCCGGGTTGCCGGGCTCTCCACCGAGCTCACAGACGTCACCGAGGTCGAATACCGGCAGCTGCGCCTCGAACGCGTGGTGCTCGTCGGTGTCTGGACCCAGGGAACCGCGGCGCAGGCCGAATCCAGCATGGCCGAACTCGCCGCGCTGGCCGAGACCGCCGGATCCGAGGTCCTCGAGGGCCTCGTCCAGCGGCGGGACAAACCCGACGCGGCCACCTACATCGGGTCCGGCAAGGCCGAGGAACTCCGCGAGGTCGTCCTCTCCACCGGCGCCGACACCGTCATCTGCGACGGTGAACTCACCCCTGCGCAGCTGACCGCGCTGGAGAAGGTCGTCAAGGTCAAGGTCATCGACCGAACCGCCCTCATCCTCGACATCTTCGCCCAGCACGCCACGTCCAGGGAGGGCAAGGCGCAGGTGGCGCTGGCCCAAATGGAATACATGCTGCCCCGACTGCGCGGCTGGGGTGAATCGATGTCCCGGCAGGCGGGTGGCCGCGCCGGTAGCAACGGCGGCGTGGGTCTGCGTGGTCCCGGTGAGACCAAGATCGAGACGGACCGCCGTCGTATCCGTGAGCGGATGGCAAAGCTGCGTCGCGAGATCAAGGGCATGAAGGCCGCCCGCGACACCAAACGCACCAGGCGTCTGCGCAGCGAGACCCCGTCCATCGCGATCGTCGGCTACACGAACGCAGGCAAGTCCAGCCTGCTCAACGCGTTGACCGGGTCCGGGGTGCTGGTGCAGAACGCACTGTTCGCCACCCTCGATCCCACCACCCGGCGGGCGGCGCTGGACGACGGCCGCGAATACGTCCTCACCGACACCGTCGGGTTCGTGCGGCATCTGCCGACGCAGCTGATCGAGGCGTTCCGCTCGACGCTCGAGGAAGTGACGGACGCGGATCTGCTGCTGCACGTCGTCGACGGCTCCGATCCGCTGCCCACGGATCAGATCAAGGCGGTCCACGAGGTGATCACCGAGGTGATCCGGGAGAACGACGCCGCGGCACCGCCCGAGCTCATCGTGTTGAACAAGATCGACGCCGCCGACCCGGTCACGTTGACCCAGCTGCGTGGCCTGCTGCCCGGTGCGTCTTTCGTCTCTGCCCGGACCGGCGAGGGCATCGCCGAGTTGCGGGCACATCTGAGCGACGTCCTGGTCCGCCCGGAGATCGAGGTCAGCGTTCTCCTCCCGTACAACAGGGGCGACCTGATGGCCCGGATCCACTCGGACGGTCAGATCCTCGACTCCTCCCACGAGGAGGACGGCACACGCGTCCACGCGCGGGTGCCCGAAGCGCTGGCGTCGGCACTGGTCGAGTACAGCGGCAGTGCCTGACCGCTCACGGTGGTCCGCCCGCGTGGCGGTCGCCGTGCTCGCGGCGTGCGCACCGCTCGCCGCGGCGGGAACCGGATCCGCCGAACCGTTCTTCCGCGACCAGACCGCTGTCGATGCGTCGGAGTTCGGCGCGCTGTGCACTCCCGACGATTCCGCGGTCGGCACCCCGGACGAGGCCTCGCTCGAAGAGCTGTCGGGGCTCGTGTCGGCGGGCGGGCTGCTGTACGCGGTCGGCGACAGCGGGTCCGATCGGGCGGTCGCGGTGATGGACGGGAACTGCGCCGTGCAGCGCTGGCTTCCGCTGCCGGTCGATCCGTACGACGTCGAGGACCTGGCGTCCGGCCCCGACGGCCGGCTGTGGCTGGCCGACACCGGCGACAACGGACGCAGGCGCGAGACGGTGGCGTTGATCGCGATGGACCGTGACACGGGCGCGGGAGAGCTGCATCGGCTGACGTATCCGGACGGCCCCCACGACGCCGAGACGATGCTCGTCCAACGCGACGGCACCCCGCTGATCGTCACGAAGGAAGTGTTCGGGGCGGGCAACGTGTACCGGCCTGTCGGCGGTGTCGCCGCGGGCGATCTTGCGAGCCCCGGCCCGACCCCGCTGGAGAAGGTCGGAACGCTGGACGTCGCGGCGACGAACGGCGTCGACGACGCGACCACCGGCAGCGGGACCACGGCCCCGGCCGTGCATTCGACGATGTTCACCGGCGGGGCCGTGTCCGCCGACGGGACCGTCGCCGCCGTGCGCAGCTATTCCGACGTGTTCCTGTTCTCCGCCCCGGACGGCGACCTGGCGGCGGCGTTCGCGGCCGGACCCGTCGTGCGCGCCCACGTGCCGGAGCAGCCGCAGGGGGAGTCGGTCGCGTTCACAGAGAACGGCGACCTGCTGATCGCCTCCGAGGCCAGGGAGGGGCCCGTGCCACCGATTCGGGTGCTGCGCGGGGCGGTGTCGAGGGTGCAGGAGCAGGCCCGTGTCCAGGCCGTTTCGGACGAGGTGTCGACGCAGTCGCCGGGAACGCTGTGGGGGATCGGGGTCGCGGGCGGCGCAGTAGTGCTCGTCGTGGTCGCCGGCTACCTCGTCCGCCGTCGTGCCCGATAGGTCTGATTTGCGAGAAATGTTGCGAGCCTGATTCTTTCGGCGGGTGACACGGTGTGAATACTGGGCTCTGTGCACGCCCACGAGTTGTTGTCGCGTATCGCCCACCTGTCGCTCGAGCACGGTCGCGCCCGGTTCGCGTTGACGGCGGCTGTGCTGGCAGGCCTCGTCGGGCTGCTCGCGGTGACTCGTTCGGTCAGGCCCCGGGTCGTCGGCGCCGCGGCGGTCGCGGTGCCCGTGACCGCCGCGATCGGAGGCGTCGTGTGGGCGGCGTACCGCCCGCTGCCCAATCAGATACCGCTCACCGGGTACGCCTGGATCTGGCTCGCCGTCGGCGTTCTCGTCCTCGCCGCGGCGCTCCTGCTCCGGAAACCCGGAGTCCGGCGGGCCGGAGTGATCGGTGTGGCGGCCGCCGTGGTCGCGGCGGCGGCGGTGGGCCAGGTCAACGCGGAGGTCGGGGTCTTCCCGACCGCAGGCTCGCTGGTGGGGCACCGTCCACCGGCCAGTGTCCAGCCGGTGTCGTTCGGTGACGTCGCCGGGTTCGAGGACGCGGTGCAGTCGGGGACCCCGATGGACTCGGCGTGGACACGTCCGGTGCGCACACCCGGCTCCGGCGTGGTGACCGAAGTGGAGATCCCGGGCACCGAGTCCGGATTCGCGGCCCGGCCGGCCGTGCTGTACCTGCCGCCGGCGTACCTGACGTCACCCCGGGCGGTGCTCCCCGTCCTGGTGATGATCGCGGGACAGCCGGGGCGGCCCCAGGACTGGTTCAGCAGCGGACGACTGGGGTCCACCGTGGACGCGTATGCCGCACGGCACGACGGACTCGCACCGGTCGTCGTGGTGGTCGACGCGCTGGGGTCGCAGGACGCGAATCCGCTGTGCCTGGATTCGGCGCTCGGCAACGCCGCCACCTACGTGGCACACGACGTTCCCGCGTGGATCGAGACATCCCTGCAGGTGTCGCACGATCCGGCGCAGTGGGCGATCGGCGGATTCTCCTACGGCGGAACCTGCTCGATCCAGCTGGCGGTGAACTATCCGCAGATCTTCCCGACCTTTCTCGATTTCCTCGGTCAGGACGAGCCCTCGCTCGGCGATCACGCGGGAACGGTCGCGGCGACGTTCGGCGGCGACGAGCGCGCGTTCGCGGCGGTCAATCCGGCCGACGTGCTGAAGACACGGCAGTTCCCGGAGTTGACCGGGGTGTTCGTGGCCGGTGCCGCCGACGACGAATACCGCCCGCAGCAGCAGCGAATGTTCGCTGCCGCGCGGGCGGCCGGTCTGGACGTGCGGTACTACGAGCTTCCCGGTGGCCACGAGGGCGCCACCTGGAGTGCGGCACTCGAACGCGAGATGGACTGGACCGGCCGTCGGCTGGGGCTCACCAGCTGACGGCCCGATACCGGTCAGGCGTCGAGGTCGGCCGCCACAAGCTGGGCGACCTTCTCGACGGCGTCGGCGTCGTCGCTGGTGACCGTGACGTCGGTGCCCTTGGTGGCGCCGAGCGTCATGATGAGCAGTGCGGAACCGGCGTCCACGGGTTCGCTGTCCGCCACGGCCAGCGTGACGGGCACACCGGCGGCGGCAACCGCTTCGGCGATGACGGCGGCGGGACGGGCGTGCAGGCCGATGGACGAACCGACGGCGACTGTGGTGCTGGGCATGGACTCTCTCCTCTGTCGGTGGGGTTGGTGTGGGTCGAGCGGGTCGATCTGTTTCTCTTACGCTGCGACTGTCGCAACGTCGGGGTCGAGTTCGGCGTCGGACGCGCCGGGCTTGATGAATTCCTTCGCGCCGACGACGCAGAGTGCGGAGACGACGACACCGGCGGCCAGTGAGACGAGGAACCACAGCAGGTTGCCGATGGCGAAGAAGACGAAGATTCCGCCGTGCGGTGCGCTGAGCGTGACGTTGAACGCCATGATCAGGGCGCCGGTGACGGCGCCGCCGGCCATCATCGAGGGGATGACGCGCAGCGGGTCGGCGGCGGCGAACGGAATGGCGCCTTCGGAGATGAACGCTGAGCCGAGGAGCCAGGCTGCCTTGCCGTTCTCCCGTTCCGCCTCGCTGAACAGACTGGGCCGCAGGACGGTCGACGCCAGGGCCATGGCCAGCGGCGGGACCATGCCCGCAGCCATCACGGCCGCCATGATCCGCAGCGACGCGGTGTCGTTGACGTTGAGGCCGGCCACCGCGAACGCGTATGCGGCCTTGTTGACGGGGCCACCGAGGTCGAAGCACATCATCAGTCCGAGGATGATGCCGAGGAAGATGACCGAGCTACCGGACAGGCCGTTGAGCCAGTCCGTCATGCCCGTCGTGATCGCGGCCAGCGGTCGGCCCAGGACCAGGAACATGAGGGCGCCGACGATCAGCGTCGCGAACAGCGGGATGATCACCACGGGCATCAGGCCGCGCAACCACTGGGGCACCGGGATCCGGCTGATCCACAGCGCGACGCCGCCGGCGATCAGACCGCCGACGAGGCCTCCGATGAATCCGCCGCCCACGAAGACCGCCACCGCACCGGCGGTGAAGCCCGGCGCCAGACCGGGCCGGTCGGCGATCGCGAAGGCGATGTAACCGGCCAGTGCGGGGACGAGGAAGCTGAACGCGAGCGAACCCAGCTGGAACAGGACCGCGCCGAGGTACGTCGTCAGGCCACCGTCGGGGAGTTGGCCGAGCGAGTTGTTGAGGACGATGTCCTCCGCGGGACCGGAGATCTCGTAGCCGCCGAGCAGGAACCCGAGGGCGATCAGCAGACCACCCGCGGCGACGAACGGGATCATGTAACTGACACCGGTGAGCAGCACCTGACGCAGGTGGGTGCCCCAGCCGATCGATCCGGCCGGCTCGTCCGCGGCGCTGCCCGCGCTCCCCGCGTCGACGGTCGCCGCGGACGGGTTCATGCCCGCACGCAGCGCCTCGGTGATCATGGTGTCGGGCTCGTTGATCGCGCGCTTGACGCCCGACGCGACCACCGGCTTGCCTGCGAAACGCTCTTTGCCCTTCACGCCGACGTCGGTGGCGAAGATGACGGCGGATGCGCCCGCGATCACCCCGGCTGCGAGCGGTGTGCTGCCGCTCGAACCCTGCGTCTCCACGTGGACGACGACGCCTGCGCGTTCGCCGGCGGCGACGAGGGAGTCGGCGGCCATGTAGGTGTGGGCGATGCCGGTCGGGCACGCCGTGACGGCGACGATGTGCTTCGGCCCCGCTTCGGGCTCGGGTTCCTTCTCCGGGGCGACGGGTTCGGGCTTCGGTGCCGGAGCCGTGGCGGCAGCCGGAGCCGCGGCGGCAGCGGCAGCGGGTGCAGCAGTGGCGGCCGCGGTGGCAGCAGGTGCGGCGGCGGGTGCGGGTGCCAGGACGTCGTTCACCAGGGTGACGATCTCGGCGGGGGTCTTCGCATCACGCAGCGCGCCGACGAACGCCGGGCGAACCAGCGCCCGGGCGAGCGAGGACAGCAGCTTCATGTGCTCCGCGCCCGCACCCTCGGGTGCGGCGATGAGGAACACCAGATCGGCCGGTCCGTCGGGGGCGCCGAAGTCGACCTTCGGGGCGAGCCGGGCGAATCCGAGCGATGCCGCGACGACGGCCTCCGAGCGGCAGTGCGGGATCGCGATCCCGCCGGGAAGTCCTGTGGCCGATTGTGATTCACGCGCCAGCGCGGCGTCGCGGAGAGCGTCCGCCTCGGTGGCGCGGCCGGCGTCCGCCAGACGCTGGGAGAGCGCGGAGATCACGTCCTCCTTTGTGGCTCCGAGGTCAGTGTCCAGGGAGATCAGATCTTCGCTGATGATCTGCGGCCCCGAATCGCGGTCGGGTGTCGAGTGAGACATGGTGTTTCCTTCTGGTTCAGGCCGGATCGGGGGCGGGGGAGCTGAGGGCGGTGACGGTGACGGCGTCGATGTCGACGTGTTCGGGGGTCGGCAGGGTGGTGCCCGGGAGGGCGGCCGCCGCGCTGCCGTAGGCGACGGCGGATCGGAGGCAGTCCGCGGGCGACGCGCCGGACAGGTGCGCTGCCAGATAGCCGGCCAGGGAGGAATCGCCGGCGCCGACGGTGCTGCGCGCGACGATCGGTGGTGGCGTGGCCCACCACGCGCCGGCTTCCGTCACGAGAACGGCGCCCGCGGCGCCGAGCGTGGCGAGGACGGCTTCGACCCCACGGTCCACGAGTTGCCTGCCCGCGTGGGCGGTGGCCGTCGGGTCCCCGCGCAGCGCCGACTCCTCGAGCAGGTGCCCGTCGGCGCCGGTGAGTTGCGCGAGTTCCTCGCTGTTCGGTTTCACGAGGTCGGGGCAGCCCGCCGGGAACCGGTCCGCGAGTGCGAGCAGTGGTGCGTCCGACGTGTCGACGGCGACCCGGCACGACGCCGAACGCAGTGCCTCGACGAGTGTGGCGTACCAGTCGGTGGGAATGCCCGGGGGAAGGGAACCGGACAGCACCACCCATTCGGCCCGGGACCCGCGTTCGATGATCTCCGACTGCAGATCGGCGAGGGACCCGGCCGACATCGTGACACCGGGTTCGTTGATCTTGGTGGTGGTGCCGTCGGGTTCGGTGATGGTGATGTTGGTGCGTGCCGAACCGGACGTCGCCACGGTCACGTGCTCGATCCCGTGCTCGGACAACGCGGTGAGCAGGGGGTCGCCCGCATTGCCGGGCAGCACCGCGACGGCGTCGACACCGGCGGACGTGAGTGCGCGGGCGACGTTGACGCCCTTGCCTCCGGGGTCGCTGTGGGTCGCGGCTGCGCGCAGAACGGTTCCCCGTTCGAGGCGCCCGAGCAGGTTGACGGTGCGGTCGATGCTCGGATTGGCGGTCAGCGTGACGATCATGCGATCACCACCTCGATTCCCTGGTCGTGGAAGTGGGCTCGGTCTGCGGAACTGATCTCGGCGTCGGTGACGAGGATGTCGACACTGTGGATGGGGGCGAAGCTGACGAGATGCTCCCGGCCGACCTTCGACGAGTCGGCGACGACGACGACGTGGTTGGCGCACCGGACCATCGCGCGCTTGACCGCGGCCTCCTCGGTGTCCGGTGTGGACAGACCGTGGCCGACGCTGAGCGCATTGGTGCCGATGAACGCGACGTCGACGCGAAGCACGTCGAGGATGCGCAGGGCCTCCTCGCCGACGGCGGCCTGCGTGATGCCGCGCACCCGCCCGCCGAGCATGTGCAGGGTCACCGAGTTGAGTCCCGCGAGCCGGGCCGCGATCGGCACGGAGTTGGTGATCACGGTGAGGTCCAGATCGGACGGGAGTTCCGGGATGATGCGCCCGGTGGTGGTTCCCGCGTCGAACAGCACGCTGCCACCGGATGGCGGCAGGTAGGCGGCGGCGCGCTTGGCGATCCGGTCCTTCTGCTCGGCGCGGGTGTGATCGCGCTCCGTCATGCCGGGCTCGGTGACAGTGAGGGAACCCGCGGGCACCGCGCCGCCGTGCACCCGGCGGACGTGGCCGAGGCGTTCGAGTAACGCGAGGTCGCGGCGCACGGTCTCGGTGGTGACGCCGAATGTGTCGGAGAGGTCGGCGACCGACATGCGCCCCCGCTGCGAGATCAGCGTGGTGACCGCTTGCTGGCGTTCTTCCGGATACACCGTGACCCCGTTCCTGTTCTCGTCGATGAAGTGTTCGGTCATGCGATCCGTTATGGTCTGCATCACACGAAATGTTGTGTCATGTTGTTTTACGCCCGAGTGTGTTGACATGTCAAGAGTTGAGAGTAATCTCCGTCACATAGTCGATTCGCATTTCCGACTGTGTGACGACAGAACGAGCCGGCCAGGAGGACCCGATGACCGAAGACCGTGAAATCGTGCGAGGTACGCCGGTGGTACCGGGCATTGCCTACGCCCCGGTGATCTGGCCGGCCCCGCGACCGGAGGTCGCACCCGGATCCGCCCGGATCGACGAGGCGTCGCGCGACGCGGAGAAGGTCCGCTTCGAGGAAGCGGCCGCCGTGGTGTCGCAGCGACTCCGCGACCGCGCGGCGAGCGTCTCCGGCGCCGCGGCGGAGGTGCTGCAGGCGAACGCGGCGATGGCCGCAGACCGCGGCTGGCTCGGTGCGGCGCAGAAGCTGATCGCCGGCGGAACACCGGCCGGGGAGGCGGCAGCGGAGGCCACCGAGCAGTTCGTCACCCTGTTCACCAAGATGGGTGGGCTGATGGCCGAACGCGTGACCGACCTGCGTGACATCCGCGACCGCGTCGTCTCCGAACTCCTCGGCCTGCCCGAGCCGGGCATCCCCGTGCCCACGACCCCGTCGATCCTCTGCGCCCAGGACCTCGCGCCCGCCGACACCGCCGGTCTCGATCCCGAGCTGATCGTCGGACTCGTGACCGTTCTCGGCGGCCCGACGAGCCACACCGCGATCATCTCGCGGCAGTTGGGCATCCCGTGTGTCGTCGCGGTGCGTGATCTCGAATCCGTCGTCTCGGGCACCCCGGTCCTCCTCGACGGCTCGGCGGGCGAACTCGTGATGGAACCGGACCCCGTCGAGGCCCGCGCCGCCGTGGAGCACGGGCGCGCCGAACGGCTCCGCATCCAGTCCTGGGAAGGGCCGGGCCGCACCAGCGACGGCCACGCCGTCTCGATTCTGGCCAACGTGCAGGACGGGGCCGGGGCGCGGTCGGCGTCCGGGACCGCCGCCGAGGGCGTCGGACTGTTCCGCACCGAGTTGTGCTTCCTGGACCGCGATTCCGAGCCCGGCGTCGACGAGCAGGCCGAGATCTACGGCGAGGTGCTCGACGCGTTCGCGGGCCGGAAAGTGGTGATCCGGACCCTCGACGCGGGATCGGACAAGCCGCTGCGCTTCGCCAACCACGCCGAAGAGGCAAACCCGGCGCTCGGGGTCCGCGGTATCCGCATCGCCGAACAGAACCCGGGCATCCTCAGCAGGCAACTCGACGCCGTCGCCGCCGCGGCGAAGCAGACGCAGTCGCAGCCGTGGGTGATGGCGCCGATGATTTCGACTCCTGCCGAGGCCGAATCCTTCGCGGCCGAGGTCCGCGCCCGCGGCCTCGTGCCCGGGGTGATGGTCGAGGTGCCTGCCGCGGCGCTGCTGGCCGACCGCCTCCTGCGCCACGTCGACTTCCTGTCCATCGGCACGAACGACCTCGCGCAGTACACGATGGCCGCCGACCGGATGTCCTCCGACCTGGCCTCGCTCACCGATCCCTGGCAGCCGGCCGTTCTCGCTCTCGTCGCGCGCACGGCCGAGGCCGGCGTCGCGGCAGGCAAACCGGTCGGCGTCTGCGGCGAGGCCGCCGCCGACCCGCTGCTCGCCTGCGTGCTGATCGGACTCGGGGTCACGTCGCTGTCCTGCGCGGGTGCCGCCGTCTCCGGAGTGGGGGCGAAGGTGGGATCGGTCACGCTGGACGACTGCCGCCGGGCCGCCGAGGACGTGCTCGCCACGAGCGATCCCGCGGAGGCGCGGGCCGCGGCGGTGCGGGTGCTCGGCACGTAGTCCCGGTTCCCCGTCACGATTTTCGGCGGGATTCGGTCCCGAGGGCGCGAAACTCGCAGATCGTGCCTACGATTGGCCAACTGTGACGAAACGAGAAACCGGCGCACCCGGCACCCCCGACGGTCCGGTCGGCGGCTCTGCCGAGGTGTCCGCCCCCACGCGGGCCTTCGGGTGGACACTGCACGGCGACGGCAGGCGGATCGGGGAGGGCGAGGTGGTCGCTCCCGGCGAGCGCCTCACCTGGCCGCGCACGGTCGGAATCGGGATGCAGCACGTCATCGCGATGTTCGGCGCCACCCTCCTGGTGCCGACCATCACCGGGTTCCCGGTCACCACGACGCTGCTGTTCTCGGGGATCGGGACCGCCCTGTTCCTGCTCATCACGCGCGGCCGCATCCCCAGCTACCTGGGGTCGTCGTTCGCATTCATCGCGCCGCTGACGGCGTCGCAGAGTTCCGGTCCCGCAGCGCAACTCGGCGGCGTCGCGGCCGCGGGTCTGCTGCTGCTCGTCATCGGTGTCGCGGTGAAGCTGGCCGGGTCGCGGGTCATCGACGCGGTGATGCCACCAGTCGTCACCGGTGCCGTGGTGGCACTGATCGGGCTCAATCTCGCACCCACCGCCGTGGATTCGTTCGAGTCGCAACCGCTGATCGCAGGGGTCACCCTGCTCGCGATCCTGCTCGTGACCGTTCTCGGCCCGGGGTTGCTGGGCCGCCTGGGCATCCTCGTCGGCGTCGTCGTCGGCTGGGTGTTCGCCGCGGTGACCGGCGGTCTCGCGGAGGAGCGGGTGACGGCGTTACGAGACGCGGCCTGGTTCGGCGTGCCCGAACTGCGGGGGCCGACGTTCGAATGGTCCGTGATCGCGCTGACCCTGCCGGTGGTGATCGTCCTGATCGCCGAGAACGTCGGTCACGTCAAGGCGGTGTCGGCCATGACGGGTCGCTCCCTCGACGTCGTCGCCGGCAATGCCCTCGTCGCGGACGGACTGGCCACCACCCTCGCCGGGTTCGGCGGTGGGTCCGGAACCACCACCTACGCCGAGAACATCGGCGTGATGGCCGCGACGCGGGTGTACTCCACCGCTGCCTACTGGGTCGCGGCCGCCACGGCCGTGGTGCTCGCGTTCTCACCGAAGTTCGGGGCCCTCGTCTTCACCGTGCCGAACGGTGTCATCGGCGGCGCCACCCTCGTGCTGTACGGACTGATCGGCGTCCTCGGTGTGCGGATCTGGATGGACGCCGAGGTCGACTTCACCGATCCCGTGAACCTCACCGTGGTGGCCGCGGCGCTCGTCGCCGGCATCGGCGACCTGACGTTGACGATCGGATCGGTGGAACTCGGTGGCATCGCCTGGGGTTCGGTGGGAATCCTCGTCGCCTACCCGGTGATGCGCCGGCTCGCGCGGTTCCGTAAGCCCTGACACCGGCGACCGGATGGGTCACGAATCCCGATCACCTGGGTCATTCACCCCGTAGGTCCTCGCCTCTACCGTCGAACGAGACGTATCTCGAACGAGACGTAACAGACAGTTGATACGAGGAGTCGGCGTGGAGCGCACCCTGTTCGAACCGGAGCACGAACTGTTCCGGGAGTCGTACCGCAAGTTTCTCGCACAGCACGCCGAGCCGAACCACGCCAAGTGGGAAGAGCAGAACATCGTCGACCGCAGCCTGTGGGTCGAGGCCGGAAAGCAGGGCTTTCTCGGCATGGCCGTGCCGGAGGAATTCGGCGGCGGCGGCGTGCGCGACTTCCGGTACAACGCGATCATCACCGAGGAGACGACCCGCGGTGGATACAGCGGCATCGGCTTCACGCTCCACAACGACGTCGTCGCGCCGTACCTGCTCGAGCTGAGCAACGAGGAGCAGAAGCAGCGGTGGCTGCCCGGCTTCGCGTCGGGTGAGCTGATCACGGCGATCGCGATGACCGAACCGGGAACCGGCAGCGACCTGCAGGGCATCAAGACGCGCGCCGTGCGCGACGGCGACGACTGGGTCCTCAACGGTTCCAAGACGTTCATCACCAACGGCATCAACGCCGACCTCGTGATCGTCGTCGCGTGTACCGATCCAGACAAGGGCGCACAGGGATTCAGCCTCCTCGTGGTCGAACGAGACATGCCGGGCTTCGAACGCGGCCGCAACCTCGACAAGATCGGGATGAAGGCCCAGGACACCGCGGAGCTGAGCTTCACCGACGTCCGCGTCCCCGCCGCCAACCTCCTCGGTGAGGAAGGCATGGGATTCCTCTACCTGATGAAGAACCTCCCGCAGGAGCGGCTGTCGATCGCCGTGGTGGCCGCCGCCGCAATGGAATCGGCGCTGGACATGACGATCCAGTACTGCCGCGACCGGAAGGCCTTCGGAAAGTCGATCGGCAGCTTCCAGAACACGCGCTTCGTGCTCGCCGAACTCGCCACCGAGGCGACGGCCGTCCGGGTCCTCGTCGACAAGTTCATCGAACTGCTCAACGACGAGAAGCTGTCGGTGCAGGAAGCGGCGATGGCCAAGTGGTGGACCACTGAGGCGCAGGTCCGGCTGATCGACCGGTGCCTGCAGCTGCACGGCGGCTACGGGTACATGAAGGAGTATCCGATCGCGAAGGCGTACATGGATTCTCGGGTCCAGACCATCTACGGCGGCACCACCGAGATCATGAAGGAAATCATCGGTCGCGGACTCAATCTCTGACGACGCGCGACCTGCGTATCTGCAAACGAACTCCGGCCTCCGGCCGTACCCGGATGGATGCGAGTGGGCCCCACGGCGATCGCCGTGGGGCCCACTCGTGTCTGCCGACGGCAGGGACTGGATACGGCAGGACTAGATCTTGCGCATGACGGTGACGACCTTGCCCAGAATCGCGGCGTCGTTGCCGGGGATCGGATCGAACAGCGGATTGTGCGGCATCAGCCACACCTCGCTGTCGGTGCGCTTGAACGTCTTGACGGTGGCTTCGCCGTCGATCATCGCTGCCACGATGTCCCCGTTGTCCGCCACGTTCTGCTGACGGACAACCACCCAGTCGCCGTCGCAGATCGCGGCGTCGATCATCGATTCGCCGACGACCTTGAGCAGGAACAGCGAACCCTGGCCCACGAGTTCACGGGGGAGCGGGAAGACGTCCTCGACGGCTTCCTCGGCGAGGATCGGGCCACCGGCGGCGATCCGGCCGAGGACGGGTACGAACGTGGGCTCCGGCAGGGGTGTGCCGTCGGTCCCGGTCTTGACGGCGGCCAACCCGGCAGCGGCGCCTGCGTTCGCGGCGGCGCCCGCCGCGACCTCGTCGAGACCGCGCACGTCGACGGCGCGCGGACGGTTCGGGTCCCGGCGGAGGAAGCCCTTCCGCTCCAGCGTCCGCAACTGATGGGCAACGGACGACGTGGAGGTGAGCCCCACCGCGTCGCCGATCTCGCGGATGCTCGGCGGGTAACCGCGCTCGTTGACCGATGTGCGGATCACCTCGAGGACACGGCGCTGCCGGTCGGTCAACCCGGCGGCGGAGCCACCGCTCACACGTGGAGTCGAACCGTCGGTCGAGCTGTCGTCCTTCATGGCGAGGTGCCTCCGTCTGTGTGTCGATCTTGTCGGTATGGGTCGCATGTGACTGCTGTGCCGCGTGACACGAATCTATCCCGCTTTCCTCGGAGTTTCAAACATCTGTTCGACATGTGTCGCCAGAAGTAGAGACTTTGTCGGAGGGTCGTGGTAGAAATCGAACATGTGTTCTTTCGAACGCGTGATCGAACGCCACGAGCAGCGGAGGTACCGATGAGCAACGCAGTTCTCCATCGGCAGGCAGTGCTGAACCGGCAGGCACTCGAGCGGGGTGTCGTCCGTTCCGGCGCCGCGCGGTCGTACCGCACCGAACCGCGTCGCCGGCGCACCGACGGGGAGTTGCGCCGTCCGTCGTCCGGCGCCGTCGCGTACCGGCCCACCCACACCGGAGTCTCCCGCGCCGGCCACGAACGCGGCGCGAACGACGTCGGCTGGCGGACGGTGCTCGCCGGTGTCGTGATCACCGCCGGTGTGTTGTGCGGGCTCGCCGGGGTGGCCCAACTCGCCACCGGCGGCAGTGTGAGCAATTCGGCGGCCACGGAGGTCGTGCAGGTGCAGCAGGGCGAGAGCCTGGCCGCGGTCGCAGCGCGGATCGCACCGGGAATGCCGGTGGCGCAGGTGATCGAGCGGATCATGGAGCTCAATGCCATGTCCAATTCGGCGCTGCACCCGGGCCAGAGTCTGATCGTCCCGTCGTCCGCGACCCGGTGACGGGGGTGGCTCTGCATGACTGTTCCGCCGGACGGCCGAGTAGTCTCGGAGGCTGTCAGTCCCACCACCGCGTGTGGTCGCGTCGAGATCGTGCATCCGCTGCGTGAATCCGTTTTCGTCGGTTCGCCATCGGGGGAGGCGAACAGTTGCGGCCACGACGGCTACGACGAAGGAATCGCCATGCACTGCCCGTTCTGCCGGCACCCCGATTCACGTGTGGTCGATTCGCGCGAAGCCGACGAGGGACAGGCCATCCGCCGCCGCCGGTCGTGCCCCGAGTGTGGTCGACGGTTCACCACCGTCGAGACCGCCGTCCTGTCGGTCGTCAAACGCAGTGGGGTCACCGAACCGTTCAGCCGGGAGAAGGTGGTACGGGGTGTCCGCCGCGCCTGCCAGGGCCGGCAGGTCGACAACGACGCACTGAATCTCCTTGCCCAGCAGGTCGAGGACGCGGTCCGCGCGTCGGGTTCCGCGGAGATCCCGAGCAACGAGGTGGGCCTCGCCATCCTCGGTCCGCTTCGTGACCTCGACGAGGTCGCATATCTGCGTTTCGCGTCCGTGTACCGGTCGTTCAGCTCCGCCGAGGACTTCGCGCGCGAGATCAAAGAGCTACGCGAACACCGCGAATCCCGCGACGGCGCCTGAGCCTGCGCGTCCGCGCACTTCTTGCATTGCCCTGCGCGTCAGCGCACCTTCTGCATGGCGCCCAGTACCCGCTTCTCGGAGACCGGGACCGGTGTTCCGAGGGTTTGAGCGAACAGGCTGACGCGCAGTTCCTCGATCATCCAGTGGATCGCGTCGACCTCGGGTGAGTGCTGCCGTTCTTCCGGCAGGCCGGCGAGCATGCGCTCGTATCCGGCGTACACGCGGTCGAGGGCATCCATTCCCTTCTGGTCGCGCGGTGCGCTCCCGGGCAGGGCTTCGAGCCGTGCGACCGCGGCAGCGAGGTAGCGGGGCAGTTCGCGGAGGCGGGTGGCGCCGATGTCGGCGACGAATCCGGGAAACAGCAGCGACTGCCGTTGTTCCCGCACGTCGTCGGCGGCCTCACCGGTGGCGCGTTCCAGCACGACGGCGAGCCGGTGGTCCGCTTCGAGCACCGGCGACACCAGTCGCACGAGCACCGCCACGTTCCGGGCCATCTCCGCACGCGCTTTCACCACGAGGGCGTCGAATTCCTGCGGCGTGCGCACCGGGGTGCCGTGTGCGGCGATCAACTGGTTCGCGGCGGCGGTGCGACAGTCGTCGATCAACGCGTCGAGGCTGCCGTCGGGGTTCTGCCCGAGCGCCAGTCGCTGTGCGTTGCCCAGACCGGACGTCACCGTCTTCGCCTGGGTGGGAACGGCGGCCAGCAGCAGCCGGCGCGTTCCGTCGCGCATCGCGGTTCGCTGGGCGGCGGCGGTGCTGAGGACGCGGACGGCGACACCGTCACCCTCCGGGACCAGGGCGGGGTAGCCGGTGACCTTCTGCCCGCCGAGTTCGCGTGTGACGGTGGCCTCGAGGGAACCGAGGGTGGCGGGGGTCCACGTGAGTGCGGGCGGTCGCTCCGAGTTCGACGCCGCCTTCGCCACTTCCACCTGGACGCGGGGTGCGAGCGACTTGCGCAGCGACGCGAGGTCCTTGTTCCGGCCGAGGACGGCGCCCTTCTCGTCCACGGCGACGAACGTCATGCGCAGGTGGTCGGGGAGTGCGGTGACGTCGAAATCCTTCGGATCGATGCGGCAGGCACCGAGCCGGGACAGTTCGCGTGCCATCGCCGTGGTGAGCGGTTCGGAGCGGGGTTTCACCGCGGCCAGTGCGGCGGCCGCGAAGTCCGGTGCCGGAACCACCTGTCGGCGAAGGGTCTTCGGGAGCGTCTTGATCAGTGCGGTGACCAGTTCGACGCGCATGCCGGGGACCAGCCAGTCGAAGCCGACGGCGCGCAGCCCCGCGAGCAACGCGATCGGGATGCGGGCGCTGACGCCGTCGTCTTCGTTGCCGGGTTCGAACTGGTAGGTGAGCGGGACCTGCATGTCGCCCTGACGCCACGCGTCGGGGTATTCGCCGCCGAGTACCGCGGCCGAATCGGCGTTGACGACCGTCGACTGGGTGAACGTGAGCAGGTCCGGATTCTTGCGGCGGGCAACTTTCCACCACGAGTCGAAATGCCGGGCGGAGACCGCCTCCGGGCCGACGCGCTGGTCGTAGAAGTCGTAGAGGGTGTCGTCGTCGACGAGGATGTCGCGCCTGCGGGCGCGGTGCTCGAGTTCCTCGACGTCTTCGAGGAGCGCGCGGTTGGCGTGGAAGAACTTGTGCTGCGTCTGCCATTCGCCCTGCACCAGGGCATGACGGATGAACAGGTCTCGGGACGTCTCGGGGTCGATGGTGCTGTAGGTGACCGCACGCCGGGCGACGAGGGGGATCCCGTACAACGTCACGCGTTCGTAGGCCATGGCGGCGCCGCGTTTCGACGACCAGTGCGGTTCGGAGTAGGTGCGCTTCACGAGGTGCGGCGCCAGTTTCTCGGCCCATTCGGGTTCGATCCGGGCCGACATCCGCGCCCACAGCCGGGACGTCTCGACCAGTTCGGCGGCCATCACCCATCGCGGCGGCTTCTTGAACAGGCTCGAGCCCGGGAACACCGCGAATCGGCTTCCGCGGGCCCCGAGGAAGTCCCGTTTGTCACCCTCGCGCAACCCGATGTGCGACAGCAGACCGGCGAGGAGCGACTGGTGGATCGCCGCCTCGCCTGCCGGGGTGCCGGTGGTGTCCCAGCCGAGGCCCCGGGTGATCTGGCGGAGTTGACCGTGCAGGTCCTGCCATTCGCGGATGCGCAGCCAGTGCAGGAATTCGTTTCGGCACATCTTGCGGAACTGGTTGGACGACAACTCGTTCCGCTGCTCGCGCAGATACGTCCACAGTTCGAGGTAGGCGAGGAAGTCGGAATTCTCCACGGCGAACCGGGCGTGCTTCTCGTCGGCCGCCTGCTGGAACTCGGCGGGACGTTCGCGCACGTCCTGGATGGAGAGGGCTGCGACGATCACGAGCACCTCGGACAGGCAGCCGTTCCGGTGCGCCTCGACGAGCATCCGCGCCATGCGCGGATCGACGGGGATTTGCGCGAGTTCGCGTCCGACCGGGGTGAGGACGGGCTGCTCGTTCTGGGCTTTCCGTTCGATCGCGCCGAGTTCCTCGAGCAGGCCGATGCCGTCGCGGACGGCCCGCGGGTCCGGCGGCTGCACGAACGGGAACGCGGCGACGTCACCGAGGCCGAGCGCCGTCATCTGCAGGATGACGGACGCGAGGTTGGTGCGCAGGATTTCCGGCTCGGTGAACGCGGGCCTCGACTCGAAGTCCTCCTCGGAGTAGAGGCGGATGCAGATGCCTTCGGCGACACGGCCGCAACGACCGGACCGCTGGCGGGCGGACGCCTGCGAGATCGGTTCGATCGGCAGGCGTTGCACCTTGGTGCGCACCGAGTAGCGGGAGATGCGGGCGGTGCCCGGGTCCACGACGTACCGGATGCCGGGCACGGTGAGCGACGTTTCCGCGACGTTCGTCGACAGCACGACCCGCCGCCCGGTGTGCGGGGTGAACACCTTGTGCTGTTCCGCTGCCGACAATCGCGCGTACAGGGGGACGATCTCGGTGCCGCGCAGTCTGCGGTCGCGGAGGGCGTCGGCGGTGTCGCGGATCTCCCGTTCGCCGGAGAGGAAGACGAGGATGTCGCCGTCGCCTTCGCCGGAGAGTTCTTCGACGGCCTCGCACACCGCGTCGACGGGGTCGCGGTCGAACGTCTGCTCGCCGACTTCCACCGTGAGCGGTCGGTACCGCATCTCGACGGGGAACGTGCGCCCGGACACCTCGACGATCGGCGCGGGCACGCCGTCGGCGGCGAAGTGTTCCGCGAAGCGTTCCGGGTCGATCGTCGCCGACGTGATGATCACTTTCAGGTCGGGCCTGCGGGGGAGCAGCTGGCGCAGGTATCCGAGGATGAAGTCGATGTTGAGGCTGCGTTCGTGCGCCTCGTCGATGATGAGGGTGTCGTACCGGCGGAGCATCCGGTCGCGCTGGATCTCGGCGAGCAGGATTCCGTCGGTCATCAGCTTCACCAGCGTGCCGTCCGACACCTGGTCGGTGAAGCGCACGGTGTAGCCGACGGTCTCACCGAGTTCGCTGTGGAGTTCCTCGGCGATCCGTTCGGCGACCGTCCGCGCGGCGAGACGGCGGGGCTGGGTGTGTCCGATGAGGCCGCGGACGCCGCGGCCGAGTTCGAGGCAGATCTTCGGGATCTGCGTCGTCTTGCCGGATCCCGTCTCGCCGGCCACGATGACGACCTGATTCTCGGCGATCGCCTTCGCGATGTCGTCGCGGCGCCGGCTGACCGGCAGTGCGTCCGGGTATTCGATGGCGGGGACGCTGTCGAGTCTCCGGGTGATGCGGCCGCGTGCGGCGTCGATCTGGTCGGACAGGGAGGCGAGTGCGTCGGGGGTGCGGGCACGGTCGAGTCGCCGGCGGAGCCGGTGTTCGTCGCGCAGAGTGAGTTCGCCGAGGCTGTTGTTCAGTTCCCGCCGGCTGGGTGCTGTGGTGGACATGCTGGACCCCAGCCTAGCCAACCCGGTGGATCGCCCTGTGCCGCGCCCGCCCGTGTGCGAATATCGGCGGATGGACGCCGCCGTCGTCACGGAGCTGCGAGGTCAGAGGATCGTTCGGGTTCTGCGGGCGGCGTTCGCCGTCTACGGGCTGATCGCGCTGCTGTGGATACCCCTCCGCAACGCCGGCAGCGCCGACTTCTCGACGGCCGACTACCTCAGCTATTTCACCATCGAGAGCAACATCCTCGCCGTCGTCGTTCTCCTGATCGGCGCGGTCCGGGATCCGCAGTCGCGGCGCTGGCAGCTGTTCCGCGGTGCGACGACGCTGTACATGGTCATCACCGGAATCGTGTACGCGGTGCTGCTGGCGAATGTCGACGTCATGCTGCAGGACGCCTGGATCAACACGGCCCTGCACCGCTTGCTGCCTCTCGTTCTGCTGCTCGACTGGGTGCTCGCCCCGTCCCGGGTGCGGATCTCCGACGCCCAGAGCCTCGGCTGGCTGATCTTTCCGGCCGTGTACGGCGGCTACTCCCTGATCCGCGGCCCGATCGTCGACTGGTACCCGTATCCGTTCCTGGACCCTCGGGATCAGGGGTACCTCCAGTTGGCCGTCACCGCGGTCGTGTTGCTTCTGGCGATGGCGTTGATGGCGCTCGCCGTGAACGCGGTGGGACGCCTCGGTGCCCGCCGCCGGTATGGCGAGGACCGGTAGCGGCGAAGCCTCGCACAGCCGATTCGCAGGCCGCGCTATCCTCCACACGACAGGCGTCCACGCGATCATCCGTGACTTCGGCAACGGCTGGGAGACTATGTTCGACGAGTTCGCAGGGGAGACCTTCGACCTGCTCACCCGCGACCGCGGCAGTGTCGTCGCCGCCGACGACGGGGTCCCACTCGCGGTGCGCGAGGTTGGTCCGGCGTTCGCCCCGCTGACCGTGGTGTTCGTCCACGGCTTCTGCAACCGCATGACCGGCTGGCACTTCCAGCGGGTTCAGCTCGAGGAGACGTGGGGCTCGACGATCCGCATGGTGTTCTTCGACCTGCGCGGCCACGGCAGCTCCGGGGTGCCGCGCCGGGACACGTGCACGATCCCGCATCTCGCGCAGGACGTCGACGCGGTCATCCGAGCGCTGGTGCCGGAGGGACCGATCGTGCTGGTCGGCCACTCGATGGGCGGTATGGCCGTACTCTCGTATGTCGGCCGGAATCCCGATCTGATCGGTTCCCGCATCGTCGGGGTGGGCCTGATCGCCACCGCGGCGGAGAAGCTCGGTGACGTGGGGCTCGCGCGCACCCTCAACACACCCGTCGTCGCCGGATTCAGCACCGCGGCCCGTCACCTGCCCCGGGTGGTCCAGAGCGGTCGCGGCGCGAGCAAGCGGGTGCTGGCGCCGATCCTGAGGTCGGCGTCGTTCGGTGACCGCAGCATCAGCCCGGCGATCATGTGGCACTCCGAGCAGATGATCAACGACACGTCCCTCAAGACGCTCGTCGACTTCCTGCCGTCGTTCAAGAATCACGACGAGACGGCCGCGGTGCCGTTGCTCGCGCCGATCGAGACGCTCGTGGTGTGCGGCGACCGCGACCTGCTGACCCCGTTCCGGTATTCGAAGGCCATCGCCGGGCATCTGCCGGACGTGGAACTGGTGAAGGTGCCCGGTGCAGGGCACATGGTGCAGCTGGAGCGCGCGCAGCTGGTCACGGACGCGATCGATCGTCTCCTGATCCGTTCCGTCGAAACCCTGCCCACACCGAGCGCCTGGAGCGAGTGGGTGCGGGTGGCCACGGACTACGTGGACCACGTGCGGCACTGGGTCGCCCACGGCGGGCCCGCCGCCTGGTGGCGCGGGCTACGCGGTCGTCCCGTCGTCGGTCCCACGTTCCGGTAACGCGCAGAATTCGTTGCCCTCGGGGTCGGCGAGGACCGTCCCGCGAACGTGGGGCGTCGACCAGCTGGAACACCGGCGATGCGGATCGCGGTGCGTCCGTAAATGGCAAACTCGCGACAACACGTGCCACTCGGGACACAATGAGGACACGCGACCACCGGCCTCAGGAGGCGGGATCTATGGCATCTGCGGATGCGTCAGACGAGCAGGAAACCCTCCCACCAGGTGTTCTCCGGCGCGCGATCGCGGCGTCGGCGATGGGCAACGCCACCGAATGGTTCGACTACGGTGTGTACGCGTTCACGGTGTCGTACATCTCGGCCGCGTTCTTCCCCGGCGACACCGGTTCGGCCACCCTCTACGCACTGCTCGTGTTCGCGGTGTCCTTCGTCGTGCGACCGCTCGGCGGCCTGGTGTGGGGTCCGCTGGGTGACCGGCTCGGACGCCGCCAGGTGCTGGCGCTGACGATCATCCTGATGGCGGGTGCGACGTTCTGCGTCGGCCTCGTGCCGAGCTACGACGCCATCGGGTTCTGGGCGCCCCTGCTGCTGGTGCTGCTGCGCATGATCCAGGGCTTCTCGACGGGCGGCGAATACGGCGGCGCGGCAACGTTCATGGCCGAGTACTCGCCGGACCGCAAGCGCGGATTCTGTGGAAGTTTTCTCGAGTTCGGTACCCTCGGCGGGTACGCGCTCGGCGCGATCGTGGTCCTGGTGGTGGAGCTGTTCTCCAGTGATCCGTTCATGTCCACCTGGGGCTGGCGTATCCCGTTCCTCATCGCCGGGCCGATGGGCCTGATCGGCCTCTACCTGCGGACCAAGCTCGAGGAGACACCCGTCTTCCGGGAACTGGACGCGGAAGGCGCGGTGGAGTCGGGGACGACCCACGAGTTCAAGGACCTGATCACCGAGTACTGGAAGCCGCTGCTGCTGCTCGGCGGACTCGTGATCGCGTTGAACGTCACCAACTACACGCTGCTCAGTTACATGCCGACGTACCTCGAGACACAGATCGGGCTGACGTCCACCGCGTCGCTGACCCTGTTCATCGTCGGGCAGATCGTGATGATGGCGGTCATCCCGTTCGCGGGCGCGCTGTCGGACCGGGTGGGCCGGAAGCCGTTGTGGTACGGCTCGCTGGTGGGACTGATCGTGCTCGCCGTCCCCATGTACCTGCTGATGCGTCAGGGTTTCGGATGGGCGATCGTCGCCTTCGCGGTGCTCGGGTTGCTGTACGTCCTGCAGTTGTCCACGATTTCGGCGACGTTCCCGGCGATGTTCCCGACCCACGTGCGGTTCGCGGGTTTCGCCATCGCGTACAACGTGTCGACGTCGTTGTTCGGCGGCACAGCCCCCGCGGTCAACGAACTGCTCATCGAATGGACCGGCAACACCCTCATGCCGGCGTTCTACATGATGGCGGCGTGTGCGGTCGGACTCGTCGCGCTGTACTTCGTGGCGGAGACCGCGGGCGCGTCCATCCGCGGTCGCGGGATCCCGGGCATCGACACGGAGGCTCACCCCACCGCCCTGGCGCACAAGTGATGCGCCACGATCCTTCCGGGCGCGCCGTGGCATAGTCGGCTCGGGCGGGGTTTCACGAAGGGATCAGCATGGCGTCGGCACTGTGGCACGGATTCGCGGACATGGGTGCGGTGGAACAGAAGGGCGCCTTCGTGGTGTCCCGCGGCGAGGGCGCGTACATCTGGGACGATCGCGGCAACCGGTACCTCGATGCGACGGCGGGTCTGTGGTTCACCAACGTGGGGCACGGCCGCGCGGAGATCGCGGACGCCGTCGCGGAACAGTTGCGGACCGTGGCCCATTTCTCGAATTTCGGTGACTTCGTTCCCGAGACGACCGCGGCCCTGGCCGACCGGCTCGCGACCATCGCGCCCGTGCCGGGCAGCAAGATCTTCTTCACCTCGGGTGGTTCGGACTCCGTGGACACGGCGGCCAAGCTGGCCCGCCGCTACTGGCACGAAATGGGCAAGCCGTCCAAGACGATTGTGGTCGGCCGCCAGAAGGCCTATCACGGGATGCACGTGGCGGGCACTGCGCTGGCGGGAATCCCCGCCAATCGCGAGGGCTACGGCGAGTTGATGCCCGACAGCGCCACTGTCGCGTGGAACGACGCCAAGGGCCTGCTCGAGCTGATCGAGAAGGTCGGCGCCGACACGATCGCCGCGTTCTTCTGCGAACCCGTCATCGGCGCGGGCGGCGTGTATCTGCCGCCGGAGGGCTACCTCGCGGAGGTCCGCGACATCTGCCGCGAGCACGACATCCTGTTCGTGGTCGACGAGGTGGTCACGGGATTCGGCCGCATCGGCGGCGAGTGGTTCGCGTCGACGCGATTCGATCTGCAGCCCGACATGATGACGACCGCGAAGGGTCTCACCTCCGGGTACGTCCCGATGGGTGCGGTGTTCATCGCCCCGCGGGTGGCCGAGCCGTTCTTCGCCGGCGGCGTGTGGTGGCGGCACGGCTACACCTACGGCGGGCACGCGGGTGCCGCGGCGGCCGCACTGGCCAACCTCGACATCATCGAGCGCGAGAACCTGCTGGCGGAGTCGAAGCGGCTCGAGTCCTCGTTGCACGAGCACCTCGCGCCCCTCGCCGACCACCCGCGGGTCGAGGAAGTGCGCAGCGGTCTCGGCGCGGTCGCTGCCGTGCAGTTGGCCGATCCGGCGGAGGCGCTCCCGTTCGTGAACACGTTGCGCGAGTTCGCAATCTCGGGCCGCGCCGCCGGGCAGGGCGCGATGCAGGTCTCGCCGTCGTTCGTGATGACGGACGATCAGGTCGCTCAGCTCGCGGACGGGTTCCGCCGGGCGCTGGGCTGATCCGAGCCGGCGCCCCGCCTGCGGAGGCGGTGCAGGGCGCCGGTGACCCGGTCCCGCCACGTCGGCGCCGACAGCGCAATCTCCTGCTGCCCGTCGTGCGCGGCGTACGCGCGGGTGTAGCGCTCGTGCAGGCGGGCCCGCACCTCGTCGGGCGTGTACGCCTTGCGTTGCCGATCCGCGCGGACCGCGACGACCCCGGTCGCGGCGACACCCACCACACCGGCGAGTCCGAGAAGTTTCCACCATTGCCTGCCACGGGGTCGCATCCTTCTAGGCTAGGGCCCATGGACGCGCCACGGCACACGGACGCACGACGACACGGTTCCACCATCGACCTCGACACCGCGGTCGAGGTCACCCGCACCGGCGATATCTGGATCTTCCGCGGAGAATCCCCGGCCGACAGGGCGATCCAGACGCTGACGAACAGTCCGGTCAACCACGTGGGCATGTCGGTGGTGCTCGAGGACCTTCCACCGCTGATGTGGCACGCCGAGCTGGGGCATTCGTTGCAGGACATGTGGACGGGCCGCTTCCAGCGTGGTGTGCAACTCCACGACCTGCGCGCCGCCGTCCAGGTGTGGGGTGCGCGGTACGGGCAGCGGGGATGGCTGCGTCAGCTCGCCGAACCGGCGACGCCGCAGCAGGAGGACGCGTTGCTGCGGGCGATCGCGCGGCTCGACGGCACGCCGTTCCCGTCCACCGCGAAACTCGCGTCGCGGTGGTTCGGTGGGCGCTTGCCCGGGTTGCGCCGTCGGCAGGAGCAGTCGGCCGGTCTCGAAAGCGCCTATTGCGCCGAGGTGGTCGCGCAGACGTACGAGGAGATGAGTCTGATCAGCGGTCGCAGGCGCACCAACTGGTACGACCCCGGCAAATTCTGGAGCGGCGACCGGCTTCCCCTCGCGCCCGGTGTGACGCTGGGCCGGGAGATCGAGGTGAGCCTGAGCGAGGCCGACCTCGCCGCGGGCCGGGGCAGGCGACCGTCGTCAGAGGGTGCGTGACTTCTCGGGGTGGACCCGTCCGCCGACCTCGATCCAGCCGGCGGGGTCGTACGTGGTCCGCAGTTCGGATCCTTTGCCCTGGGTGATCAGGAGGGCGTGCCGCAGGTGCGCGGTGATCCGGACGGCAGCGGCTCCGGTGGCCTCGTCCTCGGTGATGCCCATGTCGGGGGCGAACATTCGCGACCGGATCGAATGCTCGACCTTGTCGGTCCACGCCCACAGGTAGTGGTGCCCGGCACCGAACTTCTTCGGGTCGGCGGCCTGAACCTCGCGCACGCTGCCCATGGGGTACAGCGAGAACTCCGGCGCCCATTCGGGCCGGGCCCGGACCCAGGTGATCGCGCCGGAACGCCGGGTGGCGACGGGGCCCGCGGGGATGTCGAGCGTCGTGACGGCGGCGCCGCGCTCGTGCAACCACCAGGACAGCCCGACGGTGGGATGTCCGGCGAAGGGCAGTTCGGTGGTCGGGGTGAAGATCTGGGCGCGCGCGTGCTCGTCGTCGGGCCCGGGAATGTCGACGAAGATCGTCTCGCTGTACCCGAGTTTGGTGGCGACGGACTGCCGATCCTCCGGCGGGACGGCCGAGGAGTCGACGATGCCGAGCGGATTGCCGTGGCGTCCTTTGTCGTCGGTGAACACCCGGACGACGTCTACGTGGATGGGCATTGACGCACCCTATCGCTCCCGGTGTTCCTGCATTGTGTAGGAACCCGTCCAACAGGCCGAGGTGATGGACAGCATTAGGCTGATAGGCATGGCCGATCAGAGTTATCAACCCACACTGTCGCAGCTGCGTGCGTTCGTGGCAGTCGCGGAGTACCGCCACTTCGGCACGGCGGCAGCACGATTGAGTGTGAGCCAACCCACACTGTCGCAGTCGCTGGCGGCATTGGAGAACGGTCTCGGTGTGCAGCTCATCGAGCGCAGCACCCGGCGCGTCCTCGTCACCGCGGCGGGGGAGCGGCTCCTCGGTCAGGCAAAGGTCATCCTCGAGGCCGCGGACGGTTTCGTCGCGACGGCCGCGGGTGTCGGCGACCGGTTGGCCGGCCCCCTGCGGATCGGACTCATTCCCACCGTCGCCCCCTACGTGCTGCCTGCCCTGTTGCCGGCGCTGCGCGAGGAGATGCCCGCACTGGAGCCGCAGGTCATCGAGGACCAGACGGCGCGACTTCTCGAGGCGCTGCGTGTGGGCTCACTCGACGTCGCGGTGCTGGCCCTGCCGAGCGGTGTCGGCGGTCTCGTCGACATCCCCTTGTACACAGAAGATTTCGTGATGGTCGTCCCGAAGGGGCACCCGCTGGCCGGTCGCACCGACATCTCCCCGCCGATGCTGGACGAGCTTCCCCTCCTGCTGCTCGACGAGGGACACTGCCTGCGCGACCAGACCCTCGACCTGTGCCGCTCGGTGGACGCGCATCCGGTGGCGGGCGACACCCGCGCCACGTCGCTGTCGACGGTGGTGCAGTGCGTCGCCGGCGGACTCGGCGTGACTCTGGTGCCGGAATCCGCCGTCCAGGTGGAAACCGGACGGGGGCCGCTCGCGACCGCCCGCTTCGCCGCCCCCGCGCCCGGTCGCACGATCGGCCTCGTGTTCCGGTCGTCCAGTGCCCGCGCGGACGACTACGGACAACTCGCGCGCCTGTTCACGAAGACGGCACCGGTGGGCACCCCCGCTTGACGGGCGCGGAGTGTCAGGACCGCCGCCGCGGTTTGCCCTTCTTGCCACCTTTGGGCTTGCCGCCCTTGGCTCCGGATCCGGGCCGCGGCGTCTTCGCCCCCGCGGCCGGTTTCTGGCGTGCGGACGAGGACGCGGCGGGACGCTTCTTCTTCGGCTCGGCCGCCGTCGGGGTGCGGCCCCGGGAACTGTTGACGGTGCGACCCCGCACGATGCCGATGAACTCCTCCACCAGTTCGGTGGTCTCGTCCTCGGGCCACGCCAGCGCGATCCGCGACTCCGGGCCGTCCGACACCGTCCGGTAGACGAGGTCCTTGCGGTGGTGGAGCCGGGCGAGCGACTGCGGGACGACGAGCAGCCCGACCCCCGCGACGACCAGTTCGATCGCGTCGGCCGTCGTGGCCGGACGGTCCGCGGCGGGCAGTCCCGGCACGCGCTCCCACACGAGGACGTCGTCGAGGGGGTGCTGGATGATCTCGTCCGCCAGATCCGCGATCGACACCTCGTCCACCGCCGCCACGACGTGATCCTTCGGTGCCACGACCACCGGGATCTCGGTGTACAGGGGGATGGCGCTGAGACCGGTCCGGTCGATCGGCAACCGCACCAGGCCCACGTCCGCCCTCCGGCCCCGCAGCTGATCGGGTGCGTCCGCGGCGGACACCGGGACGAGCGTGAGGGGGACGTCGGGCAGCCGTTCGGCCCAGATCCGCACCCACTTGGTGGGGGTCACGCCCGGGACATACGCGAGCCGGAAGGGAGAGGATGCATCCGCGTCTGTCACTCCGTCAGGCTACCGGGCGTGGTCAACGGCACCGCACACGCTCGTTACTCTTGACACCATGACGTCGCACAAGAGCCCTCAGACTATGAAGCCCGCCACCGCGGCGAAGAAGCTGGGTGTGTACCTCGAGGCCACCCCCGCGGAGTTCCAGGAGGGTGTCGTCTCCCGCGACGAGCTCGGCGCACTGCAGAGCGATCCGCCGGAATGGCTGCTCGAGCTGCGCCGCAACGGCCCGCACCCGCGTCCCGTGGTCGCGGCGAAGCTGGGGGTGTCCATCGCGGGTCTCGCGCGCGGCGGCATCACCGAGGCGCTCACCACCGAGCAGATCGACGCCCTCATGGCGGATCGCCCCGAGTGGCTGCAGCAGGAGCGCGCCACCCAGGCCGAGGTCCGCAAGGAGACCGTCCGCATCAAGGAGAAGAACGCGGCACGGCGTGATCAGCCCCGCCGGCCGCGTTCCTGACCGCTATCCCTCGACGATGCTGAGCTCGTCGAAGATCACTTCACCGGCCGCGTCGGACTCGGGGAGGTCCACGACCGCCGTCAACGCCCACCCGTGATCACCCTGCGGGTCCTCGAGAACCTGCCGGACCCGCCACAGCTCGGGCGCGGTCTCCACCTGGAACAGCTGGGGGCCGCGCGCCGAGGGTCCGGTGCCGAGCGAGTCGTACTCGTCGAAGTACGGCTGAAGCTGGTCCTCCCACTCCTCGGCGTCGATGCCGTCGTCCAGCCCCTCCAATTCGGCCCACCGCCGCCGCGACGCGAGGTCGATGCGCCGGAACATGGCGTTGCGCACCATCACCCGGAATGCCCGAGTGTTCGCCGAGATCGGGCGCGGCACGTCGGCGCCGAACGCGACCTGCTGGTCGTCGCCCTCGGCCCCGGGGTCGGTGAGTGATTCCCATTCGTCGAGCAGGCTCGAGTCGACCTGACGGATCAGCTCACCCAGCCACTCGATGAGGTCGTCGAGTTCCTCCGTCCGGGCCTCGGTCGGAACGGTCTGGCGCAGTGCGCGATACGCGTCCGCGAGATACCGCAGGACGAGCCCTTCCGAACGGGCCAGACCGTAGTGGCTGACCATTTCGGCGAACGTCATGGCCCGCTCGACCATGTCCCGCACGACGGACTTGGGCGACAGCGCGAACTCCGTGATCCACGGATGCCCACCCCGGTACATCTCGAACGCCGGGAACAACAGGTCCGCGAGAGGCTTGGGCCAGGTGACCTCCTCGAGCAACTCCATGCGTTCCTCGTATTCGATCCCGTCGGCCTTCATCTGCGAGACCGCCTCACCGCGCGCGAAGTGCTGCTGCGCCATGAGCACCTGCCGCGGGTCGTCGAGGGTCGACTCGATCACCGACACCACATCCAGTGCATAGGAATCGGATTCGACGTCGAGGAGTTCGAGGGCGGCCAGCGCGAACGGCGACAGCGGCTGGTTGAGGGCGAAGTCCCGCTGGAGTTCCATCGTGAGCCGGGCCATGCGGCCGTCGGCGTCGGGTTCGTCGAGTCGCTGCACCACGCCGGCGTCGATCAGCCCCCTGTACAGCGACAGCGCCTTGAGGATGTGCTTGCGCTGGGCCGGCCGCGGCTCGTGGTTGTCCTCGAGGAGGTGCCGCATGGACTCGAAGCAGTTCCCCGGGCGTGCGATGACGTTGAGCAGCATGGAGTTCGACACGGAGAACCGGGAGACGAGCGGTTCCGGCGACGCGGCGACGAGGCGATCGAACGTGGCCTCGCCCCACGACACGAACCCGTCCGGCGCCTTCTTGCGCTGCACCTTCCGGCGTTTCTTGGGGTCGTCGCCCGCCTTGGCCAGCGCCCGCAGATTCTCGACCTCGTGCTCGGGGGCCTGCACCACCACGGTGCCCAGCGTGTCGTAGCCGGCGCGTCCCGCACGTCCCGCGATCTGGTGGAACTCGCGGGCCCGCAGGTGTCGCGTGCGGGTGCCGTCGAACTTGGTCAGCCCGGTCAGCAGCACGGTGCGGATGGGGACGTTGATCCCCACACCGAGCGTGTCGGTGCCGCAGATGACCTTCAGCAGACCGTCCTGCGCCAGTTTCTCGATGAGGCGCCGGTACTTCGGCAGCATGCCCGCGTGGTGGACGCCGATGCCGTGCCGGACGAGACGTGAGAGCGTCTTGCCGAATCCGGTGGTGAACCGGAAACCGCCGAGGGCGTCGGCGATGGCGTCCTTCTCCTCGCGCGAACAGAAGTTGACGCTCGTCAGGGCCTGCGCGCGTTCCAGGGCGGCGGCCTGGGTGAAGTGGACGACGTACACCGGGGCCTGATTGGTGGTCACCAGTTCCTCGATCGTCTCGCTCACGGGTGTCGTCGCGTACGAGAACATCAGCGGAACGGGACGCTCGGTGCCCGCCACGACGGTGGTGGGCCGCCCGGTCCGGCGGGTGAGGTCGGACGAGAAGAAGTCGACCTCCCCGAGGGTGGCCGACATGAGCAGGAACTGGGCGTGGGGGAGTTCGACGAGGGGGACCTGCCACGCCCAGCCGCGGTCGGGTTCGGAGTAGAAGTGGAACTCGTCCATCACGACCTGGCCGATGTCGGAGTCGGGGCCCTCGCGCAGCGCGAGGTTCGCGACGATCTCGGCGGTCGCGCAGATGATCGGTGCCCGGGAGTTGACGGCGGCGTCGCCGGTCATCATGCCGACGTTCTCGGCGCCGAACACCTCGCACAGGGCGAAGAACTTCTCGCTGACAAGGGCTTTGATCGGGGCCGTGTAGAACGTGCGCTTGCCGGTGGCCATGGCGTAGAAGTGGGCGCCGACCGCCACCATCGACTTACCGGATCCGGTGGGCGTCGCCAGGATCACATTGGCCCCGGACACCAGCTCCATGACGGATTCTTCCTGGGCGGGATAGAGCGTCAGTCCTCGTTCTTCGGTCCAGGAGGTGAAGGCGTCGAAAACGGAATCGGAATCCGCGTTCTCGGGGAGCAGGTCGGAGAGAAGCACTGCTACAGGCTAGCCGGACGGCCGTGCGCCGCTGCCGGGCCTATGTCGCGCTGCGTTCGTCCGATCCCATCGCGTCGAGAACCGCCATGCGGGTGGACGCGCTGCCGGTGATGGTGCTCTCACCGACGCCGGTGACGAGCATCTGCCGCCACTTCGCCTCGTCGAACTGCAGGGGATGGGTTCCGGACAGGAACTTCTCGATGGTGCGCAGGAACCGCATCGGGTCGTCGCGGAATGGGAAATGTCCTGCGCCGCGGAAGATCTCGAGGTGGGAGCCGGGCATCGCCGCGTGCGCGAGGTGGGCGTGGCTCACCGGAATGACGGCGTCCTGATCACCCCAGATGAGCTGCACCGGGAGGTTCTCGGTCAGATAACATCGGTCGAGCATCGTGACGACCTGCCCGCGCCAGTCGACGACCGCGCGGAGGGTGCGCAGGTACGCCTCGTACGCGGTAGGGTCGTACAACTCGGCGAGTACCCGCACCAGGTCGGGAGTGTCGTGGAGCATCGCACCGGGGCGCAGGCGTGTGCCGTTCAGCTGACTCAGCACGTTTCCCACCAGCCGCACGGTGGGCATCGCGCCGGGAATGCGCAGCAGCTTCAGGGCCTCGTTGACCACCGGGACGGACGCGAGCCGGAGCAGCGGGTGGACGTCCTTGGTGACGCCGCCTGCCGACACCAGCACGAGACGGTCGACCATCTGCGGGAACTGGTAGGAGAACTGCATGGCGACACCGCCGCCGAGCGAATGACCGACGACGGTGACCTTGTCGATGCCCAGGGTGGACAGCAGGTCGCGCATGCCGTTGGCGTACGCCGCGACCGAGTAGTCGGCCCGCGGCTTGTCGGAGCGTCCGTGACCCAGCAGGTCGGGGGCGATGACGGTGTAGTTCTTGGCGAGGTGCGGGATGATCTCGGTCCACGTGGACGAGTTGTCGCCGATGCCGTGGATCAGCAGCAGTGCGGGACCCTCGCCTGCCATGCGGAACGCGCGACGGTAGCCGTGGATCGTGCGGAACATCATGCGGGTTTCGGCGTTCGGAACAGGCCTGAGCTTACGAATGCGGTTGTCGCTCATGTCGCCTCCTGAACTAGGTGCATTTCCCGAATGTTGACAGCTCAATCATCCGCTTGGTCTCGACGCTATTGCACCGGTCCCGGCCGAACAACTGGACCGTGCGGTCGCACAGTGCCGGGAGGGCGACCGCACAAACCGCTACCCGGTCAGGCCCCGCCCTGTGATCCCCCCTCCTCCTCGGAGTTGCCGCTCTCACCGTCCTGCATCGCCTGCTCGGCCAGGAAACGCTCGAATTCCGCACCGAGTTCGTCGCCACTCGGCAGGTCTTCCTCGCTGGCCAGGAGCGTGGATTGCTGTTCTTGAGCCGTTACGTAGGCATCGTACTGGCGTTCCAGGGCGTGGACGACGGTTTGTACCTCGTCGTTACCTGCGATGTGCTCGTCGACCTGTTCGCGGACGCGGGCGGCGGCCTCGCCGAGCGCGGCCAGCGGCAGATCCAGGTCGGTGACGTCACTCACATTCTCGAGGAGGGTTTCCGCCGCCCCCGGGTAGTCCGTCTGGGCCAGGTAGTGGGGAACGTGAACCGAGAACCCCACCGACTCGTGCCCGTGCTGCGCCATCCGCAACTCGATCAGCGAGGACGCGCTGCCCGGCACCTGCAATTCACCCGACCAGCGCTGGTGGTCCTTGATCAGGTCCTTGTTGGTGGAATGCGCGGTCACACCGAGCGGACGGGTGTGCGGAATGGCCATCGGGATGGCGTTGATGCCCACGGTCCGGCGCACACCGAGCTGCTCGGCCAGCAGGCGCACCGCCGTGGTGAACCGCTCCCAGCGCAGATCGGGCTCCATGCCGGCCAACAGCAGGAACGGGGTACCCGCCGTGTCCTTCAGTGCATACAGGTTCAGCTCGGGCTGGTCGTAGTCCGAGAAGTGATCGGCCTTGAACGTCATCGTGGGCCGACGGGAGCGGTAGTCCACGAGCTCGTCGACCGCGAAGGAGGCGACGAGCTCGCTCTCGAGACTCTCACGGAGATGCGTCGTGGCGAGTTTGACGGCGTGGCCTGCGTCGGAGAAGCCCTCGAGTCCATGGATCAGCACGGGTCCCTGCCCGTCCGCGGAGGACAGCTGCGGTGCCGGGAACTCCAGCTCGTACATCTTCGACTGTTCGTCCATTACAGACCTCTTCTCCTTCGTGCCTGGCCTCCAGTGTCCCCTATCGTCTCCGGCATCGATACGTCGGACTTTGCTCTCGGAGGCCCTGCTCTGGGGGAACACGCCACGCGCGACCGATAATTCCCGCCGGACGGCCTCCGGTGTTCGCCCACAGCGAGATCCCGCGCACGGTCTGTGGCAATGTGAGGAACGGCACGATCCGAGACGGACGACCTGGAGGTGCGCGATGTCGACACGGGCACGAGCGATACGGGTACGGGCGACACGGCGATCTGAGGTCGGGTCGTGAGCGTGCGCATCGACCGGGTGGTCACCTCCGGCACCTTCAGCCTCGACGGCGGCACCTGGGACGTCGACAACAACGTGTGGATCGTCGGTGACGACGCCGAAGTCGCGGTGATCGACGCAGCTCACACCACCGCGCCGATCGTCGAGGCCGTCGGTGGCAGGCGCGTCCGGGCGATCGTCTGCACACACGGTCACAACGACCACGTCACCGTGGCCCCCGAACTGTCCGCGGCTCTGGACGCCCCGATCTTCCTCCATCCGGCCGACGACGTGTTGTGGCAGCAGACGCACCCCGGCGTCGCCTACACGCCGATCGAGGACGGGCAGGAGATCGCGGTGGCCGGGACCGACGTCCGCGTACTCCACACGCCGGGGCATTCCCCCGGCTCCTGCTGCCTGTATCTGCCGGAGGCCGGGGAGTTGTTCAGCGGCGACACCCTGTTCTCGGGCGGTCCGGGAGCCACCGGGCGTTCCTACTCGGACTTCCCTACGATCATCGGATCCATTCGCGATCGCCTGTTCGCGCTGCCGGCGTCGACGACGGTCCGCACCGGGCACGGCGACGGCACCACCATCGGCACCGAAGCCCCGCATCTGGAGGAATGGATCGCTCGCGGCAGCTGAGCCGCAGCCTCCCCGCCGTCGGCGCGTCGGCGTGGCAGAGTGGCGGAAAGGGCACATCCGACACGGGAGGACGACGGTGACATCTCGGCGCACAGCGGTACGGACAGCCGTCGTCCCGGTGGTCGCGTTGGCCGCGGCGGCGATTCTCGCCGGGTGTACCTCGACCGTCTCCGGTGAACCGCAGCCGAGCACCACCATCGCGGCGGGTTCGCCGTCCGGAAAGGGACTGTCGACGCTCCTGGTCGATCCGGCCGACTTCCCAGCCCCGTACGAGGCGATCGTGCTGCCCGCCCAGGCCGTGTCGATGGCGGCGCCCGACCTGACGGGGGTTCCGCAGGGTGCGGTGGTCGACCCCGCGGACTGCGCGCCTCCTGCTCAGGACTACGGACCGACCGGCACGGTCATGGCGGTCGGTACCGACAATGCGAGTCGTTCGACGATCTCGGTCGAGCTCACCAGGACCGATACACCCCTCGACGACCTGGCGGAACAAACGAAGACGTGCCGTGAGGTCACCGTGACGGACAGCGGGGCCGAGTCCACCGTCACCACCGAGATCACTCCGGCCCCTCCCATCCGGGCGGACGACACCCTCGCGCTCCGGCGGACCGTCAGATCCGGCACCGGGAGCGAACAGGTCACCCAGTCGATGGTGACGCTGATCGCGCAGGTGGGCGACGTGCGGGTGTCCGCGACCTTCATGTCGTTCGGCGACGCGAAGGCCGATACCGACGCGCTCGACGACGTGTTCACCGCCGCGGTGCAGAAGGTCCAGAACAGCTGAGCGGGCCCTAGCACAGGGCTCCGACGACTTCTCGGCCGAACGGCGCCTCCGCCCGGCGCGGCGGACGGGTTGTCCACAACCCGTCGCCCATCCACAGCCCTCTGTGTTTCCCCAGTTCGCCCGCCGACCCCCGCGACGTCGACCCGACAGAGTCTGGGGCATGACGACACCCGCATTCCCCCACGGTTCCGGCTTCTCCGACGATCCCGGCGGGGAACTGCCCCCGCAGCAGCACACGGTCACGCTGTCCGCTCCGGACGACCTCCTCGCCTCGATTCCCGCACTGCTCGGATTCCGGCCGGCCCGGTCGATCGTGGCGGTGTGCCTGACCGGGAAGCGCAACTCGTCGGTCGGCGCCGTCATGAGACACGACCTGGTCCTCGGAGGTGCCGCAGGGCCGACCCCGACGATGTGCGCGGCGCTCGGCCAGTTCGCCACCGTGTGTGAGCGCGACCGCGCCGGCGGGGTGATCCTGGTTCTCGTCGACGACCGCTTCACCAGCCCGGCCGCGCTCTGCCTCGACGAAATGTCCGCGATCGTCGAAGAATTCGAGGAGCTCCTCGAATTCACGCCGACCGGCCTTCTCGACGTCTTCGTCACGGCCGAGATCGCCTCGGGTGGTGCATGGTTCAGCTTCTTCGGCGGCAATTGCGGCATCCAGTCCGATCCGGCGGCGTCCCGCGTCGCGCTCGCACGGGTCCTCGAGGGCAAGCCCATCCGCGCCTCGCGCGAGGAGATGGAGGCCACGATCGAGGTGGGGCCGGTGCTCGAACGGATGCAGATTGCCGCCCTCATCGAACGTGGCCGCCCATCGTCACTTCTGCGAAGGGAGCTGGCCGAGCGGTCGTCCATGCCGGACCGCTGCCACCGGCTCGAGCTCGAACTGGTGCTGACACACGTGGCGCGGGTGTCGTCCGGTGAGAGGCTCCTCGCGCCGGAGTACGCGGAACTCGCGCTCGCACTGGACAATGTGACAGTCCGGGACAGCGTGCTCGCGCTCGCCGTCGGCCCGTACGCGGACGATGCCGAGCAACTCTGGATTCTCCTGGCCCGCAACCTCCCCGACCCGGAACGCGCGAACCCGGCGGCGCTGCTCGGCTACAGCGCCTACCTGCGGGGAGACGGACCGTTCGCGGGCATCGCGTTGGCCGCCGCCCTGGACTCGGAGCCGGGGCACAGGCTGGCCACCCTGCTGGACGGTGCACTGCACAGCGGAATGCGGCCGGGCGAGGTGCGGGGACTGGCCGACGTCGGTTACGAACGCGCGAGCGCGGTCGGTGTCGTGCTGCCCCCGCCCCTCGCCGGCTGAGCCGGTGTCAGCGACGTGCCGCGTGCGACCGGTCGCCCAGCTCCTGCAGGTAGGCCCAGGAATCGGCAACGATCTCGTCGAGATCCGTGTGTTCCGGCCGCCACCCGAGTTCCGCGATCGCACGATCACTCGACGCGACGAGCACGGCGGGATCACCGGCCCGGCGCGGTGCGTCCTCGACTGCAATGGGAAGCCCGGTGACCCGCGCGCACGCCGAGATGACTTCGCGCACACTGAAACCCGCGCCGCTACCGAGATTGTAGATGCGGTGCCTGCCCTCGATCGACGACTCCAGTGCCAGCACGTGCGCCTCGGCGAGGTCGAGAACATGGATGTAGTCGCGGATCGCCGTTCCGTCCGGAGTCGGCCAGTCGGTTCCGAAGATCGAGATCTTTTCCCGCTGGCCGAGCGCCACCTGGAGCACGAGAGGAATCAAATGCGTTTCGACGACGCGGTTCTCGCCGGCCGACTTGTAGGCTCCCGCGACGTTGAAATACCGCAGGCTGGTCGCCGCGAGCGAATGCGCCACCGAGTACGAGGTGATGGCATGGTCGATCGCGAGTTTCGTCGCCCCGTACGGATTGGTGGGACGCGTCGGATCGGCCTCCGTGATCGGCGAGTGCTCGGGCTCGCCGTACGTCGCGGCCGTCGACGAGAACACGAGTTTCTGCGTCCCCGAATGCCGCATGGCCTCCAGGAGTTCGAGCGTGGTGACGACGTTGCCGCGCCAGTACTTCTCCGGGCGCTCGACGGATTCGCCGACGAGCGACTGCGCCGCGAAGTGCAGGACCCCGTCGAACCGGGGAGTGCCGGTCGTGCCGAGCACGTCCGCCGCCACCTCCGCGACGTCGCCCTCGATGAACTCGGCACCGAGCGGCACCGCGTCGGCATTACCCGTCGACAGGTCGTCGATGACGACGACCTCGTGCCCTCGTTCGAGCAGGACCGTGCTGCAGACGCTGCCGACATAGCCGGCGCCGCCGGTGACCAGAAGTTTCATCGACTATCCCTGAACCTGCTTCACCTGGACGGCGTGCGCCATCTCCTCGGACAGATCGAACCCGGTGTGGCCGGGCACCGTGATCGTGACCGACCCGGGCTTCGTCTCGACGGTGACACGCGCGTCCGGGACGACGCCCGCCTCACGCAACTGCCCGATGACGTCCGGATCCGACTGCACGTGCTCGGCGAGACGGCGGACGACGACCGCGGTCGGCTTGCCGGGCGGCACGTCCGTGAGGCGGATGAGCGTCTCCGGGGGGTCGACCGGGCGATCGAGTCCGAGCAGCGCAAGTCCCGGAATCGGGTTTCCGTACGGCGAGGTGGTGGGGTTGTTGAGCACCTCCACCAGGCGCCGCTCCACTTCCTCGCTCATGACGTGCTCCCACCGGCACGCCTCCGCGTGAACCTCTTCCCACCGGAGACCGATGACGTCCACGAGGAGTCGTTCGGCCAGGCGGTGCTTCCGCATCACGGACACCGCGAGTTCGCGGCCCTTCTCCGTCAGTTCCAGGTGGCGGTCACCGGCGACCAGGAGAAGGCCGTCCCGTTCCATCCGGGCAACGGTCTGGCTGACCGTCGGGCCGCTCTGCTCGAGTCGTTCGGCAATACGTGCTCGAAGTGGGACGACGCCCTCTTCTTCCAAGTCATAGATCGTCCGGAGGTACATCTCCGTGGTGTCGACCAGATCCTTCACACTCACACCCCTTCGTCTCGGTTGATTCTACCGGTGATTGCCCGGCACCGGCGCCGTCCGTCCCCGCCGCGCGTCGGTGACGGTCCGGCGGGGTCTGCTGACACCCTCCACGGGGGACCAGTAGCGTGAGTCCATGACCGCGTCGTTCAGTTCCGGGGAGGATTCGGCTGCACTGGTATCGAACCGTGCAGTCGTGTGGAGTCCGGACTATCTCAGTTATCGGTGGAGTGCGGACCACCCGATGAATCCCACGCGGCTCGAGCTGACCATGTCGCTCGCGCGCAGCCTCGGGACTCTGGAGGGGGTCGAACTGTTGCGGCCCGCCGCCGCCTCGGACGCAGATCTGCTGCGGATCCACACGCCCGCGTACATCGAAGCGGTCAAACAGGCCGGTCACTCCGCGACGTCCGGTGTGCTCGGCGCGGAGGCACCGCACGGGCTCGGCACGGAGGACAATCCCGTTTTCCCCCAGATGCACGAGGCGAGCGCGATCCTCGCCGGCGGATCCCTCGCCGCGGCGCAGGAGATCGCCGCCGGCCGCACCCGCCGCGCCGTCAGCATCGGCGGCGGCATGCATCACGCCATGCCCGACTGGGCCTCCGGATTCTGTGTGTACAACGATGTCGCCATTGCCGTCTCCTGGCTGCTGGACAACGGTTTCGACCGGATCGCCTACATCGACGTCGACGCACACCACGGTGACGGCGTCCAGCACGCGTTCGCCAACGACCCTCGGGTCCTGACGATCTCGCTGCACCAGCACCCGGCAACCCTGTGGCCCAACACGGGGTGGTCGAGCGAAGTCGGCGAGGGATCGGCGGAGGGCACGGCGATCAACCTCCCCGTGCTGCCCGGCACCGTCGACGCGTTGTGGCTGCGCGGTTTCCACGCCGTCGTGCCCGGTGCCCTCGCCGCGTTCCGGCCGCAGATCGTGATCAGTCAGTGCGGTGTCGACAGCCACCGGGAGGACCCGCTGGCCGACCTCGCGCTGACCGTCGACGGCCAGCGGGCCGCGTTCCTCGCGATGCGCGACCTCGCCGACCGCTACGCCGAGGGGCGCTGGCTCGCCGTCGGCGGCGGCGGTTACGGCCTCGTCCGGGTCGTCCCGCGTGCGTGGACCCACCTGATCGCCGCGGCGCTCGACCGGGAGATCGACACGGCCCGTGCCGTGCCCGAGGCCTGGCAGGAGCGGGCTCACGCCCTCGCGCCCAGCGTCGACCTGCCGGACACCATGGGCGACGGCGGGGAGGTCGACTACCTGCCGTGGGACGGCCCCGGTGGCACACCGGAAACCGGGATTCCGTCGGTCGACCGCGCACTGACGCGGATCGACTCCGCCGTCATCGCCACCCGCCGCGCCTGCTTCCCGCTACTCGGACTCGACCCGGAGGATCCCCGTGACTGAGCAGGCGGACGACAGCGAAACGACCGGCGCCACGCAGTCGCCGGGCAGCGCGGAGACGGGCAGCACTGAGTCGTCGGTCGGTGCCGGGGCGACGGGGAAACCCGACCCGGCGCACAACTACCCGCGGCATTGGGTCGCCGACGTGCTCGCGGCCGACGGCGGGGCGGTCGCGCTGCGGCCGATCGTGCCCGAGGACGCCGACAAACTCGTCGCGTTCCACTCCAAGCTGTCCGAACGCACCCGCTATCTGCGGTATTTCGGTCCCTACCCGACGATGTCGCAACGGGACGTCGTTCATTTCACCACGGTCGATCACCACGACCGGGTCGCGTTCGTGGTGGTGCTGGGGGACGAGATCATCGCCGTCGGCCGGTACGAGCGGCTCACCGGCGAAGGGGACGGCAAATCCGCCGAAGTGGCATTCGTCGTCGCCGACGCGCACCAGGGCCGCGGACTCGGGCCGATCCTGCTCGAGCACCTGGCCGCGGCGGCCGCGGAGAGCGGTCTGACGATGTTCGTGGCCGAGGTCCTCGCGGAGAACCGGAACATGGTGACCGTCTTCCGCGAGGCCGGATACCAGGTGAGCCGCAGCTTCGAGGGTGGCGTGCTCAGGCTCGAGTTCGCGATCGACCCCACCGAAGCGATGGTGTCCGTACGCAATTCCCGCGAGCGGGCCGCCGAAGCGCGGAGCATGCGCAACGTGCTCAGCCCGCGGTCGGTCGCGGTGATCGGCGCGTCCACCGACCGGGCGAAGGTCGGCAACGCCGTCCTGACCAACCTGTTGCGGGCCGGATTCACCGGCCCGGTGTATCCGGTCAACGCGGAGCACCGTTCGGTCCACGGGGTGCGGGCGTACCCGACGGTCCGGGACATCCCCGACGAGGTGGACCTCGCGGTCGTCGCCGTCCCCGCCGAATCGATCAACGCCGTCCTCGACGACTGCCTGGACAAGGGGGTCAAGGCCCTCGTCGTCGTGTCCTCGGGATTCAGTGAAACCGGAATGGACGGACGGCAGTCGGAGCGTCGCCTCGTCCACGCCGCCCGCGCGCACGGGATGCGGCTGATCGGTCCCAACGCGCTCGGCGTGGCCAACAACGACCGGGACGTGTCGTTGAACGCCACGCTCGCGCCGGTGCTGCCGAGCCCCGGCAACGTCGGCTTCTTCTGCCAGTCCGGCGCACTCGGCATCGCCATCCTCGACGAGGCCGCGCGGAGCCGAATCGGGTTGTCCGCGTTCGTCTCCGCAGGCAACCGCGCCGACGTCTCCGGCAACGACCTGCTGCAGTACTGGGATTCGGACCCGGCCACCGAGGTCGTGCTCCTGTACCTGGAGAGCTTCGGCAATCCCCGCAAGTTCTCGCGTATCGCGCGGAGGGTGGCGCGGAACAAGCCGATCGTGGCGGTCAAGAGCGGGCGGCACGCCGTCCCGCCCGCGCTGGCGGCCAGCGGCGGCGAGATGGACGATTCGATCGTGCGCGCCCTCTTCGAGCAGGCCGGGGTGGTGCAGGTCGGATCGATCTCCCAGCTGTTCGACTGTGCACTGCTGTTCGGGTACCAGCCGCTGCCTGCGGGCCCCCGGCTCGCCGTGGTCGGGAACTCCACCGCGCTCGGTGTCCTCGCCGCCGACGCGGCCCGCAGCGAGGGTCTGCAGGTCGGCGACCCCGTCGACCTCGGCCCGCAGGCCGGTCCCGAGGAATTCGCGACGGCCGTCCGGACGGCACTCGCGTCCTTCGACGTCGATTCGGTGATCGCCGTGTTCGTTCCCCCGGTCGCCGTTCCCGTCGAACCCTTTGCCCAGGCGCTGCGGGAAGCGGTGCGGGAAGCCGACAAACCCGTCCTCACGACGTTCCTCGCGGCGGAGGGCGTGCCCGACGTGCTGGCGGTCCGCGGTGAGGACGGGCACCCGACGCGCGGTTCGGTGCCCTCCTATCCCGGTCCCGAACGCGCGGCGCTGGCGCTGGCGCGGGCCTGGCGGTACTCGGCCTGGAAGAGTAAGCCGTCCTCGAAAGTGGTGCGCCCCAACGGGATCGATCCGGAACGGGCGAAAGCGATGATCGACGGCTGGCTCGGGGCGTCGTCCGGCCGCTGGCTGTCGGACTTCGAGGCGTCGCAACTCCTCGCGTGCTACGGCGTGGACGTCGTGGAATTCCGGTCCGCCACCACCGAGGAGGAAGCCGTGCAGGCCGCCGAGGAACTGGGATACCCGGTTGCGGTGAAGGCGACGGGGGAGCAGTGGCGGCACCGGCCCGACCTCGGCGGTGTCCGCCTGGACCTCGTCGGGCCCGACTCGGTCCGCTTGGCCTACCGTGACCTCGCCGCCGCATCCGGTGAACCCCTGCTGCAGGTGCAGCGGATGGCCACCAAGGGGATCGGCTGCGTCGTCGGCGTGCAGGACGACCCGTCGTTCGGTTCGCTCATCTCGTTCGGACTCGCCGGCGTGATCTCCGACCTGCTCGGTGACCGCGCCTACCGGGTGCTGCCCCTCACAGAGGACGCCGCAGCGGAGCTGATCGACGCACCGAAGGCCGCGCCGCTGCTGTCCGGCTACCGCAGCGCGGTGCCGGTGAACAAGTCGGCCCTCGTCGACCTCGTGCAGCGGATCTCCGCGCTCGCCGACGACCTGCCGGAGGTGCGGGAGTTGGCCTGCGAACCGGTGCTGGCGTCCGCAGAGGGCGCGCTGGTCACCGATTCGCGCGTGCGGATCGGCCCGGAGCCCAGCGTCGCGGACCTCGGCCCCCGCCGGCTGCGCTGAGCGGTCGGCCAGGCCGAGGCAGGACAGCACAGCGCCGGTGCCGGTCGCGTACGACCGGCACCGGCACTGATTCGGAGGGAGCGTGTCAGCTGGCGTAGGAGCGCAGCCGCTCGGCGCGGTCGCCCTGACGCAGTTTGCCCATCACCTCGCGCTCGATCTGACGGACACGCTCGCGGGAGAGCCCGAAGAGCTTGCCGATCTGGTCGAGGGTGCGCGGCTGACCGTCGTCGAGTCCGTATCGCAGGCGGATGACCTGCTGCTCACGTTCGTCGAGGGTGGCCAGCACGGTGCGCACGTCGCTGTGCAGGAGACCGGCGATCACGGCGTTCTCCGCGGACGTGGCCTCGGAATCCTCGATGAAGTCGCCCAGCGGGGCCTCTTCGTCGTTGCCGACCGGCATGTCGAGGCTCACCGGGTCGCGGCTGTGGTCGAGGAGATCCGCGATCTTGTGCGCCGGGATTCCCGACTCCTCGGCGAGCTCGTCGTCGGTCGCCTCCCGCCCGAGTTGCTGATGCAGCTCACGTTTGATGCGGGCCAGCTTGTTGACCTGCTCCACGAGGTGCACTGGGAGCCGGATCGTGCGGCTCTGGTCGGCCATGCCGCGGGTGATCGCCTGACGAATCCACCAGGTGGCGTACGTCGAGAACTTGAACCCCTTCGCGTAGTCGAACTTCTCCATTGCGCGGATCAGGCCGAGGTTGCCCTCCTGGATGAGGTCCAGCAGTGGCATGCCGCGACCGGTGTACCGCTTCGCGAGCGACACGACGAGCCGCAGGTTGGCCTCGAGGAGGTGCGCGCGGGCGGACTGTCCTTCCCGGACGACCGTAGCGAGGTCGCGCTTCTTCGCGGGGGAGAGGCGCTTCCCGGTCTCCAGGATGTGCGCGGCGTACAGCCCAGCCTCGATTCGCTTGGACAGTTCCACCTCGTCCGCGGCCGTCAGGAGAGCTGTGCGGCCGATGCCGTTCAGGTAGACGCGGACCAGGTCGGCAGCGGGGCTCTGGGCGTCCAGATCGGCGGCGCTGGGGCGAATGCGAGTAGTGGTGCTGGGGCTTGTCATGACTTGCCTCCTCATCGGTGGTGTCTCATATGGATCAACGCACCGACGGCCCGGGAAAGTTCCCGGCCGGTAATTTATGAAGACGCTGTGACCTGCGGGTTCCTCGATTCGGTCCTGAGAAGTTGCTGAGAACACGTATAAGGGGGACGGATCGGGAACCCGGCGGCTACGCGGGAAGCACCAGTCCGTGCCGGACGAGGGCGTGCACGAGCGGCACCGCCGACTGTGCGAGTTCTTCCGCGTCGACCCCGTGCGCGGCGGCGAGGAGTTCGATCAGTTCGCCCAGCACGAGGCCGTCGCCGCGCATGCCCGCGACGAGCGAGGCGACGAGATCGTCGACCTCGTGCTGCCACGCCGGACCGTTCCCCCGGTGCAACCGGGCGACCACTTGCGTCCATCCCTCGTCGCCGGGCAGGAACACCCGCTCCAGGGCGGTGCTCTCCTCGACGCGGAACCGGGCGGTGAGCACGTCGTGGTCGCGCAGCCACGCCACCCGCTCGAAGTACGCGAGCGCCTCCGCGCCGAGCGGATCGGTGAAGCCGTGGGTGAGGTCTTCCGCCATGAGGTCGGTGGGTGCGTCGGTCCGGCGCAGGTAGACGAACCCGAAACCGACTCCCTCCACGTCCGCGCTCGCGAGGTGATCGAGCCAGTCCTCGGCGATCGTCGCGGTGGCCGGGTCCCGGGTGTCGAGGCCGCCGTCCCGCATCCAGGTGCCGACGTACAGGGCCGGGTCCGCGACATCCCGCTGCACCACCCACGCGTCGATCCCGTGGGCGGGCAGCCAGGACGCCACCCGGGCACGCCAGTCCTCGCCCTCGACGTGGATCCACGACGCCAGCATGGCCGCCGTGCCGCCGGGCGCGAGGTAGCCGGCCACGCGCGAGATCATCAGTTCGCTCGCGCCGTCGAGGTCGAGGCCGGAGTCACGGTAGGTGTGGCCCACCGTGGCGCGACTCACGACGAACGGCGGATTGGCCACCACCTGATCGAACGTGCGGCCCTCGACCGGCTCGAACCACGACCCGGCGAGCAGTTCCACCTCCTGCTCGTTGAGCGCCGCCGTGACGGCCGCCAGGTCCACGGCCCGGACGTTCAGGTCTGTCGCCGTGATCGAGTCGGCGTAGGAGGCGCCGTGCAGGGCCTGGATGCCGCACCCGGTCCCGATGTCGAGCAGCGTCCCGACCGGCGCGGTCGGGGTGGCCTGCAGCAGCGACAGCGACGCGTGCCCGACGCCGATGACGTGATCGACGGTGGTCTCGCGGGGGCGGAGGGAACCGTCGAGGTCGGAGAGCACCCAGCGGTTGCCCCCGCCGATGTCCAGCGGCCGCAGGTCGAGGGCGGCCCGGACGACGTCACCGTCGGATTCGAGCAGGCCCGCGGCGACGGCGTCCTCGACCGCGAGCGGGGACAGCGCCGCGGCCACCTCGCCGGCGGGACAGTCGTCGGTGAGCAGGAACAGGCGGATCAGGGTGCCGAGTTCGCCGCACGACGCGCTGGCCCGGCGCACCGGGACCGGTTCGTTGCGGCTCAACGCCGCATGGACCTCGGGGCCCAGCGCATCGAGCAGGGTGTCCGTGTCGTACCGATTACGGAGGAGGGCCGCACGCAGAGATGGGCAGATCGACAGCAGTTCGTCACGGTTCACCCGTGCATTGTTGCAGGACGCCCCGTGGCGTCAGCCCTCGATCGTGTGGTGCGGCGGCGCGGGCAGGGCGGTGGACGGCGACTCGCGGTGGTCGTACCTGCTGGGCTCGTCCTTGGTGCGCGGCGGCCGGTCGTTCGCGATGAGGACCGCGATCCACGGCAACGGGATCGACACGCCGATGATCGCCATCGAGATCCACGGGTTCTCCCAGATGCCGTACGCCACCGCCGCGAAGATCAGCGCCGGGAACCGGAACGACATGATGAGCAGATACTTGCGGACACGGGCACGGTGCTGATCCTCGATGGATCGCGCTGCCTCGGTGATGAGAACCGGATTACTCGGTGAGCCGGCGTCGTGGGACCCACCGAACCCTGCACTTCGTGCCATGACTCCACTGTTCCACTGTCGGGCGGCAAATGCACACGGGGGGTGGGATCACCGGCCGGTTGCGGCATTATTGAGGGGTGAGCACTCAAACCAAGGAACGGCCCGACGTCACCACCGACGAGTCGACCGATGACGACACTCCCAAGTTCTTCCATTACGTGAAGAAGAACAAGATCGCGGAGAGCGCCGTCATGGGCACTCACGTCGTCGCGTTGTGCGGCGAGGTGTTTCCGGTGACGAAATCCGCGAAGCCGGGATCGCCGGTCTGCCCCGACTGCAAGAAGATCTACGAAGGATTGCGCAAGGGCGACTGAGGCTTCGCCGGCGCTCGCCGCACACCCGGTGGCTCGGGAGATTCTCGTACCGGGCCGTCGGGCTTTTCGTCGTTCCCTGACCCCTGCCCGTCCGGATCGGTGCGGGCGCGGTCGCCGACCACCTTGATCGGGCCGGTGGCGATCCGACGCGTGAGGCTGGTCACCGGACCCGCCGACGGTGAACTCTCGGCCTGCGCGGCGATCCAGTCCCGCATCTGGTCGATGCGGGTCGCCCTGGCAGGCCAGAACTCCTGCACGGTGGCGTTGAACTCGGCGCCGAGCACCACCGCGAAACCCAGGAAGAACGTGAACAGCAGGAACGCGATCGGCGTGGCCAGCGCCCCGTACGTGTATCCGGTGCCCGCAACCCACGAGAGGTAGCGGCGCAGGCAGGTGCTCGCGCCGAGGAAGAACACTCCCGCGACGAGCGCGCCGCCGAGCATCCGATGCCAGGGCAGCGACCGGGGGAGCGCCACCTTGTACAGCGTCGTCAGGCCGACGATGAGCAGCAGTCCCACCCCGGGGTAGTAGAACGTGTCGACGATCTCCGTCCCGATCGTGCGCCACGCCTCCGGGAGGACCCTCCCGACGAGCGTCGGCCCCAGCGCGACCAGCGGCAGGGTGAACACGGCGAGGATCAGGAACATCACGTAGAGCAGCAACGCGAACACACGCTGCCACACGGGGTGCCGCGCCTCCTGCTGGCCGTGGGCCTCGACGATCGAGTCCACGAACGTGGAGATGGCCGACGAGCCCGCCCAGAGGGACAGCAGGAAGCTCAGGGACACGATCTCGGGGCGTCCCCGTTCGAGGACGTCGCCGACCGTCGGGCGGATGATCTGTTCGACGACGCTGTCGCTGAACACGGTCCCGCTGAAGTTGACGATCTTCGACTGGATGATGTCGACGGTGTCGGGTCCGAACCACCCGCCGACGTAGCCGAGCATTCCGAGCAGACCGAGCAGGAGCGGGGGCAGCGACAGCGTCTGCCAGAACGCCGCGGCCGCCGCCTTCCCGAAGATCGAATCGTCCCACGCCTTGCTCGCTGTGCGACCGATCACGCTCAGTGCGCGACGTAGCGGATGCCACCCGGACCGGGGTGGATCACCGCCACTCTGCGGTGTCGTCGAGGGTGTTTCGGTCATGATGTTTCCAGCATCCCTGACGACACGCCCGGTTGCCCACCGCTGCTGTCCTCGTGTCGCGACAAATCTGTCACTATCGGAACTCGCGAATGCGGTTCGCGTCGGATCCGGGCGCTAGGCTCCTTGACGGACAGCGCCTTCGGGTGTGGACCGGATGTGTCGATCGATACCGAGGAGTGCGAGCAAACAGTGCCATGCCAGCGGAGGGCAGCCCGTGAGTGCTGAGACAGTGGGCTCCCAGTCGGCGCCGAGAGTGGAAACCGAGGCCGCGCAGATCGTGGGCACCGAGGCCTACCTCGCACAGACCGAACCAGCCAGGCCCGCGGGATCGCTGCGCGCCTGGCAGCGTCGTGCGCTGACCAAGTATCTGTCCACCGGACCGCAGGATTTCCTCGCGGTCGCGACGCCGGGCGCCGGTAAGACCACCTTCGCGCTGCGGGTCGCGTCGGAACTGCTGCGCGACCGCACCGTCGACCAGGTGACGGTGGTCGCGCCGACCGAGCACCTCAAGCATCAGTGGGCGGAGTCCGCGGCGCGCAACGGCATCGCGCTGGATTCGTACTTCTCGAACTCGACCGGGCAGACATCCAGCGACTACCAGGGTGTGGTGGTGACGTACGCGCAGGTCGCCTCCCACCCGTTCAAGCACCGGGTCCGCACCGAGAGCCGGCGCACGCTGGTCATCCTCGACGAGATCCACCACGGCGGCGACGCGAAGAGCTGGGGTGACGCCATCCGGGAGGCGTTCGGGGACGCCACCCGCCGTCTCGCCCTGACCGGTACGCCGTTCCGCAGCGACGACAGCGCGATCCCGTTCGTGACGTACGAACCCGACCGCGAGGGTCTGATGCGCTCGAAGGCGGATCACTCCTACGGGTACTCGGACGCGCTCGCGGACGGCGTCGTCCGGCCCGTCGTGTTCCTCGCATACTCCGGCGAGGCACGCTGGCGGAACAACGCGGGCGAGGAGTTCTCCGCGCGGCTCGGCGAGCCGCTCAGCGCGGAACAGACGGCCCGGGCGTGGCGCACGGCCCTGGACCCGTCGGGCGACTGGATCCCCGCGGTCCTGCACGCCGCCGACACCCGCCTCGGCCAGTTGCGCACCGGCGGCATGCCCGACGCGGGCGGCCTCGTGATCGCGACCGACCAGACCGTCGCCCGCGCGTACGCACAGACCCTGAAGGTGGTCACCGGCGAGGATCCGGTCGTGGTCCTCTCCGACGACCCGACGGCGTCCAAGCGGATCGCCGAGTTCGGCGCGAGTACCCAGAAGTGGATGGTCGCCGTCCGCATGGTGTCGGAAGGCGTCGACGTCCCCCGCCTGGCCGTCGGCGTGTACGCCACCAGTGCGTCCACCCCGCTCTATTTCGCACAGGCGATCGGTCGTTTCGTGCGGTCCCGCCGCAAGGGGGAGACCGCGAGCGTGTTCCTCCCGTCGGTGCCGGTGCTGCTCGACCTGGCCAGCCAGCTGGAGGCGCAGCGCGACCACGTGCTCGGCAAGCCGCACCGGGAGAAGGACGGCTTCGACGACGACCTGCTCGCCGACGCGAACAAGCAGAAGGACGAACTCGGCGAGGAGGAGAAGGCATTCACCTCGCTCGGTGCCGATGCCGAGCTCGACCAGGTGATCTACGACGGCTCGTCCTTCGGGACGGCCACGTTCTCGGGATCCGACGAGGAGGCCGACTACCTGGGTCTGCCCGGTCTGCTCGACGCCGACCAGATGCGCGCCCTGCTGCGGCAGCGTCAGTCCGAGCAGCTGGACAAGCAGGAGCCCGCCGCGCCCGCGCCCGTGCACACGCCGGTTCCGCAGGTCGCGGACCGGGTGGCCGCCGCCGGGCAGCTCGCGCAACTGCGCCGCGAACTGAACAGTCTCGTCGCGATGCACCACCACCGGACGGGCAAGCCGCACGGCACCATCCACGGCGAACTCCGCCGGGTCTGCGGGGGACCGCCCACTGCGATCGCCACCGTCGAGCAGCTCACCGAGCGGATCTCCACCCTGCGGCAGTGGTGACCGCCGCCGCGTGACGCGAACGCACACAAGAGACCGGCGAGTGCAGTGCACTCGCCGGTCTCTTGTTGCTGAAAGAGGTGAGCCTGGGACGGGTCACCCGGGCTGACGTATCAGATTGCAGCTTCGGCTTCGGACACGATCGTGGCGTTCATCTCGCGAAGACGGTCTGCGTGCTCGTTGGCGTGGTGACCGCAGAAGAGCAACTCTCCTCCGGTCGGAAGGACCGCGCGAACGCGGGCTCCCGCACCGCACCGGTCGCACCGGTCGGCTGCGGTCAACGGGGGGCTGGTCAGTGTTCCGGGCATGACTCCTCCGTACTGGCTTTTCGACTGATGCCGAGTGCCTGGGGCCTTGGTCCGCCGCGTCGGGGGTGGCGCGGTGGATCTACTCTGTCAGACGTTTGAGGTTTACGCGTTGTTCCCGACGGCGTTTCTCAGTGTTGCATCACACACGAAATCGGCCCGAAACGTGCGGACAGCGGCGTGACGAGCGCCGATGCGAACAGACCGACCGGTCCGGGTTCGCTGACAGCTGATTCGATTTCGGGGCGTGACGCTAGTCTCGCCCTGTGAAATCCGAAGACCAGCTCGTTCACATCTGCAGCCGCGACGAATGGCGCACCGCCGAACGCGAAGGCGCTCGCGTGCCCGCCACGTACGCCGCGGACGGATTCGTGCACCTCTCCACCCCCGCCCAGGTGCATCTGCCCGCCAACCGGTTGTTCGCCGGGCGTACGGACCTCGTCCTGCTCAGACTCGACCCCGACGCGCTCGGTGCGCCGGTGAAGTGGGAGCCGGGCGTGCCGACGGATCCGGCGTCGATGCTCTTCCCACACCTGTACGGGCCGCTGCCCGTCACGGCGGTCACCGCCGTCGAGGAGTACCGCCCCGACGCGGACGGCACGTTCCCGGCCCGGCGCTGACGCGAGCCTTCCGCGGTTGGTCACCCCCATCGGACTACCGTGGTGGCATGAACGTTGAAGTGACGCCACTACCCGGTATCGGGGTGCGTAAGGACTTCGAACTCGCCGCCGGTCGCCGCATCGGTGTCATCACCCACCGCGACGGCCGCACGGACCTGATCGTGTCGAAGGCCGACGACCCCGACGCCTGCGCCGCGTCCGTGCCGCTCACCACCGAGGAAGCGGCCGTGCTCAGCAATCTGCTCGGAGCACCGCAACTGGTCGCGCAGCTGGAGGAGGAACACCGGGACCTGCCGGGCATCCGCACCAAGCAGCTGTACATCAAGGAAGATTCCCGGTTCGACGGCCGCCCGCTGGGCGACACCGCGATGCGCACGCGCACCGGGGTGTCGATCGTCGCGGTCATGCGGGCGGGGCAGGTGTACCCGTCACCGAAGCCCGACTTCCTGCTCACCTCCGGCGACCTGCTGGTCGCCGTCGGAACCACAGACGGACTGGACGCGTCAGCCAAGCTCCTGGCCAACGGCTGACAGACCCGTGAACACCACCACGCTCGCGCTCATCGAACTGGGCGCGGTGTTCTTCGCGCTCGGTCTGCTGGGCCGTCTGGCAGCTCAATTCGGGATGTCGCCGATCCCGTTCTATCTTCTCGGAGGCCTCTGCTTCGGCAGCGGCGGATTCGTCAACCTCGGCGACATCAGCGAGTTCAGCCACCTGGCGAGCGAGATCGGGGTGGTCCTCCTCCTGCTTCTGCTGGGGCTCGAGTACACCGCGTCGGAACTTGTCACCGGGCTGCGACGGTCGTGGATGGCCGGTGTCGTGGACGCCGTCCTCAACGCCGCGCCGGGAGCCGTCGTCGCCCTGATGCTGGGGTGGGGACCTACCGGTGCCGTCGTGATGGCCGGCGTCACCTACATCTCGTCCTCGGGCATCATCGCGAAGGTTTTGAGCGACCTGGGACGACTCGGTAACCGTGAAACGCCGGTTGTGCTGTCGATCCTGGTGTTCGAGGACCTCGCGATGGCCGTGTACCTGCCCATCCTGACGGCCCTGCTCGCCGGTGTCAGCTTCGCCGGCGGACTCGAGGCGGTGGCCATCTCCCTCGTCGTGATCTCCGTCGTCCTCGTGATCGCGCTCCGGTACGGCCGCTACGTGTCCGCCCTGCTGGACAGCCCGGACAGCGAGACCCTGCTGCTGAAGCTGCTCGGTGCCGCGCTCCTCGTGGCGGGAATCAGCTCGGCGATGCAGGTCTCGGCCGCCGTCGGGGCGTTCCTGCTGGGGATCGCGATCTCCGGCACGACCGCCCACAACGCCAGCCGCGTCCTCGAGCCGCTCCGCGATCTGTTCGCGGCGATGTTCTTCGTGGTGTTCGGGCTCAACACCGATCCCCGGGCGATTCCGCCGGTCCTCGGCTGGGCCGTGCTGCTCGCCGTCGTCACCGCGCTGACGAAGATGATCACCGGTGCGTGGGCGGCGAAACAGCAAGGGGTGGGGCGGCTGGGCCGGGCCCGCGCCGGGGTCGCGTTGATCGCGCGCGGCGAGTTCTCGATCGTCATCGCCGGCCTGGCTTTGTCGGCGGGCGCAGTGGAGAGCGAATTGGTGGCACTCGCCACCGCGTACGTGCTCCTGATGGCCGTCATCGGCCCGGTGGCGGCCCGGGTGGTCGAACCGGTGGCGGGCGCCTGGATCCGGGTTCGTACCACCGCCTGACGGGCCGCGGCCGGATGCCCCGGCGCACGGACGACGATGCCCCCGGACTCGCTCGGAGTCCGGGGGCATCGGAGTCTGTGCGTCAGTCCAGGTAGTCGCGCAGCACCTGCGACCGCGACGGGTGCCGCAGCTTCGACATGGTCTTGGACTCGATCTGGCGGATGCGCTCACGCGTGACGCCGTAGACCTGTCCGATCTCGTCGAGGGTGCGGGGCTGTCCGTCGGTCAGGCCGAAGCGCAGGCGCACGACGCCCGCTTCACGCTCGGAGAGCGTCTCGAGCACCGACTGCAGCTGGTCCTGCAGCAGGGTGAAGGACACGGCGTCGACGGCCACGACGGCCTCGGAGTCCTCGATGAAGTCGCCGAGCTGGCTGTCGCCCTCGTCGCCGATGGTCTGGTCGAGGGAGATGGGCTCACGCGCGTACTGCTGGATCTCCAGCACCTTCTCGGGCGTGATGTCCATTTCCTTGGCGAGCTCTTCAGGAGTGGGCTCACGGCCCAGGTCCTGCAGGAGTTCACGCTGGATGCGGCCGAGCTTGTTGATGACCTCGACCATGTGCACCGGGATGCGGATGGTGCGGGCCTGGTCGGCCATCGCACGGGTGATGGCCTGACGGATCCACCACGTGGCGTAGGTCGAGAACTTGTAGCCCTTGGTGTAGTCGAACTTCTCGACGGCACGGATGAGGCCCAGGTTGCCTTCCTGGATCAGGTCGAGGAACGCCATGCCGCGGCCGGTGTAGCGCTTGGCCAGCGACACGACGAGGCGGAGGTTGGCCTCCAGGAGGTGGTTCTTGGCGCGGTTTCCGTCGCGGCAGATCCAGCTCATGTCGCGGCGCTGGGCAGCGGGGAGCTTCTCGCCGGAGTCGGACAGCTCCTGCATGATCTGAGTCGCGTACAGCCCGGCCTCGATCCGCTTGGCGAGCTCGACCTCCTCTTCGGCGTTGAGGAGGGCGACCTTGCCGATCTGCTTGAGGTAGGCGCGGACGGAGTCTGCGGACGCGGTCAGCTCGGCGTCCTTGCGGGCCTGGCGGAGCGCCTCGGACTCCTCCTCGTCCCACACGAAGTCGCCGGAAGCCTTGTCCTTCTCGGACGGCTCCTCGGTCTCCTCGTCCTCGCCGACTGCGACGACCTCCACGACATCGGACTCGACCTCGGCGAGGTCGCCCTCGGTGATGTCGATGTCTTCCATGTCGGCGGAATCCTCGTCGAGGTCCTCGCCGTCCGCACCCTTACCGGCCGTGGCCTTCTTGCCGCCCGCCTTCTTCGCCGCCGCCTTCTTGGCGGGGGCCTTCTTCGCTGCTGCCTTCTTGGCGGGGGCCTTCTTCGCCGCTGCCTTCTTCGCGGGAGCTGCCTCGGCTGCCGGAGCGGTGCCGGTGGCTGCCGCTGCGACTGGTGCTTCCGGTCCTGACTCTGAAGTCGAATCAGCAGTCTGACGTGTATCGGTGGCTGCCACGTACGCCCTTTCGTGACGGTGTCGTGCGGCGTCACGCCAGAGTGGTCATCCGGCGGAGAGGTCTACTGGTTTCGCCGGCGCGCAGCCGGGCTCTTCCATTGTAACGACCCATCCGAAATAGTTACGGAGCGATGCCCGTTTCGACCGCGAGCGCAGCACCGACGATTCCCGCCGTGTTGAGCAGCGCAGCAGGTACGACGGGTGTCCTGTTGGTCAGATGGGGGATCCACTTCTCGTGTTTGCGGCTGATTCCGCCGCCGGCGATGAACAGATCCGGCCACAGGAGGTCCTCGAACCGGGTCAGGACCCGGCTGACCTCGACGGCCCACTCCTTGTACGAGAGATCCTTCTTTTCCTTCACCGAGGACGCCGCCCGGTGTTCGGCCTCCTTGCCATGCACCTCCATGTGCCCGAACTCGGTGTTGGGGAGCAGTACGCCGTCGTGGAGGATCGCCGAGCCGATGCCCGTGCCGAACGTGAGGAGGATGAGAACCCCCTTCGCGTCCTTGCCCGCGCCGAGCGCATCCTCCGCTATCCCCGCCGCGTCGGCGTCGTTGAGGACCGTGACGCGCCTGCCGCCGAGTGCGCCCGAGAACAGCGCGCGCGCGTCCGTCCCGATCCACCCCTTGTCGATGTTCGCGGCGGATCGTGCGACGCCGCCGGTGACGACGCTCGGCAGAGTGATACCGACCGGTCCGTCCCATTCCGCCTGGCGGATGATCTCCGCGACGGTCTCCGCGACCGCCTGCGGGGTGGACGGCTGGGGGGTGAGGAGCTTGATGCGGTCGCCGATCAGCTCGCCGGTCTCGAGATCGACGACGCCACCCTTGACGCCGCTGCCTCCGACGTCGACACCGAACCCCGTTTTGGCCATGGCGTGTGCTCCTCCGTGTCGACGACGACGTGTTCTCGGGCGCGCTTCTGCTGCCCGTCACACTAGTGCGTCGAGGCGGGTTCGGTGGGTGATGACACTCGAGGACGCTGCGCCGCCGGAAGGGGACCGCGAACGTCAGCGGTGGTGTGAGGCAGCGAAAGTGTGATCCGATGGGTGAGTGCATGCACCCCAGAGTTCAGACACCGCGCAAGGCCACGCCGGCACCGATCCCAGACGGCTGCTCGAGGTCGCCGTCGCGGTGGCCGAGGAGGCCGCCGCCCACGTCCGGGCCCGGCGGCCCGAGGTATTCGGAATCGTCGGGACGCGAGCGGAATCCGGCGACTCCGTGGCGTCGAAGAGCACTCCCACCGACCCCGTTACCGTCGTCGACACCGAGAGCGAGCAGGTCATCCGCGACCGCCTCGCGGAGCTTCGTCCCGAGGACGCGATCCTCGGCGAAGAAGGTGGGGGAGAGGGTGATTCCGTCGCGGGGGTGCGCTGGATCGTCGACCCGATCGACGGCACCGTCAACTTTCTGTACGGGGTGCCCGCGTACGCGGTCTCCGTGGCCGCCCAGGTCGACGGAGTGTCCGTCGCCGGGGTCGTGGTCGACGTGGCGGCCCGATCGACGTACGCGGCGGCACGCGGCGGCGGGGCGACCCTCACCGACGCCGACGGGCGGGTCAGCGCACTGCGGTGCAACCCCGTCACGGACGTCTCGATGGCGTTGCTCGCCACCGGATTCGGATACGGAGCTGCCCGCCGCAAGGTGCAGGGCGCCCTCATCGCCGACATCCTGCCGAGGGTGCGCGACATCCGCCGGATCGGTTCCGCGGCCCTCGACCTGTGCATGGTCGCGGCAGGCCGTGTCGATGCCCATTTCGAACACGGACTGAGTCCGTGGGACTGGGCGGCGGGGTCGCTGATCGCGACCGAGGCGGGCGCCCGCGTGCGGATCCCGTCGCCGCACACGTCGAGTGCGGACGGCGAAGTGGTGGTTGCCGCGGCCCCCGGCATCGCCGACGCGCTGGACGCCCTGTTCGCCGAGACCGGGGTGGACACCCCGATCCCGGAGCGGTGACCGGCGGTCAGCAACGGGCGGTGCGCGCCGCCTTCAGGAGGTCGATGTCGAGCGGTGCGGGCTGGGTCCCGGGCGGCGGATCCTTCAGCGACCGCAGAACCTCCTCGGCGTCGGCGTTCGGCGAGATCTTGCGGAAATAGGTTCCGAGGGCGAGATCGACCGTGTCGTCGGCGCGGGTGTCCTGGATGAGTTCGGCGCACGGGGCCACCAGCCAGAGCGCGCTCGCGGCAGCGGCGCCGTTCGGGCCGAACCGCAGCTGCCCCTGGCACTGCATGTTCTGGTCGACGTAGATCGGGTCGTTTCCGGCCTGGACGTCGGGTGCGCTCGCGAACCCGTAGTCGCTCAGCTGAGCGGCCACCTGAGCCGCCTGGCCGTGCTCGCCGTTGGCATTGAACACGCGCACCTTCGTGGCGGACAGTGCGGCGGGCTCCACGTCCCGCAACGTCGAACCGTCGACCCTCTCGCCCAGCGCTTGCGGCGGCGGGGCCGCGGGATCGACCGGTTGCGCGGCCGGCTGCGGAAGATTGCAGTCGACCGTCGCGGTCAGGTTCTCGTCGTCGCCGAGGACACCCATCCACACGACGGCTCCGAGCAGAGCGAGAACCGCGAACACCACGAGGATCGGCATCGCCCGCCGCCGCCGGAACGGACGACCCTTGTCGTCGAGCGGGCTGCCTTCGGTGATCAGTGAAACCACAGTGTGCCTCGACCTCTCCTACGAACTGCACTTGGAACGTTTCGCCCGTCCAGCGCACCGATACAGGCCCCGGCCACACGTCGTGGCGCAGGTTCGGCACCTACCTTAGATCCCTGCGGCGTCATAACCCCGAACCCGTCCCCGTTGTGGAATGTCACAGGTTGCTGTGGTGTTGGTGACGATTAGCAGACAATTTGCGCGATCGGCCGATTCGGTTACGTCTTTTGTACTTCCTTCGGCTACTGTCTGGCGGCCCCAGTCGTTCAAAGCATGCAGAACGAGGGTCGGCAGAAGATGACAAAAGAGGCGTAGATCATGTTTCCGGAGCCTGATATCCGGGCACGTATCCATCCGCTGCGGCGCCCTGCAGCCGCAGGGTGTGATCTGCGCCGAGGCGGTTTTTCGGGTGGACGGTCGACCGGCAATCGGTCCGACGTGCCGCACGGGCCGGGATACACGGAAGAAGATGAGGGGAAGGCGACATGGCAACTGACTACGACGCACCGCGGCGAACAGAGTCCGACGAGGTTTCGGAGGATTCGCTGGAGGAACTGAAGGCGCGACGCAACGAGGCTCAGTCGGCTGTCGTCGACGTCGACGAGTCCGACACCGCGGAGTCGTTCGAACTGCCCGGCGCGGATCTGTCCGGTGAAGAACTCTCGGTGCGGGTCGTGCCGAAGCAGGCCGACGAGTTCACGTGTTCGAGCTGTTTCCTGGTGCACCACCGCAGCCGGCTCGCCAGTGAGGCGGGCGGAGTGCTGGTGTGCAGGGACTGCGCGGCCTGAGCGGCGGCGAGTACGAGAGGCGGACGGTGGGAGGCCCACCGTCCGATCAGTCCCCGTCCGCCTGCGGGCGGGCACGGTCGAGCGCGGCCAGCAACTCCGCAGGCCGACGCGTGCTGATCAACCAGTAGGGGGTCGGGTCCTCGGGGTCGTCGAGCACGATCAGTGCCATCGGCTTGACCCAGACCCGGTGTTGCACGAAGGCGGCGGGATCGAGCTGACGGCCGAGAGCCGCACTCTTCGCCGAACCCGGAACCTCGGCGACCCGCGCGATGACGTCCACCGGCAGATGCGCCTGTCCGACTCGCAGGTGGACGCCGCTCGGTTCCTCGACGACCTCGACGCGCAGGCGGCTCAGCCAGACGAGCCCCCACACGGGCAGCGGCAGCAGCAGGACGTACGGCAGCCACGCGCGCAGGCCGGGCGCACCCATGTGCACCTCCGCGGCGAGCAGCCCGGCGACGAACAGGCCCACTGCCCACCACCAGACGGGCACCCACAGGCGCTCGGAGTACAGCACGGGCGAGGCGTTATCGGTGGGCGCGACTTCGGGCCGGGACGTTTCTGACACCCGACCAGGATAGTCGGTGTCTGAGAGTAGGCTCGGTGCACGTGAGCGACCTATCTCCCGGCCATTCTCCCGCCGCGACCCCCACCATTCCGCCCGTCGCCCTCCAGCGGCTGGACCCGGGCATTCCGGTTCCGCAGCGCGCGCACGACGGCGACGCAGGTGTCGACCTCTGCAGCACCGCCGACGTGACCATCGAGCCGGGGCGCCGCGTCCTCGTCGGAACCGGCATCGCGGTCGCGTTGCCCCTGGGCACCGTCGGACTGATCCACCCCCGCTCCGGGCTGGCCGCCAAATCGGGACTGTCGGTGGTCAACACCCCCGGCACCATCGATGCCGGGTACCGGGGCGAGATCAAGGTGTGCCTGATCAATCACGACCTCGACACCCCGATCGAGATCCGGCGGGGCGACCGGATCGCCCAACTGCTCGTGCAGCGGGTCGAACTGGTGTCGTTCGTCGAGGTCGAGTCCCTCGACGGCACCACCCGCGGCAGCGACGGACACGGGTCGAGCGGAGGCCACGCCAGCCTCGTCGGCAATGCCAGTGAAGGAGCCTGATCATGTTCGGACGTCGTAAGAAGGCGGAAGCCGAGGCCGACCGGCCCGAATTCTTCGAGGACGCCGAGGCGGACGACGCCGACGCCGCCGACTACGAGGACGACTACGACGCCGTGACCGAGGTGGACGGCGGTCCGTACGACGCCGACGACCTCGAGTCGGGCGCCGACCTCACCGTCGGCGAGGTGGGAACCCGCCTCGACCTCGGTTCGGTCCTCGTGCCGATGCCGCAGGGTGCCCAATTGCAGGTCGAGATGGCGCCCGACGGTTCGCCGCAGGCCGTGCACCTCGTCACCCAGCACGGACGCATCACGGTGGCCGCGTATGCGGCCCCGAAGTCTCCCGGCCAGTGGCGTGAGGTCGCGGGCGACCTCGCGGAATCGTTGCGCAACGACAACGCGACGGTGAGCGTCGAGAGCGGACCGTGGGGACGTGAGGTATTCGCCGTCACCCCGAACGCCGACCTGCGTTTCATCGGCGTCGACGGTTACCGGTGGATGGTGCGCTGCGTGGTCGCGGGACCGAGCGGTGGCAACACGGCCGACTCGGAACTCGTCGCGTCCGCCAGGGCGATCCTGAGCGACACCGTGGTGAAGCGGGGCAACGAGCCGAACCCGGTACGGACCCCGCTGCCGGTGGTGCTGCCCGAGGCCCTCGCCCAGCAGCTGGCCGCAGCCCACCAGCAGCAACTGGCGCAGCAGCAGGGTGGCGCCCCGCAGCAACCGGCTCCTGCGCAGCCGGCGCAGCAGCCGGAACCGGGTCCGCAGGGTGAGCAGCAGCAGCCGCCGCAGGAGCAGGCCCCGGCCCAGCCGCAGCAGCGTCGCGGCGAATCGGGTTCGGCGATGCAGCAACTCGGTCGCTGACCCCGCGTCGGGGGATATGACGCTCAGGCCGTGTGCAGGACCGAGTCCAGCGCGCTGAGGCACGTGTAGCCGAGAACTGCCGGGTCGGCACCGATCTCGTCCAGTGTCACCGTGACGAGACCCGCGTGCGGTAGTCGTTCGGACCAGGTGCGGGCGACCTCGAGAGGATGCACGGCGTCGTCGGTGGCGGCAGCGATGCCCACCGGCGTCGTGATGCGCTCGAGGTCGTCGAGACCGGGCGCATGGTATTCCGACGCCTCGTCCAGCGCCGCGGGGAGGTGCGGCCACTGGGATCGCCAGGATTTCGCGAGTTCCCGGCCCAGCCACGGCGGGCTGGAGGCGATCATCTCGGCGGTGACCCGTTCGAGGCCGTCCGCCCGCAGCCGGGCGGCGGTGAACCGGGCGCTGGCGGCGGCGGGGGCGTCCGCGGCGGTCCCGGTCCACGCGGGCAGCGCCGCGAGTACTCCCGCGACGTGATCGGGGTGTGATCCTGCCCACTGCAACGCCACTGCGGCGCCGATGGAGACCCCGCCGACGACGATTCTTCCGTGCTGCGCGGCGGCGCCGTCGAGCGCGTCGAGGTAGCTGCCGACGACCCGCCGGGGATCGGGTTCGACTGCGACCGTACGCACTCCACGGCTGGTCAGGGGCTCGGTGAAGGCCCGGGCGACGAAGTCCGCATCGGACCCGGTACCGGGGAGCACGACGGCCACGGACGGCCGGTCATCAGAGGGCATGAGTCGATCCTGCCTGGTGCGTCACAGCGGCCTTCCGGTGGTGTGGTTGCGGGGAACCAATGGGTCTACAGTGGCGAATACACAGCCCTACGAGCGGCGCGAAGATCTCGCGTCGCACATGCTCCAGGAGCGCGCAATGGCACCCGCCACGGCAGGATATTTTCGTCGGCTGACTCGAAGGCTCACCGAGGACCTCGAGCAGCTGGACGCCGAGGAAATGGCCGAGACGTCTCAGGCGTCCGGCGCACAACGTGCCTGCGACTGCAGCCGCGGTGAAGAGGTCACCATGCTGGGACGGCTCCGCAGTGTCGAAGCCTGTCCGAAGTCCGGAAACGCCAGCATCGAGGCGGAATTCTTCGACGGCACGGAACAGATCAAGTTGGTGTGGATCGGGCGGCGGCGCATCCCGGGTATCGAGCCGGGCAAGACCCTGCTCGTGCGTGGACGCGTCGGTGAGCGCGACGGCCAGAAGGTGATCTTCAACCCGTATTACGAGCTGCGCGGCGACTCGTAGGGTCCGCCTCGTGTGGCACTCTCGTTGAGTGACCGAAACGAAGCAGCAATCCATACTCGACCAGCTCGGTGGTATCAGCGGGCTGATCTATTCGACTCTGCCCATCCTGGTCTTCGTTCCGGTCAACGGTGTGTGGGGTCTGGGCCCGGCGATCTGGGCGGCGCTCGGCGTCGCCGTCGCCATTCTCGTCTGGCGTCTCATCCGCCACAGCCCCATTCAGCCCGCGGTGTCCGGGTTCTTCGGTGTGGGTATCTCCGCGTTCATCGCCTACCGCACCGGCGATGCCAAGGGGTACTTCCTGTTCGGCATCTACACGAGCCTCGCGTACGGGGCGGTCTTCCTGATCTCGATTCTGGTGCGCCGGCCGCTCGTCGGCCTGATCTGGGGCTTCCTCAACGGCCACGGCAATCTCTGGCGGCACCATCGCGGCGCGGTGCGCGCCTACGACGTGGCCACCACCGCCTGGGCGCTGGTGTTCGCGGCCCGATACCTCGTGCAGTCGCAACTCTACGATTCGGACCAGACCGGCTGGCTCGCGTTCGCCCGCATCGCGATGGGCTGGCCGCTGGCCGGATTGGCTCTCCTGGTGACGATCTGGGCCGTGCGCCGAGCAGACCGGATCGTCGAACCGGGGCCGGCCGAGGCCACGGGCGTACCGACCGACGATACGGAAGCGGGCGGCCCCCGGGAGGAAACCGACCGCCCCTGAGTGCGGTCCCCTACCCGGGCCGTCTGAGCGCTGACCGATTGTGCCGGAGAAGAATTCGGCGCTGCTGGCGCCGGGCGGCTACGAGAGCCCGACCGCCGCGCGCAGGTCGTCCTCGACGTCCACCCCGGCGACGAACAGCAGCTCGTCACCGCCCTCGAGCGGATCGTCCTGCTGCGGCACGATGACTCGTCCACCGCGCAGGATGGTCACCAGGGCGGCGTCGCGGGGCAATTGCAGTTTGCGGACCGGTTTCCCGGCGAGCGGCGTGTTGTCGGGCAGCGTGACCTCGACGAGGTTGGCCTGCCCCTGGCGCAGCGTCATCAGCCGCACGAGATCGCCTACCGACACCGCCTCCTCCACCAGCGAGGCGAGCATCCGGGGGGTGGACACGGCGACGTCGACGCCCCAGGACTCGTCGAACAACCACTCGTTGCGCGGATCGTTGACGCGGGCAACCACACGGCTGACCCCGAACTCGGTCTTCGCGAGGAGGCTGAGGACGAGGTTGGCCTTGTCGTCACCGGTGGCCGCGATCACGACCTCGTAGGTTTCCAGGGAGGCCGTCTCGAGGCTGCTCAGCTCGCACGCGTCGGCGTGGACCCAGGTCGCCTCGGGCACCGACTCCTGCTCGACGTGCTCGAGTTTGCGCTCGATCAGCATGACGTCGTGTTCGCTGCGGACCAGTTCGCGCGCGATCGAGCGTCCGACTGCGCCGGCTCCTGCGATTGCGACTCTCATCGATTGCTTCCGTTCGGGTGGTCGATCGTGAACATTCTCACTGCCGTCTCGGCTCGCTGCCGTCTCAATTGTCCGAAGGCGGGGGATTGCCCGCGAGTGCCACGGCCTCGGCCACCGTTCCCGACACGGCCGCGATGTAGACCTGGTCGTCGGCCTGGAACACCGTCTTGCGGTCCGGCAGGACGCCGGTGCCGAAGCGGATGATGAACGCGACCCGCGAATGGGTCGCCGCCTCCAGTTCGGCGACGGGCCTGCCGATCCAATCCTCGTGCAGGGACAACTCGGTGACCGCGACCGTTCCGGACGGGTCGCGCCACTTGGTGGTCTGGCTGTCGCGGGTGAGGGTGTGCAGGAACCGGTCCGTCGACCACGGGACGGTCGCGACGGTGGGGATCCCGAGCCGCTCGTACACGGCGGCGCGCTTCGCGTCGTAGATCCGTGCGACGACGCGTTCCACACCGAACGTCTCGCGGGCGACCCGCGCGGAAATGATGTTGGAGTTGTCGCCGGACGACACGGCGGCGAACGCCTCCGCACGCTCGATACCGGCCTTGACCAGCACGTCACGGTCGAAACCCATGCCGACGACGGTGTGTCCGGGGAAGTCGGGTTCGAGACGCAGGAACGCGGCGGGGTCGCGATCGATGACCGCGACCTCGTGGCCGATCCGGGTCAGCGAGCCGGCGAGGGATGAGCCGACCCGGCCGCATCCCATGATGACCACATACACCTTGTACTCCGTTTCTGGGCTCTGGTTTCACGTCTCGAGTACGTGCGTACCGAATCGAACCGTACAGTGCCCGGACGGAAGAGCAACCGGGACAGAGATCGCAATCCGGACACATTGGTGGGTGAGGGTCCAGGTTTTCTGCGGACGGCTTACGCTTTGGCAGTGTCAAAGCTCTCGACCGCCACAAAGCGGCTACTGCTAGGCAGACCCTTCCGGAGCGACAAGCTCGGGCACACGCTGCTTCCCAAGAGGATCGCCCTCCCCGTCTTCGCGTCCGACGCGATGTCGTCGGTGGCGTACGCCCCCGAGGAAATTTTCCTCGTGCTGTCGGTGGCGGGCATCTCCGCCTACGCCTACACCCCCTGGATCGGGCTCGCCGTCGCCGCCGTGATGGCGGTGGTGGTCGCCAGCTACCGGCAGAACGTGCACGCCTACCCGTCGGGCGGCGGCGACTACGAGGTCGCGACCGTCAACCTGGGTCCCACCGCCGGTCTGACCGTCGGCAGCGCCCTGCTGGTGGACTACGTGCTCACGGTGGCCGTCTCCATCTCGTCGGCGGCGTCCAACATCGGTTCCGCGGTCCCGTTCGTGGCCCAGCACAAGGTGCTGTTCGCGGTCGCGGCCATCGTTCTGCTGACCGCCATCAACCTGCGGGGCATCCGTGAATCCGGTGCCGCCTTCGCGATCCCGACGTACGCGTTCATCGCCGGCATGGCGCTGATGCTGCTGTGGGGGTTCGTCCAGATCTACGTGTTCGGCGACGACCTGCGCGCCGAATCGGCCGGTTTCCAGCTCGAGGCCGAGGATTCCCACCTGTACGGGATCGCCTTCGCGTTCCTGATCGCCCGGGCCTTTTCGTCGGGGTGTGCGGCGCTGACCGGTGTCGAGGCGATCAGCAACGGTGTTCCCGCGTTCCAGAAGCCCAAGTCCCGCAATGCGGCGACCACGCTACTGCTGCTCGGATCGATCGCCATCGCGTTGCTGATGGGCATCATCATCCTGGCTCAGAAGATCGGGATCGTGTACGCGCACAGCCCGGCCGAGCAGCTGATCGGCGCCCCGGCCGGCTATCACCAGAAGACGCTGATCGCGCAGATCGCCGAGACGGTGTTCGGCGGTTTCCCCATCGGGTTCTACTTCATCGCCATCGTGACGGCCCTGATCCTGGTGCTGGCTGCCAACACCGCGTTCAACGGATTCCCCGTGCTCGGCTCGATCCTCGCGCAGGACCGCTACCTGCCCCGTCAGCTGCACACCCGCGGCGACCGGCTGGCGTTCAGCAACGGCATCCTGTTCCTGTCCGGGGCGGCGATCGCGTTCGTCGTCCTGTTCGGCGCCGAGGTGACCAAGCTGATCCAGCTGTACATCGTCGGTGTGTTCGTCTCGTTCGTGCTGAGCCAGACGGGCATGATCCGGCACTGGACCCGGCACCTGAAGAGCGAGAACGACCCCGCTTCGCGCCGGCGGATGCAGCGCTCCCGAGTGATCAACTCCATCGGCCTCGTCATGACCGGCGCCGTCCTGATCATCGTGCTCATCACGAAGTTCGCGGCGGGCGCCTGGATCGCGATCGTGGCCATGGTCGCGATCTTCGTCGTGATGAAGATGATCCGGAAGCATTACGACAGCGTCGCGAGGGAACTCGAGGAGCAGGAATGGGACGGGGTGCTGCCCAGCCGCACGCACTCCATCGTCCTGGTCTCCAAGCTGCACATGCCGACGATGCGCGCGCTGGCCTACGCCCGGGCGACACGGCCGGACACGCTCGAGGCGATCACCGTCAACGTCGACGAACCCGACACCCGGGCACTGGTGCGCCAGTGGGAGAAGAGTGACATCGCGGTGCCGCTCAAGGTGATCGAGTCGCCGTACCGCGAGATCACCAAACCCGTGCTCGACTACGTGCGCCGCGTCCGGAAGGACTCGCCGCGGGACGTCGTCACCGTGTTCATTCCCGAGTACGTGGTGGGGCACTGGTGGGAGCAGATCCTGCACAACCAGAGTGCGCTGCGGCTCAAGAGCCGTCTGCTGTTCCAGCCGGGTGTGATGGTCACCAGCGTTCCGTGGCAGCTGAACTCGTCCGAGAAGGCGAAGACACTGAACATCGAATACACGGCCGGGGCCTCGCGCCGCGGCTACGAACCCGACGACAAGTGACGGACGAGAAGCGTTGAGTGAGAACTGGTCGGACCGCCACCTCGAGCTGCGGCTGGGAAATCCCGGGCACGGCGGTTTCGTCGTCGCCCGCCACGAGGGCCGGGTGGTCTTCGTCCGGCACGGGCTGCCGGGTGAGCGGGTGATCGCCCGGGTCACCGAGGACCGCGGCGGGTCGTACTGCCGGGCCGACGCGGTCGAGATCCTCGACGCGTCCCCGGAGCGGGTCGCCCCGGTGTGCCCGGTGTCGGGTCCGGGCGGCGCGGGCTGCTGCGACTTCTCGCACGCGAGCCTGCACCTGCAGCGGGACATGAAGTCGCAGGTCGTGTCGGAGCAGCTGGTGCGGCTCGCGCGGGTGCAGCGGGACGTGGACGTCGAGGAACTGCCCGGCACGGGGGACGGCACCGGCTGGCGCACCCGGGTGCGGCTGGCCGTCGACCCGGACGGCCGTCCCGGCTATCACCGGCACCGCAGTTCCGGGATCGTCACGGACCTCGCGTGCCCGCAGATCGAGGCCGCCGCCTACGACGGTGTGGGCGAACATGATTGGAAGCCCGGCAGCGAGGTGCAGATCGTTCTCGACGGCGCAGGGGAGCGGCACGTGGTCGAGATCGCGCCGCCGAAGGTGTCGCGGACCGGCCGCACGAGTCCCGGCCGGCGCGGTGCCATGGCGCGGCGGGCCGCAGGCGGTGCACCGCGCGCGGAGCGGGTCGTCGTGGGATCGGGCCGCCCGGTCGAGCGGGTACGTGACAGGGAATGGGAACTGGCCGCCACCGGGTTCTGGCAGGCGCACCGCGGGGCCGCCGAGGCGTATTCGGCGGTGGTCTCCGAATGGGCCGGGCTGTCCGCGGGTGCGACGGCATGGGACCTGTACGGGGGGGTGGGGGTGTTCGCCGCCGCCCTCGCCGCGGGTGCCGGGTCTTCGGGGCACATCGATTCCGTGGAGGCCGCGCGCCAGGCCGTGACGGACGGGAAGGCCGCGCTCTCCGACCTCCCGCAGGTGCGCTTCCACGCCGACCGGGTCGAGCGCGCGATCGGCGGGTTGGCCTCCCCGCCACGGGTCGTGGTGCTCGATCCGCCGCGCGCGGGTGCAGGGCGTGAGGTGATCGAAGAGGTCTCCGCCGCCGGCGCGGAACGAGTCGTGCACGTGGGATGCGACCCGGCGTCGTTCGCTCGCGACATCGGGCTGTACCTTGCGCAGGGATATCATGTCGACGAGTTGCGCGCGTTCGACGCGTTCCCTCTCACCCACCACGTGGAGTGCATCGCGTTGCTCACGCGCTGACGAAGTTCTTTACCGAACGCAACAATACGTATAGTCGAGCGTCTACGTAGATCTCATACTATCTACCACTGGTGTGGCGTTTGTTGGAGATGTACGTGTGTCACGGCTACCCGCATCGTCTTGCGGTGGTGTGGGTTTGACCGTGTCCCACACCGACGCTTGGGGTGCAGGAACATATCTGTTCGGAGTCACCCCCGCCCGAGGTGTCACAGTGGGCAGGCTGCGGCGGACCCGGCGGTGCCGCGGTCTGCTCGGTGTCGGACTGGTCTTGCCCCGGGATGGCCGTACCGGCGCGTGCTCGGCGACCCGGATCGCGGGCATCTGCCCCCGCCGCCGGGTGACCTTGGTTTTGCCGAGCAGGGCGCGTTTGGCCAGGTTGACCCCGGCGATGTGGTCGCGGTTGCCGCCGACCAGGCAACCCGAACACCACGCACTGTGGTAGCCGCCGGGTCGTGCCAGTGGTGCGTCGCAGCCCGGACACAGTGCGGAGGATCCGCGGGCCGGCACCGACACCACCGCGATTCCCACCCCCGGCGGTGTGGGCGAGTGAGGTGACCGCCTTTCGGCGGGCGGACTGCGCGGCCCGATTGTTGTTGACCCGGCCGTGTCCGCGGGTCTCGAGGGTGCTGAGGTCTTCCACCGCGATCACCTGCGCGCCCGCCGCGGTGGCGTAGTCGGTGACCTGGCGGGCGAAGTGAAATCCCAGCTCCCGATTGATCCTGCCCCGTTTGACGCCCACCGCAGTCCGGTGCTCGTTGAGGACGGCGATCTTCTCCTCCAGTCGGGCGCGGACCTCGGGTTCGGCGTTGGTGGCGAGCTGCGTCAACCGGGCCGCCTTGCGGTGCAGCATCTGGCCTTCGGTCTGTAACGGGCCAGTTTGGTCCCGAGGCCGCGGTCGTCGTAGGTGAAGCCCCGAAAGTCCGAGGACAGCCCCTCCGGGGTTTCGGTGGTGATGGCGGCGGCACCCAGGGTGGACGGTGACCAATCGACCCCGACCGCGACGGTCGCGGATCCCAGCTCACAGTCGGGGACGAGGTCGGTCGCCGCGCACCGCCACAACAAACCTTTCCGGTCGAGGGCCAGGGTCGGCAGGTGCCAGTCGGTGATCGCCCGGCCGTGCAGGTGCGCGGGGATGGTGGCGGTCAGCCGGACCCGCCGCCACTGCGCCCGCCCCGCCGGGGCCGGGCAGGTGGGCAGCTTCACCGTCAACACCAGCTCGTCACCGGTGACGGTGATCTGCGCGAGCTGCCGATCGGCAGGAGAGAGTCGGGCCATCGCGTTCGTCTGCGGTGGTCCCTGGATGTCGGTGATCCGCAACCGGCCGGCCAGTGCCCCGCTGTCGGTGCGACGGGCGCGTGCGAGGATTTGGCGCCGCACCCCCCGGGCGAAACCCAATGGCACCCAGTCACCCGGTTCGGTCGGCGCCGCCAGAGTGCCCGTGGCCGGATCGAACCGCTCAGACAGCGCCGCGATCGCGGCATCCCGGAAGGCCAGGGTCCGCAAGGTCGCCACCACCTGCGCCGTCACCACCCGGGTCACCCGCGACGGCACGTAGACCCCGTCCGGGTAGTGCGGATTCCAGCCGAGGCGGGCCGCGGCGACATGCCCATGCACCGGCAGCCTGCGGTCCTGGTGGTCCAGGCCGGCGGCGAGCACGTCGAACGTGACCGGATGCCAGACCCGCGCCACCAACTCGGTGCCGGCCGCCGCGATCAGGTCCAGCAGCCACCCCACCCGGGTATCGACGTCGTCAAGACCAATCGACTCGCCGGTCACGTCGTCGACCGCCACGTGGGCGCGGGTGGTGAACGCGAACTGCCGCGGCGCAGTCGCTCCCGGCCCGGTCATGCCGGCCGACCCGGCGCCAGGAACAACCCGAATCAACCCGGGCTCATCCCTCTCCCGAGAAGAACCGCCATCGCCCGACAAGCTCATCGATCACCCCCTTCCCGACGGTCTGCTGCCCCACCTCTCGCAGGGCCTCGACTCTAACGCCGACCACCGACAAGTACCGCTCGATCCGCGCCACCGGCGAACCGGGGCAATCGATCCCACCACACCACACCACCGGGTAGCGGCCCTCGGGGCCCGTCGACGAGCATCCGCCCGCGCCCCGCCCGCGCCCCGCCCGCTGCTCCCCGGGACACGAACCGCGATCCTCCCCAATAGATACCTCCGCCCTCTCGGGAGTCGCTCCCGCACAACCCGATACAGTTCTGCCCAGATCGGCGCCCGGTCCGCGAGGCCACAGAGTCGGGGACCCGAACCCGCGCGCCGAGAAAGCAACCGGCCCTCCGTCGGCGACCGTGCGCACCCCAACGACCGGCACTCCACGAATTCCGCAGTCACCAGTTCGCGGTGGCAGACAGTGCCAGAAACCGATAGCGAGTATTAGATACATTGGCAACAGATGAGAGCCTGCAGGTAGTGGGTGTTCGGGACGGGGACAGGATGTCGGTACAGGCAGATACTGCGCAAGCGCTCGTCGATGCGGTGTTCGCGCTCGGGCGGTCGTTGCGGGCGGTCGTCTCCGCGAGCGGCGAGACCCCGATCGCGCCCGCACTGACGAGCGTGCTCTTCGTGCTCGCCGCGCGAGGGGAGTGCCGCCAGAACGAACTGGCCGCCGACCTGTGCGTGAGCCAGTCCTCGCTGAGCAGGCAGATTTCCGAACTCGTCGACGCGGGATATGTTTCCCGCGCCGCCGATCCCGACGACAAGCGGGCATCCCGCATCCGGGTGTCGCCGAGCGGGATGGACATTCTCGCCGAGACGACCGCACGCCGGGCAGAACGGCTGCGCGGCATGCTCGAGGACTGGTCGCAGGAACAGGCACTGGCGGCGGTGACGTCGCTGACCCAGCTCACGGACACGTTCGCCGCCTCGGTGCAGCAGCGCGGCCCCCGGCCCTAGATCAGCCGCCACCGCACGCGCACGTCCACCCGCGTCGGCTTCTCACCACGTTCGATCGCGATCGCGGCGTCGGCTGCCGCGAACGCCTTCGCGACCGGTCGCGGGGACACGTCACCGACGTCGACCTCCGCGATGTCGAGTACCTCGCCGAGTGTGCGCCCCGACAGCGAGGCATACTGCTCCGCCTTGGCGAGGGCATCGGCCCACGCCCGTTCCCGTGCGGTGACCGTCAGCGCGGCCGGATCGGAGAAGTCGAATTCGAGTCCGCCGAGGCGGATGTCGTCACCACCCGCACCCACGCAGGCGGCGACCACGTGCGCCGGCGACGGCGCCCCGGCCGCACGGACCGTGATCTGCAGCGTCGTCTCCGCCGTGTAGCCCGTCACCTCGCTGCCCCGGCCCTCGGTCCACGTGGTCTCGGAGTGCACGGACAGCCCGGTGGTCGCGAGGTCGGGTCCCGAGACGCCGTACCCGCGCAAGGTGTCGGTGACCGCGGTGCCTGCCCGGGCGACGGCCTCGAACGCGTCGGCCACCGCGGGACGCGTCGCCGTCACGGTGACGGCGACGCGGACGAGATCCGGAACCGCGGAGACGATTCCGGATCCGCGCACCGTCACCGCATGCTCGGCGGGATCGGACACCGGCACCGTCACGACTTACGGTTGTACAGGCGCATCGTCAGCGGTCCGAAGATCACGATGAACCCGGCGCACCACCCGAACACGACGGCGAGATCCGCCATCTCCATCGTCCCGGCCATGAGCCCGCGAATGGACGTCACCAGCTTGCTGATCGGGTTGACACCGACGAACGCCTGAAGCCAGCCCGGCATGGTCGCGGGGTCGACGAAGATGTTGCTGGCGAACGTCAGCGGGAACAGGATGAACATCGACACCCCCATGACCGCCTGCTCGGTGCGCATGAGCATCGCGAACATCGTCCAGATCCACGACAGGCTGAACGAGAACAACAGCAGCAGTCCGATCGACGCCACGACACCGACGAGCCCGCCGTCCGGGCGGAACCCCAGGACCAGCCCGAGGATCAGGACGATGATCGACGCGATCGTGTAGCGGACGACGTCACCGAGCAGCGCTCCGACGAGAGGTGACGGACGCCAGATCGGGAGCGAGCGGAAGCGGTCGAAGACACCCTTCTCGATGTCCTTGTTGAGCGTCAGGCCGGTGTACATGGTGATCATGACGACGGTCTGCACGAGGATGCCCGGCAGCAGGAACTGCACGTAGGCGCTGGTCGATCCGGCCAGCGCACCCCCGAACAGATACGTGAACATCAGCGTGAACATGATCGGGAACATCGTCACGTCGAACAGTTGCTCGGGGACGTGTTTGATCTTGAGCAGGGCCCGCCACCCGAACGACAGCGACGTCGACAACGCGGTGGGTCGCGCGGGCCTCGGGCCGGGCATCTTCAGGACGTCGGCGACAGCGGCTGCGGTGTCGGCGGTCCGGTCGGTGGTAGAGGTCATGCGTGCTCCTCGGTGGGTCGGCCGGTGAGGGAGAGGAAGACTTCGTCGAGGCTCGGCTGCCCCAATGCGAATGTGCTGACGGCGATTCCGGCGTCGTCGAGGGCGGGCAGCGCCCGCGAGACCCGCGCCGGGTCGTCGATACGGGCGGTGAGGGCGGCCGGATCGGCTTCCTCGGTGACCGGCACCTCGAGCACGTCCCGCAGCAGCGCCGCCGCCGCCGGGCGGGTGGCGATGTCGGTGACCCGCACGTGCAGCGCACCCGATCCGACGGAGGCCTTGAGTTCGCCGGTGGTGCCCTCGGCGATCACCTTGCCGTGGTCGATGACGGCCACCCGGTCGGCGAGTTGGTCGGCCTCGTCGAGGTACTGGGTGGTCAGCAGTACCGTCGTTCCGCCGGCCACCAGTGCGCGGACGATCTCCCACACCTGATTGCGGCTGCGGGGGTCGAGACCGGTGGTCGGTTCGTCGAGGAAGATCATCTCCGGGGTGACGATGATGCTGGCCGCGATGTCGAGCCGTCGGCGCATGCCACCGGAGTAGTTCTTCACCTGCCGGTTGCCCGCCTCCTCCAGTCCGAACGCGGACAGCAACTGTTCGGATCGGGTGCGGGCCGCCGCGCGGGAGTACCCGTACAGCCGGCCGAGCAGCAGCAGATTCTCGCTGCCCGTCAGATCCTCGTCGAGCGAGGCGAACTGCCCGGTGAGGGAGACCTTGCCGCGCACGGCGTCCGGTTCGGTCGCGACGTCGTGTCCCAGCACGGTGGCGGTTCCACCGTCGAGGGGCAGCAGCGTGGCCAGCATCCGGATCGCGGTGGTCTTGCCCGCGCCGTTCGGGCCGAGGACGCCGTAGACGCCCCCGAGCGGAACGGCCAGATCCAGGCCGTCGACCGCGTGGGTGGATCCGAATGTCTTGACGAGTCCTGTCGTCTCGATGGCCAGCTTGGTCGCTGTGAGCATTGCACCCTGCTTTCGATTCGAGCATCGTCGGTTCAGAGCCCCAAGCCTGTCCGATTTTTCCGATTCGGGCAACGGGTTTTCCCGCGAGGGGTTCCCGCGAACCGGTCAGAGTCCGCCGCCCTGACGCAGCAGCGCCCGCAGCATCACGTCGAGTTGCTCGTAGGCGCCCGACGCGAGACGTTCGAGCAGTGCCAGCTTCAGTTTCGGTTCCTCCGAAGCCATTTCGACGTAGCGCTCGGTGGTCAGCACCGCGGCCGTCACCTCGGTGTCGGCGCGGACGTCGTTGAGGAAACGGGAGTCGAGCATCATCGTCATCTCCCCGAAGCTCATCCCGGCCGACAACGTCATGATCCGGTGCACCGCACCCGCATCGTCGCTGATCGTGGTGCTGACAGTGCCGGACAGGATGAGGAACAGCCCGGCCGCGCGGTCACCCCGATGGATGACGAGGTCACCGCGGGCATACGTGCGGGTGACGAGGTCGCGGGTGAACCGTTCGAGTTGCTTCGCGGTGAGCTTGGACAGCATGGGGTGCTCGGCGATCGTGACGGACGAGGCTTGACGGGCCGTGCTGCAATGCCGGTCGAGCAGGATGTCCTCACACCACTGCACGGCCGCGTCCAGGTCGGCGAACACCCGGCCGGCCCTCCCCGACAGGTCGGAGCGGGTGTTGCCGAGCAGACCGGCCGGGTCGACGAACGCCAACGCGCACCCGCATTCACCGAGGTCTGCCCGCAGGGTCTCGAACATCCGGCGGGCGACCCCGCTGACGTCGTCGACGCGCCGGACGTCGATCACCACCGCCTCCAGGTCCTCCTCGACGCCGCCGATCTCGCGGACCGCGCTCTCCGCGCCGGCGAACAGCAGATCCCCGTGCAGTTCGTAGATCCGGCTGCGTTTGCCGACGTCGTCGAGGGCGGCGCGCTCGGCGGGGGACCGCCGCATCCGCGAGGGGGCGTCCGACACCGAGTACCGGGCACGGACCGCGGAACGGGCTGCCCGGGTGACGTGCAGGAAGTGCAGTTCCAACTCGTTCGACAGGGCCCGGCACGCCTCGACTCCGCGGACGCTGTTGCCGTGGGAGTCGAGACGCGGCGAATAGATCGCGATCCCGATCTGCCCGGGCAGGACGGCGAGCACGCCGCCCCCGACTCCGCTCTTGGCGGGCAGCCCGACCTCGTAGACCCATTTGCCCGCGCCGTCGTACATGCCGCACGTCGACATCACACTCAGGACCCGCTCGACCAGTGCCGGCTCGAGGACGGTCTCCCGGGTGACGGGATTGACGCCGTTGTTCGCCATCGTCGCCGCCATCAGACTCAGGTCGCGGCACGTCACGTCGATGGAGCACTGGCGGAAGTAGAGGTCGACGGCCTCGTCGGGGTCGCCGGTGACGATGTCGAACGAGCGCAGCATGTGGCCGATCGCCCGGTTGCGGTGCCCGCTCCGCGACTCCGACTCGTAGACCGACCGGTTGAACGTCAGGTCCCGCCCTGCGTACCGGGAGTACGTGGACCGGATCCGCTCGAACCGCGTCTCCAGGTCCGGACCGGCCACCAGCGACGTCGCGGTGATCGCCCCGGCGTTGATCATGGGGTTGCGGGGCCGCTCCGTCCGCGGGTCGAGGCTGATCTCGTTGAACGGTTCCCCGGACGGTTCGACGTCGATCTTCTCGGCGACGGCGGCGGAACCGCGATCGGCGAGTGCCAGAGCGTACGTGAACGGTTTCGAGATGGACTGGATCGTGAACGGCAGGCGGGTGTCGCCGACCTCGTACACGTAGCCGTCCACGGTCGCGACGCAGATGCCGAACGAGTCGGGTGCCACCGCGGCGAGCTCGGGAATGTAGTCGGCGAGCTGTCCGCCGCGGTTCTCCCGGGTCTCGGTGAAGACTTTTCCGATCAGCGCGTCCACGACGGTGCTCATGAGAAGACCCTAGAGCCTGTTCACGACGAAGTCGGGTGTTCCGCCGGGTCCGCCCGGCGACGCAATTGTGTGAAGCCGGTCACGGCCGTGGCCGGAATGCCCGAGGACGAAGCCGCACCACGGGGCCGCCGCGACCGGTACCGTGTGTCCCGCCCTTCCGTGGCTCCGTAGACTGGTTCCACTGTGACGTGACACGACGGCACGTGGCAGAGGCACGCAAGGCAGCGTGCATCACGGAGGGAGCGATCTCGTTGGGTGTTCTTGCCCGTATCCAGACGCCTGACGATCTTCGTCAGCTGAATCCGGCGGAGATGAAGCAGCTCGCCGCGGAGATTCGTGAGTTCCTCGTGCAGAAGGTCGCGGCGACCGGCGGGCATCTCGGCCCCAACCTGGGCGTCGTCGAACTGACCCTCGCGCTGCACCGCATCTTCGAGTCGCCCGCCGACCCGATCGTCTTCGACACGGGGCACCAGGCGTACGTCCACAAGATCCTCACCGGCCGCAAGGACGATTTCGACTCGCTCCGCAAGCAGGGCGGCCTGTCCGGGTACCCGTGCCGGGCGGAGAGCGATCACGACTGGGTCGAGTCGTCCCACGCGTCGGCGGCGCTGTCGTACGCCGATGGTCTCGCGAAGGCCTTCGAACTGACCGGGCAGGCCCGGCACGTCGTCGCCGTCGTCGGTGACGGCGCCCTGACCGGCGGCATGTGCTGGGAGGCGCTGAACAACATCGCCGCAGGCAAGGACCGCTCGGTGGTCATCGTCGTCAACGACAACGGCCGCTCGTACGCGCCGACCATCGGTGGTCTCGCCGACCACCTCGCCGCCCTCCGGCTCCAGCCGGGATACGAGCGCATCCTCGACAGCGGCCGGCGGATGGTGAAGAAGCTGCCGTGGGTCGGACGCACCGCCTACTCGGTCCTGCACGGCATGAAGGCGGGCCTCAAGGACGCCGTCGCCCCGCAGGTGATGTTCACGGACCTGGGCATCAAGTATCTCGGACCGGTCGACGGCCACGACGAGGCCGCGCTCGAATCCGCGCTGCGCCGCGCGAAGGCGTTCGGCGGACCGGTCATCGTCCACGCCGTCACCCGCAAGGGCATGGGCTACGCGCCCGCCGAGAACCATGTGGCCGATCAGATGCACTCGACCGGCGTCATCGACCCGGTCACCGGCAAATCGGCCGGATCGGCGTCCGCCGACTGGACGTCGGTATTCTCCGCCGAGCTGATCGAGCAGGCGAGCCACCGGCAGGACATCGTGGCGATCACCGCCGCCATGGCGGGCCCGACCGGTCTCGCCGCGTTCGGCGAGAAGTACCCCGACCGCATGTTCGACGTCGGGATCGCCGAGCAGCACGCCGTCACGTCGGCCGCAGGCCTGGCGCTCGGCGGCCTGCACCCGGTGGTCGCCGTCTACTCGACGTTCCTCAACCGTGCCTTCGACCAGTTGCTGATGGACGTGGCCCTGCTGAAGCTGCCCGTCACCCTCGTCCTCGACCGCGCGGGTATCACCGGCAGCGACGGCGCCAGCCACAACGGCATGTGGGACATGTCGCTGCTGGGCATCGTGCCGGGGATGCGGGTCGCGGCTCCCCGCGACACCGCCACCCTGCGGGAGGAACTGGGCGAGGCGCTGGCCGTCGACGACGGTCCGACCGCGCTCCGCTTCCCGAAGGGCACAGTCGGTGACGACGTGCCCGCCGTGAGCAGGCTCGACGGCGTCGTCGACATCCTGCGCGCCCCCTCCGGGCGCAACGACGTGCTCATCGTGTCGGTCGGCGCATTCGCCGGCCTCGCGCTCGCAGCCGCCGAACGTCTGGAACAGCAGGGCATCTCGGCGACCGTCGTCGACCCGCGGTGGGTGCTGCCGGTCCCGGAGTCGCTGCTGAAGCTCGCCGAGGACTACACGATGGTGGTCACCGTCGAGGACAGCGGACTGCACGGCGGTGTCGGTTCCACCGTGTCCGCCGCGCTGCGGTCGGCCGGGGTCGACGTGCCCTGTCGTGATCTCGGTGTTCCGCAGCGGTTCCTCGACCACGCGTCCCGCGCGCAGATTCATGCCGAGCTGGGACTCACGGCGCAGGACGTCGCCCGGCAGATCACCGGATGGTTCGCCGGCCTCGGCAACCTGCGCTCCGGGCAGAACGGTGTCGTCGCCGGCCTCGACTCACAGCGCGCGGAGAACACCGGCCAGTAGACCGACCGCCCCACACGAGAAATCCGGCCGAATCACGGTGTGATTCGGCCGGATCTGTCAGTAGTGGGCACCGCTCAGGTGTGCATCTCCTCGAGTTCCATGCCCTTCGTCTCCCGGACCTTCAACCGGACGAAGAAGTAGGACAGCAATGCGAAGAACGCGAACAGCCCGTACAGGAACCACAACCCGACCGAGCGGGTGAGCGGCGGGAACGACAGCGTGACCGTGAAGTTCGCGATCCAGTTCGCCGCCGTGCTGATGCCGAGGGCGTAGGCGCGCATGTTGTTGGGGAACATCTCGCCCAGCATCACCCACATGACCGGGCCCCAGGTGGCGGCGAAGAAGATCACGAACAGGTTGGCGCCGATCAGCGCGAGCGCTCCCCACGGGCTGGGGAGCGCCACGTCGTCGCCGCTGCCGGTAGCCTGGGAGAAGGCGATAGCAGCGAGGAGCAGGCTCACGAACATGCCGAGTGAGCCCACCTCGAGCAGGATCTTCCGGCCGATCCGGTCGACGAACAGGATGGCGACGAACGTCATGCCCACGTTGATGATCGCGGTGATCACCGACGTGGTGAACGACTCGTTCTCGGTGAAACCCACCGACTTCCACAGCGTCGTGGAGTAGTAGAAGATCGCGTTGATACCCACGAACTGCTGGAAGACGGCCATGAAGATGCCGACCCAGACGAGTGGCTGCAGCCCGAACTTCGGGCCGCGAATATCGTCGAACGACGCCGTCGACTCGTGGCGGAGGGTCAGCCGGATCTCGGAGACGCGTTCCTGCGGGTCGACCTCGCCGGTGATGTTCGCGAGGACGTCGGCGGCCTCCTGATCGAGGTGCTTGCCCACCAGGTATCGCGGCGACTCGGGGATCATCAGGGCGAGAACGCCGTACACGACCGCGGGAATCACGCCGACGAGGAACATCCAGCGCCACGCCTCGAGGTTGAGCCACAGCTCTTCGGACGCGCCGCCCGCCGCATTCTGCAGCACCGCGTCCGACAGCAGCGCGGCGAAGATGCCGAGAGTGATGGCCAGTTGCTGCAGCGACGCCAGCGCGCCGCGGTAACGGGCAGGCGCGATCTCCGAGATGTACGTGGGCGCAATGACCGACGCGATACCGATGCCCAGACCGCCGAGGACGCGCCACACCATCAGGTCCGGGACGCTGAACGCGAGACCGGACCCGAACGAGGACACCACGAACAGCACCGAGCCGAGCAGCATCACTTTCTTGCGGCCCCAGCGGTCCGCGAGGCGGCCCGCAAACCACGCGCCCACAGCACATCCGAGCAGCGCGATCGCCACTGCGAAGCCGGTGAAGAACGACCCCAGCTCGAAGTGGTCCTGGATGGAGTCGACGGCGCCGTTGATGACGGAGCTGTCGAAACCGAAGAGAAACCCACCCACCGCGGCGGCGACGGTGACGCCGATGACCTTCGCGGTGTGTCTTTCGGACATCTGCGTCATCGCATACCTGCTTTCGACGAGCGTTCCTGATGCGGGCACAAGCGAACTAGGTGTCCCGCAATACGCTACGCCCGACACCGCCTCTCGGGCGGGAGTTCAGGCACCCGCTTTCTTCGCGGCCTCGCTGAGCTGAGGCGTCAGCTTGTCCAGAACCCACGGTGTCGCGAGGACGCTGGTCTGGCTGAGCCCCGAGATGATCTTCGTGTCCGACAGCGCGACCGCGGTACCGCGGCCGATGGCACCGAGATTCGCGTACGCCGGGTTCGCCGCGACGGCGGTGTTCTCCGGGACGAATGCGACGACGACGTCGGCGTCCACGTCGGAGATGTTCTCCACGGAGATGTCGGCGAAGAACTTGTCGGGGTCGTTCGACGCGGCCAGCTTCTGCACGCCGGGGGACACGGTGAAGCCGAGCTCGGTCAGCACCTGGACGCGGGGATCGGAGGGCATGTACACGTTGACGGTCGCGGCGTCGGTGTCGAAATTGATGACCGAGATCGTCTTGCCTGCGAACTCGGGATGCGCGGTGGCGGTCCGGGCGAGGGTGTCGTCGAGACCGGCCACGAGCTGCTCGGCCTCGGCGCTCTTGCCGAGTGCCTGTCCGACCAGGGTGGTCTGGTCCTGCCACGTGGTCTGCCACGCCTTGTCCGGGTACGCCACGGTGGGGGCGATTCCCGACAGCTTCTCGTACGTCGCCTCGTCGAATCCCTCGTACGGGGCGAGGACCGCATCGGGCGCCAGCGCGGCGACGCCCTCGATGGGGGTGGACGTGGCCGCGTCGAGCAACGTGGTCGCGGACGGGTCGAATCGATCCTGCAGCCAGGGCATCACGCCGTTCGCCTCGGCGCCGTACGTGTATTTCGGCATGCCGACCGGTGTCTGGCCGAGTGCGTAGACGACGTCCTGGGCATTCCATCCGAGGGTGACGATGCGTTCGGGTGCCGCGTCGAGGGTGGTCGATCCGAACGTGTTGTCGATGGTGACCGGGAATCCCTCACCGGACGCTTCTGCGGCGCCTCCGCCGTCGCCGGACGAGCACGCGGCGAGGAAGAGGGGCGAACTGGCCACGGCGAGTGCGACGGCGAGCTGACGTCTGGCGGTGGGTGCGAACACGGCAAGGACTCCTTCGGGACGAAAACAGAAGGTAAGCCTAACCTAGAGTCGGGCGCTCGTTCGGCGGACGTCGCCACTTCGAATCACCGTGATTGGAACTCCCGGGCCCGCCTCCGACTGGCGCATTACCGGAACCTCGCCGGGTTCGCGCTGGTGAGGCGAGTCGCCGCGGGCGCGGACCCGGCCGATTCGCCGAGGTGTCCGGGGCAGGTGTCCGCCACGACTCCGGGCCCCGCGGACTGCCGTTAGCGTGTGTCTTCGTCCAGCTCACACGCACTATCGACGAAGGAAACCATGGTGGTGAATCCGACTCCCCTCCCGACGGCGTCACGCAGTTCCCGTGCCGACCATGCGCGCAGATTCGCCGACCTGCTTCGTCAGCAGATCCACGCGGAGTCCTTCGCCGAGCGCGGATTGCCGTCGGAGTCGGAGCTGGCCGCCGAGTTCGGCGTGTCGCGCAACGCGGTGCGCGACGGGCTGGCACTGCTGAAGCAGGAGGGGCTCATCGACCGAGCCCCGCGCGTGGGAACCCACGTGGCACAGCGCAAGTACGACCACGGCCTCGACGCCCTGCTGGGGCTGAAGGAGACGCTGAAAGGGCACGGCGAGGTCCGCAACGACGTCCGCGCCGCCGTGGAGATCGCCCCGCCGCCCGCCGTCGCCCGACGGCTGCAGTTGGAGCCGGGCGAACCCGCCGTGTACATCGAGCGGGTGCGGTACCTCGGCGACCTCCCGCTCAGCCTGGACCTCACGTACCTCGTCCCCGACATCGGTGCCGAGATCCTCGGCCGCGACCTCGAAACCAACGACGTGTTCGCGCTGATCGAGGAGGTCTGCGGTCAGCCGCTGGGTTCCGCCGATCTGGCGATCGAGTCCGTCAACGCCGACGCGCACTCCGCCGCGAACCTCCAGACCCCCGAGGGCGCGGCGCTCCTGCTGCTCGAGCGCCTCACCCGGCTCGTCGACGGACGGCCGGTCGACCTCGAATACATCCGCATGCGCGGTGACCGGATCACCATGCGCAGCAACCTCGTCCGCAGACCCGACATCACGAACTGGGAGCTCACCTCATGACCTTGGTCAACCAACGCGCCGACGTACCCGTCACCATCGACGAGTCGCTGTGCATCGAGGGCTGCACCCTGTGCGTCGAGATCTGCCCACTCGATTCCCTCGCCATCAACCCGGAGAACGGCAAGGCGTTCATGCACGTCGACGAATGCTGGTACTGCGGCCCCTGCGCGGCGCGCTGCCCGACCGGCGCGGTCACCGTGAACATGCCGTACCTCCTCCGCTGAGCGAAAGACCACACAGATGAAGCGACGTTTCCCCACCTTCGCGATCGCCGCCGCGGCACTGACACTCGTGGCGACGAGTTGCTCCCTCGAACCGTCGGCAGGCAACGGCGACGCGGTCACCGTGGTGATCGGGTACCAGTCCAAGACGATCAACACCGTCACCGCCGGAACCCTGCTGCGGGCGCAGGGCTACCTCGAACAGCGTCTGCAGGACGTCACGGAACGGACGGGGACGAAGTACTCAGTCGAGTGGCAGGATTACGACACCGGTGCGCCGATCACCGCGCAGATGGTGGCGGAGAAGATCGACATCGGATCGATGGGCGACTACCCGATGCTGATCAACGGCTCCCGCACCCAGGCGAACCCGCGCTCGAAGACGGAGATCGTCTCGGTGACCGGATACAACCCCGAGGGCGCGCTGAACATGGTGGTGGTGCCGCCGAACTCACCCGCGACCACGCTCGGCGACCTGGCCGGCAAGAAGGTGTCCGCGAGCGTCGGATCCGCGGGCCACGGGACCCTCGTCCAGGCACTCGACCGCGCCGGAATCGACCCCGCCACCGGCGTCGAGGTCCTGAACCAGCAGCCGCAGGTCGGATCGTCGGCACTGGAATCCGGTCAGGTGGCCGCGTTGTCGCAGTTCGTCGCGTGGCCGGGACTTCTCGTCTTCCAGGACAAGGCCAAGCTGCTGTACGACGGCGCCGAACTGCACACCCCGACCCTGCACGGTGTGGTGGCCCGGGAGGCGTACGCGGACGAGCACCCCGAGGTACTCGACGCGTTCCTCCGGGCACAACTCGACGCCACCCGGTTCGTGCAGACTGAACCCCTCGAGGCGTCGCGGATCGTCGCCGACGCCAGCGGGCTGCCGCAGGAGGTCGTGTACCTGTACAACGGCCCGGGCGGCACCTCGTTCGACACCACGCTCAAGCCCGGTCTGATCGGTGCACTGAAGAACGATGTGCCGTATCTGAAGTCGATCGGCGACTTCGCCGACCTCGACGTCGACGGTTTCGTGAACGACGCACCGCTGCGGTCGGCATTCGAGGCGGACGGGCAGGACTACGACACCACGCTCGCGTCCACCGCCAACCCCGCCGCCGTCACCGGTACCGACCCCGTGTGCGCCGCGCCCGCGAGCGACCCGGCGTTGGCCGGGGAGGTGTGGTTCGACGGCACCGGCGAGACCCAGCCGGCCGCGAACCCGACCTGCCTGCTCCGGGCGGTGAAGCAGGCCCGCGCCGAGGGCCGCACCGTGCGCGCCGGCTACGTTCCCGACGCCGAACTGGGCACCCGATGGTTCGCGGACAAGGCCGTGTGGGTGCGCGACGGCGACACCTTCCTGCCGTTCACCACCGGCGCCGCGGCCGACCGCTACCTGAGGGCGCACCCGTCGGGTGCCGTGGTCACCTACGACCGCGCCGTCGAGGAGGTCCGGCCGTGACCACGCTGGAACAACCGGAAGTCCTGCCCGGCACCGAAGGTGTTGTGGAAGAACATGATCCGGAGACCCGCCGACGATCGTCGCCGTGGCGGTCCCGGCTCGTGCGGGTCGCCTCGGTGCTGGCTGCGATCCTCGCGTGGCAGCTGCTCACCGCTTACGACGTCCGGTTGTGGCTGCGGTTCGACACGCTCCCCACCGTCACCGACGTGGTGTCCGCGTTCGGCACCCAGCTGCAGACCGATCTGTTCTACCTCGACCTCGGACAGTCGCTGATCCGCATTCTCAGCGGATTCGGACTCGCCACGGTTATCGGGGTGGCCACCGGAATCGCCCTCGGCAGATCGGAACTGTTCGCCGACGTCCTCGGCCCGCTGACCGAACTCGCCCGGCCGATCCCCGCCATCGCGGTCGTACCCGTCGCGATCCTGCTGTTCCCCAGTGACGAGGCGGGCATCGTGTTCATCACGTTCGTCGCCGCGTTCTTCCCGATCATGGTGAGTACCCGGCACGCCGTCCGGGCCCTCCCCACGCTGTGGGAGGACTCGGTGCGCACCCTCGGCGGCGGACGCTGGGACGTGCTGTCCCGGGTGGTGCTGCCCGGGATCCTGCCCGGCGTGTTCGGTGGACTGTCCGTCGGGATCGGGGTCGCCTGGATCTGTGTGATCTCCGCCGAAATGATCTCCGGCAGGCTCGGTGTCGGGTACCGCACCTGGCAGGCGTACACGATCGTCGACTACCCAGGCGTCTTCGTCGGCATGATCACGATCGGCATCCTCGGATTTCTCACGTCCGGGGCGGTCGAACTGCTCGGCAGGCGGGTCACCCGCTGGCTGCCACGAGGGGAGCGCGCATGACCGCCACCGCCGGAACGTCCGTGGCCGCGGGCATGTCGCTGGTCCTCGAGGATGTCACCCTGTCCTACACCGGGAAACCCGTCATCCGTTCGCTGTCGCTGACCGTGGTGCCCGGCGAGATCCTGGTGCTCACCGGACCTTCGGGGTGCGGCAAGTCGACGGTGCTGCGGGCACTGGCGGGCCTGCTGCCGCCCGATTCGGGGCGGGTCGTCGCCGACGGCGCCGCGGTGGAGTCGACGTCCCGGGACCGGGCGGTCGTGTTCCAGGACAACGCGCTGCTCCCGTGGCGCACGGTGCGCTCGAACATCGAACTGGCCCTCGCACTGCGCGGCGAACCCCGCAAGGGGCGCCGCGAGACCGCCGATCGCTGGATCGCGGAGGTGGGTCTGACCGGCTTCGGCGACTTCCTGCCGAAGAACCTGTCCGGGGGCATGCGCCAGCGGGTGCAGTTGGCGCGCGGCCTCGCCGGGGCGCCGCGGGCCGTGATGATGGACGAACCGTTCGGCGCCCTCGACACCCAGACCCGCGGCGTCATGCAGCGACTGCTCGTCGACACGTGGAGCACGCACCCGACGACGGTGGTGTTCGTGACCCACGACGTGGACGAGGCGGTGCTGCTCGGCGACCGGGTGGCGGTGCTGGGCCGGGCGGGTGAGCCGCTGCGGGCCCTCGTCGACATCCCGCACCCCCGCGACCGCGACCACCTCGACCATCCCGGCACCCGTGCCGCCCGCGCCGACGTCCTCGGCGCGCTGAACCACACTCCGGAGACCTGATGGACATCCCCGATCTCGCCGACACCGTCCGCCTCGACTGCGACGTCCTCGTCATCGGCGGCGGCACGGCAGGCACGATGGCGGCGCTGACCGCCGCCGAGAACGGTGCGAATGTGCTGCTGCTCGAGAAGGCGCACGTGCGCCATTCCGGGGCGCTCGCCATGGGAATGGACGGTGTCAACAACGCCGTCATCCCAGGCAAGGCCGAACCCGAGGACTACGTCGCCGAGATCACGCGCGCCAACGACGGAATCGTCAACCAGCGCACCGTGTACCAAACCGCGACCCGCGGTTTCGCGATGGTGCAGCGCCTCGAGAAGTACGGCGTCAAGTTCGAAAAGGACGAGTACGGCGAATACGCGGTCCGCCGGGTGCACCGCTCCGGTTCGTACGTGCTGCCGATGCCCGAGGGCAAGGACGTGAAGAAGGCGCTCTACCGGGTGCTGCGGCAGCGGAAGATGCGCGAGAAGATCCGCATCGAGAACCGGCTGATGCCCGTCCGGGTCCTGACGGAGAACGGCCGGGCGGTCGGCGCCGCGGCGCTGAACACCCGCACCGGCGAGTTCGTCGCGGTCGGCGCGAAGGCGGTCATCCTCGCGACCGGCCCGTGCGGCCGGCTGGGACTGCCGGCGTCGGGGTACCTCTACGGCACCTACGAGAACCCCACCAACGCGGGCGACGGCTACTCGATGGCCTACCACGCGGGCGCCGAACTCAGCGGCATCGAATGCTTCCAGATCAACCCCCTGATCAAGGACTACAACGGCCCGGCCTGCGCATACGTCGCGAACCCGTTCGGCGGCTACCAGGTCAACGCCGAGGGGGAGCGGTTCGTCGACTCCGACTACTGGTCGGGGCAGATGATGAGCGAGGTCAAGAGCGAGATCGAATCCGCCCGCGGCCCCATCTATCTCAAGGTCAGCCACCTGCCGGAGGAAACACTCGACACGCTCGAGTCGATCCTGCACACCACCGAACGCCCCACCCGCGGCACGTTCCACGCGAACCGCGGGCACGACTACCGCAGCCACGACATCGAGATGCACATCTCCGAGATCGGCCTGTGCAGCGGGCATTCCGCGTCCGGGGTGTGGGTGGACGAGCACGGCGCGACCACCGTCCCGGGGTTGTACGCCGCCGGCGACCTGGCCTGCGTCCCCCACAACTACATGATCGGCGCATTCGTCTACGGCGACCTCGCCGGATCCCACGCCACCGGCACCCTGCCCGACGTCGAGGCGCCGGACGCGCTGCCCGAAGAGCAACTGGCCGCCGCGCACGAGCTGATCTACCGGCCGCTGCGCAACCCGGACGGTCCGCCCCAGCCGCAGGTCGAGTACAAGCTGCGCCGCTTCGTCAACGACTATGTCGCACCGCCGAAGACGGCGACGAAGCTGTCGATCGCCGTCGAGACGTTCGAACGGATGGTGGGAGAGATCGCCGGGATGGGCGCGACCACCCCGCACGAGCTGATGCGCTGCGCGGAGGTCACGTTCATCCGCGACTGCGCGGAAATGGCGTCCCGCAGTTCTCTCACCAGGACCGAGAGCCGGTGGGGGCTGTACCACGAACGCGCCGATCTTCCCGAGCAGCGGGACGACGAATGGGGCTATCACCTGAATCTGCGGCGCGGCGAGAACGGGGACATGGAGTTCTTCAAGCGGCCCGTCGAGCCGTACTTCGTGCCGGTGCCCGGACTCGATTCCCTTCCTCCCGTGGACCGGACCGTCGTTCCCGTCGCTCAGCCGCCGCTGGTCGGCGGCCGGGCGCCGGTGGAGGAACGCTCCCGCATCGCGGTGCCGGTCCGGCAGGAGCCGTCCTCACCGGCCATCGTCGCGGTCCTGGGACTCGACGCTCCGAGCGTCGCCGAACTCGCACCGTATCTGCAGGACGCCGATCCGCAGGTCCGCGTCACGGCACTGTCCGTGCTGACCGAGGGAACACCCGACGGATTCGGTGCCGCCCTCGTCGACGCGCTCGGCGACGGCGCGGTGACGGTGCGCCGCGCCGCCGCCGACGGACTCCGCGAACTCGTCGAGGTGCTGCCGTCCGGCGACGGACTGGCCGAGCACCTGGGGTCGGGCGACGCCGTGGTCCGGGCCGCCGTGGTGGACGTCCTGCGCGCCCTGCACGCGGGTTCGGCGGAGCAGTTCCTGGCCGCACTGTCCGACGCCGATCACCACGTCCGGATCGAAGCGGTCCGGGCCCTGGTGTCGCTCGACAGGTGGGAGTCGGTGGCCGAGGGAGCACACGACGAGAACCGCGAAGTGCGAATCACCGTCGCGCACGGCCTGGCCACCGTCGGACTCGGCGGTGTCGAGACGGTGCGCACACTGGCCGGAGACCGGGATCCGCTGGTGCGCGCCGCCGCGCTGACGGCGTTCGCGAGCCTCGGTTGCCGCGGCGACGACGTCGCGCTCGCGACAGCGGCGCTGCAGGAGTCGGCCTGGCAGATCCGGCAGGGCGCCGCCCGGGCACTTTCCGGTGCGGAACCCGACGTCGCAGTGCCCGCGCTGGCGGACGCCCTGACGGACGCGCACCTCGACGTGCGCAAGGCCGCCGTCCTCGCACTCGGCCGGTGGACCGGCGACCGCGGCGCCGTCGACGCCCTCACCGCCGCACTCGAGGACACGGACGCCGACGTGCGGGCCTACGCCCGCCAGGCCCTCGCCGCCGCCGACCACGTCCCCGTGGCCTGAGCAGGTGAGTGGCGATGCGTGCCGGGGCACACATCGCCACTCACCTGGGGGTCAGACGCTCGCGACGCCCGGCGCCAGGAACCGCTTGCCGTTGACCGCCTCGGACGTGCCGGTGCGGTCCAGGTACGGCGTGATGCCGCCGTTCCAGAAGCCGAACCCGCCGCCGAGGATCAGGCAGAGATCGATGTCCTCGGCCGCCGCGACGACACCCTCGTCGAGCATGATCTGGATCTCCTCGGCGAACGCGCGCCGCGTGCGCTCGAGAACCTCCGCGGCCGTGGACGCCGTGTCGCCCTGCTTCCACAGTGCCGCGACGTCGGGGTCGACGACCTGCGTGCCGTCGGCGCCGTAGCTCCACACGGCCGGCTTCTTCGCCTCGACCAGCGCCTCGAGCCCGGGGGAGTTGTGGAACCGCTCCGGGTACGCCGCGGCGAGGGTCTCGCCGGTGTGCAACGCGACCGCCGGACCGACGAGCGCGAGCAACGTGAACGGGGTCATCGGCATGCCGAGTTCGGCGATGGCGTTGTCGGCCACCTCGAACGGGGTGCCCTCGTCGACCGCGTTCATGACCTCACCGAGGGTGCGGATCAGGAGCCGGTTGAAGACGAACCCGGGCAGGTCGGCGGAACCGACGGCCGACTTCTTCAGCGCCCTGGCGGTGGCGAACGCCGTTGCCAGGGTGGCGTCGTCGGTCTTCTGGCCCTTGATGACCTCGAGCAGCGGCAGCACCGCGACCGGGTTGAAGAAGTGGAAGCCCACCACCCGCTCGGGGTGCTTCAGGTCCGCGGCCATCTCGGTGATCGACAGCGAGGACGTGTTGGTGGCGAGGATGGTCTCGGGGGCGATGTACTCCTCGAGTTCCGCGAAGATCTTCTTCTTCAGATCGAGGTTCTCGAACACCGCCTCGATCACGAAGTCGGTGTTCGCGAACGCGGCCTTGTCGAGCGAGCCGGACACGAGTGCCTTCAGGCGATTGGCGGCGTCGGGGGACAGCCGGCCCTTGCCCTGCAGCTTGTCGATCTCGCCGTGGACGTAGCCGACACCCTTGTCGATGCGCTCCTGGTCGATGTCGGTGAGGACCACCGGCACCTTCAGCTGGCGGACGAACAGCATCGCGAGCTGGCTGGCCATCAGGCCGGCCCCGACGATGCCGACGCCGGTGACCTTGCGCGCGAGCGACTTGTCCGGTGCGCCCGCGGGCCGCTTGGCCCGCTTGTTCACCAGGTCGAACGCGTACAGGCCCGCGCGGAGCTCGTCGGCGAGCAGAAGGTCGGCGAGCGCCTCGTCCTCGGCGGCGAAGCCCTTGTCGAGCGAAGCCGGGTCGGTGAGATCGGTGGTCCGGGCCAGCTCGAGGAGTTCGACGGCCTTGGCCGGTCCGGGTGCGTTGTTCTTGGTCTTGCCCTCGACGATTGCCTTCGCGCGGGCGATCGCGTCGTCCCAGCCCTTGCCCCGGTCGATCTCGGGACGCGCGGGCGTGATCTCGCCGGCCAGAACCTGTGCGGCCCAGGCGAACGACTGCTCGAGGAAGTCGGCCGAGCCGAACACCGCGTCGACGACGCCGAGTTCGAGGGCCTTCTTCGGGGTGAGCGTCCGGTTCTGGTTCAGCGCGTTCTCGAGGACGACGGTGACGGCGTTCGAGGGGCCGATGAGGTTGGGCAGCAACTGCGTTCCGCCCCAGCCCGGAACCAGCCCGAGGAACGTCTCGGGCAGACCCAGCGCGCCCGCGCTCTCGGAGGCGGTGCGGTAGTGGCTGTGCAGCGCGACCTCGAGGCCGCCGCCCAGCGCGACGCCGTTGACGAACGCGAACGTCGGCACGGACGATTCGCGCAGCCGGCGGAATACCTTGTGCCCGAGGCGGCCCAGTTCGAGCGCCTGGTCACGGTTCGTGATGCTCGGAACACCCTTGAGGTCCGCCCCGGCGGCGAAGATGAAGGGTTTGCCGGTGATCGCGATCGCGACGGGGTGGGCGGCGAACGCCTCGTCCAGGGCGGCGTCGAGTGCCGCCAGGCCACCCGGCCCGAACGACGACGGCTTGGTGTGGTCGAAACCGTTGTCGAGGGTGATCAGCGCGACCGGGCCCTCGATGCCCGGTACCGCGACGATCTTGGTGTACGCGTTGGTCACGACCTCGTCGGCGAATGCCGTTGCAATGTCGGTCATCTACTTGGCTCCATCGAAGTTCGGGTTCTCCCAGATCACGGTTCCGCCCATGCCCAGACCGATGCACATCGTGGTCAGGCCGTAGCGGACGTCGGGGCGCTGGGCGAACTGGCGGGACAGCTGGGTCATCAGGCGGACACCGGAGGACGCGAGGGGGTGGCCGCACGCAATGGCGCCGCCCCACTGGTTGACTCGCGGATCGTCGTCGGCGATGCCGTAGTGCTCGAGGAACGCGAGGACCTGGACGGCGAACGCCTCGTTGATCTCGAACAGGCCGATGTCCTCGATCTTCAGACCGGTACGGCCCAGCAGCTTCTCGGTGGCGGGCACCGGTCCGATGCCCATGACGGCGGGGTCGACGCCCTGGAACGCGAATCCGACCATGCGCATGCCGATCGGCAGCCCGAGTTCGAGGGCGGTGTCCTCACCGGCGAGGAGAGCGGCGGTGGCGCCGTCGTTCAGACCGGCCGCGTTGCCCGCGGTGATGCGGCCCGCGGGACGGAACGGCGTCTTCAGCTTTGCGAGGTCCTCGATCGTGGTGCCCGGACGCGGCGGCTCGTCCTCGGTGGCCAGCCCCCAGCCCGCGGCGGAGCGGGTGGCGACGGGGACGAGGGTGTCGGCGATGAAACCGGCCTTGCGGGCGGCCTCGTACTTGTTCTGGCTGGCGACGGCGTACGCGTCGGTGCGGTCCTTGGTGATGCTCGGGAATCGGTCGTGGAGGTTCTCGGCCGTGTTGCCCATGACCAGGGCACTGGGGTCGACGAGACGATCGGCCAGGAACCGGGGGTTCGGGTCGGCGCCCTCACCCATCGGGTGGTGGCCCATGTGCTCGACGCCGCCGGCGATCACCACGTCGTACTGGCCGAAGCCGATACCCGACGCGGTGGTGGTGACGGACGTCATGGCGCCTGCGCACATGCGGTCGATGGCGAAACCGGGGACCGTCTCGGGGAGCCCGGCCAGGATCGCGGCGGTGCGGCCGATGGTGAGGCCCTGGTCACCGGTCTGCGTGGTCGCGGCGATGGCGACCTCGTCGATGCGCGCGGGGTCGAGTTGGGGGTTGCGGCGAAGCAGTTCGCGGATGGTCTTGACGACGAGGTCGTCCGCGCGGGTCTCCGCGTACATGCCCTTGGGGCCGGCCTTGCCGAACGGAGTGCGGATGCCGTCGACGAATACGACGTTGCGTTGAGTTGTGGTGGATGGAGCCACGCGAATTCCTCCTGATGGAGCAGTTTGGTTCCGGATCACGGCCAGGCGTCCGGCCTCCAGACCAGCGTACCCCTACCGTTACTCACGGGTAACTTAATGGGTACCTCATCGGGAATTCACGCGCTCACCCCGCGTGTCGGTGCTCGCGATCAGTCGTCGGCGGAGCTCTTCTGCTCGGCCGCGGCGCGCAGCGCGGCTTCCAGCCGGGGCACGGTCAGCATCCGCTGCCAGGGTCGCGCCCCGCCCGCGTCGAGCACCCGGTCGATCGCCGCCTCGGCGCCGTCCTCGGGAGCCGCCCAGTCCCAGCACAGCCTCCGGACGAGTTCCGGGGTCACCAGGTTCTCCACCGGCACCGACACCTCCGCCCCGAGGGCGGCCAGCGCGGCGCGGGCCGCCGTCAGCCGTTCCGCGGCGTCGGGGTCGTGCCGCGCCCACCGGCTTGCGGGCGGGGGGCCCGTGAACGGCGGGGTCTTCGGGGGAGTTCGGAGTCCGGTAGCGCCCGGGCATCCTCGAGCGCCTGCAGCCAGATCCGGGAATGCCGCCGCTGCCGGGGACCGCCGAACACCGGCAGCGCCCGCAGCGCCTCGATGCTGCGGGGGTCCTTTGTCGCGGCGTCGATGATCGCCGAATCCGGAAGCACCCGGCTGGGGGAGACGTCGCGTTTGCGGGCCAGGTCCTCGCGGGCCTGCCACAGGGAGCGCGCGGCGGCGAGTTGCCGCTGCGTCTTCAGCGACGTGATGTGCGACGTCCGGCGCCAGCGGTCGGGCTTGGGCCGCGGTGGCCCGGCGAGCCGGATGTGCTCGAATTCCTGTGCCGCCCAGTCGCTCTTGCCCTGCTCCTCGAGTTCCGCGGCCATCACGTTCCGCAACTCGACCAGGACCTCGACGTCGAGGGCTGCGTAGTTCAGCCACGTGTCGGGCAGCGGACGCTTCGACCAGTCGGCGGCGCCGTGCCCCTTCCGCAGTTCGAGGCCCAGTGTCCGCTCGACGATCGCGGCGAGGCCGACCCGATCGAACCCGGCGAGGCGCCCCGCGAGTTCGGTGTCGAACAGCGTCGCCGGCGCCAGACCGATCTCCGCGAGACCCGGCAGATCCTGGTCGGCGGAGTGCAGGATCCACTCCAGCGGATTGATCACCTCCGCCAGCGGGGCGAGATCGGCGGCGGTGGGGATCGGGTCGAGGAGCACCGTCCCCGCGCCCTCCCGGCGCAGCTGCACGAGATACGCCCGCGCCGAATAGCGGAAGCCGGACGCCCGCTCGGCGTCGACCGCCAGCGGCCCGGTGCCCTCGCTCAGCGCGGCCGCGGCCTTCGCGACACCCTCCGCGGTGGTCACCACGTCGGGTACGCCGTCCCGGGGTGCGAGCAGGGGTACTACCTGCCTGCCGGGTTCTTCGGCGGGGACGGGTGACGAGGCGTCGTCGGTGACTTCGGACATGACAGCTGACTCTACGTCTCTTCGGGATTCCCGCAGCGCACCGGCGGGTTCACGGCCGGTTCCCCGCTGCCTCGACGAGCTCGTCCAAGGCCGCCGGAAACGCGTCGGCGAGGTCCCAGAGGTGGGGCGCGAGTTCCGGGCAGCTCATCAGGCCGACGTCGAGTTGACCGTTCAGCGACATCACCGTCACGTTGAGTCCCGCGCCGTGGAAGATCGGGCCCAGCGGATACATCGCCCGGATCAGGGCGCCCAGGAAGTACAGCGGGACCGTTGGCCCCGGCACATTCGAGATCACCAGGTTGTGGACCACCGGATGCCGTTCCGCCAGGCCGAGGGTCGAATAGAGGCGCATCGCCGTGCCGAACACGGCCTGGCCGGCGAACTGCGACCAGTCCTGCAGCAGGCTCGGGCCGAGCGTCTCGTTGTGTTCCTTGGACGTCGAGTTGTGCTCGCCGATCGCCAGCAGACGTTCGGCGGGATCCTCGATCTGCGTGCCGAGTTGGGTGAACATCCCGGACACCTGGTTGGTGCCGGGCCGGTCCGATTTTCCGTGGACCGACACCGGGACGATCGCGACCAGCGACTTGTCGGGCAGTTCCCTGCGGCTGCGCAGGTACTTCCGCAGTGCGCCCGAGCACAGGGCGAGAACGACGTCGTTGACCTTGACGTCGAACGCGTTCTTGACCGTCTTGACCTTGTCGAGGTCGAGCTGGGTGAACGCGAGATTGCGGTGGCTGGTCAGCGTGCCGTTGAGGGACGTGCGCGGTGCGGTGAACGGCGCAGGCATCGCCTCGCCGCGCCGGGCCCGGCCGATCCAGCGGGGCAGCAGCGTCAGGCTCTGCGGGACGATCCGCAGCAGTTTCGCGGGCCGGGACGCGACGGCGAGCAGCCCGCCCACGGCGATGTCGAGCGTGCTCGCCTGCCCCGCGCTCTCGGCGGAGTCGTCGCGGTCGGGCCGCGGGGCGTCCGGTTCGAGGCCGCACAGCTGGGCCATCATGTTGGCGCCGGTGATCCCGTCGACGCCGGCGTGGTGCATCTTCGACATCACGGCGACGGAACCGTCCTCGAGGCCCTCGATCACCCACATCTCCCACAGCGGCCGGGCGCGGTCGAGGGGGATGCCCGCGATGTCGCCGCACAGTTCGGCCAGCTCGTCGCGGCCGCCGGGGGCGGGGAGGGCGACGCGGTGGCAGTGCCGGTCGATGTCGAAGTCGGTGTCCTCGACCCACACCGGGTGGTCGAGGTTGAACCTGGAGTCCTGCAGCTTGCGCCGGAACGCGGGAATCGCCTCGGTGCGGGCGCCGAGTTCGGCCTTGAGTCCGGCGAACGTGTAGCCGCCGGGAATCGTCGAGACGTCGAGAACGATGACTCCGCAGACGTGGAGGAGTTGCGTCGACGTTTCGAGATAGAGGAAGGACGCGTCGAGACCGCTGAGTCGCTGCATGAACCGATACTAGAACACGTTCTAGAATCTGGTCCAACGAATCGCGGGACCGCGAGGTCCGCGCGACGGTGGGTCGACGAGGCGGCGCTCGGTGCCGTTCTCGATCCGCCCGCGCAGAGGTGTGGGGCGCGCAACCGCGCGATTAGAACATGTTCTACGGTGGGAGGTATGACCCGAGGCTTCGTACTCCGGCAGGCCGTCGGCGCCGCACTCGCCGCCAACGCCCTGCGTCCCCTGCCCGGCGCGCCCACCTCGGTGGTCGCCTTCTTCTCGGGGTGGCTGACCACCGAACTCGCACCCCACCTCCTCGCCGTGACCGCCGCCGACGCCGCCCAGCACGCGGCCCGTCACGGAACGCGGACCCGCAGCGACCGTGTCGGTCTCGCACTGGCCGCCGCCTCCGCCGCCGGGCTCGCCGCCGTCATCGCGACCGGCCGGGGCGCCGGAGCCGAAGCCGAATCCGCGCTCGTCGAGACGCTCGGCGAGAACTACACCGACCGCGACCACGCCATCGACCATCCCGGGCGACCCGTGTGGCGGCAACTCCTCAACCCGTTCTGGATGCGGAACAAGGCCGTCACCCGGGTCCGCAACCTCGCGTACGGGCCGGGTGGGCGCCGGGCCCGCCTGGACATCTACCACCGGCAGGACCTGCCGTCGACGAGCCCGGTCCTCCTCCAGATCCACGGCGGCGGCTGGGTGATCGGGAACAAGGATCAGCAGGGTCTGCCGCTGATGCTCGAGATGGCCTCGCGGGGATGGGTGTGCGCGGCCGTCAACTACCCGCTGTCGCCGAAGGCGAAATGGCCGGAACACCTGATCGCGATCAAGCAGGCCCTGGCCTGGCTCCGGGAGCACGTCGAGGAGTACGGCGGCAACCCCGACTTCATCGCCGTCACCGGCGGTTCCGCGGGCGGCCACCTCGCCGCCATGGTCGGACTCACCGCGAACGACAGCCGGCTGCAGCCCGGATTCGAGGACGTCGACACGTCGGTCCAGGCGTGTGTCCCGTACTACGGCGTCTACGACTTCGCGGGCGACACCGGAATCAAGGCGGTCCTCCAGCGCGTGCACTCCGGACTGATGCCGATGGTGCTCGGCAAGAACGCCACCTTCCCCGACGATTACCGGGCCGCGTCGCCGCTCGCGCACCTCCGGGCGGACGCGCCCCCGTTCTTCGTGATCCACGGGACGAGCGATTCGCTCATTCCCGTCGCCGAGGCGCGGATCTTCGTCGACGAACTGCGGCAGGTGTCCGACAACCCCGTCGTCTACGCGGAACTGAAGGGCGCGCAGCACGCGTTCGACGTGTTCCCCTCGATCCGCAGCATCTCGGTCACGCAGGCGGTCGGGCGGTTCCTGGAATGGTCGCGCAGCGCCACCACCGACGTCCCCGCCGCGGGCACGGCCGCAGGTACCGAATCAGCCTGACTACTTGCCGCCGAGCGTCTTCAGCTGCGCCACCCCGGCGGGCGGCAGACCGGCCGCGTACGCCAGCACCTCGCAGAACGCCTCGACGTGCGCGGCCAGTTCGACCGACGTCGCCGTCCACGACGCGCGCAGTTCCAGCTGATGCGCATGCGGGGGACCGGCGATGTCGCCGTAGCGCACCGACGTCGTCGCCGTCACCGTCCCGCCGAGCGCGTTGAGAGGTTCGTGGCGCGACTCGAGTGCGTCGACGAGCCAGCTCCACGCCACCTCGGGAAGGAGCGGGTCGGACGCCACCGCGGCGTCCAGGTCGGCCTGGATGTAGGCGACCAGCCGCATCGTGCCGTTCCACGCCTCGTCGCCCTCGGGGTCGAACAGGAGGATCAATCTGCCGAACGCGTCACCCTCGCTCTGTTCGGCGACGACCCCGGTGTCCTCGTGCACGACCTCTGCGCCGACGGCGTAGCTGAACGGAGCGAGCCGTTGCGGGGGCCGGATGGGACCCAGCTCGATGTCCGCACGGACCTGCGCGGAATTCATCGCTTCGACGGCGGCGCGGAACTCGGCCGGTTCGGCGGGTGATCCCGAAGTCGTCACAGCTCGGGACGTTAGACCCGGACCCTTGCATCTCGTCGGAGGCGCGCCGAGCAGGGCCGATCGGCGGCGGAGCCGCGGCATGGCAGCATGAGAGCTGCCGAAATTCGAGCAGGCAGAGAGCGCGAGGACCGATGAGCGGGTTGGAAAGCACCAATGCAGGCATGAGCGAACGGGCGACGTACGCCGCGAGGCGGGTGCTCCCCGACGCACCCCTCCTGGCGGCCGCGGAAGGTCGCGCTCCAGGCCGGCGCCCGGTGTGGTTCATGCGGCAGGCGGGCCGTTCGCTTCCCGAGTACCGCGAGATCCGGTCGGGGATCGGCATGCTCGAGTCGTGCTTCGATCCGGCACTGGTCTGCGAGATCACCATGCAGCCCGTGCGCAGGCACGGGGTCGACGCCGCGATCCTGTTCTCCGACATCGTGGTGCCGCTCAAGGCCGCAGGCATCGATCTCGACATCGTGGCCGGCACCGGCCCGGTCGTCGCGAACCCGGTCCGGTCGATCGCGGACGTCGCCGCCCTGCCCCGCCTCGTGCCCGAGGAGGTCGGCGCGGTCGCGCAGGCCGTGCAGCTGCTCACCGCGGAACTCGGTTCGACGCCGCTGATCGGTTTCGCCGGTGCCCCGTTCACCCTCGCCTCGTACCTGGTCGAGGGCGGGCCGAGCCGCAACCACGAGCGCACGAAGGCGCTCATGCATTCCGACCCGAAGACGTGGCACGCGCTGCTCGGCACGCTCGCCGACACCACCATCACGTTCCTGCAGACCCAGCTGCGTGCCGGCGTCGACGCGATCCAGCTGTTCGACTCGTGGGCGGGCGCGCTGTCGCTGGCCGAGTACCGCGAATTCGTGCTGCCGCACTCCGAGCGGGTGTTCGCGGAGGTGGAGAGCGCGAAGGTGCCGCGGATCCACTTCGGCGTCGGAACCGGTGAGCTGCTCGGTGCGATGGGCGAGGCGGGGGCCGACGTGGTCGGCGTCGACTGGCGCATTCCCCTGGACGTCGCGGCGCGCCGGATCGGTCCGGGCAAGGCGCTGCAGGGCAACCTCGACCCCGCGGTCCTGTTCGCGGGACCGGCGGCGGTCGAGAAGCAGGTGCGCCGCATCACCGCGGAGGCCGACGCGGCCCTCGCCGCGGGTGCGACGGGACACATCTTCAACCTCGGTCACGGCGTCCTGCCCGACACCGACCCGGGCGCGCTGACCGCACTGGTCGAGTTGGTGCACTCCCTGTGACCGGGTCGTCGCCGAACGTTCTCGTCGTCGGCGGCGGCATCTCCGGGCTCGTGGCCGCGTACCGCCTGCGGCAACGGCTCGGCCCTGATGCCCGGATCGTCGTCGCCGACGGCGCGGGGCGGCTCGGGGGCAAGCTGCGCACGGTGGACCTGGCCGGGGAGCCCGTCGACGTCGGCGCGGAAGCCTTCATCGCGCGGCGCCCGGAACTGCCTGCCCTGCTCGGCGAACTCGGTCTCGCCGACCAGCTCGTGCACCCGGCCGGACTGCGTCCGCTGATCTGGTCCGAGAACGCCCTGCACCCGCTGCCCGCCGATACCCTCATGGGGATCCCCGCGGACGAGAACAGCCTCCGCGGCCTCGTCGACGACCGGACCCTCGCGCAGGTGGCGGGGGAGCGGACGGTGCCCCTCGACTGGACACCGGGCGCCGACGTCGCCGTCGGTGCGCTGGTCGGCGACCGGTTCGGTGCGCAGGTGGTCCGGCGGTCGGTGGATCCGCTTCTCGGAGGGGTCTATTCGGGGCTGGCGGACACCATCGGTGTCCGCGCCGCCCTCCCCACCCTCGCAGCCGCCCTCGACCGCGGTGCCACGAGCCTGTCCGCGGCCGTGGCGGAGGCACTTCCCCCTCCCGCCTCGGGACCGGTGTTCGGGGCGCTGCGCGACGGCTACGGCGTCCTGCTCCGCGCCCTGACGGACGCCACGGGCGCGGAGATCGTGCCCGAGCGAATAAAAACGCTCGACCGCGACGGCGACGGCTGGTCGGCAAACCCTGTGGGCCGGGTGGACGGCGTCGTGCTCGCCCTGCCCGCTCCGCAGCTCGCCGAACTGCTCGCCGGTATCGCACCCCGCGCGTCGGCGGCCGCCGCCGACATCCCGCTGGCCTCCTCGGCCGTCGTCGCGCTGGCCCTGCCTGCCGGCACCGACATCCCGCAGAACTCCGGGATCCTGGTCGCCACCGACACGTCGCTCGGCGCGAAGGCGTTCACCCTGTCGAGTCGCAAGTGGCCGCACCTCGCCGAGCGGGAAGTCACTCTCGTGCGGGCGTCGTTCGGGCGGTTCGGCGACGCCGCCGTCGTCGACGCACCCGACGACGAGCTGATCGCGGCGGCCCGGCGCGACCTCGCGACCGTCACCGGCGTGTCCGCGGAACCCGTCGCCGCGTACGTCCAGCGCTGGCACGGCGGACTGCCGCAGTACGGTCCCGGCCACCTCGGGCGGGTGGCGGTGATCGAGCAGGAAATCGCAGGTCTGGACTGTGTCGAGGTGTCCGGGGCGCTCCTGCGGGGGGTGGGTGTACCCGCGTGCGTAGCCGCTGCGACGACGGCGGCTGCACGGCTCTCCGGGCGAGTGGCAGGATAGACCCATGGCACGCCTCGACTTCGACGCATTGAACTCTGAAATCCGCTACCTCATGTTCTCGGTGTTCCAGGTGGAACCCGGTGTACTCGGGGACGACCGGGAAGCTGTGATCAAGGAGGCGCGGATCTTCTTCGAAGCTCAGGCCGAGAAGGGTGTCGTGGTGCGCGGGCTCTACGACGTGGCGGGACTGCGCGCCGACGCCGACTTCATGATCTGGACGCACTCGGCGAGCATCGAGGCCCTGCAGGCGACGTACGCCGACTTCCGCCGCACCACCGCCCTGGGCCGCGCGAGCAAGCCCGTGTGGAGCAACGTCGCGTGCCATCGTCCCGCCGAATTCAACAAGAGCCACATCCCGGCGTTCCTGGCCGGCGAGGATCCGGGCAACTACATCTGCGTGTACCCGTTCGTCCGCTCCTACGAGTGGTACCTGCTGCCCGACGACGAGCGCCGGAAGATGCTCGCCGACCACGGCATGGCTGCCCGCACCTACAAGGACGTCCGCGCCAACACCGTGCCCGCGTTCGCGCTCGGCGACTACGAGTGGATCCTCGCGTTCGAGGCGCCCGAGCTGTACCGCATCGTCGACCTCATGCGCGACCTGCGCGCCACCGAGGCCCGGCTGCACGTCCGCGAGGAGGTGCCGTTCTTCACCGGCCCGCGGGTGGATGTGGAGAAGCTCGTCGCGGCTCTGCCGTGATCTGACGCACGAGAAATGAGTGACGCCGACGGGGCCCTCGGGGCGCCCCGCTACCAGCACATGTCGCACTGGGGCATGTTCGAGGCCGAGGTCGCCGACGGCGACGTCGTGGCCGCGCACCCGTACACCGGTGACGCCGACCCGTCACCGGTGCTGGGCAACCTCGCCGGGTCGGTTCGCACCAAGGCGCGGATCACCGGTCCGGTCGTGCGCCGGGGGTGGCTCGAGCACGGCCCGGGACCGAGCACCTCCCGCGGTTCCGACGAGTTCGTGCCGGTGGACTGGGAGGAGCTGACCCAGCGGCTGGCGAACGAACTGCGTCGGGTGATCGACACCCACGGCAACAGGGCGATCTACGGCGGTTCGTACGGGTGGGCCAGCGCGGGCCGGTTCCATCACGCGCAGAGCCAGGTCCACCGGTTCCTGAACACCCTCGGCGGCTACACCCGTTCGGTGCACAGCTACTCGCTGGGCGCGACGGGCGTCGTCATGCCCCGGGTGGTGGGCACGCACTGGAAGATGTTCGCCCGCTCCACGTCCTGGAAGCTCATCGCCGAGCACACCGACGTCATGGTGTGCTTCGGCGGCGTCCCCCTCAAGAACACCGGTGTCAATCACGGCGGCACCAGCGACCATCCCACCCGTGACGCCCTCGACGCCCTGCGGCGGCGCGGCGGATCCGTCGTCTCGTTCAGTCCGTTGAGCGACGACGTGCACGGCGTCGCCGAACGGCACGCGCCGGTGCCCGGCACCGATGTCGCGATCATGCTGGCCCTCGCGTACGTTCTCGCGTCGGAAGGCCTGCACGACACGGCGTTCCTCGGCAGCCACTGCGTCGGCTACGACCGCTTCGAGGACTACCTCCTCGGACGCTCCGACGGTGTCCCGAAGTCACCGGCATGGGCGGAGCAGATCTCCGGCATCGCCGCCCCGGACCTGGTGGCCCTCGCCCGGCGGATGGCGGCGGGCCGGACGATGGTGACTGTCACCTGGTCGCTGCAGCGGGTCCGGCACGGCGAGCAGGCCCCGTGGATGGGTGTCACCCTCGCCGCGATGCTGGGCCAGATCGGCCTTCCCGGTGGAGGTTTCGGTCACGGCTACGGTTCCATGAACGAGCCCGGGCTCGCCCCGGTCCCGTACCCGCTGCCCACCCTTCCCCAGGGACTGAACCCGGTCCGCGACTTCATCCCCGTGGCCGCGGTCTCGGACATGCTCCTGAACCCGGGTGCCCCGTTCGACTACGACGGTCAGCGGCTGACGTACCCGGACATCAAGATGCTGTACTGGGCGGGCGGCAACCCGTTCCACCACCATCAGGACATTCCGCGTCTGCGCCGCGCGCTGGCCCGGCCCGACACGATCGTGGTCCACGACCCCTACTGGACGCCGATGGCCCGGCACGCCGACATCGTCGTCCCGTCCACGACGTCGCTCGAGCGGGCCGACATCAGCTGCACCCGCAACGATCCGCTGCTCGTCGCCATGCACGCCGCGGTGACGCCGTACGCCGACTCCCGGGACGACTACGACACGTTCGCCGCCGTCGCCCGGAAACTGGGTGTCGGCGAGAAGTTCACCGAGGGCCGCACGTCCGGGCAGTGGCTCGAGCACCTGTACGGGCAGTGGCGGGACTTCGTGCGCGCGGACGGCGGACCGGCGCCGAGTTTCGACGACTTCTGGACGCAGGGCCACGTGCGGATGCGGACCGAGGACGATCTGATCCTGTTCGGCGATTTCCGGGCGGATCCGGTGAAGTTCCCGCTCGGCACCCCGAGCGGTCGGCTCGAGATCTTCTCCGAGGACATCGACGGATTCGGCTACGCCGACTGCGCCGGACACCCCCGCTGGTACGAGCCGGAGGAATGGCTCGGCGGCCCGCGGGCCCGGCAGTTCCCGCTGCATCTGATCGCCAACCAGCCGCGCACCCGCCTGCACAGCCAACTCGATCACGGCGGCACCAGCCAGAAGTCGAAGATCCGGGGCCGTGAACCGCTGCGCATCCATCCGGACGACGCCGCCGACCGCGGAGTGACCGGCGGCGACGTCGTCCGCGTGTTCAACGACCGGGGCGCGTGCCTCGCCGGTGTGGTGGTGGACGAGGGCGTCCGCCGCGGTGTGGTGCAGCTGTCGACGGGGGCCTGGTACGACCCCCTCGACGCGACCGACCCGGATTCGCTCTGCGTGCACGGGAACCCGAACGTGCTGACCCCGGACGTGGGCACGTCGTCACTCGCCCACGGCTGCACGGGCCAGCACGTGCTCGTGCAGATCGAACGCTACGACGGCGAGCTGCCGCCGATCCGGGCGTTCGATCCGCCTGCGATCATTCGCCGGCCGGTTCCAGAACCAGCGAGATCGAATTGATGCAGTACCGCTGATCGGTGGGGGTGGGGTAGCCCTCGCCCTCGAAGACGTGGCCGAGGTGGCTGTGGCACGTCGCGCAGACCACCTCGACGCGGCGCATGCCCAGCGAGGTGTCCTCGTGGAGGATGACGGCGTCCGAGTCGGCCGGGTCGAAGAACGACGGCCACCCGCAGTGCGATTCGAACTTCTCCGTGCTGCGGAACAGTTCGGCGCCACAGGCGCGGCAGTGGTAGACGCCTTCCGTCTTGGTGTCGGTGTACTCGCCGACGAAGGGGCGCTCGGTGCCGGCCTGGCGCAGCACCGCGTACTCCTCGGGAGTCAGTTTCTCGCGCCACTCGCTGTCGGAGAGAGCAACCTTCGGGGCGGACTGCGTGGGATCCTGCTGCTGCGAACTCATGGCTCCACGCTAATACGTTTCGCCGATTCCGGCCGTGAGGCCCCGGCGTGTGACAGAGCTACGTCTTGGCGGTGGCCGACTCGACCTGCGGCTGCTCGTCCGGTTCCGGCTCCCGCGGAGTCGCGGGGATCGTCTCGCCCGGTTCGAGGAGGAACGCCGGATCGATGCCCCGGTCGAGGCGACCTTCGCGTCGCGCCGTGACGTACCGGACGGTGAGCACCCCGAAGATCACGAGGAGCATCAGACTCCACCCCAGCGTGGTCTTCATGTACTCCGCGGTCCGGCCGGCTTCGATGAACCGGCTCGACAGCCAGCTGTCGTAGCTCATGAAGCCGTACACGGCCAGCCACGCCGGCCAGTTCCGCATCACCGAATTCTTCAGCACCACGGACATCAGGAGCGGGAACAGCATCATCGAGTAGTACATCTGGCCCAGCGAACCGAGCAGCCACGACGCCGTCAGCAGAACACCGGACGTGGTGACCACGAAGAACAGTTCGTCGTGGCGGTAGAAGCGGTACAGCAGCCACAGGGACGAGAGCACGATGGCGGCGAAGACGCCGCGCAGCGCCCAGATCAGGCCGGTGGGAAGCCCGTAGTACTTGCCGTTGCCGACGATCGCGCTGTTGAAGTAGTCGCGCGACTCCATCAGGTACGGCACCGTGTGGTGCACGAAGTCCATCGGGTCCGCGGACAGTGGCCACGCCACGGCAGTGAGGATCAGGGGGATGCCGATCGCGGTGACGAACACCTTCCACTGTCCGCGCACCAGGGGAAGCAACAGCAGCGGGGCGAGAATCGGTTTGACCGCGAACGTCAATCCGATGGCCACACCGGACCACATGTCCTTGCGCTTCATGAGCAACACCAGGAACGCGATCTCGCCGAGCAGGACGAGGCCGTTGATGTTGGTGAAGACCAGGGTGTTGGTGACGGTCTCGGACGAGAACGTGGCGAGCAGCAGGATCGGGGCCGCGATGGAGTTCAATCCCAGGCCGAACAGCCGCAGCAGCAGGTACAGGGCGATCACGATGGCGATCGCGTTGGCGATGATGAACAACCAGCGGGACTTCTCGGGGTCGATCACCGCGATCGGCGCCATCAGCAGCGTCCCGGACGGTGGGTACAGGTAGTGGGGGTCGACCCAGTTGAAGTTGGCGGTGTAGACGGGACGCCCGTTGAGGAAGGCCAGGGCGGCGTTGTAGACCGGCCGGAAGTCGTCGGTGATGTACCCGTTGACCGCCTTGACGACCACTCGATGCAGCACGGTCATGACGGCGATCGGCCACAGCGCGAAGTTGATTACCTCGTTGGCAGTCCGCCCGGTGCGCGGTTCGAGTTGTCGAAGGAACACCACGGCACGGTACACCGAGAAGCCCTGACGTGCGGTCACGCACCCCCTGTGGGTGTCGGGCGGAACACCTCGGCTAGGCGGGGCAGGCGCTGCCGTCCGGCGGCAGCACCCCGTCCGTGACGTAGGTGACGATCGACTTCTGCGCGCAGTCCGAATGGGTGGCGGGGTGGCCGCTGCCGTGCCACGTCAGCGTCGCCGTCGCGGCGCCTGCACTCGACACGGCCCCCGTCACCGTCCCCACCCCGGCGTTCCCGACGACCGGGTCGGCGGTGCCGCTGAGCACCAGGACCGGCAGTGCCAGCTCGCCGGGCAGGGCGGGGGGCGCGGTCGCGGGCCAGGACGTGCACGTGAGCAGACCGACGGCGGCGTTCGGGCCGAACAGCGGGAACCGTTCGCTCCACAGCTTCTGCAGTTCCCGGACCCGGTCGGGCGCGGGCCACTGCTGGCCGTCGGTGCAGCGGGTGATGAACTGGCCGTCGCTCTCGTAAGCGGCCTCGGCCTGCGCGACCGCCGCGAGGATCGGGGCCGTGTTCCCGGCGAGGGCGGCGGACACGGCATCCGACAGGGCCCGGACGCGGCCCTGCTGGTCGCCGCCCGCCGCGGCGAGCGTCCCGGACACCGCGGTGAGGAGGGCGTTCGCAGAGACCTGCGGGATCTGCCCGTTCGCGGCGCGGGTGACGGCGTCCGTCACCGCGGCGCGCGGATCGGCGCCGAGGGAGCAGTTCAGGGCCGTGCACTGGCGGGCGAACGCGTCGAACGCCGCCTCCTGACCCGCCACCTGCTGCTCGGTGACGGTCGCGGCGTCCACCGTGGTGACGGCGGGGGAGTCGAGGACGAGCCGGCCGACCCGGCCGGGGTACTTGGCGGCGTAGCTGAGCGCGACGGCGCTGCCGTTGCCGGTGGCGAGGATCCCGAGCGCGTCGACGTCCCAGGTGCGGCGCAGTTCCTCGATGTCGTCGGCGGCGTGGGTGCTGTCGAACGCGAGTTCCTGCGGCTGCAGGTAGTCGGTGCACGCGATGGTGGCGTCGCGGCCCAGCGCGGTCACCTTGTCGACCTGGTCACCCGTTCCCGGGTCGAACTGCCCGAGATTCGCCAGGCTGCTGCGGAGTTCCGGGGTGAGGCACTCGATCTCCTGCGAAGCGGCGATCCCGCGGCGGTCCACCGCGACCACCGGGCGCGTCGACAGCAGTGACGTCAGACCGCCGGTGCTCAGCGTTGCGAGCGTCGCGGTCGACGACCGGTCCGATCCCGACGTGAGCACGAGCGGGGCCGCGTTCTCGGGGGTGTCGGCGAGCCGCGCCCGCATCGCGCCCATCGTGAAGGTCCCGGGCAGGGTGCCGCTCTCGTCGACGGCCGCCTCGTAGGAGCCGCACTCGAAGATGAGCCCGGCGGGGGCCGTCGTGCCCGGGCCGAGGGCGCCGAGCGTGCTCTGGGTGCAGTCGGTCCACGCCAGGTCGTTCTTCGGGGTCTGCAGCACGGGCGGGGCGGCGTCGGGGTTCTCGGTCTCGGTCGCGGTGGGTTCGCTGCCGCCGCCCTCGCGCTCGACTGCCACGTGCGGGCGGTTGGACGGTCCGGCTCCGCACGCGGTGCACACCACGAGAACCATTGCGAGCAACACCGATCTGCGCATGGCGACCACCCTGCCAGGTTCCGCTACGGGCGGGGCAGCCGCACCCATCGGGTGAGGACGGTGCCGTCGGTGTCGGTGAGGATGTGCGCGGGAGTCATCGCGGTGATCCGGGCATTCGGTGCGGTAGCGACGCGACCGGCGGTTCCCCCGGCGAGCACCGGGGCCGTGGTCAGACAGACCTCGTCGACGGCGTCGTCCGCGATCAGCTGCCCGAACAGGCTCGGTCCGCCCTCGCAGAGCACCCGCCGCAGTCCGAGGTCGTCCAGCGCCGCGATCAGCTTCTCGCTGCTGATCTGCCCGTCGCCGGCCGTGACGATCCGGGCGCCCGCATCGGCGAGGGCGCGGATCCGCGCCGGGTCCGCGTCCGCGCACGTGACGACGATCGGCGCCACCTCGGTGTCCGTGAACAGGCGGGCCTGCGGGTCGAGGTGGGCGCGGGCGGACACGACGGCGATCGGCGGGACCTCCGGCATCCCCGAGGCCACCCGGCGTCGCCGGCCCTCGGCGCCGACGCGCGCCCCGCCGTAGTTCTCCGCCCGGACGGTTCCGGCCCCGACCAGCACGATGTCGGCCAGTTCCCGCAGCGTCTCGAAGACCAGTGCGTCCGCGGGGGTGCCGAGCGCCCCGCTGACCCCGTCGACGGAGACGGCGCCGTCGATGCTGCTCACGAAGTTGACGCGGAGCCACGGCCGCGGGGTCTCCGCCGGGTAGGCGTACAGCTCGCGCAGCGTGTTCGCGGTCGATTCGCTGGACTCCTCCCGGGCGGGCGGACTGTCCGGTGTGAAAAATGTCGCAATATGTACACGGTGCATGTTGGTGATCACAACACGTGGATACCCTGCTTGTATGCATGCACGTCTTGTCGATCGCAGCCCCGTGGTCCCCGCTGATCAGTTGGTAGCTCAGATGGTGCCCCCGGCCATGTTCGACGAGGTGAGCTTCGCGTCGTACATTCCCGATCCCGCAGAACCCAGCCAGGCCGCCGCGGTCCAGACGGCGGAGGAGTTCGCGAAGAAGGTCGTGAAGATCCGCAGCGGCGGTCGACGCGGTCTGTTCGGGAAGAAGACGCCGGCCACCGGTGCCGGTCTCTACCTCGACGGCGGCTTCGGCGTCGGCAAGACCCACCTCCTGGCCTCGATCTTCCACAGCGTCCCGTCGCCCAAGGCGTTCGGCACGTTCGTGGAGCTGACGCACGTCGTCGGCGCCCTCGGCTTCAACAAGGCCGTCGAGCAGCTGTCCGACCACAGCGTCCTGTGCATCGACGAATTCGAACTCGACGACCCGGGCGACACCATGCTGGTCTCCCGCCTGCTGTCGGAGTTGTCGGCACGCGGCGTGTCCATCGTGGCGACGTCGAACACGCTGCCCGGCCAGCTCGGTGAGGGCCGGTTCGCCGCACAGGACTTCCTGCGGGAGATCAAGAAGCTCGGCTCCATCTTCGAGACGATCCGCGTCGACGGACCCGACTACCGCCATCGCGACCTGCCGCCGGCCCCCGACCCGATCTCCTCGGAGGAGCTCGCCGAGCGCGCCGACAGCATCCCCGGCGCGACCCTCGACGACTTCGACGCCCTGTGCAAGCACCTCAGCACGCTGCACCCGTCCCGCTACAACAAGCTGGTCGAGGGCATTCCGGCCGTGTTCCTGGACGGCGTCCACCCCGCCGAGGACCAGTCGGTCGCGCTGCGGCTGGTGGTCCTCGCCGACCGCCTCTACGACGCGAGCATCCCGGTCACCGTGGCCGGGGCCAAGCTCGACGCGATCTTCACCCCCGAGATGCTGGCCGGCGGGTACCGGAAGAAGTACCTGCGTGCCACGTCGCGCCTGCTGGCGCTGTCGCGTTTCGAGGTCGCGGCGAGCTGATCCGGCTCGCTACAGCGCCCGCTGCATCACGAAATCGTGGTGCAGTTGGGTGCCGACGACGAACGTCTTCGTTCCGACCTGCGTGAATCCGTGCTTGGCGTAGAAGCGCTGGGCTCGAACGTTCTCCTGGTTCACGCCCAGCCACAGCCCCGCGCACCCCGCCGCGACCGCGCGTTCGACGATCGCATCCATCAGTGCGGACGCGACGCCGGTTCCGTGATTGCCGGGCAGCACGTACAGCTTGCTGATCTCGGTGGTCGGCCGCAGCGTCACGGCCCTGCCGACGTCCGGGTCGGCGGGATCCCCGTCGATCAGCATCGCGTAGCCGACGATCGCCCCGCCGTGCGTGACCTTGAGGACGGTGCGGTCGGGGTCGGTGAGGTATTCGGAGAACCGTTCGGCGGACAGCACGTCGTCGATGAACGTGGCGATGTCGTCCTGCGTCGCCCCGGGCGGGCACGCGAGAGGGAACGTCGCCGCCGCGACGTCGGCGATCGCCTCGGAATCCCAGATTCCCGCGGGGTCGATTTCGACAGTCACAGCTGATCCACCGCGTCCTTCGCTTCCCGAAGTGTCATCCCCGTACTGTCCCGCAGCAGGCTGATCGCCGCAATGCTCCGGCCGTACTCGACCGTGGCCTTCGCGTGCCGCACGCCGATTCCGTCCCGCGCGACGAGAAGCTTGATCGCCTCGGTGGTCCGGCCCCGGTCCAGCAGGCACGTCACCTCGTCGCGGGTGGTGTCGTCGAGGTGCCGCCACGTCGATGCGGGATGCAGGTCGGGTGGGGTGTGCGAGCCGCCGCGGCAGGACCGCGACGAGACCAGAACCGCGATGTAGACGTTTCCCACCGCGATCACGAACCATCCCCAAGTCGGCATGACCTAAGTAGAACATCCGCCGTCAGTCGCGATCCGGGGCCCACTCGGATTGCTCGTCGCTGTCCCGGTCCGGGGCGAACGCGGGCGCGAGAAGGAGGAGCCCGACCGCGAACAGCAGCGGAACCACGAACCCGGTCCGCAGGCTGGTCGCGGCGGCGACGCCGCCGATGATCGCCCCACCCACGAGGGTTCCCGCGTAGTTGAACAGGTTGATCCGCGCCACCACGTCGTCGACCTGTCCGGATGGCGCCAGTCGTCCGGCGGCGCTGAAGCACAGGGGAGCGACGACCGGGACACCGAGGCCCACGACGAGGAATCCGGCGATGGCGACGGCCGGGGACCCGGCGAACACGACGACCGCCATTCCGGCGACACCGACCGCCGAACCCGCACGGACGACGGCGATCTCGCCGTACTTCGCGACCCAGAAGTCGCCGCTCAACCGCGACACCAGAGCCGCGCACTGGTACGCGGCCAGCGCCAGGGCGGCCGTACCCGCATCCGCGAGCAGGACGTTCCTGACGTACAGCGCGGACCAGTTGGCGACACCGAAATCGATGGCGTAGAACAACGCCATCGCGGTACCGAGTGCGAGCAGGGCCCGGATCGGAACCGGAACGGCGACAGGGCCGGTCGCCGGTGCGGCGGTGCCTGCCGGTTCCCGGCGCCGGAGGAGCCGGGGCCCGCAGTAGGCGAGGCCGGCAATCACGACGAACGCCGCTGTCAGCTGCGCGGCGGCGGCACCCACGCCGAGGGCCGACGTCGCGGCGACGAAGAGCGCGCCGGCAATCGCACCGACGCTCCACACCGCGTGGAACGACGACAGGACGAAGCGGCCGTAGGCGTGCTGGATCGACACCGCCTGCATGTTGGCGGCGGCGTCGACGATGCCGAGTCCGGCGCCGTACACGGACAGGCAGGCGAAGAAGGCGGCGGTGTTCGGGCTGAAACCGAGCGCTCCGCCTGCGGCCGCGATCGTCGCGAGCCCGAGTTGCAGTGCCGCTCTGCTGGAGAATCGGCGGGCCAGGTGCTCGGCGAGGATGCTTCCCGCTCCGGCGATGAGCGACACCGTCACGACGGCGACCACGATGACCGTGTCATCGAACCCGAATCGGTCCTGGTACTGCGGCAGTTGCGTGAGGACGGCCGCGAGGAGAAAACCCTGCAGACCGAAGGCGACCGATGCGGCGATCCGTGCCGATCGTTCGGCGGACACGTCCGCGCGTGGTGAATCCGTCATGTGGCCGGCCTTCGATCGTGGACATCCCCGCCGCGAGTGCAGCGATCCTGGTCTCTTATTGGACGAGTGTCCAATACTTCGCGGGGATGTGCAGCGTTCTCCGGATCTCGGGTGATATGTCCGAAAGCGCGGGTCGGCGGGGTGCCCGGAACAAGACTGAGCCCCAGCCTTGGATGGGGGGTCATGGCTGGGGCTCATTGCCATCGGGGGGGTGGATGGCAAGTTCGACGATACATGAGGATTTCCTCACGTTCCAGAAGCGGGGGTAACGATTTCGTCACCCGGCCGTCGCCGTGCCCGTCGCTACGACACGTACTCGGGGTTGTCTCCGCGGACGGTTGTCGCTTACAGTGTCCTCCATGCAGCGCATTCTCGTAGTTCTCCGCCGTAGCGGGGTCTGATACGGACCGACCCCTCGCTGCGGGTCGTTGAGCTACGCGTTGGTCCTCCCTCCTTTCAGGAAGACCACGAAAATGAGCGCCAACACTTCTTTTGCTTCGTCTTTTCCCTCGTCGGCACCTGCGGCCGACCCGTTCGCCGCGCGCCACGGCAAGTCGCTGCCGTCGGAACTCCGCACCGAAGCCGCCGGAATGACCTGGACCGCGTTCGTCGCCGTCTACGCACCGTGCAACGGACCGTTCCGCCTGGGTAGTTGGTCGGAAACGAAGACCGGGCCCGGAATGTGGGATTTCGAAGCCACCCTCGGCATCGGCGAATCGATCTGCAAGACCGGTGCGAGCGCGCCCGGCCCGGTCTCCGCCATGACGTCCATGCTGTACGACGCGGGGTGTGCGATCGAGATCCTGTCTTTCCATCAGCACGAGATCGGGCACCGCACGGCGACCTTCCTGCTCTGCGAGAGCGCCGGCATCCGGCTCTGGGCGATGGGAATCGGCGAGTCCCGCACGGAATCGACTCTGCGCGCGATGATCTCCGGCGCCAACCGGCTCCGGCCCGCCTGACGCACAACGACGTGCGGCCCCGGTCGATGACCGGGGCCGCACGTCGTGAACTTTTCGGTTGAACGCGAAATGGTGCGCGATACTGGGATTGAACCAGTGACCTCTTCCGTGTCAGGGAAGCGCTCTCCCGCTGAGCTAATCGCGCGGGACGGAAAAAAGAGAGCGGACGACGGGATTCGAACCCGCGACCCCAACCTTGGCAAGGTTGTGCGCTACCAGCTGCGCCACGTCCGCATTCGTGATGGCCCTGTGCGGGGCCGTCACTGTCGAGCAAGTCAAACACTAACAGTCGAGCATCTAGCATCTATCTCGGTGCGCGATACTGGGATTGAACCAGTGACCTCTTCCGTGTCAGGGAAGCGCTCTCCCGCTGAGCTAATCGCGCGAGGTGGAGACGGGAATCGAACCCGTGTGCACGGCTTTGCAGGCCGTTGCCTCACCACTCGGCCACTCCACCGTAAAGGTTGAGTCCAACCTCTCGAGCGGACGACGGGATTCGAACCCGCGACCCCAACCTTGGCAAGGTTGTGCGCTACCAGCTGCGCCACGTCCGCATGCACCGTGTAACTCGCGGAGAATGTTCTCCGTGGTGCGGTTGAGAACATTAGCCGACCATCCGCGATAGTTACAAATCTGCAGGTCAAGGCATCAGAGGGTGAACTCGGCGTGAACGGGACCGGGGCGCGGGCGTGCCGCGGGAAGGGGCCGGCACGAATCCCACCCGAATCCCACCCGAATCCCATCGGGGTGATTTTCGTTCGGCCGCTCGGTCTGTTAATGTTCCAACTCGTTCGAGCGCGAGTATCTGGCGCGCCTCGGTCCCGTGGCTCAGTGGAAGAGCGTCCCGTTCACACCGGGAAGGTCGCTGGTTCGATCCCAGCCGGGACCACACAGAGAAGAGGCCGTTTCCGAAATCGGAAACGGCCTCTTCTTTTTCGTGTGCGCACCCGGAAAATCGGTTGTTGCCGCTCTCAGGTGCGACGGACAATGAACTGAGCCGGCCGTAAATTCCCGGGTGATCCGCTACCGAAGGACTGAAGTCCCATGTTCCCCGTGAGGCTGGAAGGCACCACCGCGCCGACACTGATGTGGGCGGAGGAGCAGACCATCGAGCAGGCTGCGTTGCAGCAGTTGCGGAACATGGCCGACCTGCCGTGGGTGCACGGGGTGCGCGTCATGCCCGACGTCCACGTAGGCAAGGGTGCGACGGTCGGTTCCGTCATCGCGATGCGGGAGGCGGTCGCCCCCGCGGCGGTCGGCGTCGACATCGGCTGCGGAATTACGGCGGTCCGGACCGATGTGACCGCGAGCGACCTGCCCGACAGCCTGCGGTCGATGAGGTCGCACATCGAGCGGGCGGTGCCCGTCGGTTTCGCCATGCACGAGCATTCGGTGAACGTCGGCGCACTGGGTCCGGATGCCGGGGGAGTGAAGAAGGGGTGGCATCGCTTCTGGCAGGAGTTCGGCGACCTGCATTCCGGCGTGCAGTCCCGGGAATCGCGGGCGATGAAGCAGATCGGCACGCTCGGCGGCGGCAACCATTTCATCGAGGTGTGTCTGTCGGACGCCGACGAGGTCTGGCTGATGCTGCACTCCGGGTCACGCAACATCGGCAAGGAACTGGCGGAGCGGCACATCGCGGTGGCGCGGGCCCTGCCGCACAACCAGCGGCTGGTCGATCGTGATCTCGCGGTGTTCCTCGCAGGCAGCAAGGAGATGGATGCGTATCGCCACGACCTGACGTGGGCGCAGGAATACGCGGCCCGGAACCGCGCCGTCATGCTCACGCTGGTGATGCGGGCCTTCCGGCAGTCCCTTCCCGGCAGGACGGTGCGGTTCGACGAGCCGATCTCCTGCCACCACAACTATGTGTCGGAGGAGATCGTCGACGGCGAGCCGATGCTCGTCACGCGTAAGGGGGCGATCCGGGCGGGCCGGGGTGATCTCGGGCTCATCCCCGGGTCGATGGGTACCGGGTCCTACGTCGTGCGGGGCCTGGGCTCCGAGTTGTCCTTCAATTCGGCGTCGCACGGGGCGGGACGGACGATGAGCCGCACGAAGGCGAAGAAGCGGTTCACCGTCGACGACCTGGTGCGGCAGACGTCCGGCGTCGAATCGCGCAAGGACGCCGGTGTGATCGACGAGATTCCCGGCGCCTACAAGGACATCGAGCAGGTGATCGAAGCGCAGGCCGATCTCGTCGAGGTCGTGGCCCACCTGCGGCAGGTCGTCTGTGTGAAGGGGTGACCGCAGGTCGCGGTCGGTAGGGTGGACTGGTGACCAGCAGAGAAGCTCGACCGGGATCCGCGCCCGAGAACAGGGACGTGGACGACTCGGATCTGTCGCCGTTCCAGGAAGCGGAGAGCCGCTGGCGCCGGTGGCGGGCACACGTCGCCGCGCGCCCGAGCCTCAACCTGGCGTACCGCATCGTGGTGGGGGTGATCGGCGTTCTCGTGCTGGCCGCCGGGATCGTCGCGATCCCGTACCCCGGGCCCGGATGGCTGATCGTGTTCGCGGGGCTCGGGATTCTCGCGTCCGAGTTCGAGTGGGCCCACCGGTTGCTGCACTACGCGCGGCAGCGTTACGACAAGTTCATGGACTGGTTCTCGCGGCAGTCGCTGGTGGTCAAGGGGCTGGGCGCGTTGCTGACGTGTGCCGTCGTCCTCGCCACGCTGTGGTTGCTCGGGACGTTCGGTCTCGTCGGGACGTGGATCGGCCTCGACTACCCGTGGCTGGAGAGCCCGCTCTAGCCGGACGCATGATTGGGTGTCACTGCTGGGCCGATAACATGGGCTGGCACATTCACCATGTCTGCACCGCACACCTCACCTAGGAGAACATCGCCGTGAGCACCCCCGCATCCGCCGCCCCAGCCACCGTCGTCCGGGTGCCCGCGGGGACGACGGCCGGTACAGCGGTTCGGGAGGCCGGCTACCCGACCAAGGGCCCGGACGTCGTCGTCGTGGTCCGTGACGCGGAGGGCCAGCTCAAGGACCTGTCCTGGGTGCCGGACGCCGACGTCGAGGTCGAACCGGTCGCGGCGAACACCGACGACGGCCGCAGCGTCATCCGCCACTCGGCGGCGCACGTCCTCGCGCAGGCCGTCCAACAGGAATTCCCCGAGGCCAAGCTCGGCATCGGCCCGCCGATCAAGGACGGCTTCTACTACGACTTCGCCGTTGAACGCCCGTTCACTCCCGAGGACCTCGCGAACCTCGAGAAGCGGATGAAGAAGATCGTCAAGGGATCGCAGCGGTTCTCGCGCCGCGTCGTCGACTCGCTGGAGGAGGCACGCGCCGAACTGGCGAACGAGCCCTTCAAGCTCGAACTCATCGACGACAAGTCGGGAATCGACGACCCGGAGATCATGGAGGTGGGCGGCAACGAACTCACCATCTACGACAACCTGGACCCGCGGACCGGCGAGAAGGTGTGGGGAGACCTGTGCCGCGGCCCGCACATTCCCACCACCAAGCACATCCCGGCGTTCAAGCTCACCCGCAGCTCGGCGGCGTACTGGCGTGGTAACCAGGACAACGCCGACCTGCAGCGCATCTACGGTACCGCGTGGGAGTCGGCGGAGGCGCTGGAGCAGCACCTGGAACTGCTCGCCGAGGCCGAGCGTCGCGACCACCGCAAGCTGGGGTCGGAACTCGACCTGTTCAGCTTCCCCGACGAGCTCGGCTCGGGACTGCCCGTGTTCCACCCCCGGGGCGGGATCATCCGCACCGAGATGGAGGACTACTCCCGAAAGCGCCATGTCGACGAGGGGTACGAGTTCGTCAACACCCCCCACATCACCAAGGGCCACCTCTACGAGGTGTCGGGTCACCTGGACTGGTACCGCGACGGCATGTTCCCCGCGATGCACATCGACGAGGAACTGAACGAGGACGGCACCGTGCGCAAGCCGGGCCAGGACTACTACCTCAAGCCGATGAACTGCCCGATGCACAACCTGATCTTCCGCTCCCGTGGACGGTCGTACCGCGAACTGCCGTTGCGGCTCTTCGAGTTCGGTTCGGTGTACCGGTACGAGAAGTCGGGTGTCGTCCACGGCCTGACCCGCGTGCGGGGCATGACGCAGGACGACGCGCACATCTACTGCACCCGCGAGCAGATGCGCGACGAACTGGCGACCACCCTGCAGTTCGTCCTGGGTCTGCTGAAGGACTACGGACTGGACGACTTCTACCTCGAGCTGTCCACCAAGAATCCGGACAAGTTCGTCGGCGACGATGCCGTGTGGGAGGAAGCGACGGCGACGCTCGCCGAGGTCGCGGAGTCGTCGGGGCTGAACCTCGTTCCCGATCCGGGCGGCGCCGCGTTCTACGGCCCGAAGATCTCGGTGCAGGTGCAGGACGCCCTGGGGCGTACCTGGCAGATGTCGACGATTCAGCTCGACTTCAACCTGCCCGAGCGGTTCGACCTCGAGTACACCGCCAACGACGGCACCAAGCAGCGGCCGGTGATGATCCACCGGGCCCTTTTCGGGTCCATCGAACGGTTCTTCGGGGTGCTCACCGAGCACTACGCGGGCGCGTTCCCGGCCTGGCTGGCGCCCGTCCAGGTGGTCGGCATCCCGGTGGCGGAGACGTTCGCCGATCACCTCTTCGACGTCGTGAAGCGGTTGAAGGCGGCCGGTATCCGCGCCGAGGTCGACGCGAGCGACGACCGCATGCAGAAGAAGATCTTCAACAACACGGCGCAGAAGGTGCCGTTCATGCTGCTGGCGGGTGCGCGCGACGTCGAAGCCGGCGCAGTCAGCTTCCGATTCCGCGACGGCACCCAGGTCAACGGCGTGCCCGTGGACGACGCCGTGCGCATCGTCACCGAGTGGATCGGCCGCCGCGAGAACGCCTCGCCGACGGCGGAACTGCTGCAATCCGGTCAGGAAGGGTGACGCACATGACCGGAGGTGACGACGTGACGGCCGACGAGATGCTCGGCGGCCCCGGCCGCCTCGTCGACCGCGGTCCCGGCGAACCCGATCACCTCCAGCGGATCTGGTCGCCGCACCGCATGTCGTACATCGCCGAGACGCCGAAGTCGAAGGACGCCCCGAACGAGCCGTTCATCGACATCCCGAAGATGGACGACGAGGACGGGCTGATCGTCGCCCGCGGGGAGCACGTGTACGCGGTGCTGAACCTGTACCCGTACAACCCGGGGCACCTGATGGTGGTTCCCTACCGCAAGGTCGCGGCGCTGGAGGACCTGACGGAGGAGGAAAGCGCCGAGCTGATGTCGTTCACGCAGCAGGCGCTGCGCGTGATCAAACGGGTGTCGCGACCGGACGGTTTCAACGTCGGCCTCAATCTCGGTGCGGCGGCGGGCGGTTCGCTCGCCGAGCACCTGCATCAGCACATCGTTCCGCGCTGGGGTGGGGACGCGAACTTCATCACGGTCCTCGCCGGGGTCAAGGTCATGCCGCAGTTGCTGCGCGAGACCCGGGGGCTGCTGGCGAAGGCCTGGAATGAATGACGCGATAGATGAATGACGCGCGAGTCGCTGACTCACGCGTTCGGGGTTCCTGGCAGGAAGTGAAGAACGGGGTGGAGAGGTGCTGAGCTTCTTCGGACGGGCATCCGTGTCCAAGGTGACGGCGCCGCTGGGGAAGGCCCTGGTCAAGACCGGGCTCACCCCCGATTCCGTCACCGTCATCGGCACCGTGGCGACCGTGGCGGGCGCCGTCACGCTGTTTCCCAGCGGACATCTGTTCTGGGGAGCGATGTTCATCTGGCTGTTCGTGATGTTCGACATGCTGGACGGCGCGATGGCACGCGCACGGGGCGGCGGAACCCGGTACGGCGCCGTCCTCGACGCCACCTGCGACCGGGTGGCCGACGGCGCGATTTTCGCCGGTCTCGCCTGGTGGGCGGTCTACCACGAGAACAGCAAACCGCTGCTGATCGCGACGCTGCTGTGCCTGGTCACCTCGCAGGTGATCTCGTACGCCAAGGCGCGCGCCGAGGCGAGCGGACTGTCCGCCGACGGCGGGCTCATCGAGCGACCCGATCGGCTGATCATCGTGCTCGTAGGCGCCGGCGTCACGGGACTCGGAGTGCCGTGGGCCGTGCACGCCGCGATGTGGTTGCTGTCGGTGGGCAGCGTGATCACCGTGTTCCAGCGGGTTCTGGCGGTCCGTAGGTCGCCGGGGGCGCGGGACGTGCTGCCCCTGCCGCCCGCGGACGCGACGCCGGAAGACGGACAGGCGACCGCGCAGTGAGCGGCGTGTCCGAACGCCTCAGCGACCTGGGGTACGCGGCAGGCTGGCGGCTGGTGCGTGCCCTGCCCGAGAAGGCCGCGGTCACCCTGTTCGACAAGGGAGCGGACTTCGCCGTCCGGAACGGTGGCCCGGACCAGTTGCGCCGCAATCTCGCCCGCGTGCTGGGTGTGCCCGCCGCGGAGGTGCCGGACACGCTGATGCGGGCGTCGATGCGGTCCTACGCGCGGTACTGGCGGGAGGCCTTCCGGCTGCCGTCGATGGATCTGGTGAAGACCGGCGCCGCCCTCGACGAGCTGATCGAGGGACAGAAGCACCTCGACGCCGCGAAAGAAGCAGGCACGGGCGCGATTCTCGCACTTCCGCACAGCGGCAACTGGGACATGGCCGGCGTGTGGTGCGCCCAGCACTGGGGTGGCCTGTCCACGGTCGCCGAACGGCTGAAACCCGAATCGCTGTACCAGCGGTTCGTCGACTACCGCGAAGGCCTCGGCTTCGAGATCTTCCCGCTCAGCGGCGGCGAGCACCCCCCGTTCGTGGAATTGTCGGAGCGGCTGCGGGACAACGGCATCGTGTGCCTGCTCGGTGAACGCGACCTGGCGAAGAAGGGGGTCCCGGTGACGTTCTTCGGGGAACCGACCCGGATGCCCGCCGGTCCCGCCAAGCTGGCGATCGACACCGGTGCGCCGCTGCTGCCGGTGCACTGCTGGTTCACCGACGGCGGGTGGGGTTTCCGCATCGACCCGCCGATCGACACGACCGCAGGAGTGGCCGCGGCGACCCAGGCCCTGGCGGACCGGTTCGAGGCCAACATCGCCGCCCATCCCGAGGACTGGCACATGCTCCAGCCGCTGTGGCTGTCCGATCTGTCGCAGGCGAGGCTCTCCCGCATGGAGAACTCGTGAAGATCGGCATGGTCTGCCCGTACTCGTTCGACGTCCCGGGCGGAGTGCAGGCCCACGTCGTCGACCTCGCGGAGGTCTTGATCGAGCGCGGGCACAAGGTGAGCGTCCTGGCCCCGGCGTCCGACGACGTCGACCTGCCCGGTTTCGTCGTGTCGGCGGGACGCGCCCTCGCCATTCCCTACAACGGTTCGGTGGCCCGGCTGAGTTTCGGCCCCGCCGCGAGTGCCCGGGTCCGGCGCTGGATCTCGGACAACGACTTCGACGTCCTGCACATCCACGAGCCCAACGCGCCGAGCCTGTCGATGCTCGCCATGCGGGTGGCCGAGGGCCCCATCGTGGCGACGTTCCACACCTCGACGACGAAGTCGTTGGTGCTGAGCACGTTTCAGGGTGTGCTCCAGCCGTACCTGGAGAAGATCAGTGGTCGCATCGCGGTGTCGGAACTCGCGCGACGCTGGCAGGTGGAATCGCTCGGCTCCGACGCCGTCGAAATCCCCAACGGGGTCGACGTCCCGGCGTTCGCGAACGCCGAACCGCTGCCCGGCTACCCGCGCCCCGGAAAGACCATCCTCTTCCTCGGACGCTACGACGAGCCCCGCAAGGGCATGGCCGTGCTCCTGAAGGCGCTGCCCGCGCTGGTCGAGAAGTATCCCGACCTCGAGGTGCTGGTGGTCGGCCGCGGCGACGAGGACAAGTTGCGCCGCGAGGCGGGCCCGGTGTTCGGGAACCTGCGTCTGCTCGGCCAGGTCGACGACGCCGAGAAGGCGTCGGCGCTGCGGAGCGCCGACGTGTACTGCGCCCCCAACCTCGGCGGTGAGAGCTTCGGCATCGTGCTGGTGGAGGCGATGGCCGCCGGTGCCGCCGTCGTCGCGAGCGAACTGGACGCGTTCCGCCGGGTCCTGCGGGACGGCCAGGCGGGCGTGCTGGTGCCGGTGGGGGATGCGGCCGCGCTCGCCGCCGGGATCGACTCGGTCCTGGGCGACCCGGAGCGCAGCGCCGCGCTCACCGACGCCGGCCGCACGGTGGTCACCGAATACGACTGGCCGGTGGTGGCCGAGCAGATCCTGCGCGTCTACGAGACGGTCACCGTCGGCCGCGACGGCGTCCGGGAGGTCGGCTCGTGACCCTCTCCGCCCTCACGATCCTGGTTCTCGCGCTGGTCGCGGCCGTCGTCCTCGTGATCGGCCTGTGGGCGTACGGCACGGCCAACCGCCTCGACCGCCTGCACGTCCGTTCCGACCTGTCCTGGCAGGCCCTCGACGCGGCCCTCGCCCGCCGGGCGGTGGTCGTCCGCGCGGCGGCCGCGGCGATGGACCCACCCGAGGGCAGGTCGCTGGCCGCGCTGTCGGCCAGGGCCGAACGGTCGGACCGGGCCGACCGGGAGATCGCCGAGAACGCGTTGTCCAGCGCACTCTCGTCGCTCGACCCGGACACCCTGCGCCCCCAATTGGTGGCGGAACTCGCCGACGCCGAGGCGCGGGTGCTGATCGCCCGCCGCTTCCACAACGATGCCGTCCGCGACACCCTCGCGCTGCGCACCCGGCGGCCCGTCCGATGGCTGCACCTCGGCGGCACGGCCCCGCTGCCGACGTACTTCGAGATCACCGAACGCTCGTCCGCGGCCGCGGTCACCGAGGGCCTGTCCCTCGACTCCGTCCGCACCTCCGCCCGGGTGGTGCTGCTCGACGGTGAGGGCCGGGTGCTGCTGCTGCGGGGACACGACCCCACCGTCCCCGACATCTACTACTGGTTCACGATCGGCGGCGCCGTCGAGAAGGGCGAGAACCTCCGCGCCGCCGCGGTCCGGGAGATCGCCGAGGAGACCGGGCACACCGCATCGGCCGAGTCGCTACGCGGACCGATGTGGCGCCGGGTGGCGATCTTCTCCTGGAACGGGCAGCTCATCCGCTCCGAGGAACTGTTCTTCGCGCTGCGCACCGACGGGTTCGAGCCGCATCACGGCGGCTTCACCGAACTCGAGAGCCGCACCATCACCGGTCACCGGTGGTGCACCGCGGACACGGTCCGCGAACTGGCGGCGGCGGGTGAGGCCGTGTACCCGCACGACCTCGCGGATCTCCTCGACGAGGCCGAAGCGGTCGCCGTTGCCGCCGACGACCCCGAGGTGCGCGCGATCACCTGAGCCGCCCGCAGGTCCGGAGAAAGCCAGCAATCGCGGACTGGCTACGGAAGTGGACTGGCGTTCGTCCTAGAATCGGGTACTGCAGCGTGAACGTCGTCGCTCACGCATGCCGCTATCGCAATCAATCCACGCCACACCTCAGGAGTTCGCTGTGAGCACCCCCGACACCACCCCCACCACCGGTACGGCGCGCGTCAAGCGCGGCATGGCCGAGATGTTGAAGGGCGGGGTCATCATGGACGTCGTCACCCCCGACCAGGCGAAGATCGCCGAGGACGCCGGTGCCGTCGCGGTGATGGCACTCGAGCGGGTGCCCGCGGACATTCGCGCCCAGGGCGGCGTGTCCCGGATGAGCGACCCGGACATGATCGACGGCATCATCTCCGCCGTGTCGATCCCGGTGATGGCCAAGGCCCGGATCGGGCACTTCGTCGAGGCGCAGATCCTGCAGTCGCTCGGTGTCGACTACATCGACGAGTCCGAGGTCCTGACGCCGGCCGACTACGCCAACCACATCGACAAGTGGAAGTTCACCGTTCCGTTCGTCTGTGGTGCCACCAATCTCGGTGAGGCGCTGCGCCGGATCACCGAGGGTGCGGCGATGATCCGCTCGAAGGGTGAGGCCGGCACCGGTGACGTGTCCAACGCGACCACCCACATGCGCACCATCGGTGGGGAGATCCGCCGGCTGACGTCGCTGAGCGAGGACGAGCTGTACGTGGCGGCCAAGGAGCTGCAGGCCCCGTACGACCTGGTCGTCGAGGTCGCCAAGGCCGGTAAGTTGCCGGTCACCATGTTCACTGCCGGTGGCATCGCCACCCCGGCGGACGCGGCGATGATGATGCAGCTCGGCGCGGAGGGTGTGTTCGTCGGCTCCGGCATCTTCAAGTCGGGCAACCCGGCCGAGCGGGCCGCGGCGATCGTCAAGGCGACCACGTTCTTCGACGACCCGGACGTTCTCGCGAAGGTCTCCCGCGGGCTGGGTGAGGCGATGGTCGGCATCAACGTCGACGACATCCCCGTCCCGCACCGGCTCGCCGAACGCGGCTGGTGATCCGCGCGCTCGATCACTGATCGAGCGCCGGCGCTCCCGGCGCTGCTCTTCCGCTCGCACCGCACGAGGCCCCACCCCGGGCCCGTGCGGTCCGGTCCGGTGCGCGGGTCCGTGGGAGAGTGTCAGCGGACGAGCATCGGAAGGGCCGTGGATGGCGACGATCGAAGAGATCCTGGAAGTGGAACGCCTCGAGGAGAACATCTTCCGGGGCATAGCGACCGAGACCATGCTTCCCCGCACCTTCGGCGGTCAGGTGGCGGGTCAGGCACTCGTGGCGGCGGTCCGCACGGTCGAACCCCGGTTCGCGGTGCATTCGCTGCACGGCTACTTCCTCCGTCCGGGCAACCCCGCGATGCCGATCGTGTACCTCGTGGACCGGATCCGGGACGGCCGCTCGTTCGTCACCCGGCGGGTCAGCGCCGTGCAGGACGGCCAGGCCATCTTCACGATGTCGGCGTCCTTCCAGGTGGCGGACGTGGGCATCGAGCACCAGGACGAGATGCCGGTGGTCCCGCCGCCGGATTCGCTGCCGTTCGCCAGTGAGTCCGAAGACCCGGAGATCGCCTGGCTCGCCCGGGAGTGGTCCGACTGGGACATCCGGATCGTCGGACACGGCGAGGTCGACCGCATCCGCGGTGCGGCCGCGCAGCAGCAGGCGTGGTTCCGGTCCCGCCGAAGGCTGCCCGACGACCCCGTGTTCCATGTGTGCGCGCTGGCGTACATGAGCGACATGACGCTCATCGGTTCCGCGATGACACCGCATCCCGGTGTCGAGATCGACAGTGCCTCACTCGATCACGCGCTGTGGTTCCTGCGCCCGTTCCGCGCCGACGAATGGCTGCTGTACGACCAGACGTCGCCGTCCGCCGGCTTCGGCCGGGGTCTCGCGCAGGGACGGATCTTCGACAGGAAGGGGAACCTGGTCGCCGCCGTGGTGCAGGAGGGGCTGACCCGGTTCCTGCGCACGACGTGAGCGGGTTCAGCGGCCCGCTCGGACCGCGGGTTTCGGCGGATGGTCGTACCGCACCAGCAGGTCGGGTTCGTCGGTGACGTCGGCGGCGCGGCGTAGCAGTGCGGGCACGGTCCAACGTTGATCGGCCGGGGTACGGCGCAGCAGGGCCCCTTCACCCAGGTGGAGTTGCACGGTGACGTCGAAGTCGAGGTCCCGGCCGAGCAGCATCGGGCCCGTCACGAGCAGCACCTGCCCGTCGGCCGCGGGCACCCGGGCACAGCGGGCGGAGCGATCCTCGTCTTCGTCCCACAACCGCGGCAGCCACCGGCGGTCGGTGCGGACCGACCGCACCACCTCCCGGTTCAGGGCGTCGTAGTCGAACCAGAGCGTGCGGTAGCTGAGTTCGTCGTCGCGTCCGTGCTCGAACCGCAGGGAGGCGGGCCGGACGTAGTCGTGAAGGGACACGACGTCACAGGGCCTGCCCTGCTCCCGCAACGACTCACAGACCGCGCCGGCAAGGGGCAGCGGCTGGGCGCCGTCTGGGGCGTCGATCGCGACGACGGCGATGCCGTCCACCACGAGGCAGCGTTCGGTGACGAGGGCGACGAGACCGTCCGGGCTCGTCGGTGTGAACATCGTCATGGCACCCATGGTGCCTCGAGCCCGAACCGGGCGGATAACCTTGACCAGGCACAGAAGGAGGGCTGATGGCGAGCATCGAGGACATTCTCGAACTCGAAGCGCTGGAGAAAGACATCTTCCGCGGCTCGGTTCATCCGTCCGTGCTGAAGAGGACGTTCGGCGGGCAGGTCGCCGGTCAGTCGCTGGTCTCCGCCGTCCGCACCGTCGACGAGCGATTCGAGGTGCACTCCCTGCACGGGTACTTCCTGCGCCCCGGAAATCCGGTGGAACCCACCGTGTACCTGGTCGACCGGATCCGGGACGGCCGGTCGTTCTGCACCCGGCGGGTCACCGGAATCCAGGACGGCAAGGCGATCTTCACCATGTCGGCGTCGTTCCACTCGGGGGACGAGGGCATCGAGCACCAGGACACGATGCCGCCGGTGCCCGAGCCCGAAGAGCTCGTCGACGCACAGACCGTCGAGGAGATGGCCGCCACCGATCTCTACCGGGAGTGGAAGGAATGGGACGTCCGTATCGTTCCGGCCGACGCCACCAGGAAGACGCCCGGAATCGCCGCACAGCAACGCGTGTGGATGCGCTACCGCGACAAGCTGCCCGACGATCAGGTCTTCCACATCTGCACCCTCGCCTACCTCAGTGACATGACGCTCCTCGGCGCGTCGAAGGTCCCGCACCCGGGAGTGGTCACCCAGACCGCGTCGCTCGACCACGCCATGTGGTTCCTGCGCCCGTTCCGCGCCGACGAGTGGCTGCTCTACGACCAGACCTCACCCTCCGCCGGCTTCGGTCGCGCCCTCACCCAGGGCCGCATGTTCGACCGGAACGGCACCATGGTCGCCGCCGTGGTGCAGGAGGGGTTGACCCGCATCCAGCGCGATCAGGACCAGCGCGACATCGAGACAGGAAACATGGCATGACCCGTCCCCTCGTCGGAGTACTCGCCCTGCAGGGCGATGTCCGTGAACACCTTGCTGCACTGAATGATTCGGGCGCCGACGCCGTGGGCATCCGTCGCCCGGAGGAGCTCGAGAAGATCGACGGCCTGGTGATCCCGGGCGGTGAGTCGACGACGATGAGCAAGCTGCTGCAGATCTTCGAACTGCTCGAGCCGCTGAAGGCCCGCCTGCGCGACGGGTTGCCCGCCTACGGGTCGTGCGCCGGGATGATCCTCCTCGCGAGCGAGATCCTCGACACGAGGCCCGACGCCCAGCACCTCGGCGCCATCGACATGACCGTGCGCCGCAACGCATTCGGCCGTCAGGTCGATTCCTTCGAGTCCGACCTCGAATTCGAGGGCATCGTCGGCGATCCGATGCGGGCCGTGTTCATCCGGGCCCCGTGGGTGGAGCGCGTCGGCGACGACGTCCAGGTCCTCGCCCGGGTGCCCGAGTCGGGTGGCGCGGCCGCTGGACGCATCGTGGCCGTGCGGCAAGGTTCCGTGGTGGCGACGTCGTTCCACCCGGAGGTCACGGGAGACCGGCGAGTGCACGAGTTGTTCGTCGACATCGTCCGCGGGGTCTAACCCGTCGGACTGGGTGCGGCGAGCGAGTTGAGGAGCGCCGCACCCTGAGCGGCGCCGTCGACGGTGACCGCGAACGGGCGGCCGCCGGTGCGGGTCACCACGATGCCCTCGCCGCCGCGGATCACCACCGCCGTTCCGCGCGGTGAGAAGCGGTAACCCCAGCCGCCCCATTCGCCGGGGCGGATTTCGGTCACCTGCGCCTCGTCGACCGCGTCGAGTGGGATGTGCCGCCAGCGCACGTTCCACGACGACAGGCTCAGCCCGGTGCGGTCGACCTGCACGGTCACCGACGCGAAGGTGCCACCGGCGACCACCAGGACGAGGAACAGTACCGCGAGCCAGAGTGCGCCGACCAGCGCGGACACGACCGCGGCAACGGCCATGGCGAGAGCGAGCACGCCCGCCCAGCGCCCGCGCGCATATCCGGTCCAGGACGCGCGCTCGCCGGGCGCCAGGGGGACGGGCAGCGTCGGTGCGGGGCCGTTCTCCGTGGCGCGCGGCGGCCGGGGGAGCAGCACGAACGTGGCGAAAGCCCACGGGATTCCCAGCAGGGGGATCACGATCCACCAGCCCAGCGTCGCCGCCTCGGGCGCGCCCGTACGGACGGTGGCGGCGACACTGGCGATCCAGGTCGTGGCCACCGTCCACCCGGTGAACACGGTCGCGGGCAGCCAGAGGGCGGCGTCGGTGCGGATCCGGACTGCGACGACGCCGGCGATGCCCGCGGCGATCGCGCAGACGGCGACGGCGATCCAGAAGTAGGTGGTCGTGTCGCTGAATCCGTCGGGTTCGGTGCCGGACCAGTGACTGGCCACCACCGGCGGCAGGTCGTCGCCCCACGCGAGTCTCGCGATCACGAGGGCGAGGAGGGGTACGGCCGAGGTCGCCGCGAGGAGGCGGGTGCGGGAGGTCGTCATTGTCTGGTGGTCTCCTTGATCACGTCGAGCATCTGTTCGGTGTCGAGTCCGAGGCGCCGGGCCTCGGCGACGAAAGTGCGTGCGGCTTCGGTCAATCCGGTGCGAATCGGGTCGGTGTCGGCGCGGACGACCGCGCCCCGGCCCCGGCGGAGGTCGATCAGCCCCTCGTCGCGGAGGGCGGCGTACGCGCGCAGCACCGTGTGGAGGTTGACGTCGACGGACTCGGCCAGTGCCCGGGCGGAGGGGAGCCGGTCGCCCGCACCGATCTCGCCGCGCAGGAACGCACCGCGCACATTGGCGGCGATCTGTTCGCCCAGTGGGGTGCTGGAACCGTGGTCGACTCGCATCAACATGTTTGCATTCTATGCAAACAATGGCGACTTATGCGAGTTGTTACCCCGGGATCGCGCAGGGGCGCCCGGGCTGCGGGTAACATCGTCAAAGCTGAAACCGCGCATTCGGCGTGCCAAAAGCAGCAGGAAAGGGGCTTGAATCGCATGAGCGGCCACTCCAAATGGGCCACCACCAAGCACAAGAAGGCTGTGATCGACGCCAAGCGTGGCAAAGCCTTCGCGAAGCTGATCAAGAACATCGAGGTGGCGGCCCGTACCGGCGGTGGCGACCCTGCGGGAAACCCCACCCTGTACGACGCCATCCAGAAGGCCAAGAAGACGTCGGTCCCCAACGACAACATCGAGCGTGCCCGCAAGCGCGGCGCCGGTGAAGAAGCGGGCGGCGCCGACTGGCAGACCATCATGTACGAGGGCTACGGACCCAACGGCGTCGCCGTGCTCATCGAGTGCCTGACCGACAACCGCAACCGCGCGGCCGGCGAGGTGCGGACCGCGATGACCCGCAACGGCGGGAACATGGCCGACCCGGGTTCGGTGTCCTACCTGTTCACCCGCAAGGGCGTCGTCACCCTGGAGAAGGGCGACCAGAACGAGGACGACGTGCTGATGGCGGTCCTCGACGCGGGCGCCGAAGAGGTCACCGATCTGGGCGAGACGTTCGAGATCGTGAGCGAGCCGACGGACCTCGTGGCCGTGCGCAGCGCTCTGCAGGAGGCGGGCATCGACTACGACTCCGCCGAGGCCGACTTCCGCGCATCCGTCGAGGTCCCGGTCGACGCGGACGGGGCCCGCAAGGTGTTCAAGCTCGTCGACGCGCTCGAAGAGTCCGACGACGTGCAGAACGTCTACACCAACGTCGACCTCTCCGACGAGGTGCTCGCCGAACTCGACGACTGATCGCACGGACGCACGGCGCGGGGCGGGGGAGCGGTGCTCGCCCGCCCCGCCTCGTTCTGCGTGTTGATGCGCCGACACGTCCGACCCCACGGCTAAGCTATCGAACAGCTGTTCGGCGTGGGAGAGGTGGCTTTGCGTGCGTGTGCTGGGTGTGGATCCCGGTCTGACCCGGTGCGGATTCGGAGTGGTGGACGGCGGCAACGGTCGCACCGTCACCCCGGTGGCCGTCGACGTGGTCCGGACCCCGGCGGACCTGGAATTGTCGTCCCGGCTGCTGCGGATCTCCGAGGCAGCCGAATCGTGGATCGATCTGCACCGGCCGGCGGTCGTGGCGATCGAGCGGGTGTTCTCCCAGCACAACGTGCGCACCGCGATGGGCACCGCGCAGGCGGGCGGCGTCGTCGCCCTCGCCGCCGCACGCCGCGGCATCCCCGTGTGTTTCCATACCCCCAGTGAGGTCAAAGCGGCCGTCACCGGGAGCGGATCGGCCGACAAAGCTCAGGTGACGGCGATGGTGACACGCATCCTCAAGCTGGCGGCCGCGCCCAAACCGGCCGACGCCGCGGACGCGCTGGCCTTGGCGATCTGCCATTGCTGGCGGGCGCCGATGATCGAACGCATGGCCCGCGCCGAGGCCGCGGCCGCCGAACAGAAACGTCGCTACCAGGCCCGGCTGGCCGAAGTGAAGAAGGCAGGTACACGATGATCGCGTCCGTCCGCGGCGAGGTGCTCGAGATCGCCCTCGACCATGCGGTGATCGAATCCGCGGGGGTGGGGTACCGCGTGAACGCGACCCCGGCCACCCTCGGCGGGCTGCAGCGGGGAACCGAGGCCCGGCTGGTCACGGCGATGATCGTCCGCGAGGACTCGATGACGCTGTACGGGTTCCCCGACTCGGAGTCCAAGGAGTTGTTCGGGCTGCTCCAGACGGTGTCGGGTGTCGGTCCGCGCCTGGCGATGGCGACACTCGCCGTCCTCGAACCCGACGCGTTGCGGGCCGCGCTCGCCGAGGGCAACGTCACCGCCCTCACCCGGGTGCCGGGCATCGGCAAGCGCGGAGCCGAGCGGATGGTCGTCGAATTGCGCGACAAGGTCGACGTGGTCGCGTCCACGTCCGGGGCGGTGCCGCTCGGTGCGGGCGGCCCTGGATCGGTCCGCGACCAGATCGTCGAAGCGCTCGTCGGGCTCGGATTCCCGGCCAAGCAGGCCGAACAGGCCTCCGACTCCGTCCTCGCCGAGGCCCCCGATTCGACCACTTCGTCCGCGCTGCGCTCCGCCCTCTCCCTGCTCGGGAAGACCAGATGAATCCCGAACCCGGCGGTGACTACGACGAGTCCCCGGTCTCGGCCGATCTCGTCGCCGGCGACGGCGACATCGAGGCCAGTCTGCGGCCGAAGAACCTGCACGATTTCATCGGGCAGCCGCGGGTCCGGGAGCAGTTGCAACTCGTCCTGACCGGCGCGAAGATGCGCGGCGGCACCCCCGACCACATCCTGCTCTCCGGCCCGCCCGGGCTGGGAAAGACCAGCATGGCGATGATCATCGCCGCCGAACTGGGTTCCTCATTGAGGCTGACGTCGGGTCCGGCGCTCGAGCGTGCCGGCGATTTGGCCGCCATGTTGAGCAACCTCGTCGAGGGCGACGTGCTGTTCATCGACGAGATCCACCGCATCGCCCGTCCGGCGGAGGAAATGCTCTACCTCGCGATGGAGGACTTCCGGGTCGACGTCGTGGTCGGCAAAGGCCCCGGCGCCACGTCCATTCCCCTGGAGGTCGCGCCGTTCACCCTGGTCGGGGCCACCACCCGCTCGGGGGCGCTCACCGGGCCGCTGCGCGACCGGTTCGGGTTCACCGCCCACATGGACTTCTACGAACCGGCGGAGCTGCAGCAGATCCTCATGCGATCGGCGGGCATCCTCGGGGTGCAACTCGGCGAGGAGGCCGGCGCCGAGATCGCGAGCCGGTCCCGCGGCACACCCCGCATCGCGAACCGCCTGCTCCGCCGCGTCCGCGACTACGCAGAGGTCCGCGCGGACGGCGTCGTCACCCGCGAGATCGCGCACGCCGCCCTCGCCGTGTACGACGTCGACCAACTGGGACTCGATCGCCTCGACCGCTCCGTCCTCAGCGCCCTGGTGCGCAGCTTCGGCGGCGGACCGGTCGGCGTGTCCACGCTGGCCGTCGCGGTGGGGGAAGAGCCTGCCACCGTCGAAGAGGTGTGTGAGCCGTTCCTCGTCCGCGCGGGAATGATCGCCCGCACACCCCGCGGTCGGGTCGCCACCGCGGCCGCGTGGATGCAACTGGGCCTGACCCCGCCGCCGGACGCCGTGACCGGCGGAATCGAGGTCCGGGTCAACGAACCGCAGGCCTCCCTGTTCGATCCCGAAGACCCCTGACCGACGCCGGGAGAAACGCCCGCCCCGTGCCGACCGAACCGGTGTCCGGGCCGGTGATGGCACACTGGTGTATTGCATCGGTCCAACCGGGACCAGTGCTTCGGACCGTGCGACATACCTCGAGGTTGACTTACAGATGGATTTTCTCTTCCCGCTCCTGATTCTGGCGCTGCTCGTCCCGATGTTCCTGGGGATCCGCCGGCAGAAGAAGGAGGCGGCCAAGGTGACTGTTCTGCAGGACTCGCTCTCGGTGGGCGACCGCATCCTCACGACTGCCGGTCTGCACGGCACCGTCGTCGCGCTCGGCGACGACACGATCGACCTCGAGATCGCTCCCGGCGTGGTCACCACGTGGTCGCGTCTGGTCGTCCGCGAGCAGATCGTCGATGCCCCGGCGCCGGGTGACGGTGCCATCGAGCACGAGTCGATCGACCACGAGTCGATCAGCACCGAGGCCCCCGCCACCGACATCGTGCGCGAGGATCGTGAGAACGGCGGCGACACCACGCCGCGGCTGAACAAGGATTGACCTGCGCTTCCGCGGCGCACCCGCGCAATCGTCGCGTCGTAGGCGCCCGGGCGCGGTGACCGGGGCACAGCCCTGCGTCCACCGGCGCCGTGCGCTGTGAGCGTTCCCATCCGAACTGCACGTACTGAGGAGACATAGAGATCGTGGCACCTTCCACAGGATCGGTGCATCCCGTCCGCTACCTCACCGTTTTCGCGGTGCTCGTGGCGGTTCTGTATGCCCTGGTGTTCTTCACCGGCGACAAGTCCGCGACACCCAAGCTGGGCATCGACCTGCAAGGTGGGACCCGAGTCACCCTCACCGCACGCACCCCGGACGGCAGCAAGCCGACGCCGGACAGCCTGCGGCAGGCGCAGGAGATCATCGAGACCCGTGTGAACGGACTCGGCGTGTCCGGCTCCGAGGTCGTCATCGACGGCGACAACCTGGTCATCACCGTCCCCGGCGACGACAGCGCCCAGGCTCGGTCGCTCGGCCAGACGGCGCGGTTGTACGTCCGGCCCGTCCAGACGTCGCAGGCCGCGGCCGCTCCAGGCACGCAGGCACCCGCCGCCGGTGAGACGCCGGCCCAGGCACCCGCCGGAACCGAGACCCCCGCGCCGCAGAACCGGCCGTTCCCGGCGCAGGATCCGTCCACGTCACCCGCGCCCGCCCCCACGGCGGAACCGGCGCCCACCGACGAGTCCGGGACCGAGACCGCCGAGGCCGCCGACGAGATCGCGGCGGCCCGGGCCACGCGCCAGAGCACCGACCCCGCCGTGCAGCAGCAGGCCATGGCGACCCTCGACTGCAGCGTGCCCGACCCGTTGCGGGGCAACGACGACCCGGCCCTGCCGCTGGTCGCGTGCTCCACCGACGGTCAGGCCGTGTACCTGCTCGAACCGGCGATCATCGACGGTCAGGAGATCGCCGACGCGACGTCCGGGTACAACTCCCAGCAGTCGCGGCACGAGGTGAGCCTGACGTTCAAGACCGAGGGCAGCAACACCTGGGCCACGTTCACGTCGCAGAACATCGGCAAGCAGGCCGCGTTCACGCTCGACTCCAAGGTGGTGAGCGCGCCGGTCGTGCAGGGCGCGACACCCGCAGGCAGTTCGACGTCGATCACCGGTTCGTTCACCGCGGACAGTGCGAAGGAACTCGCGAACACCCTGAAATACGGCTCGCTGCCGCTGTCGTTCGCGGCGTCGGAGGCCGAGACGGTGTCCGCGACCCTGGGTCTCGCCTCGCTGCAGGCCGGTCTCATCGCCGGTCTGGTGGGTCTGGTCCTGGTGCTGCTCTACTGCCTGCTCTACTACCGCATGCTCGGAGTGCTCACGGCGCTGTCCCTGGTCCTGTCCGGTGTGATGGTCTACGCGATCATGGTGCTGCTCGGCCGGTACATCAACTTCACCCTCGACCTCGCCGGCATCGCCGGTCTGATCATCGGTATCGGCATGACGGCCGACTCGTTCGTGGTGTTCTTCGAGAGAATCAAGGACGAGATGAGAGAGGGCCGCAGTTTCCGGTCCGCGGTTCCACGCGGTTGGGCCCGTGCGCGCCGCACGATCCTGTCCGGTAACGCGGTCAGCTTCATCGCCGCCGCGGTGCTGTACATCCTCGCGATCGGCCAGGTGCGCGGCTTCGCGTTCACCCTCGGCCTGACCACCATTCTCGACGTCGTCGTCGTGTTCCTGGTGACGTGGCCGCTGGTCCACCTGGCCTCGAAGTCGCCGTTCTGGTCCAAGCCGGGCGTCAACGGGCTGGGTGCCGTGCAGCAGATCGCCAAGGAACGCAAGGCTGCCGCAGCGTCGGCGAAGGAGTCACGAGTATGAGCGAATCGACCACGTCGCACACGTCTGCGTCGCAGACCGACCCCGAGTCTTCGCTGTCCGATTCGGGCGTCAACCAGACGTCGATGCCCCACCACAGCTGGCTGTCCCGGCTGTACACCGGAACCGGTGCCTTCGAGGTGGTCGGCCGCCGCCGCTTCTACTTCATCCTGACCGGCACGATCGTGCTGATCTCGCTGCTGAGTATCCTCGTGCGCGGATTCACCCTCGGTATCGACTTCGAGGGTGGGTCGCGGATCCAGTTCCCCGCGGGCAACGGCGTGGACACCGCGCAGGTGGAGAACGTCTACTCCGAGGCGCTGGGAATGGACCCCGTCTCGGTGCAGACGGTGGGCTCGGGTTCGAGTGCGACCGTGCAGATCCGCTCGGAGGCGCTCGACGCGGCCCAGGTGGTGAAGCTGCAGGACGCGTTGTACGACGAGTTCCAGCCGAAGGACAGTGACGGCACCGTCAACGAGAACGTGATCAGCGTCGCCGACGTCAGCGAGACGTGGGGCGGGCAGATCACCCAGAAGGCGCTGATCGCGCTGCTTGCGTTCCTCGTGATCGTCAGTATCTACATCGCTGTCCGGTTCGAGCGCGACATGGCGGTCGCCGCGATCGTCGCACTCTTCTTCGACATCGCCGTCACCGCCGGTGTGTACTCGCTCGTCGGCTTCGAGGTCACCCCGGCGACCGTCATCGGGCTGCTGACGATTCTCGGTTTCTCGCTCTACGACTCGGTGGTGGTGTTCGACAAGGTCGAGGAGAACACCCGGGGAATTCTGCACCTGACCCGTCGCACGTACGCCGAGCAGGCGAACCTCGCGGTCAACCAGACGTTGATGCGCTCCATCAACACCACCCTGATCAGCGTGCTGCCGGTGCTCGCGCTGATGGTGGTCGCGGTGTGGATGCTCGGTGTCGGAACGCTGAAGGACCTGGCGCTGGTGCAGCTCGTCGGCATCATCGTCGGTGCGTACTCGTCGATCTTCTTCGCGACACCGTTGCTGGTCACCCTGAAGGAGCGGTGGGGTCCGGTGGCAGCGCACACGCGGAAGGTCCTCGCCCGGCGGGCGACCCTCGCCGAAGGCGGTGCGCAGAAGGCCGGCGCGCCGGCGACCGCATCCACCCCGGAGGCGGCCGTGCCGCGTTCCCGAACCGCGTCCGCACCTGCTCCGGGCTCACGTCCCACCGGGAAGCGCAACAAGAAGAGGCACTGACATGCCCGCATCGCACAGCACCCGGCGCGGTGCGCCCACCCGACGCGGCCGGACGGCGGCCGTGTCGGGTGCCGGTCTCCTCGCGGCCGTGCTCCTCGCAGGCACCCTCGTCGGATGCGCCGAGGAGGGCGAGCAGATCCCGTCGATCGGCTACGCCATCGACAACACCGTCACCACCTACAACGCGAACAGCGTCGCGGGTGCCGTGTCGGGGGCGCGTCAGGCGTTCGCGCGGGTCCTGCCCGGCTTCAACTACACCGGGCCCGAAGGCGGACCGGTGGCCGACACGGACATCGGCACCGCCAACGCGATGCCCGGGGACGCCCTCACCATCCAGTACAAGCTGAACCCCAACTCCGTCTACTCCGACGGCGTCCCGATGTCCTGCGACGACCTGGTGCTCACCTGGGCGGCGAACAGCGGCCGCTTCACCCGCCGGAACGACCAGGGTGCGACCGTCCCGATGTTCGACGCGGCGAGTACCGCCGGCTACGCGGACATCGACCGGATCGACTGCCAGACCGGCGCGAAGGATGCCGTCGTCACGTTCAAGGCGGGGCGGAACGTCACCGACTGGAAGTCGCTGTTCGGTGCGACGTCGATAATGCCGGCGCACGTCGTCGCGACTGCGACCGGCGTCCCCGACATCGTGGCCGCCGTGCAGAACTCGGACGCCGCGGCGCTGACGCGCGTCGCAGACTTCTGGAACTCCGGATGGACGATGACACCAGGCGACCTCGACCTCACGCTGTTCCCGGCGTCCGGTCCCTACAAGGTCGAATCGTTCTCCGCGGACGAGGGTCTGGTGCTGGTGGCCAACGACCGCTGGTGGGGGAACCGCCCCGCCACGTCCCGGATCGTGGTGTGGCCCAAGTTTTCCGACATCAGCGCGCGGATCGGTGACGGTGCGGTCGAGGTCGTCGACGTCGCCGCAGGATCGGAGCCGGACCTGGACCTCGGCGGGTTCGACGTGACCGAGGTGGCCTCCCGCAGCGTCGAGCAGTTCGTCCTGTCCACATCGGGGCTGTTCGAGAACGCGGCGGGACGGCGGGCGTTCGCGGCCTGCCTGCCCCGCGACGAGCTGGCGACGAAATTCGGGCTCGCCGCGGAACCGGACGCGGACGGCGCCGGCTCCGGCGGTCCGGTCGACACGCGGGTCACCGCACCCGACAGTCTCGTCCACCAGTCGGTGGCCGGCGCTGTCGGCGGCCGGTACGAGACGGCGGACACGGCGGCGGCCACCGCCGCGCTGGCCGACACCGACAACACCACGGCGACCGTCCGGATCGGATATCTGGGGCCGAATCCGCGGCGCGCCGAGATAGTATCCGCGGTCGCGGCGGCATGCGCCCCGGCCGGGATCACCGTGCAGGACGTCGCCTCGCCCGACTTCACGCCGTCGATGCTGCGCAGCGGGCAGGTGGACGTGGTGCTCGCGGGCACCGCATCCGCTCCCGGTGCGGCAGGCACCGCCGCGGCCACCACCGCGATGTACGCCCTCCGCAGCGGAAACGGTTCCAACTTCGGCGATTACAGCAACAGTCGCGTCGACCAGATCGTCGACCAGCTCGCCGTCGACGACTCGACCGCCACGCAACTGTCGCTGTCGACGGAGGCGGAGAACATCCTGTGGTCCGACGTGCCGACGGTGCCGCTGTTCGACCAGCCGCGGACCGTCGCGTTCGCGTCGGGTCTGCAGGCAGGAGCAGTCAACCCGACTGTGTCGGGCGCCGGCTGGAACATGGACAGGTGGGTGCTGCGCCGGTGACCGATCATTCCGCGGCCCGTGACGCCGTCACCCGGCTCACCCGATGGGCCGACGACTTCCCGCAACCCGGTGTGCGGTTCGCCGATCTGACGCCCGTCTTCTCCGACGCCGACGGGTTCCGCGTCATCGTCGACGCGCTCGCCGCCTGCGCCCCGGAGACGGACGTGATCGCCGCCGTCGACGCGCGGGGGTTCCTCCTCGGCGGCGGCGTCGCCCGGGAGCTGGGATCCGGTGTGGTGGCCGTGCGGAAGTCCGGCAAACTGCCGCCGCCCGTGCTGTCGCAGTCGTACACCCTCGAGTACGGAACGGCCACGCTGGAAATCCCGGCCGGGTCGATCGGCCTGGACGGGCGCTCGGTTCTCGTCGTCGACGACGTCCTCGCCACCGGCGGCACCCTCGACGCGACGGCGCGGCTCGTGGAATCCGCAGGTGCCCGCGTGATCGGCATCGCCGTGGTCCTGGAGATCGCCGCGCTGGGCGGCCGGGAGCGCCTCGGAAAGTACCCGCTCACGTCCCTCGTCACGGTCTGAGTACTAAAGTTGGGCCTGGTGGTCGTCACGGCCACCGGGGCGCATGCCCGAGACCAACCAGGGCCCCAGGGCCCGAGCCATTTCAGTGGTAGGAGGTGACGGCATGACTTCGAATCTTGATCGGTCGCAGAACACGGGAACACCCGCGTCTGCGCAAACCGATGCCGAGTCACCTGCAGCGAACCCGGCTTCCGGTAACAACCGTGGAGCACAGGGATTCGCCGTTCCGGCGTCCGCATCGCGCCGGGTACGAGCGCGACTCGCCAGGCGCATCACGGGTCAGCGGAACACGACCATCCGGCCGGTTCTCGAACCCCTCGTCAGTCTGCATCGCGAGCTCTACCCCAAGGCGGACCTGGCGCTCCTGCAGCGCGCCTACGACGTGGCCGAGGAACGGCACGCCAGCCAGCGCCGCAAGTCGGGCGACCCGTACATCACGCATCCGCTCGCCGTCGCCAGCATCCTCGCCGAACTGGGGATGGACACGACCACCCTGGTCGCGGCCCTGCTCCACGACACCGTCGAAGACACCGGTTACTCCCTCGAGCAGCTGACCGACGAGTTCGGCGAAGAAGTCGCGCACCTCGTCGACGGTGTCACGAAACTCGACAAGGTGGTGCTCGGCAACGCCGCCGAGGGCGAGACCATCCGCAAGATGATCATCGCGATGGCCCGCGATCCGCGCGTGCTGGTGATCAAGGTGGCCGACCGACTCCACAACATGCGGACCATGCGGTTCCTGCCACCCGAGAAGCAGGCCCGCAAGGCCCGCGAAACGCTCGAGGTGATCGCGCCGCTGGCTCACCGGCTCGGCATGGCCACCGTGAAATGGGAACTCGAGGACCTGTCCTTCGCGATCCTGCATCCCAAGAAGTACGACGAGATCGTGCGGCTCGTTGCCGACCGGGCGCCGTCCCGCGACACCTACCTGGCGAAGGTGCGGGCCGAGATCAACGCGACCCTGACGGCGTCGCGGATCAACGCGGTCGTCGAGGGCAGGCCCAAGCACTACTGGTCGATCTACCAGAAGATGATCGTCAAGGGCCGCGACTTCGACGACATCCACGACCTGGTCGGGGTGCGGATCCTGTGCGACGAGGTCCGGGACTGTTACGCGGCCGTCGGTGTCGTCCACTCGCTGTGGCAGCCGATGGCCGGCCGGTTCAAGGACTACATCGCGCAGCCGCGCTACGGCGTCTACCAGTCGCTGCACACCACCGTGGTCGGACCGGAGGGCAAACCCCTCGAGGTGCAGATCCGCACCCACGACATGCACCGGACCGCGGAGTTCGGCATCGCCGCGCACTGGCGGTACAAGGAGACCAAGGGCAGGCACTCCGGTGACGTCGCCGAGGTCGACGACATGGCGTGGATGCGTCAGCTCCTCGACTGGCAGCGTGAGGCCGCCGACCCGGGGGAGTTCCTCGAGTCGCTGCGCTACGACCTCGCGGTCAAGGAGATCTTCGTCTTCACCCCCAAGGGGGACGTGGTCACGCTGCCCGCCGGGTCGACACCCGTCGACTTCGCGTACGCCGTGCACACCGAGGTCGGGCACCGCTGTATCGGCGCCCGGGTCAACGGCAGGCTGGTGGCGCTCGAACGCAAGCTCGAGAACGGCGAGGTGGTGGAGGTCTTCACCTCCAAGGCCGTCAATGCCGGCCCGAGCCGTGATTGGCAGACGTTCGCCGTCTCGCCGCGCGCCAAGACGAAGATCCGGCAGTGGTTCGCGAAGGAACGCCGCGAAGAGGCGCTCGAGGCGGGCAAGGACGCCATCGCGAAGGAGGTGCGGCGGGTCGGCCTGCCGCTGCAGCGCCTGATGAACGCCGAATCGATGGCGTCCATCGCACACGAACTGCACTACACCGACGTGTCGATGCTGTACACGGCGGTCGGCGAGAGTCACGTGTCGGCGCAGCACGTCGTCCAGCGTCTGGTGGCGCATCTGGGCGGGGTCGGCGACGTCGAGGAGGAGCTGGCCGAGCGGTCCACCCCGTCGACCATGCCGATGCGTCCCCGGAGCACCGGCGACGCGGGTGTGCTGGTTCCCGGCGCGGAGGGCACGGTCGCCAAACTCGCCAAGTGCTGCACACCCGTTCCCGGCGACGAGATCATGGGCTTCGTGACCCGGGGCGGCGCGGTCAGCGTGCACCGCACCGACTGCACCAACGCCGGCTCCCTGCAGGAGCAGTCCGAGCGGATCATCGAGGTCAAGTGGGCGCCGTCGCCGTCGTCGGTGTTCCTGGTGGCCATCCAGATCGAGGCGCTCGATCGGCACCGGCTGCTGTCGGACGTGACGAAGGCGCTCGCGGACGAGAAGGTCAACATCCTGTCGGCGTCGGTGACGACGTCCGGCGACCGGGTGGCGATCAGCAAGTTCACGTTCGAGATGGGCGACCCGAAGCATCTCGGGCACGTGCTGAGCGTGGTCCGCAACGTCGAGGGCGTGTACGACGTGTACCGGGTGACGTCCGCCGCCTAGCGGTCGTCCCCGGCGACGAACGGGACGGTCGTTCGCTCAGATCGAACGACCGTCCCGTTCGTCCAGCCGGGGCGTGGTTAGCGGGGTGTGAGGGTCAGCCGACCTTCGCGGTCTCGATCTGCACCGGGGTGTTGGGCTTGCCGCCGCCTGCGGACATGGATCCGTCGTCGCCGTCGGCCGCGATCTTCTCGACGGTCGCGAGGCCCTCCTCGGAGATCGAACCGAAGACGGTGTAGTTGGGCGGGAGCACCGAGTCGGCGTAGACGAGGAAGAACTGGCTGCCGTTGCTGCCGGGCTGCCCGCTGTTGGCCATCGCGACGGTGCCGCGGGGGTAGACCACCGGATTGGCGAGTGCCGGATCGTTCGGCGCGAACGCGGTCTCCGGGTACTCCGTGTCGAATCCGTAGCCCGGGCCGCCGGTGCCCGCCCCGCTCGGGTCGCCGCACTGCAGCACCTGCAGACCCACTTCGGTCGTCAGCCGGTGGCAGGGGGTGTCGTCGAAGTACCCCTGCTGGGCCAGGCTCGTGAAGCTGTTCACCGTGCACGGAGCCTCGGCGCGGTCCAGGACCAGGCCGATCGGTCCGGCGCTGGTCTGGAGGTCCACAGGAACCGTGCCCACCGTGGACACACCGGACGTGGGCGGCGGGGTGACGTCCTTGACGGCGGGCCGCCCCGCCGGGTACGTGCAGTCCACGGTGGCCCCGGCGGAAGCCGGGACCGCGGGGAGCGTGCCGAACTTGGACAGATCGAGCGACTGCTCCGCCGCGCTCGTGGCGGCCGCCTTCGACGAGGTGCTGGTCGACGAGCCGCCGGAGTCGGACGAATCCGAACAGCCGGCGAGGAGGACCGCGAGGCTCACGCCTGCGACGAGAATCGAGGTGCGTTTCATCGGTCCATCCTCACACGTGACGTCAGTCCATCCGGACGGACGTGATGTCGATGGGCAGGTTCGGCTTGCCGCCGCCGGCCTGCATCGATCCGTCGTCACCGGCCGCCGCCACCTTCTCGATGGTCGCGAGACCGGTCTCGTCGACCTTCCCGAACGCGGTGTACTGCGGGGGGAGCTGCGAGTCCGCGTAGACGAGGAAGAACTGGCTGCCGTTGCTGTCGGGCTGACCGCTGTTGGCCATCGCGATCGTGCCGCGCGGGTACGTCACCGGAACCTGCAGCGCCGGATCCGACGCCTCGTACTGGTCGGTGGGGAATTCGTTGGCGAACCCGTAGCCCGGACCGCCGGTGCCCGCGCCGGTGGGATCGCCGCACTGCAGGACCTTCAGTCCCTCGGAGGTGACGAGCCGGTGGCAGGGGGTGTTGTCGAAGTAGTTCTGGCTCGCCAGGCTCAGGAAGTTGTTGACCGTGCACGGGGAGTCGGCGTTGTCCAGGACCAGACCGATGTTTCCCTGCGTCGTCTGCATGCTGACGCTGACTTCCCGGAGCGTGGTGTCGATCTCGTCGGTGCGCGGCGGGTTCACCTGCTTGGCCGGCGGCTGACTGTCGGGGGTGTACGTGCAGGACACCTTCTCGGGCAGCGGTTCGGACCGGCCTGCGGGCATCACACCGGGCGACTGCGGTGACGCCGACACCGACTCCGCCGCCGATGCCTCCGTCGCCTCGTCGTCGCCGCGGGTGAGGGAGAAGACGATGGCGCCGGCGGCCACCACGAGCACGACACCGAGCACCGAACCGGCGATGGTCAGCTGCTTACGTTTGCGTGCTCTGTCGGCGCGACGTTCGAGCTGACGCTCGAGCTTTCGTTTCGCTGCTTCCCGGCGCTGCTCGTTGCTCGGCACTGCGGTGGTCCTCCCGTGTCGGTCTGGCTGGAAGTCGGTCGATAGGGCAGTTGGCCGGTGCGAACTGCCCCCGGCACACGACCTCCAGAGTCTGCCATCCGAACCTGAGAACATCCTGGCGGGGCGGCGGCTTAGGCTGTAGCGACTGCAATGACCACTCGAACAGGAGCGTCGCGCGTGCTCGTCACAGGATTCCCGGCCGGGATGTTTCAGACCAACTGCTATATCCTCGCGCAGGACGATGCCCCGGAGTGCGTCGTCGTCGACCCAGGACAGGATGCCGCCGAACCGCTGTTCGAGTTCCTGGACCAGTCGAATCTGACCCCGACGGCGGTGCTGCTGACCCACGGTCACCTCGACCACGTCTGGAACGCCTACGACGTCTGCGAGAAGTTCGGGATCCCCGCGTACATCCACCCCGCGGACCGGTACATGCTGTCGGACCCCGGCCGCGGCATCGGCCCGACGATGAAACCGTTCATCGAGGGCATGACGTTCGTCGAGCCGGGCGAGGTGATCGAACTCGCCGACGGCGACGTGATCGAGCAGGCCGGGATGTCGTTCGCCGTCGACCACACCCCCGGGCACACGCAGGGGTCCGTGGTGTTCCGCACCCGGGTCGTCACCGAGAACGGTCCGGTCGAGATCGCCCTCACCGGTGACACGCTGTTCCAGGGATCGATCGGCCGCAGCGACCTGCCCGGTGGCAACCACGAACAGTTGCTGCAGTCCATCGCCGACAAGCTTCTGATCCTCGCCGACGACACGGCGGTCCTCCCCGGGCACGGCGGGTCGAGCACGGTCGGCGCCGAACGCGGGTCGAACCCGTTTCTCGTTGGACTCCCGGGATCGAAATAAGGAAAAGTAACGACAGTGAGCAAAGCCAGCACATTCTCCGCCCCCAAGGGCGTCCCCGATTACGTCCCGCCGCAGTCGTCCGAGTTCGTCGCGGTTCGTGACGAACTCACGCGCGCTGCGCGTCTGGCCGGATACGGCCACATCGAACTTCCCATCTTCGAGGACACCGGGCTCTTCGCCCGCGGTGTCGGCGAGTCCACCGACGTCGTCAGCAAGGAGATGTACACGTTCGCCGACCGCGGTGACCGTTCGGTGACCCTGCGGCCGGAGGGCACCGCGGGTGTCATGCGGGCCGTGATCGAGCACGGCCTGGACCGCGGGCAGTTGCCGGTGAAGCTGAGCTACGCCGGCCCGTTCTTCCGTTACGAGCGACCGCAGGCCGGCCGGTACCGCCAGCTGCAGCAGGTCGGGGTGGAGGCCATCGGCGTCGACGACCCGGCACTCGACGCCGAGGTCATCGCCGTCGCCGACGCCGGTTTCCGCGGCCTCGGTCTCGAGGGTTTCCGGTTGGAGATCACGTCCCTCGGCGACGACACGTGCCGTCCGCAGTACCGGGAAAGGTTGCAGGAGTTCCTGTTCGCCCTTCCCCTCGACGAGGAGACGCGCCGGCGGGCGGAGATCAACCCGCTGCGGGTGCTCGACGACAAGCGCAAGGAGGTGCGCGAGATGACGGCGGACGCCCCGCTGATGCTCGATCACCTCTCGGACACGGCGAAGGCGCACTTCGACGAGGTGCTCGCGCACCTCGACGCGCTGGGCGTGCCGTACGTGGTGAACCCGCGAATGGTCCGCGGCCTCGACTACTACACGAAGACGACGTTCGAGTTCGTCCACGACGGTCTCGGCGCGCAGTCGGGCATCGGGGGCGGCGGACGCTACGACGGTCTGATGGAGCAGCTCGGCGGTCAGCCGTTGTCCGGCATCGGTTTCGGGCTCGGTGTCGACCGCACCGTCCTGGCGCTCGCCGCCGAGGGCAAGACTGCGGGCTCGACGGCCCGCTGCGAGGTCTTCGGCGTCCCGCTGGGCGTGGAGGCGAAGGCGAAGCTGGTGGTGATCGCTCAGCAGTTGCGCGCCCAAGGAATTCGAGTCGATCTCGCGTACGGCAACCGCGGCGTGAAGGGCGCGATGAAGGCCGCCGACCGGTCCGGCGCCGCGCTGGCGCTGGTGCTCGGCGACCGCGACATCGCCGAGGGCACGGTGGGAATCAAGACTCTCGCCACCGGCGATCAGGAATCGGTGTCGGCGGCAGATGTTCTCGCGCGCGTCGGAGCCATCCTTGGCGCCTGACGACACCGCGCCGGTGTCGCTCGACCTCGTCCCGATCGAGTTGATCGCACCACGCCTCAAGAAGGTCGCGGCGATCGCCGTGTTGATCGGTGTCGTGGTCGGCGTCGTCGTCGGGTTCTTCGGTCCCGTGTGGGTCGGCGTGACGGTCGGGGTCGTGATCGCGGTCCCGACCGCCGCGTCCGCGCTCCTCACGTTGCGGCGTCGCATCACCCTGCAGGCCGGGCGGATCCGGTCGACGGGGGGACTGCGCAGCCGGCACGTCGACGTCACCCGCGCGGTCGCCGCGGAACTGGTGGTCCGATCGGCCAGAGTCAGCGAGGTGAGCGTCCGGATCACCGATCCCGACGGGAGCCTCGCGGTTCCGCTCGCCCTCTACACGACCGACGGCGGCCGGGAACTCGAGATCCTCGGGCTCCGCAGGTTCGCCGACGCCTTGACGACCAGCGAACTGGTACCGGCCGCCGCGATCGCGTCGGTCCTCATCGAGCAACTCCGCGCGGAAGCGCGCGGCGCGGCCCTACCCGAACGCCCGCTGTTCCGGGCCGTCGAACTGGTGCGTTCGGAGGGCCGCGTGCCCACCACCACGCTCACCGATCACGAGGTGGCGGCACTGCTCGACTGAGCGATCAGCCCCGATCGCCGAACGACGTGTCGTCGAGATCCTCGCCGCCGATGACCGCGGGTGCGACCATCGGCAGGTCGCCGACGAACGCGTTGTTCTCGCCGGCGTTGACGAGGTAGCTCGGTGTGGAACGGCCGCTCAGCTGTTCGTCGCCACCGCGCGCGGCGCCTGCCATGCCGGCGCCGCCCATCCCGCCCATTGCCCCGCCCGGTGCGAGGGGGGACGAGGCGGCCGGAGTGGCGCCGGGTGCCGGAGCGGTGCCCGGTGTCGCCGGGGTCGCAGTCGCCGGGGGCACGACCGCCCCGGAAACCGTTCCGCGGGGTACCGAACCGCCGCCCGCGGACACGCTTCCGCCCGCGCCGCCGCCGTACATGCCGATGCCCGCGCCGCCGGCCGTGCCCACCGCGCCAGGAACGCCGCCGGCGGCCCCGTGTGCCGGGGTGACGGCGGATTTCGCCGCGACGGTGTCGGCGGGCAGGTCGGACGAGGAGACACCGGCCGCCTGGGTACTCGCCGACACCAGGTCGCCGACACCGTCGGTGACGGTGGAGATCATCGGCTTGCCCACACCCTCGATGACGGTGGACGCGACGGCGAACGGCGACGTCGGCGCGGCCCCCGCCACGGCTCCCGGTGCCGGGGGCGGCGGTACCGGGACCGGCGCGGCGAGACCGTTCATCGTGAGGGTCTGCTCGTTCAGTTCGGTGCGGGTCTGCGTCACCACTCCGATGGCCGCCTTGATGTGCTCGGCCGCGGACGCGAGCAGCATCGCCTGCCCGGGCGGAGTCATCACCATCGGCGCGGCGGCGACCGCGGTGGCCGCGAACGACTCCGAGATCGTCATCAGGTTCGCGTTGCCCCGCGCCACGGACGCGGCGGCGGTCTGGGTGGTGGCCGAGATCTCCGTGCCACGTTCACTCAGTTCGGTGCCGCTCGCCTGGGCCTGCACGCCCTGGGACTGCGCCGCCTGCGCCGCCTGGCTCTGCCAGATCTGGTCGAGGACCTTCAGGCCCGACAGGCTCATCGACAGGGCCTGGTCGATCATGCCCGAGGACATGTCGAGGAAGGACGTCGGGTCGAACGCGCCGAACGTGCCGGTGCCGAAGCTCCCGGCGAGATCGGTGAGCGGCTTGAACAACTCGTCCACACCCGGCAGCGCGGGCAGAGCGTGCCCCTGCAGCAGCGCCTCGACCGGGTTCGGTGGCAGGGGCGGCAACGGCGGCAGGGCCGGCAACGGTGGCAGTTCACCGAGCGGCGCATCCAGCAACGGGCCGAGCGGTGAATTCTGCAGGGCCTCGAGCGGGGTGCTCGGCAGTGGTGTGGCGAGGGCGTCGCCGACGGGTGAGCCCTGGATCAGGTCGAGAATCGATCCGGGCTCGGCGGGCTGACCGGCGGATTCGGGGGAGATCACGCGAGGCCCCCGAGTCCGTCGCCGACAGCACCGAGCGCGGCGCCGTTGGCGCCGTCGACGGAGTCGTAGGACTGGGCGGTGGCGTCGGCCGCGATCGCGGTCTGCGCGTAGTGCGTGGCGAGTTCGGCGACCGAGGTAGCGTGATTTGCCTGCGCGACAGCGAAGGACGCGAGAAAGTCGGCTCCGATCGGGCCGAACACGGGCGCGAGTGCCGCGAGATTCGCCCCGAGATCGAGTGCGGCGGCGCTGCTGATCTGTTCGGCTGCCTGCGCGGCGGTGGCGCCGTATTTCCTGATGCCGTCCGTGACGACGAAGACTTCGCTCAAGATAACCCCCCCAGTGATTAAGCGTTCGCAAGACTTTATCGCACGGGAACGACAGGCTCGGCTAGCGGTGAAGGGGTGTTCCGCCCCCGGTCTCGGCGAGCAGCGCCCGCGACTTCGCCCGGATTTCGTCCAGCGGCGCCGTCCACCCGAGGGTACGGAGGCAGGCGTCGGCGAGGAGTCCGGCAGCGCCCTCGTTCTCGGGCCCGGGCAGTAGTCCGCGTTCGATGTCGGCGCGGGTTGCGATGGCGCTCTCCACGATTCGGAACGGCAGGTCGGCCAGGGCGGAGATGCTGCCGGAATCGCCGGTGATTTCCGTCAGGGCCCGGTCCGCCAGTTGCCGGTAGTGCCCGCGCAGCAGGGTGCGTTGGGTGCGGAACGGCTCGAACCGATCGGTCAGCAGTTCCGGGAGAAGGTACAGCGCACCGAGATTCCATCTGGTGGTCGTGAGTTGGGTGACGTCGTAGATGGCCAGTGCATGCAGGCGCACCGTGGCGGGTGCGGCGGCGTCGGTGAGTCGCTCGGCGGCGGCGAGCGCGGGGGAGACCGTCTCCTCGAGCAGTGCTGCGAGGATCTCCTCCTTGTTGGGGAAGTGGTGGTAGAGCGACGCCTGCCGGATGCCGACCATCTCGGCGATCAGCCGGGTCGAGGTGGCGGCGAAACCCTTGGTGGTGAACAACTCTCCGGCGGCGTCGAGGATCTCCTCGGGAGTGGTCTGTCCCGGTCTGCGCTGACTGGTCAGTCGGGGTCGTCCCGGCCCTGTGGTCACCGCTCCATGATGTCAGGTCGTGTCCGGACTCGGCCCCGGCCACCCTCCGTGAGGGTTTCGTCACGCGACCGAAACGTAGGCAACGATGCTGTTACGGCCGACCGCGATCTGGATACGCGGGCGTCACCCATCGAGGCCTCCCGACGAGAAAACTATCGAGCGACAGATATTGCTCTCGCCGAAGGAGTACGCCCTTGAGTACACCCACGAGGACTGCGCAGGTGCCGACCGCGCCGGCTCCCGCACCTTCCCGCCCGTCCGGCGTCGACGACACGGGTGACCTCGGCGAATTCGGTTACGAGCAGCAACTCCACCGTTCCCTGGGCAAGTTCGCGTCGTTCGCCGCCGGCTTCTCCTTCGTCTCCATCCTCACCACCATCTTCCAGCTCTTCGGGCTCGGATTCGGGTTCGCCGGGCCCGCGTTCTTCTGGACGTGGCCGGTGGTGTTCGCCGGCCAGTTCATGGTTGCGCTCAACTTCGCCGAACTCGCCGCCCGCTACCCCATCTCGGGGGCGATCTACCAGTGGTCCCGCCGGATGGGCGGCGAGGTGGTCGGCTGGTTCGCCGGATGGTTCATGATCCTCGCGCAGATGGTGACGGCGTCCGCCGCGGCCATCGCCCTGCAGGTCGTTCTCCCCAACGTGTGGAGCGGATTCCAGATCATCGGGGAGGACAGCACGCTGACGTCCGCGAGCGGTGCCGCCAACGCGGTGCTTCTCGGCTCCGTCCTGCTCGTGCTGACCACGTTCATCAACTGCATCGGCGTCAACTGGATGTCCCGGATCAACAACATCGGTGTCACCTGCGAGATCGTCGGGGTCATCGCGGTGATCGGCATGTTCCTCACCCACGCCCGGCGCGGACCGGACGTCGTGTTCGACACCGGAACGGCCGGGGCGTCGCCCGGGTACGGATGGGCCTGGATCGTCTCGGGTCTGATGGCGGCGTACGTGATGGTCGGGTTCGGTTCGGCGGGCGAACTCGCCGAGGAGACCAGGAACCCGCGCCGGGTGGCACCGCGCACGATCCGCCTCGCGCTGTCCGTGTCGGCGCTCGGCGGCGGGCTGATGATCATCGGCGCGCTGATGGCCGCACCGAGCCTGACGGACGGCCGTCTCGCCGCCGAGGGCCTGCCGTACGTGCTCTCGTCGATCCTCAGCTCCCCGTGGGGAACCCTGCTCCTCGTCGACGTCGCGATCGCAGTGTTCGTCTGCACGCTCGCCATCCAGACGGCGGCGTCGCGACTGGTGTTCTCCATGGCCCGGGACGGCCGGCTGCCGGCCTCGCGGATTCTGTCGACGGTGAACCCCCGCACCGGAACCCCCATCGCACCGTCCGTCCTGATCGGCCTCGTGTGCATCGGCATCCTCGCCGTCAACGTCGGGAACTCCGCGATCTTCGCGACCCTCTCGAGCGTCTGCATCATCCTCATCTACCTCGCCTACCTGATGGTCACGGTGCCGCTGCTGCTGCGCAGGCTGAAGGGCTGGCCGCACGGGGGACCGCAGGTCGACGCGGACGGCCGGACGCTGTTCTCGCTCGGACGGTTCGGACTGCCCGTGAACATCCTGGCGGTCGGCTACGGCGCGCTGATGGTCGTCAACCTGTCCTGGCCGCGCGCCGAGATCTTCGACCCCAGCGGCGACTACCCCCTCCTGCGGTGGGCCGCCCCGGTCACCGTCGCCGCCGTGGTCGCGCTCGGGATCGCGTGCTTCCCTCGCGGTCGCACGACCCCCAACCCCGTCACGATCGGAGCCTGACATGACCTCAGCGGACACCTCGACCACCAGCGCTGCGAAGGAACACGCGCGAGCCCAGTCGGGCGTGGTCACCGACTCGATGCCGGTGGTCCCGGCGTCGTCCTGGCCCGCCCCGCCTACCGGTGTCGATCCGGCGCTGCTCACGTGGGCGGAGACCGTCCCCGGCGGCCGGTACACGACGAAGGTGCTGGGCCGCGGCACCCGGTTGCGACTGCGGGACCTCGACGGCCGGGCCTGCGCCCACCTGCTGCTGTACCGGGCGGACGCGCCGTGGGAACGGCTCAACGTCGCCGACACCGTGAAGGTGCCGTGGCAGGCGTACACGGGGACCGGGCATCCGCTGCTCTCCGATCAGGGGCGCGTCCTCGCGACCGTCGTGTCGGACGGGTCCGGGCGCCACGACGCTCTCTGCGGCACCACCTCGCTCGCCACGAACACCGCGAAATACGGTGACGGCAGCCTGCATTCGGCGTCTCCCGCCGGCCGTGAACTCTTCACCGTGGCCGCCGCGAAGCACGGGCTCGAGCGCCGCGACCTCCCGCCGTCGCTGTCGTTCTTCCACGGGGTGCGGGTGGGTGCGGATGGATCGCTGAGCAGTATCGGATCCGCAGGCGAGGACACCGCCGTCGAACTCGTGATCCACCTCCCGGTGATCGTCCTGATCGCCAACACGGCCCATCCGCTGGATCCGTCGCCGACGTACGACACGACCGCGCTCGAAGTGCTCGCCTGGACCGGCGCCGACGTGGCCGGTCCCGTCGACGCCGACCCGGAGTACCGGCGCGCGTTCCTCAACACCGAAGACGTCTGGGCTGCAGCGCAGTGCCAGGGACGGGAGCAGGCATGACCACCACCATCGAGACCGCGCCGCTGGTACCGGGAACGGTGATCCTGGACGAGGAGGTCGGCGCCCGCGGACACTGGTCCGCCGTCGTCGCGGCCGGCGACGTCCTGACCATCGTGGATCTGTACGGCAACCAGGCCGTCGACACCCTGATCTACGCGGCCGACGACCACCGGCAGCGCTACTCGGCCGCCGCGACGGTGTCGGCGCAGCGAAATCTGTTCCTGACCACGGGAAGTGTGCTCCGCACCGACGATCACGACGCGCTGATGACACTCGTCGCCGACGAGGTCGGCTCGCACGACACGGTGGGCGGCGCCTGCTCCCAGGAGTCGAACACCCTGCGGTACGGCCACCACACCAAGCATCAGCACGCCTGCGTCGAGAACTTTCTCGCGGAAGGGTCGCGGTGGGGGATCGGCAAGCGGGATCTGGTGTCGAACATCAACTTCTTCATGAACGTCCCCGTCGACGCCGACGGCACACTCGGCATCGTCGACGGCCTGTCCGCACCCGGCCGCCGCCTCGCGCTCCGCGCGGACCGCGACGTTCTGGTACTGGTGTCCAATTGCCCGCAGATCAACAACCCCTGCAACGGTTTCGATCCGACCCCGGTGCGGATGATCGTGACCCGGCCGGCGGGAGCACCCGCATGAGCGCCAAGATCACCGTGCAGCGGCCCGGCATGCTCACCACGGTCCAGGACTTCCCGGGCCGGACCGGGTACTGGCACGTCGGGGTGCCGCCGTCAGGTCCGATGGACGACCTGTCGTTCCGGCTCGGGAACACCGCGCTCGGCAACGACGAGGGCGCCGCCGGAATCGAATGCGCCATGTCCGGACCCGCGTTGCAGTTCGACGAGGAGACGGTGGTCTGCGTGACCGGCGCACCCGCCGCGGTCACCGTCGACGGTGTGCTGCACGCGCAGTGGCGTCCGGTGCGGGTACCGGCAGGCGGGACCCTGGACGTCGGCGCGGTCGCCGGACCCGGCCTGCGCATCTACCTCCTTGTCCAGGGCGGCCTCGACGTCGACGACTTCCTCGGCAGCGCCTCGACATTCACGCTCGGCAAGTTCGGCGGGCATCAGGGCCGCACGCTGCGGCAGGGCGACGTACTCGCGGTCGGTGAGCACGACGGCACCCGCGCGGCCGCCGTTCCCGCCGAACACGTCCCCGCCCTGTGCAGTCGCTGGGAGATCGCGGTCACCGAGGGCCCGCACGGCGCACCCGAATTCTTCACCCGCGCCGACATCGACACGCTGTACCGGACCGACTACGAGGTGCATTTCAACTCGGACCGCACCGGGGTGCGGCTGATCGGACCCAAACCCGACTGGGCGCGCACGGACGGCGGCGAGGCGGGACTGCACCCGTCCAACATCCACGACAACGCGTATTCCGTCGGCGCACTGGACTTCACGGGAGACACCCCCATACTTCTCGGCCCGGACGGTCCGAGCCTCGGCGGGTTCGTGTGCCCGGTCACGGTCGTCTCCGCGGAACGCTGGAAGCTCGGACAACTGGCCCCCGGCGACACGGTGCGCTTCGTGCCGATCCGGGCCGACCGGGCCGCGTCCACGCGTGTACTGGGGCCGGCCCGGCGGGCGGGGTTCTCGACGGTCTTCTCCACCACCGGCGACCGGGACGACGGCGTGATCGCCCGGCGCGACGGCGAGACCGCCGTGACGTACCGGCGCTCCGGCGACGACAACGTGCTCGTCGAATACGGTGACATGAGCCTCGACCTCGCCTTGCGGGCCCGCGCGCACGCGCTGCACCGGCGGCTCGAGGTCGAGAAACCGGCAGGGCTGCTCGACCTGACACCGGGCATCCGGTCGCTGCAGGTCCGGGTCGACCCCGACGTGCTGCCGATCCCGAAGCTGATGGGGCTGCTCGCCGAGGCGGAGGACGCACTGCCCGCGGCGAACGAACTCGTGGTGCCGAGCCGGTCCGTGCGGATGCCGCTGTCGTGGGACGACCCCTCGACGCGGGAGGCGATCCAGCGGTACATGCACGGGGTCCGCGCCGACGCGCCGTGGTGCCCGTGGAACATCGAGTTCATCCGCCGCATGAACGGACTCGGCAGTGTCGACGACGTCTTCGACACCGTCTTCGGTGCGGAGTACATGGTGCTCGGACTCGGCGACGTCTACCTCGGCGCTCCCGTCGCGACACCCCTCGACCCGCGGCACCGGCTGGTCACCACGAAGTACAACCCCGCCCGCACGTGGACACCGGAGAACGCGGTCGGCATCGGTGGGGCGTACCTGTGCATCTATGGTATGGAGGGGCCCGGCGGCTACCAGTTCGTCGGCCGCACCACCCAGGTGTGGAACCATCGGCATCCCGAGAAGTCCGGTCCGTTCGAGGACGGCACCCCCTGGCTGCTGCGCTTCTTCGACCGGATCTCTTGGTACCCCGTGGAACCGGACGAGCTGATGGACCTGCGATCCGACGTGGCGGCGGGCCGCGGCGGCGGCATCGAGATCACGGAGGGCACGTTCTCGCTCGCCGAGCATCAGCAGTTCCTCGCGGCGAACGCCGAATCGATCGGCGGATTCCGCGCCGAGCAGGCCGTCGCGTTCGCCGCCGAGCGGCAACGATGGTCCGCGGCAGGGGAGTTCGCGGCGGTGGGCTGATTGCGCTTGTCCGGCCTCTCAGGTTACGACCGGCGCTCGGCGAGGTCGGCGAGTTGCTCCGTGACGGTGCCCCACCCGTCGTAGAAGCCCATTTCTTCATGGGTGTCGCGGTCGGCGCTGTTCTTGTGCATCACGTGGGCGACGTATTCCGTGCCCGTCGGGTGGTCGGTCAACGTGATGATCGCGGTCATGAACGGCTGTTCGGCGGGCCGCCAGCCACCGACCAGGGAGTTGGTGAACACGATGCGTTCGAGTTCGTCGACGGCGAGGAAGCAGCCACTCAGGTGGGGCACGAATTCGCTGCCGTCCTCGCTGATCTGGGTGGTGAGCGCGCCGCCCGGGCGTAGTTCCATGTCGACGACCCGGCACCGTGAGGGCGCGGGGACCCACCACTGTTCGAAGCTGGCGGGGTCGGTCCAGGCGCGCCACACCAGCGCCCGGGGCGCCCGGATGATGCGCGAAATCGTGAGGTCGAGATCGGGTCTCGCAGTGTCGGTCATTGCGGTGTGTCCTTCGCGTGAGTGGTGAGTGTGGCTTCGGTGACGAATTGTTCGAGCCTGTCGGTGCGGCCCTCCCAGAGTTCCTGTTGCTCCGCGAGCCACGATTCGACCGCCGTGAACGGCGCCTTCTCGATCGCGCACGTCCGTACCCGGCCTTCCTTGTGTGTCCGGATCCACCCGCTGTCCTCCAGGAAGTGGATGTGCTTCATGAAGGAGGGCAGGGCCATGTCGAACGGTTTCGCAAGTTCGCTGACCGTGGCCGGGCCGCGGTTCAGGCGGCCCAGCACGGCCCGCCGGGTGGGGTCGGCGAGTGCCTGGAAGATGCCGTTCAGTCGATCCGGATACTGAGCCACAAGGCGAAGTATTCACCGCAACGATGGTTAGCGCAAGGGCTAACTGTTTGGAGTGGGTCAGCCGAGCTTGCCGTGGCCGGGGACGAGCGGGACATCCAGGGCGTCGTAGAGCCCCGGTGCGGCCGCCCGCAGCCACGGAATCGCGTTGACCAGGCGTCCCACCGCGGTGGCATTGCCGCCGGCTGCTCGATTGCCACCCTCGTCGGTGGCCTCCACATTGACCTCGATCCGTGGACGGCCCTCGATGATCACCTTGTGGGCGCCGTCCCCGCCGTCCGGTGGCACGGGCCAGTCCGGGGCGCACGACGGGTGGATCCGGGTGACGTGCTCGATGACGATGCGGGGTTCGCCGCCCACGATGCCCTGGACTTCGAAACGCAGCGCCCCCTGGGTGCCCGCCTCGAACTCGCCCATGAGTTCGGTGGTGATCGTCTCCTCGAGCGGCCGGCGGAGCAGCGTCTCGCGGATCTCGTCGAGTTCCACGCCGAGGGCGCGGGCGATGAGCCGGATCTGCCCGCCCCACACCATCGTCGGCACCGTCGCCGCGACCATCGGCGGTTCGTAGTCCATCGGCTGGCCCATGCCGACGAGGTACCGCACCGAATCGTGTTGGTCGTACGTGGTGTAGTCGAAGATCTCCTGGCACCGGATCAGGTCGATCGTGCCCGCCAGGCCCGTCATCAGGATCGGCAGGACGTCGTTGCCCCATCCCGGATCCACGCCCGACACGAACAGCGCGCCGCCGCCCGACTTCGCCGCCGCTTCGATCGGGTCGCGCAACTCCGCCGGCGCGTTGCGCTGGTCGTACAGCGCATAGATCGACGGGGTCACGACGACCGCCCCGGCCATGAGGGCGCGGGTGATGTCGGCCGCCGCATCGTCCGGGCGAATGTCACCCGACGCGGCGTAGACGACGGCGCCGGGGGAGTTCGCGAGCACGGCGCCGGCATCGTCGGTGGCCGCCACCCCGAGCGAGCGTTCCAGGCCCGCGAGGTCCCCGGCGTCGCGTCCGACCTTCTCCGGGTTCGCCACGAGCACCGCCGACAGTTCGAGCCCGGGGTGGGCGTCGACGGCACGGATCGCGGCTCGCCCCACATTCCCGGTTCCCCACACCACGGTCCGAATCTTCCCCTGGTCGGCCATGAAATCGGACCCTACCCAGTGTGCGAGACGGTCATGGCCCGAATCGGGCAACACCGGTGCCGTTCGACGAATGCCGGCGGCAGCGCCACGGCCGTATTCAGGTGGGCCGTGTTCAGGTAGACAATGGGTAGATGCACCCGCACGGGACGCTGCCCGGCTCGGAAAAGGGACTGAGCAGAGCTGAACTGCTGGCCGCGGTATCGCTGGCGATCGACCTCGGTCTGGGTCAGCCCATGGAGCACATGCTTCGATCGTCCCTGATCGCGACACGGATCGCCGAGCGGATGGGACTCGACCACCGACAGCGGGCGACCGTGTACTACGCCAATCTGGTCGGGTGGATCGGTTGTCACGCCGACTCCCACGAACTCTCTGCGCTCTTCGGCGACGACATCGCCTTCCGCGCCGACACCTACGCGGTGGACATGACAGGCCTGCCGTTTCTGCGGCTGATGACGAGTCACGTGGGGCGCGGACTGCCCGCCTGGGAGCGCGGTATCAGCGCCGCAGTATTTCTGGTCGCGGCTCGCAGCCAGGTCGCCACACTGATCCATTCGCATTGCAGTTCCGCGGGGGTTCTGTCCGATCGGATGGGCTTGGACGGACAGGTCGGAGAGGCGCTGGCCTACGTCTTCGAGCGGTGGGACGGTCGAGGGCTGCCCAACGGGTGTCGCGGAGAGGGCATCCCGGTCGAGATCCATATCGCCCATGTGGCAGACGTCGTCGAGGTGCACCTGCGGACGGGTGGGCTCGCGCACGCGAAGGACGTTCTCCGTTCCCGGCGCGGCAGTCAGTTCAGCCCGGCCGTGGCGGACGTCTTCGAACGTGACGCGGCCGCAATCGTGGACGGGTTGTTCGACATGGACGTCTGGGTGGCGGCGTTGACCCAGGCTCCGGATCGTGACCGAACCCTGACGGCCGAGGAGAGCGACGAGTTGCTCAGGGCCATGGCTGATTTCGTCGATCTCAAATCGCCGTTCACACTGGGGCATTCGCGTGGCGTCGCGAGCCTGGCGGCCGGCGCGGCCCGGCACCTGGGCATGCCATCACCGGATGTCACGCATCTCTACCGCGCCGGCCTCGTGCACAGCCTCGGCAAGATGGGGGTGTCCAACCAGATCTGGGAGAAGAAGGGGCCGCTGACGACCGCGGAATGGGAACGGGTACGGATGTATCCGGATCTGACCGGCCGGATACTGAGCCGAGTCAAGGGCTTGGAGTCGGTGGTGTCGGTCGCGATGAAGCACCGGGAAAGGATCGACGGGTCCGGGTTTCCCCGGGGGATCGCCGGCGCGGAATTGACCGCGAAGGACCGGCTGCTCGCCGCGGCGGAGGCGTACCAGGGTCTGCTCGAGCCGCGTCCACACCGGGCGGCGCTCGATCCTCGCGGCGCCGCCGATCGGTTGCGAGACGAGGCGCGTGCCGGACGACTCGACGCCGAGTCGGTGGCCGCCGTGCTGGCGGCGGCCGGTCAGCGGATGTCGCGGCGTACGCCCTGGCCGGCCGGGTTGACCGACCGCGAGGTCGAGATCCTGCGACTGGTCGCACAGGGCCGATCGAACCGGGAGATCGCCGCCGACCTGTTCATCGCCGAAAAGACGGCACGCAACCACGTCGAACGTGTCTACGCCAAGCTCGGTGTCAACAACCGCACGCAGGCCAGTCTCGCCGCGATCGACCGGGGTCTGGTGGGCTTCCCGGTCACGGCGGTCGCGGAGAACTGACGAGTCCACCGGCCGGCGGGACCGACCGTGCCGGGCCGTCATCGCCGGGATGCGCCGGGCCGGGACCGCCGGTCCAGTACCCACACCGTGGCCAGTGTGACGACCACGGCGAACGAGGCGAGCGCGACGAGACTGCCGCCGGTACCACCCCGGAAGGTGTCGCCGTAGGCGGACATGGCCGGCACCGTGGCGCTGTACCGGTCGAGATCCAGGTCGCGACCCAGTGCTTCGAAGGCGTGACGGTTGGACAGGCCGAGGCTCATCAGGCGTCCAGGGACGGCCATCTCGTCGACGGGGACGATGGCGCCACCGAACAGAACCTGGGGGAAACAGAGCATCGGCAGGGCGAGGGCGGCCTGCGCGGCGTTGGAGACCGCGGCCGACGCGAGCAAACCGAGGACCAGTGCGGACGTCGCTTCGATCACAATCGTCACGAACAGGAAGGCGTACACGTGCCATCCGACAGCGGGGAGCCGACCGAGCGCCCGTAGTACACCGAGAAGCAGCGCGCTCACTCCGGCCAGCACCGGAAGCAGCGCTGTCACCTTGGATGCCACGTAGGCGCCCACGCTGAGCCCGGCCAGGCGCTCCTGCCGGAAGACGGCCATCTCCCCGACGATCTGGAGCAGTCCGTAGGTGAGGCCGAAGAAGAAGCCCGCGAAGGCGATCCAGAACACGATCTGGGCGGGGCCGAGGTCGGCCGCGCTGCGCGGGTCGAACGCGCCGCGCTGGAACAGCGTCGCCATCATCGCCGTGACCAGCACCGGTGAGCCGAGCAGGACCGCCAGGGTCAGCTGGTTACGAAGGAGAACATCGACATTGCGTCGTGTGAGTAGCCACCATTGCCGCACCATGCCCGGGCGTTCGTCGTCCGAACGGGTGGCCGGGAGGGGCGGTGGAGCAGATTCGGGCCGGGCGTCCGCATTCTCACCGATGGCCGCGAATCGCTGCGCCCAGATCTGAGGGGTGTGCTCCCGTGCCAGCCGGTCGTACACCTCGGCGAGATCCGCCACACCGAAGTAGCGCCGAGCCTCGGTCGGGCTGCCGGTGAAGGCCAGGTGGCCGTCCCGAGCGAGGAACACCACCCGGTCACACCGGTCGATGCCCGCGGGCTCGTGTGTCGTGAGGACGACTGAGACCCCGCGTTGGGTGAGTCGGCGCAGCAGGCGCATCACGTCGGCCGCGGTCGACGGATCGAGCCCGGAGGTGGGTTCGTCGAGGAAGAAGAGGTGTGGCCGGGTGAGGAGCTCCACGGCGATGCTGGCCCGCTTGCGTTGGCCGCCGGACAGCGCACGGACCGGCACCTCGGCCCGATCCGCCAGGTCGAGGTCCTGCATGGTCTCGTCGACGATCCGGTCCGCTTCGGCCGCCGACGTGCCCGCGGGCAGCCGGAGCCGCGCCGCGTAGCGCAGTGTGCGGCGCAGGGGCATCTCGAGGTGGATGATGTCGTCCTGGGGTACGTAGCCGATCCGGGAATCGGCGCTGACCCGGACCCCGCGCACGACGCCGTCGTGCCGAACCTCCCCGGCCGACGGTGGTTGCAGTCCGGCGAGGACCTCCAGCAACGTGCTCTTTCCTGCTCCACTGCCGCCGGCTATGGCGACCAACTCGCCCGGCTCGACCGATATCGACAGCTCCTGGAGGATCTGCCGCCCCCCGACGTGCCTACTCACGTCGACCGCATCGACCCTCCCGCCGACCACCGCCTCGAGGGCATGATCCGACAGGCACGTAGCGGACCGCCCGACGGTCGGTGGTTCGACTGCCGATTCGGTCGTGACCGGTGATTTCCGTGATTCCTGAACTCGCTTTGTCATGCCCTGATCATCGGTCCGCCGGTTCCGTCGTCGCATGAGGCGTTTGCCTCAAATCGCGAGGTCCGTCCGGGGCGCGGGCGAAGAATTTCCGGCCGTCAACCATCGATCGTCGGGACAGGACGTGTTCGGCCGCGTTGGCGACGCTGGCGTGGTTGCGGGGGGCAATGTCGAGGAGTGCGTCGAAGGCGGCTTCCTGGCCGCAACCATATTGCTCGGCCAGGAGTGCTACCGCGGTCGACAGGAGCTGTGCACGTGCCTTCTTCGACGGATTCCGTCCGGCTGCAGCGGGGTGTCAGTGGGCACGGAGAGTCCTTTCGCTGTGCCTGCGGGTCCAGGCGACCTGGGCGACCACTTCAGGGTCGTCGGCGTGACGAGCAGAGAACACCGACATTCACCGGGTTAATCAGAGGAAGCCTGGCCCTTGGGGGCCGGGAGGAAGCTGATTCTGTATTGCGGGATCGCGCGTAGCGGGGTCGCTTTCTTGTGTGGGTTCTGGTCGTTTTTGGTTGGTGATGTACTCGGCGACGATGGCGAGTGGGGGTCCGCCGGCGGAGGCGGCGAAGTAGGACGGTGACCAGAAGTGAGTGCCCCACAGGTATTTCTGGATGTGGTCGGGGAACTCTTGGCGCAGGTATCGAGCGGAGACGCCCTTGAGGCTATTGACCAGGGTGGAGAGTTGCACGGTAGGTGGGTAGTGGATCAATAGGTGGACGTGGTCGGTTTCTCCGGTGAACTCGGTCAACGTTGCGCCGAACTTGTCACACACCTCTGCCATGATCTGCCCGCATCGGGTCAGCATCGGGTCGGTGAACGCACCGCGACGATACTTCGTGACGAAGACCAAGTGCGCATGTAGGTTGTAGACAACGCTACGGCCGCGGCGTACGTTCGGGTCAGGCGGCCATCTCGGTGACATAGACCAAAGAGTATCCGCAGGGAAAGGCGCAGGGTGAAGCGGATCGTTGTCGTGAAGCTGGCTCCCACCCCGGAGCAGTATGTGGCGCTGAAATCGACACTGGAGTTGTGCAATGCGGGGGCGAACATGGTTGCGCAGCTCGCGCACACCGCCGCCGATCGGCGCCCGTTCGCGCTGCAAAAGCGGGTCTATGCCCAGCTCAAAGCGTGCGGGTTGTCGGCGCAACCGGCGATCCGGGTCATCAAGAAAGTCGCGGATGCGTACGCGACCCGGACAGCGAACCTGCGTAACGGCAATTACGGCACGCCGGGATCGACACGGTATGCGAAGGTGGCGGGTAAGGCGATCGTGTTCCGTCAGGACGCGGGCCAACCGTTCGACGATCGGTGCTTGTCGTGGCAGATCGATCGATCGACGGTGTCGATCTGGACGAGCGCGGGCCGGATGCGCGGCGTCGGATTCGTGTGCGCGCCGTGGCAGCTGACAATGCTCGCCGACCGCACAGGCGAGTCGGATCTGATTTTCCGCGACGGATGTTTCTACCTGCATGCAACCGTCGACACCGACGCACCGCAGCAGCTGGTCCCCGCCGACGACCCCACCGGGTGGCTGGGCGTGGACTTGGGGATCGTGAACCTGGCTGTGACCACCGCAGACGACCCGGCCGAACTCGACGTCCGGTGGTCCGGTGGTGCGGTCACCGCCCGCCGGAAAAAGAACGGAACCATCCGGTCCGCGCTGCAGAAGGTGGGGACCAAGTCCGCGAAACGGAAACTGAAGAAACGGCGTAGGAAGGAGACTCGGTACGCCACCGACATCAATCACCAACTCTCGAAAACGATTGTTGCCCAGGCACAACGCACCGGTCAAGGAATCGCGGTAGAAGACCTGTCGGGAATCCGGGACCGGGTACGGCTCGCACGCAGACAACGGCAACAATTGCACTCCTGGGCATACGCGCAACTGCGCGACCAGATCACCTATAAGGCGCACGCCGCAGGGGTGCCGGTGCAGGTGATCAACCCTCGCAATACCAGTAAGACGTGCCACCTCTGCGGGTACTGCGACACCGCGAATAGGCACAGTCAAGCACTCTTCCGGTGCCGCGGCTGCGGATGGACCGGCCACGCGGACCATAACGCCGCCGCCAACATTGCCGCACTCGGACACGACAACTACCGGGCCGCCCAATCAACCGTGCCTAAAGCAGCCACCCCTCTCACAGCCAGTGAGAACGTGAGCAGCAAACCCGCGTCCTTCAGGACCGGGTAGTTGATCTAGTCGTTCCCAGGCGTGCGGGCGGCGAGATTCGAGAATCGCGACGCCCGAATCGGTAGCAGTAGTTGGTGTGATGGTCTGCGGCGACGGACGTTCCATCGATATGGTCGACGAGGTGGATTTCGGGACGTTTGAGGGTTGACAGGTCTGTGGGTCACGGCGAGCGGCATGAAGTGCGCACGCCGGACCCACACTTCGACGGAGGTGGGTATGACGGTCGCTGACACGGTGGCTCCGCTGGTTCGCGCGGTGCTCGGTACACAGGTCCCGGTGGGTATCAGGTGCTGGGACGGTAGTCGCAGTGGGCCTCCTGACGCGCCGTGGCAGGTGCACCTCGTCAATCGGCGTGGCCTGCGGCGGTTGCTGTGGGCGCCGAACGATCTCGGTTTCGCCCGGGCCTACGTGTCCGGCGACATCGACATCGAGGGTGACCTGCTCGCCGGACTGGACGCGCTGGAGGAGGTGGCGGACCCGAGCCGGGGCCCCGGTGTGCGTATCGACGGGCAGACGAAAAAGGCACTGGTGACGGCGGCGCTGCGCCTGGGGATCGTCGGGCTGCCACCGAAGCCGCCGGCGGAGGAGATGAAATTGGCGCGCGGGCGCCGGCACGACAAGGCCCGGGACGCCGCCGCGATCAGCCACCACTACGACGTCGGCAACGATTTCTATCGACTCGTGCTCGGTGAGTCGATGACCTACTCGTGTGCGTACTGGGCGGAGCCGGGCGGGGATCTGGACGCGGCCCAGTACGCCAAATGCGATCTGGTGGCCCGCAAGCTCGGCCTGACCGCGGGGATGCGGGTACTCGACGTCGGCTGCGGGTGGGGGACTTTCGCGCTGCACGCGGCACGTCAGTACGGCGCGCACGTCGTCGGTGTCACCCTGTCCCACGAGCAGGCGGACTACGCCGCCAAACGGATGGTCGACGCCGGGGTGGGGGACTTGGTGCAGATCCGGGTGCAGGACTACCGCGACGTCGCGGACGGCCCCTACGACGCGATCTCGAGCATCGGCATGGCCGAACACGTCGGCGACGCGATGCTGTCGACCTACTCCGCGGACCTGTTCGCACTGCTACGCCCGGAGGGCCGGTTGCTCAACCATGCGATCTCGCGGCGACCACGCGAAACCGCGGACAGTTTCTCCACGACGTCGTTCATCGATCGCTATGTGTTCCCCGACGGCGAAATCGAACCGATGGCACCGATGATCGACGCGCTCGAAGGGGCAGGCTTCGAGGTGCGCGACGTCGAGTCGCTGCGCGAGCACTACGCGCTGACCCTGCGGGCCTGGGTGGGGAACCTGGAGGCGAACTGGGACGAGGCGGTGGCTTCCAGCAGCGCCGGGCGGGCACGGGTGTGGCGGCTGTACATGGCCGGGGCGGCGTTGGCGTTCTCGGCGAACCGGCTCGGGATCAACCAGATTCTGGCAGTCAAAAGCACCGAACGGGGCAGCAGCGGCATGCCCGGTACCCGTGACGAACTGTTGAAGGCGCACACATAGGGTTGGCGTTCCGAACCCGGGTGGCGCTGAACCGCACCGGGGTGGAGGCCCGCTCAGGTCGTCGCGGGCCTCCACATCACCCGGTCACCGGGCGTAGCGCGGGTCGATCGGTGGCAGGGCGGTGGGGCCGAAGTTGTTCGCGATCGGCATCATCGCCGTGAACCAGGTGCGGGCCGGCTCGGTGCCGCCGAACAGGTTCCCGTCCCCGCACGCGCGCAATGGGCTGGTGCAGATCTGGCCCGGGGTCGGCGTGTCCCCGAACACGTAGACGCTGCCGGCCAGGTTGTTCGTGTACCCGACGAAAGCCGACGACATGTGCGATTCGGTGGTCCCGGTCTTGCCGGACATCGGCAGTTTCCACCCGGCGGCGCCGGCCGCGGCCGACGCCGTGCCACCGGGCAGATCGTCCTTGCTGAGCGCGTTGGACAGGGTGTCGGCCAGACCGGGGTCGATGACCTGCTCGCACGCCTGCTGAGTGAGCGGGACCGGCCGGCCCTGCCGGTCGACGATCGAGTCGATCGGGCTCGGCGGGCACCACTTGCCGTGTGAGGCCAGGGTCGCGGCGACATTCGACAGCTCCAGCGGATTGATCCACACGGGGCCGAGGGTGAACGACCCCAGATTCTGGTCTTTCTGCATGTCGGCCAGGCTCTGGTCCCCGAACCCGGAGGTGCCCGGTTCGTTGTAGGACCGCATGCCGAGGCGTACCGCCATGTCCACCGTCGCATCGACCCCGGTGGCCTGGAGAAGTTTCACGAACGCGGTGTTCGGTGACTGGGCGAGGGCGTCGGTGACCGACAGTGCCCGCGGATACGGGGCGGCGTTCTGCACGCAGTAGGCGCCTCCGGGGCACCCGGGGGCGCCGCCGTCGCCCATCCCGTAGGCATCGAACCGGCCCGGTACATCGAGGATCGCGTTCAGCCGAAGCCCCTTCTCCATGGCCGCTGCGGTGGTGAAGATCTTGAACACCGATCCGGCGCCGTGCCCGGACAGTGAATAGGGCAGCTCCTGCACCGTCTCGGCGGCTGCTGCGTCCAGACCGTAGTTGCGGCTGCCCGCCATGGCCAGGACCCGGTGCTGGTCCTGTCCGGGCTGCACGACGTTCATCACGCTCGCGATGTCCGGAAGTTTCGGGTCGGCGTATTTGGTCACCGCCGACTTCACCGATCCCTGTACGGCCGGATCGAGGGTGGTGCGGATCAGGTAGCCGCCCCGTTCGAGCTGCTCCCGGGACAGCCCGGCGTTCTGGAGGTACTGCAACGCGTAGTCGCAGAAGAACCCGCGGTCGCCGGCGGCGATGCATCCGCGGGGCAGGTTGTTCGGTTTCGGGAGCACCCCGAGAGGCGTTTCCTTCAGGGCGCGGATCTCGGCGGCCCGGTCCGGGACATTCACGACCAGGGTGTCCAGGACGACGTTGCGGCGCTCGAACACCCCCTCCGGGTTGGTGTACGGGTTGAGTGCGGAACTGGACTGCACCATGCCCGCGAGCATCGCCGACTGCGCCAGGTTCAGGTCCTTCGCGTCGATGCCGAAGTACGTGCGGGCGGCGTCCTGCACCCCGAAGGAACCGTTGCCGAACGGCACCAGGTTCAGATACCGGGTGAGGATTTCCTCTTTGGACAGTTCCTGGTCGAGGGTCATCGCCATCCGGATCTCCCGGATCTTGCGGACCGGCGTGGTCTCGATCGCGGCCCGGCGTTCGCCGTCGGTCTTGGCGACCACGTGCAGCAGGTAGTTCTTCACGTACTGCTGATTGATCGTCGAGGCGCCCTGTTCGATCTGACCGCTGGTGGTGTTGGTGAAGAACGCCCGCATCGTGCCCTGCCAGTCCACCCCCTGGTGTTCGCCGAACCGTCTGTCCTCGATCGAGAGAATCGCCAGTTTCATGTCGTTGGAGATCTGGTCGCTGGGGACCTCGAATCGGCGCTGGTCGTACAGCCAGGCGATCGGGTTCCCGGTGACGTCGGTCATCGTCGTCACCGCAGGCACCACCCCGTCGGCCAGTTCGGCCGAGGAATTACCGACGCTGTCTGCGGCCCGGTTGGATGCGTACCCCAGCCCGGCGGCGATCGGGAACATCACCCCGGCCAGCAGCACCCCCGCGGCCACCGTGGCGCCGGTGAGTTTGAGAACGGTCCTGGATTGCAATTCGGCACCTCCTGCGACGATGCACCGGCAACGACGCAACCGGTGCTCGCCCGATTATCGGGCCCCTCGGCGCGGTTGGGGCGCGAATGACACGCACGAGGTGTTCCCGGGTGTGTCAGCCGAGGATGCGGACGAGCGGGGCCGCTGTGGCAGACGGTCACCAGGGAGGCGTCGACGGGGTACATGACCAGCACCATCGAGAGCACCACGGCGGTGCAGGCGGCCACGTAGCGTGCTCACCAGTTCGGTGCCTTCTGCCGATTCGGCGAGTTGGAGACGCGTACGTCGTGGCCGAGCACAGTAAGTCGGTGCTACGCATTTCTTTCCGCAGGCGGATTCGAATACTTGATGTGTGGCGCCGCTTCTCGACCGCCGTGACCGGCCACCCCGACGACTGATGCCGTCACGCCTCGGGGGCGTAGGGTCTCGAGGTAGGCGTTGACGAGCCTTCGCGCTTCGGTGATCGTGTTGTCGTCTCCGCCCGGGAACGTTCTCTTCGCCGGGTTCGCGGCGAGTTTCTCCGTTCCCCCGCGGCCGAGAGCTGCGGCGGAACCTCCACCATTCCGAAACTCGAATCGAAGGGGAAGGACGCGGCGTCACCGGCTGGGTACGCGGGGAGGGAATCCCTGACCCGCGCAGGGAGTCACGGGTTGACGTGGTGGCGTGCCGCATCGAGTTCGTCGGGCGTTCCGAGAGCGATGAGGATCATTGCGGGTTCGAGTTGGATAGTGGGCGCCGGATTGGCGACGAACTGACCGGAGACGGTGCGAATCGCAAGCAGGAGGGCGCCGCTTATCTGAAGTCCCATCTGCGCGAGCGTGTATCCCACCCAGGGTGAAGCGGAACCGACGGTGATCTCTTCCATGCGGTAGTCGAGGGTTTCGTCGTGCATCACCACGTCGAAGAATTCGGCCACGTGGGGTTGCAGCGCAAAGGAACCCATTCTGCGGCCGCCGATCAATTGCGGGTTGACCACCCGGTTGGCGCCGGCGCGCACGAGTTTGGACATCGACCCCTCGTTCCGGGCGCGGGCGATGATGATGAGGTCCGGGCGCAATGCCCGGCTCGACAGTGTGACGTACACGTTGTCGGCGTCGGTGTCGAGCGCGGAGATCAAAGCGTGTGCATGCGCGATCCCGGCGGCTTCGAGGGTTCGGTCGTCGGTGACGTCTCCGATGACGGTGGGGTGCTGGATATCTCGGAGTCTGTCCGGTTCGCGGTCGATGACGACGATCTCACGGCCGAGTGAGGTGAGGTATTGCGCGCTCGCAGTACCTACGCGGCCCCATCCGCAGATGATGATGTGGCCGGTCATCCGGCTGATGCGTCGGTCCATTCGCCGTCTCTCCATGTGGTGGCGCAGGTGGCCCTCGATGAGCGCCTCGAGGAGGACGCCGAACATGTACAGCGCGGTGCCCACCCCCGCGAGGATGAGGGTGATCGTGAATATTTCTCCGACGCGGCTGAGGGGATGTACTTCGCGGAATCCGACGGTCGTGATCGTGGTGACGGTCTGATAGAGCGCGTCGAGGAGTCCGAAGCCGAGGACGATGTAGCCCGCCGTGCCGATGACGACGACCAGCGCGAACGCGAGGAGCGCTCGACCGATTCGTCCCAGGGGGCTCACCGCGACAATTGTTCACCCAATCTCGTCGAAGAGTGGGTACTTCCGGTGGACCACCGGTAGGTGGGGAGGCGGCCGTGGCACTCGTCGGTGCGGTGCCGCCTCCCCGGGGCGGTCAGTCGCCGATGACGGCGTCGGCCTCGATCTCGATGAGCAGGCCGGGAGCGATCAGCGCGCTGACCTCGAGGATCGTCGTGGCGGGCCGGATCTCGCCGAAGACCTCGCCGTGCGCGATGCCGGCTTCCTCCCACCGGCTCATGTCGGTGAGGTACATGCGGGTGCGGATCACGTCGGTCGTGCTCGCGCCGGCCTCCGCGAGCGCGGCCTCGATTCGGCGCAGCGCCTCGCGGGTCTGCTCGGCGAGATCGTCGCCGCCGACGGGGCCGTCGGGACCCGACGCGGTGGTACCCGACACGGACACGAGCTGACCGATGCGCACGGCGCGGGAATAGCCGATCTTGCCTTCCCACTCGGAACCGGACGAGATGTTGTTTCTGTTCGACATGAGCGACATTCTCGCAAGCGTCGACCTCGCTCTCACCGGCGCGGTCGACGTCGACGATCTGGTGTCCACCCGGTGCGAAGCCTTGACACCGGTTAGAACAAATGTTCGCATGTACTCATGAGGTGGGATGGGCAAGCGGTCGACGCCGACGACGGTGCATTGCCAGGGCTGGAACGCGCCGGACTCGTGCGCAGCGTGCAGACACCCGAGTTCGATGGCATCACCTTCCACGAAGTGCTCTGCAAGAGTGCGCTGAACAAGATGCCCGAGGAGTCGCAACTACCATTCCGATTCACCGTCAACGCCTTTCGCGGGTGCTCGCACGCATGCCGCTACTGTTTCGCCCGGCCCACCCACGAATACCTCGACCTCGATGCGGGCGGCGACTTCGACAATCAGATCGTCGTGAAGACCAACGTCGCGGCGGTGCTGCGCAAGGAGTTGGGGCGCAGGTCGTGGAAGCGTGAACACGTGGCGCTCGGCACCAACACCGATCCGTATCAGCGCGCCGAGGGCCGATACCGTCTGATGCCCGGCATCATTCGCGCGCTCGCCGAATCCGCGACCCCGTTCTCGATTCTGACCAAGGGGACGCTGCTGCGGCGCGACCTCCCGCTCCTGACTCTGGCCGCCCAGCAGGTGCCGGTGAGCATCGGCGTCTCGCTGGCGATCCACGATCCCGACCTCCAGAAGTCGATCGAACCGGGAACACCCACCCCGAAGGCGCGTCTCGATCTGATCCGGGCGATCACCGACGCCGGGCTGCCGTGCAATGTGATGGTGGCTCCCGTGATTCCGTTCCTCACCGATTCGGTGCGGCACCTGGACGGCCTGCTCGAATCGATCGCCGATGCCGGTGCCTCGGGCGTGACCGTCTTTCCGATGCACTTGCGCGGCAGCACCAAGGGCTGGTTCATGAACTGGCTGTCGACGGAGCATCCCGCGCTCGTCCGCCAGTACCGGCAGTTGTACGGGCGGGCGTCCTACGTTCCGCCCGAATACAAGTCGTGGCTGAAGCAGCGAGTCGACCCCCTCGTCGACCGGTACGGCCTCGGCGGCGGTGCGAAACATCGGGACGCCGGGCAGCTCGACCCGGACCGCGGTGAACTGGTCGGGGCCGGTCGACCCGGACCGGCGCTCACCCTCTTCTGACGTGGACGGTGTGTCGACCCCAACCGTGCGGACGCGTAACGCGCCCGGCATTCCCGGAGACACACGGGGGAGGGGTTCGCCCGCCGCACACGACCGAGGAGTGTCATGACTGTGGGAAATCTGGTAGTCCGTTCGGCGGTGGTGGCGTCGTTTGCCGCTGCCGCACTGTTCGGCGCACCCACTGCCGCCGTTGCGGATACGGCCACGCTGACATCCACGTTCACGATCGGGCACGGTCTGAACCCCGGCGACATCAGCGTGTGCGGTGGCCGGATCGACGCCCAGGCGTCGTCCGGCTACCCGGGGCCGTACGGGCCGAACTACGTCATGCTGACGACGCATTTCGTGGGCACTTCCCGGGTCTGCATGGTCGACGGATCAATGCGTTGGCGCAACCTCGACACCGGCGCCTCCGGAACGAAGCAATGGGCGTTGAGCGGATGGGACGGTCCGGGGGCGCCGACGGCCGTCCACTTCGATCCGGGGGCGGGTCGCGTCAGTGTCGAGATCACCCCGAGCACACCGAACATTCCGGGTAGGGGCGAGTTCACGGCTTCCTGAACTCGGGCAGGACGGAGGATCAGGCGAAGACGTCGTCCAGCCAGGACTTCCACGCGTCCTGCGACTTCTCCTGGTCGGCGCCCGCGGCGAACAGGTGGTGCGCCGCGTCGACCGTTCCGCCGAACGCGTTGCGGCCGTAGAACCGGTACAGCGCGTCGGCGGTCCGGATGCCGATGAAGTGCGGCGTCAGGTAGTCGACGACGCCGTCCACCGTGCCGAAACCGGGGACGTCGACGGTGATGGTGTCGCCGGCGGTCGACGTGTCGGACAGGCCGAGCGCCCCGCGGAGGGTGGTCATCGCGCCGGGATCGGCGGAGCCCGCCGGGCCGCCGGTCGCGATGTAGGTGGCGGAGCGGCCCGCGAAGTACCGGACGTACTGGCCGAGACTGTGAAGGTAGAACGTCGTGTGCTTGTCGGCGCCGTCGTACTGCGCGTCCCAGTCGTCGGTGAAGATGCCGCTGTGCACGTAGCGCAGTGCTGCCGTGCCGCCGTCGCGCGCCTCGATGAGGTACTCGAGGGCGTTGAACCAGCCGTCGGGTCCCTCCTGGCGGACCGCGAACTTCTGCGGCGGCTCCCACGCGACGACGGCGGGGTCGTCGGGTCCCTCGTTGCCGACCCCGGGATCGAGTTCGGTGGGGAACATCCAACCGCCGGTGCCGGTGGTGACGGCGGCGAACACGTCCTCTGGGGTGGCGTTCAGGACGACTTCGCGGCGGATCTCGAAATTCTTCGACATGACTAGCTCTCCTCGTGACGGTTGTCGGATGACTTCGCTTGCGCGGACGGTGTTTTCAGGCTCGGATGCAGTGCGACGACGAGGCGGTGCCTGCGCCCGTTCGAGGCGTTCTCGTCGTGGTAGCGGGACACCAGGTTCTTGACGGATTCGCCGAGTTCGTCGGCGAACGCGGAGCGGTCGGCCGCCGACGCGAACAGGATCTCGCTGTCGATCGCGTAAGTGGCCAACGGCTGGCGTGCCGCGGTGGCGCCGGCGATCAACTCGCCGACCTCACGGACCAGTCGCGCAGCCAGTGCCACCAGCCAGTGGGCCGACAGTTGGTCCGGTGCCCGGTCGGGATCGGGCGCGAGGGCGGCGAACGCGGCGGGGGAGATGACGTACGACGCGGCAGTGGCCTGGAACAGGCGTTCGGTGACGTTGCCCTTCCTGCGTTCCTCGACGAGTTCGACGAGACCGTGTTCCTCGAGCGCCCGCAGGTGGTAGTTGGCCTTCTGCCGGGTCAATCCCACCTGCTCGGCGACGGAACTCGCCGAACCGGGTTCGGCGAGCGCCGCCAGCAACCGCGCCCGGACCGGGTCCAGGGAGATCTCGGCGGCGGCCGCTTGATCGATCACTGCTACGTCCAACATGCGTCAACTCTCGCACCGACAGTAAATTCTGTCAAGACAAAATAATCTGTCGGTGGATGTCGGTCAGCGGAGCGCGGGCGGGTTGTTCAGATCGCGTGCCGAGTAGGTGTCGCAGGCCTGCACCTTGCCGGTCCGGTATCCGGTGGCGAACCACTTCTGGCGCTGCTGCGACGAGCCGTGCGTCCAGCCCTCCGGATTCACCCGGGCGCCCGCCGACTGCTGGATGCGGTCGTCGCCAACCGAGGAGGCGGCGGACAGGGCGTCGTCGATGTCGGTGTCGGTGAGGGTGTTCAGGAACGGCGGTCCGCCGTCGGGGCCGGGGAGGGTGTCGGCGTAGTGGGCCCACACGCCCGCGTAGCAGTCGGCCTGCAGTTCGGTCCGCACCGCGGCCGAGTCGGCGCCGCGCGGGTCGGCCTGCGCCCGTCCGATGTCGCCGAGCTGGTTCTGGATGTGGTGACCGAACTCGTGCGCCACCACGTACTCCTGCGCCAGCGGGCCGCCGCTGGACCCGAAGCGGTCGACGAGGAGCTGGAAGAAACTGGTGTCGAAGTACGCGGTCGAGTCGGCCGGGCAGTAGAACGGCCCGACTTCGCTGGTCGCGTTGCCGCAGCCGGTGCTGACGGAACCGGAGAACAGCACGACCTCCGGCGGCACGTACGCGGTGCCGGTCTGTTGCGCGAGTTCCTGTCCCCACACGGAGTCGAGACTGCCCGCGGTGAACACCACCCGGCAGTTGACGTCCCGGTTGGCGTCCGCGCCGGTCTCGCACCCCGCGAGGCCGGCGCCGGAGTTCTGGCCGGACTCGGTGGTGCCGCTGAGACCGCCGAGCAGCGAACCGGGATCGCCGCCGAGGAGCAGCGCCAGAACCAGCACGATCAGACCGCCCGCGCCGCCACCTATCGCGAACTTGCCGCCGAGGCCACCGCCGCCGCCACCTCCGGTCGACACCCGGCCGGAGTCCATTCGGGCGCCCTCGTTGAAGGTCATGTGTCTTCGCTTTCTCTTCAGTTTTCCGGTGCGTGCCGATCGAGCCTCCCACGTGAAGCGGGTGTGCGTTTCCGCTCACGCACGGTGTCTCCGTAGGATCTCAGCCAACGAAGTAGCTTGCCCCATGTTTCGAAAGGAATCCCGTGCTGCGCACACATCTCGCCGGTTCATTGCGAGCCGAGCAGGCCCAGCAGACCGTAACCCTCACCGGTTGGGTTGCCAGGCGTCGTGATCACGGCGGGGTGATCTTCATCGATCTACGTGACGCGTCGGGCGTGTCTCAGGTGGTGTTCCGTGAGGGCGCCGCCGCCGAGCAGGCCCACCGTCTGCGCGCCGAGTACTGCGTCAAGGTCACCGGTGTGGTCGAGGTCCGTCCCGAGGGCAACCAGAATTTCGAGATCCCCACCGGGGCGATCGAGGTCAACGTCACCGAGCTCGAGGTCCTCAACGAGAGCGCGCCGCTGCCGTTCCAGCTGGACGACCAGGCCGGCGAGGAAGCGCGCCTGAAGTACCGCTACCTGGACCTGCGCCGTGAGGGTCCCGGTCACGCCATCCGGTTGCGGTCCAAGGTCAACGCCGCGGCCCGCGCGGTGCTCGCGCACCACGAGTTCGTCGAGGTCGAGACGCCCACGTTGACGCGGTCGACGCCGGAGGGCGCCCGCGACTTCCTGGTTCCCGCGCGACTGCAGCCGGGCAGCTTCTACGCGCTTCCGCAGAGCCCGCAGCTGTTCAAGCAGCTGCTCATGGTCGGCGGCATCGAACGCTACTACCAGATCGCGCGCTGCTACCGCGACGAGGATTTCCGCGCGGACCGTCAGCCCGAGTTCACGCAGCTCGACATCGAGATGAGCTTCGTCAACCAGGACGACGTCATCCTCCTCGCGGAGGAGGTGCTGACCTCGCTGTGGAAGCTGGTCGGGCACGAGATCAAGACGCCGATCGCGCGGATGACGTACGCCGAGGCGATGCGCCGCTACGGTTCCGACAAGCCGGACCTGCGGTTCGGTGTCGAACTGGTCGAGTGCGCCGAGTTCTTCACGGACACCACGTTCCGCGTTTTCCAGCAGGAATACGTCGGTGCGGTGGTCATGCCCGGCGGCGCGAGCCAGCCGCGGAAGCAGCTCGACGCCTGGCAGGAGTGGGCGAAGCAGCGCGGGTCGAAGGGTCTGGCGTACGTACTCGTCGGCGAGGACGGCACGCTCGGCGGACCGGTGGCCAAGAACCTCACCGACGCCGAACGTGAGGGCCTCGCCGCGCACGTCGGCGCGAAGCCCGGCGACTGCATCTTTTTCGCCGCCGGCGCCACCAAGTCCTCCCGCGCGCTGCTCGGCGCCGCCCGCGGCGAGATCGCCCGCAAGCAGAACCTCATCGACCCGGACGCGTGGGCGTTCGTGTGGGTCGTCGACGCACCGCTGTTCGAGCCGACCGCGGACGCCACCGCGAGCGGCGACGTCGCGCTCGGGTACAGCGCCTGGACGGCGGTGCACCACGCGTTCACCTCGCCGAAGCCGGAGTCGATCGACACGTTCGACACCGACCCGGGTTCCGCGCTCGCGTACGCCTACGACATCGTCTGCAACGGCAACGAGATCGGCGGCGGCAGTATTCGTATCCACCGCAAGGACATTCAGGAACGAGTGTTCAAGGTGATGGGCATCTCCCACGAGGAGGCCGAGGAGAAGTTCGGCTTCCTCCTCGACGCGTTCGCGTTCGGGGCGCCGCCGCACGGCGGCATCGCGTTCGGCTGGGACCGGATCACCGCCCTGCTGGCCGGGGTGGATTCGATCCGTGAGGTCATCGCGTTCCCGAAGTCGGGTGGCGGTGTCGATCCGCTGACCAGTGCGCCTGCGCCGATCACCGCGCAGCAGCGCAAGGAATCGGGTGTCGACGCCAAGCCGGAGCCGAAGGGCGACGCCGCCGCGGCGAAGCCCGACGCCCACGCCGAGAAGTAGGCGGGTCCGCCGGCGGGTGTCGCCGGCGGGCTCGAACGATCGGACGACGCGGAACAGCCGGGGGACACGATGTTGCACCTGCGAGTGATCTGTCCGGCCGAGCACACCGAGGACGTCCTCGGTGTGCTCGCCGCGGAACCCGGCGCCACCCACGTGGTGGTGCTGCGACAGGCGGCGATCGACCCCGCCGGCGACGCGATCCAAACCGACGTCGCCCGCGAGGCGGCCAACGATGTGATCGACGCGCTCGAGGCCCTGGGCATCGACCGCACCGGCGCGATCACGGTGGAGCCCGTCGAAACGGTGCTCTCGAAGTCCGCGCGCGAGGCGGAGAAGGCGGCCCCGGGCGATCCCGCGGACAGCGTCGTGTGGGAGGAACTGGTCAGCCGGACGCGTGAGGAATCGACGCTCAACGTCACGTTCCTCGCGTTCCTCACCATCGCCTGCCTGCTGGCCGCGGTGGGCGTGGTGACCGACTCACCGATCACCGTCGTCGGGGCCATGGTGGTGGGGCCGGAGTTCGGCCCGCTCGCCGCGCTCGCCGTCGCCCTGATGCGGCGCAAGCTCGGGCTGGCCCGGCGGTCGCTGATCGCCCTGCTGTTCGGTTTCCCGTTCGCGATGGCGGCGACACTGCTCGCGACGCTGGCGATGGAGCGAATCGGGTGGATGGAGTTCGAGAGCATCGAGTCGCTCGACCAGGTCGACTTCATCTACCGGGTCGGCCCGCTGTCGCTGATCGTCGCGTTGCTCGCCGGCGCGGCAGGAATGCTCGCGCTCGTGTCCTCGAAGTCGGCGGCACTCGTCGGTGTCTTCATCTCGGTCACCACCGTTCCGGCGGCCGGATTCGCCGTCGTCGCGGTCACCGTGGGCGAATGGCGCGTCGCGGCCTTGGCGGCGCTGCAACTCGGGGTCAACATGGTGGGCATCGTCGTCGCCGGCGTCCTGGTCCTGGCGCTGCGACTGCGCAGCGGCGGCGATCCCCGCCGGCTGCTCGAGCAGGCGCGCAAAGATCGCTCCCCGGCGCAGCGGCGGAGGGCCTGATGAGCATCTCGCCGCACGACGGCGCGGGCTACGACGAACTGTTCGACGGTGACGGCGGCCTCCGGGAACCGTGGGCGGAATTGGCCAAGGACTTCACGGACGGCGGGCCCGACTCCGTCCTCCGCCTGCAGTCCCGCATCCGGCTGCTCGTCGACAACCACGGGATCACCTACAACCCCCTCGACGGTTCGGACGCGCCGACCGCATCGCCCCGGTGGGAGATCGACGCGGTCCCGCTGATCGTCGCCGCCGAGGAGTGGGAGCAGCTCGCGGCGGGTTTCGTGCAGCGCTCCCGGCTTCTCGACGCGGTACTCGCGGACCTGTACGGACCGATGACCCTCGTCCGGAGCGGCGCCGTCCCGGCCCGCACGGTGTTCGGGCACCCCGGCTACGTCCGTGCGGCGCACGGCATCACGGTGCCGGGCCGCCACCAGCTGTTCCTGCACGGACTCGACGTCGGCCGCGGGGCGGACGGCACGTTCCACGCGCTGCGCGACCACACGCAGTCCCCGGCGGGCGCCGGCTACGCGATGGCGGACCGCCGCGTCATCGCACGGGCGATGCCCGGTATCTACGAGACGGTCGGACCGCGCCCGCTGTCCTCGTTCGCCCAGTCGATGCGGCTCGCGGCGATCGACGCCGCTCCCGCGGGCACCGAGGACCCGCTCGTCGTCGTCCTCAGCCCCCGCACCCGGTCCGAGGCCGCATTCGATCAGGCGTATCTGGCGACGGTCCTCGGCTTCCCGCTCGTGGAGAGTGCCGACCTGGTGGTCCGCGACGGCCACGTGTGGATGCGGTCCCTCGGCAGTCTGGAACGCGTCGACGTCATCGTCCGGCGGGTGGACGCCGACCTCGCCGACCCCCTCGACCTGCGCCCCGGCTCGCGGTCCGGCGTGGTCGGTCTCGTCGAGGTGCTGCGGCGGGGCGGCGTGACCGTCGTCAACACCCTCGGCAGCGGAATCCTCGAGAACCCCGCGCTCACCCGGTTGCTTCCGGACCTGTGCCGCCGGCTGCTCGACGAGGATCTGCTGCTGCCGTCGGTTCCGAGTTTCTGGGGCGGCGACCGGTCGGAGCTGTCGCACATCCTCGCGAACGCCTCGTCGATGGTGCTGCGCGCGGTGCACGGGGGTGCGCCGATCGTGCCCGCCGAACTCCGTGACGCCGACCGGGAGGCCCTGCTGGGCCGGGTGCGGGCCGAACCCGAGCGGTGGGTCGGGCAGATCGTCCCGGACCCGTCGTACGCGCCTGCCGCCGACCGGTCCGGGGATGTCGTGTTGGCACCGGTCGGGATGCGGCTGTTCAGCGTCGCGCAGCAGGTGGGATTCACCCCGATGGCCGGCGGTCTCGGCACGTCCCTCGTTCCCGGGGCCGAGCGCGGGGACCGCCGCCACGCCGGGGCGAAGGACGTCTGGATCCGGCTGGCGCAGCGCACCGCGTCCACCGACCCGGGCGACGGCGCCGAGCGGGACGGGGAGACCCTGCCCACGTATGCGGCGACGACGTCCGACCTGATGACGTCGCCGCGCGCGCTGACCGAACTGTTCTGGATGGGCCGGTTCGCCGAACGCGCCGAGGGTGCGGCCCGGCTGATGATCGCCGTGGGGGAGAAGTACCGCGACTACCGCCTGCGACCGTGGCTGGCGGGCGGCGGAAGCCTCCCGATCCTGCTGAACACGGTCCTGCGGGTCGCCGACGCCGGGAATCACCCGGAGGGGCTCGATCTCGGGGCCGACCCGGGCTCCGGTCCGGTCACCGACCAGCGACGGGTGCGCTCCGAGTTCCGCTCGCTGACGGCGGACCCCGACCGGGACGGCTCGCTCGCCCACGCGGTGCGCGGCGTCGAGCAGGCCGCGCGGGCCGTGCGCGGGCAACTGTCGAACGACATCTGGGCCGTCCTCAGCACCGTCGAACGCGCGCTCGGGCAGGTCACCGCCGACACCGTCGACGACGGGTCCGCGCTGTTCGAGGCGCAGTCCGCGGTGCTCGGCGGCATGCTCGCCCTGTCCGGGATCGCCGCGGAGTCGCTGGTCCGCGACACCGGCTGGCACGTCATGGACATCGGCAAACGGATCGAGCGGGCAGCCACCCTGATCGCACTGGTGGACTCGACCCTCGGGCGGAAAACGGATCCCGCGACCGAACGGACGGTGATCGAATCGCTTCTCGTCGCCACCGAGAGTTCCGTGGTCTACCGCCGCCGCAACAGCGGTATCCGCCCGGCGGCCGTGGCCGAGTTGCTGCTGTTCGACGTGAAGAACCCGCGGTCGCTGGCGTTCCAACTGGAGGCGTTGCGCACGAATCTGGCCGCACTGCCGGACGCCTCGGGTGCGTCACGCGCGGAGCGGCTTGCCGAGGACATGGTCAACACCGTGCGCCGGGTCGACCCCGTGCGACTCGAATCGGTCGATGCGAACGGGTCCCGGAAGGAGCTGGGTGAGCTGACGACCACGATGCGCGCACTGCTGAGCGAACTGTCCGACGTGATGCTGAAGGGTCAGCTGTCGCTGCCCGGCGGCACTCAGCCGCTGTGGGGGAGCGGCACCTCGTGGAACACCTCCCCGGGCGGAGTCCCCGCATGACCGACACGACACCCCCGGCAGGCCCGGCAGCGGAATGTCCGGTTCTGCGCCGATACAAGATCACCCACCGCACGACGTACACGTACTCGGGGCCGGTGACCTCCTCGTACGGCCGGGGTTACCTCTTGCCGCGCGACACCGAGGAACAGCGGTGCGTCGCTTCCGTCGTCGAGATCACGCCGCCGCCCGCGGACCGTTCCACCGGGTCGGACGTGTACGGCAACCGGGACCTGTACTTCCAGGTGAGCACGCCGCACGAGGAACTGGTGGTGTCGGCCGAATCCGAGATCGAGGTCTACGGACCGGACAGGGCGAGGCTCGCCGCCGCACCGGCGAACGCGCCGTGGGAGCTGTCCCGCCCGGTGGGCACCGAGGGGGCGATGGCGCAGGAGTTCGTCCTCGACCTCGAGCCACCCGAGATCGGCGACGCGGTCCGCGAGTACGCGGCGCCGAGCTTCCCGCCGGAGCGGCCCCTCGTCGACGCGGTGGTCGATCTCACGACCCGCATCCACCGCGACTTCGCGTACAAGTCGGGGTCGACGTCGGTGTCGACGCGGGTTGCGGAGGTGCTGGAGAAGCGGTCGGGCGTGTGCCAGGACTTCGCCCGGCTCGCCATCGCCTGCCTGCGTTCGCGCGGACTCGCGGCCCGGTATGTGTCCGGGTACCTGGCGACGCAGCCGCCGCCCGGCAAGGAACGGATGATCGGCATCGACGCGACGCACGCCTGGGCCGCAGTGTGGATGCCGGGTGACCGGTGGCTGGCCTTCGACCCCACCAACGATCAGCTCGTCGACGAGCGGTACACCGTGGTCGCGTGGGGCCGGGACTACGCCGACGTGCCGCCGCTGCGCGGTGTCATATACACAGAGGCACGAAACAGCACCATTGCGGTGTCGGTTGACGTGGCGCCGATGGAAGTACTCGCACCGGATCAGCCGAAATGCTGAAATTCATCGGGGCTTCCGGAGGAGGACTCGATGATCCGTGTCACTAGCAGGTAAGTTGGTCCGCGATGACTGCAATACTGGCAGACCCCGTTTCAGAGGTAGTTGCCGCAGCCGAGAAGCTGCTCACCCGTCGCACAGGGGCACCCGTGACACTGGTGGATCCCGTGGATCTCGGCGGTAGTGGCCGCACCATCGTGCTCCGTGTGCGGGTGGCGGAGAATCCGTTCTCCCTTCCTCGGACGTTGGTGATCAAGCAGGTCCGCGAGGAGTCCGGTGTGTCCGGCGCGCGGGCCGTCGATCCCGACGACCTGTCCGGCGACAGCCGTAGCGCCTTCCTCCGCGAGGCCGTCTCGTACCAGTTCGCCACGGCGCTGGCGACGGACAGCCGCCCCGGAGCCGAACTGCTCGCATCCGACCTCGAGGCCCGGCTCCTCGTGCTCAGCGACCTCGGGGACGCCACCCCGATCAGCGCGCTGCTCGAGCACTCCGATTCCGACACCGTCACCAACACCCTGATGGCCATGGCCCAGGCGCTCGGCCGCATGCACGCGGCCACCGTGGGCCGCGAAGAAGACTTCACCGCACTGCTGCGCCGCGCCGAGGTGGCGCACTGCGACGACACCGTGGCCGAGCAGGTGGAGCGTGCGGTGCCCGCCGTGCCCGGCCTGCTGTCCGACATCCTCCGCGTCGACGTGTCCCCGGAACTGACCGAACAGGTGGCACGGGCCGCGAAGCTGTTCGAGAGCGGCCGGTTCCGGGCGTTCAGCCCGTCCGACCTGTGCCCGGACAACATCATCGTCAACGACGAGGGCGTCCGGTTCCTCGACTACGAGTGGGGCGGTTTCCGCGACGCCATGCTCGACATCGCGTACGCGCTGGTCTCCTTCCCGGGCTGCCTGTGCAGCATCGAACTGTCCGAGGACCGCACCCAGGCGATGATCGAGGCCTGGCGGGCGGAGGTCGTGGGGATGTGGCCCGCGCTCGCCGACGACAACGTGCTGGCCGCCCGCATGGTCGAGGCGCAACTGATCTGGGTGTGGCTCAGCACGTACCTGTTCCTGCCGGACAACCACACGCGGATCGCCGCGGTCCGCGAGCATCACCTGTCGGTGCCGCGGTCCGAGGCGCTGACCCAGCGCTGGGACAAGCTGGCCCGTTCGGCGGATCACGCGGGGAACACGGTGGTCGCCCACGACGCCCGCCTCATCGCTGACAAGATCCGGGGACTGTCCGTCGGCTGACCCGTGGTCCGGCCGGACTGGGTCGGACGGTGCGGGTTCCAGTAGCGTCGAACTTGTGAGCGATCTTTTCGGTTCGGATGTCGGCGAGGACGAGTCGGCGGGCCTGTTCGAGACGGTGCGGTCGGACGAGACGGCGCAGTCGGACGAGGCGGCGGCTACGCGCCCGGTTCCCGGTCCGGTGCCGGTCGACCACCGCGCACCGCTGGCCGTGCGCATGCGTCCCCGCACGCTCGGCGAGGTGGTCGGGCAGCAGCATCTCCTCGGCCCCGGTGCGCCGCTGCGGCGCCTCGTGGAGGGGTCGGGGGCGGCGTCCGTGCTGCTGTACGGTCCGCCGGGCACCGGCAAGACCACGCTGGCGTCGTTGATCTCCGGTGCCACCGGGCGCCGCTTCGAGGCGCTGTCCGCGCTGTCCGCGGGCGTGAAGGAAGTGCGTGGCGTCATCGAACTGGCCCGCCGACGGCTCCTCGCGGGTGAGCAGACGGTGCTGTTCATCGACGAGGTGCACCGCTTCTCGAAGACCCAGCAGGACGCACTGCTGGCGGCAGTGGAGAACCGGATCGTGCTGCTGGTGGCCGCCACCACCGAGAATCCGTCGTTCTCCGTTGTGTCCCCGCTGCTGTCCCGCTCACTGGTCCTGCAACTGCAGTCGCTGACGGCGGACGACATCGAGAACCTCCTCGAGCGGGCGCGCACCGACGAGCGGGGTCTCGGCGGGGATATCGAGATCGCCGGCGACGCGATGGACCATCTGGTGCGCCTCGCGGCCGGTGACGCTCGGCGCGCGCTCACCGCGCTCGAGGCGGCGGCGGGCGCGGCGCTCGACCAGGCCGGTGACGCGGACCGTCCCGTGCTGCTGGACCTTGCGACGGTGGAGGCGAGCGTCGACAAGGCCGCCGTTCGCTACGACCGCGACGGCGACCAGCACTACGACGTGATCAGTGCCTTCATCAAATCGATCCGCGGCTCGGACGTCGACGCCGCCCTGCACTACCTGGCGCGGATGCTGACCGCGGGCGAGGACCCTCGCTTCATCGCGCGCCGGCTGGTCGTCCACGCCAGCGAGGACATCGGGATGGCCGACCCGACCGCGTTGCAGACCGCGACCGCCGCAGCGCAGGCGGTGCAGCTGATCGGGATGCCGGAGGCCCGCCTCGCGCTCGCCCAGGCCACCATCCACCTCGCGACCGCACCGAAGTCGGGGGCCGTCATCGCCGCACTCGGCGCCGCCATGGCGGACGTCGCGGCGGGAAACGCCGGGCTCGTTCCACCGCACCTGCGCGACGGTCACTACGCGGGAGCGGCGAAGCTCGGCAACGCCGTCGGCTACCGATATCCCCACGACCACCCGGACGGGGTACTGGCGCAGCAGTATCCGCCCGACGAGCTCGTCGGCGTCGACTACTACCAGCCCACCACCCACGGCGGCGAGCGTGACATCGCGGGGCGTGTGGACAAACTGCGCGCCATCGTCCGCGGCACGAACCGTCAGGGTGGCCGGTTAAGCTGAATGTTGCCGAACCGCCGGGTGTGCCCAGCCACCCGGTGACCGTAGTTGCCCTCGAGACAGACAATAAGGATCACTGACGTGCAGACCCACGAGATTCGCCGGCGCTTCCTCGACCATTTCGTCAAGGCGGCCCACACCGAGGTACCCAGCGCCTCGCTGATTCTCGACGATCCGAACCTGCTGTTCGTCAACGCCGGAATGGTGCAGTTCGTGCCGTTCTTCCTCGGCCAGCAGACTCCGCCGTACCCGAGGGCGACCAGTGTCCAGAAGTGTGTGCGCACCCTCGACATCGAGAATGTGGGCATCACCACACGGCACAACACGTTCTTCCAGATGGCCGGCAACTTCTCCTTCGGCGACTACTTCAAGCGCGACGCGATCAAGCACGCGTGGTCGCTGCTGACCTCCGGTGTCGACGACGGCGGCTACGGGTTCGATCCCGAGCGGATCTGGGTGACGGTCTACCTCGACGACGACGAGGCGCGCGACATCTGGCGCGACGAGGTCGGCGTCCCCGAGACGCGGATCCAGCGCCGCGGCATGGCCGACAACTACTGGTCCATGGGCATCCCCGGGCCCTGCGGCCCGTGCTCGGAGATCTACTTCGACCGCGGCCCCGAATTCGGTCGGGAAGGCGGCCCGGAGGCCGACGAGGACCGCTACATCGAGATCTGGAATCTCGTGTTCATGCAGAACGAGCGCGGTCTCGGCGTCAGCAAGGACAACTTCGAGATCCTCGGACCGCTGCCGAAGCAGAACATCGACACCGGCATGGGCGTCGAGCGCGTCGCCTTCCTGCTCCAGGGCGTCGACAACGTGTACGAGACGGATCTCGTGCGGCCGGTCATCGCGAAGGCCGAGGAACTGTCGGGCCGCAAGTACGGCGTCGACCACGACGACGACGTGCGGTTCCGGGTGATCGCCGACCACGCGCGCACCGCCGCGATGCTCATCGCCGACGGCGTGAACCCCGGCAACGACGGACGCGGCTACGTCCTGCGCCGCCTGCTGCGGCGCATCGTCCGCTCCGCGAAGTTGCTCGGCGCCGACAAGCCCAGCATGCGGGAGTTCATCACCGTCGTCCGCGACACGATGGCGCCGTCCTACCCGGTCCTCGACACCGACTTCGGCCGCATCGAAACGGTCGCCGTGGGGGAGGAGACCGCGTTCCTCAAGACCCTCACGTCCGGTTCCAAGCTGTTCGAAGGCGCCGCCGAATCGGTGAAGGCGTCCGGCAAGTCGACGATCGGCGGCGAGCAGGCGTTCGCGCTGCACGACACGTACGGCTTCCCGATCGACCTGACCCTGGAGATGGCGGCCGAGGCCGGTCTGACCGTCGACGAGGAGGGTTTCCGCACGCTGATGGCCGAACAGCGGCAGCGCGCGAAGGACGACGCCCAGGCCCGCAAGCACGCGCACGCCGACCTGACCGTCTACAAGGAACTCCTCGACCGCGGACCCACCGAGTTCACCGGATTCCACGAATTGGTCTCCGAGGCACACGTTCTCGCCCTGATTTCGCAGGGGCAGCGCGTCCCCGTCGCGACGGTGGGCCAGGACGTCGAGGTCATCCTCGACCGCAGTCCCCTGTACGCGGAGGCGGGCGGCCAGATCGCCGACCTCGGCACCCTCACCGGTCCGGGGCTGCGGGTGAAGGTCAACGACGTCCAGAAGATCGCCAAGAAGCTGTGGGTCCACAAGGTGACCGTGCAGGAGGGGCAGATCACCGAGGGCGACGTCGTGCTCGCGCAGGTCGACGCCGCGTGGCGCAAGGGTGCCACCCAGGGGCACTCCGGCACGCACATGGTGCACGCCGCGCTGCGACAGGTGCTCGGCCCCAACGCCGTTCAGGCCGGCTCGCTGAACAAGCCGGGCTACCTGCGGTTCGACTTCTCCTGGCAGGGCGCGCTGACCGAAGCGCAGAAGCAGGACATCGAGGTCGTCGCGAACGAAGCGGTGGCCGCCGACTACTCCGTGAACACGTTCGTCACCGACCTCGACAAGGCGAAATCGATGGGCGCGATGGCGTTGTTCGGCGAGAACTACGGCGACGAGGTTCGGGTCGTCGAGATCGGCGGACCGTTCTCGATGGAGCTGTGTGGTGGAACCCACGTGGGCAGCTCCTCGCAGATCGGCAACGTCACGCTGCTGGGTGAGCAGTCCGTCGGCTCCGGCGTGCGCCGAGTCGAGGCCTACGTCGGACTCGACTCGTACCGCTACCTGGCCAAGGAACGGGCGCTGCTCGCCGGGCTGTCGTCGTCGCTGAAGGTGCCCTCGGAAGAGGTGCCCGCCCGCGTCGAGGCGCTGGTGGAGCGACTTCGGGTGGCGGAGAAGGAACTCGAACAGACCCGCGCGCAGGCGGTTCTCGCCTCGGCGGGCACCTTCGTCGACAAGGCCCAGCGGGTCGGGCCGGTGCTGCTGGTCGCGGACTCCGCCCCGGCCGGTGTCGGCGGCAACGACCTGCGCGGACTCGTCACGGACATCCGCGGCCGGTTCGGCACCCAGCCCGCCGTGGTCGTGCTGCTCGGCGACGTCGACGGCAAGGTGCCGTTCGTGGTCGCGGTGAGTAAGGCCGCCCAGGCACTCGGTCTGTCGGCCGGCGACCTCGTGAAGGAATTCGGTCCGAAGATCGGCGGCCGCGGCGGCGGAAAGGCCGATATGGCACAGGGTTCCGGCTCGGACACCAGCGGAATTGCGGCCGCCCTCGACGCGGTCCGGGCACAAGTCGCAGACAAGGTGGGGAGCCGGTAACGGTGGATCACGCGGAACAGGGTCCGGATCGACCGGGAGTCGACGACCCTGGGCGTGGTCGGCGTATCGGCATCGATGTGGGCAGTGTCCGCATCGGTGTCGCGTCGAGCGACCCTGACGGGATCCTCGCCACCCCCGTGGAGACGGTGCCCCGGTCCAAGGAACGCGGGCTCGACGCGCCGGACATCCGGCGCATTGCCGACATTGTCGAGGAATACGAGGCGGTGGAGGTTATCGTCGGTCTGCCGCAGACCCTGCGGGGTGAACGGGGAAAAGCCGCCTCGATCGCTACTGTGTTCGCGAAGCGATTGCGAAGGAAGGTCGACCCGATACCGGTGCGGATGGCGGACGAACGTCTGACGACCGTCACTGCCGCGCGGGCGCTTCGCGAGAGCGGTGTCAGTGCGAGGGGCCAGCGTCCTGTGATCGACCAGGCTGCGGCGGTGGCGATCTTGCAGGGATGGTTGGACGAGCGGAGCAGGTCGGTGAATGCAGGGGATTCAGGTGGGGACGTGCAGCTACCGGAGGCAGGCCAGTGAGCAATCACCGCCGCCGCCCCGCAGGTGAGCGACCCGACTTCCAGTACATCCCCCGCGAACCCCGACGGCACCGCTACCTCGAAGAGGACGACGACGAGGTCGGCTACACGGTGCCCCCCGACGACGACCTCGTCACCACCGGCCGCCACGCCGTCGTGTACGACGAACCGTATTTCGACGAGCCGCATTACGACGAGCCGCATTACGACGAGCGGCACGTCGACGAACCACACTACGAGGCACCGCACCTCGAGGAGCCGCAGCGCCACGAACCGCACCGCGATTACGCGGAGCCGCGCTACGAGCAGCCCTCCGACATCGACTCCGTGTACGAGGACGGATACGGTCCCCGCTCCTACGGCGACGCCCGCGCGTACCGGGAGCCGCCGGCCGACGACCACCCGTTTGTGGACGCCCACGTCGACGATCCGGACGACGCCCAGGCATACCCCGACGACGTCTACGACCGTCCGCAACCGGACGTCGCGTTCGCGGAGGCCGAGACGCAGATCATCTCGGCGATCCCCGGCGAGATCCCACCCTCGGCGATTCCCGAGGAGATCCCGCCCACCCGCGCCGCTGCCCGCACGCAGGCCCGCCGGCGTAAACAAGCCCGGGGACGCGCACGCCGGGGCAAGGTGTTCGGCGTCCTCGCCGCCGCAACGGTCCTGATCGTGCTGGTCGGTGTCGTGTTCGTCGGCGGCAAGTTGTTCTTCGGCGGGTCCGACGCGCCCGCGGACTACGCAGGCCCCGGCGGTCCCGAAGTGGTCGTGCAGGTCCATCCGGGCGACACCGCGGAGGAGATCGCCACCACCCTGGCGGACCGCGACGTCGTCGCCAGCGGATCGGCGTTCTTCAACGCCGCGGTCCAGAGCAACGCCATGAACTCGGTGCAACCCGGCTTCTACAGCCTCTCCACCCAGATTCCGGCGGACGACGCCGTGCAGGAACTCGTCGACCCCGCCTCCCGCGTCGGGCAGATGATCATCTCCGAGGGCAGGCAACTCCACGACACGACCGACGTGCAGACCGGCGCCAAGAAGAAGGGGATCTACACGCTGATCTCCGAGGCCAGCTGCCTGGGTGACGCCGGTCAGCAGAAGTGCATCAGCTACGACGACCTCAACGCCGCCGGTGCGGGCGACCTGACCGCGCTCGGCGTGCCCGACTGGGCGAAGGACTCGGTCGCGGGTGTTCCGGACCGGGATCGCCAGCTCGAGGGCCTGATCGCCGCGGGCAGTTGGGATTTCGATCCGACCGCCGGTCCGGCCGCCATTCTGCAACGGCTGGTGTCCGAGAGTTCCGCGAGCTACGAGAAGACCGGGATCCTCACCGCGGGCAACCAGGTCGGTCTCACCCCGTACAAGATGCTGGTCGCGGCGTCCCTCGTGGAACGTGAGGCGATGCCCGACGACTTCTCGAAGGTCGCCCGCGTCATCCTCAACCGGCTCGCCGTCAACCAGGCGCTGCAGTTCGACTCCACCGTCAACTACGCGCTGGACACCACCGAACTGGCCACCACCGACGCCGACCGCGCGCAGGTGACACCCTGGAACACGTACGCCAGCCCCGGCCTGCCTGCGACGCCGATCTCGTCGCCGAGCATCGGGGCGCTCCAGGCGGTCGAACAACCGGCGCCCGGCGACTGGATCTACTTCGTGACGATCGATGCCAAGGGCACCACACTCTTCACGAAGAGCTACGACGAACACCTGGCCAACATCGACCAGGCTCTGAACAACGGGATTCTCAACAGTGGACGATGAGTTGGTGACCGCACGCAAAGCTGCGGTGCTGGGCAGCCCGATCGCGCATTCGCGATCACCGCAACTGCACCTCGCGGCGTATCGCGCGCTCGGTCTCACCGGGTGGACGTACGACCGCATCGAGTGCGACGGGGAGCGACTCCCCGGCCTGGTGTCCGGGCTCGGCCCGGAATGGGTCGGTCTGTCCGTCACGATGCCGGGCAAGATCGCCGCGCTCGAATTCGCGTCCGAGCGCACCGACCGGGCCGTGGCGATCGGATCCGCGAACACCCTCGTGCGCATCGAGGGCGGCTGGCGTGCCGACTGCACCGACGTGGACGGGGTCAGCGGCGCGCTCACCGCGGGCGGTGTCGGTGCCATCGCGGGCGCCGAGGCGGTCGTCGTCGGCGCCGGCGGGACGGCCAGGCCCGCGCTCGTCGCGCTCGCCGACCTGGGCGTGAAATCCGTGACCGTCGTGGCCCGCGACGCGGGTCGCGCGGCAGGTGCACTGGGGTGCGCGGAATCGGTGGGGCTCGACGTCCGGTTGCTGGGCTTCGGCAGCCCCGAACTCGGTGCCCGGTGCGTCGCGGCCGCCGCACTCGTCAGCACCGTTCCGTCCGCCGCGATCACCGACTACGCAGGCGTTCTCGGCCGGGCGCCGTTCGTGCTCGACGCGATCTACGACCCCTGGCCGACCCCACTGGCGGCCGCGGTCGAGGCGGCCGGGGGAACGGTCGTCGGTGGTCTGTCGATGCTGCTGCACCAGGCGTTCGGGCAAGTCGAGCAGTTTACCGGCCGCCCGGCGCCGCGCGAGGCGATGGCCGCCGCTCTGGGCTAGTTGTCCACAGGCCCGGCTTCCATCCACAGGGCGATCGTTCGCGCACGTCGCCGCGAGGGGTCCGGGTGCCGCGTCCCGCACGCTGGTCGGCATGTGGTGGCTGATCGTGACGAGTGTGGTGGCCGGTGCGGGTGCGGGACGGTGTGCGCGTCTCACCGCGGCCCGCTTCGTGGGCCCGGTGTGGCCGGGCTGGTGCGAGGCGGTGTGCGCGGTCGGCGTGGCCGCGACGGTCTGGGCCGACGCCGGCCGCAACCCGGTGTGGATGCTGCCGGGTGCGCTGGCGTTCTGGTGGTGGTGTGCGAGTCTCGCCGCGACCGACCTGTGTGCGCGGAGGCTGCCGAACCTGCTGACGCTGCCCGGGTTCCTGGTGATCGTCGCGGTCGGTGTCGCGACCGGCGCCGCGTTCGCCGCCGTGATCGGCGGTCTCCTGCTGGCGGCCGCCTATCTCGCCCTGTACCTCGGGGCACCCGGTGCGATCGGCGCGGGCGACGTGAAACTCGCGCTCGGGGTCGGCGCGGTCGCCGGCCTGGCCGGGGGAGAGGCCTGGGTGTTCGCGGCCGCGCTCGCACCGGCACTGACCGCAGTGGCGGGCTGCGTCGTCCTCGCCGTCCGGCGCTCGTCGTCGCCGCTCCCGCACGGGCCCGCCATGTGTGCCGCGACACTGGCGGCGTTGTTCGCCGGGCACCTCACCTGACCGAGTCCGCACCCCGCACGCGCCCCGGGAGGACCACCGTCACTGCCGGACGCGGCGACATGGAAAGATATTGGCGTGCTGCGCTGGATAACTGCCGGAGAATCCCATGGTCCCGCCCTCGTCGCGATGCTCGAGGGGATGGTCGCGGGCGTCGAAGTGACGTCCGAGGACATTTCGACCCAACTCGCGCGACGCCGCCTCGGTTACGGCCGCGGTGCGCGGATGAAGTTCGAGGCCGACAAGGTCACCATCGTCGGTGGTGTCCGACACGGGCGTACGCTCGGCGGCCCGATCGCCGTCGAGGTGGGCAACACCGAGTGGCCCAAGTGGGAAACCATCATGTCCGCCGACCCGGTGGACGCCGACCTGCTCGCCGATCAGGCGCGGAACGCGCCGCTCACCCGTCCGCGCCCCGGTCACGCCGACTACTCGGGCATGCTCAAGTACGGGTTCGACGACGCCCGCCCCGTTCTCGAACGCGCGAGTGCGCGCGAGACGGCGGCCCGGGTCGCGGCCGCGACGTTCGCCCGCGGTTTCCTGCGCCAGGTGTTCGGCGTGGAGGTGCTGTCGCACGTGATCTCGATCGGCGCGTCCGATCCGTACGTCGGTCCCGAACCCACCGCCTCCGACCTCGCTGCGATCGACGCCAGCCCGGTCCGCGCGTTCGACAAGGCCGCCGAGGAATCGATGATCGCCGAGATCGAGGCCGCCAAGCGTGACGGCGACACCCTCGGCGGTGTCGTCGAGGTCGTCATCCACGGTCTCCCCGTGGGTCTCGGATCGTTCATCAGCGGCGCGGACCGCCTCGACGCCCGTCTGGCGTCCGCCCTGATGGGAATCCAGGCCATCAAGGGTGTCGAGGTCGGCGACGGCTTCGAGACCGCGCGCCGCCGCGGCAGCCAGGCGCACGACGAGATGCGGCCGGGCCCGGACGGAATTCTGCGTTCGACGAACCGCGCAGGCGGTCTCGAGGGCGGCATGACCAACGGTGAGGCGCTCCGCGTGCGCGCGGCGATGAAGCCGATCTCGACGGTCCCGCGCGCCCTGGCGACCGTCGACATGTCGACCGGTGAGGAAGCCGTGGCCATCCACCAGCGGTCCGACGTGTGCGCGGTGCCCGCCGCCGGTGTCGTGGCCGAGGCGATGGTGGCGTTGGTCGTGGCCCAGGCCGCGCTCGAGAAGTTCGGTGGCGACTCGGTCGCCGAGACGGCCGCCAACTACGAGCGTTACGCATCGGGTGTCGCAGCCCGGCTCGCGCGATGACCAGCCCGTCTGCCGTCGCGCCGGGGCGGTGACCGGTGATGGCACCGAAAGCCGTGCTCGTCGGTCCGCCGGGAGCAGGTAAGTCCACGATCGGGCGTCGCCTCGCGCAGGCGCTGGACCTGTCGTTGTTCGACACCGACGTGGCCGTCGAGGAAGAGGCGGGGCGCACGATCGCCGAGATCTTCGTCCAGGAGGGCGAACCCGCCTTCCGCGCTCTCGAGGAAGAGATCGTCCGGAAGGCCATCGAGAGCCACGAGGGGATCGTGTCGCTCGGCGGCGGGTCCATCCTCTCCGAGCGCACCCGGGAATTGTTGAAGGGCCACACCGTGATCTACCTGGAGATCAGCGTGGCCGAGGGGCTCAAGCGCACGGGAACCAACACCGCGCGCCCGCTCCTGTCCGGTGGCGACCCCCGCCAGGTGTACACCGAGTTGATGCGCAAGCGCCGACCGCTGTACCGGGAGGTGGCGTCCATCCGGATACGCACGGACGGGCGGAGTCCCGCCCGGGTGGTGCAGCAGCTGGTGGCGAAACTCGCCGACTGATCGGCGACCCAGCGGAACCAAAGACGTCCGAGAACCTCGGACAAGACGGAGCGGAGCAGCAGACAGTGACCGAACCGGTACGCGTACAGGTGCAGACGGCGAACCCCTACCCGGTCATCATCGGGCGCGGATTGCTCGGCGAGCTGGTGGACGAACTCACGGGCACGAGAACGGTGGCGATCTTCCACCAGCCGCCGCTCGCCGAGACGGCGGAGGCGGTGCGCGCGGCGCTCGCCGAGAAGGGGATCGATGCGCACCGCATCGAGATTCCGGACGCGGAGGACGGCAAGGATCTTGCCGTCGCCGGGTTCTGCTGGGAGGTCCTCGGCCGGATCGGCCTGACCCGCAGCGACGCCGTCGTCAGTCTGGGCGGCGGCGCGGCCACCGACCTCGCCGGGTTCGTCGCGGCGACGTGGATGCGCGGGGTCCGCGTGATTCACGTGCCCACGACGCTGCTCGCGATGGTCGATGCGGCGGTCGGCGGCAAGACCGGCATCAACACCGAGGCCGGCAAGAACCTGGTGGGATCGTTCCACGAGCCGTCGGCGGTGCTCATCGACCTGGCGACGCTCGAGACGGTGCCCCGCAACGAGATCGTCGCGGGCATGGCGGAGGTCGTGAAGACCGGATTCATCGCCGACCCCGTGATCCTGGAGCTCATCGAGAAGGATCCCGAGGCCGCGCTGGACCCGACGGGAACCGTTCTGCCCGAACTGATCCGGCGGTCCGTGGAGGTCAAGGCCAAGGTCGTGGCCGCGGACCTGCGCGAGTCGGATCTGCGGGAGATCCTCAACTACGGGCACACGCTCGGGCACGCGATCGAGCGGCGGGAGCGCTACCGCTGGCGTCACGGTGCGGCGGTCGCCGTCGGGCTCGTCTTCGCGGCCGAACTGGGGCGGTTGGCGGGACGCCTGGACGATGCGACGGCGGACCGGCACCGCACCATCCTGGAACTGGTGGGGCTGCCCACCACGTACGACGCGGACGCGTTCGGCCAGCTGGTCGAGGGGATGCAGACGGACAAGAAGAACCGGGCAGGCGTGCTGCGGTTCGTCGTGCTCGACGGGCTCGCGAAGCCCGGACGGCTCGAGGGCCCGGATCCGTCTCTGCTCGTCGCCGCGTACTCCGCGGTGGCCCGCGAGGCGGCGCCGGGCGCCGGCGGTGCCGTACTCCTGTGACGTAGCCGGAGAAGGCAAGGGATGCGGCGGTGTGAGCGAGTGTGCTCACACCGCCGCGTCGTCTGTCGGTGTGTCGTGTGTCGGGTGTGGGAGAGTCGAGAGCGGTTACTCGCCGCGCCGCTGGTCGTCCGTGGTCCGCTTGCCGAGATCGACCGGGTCCTGCCACGTGGTGTCCCCGCCCTGCGGCTGATCGAGGTCGGACGTGTCCTCGCGGTAGTTGTGCACCGGTTCGAACACGGCCGTGTCGGCGTCGGAACCGGCGTATCCGGTATCCGGGGTCTGCTCGTACGCCTGGCCGGGGTAGTTCTGGCCGTACCCGTCGTCGTCGGCCACGGCTGCGGCTGCGGTTCCCCCCGCTGCGGTTCCTGCGGCCACTCCGGCGCCGCGCGCCGCCGGCCGGCGTTCGCCGCGGTCTTTCACCGTCTTCCTGGACTCCCGGCCGACGAAGAACCGGCCGAGGAACACCGCCAGCATGGCTGGGACGAAGATCAGAAGGACCGTGAACGCGGCCCCCGACGTGATCTCGAAGAAGAACGAGTTCTGGGTGACGTTGAGGTTCGGCACCAGGTTCGCCAGCCAGCTCCCCACCCCCGCGACGACTCCGCCGAGCAGGGCCGCCTTCAGCCACAGCATCGTCAGGTCGGCGCCGTCCTCCGGATCGGGGTTCCGGCGACGGTCCCGGATGCCGTCGATGCCGGCCCAGATCAGTGCCACGAACACCACGATCAGCAGTGCGAGCCATCTCAGAGCGGAACCCTGAAGCGGCCACTGTGTGATCGACACACCGAGGATCACACGAACGAAAACATGTATCAGGGCCATGCCGAGGCCGCGTACCACCCACGCATTCATGGGCACAGCGTAACGAGCGGGTTTTCGTCCGTGTGGCCTAACCCACACGGGGGCGGTCTGAAACCTGTTCTCGTCGCCGGACGGGTGCCGTCGATCCGCGCCCTCCGCGCGGCGGATTGCCGGTACGTTTGACGACATGCCTGCTGATCATGGTTCGCGGCGCGCGGCGCTGCGCTCGGCCCTCGCCGCCCGGGATCTCGATGCACTTCTGGTGACGAATCTGGTGAACATCCGGTATCTCACCGGGTTCACCGGCTCGAATGCCGCGCTGCTCGTGCACGCGTCGGACGCCGTGGGCGCCGAGGAGCGCACCGTCATCTGCACCGACGGCCGTTACCTCACACAGGTCGGAGAACAGGTTCCCGATCTGCGGGCGGAGATCGCCCGCGCCAGCGCCGCGCACCTGATCGAATCGCTGGGGCGGCGGAGCCCGTCGTCGCTGGCGTTCGAGAGTCACGTCGTCACGGTGGACGAGTTCGCGGCCTGGTCGGTGCTCGCGCCGGACGCGCGGCTGGAACCCGTTCCGGGGCTCGTCGAGGAACTGCGGATGGTGAAAGACGACTTCGAGGTCGGGCTGCTGCGCGCGGCGTGCACGGCCGCCGACTCCGCGCTCGCCGAACTGATCGAGCGTGGTGGCCTCCGCCCCGGACGCACCGAGAAGGAGGTGGGCCGGGAACTGGAGGCGCTGATGCTCGCGCACGGCGCCGACGGGATCTCGTTCGAGACCATCGTCGCGGCGGGCGCCCACTCGGCGATCCCGCACCACCGGCCGACCGAGGCGGTGCTCGGCAGCGGCGACTTCGTGAAGCTGGACTTCGGCGCGGAGGTCGGCGGTTACCACTCGGACATGACCAGAACGTATGTCCTCGAGCAGGCCGCGGACTGGCAACGGGATGTATATGCGCTGGTCGCGCGGTCGCAGGAGGCCGGGCGGGACGCGCTGCGCCCGGGAGCGGAGGTGTCCGCGGTGGACGCCGCCGCCCGCCGGGTCATCGAGGACGCCGGCTACGGGGAGCTGTTCCTGCACGGCCTCGGACACGGCGTCGGCCTGGAGATCCACGAAGCTCCGGGAATCGGCAAGCTGGGCACCGGTACACTTCTGGACGGTGCGGCGGTGACCGTCGAGCCGGGCGTGTACTTCTCCGGGCGCGGAGGCGTGCGGATCGAGGACACGCTCGTGGTTCGTGAGCAGGGACCGGAACTGCTCACACTCACCACCAAAGACCTGACTGTCGTGTAGACGGTTTCGACCTTATCGAGGAGACGCGAAGCAAGTGGCTTCCACCAGTGATTTCAAGAACGGCCTGGTCCTGCAGATCGAAGGCCAGCTGTGGACGATTACCGAGTTCCAGCACGTGAAGCCCGGCAAGGGTCCCGCGTTCGTGCGCACCAAGTTGAAGAACGTGCTCTCGGGCAAGGTCGTCGACAAGACGTTCAACGCCGGCGTCAAGGTGGACACGGCCACGGTCGACCGCCGTGACATGACGTACCTGTACCACGACGGCACCGACTACATCTTCATGGACGGCGACACCTACGACCAGATCTCGATCAGCGAGGCCACCGTCGGCGACGGCGCCCGCTTCATGCTCGAGAACATGGCCGTGCAGGTCGCGACCCACGAGGACGTTCCGCTGTTCGTGGAACTGCCCGTCACCGTCGAACTGGTGGTCCAGCACACCGATCCCGGCCTGCAGGGCGACCGCTCCACCGGCGGCACCAAGCCCGCCACCCTCGAGACCGGCGCCGAGATCAACGTTCCGCTGTTCATCAACACCGGTGACAAGCTGAAGGTCGACTCCCGCGACGGCAACTACCTCGGGCGTGTGAATTCCTGAGTGTCCGGTACGCATAAGAAGCTCGGCGCGCGGCACAAGGCCCGCAAACGCGCCGTCGATTTCCTCTTCGAGGCCGAGGCGCGAGATCTCGATCCGGTCGATCTCGCGACCGAGCGCGCGGAATTGTCCGGCAAGGACGATTCGGTGGCACCGGTCGCCCCGTACACCGTCACCGTGGTGACGGGTGTCGCGGAAAACTTGGACCGCCTCGACGAGGTGATCTCGTCCCACCTGCAGGACTGGACGCTCGAGCGGCTTCCCGCCGTCGACCGCGCCATCCTGCGCATCGCCGTGTGGGAGCTGTTCCACGCCACCGACGTGCCTCCGGTCGTGGCCGTGGACGAGGCGGTGGAGCTGGCCAAGCAGCTCTCCACCGACGAGTCGCCGGGTTTCGTCAACGGCATCCTCGGTCAGGTCGTGCTGGTGGCCCCGCAGGTGCGGTCGGCTGCGGCCGCGACGTCGCGCCGTGCCGAGACCGCCGGCGGCGAGTCGAACGACGCCCGCTCGTAAGTTCGTGTCCCGCTGCGGGCCCGCATCGGCGGGTCCGCAGGTCAGGGGTCCGGGCCTGGCGCAGTCGACGCGCTGATAAGCTGTCCGCGTCAGGCATCCTTTAACGATCCGTCCAGTGAGGCGGAGAAGGAGGTCGTTGTATGCGCGTGCCCGAAGGGTCTCGCCCCGCCGGGGAACCGGCGGATTCAACACCAGAAGAGTCCCCGTCCGTCGAACCTGCACGTGAGCTGCTGTCCGCGGCCGATGTGGGACGGACCATTGCGCGAATCGCGCACCAGATCATCGAGAAGACCGCGATCGACGCCGCCGACGGTGAAGCGCCGCGTGTCGTTCTGATCGGCATCCCGACCCGGGGCACGACGCTCGCCGCGCGGCTCGCGGGGAAGATCGAAGAATTCTCCGGGGTGCGCCCACCGGTCGGTTCCCTCGACATCACCCTGTACCGCGACGATCTGCGCACCAAACCGCACCGCCCCCTCGAACGCACCTCGGTTCCCGAGGGCGGCGTCGACAACACCCTGGTCGTCCTCGTCGACGACGTGCTGTTCTCCGGCCGCACCGTCCGCTCGGCGCTCGACGCCCTCCGCGACCTCGGGCGGCCCCGCGCCGTCCAGCTGGCCGTCCTCGTCGACCGCGGGCACCGCGAACTGCCGCTGCGCGCCGACTACGTGGGCAAGAACGTGCCCACCGCCCGCACCGAGGACGTCAAGGTGCTCCTGAGCGAACACGACGGCCGCGACGCGGTCATGATCTCCGGGGGGAAGAGCTAAGTGAAGCACCTGTTGTCGATCGCGGACCTGACACGGGAATCGGCCGTCGAACTTCTCGACGAGGCCGAACGCTTCGAACAGGCCCTCCTCGGACGTGAGGTGCGCAAGCTCCCGACGCTGCGCGGCCGGACCGTCATGACCGTGTTCTTCGAGAACTCGACCCGCACCCGGGTGTCGTTCGAGGTCGCCGGGAAGTGGATGAGCGCGGACGTCATCAACGTCAGCGCGTCCAGTTCGTCGGTGTCGAAGGGCGAATCCCTCCGGGACACGGCGATGACGCTGCGCGCCGCCGGCGCCGACGCCCTGATCGTGCGGCACCCCGCGTCGGGTGCGGCCCACCAGATCGCGAGCTGGACCGGACGTCAGGACGACGGCGGACCCGCGGTGATCAACGCCGGCGACGGCACGCACGAACACCCCACCCAGGCGCTGCTCGACGCGCTCACGCTGCGTCAGCGCCTCGGCGACATCGAGGGCAAGCGCATCGCCATCGTCGGCGACATCCTGCACAGCCGGGTCGCGCGGTCGAACGCGCTGCTGCTGTCGATGCTCGGCGCCGAGGTCGTTCTCGTCGCGCCGCCCACGCTGCTCCCGGTCGGTGTGACGTCGTGGCCGGTGTCGGTGGCGCATTCCCTCGACGCGGAGCTGCCCGGTCTCGACGCCGTCCTCATGCTGCGGGTGCAGGCGGAACGGATGAACGGCGGGTTCTTCCCGTCCCAGCGGGAGTACTCGATCAATTACGGCCTCTCGGAGAAGCGGCTGGCGCTGCTTCCCGAGCACGCGGTGGTGCTGCACCCCGGTCCGATGCTGCGCGGCATGGAAATCGCCTCGGCGGTGGCCGATTCGTCGAGAACCGCCGTGCTGCAGCAGGTGACCAACGGTGTGCACATGCGGATGGCGGTGCTGTTCCGGCTGCTGGTCGGGGCGGAGGAAGTTGCGGGATGAGTGACAGTGCAGTGACAGGAGAGACAGTGCTCATCAAGAACGTGTTGCTGTACGGCGAGGGCGAGCCCACCGACGTTCTGCTCGGTCACGGAGTCATCGCCGCGATCGGTGCGGATGCGGGCAAGGACGCCGCGCCCGACGCCGAGGTGATCGACGCGGCGGGGCAGATCCTGCTCCCCGGTTTCGTCGACCTGCACACCCACCTGCGGGAACCCGGCCGCGAGGACACCGAGACCATCGATTCCGGTTCCGCCGCCGCCGCGCTCGGCGGGTACACCGCGGTGTTCGCGATGGCCAACACCAGCCCGGTCGCCGATTCGGTGGTCGTCACCGACCACGTGTGGCGCCGCGGCCAGGAGGTCGGGCTCGTCGACGTGCACCCCGTCGGCGCCGTCACCGTCGGGCTCGAGGGCAAGCAGCTCGCCGAGATGGCCACGATGGCGTCGGGGACCGGCAGGGTGCGGATGTTCTCGGACGACGGCCACTGCGTCTACGACCCGCTGATCATGCGCCGGGCCCTCGAGTACTCGAGTTCGCTCGGGGTGCTCATCGCGCAGCACGCGGAGGAGCCGCGACTGACCGTCGGCGCGATCGCGCACGAGGGACCCACCGCCGCCCGGCTCGGGCTGGCGGGCTGGCCCCGCGCCGCCGAGGAGTCGATCGTCGCCCGCGACGCACTGCTCGCCCGCGACGCCGGGGCGCGGGTGCACATCTGCCACGCCTCCACCGCGGGCACCGTCGAACTGATGAAGTGGGCACGCGGGCAAGGTATTTCGATCACCGCCGAGGTCACCCCGCACCACCTGCTGCTCGACGACTCCCGGCTCGAGACGTACGACGCCGTCAACAAGGTGAACCCGCCCCTGCGGGAGGCGAGCGACGTCGCCGCGCTGCGGGCCGGACTGGCCGAGGGGACCATCGACTGTGTCGCGACCGACCACGCGCCGCACGCCGAGCAGGACAAGTGCTGCGAGTTCGCGGTCGCCCGCCCCGGAATGCTGGGGCTCGAGACCGCGCTGTCGATCGTCGTGCAGACGATGGTCCGCACGGGGCTGCTCGACTGGCGCGGCGTGGCCCGGGTGATGAGTGAGCGCCCGGCCGAGATCGTCGGACTCGACGACCAGGGTCGCCCGCTCGAGGTCGGCGAGCCCGCCAACCTCGTGCTGGTCGACCCGGACGCCGAATGGACCGTCCACGGCCCCGATCTCGCCAGCGTCGCCCACAACACGCCGTACGAGTCGATGACCCTCCCGGCGCGGGTGACGACGACGATCCTGCGCGGCCGGATCACCGCGAGCGACGGCCAGGCCCGCGTCCGGGTGCGAAACGGCAGGGGATGACGGTGGAGAGAATTCTGTGGGTTGTGGGCCTCGTCGCGTTCTGGGCGCTGGCCATCTTCCTCATGTACATCGGCTGGCGCGGCCGGGCCCGGCGGCAGGCCGACCGGGTCGGGCAGCTTCCCGGCGTGCCCGTGCACCTCGGCGCGCAGACGATCGCCCCGGCCACCGGACTGTACGTGGGCAGCACCCTCGCCCCCAGCTGGCAGGACCGGATCGCGGTCGGCGACCTCGGCTTCCGGGCGACGGGCGAGATCTCCCGCTACGAAACCGGGATCCTGCTCGAACGCGACGGGGCGTCGGCGATCTGGATCCCGCAGGACGCGGTCCGCGCGGTGCGCACCGAACGCGGCCTCGCGGGCAAGGTCATGAGCAAGGACGGCGTCCTGGTGATCCGGTGGGAGCTGCCGACCGGCACCGAGATCGACACCGGTTTCCGGAGCGACGACAAGTCCGTGTACCCGGCCTGGGTGGGCACAGGGACACCGGACGGCAAGACAGACAGTGAAGATTCAGCGAATGCGGCGAGCTCTGGTGAGGTCGAGCAGAACGGAGAGAACGCATGAGCGGCTACGACACCGACTCTGCAGTACTGGTCCTCGAGGACGGGCGGGTATTCCGGGGCACCACTTTCGGGGCCGTCGGCCAGACGCTCGGTGAGGCCGTCTTCAGCACCGGTATGACCGGCTACCAGGAGACGCTCACCGACCCCAGCTACCACCGCCAGATCGTCGTGGCCACCGCGCCGCAGATCGGCAACACCGGGTGGAACGACGAGGACGACGAGTCCGTCGGTCCCACGGGCAGCAGCGCCGAGGCGAAGATCTGGGTCGCCGGGTACGTCGTCCGCGACCCCGCCCGCCGCACGTCCAGCTGGCGTGCCACCGGATCCCTGCAGGACGAACTCGTCAAGCAGGGCGTCGTCGGGATCGCCGGCATCGACACGCGGGCCCTGGTCCGCCACCTGCGTACCCGCGGCTCCATGCGCGCCGGCGTGTTCTCCGGCGACGCCCTCGCCGACACCGACGTGCTGCTCGACCGGGTGAAGGGCCAGCCGTCGATGCTCGGCGCGGACCTCGCCGGCGAGGTCAGCACCACCAGCGGGTACGTCGTCGAGCCGACCGGGGGAGAGGCGCGCTTCACGGTCGCGGCCATCGACCTCGGCATCAAGACCAACACCCCGCGCATGTTCGCCGAGCGCGGCATCCGGGTGCACGTGCTCCCGTCCGACGCCACGCTCGCGCAGATCCTGGACCTGAAGGCCGATGGCGTCTTCCTCTCCAACGGTCCCGGCGACCCGGCGACCGCCGACGGCGCCGTGCACCTGACGAAGGAAGTCATCGGGCAGGGCCTGCCCCTGTTCGGCATCTGCTTCGGCAACCAGATCCTCGGGCGCGCACTCGGTCTCGGCACCTACAAGATGAAGTTCGGTCACCGGGGCATCAACATCCCGGTCGTCGAACACGAGACCGGACGCATCGCGATCACGGCGCAGAACCACGGGTTCGCGCTGGAGGGGGAGGCCGGACAGGAGTTCGACACCCCGTTCGGCAAGGCCGTCGTCAGTCACACCTGCGCCAACGACGGTGCCGTCGAGGGGGTCCGCCTACTCGACGGATCCGCCTTCTCGGTGCAGTACCACCCCGAGGCCGCGGCGGGCCCGCACGACGCTGCGTACCTGTTCGACCGCTTCACCAGCCTGCTCGAGGGAGTCAAGAACTAATGCCACGCCGTACCGATCTCTCCCACATCCTGGTGATCGGCTCCGGGCCGATCGTCATCGGCCAGGCCTGTGAGTTCGACTACTCCGGAACCCAGGCCTGCCGGGTGCTGCGCGAGGAGGGCCTGCGGGTCAGCCTCGTCAACTCCAACCCGGCCACGATCATGACCGACCCCGAATTCGCGGACGCCACGTACGTGGAGCCGATCACCGCCGAGTTCGTCGAGAAGGTCATCGCCCTCGAGGCCGAGAAGGGGCACCCGATCGACGCCGTCCTTGCGACGCTCGGCGGCCAGACGGCCCTCAACACCGCGGTGGCGCTGCACGAGCAGGGCATCCTCGAGAAGTACGACGTCGAGCTGATCGGCGCCGACTTCGACGCCATCCAGCGCGGTGAGGACCGGCAGAAGTTCAAGGACATCGTCGCCAAGGTCGGTGGCGAGTCGGCGCGCTCCCGCGTCTGCTACACGATGGACGAGGTCCGCGACACGGTCGCCGAACTGGGCTTCCCGGTGGTCGTGCGGCCGTCGTTCACGATGGGCGGACTCGGCTCCGGCATGGCCTACGACGACGAGGACCTCACGCGGATCGCCGGCTGCGGCCTCGCGGCGTCCCCCACCGCCAACGTGCTGATCGAGGAGTCGATCCTCGGGTGGAAGGAATACGAGCTCGAGCTGATGCGCGACGGCCGCGACAACGTCGTGATCGTGTGCTCGATCGAGAACGTCGACCCGGTCGGTGTGCACACCGGCGACTCGATCACCGTCGCCCCCGCCATGACCCTCACCGACCGTGAGTACCAGGCGATGCGCGACCTCTCCATCGACATCCTCCGCGAGGTCGGCGTCGACACCGGTGGCTGCAACATCCAGTTCGCGATGGACCCTGCCGACGGGCGCCTCGTCGTCATCGAGATGAACCCGCGCGTGTCCCGGTCCAGTGCGCTCGCGTCGAAGGCGACCGGCTTCCCGATCGCGAAGATCGCCGCGAAGCTCGCCATCGGCTACACCCTGGACGAGATCGTCAACGACATCACCAAGGAAACGCCGGCGTGCTTCGAGCCGACCCTCGACTACGTCGTGGTCAAGGCGCCTCGCTTCGCGTTCGAGAAGTTCCCCGGCGCCGACGACACCCTTACCACCACGATGAAGTCGGTCGGTGAGGCCATGTCGATCGGCCGCAACTTCACCGAGGCGTTCGGCAAGGTGCTGCGCTCGCTCGAGACCAAGCGGGCCGGGTACTGGACCGGTCCCGACGTGGAGGCCGCCGACCTCGACAGTCTCCTCGCGGAACTGAGCATCCCCCGCGACGGACGCGTGTACGGCATCGAGAAGGCGTTCGCGCTCGGCGCCACCGTCGAGCAGCTGTTCGACGCCACGAAGATCGACCCGTGGTTCCTGGACCAGATCCTGCAGATCCACGAACTCGGCGACACGCTGCGCGAGTCCCCCGAGGTGAGCGAGCGGGTCCTGCGGCGCGCCAAGCACCACGGCCTGTCGGACCGGCAGATCGCGGCCCTGCGCCCCGAGATCGGCGGCGAGGACGCGGTCCGCGCGCTGCGTGAGCAGTGGGACGTCCACCCCGTCTACAAGACGGTCGACACCTGCGCCGCCGAGTTCGAGGCGAAGACGCCGTACCACTACTCCACGTACGAACTGGACCCGGCGGCCGAGTCCGAGGTGGCCCCGCAGACCGAGCGTCCGAAGGTCCTGATCCTCGGTTCCGGACCGAACCGCATCGGTCAGGGCATCGAGTTCGACTACTCGTGCGTGCACGCCGCGCTGACGCTGTCGGAGGCCGGCTACGAGACCGTGATGGTCAACTGCAACCCGGAGACCGTCTCCACCGACTACGACACGGCCGACCGGCTGTACTTCGAACCGCTGACGTTCGAGGACGTGCTCGAGGTGTACCGGGCGGAGTCGATCTCGGGCACCGTCGCCGGTGTGATCGTGCAGCTCGGCGGCCAGACCCCGCTGGGTCTGGCGAAGCGGCTGAAGGCGGCGGGGGTGCCGATCGTCGGCACCAGCCCCGAGGCCATCGACCTCGCGGAGGACCGCGGCGAGTTCGGGAAGGTGCTGGTCGACGCCGGTCTGCCCGCCCCCAAGTTCGGCACCGCCACCACGTTCGCCGGCGCCCGCGACATCGCGGCCGGCATCGGATACCCGGTGCTGGTCCGGCCGTCGTACGTCCTCGGTGGCCGCGGCATGGAGATCGTGTACGACGAGGCGTCCCTGGAGAGCTACATCTCTCGCGCCACCGAGATCTCCGACGACCGGCCGGTGCTCGTCGACCGGTTCCTGGAAGACGCCATCGAGATCGACGTCGACGCCCTGTGCGACGGCACCGAGGTGTACCTCGGCGGCGTGATGGAGCACATCGAGGAGGCCGGTATCCACTCCGGCGACTCGGCCTGCGCGCTGCCGCCGATCACCCTCGGCCGCGCCGACCTCGAGAACGTGCGCCGCTCCACGGAGGCGCTCGCCAAGGGCATCGGCGTGAAGGGCCTGCTCAACGTCCAGTACGCCCTCAAGGACGACATCCTGTACGTCCTCGAGGCCAACCCCCGCGCCAGCCGCACCGTGCCGTTCGTGTCCAAGGCGACGGCCGTGCAGCTCGCCAAGGCGTGCGCCCGCGTCATGCTCGGCGAGTCCATCGCCGATCTGCGCACGAGCGGCGTGCTCCCGGCCACCGGCGACGGCGGCTGGACCCCGGCGGACGCGCCCGTCGCCGTCAAGGAGGCGGTGCTGCCGTTCAACCGGTTCCGCCGCGCCGACGGCACCGGGGTCGACACCCTGCTGAGCCCGGAGATGAAGTCGACCGGCGAGGTCATGGGCATCGACGCCGACTTCGGCACCGCGTTCGCGAAGAGCCAGACGGCCGCGTACGGTTCGCTGCCCACCTCGGGCTCGGTGTTCGTGTCGGTCGCCAACAAGGACAAGCGGTCGCTGATCTTCCCGGTCAAGCGGCTCGCCGACCTGGGCTTCCGGATCCTGGCCACCGAGGGCACCGCGGCGGTTCTCCGCCGCAACGGGATCACCTGCCAGGAGGTGCACAAGCACTCCGGCGAGAAGCTGGAGGCGGGGGAGCGCACCATCGTCGAGACGATCCGCGACGGTGAGGTCGACATGGTGATCAACACGCCGTACGGCAACTCCGGACCGCGTGTCGACGGCTACGAGATCCGCAGTGCAGCCGTCGCCATGAACATCCCGTGCGTCACCACCGTGCAGGGCGCGTCCGCGGCGGTGCAGGGCATCGAGGCCGCGATCCGCGGCGACATCGGCGTCCAGTCGCTCCAGGCGCTGCACGCGCGGCTGCGGTCGCCGGCCGTCGTCGTCGCCCCCTCGACCGGATCCGTCTCGTCGTGAGCGGACACCATCACCACCACCACCACTCCTGGTTGCATCGGCTGACGTCGGCGGTCGAGCACCGGGGGCGGTTGTGTGTCGGCATCGACCCGCATCCGGGGCTGCTCGAGGCCTGGGGGCTGCCCGTCTCCGCCGAGGGGCTGGAGACGTTCGCGGAGATCTGCGTCGAGGCCTTCGTCGGTGAGGTGGCCGTCGTGAAGCCTCAGGTGGCGTTCTTCGAAGCGTACGGCTCCGCCGGGTTCGCGGTGCTCGAACGCACCATTTCGGTCCTCAGAGAGGCAGGGACGCTCGTCGTCGCCGACGCCAAGCGCGGGGACATCGGGTCGACGATGGCGGCGTACGCGCAGTCCTGGCTGGGTGCGGAGTCCCCTCTGTCGTCCGATGCCGTGACGGTGTCGCCGTACCTGGGATTCGGCGCACTCGATCCGGCGCTGTCGCTGGCGGCGGAGCAGGGCCGCGGGCTCTTCGTGCTGGCCCGGACGTCCAATCCCGAGGGCGGCGATCTGCAGGCGGCGGGGACGGCCGCAGGGGTGTCCGTGGCCCAGTCCGTGGTGGACGCGGCGGTCCGGCACAACAGCGCCCAACCGGGTCTGGTGGGGCTGGTGGTGGGCGCGACACGCGGACACGGCTTGGATTTGTCGAATTTTTCCGGGCCGATTCTCGCGCCCGGTCTCGGTGCCCAGGGCGCGACTCCCGGTGATCTCGCCGACATTTTCCCCGATTCGCGAAAACTGTTGTTGCCGAACAGTTCTCGTGGTGTTCTCCAGGCCGGACCGTCGGCGGCGGCACTGCGTGAGGCGGCCGTGAAGGTGCGTGACGAGATCGAGTCCGCACTCTCATAGCCCACCTGAATCCGGCTCTGACCTCGGGGGGTGGGTTCGCAATCGGCGCCGGGCGTGAGTACGGTCGCTATCGCTGCTGGTTATCCAGTGGTTTGGACTATTTGCCAACGACGAGACGGAGGAACCGTGGCCCTTCCCCAGTTGACTGATGAGCAGCGCGCTGCTGCTTTGGAGAAGGCAGCTGCTGCCCGCAAGGCCAGGGCTGAGCTCAAGGAGCGCCTGAAGCGTGGTGGCACCGACCTCAAGCAGGTTCTCAAGGACGCCGAGGACGACGAGATCCTGGGCAAGATGAAGGTGTCGGCACTGCTCGAGGCGCTGCCCAAGGTGGGCAAGGTCAAGGCGCAGGAGATCATGACCGAGCTGGAGATCGCTCCGACCCGTCGCCTCCGTGGCCTCGGCGATCGGCAGCGGAAGGCACTGCTCGCGAAGTTCGACTTCGAGGCCTGAGCACGACAGTGGTAGCTGACGCACAAGTGTCAGAGCGCAAGACCGCAGTGCGGAGGGGTCGGCTGGTAGTACTGGCCGGCCCCTCGGCCGTCGGTAAGTCCAGCGTGGTGCGACTCCTGCGTGAGCGGATGCCGGAGCTCGTCTTCAGCGTGTCCGCGACGACGCGCGATCCACGTCCGGGCGAGGTGGACGGCAAGGACTACCGGTTCACCTCTCGTGACGAGTTCCAGCGGATGATCGATTCCGGTGAGCTGCTCGAATGGGCCGAGATCCACGGCGGACTCCAGCTGTCGGGAACCCCGGCCGCACCGGTCCGCGCGGCGATCGAACAGGGCAGACCGGTGCTGGTCGAGGTCGATCTCGCCGGTGCGCGGGCCGTCCGTGCTGCGATGCCGGAGGCTCTGCTCGTCTTCATGGCGCCCCCGAGCTGGGACGTGCTGGTCGAGAGGTTGACCGGCCGGGGCACCGAATCCGCCGAGGTTGTGGAGCGGCGTCTCGCGACCGCCCGGGTCGAGCTGGAGGCCAAGGACGAGTTCGACGTGGTCGTCGTGAACGAGGATGTCAGCCGAACGTGCGACGAGTTGGTATCCTTGTTGGTTGGACGACCGGAACAGTCCGAGTCGACCCCCTAGATCTCACATCAACTAGCCAGAACAATTTCAGGAGATACCGAGTGAGCAGCACCCCCGCAGTAGCGTCCGCCACACCCAGCCACGGCGCCCTGCCGGCCTACGACACCCCGCTCGGCATCACCAACCCTCCGATCGACGAGCTTCTCGCCCGCACGTCGTCGAAGTACGCGCTGGTGATCTACGCGGCCAAGCGTGCGCGTCAGATCAACGACTACTACAACCAGCTCGGCGACGGCATCCTCGAGTACGTCGGCCCCCTCGTGGAGCCGGGGCTGCAGGAGAAGCCGCTGTCGATCGCGCTGCGTGAGATCCACTCCGATCTTCTCGAGCACACCGAAGGCGAGTGAGCGGAGGATCTGCGGTGCCTGACCAGGCAGCGGGCCCGGGTTCCGGGCTCGGGACGGATTCACCGGAACCGGTGCCCTCGGGGGTGCGCAAGCGGATCGTCGTCGGTGTCGGCGGCGGCATCGCCGCGTACAAGAGCTGCGCCGTCATCCGCGCCTTCACCGAGGCCGGACACCACGTGCGGGTCATCCCGACGGAGTCCGCGCTCGAGTTCGTCGGCAAGGCGACGTTCGAGGCGCTGTCGGGCAACCCCGTGCACACGGGTGTGTTCACCGACGTTCCGCAGGTTCCGCACGTCCGTCTCGGGCAGGAAGCGGATCTCGTCGTCATCGCACCCGCCACCGCGGACCTCATGGCACGGGCCGTGGCGGGACGCGCGGACGACCTGCTCACCGCCACGCTGCTCACCGCGCGATGTCCCGTTGTGTTCGCACCCGCGATGCACACCGAGATGTGGGAGCACCCGGCCACCGTCGCCAACGTCGCGACGCTGCGCGCCCGCGGCGTGACCGTCATCGAACCCGCATCCGGCCGCCTCACCGGCAAGGACACCGGCGCCGGCCGGCTGCCCGAACCCGACGAGATCGTCGGGTTGGCGTCGTTGCTGGTCGAGCGTCCCGACGCGCTGCCCCGCGACCTCGAGGGCCGGCGGGTCCTCGTGTCCGCGGGCGGCACCCGGGAACCGCTCGACCCGGTGCGGTTCCTCGGGAACCGCAGTTCGGGCAAGCAGGGGTACGCCATCGCCCGGCTCGCCGTGCAGCGCGGCGCCGAGGTCACCCTCGTCTCCGGGTACACCGCCGGCCTCGCCGACCCGGCCGCCGTCGACGTGGTGCACGTGCGCACCGCGGAAGACATGCGGGTCGCCGTCGCCAAGCATGCGCCCGGGTTCGACGCGGTGATCATGGCCGCGGCCGTCGCCGACTTCCGGCCGACGACGACGGTGGCGAGCAAGATCAAGAAGGGTGCGGGCGAGCCCGACTCGATCGCACTCACCAAGAACGAGGACATCCTCGCCGGCCTCGTCCAGTCCCGGAGGGACGGCGAGATCCCGGCGAAGACCGTGATCGTCGGATTCGCGGCCGAGACCGGTGACGCGGACGGCGACGTCCTCACGTATGCACGGGCCAAGCTCGCGCGTAAGGGTTGCGATCTCCTCGTCGTCAACGCGGTCGGTGAGGGCAAGGCGTTCGAGGTCGACCACAACGACGGGTGGCTGCTCGGAGCCGACGGTTCCGAGTCCGCGCTCGAGCACGGATCGAAGGCGTTGATGGCGAGCCGGGTGCTCGACGCCGTCGACCAGCTCTTCCGGACACTTTGACGAAACGTTCGGGAGGGTTTCGGTGATTCTAAGGGTGTCACTCCCGCCGGGGTGGCGTTAGGGTCGTTCGTTGTATTACGCAGCTAAGCTGTTTTCACGTGCTGTTCAGGACAACTGTCGAGAGGGAATTCTGTGAGCCAGTCCGGTAGTCGGCTATTCACCAGTGAGTCTGTGACCGAGGGGCACCCGGACAAGATTTGTGATGCGATCAGCGACTCCATCCTCGACGCGCTCCTCACCGACGATCCCCGTGCCCGTGTCGCCGTCGAGACGCTGGTGACCACCGGACAGGTCCACGTCGCCGGTGAGGTGACGACCACCGCCTACGCCGACATCCCCAAGATCGTGCGTGACACCGTCCTCGAGATCGGGTACGACTCCTCGGCCAAGGGCTTCGACGGCAACTCCTGCGGCGTCAACGTCGCGATCGGGGCGCAGTCCCCGGAGATCGCCCAGGGCGTCGACCACTCGCACGAGGTCCGCACCGGCGAACTGAGCGACGACGAGATCGACCGTCAGGGCGCAGGCGACCAGGGCCTGATGTTCGGGTTCGCCACCACCGACACCCCGGAACTGATGCCGCTGCCGATCGCGCTGGCGCACCGGCTGTCGCGTCGACTCACCGAGGTCCGCAAGTCGGGGGTCCTGCCGTACCTCCGTCCGGACGGCAAGACCCAGGTCACCATCGAATACGACGGTGACAAGGCGGTCCGTCTCGACACCGTGGTCATCTCGACGCAGCACGCCGCCGACATCGACCTCGACAACCTGCTCACCCCGGATCTGCGGGAAAAGGTGCTCGGTTCGGTACTCGCCGAGATCGACATGCCCGAACTCGACGTCTCGAACATTCGCCTGCTCGTCAACCCGACCGGCAAGTTCGTGCTCGGCGGCCCGATGGGCGACGCCGGGTTGACCGGCCGCAAGATCATCGTCGACACGTACGGCGGCATGGCCCGCCACGGCGGCGGCGCATTCTCCGGCAAGGACCCGTCCAAGGTCGACCGGTCGGCGGCCTACGCCATGCGCTGGGTGGCCAAGAACGCGGTCGCGGCGGGTCTCGCGGACCGCATCGAGGTCCAGGTGGCGTACGCGATCGGCAAGGCGGCGCCGGTGGGCCTGTTCGTCGAGACGTTCGGGACCGAGAAGACGGATCCGGCACGGATCCAGCAGGCCATCACCGAGACGTTCGATCTGCGTCCGGGCGCCATCATCCGCGACCTCGACCTGCTGCGCCCGATCTACGCGCAGACCGCGGCGTACGGTCACTTCGGTCGCACCGACATCGACCTCCCGTGGGAGAGCATCGACCGGGCGGAGAAGCTGCGGGCAGCCGCAGGCCTCTGATCGGTAGGCACGGCGCGGCGGGCGCCGCTGCGGTAGGGGCCGCCGCGTGAGCGCGGAAAAGGTTGCGGCAGAAGTCGACCCGGTTGCCCGGGTGCTGCCGCTCCTTCCGCTCGCTCACCTCGACCGCGAGTTCGACTATCTGGTGCCGAAGGACCTCGACGAGCATGCGCAGCCCGGGGTCCGGGTCCGCATCCGGTTCGCGGGGCGCCTCGTCGACGGATTCGTCGTCGCCCGCACCGCGACGAGCGACCATCAGGGCCGGTTTGGCTGGCTCGAACGGGTGATCTCACCCGAACGGGTGCTGACCGAGGAGATCACCCGGGTGGTCGACCTCGTCGCCGGCCGCTACGCCGGAACCCGCGCCGACGTCCTGCGGCTCGCGATCCCGCCGAGGCACGCGCGGGCGGAGTCCGAGGCCGCATCCGAACCGACCGAGGTGTCCGGCACCGCGATCGCCACCGACGCGTGGGACCGGTACATGCACGGCGCCGCGTTCCTGACGGCGCTGTCGGAGGGGCGCGCCCCACGCGCGGTGTGGCAGGCGCTCCCCGCCGAGGACTGGCCGGCACGTCTCGCCGAACTGTCCGGGCTCGTCGCCGCCACCGGGGCGAGCACCGTCGTCGTCGTCCCCGACCAGCGCGACCTCGACCGGGTGGTCGCCGCGGTGGCGGCGCTGCTGGGCAAGGACGCCGTCGTCGGACTCGCCGCCGGTCTCGGGCCCGCCCTGCGCTACCGGCGGTGGCTGGCGGCGCTGCGCGGGACCGCCAGGGTCGTCGTCGGAACCCGGAGTTCGGTGTTCGCGCCGACACCGCGCACCGGACTGATCGTGGTGTGGGACGACGGGGACGACAACCATTCCGAACCGCGCGCACCGTACCCGCACGCCCGCGAGGTGGCGCTGCTCCGCGCGTACGCCAGTGGGTGCGCGGTGGTGCTGGCCGGGCACGCGCGCACCGCGGAGGCACAGGCCCTGGTCGACTCGGGCTGGGCGCACGACCTCGTGGCCTCCCGGGACACCGTGCGCGCGGCCGCCCCGAAGATCACCGCACTCGCAGACAGTGACCACGCCCTGGCCCGCGACCCCGGAGCGCGGGCCGCCCGGTTGCCGGCCATCGCGTTCGCCGCGGCCCGGGAGGCTCTCGGTGCAGGCCGGGGTGTGCTGGTCCAGGTGCCCCGGCGGGGCTACGTCCCCAGCCTCGCGTGCGGCAAGTGCCGGGCGCCCGCGCGGTGCCGGCGGTGCAACGGTCCGCTCGCGCTGCCGTCCGAGGCCGGTCCGGACGGGGCGGGGACACCCGCGTGCCGGTGGTGCGGCGTCGCCGACGCCGCGCACCGCTGCCACGCGTGCGGAGCGCGGGCGCTGCGCGCGGTCGTGGTCGGTGCGGGACGCACCGCCGAGGAACTGGGCCGCGCATTCCCGGGGGTCGCCGTCCGGATGTCCGGAGGGTCGGACGTCGTCGACGAAGTGAAGCAGGGCCCCATCCTCGTGGTGTCGACGGTCGGGGCCGAACCGGTGATGCCGGGCGGCTACGGCGCGGCGTTGCTGCTCGACGGCTGGGCGCTGCTGGGCCGCCCCGACCTGCGTGCCGCCGAGGAGACGATGCGGCGGTGGATGACGGCGTCGTCGCTCGTGCGCCCGTTCGCCGACGGCGGTCAGGTGGTCGTGGTGGCCGATTCGGGCATTCCGACGGTGCAGGCGCTGGTCCGCTGGGATCCGGTCGGTCACGCGCGTGCGCAGTACGAGGAGCGGGCGGAGGTCGGATTTCCGCCCGCCATCCATCTCGCTGCGATCGACGGCAGCGCGAAGGCGATCGCCGACCTCCTGGACCTCGCCGATCTACCGGAGAATGCGGAATTGCTCGGCCCGGTCGAATTGCCCGCCGGGGAGCGGCTGCCGTTCTCCGGTGATGCACCGGAGCCGGCGGACGTGGAGCGCATGCTGATCCGGGTGCCCCGCGGGGAGGGGAAACCGCTGGCCAAGGCGCTGGGGGAGGCGCAGTCGGTGCGCAGTGCGCGGAAGGACTCGCAGCCCGCGCGGGTACAGATCGACCCCATTCGCATCGGGTAGTTGACCACCGTCACAGAAAAGGAGCCTTGCCGCGCTGCAATTGACGATATATCGTTGATGCATCAGCGATACAGAAGGAGGCTGATGATGGAAGACTTCCATTTCGAACACAGAGGTTCCCGACGGGAACGATTCGGACGCGAACGGATGGCACGGCCCGACGGGCCGCACCGTCACGGACACCGCCGAGGCGGCTTCGGTCCCGAGGGCGGTCCGGGCTTCGGGCCCGGAATGCACTTCGGCCGCGGACGCGGGCGGGGTGGGCGGGGACGGCGCGGCGATGTCCGCTCCGCGATCCTGCTGCTGCTCACCGAGCAGCCGATGCACGGCTACGAGCTGATCCAGCAGATCGTCGAACGCAGCGACGGGGTGTGGAAGCCCAGTCCCGGGTCGATCTATCCCGCGCTGTCGCAGCTCGAGGACGAGGGTCTGGTGCTCATCGAAAAGGTGGCGGGCCGCAAGACCGCGCGCCTCACGGACGAGGGCAAGGCCTTCGTCGAAGCGAACAGGGCCGAACTCGGCACCCCGTGGGACGACGTGCGGGAGAGCGTCGGCAGGCCGGCCGAGGACCTGCGGGGACTGATCGGGCTGCTGATGGGTGCTGCGGGACAGGTCGCCGCGGTCGGCGACGACGACCAGGTCCGGCGGGCCGGCGAGATTCTCACCGACGCGCGGCGCTCGTTGTATCGCCTTCTCGCAGAAGACGATCAGAGCGACGCGGGCAAGGACGAGGCCGACTCGTAGGGTGCCGCACCCCGCCGCGGACCCGCCGGCTCGACGCGACAGTGTGTGCACTTTCTGGGAAGGTTCACCGAAATGTCACAGCGAAGTCGGGAGAGATCATGAGGTTTCGGGGTGCCGGTGCGGTCGTCGCGGGTGTCGTCCTGCTGATGTCCGGCGCAGTGTCCACCGCCCAGGCGGACGACGCCTCACCACCCTCATTCGTCGTGCCCACAGGCGCGGGGCTTCCCCAGACCGGCCGTAGTGCCGCCGCCGCGTATGCGCACGACCACCCGGGCAGCGCGCCTGCCGGATCCAACGATTTCTCCTGTACGCCCTCCGCGGACCACCCCGAGCCGGTCGTGCTCGCGCACGGCACGGACGCCAGCGCCTACGCCGACTGGGCGGCCCTGTCGCCGATGCTCGCCGCGGACGGCTACTGCGTGTTCGCGCTCGACTACGGCGGTGCGCCGGGCGCCGATTCGTTCGGGACCGAGGACATCGTCGCGAGCGCGGGGGAGTTCGGCCGGTTCGTCGACCGGGTCCGCGACGCCACCGGCGCCGGCAAGGTCGACGTCGTCGGCTACTCGCAGGGCGCGAACGTCACCAGGTACTACGTCAACAAGCTCGGCGGCGCCCCGTTCGTCGACCACTGGGTCGGACTCGCGTCGCCCAGCTACGGGGGAGTGATGTATGGCCTCGTTCCGGTCGTGCAGGCGCTGCCCGGCGGCCCGGAGTTCGCCCGCACGGTGACGTCGGTGGCCGTCAGTCAGCAGATGCAGGGCTCGCCGTTCATGAACGACCTCAATTCGGGCGGTGACACGGTGCCCGGCGTCTCGTACACGACGATCGGGTCACGGTTCGACGAGATGATTCAGCCGTACACGAACATGGCGCTCCGCGGCGCCGGTGCGGTCAACATCCTGATCCAGGATCGATGCCCCGAGGACGGCACCGGGCACTTCCGCGCTCCGTACGATCCATTCGCACTCGATCTCGTCCGTGCGGCGCTCGACCCGGACGCGGTTCCGCTCGCTCGCTGCGAGTTCGTCCCGATCGGCGCGGGCATCTTGGAGGTCGTCGTCGACAGCAACCGCTAGCTCACGACGGACAGAAGCGGGGAGCCGTGCACTGAACGGCTCCCCGCTTCTCGTGTGTGACTGCTACTCCGCCAGTTTCGCGACGGCCTGCGCCCACAGGAAGTACTTGTTGGTGCCGAGGTCCTTCACGGTCTTGATGTTGAACGCGGCCGCCAGGTGTTCGGCGTCGGAATCGCTCACGCCCTGCAGGGCGGCGACGGGGGCGCCTGCCAGTTCTTCGACGGGCTTCGTCTCGTAGGCCTTGTCGAACTTGCTCTCGATTCCTGCCATCGTTACCTCCAGAGGTTCGAAAACGGGACACCGGCCCGACCGTTCGCGCCGGCCTCAGAACAGTCAATACCCGTCCGCCGTCGCTGTGTGCGGTTCCGCGGAATCGCTTCGCCGACCGTTCGCCGAGTGTCACGGCCCGGGTGCGACTCCCTAGACTGGTCGGCACATCGTCGATCAAAGGGGAGCTTCCTTCGTGAGTACCGTTTCGGCCCGCGCAGCGGTCCACCGTCCGTCGTGTGGGTCGCCGGCGTGCGCATAGTCTTCGCCGGAACCCCCGAGCCCGCCGTTCCCTCCCTCGAACGCCTGATCCGTTCGCCACGCCACGACGTCATCGCGGTGATCACCCGCCCCGACGCGGTCGCTGGGCGTGGACGCAAGGTGGTTCGCTCACCGATCGGCGCACTCGCCGACTCCCACGGCATCGAGGTGCTCACGCCCGAGCGGCCCACGGAACCGGAGTTCCTGGCGCGCCTCACCGACCTCGCACCCGACTGTGCGCCCGTCGTCGCCTACGGCGCGCTGCTGCCGCAGAAGGTACTCGACATCCCGGTCCACGGCTGGGTGAACCTGCACTTCTCGCTGTTGCCGGCGTGGCGCGGGGCCGCCCCCGTGCAGGCCGCGATCGGCGCGGGCGACGACATGACCGGCGCGAGCGCGTTCCGGCTGGAGGCGGGGATGGACACCGGTCCGGTCTACGGGGTGGTCACCGAGCGGATCCGGGACACCGACACCGCAGGCGACCTCCTCGGACGCCTCGCCGACAGCGGCGCCGTGCTCCTGGAGTCGGTGCTCGACGGGATCGAGGACGGCGCGATCACCGCGGTCCCGCAACCGGCCGAGGGGGTCTCGCACGCCGCCAAGGTGACGGTCGAGGCGGCCCGGATCCGGTGGGACAGAACGGCTGCGGTGGTGGACCGGCACGTCCGGTCGGTGACCCCCGCGCCCGGCGCCTGGACGACGATCGGTGATCTGCGCGTCAAGGTCGGCCCGGTCACCGTGACGGACGAGCGACTGGAGCCGGGGGAAATCGCCGTGACCAAGTCCGGATTTCTGATCGGGACGTCCACGGTGGCGGTGCGGCTCGACCGCGTCCAGCCGCAGGGGAAGAAACAGATGGCCGCCCTGGACTGGGCACGAGGCGCACGACTCGACGCGGAGGTACGGGCACAGTGAGCGAATCCAGAAGGCCCGCACGCCGCGGCCAGTCCGGCTCGGGTGGCCGCAACGACCGTCCCCGGCAGGCGCGCCGCCCCGACGCGTCCCAGTCCGGACTCGACCAGCCGCGGCTCGCCGCGAGGGACGTGCTGCGCGCCGTCCGGGAACGCGACGCCTACGCCAACCTCGTCCTGCCCGGGCTGCTGCGTGAGCGGCGCCTGGACGGCCGTGACGCCGCCCTCGCCACGGAACTGGCGTACGGCGCCGCCCGTGCCCGCGGACTCCTCGACGCCGTGATCGCCGACTGCGCGGGCAGGCCGATCGCCGAGATCGACGGCCCGCTCCTCGACGTTCTCCAGTTGGGCGCCTACCAGCTGCTGCGCACCCGCGTCGCCCCGCACGCCGCCGTCGCCACCTCCGTCGACCTGGTCCGCGCGGAGGCCGGTCCGGGGAAGGCTGGCTTCGTCAACGCCGTGCTGCGCCGGGTGTCGGAGCGGTCGGAGGCGGAATGGGTGGAGCGTCTCGCCCCGGCCGACCCGGTGGGGCGGCTGGCGTTCGAGCACGCGCACCCCACGTGGATCGCGCAGGTGTTCGCGGACGCGCTCGGCGCCGACGCCGGGGAACTCGAGGACGTGCTCATCGCCGACGACGCGCGGCCCGCGGTCCATCTCGTCGCCCGCCCCGGGGAGATCTCGTCGGAGGAACTCGCGCTCGCCACCGGCGGCGAGGTGGGCCGGTACTCGCCGTACGCCGTCTACCTGGACGGCGGCGACCCGGGTCTGCTCGACGCGGTCCGCGAGGGGCTCGCCGGAGTGCAGGACGAGGGCAGTCAGCTCGTCGCCCGCGCGCTGTCGCTGGCGCCGCTGGACGGACCGGACACCGGCCGCTGGCTCGACCTGTGCGCGGGCCCCGGCGGCAAGGCCGCCCTGCTCGGTGCACTCGCCGGGATCGAGGGCGGGCGCCTCGACGCAGTGGAACCGGTGGCACACCGCGCGGACCTGATCCGCAAGACGACGAAGGAACTTCCCGTCGACGTGCACGTCGCCGACGGCCGCGATCCTGGGCTGGAGGGCGGGTTCGACCGCATCCTGGTCGACGCGCCGTGCACCGGACTGGGTGCGCTGCGCCGGCGTCCGGAGGCGCGGTGGCGCCGGCAGCCGTCGGACGTGGCGGGTCTCGCGAAGCTGCAGCGGGAACTCCTCGCGTCGGCCGCCGAGCTGGTTCGCCCCGGCGGCGTGATCCTGTACGCGACGTGTTCGCCGCACCTGTCCGAGACGGTGGCCGTGGTCGCGGACGCGGTGCGGCGCCACGGGCTCACGGCGCTCGACACGCGCGAACTCGTTCCAGGGGTGCCCGGTCTGGGAGACGGTCCGAGTGTCCAGCTCTGGCCGCACCGGCAGGGGACCGACGCGATGTTCATGGCCGCGTTGCGCAAGCCGTAGGACGGTCGCCTTCCCCCTATCGGAAAACTTGAGTAGAACCTGTTTCACTTTTGTTGTGAAACGTGTTCTAATTCTTCTCGCGACAGAGACGTACGTCACGAAGCGAGTGGAGGACTTCAGATGAATCGGGTAGCGGGGAAGGTCGTTCTGATCACCGGAGCGGCGCGGGGCCAGGGTCGAAGTCATGCAGTGCATCTCGCCGACGAGGGCGCCGACATCATCGCCTTCGACCTCTGCGAGGACATCGCATCCAACGAGTACCCGCTGGCCACCGAGGCCGACCTCGCGGAGACGGGACGGCTCGTCGAGAAGGCGGGGCGCCGCGTCGTCACCGCCAAGGTGGACGTGCGCGACCGGGCGGCGCTGCGCCGCGAGCTCGACGCCGCGGTCGCGACGCTGGGACGGCTGGACGTCGTCGTCGCCAACGCGGGGATCGCGCCCCTCGGAAACGACGTACCCGTCGAGGGCTTCGTCGATGCGTTCGACGTCGACTTCGTCGGTGTGGTCAACACGATCCACTCGGCCCTCCCGCACCTGGACGCCGGCGCGTCGATCATCGCGACGGGATCAGTGGCCGGGCTGGTCCCGCAGACCGGACTGAACGGACAGCAGGCCCTGCAGGGGCCGGGCGGCGACGGCTACGGCCTCGCCAAGAAAATGCTGTGGACATACACCAACTCGCTCGCCCTCACCCTGGGCCCGAAGTCGATCCGCGTCAACGCGATCCACCCCACCAACTGCAACACGGACATGCTGCAGAGCCCCCCGATGTTCCGCACGTTTCGACCCGACCTCGAGAACCCGACCGCCGAGGACGCGAAGGTCACGTTCCCGTTCATGCAGGCGATGCCCACCCCGTGGGTCGAACCCGAGGACATCTCGCACGCGGTGGTGTTCCTGTCGTCCGACGAGTCCCGGTTCGTCACCGGTCAGCAACTCAGGGTCGACGCCGGGGCGGGCCTCAAGCTCGGCGTCTGACGCCGATCCGATGAGGGTCCGGGCCGGTGTGCGGGCGCCGCCCGGGCCCTCGCCTTCCCGTCAGGTCTGGTCGAACTGCTTGCGCAGCTTCGCCGGGGCCTTGATCCGCCAGGCGTCCCGCAGCAACTCGGTCAGCTGCGGGACGTCGACGTTCTCGAGGTCCACGAGGATCGAACCGTGGCCGTCGTAGTGCGCAGTGGTGTAGAACGGCGCGCCCTCGGCGAGCAGGGCCGCCTTCTCGTCGAGGTCGCACATCACCACCAGGCCGCCGTCCGACTCGGCCCGCAACCGGGCGAGCAACTTGCCCGCCACTTTCAGTGCCGGAGTGTTGTACGACGTGCTCTCCTGCACCTCCGGCAGCGACGCACCGATCGCCACGACGTCCGTCCAGGTCGGCATGCGCCCAGTATGGACCGCGTGACCCGGCCCCCACACGCGTACGACTAAACTTCGGCGCGTGGCAACCCCGATGATCGCACCGTCCATTCTCTCTGCCGATTTCGCGCGTCTCGCCGAGGAGGCGGACGCGGTCGCCGGTGCCGACTGGCTGCACGTCGACGTGATGGACGCACATTTCGTGCCCAACCTGACCCTCGGCCTGCCCGTCGTGGCGAGTCTCCTCGCGGCGACGGACATCCCGCTCGACTGCCATCTCATGATCGACGACCCAGGCCGCTGGGCGCCGCCCTACGCGGAGGCCGGCGCGCACAACGTCACGTTCCACGCCGAGGCGACCGACGACCCCCGGTCCGTCGCCCGCGACATCCGCGCCGCCGGCGCCAAGGCCGGCCTCAGCGTCAAGCCCGGCACGCCGATCGAGCCGTACCTGGAGATCCTGAAGGACTTCGACACGCTCCTCGTCATGAGCGTCGAACCCGGCTTCGGCGGTCAGTCGTTCATCCCGGAGGTCCTGTCGAAGGCGAAAGCCGTCCGCCGCCTCGTCGACTCCGGTGAGCTGCGCCTCGTAGTGGAGATCGACGGCGGCATCAACGCCGACACCGTCGAGGCCGCCGCCGAGGCCGGTGTCGACTGCTTCGTCGCCGGCTCCGCCGTCTACGGCACGAGCGATCCCGCGGAGGCCGTGCGCGCCCTGCGGGCCAGCGCCGCGAAGGCGTCGCCGCACCTGAGCCCGTCCCGGTAGCGGCACCCGGCACATCGTGAACCCCCACGTGCGGCACGAGAATTCGGTGGCGGACCTCGACGCCGCGATGCAGATCGCGATCGGCGCCGCGGAGTCGGCGCGCGGATTCACCAGCCCGAACCCGGCGGTCGGCGCGGTGGTCCTCGACGCCGCCGGGCGCATCGCCGGCGTCGGAATGACGCAGCCGCCTGGCGGCCCCCACGCCGAGGTCGTCGCGCTGCGGGAGGCGGGGGACGCCGCCCGCGGCGGCACCGCCGTCGTCACGTTGGAACCGTGCAACCACACCGGCCGCACCGGGCCGTGCTCGCGGGCGCTGCTCGACGCCGGTGTGGTCGCCGTGCACTACGCGGTCGGCGACCCCAACCCGGAGGCCGCGGGCGGCGCCGAGACCCTCGTCTCCGCGGGCGTCGAGGTGACGTCCGGTCTGCGCGCGCAGGACGTCGAACGCGGCCCGCTGCGGGCCTGGCTGCATCGGCAGCGCACCGGACGACCACACGTGACCTGGAAGTACGCGGCCACACTCGACGGGCGCAGCGCGGCCGCCGACGGCACCAGCCGGTGGATCACCGGCCCCGAGGCGCGCGAACGGGTGCACGCCGACCGCGCGAAACTCGACGCGATCGTGGTCGGGACGGGGACGGTGCTGGCCGACGACCCGCGCCTGACCGCCCGGACGCCCGACGGGTCGCTCGCGGCGCACCAACCGGTGCGCGTCGTCGTCGGACTCGGCGACATCCCGCCCGGCGCGCACGTCCTCGACGACTCGGCGCCCACCCTGCTGCTGCGCACCCGGGACGTCGACGAGGTCCTCGCCGCGCTCGCCGAGTACACCGACGTGCTGCTCGAGGGCGGGCCCCGGCTGGCCGGCGCGTTCCTCGCCGCGGGCCGGGTCGACCGCATCCAGGCGTACCTCGCCCCGCTGGTCCTCGGCGCGGGCACGTCCGCCGTGTCGGAGGCGGGTGTGCACACGATCGACGGCGCCCTGCGGTTCCGGCACGAGTCGGTCGAAACAATCGGCCCCGATCTTTTGTTGAGTCTGGTTCCAGCAGTGTCCGAAAACCCTGACAGTCACCGAACGTAGGAGAAGCCACAGTGTTCACCGGGATCGTCGAAGAGTTGGGTGAAATCGTCGCCAAGGAAGAACTGGCCGACGCCGCACGGTTCACCGTGCGTGGTCCGGTCGTGACTTCCGATGCGTCGCACGGCGATTCGATCGCGGTGAACGGTGTGTGCCTCACTGTCGTCGAGGTACTCGCCGACGGCTCCTTCACCGCGGACGTCATGCAGGAGACGCTGAACCGGTCGAGCCTCGAGAAGATCGACGTGGGCAGCCGCGTCAACCTGGAGCGGGCCGCCGCGCTGAACAGCCGCCTCGGCGGCCACCTCGTCCAGGGCCACGTCGACGGTACCGGGCACATCATCAGCCGCAGCCCGTCCGAGAACTGGGAGGTCGTGCGCATAGCCCTTCCCGACGCCATTTCCCGGTACGTCGTGGAGAAGGGCTCCATCACGGTCGACGGTGTGTCGCTGACGGTGTCGGCGCTCGGCGGGGAACGCGGCGCCGAATACTTCGAGATCTCGCTCATCCCGACCACGCTGCAACTGACCACGCTCGGGGCGGCGTCCGTCGGGACGCCCGTCAACCTCGAGGTCGACGTGATCGCGAAGTATGTGGAGCGGCTGCAAGCGGCCGGCCGTTGAGTCGTACTGTTGAGGAGCATCCCACGGATGCATCCGTTGTATTCGAAGATGCGTCAGTCAAGACTTTGGAGACCGAGCACGTGACCAGGTTCGACACTATCGAGCGCGCCGTTGCGGATATCGCCGCAGGCAAGGCTGTCGTCGTCGTCGACGACGAAGACCGCGAGAACGAGGGAGACCTCATCTTCGCCGCGGAGAAAGCCACCCCCGAGTTGGTTGCCTTCATGGTTCGATACACCTCCGGCTACCTGTGTGTGCCGCTCGACGGCGCCGACTGCGACCGGCTCGGCCTGCCCCCGATGTACGCCACCAACCAGGACAAGCACGGCACCGCGTACACCGTCACCGTCGACGCCCGCGAGGGCATCGGCACCGGCATCTCCGCGTCCGACCGCGCCGCCACCATGCGGTTGCTGGCCGACCCGAACTCCGGCGCCCAGGACTTCACCCGCCCCGGCCACGTCGTGCCGCTGCGGGCCAAGGAGGGCGGCGTGCTGCGCCGTCCCGGCCACACCGAGGCCGCCGTCGACCTCGCCCGGATGGCCGACCTCCGGCCGGCCGGCGTGATCTGCGAGATCGTCAGCCAGAAGGACGAGGGCCACATGGCCCAGACCGACGAACTGCGGGTCTTCGCCGACGACCACAACCTCGCGCTGATCTCCATCGCCGACCTCATCGCGTGGCGCCGCAAGCACGAGAAGCACGTGGTGCGGGTCGCGTCCGCGCGCATCCCCACCCGGCACGGCGAGTTCACGGCCGTCGGTTACACGAGCATCTACGACGACGTCGAGCACGTGGCCCTGGTCCGCGGCGACCTGCCCGGCCCGGACGGCGACGGCAGCGACGTGCTGGTGCGCGTGCACTCCGAATGCCTCACCGGCGACGTGTTCGGCTCGCTGCGCTGCGACTGCGGTCCCCAGCTCGACGCCGCCCTGGACATGGTCGCGCAGGAGGGCCGCGGGGTGGTCCTGTACATGCGCGGGCACGAGGGCCGCGGCATCGGCCTGATGCACAAGCTGCAGGCCTACCAGCTGCAGGACGCCGGTTCGGACACCGTCGACGCCAACCTCGAGCTCGGGCTGCCCGCCGACGCCCGCGACTACGGCATCGGCGCGCAGATCCTGGTGGACCTCGGCATCTCCTCGATGCGGCTGCTCACCAACAATCCGGCCAAGCGGGTCGGACTCGACGGCTACGGGCTGCAGATCACCGAGCGGGTGTCCATGCCGCTGCGAGCCAACGCCGAGAACCTGACCTACCTGCGCACCAAGCGCGACCGCATGGGCCACGACCTGATCGGGCTCGACGACTTCGAAGCGGGGGAGATGCTGTGAGCGGCGAGGGACTGCCGGAGCTGCAGCTCGGGGAGGCCGGCGACCTCCGGCTCGCCATCGTCGCAGGCAGCTGGCACGCCGAGATCTCCGAGGCGCTGATCGCCGGCGCGCAGAAGGTGGCCGCCGAGGCGAACGTGAAGAACGTCACGCTGGTCCGCGTCGCGGGCGCCATCGAACTGCCCGTGGTCGCGCAGGCGCTGGCCCGCAGCCACGACGCCGTCGTCGCGCTCGGTGTCGTGATCCGCGGCGGGACCCCGCACTTCGAATACGTCTGCGACGCCGTGACGGCCGGTCTGACCCGGGTCTCGCTGGACGAGGGCACCCCGGTCGGGAACGGTGTGCTCACCACGGACACCGAGCAGCAGGCCGTCGACCGCAGCGGCCTGCCCGGATCCGTCGAGGACAAGGGCGGGCAGGCGTGCGCGGCCGCACTCGACACCGCCGTCACGTTGGCGCGGCTGCGCCGGGCCGAGGAGTCCTTCGCATGATCCGGATCCACCCGTGACAACCCCCGAATCCGAGTGGACACTCGTCGCGAAGCCCCGCAAGTCCCGCCGCTACGCCATCGGCGTGGCGGTCCTGCTCGTCGTCGTGCACGTGACGTTCGCGATCCTGTTGCGCGGCGATTCGACGGGCGTGTACTTCCGGCTCGCCGACCAGCTGGCGTTCGCGGGCATCGGCTGCCTCCTCGCGGCCGGCGTGTTGCTGCTGACCCGCCCGCGGGTGCGCATAGGGCCCCGCGGCATCGCCGTGCGCAACGTGCTCGGTGAGCGCATCGTCGACTGGGACCTGTACGAGGGGCTGTCCTTCCCGGACGGCGCGGCATGGGCCCGGATCGAACTGCCCGACGACGAGTACCTGGCCGTGATGGCCATTCAGTCGAACGATCGCGAGTACGCCGTGGACGCCGTCGACCGCTTCCGCGCGCTCGCGTCGGAGTACGCGACGTCCTGACCGGTGGGCCGCCCCTCCGCGACGTCGCGGATGCGGGGTTGGTCGGTGGCGCCGACTAACGTGGAGGGGTGCCCGATCCTTCGACATATCGCCCCGCGACCGGAACGATTCCGGTCGACCCGGGGGTGTACAAGTTCCGCGATCCGCACGGCCGGGTCATCTATGTCGGGAAGGCGAAGAGTCTTCGATCACGGCTGAATTCCTATTTCGCCGACGTCTCGACGCTGCACCCGCGCACCCGCCAGATGGTGACCACGGCCGGCAGTGTCGAGTGGACCGTGGTGAGCACCGAGGTCGAGGCGCTCCAGCTCGAATACAACTGGATCAAGGAATTCGATCCCCGGTTCAACGTCCGCTACCGCGACGACAAGACGTACCCGGTTCTCGCGGTCACCCTCAACGAGGAGTACCCGCGGCTGTTCGTCTACCGCGGCCCCCGGCGCAAGGGTGTCCGCTACTTCGGCCCCTACTCGCACGCGTGGGCCATCCGCGAAACCCTCGACCTGCTGCTGCGGGTCTTCCCCGCCCGCACCTGCTCGGCCGGGGTGTTCAAGCGGCACAACCAGATCGGCCGGCCCTGCCTGCTCGGCTACATCGACAAGTGCTCCGCGCCGTGCGTCGGACGCGTGTCCGCGGCCGAACACCGCCAGATCGTCGAGGACTTCTGCGACTTCCTGTCGGGGCGCACCGACAAACTGGTCCGCCAGCTCGAGGCCCGGATGCAGCAGGCGTCCGAGGAACTCGACTTCGAGACGGCGGCGCGACTGCGCGACGACGTGGGCGCGTTGCGGCGGGCACTCGAGAAGCAGGCCGTCGTGCTCGGCGACGGGACCGATGCCGACGTCGCCGCGTTCGCGACCGACGAACTCGAGGCCGCGGTCCAGGTGTTCCACGTCCGGGGCGGCCGCGTCCGCGGGCAGCGCGGCTGGGTGGTCGAGAAGGCCGGCGACGTCATCGACTGGGCCAGCGTCGATTCCGCGGCGGGCTCGGACCTGCCGTTGCTCGTCGAGCAGTTCCTCACCCAGTTCTACGGTGAGCAGGCGGCGCTGTCGGGCGCGGCCGACCCGGAGGCGGGCAGCAGCGGGGTGCCGCGGGAGGTCCTGGTGCCGGTGCTGCCGCCGGACGCCGAGCAGGTACAGGAATGGCTCAGCGGTCTCCGCGGTTCCGCCGTCCGTCTCCGGGTGCCGCAGCGCGGCGACAAGAAGGCACTCGCCGAGACCGTACAGCGCAACGCGATGGAGGCGCTGCAACAGCACAAGCTGCGCCGCGCCGGCGACTTCACGTCGCGGTCGGCGGCCCTGCAGGGCATCCAGGAGGCCCTCGACCTGGACTCGGCGCCGCTGCGCATCGAATGCGTCGACATCAGCCACGTGCAGGGCACCGACGTGGTGGCCTCCCTCGTCGTCTTCGAGGACGGCCTGCCGCGAAAGTCCGACTACCGGCACTACGCCATCAAGGAAGCCGCAGGCGACGGCCGCTCCGACGACGTCGCCAGCATCGCCGAGGTCACCCGGCGCCGGTTCCTCCGGCACAACCGTGACGTCGGGGTGCTGCGCGCGGAAGCGGCCGGGGCGGACGCCGACCAGGTGTCCGGCGGCGACGGCGGCGACCTCGCTCCGGAGGCGGCGATCGACCCGCAGACCGGCAGGCCGCGGCGGTTCGCGTACCCGCCGAACCTGTTCGTCGTCGACGGCGGTGCCCCGCAGGTGGCCGCGGCCTCGGCGGTGCTCGACGAATTGGGCATCACCGACGTCGCCGTCGTCGGGCTGGCCAAGCGGCTCGAGGAGGTGTGGGTGCCGGGGGAGGAGGACCCGGTGATCCTCCCGCGCACCAGCGAGTCGCTGTACCTGCTGCAGCGGGTGCGGGACGAGGCGCACCGCTTCGCGATCACGTTCCACCGCAGCAAACGGTCCCGCCGGATGACGGCCTCCGCGCTCGACTCGGTCCGCGGTCTCGGCGAGACCCGGCGCAAGGCCCTGGTGACGCATTTCGGATCCGTCGCCAAACTCAAACAGGCCTCCGTCGAGGAGATCACCGCGGTGCCCGGCATCGGAACGGCCACGGCGAAGGCGGTACTCACCGCTCTCGGGGCGGAGGAACCGTCTGCGGACGTCGTGGGAGTGGGGGATGATGAACCAGATCGGAACGGGCCGGGCACGGCAGAACGGAACGGCGCGGACCTACCCCGCGAACCGGTAGGGCAGCACGGCCCGGCAGCACAGAGCGCATCGCAACGGACAGGTGTCGAGTGAACGAGCAGCACGCGCAGAGCGACCGTCCGCCCACGGTTCGGCCGATGGACTTCCTTCTCGTCACCGGGCTCTCCGGGGCGGGTCTGCAGACCGCGGCGAAGGTCCTCGAGGACCTCGGGTGGTACGTCGCGGACAATCTTCCCCCGGAACTGATCTCCCGGATGGTGGATCTGAGCCTGGAATCCGATTCGCGGCTCGAGCGGCTCGCCGTCGTCATCGACGTGCGTTCCCGGTTGTTCACCGGCGACCTCGGCTGGGTCCTCACCGAACTCGAGAGCAAGCCCGTGCACACGAGGGTGCTGTACCTCGACGCGTCGGACGAGGTCCTGGTCCGCCGGTTCGAACAGGTCCGGCGCAGTCACCCGCTGTCCGGCGGCGGTGCCGAGGGCACCCTGTCGGAGGGCATCGCCGCCGAGCGTGACCAGCTCGCGAAGGTGAAGGCCGCCGCGGATCTGGTGATCGACACGTCGTCCCTCGCCGCGCACCAGTTGCGGCAGAAGATCGAGGACGCGTTCGGCGACGCCGAGAACCGCACCATGCAGGTAACAGTCCAGTCGTTCGGTTTCAAGTACGGTCTTCCGATGGACGCCGATCTCGTCTGCGACGTCCGGTTCCTGCCCAACCCGCACTGGATCCCCGAGTTGCGTCCGCACACCGGGCAGAACGCGGACGTGCGGGACTACGTGTTGTCGCAGGATGGTGCGGACGACTACCTCGCCACGTATCACCACCTGCTGGATCTGACGATCGCCGGATATCGTCGGGAGGGGAAGCGCTACATGACCATCGCGGTGGGATGCACCGGGGGGAAACATCGCAGTGTCGCCATGTCGGAGGCCCTGGCGGGCCGGCTCGGAAAGGACTCCGGGCTGAACGTGCGCGTCGTCCATCGGGATCTGGGGCGCGAATGAGGCCGGTGCACCAGGCGCCTGCGATCGTCGCGCTCGGCGGTGGCCACGGGCTGTTCGCCACCCTCAGCGCCGCCCGCAGGCTCAGCCGTGACGTGACCGCCGTCGTCACCGTGGCGGACGACGGCGGATCCTCCGGACGGCTCCGCGCCGAACTCGGCGTCATCCCGCCCGGGGATCTGCGGATGGCGCTCGCCGCGCTCGCCGCGGACGACCCCGAGGTGCAGGACTGGACCGACACCATCCAGCACCGATTCGGCGGAATCGGCGCCCTCGCCGGACACTCGGTGGGCAATCTCATCCTCGCCGGTCTCACCGAGGTGCTCGGCGACCCCGTCGCCGCGCTCGACGAACTCGCGCGGCTGCTGCGGATCGACGGGCGGGTGCTGCCGATGTCGCCGATCGCCCTCGACATCGAGGCCGACGTGCAGGGCCTCGAGGCGGACCCGCGGGTCAGCCGCTGCATCCGCGGTCAGGTCGCGGTCGCGACCACCCCCGGCAAGGTGCGCCGCGTGCGGTTGCTGCCGGCGAATCCGCCCGCATGCCCGGACGCGGTCCGGGCGATCGACGTCGCCGACATGGCCGTTCTCGGCCCCGGGTCGTGGTTCTCCAGCGTCATCCCGCACGTTCTCGTGCCCGAACTCCTCGACACGCTGATCGCCACCCCCGCGCGGAAGGTGCTGGTACTCAACCTGGCTCCGGAACCCGGCGAGACCGCGGGATTCTCCACCGAGCGTCATCTGCACGTACTGTCCCAACACGCACCCGAACTCACCGTCGACTACGTCGTCGTCGATTCGGGTTCGGTTCCACCGGGGCGCGAGCGCGAGCACCTCGCCCGCGCCGCCGGACAGTTCCGGGCACGCGTCGTGTACGCCGACGTGTCGGAGCACGGCACCCACACGCACCATGCAGGAAAACTTGCGTCCGTTCTCGAACAGCTCTGGAGCGACCCCGAAGCGGGGTCTCGGGGGAGCGAAGCGGCCGAGACACCAGAGGAAAGGGAGAGCGCTTCGTGGCAATGACAGCAGAGGTCAAAGACGAACTCAGTCGTCTCGTCATCACTCACGTGAGTTGCCGGAAGGCCGAGGTCTCGTCGCTGCTGCGGTTCGCCGGGGGATTGCACATCGTCGGCGGCCGGGTAGTGGTCGAGGCGGAAGTGGATCTGGGGTCCACGGCCCGCCGGTTGCGCCGCGAGATCTTCGACCTGTTCACCTACAGCGCCGACGTCCACGTCCTCAGCGCGGGCGGGCTGCGCAAGTCGTCCCGGTACATCGTGCGGGTCGCGAAGGAGGGGGAGGCCCTCGCCCGTCAGACGGGGCTGCTGGACCTGCGGGGCCGTCCGGTGCGCGGGCTTCCCGCGCAGGTCGTCGGTGGCAGCGTCGCCGACGCGGAAGCCGCGTGGCGCGGCGCGTTCCTGGCGCACGGTTCGCTGACCGAGCCGGGCCGCTCGTCCGCGCTCGAGGTCTCCTGCCCGGGCCCGGAGGCGGCGCTCGCCCTCGTCGGGGCGGCGCGCAGGCTGGGCATCTCCGCGAAGGCCCGCGAGGTCCGCGGCACCGACCGGGTGGTGATCCGCGACGGCGAGGCCATCGGCGCGCTGCTCACCCGGATGGGAGCCCAGGACACCCGCCTCGTGTGGGAGGAACGGCGCATGCGCCGGGAGGTCCGCGCCACCGCCAACCGGCTCGCCAACTTCGACGACGCGAACCTGCGCCGCTCCGCCCGCGCCGCGGTCGCGGCCGCCGCCCGCGTCGAACGGGCCCTGGACATCCTCGGTGACGAGGTCCCCGACCACCTCGCGGCCGCGGGCCACCTGCGGGTGGAGCACCGGCAGGCGTCCCTCGAGGAACTCGGCCAGCTCGCCGACCCGCCGATGACGAAGGACGCCGTGGCAGGCCGCATCCGGCGGCTGCTGTCGATGGCGGATCGCAAGGCGAAGGAAACCGGCATTCCGGACACCGAGTCGGCCGTCACCGCAGACCTTCTCGACGACGCCTGACCTCGTCCGCCGTCACCGCCCGCCACCCCGGGTTTCCCTGACGAACGGGACGCCCGTCGCGTCAGATCGAACGAGCGTCCCGTTCGTTCCGGTCGGGGCGGCAGGGCGAAGGGCGCTCGGAGTTGACTGCGCGCGGGCGTCGTCCGCGCACTAGGGTAGGAACCACATCGACCGATGAACCCCTGCGCCGATCACCCGTCGGATGGTGTCGTAGCGGCGCGGGAGCAGAGCTGCACAACCAGAATCATGCACAAAGGAGCAGATTGTGACTGTCCGGGTAGGCGTAAACGGTTTCGGCCGTATCGGGCGTAACTTCTTCAGGGCGGTGGATGCGCAGAAGGCGCTGGGAACCACCGACATCGAGATTGTGGCGGTCAACGACCTCACGGACAACGCTTCGCTGGCGCATCTCCTGAAGTACGACTCGATCCTCGGTCGTCTCCCGCACGACGTCTCGCTCGAGGGTGAAGACACCATCGTCGTCGGAAGCCAGAAGATCAAGGCTCTCGCCATCAAGGAAGGCCCCGCGGCACTTCCCTGGGGCGACCTGGGCGTCGACGTCGTCGTCGAGTCCACCGGCATCTTCACCGACGCAGCCAAGGCGAAGGGCCACCTCGAGGCCGGCGCCAAGAAGGTCATCATCTCCGCCCCGGCCAAGGGCGAGGACATCACCATCGTGATGGGCGTCAACGACGACAAGTACGACGGCAGTCAGAACATCATCTCCAACGCCTCGTGCACCACCAACTGCCTCGGCCCCATCGCCAAGGTGCTCGACGACGAGTTCGGCATCGTCAAGGGCCTCATGACGACGGTCCACGCCTACACCCAGGACCAGAACCTACAGGACGGCCCGCACAGCGACTTGCGTCGCGCCCGTGCCGCCGCACTGAACGTGGTTCCCACCGGAACCGGTGCCGCCAAGGCCATCGGCCTGGTCCTCCCGCAGCTGCTCGGCAAGCTGGACGGCTACGCGCTGCGCGTCCCGATCCCCACGGGTTCGGTCACGGACCTCACCGCGAACCTGCGGAAGTCGGCCAGCGTCGAGGACATCAACGCCGCGATGAAGGCTGCCGCCGAGGGCCCGCTCAAGGGCATCCTGAAGTACACGGACGCCCCGATCGTGTCGTCCGACATCGTCACCGACCCGCACAGCTCGATCTTCGACTCCGGCCTCACGAAGGTCATCGAGGATCAGGCCAAGATCGTGTCCTGGTACGACAACGAGTGGGGTTACTCCAACCGTCTGGCCGACCTCATCGGCCTCGTCGCCAAGTCTCTCTGAGTGAAGGTCCGGTAACAGTGGCAGTTCAGACTCTCGACGATCTTCTGAACGCTGGGGTCGAGGGGCGCGCCGTGCTGGTGCGCTCCGACCTCAACGTTCCGCTCGACGGCGACCGGATCACCGATCCCGGGCGCATCCTCGCTTCCGCACCGACGCTGAAGGCGCTGGCGGAGGCGGGCGCCAAGGTCATCGTCACCGCCCATCTGGGTCGCCCCAAGGGCGAGCCCGACCCGCAGTACTCCCTCGCACCGGTGGCGGCCAAGCTCGCCGAGGTGCTGGGCCGCAACGTCCAGCTCGCCGGCGACGTCGTCGGGCAGGACGCGCTGGCACGCGCGGAGGGACTCACCGACGGCGACGTCCTCCTGCTGGAGAACATCCGCTTCGACCCGCGGGAGACCAGCAAGGACGAGGCCGAGCGGACGAAGCTCGCCAAGGCCCTGGTCGAACTCGTCGGCGACGACGGTGCGTTCGTGTCCGACGGGTTCGGTGTCGTGCACCGCGCGCAGGCGTCGGTGTACGACGTCGCGAAGCTGCTCCCGCACTATGCGGGCACGCTCGTCGACGCCGAGATCGAGGTGCTCGGCAAGCTCACCGAGGAGCCGGAGCGGCCGTACGCGGTCGTGCTCGGTGGTTCCAAGGTGTCGGACAAGCTCGCGGTGATCGAGGCACTGGCCCCCAAGGTCGACACCCTCGTCATCGGCGGCGGCATGTACTACACGTTCCTGGCGGCGCAGGGCGTCTCGGTCGGCAACTCGCTGTGCGAGGAGTCGATGATCGACACGTGCAGGGCGCTGCTCGAGCAGTACGCCGACGTCATCCACATCCCGCAGGACGTGGTCATCGCCGATTCGTTCTCGGCCGACGCCGAGTCGAAGATCGTGTCGGTGCTCGAGATCCCGGACGGCTGGATGGGACTCGACATCGGACCGCAGTCGGTTCGCCGGTTCGCGGCGATCCTGACCAGCGCGAAGACCGTGTTCTGGAACGGCCCGATGGGCGTGTTCGAGTTCGAGAAGTTCGCCGCGGGCACCAAGGGTGTCGCCGAGGCGATCATCGAGGCCACCGGCAAGGGCGCGTATAGCGTCGTCGGTGGCGGTGACTCCGCCGCGGCGGTGCGCCAGCTCGGTCTGCCCGAGGACGGTTTCTCGCACATCTCCACCGGTGGCGGCGCCTCCCTCGAGTACCTCGAGGGCAAGGAACTCCCCGGCATCGCAGTTCTGGAGGGCTGAGGCATGGCACGGAAGCCGCTGATCGCCGGCAACTGGAAGATGAATCTGAACCACCTCGAGGCCATCGCGCTGGTTCAGAAGATCGCCTTCTCGCTCCCGGCGAAGTACTTCGACAAGGTCGACGTGACGGTGATCCCGCCGTTCACCGACATCCGCAGCGTGCAGTCCCTGGTCGAGGGCGACAAGCTCCTGCTCACCTACGGTGCGCAGGACGTGTCGGCCCAGGATTCGGGCGCGTACACCGGCGAGATCAGCGGTTCCATGCTGGCCAAGCTGGGCTGCACGTTCGTCGTCGTCGGGCACTCGGAGCGCCGGACGCTGCACGGTGAGGACAACGACACCGTGCTGGCCAAGACCAAGGCCGCGCTGAAGAACGGGATCACCCCGATCGTCTGCATCGGTGAGGGCCTCGATATCCGCGAGGCCGGCGAGCACGTGTCCTACAACGTCGAGCAGCTGCGGGGTTCGCTCGCCGGGCTGTCCGCCGAGGACATCGCCAAGGTCGTCATCGCGTACGAGCCGGTGTGGGCCATCGGCACCGGCCGGGTGGCCAGTGCCGCGGACGCGCAGGAAGTCTGCGCCGCGATCCGCGCCACGCTCGGCGAGCTGGCCTCGCCGGACGTCGCGTCCGGTGTCCGCATTCTGTACGGCGGCAGCGTCAACGCGAAGAACGTCGGGGAGATCGTCGGTCAGACGGATGTGGACGGCGCTCTCGTGGGCGGCGCCTCGCTGAAGGCCGACGAGTTCGCCACCCTGTCGGCGATCGCCGCGGGCGGACCCCTGCCGTAAGGCGCTTTCGGCGCTCGTGCGCCTTTTCGGTAGCGGTGGGTACCGGAAAGGCGCACGAGCGCGGAGCGCCTGTAGGGTGTACGAGGTCGTAGTTGTTCCTACTGGATGGGTGGACGTAGACAGACATGGAACTGTTCCTGGATATCTTGCTGGTGATCACCAGCTTGCTGCTGATTCTGCTGGTGCTGCTGCACCGCGGTAAGGGCGGCGGTCTGTCCAGCCTGTTCGGCGGCGGTGTCCAGTCCAGCCTGTCCGGTTCCACCGTGGTCGAGAAGAACCTCGACCGGCTCACCGTCTTCACCGGTCTGATCTGGTTCATCGCCATCATCGGCATCGGGCTGGAGATCAAGTTCGGCTGATCGGCTTCATCATGCGGACGGGCCGTCACCGGTCGATACTGGATGCATGATCGAAACCCCACGTGAGGCCACTGAACCACTCCGCGAAGACATTCGGCTCCTGGGCGGCATCCTCGGTCAGATAGTGCGGGAACAGGCCGGAGACGGCGTCTTCGACCTCGTCGAGAAGGCCAGGGTCGAATCGTTCCGGGTGCGTCGTTCCGAGATCGACCGCGCCGATCTGGCCGACATGTTCACCGAGGTGTCCACGAGCGCCGCCATTCCCGTCATCCGAGCTTTCAGCCATTTCGCCCTGCTGGCCAACCTCGCCGAGGACAACCACCGCGAACGCCGGCGTGCCGTCCACGTCGCCGCCGGTGAACCCGCCCCCGACAGCACCCTGACCGCCACGTTCGCCAAGCTCGACGCCGCTCACCTGAACAGCGACGTCGTCGCGGACGCGTTGCGCGGGGCGCTCGTGTCGCCGGTCATCACCGCGCATCCCACCGAGACCCGTCGCCGCACGGTATTCGAGACCCAGACGCGGATCACCGAACTGATGCGGTACCGCGAACGCACCGCGCTGACCGAGTCCGAGACGGCCGACGTCGACGTCCGGTTGCGTCGGCAGATCCTCACCCTGTGGCAGACCGCGCTGATCCGGTTGTCGCGGTTGCGGATTCAGGACGAGATCGAGGTCGGGCTGCGGTACTACGACGCGGCGCTGTTCGAGGTCGTCCCGAAGATCAACGCCGAACTGCGCAGTGCCCTGCGGTCGCGGTGGCCGGACGCCGATCTGGGCCGGGAACCGATTCTGCGTCCCGGATCGTGGATCGGCGGGGACCGCGACGGCAATCCCTACGTCACCGACGAGGTGGTCCGCCAGGCGACCACCCGCGCCGCGGCCACCGCGCTCGAGCATCATCTCGGGCAACTCGAGACGCTCGAGCGGGAACTGTCCATGTCGGCCCGTCTCGTCACCGTCACACCGGCCCTCGACCTCCTGGCCGCGGCATCCCAGGACGATTCGCCGTTCCGCGCCGACGAGCCGTACCGGCGTGCCGTGCGGGGCATCCGGGGGCGTCTCACGGCCACCGCGCACCGCATCCTCGGGGAGGCCCCGGACCACGGGCTCGACCTCGGGCTCGCACCCTACGACACGCCGCGGCAGATGCTCGGCGAACTCGACGTCGTCGACGACTCGCTGCGGCGCGGCGGCGACGGCACGATCGCCGACGACGGACTGGCGACCCTGCGGGACTCGGTGGAGGTGTTCGGTTTCCACCTCTCCGGCCTCGACATGCGGCAGAACTCGGACGTGCACGAGACCGTCGTCGCCGAACTGCTGGCGTGGGCGGGTGTGCACGCCGACTACTCGTCGCTGTCCGAGGACGAGCGGGTGGAGTTGCTGTCGGCGGAACTGTCCACCCGGCGCCCCCTGACCACGGCGAACGCCGAGTTCAGCGAGCTCACGGCAAAGGAACTCGCCATTCTCCAGGCCGGCGCCGACGCCGTGCGGACCCTCGGTGCGGGCGCGGTACCCAACTACATCATCAGCATGTGCACCTCCGTCAGCGACATGCTCGAGGCTGCGGTCCTGCTGAAGGAGGTCGGCATCCTCGATCCCGGATCGGGGGAGGCGCCGACCTGCCCGGTGGGCATCGTGCCGCTGTTCGAGACGATCGAGGACCTGCAACAGGGGGCCGCCACCCTCGAGGCCACCCTGGAAGTCCCGATCTACCGGGCCCTGGTGTCGGCGCGCGGCGACGCCCAGGAAGTGATGCTCGGGTACTCCGACTCCAACAAGGACGGCGGCTATCTGGCGGCCAACTGGGCGCTGTACCGCGCCGAGCTGGACCTGGTCGACGCGGCCCGCAAGACGGGAATCCGGTTGCGGCTCTTCCACGGTCGCGGCGGCACCGTGGGCCGCGGCGGCGGACCCAGCTACGAGGCGATCCTCGCGCAGCCGCCCGGTGCGGTCGCCGGATCCCTGCGGATCACCGAACAGGGTGAGGTGATCGCCGCCAAGTACGCGGAACCTCGCCTCGCGCAACGCAATCTCGAAACGCTGCTCGCCGCGACCCTCGAGGCCACCCTCCTCGACGTCGAGGGCCTCGGCGACGACGCCGAACCGGCGTACCGCATCCTCGACGAACTCGCCGCATTGGCCCGCCGCGCCTACGGCGAATTGGTGCACGAGACACCCGGATTCGTGGAGTACTTCGAGATGTCGACCCCGGTCGCGGAGATCGGGGCGCTCAACATCGGCAGCCGCCCGGCCTCCCGCAAGCAGACCACGTCCATCTCCGACCTGCGGGCCATCCCGTGGGTGCTGTCGTGGAGCCAGTCCCGGGTCATGCTGCCCGGGTGGTACGGCACCGGCGCCGCGTTCGAGGAATGGACGCAGGGCGACCCCGACCGGGTGGCGACGCTGTCCCGCCTCTACGAGACGTGGCCGTTCTTCCGGACCGTGCTGTCGAACCTGGCGATGGTGATGTCGAAGTCAGACATGGGTCTCGCCGCCCGCTACGCGGAACTCGTCCCCGACGAGGAACTGCGCCGACGGGTGTTCGGCAAGATCGCCGAGGAGCACGAGCGGACCATCCGGATGTACAAGGCCGTCACCGGGAACGACACACTGTTCGCCGACAATCCCGGTCTGGAGCGGTCGGTGCACAACCGGTTCCCGTACCTCGAGCCGCTCAACCACCTGCAGGTGGAACTGCTGCGCCGCTACCGGGCCGGGGACGACACCGATCAGACGCGCCGCGGCATCCAGCTCACGATGAACGGGCTGGCGACCGCACTGCGCAACAGCGGGTAGCAGAGCCGGTTTCCGCGCCCGCGAGAAAGTGCACGAACTTTCTTGCCGGGCGCGGGAACCGAACCGCCCGTCCCTGCGTCAAAACGGGAAAGAGCACTGTTTCCGAGACGAAGTGGGGCGACGGATGAGGCGATGCGCGGGTGACCCGGTCTATTGGCGCGGCGGAATCGGGCGGCGGGGGACGCGGGCGGCGAGCTCGCATCGGGCCGGCCGCATCGTCACCGAATGCCGGGTCACCCGGACACCGGTCGAACGGGACCCCCGGTCGCCCGCCGGGTTACCGGGAGACGACGAGGACCCCGTCGGATGACAGCGTCGGTTCGGCAGGCGTCAGTTCGGCAGCAGAGACGCGGCCGACGTGTCGAGCAGCCACCGGGTGGCAGAGAGTCCGCGGGCGCCGGACGCCGGGATCTCGACGGGCGGTGCGCCCGCGATCGCGGCGGCCACGGCCTCGGCCTTGGCGTCACCGGACACGACGAGCCACACCTCGTCGGCGTGCCTGACGGCGGGCAGGGTCAGCGTCACCCGCACCGGCGGCGGCTTGGGGGAGTCCGTCACCGCGACGACGAACCGGTGCTCCTCGCGGACCGCGTCGGTGTCGGGGAACAGCGAATTGACGTGTCCCTCACCGCCCATGCCGAGCAGGTGGACGTCGAAGACCGGGACCTGCCTGCCGTCGGAGTGGGCCCCGAGCACCTGCGCGTACGCGACGGCGGCCGCCTCCGGGTCGTTTTCGTAGATCCCGTCCGCGACGGGCATGGTGTGCACGCGGTCGGGATCGACGTCGACATGGTCGAGCAGCGCGGCCCGCGCCTGCACGTCGTTGCGTTCCGGATCGCCCGCCGGCAGGAACCGCTCGTCGCCCCAGAAGATGTCGATCGCACGCCAGTCGATGTCGCCCGGGTTCTCCCGGACCTTCTCGAGCAGCCCGATCCCGGTGCCGCCGCCGGTGAGGACCACCGACGCCGAACCGCGATCCTTCTGGGCGGCGACGACGGTGGCGACGAACCGCTCCGCGGCCTTCGTCACCAGCGTGGCGGTGTCGGGGTGCACTTCTACGTGGATGTCACTCATACGTCACCTTCGTCAGCCCGGCGAGTGCGGCCTCGTAGGCCTCGTCGGGGTCCAGTCTGCGTAGTTCTTCGGCCAGGCAGTCGCGGGTCTCCCGCCTGCCCAGCGCCACCAGCGCATCCGGTTTCCCGGTCCGCGACAACGTCGCGGTGGTGCCGGTCTGCGGGCGGCTGATGGTCAGCGTGCCACCGTCCGCGAACGCGAGTGTCACGAACAACGGTCCGACCCTGCGGCTGACGGGCGCATCGAGACGGCCCGCCAGCCATCCGGCGATCATGTCGACGGCGGGCTCGTCCACGAGACCCGACACCACCGCCGATTCGATGCGCGAATGCGGTGGCTGATCGACGGCCGAGGTGATGAGCCCCCGCCACATCGTGATGCGGCTCCACGCCAGATCCGTGTCACCGGACGTGTAGGAGGCGAGGCGGCCCTTGATCTCGGCGGCGGGATCCGCACGGTCCGTGGCGTCGGTGATGCGCCGGATCGCGAGCTTCCCGACCGGGTCCTTCGCGGGGACGGCGGGAGCGGACTCGGGCCACCACACGACGACCGGGGTGTCGGGGAGGAGGAACGGCACCACCACGCTGCTCTCGTGGTCGGCGAGTTCGCCGAACAGGCGGAGCACCACCACCTCGGAGGCGCCGGCGTCACCCCCGACCCTGATCTGGGCGTCCAGCCGTGGTTCGGCGTCGCGGGAACCGCGGGCGACGACGATGACACGACAGGGATGTTCCCGGCTCGCCTCGTTGGCGGCGTCGATGATGTCCTCGGAGTTCTCGCTGTCCCGGGTGCACACCACCAGGGTGAGAACCCGTCCCAGCGTCACCGCCCCGCCGGTCTTCCGGACCTCCACCAGCTTCTTGTTGACCTGGCCGGTGGTAGTCGAGGGGATGTCGATGATCATCTACGGCCTTCTCCATTCGCGACCGGTGCGCTGCATCATTTCGTCCGCGGACGGGGGACCCCACGTGCCTGCCTCGTACGGTTCCGGTTTGCCCTCCGCGGCCCAGGCGGCGAGCGCCGGATCGAGGATCTCCCACGACAATTCGACCTCGGCGTTGACGGGGAACAGGGAGGGTTCACCGAGCAGCATGTCGAGGATGAGGCGTTCGTACGCCTCGGGGGACGACTCGGTGAACGCCTGGCCGTAGCTGAAGTCCATGCTGACGTCGCGGACCTCCATGCTCGATCCCGGGACCTTGGACCCGAAGCGCATCGTCACACCCTCGTCCGGCTGCACCCGGATGACGAGCGCGTTCTGACCGAGTTCCTCGGTCATCGTCTGATCGAACGGCAGGTGCGGCGCGCGCTTGAAGATCACGGCGATCTCGGTGACCCGGCGACCGAGCCGCTTCCCGGTGCGGAGATAGAACGGCACACCCGCCCAGCGGCGGGTGTCGACCTCGAGGGTGATGGCCGCGAACGTCTCCGTGGTGGAGTCCTGCGAGAACCCGTCCTCCTCCAGCAGGCCGACCACCCGGGTACCGCCCTGCCAGCCTCCCGCGTACTGCCCGCGCGCGGTGGTCTCGTCGAGTGGCTGCGCGAGTTTGGTGGCGGAGAGCACCTTGATCTTCTCCGCCTGCAACTCCGACGGTTCGAAGCTGATCGGCTCCTCCATCGCCGTGAACGCGAGGAGTTGCAGCAGGTGATTCTGGATGACGTCCCGCGCCGCCCCGATGCCGTCGTAGTACCCGGCCCGCCCACCGAGACCGATGTCCTCGGCCATGGTGATCTGCACGTGATCCACGTAGTGGGCGTTCCAGATCGGATCGAACAACTGGTTGGCGAAGCGCAGCGCCAGGATGTTCTGAACGGTTTCCTTGCCGAGGTAGTGGTCGATCCGGAAGACGGTGTCCTCGGGGAAGACCTCGTTCACGACCGCGTTGAGCTCACGTGCGCTCGCGAGGTCGTGACCGAACGGCTTCTCGATGACCACCCGGCGCCACTGGCTGTCGGTCGACCGGGCAAGGCCGGCCTCGGACAGCTGCTTGAGGACCACCGGGAACGCGTCCGGCGGAATCGCGAGATAGAACCCGTGATTGCCGCCGGTCCCGCGTTCGCGTTCGAGCGTGGCGAGGGTGTTCGCCAGTTCCTGGAAGGACGCCGGGTCGTCGAAGCTGCCCTTGACGAACCGCAGGCCCTCCGACAGCCGCTCCCACACGTCCTCCCGGAACGGGGTGCGGGAATGATCGCGCACGGCATCGTGCACGATCTTGCCGAAATCCTCGTCCGACCAATCCCTGCGGGCGAACCCGACCAGAGCGAACCCGGGCGGCAGAAGACCACGATTGGCCAGATCGTAGATGGCGGGCATCAACTTGCGCCGCGCCAGGTCGCCGGTGACACCGAAGATCACCAGCGCACACGGCCCGGCGATGCGTGGTAGGCGCTTGTCCCTACTGTCGCGAAGTGGATTGACCCAATCGTCTGACGCTGCGGGATCGCTCACGTATCAGCTCTTCTGCCCTGCTGCGCGCAGCTGCTCCGCGGTGGCCTCCAGGAGTTCGTTCCAGGACACCTCGAACTTGTCGACGCCCTCGTCCTCGAGCACCTTGAACACGTCGGGAAGGTCGATGCCGACGGCGGTGAGCTGGTCGAAGATCTCCTGCGACGCGACCGCGGTACCGGAGACGGTGTCGCCCGCGACCTCGCCGTGGTCGGCGAACGCGTCGAGGGTCTTCTCCGGCATCGTGTTCACGGTGTTCGGGGCGACCAGATCGGCGACGTACAGGGTGTCCGGGTAGGCGGGGTTCTTGACTCCCGTCGACGCCCACAGTGCGCGCTGCGGGCGGGCACCGGTTTCGAGCAGGCCCTGGAACCGCGGCTGCACCTCGAAGACCTGCTGGTAGGCAGCGTAGGCGAGGCGGGCGTTTGCGAGGCCGGCCTTGCCGCGCAGCGCGAGAGCGTCGGGGGTGCCGATCTTGTCGAGCCGCTTGTCGATTTCGGTGTCGACGCGGGAGACGAAGAACGAGGCGACCGAGTGGATCCGTGACAGGTCGTGGCCGGCCGCCTTCGCGGCCTCGAGGCCGTCGAGGTAGGCGCCCATGACGAGCTCGTAGCGTTCCACCGAGAAGATCAGCGTGACGTTGACGCTGATGCCCTCACCGAGCACCTTGGCGATGGCCGGGATGCCGGCCTCGGTGGCCGGGATCTTGATGAACAGGTTCGGGCGGTCGACGATCTTCCACAGTTCGACGGCCTGCGCGACGGTCTTGTCGGCGTCGTGGGCGAGGCGCGGGTCGACCTCGATGGACACCCGGCCGTCGACGCCGTGGCTCGCCTCGAACTGTGGGGCGAGGACGTCGCAGGCGGCGCGGACGTCGTCGGTGGTCACCGTGCGGATGGTGGCCTCGACGTCGGCGCCGCGTTCGGCGAGTTCCCGGACCTGTGCGTCGTAGACGTGGCCCTTGCTGAGTGCGGCCTGGAAGATCGACGGGTTGGTGGTGACGCCGACGATGCTCTTGCTCGCGATGAGTTCGGCGAGGTTGCCGGACTCGATGCGGTCACGGGAGAGGTCGTCGAGCCACACCGAGACGCCGGCTTCGGAGAGCTTCTGGAGGTTGGGGTTCTGGGTCATGGCGTTCTATCCCTTCACGCGTGCGAGTGAGCGCTGTGCGGCTGCGGTGACGGCTTCGGCGGTGAAGCCGAACTCGCGGAACAGGGTCTTGTGGTCGGCGGAGGCGCCGAAATGCTCGATGGAGATGATTTCGCCCGCGTCACCGACGAAGCGGTACCACGGCATGGAGATGCCGGCCTCGACGGCGACCCGCGCCTTGACCGTCGGGGGGAGCACACCGTCGCGGTAGGCCTGGTCCTGGGCGTCGAACCACTCGACGCAGGGCATGGACACGACCCGGGTGGGGATGCCGTCGGCTTCGAGGGCCTCGCGGGCGGCGACCGCCAGCTGCAGCTCGGAGCCGGTGCCGATCAGCACGACCTCCGGTGCCCCCGTGGACGCGTCGGCGAGGACGTACCCGCCGCGGGAGACACCCTCGTAGCTGGTGCCCTCGAGGACCGGCAGGTCCTGGCGGGTCAGGGCGAGACCGGCGGGAGCGCGGGTGGCCTCGTCGGCGCCCTTCTCGAGAACGGCGCGCCACGCGTGCGCGGTCTCGTTGGCGTCGCCGGGCCGCACGACGTACAGGCCCGGGATGGCGCGCAGTGCCGCGAGGTGCTCGATCGGCTGGTGGGTGGGACCGTCCTCGCCGAGTCCGATGGAGTCGTGCGTCCACACGTAGGTGACCGCGGTCTTCATGATCGCGGCCAGCCGGACGGCGGGACGCATGTAGTCGCTGAAGACGAGGAACGTGCCGCCGTAGGGGCGGGTCGGCCCGTGCAGGGCGATGCCGTTGAGGATCGAGCCCATCGCGTGCTCGCGGACACCGAAGTGCAGGGTGCGACCGTACGGTTCCGCGTTCCACATGCTGGTGGAAATGGACTTGGGACCGAACGAGTCGGCGCCCTTGATGGTGGTGTTGTTGCTCTCCGCGAGGTCGGCGGAGCCACCCCACAGCTCGGGCAGCACCGGTCCGACGGCGTTCAGCACGGCGGCGGACGCCTTACGGGTGGCGAGACCCTTCGCGTCGGGCTCCCACGTCGGGAGGACGTCGGCCCAGCCGGCGGGCAGGTCGCGCCCGATCAGGCGGTCGAGCAGCTTCTTGCCCTCGGGGGCGCGCTGCGTCCACTCGTCGTACTGGGCCTGCCATTCCTTGTGCGCCTGCGCACCGCGCTCGACGACCTTGCGGGTGTGCGCGATGACGTCGTCGGCGACCTCGAACGTCTTGTCCGGATCGAAACCGAGCGCCTTCTTCACGGCCGCGACCTCGTCGGCACCGAGGGCGGCGCCGTGCGCCGCGCCCGTGTTCATCTTGGTCGGGGCGGGGAAGCCGATGATCGTGCGGAGCAGGACCAGCGACGGCTTGTCGGTGACCTCGCGGGCCTTGTTCAGGGCCTCTTCGATGGCGACGACGTTCTCGCCGCCCTCGACGATCTGCACGTGCCAGCCGTACGCCTCGTAGCGGGCGGCGGTGTCCTCGGACAGCGCGATGGCGGTGTCGTCCTCGATGGAGATCTTGTTGTCGTCGTAGATCAGCGTCAGGTTGCCGAGCTGCTGCACACCGGCGATCGACGACGCCTCGGAGGTGACGCCCTCCTCGATGTCGCCGTCGGAGGCGATCACGTAGATGTGGTGATCGAATGGGCTCTCGCCGAGCGCGGGCTCGGGGTCGAACAGGCCGCGCTCACGGCGGGCGGCCATGGCCATTCCGACGGCGGAGGCCAGACCCTGACCCAGCGGACCGGTGGTGATCTCGACGCCGCGGGTGTGGCCGTGCTCGGGGTGGCCGGGGGTCTTCGAGCCCCAGGTGCGCAGCGCTTCCAGGTCTTCCAGTTCGAGCCCGTAGCCGGCGAGGTACAGCTGGATGTAGAGGGTGAGGCTGGAGTGTCCACAGGACAGCACGAACCGGTCGCGGCCGATCCAGTCGGCGTCGGTGGGATCGTGACGCATGACGCGCTGGAAGAGGGTGTAGGCGAGGGGGGCGAGGCTCATGGCCGTGCCGGGGTGGCCGTTGCCCACCTTCTGCACTGCATCGGCGGCGAGCACCCGGATGGTGTCGACGGCCTTGGTGTCCAGTTCGGTCCAGTCGGCGGGATGAACCGGTTGCGTGAGGACGTGGATGTCGTCTGTGATCGACACGGGCAGAAGTCTCCTGACATGGGTGAACGTGGAGCCTGAGGATGCGTGGGCCTCTTGTGCGACTCCAGCCTAGTGCGCGGTCGTATCCGGGTCGATTCGGTTCGCGCATTACGGCGGTCTACCATCGGTTGTAGTAGAACGGCCGGCCGTCGCGAAGAACTTCGGGAGCAGGCACCGGCATTCGGATGTGGAATTACGCGTGGTGCGAGGAGAGAACGTGCGGACAGGGCATCAGCCGAGCGGACACGGCTTCGGCAGCCCCAGCCCCGCCCCCGCGCGACCGGCACCGACACGGTGCTCGGTCGCGCCACGGGCAAGGTCCTGGCCTACATCGCGTTGACCAAGCCGCGGGTGATCGAACTGCTGCTGGTCGCGACGATCCCGGCGATGCTGCTGGCCGACCGCGGCAACGTCGACATCCTGCTGATCCTCAGCACGCTGTTCGGCGGCTGGATGGGTGCGGCGAGCGCGAACTCCCTCAACTGCGTCGTCGACGCCGACATCGACAAGGTCATGAAGCGCACCGCGCGCCGGCCGCTGGCCCGCGACGCGGTGCCGACGTCGCACGCGTTCGTGTTCGGCATGACCCTCGGGGTCGCGTCGTTCCTGTGGTTGTGGTGGCGGGCCAACCTGCTCGCCGGGTGCCTGGTCGTCCTGACCATCGCGTTCTACGTGCTCGTGTACACGATGGTGCTCAAGCGCCGGACCTGGCAGAACGTCGTCTGGGGCGGCGCCGCGGGCTGCATGCCGGTCATGGTCGGCTGGTCGGCGGTCACCGGATCGCTGAGCTGGCAGCCCATCGTGCTGTTCCTGGTCATCTTCTTCTGGACGCCGCCGCACACCTGGGCGCTCGCGATGCGCTACAAGGAGGACTACAAGGCGGCCGGTGTCCCGATGCTGCCGGTGATCGCCACCGAGGAGCACGTCACCAAGCAGATCCTGCTGTACAGCTGGGCCATGGTCGTCACGTCGCTCGCGCTGGTCCCCGCCGCGGGCGTCGTCTACGCCGCCGTCACCCTCGTCGCAGGCGCCTGGTTCCTGCTCATGGCCCACCAGCTGTACCGGAGCGTCCGCGGCGGAGCGGCCGTGAAACCGCTCCGCCTGTTCCTGCAGTCCAACAATTACCTGGCCATCGTCTTCGTCGGGCTCGCCGTCGACTCGGTGCTGGGACTGCAGACCATCGGCAGCCTGCTGAGCTGACCCTGCTTCGCCTCAGTCCAGTCTGCGACGGTTCAGGCCGAGGTCCTCGACCTCCGCTGAGGCTTCGCCTCAGGGCACCAGCACGATCGATCCCGTCGTCGCCCGCGCTTCGAGGTCGCGATGTGCCTCCTCCGCCCGCTCGAGCGGGTACTCCGCTCCCACCCGGACCGTCAGTGCACCGTCGGCGAGGGCGGAGAACACGTCCCCGGCCCGCCACGTCAATTCCTCCCGGTTACGGATGTGGTGCGCGAGCGTGGGCCGGGTGAGGAACAGCGAACCCGCCGGGTTCAGCCGCTGCGGATCGAACGGCGGCACTGGCCCGCTCGCCGCACCGAACAGGGCGACCGTTCCCCGGATCCGCACCGACGCGAGACTGGCCTCGAACGTGGACGCGCCGACACCGTCGTACGCTGCTGCGACGCCCTCGCCGTCGGTGAGTTCCCGCACCCGGGCCGCGATGTCGTCGTCGTAGCGCAGCACCTCGTGTGCCCCGGCGTCCCGGGACAACTGCTCCTTCGCGTCGGAGGACACGGTGGTGATCACCCGGGCGCCCAGCGTCGTCGCCATCTGCGTGAGGATCAACCCGACTCCGCCCGCACCGGCGTGGACGAGCACGGTGTCGCCGGACCGGATCGGGTACGTGGAGTGGGCCAGGTAGTGGGCGGTCATGCCCTGCAGCAGCGCGGAGGCGGCCTGCGGGGCGGGCACGGAGTCGGGGACGGCGATCGCGGCCGCCGCGGGCACGGCCACCTTCTCCGCGTAACTGCCGGGAGCGGCGCACCAGGCCACCCGGTCGCCGCGTGCGAAATCAGCCACGTCGCCGCCGACGGCTTCCACGACACCGGAGCCCTCGTCGCCGGGAACGTAGGGCAGTGGCCGCGGATACAGCCCCGTCCGGAAGTACGTGTCGATGAAGTTGATGCCGATCGCGTCGGTGCGAACGAGCAGATCCGTCGCTCCGATCCCGGGTTCGGGAACCTCTACCGGTTCGAGGACGTCGGGACCACCGAGACGGGAAACCTGTATAGCGCGCATGGTTTCAGTTCTACACGGCGCGGCCCGCCGCACGGAGCCTGGCGGACACGCCGCGTCTACCGCCCAGTATTCTCGGACCATGAGTACCGACACCCATGCGGAACAGGCCCCCTCGAGCCCGGCGCCGTCGCTGCCGTCCCACACGGTCGACGCGATCAAGAAGTTCGTCGCCGAGCACGGCGGTTCGGCCAGCGCCGTCATCCAGCCCATCGGGCTCGCCGGCGTCCGGATCACCCTCGTCGGAGCCGACGGCATCCTCGGTGACCAGGTGGTCGAGGATCTCGCCACCGCGAACGCCGTCGTCGCCTCGCTCGACGATGTCACCGTCTCGGAGTGGGACCGCGCGATCACCAGCATCGTCACGCCCCGCAAGGGTCACATTCAGAAGATGGCCGGCTGGGTCGCGCGGCAGACCCGCTTCCCGAGGGCCCGCAACGAGCGCTAGACGCTCGCGGTGTCGGGCTGCGTGACGTACTCGCGGGTGCGCCCCGCGGCCCACACCGCCGCGGTGGCCGCGGTGCACAGCCCGGCCCCCGCCACGTGGAACGCCACCAACGCGGCGGGAACGTCCGTGAAGAACTGGACCAGCCCGATCAGCGCCTGCGCCACCACCAGTGCGAGCAGAACCTGCACCCGGACCTTCACCGCGCGCGTGGCGCCGACGGCGTACAGGCCGAAGCACAGGCCGACCAGCAACGCCAGGTAACCCACCAGCAGTTGCGCATGCAGGTGCACGAGCGTGACGATCTCCACCTCGAGGCGGGGAACCACGCGGTCGAGACTCTTGTCTCCCGCGTGCGGTCCCGCACCCGTGACCAGCGTTCCGGCGGCGAGGACCCCGGCCAGCGCGACAGCCGACAGCGCGGTCAGCCAGCGCAGCGGTGCCGGGATCACGTCGATCGCCGGGGCGTCGTCGGGTTCGCAGATCTTCGCGTACATCACGGTCGCCAGCCACACCATCGCCATCGATGCGAGCAGGTGCACCGCGACCGTCCACCACAGCAGTCCGGTGAGCACCGTGACACCGCCGATGACGGCCTGCACGACGGTGCCGAGCGGCATCATCCACGCGTAGACGAGGACCTCTTTGCGGCGGCGCGCACGGGTGACCGCGAGGACGATCAGGGCCGCGGCCACGACGACGACGAACGTCAGCAGCCGGTTGCCGAACTCGACCGCCTGGTGGACGACGGCGACCTCGCCGTGCCCGACCGGCACGAAGCTGCCGGGGAAGCACTGCGGCCAGGTGGGGCAGCCGAGGCCGGAGGCCGTCACCCGGACGACGGCCCCGGTGACGGCGATGCCGCCCTGCGTGAGGATCACCGCGAACGCGATGACACGCTGCACGGTCAGCGACGGAAGGGGGAGACGGTCTACCAGGCTCAGAAACCCGCGATACAGCACGGCATCGATGGTAGAGGGCGGTCAACTACAGCGTGTCGTTGGGCCGGTGGCGGCGCGGCCGACTTCGTGCTACTCGCCGCGAATGCGCAGGATGCCGATCACCGTGCCCTGCCAGAAGTCGCCGGTATCGGTGACGAGTCCGGACATCTGCAGGGTGTCGTTGACCGCGGTCCCGGGGAGCGGGCTGGTGTGCTCGACGGAGCCGTCGGACGGGTCGATCGCCGCGAACGCGAAACCGTCCAGCGGGGTCGTGACGTCGAATCCCTGGCGGATCACGGTGTACAGCAGGCCGTCGCCGGTCGACAGGTGCGGGACCGCGGCACTGCGGACGTCGTTGCTCCACACCTGGTGGCAGCCGATCGGGTCGATGTCGACCCGCGTCATGCCGCCGGTGAACGGCGCGTTCGTCGGAACGGCCGGTCCCGCCCCCTCCGGAACGGTGGGATACGGGTAGCCGTACGTCCCGGCGACGTACACCGAGTTGCCGATGCCGATCGGGGAGTTCTCGCTGCCGCCCGGATTGCCGAGCACCGGGAGGGTGCAGATCTCGTCACCGGAATCGGCGCGGAAGACCCGGAGATTCACCTGCGGGTCGGCGTTGTCGACGATCGCGACGAAATCGCTGCCCGTCGACGGTCCGAAGTAGGTGGGGGTGGAGCCGGTGCCGTGGCTCAGCTGCCCCGGCTTGCGGTCCGGTCCGCGGTCGTATTCGCGGCGCCAGTCCAGACGGACCTCACCGTCGCGGAGCGCGAACTGATACAGGGCGTGCGTGGTCGCGACCGCGGCGCCTGCGGGTGAGGTGGAGATGCTGTTCTGCACCTGCTCGCCCGCGGCCGGCGGCAGGGAGTGCGCGACACCGCCGCGATCCACGGCTCCGACGACGCCGCCGCCCGTCGCGAACCAGACGTTGCCCTGCCAGTCCGGCGTCAGCCCGGTCACGTTGTCGCCCTGAGGAACACTGCCGGACAGGTCGACGTGCGAGTCGACGGTGATCCGCCACCGGCCTGCGGGGTCCCTCGAATGTCCGAGGCGCAGTAGCTGACGGTTGCCGTCGACGACGACGAGGCGGTTGTCGTTTTCGAGAAACGCGTACACGCCACCGAGCAGGCTGCCCTTCGCCAGCGCGAACGTGGCGAGCGAGCCGCCGAACGGCGCCGCGGGGGCCGCGGGATCGATCAGGTGCACGGTGGGAATCTGCCCGGCCACGAACGTGCACAGGGCGACGACGAGCCGGTCGGAACCCTGCAGGAGGGTCGGGCACGCGGACACGAGCGGGTACGCGGACAGCGTGACGGGGCCGGTGCCGGGACCGGGCAGCGGCGTCACGTCGGTGGACCCGGCGTCGCCGTGCATCGTGGACGTGCCCGCGGGTCCGAGGAACGGATTCGGCGACGCGGGCGGACCCCACTGCGGTACGGCGCCCGCGGGCAGCGCGCCACCGCAGAGGACGGCGAGCAGGACGGCGAGAACGGTGCCCGCGCGGCGGGCCGTGGGTCGACGGATCACGTGAATCGGAACGTCCTCGCCGCCAGGGCCCCCGCTGCCGCACCCCAGACGGCGAGGACCACGACGCTGAGCAGGTCCACCGATCCCGACAGTGCGGCGTCCAGGGCGTGCGCGAGCGCTCCGGACGGAATCAGCCGGGCCCCGGTGTGCAGAAGCCAGGGGAGGTCGCCGGTGGCGAATACCACACTCCCGACACCGACCATCACGAACCACAGGATGTTGGCGAGGGCGAGGACGATGTCGGCGCGCAGGGTGCCGCCGAGCAGCAGTCCCATCGCCGCGAACGTCACGGTGCCCAGGGCGATGATCACGGCGCCGAGGACGAGTCCCCACGCACTCGGACGCCAGCCGAGAGCCAGCCCGATCGCACCGAGCAGGACGGACTGCAGGGCGACGACGATGACCACCGCGGCGCTCTTCCCGGCGATGATTCCCCACGTCGGCAGGGGGGTAGCGCCGAGCCGTTTGAGGGCGCCGTAGCGGCGGTCGAAACCGACCGCGATCGCCTGCCCGGTGAACGCGGTGGACATCACCGCCACCATCATCACGGCGGGCACCACCTTGTCGACCCGCGACGTTCCGAGGTCGCCGATGGGCAGCAGGCACAGCCCGATCAGCAGCGTGATCGGGATGAACATCGTCAGCAGCAGTTGTTCGCCGTTGCGCAGGAGCAGTTTCAGCTCGAGCGCGGTCTGCGCCCGCAGCATGACCGCCGCGCTGCTCGGGCGGGGGTCGGGGGTGAACGTGCCGGGGGCGAAACGATTCTCCGTCAGACGGTCACTGGTGCTCATCGTCATCCCCTCAGTTCCCGGCCGGTGAGTTCGAGGAAGACGTCCTCGAGGCTGCGCTGGTCGACGCGGATGTCGCTGATCAGGGCGTCCAGATCGGCGCACCACGACGCGACGGAGGCCACCACCTTCGGGTCGATCGGCCCTTCGACGAGGTAGGTGCCCGGTCCGGACTCGGCGACCCGGAAGCCGTCGGGGAGGGTCCGCGCGAGTGGTCCGGTGTCGAGGCCGGCGGGCGCGGTGAGCCGCAGCTGGCCTTCGGCGCCGCGGCTGGTGACCTCGGCGGGCGTTCCGGCCGCGACGATCGACCCGTGGTCGATGATGACGAGCCGGTCCGCGAGTTCCTCGGCCTCGTCCATCAGGTGCGTCGTCAGCAGCACGCTGACACCGTCGCGGCGCAACGCGTCGATCAGTTCCCACACCAGCAGGCGGGCCTGGGCGTCGAGCCCGGCGGTGGGTTCGTCGAGGAAGACCAGTTCGGGGCGGCCGACCAGCGCACAGGCCAGGGACAGGCGTTGCTGCTGCCCGCCGGACAGCCGGCGGTACGGGGTGCGACGCGAATCCTCGAGGCCGAGGCTCCGCAGCAACCAGTCGGGGTCGAGGGGGTCGGCGGAGTAGGCGGCGACCAGGTCGAGCATCTCGCCTGCGCGGGAACCGGGGTACGCGCCGCCACCCTGCAGCATCACACCGATCCGGGCCCGGACGGCGCCGGAATCCGCGACGGGATCGAGTCCGAGGACGCGGACGGTGCCGCTGTCCGGGCGGATGAAGCCCTCACACATTTCGACGGTGGTGGTCTTACCCGCGCCGTTGGGACCGAGCAACGCGACGACCTGTGCCTGTTCGACGGTGAGATCGAGCCCGTCGACGGCCCTCACACCGTCGAAGGTCTTCACCACGCCTTCCAGGCGTACAGCAGGTTGCGCCGATCCGGGCGTTCGCGAGGTCACGGGGAATCAGCGTAAGCCCTGGCCGGGTGTGACCCGGCCGGTGCCCCGGCTTTCCGCGCCGGCGTCGTCCCGGGGCGGATCCTGCGGTTCCGGCACGGCCGGCTGCTGCCCCGGACCGACCCGCCACGGCAGGCGGTTGCGGGTGATCACGATCAGCGTTCCGGCCGTGAAGATGGTGGCGATGGCGGCCTGGACGATGACGAACGGCTGGTACTCGCCGCCGTTCGGCATGAGGATGACGCTGACGATGGACGAGAAGACGATCGCGGGGACGCGGAACGCGGGCGCGGTGGCCCAGGCGGCGAGCGGCAGGACCGCCCACAGCAGATACCACGGCTGCACCACGGGGAACAGCAGGACGACCGCGCCGAGGGACAGCCCGAGCGCGCCGACCGCGTGGATGCGGCCGACGAGGGTGGCGACGAGCATCCGGAGTGTGATGAACGCCGCAGCGACGGCGGCGATCGGCCGGGTCAGGCTCAGCACTGCCGTCGTGTGATCGCCGAGGCCCAGCAGCACCCCGGCCAGGCCGGTGCCAAGGCCGAGCAGTGTGGGTATCGACATCCAGCTGCGCACCGCGTTCGCCGTGCCGAGGGTGTGCACCCAGCCGATGCCGAGTCCGCTGGACGTGCTGATGACGAGGGTGACCACCAGGGCCACGCCGCCGAGCAGGGCGGCCGCGTAGAGCACGGCTTTCGGCGTTCCACCCCATCGCCTGGCCAGCGCCATCCCGACGAACCCCAGCGCGAGCAGGGACGGGATCTTGATCGTCGACGACAGGGCGATGAGCGCCGCCCCGGACAGCAGCAGGAGAAGGGACTGCCCGCGGATCGGTTCCGACCGTTCGACGGCCCGCAGCGCCAGTTCGATCCCGGCCAGCATGAGGCCGAGCATCAGGGCCTCGTTGTGGATCCCGGCGACCAGGTGGAACAGCAGCAGGGGGTTGGCGGCGCCCAGCCAGAGGGCGCTGACCTCGGCGACGCCGCAGCGGCGCGCCAGGCGGGGGAGCGCCCACACGATCATGGCCACGCCGGCGAGGGCGAGCAGCCGGTGCAGGAAGATCCCCGCGACGATGTTCTCGCCGGTCAGCCAGCTGATCCCTCGCCCCATCCAGAGGAACAGGGGGCCGTACGGCGCGGGTGTGTCCCGCCAGATCGTCGGCACCGTGCGGGTGAGGACGTGATCGACCCCGAGAGCACCCGCGGGACCGATGGCGTACGGGTCGAGCCCGCGGGCCGCGATCTCGCTCTGCGCGAGGTACGAGTACACGTCCTTGCTGAACATCGGCGGTGCGACGGACAGCGGGATGATCCACAGCAGCAGGGTGCGGTCGAGCTGGGACCGGTTGAGGCGGCGCACGGCCCCGGACTGGAGACTGCCGATCGCGAACCGGCCGAGCAGCAGCCACGCGAGCACGATCATCACGGTGCCGGTCATGGTGAGGGTCAGCGCGACGCTGGGGATCCGGGCGGGAAGTCCGATGATGCGCAGCCCCTGGACGGGGTTCTGCAGTACCGGCTGGGCGCCGGCGCCCAGTGCGCCCACCGCCATCAGGACGGCGCCGGTCGCGCCGAACCGGCGGATGCCGCGGAGCTGGGCGGTCTCCTGCCCGTTCAGGCCTGCGGTCTCCGGTTCGTCGCCGTGCAACGCGGCCGCCACCGACGAGCGCGGGGAGGGACCGTCGATGCCCAGCGCCCGCCGGAACAGCTCGGCCGGATGTCGAAGAGCGGCGCGAGCCGTCAAGGTCGGCTCCGCGCGGGTCGGCTCCGGGTTCTCGGGGGTCTGCGGCACACAGGCAGCGTAGCGGTGCGCCGAACACGGCCGGTTCGGCCAGTATTTCCGCGCCCGGGCGGCACATAATCACAGGTGTAAGGCAGGGCACCCTTAGTAGACCTGCGATCGGAATTCCGTCACACTGGTGTTGTGAAAACGGATACGACACCACGTGCAACGAAGGAAAGCGCAGTTCACGCGCCTTCTTCGGCGGCGCCTGTCGCAACCGCGTCACCCGTCGCCGTGGGCCACGAAGGGCACACCCGCGCGGCCGTCGTGAAGCTCCTCCTCGAGGAGGGGCCGATCACTGCGTCGGAAATCGGAACCCGCCTCGGCCTGAGTGCCGCCGGCGTCCGTCGCCATCTCGACGCACTCCTCGACTCCGGTGAGGCGCGCGAGGCGTCCTCCGTCGCCGTGCGTCACCGCGGACGGGGACGGCCCGCCAAATACTTCCAGATCACCGCCAAGGGCCGCGGCAGGCTCGGTCACGCGTACGACGACCTCGCGGGCGCGGCCATGCGTCAGCTGCGGGAGGTCGGGGGAGACGCCGCGATCACCGAGTTCGCGCGTCGCCGAGTGCAGGCGATCGTCGGCGACGTCACCCCGGCCGCGGATCAGAGCGCCGAGGGTCTCGAAACCACCGCCGACGCCATCGCCGACGCGTTCACCACCGCCGGATTCGCGGCCTCGACCCGCCCGGTCGGCAACGGCGTGCAGATCTGCCAGCACCACTGCCCGGTCTCGCACGTCGCCGAGGAATTCCCGGAACTGTGCGAAGCCGAGCAGGCAGCGTTCGCCCAACTACTCGGCACCCACGTCCAGCGGCTCGCGACCATCGCGAATGGCGACTGCGCGTGCACCACCCACGTTCCACTCGTCCCGCCGTCCGGTCCCAAATGATCGCTTCACCGATAGATCGCTTCACTGATAGATCCTCTAGTCAGCAATTCCACCGGCGACCAGCCCTCGCCGGTCTCGTAACAAGACTCCGGAAGGAGCTCGCATGACCGTCACATCAGACCAGGTGACATCCACTGCGTCGGCCAACGCCGAGCCGCTCACGCAGGAAGAGACCATCGCGTCACTCGGGCATTACGGGTACGGCTGGTCCGATTCCGACGAGGCCGGTGCCAGTGCGCAGCGCGGTCTGTCCGAAGACGTCGTGCGCGACATCTCGGCGAAGAAGAGCGAACCGGACTGGATGCTCGACATCCGCCTGCGTGCGCTGAAGACCTTCGACAAGAAGCCGATGCCGAACTGGGGATCGGACCTCGAGGGCATCCACTTCGACAACATCAAGTACTTCGTGCGCTCGAGCGAGAAGCAGGCCGAGAGCTGGGAAGACCTGCCCGAGGACATCAAGAACACGTACGACAAGCTGGGCATCCCCGAGGCCGAGAAGCAGCGCCTCGTCGCCGGTGTCGCGGCTCAGTACGAGTCGGAGGTCGTCTACCACTCGATCCGTGAGGACCTGGAGTCGCAGGGCGTCATCTTCCTCGACACCGACACGGGCCTGAAGCAGCATCCCGAGCTGTTCCGGGAGTACTTCGGTACGGTCATCCCGGCCGGCGACAACAAGTTCTCCGCGCTGAACACGGCCGTGTGGTCGGGTGGCTCGTTCATCTACGTCCCGCCGGGCGTGCACGTAGACATCCCGCTGCAGGCCTACTTCCGCATCAACACGGAGAACATGGGCCAGTTCGAGCGGACCCTGATCATCGTCGACGAGGGCGCCTCCGTGCACTACGTCGAGGGCTGCACGGCGCCGATCTACAAGTCCGACTCGCTGCACTCCGCGGTGGTCGAGATCATCGTGAAGAAGGGCGGCCACTGCCGCTACACGACCATCCAGAACTGGTCGAACAACGTCTACAACCTGGTCACCAAGCGCACCAAGGTGGAGGCCGGCGGATCCATGGAGTGGATCGACGGCAACATCGGGTCCAAGGTCACCATGAAGTACCCGGCCGTCTGGATGATGGGCGAGCACGCCCGCGGCGAGGTTCTCTCCGTGGCTTTCGCCGGTGAGGGCCAGCACCAGGACACCGGTGCCAAGATGCTGCATCTCGCGCCGCACACGTCGTCGACCATCATCAGCAAGTCGGTGGCCCGCGGCGGTGGACGCGCGTCCTACCGCGGACTCGTCCAGGTCAACAAGGGCGCCCACGGCTCGAAGTCGACGGTCAAGTGTGACGCGCTGCTGGTCGATCAGATCAGCCGCTCGGACACCTACCCCTACGTCGACATCCGCGAGGACGACGTGACCATGGGTCACGAGGCCACCGTGTCGAAGGTGAGCGACGACCAGCTGTTCTACCTGATGAGCCGCGGGCTCACCGAGGACGAGGCCATGGCCACGGTCGTGCGCGGCTTCGTCGAGCCGATCGCCAAGGAACTCCCGATGGAGTACGCCCTGGAACTGAACCGCCTGATCGAACTGCAGATGGAAGGGGCGGTGGGTTAGTGACCACGCCAGAAACTGGTGTCCAGAATCTCGGAGTCACGGGAGCCGTCGCGGGCGAGAATCCGCGGATAGCGCGGACGTCGACCGGCTCGCCGATCGCCAACAAGGGCGAGGTCTTCACGTCGTTCGACGTCAAGGCGTTCGAGATCCCGGGTGGTCGTGACGAGGTCTGGCGGTTCACACCGCTGCGCCGTCTCCGCGGACTGCACGACGGAACGGCCGTGGCGAACGGCACGGCCACCGTCGGCGTCGCAGGCCCGGACTCGGTGAAGGTCGAGACCGTCGGCCGCGACGACGACCGGCTGGGCAAGGCCGGCGTTCCCGCCGACCGGGTGGCCGCGCAGGCGTACTCGGGTTTCGAGACGGCGACCGTCGTGACCGTCGGCCGTGAGATCGAGGTCGACGAGACGATCAACATCACGATCACGGGACCGGGCGAGGGCAAGGTCGCCTTCGGGCACCTGCAGATCCGGCTCGACGCGTTCGCGAAGGCGACCGTCGTCATCGACCAGCGCGGCAGCGGCACGTTCGCCGAGAACGTCGAATTCGTGCTCGGCGACAGCGCCCACCTCACCGTGGTCGCCGTCCAGGACTGGGCGGACGACACCGTGCACGTCGCGTCGCATCATGCGCGCCTCGGCCGGGACGCGGTCCTGCGGCACAATGCCGTCAGCCTCGGCGGCGACCTCGTCCGCCTCTCCGCGACCGTCAAGTACGACGGCCCCGGCGGCGACGCCGAACTGCTGGGTCTGTACTTCGCCGACGCGGGACAGCACTTCGAGCAGCGACTGCTGGTGGATCACTCGCAGCCGCACTGCAAGTCCAACGTGGTCTACAAGGGTGCCCTGCAGGGTGATCCGGAGTCGGGCAAGCCCGACGCCCACACCGTCTGGGTCGGCGACGTGCTGATCCGTGCGGCGGCCGAAGGCACCGACACGTTCGAGCTGAACCGCAACCTCGTCCTCACGGACGGTGCCCGCGCGGACTCGGTCCCGAACCTGGAGATCGAGACCGGCGAGATCGTGGGTGCCGGCCACGCCAGCGCCACGGGTCGATTCGACGATGAGCAGTTGTTCTACCTGCGCGCCCGCGGAATCCCCGAGGACGCGGCACGGCGACTCGTCGTGCGCGGCTTCTTCCACGAGATCATCAACAAGATCGCCGTCGCGGAGATCCGCGAGCGTCTCGAGGCTGCCGTCGAGGCCGAACTCGCCGCAGTCGGCGTCTGAGCTGCGCCGCCGGACCACTACTTCCCATTTCTTCGAAGGATCACAATGTCTACCCCTGACGCTTCCACCCCCGAAACCTCGGTCCTGGAAATCAAGGACCTGCACGTCGACGTCGCGAACACCGACGAGAACGCCGAACCGATCAACATCCTGAAGGGTGTGAACCTGACGGTTCGGTCCGGCGAGACGCACGCGATCATGGGACCCAACGGTTCCGGTAAGTCGACGCTGTCGTACGCCATCGCGGGTCACCCCAAGTACCAGATCACGTCGGGCTCCATCACCCTCAACGGTGAGGACGTCCTCGAGATGAGCGTCGACGAGCGTGCCCGCGCCGGACTGTTCCTCGCGATGCAGTACCCCGTCGAGGTTCCCGGCGTCTCGATGTCGAACTTCCTGCGCACCGCGGCCACCGCCGTCCGTGGCGAGGCCCCGAAGCTCCGCCACTGGGTGAAGGAAGTCAAGGAAGCTCTGACCGAACTCGACATCGACCCCTCGTTCGGCGAGCGCAGCGTCAACGAAGGTTTCTCCGGCGGTGAGAAGAAGCGCCACGAGATCCTGCAGCTCGGCCTCCTGAAGCCGAAGATCGCGATCCTCGACGAGACCGACTCCGGACTCGACGTCGACGCCCTGCGCGTCGTCTCCGAGGGCGTGAACCGCTACAAGGAGCGCGAGCACGGCGGAATCCTGCTGATCACGCACTACACGCGCATCCTCCGGTACATCAAGCCGGAGTACGTCCACGTGTTCGTCGGCGGACGCGTCGTCGAGTCGGGCGGGCCGGAACTGGCCGACGAGCTCGAGGCGAACGGCTACGAGCGCTTCACCCAGGCTGCAGCAACGCAAGGAGCATAAACGCAGATGACCACCTCGGTGCGCGTATTCGACGTCACCCGGATCCGGGAGGACTTCCCGATCCTGGCGCGTACGGTCCGCGACGGAAAACCGCTGGTGTACCTCGATTCGGGTGCCACATCGCAGCGCCCGAACCAGGTGCTCGACGCCGAGAGGGAGTTTCTCACCACCTGTAACGCCGCCGTGCACCGAGGCGCTCACCAGCTCGCCGAAGAGGCCACGGACGCGTACGAGAACGCGCGTGCGGCGATCGCCGAGTTCGTCGGCGCCGACAGCGACGAACTCGTGTTCACCAAGAACGCGACGGAGTCCCTCAACCTCGTCACCCACGTCCTCGGCGACGATCGCTTCGAACGGCACCTCGGTCCCGGCGACGAGATCGTCATCACCGAGCTCGAGCATCACGCCAATCTGGTGCCGTGGCAGGAGCTTGCGCGCAGCACCGGTGCCACGTTGCGCTGGTACGGCGTCACCGACGACGGCCGCATCGACCTCGACTCGCTCGAGCTGACCGATGCCGTCAAGGTCGTGTCGTTCACCCACCAGTCCAACGTGACGGGGGCGGTGGCACCCGTCGAGGAACTGGTCCGCCGAGCCCGCGCGGTCGGTGCCCTGGTGGTGCTCGACGCCTGCCAGTCCGTCCCGCACATGGCGGTGGACTTCCACGCGCTCGGAGTCGACTACGCGGCGTTCTCCGGTCACAAGATGCTCGGCCCGTCCGGCGTGGGTGTCCTGTACGGGCGCCGCGAACTGCTGAACGCGATGCCGCCGTTCATCACCGGCGGCTCGATGATCGAGACCGTCACGATGGAACGCACCACCTACGCGCCGCCGCCGCAGCGGTTCGAGGCCGGCGTTCCGATGACGTCGCAGGTGGTCGGTCTCGGCGCAGCGGTCCGCTATCTCGACGAGATCGGGATGGACGCGGTCGCCGCGCACGAGCACACCCTGGTCGAGGCGGCACTGGCAGCGCTCGGCGCCATCGACGGCGTGCGCATCATCGGACCCACGACCGCGGAGGATCGCGGCGGGGCCGTGTCGTTCGTGGTCGATGGAATCCACGCGCACGATCTCGGCCAGATCCTCGACGACGAGGGCGTCGCCATCCGCGTCGGCCACCACTGCGCCTGGCCCCTGCACCGGCATTTCGGTGTCGCGGCCACGGCGAGGGCGTCGTTCGCGCTGTACAACACGGTCGACGAGGTCGCCGCTCTCGCGGCGGCGGTGCGGCGTGCCCAGGAGTTCTTCGGGGAGGTTCCTGCATGAGAATGGAACAGATGTACCAGGAAGTGATCCTGGACCACTACAAGCATCCCCACGGCCGCGGCCTTCGTGAACCGTTCGGCGCCGAAGTCCACCACGTCAACCCCACCTGCGGCGACGAAGTGACGCTGCGCGTGCAACTCGCCGACGACGGCACCGTGGTGGACGTGTCGTACGACGGCCAGGGCTGCTCCATCAGCCAGGCGTCGACGTCGGTGCTCACCGATCAGGTGGTGGGAATGCCCGTCGAGCAGGCGCTGCAGACCGTTGCCGCGTTCAACGAAATGGTCAGCAGCCGCGGTACCGTCGAGGGGGACGAGGACGTCCTCGGGGACGGCATCGCCTTCGTCGGCGTCTCGAAGTACCCGGCCCGCGTGAAATGCGCGTTGCTGGGATGGATGGCATTCAAGGACGCGGTCGTTCAGATAGTGGACGACCGGGTCGTGGACGAACAGGATTCGGCCGTTCCGACAGCAGACGGCGAACCCGCTCGAATCGGAGGACAGGCATCATGAGCGAGACGCAGACGCCGCAGGCGGACGCCGCAGTCGCACCGGAGCAGGCGCCGGGGGACCAGGGCGGCGAATCCGCGCCCGCCGCATCGGGTGTGATCACCGACCCGAAACGCCTGGAGGAACTCGAGGAGGCGATGCGTGACGTCGTCGACCCCGAACTCGGCATCAACGTCGTCGATCTCGGCCTGGTGTACGGAATCACCGAAGCCGAGGACGTCGTGACCCTCGACATGACCCTCACGTCGGCGGCCTGCCCGCTGACCGACGTCATCGAGGACCAGTCGCGCGGTGCGCTCGTCCGCAGCGGTCTGTGCAACGAACTGAAGATCAACTGGGTGTGGCTCCCGCCGTGGGGCCCCGACAAGATCACCGAAGACGGCCGCGAGCAGTTGCGCGCCCTCGGATTCACGGTCTGACCACCCACCACCGTTGACACGGAGGGGCTCGGCGAGAACCATCTCGCCGAGCCCCTCCGTGTCGGTTCAGGCGCGTTTGCGTTCCGAGGTGGACGACTTCGCGGTGGCCTTCTTCGCCGCGGTCTTGGCCGGGGCCTTCTTGGCCGGCTTCTTCTTGGCGGGTACGGCCTTCTTCCCGGCCGCATCGACGCTGCGCTGCAGCGCGGCCACGAGATCCACCACTTCGGCGTCCTCGCCGCTCTTCTCGACCTCGGCGACGGGAATGACCTTCTTGCCGCCCGACTCGATCATCTCGTCGAGCAGTTCACGCAACTGCACCTGGTAGTCGTCGGTGAACTCGGTGGGGTCGAAGTCGTCGGCCATGCTGTCGACGAGGGTCTCGGCCATCGCGAGTTCCTTCGCCTTCGGCTTCTCGACATCGTCGAGTGACGAGAACTCGGCCGCGCGTACCTCGTCCGGCCACAGCAGCGTCTGGATCACCAGCACCCCGTCCCGCGAGCGCATCGCGGCCAGTCGGGTGCGCTGACGGAGCGTGAAATGAACGAGCGCGGTCCGGTCGCTGTTTTCGAGGGCCGTTGCAAGTAGGACATAGGCCTTCGGAGAGCTGGAATCCGGTTCGAGAAAGTAACTCTTCTCGAACAGAATGGGATCGATCTGTTCGGTTGGCACGAACTGCAGAACGGGAATCTCGTGTTTCTCGGCGGCGGGTAACTTGCCGAAATCGTCGTCGGTCAACACCACTCGGACGCCGTCGTCGGAGTCGTAGGCCTTGTCGATATCGGCATATTGGACGACGTTGCCGCATTCGGAGCACACGCGGTTGTATTTGATCCGGCCGCCGTCCTTGGCATGGACCTGGTGAAATCTGATGTCGTGATCTTCGGTTGCCGAATAGACCTTGACCGGCACGTTCACGAGTCCGAACGCTATCGAGCCCTTCCATATCGACCGCATGCGTTCCATGATGGTCTCCTTTTGGCATTCTCGCGACAGTTCATCGAACTTCCCGGCGGAGCGTGGAACGGAGAATCACACCGCGGATATCGCCGGAGGATGCGACAAACATCCGGCCCATCGCCGACAGGGTTCCGCGCAGATTCGACCGTTCGGACAGATATGCGGCCTGGAGTCGTGGCGGCAGATCGAAGAAATGCTCGAAGAATTCGGGGACGTGTTCCGGCCCCAGATCCAGGAGGACGCGAAGCCCGACCGATCGCAGCGACGCGACAGTGCGTGCCTTCCACGGCCACAGCCGGGTGTTCGACCCGTCACGGAGGTCCCGGGCCAGGGCATCTGCGTACAGAAGTGACGCGGCGACGCTGTAGCCGGTGCCGGGGTGCATCAACCCGGCGCGGGCTCCGAAGCGCACCTGGTCGGAACTGTGGGATCGACCGGCCTCCGGTGGGGGCTCGACGGCGAATCTGACGCGCTCGACGTCCGAATGGGACGGCACGGTGACGCCGCGCGCCCGGAGACGGTCGTGGAGTCTGGTGGCGAGTTCGGAGATCGGGAGTGGGGGCCGGCCGACGAGGCAGGTCTCCTCGAGCAGGAACCGGTCCCGGGTGAGCGGGATCCCGTAGAGGAAGGACGGCGTGTCCGTGGGGGACGTGCCGTTGTCGCGGCGCCAGTCCATGAACACCGCGGCCTCGCCTCCCAGCGCATGCGCGGCGGTGCCGGGATCCACGACGACTCCGTATGCCGTCTGCTGGGCAAGGTCGGGGCTGTCGCCCGTGCCGCGGGCATCGACGACGACGTGAGCGTTCAGCGTCGAGCCGTCGTCCAATCGGACGGACGTCGGGGAGAGGTCGACGGCTCTACCTGCGATAACAGTTCCGCAATTGTTACCGAGTATTGATTGCAGCATAGATGTATTCAAAACACAGTAGGTGCGATCGATGATGTGGCGGCGTGCCGTCCACGCTGCCGGTCGGTCGGTCCTCGTCGCGACGGCATCCCGAGGGAGCCAGCCGGGGAGTTCGTCTTCCCAGGCGGCGTACGTCGCGGTCCACGATCTGCGGGGGAGCGGATCGACCGACACGACTGCCGAACCGAGGGCAGTGGCCCGGTGGGCGAGGGCGCGGCCGGCGGGGCCGAGGCCGACGATCGCGACGTCCCAGATCGGCGGACGGGGTGTGGCTGTCACGTCGCCAGCCTGTCACGGCCACCAAGCAACGAGGGCAGGGCCGGGGGTCGCCGGGGGATCGGATGCGGCGGCCAACGTTAGCGGGATCACGGACGGGCGTGTTCCGAGTGGGCCGTCGTCGGGTAAAATTGCTGGTTCGTGTGTTCTTTGCGCAGTTTTTCTCATTCAGCGCCTGTGTCATTTTCCTAGGAGTCTTGTTGATCACCGCTACCGACCTGGAAGTTCGAGCTGGAGTGCGGACGTTGCTGTCTGCGCCCGGACCGGCTTTGCGGGTACAGCCCGGCGACCGCATCGGGCTGGTCGGCCGTAACGGTGCCGGCAAGACGACCACCCTCCGCATCCTCGCGGGGGAGGGAGAGCCGTACGCGGGCGCCGTGGTCCGCACCGGCGACCTCGGGTACCTCCCGCAGGACCCGAAGGAAGGCGACCTCGACGTCCTCGCGAAGGACCGGGTGTTGTCGGCGCGCGGTCTCGATTCGCTGCTGCGGGACATGGAGAAGCAGCAGATCCTGATGTCGGAGGTCGTCGACGACGCCGAACGCGACAAGGCTGTCCGCAAGTACGGCAACCTCGAGGACCGGTTCTCCGCCCTCGGCGGATACGAGGCCGAGAGCGAGGCGGCACGCATCTGCAACAGCCTCGGATTGGCCGACCGCATCCTCGGTCAGCAACTGCACACCCTGTCGGGTGGTCAGCGCCGCCGTGTCGAACTGGCGCGCATCCTGTTCGCCGCGTCGGACGGCAGCGGTGGACGGTCGGACACGACCCTGCTGCTGGACGAGCCGACCAACCACCTCGACGCCGACTCGATCACGTGGCTGCGGGGATTCCTGCAGAACCACGAGGGCGGTCTGATCGTGATCAGCCACGACGTCGATCTGCTCAACGACGTCGTCAACCGGGTGTGGTTCCTCGACGCCGTGCGCGGCGAGGCCGACGTGTACAACATGAGCTGGAAGAAGTACCTCGACGCCCGCGCGACCGACGAGCAGCGTCGCCGGCGTGAGCGCGCGAACGCGGAGAAGAAGGCAAGTGCGTTGCGCACGCAGGCCGCGAAGCTCGGCGCGAAGGCCACCAAGGCCGTGGCGGCGCAGAACATGGCGAAGCGCGCCGACAAGCTGATGTCGGACCTCGACGCGGAACGTGTATCCGACAAGGTGGCCCGGATCCGATTCCCCGAGCCGGCCGCGTGCGGCAAGACGCCGCTGATGGCGGAGAACCTGACCAAGGTCTACGGCTCGCTGGAGATCTTCACCGGCGTGGACCTCGCGATCGACCGTGGGTCACGCGTCGTCGTGCTCGGTCTCAACGGTGCGGGTAAGACGACGCTGCTGCGCATCCTCGGCGGCGTCGAGACGCCGGACGCCGGCGGACTCGTCCCCGGCCACGGCCTGAAGATCGGCTATTTCGCACAGGAACACGACACTCTCGACGACAACGCGTCGGTGTGGGAGAACATCCGCCACGCGGCGCCGGACACGGGGGAGCAGGAGCTGCGTTCGCTGCTCGGTGCGTTCATGTTCACCGGCCCGCAACTCGAGCAACCGGCAGGAACCCTGTCCGGTGGTGAGAAGACCCGCCTCGCGCTCGCCGGGCTCGTGTCGTCGGCGGCGAACGTACTGCTGCTCGACGAGCCGACCAACAACCTCGACCCCGTTTCCCGCGAACAGGTGCTCGACGCGCTCCGCAGCTACACCGGTGCCGTCGTGCTGGTGACCCACGACCCGGGCGCCGCCGAGGCGCTCGACCCGGAGCGGGTCATCCTCCTGCCCGACGGCACCGAGGACCACTGGTCGCAGGACTACCTGGAACTGATCCAGCTCGCCTGAGCCGGCGCGTAGATATCGCGGTCGCTGCGCTCTCCGTAGATATCCCTGTCGCTGCGCTCTACCGTGGAAACCACCGTCGCTCGCCGACTGGAGGAGTTCATGGCTGACATCGGGGTCTTCGCCAAGAGCGCTCGGATCACGGGACCGTCGCGCGCCGATCTGCAGGCGGAGCTGAAACAGCGCTATCAGGCCGGGGCGAGTATTCGTTCCCTCGCCCGGGAAATGGGGCGATCGTACGGGTTCGTCCGCAACATTCTCGCGGAGTCCGAGGTGGAGCTCCGCGGACGAGGCGGAGCTCACCGTCGTAAGACCTGACCGGTGTCGGTGGGGGAGTGCGGTGTCAGTCGCGGCGTCGGACGGATTCCTCGACGAGATCGAGCACGGCCGACAGGTTGTCGCCGGCCTGCCCGGAAGCGATGCGTGCGACGAGGCCGTCGAGCACCAGATCCAGGTAGCCGATGAGGACGTCGGTCGGCACGTCGTCGCGGAGGCGACCCGCGGACTTCTGCCGCGCGAGGCGTGCCATCGTCGCCTCGGTCAGTTCCGCCGACCGTTGCGACCAGCTTCTGCGGAAGTCGCCATCGTTCCGCAGCCGCCGGGCGATTTCGAGTCGGGTTCCCAGCCAGTCGAACTGGTCGGGCTGGGCGAGCATGTCCCGCATCACCTGGACGAGACCTTCGTGGGCGACCACGTCGGCCATCCTGGTCGCGTCCTCGTGGGCGAGCGCCAGGAACAACCCGTCCTTGTCCTTGAAGTGATGGAAGATCGCCCCGCGTGACAGTCCGGTCACTTCCTCGAGCCGGCGGACGGTGGCGCCGTCGTAACCGTATTCGGCAAAGCATCGGCGGGCGCCGTCCAGGATCTGACTGCGCCGGGCCGCGAGATGGTCTTCACTGACCTTGGGCAAAATGCCTCCTTTGTCGGCCTGTGAGCACTTTCGGCGCTTCGTAGGCGAACTCACCAAACGCACAAAGCGCTCACGACCACTTCTTCACGAAGCTTCGCCTACCAGCGAGAATGGTCGTGAGCGCTTTGTGCCCTGTCACGCGCCGAAAGTGCTCACAGGCGCGAAGCGCCTACTAGCCCTTGATCATGTTGCGGAGCACGTACTGCAGGATGCCGCCGTTGCGGTAGTAATCCGCTTCACCGGGGGTATCGATGCGTACGACTGCGTCGAACACGACCTTCTCGCCGTTCTCGCGCGTTGCCGTGACCTTCATGGTCTTCGGGGTGACGCCCTCGTTGAGCTTCTCGACGCCTTCGATGTCGAAGGTTTCGGTGCCGTCGAGCTTCAGCGACGCAGCCGACTCGCCGGCCGGGAACTGCAGCGGAACGACGCCCATACCGATGAGGTTGGAGCGGTGGATGCGCTCGAACGACTCGGTGATGACGGCCTTGACGCCGAGGAGGCTGGTGCCCTTGGCGGCCCAGTCACGCGACGATCCGGAGCCGTACTCCTTGCCGCCCAGGACGACCAGCGGGATGCCGGCCTTCTGATAGTTCTGCGACGCGTCGTAGATGAAGGCCTGCGGGCCGCCGTCCTGCGTGAAGTCGCGGGTGTAGCCACCGGAGACGTCGTCGAGGAGCTGGTTGCGCAGACGGATGTTCGCGAACGTTCCGCGGATCATCACCTCGTGGTTGCCGCGACGCGAGCCGAGCGAGTTGTAGTCCTTGCGCTCGACGCCATGGGAATCGAGGTACTGCGCGGCGGGGGTGCCGGACTTGATCGGACCTGCCGGGCTGATGTGGTCGGTGGTGACCGAGTCGCCGAGCAGGGCGAGGACTCGAGCGCCCTTGATGTCCTTGACCGGAGCCGGATCCTTCGGCATGCCGTCGAAGTACGGAGCCTTGCGGACATAGGTCGAGTTCTCGTCCCACTCGAAGGTGTCACCCTCAGGGGTCGAGAGGTTCTGCCAGCGGCTGTCGCCCGCGAAGATCGTTGCGTAGGACTTGCGGAACATGTCCTGGCTGATCGCCGTCTTGATGGTCTCTTCGATTTCCTGCGTGGACGGCCAGATGTCCTTCAGGAACACGGGGTTGCCATCGCTGTCGTCGCCGAGCGAGTCGGTTTCGAAGTCGAAGTCCATGGTTCCCGCAAGGCCGTAGGCGATGACGAGCGGCGGGGAGGCCAGGTAGTTCATCTTGACGTCGGGGGAGATGCGTCCCTCGAAGTTGCGGTTGCCCGAGAGCACAGCGGTGACCGACAGGTCGTTGTCGTTGATGGCCTTGGAGACTGCCTCGGGCAGCGGGCCGGTGTTGCCGATGCACGTGGTGCATCCGTAGCCGCCGAGGTAGTAGCCGAGCTTCTCGAGGTACGGCCAGAGGCCGGCCTTCTCGTAGTAGTCGGTGACGACCTGTGAACCGGGTGCCATGTTGGTCTTGACCCACGGCTTGGTGGCGAGGCCCTTCTCGACGGCGTTACGCGCAAGCAGCGCAGCGCCGAGCATGACCGACGGGTTGGACGTGTTGGTGCAGGACGTGATGCCGGCAACGACGACGGCGCCGTGATCGAGAACGAACTCGCCTGCGTCGGACTTGACGGTAACCGGCTTGCTCGGGCGGCCTTCTGCGCCGTTGGCGGCGGAGAGAACGTCGACTGCTCCGTCATCGGCAAACGACAGTACTGCGGGGTCGGACGCCGGGAAGGATTCCTCGACGGCCTCGTCGAGCTGAGTGTGCTCGGTCGGGTAGTTCTCTTCCACGTAGTTGTGGATGTCCTTGCGGAACGCGGTCTTCGACTCCGACAACAGGATTCGGTCCTGAGGGCGCTTCGGGCCGGCGATCGAGGGAACAACGGTTCCCAGATCGAGCTCGATGTACTCGGAGAAGACGGGCTCGTTGTCGGGATCGTGCCACAGGCCCTGTTCCTTGGCGTAGGCCTCGACGAGGGCGAGCTGCTCGTCGCTGCGGCCGGTGAGGCGCAGGTAGTCGATCGTCTCGCTGTCGATCGGGAAGATCGCTGCGGTGGAACCGAATTCGGGGCTCATGTTGCCCAGGGTTGCGCGGTTCGCGAGCGGAACCTCGGCAACACCCTTGCCGTAGAACTCGACGAACTTACCGACCACGCCGTGCTTGCGGAGCATCTCGGTGGCGGTGAGCACGACGTCGGTCGCGGTGACGCCGGGCTTGATCTCACCGGAGAGCTTGAAGCCGACGACGCGGGGGATGAGCATGGAGACCGGCTGGCCGAGCATGGCTGCCTCGGCTTCGATGCCGCCGACGCCCCAGCCCAGCACGCCCAGGCCGTTGACCATCGTGGTGTGCGAGTCGGTGCCGACGCAGGTGTCGGGGTATGCCTGGCCGTTGCGTGCCATGACGGTCGGTGCCAGGTATTCGATGTTGACCTGGTGGACGATGCCCATGCCCGGGGGGACGACCTTGAAGTCGTCGAATGCGCCCTGGCCCCAGCGGAGGAACTGGTAACGCTCGCCGTTGCGCTCGTATTCGAGGTCGACGTTGCGCTCGAGTGCATCGGCCTGGCCGAAGATGTCGAGAATGACCGAGTGGTCGATGACCATGTCGGCGGGGGAGAGCGGGTTGACCTTGTTGGGGTCGCCGCCGAGGGCGGTGACAGCCTCACGCATGGTGGCGAGGTCGACGACGCAGGGAACGCCGGTGAAGTCCTGCATGATCACGCGAGCCGGCGTGAACTGGATTTCGATGCTCGGCTGAGCCGAGGGATCCCAGCCTGCAATTGCGCGGATGTGATCCGCGGTGATGTTGGCTCCGTCTTCGGTACGGAGAAGGTTCTCGGCGAGAACCTTCAAGGAGTAAGGCAATTTCTCGGTGCCGGGGACGGCCGCGAGTCGGAAGATCTCGTAGGAGTTCTCACCGACCTCGAGGGTTCCCTTTGCTCCGAATGAATCAATACTGGTGCTCACGTCAGCTCCACTCGTCTATGTGAGGGTCGCCACCGACGGGGCTGTGTCGACGGCTGCAGGCACTGCGGGCACGGCTGATCCGTGTGCGCTGTCGTGCTAGCGATGACGGAATCGGCCCCTACCGCGGTACCTCCGATAGTCTAACAGTACGCTTGTCCTGTGAGAATCCGGGGCGGAAACGGGCCCGTGCCCCCGGCGATTCTCCACTACCGCGGCGGGGACGCGGCCGGACGGAACGGAACTTCGGGGACACCTCACGTAGTGTTCACGCGAGGCTTACGTTCCTACAGCACACCCGGATGAGAGATGCCTGCCCCTATCGCCACCGCACTTCCTGCCCGTGTCACGGTTCCCGTCCATTCGGCCCTCCCGTTGTCGACGGACCTTCCGGAAGACATCGACGTCTCCGACGTGGTCGCGGACGTGTCCGACGACGGAGTGTCGGCACCGTCCGACGAGACCGGTGAACTCGCCGCCGTCGTCGACCGCGCGGCCGAGCACGGCATCAAGCTGAGCATCGTGGTGCTGGACGAGGATCCCGGCCGCGACTCGCAGTTGCGCGACCTCGCGACCGAGGTCGGCGCGGAGGAGGGCGGCACCGTTCTGGTGCTGAGCCCCAGTTGGGTCGGCACGTACAGCGATTCGATCAGCCGGGTGCTGCTCGAATCGGGTCAGGACCGCACGTACACCGGCGACGCGGTGGTCTCCGCGAATCACTTCGTCGACGAGGTCGTCGAGCCGGGACCGCCGTGGGCGCTGTTCACGGCTGTCATCGTGGCGATCGTCGTCATCGCGTCGGCCGCGACGTTCTTCGCGAAGTCGCGCCGGGCGTCCGCCTCGAATGGCGGCGGCACCGCGAAAAAGGGTGACAGTGCCCCGGGTGCCGGCACGACGTACGAGCGACAGAAGCCCTGACGCCTTCCGAATTCCCCGGATAACTCGGCGGCAATTTCACGATTCGCCCGTGTGCGGCCGCTGCCTGCGTCGATGCGCGTAAATGGCGCCGACGATTCTCAGTTCGGCATTTCCGCTGGTCAAATTACTCATGTGTTATTTGTGACTAAAGTTTCCATAGAGTCCGGAAGTGTCGTACGGTGCATTTGGCGCTCTTGGGGAAGAAGTGTCGCAGGCTGGTGATTGACGTCCAGAGTGACGGCGTTCCGGCGTAGGTCGGTGTCGCCGAAACGCGGAAGGTGTGGCTGCCGGAATTTCTCCCCACGACGAGCACAGCGCGGCCTGCGCGATCGGTGCAGAACCGAGGGAGAGAGTTGTGAAGCGACAAGCACGAGCTGGAGTGGGGCACCGTAGCTTCTCCCGCAGGCGCGCTCGCGCGGTGCGGCTCCTGATCGGACTGGGCATCGTCGGCGCGCTGGTCGGCAGCACGCCCGGCCTGGCCGCCGCAGTGCCGCCCCCGCCGCCGAATCCGTCCGACTCCGACATCGCACAGGCCCAGACCCAGGTGTCGGCGGGCCTCGGGCAGGTCAGCGAACTGATCAATCAGGTCGCCTCCGCGGATCAGCAACTCGCCCAGCTCGACAACGAGGTCGCCATCAAGCGCGAGGACGTGAACCGGGCGCTGGTCGATCTGCAGAACGCCCGCAGCGCCGCCGATCTGGCCGCCAGTGTGGTCGGCGCCTCCCAGCAGGCGCTGCGCGACGCCGGCGCGCAGATCGAACTGGCGCAGAAGGACTTCGACAAGTACGCCCGGTCGAGCTACACGCAGGGCACCAACGTGTCCGCGATCTCGACGTACCTCGGCGCCCAGGGGCCCGGTGACGTCCTGGACCGCGCGCAGGTGCTGAAACTTCTCGCCACCAGTCAGAACGCGGTGCTCGAGGGTCTGCAGCGCGCCCGGACCGCCCAGGCCAACAAGGATTCCGCGGCGCGCGAGGCGAAGCAGCAGGCGGACGTGGCGGCCGACCAGGCCGCGTCGAAGAAGTCGCTGGCCGAGCAGGCGATCGCGATCGCCCGGTCGGCGTTGCAGGACCAGGCAGCCAAGAAGGCGCAGATCGAGAGCAACCGAGCGGCCGCGCAGGCCCAGCTCGACGCCGCCCGCGGGAACGTCGCGGGGCTCGAGGGGCAGCGTGAGGCGTACGCGACGTGGGAGGAGCAGAAGCGCGCCGAGGACGCACAGAAGGCTGCCATCGCCGCCGCGGCCCGGGAGGCCGCGACGCAGGCCGCCGCGCGTGTCGCCGCCAACGAGGCGGCACGCCAGCGTGCCGCGGAACTCGCCGCGGGGCAGCGGGCGCACACCACGATCGAGGACGATTCGGAGGACGAGGACTCCGCCACCACCACGCCGAAGTCCACCCCCAAGTCGAAACCGTCGACCAGCGGTGAGGACCTGACGGGCAGTGAGGCCATCGAAACCGTCATCGACCGCGGCCTGTCCCAGATCGGTGTGGAGTACGCGTGGGGCGGCGGCGACGAGGAAGGCCCCACCCTGGGCATCCGCGACGGCGGTGTCGCCGACAGTTACGGCGACTTCAACAAGGTCGGTTTCGACTGCTCCGGTCTGATGATCTACGCGTTCGCCGGGATCGGCATCTCGCTGCCGCACTACACCGGTTATCAGTACACCGCGGGCGAGCAGGTCCCCTCGGAGGAGATGCAGCGCGGCGACATGATCTTCTGGGGTCCGAACGCCAGCCAGCACGTCGCTCTGTACCTCGGAGACGACCAGATGCTGGAGGCGCCCGAGTCGGGAGACGTCGTCAAGATCTCCCCGGTGCGATGGGACGGCATGACCCCTTACGCTGTCCGTATGGTGTCGTGATCCATGATGTCGATGAAGTAGTCCGCGGTGCGGATCGTGCTTGGTTGCGGCGGGGGTTGCTTGCACCTGGAATAGTTGAGCAAGTACGTGAACGGGCGGAACGATCTAGGTGAAAGCGGTGGATTCTTGGTGACCTCACGTGATGATGCGGTATCGGAGGGTGCAGCCCGGAAGGAGTCGCCCGCGAAGGCCGCTCCCGAAGGTGTGAAGAACGGGGGTGCGGCCAACGGATCGGGTCCCCGGAACGCCACCGCGCCGAAGGCACCCTCACGGGATTCGGGCCCGCAGACCTCGATGACGAAGTCGGTCGCGCCCAGTCTCGCCGCCGACGTCCAGACGCTGGAACGCGCGATCTACGAGGTCAAGCGCGTGATCGTCGGGCAGGACCGGCTGGTGGAGCGGATCCTGGTCGGTCTGCTCGCGAAGGGGCACGTGCTGCTCGAGGGTGTGCCGGGTGTGGCGAAGACCCTGGCCGTCGAGACGTTCGCGAAGGTGGTCGGCGGGTCGTTCTCGCGCGTCCAGTTCACCCCGGATCTGGTGCCCACCGACCTGATCGGTACACGCATCTACCGGCAGGGGCGGGAGGAGTTCGACACCGAACTCGGCCCGGTCGTCGCGAACTTCGTGCTCGCCGACGAGATCAACCGCGCACCGGCGAAGGTGCAGTCGGCGCTGCTCGAGGTGATGGCCGAGCGGCACGTCTCGATCGGCGGCAAGCGGTACCACATGCCCGACCCGTTCCTGGTGATGGCGACGCAGAACCCGATCGAGAACGAGGGTGTGTACCCGTTGCCGGAGGCGCAGCGCGACCGCTTCCTGTTCAAGATCCTCGTCGACTACCCGACGGTGGAGGAGGAGCGCGAGATCGTCTACCGGATGGGTGTCGACGCGCCGGAACCGCATCAGGTTCTCGATCCCGAGGAACTGGTCCGGCTGCAGAAGGTCGCGAGCGGTGTGTTCGTGCACCATGCGCTCGTCGACTACGTGGTGCGGGTCATCGCGGCCACCCGCACGCCTGCGGAGTTCGGTCTTCCCGACGTCGACGGCTGGATCGCGTACGGCGCGTCTCCGCGTGCGACGCTGGGCATCATCTCCTCGGCGCGGGCACTGGCGTTGCTGCGCGGGCGTGACTACGTCGTGCCGCAGGACGTGCTCGAGGTGATCCCGGACGTGCTCCGTCACCGTCTCGTGCTGTCCTACGACGCTCTCGCCGACGAGGTGAGCCCGGACGACGTGATCTCCCGTGTGCTGCAGACGGTGGGTCTGCCGCAGATCGCCGCGCAGCCGACGGCGGTCCCGGCCGCTCCCGCCGGTCACAACGGACCGCCCGTCCCGTCCACGTCGGTGCCCGGACCGACGGCGATGAGCCAGCCACGGTGAGTGCGCGTACCGCCGGTTCGCAGAGTTCCGGCCCGCCGCCGTCGTTTCGCTCCGGCGAACTCCGTGATCCGAAACTGTCCGCCGCGCTGCGGACACTGGAACTGACCGTCCGCCGCCGCCTCGACGGTGTGCTGCACGGCGACCATCTGGGCCTGATCCCGGGTCCGGGCTCCGAGCCGGGTGATGCGCGCGAGTACCAGCCGGGTGACGACGTGCGTCAGATGGACTGGTCGGTGACCGCCCGGACGACACACCCGCACGTCCGGCAGTCGGTCGCCGACCGGGAGCTGGAGACGTGGCTCGTCGTCGACCTGTCGGCGAGCCTCGACTTCGGTACCGCCGGGTGCGAGAAGCGGGACCTGGTGGTGGCCGCGGCCGCCGCCGTCACGCATCTGACCAGCGGCGGCGGCAACCGGATCGGGGCGATCGTCTCGACCGGCGCCCAGACCACCCGGATCCCGGCCCGCGGCGGCCGGATCCACGCGCAGGCGATGTTGCGTCAGATCGCGACCACCCCGCACGCCCCGGACGGAGTGCGGGGCGACCTGCAGGGGGCGGTGGAGTCGTTGCGCCGGCCGCAGCGCCGCCGCGGTCTGGCCGTCGTCATCAGTGACTTCCTGGGACCGATCGACTGGGAGCGGTCGCTGCGGGCCATCTCGGGCCGCCACGACGTACTCGGTGTCGAGGTGCTCGACCCGCGAGATCTGGAATTACCCGACCTGGGGGATGTAGTGCTGCACGATCCGGAGTCCGGACGGACCCGCGAGTTCACGACCACACCGCAACTGCGCGCCGACTTCGCGCGCGCCGCGGAGGAGCACCGCCTGCAGGTGGAGCAGTCGTTGCGGCGGTGCGGTGCCCCGCTGCTCGGTCTGCGGACCGACCGGGACTGGATCTCGGACGTGGTGCGGTTCGTGTCCGCCCGGAAGCACAGTTACGGGACCGCGACGAACCAGAGGTCCCGCCGGTGAGTCTTTCGCAGTTCACCTCACCGTGGTGGTTGCTGTTCCTCCTGGTCGTCGTGGCGTTGGTCGCGGGATACGTGTGGGTGCAGCGGCAGCGGCAGAAGCACACCCTGCGGTTCACCAACTACGCGCTGCTCGAGAAGGTCGCGCCGTCGCGGCCGGGCCGGGCCCGGCACATTCCGGCGCTGCTGATGGTGCTGGCGCTGGTGTTCTTCAGCGTGGCGCTGGCCGGGCCGACGGAGGACAAGCGGGTTCCGCGGAACCGGGCCACCGTGATCCTCGTCATCGACGTGTCGTTGTCGATGAAGGCGACCGACGTGGAACCGACCCGGCTGGCCGCCGCGCAGGACGCCGCGAAGTCGTTCGCCGACGGGCTCACCCCCGGCATCAACCTCGGTCTCGTCGCGTTCGCGGGCACCGCGTCGGTGCTGGTGTCGCCGACCACCAACCGGGAGGCCACCAAGGTCGCGATCGACAATCTGCAGCTGAGCGAGCGGACCGCCACCGGTGAGGCGATCTTCACGTCGCTGCAGTCGATCGACACGCTGGCCGCGGTGCTCGGCGGCAGTGATCAGGCGCCGCCCGCCCGCATCGTGCTGCTCTCCGACGGCAAGCAGACGGTCCCCGAGAATCCGGACGATCCGCGCGGCGGGTTCACCGCGGCGCGGCAGGCGAAGGACAAGGACGTTCCCATCTCGACGATCTCGTTCGGCACCAGCTACGGCAAGGTCGAGATCGAGGACGAACGCATCCCGGTACCCGTCGACGACCCGTCGCTGCGGGAGATCGCGAATCTCTCCGGCGGCAGCTTCTTCACGGCGTCGAGCCTGGAGGAACTGCGGGACGTCTACGACACCCTCGAGGAGCAGATCGGATTCGAGACCACCCGCGGAGACGCCAGCCGCCCGTGGCTCGTGCTGGGTGTCCTCTCCGCGACGGCGGGGCTGATCCTCGCGCTGGTCCTGCGCCAACGGCTGCCGTGATCTTCGCTGCGGCGGCGTTCCCGGCACCAGCGCCCTGCTGACGGCCGCCCCGCGTTTCCACTCCTGCACATCTGAACAGATAGGTTTATCCGCATGTCTACCCCAGAAACTACCGACGCGTCGGTGAGGACGGTGTCCACTCCCCGGTCGGTGCTCGTCACCGGCGGCAACCGCGGGATCGGCCTCGCTGTCGCGCAGCGCCTCGCGGCGGACGGGCACAAGGTCGCGGTCACGCACCGCGGTTCGGGTGCGCCCGAGGGCCTGTTCGGCGTCCAGTGCGACGTCACCGACACCGAGTCGATCGACCGCGCCTTCAAGGAAGTGGAGGCGCATCAGGGTCCGGTCGAGGTCCTCGTCGCGAACGCCGGCATCACCGACGACACGCTGATCATGCGGATGACCGAGGAGCAGTTCACCTCCGTCGTCGATGCCAACCTGACCGGCGCGTTCCGCGTCGCGAAGCGCGCCACCCGCTCGATGCTGCGGTCCCGGTTCGGCCGGTTCGTGTTCCTCGGGTCGGTCGTCGGCCTCGCCGGCGGTCCCGGCCAGGTCAACTATGCGGCGTCGAAGGCCGGTGTGGTCGGCATCGCGCGGTCGCTGACCCGCGAACTCGGGTCCCGGTCGATCACCGCGAACGTGGTGGCCCCGGGATTCATCGACACCGACATGACCGCGGTCCTCGACGACAAGTACAAGGACATGATCACCGGCGCCGTCCCGCTGCAGCGGCAGGGCAAGCCCGAGGAGGTCGCCGCGGTGGTGAGCTTCCTGGCCTCCGACGATTCCGCGTACGTCTCCGGCGCGGTGATCCCCGTCGACGGCGGCCTCGGCATGGGCCACTAGAACTCCCACACCACTTCCCGGACTTTTCTTCACAGGAGGACACCTCATGGGCGGATTGCTCGAAGGTAAGACCATTCTCGTCACCGGCATCATCACGGACGCGTCCATCGCGTTCCACGTCGCCAAGGTCGCCCAGGAACAGGGCGCCAAGGTGATCATCACCGGATTCGACCGTCTGCGGCTGATCGACCGGATCGCGCAGCGGTTGCCGCAGCCGGTGCCGCCGGCCCTCGAACTCGACGTGCAAAATCCTGAGCACCTCGCGAGCCTCGCCGACCGCATCCGGGAGATCGCGCCGGAGGGTGTCGACGGCGTCGTGCACTCCATCGCGTTCGCGCCGCGGTCCTGCCTGGGCAGCCCGTTCTTCGACGCACCGTGGTCCGACGTCGGCGTGGCGTTCGAGGTGTCGGCCTACTCGTACGCGTCCCTGTCGAAGGCGCTACTGCCGGTGCTCAACGACAACGCGTCGATCGTCGGCATGGACTTCGACCCGGCGCGCGCGGTGCCGTTCTACAACTGGATGGGCGTCGCCAAGGCCACCCTCGAGTCGGTGAACCGGTATGTCGCCAAGGAGGTCGGCGAACGCGGCATCCGCTCCAACCTCGTCGCGGCCGGCCCGATCAAGACCCTCGCCGCCAAGGCCATCGCCGGCACCGCCACCGACGACGCCAAGCAGATGAACGAGCTGAACACGGCGTGGGACGAGCGCGCGCCCATCGGCTGGAACGTCGACGACCCGGAGCCGGTCGCGAAGACCGTGTGCACTGTGCTGTCCGACTGGCTGCCCGGCACCACCGCGTCGATCATCTACGTCGACGGCGGCGCCCACGCGATGGCCGGCTAGAGCACTACCCGGGGAGTGCGCCCCGAACGGCAGCACGGAAGATGGGGATCATGAGCGCTGTGAATTCGACGGACGGTTCCGATTCCCGGTTCGACGCCCTTCTTCTGTTGTCGTTCGGGGGCCCGGAGAAGCCTGAGGACGTGCGCCCGTTCCTGGAGAACGTCACCCGGGGCCGCGGGGTGCCGCCCGAACGTCTGGACGCGGTCGCCGAGCACTACCTGCATTTCGGGGGTGTGTCGCCGATCAACGCCCTCAACCGCGACATCATCTCCCGCGTCGAATCCGAATTGGTAAGCGCCGGAATCGATCTGCCAGTCTACTTCGGCAACCGGAACTGGCATCCGATGGTCGAGGACACGGTCGCCCGGATGGGTGCGGACGGGGTCCGCTCGGCCCTGGTGTTCCCGACGTCGGCGTGGGGCGGGTACTCGGGATGCCGGCAGTACCACGAGGACGTGTCCCGGGCGCGGGCCGCGGCCGGCGACGGGGCGCCGCACCTGCTGAAGCTGCGGCAGTACTACGACCACCCGCTGCTGATCGGGGCGTTCGCCGACGCGGTCCGCGCGGCCGCCGCGCAGCTCCCCGCCGAACACCGGGCAGACGCGCGGCTGGTGTTCACCGCCCACTCCGTGCCGGTCGCCGCGGACGTGAACGCCGGTCCGCCCGCGGAAGGCGGTCGCCTCTACAGCAGGCAGGTGGCCGAGGCCGCCGCGCTCACCGCCCGCGCCGCCGGTTTCGACGACTTCGATCTGGTGTGGCAGTCCCGGTCCGGGCCACCGCAGGTGCCGTGGCTCGAACCGGACATCTGCGACCACCTCGACGCCCTCGCCGGCGAAGACGTGCGCGCGGTGATCGTGTGCCCGGTGGGATTCGTCTCCGATCACCTCGAGGTGGTGTGGGACCTGGACACCGAGGCGCGGGACAAGGCCGCCGAACTCGGCATCGACTTCGTGCGCGCGGCCACACCCGGGACGGATCGGCGGTTCGCGGAACTCGTCGTCGAACTCGTCGCCGAACAGCTGACCGGTGCGTCCGCCGCGCGGCTCGGATCCGAGCCGCTGCTCGGGTCCACCCTGGACGGCGCGTCCTGCGCGGTCGACTGCTGCAAGGCCGTCGTCAGGCCGTCAGGCCGTCCCGCGCACACGCATTGACGGCGGCGGTGCGCGCCGAGCGCACCGCCGAACGCAGCGGCCGCAGCAGATCCTCGAGGGTGGCCGCGCCCGACGCGGACACCGTGCGGGCCGGGGCCATCTGCTCGGCGACGGTGAGGATCGCGGCCACCTGATCGGCCGAGTCCAGGATCCGCAGCGCCCGCGGCGCGATCGTCGTCGGATACCGGTGCAGCGCGGACTTCGCCAGCGCGTCGGCGATCAGCGCGCGCGGATCGGTGCCGAACCCGGAGTCGAGCATGTGCAGGGCCTCGAGCGCGGCATCGCGCACCGCCTCCCGCATCGTGAACTCGGCCTCGCCCAGACCGGTGTGGTGGGCGTCGAGGGGGAGTCGCTCGATCGTCGACACCGTCCACCGCAGCACGTCGGGACCCTCGACGTGCGGGACGAGCCCCGTCCCGGGACGGCCGGGCGGCCCGACGAGGACACCCTCGCCGGTGCCGATCGCGGCGGACGCGAACCCGGTGCCCGCGGGCAGTCCCCTCACGTCGCCCGGCCCGGGCAGGACCAGCCGGATCTCGGTCTCGGGTTGCGACACGGAACGGCGCATCGTCTGCAGCAGCGCCGTCACCCCGGCGTCCTGCGGGTCGGGCCACGGCAGCCCGGTGCGCTGGGCCGTGTCCTGATCCTCCGCGCAGGCGAGATGCATCGGCGCCCACGCGTGGAGGGCGTCGATGACGTCGTCGGGTGCACTGTTCCCGGCGAGCCAGGAACTGGCCCACACGGTGAGAGTGGCGCTGGGTGAAGTCACGATAAACGAGCATATGTCGGCGTGGCGGCGTGTGCGTAACGGCGCCGCTCGCATAGCGTCAGCGCCCGTGAGCGGAGGCGACAGATACGGCGACATCTTTTCCGGACACCCACGCGCGAGGAAGCCGGTGACGCCGACGGTCCCGGCCGAGCGGGACCTCGTGGTCGAGGACGCGGGCACCGGGTTCTGCGGTGCGGTGGTGGGGTTCGAACGCACCTACGACGGCGATTTCGTCCGGCTCGAGGACGGGGCGCGGCGCACCCGGTTGTTCGCGATGCGGGAGGCGGCGTTCCTGATCGACGGGAAACCGGTCACCCTGGTGCGTCCCGCGGCCAAGCCCGCCGGTCCGGCGGCCACCCGGTCGGCGTCGGGGTCGACGAAGATGGAGGGACTGCGGGCCCGGACCGCGCTGGCCAGCCGGATCTGGGTGGAGGGCGTGCACGACGCCGCCCTCGTGGAACGGGTGTGGGGACACGACCTGCGCGTCGAGGGGGTCGTCGTCGAGCACCTCGAGGGTCTCGACAACCTCGGGGAGCGGCTCGCCGAGTTCCGTCCCGGACCGGGACGGCGGGTCGGTGTGCTCGTCGACCACCTCGTCACCGGATCCAAGGAAACCCAGCTCACGCAGGGGCTCGGGCCGAACGTGCTCGTCACCGGGCACCCGTTCATCGACGTGTGGGAAGCGGTCCGCCCGTCGGCGGTGGGCATCGCGGCGTGGCCGAAGATTCCGCGCGGTGAGGACTGGAAGACCGGGGTGTGCCGCGAGTTGGGCTGGGGGACACCGCGCGACGGGTGGCGCCGGGTGTACTCGGCCGTCGACACGTTCCGCGACCTGGAGGCGCCGCTGATCGGGGCGGTCGAACAGCTGGTCGACTTCGTCACCGTCGGTTCCGGAGATTCTGGTTAGATGGTGTTGTGGCTGCATTGATTTGGCTGGTAGCGGGGGTGCTGCTCGCCGCCGCGGAAGCGTTGACGGGGGACTTCTTCCTCCTCATGCTGGCGGGCGGTGCGCTGGCCACGGCCGGGGTCACTGCGATCACCGACTTCCCGGTCTGGGTCGACGCGGTGATCTTCGGAATACTGTCCCTCGCGCTGATCCTCGGGGTGCGCCCGGTGTTGTTGCGCAAGTTCGAGACACCGCCGCCGACCCCGACGGGCATCGCGGCGCTCACCGGCAAGCAGGCGCTGGTGCTCGAGGAAGTCGCCGAGCACGCCGGGCAGATCAAACTCGGCGGGGACGTGTGGACGGCCCGCCCGCTCGACAGCACGGAAGTGTATCCACCGGGAACGACCGTGACGGTAATGCAAATTGACGGCGCGACCGCCGTCGTATGGAGGGGACCGTAGATGGCAGCACTCATCGTGTTGATCGTGCTCGTGTTGTTCGTTGCGCTGGTGGTGGCCAAATCGGTGGCGCTGGTGCCGCAGGCCGAGGCCGCGGTGATCGAGCGACTCGGCCGGTACTCGCGGACCGTGTCGGGTCAGCTGACGTTCCTGATCCCGTTCGCGGACCGCATCCGGGCCAAGGTGGATCTGCGCGAACGGGTGGTGTCGTTCCCGCCGCAGCCGGTGATCACCCAGGACAACCTGACGCTGAACATCGACACCGTGGTGTACTTCCAGGTCACCAACCCGCAGGCCGCGGTGTACGAGATCAGCAACTACATCGTCGGTGTCGAACAGTTGACCACCACCACGCTGCGCAACGTCGTCGGCGGTATGACGCTGGAGGAGACGCTCACCTCCCGTGACTCCATCAACGGGCAGCTGCGCGGGGTGCTGGACGAGGCCACCGGCCGCTGGGGTCTGCGCGTCGCCCGCGTCGAACTCAAGAGCATCGACCCGCCGCCGTCGATCCAGGAGTCGATGGAGAAGCAGATGAAGGCGGACCGCGAGAAGCGGGCCACCATCCTCACCGCCGAGGGGCACCGGGAATCGGCCATCAAGACGGCGGAGGGCGACAAGCAGTCCCGCATCCTCGCCGCGGAGGGCGCGAAGCAGGCGTCGATCCTCACCGCCGAGGGTGAGCGGCAGTCCCGGATCCTGCGGGCGCAGGGCGACCGGGCCGCCAAGTACCTGCAGGCGCAGGGCCAGGCGAAGGCGATCGAAAAAGTGTTCGCCGCAATCAAGTCCGGCAAACCCACCCCCGAACTCCTCGCGTACCAGTACCTGCAGACGTTGCCGCAGATGGCGCAGGGCGATGCGAACAAGGTGTGGCTGGTGCCCAGCGACTTCGGTGACGCCCTCAAGGGTTTCGCGAAGACTCTCGGCGCGCAGGGGCAGGACGGGGTGTTCCGGTACGAACCGTCCAACACGGACGAGGATCTGCCCAAGCCCGAGGACGATTCGGAAGAGGTCGCCGACTGGTTCGAGACCAAGTCCGACCCGGCCATCGCGCAGGCCGTCCGCGCCGCGGAGGTCGAGGCACGGCAGCCCGTCGACGGTCCGGGACCGCTCACCAAGCCCGGCGGCGTCGACGAGCACGCGCCGCTGTACCCGGGGGGAGCGCACGGGCAGCTGCCGCCGCCCGTCCCCCCGCACGGCGGCTGACCGTCCCGCCTGTTCTGACGCCGCCTACCGGGCCGCGGCGTAGCGGCGCAGCAACGGCCGCAGCACCCGGAAGAGCTGTTCGGGTGCGTGGTCGAGGTAGAAATGATCGCCCGCCAGGAGGTGCACCCCGGACAGCCGGGTGGTGTGCCGATCCCAGGCGCGTAGTTCCCGCTCGCCGACCAGCGGGTCGGCGTCCCCGCCGAACACGTGCGCCGGGCAGCTGAGGGGCGGGTCTGCGGCGTCGCGGTAGCCGGTGCACAGGCGCAGATCGTCCCGCAGCGCGGGAAGATGGTGGGCGGGGAACTCCGGCAGGTCCGGGAGGCCGGCGGGAACACCCCCGGCGGCGCGCAGCATCGCGATCAGGGTCGCGTCGTCCAGGTCGTCGACCGGCGGCAGCGGCGCGGGCAGGTGCGGGGCTGCGTATCCGGACAGCAGCAGCGCCCGCGGGAGCGGGCGACCGGTCGCGCGTCGACGGCACGCGAGCCGGTACGCCACCAGCGCACCCATGCTGTGCCCGAAGAACACGTGCGGCGCCGTGAGCTGTTCGCCGAGTTCGCAGTCGAGTGCGGCGACGAGGGATTCGACGTCGGTGAACCCGGCCCTGCCTCCGCGCCCGGGCAGGTGCACCGGCCGCACCGACACGTGCGGGTTCAGGGCGCGGTGCCAGTGCCGGTACGTCGTGGGCCCGCCGCCGGCGTGCGGGAAGCAGAACAGCTGGAGCGGCATGGCGTTACGCGGCCGCGACGAGCGCGGCGAGTTCCTCGGCGAGAGCCGCCACGGTGGACCGGATCTGCTCCTCGGTGTGGCAGGAGGTGACGAAGAAGCGCAACCGCGCGAGGTTCTCCGGCACTGCCGGGTAGAGGATCGGGTTGACGTTGATGCCGCGCCGGAGCAGCGCGCCCGACAGCGCGAGGGTGCGCAGCGAATCCCCGACGATGCAGGGGATGACCGGGGTGTCCCGGCTGTCCCCGGTGTCGATTCCGGCGTCCGCGGCGAGCCGCAGGAACAGCCGGGAGTTGCGACGCAACCGGTCGAGGGCCTCGGGTTCGGCGCGCATCTGCCGGATCGCCGCGAGGGACGCCGCGGCATTCATGGGCGTCATCCCGACGCTGTAGACGAAGCCGGGCGTCGTGTACTTCAGGAACCGGATGAGTTCGGCGCTGCCGGCGACGTAGCCGCCGCAGCCGGCCAGCGCCTTCGACGTCGTGCCCGACCACAGTTCCACGTCGTCGCGGTCGACGCCGAAGTGCTCGCCGATGCCGCCGCCGGTGGCGCCGAGCACCCCGATGCTGTGCGCCTCGTCGATCATCATCAGCGCCTGGTGCTTCTCCTTCACTGCGATCATCGCGGGCAGGTCCGGGATGTCGCCGTCCTGGCTGTAGACGCCTTCGATGAGAACGAGGACCCGCCGGTACCGGGAGCGGATCGCGGTGAGCAGGGCATCGAGCGCCGCGTGATCGTTGTGCGGGAACGGGCGCCGGGTGGCGCCGGACAGTGCGCAGCCCTGCAGGATGCTGTCGTGCGCGAGACTGTCGTGGACCACGAGGTCACCCTCCCCGAGGAGGTGGCCGATGACCGTGACGTTGGTGGCGTGTCCGCTGACCAGGGCTATGGCGTCCTCGGTTCCCAGCAGCCCGGCCAGTGCGGCCTCGAGTTCGCGGTGTACCGGTTTCTCCCCGGACAGCACGCGGCTGGCCGAGCAGGAGCTGCCGTAGCGGGCGACGGCGTCCTGGACCGCGGCGACGACGGCCGGGTGCCCGGACATGCCGAGGTAGTTGTAGCTGGAGAAGTTGAGGACCTCCGCGCCGTCGATCGTCGACGTGTCCCGGGTGATGCCGTCGTTGACGAGGAAGTACGGGTTGGTGACGCCGAGCCCCTCGGCGGCGGTCAGCCGTGCGTCGAGCGCCTGCACCTCCGGGAAGTCGGCGATGCGGAACTCGGGTGCCACCGACGGTTCCGGGTCCGGGACGGGCGCGACGGTGGGCCGCGACCCGGGGACGCGGTGCGCCGTCACGTGGTCGATCACCTCGCCGAGCGTGCGGCCCGGTGTGAACCAGTCCGGTTCGACGACGAGCCCGGGGAAGGCGCGGCGCAACCCGCCGAACAGGTCGGTGATCATGATCGAGTCGAATCCGAGGTCGCCGGCGATCGTCTGCGTCGCCGTCAGCGCGGTCGTGGGGAATCCGCTGACCCGTGCGACTTCCGCGCGCACCCGGGTCGCGGTGTCGTCGGTCGCCGCCGCGGGACCCGGCCCGGCGTCCGGGGACGCCGCCGGGGCGGACTGGACCGTCGCGGGGACCCCGGCGGCGGCAGCGAGTACGGCGGCCTGCTCCCGGAAGAGGGCGATCAGGTGGTCCATGGTGGTGTCCTCGGTCTCTGCAGTGACGGTGGGTTCGGATGTGACGGTGGGTGCTGCGGGTTCGGTGGGCTGAGCCGCGGCGGCGGGTGCGTCCTCGGGTGTCCAGAAGCGGGCGGTGGTCGCGAACGGGTAGCCGCGCAGCCGCCGGCGGACCCGGACACCCGGCTCGTACAGCGCATCCCACGCCGGGTCGTGGCCGCCCCGGTACAGGGCGGCGACGATTGCGGGAAGCTCGTCGCCGGTGCCGGCCGGGCCGGGGCACGGCGCCAGGTGCCGCGCCGGCGAGCCCGGATGGGCGCGGACGGTCAGCGGCAACAGGATTCGGGCGGGGCCCACCTCGATCAGGTGGGTCGGATCGCAGGCCAGGGCGGCCGCGGCGGCGTCCGCGAACCGCACGGTCGCCGTGATGTGGTCGGTCCAGTACGTCGCGTCCATCGGTTCGTCGACGTCGAGCAGCCGACCGCGGGTGGTCGAGAAGATCGGGATCTCGGGCGGGCTGTATGTGCAGTCGGCGGCGACCTCCGCGAACGCGTCCCGGATCGGCGCCATCGCGGGGGAGTGGAAGGCGTGCGAGACGGTGAGCCGGCGGACGGGGACTCCGGCCGCGGTCAGCGCGGCGCCGATCCGGTCGACCGCGCCTGCCTCCCCCGACAGCACCACGTCCCGCGGCCCGTTCACCGCCGCCAGTGCGGCCGCGGGTTCGCCGGCGAGCAGGCCGGCGACGTCGTCCGCGGTGGCCCGTACCGCCAGCATCGCGCCGCCGGCGGGCAGTTGCTGCATGAACCGTCCCCGCGCGACGATCAGCCGGCACGCGTCGTCGAGGCCGAACACGCCGGCGTGCGCCGCGGCCGCGTATTCGCCGACGCTGTGACCGAGCAGCCACGCCGGTTCGATGCCCAGTTCCCCGAGCGTCCGGGCCAGCGCGTATTCGACCGCGAACAGGGCGGGCTGCGCGAACTCGGTACGGTGGATCTCGTCGCCGGCATCGAACAGCACGTCCCGGACCGAGCGGCCCAGATGCGGCGTCATCCGCTCGTCCACGTCCGACAACGCCCGCCGGTACGCGCCATGGTTCTCGTGCAGGGCGCGGGACATTCCCGGGTACTGCGCGCCCTGACCGGTGAAGAACCAGCCGACGCTGACGGGGCGGGCCGTCCCGGACAGCGACTCGAGCAGGTGTTCGTCGCCGGCCGCCGCGCGCAGTGTCGTGGCGGCCTGGTTCCGGTCGTGGGCGGGGAGCGCGAGACGGTGACGCCCGGATGCCTTGACCGTGTTGGTGCTCCAGCACACCCGGCCCAGTTCGGCGTCGGGGTGGGCGAGCAGGTCGTCGGCCAGGGCGGCGGCGCTGCGGGCGAGGCCGTCCCGGTCGTTCGACGACACGGTGAGCACGCCGCCGCCCGTACTCTCCGCGGGCGGGCCGCCGGCGGGTGCCGCGGCCAGCAGCAGGTGGGCGTTGGTGCCGCCGAGCCCGAAACTGCTGACGGCGCCGTGCACGTCGCCGCCGGGTAGTGGCATCGGCTCGGACAGGATCTGAAGACCGTTGTCCGCCAACCGGAGTCGCGGGTTGACCTCGGCCGCGCCGCGGCTGGGCGGTACCACCCGGTGGTGCAGCGCCAGGGCTGCCTTGATCAGACCGGCCACCCCGGCCGCGCCCTCGGTGTGACCGAGATTGCCCTTGATCGACCCGATTGCGCACGGCTGCGGGCGGGGCACCGCGTGGAGGTGACCGAGGGCCTTGATCTCGATCATGTCGCCGAGCACCGTCCCGGTGCCGTGCGCCTCGACGAACGCGACCTGTGCGGGCGTGACACCCGCACGCCGGTACGCCTTTTCGACGACCTGTTGCTGGGCCCAGCGGTTGGGGGCGGTGATCCCGTTGCTGCGGCCGTCGTTGTTGACGGCGCTGCCCTTGATGACGGCGTAGATCGGCAGGCCCTCCGCCTGCGCGTCCGCGAGCCGGCGCAACACGAGTACCGCGACGCCCTCGCCGCGGCCGATTCCGTCGGCGGCCCCGCTGAACGGTTTGCACCGGCCGTCCGGCGCGGACAGCCCGGCCTGCGTGTAGAAGACGTTCACCGTGGGGGTCAGCGTGAGATTGACGCCCCCGGCGAGGGCCTGGTCGCAGTCCCCGGACCGCAGCGCCACGCAGGCCAGGTGGACCGCGACGAGCGACGACGAGCAGGCGGTGTCGATCGCCATGCTCGGGCCCTGCAGGTTCAGCTGGTAGGACACCCGGTTGGCGGTCATGAAATAGCCGTTGCCGCTGCCGAGTTGCGGAGTGATGCGCGGGAGGTCGCGCATCTGGAGACTCCACTCGTTGGCCATGACGCCGACGTACACACCGGTGTTCGAACCGGCCTGGGCCCGCGGATCGAGTGCGGCGTCCTCGAACGCCCGCCACGCCGACTGCAGCAGCAGCCGCTGTTGCGGGTCCATCGCCGCGGCCTCGCGGGGTGCGATGCCGAAGAAGTCGTGGTCGAAGGCGTCCGCGTCGGCGAGGAATCCGCCGCTGCGGTTGTTGACCGAGCCGGGACCACCGGCGGCGTCGAACACGGTGTCCGCGTTCCAGCGTCCTGCGGGGACGTCGGTGATGCCGTCGCCCCCGCCCATCAGCAGCGCCCACAACGCGGCGGCGTCGGGGGCCTGCGGGAAGCGGCAGTCGAGGCCCACGATCGCGACGTCGGTCATGAGGCCTTCCGGTGCCGCAGTGTGGTTTCGGCGACGACGAAGACGGCGAGCTCGGCGATCGTCGGATAGTCGAACACCACGGTCGGATCGAGTTCGAGGTCCCAGCGGTCCTCGATCTCGCCGCACAGGCTCACCGCGGACACCGATTCGATTCCCAGCTCGGCGAGGGGGAGGTGCGGATCGACGTCGTGCACCGGCCGTTCGGTGTGGTCGGCGACCCGGCGTGCGAGCCAGTCGATGACGGGGGCGAGGTCGCGGCGGGTGATCTGCTCGGGGACTGGCATCGGGTTCTCCTGGTCGGTGATCGGGGTCAGGCGGGCACGGCGGTGGTGGTGGTCCGGAGGCGCTGCACTGCCGGGTCGATGTCCTCGTGCAGGACGGCGTCGACGCGGGACCGGAGGAACGAGGCGCGCATCGATCTGCGCTGGACCTTCCCGCTGGTGGTGCGGTGCACGCCGCGCCGGTCGACCAGCACCACGCTCGGCGCGTGGACGTCGAAGGTCCGGGCGACGCAGAGCCTGATCCGGCGGGCGAGCGCGGGCAGTGTCAGGTCGTCGATCAGCGCAGTCCTGACCTCGTGGATCACCAGCAGCCGCTCGTGCTGCCCCGTGTCGAGCGAGAACACCACCCCGGCGGAACCGGTGAGCGCCGGATGCACGTCCCGCACGGCCTCCTCGACGTCCTGCGGGTACAGGTTGCGGCCGTTGACGATCAGCAGGTCCTTCAGGCGGCCGGTGACGTAGAGGTGCCCGTCGTCGAATACCCCGAGGTCGCCGGTGCGCAGGTACGGTCCGTCGCCGTCGAGGGTGGCGTGGAACTTCTCCGCGGTCTCGTCGTGCCGATTCCAGTAGCCGGCGGCGACGCTGCCGCCGGAGATCCAGATCTCCCCGATGCGGCCGGGCGGTTGCTCCCGGCCGGTGTCCGGGTCGACGATGCGGATGTCGCAGCCGAACGGCCTGCCGCTGCCGACCAGCCGGGCGCCGCCGGCCTTCGGGGTCAGTTCGTGGCGCTCCAGCGCGGCCGCGTCGACGTCGAGATATCTTGGAGCGCAGCCGACCTCGCTGGCGGTGGCGAGCAGGGTCGCCTCGGCCATGCCGTATGCGGTCAGGAAGGCGCCCGCCCGGAAACCGACGGGCCCGAGCCGGTCGATCACGGCGTCGAGGGTGCGGGGCCGGATGGGTTCGGCCCCGTTCAGGGCCACCCGCACCGAGGACAGGTCCAGTCCGGCCAGTTGGTCGTCCGGGATCCGTCGGGCGACGAGGTCGTACGCGAAGTTCGGGCCGAGGGTCATGTCGGCGCGGTACCGGTCGATCAGCTGCAACCAGCGCACCGGCCGTTTGAGGAAGGCCATCGGCGACATGAACGCGAGGTTCCCGCCGGCGTAGAGCGGCGACAGCAGCATGCCGATCAGCCCCATGTCGTGGAAGTGCGGGAGCCAGCCGGCGACGGTCACCGTGTCGTCGCCACCGATTGCGTCGGTGATGGCCGCCGCGTTGTGCAGCAGGTTGCCATGGGTCACCATCACGCCCTTCGGTTCGCTGGTGGAACCGGACGTGTACTGGAGGAAGGCCAGGGTGCCTGCGTCGAGGCCGGGTAGGCGCCAGTGGTCGGGGTCGCCGAGTTCGGCGGTGTCGGTGGCGGCGAGCCCGGACTCGCGGATCCAGCTGTCGAGCGGTTCGGCGACCGCGGACGTGGTGAGCACGAGGTGCACGTCGGCGTCCGCGAACATCGTCGCGACCCGCTGCATGCTGCGCGCGTCGTGCGGGACCGGAGCGGGCACGGCGACCACCCCGGCGTAGAGGCATCCGAGAAACGCGCGGAGGAAGTCGATTCCGTCGACGTACAGCAGCATCACCGGGTGTGCGGACTCGGGCCGCGTCGACAGCCACACCGCCAGCGCGCGGGCGTCCCGGTCCAGTTCGCGGTAGGTCACCGTCTCGGTGACGAGTTCCCGGCCGACCTCACGGTGGTAGACGTAGGACCGGTCGTCGCCGTACACGGCGACCTGGGCGCGGACGTGTGACACGAAATCGGTAGGCACGGATGGTCTCCCTCGGGCTTGGACGAGTACGACTCTCGTCCGCGCCGAGGCGGGAACCCAGCACCCCCAGGGCTGGTCTCACGCACCCCCGGGGTGAATGTTTCCGGACCTGGAGGGGTTACGTGATGAGGGCGCGTCCCGTTCCGCACACCGCGATCGCCCAGAGCACACTGGTGAACGTGCCGATGATGAATTGTTCCGACGCGTGCGGTTCGCGCAGTTCGGGGTAGCGGGCCAGTCCCTTGACCGCCAGGACGACGGCGATGCCCTCCGGCCAGGCGGCGAGGATCGAGACGGCGACGGCGGCACGCTCGAGGAGGCCGATGATCCGTCCGCCGCGCAGCGGCCCGGCGTCGGGTCGCGGGTCGGATCCGGCGTCGGGCTGGCGGCGCGCGATGTGGAACGCGGCCAGCACGAGGGGCGCCCCGCCGGTGATCGCGGCCGCGACGCACAGGACGAGGGTCGCGGCGAGGGCGAACCCTGTGACCGGTGCGGCGGCGGACGCGGCGACCGCCGCGACGGCCAGGGCGAGCACGACCACGATCGGCGCCGCCCACTGCGACATCCAGCGGGGCCCGCGGGGCGCGGCGAGCACCAGGGGTGCGAGCGCGGCGACGCCGAGGGCGAGGAGGGCGAGGGTCGTCACGTGTCCGCCTTGCGTAGGAGTCGTTCGGCCAGTCGTCGTCCCGCGGTCTCGACGTGCCAGGCCGCGGTGGAGAGTCGTTGGGAGACGGCCTGCTTGCTGATGCCCAGCGCGCGGGCCGCCTCGGTCTGGGTGGCGCCGCGGCGCATCTGCTCGACGGCCTCGCGGCCCTCCTCGGTGCGGCGGGCGACGAGGACCGCGACGAGGGCGAGCGCGGTGTCCGCGTCGGCGGCGCCGTCCGGGTCGGAACCCTCGACGGCCACCCGGCCGGGGGCGCTCTTGGCGCGGTCGACGGCGACCCGCGCGGATTCGAACGCGGGACCGCGACCGGCCCGGGTCTCGGCGGGGAGGGGTTCCTCGACGGGTCCGGCGCCGATGCCGATGCTCCAGTGTTCGCGTGCGACGAGGTCGAGGGCGAGGTCGACGACGGTCGCCGGGTCCGCGACGACGGCCTGGACCTCGTCGCCGGCGGTCCGCTGGAAGGGGCGGACGAGGTCGCGGTGCGCGAATTCGGTGAGGAGTTGGGCGACACGGTCGATGTCGCGGCGACTGCCGCGCTGGTCGACCGTCAACACGAACATGGGTCAAGGTTAGAAACTGGATATCTCGATGTCAAGACTCAAAGCTTGACTTCAATAGTTCAAGGCTGCGGGATTGACTCGTCCTCGGCGGGGCGGTCGACGGCCGGTTCCGGCACCGCGTCGCCGGACCCGTCCAGCGGCCGCCGCGAATCCACCACCAGCCCGGCGATGCCGAGAGCGATGCACACTGCGGACAGCACCAGGAGTCCCGGCTTCGTCTCCCCGGTGAGGGCGTCGCCGAGCACGACGATGCCGACGGTTCCCGGCAGCACGCCGATCACCGTGGCCAGCACGTACGGGACCAGCCGGATCGAGGATACGCCGGCGCAGTAGTTCACCACCGAGAACGGGACGAACGCGATCAGCCGCAGCGACCCGACCGCGAGCCAGCCGCGCCGGGCGATCCGCTCGTCCACCCGCCGGATCGTCGGGTTGGAGATGCGCTGCCACACCACGTCCCGGCCCACGGCACGCACCAGGTAGAGGGCGAGCACGGCGCTCAGTGTCGACGCCAGCACCGCGATCGCGATGCCCAGCCACGCGCCGAACAGCAATCCGGCACTGAGCGTGAACACCGTGCGGGGGAACGGGAACACCGTCACCACCGCGTGCACAGCGAAGAAGACGAGGGGGAACGCCGGACCGACGGAGTGCGCCCATTCCCGCACCTGCAGCACGGACGGATGCGGGGCCAGCAGCGCCACGACGACCAGCGCGACTGCCAATACTGCGACGCCGATCACCCTGCGGTCCCCGAGGCGTCTCTTCACAGGGCACCAGGCTACCCGGGAGACCGCTGTGGGGCGCCGCGAGCGCCGGTCAGGGCAGGCGGCGGCGCCCGGTCACCGTCGCCTCGACGCAGACCCGCCCGCCCGACGTCCCGGCCACCCGGGTCGTCGCCACCGCGCGGCCCGCCCGGACCACGTCCGCGGTGAACGTCGTGTCGCAGTCCAGGGGGACCGGGCGGAAATAGTTGATCCGCACGGAAGCGGTGTCCATGTCCGCGCCCTGCCCGCTCAGGGCCGCGCTCGCGGCGAGGTCCGTCGCGCAGGCCTGGACGCCGCCGTGGACAAACCCGAGTTTGTTCGCGATCAGCGGGTTCGCCGGCACCACCACCCGCGCACCGTCGTCCTCGACCCGCCCGCCGATCCAGTCGAGCGGCGCGACCCCCGGTTCCGGGAACTCGGGCAGGGCGGCACCGTCCGGCGCCGGCGCAGGCAGGTCCACGAAGTTGCCCCACAGGGTGCCGGTGGCGATCAGGGTCCCGGCCGCATCGTGGACCTGGGCGGTGGAGGTGCCGCCGTCGGCGGTGACCGCGAGGAGCCGGCTCTCCGCCCGCAGCGTCGGGCCCTGCCACCGCCGCGGCGTGACGACGTCCATCGACAACTCGGCCGTGACCAGGCCGTCGCGTGTTCCGCGCCGGTCCCACACGGTGAATCCGAGGAGGTCGTCGAGCAGCACGGCGAGGACGCCGCCGTAGGAGATGTCGGCGGTCTTCGCGGCGAGCGCGGAGATGTCCATGCTCATACGATTGAGTGGTTCGCCGCGGTCGTCGACGTCCCGGGTCGGCGCACCGAGCCCGAACAGCCGCTGGGTGTTCGTGCGACCGGTCACCGCCGGTTCGTGCGCAATGCTCATGACCTGAGGTTATTCATCGTGTGGTGATCCTCACGATAGGGGGCGCCGATCTGCGGCTAGCATCACAGTCACACAACGTATTGATCGATCGCTCATCAGGGAGAGGAAGCCGACACCGTGTCACTAGCTTCAGAAACCGAGGAAGCTGCGCGGGCGTACGCCGACTGGCAGCACTCCGTGGCCGGAGTCCTCGCGAAGTCGCGTCGGATCGACGCCGCGGAACTCGGTCCGGAACCCCAGAAGCTCCTCGAGACCGTCACCTATGACGGTGTCACCGTCGCACCGCTCTACAGCCCCCGCGACGAGCGCCCGGAGCAGCCCCTGCCCGGCACCTTCCCTTACGTGCGCGGCGCCGACGCCACCCGCGACGTCAACGCCGGCTGGCTGGTCAGCGCCCGCTTCGGTGACGGCGCGGAGGCAGCGGACGTCAACCGCGCCGTCCTGGACTCCCTGGAGAACGGTGTCAGTGCCCTCTGGCTCGCCGTCGGCGGCGCCGACCTTCCCATCCGGTCCCTGGAGACGGCCCTCGACGGTGTGCTCCTCGACCTGGCCCCGCTGACCCTCGACGCCGGCACCGACGCACCGCTCGCGGCGCGGGCGCTGTTCGCGCTGCTCGACGCGCGTGCCGCCGCCGGAGACGGGGTCACCGACCGCACGGCGGTCCGCGTCGACCTCGGGGCCGCACCGCTGACGAGTGCGTTCGCCGGTACCGCCGACGTGGAACTCGGCGACGCGGTGACCCTCGCCACCGAGTCCGCGGCCCGGTCCGAGAGCGTGCGGGCGATCGCGGTGGACGGCACCGCATTTCACGACGCCGGCGCCTCCGACGCCGAGGAACTCGGCGCGTCGATCGCGGCGGGCCTCGAGTACCTGCGGGCACTCACCGCGAGTGGACTGACCATCGGGCAGGCGCTCGGGCAGCTCGGCTTCCGGTTCTCGGCCACCGACGACCAGTTCCAGACCATCGCCAAGTTCCGTGCCGCGCGGCTGGTGTGGGCGCGGATCGCCCAGGTGTGCGGCGCCTCCGACTTCGGTGGCGCCCCGCAGCACGCCGTCACGTCCGCCGCCATGATGGCGCAGCGCGACCCGTGGGTGAACATGCTCCGCACCACCCTCGCCGCGTTCGGTGCCGGCGTCGGCGGCGCGGACGCCGTCACGGTGCTGCCGTTCGACTCCGCGCTGCCCGCCGGGGCGCTGGGGGTGTCGAAGACCTTCGCCGCGCGCATCGCCCGCAACACCCAGCTGCTGCTGCTCGAGGAGTCGCACCTCGGCCGGGTGCTCGATCCCGCAGCCGGATCCTGGTACGTCGAGGACCTCACCCAGCAGGTCGCGGCCAAGGCGTGGGAGTTCTTCCAGCAGATCGAGGCGGCGGGCGGTTACCTCGCCGCACTCGACGCCGGCCTGATCGGCGAACGCATCGCTTCCACGCGTGCGCAACGTGATTCGGACATCGCGCACCGCAAGACCACGGTCACCGGGGTCAACGAGTTCCCGAACCTCGGCGAGGCTCCGCTGCCCGCGGGCGCCGCGGACACGGGCCGTGTCGCCCGGTACGCCGCCGCGTTCGAGGCACTGCGGGACCGCTCCGACGCCTACCTGGCGGCCCACGGTGCGCGACCCACCGTGTTCCTGGCCCCCCTCGGACCCGTCGCCGAGCACAACGTGCGGACCACGTTCACCGCGAACCTGCTTGCGTCGGGCGGCATCGAGGCCCTCAACCCCGGACCCCTCGCGATCGGTGACGGCAGCATCGCCGCCGCCGCGAAGGATTCCGGCGCCGGGATCGCCGTGATCTGCGGCACCGACAAGCGGTACGCCGCCGAGGCCACGGCCGCGGTGGAGGAGCTGCGCGCCGCCGGAATCGGCACCGTGCTGCTCGCCGGCCCGGAGAAGGTCGTCGCCGACGCGGACGGCGCCGCCCGGCCCGACGGATTCGTCACCGCCCGCATCGACGCAGTCTCGGTCCTGTCCGGCCTGCTCGACACCATCGAGAGCCCGAGCGACTCCTCGGGCGACACAGGGAGCAAGAAGTGACTACTCGCGAGGTCAAGCACGCGATCGGCAGCTTCGCCGAAGTGCCACTGGAGGATCCGCAGTCTCCGCAGCCGTCCGCTCCGACGCCGGAGCAGACGGACGAGCTGATCGCGTCCGCCGCGGCGGCGAACCACTACAGCCCGGAACAGGTGGTGTGGTCCACCCCCGAGGGCATCGACGTCAAACCGGTCTACACCAAGTCCGACCGGGACGCCGCCGAGGCCGAGGGCTACCCGCTCGGCAGTTTCCCGGGCGCCGCACCGTTCGTGCGAGGGCCGTACCCCACCATGTACGTGAACCAGCCGTGGACGATCCGCCAGTACGCGGGCTTCTCCACCGCCGCCGAATCCAACGCCTTCTACCGTCGCAACCTCGCGGCCGGGCAGAAGGGTCTGTCGGTGGCGTTCGACCTGGCCACGCACCGCGGCTACGACTCCGACCACCCGCGGGTGCAGGGCGACGTCGGTATGGCCGGGGTGGCGATCGACTCGATCCTGGACATGCGTCAGCTGTTCGACCACATCCCGCTCGACAGTGTCAGCGTCTCGATGACCATGAACGGTGCGGTGCTGCCGATCCTCGCGCTGTACGTCGTGGCCGCCGAGGAGCAGGGTGTCGCCCCGGAGCAGCTGGCCGGAACCATTCAGAACGACATTCTGAAGGAGTTCATGGTCCGCAACACCTACATCTACCCGCCGAAGCCGTCGATGCGGATCATCTCCGACATCTTCGCGTACACCAGCGCGAAGATGCCGAAGTTCAACTCGATCTCCATCTCCGGCTACCACATCCAGGAGGCCGGAGCCACCGCCGACCTGGAGTTGGCATACACCCTCGCCGACGGTGTCGAATACATCCGCGCCGGCCTCGACGCCGGCATGGAGATCGACAAGTTCGCGCCGCGGCTGTCGTTCTTCTGGGCGATCGGCATGAACTTCTTCATGGAGGTCGCGAAGCTCCGCGCCGGCCGCCTGCTGTGGAGTGAACTGGTCGCGAAGTTCGAACCGAAGTCCGCGAAATCGCTGTCGCTGCGCACCCACTCGCAGACGTCGGGCTGGTCGCTGACCGCGCAGGACGTGTACAACAACGTGGCCCGCACGTGTGTCGAGGCGATGGCGGCGACGCAGGGGCACACCCAGTCGCTGCACACCAACGCACTCGACGAGGCCCTCGCCCTGCCGACGGACTTCTCCGCCCGCATCGCCCGCAACACCCAGTTGCTGCTGCAGCAGGAGTCGGGGACCGTCCGTCCCATCGACCCCTGGGGCGGTTCGCATTACGTCGAGTGGCTCACCCACCAGCTGGCGAACCGGGCGCGTGCGCACATCGCCGAGGTCGAAGAGGCCGGCGGCATGGCGCAGGCGATCAGCGAGGGCATCCCGAAGCTGCGCATCGAGGAGGCCGCGGCCCGCACCCAGGCCCGCATCGACTCCGGTCGGCAGCCGCTGATCGGCGTCAACAAGTACGTGCCGGACGAGGCCGACGAGATCGAGGTCCTCAAGGTCGAGAACTCGCGGGTCCGCAAGGAACAGCTCGAGAAACTGGACCGGCTGCGCGCCGACCGCGACTCAGGAGCCGTCGAGGCGGCGCTCGCGGAACTGAGCCGCGCCGCGGCCGCCACCGAGGGCGGCATGGAGAACAACCTGCTGGCGCTGGCGATCGATGCGGCCCGGGCGAAGGCCACGGTCGGGGAGATCTCCGAGGCACTGGAGAAGGTGTACGGGCGTCACCAGGCCGAGATCCGCACCATCAGCGGGGTGTACCGGGACGAGGCCGGGAAGGTAGACAACATCAACAAGGCAACCGAACTCGTCGAGAAGTTCGCGGAGGAGGAGGGCCGGCGTCCCCGTGTCCTCATCGCGAAGATGGGGCAGGACGGTCACGACCGCGGCCAGAAGGTGATCGCCACGGCCTTCGCGGACATCGGATTCGACGTGGACGTCGGACCGCTGTTCCAGACCCCGGAAGAGGTCGCCAACCAGGCGGCCGACAACGACGTCCACGTGGTCGGTGTGTCGTCGCTGGCCGCAGGTCACCTCACGCTGGTGCCTGCGCTCCGGGAAGCACTCGCGGCGGTGGGACGCCCCGACATCATGATCGTGGTCGGTGGCGTCATCCCGCCCGGCGACTTCGCCGAACTGTACGAGGCCGGTGCCGCGGCGATCTTCCCGCCGGGGACGGTCATCGCGGACGCCGCCAGCGGTCTGCTCGAGAAGCTGGCCGCGCAGCTCGGCCACGACCTGACGGGCACCCCGGAATAGCATGGGGCGCCCTCCAGTCGACATCGATGCCCTCGCCCAGGCCGTGCGCGCCAATCAGCGCGCCGGCCTGGCGAAGGCCATCACCCTGGTCGAGTCCACCCGCACCGATCACCGGGAGGCGGCGCAGCGGCTGCTGCTCGAGCTGCTGCCGGAGTCGGGGAAGGCGCACCGGGTCGGGATCACCGGGGTGCCCGGTGTCGGGAAGTCCACGTTCATCGACGCGCTCGGGATGCACCTGATCGGGCAGGGGCACCGGGTGGCGGTCCTGGCCGTCGACCCGTCGTCGACGCGCACCGGCGGGTCGATCCTGGGTGACAAGACGCGGATGGCGCGGCTGACCGTCGAGAAGGACGCCTACATCCGGCCGTCCCCGACGTCGGGGACCCTCGGCGGGGTCGCGAAGGCGACCCGCGAGACGATCGTGCTGCTCGAGGCGGCCGGTTTCGACGTGATCCTCGTCGAGACGGTCGGTGTCGGGCAGTCCGAGGTGACGGTCGCGAACATGGTGGACTGCTTCTGCTTCCTCACCCTGGCCCGCACCGGCGACCAGTTGCAGGGCATCAAGAAGGGTGTCCTCGAACTCGCCGACCTCGTCGCCGTGAACAAGGCGGACGGTAAGCACGAGCGGGAGGCGAAGGGCGCGGCCCGGGAACTCGCCGGGGCGCTGCGCCTGATCTACCCGCACGACGCCGTCTGGACGCCCCCGGTGATCACGATGAGCGGTCTCGAGGGTGTCGGTCTCGAGGACTTCTGGAATACCGTCTGCAAGCACCGTGAGGTGCTGACCGCGGCCGGTCAGTTCGAGGAGAACCGGCGCCGCCAGCAGGTGGACTGGACGTGGACGATGGTCAACGACCAGCTGCTGCGCCGCCTCGCGTCGAACACGAGGGTCAAGGCGATCCGCGGCGACGTCGAACAGCGGGTGCGGGACGGATCCCTGACGGCGTCGCTGGCCGCCGCCGAGATCCTCGACGCGTTCGACGGTGCGGACGCGTCAGCCGACTGATTTCGCGAAGCGCCCGACCCGGTCGACGAGATCGTCGAAGAACGCGGCCGGGTCGGTGCTCACCGCGATGTCGACGTTGGGTTCCCGGTTCCAGTGGCCCACCCAGTCGGCGACCGTGGTGCCCCGGGTGAGCCGCCCGTGCAGTTCGACGTCGACGGTCGCAGGCCGGGTCCGTGCGATCGCCGGGTTCAGCGCCACGGCCGCCGCGAACGGGTCGTGCATGTGCGCGAGGAATCCCTGGTCGTGGGTGCGGTGGAAGTCCATGTAGAACCGGATGGCGTCGGACAGGTGCCGGATCACCGCGTTGCTCGCGGTCGAGCGCACCTGCGGGCCGTCGTCGGGGGAGATGATCTCGGCGGGGGTGCTGCCGGCCGCCTCTGCCAGCCGCCGCACGTGGTCCGGTGTCATCTCGATCGTCTCGGTGACGTCCAGCCCGCACAGGATGGGCCGCCTGCCCTCGGGGAGACCGGAGAAGGCGTCGAACACTTCCTTGGCCGCCTCCGGATCCACCGACACGTTCCATTCGCTGGTGGGGGTGGTGTTGCCGGGGTGGTTGAACGCCCCGCCCATCACGACCAGGCGCTGCAGCAGCCGGGGCAGTTCCGGTTCCTCGCGGATCGCGAGGGCCAGGTTCGTCAGCGGCCCGGTCACCAGCCCCGTCAGCTCCCCGGGAGCGTCCCGGACCAGGTCCACCCACAGGGTGGTCGCGTCCCGCTCGGACAGCGACCGCCCGGACGCCGGGAGGACGGCGTACCCGATGCCCTGCGGGCCGTGCGTGTCCTCGGTGGTGCGCAGCGGGCAGGCCAGCGGCACCCGGGCGCCGAGCGCCACCTCGACGTCCGGTGCCCCGCACAGTTCGAGCCAGTTCAGGTTGTTGGCCGCGACCTGCTCGACGGGCACGTTGCCCGCGGTGCTGGCGATGCCCGCGATCTCCGCCTCCGGGCTGGCCAGCAGATACAGCAGGGCGAGGGAGTCGTCGATTCCGGTGTCGACGTCGACGATCAGCCGCTGCCTGCTCACGCCGTCACCACCGTCGGGCGGTGGCGCACGGGGAACGCGACCGACCGGGCGATGAAGCACTTCGCGTGCGCCCGGGCGTGCAGCGACTCGGCGCGCGCGGTCATCGCCGCCTCCGCGACGGTCACCGTGGGATGCAGCACCACCTCGGTGAATTCGCCTGCGCCGTCCGGGTGTTCGACCATCGTGCCCGTCGGGTCGTCCCGGTAGTCGACGACGACCACGCCGGCCGCGGCGGCCAGGCCCAGATACCAGAGCATGTGGCACTGCGACAGCGACGCGACGAGCAGTTCCTCCGGATTCCAGCGGGCGGTGTCGCCGCGGAACGACGGGTCCGCGCTGCCCGGCAGATCCGGTTTCCCGGCCGCCGCGATCACGTGGTCCCGGTCGTAGGTGTCCGGGCCCGACGTTCCCGCGCCGCGGTTGCCGGTCCAGGTGACCGTCAGCGTGTAGTCGTGTGTGCTCACCCGGCCATTCTTCACGGCCGCGCGATGAGTTTCGCGGGCGGGCACGGTCTGTTCACGTAGAGCATCACACGGCGACCGGAGGAGGCGGACATGGCACGGGACACGGCCCCGGACTGGGTCGCAGGGGAGCGGCGCGACCTGGCGTCGATGCTGGCGGGACTGACGCCGGAGCAATGGGACGCGCCGTCGCTGTGCGCGGGGTGGCGCACCCGGGAGGTGATCGCGCACATCACCATGCCGTACCGCCTTTCGACGCCGCGGATCCTGCTGAAGATGGTGAAGGCGCGCGGCAAATTCAACCGGATGTCGGACGCACAGGCCCGCGAGGACGCTCGGACCCTGACCGCCGATGCGCTGCTGCGCACACTGGAGGAGAACGTCACGCACCCGTGGACGCCGCCGGGCGGCGGCTTCGAGGGGGCACTGTCGCACGATGTGATCCACGGTCTCGACGTGTCGGTCGCGCTCGGCCTGGGCAGGCGGGTCCCGGACGACCGCCTCGACCGGGTCCTCGACGGCGTCGGCCCGAAGCACGTGAAGTACTTCGGCGTCGACCTGACGGACGTGCAGTTGACCGCGGACGATCGGACCTGGACCTTCGGTGCGGGTGCGCCGCTGCGCGGTTCCGCCCAGGACCTGCTCCTCGTGCTGTGCGGTCGCCGGTTGCCGCCGGGGCATCTGAGCGGGGAACCGAGCGCACGGTTCACGGCGACGGGCTGAGCCCGGGCCAGGCGGGGGCGTCGCCGCCCCAGGGCCGGGCCGTCACCAGGTTGCCGTGCGCGGTGAGGCAGCGGGGGAGTCACAGCCCCACGGCGGCGAGCAACCGGCGGCACCGGTCGTGCAACGCGGCCCGCAGCGGGGCGGCGCGGGCGGCCAGCGCCGCCTGCTCCCGGACGTATTCGGCGCGGCCGTGCGGGGTCTCGATCGGGATCGGGGTGTAGCCGTACCCGCTGAGGTCGTACGGGCTGGCCCGCATGTCGAGTTCCCGTGCGGCGAGCGCCAGTTGGAAGCAGTCGACGGTCAGGTCCGAGTCGATCATCGGCGCCAGCTTGTAGCAGAACTTGTACAGATCCATGGACGCGTGCAGGCACCCGGGCTGCTCCCGCTCCAGCTGGTCGGCCCGGGTCAGCGGCACACTGTTCCGCGGTTCGGCGGCCGGGGTGAAGAAGCGGTACGCGTCGTAGTGGGTGCAGCGCAGTTGCAGCGACTCCACCACGGAGTCGGTGCCGCCCGCCCCGAGCCGCAGCGGCACGCCGCCGTGCCGCACCTCCTCGGACCGGTACACCATCGCCCACTCGTGCAGACCGAAGCAGGACAGGTGGGTGGGCCGCGCGGTGGTCGCCTCCATCAGTCGTGCGGTGAAGGCGACCGTGTCCGCGCGGCGCCGGAGGAACTCCGGGTCGACGGCGACCCCGGCGTCGGTGCGGTGATACCCGCGGAGTTCGGCGTACTCGTCCGCGCCGGCGAGGACGGTGCCCCACCCGGCGTGCCAGCGGAGCAGCTGGTTCGGCCGGTAGCTGTAATAGGTGAACAGGAAGTCGTTCACCGGGTGGCTCTCCCCGCGGTCGCGCCGCTCCAGGTGGGGCCCGATCAGCGCGGACACCCGCGCCCGGTGCCGGTCGCGGCGAGGGATCCATTCCGACGCGTCCAGAACGTTCATCCGATCAGCTCGTTCGCTGTCCCGGATTGACGCCGTTGTTGCGGTGGGTGCCGTCGCGGACGGTGCCCACGTATTCCTCGACGAGGTCCTCGAGGGCGACGATGCCGACGATCTGTCCCGACGGGTCCGCCGCAGCCCCCAGGTGGGAACTGGCGCGGCGCAGACTGGCCAGTGCCTCCGCGAGCGGGGTGGTGGTCGACATCCGCGGCAGCGGGCGGATGTCCGACCGCGGAATCAGGGTTTCGGGTCCGGCCTCCTCGTCGAGGATGTCGTCGAGCACGTCCTTCAGGTGCAGATACCCGACCAGCGACCCGTCCTCGGCGCGCACCGGGTACCGGGAGTAGCCGGTCTCGACGACGGCCTGCTCGATGGCGCCGAGCCGGGTGCCGCCCTCGGTCAGCGGGATGGTCCGCGCCTCGCTCAGCGGGATCATCACCTCGGTGACCGTGCGGTCCGTGGTCTCCAGCGCCTGGGTGAGCCGGCGGTGTTCCTCCGCGTCGATCAGTCCCTCGGAACGGGATTCGCCGATCATCTCGGACAGTTCGACCGCCGACACGGTGACGTCGAGTTCGTCCTTCGGCTCCACCCGCAGCATCCGGAGCGTCAGGTTGGCGCACAGGTTGTAGAACGAGATCAGCGGCCGGGCCAGCTTGATGAACAGCAGGTGCACCGGGACCAGCAGCATCGCCGTCCGCTCCGGGCCCGCCAATGCGATGTTCTTCGGCACCATTTCACCGAGCAGGATGTGCAGCACCACGACCAGTGCCAGCGCGATCGTGAACGCGATCGGGTGCAGCAGTCCGGCGGGCAGCCCGACCGCGTGCAGCGGGACCTCGAGGAGATGCGCGATCGCCGGTTCGGCGACCTTGCCGAGCAGGATCGAGCAGATGGTGATGCCGAGCTGCGCGGCGGCCAGCATCAGCGACAGGTTCTCGCCCGCGAGGATCACGGTGCGGGCGCGTTTCTTGCCCTGCGATTCGAGGGCCTCGAGCCGGTCGCGGCGGGCCGAGATCAGCGCGAACTCGGCGCCGACGAAGAAGGCGTTGCCGGCGAGCAGCACGAACGTGAGCAGCACACCGAAAAGGTCACTCATCGTCGTCCTCCTCGCTGCCGGTGTCGATGGTGTGGTCGGGTTTCGGGGTGAGCAGCACCCGGTCGATGCGTCTGCCGTCCATGTGGGTCACGGTGGCCACCCACCGGCCGCCGGGGTCGTGTGTGCCCTCGGCCAGCGGGAGTTGCACCTCGTCGCCCTCGTCGGGGATCCGCCCGAGTTCGGTGAGCACGAGACCGCCGAGGGTTTCGTATTCCCCCTCGGGGGCGGTGTAGCCGGTGGTCTCGGAGATCTCGTCGACGCGCAGCAGCCCGGAGCAGGACCAGCCGTCGCCGATCCGCTGGACGTCGATCTCCGGTTCGTCGTGCTCGTCGCGGACGTCGCCGACGATTTCCTCGATCAGGTCCTCCATCGTGACCATCCCGGCGGTGCCGCCGTATTCGTCGACGACGAACGCGACCTGCATGCCGTCGGACCGGATCCGTTCCATCAGGGTGTCGCCGTCCAGGCTGGACGGCACCACCGGCACCTTCTGGGCCAGCGTGTTGAGGCGGGTGGTGCGGCGGCGATGCGCGGTCACAGCGAACGCGTGCTTGATGTGGACGATGCCGACGGCGTCGTCCAGGTCGCCGTCGACGACGGGGAAGCGGGAGAATCCGGTGCGGGCGGCGGTGTCGATCAGGTCGGCCACCGTGTCCGTGGTGGACAGGGTTTCGATCTTCACGCGCGGGGTCATCAGTTCCTCCGCGGTGCGTTCGCCGAACCGCAGCGAGCGGTTGACCAGCAGTGCGGTGCCTTTGTCGATGGCGCCGCGCTGCGCGGACGTCCGCACGAGCGAACCGAGTTCCTGCGGGGACCGCGCGGAACGCAACTCCTCGGCAGGCTCGATGCCGAGGCGTCGCACCAGCCAGTTCGCGCTTCCGTTGAGCCCGTTGATGGCCCATTTGAAGATCAGCGAGAACGCGGCCTGCATCCCGGCCGTCGCCCGCGCCGTGGGCAGGGGGTGCGCGATGGCGAGGTTCTTCGGCACGAGCTCGCCGAACACCATCGAGAACGACGTCGCGAGGATCAGGGCGATCACCAGAGACGTTGCCGCGGCGGCGGATTCGCTGAGTCCGATCGCGGACAGCACCGGGGTGATGAAGCGGGCGAGGACCGGTTCGGACAGGTAGCCGGTGATCAGCGTGGTGATCGTGATGCCGAGCTGCGCCCCCGACAGCTGGAACGACAGGGTGCGGTGGGCGTGCTGCACCTGCCGGGCCCGCCGGTCACCGGTGCGGGCGTGCGCGTCGACGGTGCTGCGTTCGAGGGCGGTGAGAGAGAACTCCGCCGCCACGAACAACGCGGTACCCGCGGTCAGGGCGAGAAAGCCGAGCAGAGCGAGAATGCTGAGCGCGATGTCCATGGGTCATCGCCGCCGAGCGGAGGAACGGGGGTCGCCGGGTTTGTCACCCGGCTCGGTAGAGGAGCCCTCCGAACCGGCGGAATCGGAGTCCGATTCCACGGGGCAGGAGGGGACGACACTCCCGGAGACGGCGGGTGGAGCGCTTGCTGCGTATGTGGGTGCCGCGGGCACCGGAGTCCTCTCGTTCGGCCTCGACGGCCCGGACGGGTCCGGCGCCGAGAACTGGTGTGGTTGAGCGACCCATGATACCGGGGGATGTCCGGTTCCGTGGAACAGGACACCCTCCGGCACTTCAGGATGCGGTCGTCACCAGCCGGCGGGCAGCGGGCGGCCCTCCGCGAACCCGGCGGCGGACTGCACACCGAGAACAGCCCGCTCGTGCAGTTCCGCCAGCGTCCGCGCGCCCGCGTACGTGCAGGTGCTGCGCACCCCGGAACAGATGTGGTCGATCAGGTCCTCGACGCCGGGACGTTCCGGGTCCAGGCGCATCCGGGAACTCGAAATACCCTCCTCGAACAGCCCTTTCCGGGCCCGGTCGAATGCGGTGTCCGTAGCGGTCCGCGCCGCCACCGCACGCTTGGAGGCCATCCCGAAGCTCTCCTTGTACGCGTTGCCGGACTGGTCAACGCGCAGGTCGCCGGGTGACTCGTAGGTGCCGGCGAACCACGACCCGATCATCACGTTCGACGCGCCCGCGGCCAGGGCGAGCGCCACGTCGCGGGGGTGACGGACGCCTCCGTCCGCCCACACATGTGCACCCATCGCGCGGGCCTGCGCGGCGCATTCCTCGACGGCGGAGAACTGCGGCCTGCCGACCCCGGTCATCATGCGGGTGGTGCACATCGCACCCGGCCCGACCCCGACCTTCACGATGTCGGCGCCCGCGTCGATCAGGTCCCGGGTACCGGCGGCGGACACGACGTTGCCGGCGACCAGCGGCACCCCGAGATCGGCCTTCTTCAGTGCGCCGAGGACGTCGATCATTTTCTGCTGGTGACCGTGCGCGGTGTCGACGACCAGCAGGTCGGCCCCGGCGTCGACGAGGGCGCGCGCCTTCGCGGCGACGTCGCCGTTGACGCCGACGGCCGCGGCCACCCGCAGCTTCCCGTTGCCGTCGACGGCGGGCTGGTAGATGCCGTCCCGGATCGCGCCGGTGCGGGTGAGGACACCGGCGAGGGTGCCGTCCGGGTGCACGATCACGGCGAGGGCGTCGTGCGTGCCGTCGAGTAGTTCGAACACCTCCCGCGGCGACGCCGAGACGGGGGCGGTGACGAAGTCGGTCAGCGCCACCGCGCGCAGTCGCGCGAACCGGTCGACGTCCGCACAGGAGGCTTCGGTGACGACACCGACGGGACGGTTCTCCTCGACGACGACGACGGCGCCGTGCGCCCGCTTCGGCAGCAGCGCCAGCGCGTCGGACACGGCCGCGTCGGGGCCGAGGGTGACCGGGGTGTCGGCGACCAGGTGCCTGCTCTTGACGAAGGCCACGGTCTCCGCGACCGCGCGGGCGGGAAGGTCCTGTGGGAGGACCACCAGACCGCCACGGCGGGCGACGGTTTCGGCCATGCGGCGCCCGGACACCGCCGTCATGTTGGCGACGACGATCGGGATGGTGGTGCCCGAACCGTCCGCGGTGGCCAGGTCGACGTCGAATCGCGACGTGACCTCGGTGCGGTTCGGCACCAGGAACACGTCGTCGTACGTCAGGTCATAGGGAGGGCGATGCCCGTCGAGGAACTGCACATTTCAGGACGATACCGGGGAAATTGCAGCGGTGTCGGATGTCCGCTGGGCCTGCGACCTGGACAGTCCGATCGTGGCCACCAGCATCACCGCGACCGAGCAGCCGACCACCACGAGTCCGGGGCCTTCGACCCGCAGGCGTTCGTCGAGGACGGTCATGCCGAGGAACACGGCGGCGAGCGGTTCGGCGATGGTCAGCGCGGGCAGGGAGGCGGACAGTGGCCCCACCTGGAAGCCGCGTTGCTGCAGATACACCCCGGCCAGCCCGGCGGCGACCAGCGCCCACGCCTGCCAGCTGCTCAGGACCGCCCACAACCCGCGGGGGACGAGTTCGACGACGTACTTGGTGAATGCGACCGCCACCCCGTAGAGGATGCCGCCCGCCCCGCCGAGCAGCAGGGCCCGCCACCCGGGGTCGATCTTCGTCATTCCCGCCGCGGCCGCGACCGCCACCACGGCGAGCAGGATGCCGAGGGGCACCACCCATTCCCGGAACGGGGCGTCGATGTTGCCCTCAGTGGGGTCGCCGATCACCAGGAAGATCGCGAGCGCGACGGCCAGCGCGACGGCGAGCACCCACGTGGTGCGGCTGAGCCGGTACCCGGAGAATTTCGCCGACAGCGGCAACGCGAACAGCAGTGCGGTGACCAGCAGCGGCTGCACCACGAGCACCGACCCCAGCGCCAGCGCCACCGCCTGCATCACGTAGCCGCCGCCGTCGCCGACGATGCCGGCCCACCAGCGGGGACTGCGCAGCAGGGTGGACAGGAACGCGGCGTCCTCGGGGACCTCGGACGCCGCACTCTGCTGCGCGACCGACGCGCACGCGAACATCAGCGCCGCGATCAGCGCGCACACGACCGACGCGAACGGCAGGGACATGCTCTCAGTGTGCCCCGCGGTTGCGGTGTCCGTGGGGAGTTGACGCGGGTCCAGGTTTCCGGCCGCGGCGGGCACCCGACCGGGCCGCTCCGCTGTCGCCGGGCCTGCCGCGACGGGCGGCGCGACCCGCGGGGTCGTGCGCCTGCCTGCCCTTCTTCGGGGTGTCCTGCGCCGGCGCCCGGGTGTCCGGTGCGGCGACCGCCTTCCCGGTGGGGCGGCGCGCCCCGGTGAGCTCGGCCAGCACCCGGTCACCCGGCCGCACCGGGGTGCCCGTGATGTCGAGACCGGCCTTGCGGGTCAGCTTCTCCACCGCGTCCCGCTCGTCCTCGGTGACGAGGGTGACCACCACACCGGATTCGCCCGCACGGGCGGTGCGCCCCGCCCGGTGCAGGTAGTCCTTGGCCTCGGTGGGCGGATCGACGTGCACGACGAGGGTGATGCCGTCCACGTGGATGCCGCGGGCCGCCACGTCGGTGGCCACCAGGACCGGGGTGCTGCCGTCGGCGAACGACGCCAGGGTGCGGGTGCGGTTGTTCTGGGCCTTGCCGCCGTGGAGGGCCCCGGCCGCGACGCCGGCGGCGTGCAGTTCCTGCGCCACCCGGTCCACGCCGTATTTGGTGCGCACGAACATCAGCGTCCGGCCCGGTCGTGAACCGATATGTGCCACAACCGAATACTTGTCCTGCCGGTCGACGTACAGCAGGTGGTGCCGCATCGTCGGCACTGCCGCCGCGGCCGGCGCCGTCGAATGCGTCACCGGGTCGTGCAGGTACCGGCGGACGAGGGTGTCGACCTCCCCGTCGAGCGTCGCCGAGAACAGCAGCCGCTGCCCGCCGGCAGGGGTCTTGTCGAGGATCGCCGTGACCTGCGGCAGGAACCCCAGATCCGCCATGTGGTCGGCCTCGTCGAGCGCCAGCACCGTCACGTCGTCCAGGGACACCGAGCCCTGCGCCAGGTGGTCGGCGAGGCGCCCCGGCGTCGCGATCAGCAGGTCGACACCCCGCGACAACGTCTCGACCTGCCGTTTGATCGGAACGCCGCCGACGACGTTCGCCACCCGCAACCCCACCGACAGGGCAGGCTCGTCCAGTGCGCGTTCGATCTGCAGCGCCAGTTCGCGGGTGGGCACCAGCACGATGCCGCGCGGGTACCCGCGCCTGCTGGCTGCGCCCTTGAGCCGCACGAGCATAGGCAACCCGAACGCGAGAGTCTTCCCGGACCCGGTCGGTGCCCGGCCCAGCACGTCCCGGCCGGCGAGGACGTCGGGAATGGTGGCCGCCTGGATCGGGAACGGCGCGGCGATGCCGCCGCGGGCGAGGGCGTGGGTCATCACCGCGGGGAGACCGAGCGCGAGGAACGTCTCACCCACCGGTGCGGGCGAGGCGAACTCGTCTTCGGGCATATCCAGAAGGCTACCGCCTCCGCGGCGGGGCATCCGACGGCTCGGCCGTGGTCCCACGGCGCGGCTCGGCCGTGGTCTGCCCACATCGCGGCCCGGCCGTGACGTACCTGCGGTACGCCACGGCCGGGGACGGTCGATCGGGGAGGGTCAGGCCTGCACTTCGCTGCGGTCACCGCTCCAGAGGGTGTGGAACTTACCCTCGGCGTCGACCCGCTCGTAGGTGTGGGCGCCGAAGAAGTCCCGCTGCCCCTGCGTCAGGGCGGCGGGCAGCCGCTCGGCGCGCAGGGCGTCGTAGTAGGACAGCGACGACGCGAACGCCGGCACCGGGATCCCCAGCAGGGTGGCGGTGGACACCACGCGGCGCCAGCTGTCGATGGCCGTCTCGATGGCGTCCCGGAAGTACGGGGCCAGGATCAGGCTCGGCAGCTTCGGGTTCTCGTCGTACGCGTCCTTGATGCGGTTGAGGAATCGGGCGCGGATGATGCAGCCGCCACGCCAGATCGTCGCCAGGTCGGCGGGGTGCAGGTCCCAGTCGTATTCGGCGCTGCCCGCCGCGATCTGGTCGAATCCCTGCGCGTAGGCCACGACCTTCGACGCGTACAGGGCCTGCCGGATGTCCTCGGTGAACTGGGCGGCGTCGGCGGGCTTGTCGGCCAGCCGGCCGGAGGCCAGACCGACCGCGGCCTTGCGCTGCTCGCGGGACCCGGACAGGGCGCGGGCGAACACGGCCTCGGCGATGCCGGTGACCGGGACACCGAGGTCGAGGGCAGACTTGACGGTCCAGCGGCCGGTGCCCTTCTGCTCCGCGGCGTCGACGATCACGTCGACGAGGGCCTTGCCGGTCTTCGCGTCCTTCTGCTTCAGCACCTCGGCGGTGATCTCGACGAGGTAGCTCTCGAGGTCGCCGGAGTTCCATTCGGTGAACACGTCGGCGACCTGGTCGGCGTCGTAGCCGAGGGCGTCGCGGAACAGGTTGTACGCCTCGCCGATGAGCTGCATGTCGGCGTACTCGATGCCGTTGTGGACCATCTTCACGAAGTGCCCGGACCCGTCGGGTCCGATGTGCGTGCAGCAGGGGGTGCCGTCGACCTGGGCGGCGATCGACTCGAGCAGCGGGCCCAGCGCCTGGTAGGACTCCTTCGGTCCGCCCGGCATGATCGACGGGCCGTTCAGTGCGCCCTCCTCGCCGCCGGAGATGCCGGCGCCGACGAAGTGCAGGCCACGGTCCCGGAGGGACGCCTCGCGGCGGATCGTATCCGTGTACAGGGCGTTGCCGCCGTCGATGATGATGTCACCGGGCTCCATCGCCGAGGCGAGTTCCTCGATGACGGCGTCGGTGGGGTCGCCGGCCTTGACCATGATCAGCACGCGGCGCGGCTTCTGCAGCGCTGCCACGAACTCCTCGATGGTTTCCGTGCGGACGAAGTCGCCCTCGCTGCCGTGCTCTTCGATGAGGGCGTCGGTCTTGGCGATGCTGCGGTTGTGCAGTGCGACCGTGTGACCGTGCCGGGCGAAGTTGCGGGCGATGTTCGAGCCCATGACGGCCAGGCCTGTGACGCCGATCTGCGCGCGGGCACCCTCAGTGTTGTCGATAGTCATGGATACAGCATTCCCTCTCGCTCGGCGGTAGTGAAATCGGCGGCTACGAAAAGCTCGACCGGCTAAGCCAAACACACGAAGGCCGGCCGTCGCACATGCGACGGCCGGCCTTCGTGTCACGGCACTGTTCGATCAGCTGCGGCGCTCCCGGCGCGGGCCGTCGAAGCCGTCGTACGAGCGACGGTCGGTGCGGCTGCGGAACCCGCCGCCGGTCGACGCGGGACGCCGCTCCGACGTGGCCGCGGGGCGCCGATCGTCCCGGCGGTCGTCCCGCCGGTCGTCGCGGCGGAACCCGCCTGCGGCGCCGCGGTTGTCGCCGAAGTCGCGGCGCGGGGCGCTGCGGTCGAAGCTGCGCTCGCCGGAACCGCGGTGGCTGTCGCCACGGTCGCCGAAGTCGCGCCGGGGTGCGCTGTCCCCGAAGTCGCGGCGCGGAGCCCGATCGGAGAACGTCCGGTTGTCGCGGTCGCCGCGGTACCCACCGCGGTTGTCGCCGTCGCGCTGCGGGCGGTCGCCCCGGTAGCCGCCGGTCCGGTTGTCGGTCTGGTCGCGGCGCGGGCCGCGGCCTTCGTAACCCCGCCCTTCGTAACTCCGGCCCTCGTTGCCCCGCCCTTCGTAACCACCACGGCCCTCGAAGCTGCGACCACCGGACGGGCGGTCGCCGTAGCTGCGCTCCCCGCGGTCCCCGGCGTCGCGGCGCGGGCCGCCCCGATCGGAGGAGCCGCGACCGTCGAATCCGCGGTTGCCGCGGTACCCGCCGCCGTCGCGTCCGGCGTATCCGCCTTCGCGGCGGGGGCCGCGGTCACCGAACTTGCGGTCGCCGCCACGCTCACCGCGGGAATAGGTGTCGCGCACCGGTTCTCCGCTGGGCGCCTTGGCGCCGGTGATGCTGGCCAGCTTCTCCGAGCCGGGGGTGACGGGCACGGCGGTGGCGTCGACGCCCGCCATGCCGGTGAGGCGGCGGAACGTGCGCTTCTGGTTGGGGAGCACGATCGCGACGACGGTGCCCTTCTCGCCTGCGCGGGCGGTCCGGCCTGCGCGGTGCAGGTAGTCCTTGTGGTCTGCCGGCGGATCGACGTGCACGACCAGGTCGATGCCGTCGACGTGGATGCCGCGGGCGGCGACGTCGGTGGCGACGAGCACCGGGGTGCGGCCGTTCTTGAAGCGTTCGAGGACCCGGGTGCGCTGGTTCTGCGCCTTGCCGCCGTGCAGGGCCTCGGCGGCGATGCCCACCGCGCGGAGGCGGTCGGTGATGCCCTCGCAGCCGAGCTTGGTGCGGGCGAACATGATCGTGCGGCCTTCGCGGGCACCGATCTCGGCGAGAACGTTGTCCTTCTGGCCGCGGTCGACGAGCAGCACGTAGTGCTCCATCGTGTCGACGCTGGCGCGACCGTCCTCGGTGGAGTGCTGCACGTGGTCGGGCAGGAACTGGCGGACCAGCGACTGCACCTCACGGTCGAGGGTGGCGGAGAACAGGAGACGCTGGCCGTCGGCCGGGGTCTCGCCGAGGATGGACCGCACCTCGGGCAGGAAGCCCATGTCGGCCATCTGGTCGGCCTCGTCGAGGGCGGTGATCTCGACGGAGTCGAGGATGCAGGTGCCCTGACGGAGGTGGTCACCGAGGCGGCCGGGGGTGGCGACGAGGATGTCGACGCCGCGGCGCAGCTGGTCGACCTGCTTGGTGAACGGGGTGCCGCCGACGGCGGGGCGGACGGTCAGTCCCATCGCACCGGCGTAGGAGTTGAGGGAGTCGACGACCTGGAATGCGAGTTCCCGGGTGGGGACCAGCACCAGTGCGCGGGGCCGCTTGGGGGCGGGCCGGTCCTCGTGGCGGGCGAGCCGGGCGAGCATCGGCAGGCCGAAAGCGAGGGTCTTGCCCGATCCGGTCTGTGCGCGGCCGAGGACGTTGGTGCCGGCCAGCGCGTCCGGGACGGACAGCGCCTGGATCGGCGACGGGACGGTGATGGAGTTGCGGGCGAGGGCCTGCACCAAGGGTGCGGGCAGGCCGATCTCGGCGAACGTCACGGTGGCCGTGTCGGCCTCGGTGGCGTTCTGGTCAGGGGTGTCGGTCTCGGCCTGCTCGAGTGGGGCAGACGTCGTCTGGACAGCGTTGGTCACGCGGGTACCTCTCCGGGCATAGGGCGCGTCGCGGAGCGGGGGCTGTCATGCAGCACGCACAAAGGGACGAGCCAGGGCACATGTCACCTGGTCAATCCATTCGCGGAAGTGCGGGGAATTGGGCTGTGTGCCGTTTCAGTGTTGATGGGCCGCAGTGGCGACCGCCGACCAGTGTACGCGACGGGGCGCCCGGTTATCGAACCCGGCGGACTGTGAGGTGGGCGACTATACGGCGCTGAACAACCGGCTCAGTTCGGTGAGCCAGGGGACGGCGACGGCGATGGTCGGCACCACGAGGATGGCCACGGACGCCGCGTAGGCGGCGAGCGCGACCCGGGTGCCCTGTTCCGTGGACGCCAGGCGCTGCACCCGCAGCAGGGTGCTGGGACCGCCGGCGGCCATGGCGCCCTTCGGGGCGATCGACCCCGAGCAGGCGACGAGGGCGCGGGCCAGAGCGGTGGGCCCGGTGGCGCGGACGGCAGAGTCGTCGGCGAGCATCTCGACCAGCAACTGGACCGATCCCAGCGCGGACTTGCTGCGCACCACGGTGGGGAAGGCGGCGTTGACGGCGGTGAAGGCCTCGAGGACGAGGTCGTGCCGGGCCCGCAGGTGGGACCGCTCGTGGGTGAGGATCGCGGTGATCTCGGCGTCGTCGAGATTGGTGAACGTGCCCTGGCTCAGCACGACCCGCTGCCGCAGCCCGGGCAGGCAGTAGGCGATGGGCTCGGTGACGTCGAGGACCCGCAGGTCGGGGGTCCGGGCGAGGGGGGACGTCGAGTCGCAGCGGTCGAGGAGGTCGACGAGCATGCGGTGCCGGGCGCGTCGGCGCCGGGTTCGGACACCGACCTGCACGATCGCGAAGATCAGTTTGGCCCCGACGAGGAGGGTGAGCGCGAACACCACCACGTACAGCAGCCACAGGGGCAGGCCGAGGGCGTCGATCTCGGCGACCGGTGCGGTGGTGGGGCGGCCGTCCGGTCCGGGGACGAGGAGCTGGCTGGCGATCGCGAGTCCCGAACTGAACGCGGACAGGACCGCGGCGAGGGCAATCGCCTGCCACAGCACGAGTGCTGCTCGGGGGGCGTGATGCGGCCATCGGGCTCGACTCAGCAGCGCAGGGACAGGCCCTGCGAGAAGAAGTGCGAGTACTCCGAAGACCAGCGCGGTGGTGGCGTCCATGTCCTACTCATCATGCATGACGAACGTCAGCCGGCGCGAACGGTTCCCGACTGATTGTCTCCTGTAGTGCGTTCCTTGGCCTCGAGCGCGGCGAGGGCCTCGCGGAGCGCGTCGGCCTCGTCGGCGCCGACCTGACCGACGAAGTGCACGAGTGCGGCGGCGCGGCTGCCGGACTTGTCCGCCTGCTGCAGGGCGTCCACCATGAGGCTCGCGACGAGTTCCTCACGCTGGTGCACCGGCAGGTACCGGTGGGCGCGGTCGTCGCGCTGCTGGATGACGAGGTGCTTCTTCGCCAGCCGCTGGAGCACTGTCATGACAGTGGTGTACGCGAGTTCACGGCGTGCCGCCAGTGCCTCGTGCACCTGCCGTACCGTCTGCGGTTCCGAAGTGGACCACAGGTGATCCATCACTGCGCGTTCGAGTTCGCCGAGTCCAGCCATAAATCGATTCTACGGATACGACGACGCAGATACGTACTACTGGTAGTAGTAAAACTGCGTCACGGCGTGTGGTATTGGCCATAGTCCGAACGGGTGGATACGGTCGGGTTGGCTAGCGGCCGACCCGCCGGGCAAGCTTTCGTTCTCGACATCGCGGAGAGTGGGGACCTGGCGGATGAAGACCGACGACAGCGCGGCAACCGGACACGGTACGGCAGCGAGGGTCAGGGGTCAGACGGGGCGGGCCGCGGAACGGGTCTGGGGCGGGGTCCGGGGCGCGCCGGTCAGCATCGCGCTGCTGGTTGCCATCTGGATCCTGGCGATCGCCACGTCCAGTGTGATCAGCGGGCCCTCCCACGATCTGTCCCAGCACGTCGCGATCGGGATCCGGGCGTTCCAGAACGGCTGGGTGTGGACGCTGCTCACCGCCGGGCTGTGGGGCGACGACGTCCTGGCGTACCTGTCGACGACCGTGCTGCTCCTGGTGGTGGCCGCACCGCTGGAACGCCGGATGGGGTCGGCGCGGTTCACCCTGGCCGCGGTCGCCACCCAGGTGCTCGGCGGGTTGCTGGCGCTGTCGGTGGCCGCGGTCGCGAAGGTCGTCGACGCGAACTGGGGGTTCCGGCTGCACGTGGGGATGGCCGTCGGCCCGAGCACCTGGATCGTCGGCGCCGCGATGGTGGCCAGTTCCAACATGGGCACGCTGTGGCGGCGGCGGATCCGGGTCGGCGTCCTCGTGTTCACGATCACCCTGGCGCTGTTCAGTGGTTCGCTGCAGGACGTGGTCCGGCTGGCCGCGGCCGTGGTGGGGTTGGTGATCGGCCGCTGGATCGTGGGCCGCTCCGCGCGCGGCGAGCGGATCGCGGGCACCCAGCGGGAGGGCCGGGTGCTCGTCGCGATCGTGGTGGCGGCCAGCGCGATCGGACCGATGATCGCCGCGCTGTCCGCGGAGGCCGTCGGGCCGCTCGCCGTGCTGCGCGACCTGTTCCGCGGGGTGCCGTACACGGCGGGCGAGGTCCGCGACCTGTGCGAGGTGTCGGCGGCGGACCCCGAATGCCGGCGCGGGCTGCTCGAACTGCGCCTGTCAGGGGTCGGTCCGACCCTGCTGAGTCTGATGCCGTCCCTCTTCCTGCTCACCCTCAGCGACGGCCTCCGACGGGGCCGTCGCTTCGCGTGGGTGGCGTCGGTGATCGCCCAGGTGATCCTGCTGGTGCTGTCGCTGCTGAACTTCGCGGTCCGGTTCGTCGACTCCCTCGACGAGGACTCCCTGTTCTACGGTCTCGCCGACCCGAACCTGTATCGGACGCTGGTGCCGTTCCTGACCCCTCTGGCGATCCTGATCGTGCTGCTCGCGACGCGGCGCTTCTTCGACGTCTCCGCCCCGGCCGGGACGTACCGGCGGCTGGCCGGTGTCCTGGTGGCGCTCGCCGCCGGGCTCGCCGTCCTCTACGTCCTGGGCGGATTGTGGGCGCGGCACGGGTTCGACCCCCGGCCGGGGGTGACGACGCTGCTGGCCGACTTCCCGGAGCGGCTGATCCCGCCCGTGTACCTGCAGTGGCTCGATCCGCGGCTGCTGCCGGAGAGCATCCCCGCGACGCTGCTGTACGAGTGGACCGGGGTGGTGTTCTGGATCGCCCTCTGCGCGCTGGTCGCGGCGACGTTCCTCAGCCCCGCCATCGGCTCGGATTCGAAGTCCACCGAACGCGCCCGTGCGCTCTTGAAGTCGGGGAGCGGGAGCCCGCTGTCCTGGATGACGACGTGGCGCGGCAACAACTACTGGTTCTCCGCCGACGGCACCAGCTACGTCGCGTACCGGGTCATCGCCGGTGTCGCGCTGACCACCGGCGATCCGGTCGGCCCACCGGACCGGTTGCGGGACACCGTCGAACACTTCGCCGAGTTCGCCGCCGCCAACGGCTGGATCCCGTGCTTCTATTCGGTGACCGGTGAGGTCCGCGACATCACCGACGCCCTCGGCTGGAGCGGGATCCAGGTGGCGGAGGAGACGGTGCTGGATCTGGGGCAGATCGCGTTCACCGGCAAACGGTTCCAGGACGTCCGCACCGCCCTGAACAAGGCGAAGAAATCGGGGATCACCGCCGAATGGGTCAGCTTCCCCAGCGCCCCCCGGGCGATCACCGACCAGATCACCGCGATCTCCGAGGAATGGGTGGCCGACAAGGGCATGCCCGAAATGGGTTTCACACTCGGCGGACTCGACGAGGTCGACGACCGAGAGGTGCGCTGCCTCATCGCCGTCGACGAGGACCGCACCGTCCACGGCATCACGTCCTGGCTGCCGGTGTACCAGGACGGGCGGGTGGTCGGCTGGACCCTCGATTTCATGCGGCGGCGGGCGGAAGGGTTCCGGCCGGCGATGGAGTTCCTCATCGCGTCCGCGGCACTGAAACTGGAGGAGGAGGGCGCGCAGTTCCTCAGCCTGTCCGGCGCCCCGCTCGCGAAGGTCGAGCAACCGGACGGCGACGCCGACGAGCGGGAACGGTCGGAGTCGTCGGGCCTGTCGGCGGTGATGGACAGCGTGCTCGATCTGCTCGGCCGCACCCTGGAACCGGTGTACGGGTTCCGGTCGCTGCTGGCGTTCAAGTCGAAGTTCCAGCCCCGGTACGTGGCCATGCACATGACGTTCGCCGACCCGGCCGCGCTCCCCAGCATCGGCAACGCCGTCGGCAGGGCGTACCTGCCGACGGTGTCGCTGGGGCAGAGTTACCGCCTGGTGCGGACGATGATCGGCGGGCGGCGCTGACGGCCGCTACTTCGCGTCCGGTCCGCCGATCGCGCCGTACACGTGGCGGGTGCCGATCGGCACCACCAGCGGGCGGTCGGACACGGGGTCGGCGATGACCGCGGCCTCCAGGCCGAACACCTCGAGCAGTAGTTCGGCGGAGATGATGTCCTTCGGCGCGCCGGACGCGACGACGGTGCCGTCCCGCATGACGATCAGCTGGTCGCTGTAGCGGATCGCGAGGTTCAGGTCGTGCAGCACCATCACCACGGTGCGGCCCAGTTCCTCGTGCATCCGGTCCACCAGGTCGAGGACCTCGACGGAATGCGCCAGGTCCAGGTAGGTGGTGGGCTCGTCGAGCAGCAGGATGTCGGTTCCCTGCGCGAGGGCCATCGAGATCCAGGCCCGCTGACGCTGGCCGCCGGACAGCTGGTCGACGGGGCGGTCCGCGAGGTCGGACACCCCGGTCAGGGCGAGCGCCTCGGCGACCTCGCCCTCGTCGTCGGACGACCACTGCCGCAGCCACGACTGGTGCGGGTGCCTGCCACGGGCCACCAGGTCGGCGACGGTGAGTCCCTCGGGGGCCACCGGCGCCTGCGGGAGCATGCCGAGGGTGCGGGCGACGTCCTTGGTGCGCATCGACCCGATGGCCTTGCCGTCCAGCAGCACGGAACCGTTGCGCGGCTTCAGAAGTCGTCCCAGCGCGCGCAGCAGGGTGGACTTGCCGCAGCCGTTCGGCCCGATCACGGTGGTGATCACGCCGGTCCGCACCTCGAGGTTCAGGTGGTCGACGATGACCCGGTCGCCGTACCCGAGGCTCAGGTTGTCGGCGATCAGTCGAGAGTCAGTCTGCACGGTCATGCGGAGACCTTCCGATTGTTGCGAACCAGCAGATACAGCAGGAACGGGCCACCGAGTGCCGAGGTGACGATACCCACGGGCAGTTCGACGGGCAGGATGGTGCGGGCGACGACGTCGCTGCCCACCACGAGCACGGCGCCGGTCAGCGCCGACGCGATCAGCGGCGGACCGGGGGACCGCACCAGCCGCAGCGCCACCTGCGGTGCGGCGAGCGCGACGAACCCGACCGGGCCTGCCGCGGCGGTGGCGATGCCGGCGAGGGCGACGGACATGAGCAGCAGCCGGGCCTGCGACCACTGCAGCCGCACTCCCAGCGACACCGCGTTGTCGTCGCCGAGGCGCAGGGCGCCCATCGTGAACGAGGAGATCACCGCGTATCCGCCGACGAGGACGACGGCGATCGTGACGGGCCACACCTGACTCCAGGAGGCACCGTTGAGGGACCCGTTGAGCCACACCTGCGCCCGCGACGCGTCGTTGATGTCCGCCGAGATCAGCAGCCACCCGGTGACCGCGATGAGCATGGCGTTGACACCGATGCCGATCAGGATCAGCCGGTACCCCTCCACCCCGCCGCGCCACGCGAGCAGGTAGATGACCAGGGCGGTGAGGAGTCCGCCGACCAGGGCGGCGAGCGGGATCCCCAGGGTGGCGAGGATGCCGACGAAGCTGCCGCCGCCACCGAGGACGATCAGCGCGACCGCGGCGGCGCTGGCACCGGACGTGATGCCGAGGATGTCGGGGCTGGCGAGGGCGTTGCGGGCGATCGACTGGGTGATGGCGCCTGCCAGGCCGAGGGCCATGCCGATGAACACCCCGGTCAGCGACCGCGGCAGCCGGAGGTCCATGACGATGAAGTTCTGGGCCTTCGTGCCGCCGCCGAACAGCACCCGCGTGACCTCGGGGATCGACAGCGGGTAGTCGCCGCGGCCGATGTTGAGGCACAGCACCAGGAACAGGGCCGCCAGCAGGGCGACGTTGACGGCGATGCCGAGGGGGCGCAGGACCAAGGAGACCGGTCCGAGGCGGAATGCGGGGCGTGCCGGTACCCGGGCCGTCGGGGCGGCGCCGAGGTCGGGGCGCACGTCGTCTCGAGTGCTCACAGGCTTGCCAACTTTCTGCGCCGAACCAACGCGATGAAGAACGGTGCCCCGAACACGGCGAGCACGATGCCCACCTGCAACTCACCCGGCCGGACCACGACCCGTCCGATGACGTCGGCGGTCACGAGCATGACGCCGCCGAGGAGTCCGGCGTAGGGGACCAGCCACCGGTAGTCGGGGCCGGTGATGGCCCGTGCGACGTGGGGGACGACGAGGCCGATGAACGCGATCGGACCACATGCCGCGGTGGCCGCACCGGTGAGGAGGGTGATCGCGACGATGCCGAGCGCACGGCTGGCCGCGATGTTGGTGCCCAGCGACCGGGCCACGTCCTCGCCGAGGCTGAGGACGTTCAGGCCCGGGGTGCTGACGAGGGCGAGGATCAGTCCGAGGACCAGGAACGGCAGCACCTGCCACAGCACGTCGAAGCCGCGGCCGGCCACCGACCCGACCACCCAGAACCGGTAGGAGTCGAGGCTGGACTGGTCGACGATGATGATGGCGTTGGTCATCGCCTGCAGGAAGAACGCGACGGCGGCGCCGGCCAGCGCCAGGCTCAGTGGGCTCGCCGCCCCGTTGCCGATCGACGACAGCCCGAACACGATCACGCTCGCCGCGAAGGATCCGGCGAACGCGAACCACAGGTATTCGCTGGGGGCGCTGAATCCGAACAGGTACATCGACAGCACGACGAGGAACGCGGCGCCGGCGTTGAGGCCGAGGAGTCCGGCGTCGGCGAGCGGGTTGCGGGTGTGCCCCTGGATGAGGGCGCCCGCGACACCGAGCGCCATTCCGACGACCAGGCCCAGCACGGTGCGGGGGCCGCGGAGTGTGCGCACGATGATGTCGGTCTGCGAGCCGTCCGGGTCGAACAGGGCGTGGAAGATCTCCGCGAACGACAGCGGCCGCGCCCCGACCGCGACGCTGGCGAGCAGGACCAGCCCGAGCAGGATCACGAGGACACCCAGCCCGATCAGCCGGCGACGCCGGATCGCAGCGACGCTGACGTCTTTCTCACGGACGGCGAATCCCTCGTCGGTGGCGGTGCTTTCCCGGACGACCTCGGTGCCGGTGCGCCGGAACGCCCGCTGCAGCGACCGTTTCGGGCCGATCGCGTCGCCGGTGTGGGTGTCGCGGGTCACGAGGCCGACCCAGCCCTTGCCCGAACTCTGCCCGGTGTTGCCTTCGCGGAATCCGCGGTTCCACAGGGCGAGTCCCAGCGCGATCGCGACGGCGGCGCCGCCGAACACGACCCGGTCGGCCTCCCCGCCGCCGTTGTCGTCGCGGAGGGAGTCGACGATGTACCACCCGAGAACGAGAGGGATGGCCACTATCCCGATGTCGAGCAGTCCCGCGAGTGCCCGGAGGTACAGCGGGGCGGGACCGCGCGGCACGTCGCGCTTTCCGTAGGGCTCGTCGGTCGGCAGGTGCGGGATGTCGCTGCCGAACTGTCTCGTCGTCGTCACTGGCGGGGGAAGCTCCTGACGTGTGTGCCTGTGCACGGGATCTGCACTGATTCAACTACTTAGGTTACGGAACCCTATCCCCGTTGCCACATCCGGCGGCGTGTCCCGGGCGTCGCGGTGCGCGGGGGTGCCTCACATCACATGATGTCAAGTCTTGATATTTGGTTAGGCTCACCTATGTTTGGTGGTGTTCCATCCCGACCGATTGGAGTGCACGGTGACTTCGACCCTGTCCGCCCCCGCGACCGCACTGGACGTGTCCTGCACACGACTTCGCGCACTGAACGCCGAATATCCGCGCATGTACGCGGTCGCGACGATGGCAGACGAGGGTAAACGCAGGTGGTGGTCGCTCGCCGACGACCTCGACGGCGACCGGGTGCCCCGGATGTGGGCGCGTTCGCTCGAGGACGTACCCGATCCGGACGTCGCCGCCATGCAGGTGGCGACGGCACTGATCCACGCGGTGGTCGGGCGGGTCACCGCCCTCGTCGTGCTGGAGGGCCGGGCCTGGGATCCGGGGCTCGAGAACCTGTGGATCCACATGGACAGTGACGAGGGAATCGACTGGGCGGGCGTCGTCGACGACACCATGCGCGTGCTGCCGGACGACCCCCACGCCGGCGCCCCCCGGACGGTCACCGTGCCGTGCGAGCGGGCGCTACTGCTCTGGACCGTGCACCGCAGTCTCACGTCCCTGCACGCGGTGTTCGATGCCATCGCCCGGCTGACGCCGATCGACGCGTCCCGATTCTGGGGGCTCGTGGGGGAGTCCGTGCTCGGCGCCGCAACGTACGTGCCGATCCTCGCCGGTGGCGGCGAGGCCGCCGCGCAGCGCCGCGGTCAGGGCATCCTGGACGCCTTCGTGGCCGCCGGGGTGCCGGTCCGCTCGAAGAGCCGGATCACGCGTCCGCACTGCGGTCGGCTGACGCAGGCGCGGAAGCGCTTGCTTAATTAGGGAAGCCTTGCCTATACTCATGGCAGACGTCGAGCCGACACGCCGACGCCGAGAACCGAACTACCGGACCGCGCAGGAGTCCTGAGGGCTGCAGTGACTCCCAGGTCCATCCCACGGCGGGCCTCACGCTGAACAAGCGTGAGGCCCGCCGATCCGTTGGCCCCACCTGCTTGTCCCGCCGCCCGTCCCATCGTGTAGGCAGGAGTGCGGGTGCGCCGCGAGAGCGCACCGCGATCCGATGGAGAGTGCGATGGTGGATTCCGGGCAGCAGCAGGCATCGAACGGCGACGGGCGCGGCGACACCGCCGCGCTGGCCGATCAACTGGGCAAGGGATTCGACGCCCTCATCGGACTCGAATACCTCGAACTCGGCCCCGACCGCGTGCGAGCACAGTGGACGGTCACCCCCGACCTGCAGCAACCCGCCGGCATCCAGCACGGCGGCGTGTACTGCTCGGTCATCGAATCGGTCGCCAGCACGGCAGGCACGGTCTGGCTCGGCGGCCGCGGCCACGTCGTCGGCGTCAACAACAACACCGACTTCCTCCGCGCCACGCGGGAGGGAACGCTGACCGCCGAGGCCAGCCCCGTCCACCGCGGCCGCACCCAGCAGTTGTGGGAGGTCCGGATCACCGACGAGCAGGATCGACTCGTCTCCAAGGGGCAGGTCCGGCTTGCGAACATCACCGACACCGGGCGCCTCGGCAACTGACACACCCCGGACACGGCGGAGGGGACGGACCCGATGGTCCGTCCCCTCCGCCGTGTTCAACTCAGGTGGATGACTGTGTCACCCGGCGGCTTTGCGCTGCTCGCCGCCGGACGATTTCTCCGCCGTCTCCTTCTCCCGTTCGTGCCGCTCCAACTGCTCCATCGCGTTGCGGGCGAACACCCACTGCTCGGTGGACGCCATCTGCGCGCGTCCGCGACCGAGGAACGTCACCGTCCACGACAGCAGCGTCGACAGCCGGCTGCGGAACCCCACCAGGTACATCAGGTGGATCGCCAGCCACGCCACCCAGCCGATGAATCCGCTGATCTCGAGCTTGCCGACCTGTGCCACCGCGCTGAACCGCGAGATGGTGGCCATGCTGCCCTTGTCGAAGTACTTGAACGGCGGGCGGTTCTCCGGCTTCTGCCCGCTCAGACCGGCCTTGATCTGATGGGCCGCGTATTTGCCGCCCTGCATCGCGACCTGCGCCAGACCCGGCAGCTTGTCCAGCGACATCATGTCGCCGATCACGAACACGTCGGGATGCCCGGGCACCGACAGGTCCGGGTTGACCAGGACGCGTCCGGCGCGGTCGATCTCGGCGTCGGACTGGTCCGCGATCTGCTTGCCCAGCGGGCTCGCCTGCACACCGGCCGACCACACCTTGCACTGCGACTCGATCCGGCGCTGCGTGCCGTCCTTGTCCTTGACGGCGAGACCGTCGACGTCGACGTCGACGACCATTGCACCGAGCTGGATCTCGATTCCGAGCTTCTCCAGCTGCTGGCGGGCCTTGCGGCTCAGCTTGCCGCCGTAGACGGGCAGGACGTCGTCCGCGCCGTCCAGCAGGATCACCCGGGCCTCGCGGGGATCGATGTTGCGGAACGCCCCCGACAGGGTTCGCCGCGACAGTTCCGCGATCTGGCCGGCGAGCTCGACACCGGTCGGGCCTGCGCCGACGACGACGAACGTCAGGAGCCGGGCCCGTTCGGCGGGATCGCTCGACAATTCGGCCTGCTCGAACGCGCCGAGGATCCGGCCGCGCAACTCCAGTGCGTCGTCGATCGTCTTCATGCCGGGCGCGAACTCGGAGAAGTGATCGTTGCCGAAGTACGACTGGCCCGCGCCTGCGGCGACGATCAGGCTGTCGTACGGGGTGACGGTGGTCCGGTCCAGGAACCGGGAGGTGATCGTCTTCGCCTCGAGATCGATCTTCTCGACATCGCCGAGCAGCACCTGCGTGTTCTTCTGCTTCCGCAGCACGAGCCGGGTGGCGGGGGCGATGTCGCCGACGGAGAGGATGCCGGTCGCCACCTGGTACAGCAACGGCTGGAACAGGTGGTGAGTGGTGCGCGCGATCATGGTGATGTCGACATCGGCGTTCTTCAGCGCCTGTGTGCCGAACAACCCACCGAAGCCGGATCCAATGACCACGACGCGATGGCGGCGTGACTCAACCGACTGGATACTCATTCCGTGCTCCTCGAAAAATAGGCGACTCCTGTCACGGTAGTCGCCTTGTCCCCGAGCGTCTCAGTAAGGCTTGCTTCCCTGCGCCCGCGTCCGGAATCGATCCAGAAACGGGGTTCCCCGCCCGTACGCGAAGCCGGGCAGCCCCTCCGTGAGGGACTGCCCGCCTTCCGGTGCTCAACGCGGCTATTCCACCCGGCCGATCCGCTTCCTCCCCGTGGGGGTCCCGGTCGAGTCCGGGGGAATGAAATCCGATTTGATCGAAAACACGAACAGAGCCGTCACCCCGACCACGACGACAAGAATGGTGAGGACTACGACCACGTAGCCGAAACCGACACCAATTGCTGTCAAGTCCATCAGACTTACCTCCTCAGTCGCTGCTCACGCTACTGCGGAGGGTAGCCGCTGTCGCCGCGTCGGCGGAGAGAAACGACCGTGGCCGGCGTTCTTCGCGCCGTCACGTCAGGTGGTCGAACTCCCCGGTCACCCAGGCACAGTGCCGGGTCGCCGAATACGCGAGCGCCTCCCGGCCGTCGTGGTCGATGACGTTGTCGAAGTTGCCGATGATGCGGTCGAACTCGAGGTGCGACAACTGGTCCGCGATGCGCCGCACCACCGCCGCGGACAGCGGCAGCCGGTTGGGGTACGACCGGAGGAACGACACGGTGCGGCGGTCCGGGTTGGGGAACACGCCGTCGCCGGTGAGCAGCACACCCCGGCCGTCACCGCCGTCGCGCCAGTGCGCGACGGCACTGCCAGGGAAGTGCCCGCCGATCTGGTGCAGGGTCAGCCCCGGCGCCACTTCGTGTGTGCCGGACCAGAACACGATCGGCCCGTCGGACCGTGCCAGCCAGGAGCGGTCCGCGTCCGCCACCAGGATGGGCACGTCACCGAGCGCCTTCGACCACTGCGTCTGGACACCGAACATGTGCGGGTGACTGCCCGCGACGGCGATGACGGGGCCGTGCGCGGCGACGGCGTCGACGGCTGCGGCGTCGACGAATCCGATCGGATCCCACAGCAACGACCCGGCGGGCGTGCTGATCACCAGGGACTGCTGACCGATCGCGGTCTTCGGGTCCACGTACAGGCCGTGCAGTCCCGGCTCGACCTCGTGTTCGACGGCGCGGTACCCCGCGCCGGCCAGCGCCTCGACGGTGGTCCACACCTGCCCGCCGAGCGGAATGTACTGGCGTTCGTCGGCGCAGATCGCGCACTCGTCGGGGAGCGGGGTGTTCGGGTCCTGTTCGACGCCGCACGTGGCACAGAGATGAAATAACACCCCTCGATGATGCATGCTCACGGCACGCCGAGGAGCCGCAATCCGGCAGCCGTCGCGGCAGCGGACAGGACGATGACGACGAAAGGCGCCTTCCGCCAGGCGAGTAGGCCCGCGACGACGACTCCGGTGGGACGCGCCACTCCGGCGAGGTCGTGGCCCTCGGTGAGCGACGCGGTGCCCACCAGCGCGGCGAGCAGGACCACGGCCGCCGACGCCATGGTCCGCTCCACCCAGGGCCGGGTCGCGATCCGCGGCCGCAGCGCCGGTCCGGCGAACCGGAACGCGAACGTGCCCGCGGCGAGCACCCCCACCGACCCGATCAGCACGAGCTGCCCGGTCACCGCAGCACCGCCTGCCGCACACCCGCGAGCAGACCCACCAGCGCCGCGAGCACCGGAAGCCCGGCGGGCAGGACCGGCGTGGCCGCCAGGGCGACGACGGCGCCGATCAGGGCAGGCGCCCGCACGTCCCGATCACGCAGCGCCGGCAGCACCAGGGCCAGCAGCACCGCCGGGAACATCGCGTCCAGACCCAGCGCAGCGGGGTCGCCGATCGTATTGCCCGCCACCGCGCCGAGCAGGGCCCCGAGCGGCCAGCACACCGCGATCCCCACACCACACGCCCAGTACGCGGCGCGCCTGCGGTCCGGGTCCGTCTCCCCGAGCGCGAACACCACCGACTCGTCGTTCATCAGGTGACTGCCCACGATTCGCCGAGGCCCTCGCCCGAGTACGTCGCCGACCGCCAGACCGAACGGCAGGTGCCGCGCGTTCACCAGCAGTCCGGCGATCGCAGCCGCGATCGGGCTGCCGCCTGCCGCGACGATCCCGACGAACAGGAACTCCGCGGAACCGGCGAGGATCAGCACCGACAGTGCGACGGGCAGCCACACGTCGAGTCCCGAGCCCACCGCGATCGCGCCGTACGACATGCCGACCAGTCCGTCGGCCAGGCATACGAGCGCGATGTTCCGGAGGACTCGCGAGCCGAGTGTTCGCTTCATCGAACGCATGACTTATATACTGAACAGATGACAAGTCGTTCGTCAAGTCGAACGTACCGACCGAAATAATGAACATCTCGGGAAGGGAACCATGGACGGGCAATCCCCGCTGGGATACATCGGACCCTCGCTGCGCCGCGAACGCGAACGGTCGGGCATGTCCCTGACCGAGGTTGCCCGTCGCGCCGGCGTTGCGAAATCCACTCTGTCCCAACTGGAATCAGGGGGCGGCAACCCGAGCGTCGAAACCCTGTGGGCCCTCTGCGTCGCGCTGGACGTGCCGATGTCGCAACTCCTCGATCCGCCCCGCCCGCGGGTCCAGGTCATCCGCGCCGACGAGGGACCCGAACTGACCTCCGACCGGGCCGACTACCGCGCCACCCTCGTCGCCTCCTGCCCACCGTCCGCGCGCCGGGACCTCTACCGCCTCGCTGTCGAACCCGGACCCGCCCGCGAATCCGAACCACACATGCCCGGTGTGGTCGAGCACGTCATCCTCAGCGCCGGGCGCGCACTCGTCGGCCTGGCGAGCGCCCCCGTCGAACTCGGGCCCGGCGACTACATCGCCTACCCGGGCGATGTGGCACACGTGTTCGAGGCGCTGGAGTCGGGGACCCGCGCCGTGCTGGTGTCCGAGCACAACTGACGGCACCTCCGAAAACTTTCTCGTGCACAGTGTCGATTCGCGGGGCCGGCATTCGTATAGGAGGTGAAGGCCGGCCACAGCACACCCCGAGGCGCCGACCGCCCGATCCGAGGAGGAACCCGACATGACTCAGTACCTGTTGAGTGTGTACCAGCCCGACGGTCCCGCTCCCGAACCCGACACCCTGGCGAAAATCGCCGACGACCTCGACGCCCTCAATCAGGAGATGGTGTCCGCCGGTGCGTGGGTGTTCAGCGGGGGACTGTGCGCCCCCACCACCGCGACCGTGCTGCGGGCCCGCGGCGGCGACGTCCTCGTCACCGACGGCCCCTACACCGAAGGCAAGGAACACCTCGGCGGATTCACCATCGTCGAGGCCCCCGACCTCGACGCCGCGCTCGGATGGGGTCGCAAACTCACCCGGGCGACGACGCTGCCCATCGAGGTCCGGCCGTTCGCCCATCACGCCGGGGCCGGAAGCCACTGACGTGATCGACACCGCCGACATCGAACACGTGTTCCGCACCGAACACGGTCGCGCGGTCTCCGTCCTGGTCGGCGTGTTCGGCGACATCGACCTCGCCGAAGACGCCGTCCAGGACGCCTTCGCCGAGGCGGTGCAGCGCTGGCCGTCGGACGGGCTGCCACCGAGCCCCGCCGGATGGATCATCACCACCGCCCGGCACCGCACGATCGACCGGCTCCGGCGCGAGGCGTCCCGGCACGACCGGCACGCGCAGGCCGCGCTGCTGCTCGCCCGCGACGGACCGACGGAGGAGGGCGCCGTGCACGACGACCGGCTACGCCTGATCTTCACCTGCTGCCACCCGGCGCTGGCACCCACCGCCCAGGTCGCACTCACCCTGCGCCTCCTCGGTGGACTCGGCACCGCGGAGATCGCCCGCGCCTTCCTGGTGCCCGAGCCGACCATGGCGCAGCGCCTCGTCAGGGCCAAGGGGAAGATCCGGGACGCCCGGATCCCGTACCGGGTGCCGGACGAGGCCGATCTCCCGGATCGTCTCCGCACCGTCCTGGCCGTCGTCTACCTGATCTTCAACGAGGGGTACACGGCGAGTTCGGGGGACCGGCTGACGCGGGCGGATCTGTGCGCCGAGGCCATTCGCCTCGGCCGGGTCCTGGCTGCCCTGATGCCCGGCGAACCGGAAGTCACCGGGCTGCTCGCGTTGATGCTGCTGATCGAATCGCGACGCGCCGCCCGTACCGACGCCGACGGGCGACTCGTGCTCCTGCCCGACCAGGACCGCGGCCGGTGGGATCCCGGCCTCATCGCCGAGGGGCAGTCGCTGGTGCGGGACTGCCTGCGACGGAACATCCCGGGCCCGTATCAGATTCAGGCCGCGATCAACGCCGTCCACAGCGACGCCGAGACGGCCGCCGACACCGACTGGTGGCAGATCCTGCAGCTGTACGACCAGCTGATGTCGCTGGCGCCGAGCCCGGTGGTCGCGTTGAACCGGGCGGTCGCGGTGGCGGAAGTGCGGGGACCGGCGGAGGGGCTGGCGCTCGTCGACCAGCTCGACCTCGACGACTATCACCTGTACCACGCGGTGCGGGCCGATCTTCTCCGCCGCGTCGGGCGCCCCGGCGAGGCCGCCCGCGCCTACGACGCCGCCCGCGACCGCACCGACAACACGGCCGAACGGGAATTCCTTCGGGCACAGCGCGATTCGATCGTATGACGCGCGCCGGTCAGAGGGTCAGCCCCGGCGGCAGGCACAGCGAACCGAAACACGTCTGCGTTCGCACGCTGACGGGGAGCGGTTCCGCCGTCGCCGGCTTCGCGTACGCGGTCTCCGGGAGCGGCGCCGAACCCCACACCTCGTCACCGGGACCCGCATTCTCACTGCAGATCCAGTGGATCAGATAGTCACCGTCGGGTACCGACTCGAACACGAACTCCTGCGGTCCCGGTCCGATCACCACATTCGATCGGTGAAACACCGCCACGGACTCGGGGTTCACGATGTCGTCCGCCGCCCTCAGTCCACCGAGTCCGCACACGATGTCCGCACCGGTGTCGTTGGTGAGCGTCGTCGTGACGGTGCTCCCCGCGACGGCGGCCGCCAGGGTCACGTCCGGCGGGTCCGCGGCGGCGGGCGCGGCCAGGAACAGGGCGAGGGGGCCTGCGGCGATCAGCGCGATCGCGACCCGGGGCACGAGTGTCATCAGCGGAACCTTCGTTCTCGGCGGTCTCACTCCGGACGTCACCGTATTGATACCCGCCGCGCAGGCCGGTAAACGGCACGAGGGGACGCACGCCGAATCCCGCTCGCCGGACCAGTCCCGCGGCCTACGATTGAATTTCGAGGCCCCGCGGCCGAAGCCCCCTCGACGTCGCCCAGCCGAATACACCCTGGGACTCCGACAGTCGGTCTCGCCAGGAGAGCGAGCACGCCGGCGCGTGAAGCATCGGAGGGAAGACATGAGCGGAATCCCCGCACTGAAGAAGGCACTGAGCCAGCGCCAGTTGACGATGATCGCGATCGGCGGGGTGATCGGCGCGGGCCTGTTCGTCGGATCCGGCGTCGTCATCGGCGACACCGGGCCCGCGGCGTTCGTCACCTACGCCCTCGCCGGGGTCCTGATCATCATGGTCATGCGCATGCTGGCCGAGATGGCCGTGGCCAACCCGTCGACCGGATCGTTCGCCGACTATGCCCGCCGGGCGCTGGGCAACTGGGCCGGCTTCTCCGTCGGCTGGTTGTACTGGTACTTCTGGGTGATCGTCGTCGGCTTCGAGGCCATCGCCGGCGCGACGATCATCCAGTACTGGATCGACATCCCGCTGTGGCTGTCCGCGCTGGTTCTGATGATCCTGATGACCGCGACGAACTTGTTCTCCGTGTCGTCGTTCGGCGAGTTCGAATTCTGGTTCGCCGGCATCAAGGTCGCCGCGATCGTCGTGTTCATCGCACTCGGCGCACTGTTCGTTCTCGGCGTGTGGCCGAACAAGGCGCTCGACTTCTCCAACCTGTGGAGCCACGGCGGGTTCCTCCCGTTCGGCGCCATGGCCGTCACCGTCGGCGTGGTCACGGTGATCTTCTCCATGGTCGGCGCCGAAATCGCGACGATCGCCGCCGCGGAATCGGCGGATCCGGAGCGGGCGGTGACCAAGGCCGCCAACTCGGTGATCGTGCGGATCGCCGTGTTCTTCGTCGGCTCGACGTTCCTGCTGGCCACCATCCTGCCGTGGGACGACGAGCAGATGGCCGCCTCCCCGTTCGTCGCCGCGTTCACCGAGATGGGGATCCCGTACGCCGACGACATCATGAACGCCGTCGTGCTGACGGCAGTGCTGAGCTGCCTCAACTCGGGCATGTACACCGCCTCCCGCATGCTGTTCGTCCTCGCCGCGCGCCGGGAGGCCCCCGCGCAGCTGGTCAGGGTGACCCGCCGCGGGGTGCCCGCCATCGCGATCCTCGCCTCCTCGGTCGTCGGCTTTCTGTGCGTGATCGCCGCGGCCGTCTCACCCGACACCGTCTTCGCGTTCCTGCTGAACTCCAGCGGCGCGATCATCCTGTTCGTGTACCTGCTCATCGCCGTCTCCCAGATCGTGCTGCGATACCGCACCCCGGCCTCGGAGCTGCGGGTCAAGATGTGGCTGTTCCCGGTGTTGTCGCTCATCACCGCCGCCGCGATCGTGGCGATCCTCGTGCAGATGTATCTGCAGGAGGACGTGCGGTCGCAACTCGTGCTGAGCTTGGTGTCGTGGGCGGTCGTCATCGTGCTGTTCCTCGCCAACACCTGGTTCGTGCGCCGGCGGCCCGCCGTCGAGGGGGCTGCCGCGACCACCCGGCCTCACCGGGTACTGGTGCTGGCCAACCAGACCGTCGAGTCGAAGGAAATGCTCGACGAGCTCCGTCGCATCGGCGCGGATCGGGAAGCCGTCTACTTCGTGGTCGTGCCCGCCAGCCCGATCGAGACCGGAACCGCCGCCACCCACGGCCCGCTCGACGTCGCCGAAGCGACCCGGGAGGTCGCCCGGCAGCGACTCGACGACACGCTGACGACCCTCCGCTCGGAGGATCTCGACGCCGACGGCGAGGTGGGGGACTACCGGCCGCTGCGCGCCCTGGCCGCCGGCGTCGAATCGTTCCATCCGGATCAGATCGTCATCTCCACGCTGCCGCCCGAAGAGTCGGTGTGGCACCGGTTCGACGTCGTGGACCGCGCCCGCGCCGAGCACGGTGTGCCGGTCACCCACGTCGTCGCGCACCCGATCGGCGCAGGGAAACCCGCTCGATGACGATCATCGCCGGATTCAGCTCGAGCCGTCAGGGGACCGCGCCGCTGCACCTGGCGGCGCGGATCGCGCGCTGGACCGGCGAGACGGTCGTGGCCGCGGCCGTCGTGGAACAGCCGTGGCCGGCGAAGGACGACCCCATCGACCGCGAATACCTGCGCTATGTCACCGCGGAGGCGTCGCGGGCACTCGACGGGGTGGTCGCCGGGCTGCCGGGCGACCTGGACATCCCCACCGTCGTTCACCGGTCGACCTCGATCCCGACCGGGCTCATCGAACTCGTCGCCGCCCACGACGCCACCCTCGTCGTCGTCGGGTCTTCGTCGTCCGGTCTGCTGGGCCGGGTGGCGCTGGGCAGCGTCACCGAACGGCTCGTGCACACCGCGGCCGTACCCGTCGCGATCGCGCCGCGTGGCTACCCATCGGTGCCCGGACCGATCCGCAGGCTCACCGCCGCCTACGGCGGCGAAGCCGACGTCAACGGCCTCATCGCGGCCACCGCCGAGATGGCTGCAGGGTGGCCGGTGACCTGGCGGATCGTGTCGTTCACGGTGCGGCCCGTGTCCCGGTTCGGCGGCGCCATCGAGCAGTCGACCGAGGATCTCGTCGTCCGGCAGTGGACGCGCCGTACCACCGACGACATCGCCCGGCAACTCGACGCGGTGCGCGCCCGCATCCCGGTTCCCGACGTGGACGTGGAGATCGGCAGCGGCACCGACTGGCGCGCGGCGGTCGAGGCCGTCTCCTGGGAGCCCGACGACATGCTCGTGCTGGGTTCGGGAGCCGCCGGACCCGCCGCCCACGTGTTCCTCGGCTCCGCCGCGTCGAAAATCCTGCGGCACGCCCCCGTGCCGGTGATGATCGTGCCGCGGCACACACCCGCGACGTAACCGTCAGCGGTCGGCCACCACCGTCGCGGCCGCGGATGCCCGGCGACGCCGGGACGCGGTGATCCGGCGACCGATCACGCCCTGCCGCGGCGCGAGCAGATAGACCAGCGCGAACGCCGCACCCTGGGACAGCACCACCATTCCGCCGCTGGCGGTGTCGAGGTGATAGCTCAGGTACAGGCCGATGACGGCGCAGGACGCCGAGATCGCCGGGGCGATGACGAGCATCCGATGGAAACTGTCGGTCAGCAGATACGCCGTCGCCCCGGGAATGATCAGCATGGCCACCACCAGGATGACACCGACCGCCTGCAGGGCCACCACCGCCGTCAGGGCCAGCAGCCCCAGCAGCGCCGCCCCGAGCAGCCGCGGGTTCAGGCCGATGGCATGCGCATGGGTGGGATCGAACGCGTACAGCGTGAAGTCGCGGCGCTTGACGATCAGTGCGACGAAGACGAACGCCCCGAGGATCGAGATCTGGACGAGGTCGGACCGGCTGACACCCAGCAGGTTGCCGAAAATGATGTGGTTCAGGTCGGTTTGGCTCGGGGTGACCGAGACCAGCACCAGACCGAGGGCGAACAGGGTGGAGAACACGATGCCGATCGCGGCGTCCTCTTTGACCCGGCTGGTGTCGCGGACCAGCCCGATCAGTGCGACGGCCAGGAAACCGAAGATCACCGCGCCGATCGCGAACGGGGCGCCGACGATGTAGGCCAGGACCACGCCGGGCAGGACCGCGTGCGAGACCGCATCACCCATCAGCGACCAGCCGATCAGCACCAGCCAGCACGACAGCACCGCGCACACCACCGCCGCGATCAGGGTGGTGATCAGCGCACGGACCATGAAGTCGTAGCGCAGGGGGTCGACGAAGAAATCGATGACATCCATTGAGTCTCAGGTCCTTGTCATCACGTCGAGGCCGAAGGCGGCCGCCAGATTGTCCGGTTGCAGAACGACCCCGGGGTCGCCGTGCATCAGCACCGTGCGCAGCAGCAGGATCGCCTCGTCGGCCAGGTCGGGTAGCGCGTGCAGGTCGTGGGTGGAGACCAGGATCGCCGCACCCGCGTCGGCGAGTTCCCGCAGCAGCGCGGTGATGGTGGCCTCGGAGCGTTTGTCCACCCCGGCGAACGGTTCGTCGAGCAGAAGGATGGTGGCGCCCTGCGCGATTCCCCGGGCGACGAACGTGCGCTTCTTCTGACCGCCGGACAGTTGCCCGATCTGCCGGTCCGCCAGGTCCGTGAGTTCGACGCGTTCGAGAGCGTGCTCGACGGCGTCGCGGTCGGCCTTTTTGGGCCGCCGGGTCGGTCCCATTCGCCCGTACCTGCCGGTCATCACCACGTCCCGCACCGAGAGCGGGAACGTCCAGTCCACGTCCTCGCTTTGCGGAACGTAACCCAGCACCCCGGCCTTGCGCGCCGCGGCCGGCGCCGCGCCGTTGATGCGGACCGTGCCGGTGTCGGGTTTGACCGTGCCCATGATCGTCTTGAACAGGGTGGACTTTCCGGAGCCGTTCATGCCGACGAGTCCGCAGACGCGTCCGGGGCGAAGGGCGAGGGAGACCCGGTCGAGCGCGCGGACGTCGCCGTAGTGGACGGTGACGTCCCGGACCTCGACGGCAGGCTGGGTGGTCACGACCGCTGCCCGTTCAGTGCGGAGGTGAGAGTGTCGGCGTCGTGCCGGATCAGATCCAGATACGTCGGCACGGGCCCGTCCGCCTCGGACAGCGAGTCGACGTACAGGGTGCCACCGAACGCGGCGCCGGACGCTTCGACGACCCGTTGCATCGGCGCATCCGACACCGTGGACTCGCAGAACACCGCGGGAACCCGGTTCTGCTTCACGAACTCGATCGTCGACGCGATCTGCTGGGGAGTGGCCTGTTGTTCGGCATTGACCGGCCAGATGTACTTCTCTGTCAGCCCCGCGTCACGGGCCAGATACGAGAACGCTCCCTCGCACGTGACCAGCGCCCGTTCGTTGACCGGCAGTGCGCCCAGTTCGGCGACCAATTCGTCCTGCACCTTCTGCAACTGCGCCTTGTACGCGTCGCCGTTGGAGCGGTAGTCGGCGGCATGAGCGGAATCGAGTTCGCTGAACGCGGCGACCATGTTGTCGACGTAGATCTGCACGTTCAGCGGTGACATCCAGGCGTGCGGATTCGGTTTCCCCGCGTACGCGTCCTCACCGATCGCGATCGGCTCCACGCCGTCACTGACGACCACGTGCTCGACGTCCACCCCGTCGACGAACTGGCCGAACCAGGCCTCCATGTTCATGCCGTTGTCGAGGATCAGGTCGGCCTGTGCGGCCTTCTTGATATCGCCGGGGGTGGGCTCGTATCCGTGAATTTCGGCGCCCGCCTTGGTGATCGATTCGACGGTCAGGTGCTCGCCGCCGACGTTCGCGGCGATGTCGGCGAGCACGGTGAACGTGGTCAGCACCACCGGTTTGTCGTCGGCGGGGCCGCTGCCCTTGCCGCACGCGGACAGCAGCAGCGTCGTGGCCAGCGCTGTCAGTACCGCGGCAGCGGTCACCGGCCGTCGTCGCGCACCCACCTTGAAGGACGTTGTTTTCACGCGGCGAATCATAATGTTTGGCTGACCGAAACCACAAGTGTGGATCGGCGAGCTCGTCAGCTCGCCCGCGCGACAGGGGAGTCCGGATGCTCGACGCGACGCTCGAGGTTGTGCAGTTGCGCGATCGCATTGCGGGCGGTGATCTGCTGATGTGTGTTGGTCAGTTGCCCGCGCCAGGTGCCGAGGAAAGTCCACGCCCACGACAGCAGGGTGGCGACACGGCTCCGGAACCCGACGACGTAGACCACGTGCACCGCCAGCCACATGACCCACGCGAGGAAACCGGTCAGCTCGACACCGCCGATCTTGGCGACCGCGTTGAACCGGGAAATCGTGGCCATCGAGCCCTTGTCGCGGTACCGGAACGGCGGCCGTTCCGGCGCCGGGCGTCCCGTGGCTGCCGCGGCGACCTCGGCGGCGATCCGCTTCGCGGCGTAGCGGCCCCCTTGGATCGCGACCTGGGCGACGCCGGGCAGGCGATCACGCGACATCATGTCGCCGACGACGAACACGTCGGGATGGCCCGGCAGCGTGAGATCTTCTTCGACGGCGACGCGGCCTGCGCGGTCGAGGGCGGCACCCGACTGGGCGGCGAGTTGCGCGCCGAGTGGGCTGGCCGCCACCCCTGCCGACCAGACCTTGCAGACGGACGCGATGCGGTGCTCGGTGCCCTCGGCATCCCGGACGGTCAGTCCGTCGGGGTCGACGTCGGTCACCGACGCACCCAGCCGCACCTCGACCCCGAGCTTCTCGAGGGTTTCCGCCGCCTCCGAACCCAAGTTGTCACCGAACGGCGGCAGCACCGCCGAGGCTGCGTCGAGCAGGATGATCCGCGCGTCGCGGGGGTCGAAGTTGGTGTAGGCCCCGACGAGGGTGCGGTGGGCGAGTTCGGCGATCTGACCGGCCATCTCGACGCCGGTGGGCCCGGCACCGACCACGACGAACGTGAGCAGGCGTGCCCGCTCCTGCGGGTCGGCGGTCACCTCGGCCTGCTCGAACGCGCCGAGGATGCGGCCGCGGAGTTCGAGGGCGTCGTCGATGGACTTCATTCCCGGGGCGTGTTCGGCGAAGTGGTCGTTGCCGAAATACGACTGCTGCGCCCCGGCGGAGACGATGAGGCTGTCGTATCCGGTGACGGTGGACTGGCCGAGGTGTTCGGACGTCACGGTGCGTTCGGTGAGGTCGATTCCGGTGACGTCACCGAGGCGCACGGCGGCGTTGGCCTGGTCCTTGAGGATCATCCGCGTCGACGGGGCGATCTCACCCTCGGAGAGGATGCCGGTCGCCACCTGGTAGAGGAGGGGCTGGAACAGGTGGTGGGTGGTGCGGTCGATCACCGTGACGTCGACGTCCGCGCGGCGGAGGGCCTTGGTCGCGAACAACCCACCGAAGCCAGATCCGATCACGACGACGCGGTGGCGCGCGGACGGGGACTGTGGGTTGCTCATGTTGGAGCCTTTCCGATCACGCTGGGCGGCGACGATCTCGGTGTCGGGGCATTTTGCAGCCGTGGAGCAGGGGAACAGGAGCGGGTGCTCGTGGTTCGTGAAGGTCTGCCGGAAAATTCGGCTGGCAGGCATCAATGATGAACAATCGGTGCACCGAATCCAAGACGCAAGAAGAAAATTCTCTAGACTGAGCCGATGAAGAAGAATATTCCGGGGACGCCGTATTCCGACGGCCCGCGGTCGAATGATGTTCGAGCGGGGGCGGCGATAGACGACATCGATCGGATCCTCCTCGATCAACTCTCGCGGGACGCCCGTACCCCGAACAACGCACTCGCCGCTCTCGCGGGCATCGCACCGTCGACCTGTCTGGGTCGCGTGCGCTCCCTGATCGACCGAGGAGTGATCCGCGGCTTCCATGCCGACATCGACCCCGCCACCCTGGGCAGGGACCTGCAGGCGATGATCGCAGTCCGCGTGCAGGCCAATGCACGACAGCACCTCGGGCAGCTCGCCGAGCAACTCGCCACCCTCGACGACGTGCTGAACGTGTACTTCATCGCCGGCGCCGACGATTACCTGATCCACGTCGCGACCGGGAGCAGCGAGGAGCTGAGGCGTTTCGTCCTCGACCACCTCAGTGCGCATCCTGCGGTCGCCTCGACCGAGACCATCCTGATCTTCGAGCATGTGCGCCCGCGACTCCGGGCGCCTCGGGTCGAGCCGTCTTCGGGCCGCTGAGGTGCCCGGAGTCGCGGTCAGGCTGCGGTGAGGGCCTTGATGCGGTCGGGACGGAAGCCGGCCCAATGGTCGTCACCGGCCACGACGACGGGCGCCTGCAGGTAGCCGAGAGCCCGCACGTAGTCGTGGGCGTCGAGGTCGCGGGTGATGTCGACGACCGTGTATTCGAGGCCTTCCTTGTCCAGGGCGCGGTAGGTGGCGGTGCATTGCACGCAGGCCGGTTTGGCGTAGATCGTGATGGTCATCGTGCGCTCCGCTCTGTGTTGCTGTGTGTGCCGGCGCGGGACCGGAAGCATATGCGCTGCGGCCCCGGTTCGCCCGGCGAGCGGCGATGGCGGAGCCTCTTGCTGCGGCACGGTCCCGGCTCGGTGCGGTCCCGCGGCACTACGGTGTCGTTGTCGATCGATCAGCTTCGGGCCGCCTCCCCGCCCCCGGTGCCGGACGAGTAGCCGAAACCGACGCCGTATCATCCGCCCGATACCGAGGAGAATGCCGATGCGCAGCTTCATCCATCTGGTCCTGTTCGCGTGCGCCATTGCGGTCGCGATCGGTGCCTTCCTTCCCGTCGTCGGCGGCATTACGCCGGGCGACGTCGCGGTGATCGATCTCCGTGACGGCTTCCCCATCGGAATCACCGACGTTGAGCAGATCGAGAATCAGGCCGTGACCTTCTACAAGTCGATGACGGCACTGCTGCTGGGGGCTGCGGCCTTGCTGCTGGTCGCCGCGTTGGTGGGTTCCCGTGCGGCCGAGTGGTTGGGCGTGATGGTGGGGATCGGCACGCTCGCGGTGTTCGGATGGCGGCTCAATGACCGTGTTGGTGACTACCTCCGGGACCACTACGACTCCGTGCTCATCGATCGCTGGGGGCTGTACCTCGCCGGCGGTGGCCTAGTCGTCGCGTTTGTGGCGTTACTGGTGCCGAAGGGGCGACCGGCGGCGTGATTCGGGTGTCTGACTGTGGTTCACGGGGACTGCGCCTGGATCGATTGCATCGGCCACTTCACCCGGGTCGGCGGCCGCACACACCGGTCGGATCGGTACGGAACCGGCCAGTGTTCGCAGCCGGTTCTGCATGGGACAGATCTGCGGACCCCGGGCAACCGTAGGCAGCAAGAAACGAGCCGAACAGGACGCAGCGTGGGGCCTCGCCATCACCGTCGCGGCAAGGGAGAGAAGAACCCAATCGCCTGGGTGATCAGCCACGCCGAACACCACGGAAACCCCTCGCCACAGTGGTCGGTGACGGTCGAGGGCGCCGCCCCCACACCGGCGTTCACGTGCGCGGTCCGCTACCTGGACCACTCGGCAACCAGAAGTGGAACAACGAAGGACCCCGCGAAAACCGCTGCGGCAGCAGACCTTGTCGACTTTGTTCTCAACTCGGCATTGTTCGCCTGAACACCTCGAACGGCATCCGTCCCGGCTTTCCGCTTACCGATTCCGTTGGCAGGAATAGCGCTATGTGCGATTGAATTCGGAAGCGCCCTATCTTGAATTCAGTCAGCGCGTCGCCAGCGTGCGTGCTCAGATCTGGTAGTTACCCGCACGGTCAGGTCCCCGCCGATCGGCCTCATCGACCGACTCTGCGCGTGCTCTGCGCGCGTTCGAATCGCGCAGCGGACACCCACTTCTTCCAGCGGGGGAGCGTTTCATTCGCGAGATTCCAGCGCGGTGAACGAGATTCCAAGTGCACGCCCCTCGGGCATCGAGACCGATCACGACGAATAGTTGCCGGCAGGACCTTTTCAGTGGAGCCGCATACGACCTGGTCAGCGCGGTGTTTATGTGCAGAGGCGCCTCTTGCCGCATTGGCTGAGGGGTCTCCCGGTGGGACAGATCGGAGGCACCTTGCGCGCGAATATTCATGCTTTCTTGCGCGCAAGGAAGCATGCACGTAAGTTCGCTCGTAGGACGGTTGGCTACGGTGAAAGCCGATTCGAGGTCGGCGGGCTGTGACACAACGCCGGCGACCGGGATGTGGAGAGGACAACGTGCGATGCCCGATTCTCGCGGACTGGGAAGTCGAAATGCCCGATCCCGGCATCGCGCCGAGAGGTCCGAAACACCCACCTCGACGCCACGAATTACCTCGGCACTGGAGCCGAAAAAGGGACCGGACAAGGAGCCCCTCAATACCCGCGTGCTCGTGAGTACGTCGCGGCGGCTGGGGTGGTTCACTCAGGAGTACGGATATTCGGTGACCAATGTCGTCGACGTTGCGCTGCAGGAGTTCTTCGCACGCAACGGCGTGCCCGACGTGGACTCCAACGGCGAGGTCGCTGAATAGATGAACGGGGGAGGACGATCAATGGCAGACGACCAATACGCACTGTTCGAATTCGATGACACCACAACACACGTCGACCCGGCTGACGTTCCCCCCGAACCCGAATCGGACGAACAACCCGAAGTTGCCGAAGATATCTCGACCCCACCACCCCCGGGAACAGGCAGTGCCGCAGCCGCGACCCCACCGGCGTGGGAGACGCTCCACGGGGGAGACGAAGCTGATGGCCACGCCCTGATCGTGACCGTCGAGGGTACGTACACACCGTCCGGCCGTGAGCTGACCGGTCCGGTGGATTCGGTCGAGAAGCTCGACAAGTTGATTCGTTGGGCCGCCCTGACCCCGCTGGGTGCGCCTCCGCAGGTGTGGATCGTGGGCCACGGTGCGTGCGAGGCGTTGGGGTGGGTGATCGACCCCGGCTCGGAAGACGACTTCGAGGACATGGAGGCGCTGCGCACCCGTGCCGCTTCCGATCTGACCGCGGTCCTGCAGGCCACCCTGACACCGATGCTGAATGCGGGATGGGAGCTGCGCGGCGATCCGGGGCACGTGGTGCACCTGTCCCGGTCCGTCGGCAAATTCACCTCGATGGTCGATGTGGTGATCGAGCCATACGTGTGGACGTACTGGAACAAGGACTTCGGCTGGAACAACCGGGTCGGCGAGATGGGCATTCTCGGCTCACCCACCGCCGGAACGTACCTCCCGGACGACGACCTCCCGGCAGCACGCGAGCTGGGACGCCGGCTGGCATGGTCCGCGAAGAATCTCGGGGTGCTCCCCGGACCGACACCCGCACGCACCGGCGCCGCGATCGTCGACAAGATCAAGCGGGAACGCACCCGCTCGGGGAAGGGCCTCGTCGTGGCGACCGCGGGCCCGGTACCGCCTCTCGACGGCGCCCCACGCGGCGACCTCGAACCCGCAGTCGGCTGGACCAGAGTGCCCGACGCCGAGGACCTCGACGGAACGAGCCGGGTGGTGTCCATCGACCAACGCGCCGCCTACCTCGCCTCCGCGGGCATGCTCGAATTCGGGTACGGGCAGCCCGAGCATCTGACCGGTGAGGCGGCCGCCGCTGCGGCCGTGGGGGACAAGGGTGCCCCGTTCGGACTGTGGCGGGTGACCCTGCCGCCCGGGCAGACGCTGTCTCTGCCCGGCAAGCTGCCGTTGCCGCACCCGCACATGCTTGAAGACCAGCCCGTGCAGACCTGGGTTACCTCGGTCAGCCTCGACGGATTGTGCTCGCCGGTGGCCGATGGTGGGATCGGTGCCGATCGGGGCGATCTCGACATCACCGAGGCCTGGGTGTATCCGCAGCAGGGCCGGGTGCTGGACAAGTGGGCGAAGATCCTGCGCGAGGCACGACGCGCCGCGGTGGACATCGACGACGTGCCGACGAAGCGGTTCGTCGGATCTTGCTACAAGGGTTATATCGGGCGGATGGTCAACCCGGACATGTGGACTGCGACGCGGATGCAGCACCATCACCAGCCGCTGTGGCGGGCGTCGATCATCGCGCATTGCCGGTGGCGCGGCCGCCGCGTCGCGATGCGGATTGCCCGTGAGCACGGCCGCTGGCCGATCCGCACCGTCACCGACTCCTGGGTGTATCTGCTCGCCGAGGGCGAGGACATCGCCGACCCGAGTGAGGCGCTCGGGAAGATGTCGGTGGAGAAGGACACCATCTTCACGGATACACTCCTGTCCGCCTTCGCTTCCGCCGAGGACGTTCACGACGTGAATCTGGCGATCAAAGCGGCCTTCGCCGAGGAAGAGGACGAGTGATGGCGCTTCATCTTCCGAAGCCGCGGACCACGAAGCCGCCCCAGGAAACGGTCGGTCTCGACGGCCTCAAGGTCTCGGTCGCGGGCGCCGCAACAACCGGCGTCGAAAAGTCGAAGCAGGTCAAGAGCGGTGGACTGGCCGGGTTGACCAGCAAGGTCTCGGTCACGCAGCTGCGCAAAGAGCTCGGCAACGAGGGCCTGCGGCAGGCGGCGATCGACGCCGGCCGGACACCGCCGTCGGACCGCACACTGCGTCGATGGGCCCAACTTGGCCGCATTCCCCACGCCGACGTCCTCGAGCGTGCACAACGCCGCGCAGCGATCGAACGCCTCGGCGGCATCGACGCCGTGGCCGCGAAGATCGGACGATCCCGATCCGCCGTTTCCCGATACCGGTCCGGGGAAACGAATGAACTGCGTGCCGACGCCGATAAGAAACTCAGGAACGTCAAAGCCCAGGACATCATGAAACGCGCCGGCGTACTCCGCCCGGACGGAACACCGAAGAAGGCCGTCATTCGTGTCAGGGGCGGGGTGATGGTCCGCAACGGCGCCGACGAGGGATACGACTACCGGGTCCGCACACTGGATTTCGCCAACTCCGACACACCGTTCAGCAGCGACGAATCCCGTGAACTCGCCGCCGCACTGGCCAACGACGACCACGCCCGCGTCGTGGCACTCCTCGAACGACATGCCACCCTCGACTACCCCGAGAACAAGGGCTTCGACAAATACAGCGACCAGTTCGGATTCCATTTCGACCACATCGACTCCGTCCACATCGACTGGATCTGACCACCCAGACGGTCGACACTGCGCACGGGCAGTACGAGGTTGCCGACTGCCTCGGTAACGCGATCCTCGAAAAGCCACCCCGCCCGGTTACAGCTCCCACAGCCCGAGCAACGCGGCTCGCAGGCTCGGGGAGCGGACGTAGTGATCGGTGCGTAGCCGGATCCCGGATGCCCGAGGCCGGTGAGCGCCTTCGCTGCGTCGGTGAGGGGCAGGGCCGGTAGGTCGGTGCGGGTGCGCAGGAAATGCAGCACCGCTCCGCCGGACCGCGGGACCCGCATGGCATCGGAGGTCACTACCGCCGGTGGGTAGAGCCACTGGTCGTCGGCGGAGACGAAGACGATCACATCGCCCCGCCGGATGGTGCCGGGTTTCTCGAGGCGGAGTGAGTCGAGTTGGTATTTCACTGCCGGACCACCGGTGGCGTGGCGGCCCCGTCGCCTGTCGAGCACCCGATTCTCGGTGGGGGTGGGTTCGTAGTCGACGGCGTGTTTGACGAACATCCGGGTGACCGGTGCGGGCAGGAAGTCCGCTTCGGGGCGGATCCGGCCGGTGACACCGGGAAGCGGGACGGCCCGGCCGATCTCCCACTCCCGGATGGCGCCGTCGAGGAACACCTGATCGACCTCGGTGATCTCGGTGAGAGCGTCGATGAACTTCCGTACCGAGGCGATGATCTCGGGATCGTCGGTGATGACCACACCGTCGTCGGCGAGGGTCGAGTTCTCGGAGGCGTTCGCCGACCCGATCACCGCCCGCGTGGTGGTGGCGATGACTTTGGCGTGCAGGGTGGGGCAGGAAAGTACCCGGACACCTTTGTTCAGGTAGTGCGCGAGGGCGGCGGGGGAGGTGGCGTGCGCTTTCACCGCGGACTTGGAGGCGTTGACGACGAGAATGTCCCCGGCTCGCAGTGGCAGCAGGTCGGGTGCGTCCTGGCCGAGGTAGCCGATCGCCGCGTACCGGGCGCCGCGGGTGCGGATCGCTCGGGTGATGTGTGGCCACGGGCTCGGCCCGTGGAAGGTGGTACCCATACCAGCAGACGGTAATCGGCATGTACGGGACAGGCGGGGCAATAGCCTGCCAGAAGCGCACGTAGCGCGGAGCCTGATCCTGTGCAGCGTTCGACATCTCTGCCGGGCAGCCCCGGGCAGCGACGCCCCGATTGCCGCGACGAGGCCGGCGTGGGCGCCGGAGGTCACCAACCGGGCCCCGCTCACCGCGGGCGACCAGCGATCGGAAGCACGCCAGCCAGCCGGCCCCGTCCTCGGCGGAGGTGACTTCGATTCCCAGGATTTCGCGGAAGCCCTCGGCGTTCACTCCGGCCGCGACCAGGGTGTGCACGTTGACCACCCGGCTGTTCTCTCGCACCTCGCGCACGAGCACGTGGGCGTCGGCGGCGACGAACGGGTACGGACCGCCGTCCAGTGGACGGCGGCGGATTGCCTCGACCTGGGCGTCGAGATCCTTGGCCATGACGGACACCTGCGACTTCGACAAGGAGGTGATGCCGAGGGAATCGACAAGTTTCTCCATCCGCCGGGTCGAGACACCGAGCAGGTAGCGGTTCGCCACAACCGAGGTCAGCGCCTTCTCGGCACGCTTGCGGCGCTCGGGCAACCAAGTCCGGGAAGTACGAGCCTGATCGCAGATTGGGGATGGCAACGTCGAGAGTGCGGGCCCGGGTATCGAAGTCGCGGTGCCGGTATCCATTGCGGCTGTCAGTGCGGGCATCGGAACGTTCGCCGAAGCCGGCACCGCAGAGACTGTTGGCCGCGGCACTCATCAACACGTCGATGAACGTGGACAGCAGGCGACGCAGCAGATCGGGACTGGCAGGGGAGATCCGGTCGGTCAGAACCTCGCGCAGGTCGATATCGTGGGCAGTGGTCATCGCGTGGTCCTGTCTCGAATGACTGTCACGACTGCGCGCTCTGCTGCGTGAGTACAACCCAGGGTTCCTCGACGCATTCGGCGACGGTGGCCACAGTCGCGGCTGGTCCGATCGCCGAGAGCGGGGACAGAAACAGGGCACGTTCGAGCTTGCGGTTGGTTGACCGGGCAAGGTGTTCACCGCGAATGGAGGAGCCGGATCGGTGGGTGACCGGGGCAATGCCGGCATAGGCGGCGAGGTGCCCGGCGGACTTGAATGCGGAACCGTCGCCGATCTCGAGCAGGATCTGTGCTGCCGATCGTATTCCGTTGCTGAAAGACTTCTTTCAGGGAGTCGGCGAGCGTCGGCAGGACGATCTCGGCGGTCTTGCTGCCGGACACCGTCACCGATTGCGTTTCCGGTGTGGTGAGGATCTCGGTGGCGAGTCGGGCACCCATGCGGGGTGCGTGCTTGGCCGCGAGCGTGGTGAGTTTGCGTTTTGCCGGACTGTCGGATTCGGCGGGATCGCCACAGGGCCCCAGGATTATTCGAGAGACAGGGGCAAGAAGTCATACCGAACATGGCGACCGCAATCCCGAGGAACGGGACCACAAAGACGGCAACGGGCAAACCTTTCTGCCGCGCGCAGCGCGAGCGTGGCGGCGCGGACCACGGAGCCATGTTCGGCGGGGTAGATCACGCCGGAAACGAGTTCGAATTTGGGCATCCTGCGGCGCAATTCGGTGAACGCGATCTTCAGCTCGAGCCGGGCCAGATGCAGGCCGACGCAGCGATGCGGGCCGAGCCCGAACGCCAGGTGCGGCTTGGCCTCGCGGTCGAAGTTCACCTCGTCGGGCTGCGGGTAGTACTGCGGATCACGGTTGGCCACGGCGAGCTGGCAGTTTGAGAGATTCTGAGGCGTTGCACGAGGCTGAGAAAGTTATCGGCTCCGCCGGGGAGGTGGAAGCCGAGCAGGTCTGCGCCAAGGAGTCCATCGATGATCTCCGTGCGCCAGGGCAGCCGCAGGAACAGCTCGACGGGCGGGAACGGAATGTGGAGAAAGAAACCGATTCTCAGGTCGGGTCGGAGCTCACGCAACATTCTGGGTACGGGCTGCTCGTCCGTCTCGCGTGGAAGTTTCTCATGTCTCGGCTCAAGGATTCTCTGGCGACGAGCAAGACGGCGCATCCGAAGTTGTTCCTCGGTGGGGGAGGTCCCCGATTGGCGCCCGCGGTGGCGGCGGCCGTTGCTGCAGCGGTGTAGAAGAACATCAGGGCAAACCTCACCCGTGATCGAACTGGAAGGTCGTCGGCGACCGCCCCGAAACGAGGTGGCCGAGCAACGAACCTTGCCGGCACTGGTGTGGACCCCAAAGTAGCCGTGCAGTCCCGGCCACCTGTGAGCCACGCAGTTACCAACGTGGATGAGGGCGACGACGGTGGAGCGACGGGTTGGGAGGGTCGATCGAGCGACGGCACCCTTGCCGTGTCCCCGGCGCCTGTGCTGGTGGACGCGGGTCTCTTCCGGGGGTGAGGCGCGCACGGGTGCCGGTGATAGCGTCGCGCAGGCTGCAGGCTGCGATCGAAAGTCGCGGGGCTGCAGCCGCGAAGGGCGCGGAAGGTGCGGTGGATGGTGCAGTAGCAACGGGCGGCGGTGAGGCGGGCGCAGATCGTCCGTTGGGCAGCGGAAATTTTCGACAAGTCCGGGTTCGAGGGTGCCAGCCTCGTCGAGATCGTCGAGGCGGCGGGTATGACGGAGGGGGCGTAGTACTTTCATTTCCGGTCCAGGAGGATCTGGCCCGGCACATCATCGCCGAGCAGCACCGGATCTCCATCTCTGCGGTGCAGGTGATCGCCGCGCGAGAGGTGTCGGCGATCGAGCAGATCGTGACGCTGTGTCATGAGATGGCCCGGCAGATCGTGCGCGACCCGATGGTGCGGGCCGGGATCCGCATCACCTTCGAGTTCAGTGCCGACGACCGTGGCCCCGCAGGCCCGTAGTTGGATTAGATCGCCGTCTGTCAAGAGTTGGCGGCCCGTGCGGTCGCCGAGGGCGATCTTGTCGACACCGTCGACCCGCCGACGTTCGCGCGATTCGTCATCGGCGCGTTCACCGGGGTCCAGACCGTGTCCCGGATCCTGACCCATCGCGTGGATCTCGAGCAGTGGGTCGACGAGATGTGGGGGTTCCTGTTGCCGGGGATCATGCCGCCCAACCGGCATCCCGACATGATGCGGATCCGGGCGGCGCGCACCGACGTTCCCGTGACCGGATCGCCCGACCGTGCGGATTAGTGCGCTCAGAGTACCGGAACTACCGCACATGCTCGCCGCAGACCGATGAGTGCGCCATCCGCACTCCGCCGGCGACCGCGATCGGAACAACGATGGAAGACTGCCGGGCCGGTGTTCGTGCACGTCAGCTCGCGTGCCGGGGGAGTGGTCCGCAGGAGTCCCTAGGCCGATGTCATCGAGGAAATCATCGAGGATTACGCGGCAGTGAGCCGGACCCGGTGGTAGTGGGCGCCGGTGCATCGGTGGGCGGTCGCGGCCGATGATGGGTGGCTGGTCTGTGCCGACATAGAGGGCCTGGCCATCGATCCGCGTTTCCATCACCGCGGACCGGGCCGCGATGTGCCCTCGTCTCGGTGTGGGCCGGGTTTCACTCGTTGCTGGTTGACCGCAAAACTTGTCGTTGCGGAATTGTTATCGGACCGGTATAAATACTCACATCGTGTGCTGTGTGTCACGATTCTCTGAACAATCGAACTGGAGTTACAAAGATGGACCTCGCTTTCTTGGCCGACTTTTTCTCGAACGTCTCCACTCTTCTCGGCGTCCTCGACTTCTTCTCGGGTTCTGCTGGTTCACTCAGCGGTTAGTAGCGCTGGCCAGTAACCGAACTGGCTCTGCGGTGGCAGCAAGGGGGTCCGTACTTTCACCCGCGGACCCCTTTCGCTGTACCGGAACTTCCGGTCGTGTCTCCGCCGCGTCAGTTGCTGAAAATGCCGTGAATGTCATTCGCGCGTGGATGAGCCGACCGTTCAAGATCATTTACTGTTTCGGACGCTGACCTATCTCGATTCGGTAACTCGAAACTCGCGAGACGAATTATGTGTGTCGTCGAGTTGGGAGAACAAGGGGCTGCCCTCAGTGGGAGGTGCATCTCGTCGCGTGGCTACTCGCAGAAGGGCGTCACGGCGGCGATCGCGTCGGCCTGACGCCCGACGCGGCGGTGCGGGCCCTCGTGGCGGCTGATGGCCTCGCGGTCACGGTCGACGAGGTCGCCGAACTCGACGGCATTTCGAAGGCAGCCAATATGTCCGGTGCCCCTGCGATGCGCATCGGTACCCGCACCCACGGATAACAGTGCGGTCCGCGCGCGCCGTCGCCGGCGGAGATCCGGCGGCACTGCTCGGCGAGACCGCGGCGAGCCATGTTCGCAGGGACATCACCCGACCGTAAGCCTCCTCCGCGATGAGCTACCCGAACGGCACTCCGCGTCGAGCGCGCATTCGATCAAGTTCTGCGCCAACACGGGTTTGGTCACGAACTCGGCATCGACGCCGACGCCGACGGCACGGCAACGGCCTTGATCGACGGACGAGAGCTGGGTGGCAGGTACCCGGGGGCCTGTCCCGCTCGCCGTTGCCGGGTCCGCGGTGCCACCAAGCGAGTAGCCTGACACTGCAGCAGGGTCGGGATTGAGCCAACACGAGAGGCTAACGCCGTGCGTCGTGCAGCAATTCGTCGTCCCTTCGTAGTCTGGGCCGCGGCATCCGTGGCGGTCCTCGCGATCCCGCTCTGCTCGTCCGCCACCGCGATGGCGAACACACCGCCGGTCCCTGTAGCGACGACCACTGCGTTCCAGGTCCCGGTGCGGTTCGTCGCAGGATGTCTGCTGCTGACCACGTTGGCCTGTGACTACCCACCGCCGCTGTCGACCGTGACGCCCTCGGCAACGACGGGTGCATCCGGCGTAGTGACCTTTGCGGCGGAGCGTTCAGCGACGAACTCGAGATACTGCGTTGCCGTGTCGGTGAACTGGCGGAACCTGACCACCGGCGTCGCCGGCACCACCGCCCTCCGACTGGTGGAGCCCGACCACAGTCGGCCCACCACACCGGAGAATTGGTGCCGATACGCCCCCATAACGGTCGTCACCGGCACCGGCAGCGGCACGATCGCCGCGGTCGCCGACGTCGGCGCATACCCCCCTGTCGATGGGTACCAGATACTGGTCAACCCGGGGCTCGGCACCTTCCCTGTCCCGTAAAGCACGTGATACACGCTCTATTCAGGTAGTCCGATCTCGCGAGCGACTGTGTCGATGATCGGGTCGTCGTCGGCCGCTTCTGTCACCTGCCGGTGGAATTCTTGGAGGCGTTCGTGACGCTCTTCTGGATCACCGCTTTCTGCCGGCGGTGCGAAGTCCGGATTGGTCGAGTTGATCATCAGTTCTAGCTGGGTGAGTACCTTCTGCTTCTTCGTTGCGCTCACAGCTGACCTCCCTGTCTCGTGGACCGAGGGTACCTGTGACGCAACGCGACCGTGGCACTGTACCGGCGCATCTGTTCGCATATCAGGTCGAGTACGGGGTGATTCCGCGGCTGGGATGATCGGGTGCCGACGACGCGGTGCTGTGTCAGTGCGATTTCGCCGGTTGCGTCAACCCCGCGCACATGCGATTGGGGGCCAACGCTGTCAACCGCACCGAACACCAGCTGCGCCGCCGCGATCTCGCCAGCCCGCTCGCCGATGTCTGCGGCCCAGCCGGACGTACCCGGGCTATCGCCGCCGCGATCCGCACCGGTCTCGCCCGCGGCGACGATCCCGACAGCATCGAGGAACTAATCCGGTGTGCTGAAGCAGCCAGACTTCCCCTCACCCTCTGGTGAACGCCCGCAGTGGCAACGACTGCCCAGGCGCGTGCGAATCCCGGTCCGGCCTGGTTCAGCCCAGAGCGAGTTCGGTTGCGGTGGCCAGGTATTCGATCTGCGCCAACGTCACCGGGACGGTGGAACCATTGATAGGGGTGATGCTGATGATGATCTGCTGGGTGGACGGGAGGATGAGCGAGAAGTAGGCGCTGCCGTGCTCGGGATAGAACCCGCGGGTGACAATGGTCCCGTCTGCTGACACCGTGGTGGTGCGATTCGGGTCGATCTCGTTCAGATATTCATCCTGCGGTGACGACGCGGGTTGACCGCTGACTACGACGATCTCCAGGCGCCGCTCTCCGGCGGCCGATTCCGCGGTGACCACCTCGCAGATGGTGTCTTTGCCGAAGTCGGTCAACCGGAGTGATCCGATCGGCCGATCCAGGGTGAGGTCGCTGTTACCCGGCATACTCGCCCACCGGGCTTCGAGTGCCCGGTCGAGCCGGGCCACCTTCTCCTGGGTCAGCTCCGGGCCGTTCCCATCGGTGAAGGCCCCACAGGATCGCATCAGCGGGACGGCCGGGAGGACGGGTGCCGTCACCGCCAGGGACCCGGTGGTGGCGATCGCGGTCAACTCGTCGAGGGTCAACGGGATGCGTCCGCTGTGCCGGCCGCCCGCCCTCGGATCGGGTGTTGTCGGCGTCGGTGGCCGTGGCCACGATCCGGGTGCCGTCGGGAAGGTACGCGACGACAGTGCGTTCGAGCGTGCGGACACCGTTGACCTCGTACCAGGTGTCCAGTAAGTCGAGCACCGTGCTGTCCGGGCGGGTGTCGCGTCGATCCGCCGCCCCTGCCACGCACGGCAGGGCGGGGCGGTCCCAGGCCTGAACATCGACCGTCAACGTTCCGACGTGCCCGTCCCGGACCAGCGAGCCGCGGGCGTGGGTCGACGCAGATCGTCCGGGCGACGATTTTTCGGGCAGCGCGAGCGGCTCGGCCGGGCGCTGGCCCTGGAATCGGAGTTCGCGGTCAGCGTCGAGGAGGCAGGCCGTGCGCCTGTGGCCGAAACCCCCGAGGCATCCTCCCCTTCTCACCATATGGCAGAGGGCGGGGCTTGCGGCAAGGCCCCGGACGTGCTGCACAATCTTCCGACCGACTACAAATGGGGGTTGTTGTGACGAGCACGCCGAAACCGTTCGAAGTGCACGAGTCGGGTGCGCTCCTGCACGGCACGAAGGCCGACCTATCGGTGGGAGATCTGCTGCTGCCCGGCTGCCGGTCGAACTACGCCGAAGGACGCCTCTCGAACCACGTTTATGTGACGCACACCTTGGATGCCGCAGTGTGGGGAGCCGAGCTCGCTACAGGTCAGGGCCGGTGCCGCATCTACATTGTGGAACCGGAAGGCACACTGGAGGACGACCCGAATGTGACGGACAAGAGGTTTCCCGGAAATCCGACTCGCTCCTACCGCACCCGGGAGCCCGTGCGAATAGTTGGCGAGATCACCGACTGGGTGGGGCACTCGCCTGAACAGCTTCAGGCCATGCGGAGCGGTTTGGCTGACCTCGAGCGTCGGGGGCTTGCCGTCATCTACGACTAGATCCTGGTCCGCCGGGTTGAGTCCGAGAACCCGGACCCACGCACTTTGCACTTAGTGATCGGACATCGATCGTTGATGGGGATGCACCAGGGAGTTGATGCGGCCCGGGCTTGTCACGCTGCGTCGACTGACGGTCCCAGCGACCAGACCCTGCCGATCGCGCGGGAGTGGGGTGCGCAGCCCACACCCCAATACATCCAGTTCACCGGCGTGGAACCCGTCGGCCCAGAAACGATCAATGCGAATGGGCAGGGCCAGGTCGACGGCATGGAACCCTACCCCGTGGGACCAATCCCCTTCGTGCGCTACAACAACGAGTGGAAGCTCTCCCGCGCCTTCGTCTGCGGCGGATTGTTTCTCGCCGTACCGCAGGTCTGCGACTAAGTGGTCTGATTCGTTAGTTCGTCGGGGGTTGTTGCCAGGCGGTGGGGTCGGCGAGGTAGAGCCCGCAGGCGCAGTCGAGTGCGTCCTCGGGGGTGCCGGCGAAGGCGCCGCTGGGCAGGATCGAGTCCTGGTACTTGCCGGTGCTGGCGAGGTGGATCGCGAATCCCCACGAGCGGGCCGATCCTCCGTAACGCAGCCGCATCAGCGGTAGCACGGTGCCGTCCGGCAGTGTCGCGTCGACGTAGGCGAAGGATCCTCGAAATCGGGCGTCGACGTCACGCAGTTGCGGCCAGCGGGCGCGGGCATGGTCGAACAACCGAAGGCGCAGCGAGTTCTTCGTCGATTCCGGTGGTGTCGGCACAGGGTTCATCGTGCCCGATGACCACCCGTGTCGGTCACCTATCTCGGGGGTGTCGCACGCGAAGGTTGTGGCATGTGTGATGAATGTGACCTGATGGTGCTGCTGTGGTGATGGTCAGTCCGTTCCAGGTCGCGTTGGACGACGTCGACCGCGTCGAGCTCGAACGGCGGGTGCGGGCGGGCAACACCCCGCAGAAGGTGGTGCTGCGCGCGGTGATCGTGTTGCTGGCCGCCGACGGCGCCTCGAACGCGGCCATCGCCGACGAACTCGGCATCTGCGTCGATACCGCCCGCAAGTGGCGGGCCCGGTTCTGCGCCAAGGGTATCAAGGCACTGGTCGACGCGCCCCGCTCGGGGCGCCCACCGGTGTACACCCCCACGGACGTGGCCCGAGTCAAGGCGTGGGCGTGCGAGTTGCCGGCCGAACACCAGCTGCCCCTGTCTCGGTGGAGCGCCCCGGAACTGGCCCGCCAGCTACTGACCGACGGGATCGGCGCCTCGGTGTCGACGGTCCGCCGCTGGCTCGCCCAGGACGCCCTCAAACCCTGGCAGTACCAGTCGTGGATCTTCATCCGGGATCCACGGTTCGAGGCCAAGGCGGCGGTGGTGTTGGACCTTTACGCCCGCAGGTACGACGGCATCGCGCTGGGCGCGGACGAGTACGTGATCTCCGCGGACGAAAAACCCTCCATCCAGGCCCGCCGCCGCTGCCATCCCACCCAGCCGGCCGGTAAGGGACGTCCGATGCGCGTCAATCACGACTACCGCCGCGGTGGGGCGTTGGCGTATCTGGCGGCCTACGACGTCCACCATGCCCGAGTGTTCGGTCGATGCGAACAGTCCACCGGCATAGTGCCGTTCACCGACCTGGTCGATCAGGTCATGACCTGCGAGCCCTACGCCTCTGCGGAGCGGGTGTTTTGGATCGTCGACAACGGATCCTCGCACCGGGGCCGGGCCGCGATCGATCGGCTGTCCGCGAGGTATCCGAACGCGGTGATGGTGCACACCCCGGTGCACGCGTCGTGGCTCAATCAGGTCGAGATCTTCTTCTCCATAGTCCAACGCAAAGTGCTCTCGCCCAACGATTTCGAAGAACTCGATGCTGTCGAACGGCGCCTGCTCGCCTTCGAGGAACGGTACAACGCCACCTCCGTGCCGTTCAAGTGGCGGTACACCACCACCGACCTGCACCGACACCTCGAACGACTCGACCTCCACGACCGAACCCTGCAAGCGGCATGACCCCCGACGAATTAACGAATCAGACCACTTAGCAGGCGCGAACTTGTTGGGGGCGAAGCTGACTGGGGCAAACCTGACAAAGGCGAACTTGACGAGGGCGGTCTTGACCATTGCAGACCTGACTGGGGCAAACCTGACCGGGACGGATTTTACTGAATCGTCGCTTGCCCTTACCACCGCCCCGCATTTCAAGATAGATGAGGTGGTGTTCGACATAGCCTGGCACCTACCAGGAGAAACATCGCGTCGTGGCCCCGTCCTGACCATCTTGGACAGTGATTCACCTGAGTCGAGCGCGTAAGTCAAGAACCGCAAACGAGTGAGACTGGTGAGAGGGTGCGGGGTATGACATTGCGGCTGCCGACCACTCTCGCGACCGACTCGGACGCCGCGGCGTTGACGAGGTATTACGGCCGCCCGTATTTGGGCGACGAGGCCTACGTCGGGGCGCACTTCGATTCCTGGTCGAGCACCGGGACGGGTGGGGGAGGCGGATCGGTTCACCGCGGATGATCTGGTCGCGGTGACGTTCCTGTCGGTGCAGGTCCCGCCGAAGGCGGCGCGGGCGATCCTGCACACCGAGGCGGAGGCGTTGAATGCTCTTCTGAGGGCGATAGGTCCGGATCGGGACCTTGGGTCGACGGACCGGACCCGCTGGGTCCGGGGTGGCCCGCCTGGGACCCGGAAACCGCCATGTGGGCGCTTCCGGGCATCGGCCAGACGAAGGCGACGAAGCTGATCGCCCGCAAACGTCCCCGGCTGTATCCGATCGCCGGTTTCGGTGGTCAGTCAGGTCCTGGGCACCGAGCGAGCACATCTGAACCCGGTCCGGGAGGCGCTTCGGGCCGACGACGGCGCGTTGCATCGCCGGTTGCTGTCGATCTGGGAAGGAGGCCGGCCTCCCCGAACAGATCGGCGCGCTGCGGGTGTTCGATGTGATCGCGTGGATGGATGGCAAGAACCGCGGCCTGGGTGAGCGCTCTGACCTGGGAAGATGGCGTGTCCCGGGAGGATGTGGGCGAGGTGACACCGGCGGGGTCGGCGAGGGGTTGGCGGATTTCACTGTGGGCGTCATCGCGGGTCTGTTGCTGGGGTTCTTCTGTTATCTGCGGCGGTTTTGCTGTGGCAGCACTACGGGGATGTTCCGCCGCCGGCCTCGTATTGGGTGAGCTGGGCGGGACCAGCGGTGGTGGTGGTGGCGTGCGGGCTGATGACGGTTTCCTGGCGCGCCGGCCGCCAGTTCGCCCTGCCGTTGGTGGGTGCGTTCGTGCCGATGGCGGCAATGGTGGCGTGGTTCATGATCGGGATGGAACTGTTCTTCACCCCCGACTGAACCTGCTATTCGGGTTGTTCGAGGGCGTCGGTGACTGTGGTCGTGGATCTGAGGTTTCGAGGTTCTGGCCGGCGCTGCGGTCGGCGGTGGTCGGTGCCGATGTGCTCGCGTCCGAGCACGGCGGTCTGGCGGAGGGCTGTGTTCGATGACCTTCTTCGTTTTCGCCGGTGATCGGGTGTGCCTGCCCAGCCGGGGCGCGTTGGGTCCTCCGGCCGCATTCACGCTGTGGTCGTGGGGTCTGAGCCGGTGTTCGGTTTCCGCCGGGCGCATCACACGGTGTTGACCGCGATGCGTCCGCCGTCGACGTCGAGGATGGTGCCGTGTACGAAGCGGGCGTCGTCGGAGGCGAGGTAGAGCACGGCGTGGGCGATGTCTTCGGCGGTGCCGGGCCGGCCGGCGGGTGTGGAGTGCATCAGGGTGTCGGCGGGAGAGTCTGTGTCGGGTCCGGTGGGGCGGATGACGCCGGGGGAGACGGTGTTGATGCGCAGGCCCTGCGGGCCGAATTCCGCGGCCCAGGATCGGGTCAGGCTTTCTATCGCGGCCTTGGATGATGCGTAGACGGGGCCGTGTGGGATTCCGAGGCGGGCGACCCAGGAGCCCAGGTTGACTACGACGCCGCCACCGTTCTCGGTCATGTGTGGTGCCAGGGCCTGTACCAGGAAGATGGGTGCCTTGACGTTGATGGCGTAGATGCGGTCCACGACGTCGTCGTCGACGGTCATGGTGCCGGAGGCGGGGAAGATGCCGGCGTTGTTGACCAGGATGTCGAGGTGTCGGCCGGTCAGGCGCAGCGTCTGCTCGGCGAGGGCGTGGCTGGTGGCGGAGGTGCCGTCGAGGTCGGCGGCGAGGAAGTTCGCGCGGCCTCCCGCCGCCCGGATTGCGGCGATGGTCTCCTCCCCGCGTATGGCGTCGCGTCCGGAGACGATCACGTGGGCGCCTTCGGCGGCGAAGGCGACGGCGATGGCGCGCCCGATGTTGGAGGTCGATCCGGTGACGAGGGCGGTGCGGCCCTGCAGTCGGTTGCTCGTGACGTGATTGGTTATATCCCGACCGTAAGAAGAATTTTTTGGACCAGCAAGTCCAGAAAAATGGGAGTGATCGCTGGGAAGAGAGATATGGTGGGTTGGCTGGTCCAGAACTGCGGTACCGTCGTCGCATGCCGATCACCGCGAAGGGGCTCGCTACCAGGGCGCGCATCGTCGAGGGTGCCGCGATGCATCTTCGCGGTGGTGAGCCGGGTCGGGTCACGCTCGACGACATCCGCGCGATCACCGGAACCAGCAAGGGCCAGCTGTTCCACTATTTTCCGGGCGGCAAGGACGAGTTGCTGCTCGCCGTCGCGAACTATGAGGCGGGCCGGGTTCTCGATGATCAGCAACCGCACCTCGGTGCGCTGACGTCGTGGGCGGCGTGGGGAGGTGGCGGGACGCGTTGGTCACCCGCTACCGCGCTCAGGGAGCGCACTGTCCGCTCGGGTCGTTGCTGGCGCAGGCGGGTGGAACGCCGGGGGCATACGAGGTGGTCCGGACACTGCTGGCGCAGTGGCGGACCCACGTCGCGGCCGGGATCGAGGCGATGCAGGCGGCCGGGCAGATTCGGGCGGATCTGGATGCGCTGCGCACCGCGTCCGCGTTCATCGCGGGAATTCAGGGTGGGGTGCAGGTTCTGCGGTCGACGGGCAGTGTCGAGGATCTCGAGGCCGTCCTCGACACTCTGATCGACTACCTTCGGGGCCCGGGACCGCGCGGCGCTACCTGCTGATCGGCTGCGCCGCCTTCCTCCGCTGCCGACTGGGGCGCACGGTCGAGAGATGCGGGGGAGCGGTACCGGCAGAATGTGCCGGAATCCTACCCGTGAGGGGTGTCATAGAAACGTTCGCGTGTGCGCTCTGCAGCTGCTGTTCCATCTCATATGTCCTGTTAGGCAGGATGCTTGGTGTAGACAAGGGTGAGGGATTCGGTCGTTCTCCGGTCGTATCGGGAAGTGGCCAGCATCTGTCGAATGCGCTCGGCAAAGGCTGTGGAGGTGATACCGAACCTCACGAAGACCTCCTCCGGGGGTGGGCCACCGTAAGGAGCCCAGATGCGTGCGAACCGGATCAGCTCTTCCTGCTCGGTAGGCCACCGGCCGCTGTGCTGTCGTGTGAGCGTCGCCTGGCGGAGGCGTCTGCGGCGTTCGGCACGGTACCGATCCAATTGCTCGCTGAGCGTCGGCATCCGGCCGGGAATCGTGGTGTCGGAGAGGGGGCGGTGAGTGCCTTGCAGGTGGGTCATGGTGCTTCCTGAAGCGATGCGCGTCAGCGCGGGTCAGTACGCCGCTCGCGCGGTACGGCTGAGAACCGCGAATCTGGTGTCTTCGCGATGTGCATATGCGTCACGTAGGTCCCGAGGTCCTGGTAGCGGCCGAAAGACTCTGTCCGTCCATCGGTTGCCGGCAGAAGAAGATGAGGTCAGTGGTCTAGCACTTCAGGATTTTGTGCGAGTGCGGCTCGACGAAGGGAACGTTGTCGAAACCTCCGTCCGGCGCGGTATACAGGGAAAGTCGCATTCCATCGAGGGTCGAGAAATCGAACGCGAACCCTACCCGTCTGCGAGCGATCTCGGTTCGGTCGACGTGCTGAGTATCGAGATGCTCGGCCCAGCGGATCAGCGTCGCGTGATCTTCGACTTCGAAGGCCAGGAACGGAATCTCGGAGGGGTAGATGGTTGGCGCAGAGCCTTGCCGAAGCTCGACCAGGACGTGACTGTTCGGTAGGCGAACGACGGCAGAGTATCGTTCGCCCGCTTCGTCCAGGTGGTCGAGACGGGTGACATGGCTTGCGTGCATGACCTGCTGGTACCAGGTAAGGCTGGCCGGCAGGTCACCGACCGGAAACGTGATGTGGTGGATTCCTGATAGTCGGGGAGAAGCTGGATCCGATTTCATGGCACTAACTTTCGACCTGAGGCATGGGCTGCTCGGCGGCACTCGTTGAGTGTGAGGCGCTTCGTATCAGTGCGTGGATTTGCGAACGAAGTTCCCCGAAGCGTGGCTGTGATTTTGTGTCCACTTGGTTCCGGTTGGCATCGAGGTCTACCCGGATTTCCGTCCGTACGGAGGCGGGTTTTCCACCCAGCACAATGACGCGGTTGGCGAGGTAGATCGCCTCGTCGATGTCATGCGTGATCACGATGATGGCTTGTCCGGTGTCCTTCTGGACCCGCAGAGTGAGATCTTCGAGATCTGCTCGTGTTTGGGCGTCCACGGACGCGAACGGCTCATCCATCAAGAGCAGTGGCGCGCCGAAAGCCAGCGCCCGGGCGATCGCGACACGTTGCTGCATTCCGCCCGAGAGCTGCCACGGCTTCTTGTCGAGGTGCTGTTCGAGGCCTACCTCGATGAGCGCATCGCGGGCCCGGGACTCCCGGTTACGTCGATCGAGGCGTCCGCGGAGGGGAAGTTCGACGTTCTCGCGAACGTTCAACCAGGGCATCAACGAGCGGTCGTAATTCTGGAACACCAACCCGACATCGGGGCTGGGTCCGTTCAACTGGTGTCCGCGGATGCGTACTGAGCCACGGGTGGGCTGCTGCAGTCCTGCGATGCAGCGCAACATCGTGGTCTTGCCGACTCCGGACGGACCGACGATGCAGACGAACTCGCCCGGCGCGACGTCAAAGCTCACACCGTCGAGAACGGTGCGGGTCGTTTTTCCGTCGACGTAGTCTTGACCGACGTGGTCGATCGATACCAGGGCGGCGTCCGGTGAGGTCATTGCCTCGCTGGTGCCGGTGGGTCGAGCCTCTCGGACGTTGGCGGTTCTCACGAGCGTCCCTTCCTTACGTTGTCTGGTGGATAGTTGCGCAGCGCGATTCGTTCACAGCCTCGGAAGCTGACACTGAGCCCGTATCCGACGACGCCGAGGATGACCATCCCACTCCACATCTCGGTAACAGCCCAGTTGCGTTGAGCGGTCAGAACGAAGTGGCCGATTCCCTTTCCGGCCCCTTGCATTTCGCTCACCACGATCAGTGCGACCGACAGATACAGCGACACCCGGGCGCCGGCAAAGATTTGCGGTAGTACCACGGGAAGCCGGACGCGGAAATATTTGGACAGTGCGCTCAAGTCGAAGGCCCGCTCGACGTCTTTCGTGGTCGAGTCGATTCCGCGCACGGCGTAGGTGGTGTTCACGAGAACAGGCCACATAGCTCCCAGTGCGATGACGAACACGCGCATGGTGTCACCGAGGCCGAGGACCAGGATGGCGATCGGCAAGATGGCGACACCCGGTAGCGCGCGGGAGAACTCGATCTCCGGGTGAAGCGCGTCGAGGAGGCGGGGAATGCTTCCGAGAACTGTTCCCACCAACGTCCCTGTTACGACGCCGATGACGAAACCCGCCAGCATATTGCGCAGGCTGGGAAGCAGATCCTGTATGGCGTGGTCGAAGATCCAGGTGCGCTCGATCTCGGCGGCGATGTCGCTGGCTGCAGGGAAGTACAGCGACTTGGTGCCCGCGGACAGGAGCCACCATGCAGCGATCAGGAGGACGGGCAACCAAATCCGAGAAAGGAGGTTCGGTAGGGCTCGGTTCATGATGTGGACGCGATTCTCATGGAGGGATGCCAGCCGATGGCCAGCCGCGAGAGGGTGTTCATGGCGATGTTGAGGGTCATGCCCAGCAGCGCGGCGATGACGGCGAGCGCCAATGCGTCGGCAGGCCGGTCGGAGACCTGGGCGGCCATGAGCTGCGCCCCGATTCCCGTCGCGCCTCCGATGTATTCCCCGGATACGGCGAGAAGGAGCGCGAAGGTGAAGGAAATTCGGAGTCCGACAAGGATTCCTGGGAGCGATGCAGGGAGATAGATGCGGCTCCATCTGACGCTGTTCGGCAGGCCGAAGGCATCCGCGACTTCGCGTTGATGGGGATCGATGTCGCGTACCGCGTCGATGGTGCGTACGAGCAGGAGCCAGCCGACACCGTAGATCACCAGCATCAATTTCATGGCCATGCTGGGCCCGTAGAGCAAGAGGGCAAGAGGTAGGAAGCTGACCGGGGGGATAGATGCAAAGAAGTCGATCGTGATGCGGCTGCTCTCGATTGCGAACCTGCTGGCGCCGATTGCCAAGCCCAGCGGGACAGCGACGGCTGCCGCCGTGGCGAGGCCGATCAATGTGCCGATCAGAGTTTGCGCCAAGGCTACCCAGAACGTTGGGCTGGTCGCGAGGTCGAGTACTGCTTCGACAGTTTGTGCAGGTCCGGGTAGCGATGAGCTGCCGATGAGCACGCTCGCGAGCGACCACACGGCCAGCAGGGAGAGCGCAGCGATCACGCGCCAGAACATCCGTGATGTCGGAATGGTGGGGCGAAGCCGGTCGACATCTCGGCGCGCGGTCACGGCCGGCCGGCGGTCAAGGCTTGTGGTCATGGTGCCGCTGCCTCGAACTTCTGTCCGAGCAAGCCACCGAGGTCAGGCTTCTTGTCGAACAGGTCGTAGCGGTCGGCGAGCTGGACGAGTTCCTCGACGGAGTCGACGTCGGTGACGTTTTCGGCGAATACCGGCAGGCGGATCGCGTCGAGGACACGGGGATCCATCTCGATGAATTCACCGGCTGTCTTCCGCGCGCGGGGAAGATCACGGTTGGCCTCGACACCGGCGCTCTGAACGGCTCCGAGGAAGCTTTCGACGGTGTCACGGTGCGTCTGCGCAAACTTCTGCGACGTGAACCACACGGTGACGGGAAGTTCGGCGTACCCGGTGGCCATCGGTCGAAGGACTTCGGTGAGGCCCGCCTCTGATGCCGCGGTGGTGAAAGGTTCGATCGCGAGCCCGGCCTTGACGCGGCCGGATGAGATCGAGTTGGCCATCTGGGCAGGATTGAGTTCGACGAAGTTGACGTGCTCGGACGAGCCACCGGCCGCGTCGATTCCCGCTCGTGCAATCAGCTCCGGCGCGCCTCCGAGTGCACTCACGGCAAGGGTTTGTCCTTCCAGCTGAGTGACTCCGGTGTCCGGGCCGGCGACGAAGATCGCGGAAGGATCGAGCGTCGGGTCCGGTGATGCGACCGATGCCACGCCGGCAACCACGACGGGCACGCCGTTCGACGATGCCATCAGGGTGCCGAGAGCATCGCCGAGGGAGATATCGAGTTGTCCGTTCATCAGCATCGGAACGGCCTCGGCGCCGGACTTGATCGTCACGGCCTCGACTTGCAGCCCATAGTCGTCGGCGAAGTCCCGGGCGGCGATGTAGGCGGAGATCCCGTTGGCGTTTGCGGGTACGCCGACTCGGACCTTCTTGACCGATCCGTCCGTGGATTGTTCCGGAGCGCTATCTCCGACACCGCATGCTGCGGACATCAAAGCTGCACTCAATGCGACGAACGCGCAAATCGCCTTGGTCTTCATTCTTGTCCTTCAGGTGATGTACTTCACAGCGTGTTGGTAAGACCAACTAACCACAAACGCGAAACGTCTGTCAACTGCGCGAAATAGAGTGAACTAGTTGGTTTAGTAGGTTCGATTGCTTTGGTAGCTAATGATTTTCGGCGTTCGGATGGTCCGGTTGGGGCATGCGCGGCCATGCGGGAGCCAACTTCCGGGTGCTAACCGCGAGCCCTGCTGGGAGGGACTCATCGCTGCCACGGGGGTGACCGCCATGGGTGGAGGCATTCGGTGGTCCGCAGCGAGGCTGGGCGCCACCGAATGCCGTTGCGTCCTCTGTGCTGCGTTACTTCAGAGACTGGCTCAGCTGCTGGTGAGACCAGGGTGTCAGGCGGAACTTTCCGTCTTGAATAACGGCCACCGCGACGTCTTCTGCTCCGAGGCCGGAGTGGTTGGTGGGGGAGAAGTTGTACTCCCCTTCCGGCGTCAGGCTGGTCAGCGAATCCATCGCTTTCTGGATTGCTACCGGGTCGTCGGTGCCGGCTTCTTCGATGGCGGCGGCAATCAGCTTGACTGCCGTGTATCCGTCCACCGCGAACTGGGACGGCAGATGTCCATGCCGTGCCTGGAACGGCTCGGTCAGTTCGGAGATGGCCTCCCGGGTCTGCGATTCGGGTAGGTCTGATCCGACGCCGACCAGCGAGGTCGCCACAACGATGCCCTCCGCTCCGGCACCGACCGCGTCGACGAATGCGGGACTTGCCGCGCCGAGTCCTGCGACCATGGGGATTGTCAGGCCGGAGTCGGCGTATGCCTTCCCGAGCCCGTTGGCGGGCGGGCCGGTCACCCAGGCCATGATCGCCTGAGCTCCGCTCGCGGCGATCGCGTTGATCGTCGGACTGAAATCTGCGTTGTCGACCTTGAACGATTCGACAGCGACCGCTTCGATTCCGTATCGGGCGAGCAGTGTCTCCTGCTTGGCCCACGCGTCCCGGTTGAAGGCGCTGTCGGAATCGAAGGCAACGGCGATCTTGGTCAAATTCTGGTCCCGGAAGTACTTGAGGAGCTGTTCGGCGACCAATTGGCCGGTCGGCGGTGTCATGTACGTGAATGGCCGAACGGGGTCGACCTGGGCATGCGCTGCCCCGGTCGAGACGTACACGATTTTGCGCTGGTCGGTGAAGGGGATCACGGCGAGGCTGGCGTTCGAGTACGAGGTGCCTACTACTGCCGCGACGCCCTGATCGGCAAGTTTTCCGTAGGCGTCGACGGCCCCCTGGGGAAGGCTCTTGTCGTCCTCGACCTTCAGCTCCACCTGGCGGCCGCCAAGGATGCCTCCGGCGTCGTTGATCTGTTGAACGGCGAGTTCGGCTCCATCCCGGTTTTCCAGGCCCATGTAGTTCGGTCCGGTCAGGGAGGCCACTTGGCCGATGGTGATGGGCCCCGCCCCGGATGGCGGCGGTGTGGACTCTGCGGCGACTTGGCCGGTGCCGTTTGCGCCGCCGCTACAGGCGGCGAGTGCTAGGCCGACCGCCCCCAGGAGTGCGACGTATGCCAGACGGTTCGTCATTGCTGCCTTCCTTGCTGACTCTGCGACATCGTCGCGAATGGTCAGCGAGAGTCTTAGATGTGATCCCCATCTCTACCATGATGGTTTGACCAACAAACCATGGTGTTGTTAGCCTGTCAAGGGGCGCCTTCACGCCCGTGTGATGTGACGGCGCTCACGCCTTTCGCGCTCGGAGCGCGCGGTCCGGTCGGATCGACCGGTCGAATCTTGGTCCACGCATGCAGGAGATTCTTCGAATGGCTCGTTTGACGGACGATGTGAACTACAGCGACATTCTCGTCGGGGCGCTGACCCGGTACCCCACCCGAGATGCTTTCGTTCACGGTGATCGGCGAATCACCTACGCGGAGACGGCTGACACCATCAGCACGATCATGCAGGTGCTGGTGGCTCGCGGAATCACCCGAGGCCGGGCGATCAGCATGCTCAGCTCGAATGTTCCGGAAGTGTGGATGGTGCAGGCCGCCGCGTATCTCATCGGTGCGCAGTACAGCGGCCTCCACCCGCTCGGCTCGCCGGACGATCACGCCTTCATCTGCCAGGACGCCGGTGTCGAGGTGATCATCGCTCACCCCGACTACGTCGGAGCTGCCCTGTCGGTTGCTGAACGCGCCGGCTCGGTCCGTGAGGTGTTGGCGCTGGGACCGTCCAGTGATGCCCCTGACCTCCTCGGTCTCGCCGCCGACCACAGCGGGCAGCGGCTGACGCGCCGAACGATCGACGCCGAGGACGTGCATTGGATCGCGTACACCGGGGGGACGACCGGCCGATCCAAGGGCGTCAAGATCCCGGACCGCGCACTGGTGCAGTCCGCCCAATCGGTGACGACCTCTCTCGGGCTGCCGGAGGTGCCCCGGTTCCTGGCCGTCGCACCAATCTCCCATGCGGGAGTGCTCCCGATCATGCCCACCCTCGTTCGCGGGGGAACCGTGGTCGTGCAGAAATCGTTCGATCCGGACCAGTGGTTGCGAACAGTGCAGGACGAACGAATCAACTGGAGCTTCGTCGTCCCCACCATGCTGCACACCCTCCTCGATCGTGGCGAGCCGAAGAGGTTCGACCTCAGTTCCCTGGAAACGATCATGTACGGCTCGTCCCCGATGTCACCTGCCCGCATCAGCGAGGCGCATGAGGTGCTCGGCCCCGTCCTCCTCCAGGCATACGGGCAGACCGAGTGCGTCTCCTTCGCGACCACGCTGCGCAAAGACGAGCACCAACCCTTGCTCAACCCCGAGCGACTGTCCTCGTGCGGGAGAGCGGTTTTGGGAATGCGCGTCGAAATCCTCGACGACTCGGGTGAACCGGTCGAGACCGGACAGATCGGCGAGATCTGCGTCCGCGGCCGCGGGGTCATGAGCGGATATCACAACCTGCCCGACGAAACCGCCAAGGCGCTCGCAGGCGACTGGCTCCACACCGGCGACCTTGCCATCCAAGACGAGGACGGTTTCGTCTACATCGTCGAACGGGCAAAGGACATGATCATCACGGGCGGTTTCAATGTCTACTCCCGAGAAATCGAGGACGTGATCTCACGAGATCCCTCCGTCTCCTCGGTCGCGGTCATCGGTGTGCCAGACCGGAAATGGGGTGAGGCCGTGACTGCGATCGTGGTTCCCCGACCTGGATCGAGTATCGATACCGAGCACCTCGTGAACCTGGTTCGCGAAAAGAAGGGGAGCCATCAAGCCCCGAAATCCATCGAGGTCGTCGACCAGTTACCGGTCACCGCCGTCGGCAAGATCGACAAGAAGTCCCTGCGCAGCAAGTACTGGGACGGCCACGACAGATTGGTCAACTGAACCCACCCGCCCGCAGATCCTCGGCGATCCCACCCATCATCGCGCCCCACGCTTCGGCGTGCACACATTCGGAAAAAGGAATCGGCACATGAACTCTCGTACAGTACTCGTCGAGCGACGGGGCCCGGTGGGCTGGATACGCCTCAACCGCCCGGAGGTCCTCAACGCACTCAATGCGGACCTGGTCGTCGAACTCGACGAAGCGCTGACCGAGCTGGAACTCGACAAGGACATCCGGGTCCTGGTCATCACCGGAACCGGCCGCGCCTTCTGCGCCGGCGGCGATCTGGGTTCGTTCTCGGGCGGACTTTCCGACGACGCAATGAATACCTTCCTCCGGCGCGCCGCGGGCAGCCTCGAACACATTCCCCAGGTCGACAAGCCCGTGATTGCCGCGCTCAACGGCGTGACCGCCGCCGGCGGCCTGGAAATCGCCCTCGCCTGCGACGTCGTTGTCGCCAAGCGCAGCGTGCGCATCGGAGACGCACACGTCAACTTCGGGCTGATCCCGGGCGCTGGAGGCGCGGTCAGGCTGGCCCGAGTCGTGGGTCCGATGCGGGCGAAATACCTGTCCTTCACCGGGAAACTCTTTCCCGCCGAGCAGTTCCTCGAATGGGGCGTCGTCAGCGAAGTGGTCGACGATGACGTGTTCGAAGACCGGGTGCAGGAGCTGGCGCTGGAGATCTCGGAGAAAAGCCCGCTGGTACTCGCGGCCACCAAGCGCCTGATCGACGACAGCCTCGAGCAGTCCACAGCAACGGCGCTCCGCGCCGAGCGTCAGGCGATGTACGCGCATTTCGACAGCGACGATTTGAAGGAAGGTTTGACCGCATTCGCCGAGAAGCGGAAGCCGAACTACACGGGGCGATAACGGCGGATCCGCCCACCGCAAACTCACAACACCGCCGCTCACATCCGAACGATCGGAGATGGAATCATGTCAACTTACGTCCTCATCCATGGTGCCTGGCACTACGGCGATCTATGGAAGGAGGTCCGCAACGCCCTCGAGGCAGACGGGCACGAGGTGCATACCCCCACCGCCGGAGGGCTGAATACCGGTGACTCCCCGGAGGTCGGAACCCTCGAATCCTGTCAACCCATTCTCGAGTACATCAGCGACAACGATCTCACTGACATCGTCCTGTTGGGACACAGCTGGGGCGGGTTCCTGATCTCCAAGATCGCCGAAATCATCCCCCAGCGAATCAAACGACTCGTCTATCAGAATGCGTTCGTTCCGCTGGACGGACAGTGCGTACTCGACAACACCCCACCCTTCTTCGGGCCGGCGCTCACCGCGAACTGCGAGGAGCGCGGGGACGGCACGGTCATGCTGCCATTCGAGGTCTGGCGCGACGGCTTCATCAACGACGCGGACATCGAACTGGCGACGGAGACCTACGGTCACCTACGCCCGCAACCCTTCCGCACATTCACCGAGCCGATCGACCTGAAGACGTTCTACACCCTCGAGATCCCCAAGAGTTACATCAACTGCACCGAGGACAACGGCCTCCTGCAGGGTGAGTGGGGGTGGCACCCCCGGATGTCCAATCGCCTCGGATATTTCCGGCTCGTCCAGATGCCGGGCAGCCACGAGATCATGTTCACCAATCCGCGTCTACTCGCCGACAAGATCCTCGAAGCCGGACGCGACTGAACACCACCAGGGTTCCACCGACCGAGATGCCGATGCCCGCCCGACACACACACGTCAGGCGGGCATCGGGGCGTATTCATGGTCTCGGGCCTCCCCAAGAGTGAGCGCAGATCAGATAGAAACCTGCGGATCGCATCGAGATGGCGGACCGAACGGCATGGGCAACCCGCGGAAGCGGTCGAAGACGGGATGTGCGGGCCGCGTTGGGCAGTGGCGTACCGCCACCGCCATTCTGTGAGTTCCGCGGCGCACGTCGGAGCGGTGCGATCCTCGTTCGCGTGCATCACGCGGCGCTGTTCTCGACGTTCGGGCGACTGGTTCGCGTCATGGGCAATCCCGGTGTGGAGATTCCGCCGGCAGGGCGGGTTAAGTAAAATTACTGGTTTCTTGGTCAAACCACTATACAAACTATCCATAGCCGGGTAGAACTGTGATGTCAGACACGAGTCACTGCTTCTGCCCAGTGGTACAGAGGCTTTCGGAACCGGACCGCTTGTGCGCGGCTGTATGACATCAACAGATGCGGGCATTCCGAGCCGGCCTGTTCCGCGCTCCCGTGCGGCACGACAAAATCAGCGAACGGCGAAAAGGAGCACGACAAAATGAGTGATGCCGTCGATTCGGCAGTCGTCACGCCCTCGGGCGGTACGTCGATCATCATTACCCGAGAACTCCAGGCATCACGCGAACGGGTATGGGAGGCGTTCCATGACCCGAATCTGGTGAGCCAGTGGTGGGGGCCGGTTGGGCGCACCAACCACATCACGGAGATCGACCTCCGGCCGGGTGGGCGCTGGCGTTTCGGACAGAAGGCACCCGACGGATCCGAGGTCATCTACGGCGGTGAGTACGTCGAGATCGACGCTCCGCGAAAGTTCGTCTACACCAAGCACTGGGCGAACATGCCCGACGACGAACAGGCCTCGAACACCAACAAGGACAGTGTCATCACCGCCATCTTCGAAGAAGAGGGCGGAAAAACGACGGTGACACTCGCGTGCGAGTTCGCCTCATCGTTCATCCGGGATCAGGCACTGGAGTCCGGGATGGAGAGGATGCAGAGATCGTATGACCGCATGGACACCCTTCTTGCGAGTGACTGACGCCGATATCGAGTCAGCCTCGTCCCGCGACTGCTGACGCGCCCTACGACGCCGGACGGTGTTGCCATAACGACTGACGTCGATGTGGCGTATCGCCGCAGCTCGCATACAGGGTCGGCTGGAAGTACGAAGCTCTCCCGTCCGGGTATCCGGAATTCCCTACAGCGTCATCGATGATGTTCCACAGGCGCTGGTGCACCGCAGATTTCACTCCCATGAGCACAGCGACACGAGGAGAACACGATGAGCCGGAGTAAGGCCGTCGGAGACATCGGAACTCAAGACACGGTCGGGTTGCACATACTCAACCGATTGGAGGGTCTCCCCTTCACGCGTTACCACCGTCGAATTGTCGCGGTCGTCGCGACCGCATATCTCTTCGACGCAATGGATGTTGCGATTCTGACATTCGTGTTGGCCCCGATCAGCAGCGAATTCGACCTGACCAAGGTACAAACCGGCGCCATCGCCAGTGCCTCCTTCATCGGAATGGCGATCGGATCAATCGGCGGCGGATGGCTATCCGACCGGTTCGGACGTCGTCCCGTGTTCACCGCCAGCATGCTGGTATGGGGAACCGCTAGCCTATTGACCGCCTTCTCATGGGATTTCAGCTCCCTGCTCGGCTTCCGATTCCTCACTGGTATCGGAATGGGCGCCGAACTCCCCTGCGCCATCGCCCTCCTGTCCGAGTTCCTTCCCGCCGCGCGCCGCGGCAAGTACCTCGGGCTCGCACATGTCGTCGCCGTGATCGCCTACCTCGGATCGGGCTGCGCGACGCTCCTGCTCGGTTGGCGTGGCGCCTTCCTCCTTATGTTCGTGCTGTCCCTGTTCGCGCTGGTGGTGCGCCGTGGTTTGCCGGAGTCGATCCGGTGGCAAGTGGCCCATAAGAAGTACGAGAAGGCCGCAGCAACACTGAAGAAGTTCGGCGAACAACCAGCGGGAGAGGCCACCGCTCCGGACGTAGTCCAGGCCACTGTGGTCCAAACCGCCGTCTCGACGCGCGGACCGTTGCGCGACCTGTTCCAGCGCGGGCAACGCGCTCACACCACGACGGCGTGGGCGATGTGGTTCTTCCAGTTCCTGGCCCAGAGCGGGATCAACATCTGGATCGCCAAGATGCTCGTCGACCGGGGCGCGAGTGTGAACTCCTCGATCGGCATGACGATGTTCATCTTCGCCTGGGGCATCCCGGGGGCCTTGCTCGCCTCGGTCCTGCTGGAACGACTCGGGCGTAGGCCGGTCTACGCTGCAAGTACGGTCATGTGCTCCACCGCCGCGCTCTGGTACGGAACCGCAACCTCCGCGGTGATGGTGATCGTCGCAGGATCAGTCATGTACTTCTGCCTCTCGGCCATGTCGGCCGGGCTCTACGCCTACACCCCTGAGCTCTTCGGTACCGGTGCACGTGCTCTCGGAACGGGCACCGCCTCCGCAGCCGGCCGGATCGGCGCAGTCATCGGTCCGCTGATGATTCCCGCGCTCCTCGTCACGTGGGGATACGTCGGCACCTTCGTCGCGATCAGCGCGTGCCTGTTCACCGCCGCTGCCTTCGTGCTGGTTCTCGGCCGAGAAACACGAGGTAAGAGTCTCGAGTCACTGGCAGCGTCGCATGAAGAGCAGAGCTCACAGCCGAGGGCGCGGATTGGAGAAGAAACACGCTGAGGCCAGCGAGAACGAAGGGAGGCTGCGTCCGAGGTTCGCTCATTTGCGCCTCGGGCGCAGCGTCAATCCACTGGGCAGCGCTGAAGTAGGATCTACGTGGGCGTATAGGTGCAGCGGATGGCCAGGCTCACGCTGTGTCGGCGTTCAGTGCGTGGGTAGCCGCCGCTCACCGAACACCTGGGTCTGGCGCAGAACCTGCAATGAGGAAGGGAACCGTGTTGACGGAGTCGAGATCAGAGGCATCACCGAGCCTGTTCGCGCCGGTGGGCAAACAGAGGATGTTCGAGAGCGTCCTCGATCAACTCGAGACTCTGATTCACGAGGGCCGCTTGCGGCCGGGTGATCGACTGCCGGGGGAGCGAGCCCTCGCCGAAACGCTTCAAGTCAGCCGCCCTTCCCTTCGTGAGGCGCTGAGGGTGCTCGAGGGCATGGATATCGTCACGGTCCGCACCGGGATCGGACCGGCCGGAGGAACGATCATCAATGATCGTGTTGGTCCGACGGTGTCTCGTCTGATGCGGCTCTACATGGCCCTCGGCCATTTCGAGCCCGAAGAGGTAGTCGATCTCGTGACGATCCTCGCCCGCCCTGCAGCACGAAAGGCCGCCGAGTCGCGAACCGACGCCCAACTTCACCACCTGGAGCAGCTGGTCGCGGAGCTGGAACAGTCGAGCACCAACAGATCGGCGTTCCTCGAGCTCGAGACCCAATTCCAGGTCGCGTTGGCAGCCGCTTCCGGCAACCGGCTTCTCGCTCACCTGATGGGGGCGATGCGCGCGACGGCCGCTCTGCAGCGACAGCAGAAACCATCCGACACCCAATCCTGGATCGATTACACCAGCAGCGCCTGCGCGGACTACCGGTCGATCGTCGCTGCCGTCCGTAATCACGACCTCGATGCGGCCGAAACGGCGCTGTCTGATCATCTCGACACGCAAATCGACTAGATCTGACCCGCCGACCGGCGCCATTACCCTGTTGCGCTCATGCGGGTGAAGTTCGAGTCAGTCGTCGGTCTGCTCCACGACCCATGCCGCGACCTGCGCGCGGGAGGTGAAACCCAGTTTGGCCAGGATGTGCTCCACATGGCCTTGCGCGGTGCGGGGTGAGATCACCAGGCGTTCGGCGATGGCCTGATTGGTCAGGCCATCGGCGATCAGGGTGGCGACCTGTCGTTCCCGCTTGGTCAGGTGCGTCGCCGCAGCGGTGTCGGGTGGGGCAGTGCTCGATGGTTGCTCATGGAGGGCATAGGCGATGGCTGCATCGAAGTTCAAACTTCGACCCCTACGATGGGCCGCCTCAAATGCTTTGCTTCCGAGTTTCGTACGAGAAGAATGGTCGCAATTCTCATGGTAGGCAGACAGATTGGGATGTACAAGCACAGCAAAGCCCACTGATCGCGACTGCTCTTCTGCAGCACCCATCAACGTTGCAGCCCGAACGGCGTCGCGCCGCTCGGCGGCGATCCACGCCAGCGCCTCGAGGACCGCTGTGGCAACACGGGGGTTGTGCACTTGCCGTGACAGCTGCAGCGATTGTTCGAGTAACCGGACCGCGCGATCGGTGTCGCCCTGTCGCCAGACGGAAATACCCAGGGCCCACAACGAGTGCGACCGATACATCTTCTCGCCGTGCTGCTCCGTGATCGCAAGAACACGCTCCAGACGGTCGACCGCCCGATCCGTCAGGCCGGACAGCTCATAGATCAACCCCAACGGGAACAGGACACTGGTTTCAAGGGTGCGCTCCCCACGCTGACTGAACTCCGCGAGCGCGGCTTCGAGGTGCGAAGATGCACGCGACAGATCGCCACTGTAGAGGGCCACCGCGCCCTGCGCGAAGTCGACGAGAGAGCGCATCATTGGATCGTCCGTGTCGCCGGTGAGAGTCCGCGCCTTCTCGACAAGTGCTGCCGCGGCTTGGAGATCGCCTTGAGCAAAAGCCATCACGCTGTCGCCATAGAGTGCCTTGATTGACTCCAAGGTGGGTGCGCCGTCGTGGTGGGCGAGCAACTGGTCGAGCCAGCGCCGGCCCTCGTTGTAGAGGCCCTGGGAGCTCCAGAACCAGAACAGTGCGGCGGCGGTGCGCAGACCGGCAGCGGGGTCGTCGGCGATACTGAATTCGAGGGCTTCGCGCAGATTCGGTTGTTCCCGTTTCAGGCGGGCGATCCAGTCGAGTTGGCGGGCGCTGATCCACTCGGCGTCCGCGGCGAGCGCCAACGTCTCGTACCAGTCCCGGTGGCGGCGACGCAGACGCAAAGCCTCACCGGTCTGCTCGAGTTTCTCGTAACCGTATTCGCGAAGGGTCTCGAGCATCCGGAACCGCACGACCGACCCGTGCTCTTCCCGGATCAGGATCGACTTCTCCACCAGGGACGTCAACGTGTCGAGCAACTCCTCGGGGGTCAGGTCGGCGCCGCACACCTGCTCCGCGGCGTCGAGTTCGAAGCTTCCCGCGAAGACTGCCGCCCGGCCCCACACCAGTTGTTCTGCGGCGGTGCATAACTCGAAGCTCCAGTCGATGCACAACCGCAGCGTCTGTTGCCGGGTCGGGGCACCCCGGTTGCCGCGAGTCAGCAGGGTGTAGCGGTCGGTCAGCCGATCGAGGATCTGCTCGGGCGAGAGCGCCCGCAACCTTGCCGCGGCCAACTCGATCGGTAGCGGCAACCCGTCGAGACGGTGGCAGATCCCCGCCACCGTCGCCGCGTTGTCCTCGGTGAGCGCGAACCCAGGAACGGCGGCCGCGGCGCGTTCGATGAACAACGACACTGCATCGTATTTGGGCAACCCCCGCAGGGAGGGACGCAGTTCCGGGTCCCGGACAGCCAGCGGGGGGACCCGCAGCACTGCCTCCCCGCCGATGGCGAGGGGTTCGCGGCTAGTGGCCAGAATCCGCAGCCGCGGGCTTGCCCGTAAGAGGGTCTCGGCGAGTTCGGCGACGGCGTCCACGATGTGTTCGCAGTTGTCGAGGACCACCAGCACCTCTCGTGGCGCGAGAAACTCGATCAGGACCTCCCGGAGCGGCCTCGCCGAGTGGTCTCGCAATCCCACGGCTGCGGCCACGGTGTCGATAAGGGACGACTCGTCGCGTAGCTCACCCAACTCGACTAGGCGAACACCGTCGTCGTACTCACGTTGCACCGTTGCGGCGACCCGCATCGCCAGCCGGGTCTTGCCGACACCCCCGATCCCGGTGAACGTCACGAGCCGGGACCCGGTCAGCAGGTTCTTCGCTTCGGTGAGTTCGTGCCGGCGGCCGACGAAGCTGGTCATCTCCAATGGGAGACTGCTTGTACCGCCCGAACGGGAGGACGTCGTGGAGAGTCGCTGGCCTCTCGACAGTGGTCCTCGGTCGCCGGATTGTGCATTTCCTTCTCCATCGGGTTCCACGCGGAGCGCCATCTCGTCGACCGGGAAGCCGTGGGCGCGCTGCAGCGTTCGCAGTTCCTGCCCGAAGTCGGCGGCGGTGGCCGGGCGCGCACTGGGCTCGCGGGACATCGCCCGGGCGATCACCGCGGACACATCGTCCGGGATCCCCTGTTCACGCAGATCGGGCACCTCTTGCGTGGTGATCCGCAGGAACTGGGCGACGACCTGTTCGCCGCTGCGACGTTCGAACGCGGCATGACCGGTGAGGGCGCTGAACAGGGTGGCGCCGAGGCCGTAGACGTCGGCCGCCGGGCTCGGGGGTTCACCGCCGAGCACCTCGGGTGCGGTGTAGGCCGGCGACCCGGTGACGGCACCGGTCGCGGTCTCGAAGCCACCGCTGATGTGCGCGATACCGAAATCGGCCAGCTCCGGCTCGCCGTAATCGGTGAGCAGGATGTTTGCGGGTTTGACGTCCCGATGGAGGATGCCGAGCCGGTGCGCCGACTCCACCGCGCCGGCCATCTTCACGCCGAGTCGCAGAACCTCGCCTAAGGGGAGCGGGCCGTCCTTCCGGACTGGGGCTTCCAGCGATTCTTGCGGGTGGTACGGCATCACGATGTAGGGACGGCCGCTGTCGGTGGCACCGACCTGCAATATGTTGAGAATGTTCGGGTGACCGGTCAACCGGCCCATCGCACGCTGTTCCCGAAAGAAGCGGGCCCGGTTCTCCTCGTCGAGTTCGACGGTGAGCACCTTCACCGCCACCGTGCGATCCAGATCCGCCTGGGTGCAGCGGTAGACCACGCCGAAACCGCCGCGGCCGATCTCCTGAACATCGGCGAAACCAGCTCCACCGAGTTCGGCGGCCGGGGACGGCGGGTACCGCTGAGTGTCGAGCGGATCACCTTCACCCATCGGACGGTCTACTCACCCCGTCGGCTTATCGATCCGCGCACTGGTCCCGACGGCACGACCAGCGCGAATACCACCGCGGACTCACCTCTCGATGGCGTGGTCTCAAGGATATCGCCGCCACCGGCTTTAACGATTATGAAGATGTTGCGGTCAACGGCGGACCCTCGGGAATCTCGCGATGGCCCGCCTTCCGACCAGCTGGGGTGCTCTGGCGGGTGGGAGGGATTGCGTATGGAGCGGTTTTTGACCCTCGTCATCCGGAAGGCAACCGACCTGCAGCTTTCTGCACCGTTGTAACGCACCCACAGGCCCCCGAGCAGGCGCCACCGGCGACCGGCTACAGCCGTCGAGGACGATCGCCTGACCCCAAGGTAGGTGAGATCGCCGGATTGATCGACGACGAGGAGCGCAGAGCCAAGGATCCAGGCGGTCTCCGGGAAGTCGCCGCCAGCAGTGGTGTCATTCCCGAACAACTCGCACAAGCGCTCGATACGATCCGCCAGCAGGACGACTGAGCGCGCTGGGTTATGAGCACGACAACCTCAAGCAGGTCTTCCTAAGGCGGTGGTTCCGGAGGTGTCCGAGCGAAACGCCGCAAGCGATTCACTCACGGACTGGTATCAGCTCGCGTTTGCTGCCGTCGCCCTCCCGACGGTTCCGATCGACGAGCACGACAAGGACCGCCAGAGGGTAGCGAAACTATTCACCGCCTTGCGACCGAAGCGATTCTTGGACCAAACCAGCGTGGGCGAGGTTGAGGGCTCGCGTAGCTCTCTGTCGAAAGTCGATACGCGAACGCCGCAGCCGATCATCTTCTAAGGCAAGCACAACCGCTGGTGACGGATTCGCAAATGGCCATAGCCCGGCAACAACGACGATGTTGAAGGAAACTAATTCCTCGACCGCTTCCGGCTCAAGCCCCAGCCTAGGCTCGACGAGGCGGGCCAGTCGCTTTTGGGCAACGCCGATTGCGAGTTTGAAGTCGCGCACTTCCTCCGACGGAATGTTTCGTTCAAGCTCACCGCCCAGCGCCGCCAACAACTCGCACAGGATCGGTCGGCGCGCCAGAGACCCGACCCAGCAGTCGATGACTTCGAGGGGCAGCGCATCCTGCGTTGGTAGCTCCACTGACAGATCATCGAGCCACAGATCGAATTCTCGGTTGAGGAGCCCGAAGAAGATGGCCTCGCGCGTAGGGAAGTAGCGGACCACGTTGGATTTGGACAGACCAACGTGACGACTGAGTTCGCGCAGACTGATATCGCGTAGCGGAACTTCAGCGAGCATCTCGCGAGCGACCGCAAGTATTGCATCGCGACGCAGCTCCTTGTGTTCAGGTCTACGTGCTCGTTCGAAATCCGTCGTAGTCATCGTCCTATCTTCCACCGAAATCGAGCCGCGTCGACGCCAGCCTAGAAAGGCCGATTCGCAGGCTAGACGGACTCACTGACCTCGCGCCATTTCGCGTCCGAATCGGCCAAAGTTTCGGCAGCGATCGCGCCAACGCGCACCGCGTCGCGGCCGAGAAGTAGTCGAACCGGCGGCTGCTCTGCTTCCACAATGTCGCGCAGGATCTGCGCGATACGCGCGGGGTCGCCAGGCTGATTCCCATCAGACTTGCGAAAACGGTCGATAACTGGACGAATCACCCCAGCGTAGGACGCACTGACTGGCGGAGTGGCCATCGACGAACCGGCCCAGTTCGTGCGCATAGACCCAGGCTCGGCGACAGTGACGTGGATACCGAACCCCGCTACCTCCTTTGCCAGCACCTCAGAGAAGCCCCCAACAGCCCACTTCGCCGACTGATAGGCGCCAAGGCCGGGACCGCCGACCCGACCGCCGACGGATGAGATCTGGATGATGTGACCGGCGCTCTGGGCGCGCATGATGGGGAGGACAGCACGGGTCACGTTGACGACACCGAAGAAGTTGACGTCGACCTGCGAACGGAACGCCCCATCGCTCATGTCCTCGATGGAAGCGACATCGGCGTAGCCGGCGTTATTCACAACGACATCGATGCGACCGAAGTGCTCGACAGCGCTCTCAACGGCATCCCGCACGGCCACAGAATCTGTCACGTCGAGGGTGAGCGGGTAAATGCGGTCGTTATAGAGCTCGACGAGGTCATCGAGGGAATCGGTGGTGCGCGCGGTTGCGACTAGGTTGTCACCTGCAGTGAGGACGGCTTCGGCGATGCTGCGTCCGAGGCCACGTGAACTCCCTGTGAGGAACCATGTGCTCATGGTTGTTTCTCCTTGTTGGTGGTTGTGGTTGTGCTTGTGGGTTAGGACATAGCCGCCATCGATCGCGAGGCGCGCTCCGGTGATGTAGGCGGCCTCGTCGGAAAGTAGGAAGGCCACCGCGGTTGCAATTTCGCGGCCTGATCGGACACGACGGATGGGAATGCCTGCAGCGATGCGCGCGACATCCTCGGTGTTGCTCTGCTGCCGCGGAACAGCGATAACGCCCGGCTGCAGTTCGTTGATTCGGATGCCCTGCGGCGCCCACTCGATGGCGGCTGAACGGGTCAGGCCACGAATCGCGTGCTTGCTCCGCTGTAGGCAGGCCGTCGCGCAAACCCTCGATCGGCGAAGGCGCTCGAGATGTTCACAATCGAACCCCCTTGGGCACGGAACATCGCCGGGATTTGGAACTTCAGGCAGCGGAAGATGCCGGAAAGATCGATGCCGATAGTCGACAGCCATTCCTCCTCGGGTAGATCTGGAAGGTCGAAGAAGGCGCTCGAGACTCCGGCGTTGTTGACTGCGAGATGCAAAGCTCCGAAGTGCTTCTCGGTCTCCACGACGGTCCGCTGGACATCATCGATGCGGCTGACATTGCCCGCGAAAACCTTCGATTCCCCACCTTGTCGGAGATTTCCGCAGCGACATTTCTCAATGTCTCCTCTCGGCGGCCCACCAGACTGATCTTCGCGCCTCGCTCGTAAGTAGTCGGGCGATGTCGGCCCCATACCGGATCCAGCGCCCGTGACGTAAGCGACCTTGCCCTCGAAGGGTTTGGAATTCAGCCGCTCTCCTCGATCGTTCGGAATCTATCGAGCCGGGTGTCTGATGCCGTAACGCTCTCCGGAAACGCGCTCAGGATCGAAGAGTGCCGACAGCGCGGCCAGATCGTCTGCGCTCAGACGCACTGCGCTTGCGGCGAGGTTCTCCTCGATGCGCTTCAACTGCCGGCTGCTAGGGATCGGCAAGACATCGTGCGGCTGTGCCAGGAGCCAGGCGAGTGCGATCTGACCGGGTGTGGCGCCGCATTCGTGGGCAAACGCGGACAACTCGTCGACGAGTTCGAGGTTGCTCTTCAGATGTTCGCCTTGGAAGCGCGGAAGAGTCGACCGGAAATCGGACCGGGCGAAGACTATCTCGGGACCGAAGGTACCGGTCAGCATGCCACGCCCGAGGGGGCTGTAAGGCACGACGGTTACCCCGAGCTGACGGGCGACCGGCATCACTCGCGCTTCCATCCCGCGTTCCCACAACGAGTACTCGCTCTGCAACGCAGCAATCGGATGGACAGCCACGGCACGCCGAAGCGCGTCCGCATCAACCTCACTCAGACCAAGGGCACGTACCTTTCCGGCGCTGACCAACTGCGCCATTGCACCGACGGTGTCTTCGATCGGGACCGTCGGATCGAGACGGTGGTAGTAGTACAAGTCGATGTGATCAGTGCGGAGCCGCCGCAAACTTGCATCGACAGCCTCTACGACGTACTCCGGGCGGCCGTCAAAGACACTTGTCCCGTCTCCAGTCGGACGCGCAGAGAATTTGGTCGCGAGGACAACCTGATCCCTCCGACCTTTGAGCGCGCGTCCCACTAGTTCCTCGTTGTGGCCGAATCCTGGGACGGGCGCGCCGTACTCCGAACTGCTGGCGCCGTAGTAGTCAGACGTATCAAGTAACTCGACCCCCAGATCTATGGCCGCGCGGATCGTGCTGACAGAGGTTTCGTCGTCGGTGTCCCCATAGAACTGTGACATGCCCATGAGTCCTAGCCCGATGGATCGCACGGTGATGCCACTGGTGCCTAGTGCAGTGCGTGCGTGAGGTCCTTGCGTCATCCCAGTTGGCTCCTCTTCGATTTTAAAGGCCAGTGGACCGTAAACACGGTAACAGGCCAGCGTCCTTTAATCAATCATGGACGGGCCAGGCATGACGGTGGAGACGGTGATCGTCCGCGACCCGGATGGGCCGACCTCGGGTCCGTCGGGCGGGCAGTGCGTCGAGGGCCGAGGCGATCGGCCCTGGCGAGACCGGGGCACCCACGGCGTCACCGGCCGGTAGAAGGGCTCACCCTCTCGTGCACGGCCCGCACCCGACCCCAGGGTGCGGGCCGTGTCCAGTGTGAGGGCGTAATGGTGCTGTGACCTGGTGTGATGACATGTCCCCGGTTTGTGATGTGGGGGTGCCGGCGACCTGTTCTGGGGAGTACCGGCGCCGGGAGTCGGGGGCTTGCGGGTGCTCGTTTCGCCCGATTCAAGTCGTTTCTGAAAAGTCTTGAGTACCAATATTTTTGGGTAATCAGTTGGATAGAAAGTATTTATAGATGTTATGCACAAGCATCAGAATATTATATTTATAATATGCTGCAGAACAATAGATTTGGGAGTTAATCGACTTTAGGGTTTCGTATCACTCTGCGGGTGGGTGGTAATACTGGTGGGTATGACGATGAGCGGCGCGGGAGGTGGGCGGGGCAACGAAGCAGAGGCACCCGCCCACCTCCCCAGCCTCGTTGGGCAGTGGGGGACCGAATTTGACGCGTCGACGAAAACTACTGGTGAGAGCCTGATCTTGGAAACTCAGAGGAGCGAAGCGACTCGATTGACGGCATCGGGAATCGA
>NZ_CP076046.1:0-117483 GCF_019378875.1 Rhodococcus sp. USK10
CGAAGGTCGGATCGGAGAACCAATTCCGCTTGATCTCCGCCTACATGCGGCACTCGCTGAACCTGATGGCCTTGCTGGTGCCGTCGCGCTACGAGGACACCATCGCGAAGCTGGAGGCTGAGTCGATGCCCCCGGTGATGCGTGAGGTCCTGTTCGAATCGCCCCTGAAGTTCAATCCCGAGGCCGCGATGGTCTCTACCCCTGAGGGAGTCCACTGATGGCTTTGCAGAGTGCCCGCCCGAGCCGTTTCGGTGACACCGCGCCACCGTCGCCCGCGACCGTCGCGGCTGCCACCCAGACTGCGCCGGCGGAGGAAACCGTGGCCGCACCGCTGACGTCGGTGCCCGCTCCGACGCCCGCCCCGGAGGCTGCCCCCGAAGCGCCTGCCGCACCGGCGAAGAAGTCGGCCTCGAAGAAGGCACCTAAGCCCGCCGCGACGGAGTCGACCGACAAGCTGCGCAAGAGCGTCGAATGGTCCAGCGATGTCGAGGCTCTGTTCCAGGACGGTTGCGACGACTGGTACGGCGACCGGAACAAGAGGGAGCGTAAGCGCCGTCTCGGTCGCCGCCCATCTGACAACGGAATGGTCATTGCCCTGGTCAAACTGGGCCTTGAGGCGATCGCTGAGAACGAGAAGTACAACGATCGGCTCGAAGAGCTTCTGCCGTCGGACGGCCGCCGCCGCACGAGCTAGCACCGGCACGGCGCATCGATCACGTATCCCCGGGAAGACCCTGCGTCTCCCGGGGATACTGATGTCCGGGGAAAGTGCGATACGCCGCCGCTGACGCACACCTATTAGGAAATCCCCGGCTGGGGGAGTGGTCGATCCGGCGGGGGATGAGCTATCTCTGAGTGTGGAACGAGGCGGAAGATCGGCGTCAATCCTAATTTCGCCTGGATGGCGTCGGTCGCACTCGAAGAGCGCAGTGGACGCTTCCAGAAGCACTGGCCGAGCGGTACTTCGTACCGGCGGGCCCGGGCCCCGCCTTTCGGCTCGTCCATATGCTCCCCAGCGGTGACGACTGGGCAGCTCCAATTTCGAAGACGCAGAACACGATGCATCTATGTTCCAAATCCTACGATCACGGGCGGGGGACAGCCGGAATGCACATGGTCACGAAGGGTTCCCGCAGTCGTTGCATCCGAACCGGAGGCAGTCCTTCGGACCGCACGCTGACCGCACCGGAGGTGCGCACGAAATCCAATCTGGTTGCAAGATTGCCCAGACGACCTACATCGTTTGTTTTCCAGCGCGTCCTACCGGAATTTTCAACCGGACATCTATAGCGAACGGGTCGGAGTCGACCGACCAGCCGAAAGTTCGCCGTGGAGCGCCGTTCTCCGGTCTACCGGTATGTCCATGGCCAAAACGGACCCCGGTGACCGCAGAACGGCACTCAGCCCCTTTTGACTCCTGGACCGGCCTCGGTAACAGCTGACGAAGCGGATGTCCGCGACCGTCAGCTACTGCTCGTCCTAGAAATGGGTAGACGCAGGCATAGTCGACGAAACGTACGGACGTCGTCGGAAGCGTTAGGCCGTCCGCACATTTGCGCGGACGGCCTAACGCTTCCCAACAAGCATCTCGGTATTGGGCTGTTCACCGTGGTGAACAGCCCAGGACGAATCCCGAATCAGTGTCGATCGGTGAGTGCCTGGATCAGTGTTCGCAATCCGTCGGCATCGAGGTAGTCGACGAGGGCGTCGGCGAGCGTGGCCGGGTCGGCTTCCAGGCGACGGAAGGTGCGGGTGACCTTCGCCGCGGTAACGGGAGTTCTTGTTGGCATACGGTTTTCAGGATCCGGTGTGGGATCCAGCTCGGGCTTCTTGTGTTCTCGCTGTTGCTCGGCTGCCCAGGCTTGGACTTGGGCCTCAGGTGGGACCTGGGCGAGTGAACGGGCGGTGCGGACGGCGATCTCACCCTTGCGCAGTGCGGTCTGCAGTTCGGGGGCGAGATTGAGCAGGGATCGGCGGTACGAGATCCACGCCTTGGACTTGTTGAGCTTGAGTGCCGCCTTGTCGACGGTTCCGCACTCGTTGATGAGGAGTTCGACGGCCTTGGCCTCTTCGATGACGTCGAAGTCGCGGCGGCCGACGTTCTCGATCACCGCCGCCGCGAGCATGGTCTCCCGGTCCTTGGCGACCACGTCCTTGACGACGATGTCGAGGTTGGGCCGGCCGAAGTTGTCGGCGGCGGCCAGGCGCCGGCAACCGTTGATCACCACCCAGCGGGCGAGCCCGATCCTGGTTTCGTCCTCCGGATACAGCTTCAGGTAGGCGTCCCGGGTGACGACCAGGGCGGGTTGGAGTTGGGTGCCGGTGATCGAGACCAGATCGCTGAGATCGCCTAGATCGTCACGCGGATTGCGCGGATTCGGTGCCAGCTCGCTCAGGGGCACATTGGTCGGTGTCTCGCCGACTGCGGGACGGTCGACGGGGGAGTTGTCGCCCACGACGCCGGCGAGGGTCGCGAGGTTGGTGCGGGTGCCGCGTGCCATCACCGACCACCGTCGATTCGCAGTTCCAGTGCCAGCCGGTAGAAGTCCTCGCGGGCCTGCAGTGCGACCCGGTTGGCGGGGTACTCGGTGACCACCAGGCCGTCGGCGCTGGCTCGGGCGTGCAGTTTGTAGTGCCGGATGACGGTCTTGGCGAGTGGCCACTTGTTCGCGCGGATGAAGTCCTTGGTTTCCTCGAGGTCGGACTTTCCGTCGCGGGGATCCCAGTTGTTGATCACCACCGTGTACGGAATCCCGCGCGGTTCGAGGATCTTTCGGATCGTGCGTGCGGTCGGGTCGAAGGAGAGCGGTTCGGTTTCCATCGGCACGATGACGTGATCGGCAACCTCGAGGACTGTCCGCAATGCGTCGGCTGCCGGTCCGCGACCGAGGGGGTCGGAGGTGTCGTCGGCGGCATTGAGGTCGATCCAGCCGGGGGTGTCGACGTACACGTGGCGGATGCCGGGCAGCTGGCCCAACTGGCGGAGCCCGTTGAGGTCGTCGTGGGCCTGGACGACGTGGAACGGCAGGTTGTCGAGGCGGTCGGCCCACCAGATCGCCGAACCCTGCGGGTCGACGGAGACCGCGGCGACCGGGGAGGTGGCCTCGGGGTCGTCGTCCTGGTTGAGAACGTCCGCAGTGACGGCGGCGAGATTGACGGCGACGGTGCTCTTTCCGACGCCGCCCTTCTGATTGAGAAGGACATGAATGGTCATGGGACCCTTTCCGTTTGCTTCACCCAGGGAATGGGCTACTTCGGACGGGATGCACGGTACGGCACCATGGTGGGCGGGTTAGGTCCGACACGCGGCGGGGTGGCGGAATGATGCGCGGATCATCCGACGCGCCTCAGGAATGTCCGTTTTGTCTGTTGTTCACCGCGGTGAACAACAGACAAAACGGACATTCATAGCTTCAGTGCTGCGCGAAGAGTGCCTCGACGAGCGCGGCCGCCGATGCGGTCTTCGCCGCCGTTTTCGCGGTGGCGGTGGCGGTGGCGGTGTGCCCGGCGAGGCGCACGGTGGCGGTGAACCGGGGTGCGTGCGGAGGCCCGTCGGTGTGGAACTCCCACTCGGGCGGGGCCTGATGGTTGTTCTGGGTGAGGCTCATCAGCCAGGCGGTGGGGTTGGACAGTGCCTTGGATTTCTTTGCCCCGTCCAGGTTCAGCGCGGCCGGAGTGGTCGTCCGGTGTGGTTCCGCGGAGGGGGCGGGGACGGAATCCTTTGGCGCCGGTGGGGGAGTCGTTTGCTGCGGGGACGGCTCGGTGGCAGGCCAGTCCGGTTCCGTGTCGGGGTGGTCGGTGCCGGTCAGCTGCGCGCGTACTGCCGCCCAGAGGGCGGCCTGTTCGGCCGGCTTCTTCGCGGCCGCCGTGGCCCACGGCCCGCGAATATTCAGGTGTGTGGCGCGGGCGGCGAACAATGGGTTGTGATCGGCGCCGTTGCGCCGGATCTCGAGATCGGTGGGCGGTTGGTCGGGGTGGGATTGCCGCCACACCGATGCCACGCTGGGGCCCATCTCTGGATGGGTGTCGGCGAGGGTGTCCAGGATGCGGAGTTGGAGGGGAAGCCAGCTGGGGTCGGCGGCGTCGATCAGCACCGCGACGTCCGGGGCGGTCAGCAGGTCGGCGTCGACGCGGCGGGCGAGCTCAGCGGCGAGTCCGCCCCGAAGCGGCCCGGCGGCTGCGGATTTGATTACCTTGTGGAAGGTGCGGGCATCGAGCATGGTGAGATCGCGTGCGGCCTCTTGGGCGACGATGCGTTGGTCGGCGTGTTTGAAGTGATTCTTCTTCGCCTCGCGGGCGGCGCGGGTGCGCCGGTTCAGGTCGGCGCCGAGGGCGGCCAACTGATCCGGGGTGTAGGGGGCGGGGAGTGGTCGAGGTGGGCGAAGATGATCCGCTGGTTGATCAGGTCGGCCACCCGCCGCAGCGGGGAGGTGACATGGCTATAGGCGCTCAGTCGGAGACCATAATGTCCGTGGACCGTCGGGTCGTAGGTGGCGGCCCGCAGTGTCGAGAGCAGGCGGCCGCGTAGTTTCGCGAACAGGTCCGGGTCCCCGGCCGCGGCGGCGATCTCGGTCATCAGTTCGTCGGTGCTGCCGGCGACCGGGTTGGGCCGGTGGTTGCGGAAGAGGATCGGCAACCCCTGCTCCACGCACCAGAGGGCGACCGCTTCGTTGGTGGCGATCATCAGTTCCTGCACGATGACGTAGGCGACGGTTCGGAGTTCGGCGGCGATCGCGACGATGGCCCCGTCCTCGTTCGCCGCCCAGCCGCGGGTGAGGTCGTAGAACGCCAGCGCCCCGCCGTCGCGGCGGGCGCCCAGCAGGACCTGCGCGGCCGCATCTGCCGCGGCCAGCTGGGGGTGCAGCGGATGTGCCGGGTCGGTCAGGATGCCGGGCACCTCGGCGTGATCGATGGCCACGCACCGGCCCGACGGAATCTGTCCGCGGCCGACGGTGACGTCGACCAGCCGGCCGTTGGTGGTGAGGGTGCCGGTGATGCGCAGGCTGGTGCGCCGGGATTCGGAAGTCAGGGTGGCAGCCTGCTCTGCCGTTTCACCAAGCATCGGAATGGTGCGGCCCGGCAGGTACCGAGTCGAAGCCCGCAGGAACGCCTGCTCGTCAACGACCGACCCGAGACCGACAACATCGGCGACACCAGCGATATGAACCTCCACCGCCCACCCGCGGCCGTCGGCGCGCGGAATGACAGAAAAGGCGTCGTCCCGGTCCCGCGCCGACGCCGAGTCGATCATCAGCAGCGTCGACAGGTCGGTCGTTGTCGGTGATGTCATGGTCGCCGTACCCCCTCTTTTCCGCAGGACTCCGACGATAACCAATCGCCGCCAGGCAGGTCGGCGACACGCCTTGACCTGGAACGCACGGACGCCAGGGAAAGAAATGTCCGTTTTGTCCGTTGTTCACCGCGGTGAACAACGGACAAAACGGACAAGCGCTCGAGATGTGACCGCCGAGCGAGTGCAGTCGGCCTCATGCAGCGTCTGCCGGACCTGGCAGCGAATCCCCGAGGCGGTTGTGTGTTCCACCCTAGATTTGGCAGACGGCGCCGTATTGCACGGGGCGGCGCCCCGCCGGCCGAAGGGGTTCGGCGGCCGGAGCGGGGCTGGCTGCCCGGTCCGCCTTCGCGGCGCGGACAGCGTACTCAGCGGGTACCCGCAGACACCTGCGATACGCGGATTTCCCTGAAAGCTTGCAGACCCCGCGGTCATTCGGTGCGGTCCTGTCCGATCGTGACGGTGGCGAACGAACTGCTCGCCGAACACGACGACGAGTTCGCCTCCGCCCGCACGGAACTCGAGGGCTTCGCTCAGATTGAGCGTCGCCGACGCGGGGTAGTCGGCGGGAACGAAGGCACCACCCACCGACCACGGCCCCACCCTTTTCGCCGACGCCGGCGCCGAGGTGCACCACATCTTCTCGACAACAAGGGGTTGGGTCATGACAGGCAAAGGTCAGATGGCGTTGGCCGTGGGTGCCGGGTACATGCTGGGCCGCACGCACAAGATGAAGTTGGCGCTAATGCTCGCGGGCGCCGGAGCATCCAGTCGGTTTCCTTCTGGCTCACTGGGTGTGCTCGGTCAGGCCGGCAAGCTGCTCGCGGATTCGCCCGAGGTCGCCAAGCTCGGCGGGGTGGTCCGGAAGGAGTTGATGAACGCGGCGAAGACGGCGGCGGTGACCGCGGCCAGCCATCGCATCGACTCGCTCAACTCCCGGTTGCAGTCGGGCGGTGACGAGGCCGCGGGCGGGAAGGAGGCGAAGCGCAGGCGTCACGAGGAGCCCGAGGACGACTACGACGACGAGTACACGGAGGATGAGACCGCCGAGGAGGACGAAGCCGAGGAGGAGGCGCCCCGCGCCCGCAAGCGCCCGGCCCCGCGCCGCCGCACCTCGAGCAGCGGTAGTTCCCGGTCCCGATCCCGGTCGTCGAACAACGACGACGAGGACGAAACCCCCACCCGCACCCGGAAGTCGCGCGCCAAGGCGACAACCGATGTCATCCCCATACGACGCAGCCGGAAGTGAACGACGATGACCTCGAATCTTGACAGTGCAGCGAAGAAGCTGCGCGAGAACGTCTCCGGTGTGTCCGGTGAGGCCGCATCGGTGTCACCGCTGCAGAAGGCGGCGCAGGGCCTGATCGGCACTGTGACCGACAAGGCGATGTCCACCGTCTCCGACAAGGTGCAGGGTGCGGCCGGTCGGCTGACCGACTACGCCGAGGGCGGCGGCGGAAGCCTGCTGTCCGCGGTCACCGGCAAAGAGCAGCAGGGGGAGGGCAACGGGGACGAGAAGGGCGATGGCAAGTCACTGTTCTCGGGGCTGACCGACAAGGTAAAGGAGACGGCGTCGGATGTGAAGGACGCGGTCACTGGTGGTGGCGGTGGCGGTAAGGGCAAGAAGCTCAAGTTGACCAATATCGTCGAAACGATCGATGTCGGTGTCCCGGTCCAACTGGCCTATAACCAGTGGACCCAATTCGCCGACTTTCCCTCCTTCATGAAGAAGGTCGAGCGAGTGGAGCAGGAGGCGGACGAGAAGCTCGAGTGGAAGGCGCAGATCTTCCTGTCGCACCGGACCTGGGAGGCGTCGATCCTCGAGCAGGTCCCGGATGAGCGGATCGTGTGGCGCTCGAAGGGCGCCAAGGGTTTCATCGACGGTGCGGTGACGTTCCATGAGGTGACCCCGGATCTCACGCGCATCGTTCTGATTCTCGAGTATCACCCGAAGGGGTTGTTCGAGAGGACGGGAAACCTGTGGCGTGCACAGGGTCGGCGAGCGCGCTTGGAGTTGAAGCACTTCGGACGCCATGTCATGACCCAGGCCGTTCTCCATCCCGACGAAGTCGAGGGTTGGCGCGGAGAGATTCGGGACGGCAAGGTTGTCGAACCCGAGGAGTCCGAGGAATACAGCGAGGAACCGGCCGAGGACGAAGCGCAGCCCGACGAGGACGAAGCGCAGCCCGACGAGGGCGAGCAGGACGACGCGCAGCTGGACGAGGGCGACGAGGACGAGGGCGACGAGGACGAGTACGAGGAGCCCGCCGAAACAGACGAGGACGAGGAGACGGACGAGGACGAGGCTGAGGAGCCGGAGGAGACAGAGGAGGAGCCGGAGGAGACGGACGAAGACGAGGAGGAGGAAACATCGCCGCCGGCACGCCGTGGCCGCCCGCGCAAGACGGCGTCCGCCAGTGAGGACAAGCCGCCGGCACGTCGTGGCCGCCCGCGCAAGACCGCGGCGAAGTCTGCGAGTGAGGACAAGCCGCCGGCACGCCGTGGCCGCCCGCGCAAGACCGCGGCCAAGTCGGCCGCCTCGAAGCAAGGAGCGCGGCGATGACGTCGATACAACCCGCAGGCCGTGGCGGTGGTGGCGGGGGAGTCGGCGGCGGGCCCAGCTCCAGTAGTCTCGCGGACGTCATCGACACCATCCTCGACAAGGGCCTGGTGATCGATGCGTACGTGCGCGTCTCGCTGGTCGGCATCGAACTGCTGACCATCGACGCCCGCGTCGTGGTCGCCAGCGTCGACACCTACCTGCGGTTCGCGGAAGCGGTGAACCGGCTCGAGATCGGCAGCGAGCCCAAGGGGCTGACGGACCTGGCCGGGGGCGGCGGCGAGAGCGACGCCGAATCGAAAACCCAGGGCGCACTCGGGGCCGCCGGCGAGAAAGTCGGCGACCTCCTCGGCGGCGGACAGGAAGAACCTCAGCGCGAACGGGTTTCACGCAAGTCCACTCGCGAGGACAAGTGATGTCAACGTCGGAACAGACCAACGGGCACCCGAGGAGCCGACCGGTCGGACCGTTCGAGCCGTGGTGTATTCGTCGAATTGCTCAGTCCCTGACGGTCTTTGATCGATTGAACTTCCGGAGTTCCGGGTAGTCCGGTAGTCCGCACGTACATCTCCACTTCGGGTATGCCACAGGGGCGAGCTGGACGAGGCGACGGCGAGAGCGCAGAGCGGGCCGAGGTACGACCGGTATCGCCACACGTCGCCGAGCCGCCCGCACACCGGCGTTCCCGGTGGGGCGATGGCGGGGCAGGGAGGAGCGAGAAGGATGACTACAGCGGGTGGGCCGAGTTCGAGCAGCCTGGCGGACGTCATCGACACCATCTTGGACAAGGGCCTGGTGATCGATGCGTACGTGCGGGTCTCGCTGGTCGGCATCGAACTGCTCACGATCGACGCCCGCATCGTGGTCGCCAGTGTCGACACCTACCTGCGCTTCGCGGAGGCGGCGAACCGGCTCGCGATCGGCAGCGAGCCGAAGGGGCTGTCCGATCTGGTGTCGGGCGGGACGGAAAAGATTGCGAAGTCGAAGACGAAGAGCGCCATCGAAGAGAAGCTCGGCGGGTTGCTGGGCGGGCAAGAGGAACCGGAACGGGAACGGGTGTCGCGCAAGTCGACTCGAGGTGACAGGTGATGGCTACATCGGAGCAGACGCAGAACCAGAAGAGCGAGAACACACAGAAGTTGGACAAGAGGCAGACGGCGGGGGTGTACGTCTACGGCATCGTCCCGGCCGACGTCGAACCCGGGGACGACGCGACCGGGGTCGCGGACGGGAAGGTGGACGTCGTCGCGAGCGGTGACATCGCCGCCCTGGTGAGCGAAATGTCCGTGGACCGTCCGATCGGCAAACCCGAAGACCTCCGTGCCCATGCGAACGTGCTGGACGGGACGTCCCGGGTGGCGCCGGTGCTGCCGCTGCGGTTCGGTGCGGTGCTCACCGACGCCGACGCCGTGAAGGAGGAACTGCTGGCGGCACATGCGGACGAGTTCGCGGCGGCCCTCGAACAACTGGAGGGTAAGGCCCAGTACGTCGTCAAGGGCAGATATGTGGAGCAGGCGATCCTGCGGGAGATCCTCGACGAGAACGAGCAGGCGGCGCAGTTGCGTGACGAGATCCGGGACAAGTCGGAGGACGCCGGCCGCCGGGCGCGGATGGCGCTCGGGGAACTGGTGAACAACGCGATCGCCGGCAAACGCGAGGAAGACACCGGCAAGACGGTCGAGGCCCTGGGCGACCTCACCGACTCCGTCAACCGCCGCGAACCCACACACGAGGAGGAGGCCGTGCAGGTGGCGGTGCTCGTCGACGTGGACCGACAGGACCAACTCGAAGAGGCTGTGGGAAAACTGGCCGAGGAGTGGGACGGCCGGGTCGAGATAAAGCTGCTCGGGCCCATGGCCGCCTACGACTTCGTGGTCACCCAGAATCCGGCGGGGCAGGGCTGAACCATGGGATTGCTGTCATTCATCGTCACGCTGCCGCTCCAGCCGGTGAAGGGTGTGATCTCGCTGGCGGAGTTGATCCAGAGGCAGGTCGAGGAGAGATGCACAATCCGGCGGCAATCCGCCGCGGGCTCGAGGAACTCGACGAGGCCCGCGCTGCGGGCAAGATCACGGCCGAAGAGGAGGAGCAGGCGCAACAGGCGCTCATCGACCGGATGACGGGATCGCCCTAGGGAATCACCGGCAGGGCCGAGCTGGATCCGCAACGCGGTGCGGCGCGGTAGCGATGGGACGGATGCGGTGCGTGGTCCGGGGACCCGGAGGGTGCGGCGGTGCACCACCGCCGCGCAGGGAGGATGGGCGAGCATCTTCCGCTCGATGTCGACTACCACTGCGGGAGCGGCGCGCCGGTTTCGAACGACACGTCCTTCGCGCGAGGCCGCTCGGGCTCTGGCTCTGACTTCGCCGCGGGCGAACGTTGTCTCTTCACCGGCGTGGGGGTCCGATACAGTCCCGAAGATGGCGCCAGTCCACCATCAGGATCGGCGGCGGCAGCACCGAGACGACGATCGCACTCAGCTCGCCCCGCCCGGGGAGCTGGGCGAGGAACTCCTTGCCCGGGCGGTGACTGCCGCCCTGACACAGGGCGTGTCCTGGGCGCAGATCGGCGCCCGGCTCGGGGTTTCCGATCCCTGCGCACCGGACCGCGAATGCTCGGACCGTCAGTGGCAGGACGCGATCGTCGATCACGAAAACGCGCGAGCACAACGCGTCCACACCACCATGCCGGGACCGTCCTCGGCGCCTGGAGGGTGATCGGCGATGATCACTCCCTACCACCCATCGAACGCTGCCGGCGTGTGTGCGAACATCGGGATCGAGGTTTTACAGGTCATCCGGGCCGATCCGATACCGCTTTGGTGGCGATGATCTGTACCAGGTCGTCGAGTGCGGCGAGGGCGGCGTCGCTGTCCCGGTCGACGAGCCAGCGCAGCACCAGTCCGTCAAGCGCAGCCAGGGCGACGCGGGCGACCTGATCCACGGGCGTGCTCCAGGTGACGCCGGCCCGGTGTGCGCACAGGTCGAGGAATGCCACCGCTTCGGTGTCCATGGTGCGGTACTGCCGGGCGGCGATCGCCCCGGTCGCGGCGTGGCCGGCTGCGCGTTGCCGGAGGGCCTGCGCGGTGATCTCGTAGGTGAGCAACTGGTGGTCGGGGGTGGCCTCGATGATCGGCCACAGGCCCCCGATGCCGGCCCGTAGGAGTTCACGAAGGCCCTCGATGCCGCGCGGGGGCGCGGCTCCGATGAGGTCGGTAAACGCCGTGCGCATCGACTCGCTGATGGCGAGGATCAGGCTTTCCGCCATCGTGGTGAGAAGTTCGTCCTTGTCCTCGAAGTGGTAGTGCACCACTCCGAGCGACACCCCGGCGGCCTCGGCCACGCGGCGGATGGTCAACGCGGCGACACCCTGTTGCGCGGCGAGCACGAGCGCGGCCTCGATGAGCTGTCCACGGCGTACCTCCGCGGGAAGCCACTGCATCAGCGGATCGTATGCGCTCGTGCGTCCCACCAGCAGACGAATCGGACGACCGGGCACCGTCAGCATGTCGCCGGAGAGGTTGCTGCGTACTCGAGCTTCGACGCCGTTCCGTCGTTTCCCCTGCTGTTTTTCGGGGCAATCCTGACGTGTTCACAAGAACGGGTGCCCGAATCGAATCGGCGCCCAGAGGTGCTGTGGGGCTGTTCCGCCACCCGTTCGCTGCAAGAGTCGGGGACTCTCAGAATGAGGTGAGCATCATGACGAAGAAGATCGCGGTACGCACCGCCATCGCGTCGGCGGTCATCGCGCCCGCGATGGTTTTCGCGGGCGGTACCGCCGCCGCGGTACCGGCGCTAAGCGTCACGGCAGGGACCACAGGCGAAGTTACCGTCACTGTGCCGGCCGGTGAGAACTGGACCTGCTTCGGTTTCGACTCGGGCTTCAACTTCAAGACCGGAGCCTTCGCGCCCGGGGTCGGGAAGTTGAGCGGCTTCGCGAAGGGATCGAACGTGACCGTCTTCTGCTTCGGTGGCACGGCGCCGTTCTTCTTCACCGGCAGCGTGGCGGTGAAGTAACCCGGTTGGTCGGTCCCGGGGGCACGGGCCCTGGCTGGTTGTTCCACCGGCCAGGGGCGGTCTACCCGGTGAATCCTTGCGTGCTCGGGTCCGCGGTCAGGTCGTCGGTGTCGGCGAAGACCAGGCGCCCGTCGTCGAGGGCGACCGCCCACCGGTGCACCGGTGCCCAGGCGTGCCCGCGTTGTTCGTCGGTGTCGGTCAGCTCGGCGTAGTCCTCGATGATCCGACCGGTCTGGTCCGCTTCGGACGGCCGGCGCACCAGCACCCGCGCGCCCGTGCCCAGCGGGCCGGGCTCGGGTTGCGGCTTGTGTTTTTTCTCGGGCATCGGTATGCACCTTCCGCTCGCACCGACCCGGATCATAAGCACCTCGTCGGCGAAACCTCACCCGGCGCTCCCATGGGACGGTGCACCCCACCCTCCTCCGGTCCCTCTTGTTGCTCACAATTGGCTCTAATAAGCACGAGAAACAAACGAACTCTAACTGGGAATAGCATTTTTGATCAATTGTCCAGCAATATGGACGGTTGTTAAATTTCAATATGTGAGAATATCTCGGGTTTGGTGAAACGTCCCGAGATTGCGAACGCGATAAATGGTGTAAGCGGCGATCGACGATCCCGTGGATTTTTCATCCCAGGAAGGAGTGAATTCTGATGGGTTCTGCAGGAATCGACTTCAGCGTCGCATTCGAGGCGTTTCTGAAGTGGCTGAGCGTGACCTTCGGCGGCGGCATCGGCCTGAGCTGACCGACGGAGCAATCCGGGACAGCGGTGGCCCGGCTCACCTGAGGGCAGCCGGGCCACCGTCCCTGATCAGCACTTACGTGCATGTTGGCGGCGGATTCACGCCGTCGCGGGGACTGGGGCGAAGCAGCCTCGCATAACTTTCGCGCCGCGGTACCCGTATGTCGACGGGGCCTGGCGAGAAGGATCGACACCGTGACCGGGGATTCGGGCGCACCCAACCCGCAATTCACGATTGCATCGTGCGGAACAATTTCGATTCGACCGTCACGGTTTATTGCCCATGGACTTTGGATGTGATCTACGGGTATTCCCGTGCCACCAAAGGTGGCCGGTATTTCCTTTTCGGAGAGGACCGCTATGTTGGTCAGACTTGACCCTGCAACAGCCGCCACGGCCGTTCCGCCACTCGGCGACGCGACCACGCGCCGGGATGCGGCCGTGCTCCGGGCACTCCACAACGTGCACGAGTGCCGGACAGCGGCCGGATAAGGTGCGCGTTCGGCCCATGATTGTTCATCCACACCAGCTACCGTCGCCGATCGTGACAACCTTGCGCGGCCCGGCGCTGGCCCTTCTGCGGTTCAATTACCACCTGGCCCGCATACCGTTGCACTTGGCGGAATGGGGCGTGCTGTCCCGGTTCGACGAGCAGGCCTCGACACGGCTGGCGTACGAGCAACTCCTCGTCGACTGCGACCGGCTGGCCGCGCGGCTACTCGACGACGAGGAGGCGGCCCGGCGAGCCGACGACCTGGATCGGCACATCCTGCTCGTCCGGACGGTGATCGCCCGAGACTCTCACCAGACACAGCGCCGAGGGATCCTGCTCCTCGACGAACAGCGGGAGCGCTTCCAACGTCGCCGCCGCGAACGCATGTCCCCGGGTGCACCGCTGTGAACGGTTGCGTCATGGCGGTACCGGGCCGAGACAGCAGGTGACCTGAATCACACGTTGAGGTTCGATCTCCTCGCTCCCCGGCGAATTACCTGCTCAAAGGTGGTCTCGGGCGTCGACGAGTGGGATGGAGCGTGGGACGCCGAGCAACACGGGAGGTTGTCTCGGCGATGCAAGAGGCGGCGGGACGGTGGCGGAACCCATCGCGGTGAACGGCGGACACCACAAGCAAACAGGGAGATCCGAAGTGCCTGGTATGAACATGCCCTGGATGGTCGTGGTCCTGGTGGCCACGCTGGTGGTGATCGTCGCGTCCGTCGGCGTCGCGGTCACCGCGGACGCGGTATCTCGCCGCCGAGTGCACCGATCAGCTGACACTGCCGCCGCGGATCCGGAGTCACCGATGCGCACCGTCGACGCGGCGTCCCGGGTTCACGATTGGCACCGGCTTGCAGTGCCGGCATGGATGACCTGCATCGGCGCCTCGGCACTCGCGGTCGCGGTGGTCGGCGTACTCATCGTTGTCGGATGAGAGCGCCGACCACCTCGCAAGCGGACCTTGCTGGCGGCGTGATCGACGAGGGCTTTGTGCGGTTCGAACGCCACAGCGGCGGCCGAGGCACGCTCCGGGCCCTGCGTCCGGCCGCCGGAGGCGGGTCACTTTGCCCGAAGTGCCTGCCCCGACGGCCGGACGCACACAACCCTGTGTGGGGGTGGCCCCGGCGGGCGGGTCACCGTGCGACGGCGCGGACGGCCGCGACGAGTCCGCCACGAGCATGGCCAGCAGGCGATCACGAGCAGAACCAGACCCAGCAATAGCCCGAGGACGATGAGGAGGACGAGGGCGACCAGGGCGGTGCGGCTCAACCACTCTCCTTCATCCCGGACAGGCCCGAGCTGAAGCCGGAGAGCGGCTTGCCGGCCAGCCGGCCGAGGACGCGCAGTCTTGCCGGTTCGCCCCCGGAAGAGTCCCGCGATCCGGGGCGGATTCAGGTCTCGATCCTGACGAACCGGCCTACGTCGAGGTAGGCCGGGGCAGTTCGCATCCGACGAAGTCTCGGTCACCGAACATCACCGCACAGCTGGCTCAGCTGCTACCGAACATGTCGCCGAACGGGATGGATTGGCTGAACAGACCACCGAACGGATTGGCTCCGCCGAACATGTCGCCGAACATGTCGCCGAACGGGATGGATTGGCCGAACAGACCAAAACCGAACGGATTGAGTTCGTTCTCGTCCTGCTGTTCGTCCTGGTCCTCGTCCCAGCCTCGGGGCTGCTGCCAGTCCCGATCGACCTGCACACTCCCCGAGACCGGGGCGGCCGCAGCGGGTGTTGCCACCGCGGACATCGGAACGGCAGCAAGGGCTCCGAGGATGACGATCTTCGCCAGCAGACGCTGCGGGTCATTCTTCTTCGCTTGTTTCAGCACGGTCATACCTTCCGTGGCGCCGAAGAGATCAAGGTAAGGGGTCCACGTCCTCAACAGGCGAAGCCGTCTTCGAAAGGGGCGAAACCGACCAAGCTCAGTCGAGCTCGAATCCTGGTCGCTTCAGCGATTCTCTTTTTCGGGTGCGCCGCAGAGAAGCGACGCCACTTCCTACTACACGCTCAAAAATCTGCTCTTTCAACTCCGAATGCAGGACAGCCGGGGGAGGCTGCGCACCGACACCAGCATGGGGGTTCTCGCGGAACGCGTCATAGCGACAGCGGGCTGAACTGCCCAGTCTCACGATTGCTGAACCGCCCAGTCCTCAATTGGTGTCACTCCCGGATTCTCGCCAACTTGGGCGGGACCGAGGCCCTGTTGGGGTAGGGCGTGGCCGCGAGCCGCGCTACGTCTGCGGCAGCGAACCGACTGTGCGGATGTCGAGGAGTTCGGTGACCGCGGCGTCGAGGATTCCGGTGAGCGAGTGCGCTGGGTGTCCCACACGACTCCCGTGGCCCGGCGAAGGATCGGGGTCGTGCCAGTCACGGCAATACCAGCCGGGGAGCAGTTGATCGTGGCTTCGGCGCCGTCGCCTCAAGGATGTCGTCGCCTCGAGGATGTCGGTGAGCACCGCGAGGGCCGCTTCGTAGAAGCCCTCCTCGACGAGCACATCACCGGCAGTGGATGCGGTGTCGGTGATCACGGTGGCCAGGTGCCGCGACCACCGTGAAATGGTGTCCCCCTCGAGCGACGGGCACGGTGAGGACCCTCTGCGGTGACCGGCGTCGTCGGAGGTCAGCTCCCGTCCGGTTTCGATGCAGTGCACCATCATCTCAGCGATGCCCCTGACCACCACCGGGCAGGCGCAGGCCTGGTCGGAAGGGGAATTAGTCCTGCCCGTGCGGGGGTGGTGAGCCTTGCACCTCTCCGGTGTCGTGTTCGGGGCCCGCCGCCGGGCCGCCGGCGGGTACGCGTTCCCGGAACCGGGCCGCCTCACTCGGCCCGGGTGCGCCGTGGTGGTCGAGTTCACCGTGGTACGGGCCCGGCTTCGGGCGTGCTGTTCCGCCGGGGAACGCGAGCCGCAGGATGGTCCGGTGCACCATGAACCACTGCTGGACCAGCGGCCCGGAGTTGTAGGGCAGCTTGTACCGTTCGCAGATTTCTCGCACCTGTGGCGCGATCTCGGCGTAGCGGGTACTGGGCATGTCCGGGTAGAGGTGGTGTTCCACCTGGTATCCGAGGTTCCCGCTGATGATGTGGAACAGGGGACTGCCCTCGATGTTCGCCGCGCCGACGAGTTGGCGCACGTACCAGCCTCCTCGGGTCTCGTTCTCGACCTCGTCCGGACTGAACGTGTAGGTCTGGTCCGGGAAATGCCCGCAGAAGATGATCCCGTGCGCCCAGACGTTGCGGATGATGTTCGCGGTGGCGTCCGCCATCAGGGTGGACAGGAACGTGCGCTCGACTCCCGGGATGGTCCGATCGAGTGCATCGGCGACGACAGAGAGTCGTCCGGTCGAGCGCAGGGCCCGCAGCCGCCGCCCGAGGCGGGAGGAGGTCGGTTGGCCGAGCCGGCCCCGGAAGGCGAGCTGGGCCAGGCCGAACGCGCCGGCACTGACCAACGGCCAGCCCACATAGTCCTTCACGACCTGCGTCCGCGCCTTGCCCGCGATGCCCTTGAGGTCCTCCCAGACCTGCGGCCAGGATTTTTCGCCGGCCCGCACGGCCTCGAGGTCCATGTCGTGCAGGGCGACTCCCCATTCGAAGAAGGCCATGAGCAGCACGTTGTAGAACGGTTGCGCCAGGTAGACCGGGTGCCACTTCTGATGCGGGTCGATCCGCATGATCTCGTAGCCCAGGTCCTTGTCCTTGCCGCGGATGTTGGTGAAGGTGTGATGGATGTAGTTGTGCGAGTGCTTCCAGGCCTTCGCGGTCGACGCGGTGTCCCAGTCCCACGACGAGGAGTGGATGTCCGGGTCGTTCATCCAGTCCCACTGGCCGTGCATGACGTTGTGACCGATCTCCATGTTCTCCAGGATCTTGGCCATCCCCAGGCAGGCGGTGCCCGCCAGCCATGCGGGTTTCGAGGCCGATCCCAGCAGCAGCACCCGGCCCGCCACCGCCAACTGCCGCTGGACGGCAATCACGTTCTTGATGTAGCGGCGGTCACGCTCGCCGAGGTCCGCGTAGACCTGGGCGTGGATGGCATCGAACTCTTTGGCCAGCGCCTCGATGGTGTCCGCACTCAGGTGCGCGAGGGGGCTTTCGGTATCGACACTCACCTCGGGGGTCCTTTCCGTTTCACAGTTCGATCTCGATGTCGCCTTCCGCGGTGTTGACGCAGGTCCGCACCACCTTGCCCGCGAGGTCGGCCACCTCACCGGTGCGGAGGTCGCGCAGTTGCCCCGACCGCAGGGTCCCGGTGCAGGTGTGACAGATCCCGATACGGCATCCGAAGGGGAGCTTGGCTCCTGCTTCCTCTCCGGCTACCAGGATCGGTGTACCCCCATCGCAGTCGGTTTCAATCTCGCTTTCGGTGAAATGGATCCGTCCGCCCGAACCGGCGCCCGCGGATCCGCCGATGATCGGTTGGAAGCGCTCGAGGTGCACTCTCTCGGGGTCGCCGTGCTTGTCCCAGTGCTCGACCATCGCGTCGAGCATGTCGCCGGGCCCGGAGAGGAACGCCTCACGCTCGCGCCAATCGGGGCACAGCGTGTCCAGATCGGCCGGTGTCATGCGGCCTTCCGTCTCGGTCAGCCGCACCTGCAGACGGAAGCCGTCGTGGCGGCGGTCCAGCTCGCGCAGCGTGGAGTCGAACATGATCTGGTCGGCGGTCCGGTCGCAATGCACGGCCACCACGTCGCGGAGACCCCCGCGGTGGTCGAGATCGCGCAGCATGCTCACGATCGGGGTGATGCCGCTGCCGGCGCTGACGAACAGCAGGCGATCCGGCAGCGGTTCGGGCAGCGTGAACACGCCCTCGATCTCGCCGAGCCGCACGATGTCGCCGGGGGCGAGCTCGTGGACCAGGTACGGGGAGACCATGCCGGTGGGCACCACCTTCGGGGTGACACTGATCAGACCGTCGTCGGCGTGCGGGTCGGACGTCAACGAATATGCCCGCCAGTGGTAGACGCCGTCGATGATCACGCCGAGGCGCACATACTGTCCCGCCCGGTGTCCCGCCCATTCGTGAGCCGGCCGGATCACCACCGTGGCCGCGGCCTCGCCGGCGGGTTCGATCCTCTCCACCCGTCCGCGCAGCTCCCTCGTGGTCCACAGCGGGTTGATCAGCTCGAGGTAGTCGTCCGGCCGCAACGGACTGAACAGGTGCCGGATCGCGCGCAGGAAGCGTTTCTGCGCCTTGGGAACCTTGGGACGCGCACCACGCTCCGCCATGGATCCACCGTAGAGGACGGTGCCCGCACCGGCGGGCGGTTCCCGAGGTCCCCGCCGTGCACCACAGTTTCGCCCCGGACGAACGGCCGCGGGCTCCCTGTGTTCGGGCGGCGGCGCGGCCGGACCGTATCTGGGGAACGACCGGTCGGCCCGTTTCGGCCCTCGATCGCACGTACCGAATTTACCAGTCACTTCAGGCTTTTGACCGATTGAAGGTTGGTCGTTGGGGGTAGTCCGGTTCGGGGTGGTTCGCACCGGCGCGTGCTGATCTCGGGTACGCGGGGCGGCCTGCTCCTGGGTGCCCGGCGTCGACCGATGATCGCCGATCCGGGTGAAGGGAGTCGACGATGATGACCCGATTGCAGGTCGCTGCAGCGGAGAAGGCACCTCCGCCGGACGACCGCTACGAAGACGACGAAGACGAGGGCGACGAGACGGCAGAGCAGGCCGAGGAACGGCCGGCGCGGCGACCGCCCCGCAGGCGCAGTGACGCGCCGCCCCGCAAGCGGAGCGTCCCGGCGAAAACCTCCGGGAGCCGGAAGCGCGGAGTCCAGCGATGACCACCGCAGGAGGCCCGAGTTCGAGCAGCCTGGCCGACGTCATCGACACCATCCTGGACAAGGGCCTGGTCATCGACGCCTACGTGCGGGTCTCACTGGTCGGCATCGAACTGCTCACCATCGACGCCCGCATCGTCGTCGCCAGCGTCGACACCTACCTGCGCTTCGCCGAGGCGGCGAACCGACTCGCGATCGGCAGTGAACCGAAGGGCCTGAGCGACCTCGTCTCCGACGTCAAGGGCAGCGGCAGCACGAAGTCCAAGACCAAAGGCGTCCTCGAGGGCGTCGGGGAGACGCTCGGTGAGCTGCTCAGCGGATCCGGCAACGAACGCGAACCCGCACCCCACCGGAGGCGGAAATGACCTCAACAGACGACACCGACGACGTCGACAGCGCTGGGGAAGAGGCTGCGACGGCGGCCGGGATCTACGTGTACGGCATCGTGCCCGCCGACGTGCAACCCGAAGACGATGCCACCGGCATCCACGACGCCCCGATCGAGATCGTCACCCACGGCGACATCGCGGCATTGGTCAGCGAGATCGACCCGGACCAACGACTCGGCACCCCCGCGGACCTGCAGGCTCACGCCCGCATCCTCGACGGCACCTCGCACGTCGCGCCGGTGCTGCCGCTGCGGTTCGGGGCCGTCGTGTCCGACCGCGACGCTGTGGTCAACGAACTGCTTGCCGAACACGAGGACGAGTTCTCCTCCGCTCTCGAGGAACTGGAGGGCTTCGCCCAGTACCTGGTCAGGGGCCGCTACGTCGAGGAGTCCATCATCCGCGAGATCGTCGACGAGAGCCCGAAGGCCACCAGCCTGCTCGAGTCGATCCGCGACCAGCCCGAGGAGCTGTCCCGCGATGACCGGATGGCGTTGGGGGAGATCATCGGCCACGCCCTCGAGGCCAAGCGGGAGACGGACACCGGCACCACTCTCGACGCGCTGTCCCCGCTGACCGACACCGTCACCGTCCGCGAACCCACCCACGACGAGGATGCGGTCCAGATCGCGGTCCTGCTCGAGGTGGACCGGCAAGGCGAACTCGAGCAGACGGTCGGAGACCTGGCCGCGCGCTGGGACGACCGGGTCACTATGCGCCTCGTCGGCCCGATGGCACCGTACGACTTCGTGGTGGCACCGAAGCCGGAGGGCTGACCGAGGGGTCTGCTGTCAGTCCTCGTCCCGCTGCCCCTGCAGCAGGTGAAGGGTGTGATCTCGCTGGCGGAATGATCCAGCGTCAGCGCTGTCGTATCGCTGGGTGTCTTTCGCGTCGAAGTAGTCGCCGCCCTTGCGTTTCGCGTCGTCGGTTCCCCAGTCCCGGTAGTGCGGAACGGGCTCCATGCGGGGAATGTGCTTGCGGCAGTGAATGTATGCCTCTTCGACCTCCACCATCACCCACCGCTGCGGGATTCGTCCCGGCGCGCAGTCGCCCGGTAGATCCGGGAGTTCGGAGCGCAGCACCTCGTCCTCGACGATCCGCGCCGCGCCGTTGATGTGCAGCCCGATCAGATCGTGGACGAAATCGACGAGCACGAGTCCGACGTGCGGGTTCTCGGCGATGTTGCCGAGACTGGCCATCACCCCGTTGCCTCGGTACTCGGGGTAGGCGAGGGTTCTAGGGTCGATCACGTGCAGGAATCCGGGTGCGCCGGCGCGCAGGCTGTTGTCACATTCGCCGGCCGCGTCCGCGGTGGCGACAAACGCGATCTCCTGGCGGCCGACGAAGTCGATCATGGCCGGAGTGAGATGGTCGAGCACCTGTTCGGCATAGAACCGGACGGCACGCTCGACGGTGCCGTACCGATGCTGGAGGTCTCGTTCTCCGGCGCTACCGATCTGCCTCATCTGTCTCTCCATTACGGTTCGGCATCATTGGCCGGTTCACCCTACGGGACACACGCGGGTGCGTCGCGCCGCGCAACAACACCGTGGGAGGGCTGCAACGCGGGCGATCCTGGGCCAGGCATCGGTCGGTGACCTGGGCGTACCGTGAATGGATGAAGACCAAATCCCCTCGAGACGAGCTTGCCCGCCGGCTGGCCGAGCGGGACGAGTTAGTGGTGGAAATCCTCGAACTCGAGGGCCGGCTGGAGAGGGCCAAACGCCGCCTCGACGAGGTATCCGCCGAGATCGACTCGTCCGGGCACATCGAGTAACACCTCTCCCTCGGGGCGTGCAGCACGACCGATGTGGGTGTGTGCCCCGCACGATCTCGATGACGCCGCGGGGCCAGCACGGCGGTCTCGCAGGGCCCCGACCGATGCCGCCTCCCGGCGTTCCGAGTCGAAGAACGTGGACAGTACGCGGGGCGATGGGATCCGGGGGTTCCCTTTCACCTGCTGTGCACCGGTAAGTTCCGACTCACCGGAAACGCTCGCCGGGCACCCCGCAAGGGGAGGTAGTCGTGCGAGATGCAGGCTGCGGGGGTGATGGCGGAATACGCGGTGTTGGCGCGCCACGACACGTACGTGATGAGGATCCCCGATGCGCCGGGGCCTTATCGGTATTCGTCGGCGAGGGCCCGCAGGAACAAGCGCAGGCTACGCGGCAGGTGGTAGCGGCGTCGGGGTCGCGGATGAGTACATCGTGGGCATTGACGCGGGTGAGGGCGTTCTCGATCTGTGCGGTCACAACGGTTGCGGGTGCCAATCGGAGCAGGGCGGTGCGGGCGGGCTGGTCCATGCGCTCCCACAGGACGTGGTAACTGAGGTTCGGCGGAGCGGCCGGCACAGTGGCAGGGTGCCAGTAGGTGAAGGTGAACCGGCGGATCGAGGCGGTGCTGGTCGGATCGGTGGTGCGCAGTTCGAGGTTGCGCCACCCGCGGATGCCGCGGTCGTGCAACGATGGGTCGTCAGCTGACGTCGAACGGGTCGACCTCCACTGCACCGAGCGGCGTGACCGGACCTCGTGCCTCCGCGGGCGTAGTGGACACGACATCGCCCCACAACGTCCGCGCTTTCCGCCGGTCGATGTCACTTTTCCCGGTCTGGTGACCTGTGGTTTTCCGGTGAGGGCCGACTACGGATTCCCCCATCCCGTCAGGATCGTCCGGCGCGGCCATCTCAAGGCGATTTGCCCCGGTTGGTCGCCTCATGTGTCGGTTCCGTGGAGCGGTGTCACTTTCCGGATTTCGTGTCAAATGGTGTGTCACTTTCCGGATTTCATGTCACGGTCCCGCACGATTGAGGCGAGGAGGCGACATGTCATTCGTGAAGTCCCTGAACCCTTTGCCGCAGTTCGACATCGGCGGCACCGACCTGGGCATTCCGTTCCGCATGCCCAACGGTCAGATCGGCTTTCTCCTCGGCGACACGTTCGCCGGGACCCAGCCCCGGGTGGGGGGACCGAACTGGCGGTCCCCGGTGCTGCTGCGCAGTGGCACCCACGATGTGACCGCACCGATCACCTTCGCATCGGCGGCCCGCAACGCCCGCCAGCTGTGGGACTACGTGCACGACAACCCGGAATACTCCACGATCCTGCCCTGCGACGCGATCACGATCGGCACCCGGATCTACCTGTGGGTCATGGTCACCCAAGGCCTCGGCAACGAGAAGTGGTGCGAAATCCGGTATTCCGACGACCTCGGCGAGAACTGGACCGACACCGGCGTCAAGTGGTCGACCACCGTCTACGGCGGCAAACGCACCATGGTCACCTGGGAGAAGGGGGGCGACGGGTTCGTCTACATCCTCTCCACCGGCGGCCTGGCGCGGAACAAGAACGCGATCCTGCACCGGGTCCCGGAGGCGCGGATCGCCGACCCCGCCGCCTGGGTGCCGTGGGGCTGGAACGGAAGCTCCTGGGGGTGGGGCAACCCGCCCGGCGACGACCCGACCAAGGGGATCCTGCCCGACAACACCAAATTGGGCGAAATCTGCCTGCGACGCATCCAGGGCAACCTGGTGTTCTCCGGGTTCGACGCCGGCGCCTACAACGCCTTCGTGAAGGTCGCGGCGAAACCGACCGACAACTGGCACACCGCCCCCACCTACCGCCCGGTGAAGGGCTCCTTCTTCGGTCCGGGCGGTCCGGACGTCGTCGACCGGCTCTACGGCTGCTACATCCACCCCGACAGCCGATTCGACCGCACCGGCGGATTCGCCATGATCGTCAGCCAATGGGCGGCGGATGGCAACCCGTACCGGGCGATGCAATACCGGATCTCCGGCATCACACCGGTGGTGCCGGTCACCAGCACCCCCGTCACTGAAGGGACTATTCCGATGGCCTTCCGCTTCGTGCCCGTCGCCAACGGCAACAACATCATCTCCTCGGGTTTCCGCACCCCCGGGCGGCCGGATCACAACGGCATCGACTTCGCCGCCCCGCTGGGCGAGCCGATCTACGCCGCCGAGGAAGGGGTGGTGGTCCGCTCCGGACCGGCCTCCGGGTTCGGGAACTGGATCGTCCTCGACCACCAGCCCACCCTCCACGTCGACACCGTCTACGGCCACATGCGGGCCGCGGACCTGCTCGTATCGGAGGGCATGTTCGTCCGCGCCGGCCAACAGATCGCCCGCGTGGGCACCGAGGGCGACTCCACCGGCCCGCACCTGCACTTCGAGGTCTGGACCTCCCCCGGCCGGTTCGGGGGCGCCCCGATCGACCCCCAACCGCTGCTGGTCGGCGCCGCCAACCCACCCACCGGAACCATCGACCCGACCACCGGCACCTTCTACGGGGTCGACATCTCCAACCACCAGGGCAACTTCGACATCGCCGCCACCAAACGCGAAGGGTTCTCCTTCATGGCGGCCAAGTGAACCGAGGGCGACTTCTTCAAGGACTCCTTCTGGCCCCGCAACCGGGACCTGATGCAACAGCACTTCCCCGGGATGTTCTGCGGCTACCACTTCGCCCGCAACGGTGACCCGATCAACGCGCAGGTCGCCAACCTCAAAACGCACCTCGGCGACCCCAGCATCCCGGTCATGCTCGACTACGAGGACCCCGACGCCCGTGGTAGCGGCGCCAACCTGCGCGCCCTGGTCGACGCCATCCACTCGGCCGGCCTGCGGGTCTGCGCCGTCTACCTGCCCCGCTGGTACTGGCGCGACCACATGGGATCCCCGCCGCTGAACAATCTCCCCCCGCTGTGGAACTCGCACTACGTCACCGCGTCCGGGTACGCCTCGGTCATCTACCCCGGCAAAGGATTCGCCGGCTGGGCCAACTACACCCCCGGCGCCCCGGTCGAGATCCTCCAGTTCTCCGACCAGGGGCAGGTCGCCGGCCGACTCGTCGACGTCAACGCCTACGAGGGCACCCTGGATGGCCTCCGAACCCTGTTCAGCGGCGCCCCCGGCGAACTGAGCGTCGACGACTGCGTGCTCGACTTCTGGCTGCAGCTCCTCGGCCCCGCCGGTGCCGGCTGGCCACAACTGAACAACCGGTCCGTCGTCGACGCGCTCGCCGAGATCGGCCTGCACCAAGGGGTTCCCGGGATGGTGCCACCCCCGGCCGGGGCGGCGCCCGCCCCGCTGCCCGCCAGCACCGCGGACCGCGCCCGCGACGTCTTCGATCAGATCCGCGGTCCGGACGGCAACGGCTGGAATCAGCTCGGGAACCGGTCGATCGTCGACGCCATCGCCGCACTCGCCCACCAACTCGGGGTCCCCGGGTACTGAAAACACACGGCGCACCCCGCAACCCCACGCGAAGAAGCTCGTGTGCTCACGCACCCGATGGCGCCGCGACACCCCTCGCCACCGAGGACGGACCCCACCGGCCCTCGCTCCCCGTCCGACGCGAAGATTCGCCGGACGCGGGCGGGGCTGCCCTCGTGGAGGGGACCGACCCGGCGTACGGTCCACAGGGGGCACGACAATCCGCGAGAGCTGCCTGGCTACTCGCCGCGATCGTCCTCGCGGGGGTCGGGTGTACCGCGCCCGACTCCGGTTCGACAACGACCGCCGCTGCGCCATCGGCTGACCAGCCGCACTCGGCGTCGGGGTCCCCACCAACCGCACCGGCGGCGGCGGTCGTACCCGATGTACCGCAACCCTGCCGGGCATCGGATGTGACTGCCACGGTGGGACAAAGTTCCAGCGCCGCCGGCAGTATCGGGTTTCCGATCATCTTTACCGCTGCGAGTGCACGAACCTGCGAGCTCGACGGATTCCCCCGGGTCTCCTACGTCACCGGCACCGACGGCGAACCCGTCGGTGCCTCCGCGGTACCCGAGGGGCAGTGGCCACCGGGACCGGTCCGGGTGGGCGTCGCCGAGCCGGCGTCCGCACTGGTCGTGGCGGTGAACGTGCGCAACTACGACGAAGACCTCTGTGGTCCGGTGGCGGTAACCGGCCTGCGCGTCTACCTGCCGGGAGACGAAGTCCCCCTCCATCTCGAGCGCCCGGGCACCGCCTGCAGCCGACCCGAACCCGTCACTACCCAGCTCCGGGTGGGCCCGGTGGTACCGGGCACCACAGGCCAATGATCGTCGGGCGCCGATCCGCTCTCCGCACGTGCTCGCCGACCATCATCGATCCCTGTGCAACCTCTCTGCGGCGGGCGAGCGCCCTCGGCAAGGACATCGTCGATGCACTCACGTGAGCTTCCTCACATAACGACTGGGTAACGGAAGGGCAACGGCTCGGCGGTACCCGCGCCTCGTCGCCACTAGCTGGGAAGGGTCTCTGTGCGTCCAATGAGGCCCCGCAGCAGGCGAAGACACTCCGCGTTATCAAATGGTGACATTGCGGCCTCGGCCCGTTACCGTCGTCACCGGCCGAGGAAACATCGGCCACATCCGGCCCGCCGCGCCAAGCCTCGTCCCGCGGGTACCGGAGTCCCGACGAAGCATTCCAGGGACGAGGACGGGGGACCCAAAGTCCTCCAGGGAACGCAAGTTCTCAGACGGACACCGGCCCGAATGTGCCTCGCACACTCGGATCTTGGGGTGAAGCCAGACCCTCTCCAGCCAGGAGAGGCGAGGCCGGGCGACCTCTCAGCCCGAACCCGACAGCTGACCTCGCAGGCGCGTGTGGAGAGGATCTCGACCACTATGAGCGGACGCCATCGCAAGCCCACCACCACCGGCCGCACCGTCGCCAAGGTCGCCGTCACCGGCGCCATCATGGGCGTCGCCGGAGCAGCCTTCTCGGGCACCGCGAACGCGGCACCCGACTCCGACTGGGACCGCCTCGCGCAGTGCGAGTCCGGCGGAAACTGGGGAATCAACACCGGAAACGGCTTCCAGGGCGGGCTCCAGTTCTCCCCGAGCACCTGGAACGCACACGGTGGAACCCAGTACGCGGCCACCGCCAACCAGGCCTCGCGTGAAGAGCAGATCGTCGTCGCCGAGAAGGTCCTCGACTCCCAGGGCTGGGGCGCTTGGCCGTCCTGCTCCTCGAGCCTCGGCCTGAGCAGCGCACCCACCCAGCGCACCGCCCCCGCAACCGTGCCCGAGGCCCCCGCGGCGCCGGCACTCCCCGACCTCACGGGCGGCGTCCCCAGCACCAACGGCACCTCGCAGAACGCCGACGTCGGCACCTCGCAGTACGCCGGTGTCGTCGACAGCGCGATCGAGGCCGTCAAGGCTCAGGGCATCGCGATCGATCCCCAGATCCTGCAGCTCATCGACGCGAACAAGGGACTGCTCCCGCAGTAATCCCCCGCGATTCACAGAAGAGGGGCCCTGCACCGATCCGGTGCAGGGCCCCTCTTCTGTCGTCGGGTCAGCGGTTGATCACGGTGTGCGGATGCGCGTACGGCAGTGAGTCCGCCGGCAGCGGGAACTCGGTGTCCTCGCCGAACGGGGACAGCCCGCCCGCACAGGTCGACGACAGTTCGGTCACAAGCCCCGGTGCGACTAGGAGTGGTGAGTCCGGCCACGACCGCAGCCAGATCGGCGGAGACGTGAAGTGGCGGCCCGAGCATGTCCGCACGGCGGTTTCAGGCTCCTACTGACAGCCGGTGGCGAGATCTACTGACCTACATTGGCGAATCCGCAGGTCGTCGCACTGACATCTTCGTGACGACTCCCACCTACAGCAGCCGCGCTTCATGAACTCTCAGTGCCTCGTGGCGGCTTACTTCCGGTTTGTGCGCGGTCGGCGACGAGAATTCCTCTTTCCGCACCGTCTTCCGGGAAAACCGCACTTCAAAGCATTTTCCGGTGCACGTGCTGTCGCCGGGCTGACAGGGATAGGCAGCTGCCTACTCAGAATCGGGTGAGCCGGGCGTACTCGACTGCGACTTTCGCTGACAGCGCGATGGCGTGAGCGACTCGGTCCGCCTTCCATTCCGTGAGCAATTTGGCACCCTTGGAGGAGTTGCACGGCTTGCAGACGGGAACCAGATTGTCTTCGTGTTCCCATCCGCCCTTCGTCAATGGCCGGACGTGATCCACCGCTGCGCTCGGACCGCCGCAATACACACATGGGCCGCTGTTGCGGATCGCCGCGTACATCTCAGCGGGTACCGGACCGTCGACCTCCGCGCCGAGCTTCCGAGCCCGCCGGGCGTTGTTGGTTCTCCTGTCTTGAGCGGCGCGTTCCTCTGGCGGCATTGCCGACCTGTAGCAGGATCTGCACATTGTGCTGCTGCCATTAAATGTCTCGCCACATCTGATGCATACTCGTTCAACGATGTAACAAAAGCCACACTTCCTCTGCCGGCCGATGAACATTTCGCCGCAGTCGATGCACTCTCGTTCGACGTTCGAACATGGTCCGCATTTCGAGGTAGTGCCGTTGAATGTCTTGCCGCAGTCGATGCACTCTCGTTCGACGTTCGAACAGGAACGGCACGTGCTTTGCCTACCCATGAAGGTCTTGCCGCAGTCGATGCACTCACGCTCGGTGTATCGGCAGAGGTCGCACTTGAGCTTCCGGCCTATGAAGATTTTGCCGCACCCGGCGCAGACCCGTTCGGTGACCGAGCACGAGCTGCATTGGGAGTTGGTGCCCTTGAACGGTTTACCGCAGTTGGTGCACTCACGTTCGGAGGCGTAGCACCAGGCGCACTTGTCGGCCGTGCCTGTAAATGTCTTCCCGCACTCGATGCAGCCGCGTTCGGTAGCCCGACACGAGTTGCACGTGCGGTTATTGGCTTTGAAAGGTTTGCCGCAGACGAGGCAGGGCCGTTCAACCATCCTGCAGGAGTCGCAGGTGCGGTTGGTTCCGTTGAAGGTCTTTCCGCACCCGATGCACTGGCGTTCAACGACCTGGCATCGGCGGCACTTGCGCGTGCTGCCGCTGAAGGTATCGCCGCATTCGATGCACTCGCGTTCGGTAGCTCGGCACGGCACGCACTTGCTGGTCTGTCCTTTGAAAGTCTCGCCGCAGCCCTGGCACACCCGTGGGGTAGCTCGGCACGGCGTGCACTTACGGGTGCTGCCGCTGAACGTCCTGCCGCACTCGGTGCATACCCGAGTAACGCGACTGCACGGCTGACACTTGCGCTGCGGCCCCTTGAACGTTCGACCACATTCGACGCAGTCACGCGTGATACTGCGACAGCGGGTGCACTTGAGATTGGTTCCTGCCGCGGTCTTTCCGCATCCCTCGGTGACGCAGACTCTGCCTGGCATCTCATCACCCCGTCCTCTGCATGACCAGCTCCGACAATAGCAACCTCAAGACGAGACGCCGCGACCTTCCATCGAGTCGCAAACATGGGTGAGCACCTCGGATTCGCCAGGTTCGCTGAGCCGTCCGTCAGATGATCGACCGCGCTCGCCAGATTCACTGAGTCGTTGCCACCTTCACTGAGTCAGGACATTCCCCTTCTTCTCGTTCGGTGTAGCTTCTCGTTGAAGAATTCGGATTCTCATTGAAAGTTTGTGCGTCGTTCGGATTCGAATGATTGCTGAGAATCTGCGGCGGGCGTGTCTGCGGCCGGATCGGTTCTGGGTCGAGGCGGGAACCCTGAAAACTGAGATCGCTGCAGTTCTAGGCATCGGTCGCGCGACGCTATATTGACACCTTTAATCGCAAGGTAGTGACGCCATGTGAGCGCGGCTTGTTGGTGGATTCCGTGTCAGTCTCAGAAGTCGGGTTCGCGGGATCCCGGGCGGTCAGTGGGAAGTGGGGATCATGTCCTGTCATACGGTGTTGGCCTGTCCCTTCTTGTGGGGTCCGGCACGTTCGACCAGTCGGGGTTGTGGCTCGTCATCGCAAAGGTGGGTCCGCTAGTGGGGAGCGGTCCTGCTTCGGAGGCCCCAGCAGCGCCGAAGAGGACTCCGGCAGCTCCGAGCACAGCAATTGGAATAGCGGTCCAACGGATGATGCGACGGCGGCGAGCGACTTTGCGGTTGAGTTCTTCGATGACGTTCAGCGGCTGCGCGCCGTTCATGTTCACGTTGTAATTTCCTGCTCCAGTCGACTTTTGGAGTTTCGCTTCCGGTGTTCCCGGTATGCGATAACTATCCTGCGTACGACAGAGGGTGTCTGTCCGCTGACTAGACCAGTTCGTTGTCGCCCGATCGGGGGACACAGGTCCGTTGCAGTGCCAGTGCTTCCTCCGCGAGTGCAGTGTCTTCTAGGGGGAACTCAGCGGCGACCATCCGCTCTCGACTTACTCCTGCCGCTGCTGCGAGTCGTGTAGCTGAACCGCCGTTGTGCATCGCATCCCGGAGTGCGGTACGCCACGCCAGGTCCTGCCGGCCCGGCCTCAATCTCGGCCTGCCTTGGCGAATGTCACGTGTTTGACGATCTGCTCCCATTCGGCGGGCCTCGACATCCACGATCCTGTAGCCCTTCTCGACCGCGGGAGTGTCGCCGCTGGTGACCCGCCACCCGTTCGCCGCCAGGACGTCCTCCGGGGCCTCGTCGGCGGCCAGGGGATAGCTGGCGATGAGGCCAGGTTCGTCCGGAGCGGTCATCACGAGGATCTCGGGATCGCCGAGGGGCGACGGCGTCGCTGGTCACGATGTGAGCGGCATAGGTCGACGACATTCTGTCCCTTCATCGGCCGGTTCTACAGAGCCTCGGCGACCTCATCGACCGGAAGTCGAGCTAAGTATCTTAAGTTACGTATCCAAAAAAAACGAAACTAAACGGAACTATGGATACGAAAGCTCCTAAACGAGTAGACTCGGTGCGGTGACGAGCAACGACATCGACGGCCCGGGCGATCGCCAGGGACGGTGCGAGTTCCCCGGCGGGTGCAGCCGACCCAGCCTGGACGATCCGAAGACGGGAAGGCCGTCCAAGTACTGCGGGCAGGCCGATCCCGGTGGCCCGGTGCACAACAAGGGCAACGCGTGGAAGGAGCGCCGACGGCTCGCGACCGTCGGCGCGGGGCAGGCCGAACCGCCGGCAGCGGGAGATGAGGGTGGGGTGACGGCGCCGGTGTCGATGGCCCGGGCCACCCTCGGTGTGCAGCTCGAGGAGCTGCCGAACCGGCTGGCGGAGCTCCGCGGTTTCCTCGAGACCATGACCGAGACGATCGCCTCGGTGACCGATGTCGAGGCCGTCGCCGCGGAGGTCGATCAGGCCCACGCCGAGGCGCTCGCGAAAGTAGCCGAAGCGGAACGGTTGCGGGGCGAGGAGGAACGTCGCCGCCGGGACGCCGAGGCCCGGGCGCGTGCACATCAGCAGGCCCGGGAGGAGGCCGACGCCGCCGCGGAGGACGCCTACGCGGAGCTGGCGCGGATTCAGGCCGAGGCCGCTGCCGCCGTGGAGGACGCGGCAAACCGGGAGCGTGAGGCACGCGCGGAACTCGAGCGCATCCGGGCCGACGCCGAGGAGCGGATCGCGGCCGCCGAGGCCGAGGCTCGGCTCGCCCAGACCCGCGCCGAGACACAGACCGCCACAGCGCAGGCCGCCGCGGCGGAAAGCCGCGAGAACGTGGACCGCCTGCGCGGCGAACTCGCCGACCTACGCACCGAGGCCCGTACGGACCGCGATCAGGTGCGCGCCGATCACGTCGCGCAACTGGCCGAGGTCCGGCAATCGGCCGCCGACCGTGTCGACGCGCTGACCACCGCACTGCGCGCCGCGGAGCAGACGATCGAGGAACTACGGCGGCAACCGGGTGGCCGCGGCGCCGGCACCTGAACCCACGCCCGGCCGCTGGGATCGGCCCTGGCGGACCGGTAACGCAGGGACCGGTCGGAGCGGGCTCGAATGGGGCCGAAATGGCGGACGGTGTGTCGCTCGCTTCGAGTGGTGGGGTGCTCGACGACCAGCCAGCGCAATTGAGCACGCGGGAGCTCGGCACGATGAAGGATGAACAACTTTCGTGAGCGTGCGTTGCTTCACGCAGCTCACGCAACGGATGTTGAACTCTACGATGTCCTCGACTGGGCCTTCGAGCTCGGCTCACAGCTGCGGCGCCGCTCATGAGCCCGGACCTGGCGGGCAGCTTCGGCCGGGTGAGGCTGCTCGCGGTCTTGGATTCAGTCAGCTTCAGTGGTGTTGAGTATTTGGTCGAAGTTGTTGTGCACCAGTATTTTTGAGTATTTTGGTGAGACGCACCGTCCTGCCAGGGTCCATGCTCACACCAGGTGCGTCCGAGGAGCGGGAAGTGGAACCGGCGCCTCAGTCCGGAACAGGTGGTCACGAGGGGCGTCGGGAATTGCCCACAGGTTGTCGCGCCGGTTTGCTCCATGTGGATCAGCAGCGTAATCTTGCTGTTGCAGACCCCCCCACACCTGTGGAGCAGGGGGTCTAGCTGTTTCTAGGGTCTACATTTCCTGTGGTCGCCGCTTCGGATCGCGCTCCGACAAGTAGTCGCTGTACCACTGAGCAGCAAACTCATTCTTCGGATGGTGGTCCACCGCAACGTTGGCGGACCAGGCAACGAGATCCGCCATTTGGACCAGTTGCGATCCCGAGGAGTCGATGTGGATGGCATCCTCGATGACGCGGCGCTCTGCCAAGGCAAGACCCCGGTGGGTTGTCCGGTAGGAGCTGTCGCTGCCATCGCCATCCATGAAGATCAGACCCAGCGAATCGGTTGCGGCCAGCTCACACTCGACACGGCTGACGAGGTCTGCATACAGCTCCCTCTTGGTTCGTGCAAGGTCATCGGGTTTCCCCCATCGGTACACCGCGCCGAGGGTCAATCCTTCGGTGCACCGCAGGGTCTCCAAGCACTGGTGTGCGACTTCGCGGCCGAAGTCTTTCCAGTATTCGCGGCCGTCGTGGATGTGCCGCTCGGGGATACGTTTGGAGATGCGGCCACGCCCGTTCGCGTAATCGGTGGTGTGCAGCTCGGTGGTGATCGGGATGCCGAACTCGCGCCAGAGGAGCTTGCGGGTGTCCAACCAGCTACGAAGAACCGATCGCCAACGGTCCGGGCTGAACTCGATCCATCCGTACACTGCTAGTGGTCTGTCTGCGATTTGATCTTGTGGAGGGCGGTGCGGCCGCGTTGGACTTTGGCGATGATGTCTTCCGCGGTCGCTTTCCACACGAAGGGTTTGGGTTCCTCGTTCCAGTGTTGTGCCCACGTGGTGATCGCGTCGGCAAGGTCGGTGACGCTGGTGAAGACGCCGCGGCGCAGCCGCTTGTCGGTCAGTTCTTTGAACCAGCGTTCGATCAGGTTCAGCCAGGAACTCGACGTTGGGGTGTAATGCAGGTGCCACCGGCGACGGTTCTTGTGCGCCAACCACGCTTTGATCTCCGGGGTCGAGTGCGCGGACAGGTTGTCGAGCACGACGTGAACGTCGAGCGAGCGCGGGACGCTGGCGTCGATCTGCTTGAAGAACCGCAGCACATCGGCTCCGGCGTGGCCCTTGCGGAGGTCTGTGAGGACCTCCCCGGTGCCGACGTTCATCGCCGCGAACAGATCGATGGTGCCGTTGCGCTTGTAGTCGTGGGTCATCGTCCCGGCGCGTCCTGGCTTCATGGGCAGCGACGGCTGGGTGCGGTCCAACGCCTGGCATTGCGTCTTCTCGTCGAACGAGAACACCACCGCCCGCGCGGGCGGGTTCAGGTACAGCCCAACGACATCGACGAGTTTCTCCTCGAATCGCGGATCGTTGCTGATCTTGAACGTCGCGACCCGCCAGGGCTTGAGATTGTGATCAGCCCAGATCTTGGCGACGGAGTCCTTCCCGATCCCGACGCGGGCGGCCATCGTCCGGGTGCTCCAGTGTGTCGAGCCGTCCGCCGGACGCTCCTGATGGGTCAACCGCAGCACCTCTTCGACTGTGCCCGCCGGCAAACTCGGTTTGCGGCCTCGCCCCTTCGCGACCGTCCCGACCCCGGAAGTTCCCTCTTCTGTGAAACGAGAGCGCCAGCGCCGCACCGCTTCCGGAGTCACCTGGCAACGTCTGGCTATCTCGGCATTGGCCACCCCGTCGCCTGCCCACAGCAAGGCCCGCGCCTGGACCACCTTCCGGTGCGGCAGTGTCGTCGAGGCCGCCATCCGCCTCAACTCCGCCCGCTGTTCGTCACTGACCGACAACGCCGCTGCAACCATGCGTCGACTATATAAAACGCTCGACTAATTCGCAGACGGACCACTAGTCCGGATTGCGGATGACCCGAGTCATCGACGTAGATCATGCGATCGAGGCGCGCTGGCATGGCCCTGATGATGGCTCACTAGATCCGATTCCGTGTCACCGGGAGCGCGTTCCCGCTACCGGGTGTCATCAGGCGCTGTCGGCTCCGTGGTCCGAGCCGGTTGTCGAACCACTGACCCGAGCCACCATGGATGCCGCATCATCCATTCCGATGGCATTCGAGGGTCAGGTTCCCCGGAAATGCGACAGCCGATCCGTCACCCACCGTGGTGGCGGATGCGGGACGTCGCCCGTGAGTAGTGATGGGACCGCCCCGATGACCAAGAACGCCGCGAAGGAGAACGCTGCCCGCGCCTACCAGCCCTGGGACTTCATCACCGGGTCGGTGCCACGCGGAGAAGGGCCCGGGATGCGCCAGAGCGTGGCATGACACCCTGTGACGAGACTTCACGCCGCCGACCGCCTGAGAGGACCCGCACCACCATGACCACCTGGACCCTCTGGATCGGCGCCCTGCTGGTCGTCGGCGGTTCGGCCGCCCACCTCACACGCCAGGCAGTGGCGGCCCGCGCCCTCTGGGTACTCGCCGTGCTCGCCTTCGTGGCCACGGCCGCCTCCGCAGCGTTCACGTCCGAGTTCTCGCTGCCGCTGCTACTGATCCTCGTGGCCGCGATCACGGCGACCGTCGCCCTGGTCTCCGTCACCCGAGAGCCGGCAAAATCCGTCACCCGGGAGCCGGCAATGTCTGCGGCCGCGCGCCGGGACGCGCAGTGATCACCGCGGTCTGCGCCGTCATTCTCGGTCTCCTGCTCGGGGGTTCCGACCTGGCGGACCGCTGGCGCACCCGCCAGTCGGAGCGGGCGCGGATCGCCGAGATCGCCGCCGGTCTCGACCGCTTCCAGTGGTGGGCGCTCGAAGACCTCGCCGACGCACGCCATGCGTTCCTGAACCGAGACCGCACATCAGGGGACGAGCAGGTCCAGGCGTTCCTCGCGGCCCGCGAACGCGCAACCAAAGTCGGCATCCCCGACGAACTGGCGCTCTACCGACTGGCAGACCAGATCATCCAAGACCGGGACCGGCACGCCCTCATGTAGATAGGTCACAACCGTAGAGACACCAGAACGGCCCTGGAGAGTCCCACAGGGGCCGTTCTGCATCTATCACGTATGAGAAGCCCGCTGCGGCGTCATACCGCGGGCAGAGCGGCTCAGGTCGCGGGCACGAGGAACTTCAGCTGGACCCGGAACGGGTAGGTGCCGGGGCTGTCCACCAAGGACTCGATGAGGGCATCACCGTCCTCGATGGAGATGATCTTGAATTTCGAGATGCCCTGCGGATGCAACATCACCGTCTCGCCGATCGTCACGTGCCCACTCCTCCAGTGCCATCCGCCGAAAACTGCAGGCCATCGGCGGCAAAAGTGGTGTGCCTCGGCGAGCTTCCCTCTGCGCCGGGGCAGCAACGAGGTTACCGCAATTCGAACACCTGTGCGACTATCGTCCTTATGAAGTTCGAGGCCGCGCCCTCCCAGTGCCCCTCAGGCCATCCCCTGACTGCCGGCCAATGCCTTGTCGGCTGGGAGGTCTGCGGCTGTTCGGCGGCCGCCGCCACCGGCACGGCCGGCCATCGCACATTTTGGTGTTCCACCTGCGGGCAGACCGTGCGCATTCCGCCCTGTGACGGCGCATGCCCGCAGCAGGATCGGTGGTACACCCCGCCCGAGTAGGTGTGACCGCCGTATTCGCTCAATCGCATGTCCGGGACGCTGTGTACTGTTTCCGCCGTTCCGGGAATCCCCCCAAATTGTTCTCGGAACCCTCGCCCCGGCGTCACCCCCCGACGTCGGGGCACCTTAATGCCCGGACCCGAAGTCTGACGCCCACCTTCGACGGCCGCGGTCCTTCGGCCCGGGCGAGCCCACCTCCGGTGGCCCCTGCATCGAGCTGCGCTGCGCTCCGCCCTGAAAAAGAGAACATCGTTCTTTTGACCTGCTGGCCTTGGCGATCCTGATCGACGGCGGCCGGGGAACAACCCCTGGCGGCGCGAGCGCCGGCACAAGGCTCCGAGAAACTTTCCCACCCGCACTCGCTTCGCTCGCAGGAAACTTTCCCGGCCCAGGGGTTGCACCCCGTCCTGATACCGCCGATCCGACTCTCCCTTGCCAGCAGGGCAAAAAGAACGATCAGGGCGCCGCAGGTGGCCTGATCCGAGCACGGGAGGCATTCCGTTGAGCAACACCATCATTCTCGATTCCGTCTTCGACCCGTTCGACGTCGCGCGCGTGATCTACGCCGAACTCGCCATCCCCACCGATCCGGGGTTCGACGACCTCGATACCGACACCCGCACCGTCCTTCTCGGCATGGTCTTCGACCTCGAACCGGACGACCCGCGCATCCTCGCCGCCCACCGGCCGGTGAACCCGGCCGATTTCGGTCTCACCGCCTGAACCCCACTCCCCCATCACCGAAGGAGAAAATCCCATGACCCGCAGCATCGACACCATCACCGGCATCACCATCGAAACCGACGGAACCTTGCAGGTCGCCGACATGCGCGTGGACGACTTCTGGACCAGCCGCCGGATCGCCGATGGGCGCGGCGCGGCCCTGGACACCGTCCGCGACTACCGCCTCGCCGCCTACCCGATCGGCGGCAACGGCCGCCCCGGTGTGGCCTGCCTGCTCGCCGGAGCCAACCACCGCTTCGACCCCCGCCAGCCCGAGAACGACGCGGCCCGCGCGATCGTCACCCGCTACGGCGCAGGCACCGACACCCCGATCCGGGGCCGGGCCGTCATCCTCGCCGGATGGGAGACCAACCCGCGACCGATCCTCGAACTGGTCGCCCGCGAGCTGGTCGCGCAGATCAACACCGACCTGTTCACAACCCCACCGACGCGGGTGCTCAGGACCGCCTGACACCACCAAAGCCCCACGGAGAACAAGGAAACACCGGACAGCTGATACCTGCCCGGTGTCTCCTCTCACCCTAGGAGAGAGAACACCATGACCGCAAACACCACCGAAATCGCTACCGCCGCACATGCGGAGCTGGTTTACCTGAACCCGGTCGAGGCCGAGATCGAACCCAACACCCGTGACACCGTCGATCCGGTCAAGCTCGCTGAACTCACCGAATCGATCCGCGAACACGGTGTACTTCAAGCGATCAAGGCCGTCCGCTACGCAGACGGCACCATCCGAGTCCGGCCAGTGCCGCACCCTCGCCGCCCGCGACGCCGGTCTGACGAGCCTGCCCGCCCTGGTCACACCGGACACCGCCACCAACGACACCGAACGCGGCATCCAGCGGATCACCCAGCAGATCGTCGCGAACGATCACCGCAACGACCTCACGGATGGGCAGCGCGCGGCCGGTGTCGCACAGATGCTCGACCTCGGCGCATCGATCACCAAGGTGTCCAAGGCAATTCAGCTGCCCCGCGAACAGGTCAAGGCGCTCGCCGCCGTCGGCGCATCCGAGACCGTCCGCGAGCGACTCGACCAGGGCCAACTCTCGCTCGAGCGCGCCCAGGTCGTCGCCGAATTCGACATCGCCGGAGACGAGGACGCCGTCGCCGAACTGCTCTCACCGCAGTGCTGGAACTTCCGTGCCACCGCCGAACGGCTACGCCGAGACCGGGACGAACGCGCCGCCCGCGCCGAAGCCGCAGCCCCCTACGCCGAACGCGGCTACGCCATCCTCACTGAGAGCCCCAGCATCCTCGAGCACATCACCCTCGACGACCTGCGCACCACCACCGGTGAGCCGGTCACCGCCGAACACACCACCACCCCTGCACTGTGGGGAGTGTGGGTCGACCTGGACGAAGCCTATTTCGACCGGGAAACCGGCGAGGAAGTCGACGGCGAGACCGTGGACTGGTCGACCGAGGACGACGACGAAGCCCAGCCCGAGGAAGGCTTCCGGCACGCGAACACCGTCGAGGCCCGCCCGGTATGGGTCCCCGAGTACGGCTTCCTCGACCCAGCCACCCTCGAGGGCAGCGGTTTCGAGCTGACCGAGACCTCCGCCGCCATTCACGCCGCCAAGACCGATGGCACCAACCCCGATGTCGATGCTGCCGACCTCGATGCGCAGGCCATCGAGGCCGCCCGCCGCGACCGCGAACAACAGGAGGCCCAGAAACAGGAGCGCCGCCGGGTGCGGGAGTTGAACAAAGCCGCAGAGGCCGCCACCACGGTCCGCCGCGACTTCCTGCGCACCACCTTGCTCGCCCGCAAGACTCCGCCGAAGAACGCCGCTGCCTGGGTCACCGCCACCCTCGCCACCGACCCGCAGCTCCTCGGTGAGTACCACGCCGGAGATCACCTGGGAGATCTGCTCGGACTCACCGGATTCACCCCCGGCAAGGCCGTCGCCGAGCTGGCCGACAAGAGCAGTGAAGCCCGCGCCCACGTGCTCACCCTCGCCCTGGTCGTCGCCGCGATGGAAGGACGCATGGTCAAGGACGGCTGGCGGAACCGCCCGCGCGGGGCCGCCGCCTACCTCGACATGCTCGCCGCCAACGGCCACGAGCTGACCGACGTCGAGAAAGCTATCGCCGGACAACTCGACCCCACCGCCATCGACATCGACTGACCACCACCTGGGCCCGGGCGAAACACCAACGCCCCGGCCCAGGGCCGGTCAACGCGAAAGCGGTCGGCCGCATCCCGCGCGACCACCCACGCCCCTCACCTACCCGAGCGGGGCACGGGATGCGGCCGAGCAACGGCCACCACGGGCGCCACACCCCAAGCGCACCCGGCCGCCGGCCCCGAAAAACAAACGCAAATACGCCACGAAACGAAACGGGATCTTTCCTGCCATCCTCGAAATTCTTCTACCGGACCACGCTCCACATCAAGGATGCAAAACAAACACTCGCCCGCGGTCGTGCACTCCCTTTATTGATCTACTATTTGTTTCACTTTCCCTTGACGCTCCGGTGTACCGGACAGAAACGCGTCCAGTACGACAAGAATGCGTACACCTGCGGTGATGAGCGAAGATTGCACGGATTCGGGGTAGCGGACCGCAGATTCGGAAGTGCAGATAAAACGCAGATTGACGCGTAGAACATTGCATAAATAAAAGGCGGAATATTACCGCATAAGCCTTGGAATAAGTGGCGATATTCGATAAAATGAAATCACTGGAAATGATACTCGGAGGGGAAATCATGACGGTCACCATTTACACCAAACCGGCCTGCATGCAGTGCAACGCGACATACCGCGCACTCGACAAGGCGGGAATCGACTACACCACCGTCGACATCACCGAAGACCTGCACGCCCGCGAACACCTCCTCACCCTCGGCTACCTCCAAGCCCCCGTCGTCATCGCAGGTGACGACCACTGGTCCGGATATCGCCCGGACCGCATCCGCCGACTGACCGCGGCCTGAAACACCCTCCCGTGTCACCCAGAAGGGACCGACCCGCCATGACCGCAGCACTCGAACTGGTCCACACCCACGCCACCGACGCCGGACCCGCAGAATCCATCGAGGCCACCGACCTCGGCATCGACGCCCACACCGACATCGAGGTCCTGTGCCTGTGCGCACTGCTGTGGGCACCCACCGACGCCGCCCACCGTGCCGTCGCCGCACTCGACCCCGCCGACTTCCAACAGCCCATCCACCGAGAGCTCTACACCGTCGTCGCCGGTCTGGTCCGCTCCGGTGTTCCGCACGATCCCACCATGGTCGCCGCCGACCTCGAACGCACCGGCAAGTTCGCCGGCCACCACGGACGCCAACGATCCCGGCACCTCGCGAACATCACCACCCGCGGAGCCGACCACATCGCCCTCGACCACTACACCCGCGCCGTCATCTCGCAGGCCTACCGGCGCAGCTTCCGCGCCGCCGCCGAATCCCTCGCCCAAGCCGCCGAACAACTCCCCGAAGACCAACTCTTCGAGCACATGGTCGCTCTCGGCCGCCAACAACGCACCGCCACCCAGCGTCTCGACAACCTCCGAGGAGCAGACCAATGACCATCCACGCCGCCAACCCGACCACCGACGACGAACGCGACGCCTGGCACCTGCACCAGAGCGGACAGTCCTGGGCGCAGGTCGGCCGCGAGATCGGCTGCACCGAATCCGCCGCCCGCGCCTTCGCCACCGCCTACCAGCAGCGCACCGACGCCGCCGCCGACGAGGACCAGATCAGCCTGTTCTGACAGAACCCACGGCACACTCACCACCACCACACCCACACCACAGCGCCATGTCCACCGACTACTTCCCAGGACTGCACATGAGCATCGATCACCACGGACAGCACCCCGGCGATAGTGAACTCGCCCTCGACACCACCGAAACCACCATCCTCGACACCTTCATCCGAGCTCTCGCCCTCCACACCTTCAGCGATATGGACAATGCAGACAACGGGATCCGCACGAAAGATCCGTCATGAACCTTGGGGCATGCATAGGCTTCGACACACCGAGTACCCGATCCGCGGGGACAGCCAATACAGGTTTAAGCTGGAAAGTAGGGATGCGCCAGGCATCGCAGTACGGGGGGAAGAGCTGTGGTCCGTTGAGTCGTAAGCCGGGACGGCGCAATCAGAATCGCCCGCCCAAGAAGAAGGTGGCGGCGTCCTTTGCCGGTGGACAACAACCTACTGCACCATCGCTCGATCGTGACCAAGTCGAACGTGAGTTGGCGAAGCTGGTTACCCCCGTGGTGTGTGCTGACGTTGGAATCGAGCCACTTGAGGAATCCGAACGCAAAGCCGTACTAGCGAATTTTGACGGTGAAGCGACCGTTCGTGCGGTCGCCGCGATCCAGTCCCGCCTCGATGTAGCAACGACCACCAACTGGACTCAGAGCACGGTCGAACGCACGTTGCTTGACGAGGCGGACATGCCTTGGTCCGCGGCAGCGACGGCCAAGATACGAACCAATGGTCGGCTGATTCCTTCTCGGTCAGTTACCCAGTTGTTCCGTGAAGCACTCGAGGTGTCGGCACCGAACCCTGATGTGACTCCTATCCCGCTGGCAGTGATTCTGCAGCTAATCGTGTCGATCAACACTGAGCATCTTCAGGGTGAGTTCAGCACGGACGGTACGCTCGACGCCGACGCAATCACCCGAATCTCAGATATGACCGCAAGTTTGAACCTTGAGCAGTCGCTTGCGATGTTTCGGCAGATCATGCTTGACGAGATCGCCAACCTTCAAAGTAACGCCCCTCTCAAACTTGAGACTCTGCAGGCCGATACCCACAACATGTGGTTTTCCCCTTGGCCCGACCGAGTAACAGATTCCAGGCTTGGGGCATCGCCGGCGGAATGCTTCAATACCGCTAACGGTGTCGAATTGATCGAGGTCTTGGTTCTTGGCAGTATCGTCGTTGAACGAGCCGCAGTTGGCGAACTTGAGTACAGCAAGACCGATCTAATAACCGCGGGCGCGAGCGCGGCGGCAGTCGCTTTACTGTTCGATCACATGGCGCTACCGCTCAAGGAGTTTAAGAAGCGTCTCGCTGCGGACCGTCGGCGCGGAGAAATTGCCGATCAGCGATACGTCATGACCCAGTGCCCGTTCGTTATTTCGGACAACGGCAACGTGCTGCTGCTTCGGTATCAGTGGGCGATCGACCGGTTCTTCGGCTCCCAGCTGTACTGGCAGACCTTCTTCCACTTGGGACCTGCAGATGCGGGCTCGATTGCCGAAGCATTCAGCCTGGCGATGAACGACATGTTCGAGCGGGCTGCTGCTGATGTGCTTGAGGGCATCATCGCGGCGAGTCCCTCCATGTCGCGACTGATTCGTGAGCCTGAGATGCAATCCAGCTGGACCGAACGAGCAGGACAGACGCCGTCCGTCTGCGATTTCGTTATTCCGTCCGGCCAGGCGTGTTTCGTGATGGATGCAACGAATCATCACCTCAACTTCAAACTTGCACAAGGTCTGGGGACAGTCGAGGAGTACTCGGCCGATGCTGACGCCTCATTAGTCAAGAAGTGCGATCAGATCGCCAAAACGATCCGTCAGCTACGGCACCGTGGCGACTTCGGAGTGACGAACAACACGCAGTTCGTACCCATCGTCATCGTCCCCGTCAACGGTGTACCCAACCTCGGTTCCACCGAGTATGACCTGCAACAGCGGACGCGGAATGTTTTCGCCGATCTTGCCCTGACACGGAAGATCTACAACCCGACAATCCTCACCTTGCCCGACCTGGAGCTCATCGAAGGGATAGCCGAGTATTACGGTTCAGACAGCCGCGATATCCGCGATCTTCTCGGTGGGTGGCGGCACCAATCCATGGTGGGAATGCTCACAGGAAAATCGCCTCTCTCGCTGCAAGACTTTCTGGACGGAAATGGAATTCAACGTCCAATCCCGACAAGGATGTTCGCGGCTCAGCGGAAACTCACAGCTGCGATCGATGCTCGTCGGTCTGAGCGACTAGCACTGACACCCAACACTGCGGGATAGGGGCGTACCAGGAAGGACGCCTCGGGGTAGCCAGGAATCACCGGCGCAGGCCCTTAGCCTTAAGGCGACGGACCATTCAGGATGCGTTGTCTGGTACCCGGATGAGAGATTTGTCAGCCACGAGCCTGCGTTTTGCAGCCTTATACCCATACGCCGCAATTTCGAGAGCTCCTCTTTCTACTGCCCTGCGTTGCGCATCAGGCGGCAGGCCTAGTTTCTCCATCAGCACAAGATGGAGCAACGCGATTGTGACCGGGGCCAGGTAATACCATACTGCGTAGGGCACCTTGCTTTGTTCTGGAGGGTTATTATGCGCCAGGTCATTGCGAGCATTCTTGAGCCAAGTTGCCCACTGGCGCGTATCTCCCAGCAATAGATGGACGGCTTGCTCATCAGGAATTTGCGCGATCTCTTCGCAGCGTTTCACATAACCAGGATTGTTGTTAAATCGCTTTAGGACGTCTCGGTCGGACTTCGGTAACGCATTCTTGATTAATAATCGAACTCGATCGAATTCAGCCCTATCTATGTCGGTCGAGTCGGGGAAGAATTCGCGGTGGAATGCCTCAAGTGCGGATGCGGAATTGAAGAGTTTGTTCTCGTAATACCCGCTCGGCTCATGTTCAATCCCCAGGAGCATGTCGAGCGCGCCATGAAGAACTCCCGTGAGGTTGTGCCAACGATCGATAAGATCGGGAAAGTCGATGTCACCAGCATGAAAAAGCCTACTGTAGCTGGATTTACCGTCGATGCGTTCCTCGCTTGGAGGCGTATCGAATCGGTACCACGTGTAGTGCAGACCCCGTTCCAAGCTCTCATGTAGTCTCGCGGATCTAACGGTGCATGGCTTTCGCGTCGCGTGTGTAATGAGATTCTGAATTGTTCGCTGCGGTGTCAGGAAATCCTTCGCTGGGCGTTTATCGTCGCTAATTATGCGTACCACTGTGCGCTCTTTTATCTTGGACTCGATTGATCCTAGATATCTTGCTTGGTGCGTAAATCCAACATACTTCTTCAGCTCGATAGTAAACTCTCCCGCGCGACCTGAAATAGGCGGGGAGTCCTTTGTTGTGATGGTAATTTCACCGGGGTTTCCATTTTCGTACTCGACTCTTCGTACTCGGATTCGCTCATGTTGGACCAAAACGTCAAGTAGTCAAGCTCCACTTCCAAAACGCGGAAAATCGGCTCATCGATACTCGTTAGGTGGCGATTTCCGCCAATGAGTGCGCCAGCTTCGCTGCGTAGGTCTTGTTCCTCGCTTGGAAGCACGCCATGTTTCATTATTGTTCGTGGAGCGTAAGCCTCAAATATGGTGACATAGTTTCCGTCGGCGTGCCCATGGATCGCAGGAGCGAATCGCTCGACTGTGTCAGGCCAAGGATGGGAGCCGCGTTCTGCGAGCATCCCGTCGAGTTCAAGTAGCGGTCCACGCGGCGATCCGATCGTGAGCGTGCCGTGGACAACCTTGTCTGGGTTGGATGGATGCCACCAGTCACCCTTGAAAGCCTTTGTCACGGTGTTAGTCATACCGGATCGGAACCAGGCCCGTGCATGGGCGGTGCAAGGACACTCAATGTCGGAGTGGTTCATAAACGAACGTTTTCGGAACATCCCCGACTCCACGGGCCGACCAGGGGGCGGTTGTGTTCCGAAACCCGTGTCGCAAACCGATGTTTCACAAGTTCGCTTGTCGGTGAGTTGTGGAACACTCCTGGCTCGTGAACGAACTATTGGGCTACGCGAGGGTCTCGACCGCCGAGCAGACCGCAGATTCGCAGAGAGACGCTCTCAGCGCGGCCGGCTGTTCTCGGGTGTGGACAGATACCGCGAGCGGCGCGACAACGTCACGTCCTCAGCTCAACGATCTCCTTTCGCACCTGCGGGAAGGAGACACCCTGGTCGTATGGCGGCTAGACCGGCTCGGCCGTTCGCTGCCGCACCTGTTGCAGACGGTGGAGGACCTTGACGGGCGCGGTATCGGATTCCGCTCACTCACCGAGTCGATCGACACCACCACCTCCGGGGGCAAGCTGATCTTCTCGATCTTCGGTGCGCTCGCCGAGTTCGAAAGGAACTTAATTCGGGAACGCACCGAGGTCGGCCTCGCCGCCGCCCGAGCGCGGGGCCGAATCGGCGGCCGGCCACCGAAGATGACCGCTAACAAGATCCGGCAGGCTCACAAGATGCGCGAGAACGGAATGCCGCTCGTCGACATCGCGGAGATCCTCGGAGTGGGGCGTACGACGCTGTACCGGCATCTGAAGTGACCCTCGCGGACGCGGAACTGACCAATGAATCACCCGCTGCTTCAGTGTGATGAGTGACAATTATGGCCTGGCACCACCCTGTATCGATACCTAGAGTGCCGCCAAGAAGACAGGAAAGCACCGTTGTGAGCAGTGATTATGTGTGGACACCTCCAGGTCTCGACGAATCTGAGCTTGAACAATTCTTGACTATCGAGCGTGGAATCCCCAACGCTGCAAACGAATCCATTCACCGCTGGCTCACCAGAGACATGTATGGCCATGAATTCATGGATGTGACTGTCTTTCTGCGATTCCAGACCGCGGCACGTCAGGACCTCGGATTTATGAATGTTGGTCTGACCGATGTAGATCAAGTTCTCCAGGTACTTCGGGGTCTGGATCAGACTGTCCGCGCCTACTTGGTCGATTTCATGCTCAGCGAGATCACACCGTCGCGCCTCGGCACGAGACCCCAACGAGTCGAGGAGCTGCAGACGATCCTAGCGGCGAGTGGGGCCGGGTGGCAGGTAGGCCTACGTAAGGAACGATACGGTCTAGTGGAGGTAATGCCGGGCGGCGTCGTCGACATCGTCGAAGAAGTCATGTCCGCGGCAGATCAGGCAAGCTCACTGTTGAGAGCAGCCTGGGAGCGTGCCTTCGGAATCGATCAGAGTCCGAGTCACGCCTACTACGACGCGGTGCGGGCTGTTGAAGTACTCTCATGCCCCCTGATCTCACCGAAAGACGCGAATGCCACTCTCGGTAAAGACATCAATGTGCTCCGAAACGCTCCGGACAAGTGGGAGTTTTCGATGAAGGGCTCCAAGTTCGTCTCGCCCGTGGAGCATGTCGTGTCGGCCATGCAGCTTCTATGGCACAGTCAGTCTGATCGTCACGGGCGGGCGGACTACGAGGATGTCTCAGCTGATGAGGCTCAAGCGGCGGTCCTTCTCTCATCAACTTTGGTGGGCTGGTTGTCGAAATCCATGCTCCGACGTTCCGAAGCGAACTAGCCAATGAGTGAGCAGCCGCTACGAATTTAGTGCAGGCGGAACGAAACCTTGTGGCCACGTCGTTGTCGGTGACCACCGAACACGAACCAATTCTGCGTTTGTGAGGTTGGCACCTGTGAGGTTTGCGTCGGTGAGGTTGGCACCTGTGAGGTTTGCGTCGGTGAGGTCGGCACCCGTGAGGTTCGCGCCGTCCAGGTTCGCGCTGGTGAGATCTGTTTTCGTGAGATCTGACTCGGTGAGGTTCGCGTCGGTGAGGTTCGCGTTTGTGAAGTCCGCGCGGTCAAGCTCAGCCTTGATGAGCTTCGCGGTGGTGAGGTTGGCCATCTGGAGCTGTGCATGTCGGAGGCTCGATATCGAGAAATCTGATCCCACTAGATACGCCTGACCAAGGTCCGCGTTGAAGAGATACGCGTCGGTGAGGTTCGCGTAGCTCAGATCAGTAGTCCGCAGAATAGCGCCGGAGAGATTTGCTTTGGTCAGATCGACACCATCTAGCACCCATCCGGTGAGGTCGGCGGAGTTCAGGTTCGCCTCGGAAAGATCCGCCCCGGTCAGGTCATACTTGACATCAGTCCACTGATTGGACTTAGCGACCCTTCGACTGCGGCGTTCGAGCAGTACACGCAGAACGGTCGAGCGAAGCTCTTCTTTTGCATTCTCGTAAGGAGGCGAGCGGAGGACAGAGCACAGCAGATCGGCGCATACCTGCCGTTCGTCGTCCTTATTGATCGCATGCCAGTCGTCGGCAAGCGAGGCAATCCCATATGCACCAGCGAGCCGAATAGCGGAAGAACTGTGCCCTAGCTGTTCTGCGCAGGCTGTGTACCTGTCACGTAGGTTTCTCTCGCGGCCGGTCTCGTACTCGCGGTTGTCGGTTGTCTCCTTGTGGGCGTGCTCTGCCTCTTTGAGCGTATTGGCTCGATCGAGTGCCTTCTGGCGTCTATAGGCGAGCACAGCGGCCGGCACCGCGACGGATCCCGCCACGATTAATCCGACCGACCGAGCGATTCCGGATAGATCCGCATTGACGACTGCCACACCGTGAGGCGTCACGAGCTCGGCGAGAATGTAAGTGCCTGCGCTGGCGGCCGCAAGCGTGCCGACGCCTAGACCGACGAGTGTTATGCCACGGGGCCCCACTTGGGGAGGGGGCAGTGCCGGAGACGCGTCCGGACGGGAAGACGGGGTGGTCACCTGCATGTATCTACACGACCGCAACTCGCAACCGATACCAGCCCCTCTATCCGGCGTTGTTCAGAATGGTGTCGGCGTCGCCAGCTCGCCGCACAGCTGCATGAGACGATCACAGACCGACCCGATCGAGGGCCGACGCAGCCCGAGCCGATCACCCGCCATCGGTGCCGAGACCGCACACACTGTCCTCGCGACCGTGCACACCCTCGCCGCCGCTCTTGAAACCCAGACCAAAAGCACCACAAGGCGACATCTCCGCCGCCTGACACGGCACCAGAGGCCCCGAACCGTCACGGTTCGGGGCCTCTCCGTGTGCGGGCCGGCGTTGCGTAGGCGACAGCCATTTGGGTGGCACCTCCCCTACGGTCCGGTGGAGGCCACCTGCGGTGTCCCCTGAATCGAGCTCCGCTGCGCTCCGCCCTGGGAAAGAACATCGTTCTTTTGACCTGCTGGCCTTCCGATCCTGATCGACGGCGGCCGGGGAACAACCCCTGGCGGCTGCGCCGGCCTGCGGCTCCGAACAAGTTTTCGCGACTCGCAGGCTCCCCGCGAAAACTTCTCCGGCCCAGGGGTTGCACCCCGTCCTGATACCGCCGATCCGACTCTCCCTTGCCAGCAGGGCAAAAAGAACGGGCAGGGACTTCGGTTCTGCCCACCGACACTTCCAAGGAGCGTTTTGATGATCCGTCTTTCCACCGCCACCGATGTTCTCGCCGCGATCCCCGCGTTGCTGGGATTCGTGCCGGTTCAATCCATCGTGGCGATCCTGGTCGGCGAGTCCGGCACCGACAACGCCCCTCGAGTCATCCTCGCGGCCCGCTACGACGCCGACACGGACGTTGCGTCCGTCGCCTATCAGCTGTGCGGGATCGCCGTCCGTGAGCAGGCCACCGGCGCGGTCCTGACCGCCGTCGTCGGCGGACCGGGTGCATCCGCCGCACTCGACAACATGGCCATGCTCGGTGACGGTCTCGAGGCGCACGGCACGCACGTGATGATGTCGCTGCACACCGCCGAACTCATCGAAGGTTCCCAGTGGGTCAACCTCGAGACACTCGAGCGTGGCGCGGTCCCGGACCCGCGCATCTCCGCCGTTGCCGCCACCATGGTCGCCGAGGGCCGCAGCATCGAGACCACCCGCGCCGCGATCGCCGCCCGCTACGGCATCGCCGCCGAAGCCGATCCCCGCCCCGCGCGTGAGGCGTTCCACGACCAGGGCCACGACTTCCCCCGCGCCACCATCACCGAACTCGCTGCCGTGGCCCGCAGTCGGGAAATCCCGAGCGCCGACCTCGCCGCCCGCGTCGGAATGGTCGCCGCCGCCAGCCCGCAGCTGCGGGATGCGTTGCTCTCGCTCGCCCACTACGGAGCCGCCGAGGCACACGCCGCGATGCTGCTGGTGGCGAACCAGCTACGTGGTGTCGCCCGCGTGCAGACTCTCACCGCCGCCGGACTGTTCGCCTACCTCGACGGGCGCGGCGCAGAAGCAGGCATCGCATTCGAGGTTGCCCGCGAGACCGCCGACACCGCCCCGGAGGCTGACACCGGACTGCTCGACCTGCTGGACATCGCCGTACAGAACGGCATCCACCCGCACGCGATCGCGGAGCTGGTGACCATCGGCGTCGACGTGGCACAGAAGTTGGGTGTCGAGTTCGACTGACACCGACAAAACGAAAGGCGCGCCCCCGAACGGCTTAGGTTCGGGGGTGCGCCTCCGGTGAGTGTAGAGGGTGTTCGGGCATCGAGCCCGAACACCCTCCGCGCCTGCGTCCCGCACGACACACGTCGTGTCGCGCGGGCCGCGGTCTAGAGCAGGCCGCGCAGCGCGTCCGGGTTCGGAAACGTGATGTCTCCGCGGGCGGCGGTGCGGTGCAACGGGCCGGCGGCCTCGCCCGCAACGATCGCTTCCAGATCTGCATCCGACATCGACCAGGTGTGCTTGGTCGCCTGATACAACGCGGCCTCGACCGTCGACCGTGGCACGACTGCTTCGTTCTCGCTCATGCTCTTCCCTTTCTCACCTAACGCTTCCGACGTCGGTCGGGTGCGTGTCGTTCAGAACAATGTCGGGACGTCGCTGTGCAAGAGGGCGGCCTGCACCCTTTCGTCGTCCCATCCGTGGCGTACTGCCTCCCGCAATGCCCGCGATCGAGCGGCCCGTGCGGCGCGGTCGGGTCCGTACCAACGCCATGTCTGGCCACGGCCACCGCCGCGGCCCTTTGCACCCATCCCCGCGAGGTTTTGTGCTTGCGTGCCGAGCACCACGTGCGGGCGCCCCGATGTTGCCGAGGCGCGCACACAGATCGGGTTGTCACACACTTCGTGCAACGCCACCTCGTCCTCCAGGAGGGGTCGACCGAGTTCGATTGCCAACGCGTATCTGTGGGGGCGCACCACCCGTTGCTTGCCGTTGCGCGAGATCCAAAAGACTGGTGGGGTGCGATATTCGAAAGGTGTCGGATTCCATCCCCCGCCGCAGCGGCTCCGTTCCCGCCTCACGCGTGGTCCGGGCAGAGCAGATTAGGCGTGACGGTCCATCCGGCTGCGGTGAGCCATCGCTGGACCGGCTTGGTCAGATCTCCCTTTTCGGCCAGCTCAGCGAGTCTGCCGGCGAGGATGGGGCCGTCGCCGCAGATGCTGCAGGCGATGTCGAATGCTGGCTGTCCGGGTTCACAATGCCGGCAGTGCTGTCGACCGATCAGCGTTCCGCGGTGCTCGGGGTCCGGCTGGAGCCAAATCACGGCGAGGTCAGCACGTTGGTGTGCTGCCTCGGCGCGAGAGGTGGGTTCATGCCCGCAGGTCGGGCACGTGCGAGACGTGGGTGCAGGTGGCTCGGCAACCAGGATGATGTCCTGCGTGACCGGCGCGATGTCCACACGCCGCTTGTTAAGATGCCCATACACCGTGGTACGGGGCACTTTCAGCATGCCGGCGATCTGTGCGACGGTGTGATCGCCTGCGTCGTACAGCCGTTGAGCGAGTTCGATCTGATCCGAGCTCAGTTTCGAGGGTCGGCCGCCCTTACGGCCGCGGGCCCGGGCCGCGGCCAGCCCGTCGCGGGTGTTCGCCACGATCAACTCGCGCTGGAACTCGGCCAGGACCGACAGCATGCCGAACATCGCGCGGCCCTCGGCGGTGGCCGTGTCGATGCCCTGCTCGAGCACCTTCAGGCCGATGCCGCGCTCGCGCAGGTCGGCGCCGAGCGTGATCAGGTGCAGCATCGACCGGCCGAGCCGGTCGAGCCGGGTGATCACCAGGACGTCGTCGGCGCGGAGCCGCGCCAGTACCAGATCGAGTTGCGGGCGTGACGTTTTCGCCCCGCCCGCGTGGTCGACGTGGATGTTCTCGGCCGCTACCCCGGCGCGGCGCAGCGCGTCGACCTGGTGGTCGGGGTTCTGGTCAGCGCTCGAGACCCTTGCGTAGCCGATCAGCATCTGTCGAGAATACCCCGCATGGGGTTTTTCGACATAGTTTCTCGACACGGGTTGTCGACGCCCCTGAGGCGCTGAAGATCGATTCTCGGCACAGCGGTCGTTCGGCGTCTGTCCTGTCTCATCCAACCCGGGGTATTGCTCACCGATCCGAAGTATTCGGTCTGGTGTCTCACCAAACTGAGACACCGAGTCTGCTGACGTGGTGAGACGGTACCGACAGACCGTTGGCGGCTTGATGTGTTGCCTCATGATCGGCGAGCCTTCGGGCGTCTCCAGCCATCTCACACATATGAGGCATCGCAGCTCAGCAGTCCTCAGCGCGCTGATCATGCCTCGTATTCAACGAGACAGGACAGCGTCTGCCAGTCTTGCTCGATCAGGTGATTGTCTGCTGGGCGGACGGAGGTCATCCGGGCCCTTTTCGTTGGTCGGCGTGGCGGGGGTCTATTCGGCGACAGCGACGGCGGTGCTGATGCCGAATCCGGCGATCCATTCCGGGATTTCGCGGTAGAAGGTCGAGGTGACGCGGTATTTCCCGGTGGCGTTCATCGCTGCGTACGCGGCGATCCAGGTGCGTACTTCGTGGGAGGAGTGCCCGGCCTGTTCGACGAACCATTCGTTGGTCCAGGAGTCGATCTGCTCGATCTCGCCCGAGGCGAGGACGTCGAGCAGGTGGCGATCCCAGTGCGGGTTGAGCGGCGCAATGGTGGCCACGCCGGCGGCGAAGTCGCGTCCGGCGTCGATGACTCGCTGTTCGCGGGCGTTGCGTTCGGCCTCGGTGGGGTTGCGCCCGTCGATGAGCTTCTCCTGCACCTCCGCGGGGGCGGTGGCGAACTGCGGGACCGGCGGATCGTGGGACAGCCCACCGGATCCGACGAACAACACCCGCTTGTCCAGGTTCGCCGCGGCCAGCCCGACGGCCTCGCCGAGCAGCCGGACCCGGCTGACCGGGCCGAGCGGTTCGGCGACGGAGTTGATGAAGATCGGCACGGTCGGGACCGCGGTGATCGAGCCCACCAGCAGCTGCAGGGCTTGGGCGAAGCCGTGGTCGACGTGCATCCGTTCAGAGAACGCGACGTCGACACCGCTGGCGAGGACCTCGCGGGCGAGGGCGTAGGCGGCGTCGCGGTCGACGTCCAGCGGCCCGGCTTCGGTGCCGTAATCGCCGACCGACTGGGCGGCGGCACCGATGCAGAACGGGGGCATCAGATCGTAGTAGACCCCGTTGTAGTGATCCGGGGCGAAGATCACGATCAGGTCGGGGGCGAAGTCGGCGATGAACGCGCGCGCATTCTCGAACGCGGCATCGACGTCGTCGATCACGGTTTGGGCCGGGTCGTTTCGTCCCATGAGGGGGGAATGCGACATCGTGCACAGCGCTACGGGCATCGTCTGTTTCCTTCTGGTTCTCGCGCGATCCGGCGGGCGGGGTGCGAGGTGATCGGGGTGGCTGTGTGAGGGGCGCCGATCGTGGGTGCCTGCGCGCGGGGGCAGGCACCCACGGGGCGATCAGGCGCGGTCGAGCAGGAAATCGAGGTGCAGCTGGTTGAACGTTTCCGCGTCCTCGTACTGGGGCCAGTGCCCGCAGTTCTCCATGATCGCGAGCTTCGCGCCGGGGATGTGGGAGGCGATCCGCTTGGCTTCGTCGACGGGACCGGAGGGGTCCTTGGTGGTCCACAGCACCAGCGCCGGCACCGTGATGCCCTCGAGGGTGGCGTCGGTGATCATGTTGCGCTTGCGGGTTTCCGGGTCCTGCAGGGCCATGTTCGCTTCGCAGGCCTCGAGCCAGTCCGGCTGCTGGAAGATCGCCTGCCGGGTGCGGATCAGGTCGTCGGTGACCATCGCCGGGTCGGCCATCAGCCACTCGAGCCGGGCCTGGACGCGTTCCCAGCTCGGGTCCTTCGCCGCCTCCATCGACAGGGTGTAGAGCCGTTCCATCACCTTCGGGTTGGCCATGGTGCCGCCCATGGTGTTGAGCACGATCCGCTCGACCTTCTCCGGGTGATCGTGCGCGAATTGGGCGGTGACCCAGCCACCGAGCGATTCCCCGGAGAACGAGGCCTTCGCCACGCCGATCGCGTCCATGAACTGCAGGACGTGGTCGATGTAGTGCTTGATCTCGAGGGGGTGGTCGGGCTTGCTGCTGTAGCCGTGCCCGATGAAGTCGATCGCCCACACGTTGAAGTGCTCGGCGTGCGCGGCCAGGTTGCGGACGTACGCTTCGGCGTGGCCGGTGATGCCGTGCAGCAGGATCAGTGCCGGCTTGGAGGTGTCGCCGGCGTGCAGGTACCGGGTCCGGTAGGGGCCCGCTTGGATGAAGCCCTGACTGAATTCGACCTGGTTCAGATCGTTCCAGACGCTGGTGTACGGGCGGGTCATCGGTGTACTCCCTCAGTTGTGGTGGCGGAGGCGGGGGCTGCGTCCGCGGGGGTGGTGTGCGGGACGGTGATCGGCACGGCCCGGGTGTTGTACTGCGGCTCCTGCGTGGCGCCCGGAGCCGGTGCGCTGCTGCCCGCCGAGCGATCGAGGACCGCGGTGAGCACGTCCTCGAGGCTCGTCAGCGCTTCGCTGTCGTCCCAGACCGGGGCGCTGTGCCGCCACGCGATGTACCCGTCGGGGCGGACGAGGAGGGCACCGGCCTCGTCGATGTCACGGATCTGCCGCCAGTAGCCGTAGGGGTCGAGGGTGCCGGGTTCACCGACGACCACGGTCCGCAGGAACGGCACGTCGAGTTTGGCGGCGGCACGCTTCCACGCCTGGCCCCCGATTCCGGTGAGCAGGGTCATCATTCCCTTCCCGGTGACATCGAGAGTGGAGATGCGGGTGCCGCCCTCGCCGACCAGCCACGCGTGCGGCAGCTTCGCGCCGGGCCGGGTGGTGGCCTGCAGGTACAGCTGCCGGTCTCGTGCCCACACCTCGTCGCCCACCTCGGGGTCGGGGACGACCGCGGAAGAGGTGTAGCGCTGGTTGAGTTCGACGCCGTGGGCGTTGAATTCGGTGTTCTTCACCTCGAGCGCCTCGTACAGCTTCTCGCGCAGGGCGACCCCCTCGGGCGTGGGTTCCTTCAGCTTCGCCAGGCCGGCGGCGACCGGATCGTCGCTGTTCGGGTCGAACCACTCGCGCAGCCCGGCGTAGTCCTTACGGGACTGGTTGGCGCGAGCGACGATCTGCTTGCCGACCGGGACCCGTTCGGGGGAATAGGACTCGAGCAGGCCCGGCCCGGCGTAGCCCTTGACGACGAACGCGATCTTCCACGCCAGGTTGAACGCGTCCTGGATGGAGGTGTTCGATCCCAGCCCACTGCTCGGGGGGTGCCGGTGCACGGCGTCGCCGCCGCACAGCACCCGACCGGACTGGTAGTGCTCGGCGTACTGCTGGTTGACGTACCAGAAGGACCGCGAGACGATCTCGACGTCCAGGTGCGGGTCGCCGACGAGGGTCCGGATCTGTTCGAGGACGACGTCGTCGGAGACGTCGGGCTGACCCTTGGCCATGTCGAATCCCCAGCCGGCGATCCACTGGTTCCATGGTGTGATCGCCCGCAGCAGGCCCATGCCGATCTCCCCGAACCCGGCCTTCGAGTTGACGATCCAGTGCAGGATGGACGGCCGGTGCGCGACGTACTTGCTCAGATCGGCGTTGAAGAGCACGTAGGCGGTGCCGGCGCGGGCGAGTTCGCCCTGGAAGGGAAGGTCGATCTCCTCGGCGATCTTCGAGCGGGCACCGTCGAAACCGAGCAGGAAGCGGGCCCGCTGGGTGAATTCGGTGCCCGAGCGGACGTCGCGGAACCGGACGGTCACCCCGTCCGCGTCCTGGGTGTGGTCGAGGTATTCGGTGTGGAAGCTGATGATCGCGCCGCGTTCGGCGGCGTTCTTGATCAGCACCGGTTCCATCAGCGACTGGGGGATGTCGAGCATCGTGCACGGGCTGCCGGACAGGTAGTCCCCGTAGCGGGTGTCACCGGTTCCCCAGGTCTGCATCCGGACGATTTCTTCGCCGGCCAGGCTCGTGGTGAACAGCGTGTCACCCATCTGCTCCCAGGGTGTGGCGTACTTGCGGGCCTCGTCTTCGACGCCCAGGTCGCGGAGCACTTCGACGGCGCGCTGGTTGGTGATGTGCGCGCGCGGCGAGTTCGCCACCCAGGGGAACATCGAGACGGCGTGGACGCGCAGGCCGTAGGTGGCCAGGGCGAGCGCCGCCGTGCCACCGGCGGGCCCGAGTCCAACGATCACGACGTCGGTGTCGTAGGAGGTTCGGTCGTGGTCACTCATATCTGTCATCACTTCACTTGTCGAGGACACGCAGGTCCGTGGCCGTGTCCGGGGTTGAGAGTGTGGTCGCCGCGGCGGTGGGCTGGGCGGAGCCGGCTTCGTCTCGAACGAGTTGGCTCGCTGCGCCTTTGCGGCCCCAGCCGCCGGGCAGCGCGATCACCGAGACCACCGAGATTGCCGAGACCGCCAGCAGGTAGGCGACGATCGCGGTGCTGGACTTGGTGGAGGCGTACAGGGCGGTGGCGATGGTCGGCGCGAACGCCGAGCCCACGACCTGGGAGAGGGTGTAGCCGATCGAGACGCCGCTGTAGCGCACGTCCGCGTCGAAGACCATGGTGAACAGGGATCCGGTGACGCCGGCGGCGGGTGCCATCGCGATCCCGAAGACCAGCACCTGTGCGGCCATGAACAGCCAGGGGTTGCCGGTGTTGATCAGCGCGAACGCCGGGGCGATCACCACCCCCATGGCCACGGCCCCGAGCAGGTACATCGTCTTGCGGCCGAAGGTGTCGGAGAGGGCCCCGAAGACCGGGTAGAGGATGACGGCGACGAGGCCGGCGACGAACACCCCGGCGAGGGCGAAGGTGCGGCTGATTCCCGCGACGGTGGTGCCGTAGGAGACGAGGTAGGCCATGCAGATGTAGGCGAACACGCCCTGGGACAGGTAGGTCCCCGCGATGAGCAGGATTTCCTTCCAGTGCTTGCGGAATGCTTCGGCGATCGGCATCCGCACCACCGCGCTCTGCGCCTTCACCTCGGCGAAGTCGGGGCTCTCGGTCAACGACAGGCGGATGAACAGCCCGATCACGATCAGTACGGCGCTGAACAGGAACGGCAGTCGCCAGCCCCAGCTGAGGAACTGCTCGTCGGGCAATTGGGAGACCGCGAAGAATGCCAGGGTCGCGACGCTGGTCCCGGCCGGGGCGCCCATCTGGGAGAAGGATCCGAAGAAGCCCTTCTTCGCGGTCGGGGCGTGCTCGACGGCCATCAGGGTGGCCCCGCCCCACTCGCCGCCGACCGCGAAGCCCTGCACCAGGCGCAGCAGGGTCAGCAGGATCGGGGCGGCGATGCCGATCTGGGCGTAACCGGGCAGCAGTCCCATCAGGACGGTGGCCGAGCCCATTCCGACCAGGGAGATCACCAGCATCTGCTTGCGGCCGACCCGGTCACCGAAGTGACCGAAGACGATGCCGCCGAGCGGGCGGGCGAGGAACCCGACCCCGAAGGTCGCGAAGGACAGCAGGATTCCGATTGCTGGGGACACGTCGGGGAAGAACAGCGTGGGGAACACCAGTGCGGCGGCGGTGCCGTAGATGAAGAAGTCGTAGTACTCGACCGTGGTGCCGATGAAGCTGGCCATCGCCACCCGTAGCGGTGAGGTGGTTGCGGGCGTCGTCGAGGAAGCGGAGGTGGTGCTCACGGTCGGGCTTCTCCGATCCGCGGGCCGAAGCATGCTTCCGCCGCGTGGACCGACCTGCGCGAAGCGGTCGTCATGGCCGCTCCTTTCTCTGAGGGAAGTGAGAGAAACATTCGCAACTGGAATGCTAGACGTCTAGAAGTGAAGCTACGTCGACGCGGAAGGTGACGCAAGTCTCTCCGGGGTGCGAGATGCGACCGGTGGTACTCACCGGCGCCGGGTGCCGGTCGCCTTCAACAGGCGTTTCGCCCGGCAGTGGGCATGGAAGTGGGCAGAGAAAAGGCCCGCCTCGTGCAACGCGTGGTCGCGGGGGCGGGCCGCCGGTGGGGCGTCTCAGCCGGCCAAGTCGCCGGCTTCGTCGCGGATGACCGAAATGGTGCCCACGATGTGCCGTTCCATGGCCTCGCGGGCGGCCGCCTCGTCCTGCTGCCTGATCGCCTCGATGATCGCGTGGTGATCGTCCTGGCGTTCGGACAGGGCGCTCGACAGCGGGTTGGTGATCCCGGTGGTGTTGATCAGGAAATCGGACAGATCCCACATCCGCTGGCTGGTTTCGGCCATGATCCGCGAATGCGCCATCGTGTGGATGGCGGCGTGGAATTCGCGATTGTGGATGCGGTATCCGTGCGCCCGCACGTCGGGGTCGTGGGAGGTGAGCAGCGCGTCGATCCGGGATGAGATCAGGCCCAGTTCGGTGAGTTGGGCGTCGGTCCGGCGGGCGGCGGCGACTGCCGCGATCGTGCCCTCGAAGCCTCCGAACAGGGTGAAGAAGTCCTCGACCTCCCGCTGGGTGTAGGAGACGACCTCGCATCCGCTCTGCGGGAAGATGTAGACGAGCTTGTCGCTGGAGAGTCGGCGCAGGGCGTCCATGACGGGCTGCTTGCTGACCCCGAACTCCTGCCGGATCGACTCGACGACGATCTTCTCCCCGGCCGCATAGCGTCCCTCGAGCAGTCTGGTCTTGAGGATGTCGTACATGGCGGCCGACAGCCGCGCACCCGAGGTCCGGACATTCGCGAGAAGGGCGGCGGCCCCCGGATCGGTGCTGGTGGTGCTCATACGTCCACGCTTTCGTCGGGCGCGCTGATCATGGTGTCCCCCTCGCCTGCGGCGCTCACCACAGTAACTTGCATTCTAGTACTTGTGGTCCGCGTCACTGTCAGCTACGGTCATCTGGAACGCTAGAATTCCAGTTTGAGGTGTACGGCTTGTTTTACCGGCTCACCGGGTCGGCGGCAACATTTCCGAGAACGGGATCGCGCCGCTCAATGCCGTTCCCTTTCAACGGAATTGATCACCGCTGCGGCGCACAGTGCGAGCCCCTGCCCGGGTCCCGAACACCGTCCCGGGGTCGCCCGATCCTGCGAGCTCACCGCCCTCATTCACGGAGTTGCACCACACCAGCGGGTCACTGCAAGGAGACGAAGATGGAATTCTGTATCGGCACCTGCGCCAAGATCGACCAGGTCGCGATGGTGAAACAGGCCGAGGATCTGGGCGTCACGCATTTCGGTGTGGGAGAAGGCCCCTTGCTGTTTTCCGACCCGTACCAGTTCCTGGCGCTCGCAGCCACCCAGACCAGCTCGATCAATCTGGGCACCATGGTCACCAATCCGCTGACCCGGATCGCCCCGGTCACCGCGAACTCCATGGCCACCCTCAACGCCCTGGCCCCGGGCCGGACCTTCCTGGGCATCGGCACCGCCAACAACGCGCTGCGCTCGATGGGTAACCGCACCGCGAAGATCTCCGAACTCACGCACGCCATCGAGGTCGCACGGGAGCTGATGGCCGGTCGCCGTGTCACCCACGACCTGGCTGGGGCAGTCCCGGGAGGTGGAGTTCCTCGACAAGGAGAGCGGTTTCTACAACGTCACCGACCACATCCCGATCTGGGTGGCCGCCGGCGGACCGCGCGGGCTCACCGAGGCGGCCAAGTACGCCGACGCCGTCGTCTACTGCCTCGGGCCGAACGTCGAGATGATCAAGCTGATCCGCAGTCGCCTCGACAAGGCGGTCGCCGACGCCGGCCGGGCGCCGGGTTCGGTCAAACTCGTCTCCCTGTCCTGGTTCTACCAACTCGGCAGCGGGGAGACCTGGGAAGACGGTGTCACCAACGGTTTCGGGTCCGGCCCGATCAGCTCGTGCATCACCAACGCCGGCCTGATGGACCAGCACCGCGACCAGCTGGGCGATTCCATCGTCGATGCCTCCCTCACCGCTGCGCAGCAGTATTTGGGCGACCCGGCCGCCCCGGACCAGCCGCACTACCTCGACGTCTGGGCGAAGTACCTGCGCGGACTCGACCCCGCACACCGGCCGATCATCACCAAGGAACTCGTCGACTACTGGTGCCTCTACGGATCACCCGCCGAGCTGCGGGACAAGGCCGCGCTGATGCGCGAGGCCGGTGTCGACATCCTCCAGGTCTTCCTGTCCAACCCCTTCACCGCAGCCCGAGACATCGACAACATCGGGCACTCGATCCTCGCGCACGCGTAACCCCGCACCCCCCGAACCAGGAGCTATTGATGGAACTCTACCCCCGCACCACCGCCGTCGTGGCCGTTCACTGCCAGGGCGACATCGTCGGCCCCACCGGCGCCTTCGCCGACTTCTTCCACCAGCAGGTCCGCGAACGCCGCGTCATCGACCAGATCGCCGCGCTCCTCGCCGCGGCCCGCGACGCCGGCGCCCCCGTCGTCTACACCCGGGTCGCCTGGAAACCGGACTTCTCCGACCTCGAGGTGAACTCACCGCTGCTGGGCATCGTCGCCCAGTCCGGCTGCCTCAAGGACGGCAGCGAACTCGCCGAGATCGTCGAACCCCTCGCCCCGGCTGCCGGTGACATCGTGCTCACCCACCAGCGCGTCGGCGGCTTCGCCGGCACCGACCTCGACACCACCCTGCGGGACAAGGGCATCACCACCCTGCTCTTCGCCGGGGTGGCCACCAACGCCTCCGTCGAGGGAACCGCCCGCGTGGCAAGCGATCTCGGCTACCGCGTCGTGATCGCCGAAGACGCCTGCTCGGCAGCCACCCCCGAAGCGCACGAAGCAAGCATCAACTCGCTCGGACTGCTCGCCGAGATCACCACCGTCGACGACATCCGGACCGCCCTGACCGCATCGGTCACCGGCACCCCCGCCTGACCACACCGAACCGCCGTACTGGTGTGGGCGCCCCGCGGCGCCCACACCAGCACTCCGCGTGCCCGCCATCCCGCTAACCCGCCAGACGAACACCCTCAGGAGTTCCCTTTCATGAAGTCGACCATGCGCGTCGCCCGCCTCCACGAGATCAACCAGCCGATGCAGATCGAGGAACTCCCGATCCCCGAACCGCGGCCCACCGATGTGCTGGTGCAGGTCAAGGCCTGCAACGTCGTGCCGAACCTGTCCAACGTGCTCGCCACCTACAGCGAATGGTTCCCCTACCTGCCGCTTCCGAAGCTCCCCGCCATCTTCGGCCTCGACTCCGCCGGTGTCGTCGCCGCCGTCGGCAGCCACGTCACCGAGATCGCCGTCGGCGACCGCGTCTACGTCAACCCCGGCATCGCCTGCGGCGGCTGCCGCGCCTGCAGACAGGGGCAGGACCAGAACTGCGACAAGTACACCTTCATGGGTTACTTCTCCTTCGGCGCCGACGGCCAGGAGATCTTCGACGCCTACCCTTACGGCGGTCTCGGCGAGTATCTGACTGCGCCGCAACGTAACCTGGTGAAGCTACCCGACTCCGTCACGTTCGAGGAAGGCGCCCGATTCGGATACCTCGGCACCGGTTACTCGGCACTGCGCAAGGCCGGCGCCGGGCCCGGCTCCACCGTCCTGATCGACGGCATCTCCGGAACCCTGGGTCTGGGCACCTGCCTGAGCGCCCTCGCGCTCGGTGCGAGCCGCATCTTCGGCACCGGCCGCAACGCCGATCTCCTCGAGGACGTCCGAGCGATCGCCCCCGACCGCATCCACGTCCTGTCCGCCGGCGGAGGCGACCTGCGCAGCTGGGTGCGCGAGCACAACAACGGGGAGGGTGTCGACATCGTCATCGACTCCCTCGGCCCCGGCGCACCGGCAGAATCGTTCCTCGACGCCATCACCGCCCTGCGCCGCGGCGGCGTGGCCGTCGACATCGGCGGCATGATGGAACGCCCACCGCTGGACATGTTCTCGCTGATGTGCAGCCAGATCAGTGTCCTCGGGAGCCTGTGGTTCTCCACCGCCGAGGCCCAGGACATGGCCGACCTCGCCGGCGCCGGGGTCCTCGACCTGTCGGTCTTCGAGCATCACAGCTTCCCGCTCGAGAAGATCAACGAAGCCCTCGCCGACCTCCCGGCCCGGCACGGCGGCTTCACCAACTTCATCAGCGTCCCCTGATCCGCCGGCGCCCCGCATCACCCACCGGTGCGGGGCGCCGGGGCGCCCTCCAGCACAAGGAGCACCGCTGTGCGGGCCTTCCGAACCGTCAGACACAACGACCCCGAGGCCGACGAACTGAACTGGCGACTCGCCGCGATGTGCCGGCTGGTCAGTCCCGCACTGTTCTTCCACCCCGCCAACGAGCGCGGCACCAAGAGGCAGAAGCGCATCCACGAGGCCAAGAAGATCTGCTCCCGGTGCCCCGTTCAACGGCCATGCCGGGACCACGCGCTCGCCGTGCGAGAACCCTTCGGAATTTGGGGCGGGATGTCCGAAGAGGACCGCGACCGCATCCTCGGCCGCGGCCGAGGCCGTGCCGAAAACGCCGCCGAGCGCAGCGCGTGAGGACAAGGCCGATCCTGACGAACACGGAGAATGCCCATGCCGATCTTCCTCCTCCACGCCGTGATCGCCGGATTCAGCGTCGTCGGCGGGTGGCTGTCGGCACCGCTGACGAGGCCGGTGGCCGCGCTCGCCCAATCACATGCGGTCATGCGATGGTCGGCTCTGATCGCAGCCCAGGACGATGCCGAGCACCGCTGACCTATCACCGGTCGGGTTTGCGAGAGCAGTCTCAGCTCTCCAGGGTCGGGTAAGACGCTGGGCGCCGGCGTAGTACACAAGCGCTCTCCGGCGGGCACCACAGTTGCGTCTCTGTGCAGGCCAGGGGCTTCGCGGTTGCGTCGACGCAACCGCCACCACATAATGTGGGTGCCCGAGGCAGTAGCCGAGGGAAGTGGTTCGTGTAGGAGGTCTCCGGGGCGTAAGTACCCCTGTAGGCAGCCCCACCTAGCGGTTTCCAGCCTTGCGCGCCCACCAACATACGACGAACGCCCCTCGCGTCTAGAGGGGCGTTCTCGTGTCTTCTACACCCGCACGACGGTGATCCGATGTGCGATCTTCGCCCGCATGCTGCCGCCTCGGCCCCACGCCCAAGCATGGACGTCGGGCAACCATAGGAGCGGATTGCTCGGCCGGTCGTGGCTGTACCGGAACGGGGCCCCGGCGCCGAGTTCGTCGCGGATGATGCGGTTGTCCTCGTGGTCCTGATCGCATGACTCGATGACCAGGTTTGTCACCGGCATCTGCGCCAGATCCCGCACCGCGGCAGCCAGGGTTGCGTCGCGGGCCTGGCGTTCGTTGACCTTCCGCGAGCTCATCAGATAGATCCGGCTGGTCGCCTCCAGTCGGGCGACCTCGGCGACGATCTTCGGTGCCAGCTTCTTGCCGACACCGGTCATGTGGATGCGGGTGTGTCCGGGCGGGCGGAGCGCGTTCATCTGCTTCCGCAGCGCCGTGAGGTCGCCGGTCGCCACGGTCACCGCGCACAGGGCGTACTCGCCCCGCTTGGATTCGTCGATGAACGCATGCACGCGGAGCAGTCTCTCACCCACTCGCGACAATCTCTGCAGGCCGTACGGCCGTGGTCAGTTCCTCTCGTGGTCCCGGCAAGTTCGCTGTGTCGACCAGCTACCAGAGGGTGAGGGGTAACCCCGCAGCTTCGGCGCATCTGATCCGCTGTTCGATGCTGTCCGGATCCACTTCACAGCTAAGGGCTGTCCGGATCGCGGCGGCGATCGCACGGGTACGCCCGGCCGGGCCACGGACGTCGGAAAGCGGGCTGGCCAGGTTGCGGCGCCGCAGGTGGTACTCGGTGCGGTTGACGGTATTGGTGCCCAGCCGCATGTGCTGTGGGTTGACGCAGCCGGCGAAGTCGCACTGGTGACACAACACCGCGTCGTCGGTACCGGACCACCCCAGCCGCGGAATGACACCGTACTCGAGCTGGTAGGCGAACAGATGCGCGGGAACAGTGCCGCGCCGGGACGGGCCGGGCAAACTGGCGGCACGGAAGGATCCGTGACCGGTGGATGAGACACTGCCGAGCCACACCGTGCACCGGCCGACCGGGCGTCGGTAGGTCTTCGCTTCGAATCGCGCGACGACGGTGGGGTCGTCGAGCCAGGATCGCCACAGCAGTTCGGGGACCCGGATCGGTTGCGGCTGGCCGATCAGGGCGAGTTGCTCGATCTCAGAGACTGCCGGGGAGGCGGGCATTCCCGGCAGCATCGGTGCGCTGGCGGCGGCGGTGACCATGGCTTCCCTCCGCTCGCTGCTCATTGGTGCTGTTACCGGTGAGGGTAGGGGCGGGGACCGACACCATGGGTTCGCTCGTGCTCGGGTGCGGTGTGTCAGCGGGGTGGATGTTCGACACGTGCGGCGAGGTATTCGGCGTTGTCGCGGGCCGCGAGGGCGCTCCAGCGAGTCGCGGCGCTGACAGAGATGCCGAGGAGGTCCGCGAGTACGGGTGCGGGCAGATCGGCGGCGAGTGCCGCCAACGCGGCGCCGCGGGCGGGCCGTACCGGGATCCCGGCGGTGCGTAGGAGGAGGGCGAGCCGACCGGAATCGAGGTGTGCGCCGGGACGCAGGCCGGGGAACAACCATTCCGGCGTCGTTGACGAACGTGCCCCGCGACGGCGGCGATCCGGCCTGCTGGTGAGCTCGGTGGTCAGAGCGGCGAGTGCCGGCGGCAGCAGGACGGGACGATCGCGCAACCGTAGGGTGCTGTCACCTCGGCTGTCGATGCCGAGATCGCTGGTGGTGAGTTCGACGATGTGGGTGGGGATCTGGCCGTAGAGCAGGACGAGGGCGCCGGCTACCCGCACTCGCAGGTCGAGGCCGTCGTCGGTCAGGCACCGGCGTAGGGCGGACCAGCGTTCGTCGTCGGCGAGAAGCTGGGAGGGAAGACCGTCGCGGCCGAGCCAGGACACGTGCAGGTCGGCGGCACGATCGTGTTGGTGCGCCCAGCGCAGGAAGTCCCGCAGTCGGTGGCGGGTGCTGGCCCCCTCCCCCAGCCAGCGGTCGACATCGGCCTGAGTCGCCTCGGTCAGCGTGCGGTGGTGGTCGGTGAGCCACGTCAGAAACTGAACGGCGACCTGCAGGCGGACACGCGCGTACTTGGGTGCGCTGACACTGAGATGTCCACGTGCGGCGCGGCCGCGGGCCCGGCGCAATACCGACCAGGACGCGTACGCGCGCACCGTGGCCGCGAGATCCGTGGGCAGGTCGGCGACGAGGGTGTCGAGCCACGGCGCAACCGAATCGACGGCGTTGCCGCGGGGTTCGAGGGCGCCGGTGTGGAGGAGGATGCTGCGCAGATGCTCGACCGGGATGTCGGTCCCGTGGTGGTCGAGGACGGTGTGGGAGATCGGGTCACCGGCGGCGACCAGTTCGCGGAGCAACCGTATCCAGGTGCTGTTACCGGCGAGCAGCCGATGTGCGGATTCAACGGCGTCCGGTTCGGTAAGCAGGGCGTGCAGGCCGGTGAGCTGCGCGGAGATTCGCCCGTCGGGCCCGGTGAGGAGTTGGCGGCTGCGAAGGTGGGTGTCACAGGCGAGGCAGTGGGTGCCGCCGACGAGGAGGTCGACACGACCGCAGCGGACGCAGTACCAGTTGCGGTCGTCACCCGAGCAGGGACCGCACACCCGCCCCCCAGCGCCATCGTGGGCGACGAGCGGACGCCTCTGCCCACACTGGGTGCAAGGCTCCGGGTTACCCCGCAGGCGCCGGTAGCAGGGGCCGCAGATTCGGCCCAGCGGCAGCGTGGTGTGGATCGGCCGGACGTTGCCGCACTGCGCGCATCGGTGCGAGGGGCGTTGCCGGGCGCGGCAGCTGGAGCAGATCGGCCGGCCCTCTGTGGTGCGGCGGTCGCACGGCTTCTCCTTCCCACAGCTGCTGCACGCCGCAGTCGGCGGTGTCCAACAGCGGTAGCAGATCCAGGTACCAGCAGTGCGGTCGTCGACGCGGACATTCCTCGTGCTGCGGCCGCAGCGCCCGCAGTCGTGCACATGGTCGCGGCGGTAACAGCGCGGACAGAGCGGCCCGTCGTCCGTGATCGCGTGGGCGATCTGGTTGGTGCGCCCGCAGCCGCTGCAGGTGTGCCGTTTGCGCGGGCCGCAGTTCTGGCAGAGCGGTGCGCCGTCGATCCGGTAGGCGACCGTGGTGGTTTTGCCGCACCGGGTACACGGTTCGTGTCGCGTCGGATCCGCCCTGACGCAACGGATGCAGACAGTGCCGCCGTCGGGGTCGCGGACCGCTGGGTGTCCTTGTCTGCCGCATCGTACGCACACGATCAGATGGGTTCGGCCGTAGCAGCGGCTGCAGATCTTCGCCCCGCTCCGTCGGTACGGCAACGCCCGCACGTCGCCGCAGTCGGCGCACCGCATCCGTTGAACCTGGGGATGCCGTTCGGCGAGTGCGGCGAGGAGCCGCTCCAGCCCGGGCGGACCCTCGGAGCTACCGGAGGTGAGACCGTGTGGATACGCGCGCAGATGGTCGAGCACCGCCCGCGCCTGCGGTGCGGTCAGGTGTACGTCCGCGATCTGTTCGGTGAGCTCGTCGATATCGGCATCGGGCAGCCGCTCCGCGAGTAGTCCGGCGAGGTCGGCCACCGCCGCCTGCCGCTTCTCGATGTCGGCGCCGGAGGTCACAGTCCGCGGGGTCGTCGGATGGTGGTGCGCCGCACGGGCGGCGGCGGTGTCGCATGGGTGCCGGAGACCTTCTTGTGGATCGGTTCGTCGGTAACAGCAACTTCGATGAGGTCCTCGACGCCGACGTCGAATATGTCGCAGAGTGCGGCGAGGGTGTCGAGGCTCAGCCGTTGCGGGGTTTTGGTGACGAGGCGGTAGACCTGTTCCCGGGACAGGTGCACGCCACGTTCGGCGAGCAGGGGAACGAGGTCGGTGGTGGCGAACATGTCGTGCTCGGCCATGACGTTGCGTAGGTGCCATCGGCAGCCCAGTTTCTTGGTCATGTTCGCCCCCAGAGGTCGGGAAATTTCGCCAGTGATCGTTGCAGCAGTCGGTTGCGGTATTCGTCGGAGACGCCGGTGTAGATCGCGGTCGACGCCGCGAAGGAATGTCCCGCCTGAGCGGAGACGAACTTCTCCGGATAGTCGAACTCGACCAGATGGGTGATGTTCGAATGTCGTAGGCAATGCAGATCCAGAGCCGGATCGAGACCGGCGGCATCGCGGGTCACGGCGAACGCCTCGTTGATCCGGCGCAGCGACATCCGACTGGCGCGTTCGGTCACCCACACCGCCGGATGCCCGTCGGCGCCGAACCGCGGCCGCACCTCGCTGCACCACTGCTCGAGCACGGGCACGACCCAGTCCATTTCCGGAACCGTCAGTACCGTGCGCCGTTTCGGTGGACTGCCTCGGGAGGACTTACCCCAGCGCACGGACAACGCGCCGAACCGGCCGAACTACGGCGCCTTCGGGTTGTGCCGGAGATCGGCCAGGTCCAACCCCCATGCTTCGCGCCGGCGAATCCCGAACGCGTAAATCGTTTTCAGCAGTGCGGCGTCCCGCATTGCCGCGGCCGCACCCTTGCGGTGGTGCGCGCGAATCTGTTCGACCCGCGCATCGGCGGCGTCGAACAGGGCCTGGATCTCGTCGTAGGTTAACGGCCGCCGACGCGGGTCACCCTCGTGCTCGGTGACGTGCACGATCGAGTTTTCCTCGTGCAGCAGCTGCCTCGGGGCGACACCGAAACGCTCCCGGCACTCGTGTGGCCATCCGTAGCGTGGGTCGGTGACGTAGTCGAGGAACTGTCGCAGCGTGATCTCGTAGATCCGTGCCGTCGACACCACGATCGGTTTGGTGCCGCGATGACAGTGGGCGATGAATTCCTCGAGGTCGGCGCACTGCCAGTTCCACGGATAGTCGTTGGTGAATTCGGCGAGCCGCCGCAGCAATGCGCGGCGCTGTTCGATCGTCGCGGGCTGGAGGAAACGGGCGCCCTGTTGCATAGCCCACCCGTCCAACATCGCACCGAATACCGCCGTCTCCGGGTCCAGATGCGCGACACCGGGTGCGAGGACCAAGTGGGCGACACCGGGGCGATCCGCCGTGTCGGCCACGTTGCATAGAATGCATCATTGCGGCATGTAAGGCAACCCCCATAACGCGAGGTGGAACGCGCAACGCGCTCGAGTTTTCCTCGTGTCGGGCCGACGAACTACGCTTGTGGCTGCGTCTTACTTCGAGAGCGTCGAATGCGTCATCGGATGCAACTCCGCCTAGTTACGCCCGTACGCATCCGTTGATATAGCTCCGGAAAACAGCCAGCAGTCGGTATCGCGCGGTCCGCGGACAATGAACTTCTCGAAGCGTAACCGTTCCACACTGCCCGGGCCGGGAACCGTTAGGGATTGCGCTGACACGGCAACCGCCTCCTAGCTATTCGCTCCACCGCCACGGGATTCCGCGGGGATGACAGGCGAACGCTAGCGGTGCCCACTGACAAGTCAGCAGTTACCGGGTGCGCGCCTATGTGTTGGAGACCGCCTTGAGCGCGGGCTCGCCCGTCTCGGCCGTGTTGCGAGTGTCGTTGGTGGCGCGCTTCGTCCGGCGGGTCCCGGGCTTCCGGGCTGCACGCTTGGGTTCGTCGTCGGCCCGCCATTCTTTCAGCTCGGCGTCCGTGAATCCGGCTGCCTTGGCTTCGGCGAGTGCGGCGCCGAGCGCCCGCGAGTTCTCGGCATCTTTGCGCGCGAAGTCTTCCCGCGCGGCTGTCAGCGTGCGGTGCGCTGAGGCGACGCTACGAATGGTCTTCATCTTCTGTTCCGCCTGCTGTCGGATCTGTGCGTCGAGAGCAGCGAATACGTCATCGAGAGGCTGTGTCTCCATGCCCCGATCGTATCGGTCGCAACCGCGAATCTCGAGCCGTACACGCGGCTCCTCCCCCGACTGAACACGCGCTCGATTCCGTTGTCCCCAGGTGGGTGTCCGGGTAGGTGTTGTGTGCACACGACACAGCGGAGCGGAGAAATGTCGTGTGTACCCAATGCCGTTAAGCCCGGTACCCACTTGGGGACAACTCCCCCGTGGCGAAGTCGCGTCGGACGCGCGCAGCGCGGCCCCTTTGTCAGCCCGTTCGGGCCGCCTGGCCGACCACAAGTGTGGAGCGCCCTGATCCTCATATGGATGCCCGAGATTCCCTATCCCGCTCCGCTCGATCTCAGGCACCCACAATCGGGTCCGCACCACAGGTGGGACGGCCGGATAACCGCGCAAAGGAACTCGCTGCGCTCGTCCTGTGCTCTTTTCAAAAGCGGGCACACGACGCAGGCGCTGCGTGCCAACTGATCGAGCCCCGGCGGGAGCAAGATAGTGGTTTAGGTGACCTAATCCGGCGTGTCAGATTCGGCGGTGCCCGCCTTCACCTGAGACACTGTCGTGTAGCCCCACTTTGGTGGGGGCGCTGCGCTGGGCCGGAAGAGGTGAGGACGTTGAGTGACGAGTCGGCTGAACGTCCGCGCCGGTTCCGGCGGGAGAGGCGCGCCAACGTCCTTGGCGGCCGACAGCATCGCCACATCGTGAAGGTCACTCCGGAGGAAGAGTCGGAGTTGCTGGCGCGGGCACAGAAGGCGAAGGTGAGCGTGCCGCGGCTGCTGGTCGAGGCCGCCATGGCGGAGGGCCGTGAGACCGCCACCGACCGGCAGGAATTGGCGATCGAGTTGTTCGGTGCGTTCCGGCTTCTGTCGGCGCTGTCGAACAACATCAACCAGATGGCGAAGGCCACCAACGCCACTGGGGATCTGCCCGAGAATCTCGGTGTCACGCTCGGCGAGGTGCGCCGTTTGGCGATGCGGATCGACGGCATTCTCGATGGGTTCGATGCGCGATGATCGTCAAGATCGGGCGTGGCGAGAAGATGACCGGGCTGCTGTTGTACTTGCAGGGGCCGGGCCGGTCGAACGAACACACCGATCAGCATCTCGTGGCCGGCGATTCGGCGATCATGACGTGGCACGACGACAACGAACTATCGCACGAGGACGCGATCGAGATCGCCCGTCAGCTGGACCAACCCCGCCGTGTGTTCGGCACGGAAGTGAAGATCCCGAACTTCCTGCGGGACGACCACGGGAGCGACGTGCGGGACTCGCACGGCAAGAAGGTCCGGGACCCGATCGATCCGTTCCGTGACGGAAACGTCTGGCACTGCTCGCTGTCACTGCACGCCGACGAAGGACAGCTCACTGACGATCAATGGGGTGTGATCGCGCGGGAGTTCATGGATGAGATGGGCTTCACTGACACCTCCGGCCGCTCCCCCGCCCGCTGGATCGCGGTCCGCCACGGCCTCTCGGTCAGGGGCAACGACCACATCCACATCGCTGCCTCCGCAGTGCGTGAGGACGGCACCAAGGTCGACCTCTACCGTGACTGGAACCGCGCAAGCGAAGCCGTCAACAAACTCGAACGCAGACACGGTCTCGCGGTCATCGAGTCCCGCAACACCAAGACCGGCGAACGTGGTTACCACCGCGCCGAACAGCACCGCGCCCACCGCGAAGGCGGCACCGAACTGGACCGCGAACTGCTCGCCCGCCGGGTACGCGCATGCGCAACCGCATCTAAGTCCGAGGCCGAGTTCGTGCGCCGTCTTCGTGGCGAGGGTCTGATTGCCCGGCCACGCTTCGCGTCCGGGCGCGGCGACGTCGTCGTCGGCTACAAAGTGGCGATTCGACCCATCCCAGGGCGCGCTCCAATCTTCTACGGCGGAGGGCATCTCGCCAAGGACCTCACCCTGCCGCGGCTGCGTGGCGAGTGGGAGGACAGCCCGCAGGCATCAGCCGCGGCGGTCGACGAGTGGAACGCGGCTCGCCGGGACCGACCGACGGTGCGGTCTGGACGTGAGAGTCAGGAACTCGACCCCAAATTGCTGGACCGCGCGACCGAGGACATCGGCAAGTGGAACACCTACCTGCGATCCATCCCGCTCGACGACCGGGCACAGTGGGCGCGCGCCGCCGGCCGTACGGCCGGGGTGTTCGCAGCGTGGTCCTCGAAGATCGAACCGACACCTGGACCCTTGGCCGCGGCGGCGCGTCAGCTCGCACGGTCCGCACAACTTCCGGCGCACCGGGCGTACCGGGCACCCAAGGGCGCCATGTCTGCGGGTGGTGCCGCCCTGATCGTGATGCAGACCAGTGGGCATCTCCCGAAGAGTGTGTCCGCGATGCTGTTGCTGCGGCAATTGATGAAAGCCATGGAGGCGATCGCGGATGCGCATCGCGCGTCAGGCGAATTGCACCGCGCACTCGACATCGAGTACTTGGTGCGCACCGAGCTTGCCACCATCCACGCCGCGCAGCCACGGCAGTCGCTGCCGGACTCCGCTCGCGACGAAGTATCGACGGAGCAGGGTCGCACGACGACAGCGACACTCACACCAGAGCAGGAAGAGGTGCGGCGGCTTGTCGCACTCGACAACGCAGCACCACCATCTGAGGCAGCGCGGCGTCTCGGGTCACCGATTCCCGCACCGCTCGACCCGGCCTCCCGCACTCACGCCGGTCGCGACCGCGCACGCGGTAGCGACGGCAACGCAAGGTAGGAAATCGGTCCGCCTCAGAGGTCGTCCGACGGACATTGGCGCGCCTTGCCACCATGGTGCGGTCGACGTGCCGCGTATCAGGGAATGCCCCCTATGGTGCAGACCTACTCACACTAGTTGCGTCAGTTCGTCTGCATTCACCGCGGGGTTTTCGATCCTTAGCTGGTCGAGGATCAGTCGCTCGATGGGGAAACCGATGTTGTTGGTTTGCAGGAGTCGACTGACGTAGGCCCGGTGCTGTCTGCTGCTGATATGGTCCCGGTTTTCGGCTTCGGCCCGGGTTTGCCGGCACTCATGTAGTTCAGCGAGCGTCCGAACGTTTCCTCGTCCATGACTACGCTGATCCTGCTCGCGGAGAACCGCGATGCACGCTCAATGTGCACTTCGATCAGAACGGCACGGCTCAGACCCCGACTTTTCTGGGGCGGTGACAACACGGCTACATTTGCCTGGAACATGAGCGTTTGAAGAGGACCGCGCCGGAAAGGTCGACATCCCCAAGGGTCGCGTAAGTCAGACGAGCATCGATGTCAGCAGGTAGGCGGCGAGGAACGCATCGGCGGTGAAGACCCGGTGCGCGCCGCGGTGGTGGTCGAACACCTTCCGCACGAACTCCCCCGCCGCACAGTGCTTGATCACCGCGACCACCCGCGTGAACTGCCATGGTTCGGTCCGATGCACGGCGGTGGGGACCTCGTGCAATCGACGAATCCTGCTCTTCGCGCTCACCAGGGCACCGCAACCGAGACGACGGCACCGGCCGCAGACCGGGCGGGAGATCACAATGCTTCGACACTTCCCCGACGAACTCGACCCGCGGAACCGGTCCCGGAACAGGTGCCCTCCGCCCGCGTGCTTCGCGGACGCGAGCACCGCGCCGGTGTAAGCCCGGCCGGACCGGAACCTGCCGCGCCCGCCGCCCTGACACGGTGACAATCACATGCTCGCCGCGACCCGCACCTCCGAGGCACCGACATTGAACATCTCCGCGCCGGCCACGCCGGCCCCGACACCAAGCGCCACCGCCGCCGCCAAACCCCGCCCGCGGACCGCACTCGCCTGCCGCGGCGCCCACCACAGCAACGTCTCCACCTGCTCGCTCGTGTACGGCGCCGACACCGGACCGTGCGGCAATGCCTCAGGGGGCGGCTCCCACGGTGTCAGCCACGTGATCCGCCGCGACAACGCCGTCAGCGTTGCCCGGCGGCAAGACCGTGTCGCATCCGCCAACCCGGGGACGGTGACCGCATACCGGTTCACCGTCGCCGGATGAAAGATCTCCTCGACATCGAGCGGCAACCCCTGCTCGCGCGCCCACGCCACCATCGATGGCACGGTCGAGATCCGGTTCAACCACTGCCGCGTGCAACACGGGCCGAACCCCCGCCGGACGACGTCACGCACGAATGGCGCGATCTCCTCCCACTGCTGCGCCGGCATCCGCGGGGTGTACTGCTCGATGATCTGCTCCGGTGTCCGCGGTGCCATCACTGCTGCTCTCCCACCAGCCGCCGCCACCCGGGCGAACCGACCTCCGGGACAGGAAGATACGGCACAAGATCCGAGAAGGATTCCCGCTCACGATCCCGGCGGCCGAGAAGATCTCCGCCACCCCGCACTCGGCGAGCATATCTTCCAGCGGGAATCGCCCGTCCCGCCAGTATGGTGTCCACCATCACGTCAGGTGTGACCCCAATCGAATCTCCGTCGCGGCGGCATCGCCGCACCTCCTTATGGAGATATGTGCACGATATGAGGGGGAGCCCACGGTACTTCGGGCGTGACGCGATCGAACCCGCACCTACGATGACGAGCAACACTGTGTGAGCCCGGGCGCCGGCGTCGTCTACGGGATGAAAGGTGCTGTCAATGCGGGTCGGGGTCCCGAACGGTCACCGTCAGCACCGGCTTCTCGGCGCCGGACTCGTCAGACCCGGAAACCTGGTCCCACATGGTGTCGATCATTGGTTGCAAGAAGAGCTGACCTAGCTGACGGACCATGATGTCGATGATCTGTGTCGAGTCGCGCCTGTGTGGGGACGCGAGGCCGGCGTCGCGGGCTTTGGCGAGCTCGGTGCGGGTCAAATCCGTCAGGCGCTCGAGTAGCTGTCCTTTCGACCCCGCGGGGTCCAGCAAGGCTCGGCGCAGGTAGTTCACCACGGCTGGATTCGACTCGAGCATCTCCTCCACGGCGGCATCGCGTGCCGAGGCACTCTCTCGGGGGTCACCACTGGCTGGGGCCTGCTCAATCGCCTGAGCAAAGTGGTCGACCACCAGCTGCTCGACGGCGTCACGGATGCCGTCCTTGGTCTTGAAGTGGTGCACGAGGAGCCCGACCGTGACACCTGCGGCCGCGGCGATTGCGCGCATGGAGGTGCGTTCCTCGCCGAATTCCGCGTACAGGTCCATGGCGGTGTTGCGGATACGTGCCTTTGCGGTCAGGTCGTCCGCGCCCGCGCGCGGATCGGTTCTCGGTCCCAACTTTGCTCCCTCGGTCAGGGCAAAAGCATACAGCCCGTGCAAACCGCTAGACATTCGTGCAGAATGCTATACAGTCGTACAGGGAAGCAGGTGGAAGGAGCCCAATGCACGACATTCTCGACGGCGTTCGCGTCGTCTCACTCGCGGTGAACCTTCCGGGACCGCTCGCGGCCTCCCGGTTGGCCGAGTTCGGCGCGTCGGTGAGCAAGATCGAACCCCCCACTGGCGACCCCTTGGCCGTGGCCGCGCCCGGCTGGTATGCCGAGCTCACCGACAAGCAGCGGGTGACAGTGCTGGACCTGAAGGACACGACCGATCGCGCCCAGCTGGACGCCGAGTTGACCGGTGCCGACCTGCTGATCACGGCGATGCGCCCCTCGGCACTGCGCAGGCTCGGGCTCGAGAACGCACACGAGAGGTACCCCGGCCTGTCGCATGTGGAGATCGTCGGTCACGATGGGAAGTGGGAGGAGGTTCCCGGTCACGACCTGACCTATCAGGCAGCCCAGGGCACCCTGCAACCCCCGATGATGCCGACCGTTCCGGTCGCCGACCTGCTCGGCGCCGAACACGCTGTATCCGCAGCCCTGCTTGCGTTGCGACACAAGGCCGGATCCGGCACCGGCCGGCGCATCCGGGTCGTGCTCGAGGAGGCTGCCGCCGACGCGGGTGCGGCGGTGCGACACGGACTGGTAGGCGTCGGTGCGCCGCTCGGGGGCGCCACCCCGACGTACGGGATCTATTCGACCGCCGACGGCTATGTCGCGTTGGGGGCAATCGAGCCACACTTCCGGTCGAGGGTGCTCGAGGCACTGGGTGTGGCCGACACGCGCGACGACCTCGAACAAGTCTTCGCCTCCGCCACCTCCACCCACTGGGAGGAACTCGCCGAACGCGTGGACATTCCGCTCATCGGTATCCGAAATCACACACAGGGAGACGCGAAATGACCGATCGGGAAGCAGTAATCGTGGGTGCGGTGCGCACGCCGGTCGGCAAGCGGGGCGGTGCCCTGAGCCGGTGGCACCCCGCTGACCTACTGGGTCACACGTTGCGAAACCTGGTTGAACGCAGCGGAATCGACGCTCATGACATCGACGACGTGGTCGCCGGTTGCGCGATGCAGCACGAGCACCAGTCCGGAAACCTCGGGCGGCACGCAGTGCTCTCCGCAGGCCTGCCGGAGTCGGTTCCCGCGGTCACCATCGACCGCCAGTGCGGATCGGGCCAGCAGGCGGTGAACTTCGCGGCGTTTGGGGTCATCGCCGGCACCTACGATGTGGCGATCGGGTGTGGTGTGGAGTCGATGTCGCAGGTGTCGATCCCGGCGGCATTCATGCCGGGCGCGCCGCTCGGGCCGCAGTACGCACCCCTCGAACTGGCCCGCTACGACGGCAACCTGGTCGCCCAGGGAGCCGCGTCGGAGCTGCTCAATTCCAAGTTCGACATCTCCCGCGACGCGCTCGACGAGTTCAGCATGCGCAGCCACCAGCGCGCCTTCGCCGCGACCCAGGCCGGCAGGTTCCGCGACCAGTTGGTGCCGATCACCGCCGATCCGCTCGATCCGTCGGCGCCGACGATCGATGCCGACGAGGGCATCCGGGAGCGGATCGATCCGGCCAAGATCGCCTCGCTCAGGACCATCTTCGCGGCCGACGGCAGCACCACCGCGGCCAACTCCTCCCAGGTCAGTGACGGCGCCGCGGCGCTGCTGATCGCGGACCGGGGTTACGCCGAACGCCACGGACTCCTCCCGCGGGCCCGATTCCTGGCGATGGCGGCCGCCGCGGCGGATCCGGTCATCCAGTTCACTGCGGTCCTCGACGCCACCCGCAAGGCATTGAAGCAGGCCGGTCTGGGTCCCGATGACATCGACCTCTTCGAGGTCAACGAGGCCTTCGCCGGGGTCCCACTGACGGTCCAACGAGAATTCGGCATCCCCGACGACAAGCTCAACGTCAACGGCGGCTCGATTGCGATCGGACATCCCCTCGGGTCGACCGGCGCGCGGATGCTCACCGATCTGCTGTGCGAACTCGAGCGCACCGGAAAGCGATACGGCCTGCAAACCATCTGTGAGGCAGGCGGCACCGCCAACGCCACCATCATCGAACGGATCTGAGGAAGACCATGGTCCCGAACATCGTCAAGGGCCTGCCGTCGACACACGGCGACCACTATCAACTCAACACCACCAATCTGATCCGGCATGCGGTGCGCACCTACCCGGAGCAGGAGATCATGTACCGCACGACGGCCGGTGACTGGGAGCGGTACACCTACGCCGACTCGTACGTCCGGGTCAAGCGGGCGGCGAACGCCCTCACAGGCCTCGGTGTCGGCCCGGCCGACACCGTCGGAATCCTCGACTGGAACAGCAAGCGACACTTCGAGCTCAGCTGGGCCATCCCCGGCCTCGCCGCGGTGATGCTGCAGATGAACATCCGGCTGTCCACCGAAGACCTCAGCTACGTCACCGACCACGCCGACGCGCAGTGGATCCTGGTCGACGAGACCCTCCTGCCGATCGCGGAGGCATTGGCTCCGCACACCCCGAAGGTCAAGGGCTGGATCGTGATGTCGGACAAGCCGCTCGCCGAGATCAACACCACGCTCGAGAACGTCCTGCACCTCGAGGACCTCATGGCCGAGGCCGACACCGAAATCGACTGGCCCGTCATCGACGAGAACTCCACCTACAGTGCGTGTTACACGTCCGGAACGACGGGCCGCCCGAAGGGGGTCTACTACTCGCACCGGGGTAGCTACCTGCACGCCATGGCGATGGCCGCGGCCACCAACATGCGCCGCGATGACACCGCGATGCTCATCACCCCGATGTTCCACGGCCAGTCGTGGTCGCTGCCGCACACCACCATGTGGGCGGCAGCGAAGATAATCCTGCCCGGCCGCTACATGGCAGAGAACACCTCGCTGCTGGTCGACAAGATGATCGCGGAGAACGTCACCGTCGCCAACGGTGCACCGGCCATCTTCCAGCCGATGCTGGACTACATCAAGACGCTGGACGCGAAGCCGGACTTCAGCAAGACTCGGCTGCTCTCCGGCGCGACCGAGCCGGCGCTGTCGCTGATGCGCGAGTTCTACGAGCTGACCGGCGCGGACTTCGTCCAGGGCTACGGCGCAACCGAGACGACCCCGCTGATTGCCATGAATCTCGGGATCAAGCCGTCGCTGCAGGGCAAGATCACCGATGACGAGAAGTGGGACCTCAAGCGCTTCCAGGGGCTGCCCACGTCCGGTGTCGACATCCGGATCGTCGACGCGGAGGGCAACGACCTGCCGCACGACGGCAAGAGCGTCGGCGAGGTGCTGGTGCGCGGCCCGTGGGTCATCGAGCGGTACCACAAGCTCGGGGACGACTCCGATCGTTTCCTCGACGGGTACTGGCGCAGTGGCGATGTCGGGACGATCTACCCGAACGGGTACTTCAAGCTGACCGACCGCATCAAGGATGTGGTCAAGAGCGGCGGCGAGTGGATTTCGTCGATCGACATGGAGAACGCCATCGTCGGGCACCCGCTGGTGCAGGAGGCTGCGGTTGTCGGTATCGCACACCCGAAGTGGCAGGAACGCCCGCTGGCCCTCATCGTTCCCGTCGAGGGCGCAGAGTTGACGCGCGATGACATCGTCTCAGTCCTCGAAGGCTCGTTCGCCAAGTGGCAGTTCCCCGACACAGTCCTGTTCGTCGACGAGCTGCCGCGCACCAGCGTCGGCAAACTCGACAAGAAGGTCATGCGGGCCCGGCACGCCGACATTTACAAGGATGCCGCACTGTGAGCGAACAGATTCTGAACTCGACCCGGGACGGCGCGGTCGCGCTCCTCGAGATCAACCGACCGAAGGCGAAAAACAGCCTCAACACTGAGCTGCTGGACGCGCTGGCAGCCGAGCTCACGACATTGCGAACCGACGAGAATGTGCTGGCGGTCGTTATTTCCGGCGCCGGCGGCGTGTTCTGCGCCGGCGCCGACATCACCGCGTTCGACGAGATCCGCGCCCAGCCGCTGGTCGGCGGGGGAACCGGTGCGACTTTCTGGTCGATCCTCGAAGCGTTCCCGAAGCCGGTCATCGCGGCGGTGGAGAAGTTCGCCCTCGGCGGCGGCTGCGAACTGGCGCTGGCCTGCGACATCGTGATCGCCGGCGAAGGTGCGCGGTTCGGTGTTCCCGAGGTCAAGATCGGGGCAATCCCCGGCGCCGGCGGAACCCAGCGGCTGATCAAGGCCGTCGGAAAACCCAAGGCGATGGCCCTGCTCCTGACGGGCGACTTCATCAACGCCGAACACGCCTGCGCGGCGGGAATGGTCGCCGAGGTGGTGGCTGACGGCGACACGCTCGCCCACGCGACCGCGATGGGGCAGCGCATCGCCCAGAACTCCCCACTGGCGGTGGCGCTGGTCAAGGATGCAGCCCTCGCCTCCTTCGAAACCTCACTGAGGCAGGGCCTCGAACACGAAAAACGCAACTTCTACGTGGCGGTGCATTCCGCCGACAGCCTCGAGGGGCAGGCCGCGTTCCTCGGCAAGCGCGCCCCCCACTTCACCGGAAAGTAGAGAACACCCATGTCTGAACTGTTTCCCGAGTATGTCTCTCCGTGGGAGACCGACGACCACCGGCTCCTGCGCAAGCACGCCGCAGAATTCTTCCGCAAGGAAGCAACGCCCAACCAGGCCAAGTGGGCCAAGCAGCAGCAGGTCGACCGCGAGTTCTGGAACAAGGCCGGCGCCGCCGGACTGCTGTGCCTGAACCTGCCCGAGCAGTACGGCGGCGGCGGCGGCAGTTTCGGACACGAAGTAGTGGTCATGCAGGAACGTGCGTACGCGCACGACACGGCGTTCGGCTTCGGAGTGCATTCGGTGCTGGGTTCGCAATACATCAGCAGCTACGCCTCCGAGGAGCAAAAGCAGCGGTGGATCCCGAAACTGGTCAGCGGTGAGATGGTGATCGCGGTTGCGATGACCGAGCCCGGCACCGGATCCGATCTGCAGTCGATACGCACCACCGCCGTCCGGAACGGCGACGACTACGTCATCAACGGATCGAAGACGTTCATCTCCAACGGCTCCCACTGCGACCTGCTGGTGATCGTGGCGAAGACGGAGAACGGGATCTCCCTGATCGTCGCCGAGACGCGCGGCCTCGCCGGGTTCGAGCGCGGTCGGGTACTCGAGAAGATCGGCCAGCACGGCCAGGACACCCGTGAGCTCTCGTTCACCGACATGCGGGTGCCGGTAGCGAACCTGCTCGGCGGCGTCGAGGGTAAGGGCTTCGCCCAGTTGATGGAGCAGCTCCCGCGCGAACGGCTCACCATCGGCATCGAGGCCGTTGCAATGGCCGAGGCCGCGGTGCTCGAGACCATCAAGTACGCCAAGGAACGCACCGCCTTCGGCAAGCCGATCCTCGACTTCCAGAACACGAAGTTCGTGCTGGCCGAATGCAAGGCGGAGGTGCTCGCCGGCAAGGCGCTCATCGACTACGGCATCCAGCGCTACCTCGACGGCACCCTCGACCCGGCAACGGCGTCGATGGTCAAGATGTGGGGATCCGACAAGCAGGTCCAGATCATCGACCGATGCCTGCAGATCTTCGGTGGCTACGGATACATGATGGAATACCCCATCGCGCAGATGTATGCCGCGGCTCGGGTGCAGAAGATCTACGGCGGCACCAACGAGATCATGAAGGTCCTGATCGCCCGCAGCCTCTAGGCCACCTTTCGACTAGCACTGCACAACAAGAAGGAAGAACACCCATGGAGATTGCAGGTACCAGTGCACTCGTGACCGGCGGCGCCTCCGGACTCGGCCTGGCCACGGTGGCAGCCCTCGCGAAGTCCGGCGCTGGCGTGGTCGCAATCGACCTCCCATCCGCCAACACCGACGCGTTGACCGCGCTCGGCGACACCGTCCAGTTCGTGCCCGCCGACGTCACCGACGAGGACGCGGTGACCAAGGCCGTCGAACTCGCCAACACCAACAACGCCCTGCGCATCGTCGTCAACTGCGCCGGCATCGGCAACGGCATCAAAACCGTCAGCAGGAAGGGCCCGTTCCCACTCGACGCGTTCGAGAAGGTCATCAAGATCAACCTGATCGGAACGTTCAACGTCCTGCGCCTGGCGGCATACACGATGTCGCAGAACGAGCCCGTCGACGGCGAGCGCGGCGTCATCGTCAACACCTCCTCCGGCGCGGCCTTCGATGGTCAGATCGGCCAGGCCGCCTACGCGGCATCCAAGGGTGCGGTCGCGGCGGCGACGTTGCCGATCGCGCGTGACCTGGCGTCGCTGCTGATCCGCGTCAACACCATCGCCCCGGGGCTGTTCAAGACGCCGCTGCTCGCCTCGCTTCCGGAAGCCGCGATGACCGCGCTCGAGGCGCTGACGCTGCACCCGCACCGCCTCGGCGATCCCCGAGAATTCGCGCATCTGGTGGAAGCCATCGTCACCAATCCGATGCTCAACGGCGAGACCATCCGCCTCGATGGCGCCGTCCGGATGCCTCCGCAGTAATGCCGGAGAATCACCCGAGCGCCGACATCTATGCGGACGATCTGGTCGTCGGAGAGAAGTACGAGCTCGGACACCACACGGTGACCGAAGAAGAGGTGGTCGACTTCGCGTCGAAGTGGGATCCACAACCGTTCCACATCGATTCCGCTGCCGCCGCGAGCCATGGCTTCGGCGGGCTCATCGCGAGCGGCCTGCACACCCTCGCGATCTACCAGCGGCTCACCGTGCTCCGCGTCGACGGCCGGTGGAAGGCAATCGCAGGCAGGAAGATCCAGGAGGCCATCTTCGTCCGACCAGTGCGCCCGAACGACGTGCTGACCGGATCGATGGTAATCACCGAGGTGTCACTCGATGACCGCGCTCGTGGTCGTGTCACCACAACTGCCGAGCTCGTGAACAGTGAGGGTGACCTCGTGCTCACAGTCACCGCAGTGGTCTTCCTGCACAGCCGACCTCGCTGAGCGGCGCCGCCACCGGGCACCGCTCTCGCACGACCAGAACACCACACGAATGGCCGTCGACCAGGTACGGGGTCGACGGCCATTCGTACTCTCACGCAGATCACGTGAGAGTACGAAATACTGTGCCCCAAAGCACTGACATTCTAATCAAGGCCCCGGCAAAGCCGTGACGGGGATACCCACTGAGCTGCGGTTTCACTGCTGGATAGCACTCGATGTATTGCGGGAACCGGGCCTCGATCTCGAAGAACTTCAGCAACGCCACGAAGCCGATCCGCGTCGGACCGGATCTGTTCGCCACCCTTGCCGTTCGCCGGAGCTACAGCAGTCCCGGGCCGGCTAGGGACGCCGCGGGTCCGGTAGCGATCGCTGGCGGCGAACTTCATGCAATTCCGACGCCGGAGTTGCATCGAGGGCGTCGGGCACAATGCCGAGCTGTGTCTGAATGGCCTCGACGAGTGCCTCGAAAACGGAGTGGTCCCCCGACGCCGGTGGAGACCACCCACCACCGAAGCGGTCCGCGTTCTCACCGAGCCCGTAGTCGACAGGGCTTTGCGGGAACTGCTTCCCGGATGGGTCGATTCGGAGGATGCGGTACGTGCCGCGCCCGTCTGCGTCTGGACCGCCATTCCACCGCTCGAACGAGTACACCAGCACCTTTTCACCGGTGACGACGTTGGTGAACTCTGCGGCAGGGGCGTCCTGCCGCAGATGCCGGCGGTCGTCCGGCACTGGACACCCATGACGGGCGATGACGAGATCCGATTCCAGATCCTCGCGGTGCCACGGTGAGGTGGTTGCGCTCGCGACGGTCCAGATCTCTTCGAGCGCGCCGTGCACGGCCAGAAGATGCTGCCTGTCTTCCGGCCCCATTGGCGAATTCACGTTGTATCTCGACCCTCGGATGCGATCGCCCGTCCGCTCGGCCCACCGACGCAGCATAGCCCCGGCCGTCTGTGCTGATGCGTGCGCACGCTCGCGGTGAGTCATGCCCACCGCACGTCGCGCCGTCCGCACGCTCATCCCGCCGGTGACCAGCACACCTACGGCCTTGTCGCGGACCTGGTGGTCAACCTCCGTGGCTTGCCGTGCACGGCGGCGAGCCTCGGATACCGCGCCGCGCATTGCGTCTCGAACCGCCTCGTCCTGTGCTGTCATTGTCCCTCCCTCTGTTGAGCCGGCCGTTGCATGCTCACCGGCCAGTCATCGTCCGCTCGGCAGACTTACCACGTCTGGCCCGACCCTTGCGGGCCTTGGGATGGCTGCCCGCGCCGGCCACTGCTTCGATCGGGTGTCTGGCTTGGTCGAGGTCGGCGCGCATGCGGGTGGCGACTTCCTCTTCGTCGATGCCGGCGGCCCTCATCTGGTCGGCGTCCTCGCCGCGTCGTTCGGCGGAGTCGTAGTCGTGGTCGGCCGCCGAGCGCAGCGAATCACCGCCAGGTGCCTGCGGTTCGCCGTCTTCGCTGTTCGTCTCGTTGCGTTCGTTCTCGTCGGCGCGTTCGGCATCCGTCCGCTCGGCCTCGTCGAGTATCTGGCTGGCTGTCGTGGTGTCGGCTTGGGATCGGCCGTGTTCAGCGGCGGCGCGAGCTTTGCGGTTCTCGGCATCGCGCAGCAGGGCGTCGACGATCTTCTCGTCCGCGCTCGGGGCGTCCACGTCGATGCCATACCGTTTGGCGGTTTCGGCGCGGATCCGTTCGACGGCTTCCGATGCGACCTGGGAGTGTTCCTTCCACGCCTGTGCGTGCTGCCACTGGTCGGCGATCTCGCCGGGCTGTGCACGGTTCCACCACTGGTCATCGAACGAGGCACGTAGGTATGCCTCGGCGGCCGCGCGACTGGTCTCTAGCCTTTGTGCAAGTTCGCGGGCGCGTTCGGCCGATTCGCGGCGCGCCTGTTCGAGGTCACGCTCACGGCTGCGGGCCATCTTCTCGGCCATGCGGGAGGCCAGTTGCAGTGCGACCCGCATCATGGCGTTGACTTCGTGGTTCGCCGAGTCGACTTCGGGACCTTCGGACATGTCGTTCTCCTTACGGTGTTCGGAGGATTCGGGGTCAACGCCCCAGGTCGGCGTCGCGCTTCCGCGGTGACCGGTTGCGTGCGTCGTCGGTGCTCAGCACGGTCTGTGCTGATGCGGCGCCAGGTGCCCGGGGAGGGTAGGGGAAGTCGAGGACGTGCGCTGGTGGGGTGCTCGCTTGCTGCTGCGTCGCGAGTGCATCGGCTCGTAGGGCGTTGCGTACGTAGACGGAGAAGGACTCGTCATTCGAACTGGTGTCGAGGGTGTTGATGGACACCCGGAGTTCACGTGCGGACTGTCCGTGCGCGTCGATCTCCGAAGCGACCTCCCTGATCGCCTGTTCGCGCCGCTCGTTGGCCCCGGGGCCGTCGAAGGCCATTCGATGTAGTTGCTCGTACTCGAAAAGTTGGCCGTGAAGCCTGTTCGCGCGCATGTCGAACTCGACCCGGGTGTGCACTTGTTCCTCGAAGGCAGCGTCGAGCGGTGTCCGCCGTAACACGTCCTGGGCCAGCGACTGACCGAGCTTGCCGTATTCGAACTCGATCTTGTTGTGGAGGTCATACGAGTCGGCGCCGATCACATCGCCGTCGATCACTACTTCGCGATCGTCTCGGAGCTGCCGCAGTAGCTGCATCAGTTCGCTCGCACGAGTGTCGACATCCTGGGTGAACTGCTGGTCCGGGGTGATCTCCGATTCCCCGGTCAGGGCACGGGTTACGGCCGTGTCGATGCCGGGCGTGGTGTTGACAGGCGATGCGACCGGTGGAGCGCCGGCGGACGCAGTGAGCTCGGCGACGGTGTCCTCGGCGCGGTCGGCGGCGGTGAGCAGAGCCTGTCGCTGCTGCGGGGTGAGGGCGGGGTGTTCGGTGAGGGCGCGGACGGCGGCGAGCATGCCGGCGGAGTGTTGGCGGTGAGATGCCATGTCCAGGTCCGGGTCTGTCCGGGTGGCGGCGTCGATTTGGGCTTCGCTGTGTCCGGCGTCGCGGGCACGGGCCTTGGCTCGGTCGAGTTCGCCGGCGAGATGGTCTTGGAGGAGTTCGTGTTGCTGCGCGTAGTAGTCGGCGGGTGTGACGGGTACGTATCCGAACGGGTCGTCGGCCGGTTCTTCGTGCCCCCTGACCCCCATGCGGTCGGCGTCGTAGACGTTTCGGGCTGCCCAGGCGACGTCGTGGAGGTCCGGCGAGAGCGGTTGGTGGACGGGTGAGTGCGGGTTCCGGAGCTCGGGGAGGATCTCGTTGGCATGGGTGGTGAGCATCTCCCATGCGCGGGAGTACGGAGAGCGTTGTTCGTCGAGCTCCGGGTGAACGCCGTCGACATGTCGAAGGCCGGACGCGAAGACCACCTGGGTGTGGGGACCGTCGTCGCGGGTGAGGGACACGTCGACCTGGGATGCGCGGTCGGCTCGTGCTGCTCGGAGTGCGTGGTTGAGGGCTTCGAATGCGGCGGCCCGCGAGGTGTGCTGGGTGGTGGAGCTGCCATGCGGCAGTCCTTGCGTGCCGTTGTAGCGGAAGTAGTGGCAGGTGGCGGTGTAGATGCCGTCATCGTCGTGCATTCCCATGGGGTTTCCTTTCCCTGGTGCTTAGAGGTTCCGGGTGTCCGGGAACATCCCGGCAGGCGCCGGGTCGGTCGGCAGCGGTGCGATGGCGTTGTCCGCGGTGTGGTGGCCGTGCGCAACACTGCATTTGCTGAACGGGCCGTCGGAGGACATCAGCACCGACATGTGGTGGTCGGCGTGGTCGCGCCACCACACGCTCATTCCGGTGGTGGGGTCGCGGCGGAAGTGTTCCCATGTGCGCCACAGCGCTTCGAGTCGGGAGATCGCTTCTTCGTGTCGCCACCATTGCGGGCACCAGCGGATTTCATGGTTGTCGATGACGTCGCGGCGGTACCCCGGGGCCAGGCGTACCCGGACGAACTCTTCGGTCGACCCGAACACGGTGGTCGGCGGGGTTTCCGCCTCCGCGGCCGCCTGCGCCTGCGCGACCAGCTGCGTCTCCAGCTCGGCGGCGAGGCGACGGCGGGAGAGCTCTTCGATCCGCTGATAGATCTCCGGGGTGAGCAGCTCGGCGAGCTGGGTTTCGGCGATCGCCTTGATCTGCGTACTGAGCAGCGTCCCGGTGACCTTCCCGATCCGGGCGCTCAGCTCATCGGACAGCGCGAGGGCGTCGCCGGCACCGTTCCCGTCGGTCGAGGCGGGTGTGGGCACCAGGCCGTCGAGCGGCGGCGTCCACGAATCCTCGGGTGGGGCGAGGTCCTCGACGGGCGGTTCGGGCAGGTCGAACTCGTCGAGGCTGGTCATACCGGCTGGACCTCCTTCGGTTCGGCGTCGTCGGTGGGGGTCACCGCGTCGGCGAGGGTCTTGTCGGATTCGGGGTCGTGGCGTTCGATCGATGCCCGCACCTGGTCGGCGTAGGGGCCTTCCCACCAGGGCATGGTTTTGACGAGGGTGGCCCGGTTCCCGGAGGAGCGGACGATCGCGCGGCCGCGGGGCAGTTCTTCGAGTTCGGACTCGGTGAAGGTGGTGATTTTCGTGCGCTGGCGGGAGGTGGAGCGGCCTCCGCGGCCGGAGGAGACCGATCCGCTGTATTCCCAGTGCTCCCCGATCGCGGTGGACAGCGATCGGAGGTAGTTGTCGTCGACGGCGACTTCGCAGCCGCCGCCGTAGACCTTCACGTTCGCGGCCGAGTGCAGCATGCCCATGCCCTTGTTGCCCCACACTTCGGTGCCCTGGGCGTAGCTCTGCAGGATGGCCATGATCACGATTCCGCGAGAGCCGTAGTGGGAAAACAATTTTGGGAGCTGCGTCCAGCGGACGACGTTGGCGGCTTCGTCCAGGGCGGCGAGCAGCGGCACCGGCAGGCGCCCGCCTTTCGACCGGGTGGCCAGCTCCTCCGCCGCCTCGCAGATCGCGACGGTCAGCGCCGTCACCAGCGGTCCGGCGGACCCGTTGCCCTCACGGGAGAGCAGGTAGATGGTGTCGCTCGAGCGGACGAACGCCCGCGGATCGAAATGCGGCAGCCGGTTTCGCTGGCCGTCGGTCGACACCCACGGCCGGATGGACTGCATCTTCAAGCAGCGGATCATCTTCCGGGCCGTGCCGAAGACACCGCCGCGCTGTTTCGCCGGCGCGTTGTACTGGCCGCTGAGACCGGATGCGTGCAGGTCGTAGCCGTGCTTGCGGAGAATGTTGACCGGTTCGACGTTCGTCTCCTCGGTCACCCACGTGTACACCTGGGTGATCGGCTTCTTCGCGGACGCGGCCGCCAGAAACAGGGCGGTGAGCAGGTCCTGTCCCTCCGGGTCGAAGAACGCATCCTTTTTCGCGTCCAGGCCGTCGTCGCCGGCAGCGAAATGCGCGGCCAGGTCCGCGGCCCGGACTTCGTCGGTCACCCACGACAGCGGATCCCACCACCAGGTGTTCTCCCCGTCGGCGACTTTCTGTGGGTCGAAGATCCACACCTTCCCGCCCTTGGCTTCACGCGGGTCGCGGGTGGCATCGACTACGTCCCGCTTGTTCGAGGTGGTCAGCACCGGGCCGGGCGCTTCGAGGATCGCCGGAATCACCCGGGAGCTGCTCTTTCCCGAACGTGGACCCCAGATGTCGACGTGCATGTCCTCGTACTTCGCGTACAGGTTCTGCCCCGACAACAGGTGCTTGCCGATCGGGACCCCCGGCGCGGCACCCTCGTCGAGGACGACACCCAACCGGTCGGACTCCGTACGGCACTGCTTCTCGGTCAGCGATCCCACGTCCCGCAACCGGCCCATGTGCTTGGCCTTGGTGTCGACGCGGGTGCGTTTGCCGCGGCTGCGGGCCACCAGCACCAAAATCAGGAACGCTGCCGCAAGCACCAGCAGCGCGTACACCGTGATGATCACCGTTGCGGTGGTCGACCACTGAAGGTGGCCCTTCACCAGGTCGATCAGGACCACGGCCGGGTTCGCCGGCACCTGTTGGTCGGTGCCCAGGCGCAGCGCCAGCATCACCCCGCCGCCCACTACTCCGACGACGGCCACCATTGCCGCGATCAGATACATCTCGCGTGCCGAATTGACTGGATCCTTGACTCCACGGTCACTCATCGCCGCTCCCCTCGCCCGAGGGTCGTGGCCGAGGCTGTCTTGGTCGAACTCGTCATCATCACTCCTGAATGTCGTTGCAGTTGTCGGTCACGTCTGCCGGTGTCAGCGGACGGTCAGGGCGCTCACCCGCCACACCCCGAGGCGGGTTGCGCTCATGTAGACCGCCAGCGTGGATTCGCCCTGCACCGCTCCGGTTGGGGTGGTCGCGGTCTGGGTGACGGCGACCACCCGCGAGATCCGGGCCGGTGCATCCGGTGGATGGTTGTCACCGGTGACCGCCACGCGGGCTGTCACGGTCGCGTTCGCACTCGCCCACCGGTCCCACTGGGCGCCGGTGATCGGTGCCAGCATGGAGAACGCCGCCTTGTTCTCGGCGTAGAACCGCTCGTCGAGCAGCGCTGCGGCCCGGTCGGCGCCAGCGGCTTGCGTCGGGTCCGTCGCGGGGGTGTAGCTGAACAGGGCCTGGGCGGCGGCGACCATCACCGCTTCCGGATCGTTCTGATCGACACCGTTGAACTGTTCCGGCAGCTGCGGCGGTGGTGGAGTGGTCAATGCCGCGGTCGGGCCACCGGAGTCCATCGGTTCGGCCCCATGGTCATGCCCATCGTCGGAGCTGCCGCACCCGGCCGCGAACAGAGCCGCTGCCACCATCGCGGCGGCGACGCTGCCGCGGATCGTCCTGCTGTAATGCCGATTCATGTCGTCACCGGCCCAGCCCGGCGAGCGTGATCGCGCTGGTGAGCATCGCGGCGACAGTGGACATGCACACCACCAATGCGACGCGGACCAGGACCGTCGCCTCATGGCTGTATCGGGGTCGGACGCGGCGCACGAGGGTGACCATCGTGGTGATAAGCGCGGGTACCAGCAGGAGTCCGGCGGCGACGGCACCGCTCTGCCCGAGCCAGAACAACCAGTTCGCTGCCATCTGTTGCCGCTGCGGCCCCAACCAGAGGGTGTCGTCGATCCGGAGGAACTCACGGGCGGTGTCGCGGGCCACCTTCCAGGTGAGGGCGACGGTGGCCGCGGCCGCCGCCAGAAGCAGCCACCGCGACACCATCTCCCAGGGCCGGACCGGGTCCGGCTGACCGGCGACCTTCCGCAGTTCGGCGGCGGTGATCTGGTGGATCGTGCGGGCGTACGCCGGGGAGGGCTGACCCCGCCCCCGCAGCGGCCGCCGGAGAACCTCGGCATCCAGGGCTTCCAGCGCCGACAGATACGCGATGTCGCGTTGACGTTCGGTGATCTGCCATCCGTTCGCCTCGAGGATGTCGGTCTGCTCGCCCAGCACCGTGGCAGCCCAGTTGTGCGGGTCGACTTCTTCCTGGCCCCAACTCTTGATTGCCACGCTCTTCGGTGCGGGGTTCTCGATCACGTTGTCCGTCATGTGCCCTGTCCCCTTCGTGTCCTGGATCGTGTTCGTCACTGGGGTTGCCTTTCTGTGGGTTGGTCGCCGAATCGGCGGACGTACATGTCTTCGCCGGCCCAGTTGGACAGCGGTTGGATGGAGACGACATCACCTGATTGCGGGGCGTTGAGGAGCATGTCCTGGCCGTCTGTGACGCCGTGGTAGATGCCGACGTGGTGGGTGCTGCCACCGGACCCGAAATAGATCAGGTCACCGGGCTGCTTCTTCTCGAACGGAATGTCCTGCCCGCGAGCGTCGTAGAGCTGGCCGGGGTTGGAGTGATCTCCGGTGAAGTGCGGCAGACTGATCGCACCCCCGGATGCCTGGTAGACGGCGTACAGGGTCAGGCCGGAGCAGTCGAAGCCGATCTTGCCCGTGTCCCCGTGGGCGTCGGCCGCACCGCCGCCGTCGCTGATCCCGAGGGTGGGGCCATTCACGTCACCGCCGCCCCACGCGTATTCGGTGCCGAGCCACCGGGACGCGGCCTCGATGACCTTCTGCCCGAACGGGCCCGGTGCGAGCGGACCGTGCTCCCCACCTGCGGGTGGGCACGCATCGGGCAAGATTCCTCCCGCTGCGACGGCCGTCGCCCGGCCGGCGGAGGAAATCTGCGACAGTTCGTCGGTGGTGAGTTCTCTACTTGCACCCTTGAACTCGCTGTACATGGCGTGGGCGGCGTCTTCCCACGGGGCATACGCCTCCGGGTGCGCCGAGGCCTGCACGGTCTGAGCGGCGAGGGTGACCGGCATCGACTCCCACCCGGAGACCTGCAGAAGGGCCTGGTAGAACTTCACGTTCGCGGTGACCGGGTTCATCAACTCTTCGACCGATCCCCAGATCCCGACCTGCTGCTGGTACTGGTTGACGGACTTGTTGTCGCTGCCGACGCCGTCGTGCGGGTAGTTCAGGGATTCGGGCACCACGGAGCTGGCGAGCATCCGGAACGTCGACTCGCGGCCGATCGTGGCGAGGGCGACCGTGATGCCGCGCTCGGAGACACCCATCGCTTCCCCGATCGCGACGGCCTGCTTGGCGATCGCGAGTTGGCGGGCGTTGTAGACCGCGAGCCCCGGGGCCGCGCCGGTGCCGGGCGAGGTCGGCGCCCCACCGTCTCTCTCCCCTGTCTCGGGAGCCGGTGCCTGGCCGGGCTCGATGGCCTGGTCCACCCAGGGAGCCGGGTCGACGGCGGTGCCGACACCGTCCGGGAGACGGCCCCCGTCCCAGACCTCGAAGTGCAGGTGCGCGCCGGTGGTGTCGCCGGCGTTGCCGATACGGCCGATCTCTTGTCCGGCGGACACCCGGTCACCGGCCTTGACCAGCACACCGTCGTCGAACATGTGCCCGTAGACGGTCGAGTACACCTTCCCGTCGATCTGATGGTCGACGATGATCCAGTTACCGAATCCGGAGGCGGGACCGGCAGCGATGACCCGGCCGTCGGTGAACGCGTAGATGGGAGTGCCGACCTCGCCGGCGAAGTCGATGCCCCGGTGCTCGGTCCCCCACCGCGGCCCGAACCCCGAGGTCAGTGTGGTGGTGCCGGACTTGGTCGGTTTGACCAGTGATCCGGCAGGAGCTGTGCTGCCGCCGGGCGTCGCCGGGGCCGGGCACTCGTTGCCGCTGTCGGAGGCGACGACGACCACCAGCAGTACGAGTCCCAACACGGCGGCCACGGCGGCGGCGACCAGCTTCTTGATGTCCACGGCCGGGTTCAGTCCCGCCCGGCGTGGCCCGGGATCCGGGACGACAGGTCGGCGATCATCTCCGACGCCGCGGCCAGCGCCGCATCCCGTTCGCGCAGTTCGCGTTCGAGGTCGCGGCGCGGGGATCGGGGTCCGTCGGGGTGCGCTTCGACCCAGTTGCGCAGCGTGTTCGGGTGCACGCCGGTGGCTTCGGCGACGAGCTGGATCGCCCGCCAGCGGGAGGAGACCTCGTTCTGGAGGAGGGCAACACTTTTGACGGCGGCGGTCCTCAGTTCCGGGGAGACGTCCCGGTAGCGGCGTTGCGGGATCACGCGGCGTCCTCCTCACGGGCGGCGGTGTCGATGTAGCGGGCGTTGGTGTTGTGGACTCCGGATTCGATCTCGGAGCGGGTGAAGATCACGTGGACCGGGATTCCGGGGGCGCGCGGGTCGTCACCGGTCTTGATCAGCACGTTTCCGGTTCCGGGCGGGGGCGGGGCGGGCTGGTCTTCCCGAGGCTGCTCACCGGTCATCGGCGGCGGGGACGACCACTTGGTGACCATGTCGGCTTCGGTGTCGGTGAAGGTGACCACGCCGTCGAGGCGGTCGATTTCCTTCTCCGGGATCGGGCCGATGATCTTCACGCGGGCGCGTTCGAGGAATCCGACCGCGCGGGAGGTGGTGGCGCCGTCGGCGGCGGTCTCGAGGTCCGCCATCGAGTGGGTGATCATCCACAGCCCGGTGGCGATCTGCCGGTTCAGGCGGGTGAGGGCATCGATCCGGTCAACCATGAAGGGGCCCAGTCCGAGCACATCCCAGATTTCATCCATCACCGCTTCGAAGAACCGCTGCGGAGCCAGGCCCGCGTCGGTCAGGGCGTTCGCGGCGTCGATCAGGGCGAATCCGTCCGACCAGCACACCAGCATCACCGCAGCGCGCAGCTTCTTGTCCCCGTTGGGGAGGTGGGAGACGTCGAAGCCGATCGCCGGGTGATCGAGACTGAGTGGGTGGGTGGTCTGTCCGTTGAAGATCCGCCCGAACCGGCTCTTGGGATTGACGAAGGCGCGCAGGGATCGGCGCAGCGGCCGCACCGCCTCGCGGTAGTCCTCGATGGTGTCGACTCCGGCGTCCTCGAGGAGCTGGGGGTGACCCTCGATGATCAGGCCGAGCATGTCCTCGAGCAGCGGCGGCTCGTCGGGGGTGAAGCCCTTCTCGTCGAACAGGATCGCGATGGCCGAGCCGACGATCGACTCTTCCCAGTCCTCAATCGCTTGTCCGCGCCGCAATTCGATCAGGGCGCTCACAGTCTCGGTCTGGCGGCCCCGCAGTTCCTCGAGCCAACGCAGCTGCAGATCGGGAAACGCGGCCAGTCGCGGGATGATCGACCCGAGCACACCACCGGCCAGTGGGTTGATGTGCCCGAAGGCGTAGCCGACATCGACGACCGCGTCCTCACCGGCGACTTCCTCGACGATCTTGCGGTAGTCGGGTTTCTTGTCGGCGAGGAATAGCGCGGTCACCCCTTGTGCCATCGCGCCGAGAATCACTTTGCGGACGAACGAGGACTTGCCGTAGCCGTTGAGGCCCAGGACAAACGCGACCGGGGCGGTGATGAAGCCGCGGCGGAACCAGTTGAGCAGCCCGAACGAGACCGGGGCGTGGGTGACCAGGTGGCTGCCGATCACCGGCCCGACCGCGGGGGCACCGGCGCCGACGGACCACGGCCAGAACGCGCCGGCAGCGTGCACACTCGTCGAGCGCAGTTCGGGTTGCTTGCCGACCGATGCGGCGCGGCCGCCGCCGGCCCCGCGGTGGCCCCGATCGCTCAGCTTCGGGCCACCCGCGGTGGCGGCGAGCTCGGTGCGCTCGCGGGCGCTCGCGTTGCGGCGACGGTTGTCGTCGGTGCGGATCTTGAACTTCGCCCAGCCGCCGCCGATTCCACCGGCGTAGACACGGGTCTGATACTTGGCCCGCTGTTCGGGCGTCATGATCTCGAACATCAGTGTGCGTCCTTCTTCTAGGCGGTCAGCGCCGACGGCATCGACGCGTGGTCGGGCAGCAGCACACCGATGCCGAGGGAGGCGGCGAATGCCGCGTCCTGGAACCGGTAGCAGCGGCGAATGTTGAGCTGGCACTGCACAGCCAGGTCGCCCACCAGGGCATCGATTCGGGGCATGTCGGCCTCGATCGGTTCGGTGACGGTGATCAGCAGCCCGATGCGGGTGGCGCCGTGTCCGCGGGCGAGTTCGTCGCGGGACCGTTCGGCGAGTTCGACGTCGATCTGGGCGGCGGCCGAGCTGATGCCCCGGTTGCGGTTCTGAGCGGCGACGATCGCGTTGCGGTAGTCGTCGTCGATGATCTTGACCGCGTCCGCGGCACGGTGCGGGCGGTAGACGATTGCGACGCGCTTGCGGGGAAGGTCCGGGTGCGGGGCGATCAGACGGCGCAGCGTCGATTCGTCGACGGCGCTCTTCGGGCCCGCGCTCATCAGCCAGGTCACCGACCGGCCGCCGTCGTGCCAGTACTCTTCCCACTTGTTCTCGTGCGAGATGGGACCGGCGTTGTCCCAGGTGATCCCGTGGTCGTCGCCGGTGGCTTCGGCCCGTTCGATCGTCAGCTGCGATGCCGGGTCGAACGAGCGGCGCACCACCCCGGTGATCTCGGCGGCGGTCATCGGGCGCACCGCGACACCGGAGGCCTCGATGGCGGCGCGGATGCCGGGCAGACGGCGCCCGATCTCGACGGCCTGCGCACCGGGGTCCTTCTTGCGTTCATCGGTGGTCGCGGCGAAGGTGATCGCCACGCGGGCCGCGAGTTGCACTTCGTCGCGGTGGAACTCGGTCGCGCCTTCGAACACCACGGCCTTCGCCAGTGCGGGGGCGTCGACGCGGGTGATGGCCCGGGCCTGAGTGAGCAGGGCGTTGCCGGTCTCGGGAACGGTGTCGAGGACCGGGACGATCCCCTCGATGTCACTGGTCAGACCCGCCGAGGCCAGGACGATTCCCCACTCCCCGACCCACTGGTTGACCAGCCCCCGGTCGACGGCCTCGTCGCCCTGTGGCCAGGCACGCATCACGATCGTGTACTGGTTCGTCTTCGGCATGTGGATCATGCCGAACCGGTAGCCGGCGCTGTCTTCGCCCTCGTACATCTTCGTCGGAGCCAGGACACCGGGAAGCTGCGATTTCCCGCCGGGCATCTCGGAGAACAAGCCGCCGCGGTAGATGTTCTCCTTACGTCGGAGTGCGCCGAAGAATTGCATTGCCAGAAGGGACCTTTCGTATCCGGTGAGGCCGTGACGTTTGAGGACCATGGGGACTACGGCCAGCAGGAGGATCCCGCCGGTGATCGCGCCGACTTTGAGGCCCCAGCGCATGAGCACGAGCAGCGAGATGATCAGCGTGCCGAGGATGAACCAGGTCACCGGCCCGGACAGGCCCATGACGCCTTCATTTCGAGGTGCCCGGCCCCCGAGATAGACCTGCGGTTCGCTGTTCGTTCGGGTCGCGCTCACCGACGATCACCACCGGTGGGCGGCAGCAAGGTCGGTGCGTGGTCAACCTCGCACGAGCCGGGATCGGCGGCGCGGAAAGCCTCTACCGGCGGCAACACGCCAGCTCGGTAGAGCTCGCACACGTCGCCGGTCTTCCCGAGCTGGATTCGCGCAATCTCACTGGTCATCGGTATCTCCTGGTCATCGCGGGATGTTGTGGCGGCTGGTGGGGTGGGCGTAGTTGTCGCCGGCGAGGTCACCGGCGGCGCTGTCGACGGACCGGCTGCCGCGGCCTCCTCCGGCTCCGACCCATTTGCCGGCCTTCGCGCCGCTGCCCTTCTTCGGGCCGCTGCCGGCATTCGCCCCGTTGCCGCGGGGCCCGCCTTGGCGGGGTCCGGGGGTGGACGGGGTGCCTCGGCTTCCGCTGTTGTTCCCGCGGCTGCCACCGCCGTTCCCCGGGTTTCCGCCGCCGCCGACGAGACCGGGTGTGCCGCTTCCGCCACCGCCACCGGAGAATCCGCCGCCGGGCGGGACTGCCTTGCCGCCGGCGAGCTTGCCGCCGAGAGCTTTGCCGCCGGTCAGCAGGGCCGCACCGGCGAGAAGCGCCCCGGCGGTGGCCTTTGCCCCGGAGCCGCCGCTGCCGACCGCCGAGATTGCGGGGGTGATGATCCGCATCAGTGCCGGAAGGACGAGCGCCGTGGAGGCGAGCAGCGCGATTCCGATCAGCGAGTACTGGAACTGTTGGAGAGTCGGGGTCTGACCTTCGGGAACGTCGAGCGCGGAGGATTGGGTGGTCAAGAACGCCATCGCATACGCCAACGATGCGACCGGTTTGAACAGGCAGAACCCGATCACCCAGGCGAGGAGTTTGTCGTAGGACTGCGATCCGGTCTTGGTTCCGCTCGCCGCGGCCGCGACAGGCAGAGCGGCGACGGCGACGATGAGGAACCCTTGCCGGATCGGCATCAAGAACGCCTGTGCGAGAGCGCCGAACGCGCCGAAGAACCCGATGATCAGCATCAGTCCCGGCGCCATCCCGGAGTACGCGCCCAGGATCATCATCGACTGCACGGTCCCGGCGGGGTCGTTGTTCGAGGTCGCGCCCACCACCTCGATCGCGAACGCGTCACCGGCGCGGGTGGCGAGCGCGACAAGCACGGACATCGTCGCCGCGGTGACGACCACACGGAACAAGGTCCGGAAGGTTTCTTCGGCTTGCTCGACCATCAGTTGCCGCCGGGCCGCGGCCAGCCGCAGTGACATGAATCCGATCGAGATGATCAGAAGGAACGACTGGATCCACAGCGTGTATTCGTTGATCTGAGCGAGGGGGCCGAACGATTCGAGGTCGGCGTTGGGAATCTTGATCCACCAGGTGATCGCCATGACCATCGCCTGAGACATTCCCTCGAGGATCGAGGAGACGATATTGCCGAACTGCGAATCCCACTGCTCCTGAAGCTGTTCGCTCGCGAAGTCCTTGACCGCGCCGACGGGGTTGCCGTTGTTGTCGCAGAGACTGCCGGACAAGTTGCCGACGACATCGCCGGTGCTGGGCAGGCCCGGGACGTTGACTCCGCCGAAACCGGGAATCAGCTGACCGAGTCCCTGGCCGGCGACCTCCACGCCCTGGCACACCACCGACCGGTCCTCGCCGGGTTTGGGTTCGGTGTCCTGCGCGGCCGCGGTGGTCGCCGCACCGAGCACGATCGCGAGGACAACCGCCAGCGCAGTGACGATGCGGGTCAGCGGGCGGGCCACTGGGTCCACCCCCCGAGATTGCTGACCTCTTTCTGCCCGCCGTAGAGATCCGCGGTGAGCTTGATCTGCCAGTCCCCGTCGCGCCAGAGCAGTTCCGCGGACTTCGAGACCCAGCCGGTGCGGCTCTCCTTGAGCATCGCGTACTCGACCACCGCGTAGTCCGGGCGCTGCGGGTCCCACTGGGTGACTCGGTAGGCATCGACACGGAAGTAGGGCAACAGGGCCCGCTCGTCGCCTCGACCGGATGCGATCGCATCGGTGGCCCGGCGCAGGAAATCCTGGCGCAGCTGCTCGAGTGGGTCGCTGTCGGGGATGACCCGGTCGGCGTAGAACTCGGCGGCACCGGCCATGGTGGCGCCGCCGCGGGTGTAGAGCTGGAGACCGGCCAGTGCCGCACCCCGGGGGGTCTGGGCGAATCCGGTGGCCATGCGGCCGTCGATGCCGGTGGGTCCGTCGGTGGTGGAGAACGGCAGCGGGAAATTGCGGATCTGCTGCCATTGCAGACCACCCGGGGCGCCGGTGATGTCGGTGGCAGGTTTGCGGACGTCGGTGTCCTGCTCGAGGGCGACTCCATCGGGATTCGGGGGGACCTCGACGCGGCGGCCGAGGTCGTCGGTGAACGGAAGACCCCAGTCGGGCCGTTCGGTCTGCGGAGCAACGGTGACCGCCGGCGCGGGGGCGCTGGCAGTGTCGTCGGTGTCACCGAACGCGAAGTACGCGGCGCTGCCGCCGGCAACGACGATCACCAGGAACACGACGGCGAGCCAGAACGTGAACCCCAGGCCGCGTTTCGTCGCTGCCGTGCGGCCCGAGCGCGGTCGCTGGTCGGCGGACTCGGAGCCCTCGGGCTTCTGGTCGGTGCCTTCGGCGTTGTCCGTGGTCACGGGGTGCCCTCCTGGTCGGTGCATGCGGGGCTCGGCGCGGCCAGAGCCACCTCACGGCCGGTGTCGTAGGTGGTGGTCTGCGGGTCGTAGACATGGACGCGGGATGCCGAATCGTCGGCGGCCGGGAGCTGGAGTTGCCAGTCCGTGCCGGTCCACACGACCGTGGTGTCGGTGATCGCGGCCGACTGGTCACAGAACGAGGTGCGGATCGCGATGTCGGCGCGCTCATCGGTGTAGTCGGCGACGACATACCCACCCAGCGTCGGCGCTTCGGCGGGGTCGGCGATCGCGGTGACACTGATCTGAGCGCGGCTGACGGCGAACGCGTCACGTTCGGGTCCCGGTGCGAGACCGTCGTGAACAACGGCCGCCCACTGGTCGTCGCGGGCGACCGACATGCGCACGGTCTGATGAATCGCTGCCAGGGCAGCACCCTGCGGGGTGTGCGAGAACCCGGACACCGCACCGTTGCCCGTGTTGCGAGTGGGGCCCTCCTCGGCGAACGGAAGCCAGATCGACTGGAAGCGGTCCCATTCGATCTGTGCGGGCGGGGTGGTCGGGTCAGGCGGCGCCGGGGTGGTGACCGAGTCGGTTGCGGTGGTCTCCTCAGTGGAACCGCAACCAGCGATCATCGGCGCCGCCGCGGCGGCAGCGACCAGTGCCGCTGCCGCCAGGCGGGTTGTGATCATCAGATGGTCCTTCCTTGTCAGAACGTCAGAAGAGCTGCGGCGATACCGCTGCCCGCCGAACACAGCACCGCGGCGACGAGCGTCATCCCGATTCGAGCGGCGGGTTCGGATTCGTACGGGCTGCGCTGCTTGTTCCAGGCGAACAGCCCGCCGTACCAGACGAGGCGAATGGTCAAGATCGCGAAGATGATCCACATCACCCACCGGCCGAGCTGCAGCAGCGGCTCGGTCACCGCGTCCGAGGGGATCCACATCGCGACGACCGTCACGACACGACCGAGGCCATGATTCCGCCGGCACTGGCCGCGATCACACCGCCGACCAGGGCGCCAGCGATGATCTTCGGCGACTCGAGCGAGCCACCGTTGAACTTCTCCCACCCGAACTTCCCGCCGCCGTAGACCAAGGCGAGAACGCCGGCGAACATCACCACCCACGACGCCCAACGGCCGAGTTCGAGCAGCTTCTCCGACTTCGGCGGCGGCTCGGGGGGCAGTTCGATCCCCTGTGCCAGCACGCTGATCGTGTCGAGTGTGCTCTGTAGCAGCATCATTCGAGTTGTCCCTTTCCCTTGTTGTTCCAGGCCCCGGTCAGGTGCCCGGGCCCAGCCTGGTGATGATCGAATTGCGAAGCGCCCCAGCGATCTCTGCGATTTCGCTGGGAACGACCGTCGGGTCGTGGGCTGCGCGTTTCTTGTTCTCCGGTACCGGGTCGCGGTGCGACCAGACCGGAAGTTCTCTTCGGTCGCGAACGAGCGTGAAGTGCTCGATCCACTCGATCCGCCACGTGGTCGGGGCCAGGCCTCCGACGATCTTTCGGGTCTGGTCGATCTCCCTCGGGATCTTGCGGCCGGGCCGGTCCGCGATGGTGATCAGACCGATCAGCGTGCTGTTACCGGCCATGCCCGAAACATGCTGGCGGATCAGGTCACCGGCCATGTCCAGGGAATCGACGCGCTCGCGGGCGACAATCGCCACGAAGGGCGACTCCCCCTCGAACGGTGCCGGCCACTTCTGACCGCACTCGCTCGCGAAGTCGAGGACATGACCGAGCGTGCTGATTCCCGCGCCGCCGTGGGCGCCGAGCAGCCACACCAGCGGTGCCGGGCTGCCCAGCCCGCGCGGTACCGGCCGATCCCAGATCTCCGCGACCCTGTTCGGGGGGCGGACGGGGATGCCCGAACCGCTTGCCTGCGGCTGTGACCAGCGGGAGAAGCTGCGGGCAGACATCATCACTGCCGACCCTCGGCGGATGCTGTCGCCCGCCGAATCCGGTCGTATGCGGTGACCGTGGCCGCGCGCAGCTCCCAACTCGCAATCGCCAACCCGGTGGCCAGGTGCGGGTCGTAGGGCACTTCCTCGACGCGCACCAGCCCAGCCAGATGGGCGATCAGCTCGGACGGGTCGACATCGGGCTCGGCGGAATTCTGGTGCGAGATGACCACGACGGTGCGCCCGAACACCCACTCCCCGACGGCGTTAGCGAGCAGGTCCAGGTAGCCGCGCAGCCGGTTGAACGCATCCGCCCGGGCCTGCACCACCAGTACGAACACCGCATCGGCGTCCTCCCGCAGCCGGACGCACTCATGCAGGCCAAGCGCGTCCGCGCCCAGGTCGTAGACCGCGGTGTGGACGTGAGAGCGCAGAAGGTCAGGCACCCGGTGCACTACCGCGTCGTCGAACCGGCTCTCGCCCCGCCCGATGATCCGAGCGCCGGCCGTCGACCGGGGCAGTTCCGTTACGATCGCGGCAGGCTCAGCGGTTTCGATGAGGGTGTCGATCGTGGTGACCCGGTCCTCGGCGGCGGCGCGGGAGGCCAGATCACCGCCGGTGACGGTCAGATCGACCACCGCCACCGAGGAGTGGGCGTCGTGGGTCGCCCATGCCCCGGCGATGCCGACCGCGGTCGTTGTGGCTCCCGCTCCCCCGCCTACGCCGGTGACCAGTACCAGCGGCGGAGCTGTAGCGCGAGGCTGCGGCCACACCGGTGTGGCCGCAGCCTCGCGCTGCGGGTCCTGGTCTCGGGGTGCGGGTGCCGGGTGCTCGGCTGGCGCCGCACTGTCCGGGGTCGCGGCCGGGCTGTCGGCCCCTCGCAGCGGCACCACCGCTGCCGGGGGCAGGTCCGTTTCGGGCTCCGGCTCCTGGCCCAGCCATTGCATCCATTCGGGTTCGGTGCTCATGATGCCTCTCCGATCGACGTGATCACGTGACGTCCATCGACCACTCGTGTGGTGATGGCTTGCTGGGTGTAGGCGACTTCTTCCCCGCTCGGCTGGCGTTCGCGCAGCGTGACGAGGAATCGCTGCGGCTCGGCCGCGCGGATGGTCACGCAGTGCTCCGCGCCGGCGGGAATGTAGGTGTCGATGGCGCTTTGGAGCAGGTTGGCGGGCTCGACACCGACGGCGTCGGGAGCGACGACGGCGCGTGCCGCTTCTCCGGACCGCTGCACGTAGTAGGCGAAGTCGAACGCGAGGATCGCGGCGGGGCCGGAGTCGGTTCCACCGGGGCCGTTGCCGATGATCACGCCGTCCACGGCTGCGGCCGGATCGCACCATCGGCGCGGAGCCGCTGACGACAGTGGAGCCGTGGTCGGCTGCGCGGTCACGGCAGCAGCGGTAGGCGAGCTGTCCTGCCCGCCACCGAGCGCCCACACCCCCAGGCCCGCCGCGACCGCAGCTGTCGCGGCAGCGGACCCGAGTCCGGCGACTGCGCGCGGCGAAATCCGGTGCCGCGTGCCCCCTGCCACCGAAGGTGCCGGTGCGGGCGCTGCCACCGGCGGGGCCGGGTCCACGGGCAGGACCGGGGTGGGTTCGGTGGGGCGCTCGACCGGCGAGGTGTCCGCAAGGGCAGCAGCGGCGGGGGTGAAGGACGGATACCAGCGGGTCAGCTCACCAGCTGTGGGGTCAGGCCTGCGGAAGTTGGTATCTGTCATCATCGAATCCCTTTCTGTGCGAATCCGGTTCCCCGGACGAAACCCGTCCAGGGAACCGGGTCGGTCATCCGGCAGCGACCGGGCTGGTCGACGTCGGACGCGCACTCGTCGCCCCCGACGACGTGGGGGTAGCGGACGCACTGGTGCGCGGGGTCGTGGTGGTCGGCGAGGTCACCCGCGGTGTGGACGTCACCGACGACGAGACGGCTGCGGCCGCGACATCCTTGGCGAGAGCGGCGAACCACTCGGCCACGAACTGCGCCGCGGACTGCCCGGTCGAGGTCACCGGCGTCGACCCGTAGGAACCGTGCGCACGCACCGTGTTCCAGTACTTCGTCAGCGCTGTCGTCGACACCAGGTCGGCGTTGTCGCTGATGTTGTCCTTGACCACGTCGAACGCCTGCCGAGTGAGCCGCGACGTCGTCGCCGGCGGCACGAGCTTGGGAATCGCCCCCACCAACTTCGTGGCAAACAACGCGACGCCGGCAGCCGGATTCGCGAGACCGACCGTGGCCAGCTCGGCGATGTTCGCCGGAGTGAGGACCTCCTTCGCGACCGTCTTGACGGCGTTGAACCCGATCGTGCCGACCTTCAACACCGCGCTGATCGCTTCCTGCGCGGTCGGCATTTCCGTGCGCGGATCGGAGGCGATCGCCACCCGCTCCGACAACGACTTCTTCGGGTCGATCGACAAGTTCGCCAGCGTGGTGCCCTGGATGTCCTCATTGATCACCGGCACTGCCGTCTTGATCGTCGTCAGCGCCAACGCCTCACTGATCGAGGTCAACGACCGAATCGGATCCCCCGACGAGAGCTCGCTCTGCCCGGCGATATTGGTCACCGCCCGCATGATCGGCGCATTCGCCGGTGCATCACACGAAAGATCACCCGGCTCACAGATCGACGCCACACGCCCGGTGAGGGACCCATAGGCCACCGCGGTGTCCGCGGTCGGTCCGATACCGCCGCCTTCGGGAGTCGCCTGCGCCGGGGCCGAGATCTTCCCGACCTGGGCGCCGGTCGTGCCCGGGGCGGGCTTCGGTGACGTCTGGCCTGCGGCGCCGGGGAACAACGGCGAACCCGGTGCGCGCGTCGGATCGCCGAACAGTGCCACCCCGACGAGTTTGTTCGCCGGAATCGGCCCCTCACCGGCGCCGACACGCTTGGCGAACATGCTCATCACATGCGCACCCTGGGAATACCCTGCCCCGGTGAACACCGTGTTCGGGCACGCCTGCGCGACCTCTGCGGCGGTGTCGATGAGGTTCTGCAGGCCCTCCTCCACCGACTGCGAATACGGCACATTCGCACCGGGCACCGCACCACCGAACCCGGCCGGATACGGCACATACGCGCGGCCCGCGAGGGTATCCCCCGCAGAATCGGTGGTCTTGACCATCATCGGCATGAAGACCTGCGAGAGCATGCCGGTGTCGAGCGTCGCCGGAGTGTCCGGGGACGACTCCCCCGTTCCCTGGATCCCGAGAGCGAACAACACCGGGCACGAGTGACCGACCAGCTCGCTCGCCGGCCCGGCGGGCCCGGCATACGCCGTTCCCGCCGACCCGACCCCAATCACCGCCACCGCCGCTGCCGCGGCCACCCGGGGAAGTAACTTCATGTCCTCACCCCGCTCAGGCGTTCAGGCCGTGGACGACGGCGCCCGCGAACGCGGCCGCCTGCGAGATGACCGGTGCGGCCGCAGCAGCCGCGTTCGTCCCGGCCGATTCCACCGAGGCGACGACCTGGTCTCCACCCGGCTGCGCCAGCGCCGCGTCCCGGACCAGGGCAGCGGACGCATCAACTCGCGGAGTCGCCTGCTCGACGTACACAGGTGCCGCGGCCGCGAAATCCCGAGCCTGCTCGACAACTTCGCTACCACCGGGAAGGGCCTGAACCTGCTCGACAACAGCGGAGGTCTGAGCCGATACCGCCGTGGTGTCGACCACCGGGGGTGTCCACAGCGGCTCCGGAGCGGCTTCGGGAGCGGGTACCGGGGCGGGCTCCTGAACGGTCACGTCCTGGCCGCCGAAGACGGTGGCACCAGCCACCGCGCCGCCGACACCGCCCAACCCGGCGCCCAGCACGAACGCGGGTGCACCGAGGACGACCGCCCCGGTACCGGCGCCGATCGCGGCACCCGGACCGACACCCCATCCGCCGGTCGGAGCGGTCACAGCCGCACCGATGCCAGCACCGATACCCGCGCCGATACCGGCACCGATAGCAGCGGCTGGCACAGCCAGGCCGGTACCGACGATTCCCGCGCCGAGCAGGCCGCCACCGATCGCACCGCCGGTGATCCGGTCCGCCTGTGGTGCGTTCACGCCGGCGTCGGTCAGGGCGTTTCCGGCGTCGGCCTGCAATGCCGCGATCGTGTTCGTGATCCGGTCCCGGTCCTCATCCGGCATCCAATCCGGTTGCTTGACCAGGCCGGCACCGGTGAAGATGTACCCCTCCGGTGCCTCGACCGGCGCGATCCCCTTTCGCTCGACCATCGGCGGAGCAGGGAGGGGCTCGCCAACCGACGGAGCCGCCTGGCCCGGTTCTTCGACGTACGACTGCTGGTACGACGGCGCCGCGTCGTCGTCGGTCTGCAGAGACGACCACTGCGCGTACTGCGGTGCCTCGTACTGGGGCTGCTGGTACCCGGTCTCCCAATCCGAGTACTGCCGCCACTCCGAGTTCTGCACATTCGGCGACGGCGTGTACCCAGGCAGATAATCCCGTGCCTGCTCCGGCGCCGGGGCAGACGTTCCGGGCTGGCTCCCACCACCGGTCCCAGGCTGACTTCCACCACCGGTGCCCGGCTGCGACGGAGCAGCCTGCGCCACACCCGCACACGCCACACACAGCGCCAAAGGAACCGCACACCACACCGCCGCCCGCTCCGCCCGCCGACGATGCCGGCCCCCACCTGATCTACTCATCGCTACTCGCTTTCTCTCGAAGAAACGCCGTTGCGATGCACCTCTGTGCAACCGCAGGTACCGAAGGCGAATCGGAAATATATGAATGACAACAACTTTGAAATGAATTTCCGTCATCTGGATCAGATGGCGGGTTGAAGACCGATCGTCGGTGACGTGTACGGAACCAGCGCGTGGCCTACTGGACAAACAGGGAAACCTGACAGTCTGAGGCGGTAACAGATGTGCCCCGGCTGGCGGCCGGGGCATAGTTCGACGAGACCAACCGGGCGGCGCACGCTGTCGAATGACTTGTACGAGGACGTCGAGGCGGAAGTCGCCTGTAACAGGTTCGATGCGTCGGTACGATCAGCAGACGGGTACGGCCGAATGCCCGAGTTCATCGGCTCCTCCAGATGGGTGCGGAAACGACCCGCGAGGATCTGAGATCCTGCGGCATGGATGCGCAACGCGTCTAAATGCAGGGAGCGGGAGACCCCAGGTGCGTGCAGAGACGCCAATCACTAACGCACCTGAGGACTTGCACGGCGAGCCGTCGGCAATGGCACCGCGGCTTCTTGGGACCGGTCGATACTGACGTCGGTTAGTCACCTGGCAGACCCTCCCCCGAAAGTCGTCGTACCCGCTTAACGTCGTCTGCTGCGCTTACATAAGCTGCATACATTAGCGATAAGAATGTACCTAACCGAGCTGTGTTTACGCAACGCTTAAGTATGATGTGGGTGTGGTGAGCGTATTGGCGTATTGGGGTCAAAGTCGGTTGGCCTCTTTAAGTACGCTGCTTCCATGCCCGACATGCAGCAGTTCGCCGATGTGGTCAATCTGCGTCGACGTCAGTTGGGGCTGAGCCTTGCCACTGTCGCAGCATCAGGCGGGCCATCTGAGCCGACGATGGTGCGGATTGAAAGCGGGGAGTCACCGCCATTGCGTGTCGCGACGTTCAAGAAACTTGACCACGTGCTGCGGTGGGCCGAGGGAAGTGCCGCGACGGCGTACGAGGGTGGCGAGCCGACACCCTTGGACTCTGTTGAGGTCGGTGTACCAGCTGGTGAAGTATCGATTACCTACTCAGCATTGGGCGAACTTGTTGAGGTGAGCGCCGAGCTTCGTCGGCTTGCCAACGATATTGACGAGCCAGAGCTGGCTGCCGCTGTCGACCGTTTACGAACGTTGATTTCGCCGCACATAGGCAGAGTCGCATCGGCCATGCTCCGAGATCGAGGAGAACAGGGGCACATCAGCCCGACATGGGTTGCGCAAGCGCTTGAAGAATTTTGGTCCGTCCCTCCGGACGACATCACCCCGGCCCGAACGAAGGCCAATATTCGACGTCGTTCTCTTGCCCACGACCTGACAAAGGATGATGATGCAGATGTCTGAGGAAGTCACCGACCACGAAAAGGTTGAGTTGCTTCTCAGTGTTACGGCGCTGAGTAGTGGTGAAGTTGCGGCGGCGATCGGTTGCAGCGAGCAGGCTCTCTTGGCTGGCGACCTCACAGCGGACCAGCAGCATCGTTTCGTTGAGATCAGCGGTGTCTTCAACGACAGAAGTACCGCTCACGCCACGTACTTCGGAACTCCTGGTGAGAATGACGCCTACACTGAACTCCGGCTGCTGAAGGTGCTGGTCGCTGCGGGGCCCGAGTGCGTCATGTTGCGTGGGTCTGCTAGCGCTAGTCAGCGTAAAGCCCTCCTGGTCAGTCTCGAAGAGATTGGGAATCCCAGCGTCGCGCAAGATTGATGACATCAGTTGCGGTGACGCGGGAATCAGTGAGGGTCTTCAGGTTCGGCGCGGTAGAGCTGGAGTGTAGATCTGTGATGGTGACTGTCGCTGGGTCTAGTCCGAGGTCATAGAGGGTGTCAATGCACTCCGTGATCATCCGCACTGTGCGCGCGTCTGGGTCTAGGTCTTTCATATCGAGCTTTACGTGCGGCGCGGCATCGGTCAGGTCTCCCCACAGAGCTTGAAGTTCGGTGACGTTGACGGATGAACGGTTGGCAGCACTTTCACCACTCGTTCGTCGCATCACCGCTGTTGCACCGACCAACGCCACCACCAATGTGAAGTACGCGAAGAGGTTTCCGTTTGAGTTCCGCTGGAATTGCTCTACCGGTCCAATATCGCCGGCGGCGGCACGAATTGCGTACCACAACAGCGTGAGCGCATTGAGACCTGTGGCCAGGAAGAGGGCAACGACCGTAGCCGAAGGCGCGAGCAGTCCGCGGTTCGGCCTATCGGTTCGGATCGCGGCGGCGAGAACTGTCGCGGCATACGCTTCGAACACGACGATCGAGCCTGCATAGATTGTGAAATAAGCGACCGCGATGCCCTGCGGATGCACCGCTTCAATGACATGGTCACGTTGACCAGCCAGCCCGTCAAGAGCGATAAGGCCGGCTGATGCAGCGACGACCCCGGAGGCGAGGCGTGCGGGCCGTAGCCGTTTCGCTGCACTTGCTGCTGCCCAAGCTGCAGCCGCGGCTGCTGCTACACACAGGACATGTGCAGCCAACCGGACCGTGCGGGCATCAAGGTAGAAGGTGAGCGCGTCGTTGATGGGGCCAGCCTTAAGAGTGTCTACCGCGGTGAAGCACAGGATGAGCACGGTGACGATCCGCGCATGTCTGTTGCGGACCAGGCAGAAGCGGGAGATCACAACGATCCAGGCAAAGATGAGTATGCCGAGATCGAGAGCGAGTGGTAAGTGGTTTCTCATCGGCTCGCGTAGGCCTGAATCATGTTGTTGGCACACACGATCTGCACAGAGCTACGCAACGCTTTGAAGTCCAGATCATCGAGTAGCGTCAGGATCAGCAGTTTGGTAGCCAAGTACTCGGCTCCGTACTCCGCGATCGTGTCGTATTCGGTTCGTTTGAGTGCGTCCTTGAGCAGTTCCGGAGACAGTGACGGGAACCAAGCGGTCAGCATTTGGTCGTCCAGTACTTCGGTCATTCCGCAGCTATGGTCCAGAAGGATATGTGCTAGTTCGTGGCAGATAATCAGGGTGGCCCGCCACGATCCTGCTCTGTGATCGTAGAACACGTAATCGGTGTTGTTTCGGGCGCGCAAGAGGAATCCGGAAGGCCGATCCTCCAGACCAGAGACCGGGAAGGGTACGAGCAGAACGTTCCTGCCTGTGCGGTTGGAGCAGAACTGGCGCAGGTCCTCGACCGTCACTGCGTGGTGGCTGAGTGCCTGCGCCACAATGCGTCGCGCCTTCAATCGAGTGAGATACCGTCTCAGCCCGATCATTGCGTCCCCCGCCGCAACATCGTGCGGACTGCTTCTCCGTCAATTCCTGTCGCGATCTGGTGAGGACCTGGTCCTACAACCTTCAGTACAGGTCCGGAATCAGATCCGTCGACCACGCTCAGCCGGCCGGACTCCGTCACAAGGCCAGCTGCCGCCGCGTCCACCAAGCACGAGGCAGTGACGCCATCGTGTGCCGGAACCCGCCAGCACTCCTGAGGGTCGTACCCGTAGGCCGCTCCTCGGCTGACCCCGTAGTCCTGATGGACTCGGCGAAGAATTCTGCCGGGCGCATTACCGCCGAAGTCCTCGTTTGCGAGCAGCACGGTGCGAGTGACATCGATTCCTATCCAGAGTGCATGCAGTTCCGAGGACGCGACATGCTGGGAGGCAACCGGATCATGTCGAGTATTGGTATCTCCGACCTGCCGCAACCATTCACTATTGCTCGCGCCGTGACCACCCATGATCACTACGTGTTTGAGCAGCTCGGGTAACCGTGGCTCACGCGTTAGAGCTGCCGACAGATTCGTCAGAGGCCCGATGCATAGCAATTCACCTTCACCTGCATGGTCACGAGCGAACCGAACGAGCATCTCTGCTGCATTCGTTGGACCGGCCCACCGCGGCCGAGGCACTTCGGTCCCACCGAGGCCATCTGGTCCGTGAGCGTCGCCGCGCCGCCACGAAGTGTGTGGATGAGACCCGCTGGTCACCGGTATGTGGTTTGCGTCCACCGCGTCGAGCACGTATCGGGCGTTCGCTGCCGCTTCTTCTGCCGTGCAATTTCCCCAGGTCGACGTGACACCTACTAGCTCGATGTCTGTCGAGCCGACCAGAAAGGCCAATGCCAGTGCGTCGTCCACCCCGCAGTCGCTGTCCACGAGAACGTGTCGCAAATCGAGTCTCCCAGATATAGTTAAGTGCCATATCGCTCATGTACCGCTAACATAACTAGAGGAACGGAACGACTTGCTCGGACATGACGGCAACAATATCTGGATTTACCCAGCGTGTCGGAGCGCCTTGGCGGTCCAATCTGGACCAGGATGGACGTCGTAGAGAAGCTTCAAGGCAAGGAGATTCGGATGGCTATGCCAAGCAAAGGCGATCGTGGCCGTTTGGGCCGTGTTCCGACTGCCGTGTACAGCGATCTCGAAAAACTGGCCGAGAAGGCTGGGGCAAGCTCAGTTAGCCAGTACGTCTCTGACTTGTTGTCCCTGCATACCGGGCATCCCGAGCTAGTGCGCGAACTGGACCAGGGGGTGTTGCCACTCTCCGCATAGGACGCGAAAGCGGGACTCCGACACCAAAGGATGACTCGCGAGCCGCCACATACTTATCCGCGGTGCCGCTGACCAGCTGAGAAACCAAAAACCCCCGGCGGGTAGGCCGAGGGTTTTCGAGGTTGGTGAGATTCGAGTTACCAGCTCGAATCTCAGTGGTACTGCATCTCCCCGAAGGGACAGACTTTGCCGGTCTGGTCTCAGGGTATCTCACGCCCTGATGCAGGTCTAGAAACCCATGCGCGTGTCACCCCGCCAAGTGGTGACCCCGATAACACACAACGGCTCTACAGCACGTGTACTCGACTGTGGTCGCCGCGCCGACGAGTCCGCATCGATCCCGACCGACAACACAACTACAGTGCCACTGTCTCCATCCCAGCGCAGCTGCCGGAGTTTCCGTGGGCGGTCTACCTCACCGACTCCGACCGGCGGTTTCGCCTGCTCGGATTCGACTTCGACAGCGGCCGCCATGGACGCGGCATCGCGCTCGAGGATTCGGACCGTCTCGCCTCTCAGCTGACCGAGCTGGGAGTGGCGCATCTGCGAACTCACTCCGGACCCACCGGCGGGCAACACGTATGGGTCCGGCTTGCCGAAGCCGGCGCAGACCCGGACAAGGTTCGGCGACTGGCGTATGCCCTCGCCCAGCACTACCCCAGTCTCGACACCTCGGCCCTGACGAATCCGGTGACGGGTGCGATGCGCCCGCCGGGAGCGCCACACCGGGCAGGAGGCCGCTCGACCCCACATCTGCAAGGCCAGGCCCTCTCGGCGGTGCTCGATGAAGTCGGCCGCGGAACCACCCCCGAAGTCGTCACCTGGCTACTCGCGCGCCATCCCCACAGTGAACCGCATCCATCCGCCGTCGCCCGTAGCTCGCCCGCACTGCGGATCGTGGAGGACTCCGCGGGTCCCCGGCTTGACCGCCCCCGCCGACCCCTTCCCCACCGCACCGCAGCCTTACTAGGTGCCGCACCGGCGCCGGGCACCGACCGCAGCGCCCTGACCCACACGATCTTCCTGTCCATGGCGCGGGCTGGGCACTCACTGGACGACGCCCGGGCCGCCGTTGCCGCCGCCCCGGGGCTGATTAGGCTTCGTGAGGACGCGGCCCGCGGCCGCGGCGACACTGAACGCCAGTGGTCCCGCGCCCTCGCCCGAGCCGCCGCCTTCACCGCTGACCCTGGCCAGGCGCCGCGTGAACCGATCGACGACGAACTCGACGGCATCGAGCATGCCCTCGTAGCGACAGCGGCGCGTTGGGGCCGGCGCGGCGGGGCCAGTGACGAGCGGATCCTGCACGCGCTGACCGTGTTGGCGCGTACCGCCCGGACTAGGGTTCTCGACATCGATTGCCGGCGTCTGGCACAGGCGTGCGCCCTGGACGCCTCCACGGTATCGCGGAGGCTGCGTGTGTTGGCGGGGGAAGGCTGGGTCACTTTGACCACTCCCAGCGCAGGCACACGAGCTGCGAGGTGGACCCTGAACCTGCCGTCTGATGTGGGCATAGAGACTTCTTCTCATGCAACACAAGGGGAACCCGCCCCCGCCTCTGGATCCGGGCTTTCGCTCCTGCCTCACCACACCCACGATCTCTGGAGTCCGCCGAGGTGCGGCGGACTCGGCGGGGCAACCGCACGTGTCCACTGGTTCTATCGGTCCGGGGTGGAGAGCCTGAACGGATTGTCGGAGAAGACCGGCTACGGCACAAATTTCATTCAGAGGGCACTCACCCGTCTGCATTCGGCGGGGCTGCTCACTGAGAATGCCGCGGGTGAGCAGTTGCTGCGGGTGTTCGAGATGGCGGCGCAGACCCTTGGGGTTGCGGGCTTCAACGCGCGACGTGCCTCCCGACATCTCGTCGACCGCGAGCTGTTTACCTGGTGGAACGAAGAGCAAGAGTGGAGAACCACGCGGGGTAAGAAGCGCGGGACACGTCGGAATACTTCGACCGGAGCGCTTGCGCTCCCCATTTCAGCGCCGGCGAGGGTCCGCTATGGCAGGTTCCCCACCAGATCGAACGGGCGGGCTGACTACTCCAGGGCCCGGGCCATTGTGGCTCAGATCAATTCCACCGGTCGGTCGGCGGCATGACAGCACGATCGACGGCATCGGCGAATGTTGTCGCGATGACTCACGTCGTCGCCTCCCGCGCGGCACCCATCCCCCGGCGGCGATCGCGGCTAGGTTGTCGAGCATGAGGCGCCCAACCACCTCGACACGTACACGCAAGCAGCAGTGCCGCGCACCCCGGACTCCGTGCCGCACCGCCACCGACGTCGTCGCCCGGTTCGCCCAGGGCGCGAAGACCGTCGTCATCGACGCCCCACCCGAGCAGATCCTCGAACTCCACGATCTTGAGGGCGCCGGCACCCTGCGGATCACCGGCACCTCCCGCGTCCGCATCACCACCAGCACACCGCAAAACCAGACGAAGTCACCGACCATCGTCGTCACCGACGCGGCGCTGGTGCAGCTCGAAGGACACACCCGCTGCTACGCGTACACCATCGCCGTCATCGAGGCGTTCGACGACGCTCGGGTGGAGGCCCGCAACAAGACCACCGTCTACGCCGTCGACCGCGCTCAGGTCCGCGGCACCGACGAATCCACGATCTACGCCTACGACCAGGTCACCGTCCACGCCGAGGGACACACCACCGTCCACGCCACCGACAACAGCCGAATCCTGCTCGACGAGGGCGCCCACGCAACAGCGCAACGCGGCGTCACCATCCACGGACCCGCCCGCAGCAACACCCAGGTCCGGTGACCGCGAAGGACCGGCTGTGGGGCGAAATGCCGTGTCGCATCGCCTATACCGGGCGGTGCCAGCACTTGGGCGCTGGAATCGGTCGATTCGCCGCACGGTGACAGCGCCCGACGGTGAGAAAGTCGCTGGGCCGTTCGGGGTTGACGAGACGTTGGGTCGGCCGCCGACGGGTCGGGCGCGGTTTTGTCAGGTCGTCAGATCGGCGGGTCGACGATGCGCACCGTTCGTGGAGCGGCTGTACCGCAATGCCGCAACGCTGCGCCGCCGCCGCGAACGGCTCCGGCCAGGAGGCCCCGCCGGCCGGACCGAACACGGCGGCAGCGTTGGCGGTCGCTCCGGTGGTGAACCGCGTCTGGTACCGGATGCCGTCGAACTCGGCATCGAATGCCGCCGCCCAGGCCTGCGGCACGTCGTACGGCGTCATGGTGCACAACTCGCGGGTGACCCCGAAGTCGGCGGCCGGCTCGGCGCAGGTGTCGGCGAGCTCGTGGGCGCCCGGTACCCGTAGGGTCGACAGGGCCCGTTCGGCGGCGAAGGCGTGAGCGATCCACCCCGAGCGACGCCAGCGCCTCCCCGACGATTTCCCGGATCGCGGTCCTCTCGTCGAAGGCGACGTAGCAGGTACCCCGCGGGGCCTGGAGGTCGAATCGGCCGCCGCCCGAGGAGGAGAACCACCACGGCCCGTTCGTGGCCCGATGGCCACGCTTGACCTGCTCCCTGCCGGTCAGTCGCCACCCGGGGAAGCCGGTGAGGGTGCGGGAACCGGGCGCTCGGAGCGCAACGTCGTCCCTGCTCACGCCAGTGAGGCCGCACCGGCGATGTCAGTTATGTCATCCTGATCTGAGTTTTTCCGGAGATGTGTCGATGACGGATTCCGGCGATCGTGTCGGTGTCAGGTCCCGCAGTGTCGCTTCGTGCGGGGATTTGATGTGGCACCCCCGTCATCGGACGCACTTGGGTTCATCAGCCCCAGAAGATGCAGGTCGGGTCCCGGTCGAGTTCGGTCAGCAGGGTCTCGAGATGCGGTGACGGCGCGAGCGGTTCGTAGGCGTGGAAGCGGAGATTGCGGTCCCGCCAGTACAGACTCCAGGTCTTCGTGGCCTTGGTGTAGCGCAGCCGGGCGATCGGCAGGCTGGTCCACTCCGGCCCGACGTCGTCGCACCAGGGGGCGCGCCGCTCGACGATGGTCAGATGTCGCGCCGCGATCTCGCATTCGAGGCGAACCTCATGCCGGGCGTGCTCGGGAACGCGGGCACCGCACCACCGCTGCACCCGCGCAATATCCAGCTCCGGCAGACGGGGAACCGCCGGTCCCGGCCACGGCGGCACATCGCCGGTTCTGTCGCCGGCAGCCACCAGTGCCGGGGGTGAGCTGTGCGGGTTCTCGACGGCCTCACTGAGTACGGTGAACGCGGCGTCGAGGCGCTGTTGGCGGCGCCGGTTCGGTTCGTGGTTGGCGTCGGCGGCGACGTACCCGATCAGCTCCTCAAGGTCGTCGTCGGGGATGGGCAGGATGATGTCGTCGCCGTCGAGATACGCGCGGAAGACGACGCGTTCGCAGTCGGCGTCCAGCAGCATGATGCCGCGCAGGGTCGTAGCCACCTCGTCGGGGATGCGGAGGTGGTGCACCGAGCTGATCTCCCTCGGTCGAGCGCGTCGGAGGTCGAACGGTGAGCCCTCCCAGTCGCTGATGCGTCCCCCGTCGCCGCAGGTGCTGCATTCCCAGGCAATGGGGCCCTCGGTAGCGGCGCGGAGCACGAGCATCTTGCCGGTGCAGCGGCGGTTGCCCGGACGTCGCCGGCACGGCAGCGCGCTCACCCAGGCGGCACCGGTGTCACCGGCGGTGGCGGCGCGAACCAGGTCGTACAGCTGCTCGGCGAGACGGCGGGCCGGCCCGGGGACCTCATCCGGCAGATCGAGGAAATGACGCAGATCGGTGACGAGCACGCTGCAGAAGGTACTCGACTACGTCTCGATCACCGCGGTCGACTCGTCGCCGTCGGCGATCACCGCCGGCCACCGTGATCGCGAGCCCTGCAGCCGGCGGGCGACATCTCACGAGTCAGTCGGTGCAGCCATTCCGACCGCCCGGCACGAACCCCTCGCTGACCAGCCTCGACGCCAGAATTCTCATGTCTCATGAGGCAGACCGATTCTGGAGAACACGGGTTTGCGGAACCTACACGACCTGGGTTTTAGGAGTGGATCGGAATCCAGTTTCAGTAGCGGCCCGTTTTGATGGCTTAAATAACGCTAATGGCAGTTAGCGCCATCATCAGTTCGATGACCACGGGAGGCCGAGATTCCGGGTCGCGGGCGCTGAATGACCTCGGCAGACGCCGATTTCGGTTATTTCGGGGCACAAGGGTTACTTCGGGCCGCGGCAGCAGATAGACGCCTCCAGTGCTCTCCCTTGGGACGCCTCATTCCCCCGCGAACTCCCGGCTTCGGCACCCCCGCCCCGGGCAAGGAACTCGATCGAAACGTCACAGTGATGAAACAGTGCCCCAGAATCCCTTCGACCGACCTGGACCAGCCCCAAGTGAGCCGGGGCCGCGGCGTATGAGCTGGGGTTACGCAGAATCGTCGGTGTAGCTCAGTAGGCTCCCTCTGAACAGGAAAGGAGCGGCGATGACCACCGAGACCACGACGGACGCGGCCATTGTCATCGCGGCAACCACCTCTACCGTCCGCGTGACCAACGAGGTTGCGGCCCTGCCGGTCCTCTCCCCCGCCGCCGAGGCGCGCATTGTCGCCGCACTTGAGCAGCGCCATGCCCCGTCCACCGCTCGGAACTACCGGCAGGACTGGGAGAAGTTCACCGCCTGGTGCACCACGAACGGCCACATCGCGCTGCCAGCGCACCCCGCAGTTGTCGCCGACTACCTCACCAACTGCGCTGACCTGCGCACCGAGACCGGCGAACGCGCTTACTCGATGAACACCCTCGCCCGCTGGGTGGCATCCATCAATTACTGGCACCGAGCGGTCGACCACCGTGGCCCCGGAGAATTTCAGCTGGTCAAAGACACGGTCGTCGGTCTACGCCGCACGTACGCCGCAGCCGGCGACCGCCCCGTCAAACGCGTCGCCCCGCTTGAGCTCGCCGAGATCGAACACATCGTCACCACACTCCGCTCGCAGGCGTCGGCCTGGCAGGCCCGGATGCGTGAACGCCGCGACTCCGCACTGCTGCTGCTCGGGTTTCTCGGCGCGTTCCGCCGCTCTGAGCTGTCCGACCTGCAGATTCGCGACGTCCTCATCCACTCCAGCGACGGACTACACATGCGAGTCCGCCGCTCGAAGACCGACCAGACCGGTCAAGGCCTCGTCAAGGCCGCACCGGTCGCGGTCACCCACACCATCTGTGGGCCGTGCACCTACCGCCGTTGGCTCGACGTCCTCATCGCCCACCAGCAGGCCGGCCGGCCTGGCATCATCAGGCTGCTCCGCACCGCCGATGAGGCCACCGGTCACGTCTGCCATCTCCCCCACCCCGACATCGACGAGGTGGATGTGCCGGTGTTCCGGCCGATCCGCGTTAACGGCAATCTCGGTGACACCGCCCTGTCCGGTCAGGCCATCCACGCGGTGTACCGAAGGGCAGCCCAAGCTGGGGGGCTGTCCCCAGCGAAGATCGCGCAGCTCGGTGGCCACTCCGTCCGCGCCGGGTTCGTTACCGAAGCCCTCCGCAACGGTGCCCAGCCGCATGAGATCCAGCGGCAGACCGGGCACGCTTCCCCCACCACGGTCGGGATCTACGCCCGCGAGCACAACCCGATGACCGGCAACGCCGTCACCCGCTTCGCCCGCTAATTTCCACGCCGGCAGTGGAAACGCAAGCCGATGACGGGATCACCGTAGGAGAACTCGTTCGGCTCGAACATGGCGAGTTCGCACCTCGGCAAGGCCCCAGAAACTGGCTGCTGCCACTTGCTGAAGCGGTGGAGCATGCATCGCAACTTGAAGGCGTCGTGCAGGGCATGTCGGCCGAAACGCGGAGCAACATCCTCAAGGCGATTGTCGACGGCTTGAGTGGGCAGAAGCCCCTTTCGGAAATCGTAGGCCTCAAGTACAAGCCCGACTAGGACCATGGCGGAGTCCGACGGGGAATGATCACATCGATTTTCGTGCCCGCTGCCGCAAAGCGGAAGCCGTGGTTGAGCCCGGGCCCCAGTCCGACGAGGGTGAAACTCCGCAATAGGGATACCACCAGCACAACGCCGATGCACACGGTCGCAGAGCGCCGAAACATCGCCGAGAGTGCCTACCGCAGGCGGTCGGGCTGCTTAGCATCCTGACCAGCCCCAGCCCCAGCCCCAGCATCAACGATCACCGGTCCGTCCCCCACCATCGAGGGGAGGCGGGCCGCCGCGACCTGTGGACGATTTTGGAGGCAGACATTGCTGGATGCCTCTAGGTCCCCACAGCACGTCAATCCCTGGCACGCGCGCTCTGGACGAGAGTGATGCGACGATGACTCCGTGAGCTTTTCCCCGCGAGTGAACATGGCGCCGGCCATCGCGGTCGGCGCCAGATACCGATACGACTGGGAGCTGTTTGCTGACTGGTGTACCGCGGTTGACCTGTCCGCGCTGCCTGCGGACCCGCTCACGATCGCAATGTACCTGGACGAACACTCCGCCGCCACAAGCACTCACCGGCGCCGCGTGACTGCGATTAACACCGTCCATCACCGGAGCGGCTACCCGAAACCGGGAACTGCACATGCGCTGCGGGAACGCCTAACCCGCCGCAACCGCCCTCGCCCGGACCTTCGGGACGCCGCTGACGAGGTCATCCGCCGGCTGCCGACCACAGGTTGGCCCGGAGGTCTCTTCGGTCGACGCGACGCGCTCCTCCTCACCCTCGCGTGCCGACTGCAGCTCTCCCCCATCCAGATCGGGCGACTCAAGCGTAGCGACGTTACTTTCGACGGACACACGGTCCGCATCCCCAGCCACGGAATCACCGTCGACCATGACCTCGACGAATCACCGCGCACCGACACGGTCGCCGTGTACCTGCGATGGGCCCGGCTGCAGGCATTCACCGACCGAACGCCGTCGAACCGATGGCTCGGCGATTCCCTCACCACCGCCACCCCGGTCACCGACGACACCATCACCGGCCTCCAACTGCTCCCCTCCATCCGAGACAACGGGCCGCTGCTGCCCTCTTTCGATAAGTGGGGCCACGCCAACACGGGCAAGGCAGGACTCTCCCGTCGCGCCACCACGCGCATCCTCACCGCACACCTCACCGGCGCCACCCACACCCGCATCCAACGCCAGGTGAAATTCTTCGACGACGGCTGGACCGACGCTGTCGAGGATGTCGTCGAGGCCATCAACGGCGGCGATGACACGACACCTGTCGAACAACCCGAGCTGTCCTCCGAAGAGATCGCGGCCCGGTATGAATCGGGCTTGGCAGCACGTCGCGGCACAGCCGAAGCGATGGCAGACCTGACGACAACCTTCGAAGACCTCGACGACCGCACCGACGAACTCCTCGCCCGCATTCAGGCCATCTTCGACACCCTCGACGAATCAGCGGACTCAAACCAAGACACAACCGCCTGAGGTGGTGAGGCCGCCCCTAATACAACCAATTCCAGGGTGGAGAAGCTGCTCTCTACCCTCTGCCAGCATGAGGGAGAAGCTGTTCGGACAGGGCCTGTCCCACCTTCTCGTATACGTCGAGCAACATGGCGGCTGACACCTTCCTCGCTCCTGGATATAGCAAGCCGCGGCGCTGGAGGCGTTGCGTGGCGCGTAGGCCCGGGACGTCGACGAGCGTGGCCGGCTGACAATGGCGACCGCGGTGACTGGTGCAGCGATGGTGTGCGCCCGGGAACTGGCCGTGCCGTGGCGGCAGTGCCAGCAGGTGCTCGGCGGAATTAACCGGGCCAACGCGAATGTGCGATGGAAGAACGCGCGGCAGCGGGCATCCAGCAACGAGGCAAGCTCCTCCCCTGGCGTGCTGTCCGAACTGGCGGCCCGCTGGGGCGGTGACCGGCCGCTGTGGCGGCAGCCGGAGCCAGTAGCCGCCCGCGGGCTCGGTGACACGCCGCAGGTGCGCGGACGGGTTCACCGGTCGTCAAGGCGCGTTCGACGTAGGCTGAGATCGTTCACGCCGCCCTCCGTGGTGGTAGCGGGATCCGATCCGATCGAGGAATCCGACCCTGTCCGCGTAGTCGGATGGTGGTCGCAGGGCTGTCGTCCAGGTGCCTCTGGTGGTCGTCTGGGCGCGGCGTGACGACGGGGCCGGCACCTTTCGAGGTGTCGGCCCCATACGCGTTCTTGGCATGGGTGTTCCGCGGACTCGCGGCTCAGGGGCGCTGGGTGCACCGCCCAGGCAACTCCCCCCCAATCGTGAAGCTGTCCGCGGATTCCTTCCGCGGTGGCCGCGGTGTCTCCCGAACCGCCGGCTGTCTCCCCGGGATACCGCTGTCCGATCGACAGCTGGGGAGATTGAAGCGGCCGGAGGCGCCGCCGGATCGGCGTGCAACACCGGGTGAAGGGCCGGGGTCGGCCACACATTCCGAGCATCGTCGCCGAGCTGGTCGCTGCTCTCAGCGTTCCGGCGTTGGTGCCGCACCTGTTGCTCGCCATCGCGGGCGTCGGCGCCGGCGCCCTCGCGACTTTCAGCAACTCCGACGAGGTGCCCGCCCGCGAGCCGACCAGCCGCGGCCGGTTCCAAGCCGTTCCGCGGGCCGCCGATCGCCGGGTGCGCGCGACCTCGTCGCCGGTACTCCGGACACCGATTTCACCGCGCGCCTCTGAGCGTCCCGAAGGCCGTTTGGCGTCCAATCCCCTCACGGAAGCCGGTTTCGGCGCTCTACGGGGCAATGAGGCGGCAAAACGGGCGCTCCCGATTCGACTTCTCCCCACGCTTTTCGCCGGCTGGCCAAATTCTCCGTCTTCGACGCCGCCGCCTGAGCGCCGTTCTGCGATCGCTGAATGCCTCGCCCGGACCCCGACTAGCGCCGGCGGCCGGTTGTGCGTCGCAACGGCCCGCACAGCCGCCAATGCGCGCCGCTCGAATCCGGATGCCGGCGCGGCGCTCGGCAGCCGAGCGCCAGACGTCGCCGCCCACGCAAATTGTGCAATACCCGTGAGATACACAACCTCCGCAATACCCGTCTCTCGCGTGGAATCCGCTCCCCTGCTGGCGAATCTGGTGGGATATGCACCACTCCCCCAATGCCTGCCCACGTCAGGACTCCCGCAATACCCGTGGAATGAGGGTAACCCGTACCTAACTGGGTCCACGTCAGAGGTGGGACACACGTGTTACCTGTTGATGCCGTGAAACCTTCTGGCTATGGGACTTACCCACCTTGCGTGATCCACTGGTGTAGTGCGGAAACCATGAGGAACGGATATCCCGCGATACAATCCTGCAGCGCGAACCGCGTGATATCGGGGTATCACCCATAACCCGCAGAAGGATTCAAGCGCGGGATCTCTGGGTATCGCGCGATGCACGCGTTGGGCGTGAATCCCGGTGTTCCTGTGTCATACCCATCTCGCAGAAGTGGCGCTGAACGCCTGAACTCAGGGTATTGCCCATCACCCGCGATACCTGAGAGGTCCGGGTGTCTCCCATCTTCTGCATATGGGGCGTCGCGCGTGGACCACGCGGACTACGGGATACGCGGATGCCCCGCATCACACTCGGGCCGCGCCGAACACGCGCCTTGTGCCACTCCCCCACTTCCCGTGGATCGCGTCATTGACGGGAAAACCGCATCACCCGGATGACCCGCCTGGCCCATGAATGGCCCGGATTGCGTGACACCCCTATCCCGTGCCACTCCCCCATCCCCCGCGACACGCACATCTGCCCATCTCCCGGATGGCACACATCCCCTGTATTACCCGTGAGATACGTGAATAACGTATTTCGCACATATTCGACCAAATGTGGACCTCCTGCATTCGACGCGACTCCCGCCCACGCCATGAGTCGGGCTAGTCCTGCATAACGCCCGTTCAACGGATGGAACGCTGAACCCGCTTCATGGGCGATACCCGTGTAACCAGTTCGCAGTGCATCTCATGTCGTTGATTGGACATGTGCATAACCACCCCACAACGGGTCATCCGGGTACCACACATCTGACGGAACACCCGGCGAAGACATGAAGCACGGGAACAACAGGTTCCGCGGTATCCACGCTTACGGTGGGCCAGACGCTTCATACACGAATAGATGGAGAAGTGGGATTCCTGCTAGCCGCCCGACAAACGCGAGATACAGGAGTCGCGTTTGTGGGGGGATGGATGGGATACGCGGGTATCACCGATTTCACGGGCTTCATGTCAAGGACGCCAAACGGGGGAGTCCTGTGGGTTCGGCGAGTTCAGCACTTGGCGTGATAAGCGGAATTCCCGCGCGACACGCGAAACATGGGAGTTGCATGAATTACAGCCAACTCGTGAGTCCTGTGACCAGCGCAAATTAACGGTAATGGGGGAGGAGTGGGTATCACGCTGCTCATACAGACTGCGTCAATCCCGGGAGTTACCGAACCCACGCGTTACCCTTTGTGCGCACGTATCCCAGGAGTCACAGGTGTCACGCGCTACCACCAGCACCTGTGAACCCCGGATGTCGTGGAGAACCTGGGTTTTACGGTTCTCGCACCACAAAACAACCACCAGAACGGATCCGCGATGCAGCATTCACCGATGTCGCAGCCCGTCGGCCGCGCAAGTGGGGGAGGGGCACGATGACCACCCTCACTCGCGAGCAGGCCGACGCCGCGCTCGACAAGACCTGCTCGACGACCTCCCAGAAGGGAGGCGTCGCCAAGACGACCACGACAGCCCAGTACGCCATGTTCCTCGCGAACCTCGGGTTCAAGGTCCTGGTCGCCGACGCCGACACCAGCCGCGGCATGACCACCCTCACCGGGACGGCGCCGACCGCAGAGCACCCGTACTCGGTTGCCGACCTCATCAAAGGTGACGTTGACCCGAGCCTGTGCGTGCACACCGCGGCGGATGCATGGCAGCCTGACGCGACCCGATCCTGGAAGCTCGGCGGCGCACTCATCGCCGGCGGAAGGATCGACGTCATCCCGTCACCAGGTGGGACGCTCCAGGCGATCTCCGATGAAAAGCCGGCAGCCTCACACCTCCGGATGTGGAAGGGCCTGCACGAGTCCGGTCTGTCCGACGACTACGACATTGTCCTGATCGACTGCCCGCCGTCCTCGGGCGCCACCACCGAGCTGTCGATCCTCTCGTCCGGGTGGGCGATCTTCCCGGCGCACCCCGAGATGCTCGGTACGGTCGGCTTCGCGGACGGTGTGAGGGCTGTCCGGCAGTTCGCGGAGGCGTGGCGGCACCCGTTGGCCTCGGCTGGCGTGGTGTTCACCAAGGTCAACCGCACCAGCGAACACAAGATTGGGATGCAGGAGACCGTCGACTGGGTCTCCACAATCTGGGCCGACTCCGGATTCCCGGAGGACGATCCCAGAGCTGCGTTCGCCTCCGGTGTGTGGACACCGGCGATCACCGAAGCCGCATTCGTGGCGGCAGCGAACTCCCGGGGCGAGTCCGTCGCGAGTGTGCTGCCCAGCCTGTACACCGTGGTGGGGGAGC
>NZ_CP076047.1:0-1355759 GCF_019378875.1 Rhodococcus sp. USK10
CAGTGGGCCTGTTCCCGTTGCCGTTGATCGAGTCGCTTCGCTCCTCTGGGTTTCGAATATTAGGCTCTCACCTGCTCTTTCCATCGTTCCGTTCGATTCGGTACCCGACACCCGAACGAGGCTGGGGAGGCGGGAGGGTGCGCCGGACCCATCGCCCGCTCGCCTTCCCGCACCGCCCATCGTCATACCCACAGCATACCACCCACCCCAGGAGGCAAACCCACACAATACAAATCCTCAATCATCTAAATAGATTGTTAAACAACAGATTACACACATCAAAGTGTCGCTGCTGTGCATAGTCATCGAAACAATCTCAATAACAGTTGGTTACCCAAATATATTGCGAAACAACACCTTTCAAAACTCCCTCAAAACGGGGCGAAACGGGCACCCCGCCCCCACACCCCCGGCGCCGGCACTCCCCACCGAGGTCGCCGGCCCCCACACATCACAAACCGGGGACATGCCATCACACCAGGTCACAGCCCCATCACAGCCCACCGTGGGCACGCGGCCCGCACCCCGAGGGTCGGGTACGGGCCGCGTACGTTCGTGGGTCGGGCGGTTCTAGGGGGTCGGTTCCGGCACCGGCTCGGGGTCCAGCCACGGCGCACCGTCCCGGCCCTCCACATACACCCCGCCCGGCGGACCGTCGAGCACCGTACGCAGCAACTCCCGCGCCGCCGGGGATGCCTGCGCGAGCACTTCGTCGCGGTGCTGTTTCCAGTCCCAGTCCCAGCCCGCTCCGGCATCGACGCAGCTCACCACCGCATCGACGGGTTTGCCGTCGACGAACACCCACGCGTCGGTCGGGCCGTCCGGGTCCCGAACCAAGACGGCTTCCACCAGCGCCGTCACGGCTGGTCTGCCCGGGTGAGCGTGTAGCCGAGCGAGTCCGCGAGCAGGTGCAACAGATCATCCGCCGACGGCAACGGTGCCCGGTCCATCCGGTCCCGGATCGCGTCACACGCTTCCCGGTCCTCGCACATGCACTCGCTGTTGCGGGCACCGTTCTCGAGGCCCGAATCCAGACCGCAGCCGTCCACCGCCACCGGGTCCAACACCCACCGATCGACGCCGTCCCAGTCCCGCATCAGGTAGACCCAGATCGATTCCTCGATGTAGTGAGTGCCGCGCGCGAGGGCGCGTTCACCCTGCGACAGGTAGACCCCCGCCGGGGTGGGGACGTTGATGTTCGCCGTTGCGGTCGTTGTCGTGGTTGTCATGTGGGGAGTCCCTTCCTCGTTCAGTGGTTGACCATCGGGGCGAACACCGTGCCGGTCAGCAGGGCGTCCTTCTGGGCGTCAGACAGGCCCACCGTCTCGCCGTTGCCGTCGTGGGCCGCGAACACCACCACGCCGCAGAACGGCTGCCAGATCGCCCCGTGGGCGCGTGCAATCGCCGTCGCCATCACATTGACCTCCGCGTCCGCCACGATCGCGCCCTCGTCATCGACCCACATGTCCAACACGTCGGTCAGCCGCACCACATCGAACCAGCGGCACCCGATCGCCGACCGGATCGCCGCACCCGTGGACGGGGCCGCCCCGAGGTCGATCACCTCCAGGCAGCCGTCCACCCCGACCCGCACCGCCTGCACGGTCACCGCACTCATGCCTGCACCCCGCGCACCGTGAAGTCGTCGAGTTCCAGATCGTGGCGGCGGAACCCACCGATCCGGCGACCCACCGCCCGCGCCACCATCTCCCGATCGACGTCGTCCTCGGCGCACTCCGCCGACCGCGCCTCCACCGTCACACCGACCCGCGTCGTGATCGTCACCTCGCACTCCACCGAGAACTCCCGGCGGCGCGGCGGCAGATCGTGCTCGGCCATGAACCGATCGAACTCGCCGCACAAGTTGTTCTCGTCCGCCCACGCATGCGCTGAGGTCGCGACCGCGTCCACCCACTCCCGGTGCTCGGCCTGCGCCCCCTCGAGGCGCTCCCGCAGCGTCGCCGCCTCCCGCCGCGCCACCATCGCCGCCGCCAGCGAACCCGCCACCCGATCCCAGAACACCGGCACCGGACGCTGCAACGACGCGATCACCACCTGATCCGGGCGCACCCGCCCCTCCCACACCGGGGCCTCCGGGGAGAGCGGCACCACCGCCACCGACACTACCCGCTCCCCCACAGCAGAAGCACCCGCCGCCGACAACGCCGACACCTCGGCGCGGTCCGCGACCAACCACCCCGACGTCCACGCCTCACCGCAGCGCACCTCGACGAACACCCCATCCGCCGGGAGTACCCCACCAGCAGACACCACACCACCACTGCCGCTCGACACAGCCGCGTTCTCGACAACCGCAACATCCACAGACATCACAACTCCAAACCCCCAGAGATCACCCCTGGGACTCACCGGAGCGGAAGGGTGGTCAACCCCCTCCGCCCCGCATCAATTGGGAACACCGAAAACATAGCCCACCCCACCGACACAAACAAACCGAAACACACTGCACAACAAACGAATTCGAACCACACGCCACTCACAAACCCACCCCGAAATCAAGCCCCCAGACCCCCAAAACACCACCTACCCATCCCGTGCCGGGGCACGGGATGGGTAGGTGCAACGGGCCAGGTATTTTCTTGGCTATGCCGCTGAGCGATAGTCCCTCACTCTTGTTTCACTACACCGACGCTGGAGGGCTAAAGGGCATCGTCGAAGACACCGTCTTCTGGGGGACCGATATCAGGTACTTGAATGACTCCCGCGAGTTCAAGTACGGAATGAAAGGCCTTGTCAACGCCCTAGAGGTCGCTGATCAGCAGTCATCAAGCGCGCTCTCGTCGGATGCTCGGGTCGCGTGCGCCGACTACTTCGAAGCCCTTCGCACCGGCCAGGACATCCGTCCCGACGCCACAGTCCCGAAGTACGTGATGGTTAACAGCGTCAAAACGGCCCTCAAAACATTGGACGGACTGGGCCTGCAATTCGGCGAGCACCTGATGGGAAGCTACGTCGTCAGCCTCACCAGGCACGCGGACTCACTCAGCCAATGGCAGGGATACGGCAACAACGGGAACGGCTTCGCGATCGGTTTTGACCAAGACATGTTGCACAAGGTCACATATCGAAAGTGGGACCACCACCGCAACGAATGGACGGACAGCCCCACCTCACAACCCATCAAGGTTGAATATGGGAGGAAAGCTCGGGCGAAACTCGTCGACGACGTCATCGAGGCACTTGTCGACGGATCCGGAGAATACGTGGAGCAATTCGCTCTCTACACTGTCCGGGCCGTCGGCTTAGCGCTTCGCGCCGCCGCTCTCGTCAAGCACCCCGGATTCAAGAACGAAGCCGAGTGGCGACTAATCGCATCGGACCTGCTCCAGGAAAGAGACATCAAGTTCCAGCCGAGCGGCACCTTTTCCCTCTTGCCCTACGTTGAAATGTCTTTTCCCAAGGACGCCATCCGAACAATCGTGGTGGGACCAGGTAGACACACCAAACTTCGGATAAGCGCCGTCAATCAGTTCCTTGCAGTCAACGGGTACTCCGACGTCGACGTGGTTCCATCATCAGTTCCATTCCGTGGCTGATCACCTTCATCCGCCCCAAGGCAGCAACCGTTGGTCAACCAGTCGCGCGGAGGCAGTGATATCCGTCGTCGGCCAAATCCCGGTGCCCTACCACAGGACGGCAATGCATTTGTGCTGTGGGCACGATCAGCGGTGTTGGTCGATGCCCCACTATCCCGCGACCACGCGACGAACCTCCCACAACATACGCAGCTAGTGGTCTGTCTGCGATTTGATCTTGTGGAGGGCGGTGCGGCCGCGTTGGACTTTGGCGATGATGTCTTCCGCGGTCACTTTCCACACGAAGGGTTTGGGTTCCTCGTTCCAGTGTTGTGCCCACGTGGTGATCGCGTCGGCAAGGTCGGTGACGCTGGTGAAGACGCCGCGGCGCAGCCGCTTGTCGGTCAGTTCTTTGAACCAGCGTTCGATCAGGTTCAGCCAGGAACTCGACGTTGGGGTGTAATGTAGGTGCCACCGGCGACGGTTCTTGTGCGCCAACCACGCTTTGATTTCCGGGGTCGAGTGCGCGGACAGGTTGTCGAGCACGACGTGAACGTCGAGCGAGCGCGGGACGCTGGCGTCGATCTGCTTGAAGAACCGCAGCACATCGGCTCCGGCGTGGCCCTTGCGGAGGTCTGTGAGGACCTCCCCGGTGCCGACGTTCATCGCCGCGAACAGATCGATGGTGCCGTTGCGCTTGTAGTCGTGGGTCATCGTCCCGGCGCGTCCTGGCTTCATGGGCAGCGACGGCTGGATGCGGTCCAACGCCTGGCATTGCGTCTTCTCGTCGAACGAGAACACCACCGCCCGCGCGGGCGGGTTCAGGTACAGCCCAACGACATCGACGAGTTTCTCCTCGAATCGCGGATCGTTGCTGATCTTGAACGTCGCGACCCGCCAGGGCTTGAGATTTTGATCAGCCCAGATCTTGGCGACGGAGTCCTTCCCGATCCCGACGCGGGCGGCCATCGTCCGGGTGCTCCAGTGTGTCGAGCCGTCCGCCGGACGCTCCTGATGGGTCAACCGCAGCACCTCTTCGACTGTGCCCGCCGGCAAACTCGGTTTGCGGCCTCGCCCCTTCGCGACCGTCCCGACCCCGGAAGTTCCCTCTTCTGTGAAGCGAGAGCGTCAGCGCCACACCGCTTCCGGAGTCACCTGGCAACGTCTGGCTATCTCGGCATTGGCCACCCCGTCGCCTGCCCACAGCAAGGCCCGCGCCTGGACCACCTTCCGGTGCGGCAGTGTCGTCGAGGCCGCCATCCGCCTCAACTCCGCCCGCTGTTCGTCACTGACCGACAACGCCGCTGCAACCATGCGTCGACTATATAAAACGCTCGACTAATTCGCAGACGGACCACTAGCATTTCAGCTCATGACAGATATCGTCGCCGTAGTCATCGCGGGTCTCGCTGCGATCGTGTCCGGATGGGCTCTTCTCCATTCAAAGCGCTCGGCTGAGGCGTCACGGGACTCCGCTGACGCGGCAATCCGGGCCGAACATGAGAGGGAATACGGATGGCGAATCGAGTCTCACGACGACCCGCTGTTCTGCTTCGTATTGCGGAACACGGGCACGGTTGATGCCGAGGCCGTCGCCTTGGAAGGTGCGTACCACCCACTTGCGTTCAAGCTCGGAGATGTTGGGCCAGATGACCCGGTCTTCATCGGTGCTGGCCAGTCACGTCGGTTCGCTGCCGCCACCGACATCGATGGGAATTGGGGTGGAGACATCACGATTACCTGGACGCCTCGTGCCGGCCACCGTGCGAATGAATCACAGACATGGGTGGAAGCACCACCATCCCGGCGCAGCTAGGCGCCGGAGATCGCCAGCAGTTCTTACATTTCTCCGCCCGCGTTGGCGTCGACTGTAAGCTCGACAAACTCAACTACCGTGTCGAATGGAATTTTCACTTTCTGAGTGGATGCCCGCTCGGTCGGTGTTTCACCCCAAGCGATCGTGGCCAACCAAAGCCCTCGAGGGTCGGTGAGGACGGGGACAAGATCTACGAGTTTGCCAAGCTGGTTGTAGCCGCCGTTGGCTCGGCCGACGTACCGCCCGATAGAAGACCGGTCGAGGTCGCGCCCGGCGACGCGTGTCAGCCGCACTTGTCCCTTACCAGACGGGCCGCCGATAATTTCAGCTTCGTTCTCCTCGACAGGTGTATCAATGCGCTGAGCGCCGGTGCGTATCCGAAGCGCTTCGATAGCCCCATTGCTATTGGTGAACGTCGGTCGTTGCACATCCCCGACCGTCGCCTTGAAGACAGCCTCGGTGTCAGCATTTACCTTTTCCGAGAAGGCTGTGAGCTCGTCGACCTTGCTCTTGAAATGGACAATCGAGACTTTCCGGTGGAGCCACGTCGTCTGTGGTGGGATCCGGTAGATGGCCGCGCTGAGCAAGTCGTCCGTGGCAATCATGAGCTGCTTCATTCGTTCGGTGCATCGCCGTTCAAGGAGTGCGAGACTGAACTCCTTCGAACTCGGTTCCGTCCGACGGTCACCTCCGAGCTCCGAGATGTCTTGCGCGAGCTTCAACACGAACGATGCCCGGTAGTTCAACTCAGAGTCGACCAGACTCATCTTGAGCAGGTCGGCGGCGCGGTGGATCTCGAAGATCTTGTCGGCGAACTTGCTCATCTGCTCATCGCACTTGTTGTTTGCGTCGTCGAACTCGGCATCGTCCCGTGCTGCCCTGCGGCGCTCGAGCCAGGTTGCGAGTTCTCCAGCCTGTGGAGCGGCACCGTTGACCGCTGCGGAGAAGTCGGCAACCGCTTTTCGTTGCTCGGTACGCCGGGCCTGTTCGCGGTTCCACTTCTCGCGCCGGAGTGTAAGCCTGTGGGTTACGAGGGCCACCGCAAAGAGCCAGATCCAATTCGGCTGTTGTGAAAGCCAGTCGAACACTTCAGGCATGCGTGCCCCTTCTTTCATAACCGACCAAGGACGAGCGGTAGTTGCGTATTCGCGACGGCGGACGATACCTCGCGACCCTGACACATTTGCTCCAGCGCAGTGTGGGGCACCTGTCCAATCGAGCAGAACTCTCCCGCCCCGACCCGAATTCGGCAGATACCTCCGCGGGTACCGCAGCGCCACCCCGAGCACCGAACTAGCGGCGCATACACGCCACCCAACGACTACTTAGCGTGATGGCAACAGCACCTTTGCACGGCGGGCGGGGTGTATGTACGGCGGCCTCAGTCCCATCTGCCCCTCCCCACCGGTCCGCAGGTCGCCGCGCCCGTGCAGGCAGGCCGCGGGTGCGGTACGGCCGAGGCAGCCGTCCGGGTGCAGGTGCGCGAACTCCCACCGGTCGGCGGCCGGTTCTTCGGTGATCTCCCAGGACAAGACGTGGCCGTGGCCGGCGCTGCGCTTCTTCCCGATCGAGACCACGGGTGCGAGCAGCTCAGTGACGGCGGCCGAGTCCCCGACGGCCCGCCACACCAGGTGCCGGCACACCGTCAGCGGCAGCGGCATCACCCGGGAGCGGTAGCGGCCCTGCCGTTCGGACACCAACGCCGGCAACTGATCCGACATCTGTTCGAGGGCCTGCTGATCCGGGCGGGCGGACCAGTACTGCACGTGTGGGCCCGGAACCTCGTCCTCCGGGAAAGCAAAGGTCGCCGCCCAATGCCACCCCTCGCCGCCGTCGCCGGTACAGCGGGCCAGCGGCAGGTCCAGATCCTCCGGAACGGTGTCCGGGCTGTACGGCTCGTAGTCGATACCAGCCTCCAACGCCGCGGCCTTGGTGTTCTCCCGGATCTCGGAGGCGAGGAGTCCGTCGAGGCTGATGCCCCACGGCGCCCCGTGCGCGACGCCGGCGGCCATCCGGGCGCGGATCACCAGCGGCACCATCCCCGCAGCAACTTCGAGGGTCACGCGGGGAGTGAGAGCAGGGTTTCCAGGGCCTCATCACGCCGTGCGCCGACGATCTCCCGCCAATCGACCACCGGGCCACCCTCAGCATGCTCGGTGATGGTGGTGGCAATCTGGCCGTGCCCGATCCCCGACCTTCCGCCGAGCCACCCCGACCGGGTGAACTCTGCCAGGACGCCCGCAGCGAACGCGTAGTCGAGGTCGGAACCGCGGACCAGCTGCACCCACGACTCGAACCGGGTCCCCGGCGCGAGGGTTTCGATGTCGTACCGCATCACCGGCGACCCCGACCCACCCGATGCGGCTTCCGGGTCGACAGTGGTGCCGGCATGACCGGCGATCACGTCGTCAAGGTGCGAATAGGACTCGAGGGCTTCGATGTCGAACCGGGACGGAATCGGCTGCCCCTCGTAGCTTCGACGGAGGATTGGGGTCGCTTCGGTGACGATCGGAACCACATGCCCGACGCGCAGACACCCGTCGATCGGCGCCGCCCCTATGGCGCCGCCGAACACACTCAGCAGCGGAACCAACTCCCGGAGCTGATGCAGGCGGCGGCCGGTAATCGGCTCGGCCTGCGTTTTCACAATCGCGCCGCCGTTGCGCAGCGCGTGCGCGACCGCGAGCGGGAGCCGGCCTTCGTAGTGCAGGACGTCGCGCAGCATCCCCTCTGCGATCCGGCGCAGAACGCCGCGGAAGGAGTTCCCGGAGATCACCGGGACCAGCTCCACCGACCCATCAGGCTGGAGGACCTTCATTCGCCGGCCGATCGCGGTGGTGCCGATCAGCTCCCCGCGGTGCGAGATCGGAGACCGCGCGGTCATCTCCAGCTCCCACATCCGCGTCACGGTCACGACGCCAACCCCCGGACGTCGCCGGTGCGGGCTGCCCGGACCGCATCCGCGACGATCCGGGTCCGCAACGTCAGGGCGATTGTCTGATCGCGCATCACCTGCAGCACCGGCCGCGCCTCACTCGTGAGCAGCATGGCCAGTTCCGCGCGTTGTTCGTCGGTGCGCGGACTCGCCCCGAGGCGGGCCGCCGACGCGGTCCACCACTGATGCAGGTTGATGCTGTTGTAGGTGGCCAACCGGATCCGGGTGGGCAGCAAAGTGTCCCAGTAATCACCGCGACGGGCACCCACCCAGTTGTTGCCCGACCAGTCGATTCCGTAGTGCAGCAACAACACCAACCGCTCCGCCACCTGCGCGGCCGGATCGGCCAGCGCCGGCAACTGTGGGACCGTGGCCAGCCAGCTCTCTGTCACCGAAAACGTCTGCTTCCCCGAGATGTTCATCGCGGCTGATCCTAGAGAAGACGAGCCGTTTTCTCGAGTCGAGAAATCCGAGAGACGCCCCGGCCGCCGGGATGCGGAACCGACCGCCTCCTACCTCGCACGGTGCGCTTGTGGTGCGGAACAATCTTCCGGGTGCCCTGAGCTCCCTGGCCTGCGGGTGACCGGGTTCGGCTCGGCGTTCGGAGGGCCTCAGCCTGCGAAGGTTGTCGCTTCCGGGTGGGAGACTTCTCCGCGTGCATGCGTTCATCGACGAATCCAAACGGGGCGAGTACGCCCTGTGTGCTGTGACGGTCGCGTCCGGCGACCTCACCGCCCTGCGCAAGCAGATGAACGCCCTCCGCCCACCCGGGCACACCCGCATCCACATGACCAGCGTCGGGAAGAAGCTGGCGCCGAAGATCGTCTCCGACGTCGCACGACTGGAGGCGAGCAGCCGGCTCTACCTGGTGAGCTCGAAGAAGGTCAACGAACGCCAGGCCCGGGATGCGACCCTCGCGGCCGCGGTGCGGGATCTCGCGCAGATGGCGGTGACGAACCTGGTCATCGAGTCGTGCGATCAGGACCGGGAGGACAACCGGGTCATCCGCGACGAACTCGGCGCCGAGGTCCCGTTCCGGTACACCCACGACCGGCCGACCAACTCCCTCTTATGGTTGCCCGATGTGCATGCTTGGGCCTGGGGGCGCGGTGGCAGCATGCGGGCGAAGATCGCGCACCGCATCACCGTTGTACGGATCTGAAAACACGAGAACGCCCCTCCAACTATGAGGGGCGTTCGTCGTATATGGGTGGGCGCGCAAGGCTGGAAACCTCTGGGTGGGGCTGCCTACGAGGGGTACTTACGCCCCGGAGACCTCCTACACGAACCGCTTCCCTCGGCTACTGCCTCGGGCACCCACATTATGTCGGCCGACGTTGCGTCGACGCAACCACAACACCGATACCCGCACGTCAACGCGATCGAGTGGGCTGCCGGCGGTACCGGTCGAGGTGCCCCCAGACGTCGGCCGGACCGGCCGGGGATCGTCGGCTGCGTCCCACCTTCCGCGGCCTGACGGCGGCCTGCCGGGACATCCGCACCCGCGATCGGGCCGGCACCCGGTGCCGAGGAGGGCCGTGTTGGTGCATCGACGAACGGCGAACGGATCCGGTGCCATCCGCGTACGACAGTCCCCGACTCCCAGTTTCGTTGGCATCGCCTCGTGGACAGTCCCCACTCGGAAATACGTTCGGATCCGGCGTACCCCGAACCGACGGCGCGGGCGCCGTTACCGGCGGCTGGCGCGCAGGCCGACCTCGAACCACGGCCCCGCCTGCCGCCACACCCCGAGGCTGTGCCAGTCGTCGAGGAGCTGTGGCCACTGCTCGGCCGGCAGCCGGCTCAGCACCGGGTACGCCGGGGTGTCCTGCCGCAGCATCATCTCGGTGAAGCCGTGACCGCGCAGTCGCCGCATCACCGTCAGCCGGTCCGCATCCGCGGCGGCCCATGTCAGCCCGGCGTCGTCGACCGTGACCTGACCCCAGGAGGCGTCGGGCAGGAGGTGTTTGCGGCCGGGCCGCAGCGGCACGATCACCGCGGTGTCCGCATTGATCGGGGTGGAGAGCACCTGGTGGAGCAGTGCCGGGCTGGCCGCCCGGATTGTCGCCGGGTCCCGGGTGACGACATGCGCGTCGACACGCAGCGGGCGGCGCCGGTACACCCACACGCACACCTGACACAGGCGCCGGCCGGCCAAGTTCGTCCACGACTCAAACCCGGTGAACCGGCGTGAGATCACCTGCCCGACCGGAATCATCACCGTCGTGGCGTGCCCGCACCGCGCGCACCCGGCCACCCGATCCGCGGGCTCGGCGTGTTCCGGGATGCCGACGGCGGCGGTGTAGGCGGCCCACACCACATCCGATGGTGCCGCGGTCAGGTTCGGCGCCGTCACAGCGCCGAAGTGCGGTGGCTGGCGCCTCTGGGGTATTGCTCGGCGACCTCGCTCGTCTCCCGGGCCAGCCAGGTCAGCTCCCCCGCCGGATGGTCCGCGGCCGTCATCAGATCCGCCCACTCGTACTGCGGGCCCCGGACGCACACCAACGCCAACTCGTTCTCGGACAACGTCTGCCACAGCTGCTCCACCGCGGACGACCCCATGCCGTCTATTCAACCGCAGCACACCGTCGGTGCCGAGGATCGGCACCGGCCATGTCGCATCTCGGCGCCGCACCCGGCACCATCGTGTGTCGCTCTACCGGCTATGAGCACCCATATGGGCTATAGGGTCCTCATGTCGACGCGGGAGTGGAGCTGTTCGGCACCGTGCGGAGGCGGGGTCGTAGCCTGGCCGCTGTGGTGACGACACCGGACCCCGGCCTGGACATCTCGACGTTGCGCGGGCTCCGGGCGCCGTCGGTCAAAACCTGTGCCGCGGCCGTCGCGGACATCACCGCCCGGATCGAGGCGCACCTTTCCGCCCGTGACGGGTACGTGGCGTTCTCCGGCGGCAAGGACTCCCTCGTCGTCCTCGACCTGGTCCGCCGGGTGGAACCGGATGTGCCGGTGGTGTTCTTCGACTCCGGCCTCGACTACCCCGAAACCTACGACTACCTCACCGACCTCGCGGACCGGTGGGAACTGGATCTGCACCGCATCCCGGCTGATCCGCCACTGCTCGACGTGCTGGCAGCTTCTGGTCTCTGGGACCATGCCGTCCCCACCGATGACGCGGCCGCGCGGGTGGATCTGCAGCAGGTGCTGATCACCGAACCCGCCCGCCGCGCCCACGCATTGCTCGGGCCGGGTGAGCTGTGGGGTGTGCGTGCCGACGAATCCGCCGCCCGCCGACACCTGTACACCCGCGGCGGCCGCCGGGACGGGACCATCGCCCGCGCCGACGGCACGATCGCGTACGGGCCGATCTGGAACTGGACCACCGCCGATGTCTGGGCACACATCACCCGACACCAGTTGCCGGTGAATCCGGTCTACGACAGGCTCACCCAGCTCGGGGTCCCCGACAGCCAGCATCGTCTCTCACACCTGATCGACGGCAATCATCTCGACCGTGGACGGTTGACGTGGCTGCGCCGCGGATGGCCCGCTCTCTTCGAACAACTTAGTGACGCTCTGCCCCGGATTCGGCAACTGCCCTGAATTACGTTCGCCCGGTATGTTGCGGACTCAGATCCGCGGGCTCGTTCCTGCACGCCGCGGCCGGAGCAACCCGCCATCATCACCGGCACGCGTGTGCCGGTTCGAGGTATGTCACCGCCATCATCACCGGCACGCGTGTGCCGGTTCGAGGTATGTCACCGTCCTCTGAGAAGCGCAGCACGTGAGCCTGACGTTGCACTTCGAATACCCGAACCAGACCTCTGATCGGCAACCGTACGAGCACTTCGTCAAGGCGGCGCTGGCCCCGGCACGGGCAGAGGATGCCACCGTAACGCAGGTGATCTTCAGCGGGAACTTCGACCGCTCGGTGAATGACCGGTTGGCCTCGCCTGATCGTGCGTTTCGCAGTACTCATCGCGGGGGCGCCGGACTCACCGTCGCCAAGACGATGACATCCCCGCGCGGGGTGAACTGCTCCGACATCATCGTCAACCGGGCCCTTCTCACCCCGGACCTGACCAGAGTGCGGGTCGGCGGGATGTCCGGGAGTGCCCCTCGTTTCCTCGCACACGAGTTCCTGCACGCGGGAATTCGGAGGAGAGGTGAGCCGAGCACACCCGGGGACACCGACCGAACTTTCTGGAGCACTCGGGCCTGGCGCACCCTCGATGAGCATCGTGGAGCGGGCGTTGTGCCGCACCTGGCCTCAGGACGTCGACTACATCGGTGACTACGCGGACTTCGGGACCGATTTCGTGCGTGCACTGCGAGAGACCCGTGGTGATGTGGCCCAGCATGTCCTGGGGCGCTTTCCGGCGTTATGCGAGAAGCTGGCGTACGCGTTCGCTGCAGCCGGCGTAACCGATCCGGTCGCCGCAGTACACCGCCTGCCTCGTTCCTCGGCCCTGCGCCGGGACGGACTCGTCCCGGTCGAAGTGATGGAATCGTTGTTGGCCGCACCCGATGCGCTCACCCCCGCACCCGCAGAAGAACTTGTTGCGCACGCGGATCGCATCCGGTGGGTACTGCAGTCCTGGCTCCGTGATCTGGGTTACACCGTCGAGATGTTCGACGGAGGAATGGTGGGGGTCTTCTCCGTTTGAGTACTTTCGGGAACCGCTCCGTCCCTGGGCAACGGCTCAAGACAGGAGCGACACCGACAGTCTCGGAGGCCTCGTCAGCCGCATATACTCCTGATCGTGGAAGATGAGACCTCCTGGTTGCCTGCGGAGTTGGCGCCTGTGGCCCTGCGGCTCGCGCGGGCCGACCAGGCCGCGTATCAGCTGAGCGAACTGACATTGAACTGGTCGCGAGGAGCCGAGGATCGCGGCGCGCTGGACCTTGTCGAGGTCCTGACGGATGCCGGGAACCTCGACCTTGTCGTCGCCGGTATCCGTCCGATTCCCCCGCTGGTACCGATGCTGTTCAGTGAGGCTGTCCATCACCTCCGTGCCGCCATCGAGAACACGCTCTTTCACCTGGTTGAGTCGTCGCGCGGCGCGGAGATCACCGGCAATCAGGCCCTGGCGATACAAATGCCCGTCTACCAGGAACAACGAGCTCTCGAAGTTTGGCAGACCAAGGTGGTAAGGAGGGGAATCGTCGAACTGGCCGCGGGAACGAAACTCGGCAACCGGGTGGCGCACCTTCAGCCCTGTGCGGACGAGTCCGCGGTGCCGTCAATCGATCCGGCACTCGCCGCATTGATGGGGGTGCAACCGCACTACGCACACCCGATGGTGCTCCTGCAGAAGTACTCGAATACCGACAAGCATCATGCGATCCGCATGGCAGCCGCTCGCGGCGTGGTCCAGCGACACGACGAGCCGTTTTTCGACAGTGACCGCAGTATGCGGCCGATCGAGGTCGGCGACGTTCTGACGACTACGCGCCCCGGAACCCCGGTAGTGGTCGACGCCTCCATGGCGGTTCACGTCCTGCGCCCGGACGGTGCGGTGTGGGTCGCCCCCGCCCGCGAGCTCGATCACCTGTACCGACACGTCAGCAATACCGTCATCCCGACTCTCGTCACCGGATTCGCGCTCACGAAGTCGCTCCCCCCTCAGATCGAGCTCGGCGACACCGGCGACGGCGATTCCGAACGGATCCGCCTTGGCGGCTGGCAGTCGGCCTACGAACGGATGGCGGCGGTTACGGACGCGGCCTACCACCAGAGCCTCGCCACCGCACCCCAGTTCCCCACACGCCGCACCTGACGATTCTCCCCAACGAAATCCGAAAGGTTGCGCCCCGTCTGCTTCAACTCTCGAATGCCGGCCACCGCCCAGCCACCCTTTCGGCGAATCACCGAACAACCCAGGCAGATCTGCTCAAGGGTCGATGACCGGTCACCGACAGGCGTGCACATTGTGCCGGGCCCGCTGACCTGGCTTCGTCGCGGATGGCCCGCCCTCTTCCAGCAGATCGCAGTCGCCCTGCCCCGGATCCGGCAACTCGCCTGACCGGCCGATGCACCGGCACGGCCAACCCTCGGTGGCCTGGGGAGACGACACGTCCCCGGACGTGTGTCCGGTCTATGCCTTGGCGAGGATGTCGGCGGCCGCCGCGAAGTCGGCGAACGACTCGTCCACCATCCGCAAGACGGGCAGGACCACTGTCTCCTCGATGTGGTGGATGTGCTTCCAGGTCCACCCGGTGATCGATTGCGGTCCTTCGGTTTCCGGTCCGAAGAACCGGGTGATCCCGGCGTCGCTGTATCCCCAATCGAGCAGTTCCTGTCGGGTACACCAGTCGTCGCGCGGCTCGGCGACGGTGATGGTGTGCTCGATGGTGCCGCCGATCACGTTCCCGTTCTCGTCGAATGCGCCGCCGCTATAGCTGACCGTGAGGCCGGGTGCCTGGTCGCGGATCTCGTCCTCGGTCGCCGGTCGGGTGTACACGTAACAGTCGCCTTCCTCTCTAGGGTTATCGCAATTCCACGCTATAATTCGATTACTGAAGATGCACTGGATGAGCCGGAGGCGTTCACCCCTACTCGGGGTCGGTGCCTCCGGTTTTCTCTTTCGCCAGCCGCTCCTCGGTCATCTTCTTCTTCAACTCCCGACGGGCCCGTTGCTTCGGTGTCTCCTCCGCCGGCTCACACTCCTCAACGGGCCGGAACCGCGCCCGCCCCAGCTTGATATCCGGGTGCACGACGAGCTCGGGGCGGCCCTTGTCATCGGTGAACAGTCCCATCGCAACCTCCTAATCCTCGGTGATGTCCCGTAGCTGCACGATCATTCGCCGGCCGATACCCCCATCCGGGCGACGGTAGCGCCCCTCCCCACAGGAGACCACCTCGAACCGCATCCCCCGCGGCAGCAGGTGCGCGGTGTCGTCGACCGAGTCCGACCGGCCCAGATACATGCCCCGGCCGGTCACGATCTCGAACACCACATCCCGCTCCCCCAGCGTGCCGTCCAGTTCGTGGACGGCATGGGCGGTCATCGTGTACCGGTCGAAGTCCAGACGTGAGCCCGGCTGCAGCGTCGAGGGCAGGTTGACCGCCTGCTGCGGCACCTCGTGTGGAAGGGTCACCGCGCAGTACAGGATGTGGCCGCGGTCATTGAACCGTTCCGCGGTCTGAATGGCCCGGTCCACCCGCTGCACCTGCGAGCGCATATTCTCCTCCAGGTGCTGCGCGTCCCCGCCCGCCGCCGACAATGCCTCGCCCACGGTGTCCCAGCGGACCGGGTCGTCGACCAGATTCTGCACCGCGGTGTACCCGACCTTCGGCAACAGTGACTGCGCCCTACGTTTGTTGACCGACCGGACCTTGCGCTGGCGGGAACTCGGCGGCAGGCGAATCGAATCCGGAATCGGCAACCCCCGACGCTTGCGCTCGGAGAACTCCGGGACAGTGGTCCGGGGGAAGGCACGCTCGAGGTCCTTGCGGGCGCGGGTGAACTCGGCGTCCTCGACCATCCGGTCCAGATCCCGCGCCGAATCCCGCTCCCGGGCCCGGTCGTCATAGGTGGCCGCCGGCCGGTAGCCAGCCGACTTCGATGCAGGCGTGGTACTGGTGCCGGCCTCCGGATCCAACCGGGCGGCCGACGCATCCGGACTGAGGTTGTACGCCACCAGATCCCCTCCCCCTGTGTCGAACACACCCCCGAGATGGCGAAGCGTGGCAGGCGTGAGTTTCCCAATTGACGGCCTGCCACGCTCGGACCCAACCCCGAAGGGCGGGTCAACCGCGGGAGCGGCATGTACCGGTGACCAAACCAGTGACGTGCTCCCACGCGTATTGCCGGCCTTACGGCCGCGCGCACCTCACACTACCGAAACGTACCGGCCCAGTTCGACCAACACTCACCGGCATCACGTCAGATCGCGCGGCGGCCGTTCCAGACTGTTCAGCTCATCGAGCACCCGATCGACCGCCGTCGTCGGGATACGGAAGTCCTCGCCCTCCGACCCACGGAGGCGGTCGCGTACGGAGGCGAGCATGACCAGTTCATCCTTGAGGCCTGCGGTGGTTCGGTCGCTCATCGTCTCATCCTGCCTGGAGCGGGGGGCGTCCCCAGTTGTGTCGCTCGGCGGCGTCGGAAAGGAGGGCCGGCGATGCTGCTGTCGCTGCAGTTGCTGCCCACGATCCATCACAAGGGGACATGCCGTTCCCACAGTTCGGAGCGCTATCTGCCGGACCGTCATCGTCAGGGCGGTTCGCCGCCGCCGCGGCAGCTGAGCATTCGGTGGGACCGTACCCCCGGCCCCATGGCCGCACCCGGAAACCCCAGATCCGGTGGGTGCTGCCGTCTCTGCCCACCGGCGATGCCTCGGCTGGGTCCGCACACCATCACCGCGGCCGCGCGCACCGGAGTAGACGTCGAGCTACTGATCCCCACCTCCATCACACCGTTCGGCGTCGCAGCCGAACAGTGGTTCCCCGCACCGGCCGGGTTCGCCGTCACGGTCCTCGTTCACGCCGTCGACATGCAGACGGGTCGGCCACGATATCTGCCGTCCCGCCGAGCCCGCCGAGTGGGCGCGGACGATCTTCACAACCGCCGACTCCACCCACGGGTATTTCCTCTGAGCCGTCGACCCGGACACCGGCACCCACCGGCACGGGCAGCTCGTCTACCGCCTCTACCTCGACACCGACCGGCACGCCATTCCCGTGCCTCCTCAGGTGCTCACCTGCCCGCACTACCTGCTCCCCGCCGTAGACGGCGGAGAGCAGATCACCCTTCCCACCACGGGCTGACGATCACCGTCACTGCGGCGCAGCCAAATCCGGACTTGACCTGCTTCGACGACATGCCCCCACAGCCACTGCACGCGGCCGGCTCTTGCGGCGGTCACGATGCACACCGCCGACGTCTGGGCTCATCCCGCCAGACCTTGGTCAACCACGCACGCAGCCCGGCGGGGTGTGTGGTTCTAAGCTGACTGGTCGTGCAAGCATTCGTCGACGAGAACACCGTTCGCGGCATCATGGTGGCCGCAGCCATCGCCGATCCGCGCGCACTCGGCTCCGCCCGGAAAGTGCTCACCGAGTTACGCATGAAAGGCCAAGAGCGTCTGCACTTCAAGTCCGAACGCGACTCCCGCAGGCGGGAGATCTGCTCCGCGCTGGTGACATTGGACGTATCCGTGTACATCTACCACGCCGCCACACTCACCCCGAAGCAGGGACGGCCGCGCTGCCTGGAACTGTTGGTGGCGGATCTCGCCGAGCTGTCGGCGACGCGCCTGGTCCTCGAACAAGACGATTCAACGATGAAGGCGGACCGGCGGGTGCTCTACGACGCCGTCGGCAAACACGGACTCCGCGACCGACTCAGCTACCACCATCTGCGGGCCAAGCAGGAACCGATGCTGTGGATCCCCGACGCCGTGGCTTGGTGTCTGGCCAAGGGCGGCGAATGGCCGGCCCGGGTGCGGCCGCTGGTAGCAAAGACCGTCGACGTCCGATAGAAACGCGAAACCCGGCTCACCTACCGTCCGGAAGGCTGCCGGGTCCACTTCACCAGGACTACTGTCCCGGGCACCACCATGATGCCATGGAAAGCGGACCACCTTCAACACCGCCGCACCCCGCCGGCGGGGACCACCACCGCCCACGGACATCGCACAACCCGAGGAGACCGCCCCGGCGGACGTCGGTCGGCGAACAGGTAGCCCAGACACATCCCACCCCGGGACGCCGGTTGCCTGATCGGACGTGGGCATGACCACTACCGTGCAGGTATGGCGACGACATTCCACGGGCCGAGCCCATGGCCGCACATCACCGCCGCACTCAAGGCGGCGGGCCCGCGGTATGCGGCGATCGCCTACCTCGACGCCGACGCCCCCACCCTGCTGCCACTGCGTGCCGGAGACGTCCTGGTCGTCAACGCCGCCCGCGCCGCGCTTCGCGCCCATGCCACCTCCCCCGCCGCCCTCGCCCACTACGTCCGGGCCGGGGTGCGGGTGCTGTCCACCCCGAACCTGCACGCCAATGTCCTCGTCACCAGCCGGCGGGCGATCGTCGGATCCGCCGGCGCCTCGGAGAGTTCGACCATCGCCGACGAAGCGGTTCTCGTCACCGACGACCCCGACGCGATCGCCGAGGCCCGCAGGTTCATCGACGGCCTCGACGAGATCACCGAAGTCGACCAGACCTTCCTCGACAACGCGAACGCGATCTGGCAGATCGGGCGGATCGTACCCCTGCCCGGGATCGGCGGCCGGGTGCGCGCCGAGCCTGAGTTTTTGCCGACCCCGGTGACCCGAATGTTCCTGTGGCACATCACCGACTATCAACCCAGTGCGGACGAGCTGCAGGAACGGGACACGCACACCGCCAGGCGCCGTTCGGCGGCCGGGCCGGCCACGAGATACGTGCTGGAGTGGTTCCGCCTCGACACCCCCGGCGGCCGCCGGGGTGGCCGCCTCGAACGCGGCGACGTCCTGCTCCAGGTCACCGCCGACGACCACTGGCTGCACCCACCAGCCGTCGTGGACTCCGACGCCATCCCGGTCCCCCACAGTCGCAAGGCGGTGGCGTATCTGCTGCGTACCCGGGTCGACCTCGAGCCGATCGCGATCTCGGACGCGGAGTCCCGGCTCGCCGACCTCGGCCACACCCATCCCCGCCTGCGTACCGATCATCGGGTCGTCTCCGCCGGCCTGCGGGCCGCCCTGCTCCGGCTCTGGAACCTCTGAAGCTATCCCCTTCTCGGGCCGGCATCCATCGGTGGCTGACCTCTGCCGATCAGCGAATCCTCTTCCTGCCGCGGAGTCGACGGCGATCCATCCCCGCCCCGGTTGTGTGTCACACCAGCCGGCCCTCTAATCTGGCGGGCCGAACACACCGGCATTCACACGCAGAACATGAGGAACGCAGGCATGGCCACCGACTACGACGCACCCAGAGTCACCGAATCCGACGAGTCGACGGACATGTCCCTCGAACAACTGACCGCCAGCCGCAAAGACACCCAGTCCCCCGTCGTGGACGTCGAGGACACCGACACCGCTGAATCCTTCGAACTGCCCGGCGCCGACCTGTCCGGTGAAGAACTGACCGTCCGCGTCATCCCCAAACAATCCGACGAATTCACCTGCACCAGTTGCTTCCTCGTCCACCACCGCAGCTGCCTCGCCGACGCCGCGCAGCTGATCTGCCGGGACTGCACCTAACCGAAACACCGGCCCCCGCCGGGCACCTCGGATCCCGAGGACTCGCGGGCCGGGATCCGTTCGCGGGCGGCCTGGTGCGTCGCCGTCACTCTCCCCGGTGCCGGCCGGAGGTGCGCACAGCCCGATCGCTGTCCGGGCCCGGGTCCGGGGCGGGGTGGTGGAAACTCGGATCGATGGTCAGGTCCTCGGTGTCGGCGAAGACCAGTCGCCCGTCGTCGACCGCGACCGCCCACCGATGCACCGGCGCCCACGCGTGCCCACCACCGCCGGGTTCGGTCACCGCCGCGTAGTCCTCGATGATCTCGCCGGTGACGTCGGCCGCCGCACCTCGGCGGACCAGGACCCGAACCCCGACCGTCAACACCGGGCCATCGACCGGCCGGTTGCCGCTGTCTCGGGCCATGCTGATGCACCTCTTCGCTCGGCGAAACTCCCGACATCGAGCATAAGCACCGACCGGCCCGGTACGTGACCCGACCTGCACGAACACACCGTCATACACCGCAACGACGCCGCGAGACGGGCCGAGCCTGCACGAGAGGGCCGGCGCCCGCCGCAGGGCCTGCGTCAGCGGCGCCTCCCCCAAACGGTAAGTCCGACTGCCACTGCCACTGCCACTGCCACTGAACAACAGACTCGACGAATTCACGCAGCGCCAGCACCGCGAGCCCCGCGACAACACGCAGAGCAATTCGAGGATTACAGCCGCGAGCATTCCAGCTGAAACACCCGGGTGAGCCTTTCCTGCGCTCGCGGAGCAACGCGTCAGAAACGCCGCGTCGGATTCCGACGCACAATCGAAGGAATGGGGAAGTGCAATCGCGTTGGAGGTGACCATGCGTCGGGAGGAACCGGCACCGGTGCCCGTAGCCGCACCGATCCGGTGGTGGCGGCTGCGCCCGTGGAGCCGCAACCACCTGATGCGCCCCAGCGACCGCGTCGAAGCCACCCTCATGCTGCTCACCGCCACTGTGGTTCTGCTGCTGATCCCCGTCGCCGCCGCCTTCGGCACCGCGACCCACACCCGGCTCGAACAGCAAACCCAGACGCTGCGCGCCGCCGTCCACCACGTCCCCGCGGTCCTGGTCGAGGACACCTACCTCGCCCCCGACATTCCCGAGTACGCGATTCGCCCTGCCGGCACCCAGAACACCGCCCGCGCCCGCTGGACCACACCCCACGGGGAACGCACCGGATCCGTCCCCACCGACACCCCGGCGAAGGCCGGCCAGACCGTCACCATCAGTGTCGACGCCGACGGCAACCTCACCGGACCCATCCCCGACAGCCGGGAGAACACCGTCCTCGCGGTGACCGCCGCCTGCGGCCTCTGGGCACTCACCGCCGGCACCGTCCTCCTCACCGCCGCACTCGCACACACCCTGTTCCACCGAAACCGGCTGCGGCACTGGGCACACGAGTGGAAAAAGTTCGACAGACCACCGAGATAGCCTCGCGCGACGGGATGCGTAGGGTCTGTCCAGATAACGGTGTAACTGGTTGATTTTTAGCTACTTTCGTCCGGCGGACAGGCGTCCGTCGAAGGTGATCTCGAAGGCGTTCAGTGCTGCCTTCCAACGGTTGGACCAGCGCTGGCGGGCAGTGCCTTTGGGGTCGAGGCTCATGATGGCCAGGAACACGCATTTCAGGGCCGCCGCCTCGGTCGGGAAGTGGCCGCGGGCCTTGACAGCTCTGCGGATTCGGGCGTTGACGCTCTCGATGGCGTTGGTCGTGTAGATGACCTGCCTGATGGCGTGGTCGAACTGCAGGAACGGCACGAACTCGGCCCAGGCGTTGGTCCACATCCGGATGATCGCGGGATAACGTTTCTCCCATTTGTCGCTGAACTCGGCGAACCGGTCCAGCGCGGCCTGCTCCGACGGCGCGGTGTACACCGGTTTGAGGTCCTTGGCGATCTCGGCCCAGTCCTTGCGGGAGGCGTAGGCGTAGGTGTTCCGGAGGAGGTGGACCACACAGGTTTGCACGATGGTCTGCGGCCACACCTGTGCGATCGAGTCGGGCAGATGCTTGAGACCGTCGCACACGACGATCAGCACATCCTGCACACCACGATTTTTCAGCTCCGACAACACCCGGAGCCAATATTTCGCCCCCTCCCCGTCGCCGTGCTCGCCGGCCCATAATCCGAGGATGTCGCGGGTGCCGTCCACGGTCACCCCCATCACGACGTAGATCGGCCGGTTGGCCACGTTGCCGTCGCGGATCTTGACGTGGATGCAGTCGATGAACAGCACCGGATACACCGGGTCCAGCGGCCTGTTCTGCCACTCGAGCATGCCGTCCATCACCCGTTCGGTGATCGTCGAGATCGTCTGCTTGGACACCTCGGCGCCGTACACCTCGGCCATGTGCGCGGAGATCTCACCCGTCGTCAGTCCCTTGGCCGACAGCGAGATCACCATGTCTTCCACCCCGGTCAGCCGCCGCTGCCGCTTGGCCACGATCTTCGGCTCGAAACTCGACTCCCGATCGCGGGGCACCTCCAGCTCGACCGGCCCGGCCTCGGTCAACACGGTCTTGGCGCGTCTGCCATTACGGGAGTTGCCGCTTCCCCGCCCGACCGAGTCATTCTTGCCGTAGCCGAGGTGATCGTCCATCTCACCCTCGAGCGCAGACTCGACCACCAGCTTGGTCAACTTCGCCAGCAACCCACCCTCACCGGTGAGCTGCAAGCCGTCGGCCCGGGCCTGATCCACCAACTCCTGCAGCCGCGCATCGCTGACACCCACACGTGCCGAGTTCGATTCGGCCTCACGATCAATCACATCAGTCATAATGGTGCATCTCCTTTCAGAGTTACACCGTTGTTCTTACAGTCCCGATGCGTACTCCCTCCACTGTTGGGGCAGACCGACCACAGCACCCGGCGGTCATTGTGCCGGCATGATGGTCGAGCGCCGTTGCGTTCGAGGCACCAGCGGACGACGTGTCGTCTCGGCCCGCCCGCCTACTGCGCGGATCAGTTCGGATTTTGCGGCGATCGTGCGAGGCTGCCCAGTTCGTCGAGAACCTGATCGACGGCGGTGGTCGAGAGACGGACATTCTCGCCCTCCGAGGCCCGGAGACGATGACGAACGACGGCGAGCATGGCGAGTTCACGCTCAAGGTCGGCTGCCGTCCGGTCGCTCACGATCTCATCCCGCCCGAGCGAGCCACCGTCGGAATCGTGCCACCCCGGCACGTCGAGACGGCCGCTCGCCGCGCAGCATGCGCGACCACATGACTCGTGGAAGGGGGCATGCCGTCTCCGCTGGTCAACAGTGCAGCGGCCAGGGCACGACCGCTCGCCGCATCGCGCGCCCCCGCCGCCCGGATCACCGTCGCCACCTCAGATGGTCGGCGTACACCCAGCCGGCCACACCGCACCGCACCGCACCGCACCGCACCGACACCGCCTGGCACCGTGCCGGTCAGCAAAAGATCGTCCACACCGCGGCAGCGGCGAGCGCGATCACGACCACAACCATCACCACGGTGACGAGGGGTTCGTGATCGGCGAGAAGCTGCTGCATGGAAGGAAGTCTCCCAGCCCCCGGCCCCGGGTAGAGCACGCGAGCAAGCGCGTGCACCAACACACGGGCACCGACCGCATGAACGACCGGGACGCCCACGACAACGACAACGGCAACGGCAACGGCAAACCAGCATGGGGCACCGGTGCCTCACCATCCCCTCACCGCCCCAGTAGGTGAGCTACCGTCCATCCACGGCACGACCCGCCCTCCCGGGCCGGGCGATGACCTCTCCACACCGCTGACCGTCCCGATCGTGCCCAGGGCAGTCGTCACACGCGGCCGAAGAGCTGCCGCACACCACCGTCCTCATCGACCGCATACAGCGCCATCCCCAACAGATCCAGCACCCGTTGAGGCGCCCGCACCGCCGCCTCCACCGACCCCGGCTCGTCCCGCACGACCAACGCAAACGACACCGACCGATCCGCCTCACTCGGCATCCGCCGAACCAACTGCCCGATCGCGGTATCGACATCCAACCCCGGCGCCGTAGACGCAGCCTTCACCTCGACGTAGAGCCGGTAGCCGTTCCTCTCGGCCACGATGTCGACGACATCCACCTCCGTACGCACCGTCCACCCCCGAGACGACAACCACCCCGCAAAAGCCCGGGCCACGCGAGCCTCGTCACCTCTCATACCGACACCGTAAGCCAGAAATGTCATCACGGGCGGTATGGCGAAGAACCCGGATCACCGGCGCACAATCGACCGGCACCGGCCACGTCACCACTCGCGCACGCCCGGACAGCAGCCGTGCGGTGAGTGGGATGTCCAGCAGCCACGTTCCGGACCTAATCCCACACAGACGGACGAATTCACCTGCACCAGTAGCGTCCTCGTCCACCATCGAAGCTTCCTTGCCGACCCGGCGCAGCTATTCTGCCGGTACTGCACCCGGCCACCCACCCGGGCCTGCCGGGACCCCTCATCCCTCCGGGCACCTCACCACAAGCGATCCCCACACCCGACATCCGGCAGAACTCATCCGCCCGGCGGCGCGGCGCCGTCACTCTCCCCGGTGTTCGACCCGGTGCCCGCGCAGCCGAACCCGGGCCCGGGTTCGGATTCCGGTTGGGGATGCTCGGATCTCCTTCACCACCTCTGACGAGGCCGACTTCAGCCCTCCAGGTGCTGCGAATCCGTCGAACCGACCGCACGAAAGGAGCGGGACGCCTTCAACCCCCTTCGCACCACCCGGACGTGAAAAATCGCCGCCACAACCGACACCGCCGCGAAGACCATCGCCAGATACCACCACCACGCGCCGAACACGAGATGGAGCACCGCACAGGCACCGGCGACGGCAACGAACGCCCACTGCACACGCTCCAGCGTGCGAGCCTTCTCAGTGGCACGAGTCATCTCCGCAAGATAAAGGCCCTGGCTGTGCGAATGAATGCCAATCTCCCGTCCTCAACTGATCCGGCACCGGTGGCAACCGTCCACGGCCGTGGACACAGCGTCCGCGTCACTTCATCGCCACCAACTGCCATCGTGCAACCGTCAGCGTAAAGGTCGTCACCGACACCGCGCGAGGTCCACAAACCCGGCCCCCGCGGACCGCGGCTGCGCGCCGCGGCCGGAGACCCCACCCCACCACTCGGCAACGGGTCGTCGGCGGCCGGTTACCGGCGGACGCGAATAGACACCGGATCCGGTCTCGCCGTCGCCGCCCTCATCCTTGGTGCCATCGCCGGCGATCATTCGCGTACAGGTCGAGGGTGCTGAGGCCGCTGTCGGGGTGCAGCGGCTGCCCGTGCTCCCCCAGGTGCACCAATTGCCGAGAAACAGTGTCGCGCAGTGGTTCTCCGGCCACGCTCACCCTGGGGCCGCAGCGCGCTGCGCCTGCCGTGCGGTGCGGGTGGCATCGAACAGGATGTCCCACTCGTCGTCGGTGAGCAGACCCCGCCGATACGCCCGTCGCACGTCGTCCCAGCTGCCCTTGGCGTACGCGTCCACCTGCTGGCCGCCGTCGGTGGGTACGGAGCCGTAGGTGTAGTTCCAGTGCACCAGCGTGTCCATCATCTCGTCATCGGTGATCACCCCGGCCGAGCGCTGGTAAATCACCTCCCGCGGGGTGTACTCGAGTTCGGCGGGCTGCTGCAGGACCCGTTGCGCGAGCCGGTGGACCTGCGTTGCCGAGATTTCCAGCAGATCAGCGATCTGGCGCAGCGTGAAACCCTCGTTCTGCGCCTTGTCGATCAGCCGCAGCCGGTCCAGCCGCAGGAGGTGCTCTCGCGCGGAATTCGATGCCTTCGCGCAGTTGGACATCGAGGTCCGCCCGCCCGTGACTGCATCCGGGAGCAGCGCCAGTCTTGTCGTGGATCCGGACGGCGTGGCGGTGCCGATCCGGGTGGAGTTCCGCACATTGGTCACCGACGACGTTGCCGAGCGACTGCTCACCGAAGTCCCGCCCTCAACTACCTCGGCCGCGTCCACACCGTTGCTTGTTGTGGCCGACCGGGTGACCGACGCGGCCCGCACCGTACTTATCCGCCACCACGGCGGCTACCTCGACCTGCGTGGCCGACTCGCGCTGCGCACCGGCCGCCTGGTGATCGACGCCGACGTACGGCCGGTCACAGAACGCGCTGCACGGTCCGAGGCGCTCGTCGGCAAGGCCGGGCTCGAGGTCGCCACCGCCATGCTGCTGCACCCCGAACGAGCCGGCACGGTGCGCGGGTTGGCGCGCGAGGTCGGCCGTTCCCCCAGCACGGTCTCGGAGATTCTCGCCGCCCTGCGACGAGACGGCCTCCTCGACAAGAGGAATGCTCTGGTCGGCACCGACCTGTTCTGGCAGGTCGCCGACCGGTGGACGGGCCCGCGGGTTCATCTGGCGCAGCCCCCGACCCCGGGCGATACCAACCTGCAACGAACGCTCCGGCTCGGTCTCGACGCGCTCGACGGGCCCGGGTGGGCACTGACCGACTCCGCCGCCGCCGCATACGGTGCACCCCTCGCATTCCGTGAAGGTCAGACCCTCGACTTCTTCGTCCCCGACCCCTCGATCCTCCGGCGCGCGAGCACCCTGCTCGGGACCGCGGAGTCCGCCCGGCACGCGCACGCCACCGTGCGGGTCGCCCCGGTTCCCGCGGTCGTCCAGTCCCGGATCGAGCTGGACACCAGCCCGCTCGAATGGCCGCTCACGCATCCACTCTTCGTGGCGCTCGATCTCGCCCAAGACCTCGGGCGGGGCCGGGAAATCCTCGATGCCTGGACACCCGGTGATCGGTGGACCCGTGTCTGGTAGCCGCCATGTCGTGTTCGTCGGCGATGCGATGGCCGCCGTCGCCGCGGGTGTCATCGAGGTTCGTATACTCATCGGCCAGGCACCGGTCATCGTCGGCGGCCTCGCCGTGCTGTCACGGTTGTCGAACCCCTACCGCGCCACCGTCGACCTCGACCTCGTCGACCGACTTCTCGGCGACCTCCCCCAGCTCGAGGTCCTGCGCGCCGCCGACGGCGCGGAACCGGTCGAGCCGGCCGCCGTCCTGCTGCCCACCCGGTACGGAGCAGTCAAGGTCGACGTGCTCGAGGTTCGGCAGGTCGAACTCGACCACCCCAGCGACGATCCCGGAGACCCGCCTTCATGCCTCGGCGCACGCTTGGGCCAACGACACCGCAACCGACATGACCATCGAGGTGCTCCGCGCCAGCGGTGACCGCATTACGGTGACCACTCCGGTCGCCGAGCCCGGGCCGCTGATCGCGATGAAACTCCAATCGGTGATGAATCGTTCGGCGGACAAGCAGGGCACCGACCTGCTCGACATCGTGTACCTGATGCTCGACGAGAGCACCCGCCGGGCGGCCCTGGCCCAGATTCGCTCCGTCGACGCCGCCACCGCGCAGGACATCGCCCTCCACGTCGATCTGTGGTTCACCCGCAAACGCCCACAATCGCTTCAACGGATCCATGCAGTCGGCGGGCGCGACATCACCACCGACGACCTCGACCTGGTCGCCGAACTGGTGACCGACGCGACACAACGCTAACGTCGCCACATCATGTGATTGACGAGGTCAGCGCCGGTCGTCATGTGGTGTTGTCCAGGCAGGCCCACCCCAAATCAGCGGGACCGAATTGTCGACCAGGTTTACCACCCGAAGAGAGCGTTCAACGCCGCGAAATGAGTACCGCCCGCACGCTGCCCAGCGGCCGACCGTGCACCGGCACGGGCGCCCGAGCGCCCGCCGTCTCGATACCGATGCAGTCCTCGGCGCGCGTCGCACCAGAACTAGCTGGCCGAGCGACGACTTCCTATTCGGGCACCGCCGCCCGGACCGGCCGCTCACTCCGCCACAGCACGCCACTCCGCAGTGCGCTCAGGCGTTGCCTGCGCCAGCGCCTGCAACGTCGCTTCCCGATCAAAATCCTTGCCGTAGACCGGGGTTCCCGGCTGCTGACGCCAGGAATCTTCCACGCTGCCGGCGTCGACAGGGTCGAAGCCGAGCTGATTGATCAGATCGAACACCACCTGCTTCTTCAGTGCGTCGTCGCCGGCGACGGGGAGTGCGATCCGGCCGCTCGACCCTTCCGGTAGGCCCTTCTCGAGAAGGTGCTTCCACCAGATTCCGTTGAACGCCTTGAACACCGGCACCCCGAGGCGTTCTTGCACCCATTCGCTTTCCACCTGACCGGCTTCGATGCCGGCGATCAATCCGTCTCGCTGCTGCGGGTAGTAGTTGTTGGTCTCGATCACCGGAGCGCCATGGGCAGCGCCGGCGAGGATGTCGGCGGGAAGGTCCACGACGTTCTTCTGTGGGATGCTCACGATCACCAGGTCTGCACCCTCGGCGGCTTCGGTGTTCAGCACCGCCTTCGCGCCGGTCTCCGCTTCGAGGTCTGCGAGGGTGTCCGGTGTGCGAGAGTTCGACACGCGCAGGTCGTGACCGAGCGCAGTCAGCCTGCGTGTCAGCGTGCCACCGATCTGACCAGCTCCGATGATTCCGATGCGCATGTTCCCTTGTGCTCCTTCGCCGTAGTGCCGCGATACTCCGCAACTGCTGCAAGCGTCAACAACCGGCACCGTCGGATAGTTCCGCGCGGGCACGTTCAGCTCGAACTGATTCAAATACTTGACAGTTCGGCTCAGACGGCCGGGTATGCCGCGCAACTCATACGTCGGACCCGCGGCGAATCTGCCCAGTCGGCAGGTGTCACGGTGGCCGAACCGAATCTTGGCGAGTCACCGTCGAGCAGGTGAAAGCGTCAACGCGAACAGGGCAGGTCTCACTTCATCCACCCGCACCAAGTTCGATCCCTTGGAATTCGAGGAGATTCCGGCGAACTCCGACGGTTCCGTTCGCCAGCCTTGCCAGTATGACGGCCGATCCCGACGTCGGTCTGCTCGGCCAGGTAGGCGTCGACGATCGCATCCCGGGTTCGACGACGTGCTGCCGGGTCGAACAGGTGGATCGAGGCGGAGGGGCCGTCCTTGTCGAGGATCCCACCGGGCCGGCACCACGCTCGAGGTCGGCGGCGACAGCGGCGGGGTCAGCGCGCATTCGCCTGCGTACGCCGCTCCGCGGTGGCCGCGCGCAGCACCCGGTAATCGTCGTCATCCATGAGGTCGCGGGAGCGTTCGATCTGATCCCACGTGCCCCGCACATAGCTCTCCCCGAGCGGATCATCGCCCGGCACGTGCCCGAAGGTGTACTCCCAGCCCACCAGCTCGGCCATCATCCGGTCGTGGTCGATCCGCTTCGCCGCGTGCTCGAGCAGCACCTCCCGCGGGGAGCGGTCACGGGCCGACGGGTTCAACCGCAGCTTCTTCACGATCCGGCTGACCTCCGGCTGGGTGACCGCAAGGTTCTGCGCGATCACCCGCTGCGGAACCTGATTGTCCGTCGCGTGCGCCACCGCCCGCAGCAACTTGATCTGCAGCAGTTCCTTCTCCGCCGGGATCGCCCGCAGATCCCGCTCCACATCCGCCAACGCCACCGCGCACCACCTCCAACTGCAGTTATACAAAACGGTATCACCCCTGTGGAGGGCACCCCGATTGGCGGTTGCGACGGCGGGAAGTGAAGGCACCCATGGAGTGGGCGCCGATCTACCGGAGACCGCGAGCGCGAGTGTGACTCACCCAACCTTTGACTTCAAGTACTTGAAGTTCTTAGCGTCGATGACGTGAGTGCTGTACGAACTACCCCCCGCGACTACACCATCAAGGACGCGGCCGCCCTGACCGGACTCCCGGCCAGCACCCTGCGCTACTACGAATCGGTCGGGGTGATCCCGCCGATCAGCCGTGGGGAGAGCAGTAAGCATCGGGTCTTCGACGAGGACGACCTGGGCCAGCTGCTGGGGATCGCATGCCTGGCGGCCACCGGGATGTCGGTCAGCGATATGAAGGAGTACGTCGCCAACAGCCAACATGGGGCCGCGGCCGCCGCCGCGCAGATCGAACTGCTGACCGAGCGCCGGCAGCAACTCGAGCTTGAGGCCCAGCACATCGTGCTCCGCCAACGCTACGTCGACATCAAGATCGACTACTGGCACGCGATCGACGCCGGCGACGAGCCCCGGGCCGCGCTCCTCGCGGCCGAGGCGAGCGCACTCGCCGACGAGCTCCACAACACCAAGAGGCGCTAACCCCCACCCACCACGCCCGGTGCGCCACTCGACTGATGCGCCACCGGTCACTCAGCCCTGCCCCGCTCACAACCGCAGTGACCACCCCAGAAGAAGGAAGATTTCCCATGCGTGTCCACGCCTACGCCGCTCCCGCCGCCGGCCAGCCGCTGGCCCCCACCACCATCGAGCGCCGCGACGTCGGCCCCAACGACGTCCTCATCGACATCCAGTACGCCGGCATCTGCCACTCCGACATCCACACCGTCAACGGCGACTGGGGACCACAACCCTTCCCCCTCGTCCCCGGCCACGAAATCGTCGGCACCGTCACCGAGACCGGCGCCGACGTCACCCGCCACCAGATCGGGGACCGCGTCGGCGTCGGCTGCCTGGTCAACTCCTGCGGTCACTGCACCCACTGCCGAAACGGTGACGAACAGTACTGCGAAAACGGCATGATCCCCACCTACGCCGGCCCCGACCGAGACGGCACCACCACCCAGGGCGGCTACTCCACCCACGTCGTCGTCGACGCCGACTACGTCCTGTCCATCCCACAAGGCCTGGACCCCGCCGCCGCAGCCCCGCTGCTGTGCGCCGGCATCACCACCTACGCCCCGCTGCGCCGCTGGAATGCCGGCCCCGGCAAAAAGGTCGCCATCGTCGGCCTCGGAGGCCTCGGGCACATGGCCGTCAAGATCGCCCACGCCCTCGGCGCCGACGTCACCGTGCTCTCCCAAACCCTGAAGAAGCAGGAAGACGGCCTGCGCCTCGGTGCCGACGCCTACCACGCCACCTCCGACCCCACCACCTTCGAGCAACTCGCCGGCCGATTCGACCTCATCGTCAACACCGTCAGCGCCGGCATCGACCTCAACGCCTACCTGAGCCTGCTCGCCGTCGACGGCACCCTCGTCAACGTCGGCGCCCCCGCCGAACCACTCAACGTGAACGTCATGTCCCTGATCAGCGGCCGCCGCAACTTCGCCGGATCGATGATCGGCGGCATCGCCCTCACCCAGGAAATGCTCGACTTCTGCGCCGCCCACAACATCGGATCCGACATCGAAATCATCCCCGCCGACAAGATCAACCACGCCTACGAACGGGTCCTCGCCTCCGACGTCCGCTACCGCTTCGTCATCGACACCACCACACTCAACTGACCCCACGTGAACGCCCGCCACACAGGTTCCGGCGGGCGTTCACCCACCACCACACCGCAAAACTTTCCCAGGGAACCAGTTCCGATTAACCGCGATGCGTTCGCGACTGTCAGCTCGGGCATCATAAGACCCGAAAACCCACCACGAGTCCGATCACCCTGTGCAAGAACGTTTTTGTTGAACCGGGACGGCGGGCGGCCACGACTGCTTCCCTGTCTCTACTCGATCACCCTGGCCGCGATCTGGGTACGCGCGGTGAACCCCGGCTTGGACAGGATGTGCTTCACATGCCCCCGGGCGGTGCGTTGGGAAATGACGGGCTGGTCCACGATCTGCATGTTGGTCAGACCCCGGCAACAAGCTCGGCAACCCGCGGCATCCGAGCCGCCAACCCTGAACCGACCGAGGCGCCGGCCTGCCCTTCTCCTCGAGCGCCTACCCGTGGGCGTCGTCGAACCGCCGGGATACGGCGAACCCAAAAATACTGCACCACTGCGACTATCACTCAAGTTGACGGTGCCATCTTCGGTACCAGGACGGTCAGCCTGGCCTCGTCACCAACCGCACCGAACGGGAACCTGTGCCTGATTGTGGGTCATTGTCGGAGGATGGTCGAGGGTGGCCACGGGATCGTGGATTCCGTTGCTGGGCGGCGTATCTATCTGCCGGGGTTTGCGGCCGCCGACAACTCCATGTGGCACTTGGAGGCTCGAATTCTACGCCGCCGGCGCGGTGTGCGCTCTGATGCCGGTTCTCCGAAAAACTTTCCCCATGGATCGAGGCTCTCGCGCCTGGCGGCCGCAGACGATCGCACCGACCGGCAGGTGACCACACCGGCTATACAGCAGCCGATGCCTTGAGCAGATCAGCAACGGCGACGAACTTGACGCGGGGACGGCGCGCTTCACGCCCGCGGGCCGTTTCCTGCTTGTCGATCCGTTGCCAGCTGCGGAAATCGATGTAGTTGGGCTGGCGCCGCGAAACCAGGTCACCGAACTCTCGATCCGCGACGGGCTCGGTGAGGCGGCCCGCCGAGAAATCCTGGACAAGGTTGTCGACCGTTTGCTCGGAACACACCTTGTTGGTGCCGATGACTCCGGTAGGACCGCGCTTGATCCATCCCGCGGTGTATACGCCGACCAGTGGATCCCCCGTGACAGGGTCGACGACGCGGCCTGCCTCGTTAGGAATGATTCCGCGCTGATCGTCAAAGGGGAGATCCGGGACCGGGTTCCCCCGGTACCCGACAGACCGCAATACGAGACCGGTAGGAACTCTCTCGACAAAGCCGGTCGGCTGCACTTCCAGGCGACCATTGGCGTTGACCAGTTCGGCGCGATCGAAGGTGATGGCCTCCACGCGGCCATCGCCAGCGAGTTCCATAGGTACGCTGCAGAACCGCAGAACAATTCGTCTATTGCCCTTGGTTAGAGGACGCTTCGCGAAGTTCGCGACCTGCTCAACCTTCAGTGCAATCCGCGGCTCGACGACAAGATCGTCGAGGAGTGCACCGCCTGCTGAATCGAGGGCACTCTCGAGTCCCTCGACGACGATATCGACGTTGGGGATCTGGCCGAGGGCAAGCAGCTCCGGGTTGGTATATGCAGCCTGCGCGGGACCGCGACGCCCGACCACGACTACCTCCCGAATCTTGGATTCGCGCAGAGCGGCGATTGCGTGATCGGCGATGTCCGACTTCGCGAGCTCCTCCGGGTCGGTGACCAGAATTCGGGCGACGTCGAGTGCCACGTTTCCGTTGCCGATGATCACAGCGCGTTCGCCGGAAAAGTCGAATGTAAGGTCAGCGTAATCAGGGTGGCCGTTGTACCAGGCTACGAACTCGGTCGCGGCGTGTGAACCCGGCAGATCCTCTCCGGGAATGTCGAGGTTGCGGGCGCTGGGCGCACCGACCGCGTAGATCACCGCGTGGTGGTGTGCGAGGAGTTCTTCGTGGCTTACATGCTCGCCCACCTCGACGTTGAACCAGCACCGGGCACGCTTGTGCCCGAGCCCAGCCCGAAAGATATCCGCGACAGCTTTGGTTTGCTGGTGGTCGGGAGCCACACCGGCGCGGACAAGACCATATGGCGTGGGCAGCCGATCGATCACGTTGACCTCGACACCTGCGCGAGCAGTCAAATCGAGAGCCGCATAGCAAGCGGCCGGTCCGGAACCGACGACAGCGACGCGCAAACTCCCGCTGCCTGCGGAGATACTGGCACGGCTAGGTTCAGTGCGGACATCAGACTCGAGCGGATAACGCTGGTAGTAGTTCTCCGCCATCTTCAAGTAAGGGTCCTGATCCGGACGTAGCTCATCACCCGACGTGATCGCATCGACAGGGCACGCATCGACGCACGCTCCACAGTCGATGCACGTCTGCGCGTCGATATAGAGCATCTCACTCACAGCGAAGGGGGCCTCGTCTGGAGTGGGATGAATGCAGTTGACCGGGCAAACCTCGACGCACGACGCGTCGTTGCAACACGGTTGAGTGACGACGTAAACCATTGCGAATACCCACCTGACGGGACTACTTGGATTGAGAGGGAGTGATACCCCACTATTTAGAGAAAGTTCAGAGCAGTCAACAGACGGTGCCTGCATCAACTAAATAGGGCCCGATTAAATTCACTAAATAGGGCCCCAATTGACTCTCCGCGCACATCCTGGGGCTCATCGTCTTGACAGGGAGGGCGACGGCGGCCAGAGTTCATCCATCAGATGATGCAAGTCACACCAAACAGCACGACGAGAACAACACCGCACACGTGCGTGCACGCTGGCGGGCAACAAGTAGCGGACTCGATGTTCTCGAACTATATAGTCGCCGAACAGAACCCACCCAATTGCGCACTTAGGTGCTGGGCCACGACACCGGAATTCTGTCTTGCTACTCCCGGCGCGTCTCAGTACCGAAATGTACTGCGCCACCTTTCGACATCGGTCGCCCGACATGCACCGAACGCACGCCTGTGTGAAAGGTGTGTTTCGATCCCAGCCGATACACAGCCAAGAAGGAGATTCACCAATGACGACGGTCGACTACGTTGGGTCAGTTCCGGATCACGTCGATGACAAGTTGGTCCACGATATCGACCATTACAACATTCCGGGCATGCACGACAAATACTGCGAAGAAGATATCCACCAGCTGTGGAAGAACGTACAGGACACCTACCCGCCCGTATTCTGGACGCCGCGATACGGTGGCCACTGGATCACTACTCGCTACGAACACCTGCAACGCGTCCTGACCGAACACGAGACGTTCTCGAGCAGTGAGCTGGTCATTCCCACCGGTGTCGCTCCCAAGTTCATCCCGGTTCAGCTCGATCCGCCCGAACATGCGGACTACCGAAAGCTGTTGGCGCCGGCCTTCACGCCCGGCAAGCTCAACGAAGTAGCTGCCAACGCACGAGCGATCGCGATCGAAATTATCGAACGGGTGCGACCACAGGGTCGATGCGACTTCGTGGCTGATTTCGCGAGCGCAATGCCGATCATCGCCTTCCTCACGATGATCGACCTCCCGATCGAAGACGCCGATCGTCTGGCCACGATGCTGAGGGATGCCGATCCGGCCGCGCCCGGCGCAGCAGAGGCATGGGCCCAGATGGCCGCGTATCTGAGCGGTCATATCGAGGAGCGCCGAGCCGAGCCGCGTGACGACGTCATCAGTTCGCTCGTCCAGGCGGAGGTGAATGGCCAACCACTCACGCCGGAAGAAGTCCTGGGAATGTGTCTTCTTCTCCTTGCCGCAGGGCTGGATACAACCGCACTGATGACCGCGTTTGCTGCGCGCTACATTGCCCAAGACCGCAGCTGCCGAGAGGAACTCGCCGCCAACCCGGATCTGTATGGCGTCGCGGTCGAGGAATTCGCTCGTAGATTCGGACTCTCGTCCATCGCTCGCCTAGTGCGACGCGACACCCAGCTCGGTGACGCTACCCTGCGCGAGGGTGATCTCATCCTCGCCGTCACGTCGCTCGGTGGTCTCGACGAAACGGTGAATCCGGATCCAATGCGGTTGGACTTCGACCGGCGTAGAGCTCGCCACACCACGTTCGGCCAGGGCGCGCATACGTGCATCGGTATGCGGCTTGCGAAACTCGAGCTCAATATTTTCCTCGAGGAATGGTTCAGCCGAATTCCAGACTTCTGGATCGCCGACGGCCCCGCCCCGCGTATGTCGAGTGGGCTCACACTGAAACTCCACGAACTCAACTTGGAATGGCCCACAGACTGACACGGCGTCCTGCCGGCAACGCCTGGAACGGACGGATAGCTCACCAGCACCCCCACGGCGATTGAAAGAATTCATTGTGGGCGCGCCACATTGTGGGGACGCCACATGGCGCAACTGATACGAATCCGCGGGCCTGACCGATCTGGACGAGTTCCCATGCCACGATCTCTGGCCAAACGAACCTCACCCGAGATCGTGGCATGGGTCTGCGAGACGCGTCGCCACCACCGATGTTGGCGAGCGGAGAGCACCGTGTACGAGTTTGCACCGGGACATCGGCGATCGCGCCCCATCCCGGTCAGACGATCCACAGATTTCCGGTGCATGTGGGGCAGTCTGGTCAATCCCCAAGAGCAACAACATGAACGCGCCTACGAGCGGCGGGCATCGGAGGCGCCGATGCGGCAAGAAGTTGCAGGCGTCAACCTCTCGCTTGCTTCGCCGGATTTCGGCTGAGCACACTCCGGCGAAGCTGGCGATCGTCAGTCCGGTTTCGGGATTGTCCGATACGCAGAACTCCATCGCCTCACGCAAGTTCGCTTGCTCCCGATCGAACTTGGCAATCCATTCGAGTTGCCGGGAGCTGATCCACTCCGCCTCACCGGAGAGTGCAAGCCGCATGTACCAGTCTCGATGCCGCCTGCGCAGGTCTTGATACTCGCCGGCATGTTGCGCCTGTTCCCTGCCGTAATCACGCAAGGTCTCCAGGAGCCGAAAACGCACGGCCGTTCCGTGCTCCTCCCGCACCAAGATGGACTTGTCCACCAAGGCGGTCACTAGGTCGAGTAGTTCCTCCGATGTCAGCCCCTCACCGCAAACCTGCTCCGCCGCCTCGAGGTCGATGCTCTCGACAAACACCGACGGTCTTTCGGTGATCGAGGTGCGCAGGAGGAAATCGAGGATGTCGGGTTCGAGGGTGTTGAGGACGTTCTCGACGAGGTAGTCGCCGATCGCGCGATGCCGGCCGGACAGGTGTGCGATCAGCTCGGTGGGGTCGTCCCGGCCGCGCAGCGACAGTGTGCCAGTTGCATGGCGGCCACCCATCCGTCGGTGAACGAACGCAGCCGGGCGATGCGTCGGATGCCAACGAGGAAGGATCGGGCTTCCTCGTCGTCGAAGCGGAGGGCTGTAGCATCGATCTCGACCAGTTCGTCGCGGACACGCAACCGGATGTGCGGCACTTCGGAGCGGCTGCGGCTGGTCACCACGACCTGACGGTGATGGCAACTGTTAGTGAGCTGGAAATCGATGGCGCAGAGTGTGGTCGGGTCGGTGATGCGGTGCCAGTCGTCCACGATCATCACGAGCAGTTCCTTCCCCTCGTGGATGTCGTTGATCGCATACACGGCAGCACCGAGCTCATTTCGCCGCCACATGCGCCACAGCCCCGGCCTGCCCCGCAGCGTAGGCGGCGTGCCGGGCCGGTCCGCGCCGATCCCTTGCCGGGCCCATCGCACGGCCACCCGCCGCGCGGGCGGCCATCATCGTCACCTCCCCCCGCACCCACGCGCGGGCATGCTCGATCGCCTCACACGGACGCCGATCCTCCGGCCGCACCGACTCGAACAGGCCCAGGACGTGCTCCACACACGACACCGCCAACAACGCCAGTCACACCGTGCCGTCGATGATTGACTGCAGGACCGTGCCGTAGCGTCGGATCAGGGTCTCGCTGTCCATCACGTCGGGCCCGAGCAGGTCAAGGTGGCGCATCGCGGTAGCGAGACCGAGGAGTTCGGCCAGCACGAGCTGGGTGCGCAGCCGCTCCGAAGAGGTGTCGCCGATGCGGGCTGCGATCGCATCGAGATAGCGGCCACGCATGTCGGTGCGGGTCGCCTCCGGATCCGCGGACTCCCGGATGAAGATCGGAGCCATCGCCCACGGCTCCGGCTGGTCACCGTCGCGGCGGCCGACGAGCCTGCGCACCAATTGCCACCCGACCGGCTCTTCGGGTGCGAGCGGCTGTTCGACCACTGCCCCGGCTCCCGCCTCGTCCAGCACGGCCGCCGACGGATCGGCAGCCGCGAATAGTTCCGCCTTGCTCCCAGTCAACTTCATCACCAGCGCCGGTGAGCATCCCGCGGCGGTGGCAATGTCCTTGATCGTCGTCGCGGTGTAACCGCGACGCGCGAACAAGTCCCTGGCGGCCGCGACGACGGTCTCCCGAGTCGACGGTGCGGTCATGGCGCACCTGCCGGCCGCAGGTCACCAGCCAGGTCGAGGTCGACCTGCGCCGGCTTGGCTAGCACCACCAGCTGCCGGGTCGCAGTGCGGCGGCCGGGGCCGAGCACCGTGATGACGTACCGGCCGCCGGGCGGCTGCGCAAGTTCGTAGCTGCCATCCACAGCGGTGGTCGTCGTCGCAACGTACTCGCCGGTGGCCTTGACGAGGCTCACCACAGCGTCCGCGCACGGGCGGCCCGCGGTGGTGACGCGACCACGTAGACGCAGGCGCTGAATGAGCGTCACCCGGTGCCCGTCCGCCCCGTCGGCGAAGTCCATCACGTGCGATCGCGGCGCCCAACCGTCGGCGCTGGCGATCACGAGATACGTGCCCGGATCCGGGAGAACAACGGAGAACTCCCCGGCATTGTCGGCTCTGCTCCAGTCGACGGGCTCGCCGGTGGTGCGCAGGACGGTGACAACGGCCTGTCGGATGGGCCGATCCTCAGCACTGAACACGGCGCCGGAGACGACGAGCTCCGCCGGGGCATACTCGTCGACATCTGCGCGGACCCGCGGGCCCCCACCAGAGCGCGGGATGAACGCCGCGAGGACGGTCGCCACGAGACCGGTCGCGGCCGCCATCACGAAGGTCAACTGGAAGGCGCCCAGTGCGGGCACGGCGTGCCCCGCGACCTCGATGGTGACCGCCGTCAGGATGGCGGATACGGCGGCGCTGGACATCGACGTGCCGACCGAACGCAGCAACGCGTTGAGGCCGTTCGCCGAAGCGGTCTCGGTGATGGGGACCGACCCCATGATGAGCATCGGCATGGTTGCGTACGCGATCGCGGTGCCCGCGGTGACGAGCATCGCACCGAGCACGATCAGCAGTACGGATCCGGTGAGTAACACCCGCGCGACGTAGGCAAGGGTGAGGACGGCGGTGCCGATCATCAGCGTGTACTTAGCACCGATCCGCCCGATCAGTCGTCCCGCAATCGGCGCGAACACCCCCATCATCAGCGCTGCAGGCATCATGCACAGCCCCGCAGTCAGTACCGACATCCCGTGTCCGTAGCCCGTGTCGGTCGATGCTTCCAACTGCTGGGTGGTCGACAACATGTTGGCGTACATCGAGATTCCGACGAAAAGAGAGCAGATGTTCGTGAGCAGCACAGGCCTGCGCGCCGAGGTCCGCAAGTCGACCATCGGCTGTCCTACCCGCAACTCGTAAGGGAACCACAGCAGGAACGCGACGGCGGCGACCACCAGTGCGGTCACGGTCCGCTCGCTGGTCCATCCCCAGGTCGCGCCCTTCGAGATGCCAAGCAGCAATGACGAAAGTGCGAGCGACAGCAGGACCGCCCCCACGAAGTCGAAGCGGCCGGCGGTGCGGATAGGCGACTCGGGGATCACGATGCGAACGGCGATGAAGAGCACGGCACCGACGGCAGCGGAGAGCCAGAAAATCGAGTCCCAACCGAGTTGTTCGTACAACGCCCCCGACAGCGGCAGCCCCAGCGCGCCCCCGATGCCGAGCTTCGCGCTCATCATCGCCGTCGCCCCCGCGACCCTCGCTTTCGGCAGCTCGTCCCGCAGGATGCCGATACCGACCGGGATCAGCGCGGAGCCCAGACCCTGCAGCCCGCGCCCGATCAGCACGGTGACCAGCGTTCCGCCAACCGCTGCGAGCAGCGAACCGGCCACCATTGCAGCGAGGGACGCGAGCACCATGCGGCGCTTGCCGAACATGTCGGCGAGCCGAGACACGATCGGCGTCGCGACGGCGGCGGTGAGCAGCGTCACGGTCACCAGCCAGGATGCAGTCGCGTAATCGGTGCCCAGGATCGACGGGAACTCATGTAGCAGCGGGATGACCAGGGTCTGCTGCAGGGCGACCACGATGCCCGACAAACAGACCACCGTCGTCAGCACAGTGGTCGGCGAGGAGCTTGTGTGAACGGACATCGGCGAACTCCGACCTGCGCGACAGAAGCGCGCGATTGGTGAACTTGGGGATAACAGTTGCCGAAAGGCGCCGCGATCTTGTTGACCTGCACCATCGCCCCACCTCAGTAGCGGAGGCCATTTGGGGCGAGGCGTCGAACTGGCCGATCTAGTCCGCACGCTCCGGTTTTTGCAGATGCGCCCGAAACGGGTCACAGAAAATAGACCGCGCGGCTTGTCTCCCAGCCCGGAGAGAGTCAGCGCCACGCGGTCTGATTTTTATTCTGCGCTCGACGAACCGGGCAACCACAGCACAAGGTCAGGCCAGTAGATGAAGACCCCCAGCAATACGATCGTGGCCGCTACGAATGGCATGACGCCGGCAAATACCGATTGCAGACTGATTGGGACACCCAGGTTCACCTGCGGGTTTTGTGCCAGGCGGTGAACCACGAAGGTCAGTAACCCGATAGGAGGAAACACCATACCTATCTCACAGAGGACGATGAGGAACACTCCGAACCAGATCATGTCCACGCCTGCCGCTTCCAGCGGCGCCTGCAAAAGCGGCACGGTCAATAGGATCATCGGAAGCGATTCCAGAAACATTCCCAGAACGATGTAGACGATGATAAGGCACAGCAGAAGCGTGACTCTGTCGAGTTCCAGTCCGGCCAGCCAGGAGGAAAGGTCTTGTGCAAGCCCGCTCAAGACCAGCGCTCGATTTAGCATCAATGCACCCACGACGATGAGAAAGATGCTTGCAACTGACGTCGCCGTCTCCGTACCGATGGTGCGCAAATACGTAAGATTATTGGAGCCGTCCTTCTGCCTGCGCTCCGGGCTGACAAGGCTCACAAGGATTGCAACCACCGCACCCACTGCTCCAGCCTCGGTGGCAGTGAAGTAGCCGGTATATAGCCCTCCGAGCACGACAAGCAAGATCACGAGAAGCGGACCCAATCGTGAAGCCGACCGCAGTCGCGTACCCCATGTCACTCCGGAGCGATCGCTTCTCGGTGCGACCTGTGGCTTGACGCGGGCCCACACGGTCACCACAGCGATGTACGACAACGCAAGAAACAGTCCGGGAATCATCCCTGCTAGCAGTTGCGGACCAACAGGCACCTGTGCCACACCGGCATAGATGACGAGCAGAACGCTCGGAGGAATAATCTGGCCGAGCGTTCCTGCCATCGCGACCGATCCGGTCGCGATGGCAGGATGGTATCCGCTCTTCATCATCTCGGGAATGGCCATCTTGCCGATGGCCATCGAGGTCGCCATCGTACTTCCGCTCACAGTTGCCAGTCCGGCGCCAGCCGCAGTTGTAGTGACCGCAAGCCCTCCCGGCAATCTCCCCAGCCATTGGTCGGCAGCCTCGAAAACCCTGGTGGTCACACCTCCATACGACAACGCCAAACCCATAAGCAGAAACATCGGCACCACGCTGAGTGACCACGAAGCGACGCCGTCGAACGTGATGTTTCGCAGCGATGTTTCCACCACGGCCAATCCATCCATCGCGGTCAGCCCAACGATAGAGGCCACCAGCATTGCAATGCCTACGGGCAGATCGAGCGCCATGAGCAGCAAGAGCAGAACGATGACCGCGGCCCCGACCAGTCGATCGTCCATCGGAACGAAGATCAGAACCGCGGTCGATGCCACGGTCACCACCAGCAGAAGTACGAAGAGTGCGCCAGAGTCAGCGTGCAGTCGAGAAGATCGGACACGGGGGCCCCCGACATCCGCAGGAGCCAAACGTTTCGGTGCGGATCTAATAGCGGATGGCACAGCACTGTGCTGTGAGGTCGGGGCAGTACCGGGTTTGTCATGCATTTGTCAGGGGCTCCTCGCTCGACTCTTGTTTCGTCGACGGACGTTCCCGAAGCGACTGATAGAACCGGGCAACGATAGATCCGGTGAGTATCAACCATGCGGCGGCGACGGCGAACCGCCCAGCCCAGATGGGCAACCACGGCGCTACCGTCGCACGATCACCAATCTCGTACGAGTAGAGAGCTTCGTCCAGGATCAGGATCGCAACCCATCCCGCCACAAGTCCCGTTATCAACTGGGTCACCATCGATATTCCGCGTCTTGTCCGTAAGGGGGCCGCTTCCATCACAACCGACACCTGAACGTGCTGGTCCCGAAGATGTACCTGGCCGAGCGCCAGAACGGCGATGGCAGGCATCAACAGGTATGTGACGACGTCCATCATGTCGTTGATCGGAACGCCCACCTGCCTACCGACTACCGAAGCAGCAATTCCCACTGCCATCGCGAGGCACAAAGCACCGCCTGCCCCGGCTGCGCAAACAGACACACCAGTGACGGCGCGCACCCACAGTGGCTGTATCTCGTTCAATGAATCCAACTCTCGAAAGGACCGTGCACCAATCTTGTCCTGCACCGGACCACGGTCAATGGCTACTTGGGCGTGGTCGCGCTCAAGAGCTCGGCCTTATGACTGTCGAAAAACGGATTGATATCGAAGTCTTCGACCTGCGCAAAGCCCTTGAGCACTCCCTCCCGATCAACTCCGACGTTGAGCGCGTAGCCTTCCTGCTCCAGGGCTTGGGTCCAGTAGTCGACGCGCGCTCGATAGGCATCGATGACTTTCTGGGGATTCTCGATCGCCGCGGGAGCATTGTTTGGCATATCGTCCAACCACGCCTGTCGCTCCGCATCCAGGGCGGGTGCAAATTTCGAGACGTCGTCAATTCGAATCTTGGAGTTCGCGCCCGAAAGTAACGCCCCGAATCCGGCATGCGCCTCTAGATACTTGCCCCAGACGACTTTCGCCCAATTTGCGGATTCTTCGCGGAAAATGTCCTGAACATCACCGGGGAGCCCCTCCCATGTTCGAGAATTGAGCACGATCGTCAGCTCTTGCTGTTGAGGAAAATTCACTGGGATGTACTCACTGGCAACTTCGGTGAGACCCAGATCGACAGCCCCTGACGGACTATTCACAAGGCAGTCGATAACGCCACGTTGTACGGCTTCGTACGCTTCGCTTGCAGCCACGTCCACAGGGACCATGCCGAGGTCCTTCAAAAGGGCAGTGTTGATTGAACCGAAGGACCGGGTTTCAACCCCTTTGGCCTGAGCTGGAGTCTCGATAATGTTGTTGCACAACAGGTTCAAGGCAGTCGACGACACAGAGAGAAGGGGCTCCACACCTTGGCGGGCGTACTGGTCATGAATCGCTGCCGACGACAGAGTCGACTCGTAAGACGCAGCCCCACCCGCTACCACGTCGTGCACCGTCGAGCCGGTGACCAGGTTACCCAGACCACCCATCCACGCGCTCACCGGCAGCTCTTCCGGGTAATACGCGGGGACCAGGAACCCCATGTCCGCGACCCCATCTGATACACCGGACAGCATGTCGGTGCCACCCAGCAATGAGCTGGAGAAGTATGGCTCGAAAGTTACTTTTCCACCGGTACGCTCATTGATTGCTTCCTGGAAAGCAGCAAATCCGGTACTCATGTTGTCTTGCGCATGACCCGTTGTGGCGAACTTGAGGACCGCTGGGTCCATCTCGTCGATTGATGTTGCGACGCTACCGCCCCCAACGGAGCTGCACGCAGCAGTCAACATCACCGACACCAACGCGACGGACAACGCTCGCGCTCTACGACGACGCGGATCCCGCACCGGCGAATCGTCGGATGTATGAATCGAAAGCGCGGCCATATACGATCTCACTTCCTCGGCTACGCCGGAGTAGACATTGCAAAGGGTTGAACTGTATTTCACGACATAATTCAATTCGACGGCTGCGTGCCGAGTGACGAATAGGAACAGGGCTTTTAACCCGTCCCACTCTTGATGTCGTCCGCTTTTCTAATTCTTCCCGAAACATTATGCGCGATGAACAGTGATCTTCGAACATGCAACTAGCATGTCGGAGATGGCAATTGTCACCAAAGGATCGACCGCGTCCGCTACTTGAGCGCTCCGCCCGCATCGACCGGGAGGGTAACTCCTGTCACGTAACGGCTCTCGTCCGACGCCAGCCACATCACGGCGTTGGTTATATCGTCGCACTCGACGAACGGAACGGGAAGCATGTTGAGGAAGCTGAGACTGCGTTTCACATCATCTTCACTGGGATCGTCGATACCAGGGCAGAAAGCGCGAGATACGGCGTCATTCATAATCATCGGAGTATTTACATTCGTCGGATGGACCGAGTTGACCCGGATGCTGAAGGGTGCGAGTTGTTGTGCGTATGACCGCATCAGGCCGACCACGCCATGCTTCGATTCCGAGTATCCACCTCCCGCGGAAAGCGGTCGGATTCCGGCTAGTGAACTAGTGACGATTATCGAACCGCCACCGGAGTCTATAAGAGCTTGACGACTTGCCTCAACGGTGCAAAAAGCTCCAGTGAGGTTGACATCGACAACCATTCGAAAATTCGCGACTCGCGCCGCAATGTCCGGCACATCCTCCAGTGGTCCGAAAACGCCGGCGTTCACAGACACAATGTCCAGCCGCCCGAAACGGCGTACACCTTCATCGACCACGCTCACGAGTTCGGCGACGTCGCGCACATCAGCCTCTCTGGCCACTACTCGGCCACCGGCACGCTCGATTGCATGCACGGTGTCCGAGAGATCGGCGGCAGAGGGCATCGCGTAAGGAACGTTGTCGATCTGCTTGCATATATCCACGACAATAATATCGGCGCCTTCCTCCGCCATGCGAATTGCATGGTTTCTACCCTGGCCGCGTGCAGCCCCGGTAATGAACGCAACTTTTCCATCGAGTTTTCCCACAAGACCCTCCAGAGTGACGAAGTAGATTATCTGTGCTCATAGGGATGCAGTCCGGACGGCCACCGCACGGTAGAAATACTCAGCGAAACCGCCTCTGAAGGTGGATCGTGCAACAGGTCTCGGTGCAACCATTCGAGGCATTTCCGTGAAAACCGCACTTGTACAGAAAAATTAGTTCACCGAGACCGCTCGCGGGCCGGAAGCGCGTTCAGTATTTCCTCGGTGTGCTCGCCCAGGTACGGCGCGGGAGGTACTAGAGGTAGTCCGGGGACCGAGTGGATGGGCACGCCTGGGACCGTCGGGGCACCGTGGTGGTCTGGGAGCCATCTTGCTCTCGCCACGAAGTGTTCGTCGTCCAGCAAACGCGCTGCATCATTGACCGGCGTGCAGGGAAACCCATGTTCGCGGGCGAGGTCGACCCAGTATGCGGAGGATTCTCTAGCAAAGATCGTCGACAATTCGGCGCGGATGTCGTCGCGGCCGTACAGCCAGTCGACCTCACGGTCAGGCGGAAACTCTTTGATGAGTTCAGGCCGTTGCACGGCAACAGTGAACCGTTCGAACAGTCTTCGTTCCATCGCCTGGAACAGGATATGCCCATCGGTCGTCCGGTAGTACTGGACCAGGCACGACTCGCCAAAGAGATCATCTACGGCGCCTGTGGCTGACAGTTCATCATCCCGAAACGCGACAACCTCAGACGACAACGCCCGCCCACGCAGCTTTGCCAGGTCGGTTGTGGCGCGGGCATATGCCGCAGTATCAGCCTGCGCGACATCGAGATATGTTCCCGATCCCGTTTCGCGGGCGTGTAGAACGGCCGCCAAGGCAGCAATCCCGGCATGGAGCGCACCGGTGTAAACCCCAACACCGACATGTGCTGGACGCGGGATTCGCGGCCGTCCTTCATCGTCTACCCCTGGCGGGTTGACGCCGGCGTAGGCATCGAACGCCGGTCCATGACTGGGCAGGGCACGATAAGGGCCGGTGTTCCCGAAACCGGACAAACACACGAAAACAATCGATGGGTTGACCTCGCGGAGGCGTTGGTAGCCGAGCCCTTTCAGGTCGAGGTACCCAGGGCGCCGCCCCTCGATCACTACATCCGCGCTCGCTACCAGGTCGAGAAAGTCCCGCTTGCCCGACTGTTCGTCGAGGTCCAGCACGACACTCTTCTTGCCCCGGTTCCACAGTTGGTGCATGTCGGACGCGTCCTGATTCGGTCTGCGCATCACCGACCGCACGTAGTCACCCGCGCCTGACTCGACCTTGATCACCTCCGCGCCCAGTTCGGCCAGATATCCACCGAGCGCACTCGGCGCAAGAATCGCGACCTCGATTACGCGGACACCACCGAGGAGCGTTCGAGGCGGTGGCTCAATTGCACCTCCACCATCGATCACGATGCGTTCCTCGGTCATCTGGTTCCATCCATTTGAAGATGAGCTACCCCTGTGCCCAACGGGTGACGCCGCTCCGTCGCAGCTCGCTTGACCACATTTGCGGACTCGAGTGCATCGACCTGCGCCGGCTCGTAGCCAAGGGAGTGCATGATCGAGTCCGTGTGTTCGCCGACTTCGCAGGGCAGACCGTGCGCGCGTTCCGAACCTGTGACACGCACTCGCGGTTGCAGGCGCCAGTAGCTTCCGAAGGCTGGGTGTTCGGCACTCTCGAGCAGTCCGGAATGAACGAGGAACTCCTCGAGGGTTCTTTCGGCAGCCGATGCGATCACGAGGCCTTGCTGTCGCCCGAGCGATTCCCACGCTGCTGCCGTGTTCGTCTTGAAGCGGTCTTCCAGTAGCCACTGGAGCATACGATCGTTCTCCACCCGTGACGATGGGTCCTTGAACCGCCGGTCTTCGGACAACTCGCCTGCGCCGACTAGCGCGATGAGCAATGGCCAGTCAGCGTCGTCGATGGAGAGCATGATCCAACCCTCCGCACATTCATAGAGTCTGCGAAAGGCGCAGTACCCGAGCTGGTCTTGCGTGAGTTGGGGCCGCGGGGGCTGGCCGTTGTATGACTCCATGCGCGCCGAGTGCACCCAACCCGCGCTGACGAGCATGCTGGTTTCCATGTACTGGCCAACGCCATAGCGCTCACGCGCCAACAGCCCGAGGGCGAGGGCAACGCCGGTTGCCAGACCGGAGCAGGGATCTGCGTACGAATCGTTCACCGGTGGGTTTGACTTGCCCGCTTGCAGGATGCCGCCGCCGCATAGTGCATTCGGAGTTGAATGGAAGGCCGCGCGGTGCGATTCCGGACCGTTGCTCCCATAGGACGCACCGTACAGGTAGACAAGGTCAGGGCGAATTTTGCTCGCTTCCTCGTATCCGAACCCAAGTTTTTCGGGTACGCCTGGACGAAAATTGTGAATGAGCGCGTCGCTTTGCTCGATCAGTTGGTGCAGTATCGCCCGGCCTTCGTCGGTCTTCAAGTCGACCGCGATACTTTCTTTGCCGTTTGCGATGTGGACGAATTCCAAACCGCTGCTCCGGAATGGGTCACCGTCGATCGGCTCGACTTTGATCACGCGAGCACCGAGTTCTGCGAGGAGTGTCGGGCCGAGCGGGGCGGCGAGGAAGGAGGCGATTTCCAAGATGGTGTATCCGTCGAGTGGCAGTCGGGTGGTGGGCTCGGCCGACTGCAACGGTTCGGATCGCGGCTCCCAGCCCGCCCAGTCCCGGCCTGAGTTCAGCGAAGGGGCGGGACCCGAAACGTGTGCAGGAGTGGCTGTGGCCTTCACTAACGGGCCGAGCTGCAGGATCGGGCCGAGCTCCGGGTCGTCGACCGTAACGAGCCGGTCGTTCTCTTCCAACTGTGGGTGCCGCAAGAACTCGTCCTCGGTCAAGAATGGGTCAGCCCCGATATCGAGATTGCGGAATATGTTCATCCACTCGGCCTGTGACTTCGTGCGCATCCGCTCACGCACTCGCTGTTCCCACTCGTCGGCGTCCGCATGCGACTTGACCCCGAGAGGGAGCCCGCTCCATCTGTCCGTCTCGAGTTCGTCGCCGAGCCCGATGCAATTCATCCAGTTACGGTAGAGACGTGGCTGGCGGCAGCACATCTGAATGTACCGACTGTCCGACGTCTCCACGGCAAGAAAACACAGTCGGATTCCGCGCATGAGGATCGGAATTGTGCCGTCGCCTCTTGACCGAACCGGGATTACGTCGTCACCTCGCCGCTCGAAGGCCAAACGCATCGTCGCAGCCGATATTCCGTCGAGGAGACTTGTCGATAGGGCCCGCCCGAGTCCTGTCCGTTCTCGCTGCAACAGCGAAGCGACAATTCCCTGCAGCGCCAATGCTGCGCACCCATATGTACTCGTGGGAGCCGCGAGGTAGATCGGGTGATCGGTATCTTCGTGCGCTCCGCTGAGCGGGTCGTTGCCCATCAGGCGCCCGACCTTTGCCATCACGATTTCGTCTTTGTGCCCGAACGACTCGAGAGTGGTCGCTTCACCGAAGCCGGTCAGACTGCAATGCACGAGCCGCGGGTTTCGTGCTCGAGTCGAGTCGGGATCGAGGCCCAGCTGCTCACTTCTCGAACCGAGCGCCTCTATGAACACATCCGCGCGGTCAACGAGCTCGGTGATTCGCCGTTGGCCGGAGACCGAGTCGAGATTGGCAATAAGACTGCGTTTACCGCGGTTCCAGAAGTTGAACCCCGGACGTCCGCGCTCGCTGTCCCCGGATTCGGTTTCGATCTTCACAACATCGGCGCCGAAGTCCGCCAACACTGCGGACGTCATCGACAGCATCCCCTCGGTCAGATCCACGACTCGCAGACCCTCGAAAATGCCTTGCATACTGTTTCTCCTTAAAGATTCGCCGACGATGTCCATTGATGCTGACGGATCGATTAACCGTGCCTGGCGCGGCGACCGTTGCGGTTGGCCTGTTATCCCAGTCCGAATACCGGCTGCCGTCCCGCGGTGTGGACGGCAGCCGGGAATCTAACGCTCAATTGCTACTTGGTAAGCGCCGGAATGTCGATGCCGTAGAGCTCTGCTGCGTTGTCCTGCAGGATCCGACGACGGCTGTAGTCATCGAGTCCACCGAGGACACGGTCGAAGTGACCCTTGGCATTGGGGTAGAGACACGTCGGGTGGGGAATGTCGGTCTCCACCAGAATGTTCTTGGCTCCGATCTCTTCGACGAGCTTCTGTGGTGCCGAAGACTCGAACCAGAACATCACGTACAGATGGTCACGGAAGTACTCGGTCGGACGGCGCTTCTGCAGCGACATCTCGTCGTTTGTCGTAACCATCTCGTCGAGCTGGTACTCGAGCGCTTCGAGCAGGAACGGCACCCAGCCGATACCGCTTTCGGCTGAGACGACCTTCAGGTTGGGGTATCGATCGAACAGATTGCTCATGCAGAGATTGGTGACGATTCGAACGTTGCTCATGTACATCTGGGTCGCCATCACTGCCATCCATCGCTGCGGCCCGAAGCTTCGCCAGCTCGGCGATGCAACCTTTTTGCCGGTTAGCGTCGTGGCGGTTGGAGTCGGAGACTGGCCGGCTCGCTGTTCGCGCATGGTCTTGCGGAGGTCGAGCACCTCTTCCTTGGTGCCGCCTGCTCCGATATGGAAATTCGCCACTGTATTGGTTGAGTTGAACACGTCCCACATCGGATCGAAGTACGGTTCCGGCAGCTCCGGGAGGTCCAGCAGTTCGGGCTTGTCGGACAACGTGAACCCAGTGATGCCCTGGTCGATCATGCGGGTCATCTCCTTGACCGTCAGATCCATGTCCCAAATCGGAAGCATCGCTTGCGGTAGAAGTCGGTTGTTCGATTCGTGCTGCACTTCGACGAGGAAGTCGTTGTACGTCTGAAGGATCAGACTGCGCTGATCGAGGTCCGGCACCGCGAAGATGTGATTGGACGAGAACCCCACGCCGTTGGGGTAGAGAACCTGCGCGAGAACGCCTTGATCGTCAAGAACTTCTAGGCGTTCGCGAGTCGACCATGCTGACTGATGAATCTCCTCGAAGGGTTGGAGCGAGTTCGTTCCCAATACCTTCTTCGGTCCGTGTCCGATCGTGTTGCCGCCGATACTTGCCCACATCTCACCATCGATGTACCACGCAGTGAAACCGTCACGCGTTTCCATCTGCGGCATCTTCGATTTCATCGACGCCGGGACACGCGACGTCCACAAATCGGACGGTTCGGTGAGATGTGCGTCGCAGTCGATGATCTTCACGTCATCGGTCGTCGACGTCAGAGTGTCGGTCATTGATTGTCCTCTCGTTTTGATCCGCTCGGCGATTCCGCTTTTGTGTCGGAGTTCGCTGCAGCTGCCAGATAGGCGACAGCAGGAGCGGCCAACCCTGTACAGGTTTTCGTGTACAACGATGTACCGGCACCGGCGTTCTGTCAAGGGGTATTTGTTACCGATGTCACGGCGAACGTGTGATGCAAGTTCTCATACATGTACCTGGTTTAGTTGACTTCGCGCACGAAACGGGCCATAGTGTAGTGATTCAGACCACATAGCAGTCCGGTAGTGTCCTCTGGTCCCGCACAGACCCTCGTAAGGCGAAAAAGCCCCGATGAACGAGTTCATCGCCGGGCGCAGGTTCGCACTGCCGCCAACAAGTTCGGCTATGGCGAGGCGATACTGAAGACGGTCAGAGGCGATGCCGCCAGTGCCGAACCCGGACTCGGTCGCCGACTCGAATCAGAGGTGAACTGACGCCGATGCGCGCTATCGAACACATCGAACTTCGTTGCGAACGGGCGGATGGCAGTTGGGTGGCAGGCAGCGCCTACCTTCCGCCAGCTCCCCGCGCTGTGGTTGTCTGCTTTCCCGGAGGACGATTGGATCGGTTCTACTGGGATCTGCGGGTCAGCGGCGATGAGACTCGCTCATACAGCTTTTCGCACTTCGCTGCGACGGCCGGAGTAGCTGTCATCACGATCGACCATCTCGGAACAGGCGACAGTGCGAGGGAGGTTCTCGATCTGTCGCCCGCCGCCGTCGCACAGGCGAACGCCGAGGCAACGGCATCGTTTATCGACCAACTCGGATTAGCCGATGTGCCGGCGGCAGGGGTTGGCCATTCAATGGGGGCCGCTCTGCTTCTCCAGCAGCAAATGATTTCCCCATTCCCGCGATTGGCTCTTCTCGGCTACCCGTCTCGTGAGTTGGTCATGTGGCGCCCAGACGGCAGCCGTTGGTTGTTCACCGACAGCGACGCTAACTATTCGCGACAAGATCTCGCTTACACGAATGTCGGTCCGCACCTCGAAGGTCCGCTACTGACGGCCGTGCGCAATGTGACTACGCCGGTACCCGACGAGTTGGGCAGTTGGGTTAGCCGTCCGGGGGCGGTCGCCGAACAGATCCGAGCTTTGGACGTTCCGGTCCTTCTAGGGTTCGGGGAACGCGATGTTGTGCGTGACCCATGGGAGGAGCCGAGCGCCTATGTCAACGCTCCCCAGGTACAGCTCGAGGTTCTCGAAAATTCGCACCACTGCCACAATTTTTCACCGGCGAGACGCAATCTGTGGCAAGCATTGATTGTGTGGGTTACGACTTAACGCAAGGTGAATGATCTGTCAAATAGCGGCGAGTCAGTGTTGTTCCGGTATGCCGACACTGGTACAACCCGCGCAGGATCCAGGCCGTTCTCGCGGGTGTGTCACCGAACGAGTACGAACTCCCCCACAACGACCGAGCCGATCGTGAGGAGGCAGATATCGTCTAAGCAGAGCACACCAGAGCCAGATAGAAAGTCTCCGGAGAAGCGAATCTCACCCGCTACCCATGCCAGTGCAGTCGACCTACCAGAGCAGGTCAGCGATACACATCTTCCCATCCACGGAGAGGCCGAGCGAGGCCCACCTAGATTGCTGACACGACGACCATCCGGGGTGCTGCGGTCGGTGCGCCCCGCCGCCACCAGGGCGGGAGTAGCCGGTCCAGTGAGACCGGGTCATCTCAGTGGCAGGTCGAACAGGTTCCATTCATGTTCCCAGGCCGCAATCGGTTCGATTGAGCAACGTATGTGAGTACCGCGTAACGAGGAGCACGCCGCCGGCGACAGACGGCCATGCTCCGAGCGCGGCGGTCACGGCAAGGACGGTGCTATCCCGGCTGCCGGAATGGACCGGTGAGGTTGCTGTCGGCGCGACTGATGGTGATGGGCTGACCGGCCGTCGCGGGCGCGTCGGTGAGCACGATCGCGGTGCGCTGCCCGTGTGGCAGGGATCGGCGCGCCCGGGCAGTGTCCGGAACGAATCCATGGTCGAACGGAGCGAGGCGCAGGCGACACGGCGGGCGGTGTCGGCCACTTCGATCAGGCCGCGCGTTTCCTCCGCTTCGGAATCAGGTGCACGAGCAGGACGACGATCGCGCCGACGAAGAGCCCGACGAGTGCGGATACCACGGTCCGGGCAGTCCAGGACAGCGCATCCTCGAAGCCGCCGCGCACGAGATTCGCCGAACCAGTGCTCGAGATCGTAGAGGCGATCGGCCGGCCAATGGAATCCGGCCTCACCGACGTCGACGAGCAGGCGATCGCCGACGTGCGGGACCAACGGCTGACGTTACCTATATGGCCCCGGAAATCGACGACATTCTGGACGGATGGGAAGCCGTAGCCTCTCACCTCGGACGTGCTCAGACTCGACTTGTCGATCCTGGCATCGAAATGCCAGAGCGTGTCTGCTATTTGCGGACGCGGTGATGGATGACGAAGGCGGCGAGGAGTACGCCACCGAGAAAGGTGGTGGCGTACTTGTCATAGCGCGTGGCGATGCCACACCACTGCTTCAGACGCCCGAACCCACGCTCGACGGTGTTGCGTTCGCGGTAGAGGTCCTTGTCGAACGCCGGCGGCCGACCCCCGTCCGACCCTTTCGCCTTGCGGCGCCGGATCTGGTCACTGCGTTCGGGAATGGTGTGCGAGATTCTGCGTTCCCGCAGTTTCTTTCGAGTGCTGGGATGCGAGTACGCCTTGTCGGCCAGCAGCCGGAACGCTTCGGTGTCGTGAGCGCGGTGCGCGTCGAGCAGCGGCGCCAGGTACGGGTTGTCGCCCGCCTGTCCCGGCGAGAGCAGCAGCGTCAACGGGAAGCACAAGGTGTCGGTGAGAGCGTGGATCTTGGTGCTCAAACCGCCTCGGGAGCGGGCGAGTGCGTGGTCGGCGGGTTCGCCTGCCAGATTCTTGTCATTCGAGCGAGCCCCCTGTGTGGGCATCGGTCAGGGCACCGGCGGAGTGCTGGTGGGCGCGGACGACGGTCGAGTCGATCGACAGCAGACGTTCGATCTGTCCTTCTCGTTCGGGCGCTGCCGCCCGCACCGCCGCGAACATCCGCACGTAGGTGCCGTCGTCCGACCAGCGGCGATGTCGTGCCCAGATCGACTGCCACGGGCCGAAGCATTCGGGCAGATTGCGCCACGGTGACCCGGTACGGAATCGCCAGACGATTCCCTCCAGCGTCAACCGATGATCGTTGCACGGACGTCCCCTCCGTCCCGCCAGAGAAGGAAAGACGGGTTCGATCACAGTCCACAGCGCATCGGAAATCTCGTTGGCACGCAACACAGCGACAGTCTCGAGCATCCGACCACCAATATTTGGCAGACACGCTCTCTAGTCCACTGCAGGTTGGCATTCGACGACGCGACCATTTCGATCTTCATCGTGCAGTCCGGCAAAGTGTGGAATCCGATCCGGCGACACTATCTGCCACGCAGGTGACTGTGGTGAGACGAAAATTGCGATGGTGAGTGGCAAATTTCTACCGGACGGCTCCGAAGCGAAACAACTTCGTCCCGACTTGCACTCACCTTTCCGCTGAGCAATTGGCAAACCAATCGGTTGATTGGGAATACGGTTCAGCCGGTGCCTAATCGGGAGAGTTGTTCATCGGCGAAGAATCAGACCGAGTGCCTCGGCCCGTGAGGCCGACGTGTCCTGGAACAGCCCCCGTACTGCAGAGGTGATCGTGCGGGCACCTGGCTTACGGATGCCGCGCATCGCCATGCACAGATGCTCGGCCTCGATCACCACAATCACTCCCGCCGGGGCGAGTTTGCGCATCAACGCGTCCGCGATCTGGCTGGTCAACCGCTCCTGCACTTGAGGTCGCTTTGCGTAAAGATCCACAACGCGCGCCAACTTGGACAGCCCGGTTACTCGACCTGAGTCACCCGGAATGTATCCGACGTGCGCAACGCCGTGGAACGAAACAAGATGGTGTTCGCACGTCGAGTAGGTCGGAATGTCTCGTACAAGAACAAGTTCCCGGTGACCCTCGTCGAACGTTGTATCGAGCACCGAATCGGGATCGGTGTGAAGACCAGCGAACATCTCGTGGTAGGCACGCGCAACTCGTGCCGGCGTGTCGCGCAAACCCTCGCGATCTGGATCCTCGCCGACAGCTATCAACAACTCGCGAACAGCAGCCTCGGCTCGGATCGTGTCGTAATCATTCTGCGCTACGCTCTGCGATGTGCCGGTAGGCGGTCTTTCGTTGAGCCGGCCGACACCGGTGAGCATGGACCTATATCTCCTGGTTTGTGGTGGGGTCCGCGTCCTCGGGAGATGTCTCGTTTCGAAACGAAGCGGACCCGCAACGGGTGAGCGGAAACCCCGAAACAAGACTCCTGCATGACGCAGAGATCGAGATCAGATGCGTGTGCAGCCGTGATCGACGGTGAACTGTGCGGCCGTAATGGTGCGCGAATCGTCGCTCGCCAGGAACAGAACAGCATTGGCAATGTCGTCCGGGGTGCTGCTCGAGGGTTCGTACAGGATTTGACTCATTGCGTTCATATAGGAAGGGTTGTCGGCGAATACCTTTTTACCATCCTCACCGAGGGTGCCCATCGGGGTGTCAACGGCCCATGGGTGCAACGAATTGACCCGAATACGGTACGGGCCAAGTTCCATGGCCGCGGATTTCACCAGCCCCGTGACCCCGTGCTTCGCGGCGGTGTAATGGGATTGACCGGGCAGGGCCTGAAGCCCTGCGCTTGAGCTCGTAGCGATGATCGATCCGCCGTTACCTGCCTCGATCATGTGAGGGATGGCTGCGCGGAGGGTGTTAAACACACCCGTGAGGTTGATGTCGATCATATCCGTCCAACGTTCGATATCCATCTCCCACAACCGGCCCCAAGAGACGACGCCCGCGTTTGCGACCACTGTGTCGAGCCGACCGAACTGTCGCACACCTTCGTCGACGATGTTGGTGAGGCCAGCGAGGTCACGAACATCGGTTTCCGATGCCAAGATACGCCGTCCAGTCTTCTCGACCAGGCGGACTGTCTCAGCGAGATCGTCCGCCGTGGCCTCTGGGTAGTCCGTGGGGGTCGGCCTTCTACAAATGTCCAGCGCGATTATGTCTGCGCCTTCCTCCGCCAGCTTCACCGCTTCGGCGCGACCTTGGCCACGCGCGGCTCCTGTCACGAACGCCACCCGTCCGTCAAGCTTTCCCATTTTGGGATCCTCTCGTAAACATTCTGTGCAGCAGAGCAATTCATCACAGCATCTGCGCGCCGGTGACTGTGTATACCTCCAGCCCGGAGATTATGCTGCTGTCAGGCGGAGGGTGCGGACCTAGGTGGACGCCAAAAGGCGGCCAGATGGGATTCCGCGAAGATCAGCCCGACCGCCGCAGTGATGACAAGCGCACGCGCCCCGCTCAGCGTGCGGTCGATTCCCAGAGCGTGGTCGACACTGATACGGCCGGGCCCCAACCCGGCAACGGCAACGGCTGCGGCGGCTACGGAGGCAACGTACTCCCAGCCCTCGTCGATTATGAAGAAGCCGTTGGGCACGTGCACCGACCGCGCAGCTACCGCCATAGTGCCGACGACAGCCGCCGCGGCGACCGGCGTGGCAGCACCGGCTATCAATAGAGCACCCGCCCCGACCTCAACGGCCGCACTCGCTTGCGCTTGAAGTTTGGGCCGTTGGAATCCTAGGGATCGGAACCAGGCCGCCGTTCCGTCGAGCGAGCGGGCATGCTTGGCCCCATGCGCGACCATCGTGCCCCCGACAACGCCCCGCAACAACAATGCGGCCATCTCGAGGCCCGAGTTCCGGCGGCGGACGGTAAAGCCCATAACGAAACTCCTTCAGTCCAGGTAATTTGCTCAAAGTCGAGTGCAGCACAACGCATGCACGTCGTGTGGGCGCCAGGACCGTTCTGTCAGTTGTGAACTGGATCACCGGCACCCCCCACTTTGGAGTACTCCGACCCAATTGTCAAGCAAATCCTGTGCATGGAAACGCTCTACATGTGGGCGTCAGGTAGTCAGAAACACAGCCAAGGCGCGTAAACACGACACATATCATGTACAGGGATAAATGTCGTGCCTTAACGGCAGTGTAGGGAACACGAGCCACGAACAGCAGCTACCACCGTTGCAATGCGGTCCGGACGGATGGCCGCGTGCAGGCTACAGATCAGCCGACGCACTGAATAATTCGGCGACGCCGACAAACTTGATGCGGGGCCGGCGAACTTCACGGCCGCGGGCTGTTTCCGCCTTAGACAGGCGGGAAGTCGCTCATGCGCTCAGCGATCAGTCGTTCACTTGTTCGACCTCACCACGAATGATCGGCCGTCCTGGCAGTGCTGTCGACGCGGATCTCGTTCAGAAGAAGTAGGGTTGACCACTGCAACTTGCCGATCGCCAACGGTTCTTCGGCGGTTGTGCTGGTATTGCGACTCCGGGCCGGGGAACTCCTTACTCGAGTTCCCCGGCAGCCAATGGCGCTGGTCCTTAAGTTAGGAAGAGGGTGAAACGAGTATCTTCACCTCAGTTGCCCGTCCCTCTCCGAGAAGGTGTTTGAATCCTGCGTCGAGTACTTCGGAGAGAGGAATTCGACTACTGATGAGTGCGTCCGGCACAATTCGACCGTCCACAACGGCATCGCGGACCTCGGCAAAGTCTTCGGCTGTGTAGGCAAAGCTCCCGGTGAGCACCTTCTCCCTCATGAGGAAGGGCATCACGTCCAATGGCACGTCGCCATGGAAGTTCGCCAAGATCACTGCGTGACCCGCGGCGCTGAGCGAATCGATCGCCGGTTGCAAGGTGTTCTTGCCTATGCCGGATGCGTCGAATGAGACATCCACACCGCGCCCACCTGTCGCCTCGCGGACTGCAGCGACGACATCTGCCTCGCGCGGGTCGATAACCAGCTGGGCGCCGAAATCCCGAGCGAGTTGTTTGCGCGCCTCGCTGAGTTCGCTGACAATGATCCTCGAAACGCCCTGGGCTCGGAGGGCAAGCACCACGCTCAAGCCGATCGGTCCGGCTCCCACGACGAACGCGGTGCCGTCTGTTGGGATCTTCGCCACCTTGACCGCGTGCCAGGCGACGGCAAGCGGTTCGATCAATGCGGCTGCTTGCGCACTGAAGTCCTGAGGGAGTACGTAAGCATGGTCAGCGGGCACAACGACGCTTTCGCTGAAACCTCCTCCCCCACCGTTGATCCCGATAAATGCGTAGTTGTCGCACATGTTCGGATGTCCCGCCCGGCAGGTGGGGCACGTTCCATCGGCGAAATTCGGACGCACTGCCACCAGGTCACCTAACTGCACGGATGTGACATCCTCAGCAACCTCACTGACGTACCCAGAGAACTCGTGCCCGAGGGCGTGAGGACCGCTCTCCTGCATGATCGGATTCTGATAGTCAAGCGGGACCGGTGCTGTCTCGAACAACGCCAGATCTGACCCGCAGATACCGGCCCACGCAACCTTGACCTTCACCGTTCCTGGACGCAGTTCCGGTTCAGGAATCTCCTCCAACCTGGCGTCACGCTCACTGTATAAGCGCAGAGTAAGCATTTTCTGGCACAACCTTTCTCGATATCGACGCTTATCAAACGCGATGTGAATTCACATTGCGTCACATTCGCGCATCCAGGGGAACTGTTCGGGACCGTGGGTCTCAGACTGCAGTTGCGTACTAACCTGTTGTTCACCTCTTCCCGTCTTGTCCACATGGAGACGGAAGCGGACGGGTGCCTGTCAGCGTCATGTCTGCCGCCGATGGCTCGGCCATGCTGGTTCGTCCTATGTGTTGTCGATCTGTGGGAACTGGACCCGTCCCGTCGAAGAAGCAGGCCAAGCGGGAAGACCCAACCTTGGCTGACCGAACCGAACAGAGCGAGGAGCTGCTCCGAGGAACGCAAATTCAGGGCTTCACATTCATCATCTGCACCCCAGCACGCAGGGTCGGTCCTTCGCCTCCTCAATCCATCTAATAGCAGTCCAATATGCCTGTCAGCTGCGAGCGTATGCAGTACAAAATACTTCCAAGACCGGCTGTAAACAGCGGCCTATTTGATTGTTCGATTGACCACTGCTCGCGCCGGACGCACTATCAACTTGACCGTATCCCGGGGCCATCTGTGCGACCAGCGTGTTTCGTGCGCCTTGAGAAGGGTATGACCAGCGGCAGCACCACAACGTCGGCAGCTGATGGATCGCTCGTTCCTGGCCTTCACGGCTTACATGCACGACTCGATGTCAAGCACCCGCACAGATGCGTGATTCGGCGTCGACATTGAGGTCGAGCCCGGCCGCGCCGTCCCGGAACGATCCGACGGATTCTGTGGCACCAGTTGACTCATGGGTCACCACCGCAGCCGCCTCGCTTCCCGTGGTGAATTGATCTTCCGGGCCGGTGCCTGCATCAATTCATCCCACTGCCTCGGACAGCACTCCCGCTCTACTGGCTCTGGCAGTTCTGATGTGGGCCCGGTCAGGCGGCTCAAGTTGGACCCAGCCGACCCTTATGTGAGGGGTGTGACGGCTCGAAGTGGCCCCACCGCGACACGTCCGGGGTGGCTGTTTCGTCGGTGTGAATCCTGGTGACGGGTGTGGGCGCGATGATCGAGACGCCCACACCGGCGGCCGTGTGGGTCGGGGTGGAGTCTCGGGTCAACTGTTCGAGGACATCCGCCGTGATGCGCGGTGCGAGTGCCTGTCGATCCGCGCGCTGGCGGACCGTCATGGTCTGGGTCGTCGAACGGTGCGCGCGGTCTTGGAGTCTCCAAGTCCGCCTCCCCTAAGAGGCCGGTAAAGGATCGCGGCGAAGCTCAAACGGTTCAAGGCGGTGAGCGAAGACATGCTGGTCACGGACCTGACCGCGGCGCGGAAGCAGAGGTACACGGCCAAGCGGATCTGGCTGAGGTTGATCGACGAGCACGGCTGCGAGGCCTCGTACTCGTCGGTGCGGGACTACGTCGTCTGCCGACGCCAGAGATCGTCGCTGAGTCCAGGAGGGGAACCCGCGACGGCCTTCGTGCAAGACTGTCTTCCCGGTGCGGCGGCAAAGGTCGATTTCGCGGACGTGTGGATCGATCTGGCCGGGGTACGGACAAAGCGCTTCCTGTTCACCCTCCGGCTGTCGCACTCGGGCAGGCGGTGCACCGAGTCTCGAAGGCCCACGAGAGGGCGGTGTGGAGGGTGAGGTGAGGCGCTTCCGCCGTGACACCTGGCCCCGGTGTGAAGGTCGACACCCTGGACGAGCTCAATGCCCGCCCCGCCGCGGTGGATCGGTGTTGAGCGTCTCTCGGTATGACGACCACCCAGCCGCCTACCGTCACCGCTGATGCCGACGGGCATCGGACCGACGGACGATCGTCTGCACCATCAACGTGCCGACCACCACGATCCCCCGGGGCGGAGCTACCCGATTGGGCGATTCGGGATCGCGCACAGACGGCCGCACCATCATCGGCATCCGCAATGACGGCGAGACGCGAAACATGCTGGCTCCAACACGAACTGACCCCTGGTGCGATCCGGTGTGGTAGTCAAGACTGAACCAACCATGAGCGGAGCTATCGACTGTGATCGTCGTTCGCCGGCCCGAGGAGGCCGACACCTACCTCGATGCCGGCGCCATGCGGTGCCCGTCCTGCCAGGGTCGGGTGGCCCGGTGGGGGTACGGACGGGTGCGCACCGTCCGCTCGCTGGGCACGGCCACCGTGACCGTGCGCCCGCAGCGGGTCCGCTGCCGCGACTGCGGCGCCACCCATATCCTGTTGCCCACTGCCCTGCAGGCCCGTCGCCCCGACACCACCGAAGTTATCGGAAATGCGTTGGCCCACAAAGCGAAAGGCATGGGATTCCGGCGTATCGCCGAGCGGATGGACCGCCCGGAGTCGACGGTGCGCCGCTGGCTGCGCCGCGCCACCGATGAGCATGTGCAGTGGATGTGCCACCAGGGTAATCGGCGGCTGATTCAGATCGCCAGCGAGGTGTTCTCCGCCATCCGGTACGCCGGGAACCTGCTGTTGCACACCCTGTGCATCCTGTCCGCCGCCGCCGTCGAAGATCGTCGCCGTTTCGGGTTCACCGATCCGCCGTGGGATCTGATCGGCATCTACACCCAGGGGCGTCTGCTGTCCCCGCCGCGCAGCGGCTGACGCATCCGGCCCGCCGGGCTCTGTCATGCCCGTATCGGTCCGTCATCGTGCCGAGCATCGACACTCACAACGACATGGCCACCGTCAGCGTGCCGACGACGCCGTCAACGTGCCGACGAACGCCGACATTTGCCTCTGCATTTTCGGTGACGCCATCGTCTGCAGATTCAGTGACCAGCAACAATCGGGCGCATGACGGCCGGCGGATCGATACCCCGATCCGGGCCGTCGGTGAGGACTTCGCCACCGAACAACCCTTGCTGCGGCCGCTCCCCGCCGAGGAGTTCGAGCCCGGCCTGTGGTTGACGCCGCGGGTGGACCGATACTCGCGGGTCACGGTGCGCCAATGCCACTATTCGGTGCCGATCTACCTGATCGGACGGCAGGTGCGGGTCTCGCCACGGGCGAGTGAGGTGGTGATCTTCTTCGGCCGGCGGGGAACACACAATGGTTCGCCCTTGCGGACACAGACGCAGCTGGCGAGGCTGTTGATGGTGGCCGGGTTGACGTTGTGGTTGGCGTCGAAGTCGCAGTCCGCCAACCATTTCTGGCGCGGGATCCGGCGGTCGGTGCTGTCCGCCTACGGGGTCGCCTCCGACCTCTTGACCGGCATCTACACATTCCACATTGTGGACTTGCACTAAAATCCGGGCTAGATTTCCAATCCGGCACCGGGAGAACCGACAGCACGTCGACACGAAAGATGCTGCCGAGGGCAGTAAATTGATCGCCTCTGCCACACGCACCGAGGGCCATCGAATTGTCCTCCCGGGACCCGTCAGGACGGTTCGCCGACGACGCCTGCACGCACGGGGACGGTCGTCTCGGCGACCTCGGAAACGTCCTCCGCCGGGGTTCGTCGCACCAGGTAAACAACGGGGACTACGAGGACGCTGACCACGACCAAGTACCAGAGTGCCGCCCGGTAACTGCTCTCGGTCAGCACAGCTGCTCCGCCGGGGCCCGCCACCGCGCCACCGGCGAGGAGGACCGAGATCAGCTGGAGCCCGCCGGCCTGCGCAACCTGCTTCACGACCTGCAGCATTCCCGTTGCTTCGCTGGTTCGTGACGACGGAACTCCCTCCACGACAAGGTTGGGGAAACTTGCCCATGTCAATGCACAACCGATGTTCCCGGCCAGCACCATGAAAAGCAAGAAGACGGCCACGGAGCTATGCAGTGTCACCATCATTCCGACGATGCCAATGGTCGAGACGGTCGCGCCGATGATTGCCGCCCGCGCCGCGCCGACGCGCTGCGAGAGCAACCCGCCGATCGGCGAGAAGGCGAATCCTACGACGCCGAGCGCCATCGATATGAAGCCGTAGACCGAGGCGCTGAGTCCGAATCCGATGCCCGTTGCGGCGGACTGCTGCATGATCGGGGACACGAGAACGGCGAGGGACAATACCCCTGCCGAGAAAAGCGCAATGCCGACGCACGAGGCGAGGAACCGGGGACGTCGGAACAGCCGGATATCAAAAAAGGGATTCGCATGCCGAAGCTCGTAGCTGACCCAGACGCCGAGGAGCACGATCCCGGCGACGAGCAGGCCGACGGTCCGCAGATCGCCGATTCCCCACGAGCGCAGCTGGGTGACGCCAAGCAGTATTGCCGCAACCGCCGGGGCGAAGAGCGTGCCACCGACGAAATCGATGTCCCGGACCCGCAAAGTCGAAGCGGTGGGTCGCGGAAGCGTCAGGCAGAGCAGGGCGCTGGCGAGGCCAAGGCCCGCGCTCAAACAGAAGATCGATCGCCAGCCGAAGTACTGGATCGCGAGACCTGCTGAAAGGAAGCCGAGTGCGGCGCCGAGGAAGGCACCTCCGGACAGCAGCCCGATCGCGGTCTTCAGCCGTGCCGGAGTGATGACCCGCCGAAGCTCGCCATAAGCGACAGGCAAGATCGCCCCCGAGAACCCTTGCAATGCACGTCCGGTCAGGAGCATAGGGAAACTCACTGCGAGCGCACTGACCACCGACCCGAGCACGGCGACCGCCAGCGCGCCGACCAGCACCCGTCGAGCGCCGAGCACGTCCCCCAATCGACCACCGATGCCGGCTGCGACCGCGGCGACGAGAGCGAAGCTCGTGACCAGCCACCCAACGATGGCGGGATCGCCGTACTCTTTGTACATGGCGGGAAGGGCTACGTAGATCATGTTGAGTTCGAGGAACTCGACGATGGCCGCGATGAGAAGCACGACCATCACCGACGACGATCGCCTACCCGTAAGAACGCTCGTCATCGCCCAATCACCCCCGTCATTCCGACAAACACGCGCACTGTATTCTCCTTTGTGTCAGTTTTGACGTTTCCTAACACGCCAGAAACCCTCTGTAGCGTATTTTCGGAAGCGCCTGAGATTGATTCACACTGTGCAGAATCGTCTGGCTACCAGTGATTTTCTAAATGTAGGCTAGGTCACAGCGTTCAAGCGGCTCAAGCAGTAAATAGGGCCCCGTTGTTGCTCGTTCCTCACTGAAACCGGGGGTGAGATGGGCGCGTTTCTCCGTCGCGCGCCTCCTGGGGGTACCGTGCCTGGCTTGGACAAGTTCGCGGGACGGGTGAAGTCGTTGAGTCCCGGCCTGGTAACCAGAATCGCGAGAGCGCCCTCGGGACCGCCGCGCTGTCCGTGCCCGCTCGACGGTCACCTAGAGCGTGTCTGCCAAATATTGGCGGTTGGATGCTCGAGACTGTCCCTGTGTTGCGTGCCAACGAGATTTCCGATGCCCTGTGGGCTGTGATCGAACCCGTCCTTCCTTCTTTGGCGGGACGGAGGGGACGTCCATGGAACGATCATCGGTTGACGCTGGAGGGAATCGTCTGGCGATTCCGTATCGGGTCACCGTGGCGCGATCTGCCCGAATGCTTCGGCCCGTGGCAGTCGATCTGGGAGCGTCATCGCCGCTGGTCCGACGACGGCACCTACGTGCGGATGTTCGCCGCGGTACGGGCGGCAGCCCCCGAACGAGAAGGGCAGCTCGAACGTCTGTTGTCGATCGACTCGACCGTCGTCCGCGCCCACCAGCACGCCGCCGGCGCCCTGACCGATGCGCACACAGGGGGCTCGGTCGAATGACAAGAATCTGGCCAACGAACCCGCCGACCACGCACTCGGCCGCTCCCGGGGTGGGCTGAGCACCAAGATCCACGCCCTGACCGACACGTTCTGCTGCCCGCTGACGTTGCTGCTCTCGCCGGGTCAGGCGGGCGACAACCCGTACCTGGCGCCGCTGCTCGACGCGCATCGCGCTCACGACACCGAAAGGTTCCGGCTGCTGGCCGACAAGGCGTACTCGCACCCGAGCACTCGAAAGCATCTGCGGGAACGCCGAATCGCGCACACCATTCCCGAACGCCGTGACCAGATTCGACGTCGCAAGGCCAAGGGGCCGGACGGAGGTCGACCGCCTGCATTCGACAAGGACCTCTACCGCGAACGCAACACCGTCGAGCGTGGTTTCGGGCGTCTTAAGCAGTGGCGTGGCATCGCCACGCGTTACGACAAGTACGCCACCACCTTCCTCGGTGGCGTACTCCTTGGCGCGATTGTTATTCATCACCGTGTCCGCAAATAGCAGACACGCTCTAGTACCACCGGGTCGCGTCCCGCCGGGGCCCGATGAAGACGCACGCTGGTCTCCATCGAACACGCAATGCTCGTCGCGGCCTGGAACAGCCCCCAAGGCGGTGACTTCTACCCCAACCACGGCGCCGACGACTTCATTGCACGCAAGTCCGCCAAGACCAAGGCGCGCGGTCGGCCAGCTCCGACCACTCACACCCACGCCTGACCACATCGCCGTATCCAAGTTCCATCATTCCCACCGAGATCCGGCGAGTCACCCGGACTTGTCCTCACCGCTTGTGGCTACCTCCAATATCGGTTCAGCCACAGCGGTCCCGGGGCAGGTGTAACGAAGCACGACCCAGGGCCGACGCTCGGTTCGCGTCCCTGCCCTGGCCGTTCCTCTCCCTTGTTCCGTCAAACGACGAGCTGAACCTTGATGTGCTTCCTGGCCCGGGCCGCTTCGAAGGCAGTCGCGATCTCGTCGAGCGGATACTCTGCACCGAGCAGATGGTCGACAGGGATCGTTCCGTCGCTGATCAACTTGATCGCTTCGTGGAAGTGCGGCAGCCCCTTGATTCGCTGGGCGCCCTTGACGATCTCAATCGAGATCGGCCCCTTCCAGAACGCGTCTCCAAAGGGAAACGGGGATGGCTCATAGGACTCCGGGTACCCGAAGAACCCGATTCGGCCGTCCTCCCGCACCGCCTCGACCGACTGGGCACGGGTCTCGTCGTACCCTGCCGCCTCCACCACGAGATCCGCGCCCAGCCCTCCGGTCAACTTTCGGGTCATCTCGACGACTGACTCCGCCGGCGCGAGAACTACCTCGGTCGCTCCGAGTTCACGCGCGACATCCAGACGTGCCGGCTCCAGGTCGGAGACGATGACGGTCTCGAAGCCCCAAAGCTTGAGCAACTGCAAGAAGTTCAGACCGATCGAGCCGGCACCGATCAGCGTTGCCACCTTCCCGGCCTCCCTGTCTCGCGGCCAGAACCGGTCCATCCCGTACAGGCACACGCCCAGCTGCTGGGCCATGATCATCCGGGCGAACGACTGATCCTCGGGCAGGGTCAGTAGCCAGTCCTCGGAAACGACGGTGTACTCGGCGAAGGAGCCCACATTGAGGATGAGCACGCGGTCTCCCACCTGGAACCGCTCGGACCGTGTCTCGACGACGGTCCCGACACCCTCATGGCCTGGACCGCCGGGCTCCGGCTTGTGCTGATTGACCAAAAAGCCCAGACCGTCGTATACGGCGTGCAGGTCACTACCGCAGATCGCTCCGCGATCCACCTTGACAAGAACGTCGCGGTCTCGAACCTCCGGGATTGGGTGCTCCTCGATCACCAGTTCGCCGGGACCAACCAGCATCGCGGCCGACCGCTTCGCAGGTACACTCACTTCTGCGTCCTTTCGCGACGGCTGGTGCCGTAACTCGTCATCGACGTGATTCGGACCTGACCCGATATTATCAACTGTCGGCACTGATAGATCTCCTTCTTTGCGGTGTATCGACTGCGATCGGCATGCGCATGTCGCATCAGGTGTGCGATGCATGTCAGGCAGCCGCCGTCGAGATGCTGTGGCGCGGCGTCTACCCACTACCAAGCTCTGGTGGGGAAGGGAAAATGCGCGAGGGGTGGTTTTCACGCGGCGACTTCATAGTTCGATAGGCGGCGTTGTCCTTGTTACACCGTCCGGTGTGACTTGCATCATGCGATGGATGAACTCTGGCTGTCGTCATCCTCGTCTGTCAAGACGATGAGCAGCAGGAGTTGAGCTCAGAGTTATTGGGGCCCTAATTAGTCACTCCAGCCACAGACGGTTGACTGCTCGGAACTTTCTCTATAGTTGGGTATCACTGGTCTCAACGGCCGATCGCCGATGTGATTGATCACCCGTAGCAAGCTCTCCTCCGGGATTTCGTGCATCAAGTGATGGGAACGGCTCCGTGAACAGCGGGGGAGGCGGCCCTGATGTAAGAGATCGACGTCGATCTCCTCCAGGTCTTACTGCCCAGCCCCATCACCAAAGGCCTCCAAATTTATCGTCTTCGCAGTGCCGTTCGCTGCAGTCACCCTTGACCTCTGCGGTGTCTTGATTTACTCGTGGAACTGGTTGGGTAGTTGCCCGGCTTGTTCGAATGCCGATTAACATCAAATGTAAAACCTGCGCCTGTTTAATGCTTGACTCCGGATAGGTGGCGAGACCAAAGTTCACATCAACGGTGAGGCACTTCACATCAACCCGGCGAAGTGTCGAACCACCGATCCACATGTTAAAGAAGAGAGAAACGCCGTGACGACCACAGTCCCCGACAACAACATTCACCGCGCGCACGCCGCCAACATTCTCAACGTCGCCGACCAGCTACTTTTCGCTCAGAAGCAAGCCGTCACTCACATCGAGGTCGAGATCACCGAAGACATCGATGACCTCCTCGGCACCCTCTCCCCCGAAGGCCCTTACGCCTACACCCTGACCGCAGAAGCAAAAGACGACGGTGAGTTCAGACAACCACTCATTGAGACCAGAGAAGACATCCGCACCTGCTACATCAACCTCCACGACACGACCGGACTCCGTGCCTGGCAATCGATCACGCAGTACCTCTCCACCTGGTACACATTCCACGCCGGCTGGGCCACAGTTGAAATGAAGGCCACCGGCGAACGTGTCGAGGTCGAATCACTGGTTCTCTTCCCCACCATGGGCGGTACCGGCATCACCGGCGAACTGTTCTGGCTCCGTGCCTCCCCGGGCGCCACACCAGGAGAGGGACAAACCTCCGCCGACGTCCGCCGCGCCATAACCAACGACCACGACGCCTATCTCGCCGCAGCCCTCGCCGGCGACATCGACGCCATGCTTGCCTTCACCACCCCTGGAGTGCAACTCGGAATCCGTAACTACCCAAGCGAAGTACCAGGAGCGATCGTCGAACTCGATGGTCGGGAGGCCGCAGAGGAGCACCTCCGCACCTTCTTCGCTACCTACACACCCGAAAGCATCGAGGTCATCCAGCGCCACGTTGAAGACTGGTACATCTTCGCCGAACTCCGCTGGACAGTCACCTCCGTCACCGATGGCACCCGCCTCACCTTTCTTACCGTCGACTACTCCGAAATTAATGCCGACCGCAAAATCGTCGCCCGCCTCGGACACGGAACCGAACCAATCGCACTCTGAAACGTCGACGGCGCACCCTGTTGTCCCAGGGGCGTTCTGGCTTATCCAGGGCCAGTCTGCTCCATGTGCGGACAACGGCGTGCGCGAAGCGCAGAAGGTGATGTTGGTGGTGAAAAGATGATGCCCCAAGTACGTCGATTTCGACGACGCGTCCGGGCCGATCGCCGTCGCGGTCCAGCCGCAGCTGGGTCCCTGATTCCTGTGTGGAGTGCGCGTTGGCTACGACGACGGCACGGAGGATGGCGGGCCCAGACTGCGGCCTGATCCGCACTTCATTGAGGCCGATGCCCCGCGAGTGAGCTGCCGCGAACGCGTGCGTGTGCCCGGTCCGGCAGGGCCGGGCACACCCACGCGTTCGACCAGAGTCGGCCCAGTCCCGACCGTGGCGTAGTCTAACCACACACACTTGAGGGGCGCGACCTGCGAAGTGATGCGCACCGCGTGGCGCAAGGTCGGGGCAATCGCGGAACAGGTGTGGTCCGACACCGCAGCCCGCCCATAACCTGCTGCTCGGGCTGCGGCGGATCAGAAGTCGGAGTCCCCCACAAACGCTCGTGAGATCTCCTACTTGGGCTGGACACAAGTATCTGATAGTCGTCGACCACAACTCCGGTCGGCTGGTGTGGGTGGCCGAGGTGCAAACCTATGCGGGCCCTTCGACCTGCTCGGGCACGAGCGCTGCGCGCTTACCCACGGCGCCGCACGCGGCCGGGGATCGCGTTGGCGGCCCGGTCCTACCGTGATGCGTGCTGCCGTGCATCGCATCCGGCCCTCTGGCGACATCATGTTTTCGGCACGATGCTGTGCTTCCGTGAGAGTTGTGGGCCTCCGTGAGAGTTGTGAATTCCATACCCGCCCAGTGGTTGTCGCGGACATACCGCACGGCGCGTTCGATGCGGGGGTACGAATTTCACCTGGTCGATCTGTCCCGGTCCGCATAGATCGACGAGTAGATCGGCAACGGCGACGACGTGACGTGAGGACGGCGAGCCTCACGTTCAGACCCGTTTCACACTTGTCGATCCGTAACTGTGTCAACGTTATGTGGCTGGTGCGGCCACTCCAAGTCGGAGGTACGACTGCGACCTTAGCGGTGAGTTTGTTCTGTAACCCATGCCGCGATCTGGGCCCGGGAGGTGAAGCCGAGTTTGGTGAGGACGTGTTCGACGTGTCCTTGCGCGGTTCGCGGTGATATCACCAGACGGTCCGCGATTTTCCGGTTCGTCAAGCCCTCCGCAACTAGTTCGGCGACCTGACGCTCCCGTTTGGTCAGATTGGTTGGCGCATCGGCCAATGGTTGCGGTGTCGAAGTAGTGCCGAGGGCATAAGCGATGGCTGCGTCGAGGTCGAGAAACCGACCCTTCCGTAGTCCATCCTCGAATCCCTGCAATCCCAATACATGTCGAACTGCTCGAATACAGTCCTCGTGGTGCACGGCTCGATTGGGGAACATAACAGATACGCAGCCGACCGAACGTGCCAACTCATCTGCAGCTCCCATGAGGACGGCGGCACGGCGAACGTCGTCGTTTGCGGTGATCCATGCCAGGAGCTCCAGGCAAGCCGCTGCGGTCATGCGATCAGAGAGCAGCTGAGACAGCTTGAGGCTCTGCCCCAGGAGGGACGTTGCCCCCAAACTGTCCCCTTGCATCCACACGGCCACGGCCATCGAGCACAGTGCCTGAGATCGGTACACGACCTCCCCGCACGACTCAGTTATAGCCCGCACCTGCTCGTAGCATTTCAAAGCTTGGGCTGGGTCACCGCGCAGTTCGTAGGCCACGCCGAGACCGTCCAACGCATCGATCTGGAGAGCCGGAGTGTCTCGAGTTCGAAATGCCTCGACTGCATCTTCCAGAATTGGGCATGCCTGGAGGAGATCGTTGCTGAAGAGCGCGAGGATCCCCGCTGCGAGATTGATGAGATCTTGCGCGAGCGGATCCTGCAAATGTGGGCCCAATCTGTGCCCCTCTGCCACCAAATCAGCTCCCCTTTCGAGGTCGCCTTGCACCACGGCCAACACGCTGTCAGCGAACAAGCCTTTCACCCGGCCCAGTGTCGGTGTTACAGCGTCGACGGACAGCAAGCGGTCGAGCCACCGGCGACCTTCGCCCACAGAGCCTCGTGCCAGCCAGAAGGGGTACAACGCCGCGGCCATCGTCAGTCCGGTTTCGGGATTGTCCGATACGCAGAACTCCATCGCCTCACGCAAGTTCGCTTGCTCCCGATCGAACTTGGCAATCCATTCGAGTTGCCGGGAGCTGATCCACTCCGCCTCACCGGAGAGTGCAAGCCGCATGTACCAGTCTCGATGCCGCCTGCGCAGGTCTTGATACTCGCCGGCATGTTGCGCCTGTTCCCTGCCGTAATCACGCAAGGTCTCCAGGAGCCGAAAACGCACGGCCGTTCCGTGCTCCTCCCGCACCAAGATGGACTTGTCCACCAAGGCGGTCACTAGGTCGAGTAGTTCCTCCGATGTCAGCCCCTCACCGCAAACCTGCTCCGCCGCCTCGAGGTCGACGCTCTCGACAAAAACCGACAGTCGGGACCAGACAAGTTGTTCGGCGGCGTTGCACAGGTCATAACTCCAGTCGATGCACAGCCGTAGTGTCTGTTGCCGTGATGGCGCACTCCGGCTACCTCGCGTGAGTAGGGCGAACCGGTCCGACAACCGCTGGAGAATTTGCTCGGGTGATAACACGCGCAGTCGAGCCGCCGCCAATTCGATGGGCAGGGGCAGCCCATCGAGGCGGTGACAGATCCGGGCCACTGCGGTGTAGTTGTCTTCGTTCAGGGTGAAGGTCGGCACCATGGTGGCGGCGCGCTCTACGAAGAGCGCTACCGCATCGACACGAGACAAGCCGCGGATCGCAGGTGGGTTAGGGTCAGGAACCGTCAGCGGAGGTACTCGCAGCACCGCCTCACCTCCGACACCGAGCGCCTCACGGCTGGTGGCCAGGATGCGTATGCGTGGACATGCCCGGAGCAGGGTAGCGGACAACCCGGCAACTGCGCCGACAGCTTGCTCGCAGTTGTCCAGCAACAACAACACCTCGCGGCTGGACAGGAACTCCACCAGGACGTCTTCGGTACGTCTCGCGGCCTGATCCCGCAGGCCGAATATTGCGGCGACCTTCTCAATTACCAGTGAGTAATCGACAGTTTCATCGAGCTCGACGAGCCAGGCACCGTCCGCGAAGCCCCGCTGTGCGCTCGCAGCGACCTTCAACGCTAACCGGGTCTTCCCCACTCCCCCGATTCCGGTCAACGTCACCAACCGAGAGGATCCCAGGAGGTTCTTAGCTTCAGACAGCTCACTGCGACGCCCGATGAAACTGGTGAGCTCAAGCGGCGAATCTCCCCGGATTCTGCTGGCCGTCCTCGGTCGATTTTCAGGTGGCGTCGGTGTTCGGCCTGGTGGTTTGGTGTCTGCTGGGTCATGAAGTGCCATCTCGCTCGCGGGATATCCGTGTCGCTGCTCGGCGTCGCGCAATTCTTCGCCGAGCGCGGCGGCGCTTGCCTGCCGGTCTTGGGGTGCGCGTGCCATCGCACGTTCTATGGCGGCAGTGACGTCATCGGGCAGACCCTGCTCCCGCAAACCCGGCGCGGGTTCGGTGGCTAACCTCAGAAACTGAGCCAGAACCTGCTCACCGCTGCGGCGTTCGAAGACGGCGTGACCGGTATACGCGCAAAAAAGAGTGGCTCCGAGACCATAGATGTCGGCGGCGGGGCTTGGTGCTTGTCCCGAGAGGACCTCGGGGGCAATGAATGCGGGTGAGCCTGTGATGACACCGGTTGCCGATTCAAACGCGCCTGCTATGCGCGCAATGCCGAAGTCCGTTAACGCAGGCTCTCCATAGTCGGTGCGCAGGATGTTCGCGGGCTTGACGTCCCGGTGCACGATCCCCAGCCTATGCGCGGTCTCGAGCGCACCGGCCAGTCTCACCCCGAGCCGAAGCACCTCCTCCAGCGGCAACGGCCCGTGACGGCGAATCCGATCGTCGAGCGAACCCTGCTCATGGTAAGGCATGACAATGAACGGTCGACCACCTTCGGTAACCCCGACCTGAAGGGCAGACACGATGTTGGGGTGCCCGGTCAACTGGCCCATCACCTGCTCTTCACGCAGAAACCGTCTCCAGTTCGGGTCGCCTACGTCGGCGGTGAGAACCTTCACCGCTACGGTGCGGTGGAGAACGGTCTGCACGCATCGGTACACAACTCCGAAACCACCACGACCGATCTCCGAAGCATCGCCGAACCCTGCGGACCTTAGGTCTGACGCGATATTCACCGCTCCATCCCTCTGCGTCCTGAGCGGGTCGTCTGCATCCATCACTTTGTCAACTTCACGGCACGCGATTCATGCATAGGAGTGAGCATGAACGTCACTGACTCCAGGTTATGCCTCACTGTTACGTCAAAGCTTCGTTATGGCGAACGGATCGGCACGGGGTCCCGCGGCCGGTTAGAGCGTGTCTGCCAAATATTGGCGGTTGGATGCTCGAGACTGTCCCTGTGTTGCGTGCCAACGAGATTTCCGATGCCCTGTGGGCTGTGATCGAACCCGTCCTTCCTTCTTTGGCGGGACGGAGGGGACGTCCATGGAACGATCATCGGTTGACGCTGGAGGGAATCGTCTGGCGATTCCGTATCGGGTCACCGTGGCGCGATCTGCCCGAATGCTTCGGCCCGTGGCAGTCGATCTGGGAGCGTCATCGCCGCTGGTCCGACGACGGCACCTACGTGCGGATGTTCGCCGCGGTACGGGCGGCAGCCCCCGAACGAGAAGGGCAGCTCGAACGTCTGTTGTCGATCGACTCGACCGTCGTCCGCGCCCACCAGCACGCCGCCGGCGCCCTGACCGATGCGCACACAGGGGGCTCGGTCGAATGACAAGAATCTGGCCAACGAACCCGCCGACCACGCACTCGGCCGCTCCCGGGGTGGGCTGAGCACCAAGATCCACGCCCTGACCGACACGTTCTGCTGCCCGCTGACGTTGCTGCTCTCGCCGGGTCAGGCGGGCGACAACCCGTACCTGGCGCCGCTGCTCGACGCGCATCGCGCTCACGACACCGAAAGGTTCCGGCTGCTGGCCGACAAGGCGTACTCGCACCCGAGCACTCGAAAGCATCTGCGGGAACGCCGAATCGCGCACACCATTCCCGAACGCCGTGACCAGATTCGACGTCGCAAGGCCAAGGGGCCGGACGGAGGTCGACCGCCTGCATTCGACAAGGACCTCTACCGCGAACGCAACACCGTCGAGCGTGGTTTCGGGCGTCTTAAGCAGTGGCGTGGCATCGCCACGCGTTACGACAAGTACGCCACCACCTTCCTCGGTGGCGTACTCCTTGGCGCGATTGTTATTCATCACCGTGTCCGCAAATAGCAGACACGCTCTAGGAACCGGGCGTCCAGTCTCTTGCCTGCGCCTATACCGCGCAACTCCGGCTGAGCGAGTCAGCGGGTCCAACGTCGATAGTCGAGCCACTGTGCCAACTCCCTCCTTGCTGCGGCGGCGGGTTGTGGCTACGGAAGCCGGTCCTGCACGGAATCAGACAAACGGGCGTCGGGACCGATTTGCCGTCTTCGGGCACCCTGCCATCAGCAAGGCCTTCGACTGAGCGATCGCGACCAAGTTCGATGCGTACACACCTGGTGCGGTCAATGACGCGAATCCGCACGCCCGGTGAGTACAGATTCCGCGCGATGGGGCTGAGCTGTACCGTGGGCAGCCCCTAGACGCTAGAAACATCCCAGGGCTGTCAGTCGTCAAGCAGCCGGGGTAGTGCGGCGGTGGTCCCAGGCAAGGTGTTCGTCGTAGTCGGTGTGGTGGCGGAGCAGCCGTGGAGGATGCCGACGAGGTGCCGGCGTCGGCGCCGCTGGTCGTACAGCTCGCGGGCGCCGGGGCTGGACGAGAATGCGCAGAACGCCCATTGATCGATGGCGTCGTAGAGGCACCGGCCCTCGGACGTGGCGGGCGAGCACCGCGCGTTCTTTGCCCGACGCGACCGTCAGCGGGGAGGTCCCGGCGTAGTTTCTACGAGACTTGCCGGTGGTGTAGCGATCAGGGACGTCCGAAGAACTCACCGAGCACCCGGGCGCCGAGTATCACACCAAGTCCTCGCAGGAAGCGGTAGGGGTCGGCGTCCGGATGTGCTTCAGAATGCTTGCGAGTTCCGCCTCGAGTCGAGTTCGGTGATCTGCCGGTTCAACTCGGTGATGGGGCCGACCGCTGCGCGGGTGGTGGCGGCGAACGCGGCGGAGACCGGTGGTGGGCGGCGAGCTGCTCACCGCGCAGCCCGGCCTGGATGTCGCGGGCCCGGGTGTCGAGGCCCGCCGGTGCCGACTTAGCCCTTTTGAGGGCGGAGCGGATCGCCGGCAGGGTCAGGTGTGTGGCCTCGGCGGGTGTCGGCGCGCGATCGAGCACGGCCATCGCGTCGCGGTCGTGCAGGTCGTCGAATACCTCCAGCGCGGCCGAGTAGTACTCGTGCAGCGCTGAGCGCAGTGCGTTGGTGTGCCGGGTGCGGGGGCAGATCAGGTTCTGGTGTTCGCGGGCGAGGACCCTTGATCGCCTCGGCGTTCGGGCTCTCGCCGGCGAGCGGCCGCTGGTTGTGCCGGTCGGTGCGCACCAGATCCGCGAGCAACTTGGCGTCGCCTGCGTCGGAATTCGCGCCGGAGACGTGGTGGCGGTCGCGGTAGCGGGCGCGCTGCGAGCGGGTTGACCGCGTACACCTGGTACCCGGCGGCCGTCAGCGCTTGCACCCACAGGCCACGGTCGGTTTCGATGCCAACGACTACTTGCCCTGGTTCTTCGGCGTGCTCGGCTACCAGTTCTTGCAGCGTGCGGATGCCGGCGAGCCCTTCCGGCAGCCGACGCGACAACAGCCGCCTTCCGTGTCATCCATCAAGTGCACGTCGCACAAGGTCTTCGGCCCGATCGTCTCCGACGAAGATCATCGATCATCCCTCCTTCGGTTCTCCTCTTCTGGATGAAACCTGTTTGAGCCCAGAGGCGCCCAGCGACGGCCTATTGATCAGTGCTCGTCGGCACGACACACCCCATCAGCGCTACAGGCGACCTCACCGACCGTTCGGGGCACGATCTAGCCCTAGGAATCAATCATCACTCCAGGCGGAAACAGTGCTCACCGGCCAGCGGTTCCAGTGATCAGCTTGCCGTGGACGGGCATTTACCTGTCGAAGGCTCGCTGATCTCCACTCCCTCGTGGACCTGCCGCCGACGCGCGCTGTGAAGTCGGGTTCGGCGCCCCAGCGCTGTGTCGTACGATTAGCCCGGGCGCGCTATCGGCATTCTCTCCGACGCGAATCCCGCCGCAGAAGCCATCGGGGCTGCCGACGGTGTCGAGTAGAGGAGGATGGAGCGGATACGCCGCCAACATCGCTGAGTGGCGAGCGACACGTGCTTTGCGGACAGATAACGAGTAACGTTCTGTCGGCGCCCGCCCAGACCTACTGGTCGGCCCGGCCCGGCCCGAAGCCGCTTCCGAGAACACCGAGCCGTCCTCGATGCGTTTGAGGGCACCGCCCAGGTCGTGGACTTGTCCTCCACTGCCAAGGGCAGCACGCTGGCGCACCTCATCGAGGTAGTTCCGTGCGACTATGTGAAACATCCTTGCGAGCTTTGGATGTCTCGATCAGACCCGGAGGCACTTCACGGTACTCAGAGAACTTGAGGCAGACATGACACCGTCCCATGATGCCCAGTCCCCGGTGGCCGACTCGGCACTTACCATTATTGACATGGCCGAACCACCCACTGACACATTGCCGGCTGACGACCCCAAGGGATTCGTCATCGAACGAGCGTCCGGCGAAAAAGTTGCGAGCCAAATTGCGCGAGCAATCGTCCGCGACATTGTGCAGCGGGGCCTCAGCGAGGGTGCCTCACTACCTCCCGAGCCCGCGATGCTGGAGCAGTACCGAGTCGGCCGCCCCACCTTGCGAGAGGCACTGCGGATCCTCGAGGTCAATGGCTTGATCACAATCAAGCCTGGGCGTAGCGGTGGCCCGAAGGTCAGGCGTAGCGACACCAGCAACCTAGCCAGCCAGTTGTCGCTGCATTTCATGTCTCGGCGAGTGACCTATGCGGACGTATCCTCGGCCCGCAGGTCAATTGAACCAACACTGGCACGACTGGCCGCCCTCAACGCCACCGAAGCCGAACGCCAGCAGCTTGCTGAGCTAATACACCGAACCGACCAGCCCTGGCCGAGAGGAAGCGATCTCCTAGCCGAGAGTCTAGCGTTCCACCGCCTGGTTGCAGTCATCAGCCACGAGCCCGTGCTTGGTCCCCTCAGCGTCTCACTTCAATTCATCCTTAATCCAAGGCGGTCCGAGCAGGAACACTCCCGAACATGGAAGCAGTTGACGAGCGAACATATACCACTGGGAGAAGCGATCATTCGTGGCGATGCTGAACAAGCCGAGCAGCTGATGGCTGAGCACATGAGCCACTACCCACCAGTCAAAGCACACGAGGAGATCCTCGACTGGCAGTAAGACAGAGGCGACGACGCCCAGCGCGCATTCTTCCGCGCTGGGCGCAATCTACTGCGACCATGCCACCCTGGTCACGGGATCGGAGAACCCTGCCAAGTTCGATTGACGCTTACCGCAACCCGTTCTACGCCACGTTGATACATCGCATTTGGCGGCCGGGGTCCATTTCGAGTCCGAGCTCCGGCACCTCGATTTTGCTCTCAGACGGAGCGGACGTGACCATATTCACCGCGCCTCCGAGCGGCTGTTCGGCTCCTGCGTCGAGCACGCCGGACCGAAATGCGGTTGCCTATCAGCGCGCCCGGCACGGATTCGGTCGTCGATGCCGGCGTCGTGGAGACCTTGGCATAGCCCACGGCGATGTTGACAAGGCGCCGTGAGCACCTTCGCTTACAATGCGGAAGGGCACCATGCGCAGGCACGTCGTTAGGGAACCGCGCCTGGATCACTGCATGTCCTGCAGCGCAAAGCACATCGATCGCCGCTGCAGTGGGGGTTTGCCGATGCCGGACGGCTCGAATAAGACGTCCGAACCTCGGTCGCCTGTTGCGAGCGGAAGCTACGAAGTGGTTCTCGCACAGACCATCTCGCCTCCGAAGACCCTGTCCTTGGTCACGTCGTGTTGCCGCGCGGCAGCGGGGTTAGAGCAACTCGCCGATTTCTCTGCCGACTTCCTCAGGGGTAACCATCGGCTCGAATCGACGGATGACTCCACCATCGCGGTCTATCAGAAACTTCGTGAAGTTCCATTTAACTTCGTCGGTACCGATCGACTCCGGTCGAGTCTTGCTCACGTGCTCGTAAAGAAATCCTCCGTCCGGAGCGAAGTCTCCCGGAGCCTGCGAGCGAAGATACTCATACAGGGGGTCGGCATTGTCGCCATTGACATCGACCTTTGCATAGACCGGGAACTTCACATCAAAGTTCGTGCGGCAGAAATCCTGAATAGCAGCGTCGGTCCCGGGCTCCTGGCCTCCGAACTGATTGCACGGGAACCCGACGATCTGAAGGCCACGGCCAGAATACTCTCGGTTCAAGGTCTCGAGCCCCTCGTATTGGGGGGTCAAACCGCACTTGCTCGCGACATTGACTATCAGCAGCAGCTTGCCGCGGTGCACGCGCAGATTCTCGATGGTGCCTTCAGCAGTGCGGACAGAATAGTCGTGGACATTCACGTTATCTCCAATGGTTCGTTTGGCTCCGAGCCAAGCCGTCGGGTTCGACGACCAAAGTGGAACGAAAGCAGTCCACGTACTCGGCTGACTGACCTCACGCCGGGTCTCGAGACTGGCCAACCACCCAGCCCCTGCCACCTTCGGAGCCGGGTGGTTGATCGATCCAGTGTGCGGTCAGAGTTGGACTTGTTCGGTTCCGTGGCCGATGCGTGCGATGGTCTTGTGGTCGGGGCCGATCTCGGCGTAATCGGCGGTGAGAAACGTCGAGCGGCTGCCGTCCGCGACAGAGGTTAGAATCCAACGCAGCTCGGCGAACACGTACCATTCTTCGACGTGCCGCTGGACGACATCGATACGTTCGATCGTGTACGCGGCGAAGAACTTTCGGAGGTAGTCCGCAGCCGCGGCACTGCCATCGAGTTCCACCATCGAGCCGGGTGTGTCGCTGAGGTAGTCCCGGACGCCGATCTGCGCGTCGGTGGCCGTCGTCGCGAGCATCGCGTCGACGTCACCGGCCCGAGCGGCGTCGAGGTACGCGTCGTGGTCGTTCAGCAGTTCCTGACGCAGTTCGCCGACGGACTGACCCTCCCGCCGGTCGCCGCCGGTGGTTGCGCGAAGCCAGAACAGTTCTCCCGTGATGCCAGTGGTGCCCATGGTCGGGAAAAGAACAAGTGACTCGACGTCGGACCGTTGTCCATCGGTCTTCGATTCCACCTGGGCCCATCCCGCGTGGAAGTTGTACCAGGTCGAGAGGAACTGGGTCGTCGAGGTCCACTTGCGCAGCCCGACCGCGTCGTGGAGATCGACGTACGACTCGCGGATCCCGTCCCTACTCTGGACGAGACGCTGCCGAATCTTTCCGTCCTCGAGAGTCTCCGCCATCAGGGTGTAGGCGTACGGACCCTCCTCCGCCAAGGTTCCGATGATGTTGTCGATATCCTCGGTGATCTCGATGGCGATGTGATGATCGGACTGCTGCTGCGCGAAAAGCATCTGCTCAGCTACGCGAAGCTGATCGGCGGCTGCGGCCAAACGGCCACCCCGGACAACAGTGCTGGTCATAGGAAACTACTTTCTCTCTTCAGTCGAGCTCACGCCCGACCGGCATCGGAAGGCCGGCCCCATGGTTAGTGTGAACTGGATCACCGGCATCATGCACTCTCGTCGCAAGCGGGCCGATTGTCAAGCATCGACGCCGCCACGCATTGGCCGAAACATACTCCCGCACAGCAGTATTCCAACCCAGGCAGCCGGGCTCTAGCCGAATTGGACTGGGCGTATTGGTTGCCGACATTCACGAGTCGCGAGCTCCTACGCCGCCTAGCGGTAGTCATGACAGGTATCCGATTTCACGCATCCGATCGCACTGTAGAAGCCCTTGCATGGGGGTACCATCCTGTGCGGCATTGCTCGCACTGACCGCCGAATCCTTTGCCTCACCGCGCAACCGGACACCGCCCCACTACACGATGAGCAGTGGATTTACAGGGCTGCCACTGCCTCCGGAGATCATCAGTGGCGCGATGACAAGCATTCCGACCTTCGCCTCAGCACTGATCGCATCTTGCAAGTTGAGGCCCTCAACAAAGGTAATACCGTGTTGGACAAGCATTTTACGATGAAGTTCGATGAAGGAACTCTGCTGAGACATAACTTCGACGGCGAGGTTGTCGGCACCAACGGCCGCAACGTCACGGTCGATCAGCAAGTCGCCTCCACATGGCCCGAGCCCAGGTTGCACGGCGAGGTCCACTTTCGCGCCCTTCGCAGTTTCTTCGAAGAAGTAGCGCATCCAGCCGGTGTGCAGGAGCACGATGTCCCCCATTCCGATTGACGATTCCTGCCGCTTCTCGGCCTGAACAATCATCTCCGCAGTGACGGGGGTTCCCGGTTCGAGGTAGCGCAAGCCTTGGCTGGCTGGAATGTCGAGGAGCACTGCACGGCCGACTATTCCGCCGACCTTGTCGATACCGCAACGAGATGCGCCGCCCGCAACTGTGAACGATTCGCTCGCGAACCCGTTGTAGATCTTGCCGTCGTCAAAAACGTGGGCGAGCGCGTCGATGTGGGTGCCATTGTGCATCGGGCTGATCAACAAGTCGGCATTCGCCCCCGCACCAGCAGGAGCACCCGACTCGGCCCACTGGTCCGCGTCTTGGGCGTTATAGAGGGTGAGTCGCTGCGTGGCACCTCGGCGCTCGAAGAACGGCACCCCGTCCCGTCGAACAGGCAATCCGAGCGGGAAGACCCGACCGTGACTGATCGAACCGATCGAGGCGAGGATCCGCTCCGGGGTCAGTAGGTTGAGGGCTCCGCGTTCGTCTTCCTCGCCCCAACGCCCCCAGGCTGTTGAGCCTGTGCCCTCAGGGCCCATCCTTTACCTCCTCGATCGGTCGAATAGCGCACCAATATGCCTCACAGCTACCGGCGTATGCAGTACAAAATACTTCCTGTGCGGGCTATAAATAGAGGCCTATTTGAGAGCTTGATTGACCTCTAGTCGACGCCGGACGCAAGATCACATAGACCGCATCCCGTGGCCGTTTGTAAGAATCGCCAGTTGCGTGCGCTTCGAGAAGGCATGCACAGCGGCAGCGCCACAACATCAGCGGCTTGCCGAATTGCGACGTCACACTGTGCACAGGTGCGTGATTCAGCGTCGACATCGAAGTAGAGGAGAGTTCCATGTCATCGAGCACGCTCGAGAGCGGTACAGCACGCGAGGCGTCCGCGCCGCCACGCAGTGGGTCGTTTGCCGAGAAGGCACACCAGCTCGCACCGATCATCGAGAGCGCCGCGGACGAGATCGAACGTACGGGGACGATCTCGCCAGAGGTCGTCGACGCGCTCCGCAGCGACGGGCTGTTGTGGGCGGCACTTCCGCCGAGCGAGGGTGGAACCGGAAATATCCTTGACTATGTTGAGGTCACCGAGGCGATCTCGTTCGCGGACGCGTCCACCGGGTGGATCACGATGGCATCGTCGGTCGCGGCCTACCTGATGACTGGCTACATGCCGGCAGAGGGGCCGAGGGAGATGTTCGGTGGCTCGATGAAGGGCATTCCGATTGGCCACGCGTTCCCCGGCGGCATGGGAGTTCGCGTGGAGGGAGGTTATCGCGTAACCGGCCAGTGGCCGTTCGCGAGTGGGTGTACCCACGCCGATTGGTTCGGTGTCGGATTCGCCGTAGTCGACGATGCCGGCGACCCCGTGTTGGACGCGAATGGGAAGAAGATCACCAGATTCGGTGCTGCAGATCGTGGCGCCGTCACCATTCTTCCCAACTGGGATGTCACTGGGTTGAAGGGCACCGGCAGTCATGACATGCGTGTGGAGGATGTGTTCATTCCCGACCGTCGTGTCATGGATGCGTACTCGATCGATCCCGTTCGTAGCGAGGGCATCTTCCTCATCGGCAAGGACGCGTTCGCTGTCGCCGGCCACGCGGCGGTCGCACTTGGAGTCATGCGTAGGGCGCTCCGAGAGGTTGCTGTTATTACCCGCGGGAAGCCACGGCGGGGGTATCCCGTGCCGGTCGACGAATATCCCGTGTTCCAGTTCGAGTTCGCCAAAGCGGACGCTGCGTACCAAAGCGCTCGCGCCTATCTCGTCACGACCTGCACTGAGGCACAGCGACAGGCAACGGAGGATCTGCACCTCACCGACGAGATCCGGGTTCGGATGCAGCACTCTGCCACCCACGCGCACCATGCACTAGAGCAGGTCATCTCATTTGCGCGCATCTGGGCAGCGAGCCAGGCGTTCCGAAACCCGAGCGCTCTGGGTAGGACGGTCCGCGATGCCAACGTGGTAACCCAGCATCTCCTCATCGACAACATCACCGCCGTCGATGCCGGAAGGTCCCTGATCCGTACGTGGCAGGACCTGTGAGCGTCCCAAGAACGTGGAGGTATGACGGATGAGTGAGACGGATTCAGGTTTCGAACGAACCGTGGACATTCTCGTGGTCGGGTCAGGGGCTGGTGGATTCACTGCTGCTCTCGCGGCGAAGGCTCGCGGACTGGAGCCGCTCCTTATCGAGAAGGCGGACCAATTCGGGGGTACAAGCGCGCTGTCCGGAGGTGGGGTGTGGATTCCTGGCGCACCTGCGCAGGTCAGAGCCGGGCACACGATCGACCCCGAGGACGTCGTCACCTACCTGCGCACCCTCACCGATGGCGAGGTGAGTGAGGCGCGGATCCGCGCGTTCGTCGACAACGCACCCCGGATGATGGACTTCCTCGAAAAGATTAGCCCCCGTATGCAGTTCATGTGGAAGGCGGGATATCCAGACTACTTCCCCGAACTCCCTGGCGGCTCGTCGGAGGGAAGCGTCATCAACATCCGACAGATTGATCTCCGTGAACTCGGCGCCGATGAAAAGTCCCTACTATCCTCGCTCGCGGGACCTCCGAAGGGAATGTGGATCGCCCCCGAGGAGCTCCGCCACTTCTATCGTCTGCATCAGTCGTGGAAGGGCAAGGGGGTGTTCCTCAAGTTGATCGGACGCACACTCCGTGCCCGATTGCTCGGGGAACGGAAGGTCGCCATCGGACAGGCCCTCATGGCCCGCTTCATGCTTGCCTTCCGTGAACAGAACCTCGAGATGTGGCTGGCCTCCCCCTTACAGTCGCTCATTACCGACCAAGACGGCTCCGTCATCGGTGCGGTCGTCCGACACGAGGGTGTCGACCGTCGAGTCCGAACCCGAGGGGGTGTCATCCTCGCGTCCGGTGGATTCGACCACAGCCCGGAGATGCGCGCAAAGTTCCACCCTTTCCTCGAATCTCCCCGCAGCTACGGCGCCACATCCAACACGGGAGATGGCATCCTTGCTGGCCAGCAGGTGGGGGCAGACGTCGGATTGATGGACAGCGCGTGGTGGTACCCCAACGTCCACCGCGCGGGTGGCTCGATTCACGCGCTCAACGAGCGGATGATGCCCGCCCAGTTCATCGTCAACTCAGTCGGCAAGCGCTACATCAATGAGGCGACACCCTACTCCGAGTTCGGGCGAGCGATGATGACCAGCGATGAGTCCGGCGCAGACCGCATGGAATCGTGGCTCATCACAGACCACCGCTCCTGGAATCGGTATGTCATCTTCGGTCACCTCCCACTGCCCAAGATCCCCTTCGCCCCTGCACCGACCGGCCGACGGATGCCTGCAAGTTGGCTGGATTCGGACGCTGTCGAGACCGCTGGCAGCATCGAAGATCTTGCGGTCAAGATCGGAGTGCCCCGCAGTAGGCTGCGAGAGACGTTTGACCGTTTCAACGAGTTGGCAAAGCAGGGTGTGGACGAGGACTTCCACCGGGGCGAGAGCATCTACGACAACTACAACGGTGATATCACATTGCCGAACCCCAACCTCACACCGATCGACGAGGACGGCCCCTACTATGCCTTCAAACTCACGCTGGCGGACTTCGGCACGAACGGTGGCCTAGTTACTGACGAACGGGCCCGAGCACTCCGTGCCGATGGCACTCCGATTCGAGGGCTGTACGCGACCGGTAACACGACAGCCTCGGTGATGGGATACAGCTATGCGGGGGCGGGCGCGACCCTGAGCCCAACGATGACATTTGGGTTTGTCGCCGCCAACGACATTGCGAACGAAGTCACCATAGCTGCCTGCAGTGCCGCGGAGAGCGTCGCTACCTCGGAGTAGATACCGCGGATGGCAATACGACGTCCAAGCTGGATGCCGGTGCTCAAACGTTTGAAAATTACGCTCAACAGCCTGGGCTCGTAGCGATGGTAGGTATACGACCACGAACCCTCGCATGCGTGCTCACCAGAATCGCCGTCCTACCGTGTTATCACCGTAGGACGGCGCTGCTCTGTGGACTTGACGCCGCGCATGTCGACCGCTGCGCCTGATTCGCGGTCCGCGCTGTGGTCCGTCCACCCATGTGGGCTTGCGCTTCCTGTGCACATACCTTTGTGCTGTTGGCTGGCACTTGTGTTGGCGCCGCGACGCCGTCGTTTTATTCGCACGGTGGACGACCTACTTCCGGACCCCACGCTCTGGTGCGTCTGCGAAGAACCCCAGTGTGTGGGTCAAGTCTCTCTCGAGCTCACGGCTTGCTCTCTCGACGTCCCTGTCCAGAATCGCTTCGGCAACCAGTGTGTGTCGGTCGTGCAGATCCACAAGGTCTCGCCGCCTCTCGACATCGGTGATTCCTTTGAAGTACGACTCTGCAACCAGTGACACCAGCACGTGAGCATAGAGTTCGAGAGTCGGATTGCCGGCAAGCGGGGACTGTAAGAACAACGGTGTAACTCTGAAAGGAGATGCACCATTATGACTGATGTGATTGATCGTGAGGCCGAATCGAACTCGGCACGTGTGGGTGTCAGCGATGCGCGGCTGCAGGAGTTGGTGGATCAGGCCCGGGCCGACGGCTTGCAGCTCACCGGTGAGGGTGGGTTGCTGGCGAAGTTGACCAAGCTGGTGGTCGAGTCTGCGCTCGAGGGTGAGATGGACGATCACCTCGGCTACGGCAAGAATGACTCGGTCGGGCGGGGAAGCGGCAACTCCCGTAATGGCAGACGCGCCAAGACCGTGTTGACCGAGGCCGGGCCGGTCGAGCTGGAGGTGCCCCGCGATCGGGAGTCGAGTTTCGAGCCGAAGATCGTGGCCAAGCGGCAGCGGCGGCTGACCGGGGTGGAAGACATGGTGATCTCGCTGTCGGCCAAGGGACTGACGACGGGTGAGATCTCCGCGCACATGGCCGAGGTGTACGGCGCCGAGGTGTCCAAGCAGACGATCTCGACGATCACCGAACGGGTGATGGACGGCATGCTCGAGTGGCAGAACAGGCCGCTGGACCCGGTGTATCCGGTGCTGTTCATCGACTGCATCCACGTCAAGATCCGCGACGGCAACGTGGCCAACCGGCCGATCTACGTCGTGATGGGGGTGACCGTGGACGGCACCCGCGACATCCTCGGATTATGGGCCGGCGAGCACGGCGACGGGGAGGGGGCGAAATATTGGCTCCGGGTGTTGTCGGAGCTGAAAAATCGTGGTGTGCAGGATGTGCTGATCGTCGTGTGCGACGGTCTCAAGCATCTGCCCGACTCGATCGCACAGGTGTGGCCGCAGACCATCGTGCAAACCTGTGTGGTCCACCTCCTCCGGAACACCTACGCCTACGCCTCCCGCAAGGACTGGGCCGAGATCGCCAAGGACCTCAAACCGGTGTACACCGCGCCGTCGGAGCAGGCCGCGCTGGACCGGTTCGCCGAGTTCAGCGACAAATGGGAGAAACGTTATCCCGCGATCATCCGGATGTGGACCAACGCCTGGGCCGAGTTCGTGCCGTTCCTGCAGTTCGACCACGCCATCAGGCAGGTCATCTACACGACCAACGCCATCGAGAGCGTCAACGCCCGAATCCGCAGAGCTGTCAAGGCCCGCGGCCACTTCCCGACCGAGGCGGCGGCCCTGAAATGCGTGTTCCTGGCCATCATGAGCCTCGACCCCAAAGGCACTGCCCGCCAGCGCTGGTCCAACCGTTGGAAGGCAGCACTGAACGCCTTCGAGATCACCTTCGACGGACGCCTGTCCGCCGGACGAAAGTAGCTAAAAATCAACCAGTTACACCGTTATCTGGACAGACCCGGCAAGCGACGCGAGCACCGTGTGAAATCCCCGGTAGTGGTGTGAGGTGGGAGGCGGACCCGGATGAGTCAGGTCGAGGCACTCGTCAGTCAGGGCGGCACGAAGTGTACGTTCGTTCTCGTTGTTCATTCGATCGATAATCAACGGAAGCAGCGAGAGCTCAATCACGATCCGCGCCTCAAGTTGTTGTTCCGGACGCACCCGACGGAATGTCAGGTACCGTGTCGCCGCCTGGACGATTCCACCGTCATTTGGTGCGCTCACTCGGAGACCTCCGCCGCGGCCCCGACGCATCTCGACCACGCCTTGCTGCTCGAGAATCCGGACTGCCTCACGAAACACTCCACGGCTCACAACAAACCGGTTCATCAACTCCGTCTCAGTCCCGAGGGACATGCCGACGGGCCACCCCTCCGAGACAATCCACCGGGCAATCTTGTCCGCCGTGGAGGTACCCACCTTGTCGCCTACCACGTCGAATGATTGATTGGGCATAGCCTGCTCCTTATTAGGTTTCTATTTGACAGCCCGCGATCACGATACGGTCGATTAACACAGCGCATGAACATCATCGAATCGGATATTCGCAGGAAGAAATAGGGACCTATTTTCTTGGATACAATCGCGCCGCTCGGCGCCGAGTTCGAGAGAATTGGACGTAGTCACCGACGACCGCGGGCCCCTGGTAAACAGCACCATCGAAGGTGCACGTGGTTCGAGGACCGAACGCGACATCACTACAAAAGGGAGTTGAGATGAAGTCAATGGAAAGCCACGAGACGCCTATGGCATTCAGCGCATCAGTGCTGCGTAAGTCGTTCGGGCACGTCCCCAGTGGCGTGGTTGCACTTTGCGCTCTCGTCGACGAGGAACCCGTTGGAACGGTCCTCAGCACATTCATTCCCGTCTCGTTGGATCCGCCGCTGGTTGCGGTTTCGTTGCAGAACGGCTCCCGTTCCTGGAACACGCTTCGGGACCGTCCGCGACTCGGAGTCACCATCCTCAGCGAGTCGCAGGGAATCATCGCGCGCAGTCTGGCGACTCCTGGACCTGACCGTTTCAAAGATCTTGACTACGCAGCGTTCGACTCCGACGCCATTCGAATCGGTGGCGGTGTCGGGTACTTCGAATGCGCGCTTCGGAGTGAACATCAAGCAGGTGACCACGTCCTGGCCGTCATGGACGTTCATAGCGTCGACGTAGTGGCGCCTCGCCTGCCGCTCGTCTTCCACTGCAGTGACTTCGTCACTATCGGGGATAAGCAAACCGCTGCTTGACAGGCAGTTGTGCGCCGAGTGAGAGAAGCGAATGGTGCCGGGTGCGGACTGGCCGTCGGTGTGGAGTCCGCACTCCCGCCGAGAGGGACGCCCACGCAGCGCGTAGACCTTCGGAAAGTCGAAACCAGGGTGGTTCGTGTGGTGGCGTAGGACCGCCGTGGGAGATGCGGGTTAATTTAGTGCCCCGCCTCAGAAATTCGTGAGATCTATTTGGCGAGGGAATCGAGGATCTCCTCGGCGGTCTTGTGCCAGGCAAACGGCTTCGGGTCGTCATTCCAGGTGGCAGGTCCCCGATAGTCGGACCACGTCGTTCTAGAGTCGCGATTGTAGAAGTTCAGTCGATCTCGCACCCGCCCACCGGTTAGTGGGTGTGGGTGCAGTGGGCAGCGTACTCGGCCGGCGTGAGGTAGCCCAGCGACGAGTGCCTGTGCCGATGGTTGTGGTCGTCCTTGAAGTCCTCGATCACCACCCGAGCTTCGAGCAGGCTCGTCCAGTGATTCCGGTTCAAGCATTCCTTCCGCAAACGATTATTGAATGATTCGATGTGCCCGTTGTTCCACGGCGTGCCCGGCGGAATGTACGAGATCCCTACCCGATCCCTGCAGAACTGCTGCAGCACAGTCGAAATGAACTCCGGACCGTTGTCCATTCGAAGCACCAGCGGCGGTCCGCCCCACAACGCGAATGCCTTACCCAACTCGTCGGTCAACCGCTGCGCGGTGATCGACCGCTCCACGATGTTCAGCAGCGACTGCCTCGTGTGCTCGTCGATCATCGAGGCGATCTTGATCGCTTTCCCGTCGATGGTGGAGTCGAACTGGAAATCAATAGCCCACACCACCTGCGGGGCGTCGGCTTCGATCTGCGGGCACGAGCTGACACCGGACCGTTTGCGTGGATGGTGAATCCGAACCTGAAGGCCTTCCTCCTTCCACAGCCGGTGGACCTTCTTCTTGTTCACCACAGCGCCCTGATCGTGCCTCAGATGCGCCCAGGCGCGACGGAAACCATGCAGCGGATGCGTGCGGGCGTATTCGCGCAACGTCGCTCTCAGAGCGGCATCGGGGTCTGCTGGTGTCTGAGCGAGAGGTGTTCGGGCGTAAGTGGAGCGGGCGAGCCCAACCGCTCTGCATGCCAACCGCTTCGACATGCTCATCGTGGAGACGAGCATGTCGACCGCGCGGCGTTTGGCAGCTGGACTCAGAATTTTCCCTTCGCTACCTCCCGCAGCGCGTCCTTCTCCAGCTCGGCATCGGCGAGCAGCCGCTTGAGCTTGCTGTTCTGCTCGCGCAGCTCCTTGAGTTCCTTCGCTGCGTCGGTGTCCATCCCGCCGTACTGGCGGCGCCAGTTGTACATCGTCGCTGCCGACACCTCAAGCTCCGCAGCGATCTCCTCCTGCGTCTTACCAGCAGCAGTGAGCTCGTCGGCACGGCGCAGTTTGCGCACGATGTCCTCTGCGGAGTTCCGCTTCCGTCCAGCCATGTTCTCCATCGTCCTATCCGCCCAGTTCACGGGCAACAAGACTCTAAAACAGAGTGGCCCCATTCACCGGGGGCATGCCACAGGTCTTGATCCAGTTTCGAACGTTTTCCTCCAGTTCTGCAACGCTTTTGTGTACACGATGGTGGAGCAGCTGATCGGTCAGGAACGCGAACCGCCGCTCGACCTGATTGATCCAGGAGGACCCGGTCGGGGTGAAGTGGACGTGACAACGTGGGCGCTTGGCCAGCCAGTCGCCCACTGCCGGCGTTTGTGGGTGGTCAGGTTGTCGCAGACGAGATGCACGTCCAACTCGTCAGGGACGGCCTTGTCGATTGCGGTGAGGAACTTCTTGAACTCCACGGCCCGGTGACGAACGGCGCGCAGCTGGTGTTCCATCAGTTGATGAAGGCGCGGATCTTAGTGGTCAGATCCTTGACGGAACCGAAGGTTCCGTCAAGGATGGCCTGACGTTCGATAATCCCGAACCACACCTCCACCAGGTTCATCCACGATGCCGAGGTGGGCGTGAAACGCACATGGATACGGCGATGTTCGGCCAGCCACGCCCGGACTTCGGCCTTCTTGTGAGTGGCGTAGTTGTCCATCACCAGATACAGCTCCCGCTCCGGGTAGGCGCGGGCGACGCGTTTGAGGAAGACGAGGAACTCCTGATGGATGGCGCGGTATGCGCAGCCCGGTGACCTTGCCGGTAGCGATGTCCAGGGCCTGGATCTGTGACTTCTCGTCCACGCACAGCACGATCGCGTTGTCCTGCGGATTCACGTACAGCCCGACGATGTCGGTGACCTTGGCGACCAGCTCCGGGTCGATAAAGAACTTGAACGTCTCACTACGCCACGGCTTGACACCGTACGCGTGCCAGGCCCGCGACCGTGGTGTGACCGATCTTCACCCGGTCGGCCAGCAACCGGCTGCTCCAGTCGGGTCATCGTCGGCGACCCGAGAATATGCGTCGCTCCGCGAATCTTCGGCGGCGAAGCCAGCGATGCGGTCACAATCGCGGCGTGGTCACCGTCCGCGATCGCCTCGACCGTTGTTCGTCCTCCAGGCCGGCGATCCCGACCTCCTCGTACCGAGAGCGCCACAGGGTCATCGGCCGCGAGACCCGACCATGCGCGCGATCTGGGCATTCACTCCCTCTCGGCGGCCAACACTATCATCCGCGCCCGCTGCGCCGAATCCGCACGCACCGACCTCGACCGCGACGTATGAGTCCGGATCAGGGTTCTGAGACCGCAATCGAGCATTTTGATCGCATCAGGGGCGGCAGGACTGTTCGGCCGGAGATCGGGCGGTGGTTATGCTCCGGTGCCGTGTCGTCCGCCGTGCCGACAGAGCGCTATCCGCACGTATTTCACGCTCTCGCGTTCTCGGACGAGAGCCCTGTGAGGGCCTGAACGACAACGACAATGTCACGAAGCGTCAATTCATCGCTATGCGGGATTCTCGCCAAATATGCAACCTTGGGGCGGCGTGTTGTCGTATCAGATTGATTGGTAGACAATGCATTTCTCCTTAACACGTGAATTCGAAACGAATATGGTGGTCGCCGCGCCGTGATTCGGTTTGGCTCCGGGGCTGACCCGCTGCAGCGGTTCCGGGGTACGGTCATCGCACCCGCACTCATCACGAACAAGCCTCCCTTATCTGCTCTTCGATCTCGGCGCGGGTCGGGTTGCGCCGAAGGGTCAGGCCGCCGTTGACCTGCAGGGTTTGGCCGGTCATGAAGCACTCGTCACCTGCCAGGAAAACCGCGGTATGAGCGACGTCCTCAACGGTATTCAAACGGCCCAGCGGATACTCCTTGACGAATGCGTCAACGACTCCGGGAGTTCGGTGATAGTCGGCCGAGAGAGGCGTCTCGGTCAGACCAGGCGCGATCGTGTTGAGCCGGATACCACAACATCCGTATTCGTTCGCAACCTCTCTCAGGACATGTTCCATGCCGGCCTTGGCGCCTGTATACGCCATGTGGTTCTCGAAGCCGATCGTGGCGGCCGCCGAGGATATGTTGATGATGGACGATCCACTCTTCATCGTCTCGACCAAAACCTGCAACAACTGGAATGGTCCTTTGAACAGCATCGAGGTCATCTCGTCGATATCCTCCGCTGTGTGCTCCTCGAACGGTTTGAGGACAAAGGCCGCAGCAGCGTTCACTGCGATGTCGAGTTTCTCGTAGTTGCGGAGGACGAAATCGACCATGTCCTGGATTTGGTCCTTGTCGGTGATGTCACACGTCGTCCATGCGCCACCGATCTGGTCGGCCAGGGTCTTCAACTGCTGTTCGTTGCGTCCGGCAACGACGACCTTCGCCCCTTCCGCGGCGAACGCGCGGGCGATGGCCTGTCCCATGTTGCCTTCCCGGGATGCGCCGAGGACCAGCGCGACCTTATTCTCCAGGCGTCCTGACGCCGCTCGGCTTTGTTCTGTCATTGGGGTCTCCGTCCAGAATCAGCGATTGACTACACGAGAGCGGTCAGACTTTGGCGGAGGCGGAACCGTGATCGGCAGCCATCGAATCGTTCCTGCACTGAGAAGTACCCGCGCTGTCTCGTATTCGATTCCCGCCGTGACGTCATGACCGACAAGTTTCTTGATCAGCGGAATGGCGACTCAAGGTCTTCCAGGAAGTGGGACGCTTCAGCACGCTCCGGCAGGAAGTAGGACTCTTCCATGTAGTGCACGATCCGCCAATGACTTCCGCGCCGTCGCAGTACCGCCGTCACACGTGCTGCGGTCTCGCGGACCACGTCGGACTCCACACTCTGCATGCGCCAACGAACGATGAAGATCGCGACGGCCACGTCCCCGGTGATCAGACGGAATCGACTGCGCGGCATCTCGATCGTCGCGTTGACGAGTCTGGACCGAGTGCGGGCGAGATGAGAGGCAATCGTCTCCCACCCAACCAGAATGTCGTCGATTTCGGGGGCCATGTAGGTCACGTCGCCTGCGTGATCCCACAATTCCGCGAGAGCCTGCCAGTCGAGCGTCTCCCAATAGGTGACGAATCGATGGACCACGTCGCCGACTGCTCCGATGTCCTTGTCGTCGGCATCTGTCGACGACTGCATGTCAGTAGCCTGCCTTCGCGCTGGTCACGGCTGCTTCGCGTCCCGCCGTGCGGAGTTCCGCCGCCATCCCCTGCACGACCACGGACTGTTCGTTTCCCAGGGTAATCATGCGGTATCCCATAGAGAGGTAGTCCCGCGCGAAGGAGCCGAGGCCGGCGTGCACACCGGCAAACTTGCCGGCCTCCGCGGCAGAAGCTGCGACGCGCTTCATGGTTTCTCGAACAACTGATATGGGTGGAAACTGTGCGGGACCATCGCCCAGTGTGATTCCCAGATCAGCTGGCCCGACGTAAACGCCGTCGATCCCGTCGACAGCCAGGATTTCTTCCAGATTGTCGAGGCCTTCGGCAGTCTCGATCATGGCAAGCACCAGCGGGGCGCTTTCCAAAGCCGTGTGGTCGCGACTCAGGTACGGAGCGATCGGTCCATAACTTCGGATACCGCGGGGCGGGTATCGAACCGCCCGCACGATGGCTTCCGCCTGGCGGACGGTGTCGACCATCGGCACGATGATGCCGTCGGCTCCCGCATCGAGTGCACGGCCGATACTGCTGTGCCGGCTGTCCGCCACACGAACGAGACGCGGTGTCGTGGAAGCCCGTACGAGGAGCCGCGGCAGATCCGCCTCACTCGCGTAACCGTGCTGGCAGTCGATACCGAGATAGTCGGCGTCGGATCCGTCCATGAGTTCGAGGATGCTGTCGGTGGGCCTTGAAACCCACACGCCGAGAACAGCACCTGCTTCGATCCGGACGCGCAGGTCGCGCTCTGCCGGTGGCTGTCCGTTCATGAGCGGTTACCCGCTTGCTGCGGGATCTCTACGTCTATCCGGTCGCGATCATTCCGCAGGTTCTCACGGTCGGGTTGTGCCTTCCCGCCGTTCTTGGCCGAGCGCTCGAAATAGAGGGCGGCCAGCGACAAAACGAACAGGGTCAGTCCCGCTACGCCTGCGATCAGGAATGCGCTGGCGTACGCGGTGGGTGCCGTGAAGGGCTTACCACCCAACTGCACGGTCTGTGACGCGAGGACCGCTGAAAAGACGAGCGGCCCGATCGCCAGTCCGACCGATTTCATCACCTGGTTCAGGTTTCCAGCCTCGCTGGTGCGTGCTTCGGGGACGCCCGACATGAGCAGAATCGGTATTGCCGCGTAGAGAAACGCGACTCCTAGGATGGTCGCCGAGCATCCTGCGACGAGCAGCGTGGGGACCTGGCCGCCGAAGTATAGCGATGCCGAGGCGATGCAGATTATTGCGCTTCCCACAGTCAATGGAACGCCGGCACCGAATCGCTGTGCGAGGGTGCCTGACAGCGGGCTGAGAATTGCACCGCCGACCAGGCTCGCGATTCCCATCACTGCAGCAGTGGCCGCCGCGGAAAGCCCCATTCCAATTCCGACGTCAACCGGTGACTGCAGTGCGACCGAGAACACCAGGAAGGATGCAAGGACGCCCATAGACACTACGAACATCGCGAGGTGGGCCACTGCCACGCGACCGTCGCGGAAGGTTCGTAGGTCAATGGTCGGTGTCTTGTGCCGGAGCGTGTACACAATCCACACCGCCGCGACTGTGATGCCACCAACGAAACTCAGGAGGACGATCGACGACAGTCCCGGGCGACGCATCAAGGTGAATCCCAGGAGGACGAGCGTCACGGCGACCGCGAACAGCGTTCCGCCGAGGAAGTCAACATCACGCAGCGTGCCACGTCGTTCCGAGGACGGAAGAAGCCAGGCTGTGATCGCTGCGGAGATGAGTGCGAGCGCCCCGCTGAAGTAGAACATGCTGTGCCAGCCGAGGCTGTCAACCAATGCCCCCGCAACGAAAGTACCCATGGGACCACCGATGAGCGCGGTCCCCGCGAGTAGGCTGAGCGCCATACCGATTCTCCTCTCCCCTAGCCTTTCTCGTGCGATACCGAAGGCGAGTCCGAGAATGGCGCCCGTGACGCCCTGCACAGCGCGTCCGGCTATTAGCCCCGGCAGAGTCGGCGAGATCACGACGATGAAGGACCCGACGGTGCCCAGGAGCAGAGAGGCCACGAGGACCTGTTTGCGACCGAGCACATCGCCGAGGCGGCCGGCTGTGGCAGCCGTAGCCGCTGCGACGAGCGCATAGCCGGTGATCGACCATCCCACGATGAAGGGATCACCGAAGTCAGAATAGAGGTGCGGAAGTGCGATCTGGACCATGTTCTGCTCGAAAGCATGGTTGGTCTCTGCGAGGACCAAGATCGCGATGAGCAGTGGTGCGCTGACCGTCTGCCAGCTTCTTGAACTGGATCGAAGTGCCATCGAATGTTCCTTGCGTTCGTGCCCTGCTGAATCGGGAATCGGACAGCGACGAGGTCGAGTGATCCGGCGCGGTGATATCGCTCCGGCGTGCTCCGATGGAGGAAGGCAGGATAGTGAAATGGGGCCTGACTCTGCTCCGACGGTCTTATCCGTCGGAGCAGAGTCAGCAATCGGTTCTCTGCTGAAACATGTGTTGTGCGCGTCCAGCCTCAGTCAGAGGTCCAGGACGAGCTTGGCCGACATCGCCCGGGATACACAGATCGCCATGGTGCCTTCGGCCTCGTGCTCCTCCGGCGACTTGTACGAGTCGAGATGCTCGGGTTCGCCTTCGAGGACGCGGGTCTCGCAGGAACCACACATCCCCTCTTCACACGACGTGAAAACCAGCACATCGATCTCACGCGCGACCTCGACGATCGACTTATCCTCCGGTACATGGAGTGTGCAGCCGCTACGAGCCAGTTCCACCTCGAACCCCGCCGCCGGCCCCGCCTCGATCTCCTTCGGTACGAAGCGCTCCACGTGCAGCGAGGCACGTGGGTGACCTTTCAGTTCGGAGACGCTCTCGACCGCCGCCAAGAGTCCTTCGGGCCCGCAGCAGTACACGAGCGCCCCATCAAGCGAACCGAGGATTTCGTCCAGGGGAATCGGACCGTCAGTGTCTTGCGGGTAGATGGTCACTCGGTCGCCATACGCCGAGAGTTCGTCGACGAACGCCATCGACGAGGAGGAGCGGCCTCCATAGTGTAGGGCCCACTCGGCCCCGGATATGGTGGCAGCTTCCAGCATGGGCAGGATGGGTGTGATGCCGATCCCGCCGGCAATGAAGACATAGCGTGGCGCGGGCACGAGCGGGAAGTTGTTGCGTGGGCCGCGGATGGTCACCGTGGACCCTTTGCGAAGGGTGTCGTGAACCTCGGCGGAACCTCCGCGGCTGTTCGAATCCCGCAGAATGCCCAACCGGTAGCAGTCAGGGGTGGCAGGACTCCCCGAGAGGGAGTACTGGCGAACCAACCCTGACTCGAGCAGCACGTCCAGATGCGACCCCGGATCCCAACTTGGAAGCCTATCTCCGTCCGGTGCCGCCAACACGAGTTCCACCACGTCGTCGGCCGCTGCTGTGCAGCTGTCTACGACTAGGGTCAAGGTCAGCTCCCCGGTTGGGGCCGCAAGTGTTCGGTCATTCTCGATGGTCATGGCGCGCTCTCCGCTGCGGTCGCGTCGGTGAGGAGACCGTCACGCCCGACCTTGCGCAGCCGCGGCAGGTAGAGGTCAGCTGCGTTGTCCCAGAGAATCCGGCGGCGATCGTCGTCGGAGAGTCCCGATGTCACGTCAGCCGTGCTGGTGGTCGTCCAATGCGGGAAGTTGCTTCCGAACATGAGTAGATCAGCGGATCGACTGAGCGCGTGCCACTCAGCACTGGGCTCCTCTGGTCCTTCCAGATGGTTCGTGCGGAAGCGGAGACGGTCGATGTATCCTTCGGTCTCCTTTGTCAGCCAAGGCACCTCGTGACGCGAGATCGCCCAGTCAGCGTCCATGCGCCAGATGAACGGGATGAGGAAATCGTGGCAGCCGTCTGCGAAGTACACCCGCAGATTTGGAAGGCGCTCGAAGACTCCCTCGAGAATGAAGCTGGACACGTGGTACATGGCGCTGATCGACTCCTGTGAGGCGAAGTCGATGTGCTTGCGTGGGTATCCGGACATTGTGGGCTTGTAGTTGGCCGCTGCACCGCCGTCTGCATGGACGACGACCGGCAACTCGTAGCGACTGGCGGTTTCCCAGATGCGGAAGTAGTTGCGCTGGCCGTATGGCCGCCAGGCGTCGAGCGGAACTCCTACCTGGACCATTCCGGGATGGTCCGCCCATCGTTCGATCTCGGCAACCGCGGCGTCCGGGTCAGCAGGGTTGACGCGGATCGTGCCGAGGAACCGGTCATTGGATTCCGGTGCATCGAGCCAAGTGCGCGCAAGCCAGTCGTTCGTGGCTCCGCACAGGACGCTGGACATGTCGAGGTCTGGCTGCGGACCGCGAGTGAGCGGAGTCAGAACTCCGAGCCGAGAACCGTCAGAGTCCATCTTGGACAAGACTTTCCCGATGTCCGAGCCTGGAAGCGCGCCCGGATCGTCCTCCGGACGGGCCGCTTCGAGGTACTCCCCGTACGGAGGGATGCCGGTCGGCGCCGAATACATCTGGCGCAAGATCCCGGGCAGGTGCCGCTTCGAGGCCCACGGCTCGGGCATCCACTGGTGGGGCTCGAGCTCGGTGCGCCAGAACGGCGTGATGCAGCTGTCGATTGCGGGTTGGTTCTCAGTCATCATCCTGCTCCAAGAAGAACGACGTGGCCATCCTCGACCACGACCTCATAGGTGCGCACGCGAACCGGTGCCGCGACGGCTTTTCCTGACGCGATCTCGAATTCCCATCCATGCCAAGGGCATTTGATGAACTCGTCTTCCCTAGAGTATTCGAGCGAGTACGGCTTCTCTCCGGCCTTCGTCTCACCGGTCAGCTGACCGACGCACATGGGCCCGCCTCGATGCGGGCAGTAGTTCACGATCGCGGAGAACTCGCCGTTGATGTTGTACACGCCGACGCCGAACTTGCCCACCGGGACGATGCACATCGATCCCGGCGGCATTTCCTCGACCCGGGCAACCACGGTGCGGGTCTGCTTCTTTTCCGTCTTCATCAGTCCGCTCCCACAAAGTCATGCTCAGACCGAGCCTTCGTCACGGCAGAGACGAGGCGACCTCCGTTGTCGAGCCGGTCCTTCATCTGCTGATGCCGGTATCGAGTCATCGGATCGGCGCTCAGATCGAGTTCGTCGATCGGTCTCGTCTCGGGGAGGCCGTACAGCTCCTGCGCGTTCTTGTACATCACGAGGTCGCGCCATTCGGCCGGCATGCGCATGGCCACATGACGTGGATCGTCGTAGTCCCAGTGCGGGTAGTCGCTGGAGAACATCAGAACGTTCTGCAGATTCGCTGCTTCGATGAGCCGAATGAGATCCCTGGGGTCTTTCGGCTCCTCCAGCGGCTGCGTGGTGATGCGCAGCTGATCTTGAACGTACTCGCTCGGCCGCCGCTTCACCTCGGGGATCTCCGCGCCGAGCGCCTTCCAGTACTTGTCGAACCGCCAGATAGCGGGCGCTGCCCAGGTGAATCCACCCTCGACGAAGACGACCTTCAGATCCGGCAACTCTGCGAAGACGCCGTCGAAGATCAGACTCGCGAGATGGTTCACGAAGTAGTGCGACCAGGATCCCATGACTTCGATGTGATAGGCGTTGTAGCCTACCGGTGTCATCGACTGCATCGAGCTCTCACGAGTGATGTGCATTGCTACCGGAAGGCCGTGTCGCGCCGCTTCCCGCAGCACTGGGCGGTAGAGCGGATGCCCGACGGGGTGGACGAGGGTTTCCGGGGCGAACTGCACCTGCGAGAAGTATGGGTGACCGACCCACTTGTTGATCTCGGCGATGGCACGCTCGGGGTCGCCGGGTGAGACCCGGATACCGGCGCGGTACCGGCCGTGGGCGTTGTTGGCAGTGCCGAGCCAGTCACCGGCGATATAGCTGTTCGTGGCCGTGCATCGCGCGGACTCCCACTCCGGGTCCCACCATTTGCTGCGGGAGAGGGGGATCAGGAAGGCGTAGTCTGTGCTGGACTCCTGGAGGACCTGCTCCGCGTACAGTTGCTTGTCTTCGCCGGGACGCTTGCCGGTGACGAGCGCGTCCATCCGGGCCGCGGTCGGCGGAGCATAGAACAACCGGGTGTTCTCGATGTCGTTCGCGCGGTTCTTGTAGTACCGCGTCCGCCATGGCTCTGGGATGTCGTCGATCATCATCTCGATCGCCGTGTCCGGGTGTGTATCTGTGTCGATGGTCGTCACACGCTTCGGTTGCCCGAGGTGCAGTTGACTGGTTTTGGGCTCCGTCATCTCTACTCTCTATCCGAGAATAAGGGTCACGATTAATGGCCCTTGCATGTTGGCTCCTCCGAGCTTAACGTCACAGTGAGTGATAAACATCACCCTGTTTAGGAGGCCAACGTGTCAGACCAGACCACCGCGTATTTGGGCGGAAAGGTCGGCGTCTCGATCGCCGACAAGATCGCCCGGAGCATCGTCGCGGAGGGTTGGCCTGTGGGCATGTACCTCGGCACTGAAGGCGATCTGATGGAGCAGTACTCGGTAAGCCGGGGCGGTCTTCGAGAAGCTATCTGCATCCTCGAACAGCAAGGCGTAGTGCAGATGCGGCGCGGACGCGGCGGAGGCCTCTGGGTCACGGCACCGGGCGACGCCGGCATCGTTCAGAGCGCGGTCCGCTACCTGACCTTCCGGCGCGTCCTTCCGGAACAACTACTGGAGGCGCGTCACACTATTGAGCTTTCGCTCATTCCCTTGATAGTCGACAGGATGAACAACGAGAACGCGCGCCGGCTGCGTGCCCACCTCGAGACGGAGAAGGCCGAGATCGACTCGAATGCACCGGTTCCCAAATCACCAGAGGACATTCGCGGCTTTCACACATTGCTCGGATCGCTCACCGGTAACCCGACTTTGGAGTTGTGTGCCCGTGTCGTCGAGTCGCTTGTAAGGGTGGAGTACTTCAAGCGGACTCCCCAGCCCGATCTTCGCGATGTTCGACGAGGGGTGCACGAGCGGCACAAGCGCGTCGTCGACGCGCTCATCGCACGAGACCTCCCGCGCGCATTGGCGGAATACGAGGAGACCCTGGCCTGGACCAAGGCCTTCTACGTAGAAATCGACAGGAAAGCCGAATCTCCCCCTGACGAAGACTCGAATCACTAACCGGCCGGTGTCCGGAAGTCACTGCACCCGCGAGGTGAGGTTCATCAGGAGCCCCATCGTGAGCCACTTCACAACAGGGTACTGTTTAGCCGTCGGCGGGTTTGTACAGTGAAAACCGCTCCCTGGGTGTCCGGAACGTAAGGGCATCCGAAGGGTCAGCATTCCTGAACCGCGCCTTCACGGTCAGTCAACGAGGAGTGACGAGATGTCGTTAAACGTGCCGCAAAAGACGTCAACCGAGGACTATCAGATGTGGTCGAATTGGGCTGGAAACATCCAATCGACACCTGCGATCACGGTGCAGGCACATACCGAGGAAGATGTCGTCGACGCAGTCAAGCAAGCCCGGAAGATGGGGCTTTCCGCCCGAGTCTGCGGCAGCAGTTTGTCCTTCTCTCCTCTGGTTGCAACCGGTGGAATGTTGCTCGACCTTCTCAATCTGACCGGCATCACTGCGGTTGACCCGGCGCGGGGACGAGTGCGGGTCCGGGCAGGCACGACAATCCGGCAATTCGTCGCCGACCTGTGGGATCATGGATTTGCGCTGCTCAATCAGGGCATCATCTGGAACCAGACCATCGGTGGTGCACTGGCCACCTCTACGCACGGGACCGGCCAAGGGCTGCAGGGTATGTCGTCGATGGTTACCTGGGTTCGCCTGGTCGACGGCCGAGGCGAAGTGGTCGAAATCGGGGAGGACGATCCCGACCGGTTGCACGCGGCCCAGACCAGCCTCGGCGTGATGGGCGTCTTCCTCGAAATCGAGTTGAAGGTCGTACCCAGGTTCTTCCTCGAGGAGCGACTGGTCTTCGTCGACTGGGACGAGGCGCAACGATCCTGGGACTCGGAGATGGCATCAAACCGCAACCATGCGGTGATGTGGTTGCAGAGTGACACTGCGGCGCGCGAGTACAACCTCCCCACCCCTGAGGGGAAGTCACTTGCCAACACTGCGATGTACATGCAGTTCAATCCGATCGATCCGATCCCGGAGTCCGAGTGGTGTCGAGAAGTCGGTGCACGGCGCGGCCCGTCCTACTTCGTCCTGTCCGCGGAGAACAACACCAATCCGTTCTTCGAGCTCGAGTACATGATTCCGGTCGACAAGGCTCATGATGCGATTCGCCAGGTGCAGGACCTCATGCGGGGCGAGCACTCCAACCAAGTCCACCCGATGTTCATCAGGTTCGTCAAAGGCGATGAGGCGTGGATGTCCCCCTTCTACGAACGAGACACCGTGACGGTCTCGGTCGCTGGCCACCCGGGTGTCGAGTATTGGCCCTACCTGCGCGATGTCGACCGCACACTCAAGCAGTTCGAGGCGCGTGCCCACTGGGGAAAGTTGCATCTCATGACCCGTGAGTACCTCGAGGCCGTATACCCGCGCCACGGCGACTTCGTTCGAGTACGTCGGGAAATTGACCCGGACGGCATCTTCCTCAACGACCACACCCGACCGCTCGTGGGCTGATCGGAGCACATTGACATCGCGCATGCCGCAGGCTCGAGAGCCGGCCGACCCGTGCGCGGGAGCGCGCGTCGAAGTACCGGGGTGAGTGGTCCGAGGGGCATCCGGGCGCTGGATTTCGGGAAATTCATGGCACCCCGTATGTAGCTGATCGATGATCAGCACCCGGCTCCGACCCGGTGACACCTCGGCGGTTCGCCGGGGTCGGCTCGAGTCGGCCGGTTGTCCCGCACCAGATCGGCCGCGCCGGTCCCGCCTCAGGGCCGGGTTTTTGTGCTGTCCCCGGACTGGCGAGCTTCGACCATGTGCCCGGACGTGTCCGGTTCGGCCTCACGTTCGAACCGGACACCGCTATGTATGGCTGCCATGGGGGTCGACCGACGCTTCAGGCCGCGTCGATCGTGCACACACCTCGAATTCGGGTTCTGCGCAAAGAGCGACAGCAACGTACCGATCGAGCTGACAACTTAGGAAGGCGCCGTATGAGTGTTGATATCGCAACCACGCCGCTTCCCGCCGATGTTGCGCAGGCGCTCATGGCTGGCGATCATTGCGCACGATCGCACGGGATCGAGTGCCGTGAGGTGGATGAAGGTTTCGCCGTGATGGCGATGACGGTACGCGAGGACATGTCCAACAGCCTCGGAATCTGTCATGGCGGCATCATTTTCCTGCTTGCCGACACCGCACTGGCGTACGCGGCCAGCGCGACGAACCTTGCGAATGTTACTACCACGGCTAGCATTTCGTACCCTGCCGCTGCCCGCACCGGTGACAATCTCTTGGCGGAGTGCCGGGTAGCCCACCAATCGGGCAAAGCGGGCATCTACGACGTGGCGGTACGTCGGGAAGACGGGAACCTGGTTGCCGTGTTCCGAGGCAATACCCTCCGGACCGGCGACCAGATCCTTCGCCCCGCCTGAGACCGGCGACTCCGTGGACGGTCGAAGCCGTCCACGGAGTCGTCGCGCTTATGTTGGAAGGAGGGTTGGCAGCGCAACACCGCCCGAGGTTGCCCTTACAGTGAGTTCGTGGCTTCCCCCGACAGCAATCCCACCGGCGCTCGCGCAGCAGGCACGCAGACCCTCGCGCGGGGCCTTCGCGCGCTCGAGTTGGTGGCGGATTCCGCGAACGGAATGACGATCCAGGACGTAGCGGACGAACTCGGAGTACACCGCAGCATCGCCACCCGACTGCTGGCTACGGTCGCCGAGTTCCGCCTGATCAACCGCGGCCCCGACGGCCGCTATCGCGTCGCCGGCGGCCTTGCCGCCCTTGCCCGCGAGGTCTACGCAGGCCTGAGGGAGCAGGCAACACCCGCCATGCGCCGGCTAGCGAACCAGCTCGGCGCCAGTGTCGCACTCTTTGTGGCCGAGGCTGACGATGCCGTTGCCGTCGCCGTTGTCGAACCCACCGGCACCAATGTTCGGTTGTCCTTCAGACAGGGTGGACGTCATCCCCTCGACTGCGGCGCGGCCGGATACGCACTGCTTGCCGCCCTGCCTGAGCAACCTGCCGAGAGCCCGCGCGTCACCGAGGGTCGGCGCCGCGGCTACGTCATCACGTTCGGCGAGGTCGAGCCCGGATTCTGGGGTCTCGGCGTCCCTCTCAATCGAGCCGCGGGTGAACCCGCCGCATGTCTAACCCTGATCAGCGCGTCGAAAGACCTGATCGAGAGCGCACCTGATGCGGTCCTGAAAGTCGCGGCTGACTTGAGCAGCTACTCCATGTAAACCGTCGATCTCGGCAGAAAACGCGCTCACCAGGCGCTAAGGACTCCACCGACCCGTACCGCAGTTCGATCACGGTACGGGTCTATTCGATGTTCCGGTGCTCCGATACCGCCAGCCCCTTGACAAGGATGGGTGTGCGCGTGTTCACATATAGGTGACGATCATGCAATTAACGACTGGGAAGAGGCGCTATATGAACACTGACGCGTGCACGGGAGACGGCTCGCGGAACGTGCCTCGTGATCCCGAGGGTGGCGTCGAGGACAGTGAAGTTCTCATTGTGGGAGCAGGTCCGGCGGGTCTGATGCTTGCGAACATTCTCGGCATGTACGGCCGAACGGTGACGGTGCTCGAGGCGATGGACCAATTGATCGACTACCCCCGCGGTGTGGGTCTCGACGACGAGTCCTTCCGCACCATCCAGACCGTGGGTCTGGTGGATACTGTTCGCCCACACACCAATCCGCAGCACATCATGCGGTTGGTCAACGGCGCCGGGAAGGTCATCCTGGTCAACAACCCGCAGACCGACGAGTTCGGATGGGAGCGCAAGCACGGGTTCATCCAGCCCGAAGTCGACAAAGCGCTCTACGAGGGACTCGCGCGATTCGACCACGTCCAGGTGCACTTCGGGCATCGTGTCGAGGACGTGATCGAGGACGGCGAGTCGGTCACCGCAATCGCTCTGGTCGCCGGCCCGGACGGCGAGGTCGAGGAGCGCCGCTTCCGCGGCCGGTACCTCGTCGGATGCGAGGGAGGCAAGTCCCCGACCCGTAAGCGTCTCGGGGTGAGCTTCGAAGGCGAATCCCCCTCCACACGCTGGCTGGTAGTCGATGTGAACAACGATCCCCTCGGCACGCCGAACGTCTTCCTCGGCGCCGATCCCAAGCGTCCGTACGTCTCCATCGGGCTGCCTCATGCGGTGCGCCGCTGGGAATTCATGCTTCACGACGGGGAGACCGAAGATCAGGTCACCGACCCCGCTTACGTCAACGAACTCCTCGCCAACCACGTCCCGAACCCATCCGACCTCGACTTCATCCGGGCCCGGGTCTTCACCCATCACGGCCGGGTGGCATCCAACTTCCGCAAGGGCCGCCAGTTGATCGCCGGCGATGCCGCGCATCTGATGCCGGTGTGGATGGGGCAGGGTTGGAACTCCGGAATGCGAGATGCGACGAACCTCGGATGGAAGCTGGCCGCGGTTCTCGCCGGCCAGACTGATGACGAGTTGCTCGACACCTACACCACCGAACGCAAAGATCACGCGAAGGCGATGGTGGATCTGTCTCTGACCTTCGGGAAGTTCATCAAGGTCACCAACCCGATCGCCGCCACGGCTCGGGATGCCGCGTCCTCCGTCCTCAACCTCTTACCTCAGGTCAAGCGTTACTTCGCGGACATGCGCTTCAAACCCATGCCTCGATATACCCAGGGCGTGCTCGTCGACCCCACAACCCAGGCATCAGGGACGGCGACAGCCGGCCTCACCAGCAAGCTCATTCCTGTGTTGACCGCGAACAGCAAGGTCTCCCCGGTCGGTGTCCAGTTCCCGCAACCCCGTGTGCACACCCGCCTCGCGTCGAACGTGCTGCTCGACGACGCCATCGGGAACTGGTGGTCCGTCATCGTCTGGGGCAACAGCCCCAAAGATGTACTGCCGCAATCGTCACTCGACAAGCTGGACGCCCTCGGCGCCCGCCTGGTCGCCGTGGTCCCGGAAACCCAACGCGCATGGGCAGAGCAGTACATGGACCCCGACGTGCTGGTTCTCGGCGATCACACCGGACGAGTGAAGAAGTGGTTCGACGACCGACCGACTCCGCTGGTGTTCCTTCGGCCCGATCGCTTCGTCGCCGGCGCATGCCTCACCCAGCATGCCCCGACCACCCTCGATGCGATACTGCGCGCCATGGCCTTCACCGGCCAACCGGCCGACAGCATCCCTTCGCTGGGGGTCACACGCACCCGGGTGTCCATCTAGAGGTCCCGACCGTCGACCCCGCCACGACATCCGAGAGAGCTATCAATGACAACCATCGAAACCCCCGAGTACACCACCCACCCCTTCTTCGGTCTCGAAGACAAGTGGATCGAGACCGCCCCGGGAGAGCTCACCCACTACCACGAACTCGGGCAGGGCACGCCCATCCTGTTCTTGCACGGCTCCGGAACCGGCGTCACGGCGGCTGCAAACTGGTGGCTGAACCTACCCGCCATCAGCGAGCATGGCCGCTGTATCGCCATCGATTCCATCGGCTACGGCCAGAGCGTGGTCGCCGAAGGCACCGCGTACGGCATCAAGGAATGGGTCCGGCACGCGGTGCGGGTGCTCGATGCTCTCGGCATCGAGAAGACGTGGATCGTCGGGAACTCTCTCGGCGGCTGGCTTGCCTTCCAGTTCGCCATCGACTTCCCCGAACGACTCCTGGGGATCGTGTCCATGGGCACCGGCGGCGCGAAGCTGACGGGTGCCCTGGCCGGACACTCGAACCCGAACCTCACAGAGGACGGGATCCGGAAGACCCTCGAACTGTTCGTCGTGGATAAGTCGCTCGTCACCGATGAACTGGTGGCCCTGCGCTACCAGTCCGCCCTCAACGACACCGCCTCGGACCGCCTCGCCGACGTGGTGGCCGCCCGCGATCGCGACCGTCATGAACTGCCTTTGGACTTCGAGGTGCTGGGCCGGCTCGAGATCCCCGTCTTGTTGATCCACGGTGTGCAGGATGTAGTAATCCCTGTCTCCCGGACATGGGAATTGCTCAATGTGGTTCCACACGCCGACTCACACATTTTCAGCCAGTGCGGCCACTGGTCCCAGGTTGAGCGCGCCGAGGACTTCAACACCGTCATCACGCAGTACCTCACTTCCCACGGCGTCACGCGCTGAAACCCCATCGAGGAAAGGGATAGTCGTCATGGCTCACGCCCTGGTGTGCATGTCTCACAGCCCGCTTCTGCACCTCGCCCATCCGCCCGCGGAAGTGAAGGCGAGCGTCGACGCCGCGTTAGAACAGGCCCGCGCATTCGTGCACGACTTCGATCCGGACCTGGTCGTCAACTTCGGCCCCGATCACTACAACGGCTTCTTCTACGACCTGATGCCGCCGTTCTGCATCGGTCTGAACGCGACGGGGAGCGGCGACTACGACTCGTTCTCCGGCGAACTCGCCGTGCCGACCGACATTGCCGAGAAATTGGCCGAATACGTGATCGATCGGGACGTCGACGTCGCGATCTCTCGGAAGATGACAGTCGACCATGGGGCCGTACAGCCGATGGAAATCCTCTATGGCGGCGATGTAGCCGCGAAACCGATTGTTCCCGTGTTCGTGAACTCGGTCGCTCGTCCGTTCGTTAAAGTCGCCCGTGTACGCCGATTCGGCCAAGCCATCGGCGAATATTTCAAGAACTCCGACAAGAAGGTTCTCTTCCTCGGTTCCGGCGGACTCTCCCATGACCCGCCGGTACCGCAGATCGCCACCGCGAACGAGGCTCAACGCCGGATGCTGACCGACGGGCGCAACCCGACCCCGCAGGCGCGAGCCGCCCGCCAGGCCAGGGTCGTCGATACCGCAATCAAGTTCGCCGCCGGCGAGGCCGACATTATGGAGCTCAACCCCGACTGGGATCGAGCCTTCTTGGACGTCTGCAGGTCAGGTCGGGTCGAGAAGTTCGACGCCTACACCGCGGACGAGATGGACGCCGTCGCAGGGCACTCCTCCCACGAGGTTCGGACCTGGGTCGCCGCCTACTCCGCATTACGGGCCTGCGGCGAGTACGAGGTCGGCTACGAGTTCTACAAACCGATCAAGGAATACATCGCCGGGTTCGCAATCACGACTGCCACACTCCGAGGAGCGTCATGACCCACGCACCCCTCCACCATCAGAGCGACCCGACACGTCCGTCACCCTCGCGCAGCCGCGCTCGCTGACCAATGCCACACCTCCGTGACAAGATGCGTTCGCTCAGTGAACGGTCTGATCTGCGGAGTCCGAACCGCGAGCATTGCGCTGGATACGCTTGTAAATGCATCCGGAAACCCCTTAAGTGGGAGCAAGCCCGTTGCAGAGTCGTTCACTGTGTGGACGAATCTTCCCAGGAACCGTATCGCCTGGTGCAGCGGAAAGGGAAGACGCACTTAGGATCGGGAGTTCGACACCCCGAAGTCGGGGATGTAGCCGACGACACCGTGATCTCAAGCTGAAACGATGCAGCGGCGAAACCGGCACCCTCGGTGGTGGCGGACGCGCGACGCCGTGTTTCCACTTCTTCTTCTGACCGTCCGCCGAACAACCCCCGCCACTACAACATTCGAGGAATACGAGGACATGATTACCGCGGAGATCACCGCCAGAGCGGAAGAACTGGACGATTTCGTGGCCGGTCTGGAAGGTGTGGTCGCGTTCACCAGCGACATCGCCGAACCCGACAAGGACGGCGGCGCCCTACGCTACCGCGGCGTCGACATCGAGGAACTCGTCTCCAAGCACGTCACGTTCGGCAACGTGTGGGCCCTGCTCGTCGACGGCCGCTTCGGCCCCGGACTGCCCCCGGCCGAACCGTTCCCCCTCCCCGTGCACACCGGCGACGTCCGCGTCGACGTCCAGGCCGGCCTCGCCATGCTCGCCCCCATCTGGGGATACCAGCCCCTCCTCGACATCGACGACGACACCGCCCGCGAACAACTCGCCCGCGCCTCCGTCATGGCCCTGTCCTACGTCGCCCAATCCGCCCGCGGCATCTACCAGCCCGCCGTCCCGCAGAAACGGATCGACGAAGCGAAAACCGTCACCGAACGGTTCATGGTCCGCTGGAAGGGCGACCCCGACCCCGCCCACGTCGCCGCCATCGACGCCTACTGGGTCTCCGCCGCCGAACACGGCATGAACGCCTCCACCTTCACCGCCCGCGTCATCGCCTCCACCGGCGCCGACGTCGCCGCCTCCCTGTCCGGGGCCATCGGCGCCATGTCCGGCCCACTGCACGGCGGCGCCCCCGCCCGCGTCCTGCCGATGATCGAGGACACCGAAAAGTCCGGCGACGCCCGCGCCCTGGTCAAGGGAATCCTCGACCGCAAGGAAAAGCTGATGGGCTTCGGGCACCGCGTCTACCGCGCCGAAGACCCCCGCGCCCGGGTGCTCCGCGCCACCGCCAAACGCCTGAACGCACCCCGCTACGAGGCGGCCGCCGCCCTTGAGCAGGCCGCCCTCGCCGAACTGCGCGAACGCCGCCCCGACCGGGCCATCGAAACCAACGTCGAATTCTGGGCCGCGGTCATCCTCGACTTCGCCGAGGTCCCCGCGCACATGATGCCCGCGATGTTCACCTGCGGCCGCACCGCCGGCTGGTGCGCCCACATCCTCGAGCAGAAACGCCTCGGCAAACTCGTCCGCCCCGCCGCCATCTACACCGGGCCGGCACCCCGCACCCCCGAGTCCGTCGAGGGCTGGGACCAGATCACCCGCACGAACTGATCATTCAACATCTTGGGGAGTGCCTCGACGGTGTCCGTGATCCTGACCCGGCCCGGCCCGTGTCCAGCGCGATTTCCGTCCCCACGGCACCGGCCGGCGTGGGCAGCCCCAACCGTTTTGGTCGGTGCACACGGTCGCAGGGCTCAGTGACGCGCCAGTCAGTGGCGAGAGCGGGACTGCTCGACGGTGTGCATCGCCAGATGCGGTAGCGAAGGCGGTGATCAGCAAACCCAGCAGAAGCAGCACATTCATCCTGTCCCCCTGAGTGTGTCAGCGCGGACCCGTGTGGTGGACCAATTGCGGTCGTCGACAAATATTGCCTCGATCCGCGCTTTGATCTCCGCGGTGCTCATCGCAGCGCAACCGACTTCGAACGCCGAGCGGGCGAATTGAACTCTACTCCAGCACGATCGCAGGCTACGCTCTCCCCGACTGCCCCGGACACCCGACATGGAACGAACCACACAAGTGGCCACACTCGGAGCGAGGCCGCAAGTATCCCCTATGCCTGTTGGTAACACAACCCCGCGCCCGACTTCACAGTCAACTGGCGATGGGTGACGCCAGCGGGAATCGAAGGTTAAAGGGAGAGAACCGATTCTGATGAACCCGGCGGACGCTCGCATCCGTGGAAATCATCGACCGCGACCTGGTTCGCGTGTACAACAACCGAGGTGCGTTGATCGCCGGCACGACAATCACCGACCGCAGCGCAGCGGGCGTGGTCCAGATGGCGACTGGCGCCTAGTTCGACGCAGTTGATCCCGAATCGGAGTACCCACTCTGCGCCGCAGGCAATGTCAATGTGTTGACCGCCGACGTCGGAACATCCAGCCTCGCACAGGGATGCGCCGGATCTCGATTACAGGTCGAGATCGAGACCGCAATGCCCTCCTCCCGACATCACAATCTTCGACCCTCCCCTCGTTTCGCAGAACGCAGATTCCGTATAGAGCGACCTCGATGTTCAAGCCGACGAATAGGCATCCCAGACCCTCCACACCATCACCAACCACCGATAGCGCCCACACCAACCACTCAGCAAAAACCGTATTACCGGTGGTTCGTCGGCTCAGTCACCGACGCCGAACTCGACCATGCATATCGTGCGAACGCACTGCTCGACGCCCGCCGCGGGGACCGAAGAATTCGGCTACCGATTTCTCCCAGGCTGCGTGACCGTATCTGACCTGCCCTACGGTCTGATCATTCGGCAAAGTCGCGACGGGCGGCCATAACGCCGCTACGCGATCGCGCGCAGAAGCTTGGCGGAAGAGTTTGTGCGCGCGATCGATCATTTCAATCGAGATCGAGCCGGGGATGCGGCGATCCGTAGACCTCACGCAGTGATTTCGGATCGAAGCCGGGAAGGTCCGACACACCGTATCGCTCGCCCAACTCAGCAGCGATCAGCGTCTTGCCCGTCAGCGTCATCATGTCCGGATCGTCCCAGACAGCGTTGAGGACGCGCCCACCATACCGCGGGCTTTCCATCCCCATGCCTTCGAAGACCTCTTTGGAGTCGCCAAGGACCTCTTCGCCACGCTCGGTTCTGACGAAGCCGGGCCACAGCGAAACGGCGGCGATGTTCAACGGCGTGAATTCATCCGCATAGGACGCCGCCAGTTGGTCCAGCCCGGCTTTCGCCGCATAGTAGGCCGGATCATGGATCTTCGCGTTGCCGTAGAAGGAGATGTTCACGATCAGGCCCCGACCGCTCTCGATCAGCAGAGGCGCTGCGTAATAGGTCGCGACATGGTGGCAGCGCAGCCCCACGTTGATGATGTCGGCAAAATTGGCCGGAGCTTCCCAGAAAGGACGCTTGCCCATCTCGTCGTGCAACGACGCAGCATTGTTGACCAAAATATTCAGGTAGCCACTTTCCTCCCTCACTCGCTCGAAGAGAGCGCGAATATCGTCGTCCTTGGAGAGATCGCATGCAACGGCGATGCCGTGTCCGCCGACAGCGGTGACTTCAGCCGCCGTCTCGTGGATCGAGCCGGGCACCGGTCTGCCGCCTGCCGACACCTGGCTACCGCTCACGGTGGTCCGGCCGACGATATAGACGGTCGCGCCGCGCTGGCCGAGTTCGAGCGCGATGCCCTTGCCGAGCCCCCGACTGGCGCCCGTGATCACCGCCACCAAGTCCTTCGTGTCTTCCATGAAAGTTCCTTCCAACTTTGGGATTTCGGGCCCAGGCCTGCACGCCGCTCGAGGTCAGAGGACGGCGCGCAGTGCGTCTGTCCGCGATGTCGTCGGGTGGCCGATCTATCTTGTTCAGGGTGCGAACGGATGAATCCAGATCGCCCGCCGCGTCGAGCGAAGCGAGTTTCTCCGTGAATATGGTGAGGGTTTATCGGCTGCTGAGGTGGCGAGCCACCCATCCGTCACGTGCCGCACGCGCTGCGCGCGAAATGGCGGCATGGGGCGTCACGAAGTCGAAACCGTGGATTCCGCCCGCCCACACGTGGAGTTCCGCCTGGACTCCCGCTGCCCAGAGGGCGCTGGCGTATGCGACGTCTTCATCTCGGAAGACCTCGGCGGATCCGCAGTCGATGAAAGCGGGAGGAAGCCCGCTGAGGTCCACGGCACGGGAGGGAGCCGCGTAGATGGAGACATCGTCGGTGCCGCGGCGGTCGCCGAGTAGGGCGGTCCAGCCCATGCGGTTGCTGTTCCGGTCCCACGGCGGCATGCCCTCGTACTGCGTGGTCGAGACCGTGCGGTCGCGGTCGTCGATCATCGGGCCGATCAGGAGCTGACCCGTCAGTCGCGGGCCGCTTCGGTCGCGCGCCAGTAGCGCGGTGCCTGCGGCGACCCCGGCACCCGCGCTGGCGCCGACGATCAAGATTCGGTCTTGGTCGATGCCGAGGTCGGCGGCGTGCTCGGCCATCCAAACGAGTGCGGCGTAGCTGTCCTCAACCGGATACGGGTCGGGGAATTCGGGCGCGAGCCTGTACTCGACGGTCACCAGGACGGCGTCGTGTTTGACGATCCAGGGGAGCAGTGCGGCCAGCCCGGTCATGCGAGTCCCGGCCACCATCCCCCCTGCGTGCACGTGAAAGATTCCGGCGCCGTGGGCTGCGTGAGTCGCCCGGGCGATGATGCTCACGATGATAGGAGCTCCTTCGAATCCCTCGATCGTGACATCTCTCTGTACAAGACCGTGCTCGGCGATCGTCTCAGGGGTGACGTCCGTCGGACCACCCCGGCGCATCATCGGTATCATCTCTGGGGTCATCGATGCTGGCAGTTGCTCGGCGAGGGCCGAGAGAGGTTCCTTTAGAGCGGCATCGACGGGCGGTCGTGCGGTGTGGTGAGTCATGGGATGTCCTTCGTATTCGTCGCGGATCCTGCAGGCGAGTCAGAACCAGCGCGCAGGACGTCGTGAAGGGTCGTCGTGGGGCGGCCGATCATCCGGCCCAGGGTGCGGTCGGTCGAGTCGAGGTCACCCGCGGCTATCGCTGCGTCGAGCCGCGTGAGGACTCCCACGGTGTGGGCATCGAGTCCCGCGGCGGTCAGTCCTTCGCGAAGCTGTTCCACCGTCAGGGCGCGGTAAGTGACGGGGCGGCCGAAGATTTCGGTTGCCGCAGCGGCGATGTCGGCGTAGGAGAACGCGGTGTCACCCGAGAGCTCCAGAACCTGTCCGAGGTAGGAGTCGTCGAGGATCGCGGCGGCGGCAGCGTCGGCGAGGTCGAGCCGTGTCGCGCCGGCGATGCGCCCGTTTCCGGCGGCAGCCGCGATGACGCCGGTCTGCCGTGCTTGCATGAGGGGTCCGAGGTAGAGCTCGGTGTAGGAGTTGTTCCGCAGGATCACCGCGGGAATGCTCGTCGCGGCGATCGCCCGCTCCGCGGCCGCGTGGATGGGAGCCAACGGAAGAGCGCTTTCGCTCGCGCGGTAAACGCTCGTGTAGGCGAGGGCCTGCAGGTCGGCGGCGGCGGCAGCTGCGATGACTGCATCGTGCTGCGTGACAGGTGTGTCGGGTTGGGAGACCGACACGAGGACGAATCGATCGATTCCTTCGAGTCCCGCGCGAAGCGTGGTGGGGTCGTCGTAGTCGAATGCCACGGTCCGGATGCCGCGCGTCCGCAGATCATCTAGCCTTTGCGGCGAGCGAGCACCGGCCACGAGCTCCGGGGTGGGGACGCCACGTGCGATGAGGCTATTCAGGATGAGTCGGCCGAGGTGGCCGCTTGCGCCGCTGACGAGGATCGTCATGAGCAGTCCTTTCGAGAGGATGGGTGAGAGATGAAGCCGTCAGGTGACGTTCTCGGTCGTGGTCGGGTTCGTGGGGATGAGGGACGGCGGACGGAGAGCGTCACGAGGATGTTGAGGCACGCGATGACGAGCCCGGCGGTGAACGCAGCCTGCGCTGCAGACACGGATTGTTGGAGAGTCAGTGCGCTCGTGGCGCCGGAGTTCGATCCCAAGGTGTACGCGGAAATCAGAACGGCTATTCCGGCGCCGCCGCCGAGCTGCTGCGTGCTTCCGAACGCGGCACTGCCATACGGGTACAGAGCCGGGGAGAGGGCAGACAGCGCAGCCGTCGTCAGCGGGGTCCACATCAGGGCCTGTCCGACGAACATGATGATGTTGGCGGAGACGATGTAGGTGGTCGGCGTGTCGGAGGTCACCCGCGTCATCAGTGCGAACGAAATTGCCACCGTGATGGCGCCGGAGATGACCAGCGGCCGGGGCCCGACACGGTCGTAGACCTGTCCCCCGATGGCCGAGACGATCGCCACGGTGATGCCTCCTGGAATAAGGAGCAGTCCGATGTCGAGCGGTTCGAGTCCGCGGATGCTACTCAACACGAGCGGGTAGATGACCCCGGCTCCGAAGCCGGTCAGGGTCAGACCGAGCATCGCGGTCAGCGGGATGACGAAACCTCCAGCTCGGAAGATGCGGAGGTCCAGCAGCGGCTCCCCGTTGCGCTGTAGCGCCGACTGGCGGAAAACGAATGCGGCGATTCCCGCAACACCTACGAGGATCGGCATCAAGGGCGGCGTGCTCGTGTGCCCGGTGATCGATTCGCCCATGGTTGCGAGTCCGTAGACGAGTGTTCCGAACCCGATGACGGACAGCAGGATGGAGAGAAGATCGACCTTGCCGGGCTCACGAGTAGTGCTGTTCTTCAGCTTCACGGCCCCGAGCGCAAGTCCCAGCAGGGCAAGGGGAAGCATGCCCAGGAACAACCAGCGCCATCCCAGCTGGGACAGGACCAGGCCCGAGATGCCGGGGGCGAGAGCCGGACCGACGGCAGTGACGACGACAACCATCGCCATGAACCTGCCGCGGCGCTCGACGGGCACCAGCCGCATCGTTGTCGACATCAGCAAAGGAAGGAAGATCGCGCTTCCGGCGGCTTGGACAATCCTGCCGGCTAACAACAGCCCGAATCCGGAAGCTGCTGCGCCGAGCGCCGTTCCTAAGATGAACAGTGTCATCGAGGTCAAGTAGATCGTTCGCAGGTGGAACGCGCGCATGATGAACCCTGTGGTCGGGATCAGAATCGCCATTACAAGCAGGTAGCCCGTGGTGAGCCACTGGGCCGTTGACGCGTTCAGCTCGAGATCGTTGATGAGGGTCGGGATAGCTACGCCGAGCAGCATCTCGTTGGTAAGCACGATGAACGCTGAGGCCATCAGGATGCCGAGAACGAGTTTCTCTGCGCGGGCGAGCTTCTTGTTGCTGGCGGATGCCGGGCTTATCGTCGTACCCCCAGCAGGGGTACGTGGGGTTTCGGCCGTCGTTCCCGAGTCGGGAAGAGGGGAGGCGGCGCGTGAAGTCATGCGAGTGCTCGCTTTCTGGAGAACGGGCACCCGTCGAATCAACTGCGTGCAACGTAAACGGGGGGTGCCCCCACTAATATAAACGGGGGATGCCCCCATTTTGCAAGTTCAGCGTCTGAATGAACTTTTGCTGTCAGCGAAAAGGCCTCCCAGGGCTCGGGAGTCCAGCGGCGGCCTTCGGGGCGTGATAAGACCAGGAGGTCGTTTCGTCGAAGCGGTGCGGGTGGTGAGCATCCGTGGAGGATGCCGACGAGCCGGGTGGCCAGCCGCCGCAGAACCGAACCGTGATCAAGACTGCGGTCGCGCAATTTGCCTTAATAGGCGCGGCAACGGGGAAGTCTGCAACGCCGAGAACGCCTGTGAGTTCAACGCATCGACGAGCCGATCACCCAAGGCCGAACCGGCCCACAACGACCTTCTTCTTACCGGAAGTCAGAGTGACCGGACTGGTACCGGCACAGTCTTGAGCGCCTTAGTTTAGCGGTGACGTAGCGGCCGCGGTCGTCCCGAACCCGCCGAGCACCCGAGGACCGAGCAACGATTCCACCCCCGGCTGAGGCAAGATGATCTCAGCATCTTCGGTGCCCGCCACAATGCGCATCGACCTGCTCCTGCAACGCCGTGATCAGTCTTCAGCGTGGTCAGCACGGCCACGGCGAAATGAGTGGCAGCCGCCGCATACGCGGCGGTGACCTCCGCCGCCCGACCGAGGTGCTCACCGCGCAACGCGCCTTGGATCCGATCGTCCTTGGCCTCGAGGTCGCGGTGGCGGGCCTTGCGCAGCGCGGCAGTGATCTGGCCGCGTGTCAGTCGCGCCGCCGAGACGGGATCGGGGCCGTGCCAAGCACTCGAGGGCATCGGCTTCCGTCGAGGTCGTCGAACGCCTCCCGCGGCCGGGAAATGCTCACGCAGTGCATGCCGCAACCGATGGGTGTGGCGGGTGCATTCCCAAACCGAGGTCATGTGCGCCCGGGCAACGACCTTGATCGCTTCGGCCCCGGGACTGTCACCGGCTACCGGCCGCAGCTGGTGCGAGTCGGTGCGCACCATGTCGGCCAGCACGTGGGCGTCGGCGATGTCGCTCTCGGCGCCCGAGACCCGCCGAAGAACTCGAAACGGGCTGCCTGCCAGGGATTCACTGCGAACACTGTGTAACCGGCGGCCACCAGCGCTGAAGTCGGTGTCGATTCCGATCGCAACCTCGGACTCGTCGGCTTCCTCACCGAGTTGGTCCCCGATCAGCCACGCAACCGCGCGATCTCGGCCGCTCCTTCCGACAGCAGGATTTGCTCAGTATGTGCCGGGCGGCATCCATCCGTTCGATATCGTGATGCTCGTCCGACCAGTAGTCTCCGACAAACATCAGCCTCGCCACCCGTCCTCGCTGTTCACCGCCACTACGCCTGGCAGCGTGCCGGAAACCATCAGCAAGCTGATGAAGCAGTGCTCCGGTGGCACGATACCTGTCAGCGATTCCGTTCTTCCGGCGGACGGGCAGGGGCACGGTCTCTTTCAGGACTCGATGTCCGGGGGCACGAGTGGTCATCTGTCCGCCGCTACCGGTGGCGAGTCTGCCGTATGGCCGGCCCCACTGAGTCTCAGATTCTCATTACGGGCTCGGGCGGAGGCCGGGGTGTCATAGGAGCGCTGCCCGTCCGGCGCTCCGGCCTCAACTCCGTTCGGCTGCGGAGACTCTGGTGTAGCCGTTCGCGATCAGCCCGCGAAGTCGCCGAGGGGATGAATGGTCTGAAAGAGCGGCGTCCCGGACCCAGCTCACTGCCAGTGCGGCGAGGAAAAGATCGCGGCCTCGCGCAGTGGGCGATGCCTTGCCGTCGCGCTGGGCGGCAGAGAGAAACTCCTCGGTGTAGTCGACGAAGCCTTCGCACGTCAGTGCGAGAGGGTTGTGCTCCTCCACGAATGCGTTGCGCAGCGGCTCCGGAAGTCCGTCGAAGGCGGTGAAGTAACTCTCCAACGCATCCAGCCACTGCTCGAGCGCCACGCCGCTATCGGCAACAGTCTTGATACGCGCGCGCTCTTCATCAATCCGGACATTTCGGCGCTGCAAGAGTTCGGCGAGCAGGGCATCTCTCGTCGGGAAGTGGCGGTAGAGCGTCGCCGAGCCCACTCCGGCGCTACGCGCCACTGTTTCCAGGGACGCGTTCACTCCGTGATCGGTGAAATGCTTCTCTGCCTGGCTGAGGATCTCTGAACGGTTCCGCTCCGAATCGGCGCGGGGGCGACGATACTGCACTCCGTCAGTAGACTTCACCGTGCTCACCTCCCGCTTCGCCAATCCAGCCAACCCGCAACCGCTGAAAGCGGCCCTCTCAGCGGAAAAGATACCTCCGCTCTTCGCAGTTTAGAAAACCGAGCACTGGACTTGCTCCTATTAGCGATCTCGATCTTCACGAACAGACCCTTCGGTACTCTTCTACATGAAGTTGTGCAGCTTGCTGTGCGTCGAATAGCAGACAGGACTTCGCCGTGGTAGATCGATGCAGTCACTCTCGCAAAAAAATAGGCACGCGAATATCCGTCGGGAGTAGGCCTTCTAGATCGAACCCTAGCGTTATCCAAACCGGCAACACCGCTCTCCTACGCATCCGTTCGATGCACCGAGCATCGGCGTCGAGTCCGACACAACATGATTCTCAAACCCGAACGTATCCACTACTGGACAACCGATGGGAAGCCCTGATGTCTACCTTCGGGACGGTCAGCGTCAGCGTCGCAATATGTGCGCTCGTTGTCAGCACAGTGTTTCCTCGGCGGCTGTCACGGTAGGCCGCTACGAGCGACTCCGGTGCGGGGTGCAGAAGGCCTACTGCAGCATGCAAGGTAGCTTCAGCCGCCAATGCGATCAGGTACAGGTTCATCTCATCGCTGGCATGGCCGACGAGTCGGCCGACGTCCGACGAACCGCCCGCGTAGACTGGTGTTGCCGACCACGGTTGCGAAGGTCTGCCGCCATGGACATGAACGAAGGTAGGTGTGATCGTCAGACCAGCAGACGGCAATGATGTGACTGCTGCCGGGCCGACGGGTGCAGAAACCCTGTCCGCAGTGGACGAGCGCCTTGCTGCAGTATGCCAAGGGTTGAGTGCGCGCCTCGACGAGCTCGCAATCGAGATCGCCGAAAAGTTGCGTGCCGAACTGCCGCATTTCGCTGCGGCGATGGCAATCGATGAACTCGTTCCCGCGGTCCATCAGAACATCGAGGGACTAATCGAAAGTGTGCGATTGAATCGCTCCTTATCCGTTCCTGGGCCGCACAGTACCGGACTCCTCCGCGCCGAACAGGAAATGCCGCTCGAGACCGTGCTGTCGGGCTTCCGAATCGGCGTCATCCATATCTGGCAGGAGTTGGTGTTGGGCTGCGAGGAAGCGGATCGCGAGACCTTCGGCGCGGACGGCCCGGCACCCGCAAGCCGTGCATTACTCATGTCGGCCTCGGTTTTGTGGACCACCTTCGAAAAGTACTCGCAGGAAATCGCGATGGCTTATCAAACGTTCGCCGCCGAGCGCCAGCAACGGAACCAGCGCAGGCGTCAGGCGTTACTGACAATGCTGTTCAGTGGCGAGCCAGGATACGATCAGACGCTGGTCGACGTCGCCAATCAACTGCAATTCCCTACCGCAGGAACATTTGTCGTCTTGATGACCGAGCATTCAGCGCCAGACCCGGATACGCCCGAGACGGCGCGCACCTCGCTGGCGGGAATCGGGCTGCAATCGGTCTGGAAATCAGAGGCACGGTCGGACATCGGTCTTGTCGCGGTGGCCGGCCAAATCGACGTACTGCGGGTATCGGAGCATGTCTCGCGGCTCAAGTTCCGCAAAGTCGGTGTCAGCAGACCATTCTCGGGCCTCAGCGCCGTTCCTGCTGCCGTGGCTCAGGCACGAATCGCCAGTAAGGCCGGCCGTGAGGGGCGACACATCGTCACCCACTTCGACGATGCTCAGGTCGCTGGTCTCCTCATCAGTTCACCTGCCCTCGCTGCGGGGTTGCAGCAGCATGTTTTCGCGGCGATTCAAGAGATGTCCAACGTCGACCAGGATGTCCTCATCGGCACGCTCAGAGCGTGGTTTGACAGCGGCGGCCACCCGGAGTCGGCGGCAACTGAGCTGCACTGTCATCCCAATACCGTCCGGTATCGCTTGAACAGGCTGATGAGCGCTCTGAACCGGGACTTGAAGACACCGCTTGACGTGGTCCATCTTTTCCTTGCAGCGGAAGCTCGCCGACTGCAAGTTTCGCACTCCGGGCCAATCCAGACATCCAGGAAGACTCCGCCGGAGAACCCGAACGGTCGTTAATCCGCGAACTGAGCCTGTGACGGTGATCGGAATTGTTCCGGGGAACAAAACGAGCGTCAAAGGATTGGTGCTGCTTGCCCACCAATCTTGCGAGATGGAACTCTCGGACCCGGTCGATGTGACCGCGGCCTCAGCAAAGAGTGACGAGCCAGGCCGTTTCCGACGAACGATGTGGAGACCCTCGATGACTGCAGACCCGTCGCCAATCGCGATACCTGACAGGGCCACTGCAGAGGACGACCTCGCACCGTCCTCCTCACTCGGCGCATCGCGTGGTCGTCGCGCAGCCTGGGCAGGCGGCGTTGGCACCGTGATCGAGTACTACGATTACTCGCTGTTCGGCTTCCTAATAGTGACCATTTCGCCGCTGTTCTTCCCGGCATCCGATCCAGCCGCCGCGTTGATGTCGGGACTGATGCTGTTCGCCACCGGGTTCCTGCTCCGCCCGATCGGCGGTCTGATCTTCGGTCGAATCGGGGACCGTTACGGGCGCAAGCAAGCCTTGCTAGCGACGCTGCTGTCGATGGGACTGGCAAGCACAGCCATTGGGCTGCTACCAACCTACGAGACCATCGGAGTTTGGGCCACAGTGCTTCTGGTACTGGTCCGGTCGGTCCAGGGCCTTTCTGCAGGCGGCGAACTCGGTGGGTCAATGACCTTCATCGCGGAGTCCTCCACCGTAAGCAAGCGGGGCTCCAACGGAGCTGCCAGCGCCATTGGAATCACTGTCGGATACTCCGTCGCCGGAATCACCGTCGGCATCATCTCTTCTGCATTGCCAACCGAACAGTTCGGATCGTGGGGTTGGCGTATTCCTTTCCTGCTGACCCTGCCGCTGTGCCTGTACTGCTTGTGGCTGCGGAGCCGCTCGGAAGAAACACTGTCGCCAACTGCAGCCCGCAGTCGGCGGGGCGCGCTACGCCGCCTGCTCTCCGACGACGGGCGCGGCCTGGCCTTGACTTCTCTGGCCAGCATCGCGGTGAACGGTACGTGCTACATCGGGCTGAGCTACCTCAGCGTTCATCTCATTCAGGTACTCACGCTACCGCAGACGGCGGTGTACTGGATTGTTGTGGTGGCCATGATGACCTCGGGAGGTGCGTCCTTCCTCGCCGGCAGGATCTCCGACCGGGTCGGACTGATGACGGTGACTCGTACCGGCATGATCGTCTTCGCCGTGATTGCGGTCCCAGCCTTCGCCGCCATGTCCACCGGCAATCTACTCGCCGTGCTCATGGCCTATATCGCGCTCATGTCTACCGCCATGGCTGCAGCTGCTCCAGTGCTGGCCAGCGTTCCAATGCTGTTCCGAACGGAACATCGCTACACCGGCACTGCTCTCGGCTGGAACATCGGTGCAGTTACCGCCGGCGCCACCACTCCACTTGTCGCCTTTTGGCTCGTCGAACAAACGGATAGCCCAATCTCCCCGGCAGGTGTCTGCCTACTCGCCGCAGCCATCGGCGTCGCCATCACGTTTCCCATCCGACGGCACCTGGAACACCGCTCCAGTCACTGAGCCCACAGATGATTCGCTTCGCCACTAACTACTCGTGCCACGGCAGTCGAATTATTCCCGATGGCAACCGAACCCCCATTTCAAGCCCCCACAAGCGAAAGGTAACGGAAATGACAATCACTTCAGACGCACCCTCCAGCGCAGGTCTCATCGATCGACCGGCCAGCGTGCTCACGCCGCAACCGGGCCTTCCTCAGCCGCCCGTCGGACTCTCGATCAAAGACGAAAGACTGCTACGGAAGCGCGAACTCGCAGCATCCCTTCGCCTGTTCGGAAAGTTCGGATTCGGCGAAGGCGTGGCCGGCCACATGACCGTCCGCGACCCTGAGGTCCACGACGAATTCTGGGTGAATCCATTCATCAAGAGCTTTAAGTCAATACGGGTATCCGACCTACTTCGGGTCGACCACTCGGGGCGAGTGCTCGAGGGCGAAGGTACCGTCAACCTCGCCGGCTTCTACATCCACTCCGAACTGCACAAAGCCCGTCCCGATGTCGTGGCGGCAGCGCATACCCACTCCATCCATGGTCGGACACTGTCGTCGTTGGGCATGGGGATCCGTCCGATCAACCAGGACGCAGCCGCCTTCTACGAAGACCACGCGATCTACGATTTCTACGGCGGCCCTGCAGGTTACCGGGATGAAGGAGAACGCATTTCTACCGCACTCGGTCAGTCTAAAGCAGCAGTACTGCAGAACCACGGGTTGCTCACGACTGGCCAGTCAGCGGGTGAAGCAGCGTGGTGGTTCATCGCCATGGAGCGCTGTGCACAGGTACAACTCGCAGCAATGGCCGCCGGAACACCCATCGAAATGGACCACGAAACGGCTACCTTCACCCACCGCGAGAATGGCAGCTCTTACGCCGCGTGGCTCAGCATCCGACCACTGTTCGACGATATACTGCGGGAACAGCCTGACCTGCTGGACTAGGTTCATCGGACGGGGTTGCACCAAAGGTGCTCTGGAGCCACCCCGTCCGCCCTGGAGGGAGAAATTGCGACACCTGAGATCAGCAGACAGGAAGACCATGTGAACGTTCATGAAGCCCGTCGACCGGTCGCCGTGATCGGAGCAGGCGCCATCGGTTTGTCACTCGCGTCCGCACTTGCCCGCGCGGGCCGGCCCATCACCATCTGCGGTGGGCGGACTCCGATTGATCACATCGAGATCACCGAGAACGGTTCGACTGAATCGTGGCCGGTCCAACACGTAGGAGACCCGGCTGAAGCCGTGGCGCATTCTACGGTGATCGTGGCCGTCAAAGCTCATCACACTGCAGTAGCGGAGCGTTGGTTGCGTGCCGCCGCAGATTCCCAGACAGAAATACTGGTGGCACAGAACGGTATCGAGCACACCGAGCGGGTAGCCCCCTACACCGACGGAGCACACATTATTCCCGGCGTCGTCTACCTCAACGCCGAACGCTACAAGCCCGGCTGCGCGGTATTGCGCAGATCTGGCAGTGTCGATGTCTCCCTGCCCGACGATGCGGTCAGTCGCAGACTTGCCGACGAGCTCATGGCGGGCGGTATACGGGCAACGCTCGAAAGCGATTTGAAGACCGTCGCCTGGCGTAAGCTCCTGGCGAACATTTCTGCCAGCCCCCTCACCGCTCTGACAGGTCGTCGCTTGGATGTGTTGCAAGAAACGAATATTCAGAATCTGGCATTGGAGATCATGTACGAGGCGGTTGCAGTCGGCAATGCTGAGGGCGCAGCACTAACTCCGGCCGATGCCGAGGGCATGCTGGACTGGCTGCTTAACGCCCCCACGGACGGTACGTCGTCGATGAGGGAGGATCGTCTTGCCGGTCGACCTTTGGAGCATGATGCGCTGACCGGGGCTGTCGTGCGGGCGGCCGACCGACACAGAATCGCCACGCCGATGAACCGGCTTGTCCTAACACTGATTTCAGCAGTCAAGCCAGCTGAACGAGAGGGCCTCCAAAAGTAACGCACAGGGGACAGCCATGTCGGTCTCTCGGATCCGCTGCCGGCAGACGCGCATCATCATCTGGCCACTGCCGAAGAGCACACCGAAGTGGGCAGCGTCAGCGCCGCATTCGTCTAGCACTTCCGCCGCTGTCCCCTGCCCAAGCTGTAACACGAGAGGAATCATGAATTTATGAGTACGAACACAGACTTATATCGTGCCGGCCGTGACCAGTTGATAACGTTGATCGACGACTACGATAAAGCCGTGCACGAGTTCCGATGGCCCCAACTGACGGGGCAGTTCAATTGGGCCATCGACTGGTTCGACGCGTTCGCCCGCGGCAACGACCGCACGGCGCTGTGGATCACCGAACAGGACGGCAGCGAACTGAAGGTGTCCTTTGCGGAGATGGTCGAGCGATCCGACCGGGTCGCGACCTGGCTGCAGCAACTCGGTGTGGGTAAAGGTGATCGGGTCATTCTGATGCTGGGCAATCAAGTCGAGCTGTGGGAGGCGATGCTGGCAGTGTTAAAGCTCGGCGCCGTCGTCATGCCCACCACCGCAGCCCTCGGCCCGGAAGATCTCCGCGACCGCCTCGACCGTGGCGCGGCGCGGTGCGTGATCACCAACCTCGCCGACACCCCAAAATTCGACGAACTGACCGGCGACTACCTGCGCATTGTGGTCGGCGGCGAGGCCGCCGGCTGGCACCCGTATGCGCAATCGGCCGACGTGGCCCCTGCCCGTCCGTTCCAGACCGTCACCACGGTCGACGAACCGATGCTCATCTACTTCACCTCCGGAACCACCAGCAAACCGAAACTCGTCGAACACTCCCAGACCAGCTACGCCGTCGGACATTTGACTACGATGGCGTGGATCGGCCTCACGCCCGGCGATGTACATCTGGCTGTCAGCTCACCCGGGTGGGCCAAACACGCGTGGAGTTGCTTCTTCGCGCCGTGGATCGCCGAGGCGACAATCTTCGTCTACAATTACAGCCGATTCGCAGCCGCATCCCTGCTTGACCACATGCACCGCGCCCGGGTCAACACCTTCTGTGCACCGCCGACAGTGTGGCGCATGCTCATCCAGGCCGACCTCGGCCCCAAACCTGAAGGTCTCCGCGAACTGCTCGGTGCCGGGGAACCGCTCAACCCCGACGTCATCCGCCAAGTCGAACGCGCCTGGGGATTGACCATCCGCGACGGGTTCGGGCAAACCGAGACCACCCTGCAAATCGGCAACACCCCCGGCCAACCGGTCAAAGCCGGTTCGATGGGACGGCCGATGCCCGGGGTGCCGGTGGTGCTTGTCGATCCGATCACCGGGACCGTCTCCGACGAGGGAGAGATCTGTTTGGACCTGAGCCAGCATCCGAAGAACCTGATGACCGGATACCTCGGTGACCCCGACCGCAATGACCAGGTCATGGCCGGCGGCTACTACCACACCGGAGACGTCGCACAACGTGACGCGGACGGGTACATCACCTACGTCGGACGCACCGACGACGTGTTCAAATCCTCCGACTACAAGGTGTCACCGTTCGAGTTGGAAAGTGTGCTCATCGAACACCCCGCCGTAGTCGAAGCCGCCGTCGTCCCCCAACCCGATCTCACCCGCCTCGCCTTACCAAAGGCCTACATCTCGCTCGCCGCCGGATGGGAACCGACCGCCGACACCGCCCGCTCGATCCTCGAATACTCCCGCGACCACCTCGCCCCCTACCTCAAGGTCCGGCGCATCGAGTTCTTCGAGCTCCCCAAAACCATTTCCGGCAAAATCCGTCGCGTCGAACTCCAACACCGCGAAACTCAAGCCCATGAGGACAGCACCCCGATCACCACCGAATACCGCTACGAAGACCTCATCGACTAACCCGTCGAGGATAGCGATTTCCTCGACGACGCCGAGACGGGTCTGTCCAGATAACGCTGTAACTGTTTGAATTGTAGCTACTTTCGTCCGGTGGACAGGCGTCCGTCGAAGGTGATCTCGAAGGCATTCAGTGCCGCCTTCCAGTGGTCGGACCAGAGCTGGCGGGCGGTGCCTTTGGGGTCGAGGCTCATGACGGCCAAGTACACACGCATTTCAGGGCATCTCCCCGGACCGCACCCGAATCAGGAGGTGACACCCGCGGTACTGACGGCATAACCCCACGAGGAGTCACGCGACGACTTCGTACACCACGCCCCAGAGCTTGACCCCACGGTCGAAGTATCACATCCGAGTGACGACTCGAGTCGAGGTCGGCAGGTCCAGTCGCCTCCGAGCTTCGTAATTATCTATGTCGCTACTATTTTTCAGGGTTATTGCGATGTCGTCGAGTCCGTTCATGAGTCGCCATCGTGCGTTCGCATCGTATTCGAAGCCGAAGGTGTGCCCCTTCCCGACCTCTACGTGACAATTTTCGAGGTCGATGGTCATCGTCTCGCCGGGAGTGGACTCCAGAACCGCCCAGATCGATTCGATCTCAGCTTCACTGAGAGTGACCGTCAGGAGACCATTCTTCAGGGCGTTACCTCGGAAGATATCGCCGAATTCGGGAGATATGACGACGCGTATCCCATAATTGTTCAAGGCCCATACGGCCATTTCTCGGGAGGATCCGCACCCGAAGTTTCGGCCGACAACCAGGATGCTGGCACCTCGATATGCCGGATTATTGAGCACGAACTTTTTATCCTTGCGCCACTCGAATAGCAGAAAATCCTGGTATCCGACCTTTGTCAGACCAACACAGAATCGAGTGGGAATAATCTGGTCTGTATCGATATCGGAAACTGGAATCGGTACTGCGATTCCGGTGTGGCTAACGATGGGTTCCATTGGTCGACTCCTTCAGTTCGGACGGTGCAGTGAACCGACCGGTCACTGCAGTGGCAGCTGCGACGGCGGGCGATACCAGGTGCGTCTTGACGCCGGTTCCCTGTCGTCCTTCGAAATTGCGGTTACTGGTGGATGCGATCCGCTTACCGGCGCTCACTCGATCCTCGTTCAGCGCGACACACATCGAACATCCTGAATAGCGGAGGTCCACGCCGGCGGCTGTGAACACTTGATCCAGACCTTCCCGAACTGCTTGAGCGCGCACTGTGTCAGAGCCCGGAACAAGGATCACCTCTATCTCCGGTGAGATTGTTCGGCCTTGCCACACGGCCGCAACCTCCCGCAAATCCTCGATCCGGCTGTTGGTGCACGACCCGATGAAAACGGCGTCTACCGATACCTCGCTCATTTTTGTGCCAGGTTGTAGCTCCATGTACCCAAGCGCACGCTGGGCGGAGAGTTGTTCTGCGTGGCGAGCGAAATCGGCCGGGTCTGGAACCTCCCCGGTCAGGGGCACGGATTGGGAAGGGTTGGTACCCCAGGTGACGCGCGGGTGAATCGTTGTTGCATCGATCGTGATCTGTTTGTCGAAGTGGGCGTCCGGATCGGATACAAGGGTTCGCCAGTGATCCGCCTGAATGTCGAATTCTGGGCCGTCAACCACGTGCGGGCGGCCGCGCAAGTACTCGATGGTTGTTTCGTCCGGTGCAATCAGCCCTGCACGCGCCCCTGCCTCGATAGACATGTTCGACACGGTCATCCTGCCCTCCATCGAGAGCTGTCGTATTGCCGCGCCTTGATACTCGATGACGTGTCCCTGCCCGCCGTCCGTGCCGAGTACCTCGATAACAGTCAGGATCAGGTCTTTGGCTGTTGCACCGGGGGGAAGCTCACCGTGAACGGTCACCAGCATGTTTTTCATTGACCGCATCGACAGGGTCTGCGTGGCAAGGACATGCTCGCCTTGGCTGGTACCGATCCCGAACGCGAGAGCTCCGAAGGCCCCGTGTGTACTGGTGTGAGAGTCGCAGCACACCACCGTCATGCCGGGTTGGGTCAGTCCGAGTTCCGGTCCTGTGACATGGACGATTCCGCGTGCGGTATCGCCCAATGAGTACAACTCTATGCCGAAGTCTTGGCAGTTCTGTCGAAGATGTTCGAGTTGCCGCGCAGCTGCGGGGTCTGTGATCGATCGGAAGATGTCGTCGGTCGGAGTGTTGTGATCTTCGATGGCCAGCGTGAGGTCCGGTCGGCGGACTACGCGCCCGGCCTCGCGGAGTCCCGAGAATGCGGCGGGACTGGTGACCTCGTTGACCAGATGCATGTCGATGTAGATGAGATCTGGCTCGTCAGCTGTTCCTGGTCTTACCAGGTGCTCATTCCAGACTTTTTCTGCGAGTGTTTGCCCCATTGTGGCACCTCCGGAGGGGTTCTCGTTTGTTGCTGGGCTCACCCCGTCGTTGGGGGGCTCATGCTTGGACTTGTTGAAGTGTCTGCTGCGGAACGGCTCGGGCCCTCGAGATCCTTCGGAATCGATGCCGGTAGCTATGGCGTCGGCGTGGAAGGCATCGACGAGTTCTTCGGTTGCTGCGTTGTCGTGAGACCGCGGGGTGAAAAGGACACCTGCCGAGTAGTCGCCGATCATTGCTTCGACAGCTGCGGGGAATCGGCGAGGATACGTTTGACCGTCGATGCTGCGATGGCGAGCTGTTGGAGATCGATGCCGGTGTCCACATCGTGGCTGTGGAAATGCGCGACCAGTTCCTCGGTGGCGAGGTTGCCGTGCGCGCCGGGCGCGAATGGGCATCCGCCGTATCCGCCGACCGCGCTGTCGAAGTGTTCGATGCCAAGAGTGCGTGCTGCTTGCAGGGCGGTGGTCAGCGCTTGGCCGTCAGCGTTGTGCAGGTGCAGTCCGATGGTGATGTCGGGCAGTGCATCGCGTACGGCGTCCACCGCGGTGAGCACGTGCTCGGTGGTGGCGGTGCCCATGGTGTCGGCCAACCCGAGGGTGCGTATCCCCATTGCTGCGAACTGTTCGGCGACTTCTACCAGACAGGTGGGTGCGATGATTCCCTCGAACGGGCAGACGAAGGCGGTGGAAATCCCGCCGAGGAACCGTTGCTGCGGGTAACTGGCCACCGCCTGGGACAGATCCGCGAGGACCTGCGCGGCGGATGTGCCGACGTTCGCTCGGCTGTGCGCGGAACTCGCCGACGCCGCGATGTGCACGACGTCAACTCCGGCAGCCACCGCACGATGAACCCCAGTGGCGTTCAGTGCCAATGCGCTGACCTGTGTGGTGGCGCGGTAGGGCTGCAACCGGGCGACGAGTGCGTCGGCGTCGGCCATCTGTGGGACCCGGGTGGGCGAGACGAACGACACGGCTTCGATCTGCCGGATACCGGCAGCCACCAGCTCGTCGGCGATGGTGAGTTTGTCGTCGGTCGCGACGAGGACGTCCTCGTCCTGCAGACCGTCGCGCAGGACGACGTCGGTGATGATGACGGACATGGGTGTGCCTTCCTGAAGGGCCGGGGTTAGAGCGAGGTGGGAACGACAATCAGGGCCCAGGCCACCAGCGGGGCGAGGAACACCACCAGACCGCAGTAGGCCAAGACGCTGCGTTGGAACCGTTGACGGTCTTCGACTTCGGCCTCGGCCACCACTATCGATCCGTTCGTGGCGAAGGGACTGACGTCGACGACGGTGGACGCGAAGGCGAGCGCGATGATGAATCCCAGCACGCCGAGTTCCCCGGCGGCGAGCATGGGTGCGGCCAGCGGCAGCGCGATGCCCAGGGTGCCGATCGAGGAGCCGACCGCGGAGATGATCGCGACGGCGTACAGCAGGATCAGCGCGGCGGCCAGGGGGGAGCCGAGGTGGGCGGCGGCGTCGCCGAGAATGTCGAGGGTGCCGTTTTGTTTGAGCACCGTCATGTAGGTGAGCATGCCGCAGACCAGCAGGACGGCCGGCCACGCCACCTTGTCTTCGATTCGGGGCATCTTCTTCGGGGCCATTAGTAGCAGCACCGTGCTGATGCAGATCGAGCTGACTCCTACGTCAACGTTGAAGGCCACCGAACCTACTGCCAGGAGCAGGATTCCGAGGAGCGTCGCGACCCGTTCGCGGTTGAACGGGGTGTGGCCGATGACGTCGGTGTCGGGCAGGACGGCGGTCGCGGCACCGGTGCCAGATCCGGGGGCGCCGCCGGGGCTCGGGTGGAGGCTGGCCGGTGAGCTTGCGCCGGACCCGGTGGTCTCACCGGTGCCGTCGGGCAGCTCGTGGAGCAGGTCGCGACCGTAGATAACGAACAGTACGGTAAAGAACAGGGCGTTGAGCGCGAAGGGAACGATGAACAGCAGCAGCGGGTTCGCCTCGTACCCGGAGGATTTGATCAATCCGTTGACGAAGGCACCGTAGATCGTGATGGGCGAGAACGCGCAGCCCAGGGCGCCGTGGTTGATGGCCATGCCCATCAGGAGGGGGTTGATGTTCTTTTTCCCGGCCAGCCGCATCGCGATGGGGGCCAGCATGCCTGCCGCCATCGGTGATCCCAGCGCCATCAGCGCGCCGGAGAGCAGGAACATCATCCACACCAGCGCCCAGCGCCGTCCGTGGACCAGGCGGAGGGCCGATTCGACGATGATGTTGATGGTGCCGTTGGCCTTGGCGATGGCGAACAGCAAGGTGATGCCGGCGACGATCAGGAAGATGTCACCGGGAAAGGCGTCGACGATGTCGTCGATCGGGATCCCCGACACCCATCCGCCGACGAGGAAGGCGCCGGCGAAGGCGAGGATGCCCATGTTGATCGGCACCTTGGTGGCGATGGTGAAGATCAGTACGAGGGCGAGGATGGAGATGGCGTAGACCATGGGACCGGGTTCTTCCGTGCGGGAGCAGACGGGAAAGGATGTGGTTGCACCAGGAACAGAGGAGCGGCGGATGCCCGCGGGTCATATCACGCCTGCGGTGCGCAGTGCGTTCAGGCGCTCGGGCGTCACGCCCAGCATCCGGCCCAGCACCGGCTCGGTGTCGGCACCGAGATCGGGCCCCAACCATCCGATTTCCGTTGCCTGGCCGTCGAACTGAGGTACCACGCCGGGGAAGCGGACCTCCTCGGGTGTGCCGTCTTCGACGTCGACCTTGAACGGCTGGATCATGCCGCGGGCCAGATAGTGCTCGTCGGAGACGATGCGGGCGGCGTCGTAGACCTCGCTGACCGGGACACCGGCGTCGGACAATAGGGAGACCACCTCTGCGGTGGTTCTGGTCGTCGTCCATGTCACGATCGCCTCGTCGAGATCGTCTTCCCGCAGGTAGCGTTTGGTGCCGTCGACCAGGTCGGGATCACTGGCCAGGTCCGAGCGGCCGACGGCGTTCATCAGCCTGGCGAACACCGCGCTGGCGTTCCCGGCGATCAGAACCGAGCCGTCGGCACACGGGTAGGAGCCGCTGGGCACCACACCGGGCAGGTTGCCGGCGGTGCGTTCGCGCACCATTTCGTAGGCGTCGTAGTCGGCGGTCAGCGATTCCATCGCCATGAACACCGATTCGTAGAGTGCGACGTCGGCGACCTTGGGTCGCGGGTGGTCGCCGCCGCGGGCTTTGGCCAGGAGCATCATCAACGCGCTGACCGCGCCGTAGAGACCGGCGAGGGTGTCGCCCAGTGGTGCTGCCGGCCGGACCGGCTCACGATCGGGATAGCCGGTCACATAACGCAATCCACCGAACGCTTCGGCGACACCACCGAAGCCGGCGCGCTGTGCGTAGGGGCCGTTCTGGCCGTAACCGGAGATCCGGACCAGGACGAGGTCAGGGTTGGCTGCCTGCAACTGGTCGGGGCCGATGTTCCATTGTTCCAGGGTGCCGGGGCGAAAGTTCTCGATCACGACATCGACCTTGGTGGCCAGGTCCAGCACCAGCTGCTGCCCCTCGGCGCTCTTCAAATCGAGCGTCACCGAGCGCTTGTTGCGGGCGATGGTGCGATACATCATCGAGGTGGTGCCCCTGCTGCGACGCCAACCGCGCAGCTCGTCCCCACCGTCGGGTCGCTCGATCTTGATGACCTCGGCGCCGAAATCGGCTAGCAGCCGAGTCGCGAAGGGCGCTGCGATGAAATTGCCCAGCTCCAGGATGGTGATGCCGTCGAGCGGACCTGTGGTGGCGGTGTTCATGATGCTCCGATTCCTGTCGGCGGTGTGATCGACATGTCATAGTGACCCAATATATGGGCCACTATGACCCGAATGATGGGGCAACCGTAGTGCGACAGGTCACAGAACGCAACGGGTGTATGCCGACCAGTAGAGGTAGAGCGGGCAAGAAAGACACACCCACAGCCGTGAGGGCGGCGCCGGGGTCAGGAGTCGAGGAGGGACTTTTCGATACGATGAGCTGCAGCGATGGCCGAGGGACCGAGGCGGGCTCCGGGATCGTCACCGAGCCGGTGCACCGGGCCCGACACGCACACCGACGCGACGATCTCGCCGTGCACTCGTACCGGTGCGCTGACCGAGCCGAGGCCGGAAACCCGCTCGGAGAGCGTCTGCCACCAGCCGCGGCGTCGCGCGGCGGGGTCGTTGTCGAAATCGCCGGCCAGCACGTGGCCGCTCGACCCTTCCGCCAGCGGAAATGTGGTGCCGACCGGCATGGTGGCCCGCAGTTCGTTCGATGATTCGACACTGGCGGCGCACAAGCGCAGGTCACCGCGCCGGACCCACAATTGTGAGGACTCACCGGTGCTCTCGCTCAGCTCCCGCAGGACGGGAAGGGCGATATCGGTCATCCCGGCGGCGGTGAAGCGATACCCGAGCCAGTACCGGCCCTCGGTATCTCGACGTAGATAGCCATAGTGCGCGAGCTCGGCCACGAGACGTTGGGTGGTCGACTTCGACAGGCCGACGGTGCGTGCAAGGTCGCTGGTGATCATCGGACGCAACTCGACGGCGTCGATGATGGCGAATGCTCGCGACAAGACACCGACCGTCTTGCGCTGCTCGTCCACCATTGCCCGACTCTCCCGAGGAAACCGCGATCGCTACCGCGAACCGCATAGTGACTACTGCCCGTGTCGAACGATCCTAGCGTCGAGCGCTGCCGAAACGGCGGTCGGGCGAACAGCAACAGACATTGGCATTGGTCATGGCGCGTGTGATGCGCGGTTACTGATCGCATCGGAGATGAGACCGGGCTCGGCAACGACTTCGCGTCCTGCGCCCAGGTCGGTGAGGATGGCTGCTCGCACTCGCTCGAGCGAGATTGCCGGGTTGAGGTCTGCCAGTGCCGCCGCGGTGCTCGGATCGAATTCCACGTCGAGTGCTGCGTTGACATCGGTCAGCACGGCCCGTGTGGGTTCGGGGTCGGTGACGACAAGCTCTGCGCCGAAGAGCCATGCGCCCGAGATGATCCGCTGTGCCGTGCCGGTGAGTTTGACCCGGGCAGCGCCGTTGATGGTCCAGTCGCCGGGACAGTATTCGCCGGGTACTGCGCCGATCCGAGCGTCTATGCCAAGGCCCCGGAGCACTGAGACGAGCCGGGTGGTGAGTTCACGGAAGCGTGCCCGTGCGCCGGTCATTCCCTGTGTGTCCGGAGCGAATATTTCCAGGACGAGCGTCTGTTCGTGGTACGCGGCGGCGCGCCCGCCTGCGCTGCGCACCACGGGTGCGAACCCATGTCGTCGTGCAGCTTCCACTGCGTCGGGGAATTGTGCGCGTAGGGCGTCCAGGCGCCCGAACGACAGGGTGGGCGCCGGGTTGTAGAGGCGGACCAGCGCGTCGCTGTCCGGTGTGGTCGCGGTGCGTCGTAGGAACGCTGCTGCGTACGCCGCATCCAGTACCGGGTCGTCGGGAAAGTGTGTGTGGTGGTGAAGTGTTCGACGAGCATGTGGCTGCCTGTTCCGTCATCTTCGGCTGACATCGTGGGAGAGAATTAGTCTGCGTGAACGTCCTCGGTGCCGGTGGCCGGCTCACCCGCGGCTATCGCGTCGTTTGTCACCTACTCGGCCTGCGATCCTGCGATCTGCTCGAGTAATGGCCGCGTCCGATATGGAATCGCTTGGTGCATCGCGATCGAAACGTTCGTTCGATCGATCCCCGGAACCGCCAGAATTTGGCCGGCTATCCGATACAAGTCATCAGCATCGGAGGCGGCGACCTCGATGTGGAGGTCTGCCGCCCCGGAGAGCCCGACGACTTCCATCACTTCGGGCACGCCGTCCAGATGTGCGATGACTTCCTCGAGTCGGTGTTGGTCGACTATGGCAGTGACGAAGGCGCGCAGGAGAAGTCCGAGATCGCGGGGTGACACGCACCGGTCGACGGGTTGGAGGATCTTGTCGGTATCCCACCGTGACAGGCGTGATTGAACGGTGTTGCGGGCGAGGCCGAGAAGCCCGGCCAGCTGGACGCCGGTCGCTCGCGGTGCATCGCACAACGCCAGAAGGATGCGCACGTCGGTCCGATCAAGTCTTGGCATGCAGCCCAGTGTTGCACGCCGGCTAACCATCAGTTTGGGCAGTCTGCGCATTTCTGCACCTGCCACTTGCGCAGTCTGCGGCCTGCTGGTTCTGTGTGGCGCAGATCAAGTCCCCCGGCCGGGTGACCAGGCCGGCGTGGTTTCCAGTGGAGGTAGCTCATGTTCGATACAGACGACCTGGTGCAGCTCGTCACCGAATCCGGTGAACGACGCACCCACTCGGATTTCTCGCCGTACGTCGAGGACATCGACCTTCCCGCGCTGCGCAGTCTGTACGAAGACCTGGTCGTGGTCCGCCGGATCGATTCCGAGGCGACGGCTTTGCAGCGCCAGGGCGAACTCGGTCTGTGGGCGCCGTTGCTCGGCCAGGAGGCCGCCCAGGTCGGTTCGGCCCGGGCACTCGACGTCGACGACTTCGTGTTCGCCAGCTACCGCGAACACGGGGTCGCTTACTGTCGCGGTGTCGATCCGACGCACATGCTGCGGTTTTGGCGCGGCTCGACGCACTCGGGCTGGAATCCCTTCGAGTACAAAATGACTACGCCTGCGATCATCGTCGGGGCGCAGGCACTGCACGCCACGGGCTACGCGATGGGCATGCAGTTCGACGGCACGACCGGCGCCGCGATCACGTACTTCGGCGACGGCGCGACAAGTCAGGGCGACATCTCCGAAGCCTTCGGGTTCGCTGCGAGCTTCAACGCACCGGTGGTGTTCTTCTGCCAGAACAACCAGTGGGCGATCTCCGAACCGGTCAGTCTGCAATCGCGGGTGAGTATCGCCGCGCGGGGCCGGGGCTTCGGTGTGCCGGCCGTTCGGGTGGACGGCAACGACGTCCTCGCCGTGATCGCGGTGACCCGGGCAGCTCTCGAACGAGCCCGCGAGGGCAGCGGCCCCACCCTGATCGAGGCGGTCACCTACCGGATGGGCCCGCACACCACGTCCGACGACCCGACCCGGTACCGGCCGGCCGCAATGGACGAGGAGTGGAAGGCCAAGGATCCCCTCGACCGGATCCGCGCCCTCCTCGAAACGGCCGGTGTCATCGACGACGACTATCTGGCGGCGGTCCAGCAGCAGGCGGACGAGACCGCCGCGGCGTTGCGCCGCGGCTGCCTCGAGACCGTCGCGCCGACCGCGCTGTCGATGTTCGACCACGTCTACGCCGAACCGCACCCCCTCGTCGACGAGGAACGCCGCCAGTTCGCGTCCTACCTCGACACGTTGGAAGGAACCCACTGATGACCGCGACGACCGCTCCCGCCACTCTTCCGCTGGGCAAGGCGATCAACGCCGGCCTGCGGCGCGCGCTCGAGGACGATCCGAAGGTCGTGCTGATGGGTGAGGACATCGGCAAACTCGGTGGCGTCTTCCGGATCACCGACGGCCTGCAGAAAGACTTCGGGCCGAACCGGGTCATCGACACCCCGCTGGCCGAATCCGGCATTCTCGGCACCGCTGTCGGATTGGCGATGCGCGGCTACCGGCCGGTGTGCGAGATCCAGTTCGACGGGTTCATCTATCCCGGCTTCGACCAGATCGTCTCCCAGGTCGCCAAACTGCACTACCGCACCAGCGGCAACGTCAAGATGCCGATCACCATCCGGGTCCCCTACGGCGGCGGCATCGGCGCCATCGAACACCACTCCGAATCACCCGAGGGGTACTTCGCCGCGACCGCCGGTCTACGAGTGGTCACCTGCAGCAACGCCGCCGACGCCCACACGATGATCCAGCAGGCCATCGTCTCCGACGATCCCGTGCTGTTCTTCGAACCCAAGCGCCGCTACTGGGAGAAGACCGAGATCGACCCCACCGCAGAGGCGTACCCGCTGCACAAGGCACGCGTCCTCACCCGGGGGACCGACGCCACCCTGCTGGCGTACGGCCCCCTGGTAACGACCGCCCTGCAGGCAGCGACGATCGCCGCGGACGAGGGCCGGTCACTGGAAGTGATCGATCTGCGCTCGATCTCCCCCCTCGACATCGACACCATCGCCGAGTCCGTGCAGCGCACCGGCCGGCTGGTGATCACCCACGAAGCCCCGGTCTTTCTCGGCATCGGCGCCGAGATCGCCGCCCGCATCACCGAGCGCTGCTTCTACCACCTCGAGGCCCCCGTGCAACGAGTCGGCGGATTCACCCTGCCCTATCCCCCGTCGAAGCTCGAAGAACACTTCCTGCCCGACGCCGACCGCATCCTCGACGCCGTCGACCGCACCTTCACCGCGTAAACCAGGAGACCCGCCAGCGATGCCCACCATCAAAACCTTCCTGCTGCCGGACCTCGGTGAAGGACTCACCGAGGCGGAACTGATCAGCTGGACCGTCGCCGTCGGCGACACCGTCGAGCTGAACCAGATCATCGCCGAGGTCGAAACCGCCAAGGCATCGGTGGAACTGCCCTCCCCCTACGCCGGAACGGTGGTCACCCTGCACGCCGACGAGGGCAGCACCATCGACGTCGGCAGCGCCTTCATCGACATCGAAATCGCCGACGACACCGCATCCCCGGCGCCGTCCCCCATGGCCGCGCCCGTGCAGCAGGCGCCAGCCGAACGCACACCCGTCCTCGTCGGCTACGGCGTCGCCGAAGAGAGCACCAGTCGCCGTCGACGAGGCGGTGCGAGACCCACTCCTCCTGTCGGGCCACCCACCACCCCCGTTCAGGGACGGCCGTTGGCCGCCCCTCCGGTGCGGTTCGCGGCGAAGAAGGCCGGCGTCGACCTCGCCGACGTGTCCCCGACCGGCAGCCAAGGCCAGGTGACCCGGGCCGACCTCGATCGCATCCTCAACGCCGTCACCGACAACCCCGCCGCCGACCTCCACGCGCCGCCGTCCACGACCGCGCCGATCGGGGACGAGGAACGCACCCCGATCAAGGGTGTGCGCAAGCACACCGCCGCCGCGATGGTCCGCAGCGCCTTCACCGCCCCACATGTCACCGAATTCGTCGACGTCGACGTGACTCCGATGATGGAGTTGCTGGACAAGCTGCGGGAGAACAAGCACTTCGCCGGTGTGCGCCTGACCCCGCTCGCGCTGGTCGCGAAAGCACTGCTGGTGGCGTTGCGCACCAATCCCTCCCTGAACTCGTTCTGGGACGAGGACGCGCAGGAAATCGTGACCAAAAGGTACGTCAACCTGGGGATCGCCGCCGCCACCCCGCGGGGACTGATGGTGCCCAACATCAAGAACGCGCACACACTCGGACTCCGAGAGCTGGCGCTCGCACTGTCCGACCTGACACGCACAGCCAAGGACGGCAAAACCGGACCCGCCGACCTGGCCGACGGAACGATCACCATCACCAACGTGGGCGTGTTCGGCGTCGACGCCGGGACCCCGATCCTCAACCCGGGGGAAGCGGCGATCCTGTGCTTCGGATCGATCCGACGCCGCCCGTGGGAACACCAGGGTGAGATCGCCCTGCGATCGATCACCACCTTGAGCCTGTCGTTCGATCACCGCCTCGTCGACGGCGAACACGGCTCGAAGTTCCTCGCCACCCTGGCCGACATCCTCTCCGATCCGTTGAGCCTGATCGCACTGAGCTGACCCGCCCGGCAGCTCGACAGATTCCGCGCTTTCCCACACCGACCACGCACCGGCGCATCTCAAGGAGCTTCCATGACCGACTCACCCGACGTCCTGATCCTCGGCGGAGGATCCGGCGGCTACGCGTGTGCCTTCCGCGCCGCACAGCTGGGCAAGACCGTCACCCTGATCGAGGAGGACAAGGTCGGCGGCACCTGCCTGCACCGGGGCTGCATCCCCACCAAGGCGCTCGTCCGCGCCGCCGAGGTCGCCGACACCGTCGCGCACGCGTCCTCGATCGGGATCGGGGCCACGCTCGGGGACATCGACGCCGACGCGGTGCACGCATACAAGGACGGCGTCGTCGATCGCCTCTACAAGGGACTGCAGGGCTTGGTGCGCAGCCACAAGATCAACCTGGTCACCGGCACCGGGCACTACGCCGGTGGCACCACCGTGCAGGTCGACGGCCGCTCGATCACCGGCCGGTCACTCGTTCTCGCCACCGGATCCCAGGTCCGCGGAATCCCCGGCCTCGAGATCGACGGCCGCATCCTCACCAGCGACCAGGCACTGACGTTCCCCACCATCCCGAGGCGGGTCGTCGTGCTCGGTGGAGGCATCATCGGTGTCGAGTTCGCCAGCATCTGGTCCGCCCTCGGCGCCGACGTGACCCTCATCGAGGCGCTGCCCCGCCTCGTCGCCACCGAGGACGAGTGGACCTCGAAACAACTTACCCGCGCCTTCCGCAAGCGCGGCATCACCATCAAGACCGATACCCGCTTCGAGAAGGCAGTCCAGGACGAGGACTCGGTCAGTGTCACCGTCGAGTCCGGCGACACCATCGACGCCGATGTTCTACTCGTCGCAGTCGGCCGAGCACCCCGCACCGCCGGCATCGGCCTCACCGAAGGCGGCATCGCACTCGACGAACGTGGTTTCGCCCGCGTCGACGAACATCTGCGCACCAGCGTGAGGAACGTCTACGCCGTCGGTGACATCGTCGCCGGCCCGCAACTCGCCCATCGAGGATTCCAGCAGGGACTGTTCGCCGCCGAACACATCGCCGGGCTACCTACCACCGCTGTCGACGACGTCAATATCCCCCGCGTGGCGTACTCGAACCCGGAAATCGCATCCGTCGGACTCACTGAGGCTCAGGCACGCGAACGCTTCCCCGCCATCAACACGACCGTGTACGACCTGGCGGGCAATGGCAAGAGCCAAATTCTCGGCACCAGCGGTGGCGTCAAACTGATTCGAGCCCAGGGCGGACCCGTCGTCGGTATCCACCTGGTCGGCGAGCGAGTCGGCGAACTCGTCGGCGAAGCGCAGCTGATCGTGAACTGGGGCGCTCACCCCGACGAGGTCGCGGACCTGATCCACGCGCATCCCACCCAGGCCGAAGCCCTCGGCGAGGCACACCTCGCCCTGGCCGGCCGACCCCTTCATGCCCACGGCTGATCCCGCCCGAAGTAGGCGGCCACTTCGAGTGTGCGATCACCGCGCTCTATGAACTCGACAATGACTGATTCGAGGCGAGAGCAGGAGCGCGTCAGATCATCGCTATAGAGGGCCGGCATGCCGTCGGCGAAAGCGGCAAACGCGCGCATTGTGTAGGAACCAGCCTTAAGTCAATCACCTTGGGTGCGGTCGGAATCTCGAGCAGGTCGACGAGAAGTTTGTCGGCTTCGTCCTCGATGCCGGCGAGGATGTCGGTGATGTCCTCGACGTGGTCGTGGGCGTCACGGCGGGCGACGATGCCGCGGTCGTAGTAGCCCTGGTCCAGATCGACGTCAACCACGTCCGGAACCCGCACGTTTTCGCGTGCCGGCGTCGTGGATCGCCTGTGCATTGGCAGTTCGGCGATTGCCCGGTCAGGTGCGTGTGCGGACCAGGGCGGCGACGGATCGTCCAGTCAGCGGAGTCGAGACGCAGGGCGTATGCTCCCACCGGTCGATGGATGTGAGCAGCGGCCGTTCGTCGCGCCGCGCGCTGCCTGCGAACGCTGATAGGTCTGCACCGTTGTCGAGTCGGTCAGCGAGGAGCTGAGTGCTCGGGTACCGGATCATACGGCGCGGCGGGGGATGGTGCCACGTAGAGGTCGGTCATCGACTCACCATTTCTTTGTCGTCGCCGGATCTCGGGGGTCGTTTCTTCTCGATGTCCGTCGTGAGGGTCCGACGAACACCGGTCCGTTAAGGATGGTGTGTATCAGGGCGATCGGCGGTATTGTTGCCCTGCCGCACCGCCTGGAAGAGCGTCTTCGGCATCCACATGCTGCTACTGCACGCTGAATTCAACTGCCAGCGTTTGCATGCAACATCGTGATGGTGGATGTATGCATGCAAACGGCAGACGCCGGTTCAAGTGCCCGATCGGCCCGGTAGTGACTTCAGACTGCGACCTCGACTGCACTCATCTGGTCGATCACGGCGTCGGTGACAGATTCCGTCGTGTTCGAACCGCCGAGATCTGGTGTGTGTGGCCCATTTTGGATGGCTTTCGCAACAGCGTTGTTTATCGAAACTGACGCGGCAATGAGTTGCTCGTCGTCTCGGCGTTGACCCACCCAGTCCAACAGCATTGCCGCGGAGAGAATGGTCGCCAGTGGGTTGGCCACACCGTGGCCGGCGAGGTCAGGTGCACTTCCGTGGCACGGCTGGAACAATGCCTGGTCTACGCCGACCTCGGCGGATGGAGCCAAGCCGACCCCCCCAATCAGACCGGCGGCGAGTTCTGACACGATGTCGCCGAGAAGATTCTCGGTGACAACGACGTCGAAACGCTCCGGATCCAGGACCATCAGCATTGATGCCGAGTCCACGTAGAGGCGCTCGGCGGTGATGTCTGAATGGCGCGCGGCCACCTCGTCGAAGATCTCACGCAGGAACACGAAGCTGGAAAGGGCGTTGGATTTGTCCAACAGGGTGACCTTGCCTTGACCACCCAGCGCTTTTCGCTTGGTCGCCCGCTCAAACGCGAGCTCAAACAGGCGCTCACTACCCGATCGGGTGATGGTCAGCCGGTCAGTGACGCTTCTACCGGGTTCGATTGTTGGGTCGCTCCGGTGCGCGAAGGGTCTCGCGTATGACTTCCATGTCTGCGTCGCCGGACTGCAGGACCCTCGGTATACCGTCGAACTGCCGGACGGGGCGGATACTTGCAAAGAGCTAGAAATGCTCGCGAAGCTCGAGTTGAGGAGTTACTTCTCTGCCGTCCGGGAGACGGACATCGGGCAGTCCCATAGCTCCGAACAGGATCGCATCTGCCTTTTCGAGCTCTTGCATTACGTCGGAACTGATTCCGACACCGGACCTCTGGAAGAATTGAGCGCCGGCTTCGTGTGAAGTAAAACGAAGCTCAATTCCATGGTTCGTAGCCGCTGCATTGAGGACAGCAACTGCCGATGTCGTGATTTCAGGCCCGATTCCGTCGCCGGGCAGCAGTGCAATGTTGATCTCGCGGGGTCTCACAGTTGTTCTCCTTTGTGGATCGGGGCAAACGGCGCTGGTTGGATCAGTAGGCGAGTAGCGGTTTCAGCGATCTGCCGATCTTGTTACCGAGGAATGCGACGATGGGGGCACTGATGACGAACATTCCCAGGGTGATCCCGAGTACCGCTGCTTTCATCAGGACACCGAACACCATGTGTAGGCCGAAGTAGACCATTGCGAGCCACCAGACCGGCGCAATGATGGTCAACCCCGATCACCGCGGTGGCGGGAGTCGTGCAGTAACTGCCGCCTAACTTGTCGACGGCCCAGAAAATGACTTCGGTCAGTACAACCGCGAACGGGACGGTGATGAGCCACTGCGGCGGGTCACCCTCGATCAGAGTGTTGATCGCGATGATGTTGAGGCCGGCGTAGAGCGATGCCGTACCGCGCTTGGGTACCAGAACGACGACCGTCGCGAGAGCCCAGGCAAAAAATATGTACCACAGGCCCACGTTGAGTGGGAATGCAAAATTTATGAACTTCTGGATGAGATGTGTGATGCGCGCGCACGCGGCGAGAGCCGCGATGGTCACAAGGTCGACCGCCGTAAAGCCGGCCAGAAAGCTTCTCCTGGATCTGCCGGGCCGGTTTCGGCTCACCCTTGCCGCCTTCGGTTGTGCATCCTGGGAATTGCGCATGAGGGGTTCCTCCTGTCGATCTGTCGATCGGTGCGGAGGCCGTGGGATCGGCGACCGACTTTTCAGATGGAGATGGTCATCGTCCGCTGGTTCGGTGCTGATTGAGTTCGAGGACAGGTTCGGGGGCTTCGACGACCAGATCGTGTCCGACGAGGCGTCCGACGAGATCTTCCGGAGATTTCGGCAGTCCAAGATCCAACGACGTCACTTCGTTCGCGACCTGGACAACCTCGGGTGGGCGTACCCCCAGACGCTGCATCGCAGCCGCGTTTGCGAACAGCTCATCCATGCGCCCATCGAATGCGACTGCACCGTCGGACAGTCCGATGACGCGTGTGGCGTAACTGGCAACGACGTCCATATCGTGGGTGACCATGACGATGGCCGTACTGCTGTCGCGATTGACGTTTTCCATCAGCCGCAGCAGATAAGTCAACCTACGGTGATCTTGACCCGTTGTCGGCTCATCAAGGATCATCCCGTCAGGGCGCAACGCCAGGACGGTGCCGGCCGCAAGCCTTTTTCGTTCGCCCTGCGACAACTTCAGGGGGTGTTGCTCGTGTTTGTGGTCGAGTCCGACAAACTCCAGCGTTTCCCGAGCCCGTCGTACTGCCTCGTCGCCCTCTACTCCCGCGATGCGCAGGCCGAAGAGGATTTCATCGATCACCCGGCCAGTGAAAAGCTGGTGGGCGGGATTTTGGAACAGGTAACCCACTCGACGACAGATCGCCGCGACGCTGGTTTTCCGGGTGTCCATGCCAGCCGTGACCACGGCTCCACGCTCGTGCTGGTGTAGGCCGATGAGCAGCTTCCCAAAGGTGCTTTTGCCTACGCCGTTTCGACCGAGAACGGCGATGTACTCGCCCGGGCGCACGGCAGCGTCGAGCCCACGGGCCTGGCACTTGTCCTTGGTGTGTCGGTACCACACATCGGAGGCCTGAATGAGCGGTGAAGCGCGGTGAGTGGTCCGCAGCTGCTCGGGTGGGGCGGGCGGTGCAGGACGTAATGCACCGCCCGCCACTGCGCCGTCGATACTCGACGCGAGGTCGGCAGGCGGGACGGGGAAGGCGCCCAGATCGCATCCCGCGGACTGCAGAAGTTAAGCGGCTCGGATATGGCCGGGCATCCGTAAGCCGAGTCCGCGCAACAATCGTGCGTTCTGACCGAGGACCACTTCCGGACGGTCGTCGAGGACCACCTCACCGTCGCTCATGACGATGACCCGGTCGGCGTGCTGAACGATCTCACCGATCGCGTGCTCGGCGATCACGATCGTGAGGTTGCCGACCGACCGAAGCTGGTCGATCACGGTCTCCTTGGTCTCGGGGTCCAAGTCGGTGGTCGGTTCGTCGAACAAGAGCATCTGAGGACGCAACGCCAGGCAGCTTGCGATTACCAGCCTCTGCTTCTCGCCGCCGGACATTGTGAGAGTCAATGCTCGTGCTCGATCGATGAGCCCGACCATCTCGAGGGATGAACGCACGCGCTCGGAGATTTCCTCACGCGACAGACCCAGGTTCTCGGGTCTGAAGGCAACCTCGTCTTCTGCTGTGAGCGAGAAGATTTGGTCAGTAGGATTTTGGCTGACGAAACCGACCGATTGGGCAATCTCGTAAAGCTCTTGATCGCGCGTGTCGGTCCCATCGATGAGAACGGAGCCGCTCATTTCCCCTGGTGTCATGTGCGGAGAAATACCCGCTAGACACCGTAGGAGAGTCGACTTGCCACAGCCACTCGCCCCGATGATGACAACGAACTCTCCCGGCGCAAACTCTAGGTTGACGTTCCGCAGCGACGGTGTGTCGTCGCCTGCATGGGCATAGGTTAGATTGCGCGCTTCGGCGATTGGCCTATTAATGACTCTTCCCATTTCAACTCGCCTGCCTGAGGACTGACGCAAAAGTTCCGAAGCCCTGCGTGCGCAGATACACCGCGACTCCCATGAGCATGACCAGTACCACCAACACCGCCCAATCCGTTCTCCGAAAGCGCACATCGCGGTAGAAGTCTCGCCATTGACCGGCTCCGAAAGCTTTGGTCTCAACCGCGAGTCCGGTCGCCCTCGCCCGAATCAAAGATCCCGCGAGCAGCGGCACCAGCATCAGACGAAGCCTGGTGAGGGGACCGAAACCCTTCCCTTCCACACCGCGCACCCGTTGCGCGTCTCGGATCTTGGCGGCTTCTTCGACGACGAGTGGGATGAACCGCACCGCAGAAACGAACATGAAACAAGGGCGGAACGGGACCTTCAGCTTCGTGAGACCGCGCGACAACATCACCGGATCAGTGGTCAGGATGACCGCGATGCTGATGCTCATGGGGAGCAACAGCCGGATGCCGTTACCCAGGCCGATGAGGAGGCTCTCATCGGTTACTCGCACGCCACCGGCCTGCCACAGCACCTCGGCACCAGGGGCGCTCGGATAGAAGAAAGCGTTCGTCCACGCCACGCCCAACGCCATGACGAGTCCACCCAGGATCAGCGGCCATGCCGCCCGGGCATTGATTCGCCCTACCACCCACGGAATCAGCGTCAATACGAAGATGATCAGCAACGCGAGCGGATGGATAAACAGAAACGTCCCGGCGATTACCACTGCGATGGCAAGCAGCTTGACGCGCGGATCGAGGCGGTGCACGAAGGTGTCATTGCTTACGGCGTCGAAAAGGCCGTATCACCCGTGAACTCATCGGAGACCTATCACTAGTAGGGAGGTCGGTCAGTCTTCGATCACAAGCACACGGGCAGGCGCGGCTTCCACACCCTTCAGCGGCAACGGCGCGACCACGATGTTGAAACGCTGCGAGGCGATCTGATCGATATTGCGCAAACACTCAGCGTGAAAGAGACCGGCGCCGAGCACGGCGTGATGAATCACCAATTCCTCACCCGGCCTGGCTTCCCCGCTGTCGATACGGTCTTGCAGATCTTGATGGGTACGCCCGGCCGACTCCTGCGAGAAGTCGTAACCCAGTCCGCGCACCTTCCGTTCTTGTACGAGCCACTTGGCTGCAGCTTCAGACAGAAAGGGTGATTTCGTCCAGTAACGATCAGTGCCGTAGGTCTGCGACCAGTCACTGCGAAGGAGCACGAACTCGTTGGGCTGGATCGGCTGGTCAAGCTTCGCCTCAGCCGCCTGGATGTGCGCCAAGGTAAATTCCACGTCCTCGCCTGAGAACGGTGTGAGATCGAGTACGACGCCCGGTCCATATAGCAGGTCTGTCGAAATTTCATCGATGCGGGCACCGCCGCGCTACCAGTCGAGGCCCAGTGCGTGAAGCTCTACGCCAACTCTCGGAGTCAGGTCTCGTGAACTACGTTCCCCGCCGCGGGTGGTTCGTCACGCGACTGCGCGAAGAAGACCGAATCGACATCGTTGTGATGCGCGGGAACTTGGAAGGCCTCGCTGCGCGCCTTACATGTACACGTTATCGAGCCGGCGACACCAACTTCGATTCACTCCGCCGCATTCCTACTCAAATGAAAGCCGACGTCGCCGCCGTCGATCCCAAATCCTTTTTCACCCACGACTGGGATTTCCACGAAGAACTGTGCATCGCTTCTGGCAATACATGGCTGCACAAGAGTTGGCTGATGATGCGGCATGGCGTCAGCCTTCTCGTCGCCAACTCGCAATACAACTATTCAAAGACCGCCGATCACGTCACCTCACACCAAGAGATCATCGACGTACTCACAACCCGTACACCTAAGGAATGCGAAGACTACCTTCGTCGACGCGTGATTGAATCCGGCTACGCAAGTATGAATCAGATTGCACCAAAACAGCTTTGGGACTGAAAGATCAAACTAACCGTCGGACGTCTGGCCGTGGCGGTCACCGATAGTCCGCTGATTACGTTCACCGAATACGCGGCCGGGCGCGGCGACGCGGGCCGATTCACCACCGACGGGAAGCACTTCCTCACCGGCGACACCGCCAGACCTCCAGCATCTTCTCGACCTGCATGCCCGTGGCCAAGCCCCGACGGGGTTCCTCCGGGGGCGTCTCGGCCCCGGCCTCCCCGGCTGGAAGCGAGCCGGTTGCCCGTCGCGGCAGCGATCCACGGGCACGCCGTGCGGGCGGACTCGAACTCGCGCTCGCCTGGCCTACCGGACAGATGCGCCTGAGTGATGGCGGTGATCGCGCGTGCGGTCAGCGTTGCCGGGCCGAGCGGCGTGTGACCCCACCGGTTGATCGAGGTCATCAGCGACCGGTCGTCAGTTTGGTAGGCGAAGTCGAATCCGCGCAGGTCGCCGCCGGCCTTGGCGCGCTCGCCGAGGGGGCGAGTGGCGCCGTGGTGGCGATCGAGGAATTCCAGGACCTCCGTCCACCCTCGATAGACCGTTGATACCGCGATCCCGGGTGCCTCGAGGGGCGGCGGGAAGGACGATCCGGTCACCGTTGACGGTGAGACACACGAAAACATCGTGGCCGCCGGTGACGGTGACGTCCCGTCGGTGGAGCCAGGTGATCTTCTCGAAACCCGCCCCCACACGAGGACGAGAATGAGGGCAACGGCGATTGAAAAACCTGCCGACCATTCGGCGACCTGTATCTGCGCGATCCGCTCGGCAACAATGGTCGAGAGACGTTCCAGCCGAGCAGCTCTCGTAGCGATGGCGACCGTCCAGTACGAGGTGATGGGCGCCAGATGCTTGGACACCCTCAGATCACCTCCTTCATCTGACCCACAGCGGCGAGGACGCCGGGTGGCTGGCCTGTTTCCAGGACCACAGGCCAGCCACCTCCCCTGTCTGTCCCACTACGCCCCGTGCTGAGGCGCGATTTCGCTGCGGTAGAGACAGACACCAGCGATCACGACCACGTGTCACACCCGCAGCGCCTCGTCACTTCGGCCGCGACGGGAGGAAGACCGCGGCGATGACGGCGCCGACTGCCGTGACGGCCGCCGCGACGTAGGCGCCGGCGGTCAGACCGTCGAGGAAGGCCGTGTTGGCTGCGTGGGTGACCGCGGCGGCGGTGCCCGGGTTCCCGGCGGCGCGAATCTGCTCGGAGGCGATGACGGCGGCGCCCACGGAATCCTGGACGACAGACTGCACGTTTTCGGGCAGATGCTGCGCCGTGTCGGAGGCGGCGAACGTCGACGCGTACAAGGACGCGTAGACACTGCCGATGACCGCCACGCCGAGAGTTCCACCGACTTCTCTGGTGGCGTCGTTCATCCCGGATCCGATACCCGCCTTCTCCCGCGGGACGGCACCCATGATCGCCTCCGTCGCCGGTGCGGAGGTCAGTCCCAGCCCCAGCCCCAGTGGGATCATCTGGCCGGCGATCTCCAGGTAGCTCGTTGCCTCGCTGAGCGTGGAGATCCACAGGAACGCCGAGGTGAAGAGCACGAGCCCGACCGTGACGATGAGTTTGTTGCCCAGTCGGACCGCGAGAAGGGTCCCGAGGACCGACCCGATCGCGATCGACGCCGCGACGGGAATGAACTTCAGGCCCGTGTCGAGCGGGCCGAAGCCGCGCACCAGCTGGAAGTACTGCGAGATCAAGAAGATGAAGCCGAACAGGGCGAAGTAGGCGAAGGTCACCGAGGCGCTCGCCGCGGTGAACCGCATGTTCGCGAACAACGACACGTCGATCATGGGGTCGTCGTGGCTGCGCTCCCAGCGCACCAGGGCGAGGAACAGGCCGGCGGCGAGGGTGAACCCGGTGAGCGTGGCGGTGCTACCCCACCCGTGTTCCGGCGCCTCGATGATGGTGTAGACCAGGGTGCCGACCGCGAGCACGGACAGAATCAGGCCGCCGACGTCGATGCGCGGCGTGCCGGGATCACGAGAGGTGGTCACCACGAAAACTGCTGCACCGATCGCGACGAGCGCACCGAGGGCGAGAGCGAGAAAGACACTGCCCCACCAGAAGTGTTCGAGCAGCCAGCCGCCGAGGATCGGACCACCCGCCACCCCGACTCCCGTGGTGGCACCCCAGATTCCGATGGCCTTGGCCTTCTCCGCGCGTTCGGTGAACACGTTGGACAGGATCGATAGGGTCGTCGGGTAGACGAACGCAGCACCCAGGCCCATCACCGCCTGCCAGGCGATCAGCTGGCCCGAGCTGCCGGCGAACGACGCTCCGGCGGCACCGCCGGCGAAGATGGACAACCCGAGGATCAGCGCGCCCTTGCGGCCGTAGCGGTCGCTGAGGCTGCCGAATGCCAGGACGAACGTGGCGAACAGCAAGTTGTAGGCGTCGACGATCCATTGGAGTTCGCGGTTGCCGGCTCGCAAATCGAGTGCGAGCGAGGGTAAGGCCACGTTGATCGCGGTGGTGGCGAGGCTGATGGCCAAGGTCGCTGCGCACAGCACCACCAGGACGGGGATGCGCGAGGTTCGGCGTTGCTGCAGGATCGAAGTCATTACTTTATTATTTCAAGCACATAGACAAGATTGTCAAGTGTAGACTGGGGGCATGAAGTCGTATGGGGAGTTCTGCGCGCTGGCGCGGGCGTTGGATGTCATCGGTGACCGGTGGTCGATGTTGATTGTGCGGGAGCTCCTCGTCGGTCCCAGCCGGTACTCGGACCTGCACAAATCACTGCCCGGGATCGCAACGAACCTGCTGGCGCAACGCCTTCGGACCCTGGAGGAAACCGGGGTCGTGGCTTCCTCCGAGGAGCCCGCTCCGGTGTCGGCGCGCGTCTACGTCCTGACCGAGTGGGGGCTCGGGTTGCGCAGACCGTTGGTGGAACTTGCCCGGTGGGGGGTGCCGCTGATGTCGGCGGGCGCGGTCGAGGACCACAAGCGAGGGCGGTGGTTGGTCTTCGCGATCATGGCGCTGTACCCGGAGGCGGCCGCGCTCCCGGCCCCGGCACGCTTCCCGACCGTCACCGCACGTATCGACGCGGACGGTGACCGCCTGCTGCTCGTCTCCGGTCCGACCGGGGTACGCGCGTCGGTGACGAACGGCGACGAGTCGGCGGAGGTCACCCTCGCGGGGACGTCCGAGCAGGTTTTCGCCGTGCTCTCCGGCAGTGGTGCCGAGACACCGGCCCGGATCACCGGCAGTGCGGATGCGCTCCGCCGCCTCTCCGAGTTGACGGCCATGGCACTGACCGCAGGCTCCGACCCTGCCGGCCTCCCGGCGTGAACTCCTGCTCCCGCCCCCGTGGCGCCGCACTCGGCCCGGGCATCACCGGACCAGCGCCGCAACAACTTCGGGCTTCTCCAGGGTGAGGAAATGTCCGGCGCCGGGTACCTGCGTGAACGTAGCGTCCGGCAGCAACCGCCTGTTGTTTTCCCGGTCCGACACGCGGGACCAGTCGTCCTCCCCGTACACGAGATCCACCGGGACCGCCAATTGTGGGTAGAGCCGCCGGGCGGCGACGAGGCTCGGCAGATTGGCGTACACGGCGCGGGCGACCACAGGGTAACCGGGGCGGCGCCCGACCCCGTGCAGTTCATCGAGATACTCGCCGGTCAGGCAGGACTTCTCGACGAGCCCTCCGCGCAGGATCGCCCGCAGGACGGGCCTGGGTTCGACCCTTGCGATCATCGGACCCACACCGGGCGCAAGGATGCCCGACACGACGACCCGGGCGAGAGCACTGGATCTCGCAATTCCCCCCGGATAGTCGTACGCGTTGACCGCGATCACCCGCCGAACGCGATCCGGCACCGCCACCGCCGCCGTGAGCGCGAGCACCGCGCCCATCGATTCCCCGATCAGGGTCACGTTCTGCAGGTCGAGCTTCTCGAGCAAACCGGTCACCGCACTGCGCATCGCAGGCTCCTCGTACGACGCTCCCGGCACGATGTCCGAATGCCCCATTCCGGGCAAGTCGAGCGCGAAGACGGAATGGTCGGCCAGCAGCAGAGGTATCAAACGATGGAAGTGCTCGGCCTGCGTTCTCACCGTGTGCAGCAACACAACTGGCGGACCTGTTCCGCCGTGCAGAGAACGCACCCGGCCAGAACCGGGGCCTGCCCCGGATATCGCCTCCAGATAGCGACTATCGACGCCCGCGATGGTCATGCCGGGTGTCGGCCCTTCGTGCTTCATTCGGCTCCTCTCGTGGAGGGCAGGTCAGCCCGCCCTCGCGCTCGGACGGTGACGCGGTGCGCGTCCGAGGCCGGCCTGTCGCCGGGCCCGTCCCAGGTGCAGCAGTAGTGATCGTCAGGTGTGCTGGTGCGAGCTCGGCCAGGGCAACTCCGAGTTGTTCGTTGTCGGACAGCCACTTCGGTGGTCCTGGTGTCGAGTATGACACGGTGCCCGAGGTCGGCAAGCTCCGCGTCGAGGCGGCGCGTGCCGATAAGGGTCTACGGTCACTGCATCGACGAAGACGCGACGGTTCGCATGCATCGTCTTCCCCGTGTGTGGCGACCGCGTAGCTCACCATCGGACGAGGACCTGGCCCCGCCCACGGGGTGCTGGGGTCGAGCATGACACGTGTGGTGCGGTGCGCCATCGGTGTCGGCGCTCTGGCACATGATCGGTGGCGTGGTCGCCGGTACGGCCAGCGCGGTCGGGGGCAAGCCACGAAAGTATGCTGATGATTCCCGGCTGAACGGGTCGTACACCAGGAAGCTCCGACTGGGGAATGCTGAAGCGACCTGCGCGCTGCCTCTGCTCTGGTGCAGGCCTGCACGGTCGTTCACGCCACCGTCGGTAGCGTCGAGAGGCTCTCAGCACGGTCGGTCACGGGGTCGGGTCCCGGGCGGGAAGGTCGGTTGCGAACGGGCCTACTGCGTGGTGCCAGAGATAACAGGACTCGGATCCATGAAGATCAAATATTCGGTCACTTTGTTCTGCTCCACGCGGGTGCGCGTCACGGCCGGGAGGGTGAAGAATTCACCGCTCTGCAAGGTATAGGTGACCTCCACCCGGAGCGCGGCCACGTTGCCGGCCGACCATTGTTCGATGATCTCGTGGCGCATCGATGCCACCGAGGTCAGGTACTGCGCTACCCAGGATTGGATCGAGTCCTTCCCGATGACGGGGGCATTGTTGCCCATGCGGAAGATGCAGTCGTCGGAGAAGTAGTCGAAGAACGCTGCGATGTCGGTGTCGGCGGCGTGGAGAAGTTTGCGGGTGGTCTCGACCTCGGTTGTGACTGTGGTCATCGCGGACTCTCTTTCTGAGGTGACGTAGCGTGGGCCCCGGCAGTGCGGGGGGTCGATTTGAAGATGAAGACGGGCACGACCTGGGTGGGTTTACAGCTCTCAGGCCCAGTGCACGGTCGCGGCGGGGTCGAGTCTGGGGAGACGCTCGAACCACGGATTCTCGCCGGGGTGTCCGATGTTGACGACCAGGATGGATCTCCAGGTTGTCCCGGAGAAGAATTCAGTGTCCATTCCTGCGGGGTCGAAACCGGCCATCGGGCCGGCCGCCAGCCCGGCGGCACGGATGGCGAGGATGAAATATCCCGCCTGCAGGGCTGCGTTGAAGTTGCCGGTTCGCCCCCGCAGCGCGTCGTTGGCGGCGAAGATCTCCCGCATCTGCGGCCGGATCGGCAGCACTCGGGGAAGGTGCTCGTGAAAATCGATGTCTACCGCGAGAATCGCGGTGACGGGAGCTGATGTGGTCTTCTCTCGGTTACCCTCGTCCAGGTGCTCGAGCAATCTGCGACGGCCCTCGTCGGTGCGAACGAACTTCACGCGCAGCGGTTGGGAGTTCGCGGCCGTCGGCGCCCAGCGGGCCATGTCCCAGATCTGTGCGAGTTCGTCATCGCTGACCGGGGTCGATGCGAAGTTGTTGACTGTTCGTGCTCCCGCGAACAGCAGCTCTCTGGCTGCGTCGTCGAGACAGTCGACCGTCGGGTTACTGCTCACCACTTTGTTTCCTCCTGCCCCTTTTTGGGTCGATGCCGATTCATGCCCGGTCCCGGCTGCTCGTGATCGCGGTGGTGCCGCCGCCGATCACAGGAGCGGATCGGCCACGGGAAGGTCGAGGGTGAACCGCCCGATCGTTTCCGAGGCCGTGTCGATGTCGAGGAAGGCGTGCACCGACAGCACGGACAGGTCACGGAAGAACCGCTGGATCGGTGCAGAGGTCCGGTACCCGTCGCCACCGATTCCACGCACCATGTCGTTGAGGGCGTTGCGGGCCAGATCTGCCAGATATGCTGCCTTCAACTTCATTTCGGCACGATCGCGGGGTTCGGCCTGCTCGGGCCGCTGGGCGGTGAGGCGTTCGAAGAAGGCGTCGAGGAGCGTTTCGGCGGCGTCCGCCGCGGCCAGCGCCCGGCCGAGCCGCATCTGGGCGGCCTGCTTGCCGGAGGCCTTCTCCTGGCTGATGGTTCCCTGCCGGTCCCGGGTGCGCCGGACGAACGCGTCCGCCGCACCGCGCAGCGCACCGACGACGACGGGGGTGACCTCGGCCATCGCGAACGGCAGGAAGGGGAGGTGGTACATGGGGTTGGGGTGGATCAGCTGTCCGGGAGCGGTACCGGCGAGGGCGAGGGCGAACGGACCGGTGCGGTAGTCCGGGACGAAGACGTCGTCGACGCTGACGTCGTTGCTGCCGGTGCCGGACATGCCGGCGATGTACCAGGTGTCGAGGATCTTGACGTCCTCGCGGGGTACCAGGAACCACAACGGGGTGGGGGCGCTGCCCTCCTCGAACACGACGCCGGCGAAGGTGAACCACTCCGCGTGCGCCGACCCGGAATTCCAGGCCGTCTGCCCGGTGATGCGGTAGCCGCCGTCGACCTTGCGCACCTGCCCGAGCGGGGCCGCGGTACCGGCGGTGAGGGTGTAGGGCTTGTCGGCGAACACTTCTCGTTGCGCCTGTTCGGTGAAGATGTTCACTCGCCAGGCCGCGCCGATGTAGAAGGAGGTGACCCACCCGGTCGACGGGCACACCGCACTGATGGTACGGACGATCTCGGCGGCGACGTCGAGTCCGAGTTCGAGTCCGCCGTACTCCTTAGGGGTCAGCGTGGACAGGATTCCCGAGTCGATGAGGTCGGTGATCGTCTCGTCGAGGGGAGCCCGGTTCTCCTCGGTCTTCTGAGCGCGTTCGGCGAAAGCCGGTACCAGGGCGTGCACCCGGTCCATGTGTTCCGTGCGGGTGATGTCCATTGTTTTCTCCGATGTGTAAGGGTGGTGTTTCTCAGCTACTGGGGGCGATCGGCGTAGCTCTGGACATGCCGGAACCGCGCCTGAGGTGTGCGGATGCCGGCTTGGTCGGTGTGCGTGTCGCGAACGGCACGGCCGGGGGTCAGCGGAAGGTGCCCTCACGGTCCGGTCCGGCGACGAGCGTGAGCCCGTACCGGTCGGCAAGGACCTCGGCATCGCCTCGATCGCCGGCGTCTGTCGGGTCGGCGATGCCGTCGAGGTCGGCGAACACCGCGCCCGAGTACTGGGCCTCGGTCGCGTCGGTGAGCGCGAGGGCGACGGCGGGGGTGGTCAGGCGCATCCGGAACTCCGTCGGTGTCACGCGCACCGGGACCAGGTGCCCGGGCCGAGTGAGATCGCCTGGCCCGGTGGCCGGGTCGGCGAGGGTGCGGGCCGTGTGTGCCCGGTCGGCGCCGGAGATCCCGGTGGTGACGCCGGCGGCGGCGTCGACGGTGACACACTGACCGTGGCCGAGGGTGGAGATGACCCGAACCGTGGGGGTCGCTTCTGGCAGGACCAGACGGTCACAGATCCGTTCGTGCATTGCCACCTGCAGAAATCCTGTGGTGTGACGGATCAGGAAGGTCATCTGCCCGGTGGTCACGGCGCCGGCGCACCCGACGAGCACGACGCGGCGGTGATGGCTCAGGATGATCAGCTCACCGGCGGCGAGGGCGCGGCTACCGGCGGCGAGCGTCGACCATGACCGATGGTGCGAGGCGCGGGGCGCGAACGAGGTCGTCATGGCGTGCCTTCCCTGTGCGAAAGATCCTGCTGCTGCGCGCGCCCGATCGGGCTGGCCGCGGCGGACTACTGATCGAGTGGTGGGTTATACGGATTCGAGCGCCGAGTGCGTGCCGAAGACGCGGCGGTGATAGGTGAGCGGGTCGCTGTAGTTGTTCTCTGCCGCAACGACGTTGCCGAGCACGACCACATGATCTCCGCCCTCGACTAACTGGGCGACGTGACAGGCGATCCAGCCGGCGGCGCCGGCGATTCGGGGAAGTTCGTGGTCGAGGTCCCACCGCACGCCCTGGAACTTGCCGATTCCGCCCTTCTTCGCGAACTTCAGCGCGGTTCCTTGCTGGTCTCGACCCAACACGTTCAATCCGAACTTCTTCGATGCCGTGATCAGCTCGAGCGTCTCCGATCCGCGATCCAGCGAGACCAGGACCATCGGCGGCGTCATCGACAACGAGGTGAAGGCGCTGACGGTGGTGCCGAAGGGCAGGCCGCCGTCCATGGAGGTCACCACGGCGACCGGAGTGGCCACGTGCGCCATCACGTCCTTGAATGTTTCCTGGACAGGACTCGAGGGGGTATGCATGATAAATCTTCCTTCTGTCGACCGCGGCGCTCAGCGCAACGAACCGTGGAGAACGGACGGGGACGGGTGCCGCTGGCCTTCGGGATTTCACCACCCGTTGTGTCCTACACCACAAGTAGACCGCATCAGTTACCCAGTTCGCACTACTGCAGGGACCAGTGTTGTCGCCGACTTTTGGTTTCTGAACCAACCGGGGGTTCGGGCTATCGGCCTACGCTCGCTACCACTGAGCGATGGGGGCGTCTTTGAGCCACTCGTAGATGCGGAGCGCGGCCCGCAGGTCCGTGGTCGATTCACCGGGGAGCGTGCACAGGCTCAAGGCCTTCTGCACTCGATAGGTCACCGTGTTCTTGGAAATATGCTCGGCCGAGGCGACTTTGGCGAGGCTGTGTTCCTTGTCGAGGTAGAGGCTCAGGGTCGACCGCAGACCAGCCATCCGGGGGTCGTCGCCCGCGAGCGGGCCGAGCAGACGGGAGGCGAACTGCACCGCGGCATCCGGATCGGCGAGCAGTAGCACTTCCAGGCCGATGTGCTCGTGCGCGGTGGTGGTGGGTGGATGGCCTACCCGCAGGCGAACCAACCGCTCGACCGCGCGGGCCTCGAGGTGGCTTCGACGGAACCCGTCCATCCCGGAGCCGAGTTGGCCGGTCACGACAAAAGTGTCGCCGAAGTCGGGGGGGAGGGGGGGTCAGGGCGCGGGTCGGGTCCGGGGTGATCGTCCCCCACGCCCATATCGCCTGCAGCCCGACGGGGATCACCAGTGCAGCCGTCGGTGTTCCCCAGTGCCGCAGCACCGGGTCGACGACGGCCCGCAGGTCGTGGCTCGAGTGCGGACCGCTCCAGGCAATGAGGGCGACGTGGTGACCGCCGAGGGGGTAGCCGAGGACCTGTTCGGCGTGGACGGGTTCGATGGGGTCCGCGGCGATGATCTTGGTGGCGAGGTCGAGCCGGGCCGCCGATACCCCCGCTGCCCACGCGCTCTGCTCGTGAAGGAAGGCCGCGGCGGCCACCCCAGTGAAGTCGTCGAGCACTTCGAAGAGCAGCACGGAGATCCGGCGCAACTCGCTGCTGCTCTCGCTCGGCGGTAGCAGGCGGGTCGCCGCGTCGAGCAGGGCCGCCGCCAGCACGGCGTACCCGACCCGGATAGCCCGGAGCAGGTCGTTGAGCTCCATACCCTGGCGGGCAAAGTCGACAGCGATCTCCTCCACCTCGGCACTGGCCAGCGACGTCTCCGGCTCGCCGAGGCCGGCGACCAGAGTCAGGGCCCGCAGCGCTGTCGAGGTGGTCGCCCGACGCAACGCATCCGGAGGTGCCACCCCATCGCCCAGCGCCGGCACTTTCCCGGAGATCGTGGCGGCGATGTTCTGGCCGACTTCGACGGCCCAGGTGACCGCGCCGTCGCCGAGCACGGCGCGAATCCGTTCGGCGTCCGGGCTGAGCCACTCGAGCTCCGGTTGCCGGGCCCGTGCTCCCGATAATTCACCAGTCCAGTGCGGCACTCGACATCCTTCCGATCCGCCTCAACGCTACAACCAACACGTCACCCGAATTGGGCTGTAAACCAAATTCCCTCGAAGTTCCTGTTTTCCAGCCACTAGCTATCCGCGACCGGATCTCGTGAAATGGGGAGACCGCAACGTGACGGGCACCACAGCAATGGTCGTTGCAAGCGTTCGCGGCGAACTGTTATCAAATATAGCCCTGGGTTAGAATTCACCATAGTTGTGGAACGACATTTCGAACCCGGGTCTCACACATCCCTCACGGTCACCCGACCGTGATCGGTATCGAAGGAGTCAACGATGACCGCCACCCCCAAGTTCGCGCACGTCGTCCTGCAGACGAGCCGGTTCGAGGAGATGCGCGACTGGTATTGCACCGTGCTGGATGCGCACGTGGTCTACGAGGGCCACGGCTTGTGCTTCATCACCTTCGACGAGGAACACCACCGGGTCGCGCTGCTCGGCGCCCCGGTACAGCTCGAACCCCGCAATCCGGGTGCGGCGGGCATGCACCACACCGCGTACACCTTCGACACCCTCGACGACCTTCTCGATCGGTACGACTCACTCAAAGAGAAGGGCATCGAGCCGAAGGTACCGATCCAGCACGGGGTGACGACGTCGCTGTACTACCAGGATCCGGACGGCAACTTCGTGGAGTTGCAGATCGACAACTTCACCACCCCGGACGAGGCGACGGCCTACATGAACGGCCCGGAGTACGGCAGCAACCCGGTCGGGGTGTCGTTCGTCCCGGAACTGATGCGGCAAGCACTCGCCCAGGGCACCCCGGTCTCGGAGGTCACCACCCACTCCTGGGCCCTGCAGACCAGCCCGGACCTGCCTAACCCGATGGCGGCGCTGACCAGCTGAGCTGCTCACGAGCTCACGCTCGGCCCGACGAATCAGCATTCTCCGATCGATCACCGAAGGACTTCTTCTCATGCGTGTGGCAAACCAGGCCGGCCGGCTCCAGATCGTGGCGGACGGGATCGCCGTCGACGTCGAGGCGGCCAGCGGAGGCCGCTTCTCCGCCGAACCCCAGCAGATCTTCGACCGGTGGGACGAGTTCACCGCATGGGCGACCACGGTGGACTTCACTGACGGGGCGGCGGTGGTCGAGTCGGATCTGGGCGCCCCGGTTCCCCGGCCCGGGCAGATTTTCGCCGTCGGCGTCAACTACGCCGACCACGTCGAGGAATCCGGACTGACCCTGCCCGACACTCCGTTCGTGTTCACCAAGTTCCCCGCCTCGATCACCGGCCCCTACGACACCGTCGAACACCCCGGCGGCTCGGTCGATTTCGAAGTCGAACTCGTCGCGGTCATCGGCAAGGAAGCCTGCAACGTCCCCGTCGCCGAGGGCTGGGATCATATTGCCGGATTGACCCTCGGCCAAGACCTGTCCGAACGAGACCTGCAACTGTCCGGCCCCCCACCGCAACAGTTCACCCTCGGCAAGTCGTTCGCCGGCTTCGCCCCGATCGGACCGATGCTGGTCACACCCGACGAATTCGACGACCCCGACGACATCGAGGTCAGCACGGTCCTATCGGGCGAACTGATGCAGAAGTCCCGGACCCGGCATCTGATCTTCCCGATCCCGGTCCTGGTGGCCTACCTGTCCTCGATCGTGCCGCTGCGGCCCGGCGACCTCATCTTCACCGGCACCCCGTCCGGTATCGGCTTCACCCGAGAACCCAAGCGGCTCATCGGTGTCGACGACGAACTCGTCAGCCGCGCCGACACCATCGGCGAGATGCGGCACCGCTTCACCGCCACCGATCGCCCGCACCCCCTCACCACTGTCTCCAGGAGCACCCATCATGTCTGAGATCACCGTCCCCGTCCTCGTCGTCGGTGGAGGCGGGTGTGGATTGACCACCTCGATCCTGCTGTCCGAGCACGGCATCGACCACCACCTCGTCGAACGGCACACCAGCACCTCCCACCTGCCCAAGGCGCACTACCTCAACCAGCGCACCATGGAGGTGCTGCGCCAGGTCGGGGTCGCGGACTCGATCTACGCGGTCGGCACCCCGCCGAAGAACATGGGCAAGACCCGGTGGGTCACCTCTCTCGGCGGCGACGGCGAACTGGACGGGCGCACCCTGTACACCCTCGAATCGTTCGGCGGCGGCATCCTCGAAGAGAAGTACGCGGTCGACAGCCCCTGCGCGTCGAGCAACTACCCGCAGATCCGGCTCGAGCCGCTGCTGCGTGAGCACGCGGAGAAGCGGGCACCCGAGTCGATCCACTTCGGCCGCGAACTCGTCTCCTTCGAGCAGGACGAGAACGGAATCCACGCCGTCGTCCTGAACCGCGAGACGCAGGAGACCTACACCGTGCACGCCCAGTACCTGGTCGCCGCCGACGGCGGCAAGACCGTCGGGCCCGAACTGGGGGTGACAATGGAGGGCCCGACCGGGCTCCTCGACATGGTCAGCACCCACTTCACCGCCGACCTGTCTCAGTACTGGGAGGACGACGTCCTGATCACCTGGCTGCTCAACCCCGAGGGTGCTGGATCCTGGAACAGCGGCGCCATGGCCGCGATGGGCCCCACGTGGGGCAAGCACTCCGAGGAGTTCGTGCTGCACTTCACCTTCCGACCGGATGATCCCGCGCGCTTCGACGAGGAGGCGATCGTTCCGCGGCTGCGCGAGTTGCTCAAGCTGCCCGACCTCGAACTCGAGATTCACCAGGTCAGCCACTGGATCCTCGAAGGGGTGCTCGCCGACAAGTACCAGGTCGGCCGGATCTTCCTCGCCGGCGACGCCGCCCACCGGCACCCGCCGACCACCGGCCTCGGCCTGAACACCGCCATCCAGGACGCCCACAACCTGGTCTGGAAGCTGGCCGCGGTGATCAAGGGAGACGCCGCCCCCGCCCTGCTCGACACCTACGAGCCCGAACGCCGCCTCGTCGGGATGCGCAACGTCGACTGGGCCATGTTCACCTTCCTCAACCACATGGTCATCGACGCGGGTCTCGGTCTGATCCCCGGCCAGCCGCTCGAAGCCCAGGTCCAGGTGTTCCGGGACTACTTCTCCGACACCCCGATGGGCGAAACCCGCCGCGCCCGAGCCGCCGAGGTGATCAGCACCCAGCGCACCGAATTCCAGGCCCACGACCTCGAGATCGGCTTCGCGTACCGGGATGGTGCCCTCGTCGCCGACGGCACCGAGGCACCGCCGCGCGACCCGATGGGCTCGACGTACTACCCCACCACCCGTCCCGGGCATCGTCTGCCGCATGCGTGGCTCGAACACGAGGGCCGGCGGATATCCACCCACGACCTCACCGGAAACAACGCGCACTTCGTGCTGATCACCGCCGCGGACGGTGCCGCCTGGTCCGATGCTGCCCGGTTGGCCAAGGACAAGTTCGGGGTCCAGATCAAGGTCGCCCAGATCGGCGCCGACTACACCGACCCCACCGGCCGCTGGAGTGAGCTCCGCCAGATCGACGACGCCGGGGCGATCCTGGTCCGCCCGGACAACCACGTCGCCTGGCGCAGCTCCGGTGCCGTCGCCGACCCCGCCGACGAGCTCACCCGCGCCCTCGGCACCGTGCTCGCACGCTGACACCAACGCACGAAACCCCTCACCCACGGGTAGGCCAGGACACCAAGTCTGCCCGTGGGCCGCGGAATCCGCCGGAAAGGACGCATGAGTAATGACCGCGCCAGGACGTGAAGTGTTGTGGACGCCGCCGCCCGAGCGGGTCTTCGCCTCGAACATGAGCCGCTACCAACGATGGCTCGCGTCCGAGAAGAACGTCTCCACCACCGACTTCGACTCGCTGTGGTGCTGGTCGATCAGCGACCTCGAGAAGTTCTGGCTCTCGATCTGGGAGTACTTCGACGTCATCGCCTCGGTGCCCCCGCAGAGGGTGCTCGCCGACCCCCGAATGCCCGGCGCCCGGTGGCTGCCCGGTACCCGGTTGAACTGGGCCGAAAACCTGCTCCGCCACACCGATCAGGCCGGGCCAGCGATCATTTCGGTCGACGAAACCGGGACCGCCGGGGAACTCTCGCGGGCCGAGCTAGTCGCGCAGGTCGCCAACCTCGCCGCCCACTTCCGGAAGATCGGGGTGCAGCCCGGGGACCGAATCGCCGCGGTGCTGCCGAACATCGCGCCCACCGTCGTCGCGGTGCTGGCCGCGGCCAGCGTCGGTGCGGTGTGGTCCTGTTGCGCACCGGATTTCGGTGTCAAGGGCCTGGTGGACCGGTTCGCGCAAATCGAACCGACCGTGCTGATCGGGGTCGACGGCTACCAGTTCAACGGCAAACGCGTCGACCGCCGGGACGTCTTCTCCGCCCTGCTAGGCCAGCTCCCGACGGTGCGGCACGCCATCATGGTCGACAACATCGGCCTGCCCTACGAGGGGAAGCACCGGCAGAGTGTCGCCGCGTACGCCGACCTCGTGGTCGGGGACGCCGCACCCGAGTACGAGCAGGTGCCGTTCGATCATCCGCTGTGGATCCTCTACAGCTCCGGCACCACCGGCCTACCCAAAGGCATCGTGCACTCGCACGGCGGCATCCTGCTCGAAGCCCTCAAGGCCAATGCTTTGCACTACGACCTCAGCCCCACCGACCGGGTGTTCATCGCCGCCAGCACTGCCTGGGTGGTGTGGAACATGCTCGTCGACGCCATGGTCACCGGCGCGACGATCGTCACCTACGACGGCAGCCCCACCTTCGGGCGGCCCGACCACCAATTCGAGATCTGCGCCCGCTACGGTGCCACCCGTTTCGGGACCGGCGCCGCCTATCTGACGCTGTGCGAGAAGGCCGGCACCCAGCCCGGCACCGACTTCGACCTGTCCGGGTTGCGGTCGATCATGTCGACCGGCTCGCCGCTGCCGGACACCACCTGGCGGTGGATCTACGACACGGTCAGCCCGGATGTGCACCTGGGATCGGACAGCGGCGGCACCGACGTGGCCACCGGCTTCATCGGCGCCAACCCGCTGAGCCCTGTTCGGGTGGGAGAACTGCAGGGCCCCTACCTGGGGGTCGATGTGCAGGCCTGGACCGAGGCCGGTGCGGCGGTCGTCGGGGTGGTCGGGGAAATGGTGATCGCCGCACCGATGCCGTCGATGCCGATCTACTTCTGGAACGACCCGGACGGAAACCGGTACCGGGACGCCTATTTCGAGACCTACCCGGGGGTGTGGCGGCACGGTGACTGGATCACCATGGAAGCCGACGGCAGCTGCGTGGTCCATGGCCGGTCGGACTCGACGATCAACCGCGGCGGTGTCCGGATGGGCTCGGCGGACATCTACCAGGCCGTCGAAGCCCTCCCCGAGATCGCCGAGGCCCTGGTGATCGGCGCCGAACTACCCCACGGCGGCTATCACATGCCGCTGTTCGTGGTACTGCGCGACGGATACGACCTCGACGAGACGCTCGTGCAGAAGATCCGCACCACGATCCGCCGGGAGGCCTCACCCCGGCACGTGCCGGACGAGATCATCGACGTCCCCGCGATTCCCATCACCCGCACCGGCAAGAGGCTCGAAATACCGGTCAAGAAACTGATCCAGGGAGTCTCTCCGGAGACCGCAATCAACCGCGCCACCGTCGCCGACACCGCCGCCCTCGACTGGTACATCGACTACGCAAAGCGGTTCCGGCACACCATCGACACCCCGAGTGCAACGTGACACCTCTCGTCCGCACAGAACTGGGGCAGGCGCGAGAGTCGATGCGGTGTGTGGAACCGGACCTCCGAGCGAGCGCCCACAGGTCGAAAGAATCAACGGGCGACCAGGAAACGGGCGACCAGGAGCAGCGGCCGACAGTCGGTACGGAACAGCAGGGGCTAAGCAATGACACAGGTTCAGGAATCTGCGGCGGAGTCGGCGAGTACGCCCGATATTCACACGACGGCGGGAAAGCTCGCCGACCTGCGTAATCGTCAGGCCGAGGCGCAGCACCCGAGCGGTGAAGCCGCGGCCCTGAAGGTCCACGCCAAGGGCAAGCTCACCGCCCGCGAACGCATCACCGCCCTGCTCGACGAGGGCTCCTTCGTCGAACTCGACGCCCTCGCCCGGCACCGCTCGGTGAACTTCGGCCTCGCCGACAACCGCCCCGTGGGCGATGGCGTCGTCACCGGCTACGGCACCGTCGACGGCCGCGACGTCTGCGTGTTCTCCCAGGACGCCACCGTCTTCGGCGGCTCCCTCGGCGAAATCTACGGCGAAAAAATCGTCAAGGTCATGGACCTCGCCCTCAAAACCGGGCGCCCCCTGATCGGCATCAACGAAGGCGCCGGCGCCCGCATCCAGGAAGGCGTCGTCTCCCTCGGCCTCTACGGCGAAATCTTCCACCGCAACGTCCAGGCCTCCGGCGTCATCCCCCAGATCTCCCTGATCATGGGCCCCGCCGCCGGCGGCCACGTCTACTCCCCCGCCCTCACCGACTTCGTCGTCATGGTCGACCAGACCTCCCAGATGTTCGTCACCGGCCCCGACGTCATCAAGACCGTCACCGGCGAAGACGTCACCATGGAAGACCTCGGTGGCGCGCACACCCACATGGTCAAGTCCGGCGTCGCCCACTACGTCGCCTCCGGCGAACAGGACGCCCTCGACTACGTCAAGGACCTGCTCTCCTACCTGCCGTCGAACAATCAGGCCGCCGCCCCCCGGATGCTGCCCACCGACCCGATCACCGGCGCCATCGAGGACTCCCTCACCGCCGAGGACCTCGAACTCGACACCCTGATCCCGGACTCGGCGAACCAGCCCTACGACATGCACGAGGTCATCCGCCGCATCCTCGACGACGACGAATTCCTCGAGGTCCAGGCCGAACGCGCCGGCAACATCGTCGTCGGCTTCGGCCGCGTCGACGGCCGCAGCGTGGGCATCGTCGCCAACCAGCCCACCGTCTTCGCCGGCTGCCTCGACATCGACGCCTCCGAAAAAGCCGCCCGCTTCGTGCGCACCTGCGACGCGTTCAACGTCCCCATCATCACCCTCGTCGACGTCCCAGGCTTCCTGCCCGGCACCGACCAGGAATACAACGGCATCATCCGCCGCGGCGCGAAACTGCTCTACGCCTACGGTGAGGCCACCGTCGGCAAGATCACCGTCATCACCCGCAAGGCCTACGGCGGCGCCTACGACGTGATGGGCTCCAAGCACATGGGCGCCGACGTCAACCTGGCCTGGCCCACCGCCCAGATCGCCGTCATGGGCGCCTCCGGCGCCGTCGGGTTCGTCTACCGCAAACGCCTGCTCGAGGCCGCCAAAAACGGGGACGACGTCGACGCGCTGCGCCTGCAACTGCAGCAGGAATACGAGGACACCCTCGTCAACCCGTACGTCGCCGCCGAACGCGGCTACGTCGACGCCGTCATCCCCCCGTCCCACACCCGCGGACAGATCGTGGCCGCCCTGCGCCTACTCGAACGCAAAATGGTCACCCTCCCGCCCAAGAAGCACGGGAACATCCCGCTATGACCGCGGAACTGGTGATCGACGAGGTGCTCGACGAGATCGCGCTGGACGCCGGCCTCGCCTCGGAGCCGGCAGCACCGGCCGTGACATTCACGGGCAACCCCAGCGACACCGACATCGCGGCAGTGCTCGCGGTATTCGCTGCGATCGCCTCGTCCGGTTCCGCGGCACAAACGCCCGCGTCCGATAACGATTCGTGGGGCACCCCCGCCCTCATTCTGCGTCGGCAAGTAGCCGCCGCTGCCGTCCTGGTCAACGCAGGCTACTAACCCCGGAGCGGTGTTGAAAGATACAGAAATGGACGATCGATGAGAGCAGACAAAATACTCGGCATCATGGCTGTCGGCGCACTCACAATCCCGGCTGTGGTTACTCGAGCCGTAGCAGGTATGTCCGTCGTGCTCAGGCAAGCACGACAATCGTTCCCCCTCGATCTCGATCTACCCGCACCGCATATGAGCAATCCAACTGCTCTCCAACGGACAGAAGGCCCGGTACAAAATGCTGCGCCGTGACACCGCGAAGGATATTTGGTCCCATGCCGAATGGAGTTTTTCTCGCGCCTGCACGTATTTCCAAGGTGCTTGTCGCGAACCGCGGTGAGATTGCAGTGCGGGTGATCCGGGCCGCCGCCGACGCCGGCCTGGCCAGCGTCGCCGTCTACGCCGAACCCGACGCCGACGCCCCGTTCGTGCGCCTGGCCGACGAAGCCTTCGCCCTCGGCGGACAGACCTCCGCCGAGTCCTACCTGGTGTTCGACAAAATCCTCGACGCCGCCACCAAGTCCGGCGCCGACGCCATCCACCCCGGCTACGGCTTCCTCTCCGAAAACGCCGACTTCGCCCAGGCCGTGCTCGACGCCGGCCTGATCTGGATCGGCCCCTCCCCGCAATCGATCCGCGACCTCGGCGACAAGGTCACCGCCCGCCACATCGCCGAAAAAGCCAACGCCCCGATGGCCGCCGGCACCAAGGACCCCGTCAAGAACGCCGACGAGGTCGTCGCCTTCGCCCAGGAATACGGGGTCCCCGTCGCCATCAAGGCCGCGTTCGGCGGCGGCGGCCGCGGCATGAAGGTCGCCCACACCATCGAGGAAATCCCCGAACTGTTCGACTCCGCCACCCGCGAGGCCGTCGCCGCCTTCGGCCGCGGCGAATGCTTCGTCGAACAATATCTGGACAAGGCCCGGCACGTCGAAGCGCAGGTCATCGCCGACCAGCACGGCAACGTCATCGTCGCCGGCACCCGCGACTGCTCCCTGCAACGCCGCTTCCAGAAACTCGTCGAGGAGGCCCCCGCCCCGTTCCTCACCGACGACCAACGCAACCGCATCCACAGCTCCGCCAAGGCCATCTGCAAGGAGGCCGGCTACTACGGCGCCGGCACCGTCGAATACCTCGTCCAGGGCGACACCGTCTCCTTCCTCGAGGTCAACACCCGCCTGCAGGTCGAACACCCCGTCACCGAGGAAACCGCCGGCATCGACCTGGTGCTGCAACAGTTCAAGATCGCCAACGGCGAGGCACTCGACATCCTCGAGGACCCCACCCCCCGCGGCCACGCCTTCGAATTCCGCATCAACGGTGAGGACGCCGGCCGCGGCTTCCTGCCCGCCCCCGGACCGGTCACCAAGTTCGTGCCCCCCACCGGCCCCGGCGTCCGGATGGACTCCGGCGTCGAAACCGGCTCCGTCATCGGCGGCCAGTTCGACTCCATGCTCGCCAAACTGATCGTCACCGGCGCCACCCGCGACGAGGCCCTCGCCCGGGCCCGCCGCGCCCTCGCCGAATTCCAGGTCGAAGGACTGGCCACCGTCATCCCGTTCCACCGGGCCATCGTCTCCGACCCCGCCTTCATCGGCGACGGCAGCGGCTTCGACGTCTACACCAAGTGGATCGAAACCGAATGGGACAACCAGATCGAACCCTTCACCGGCGCAGCCCCCCTCGACGACGAAGAGAATCTGCCCCGGCAGAACGTCGTCGTCGAGGTCGGCGGCCGCCGCGTCGAGGTGTCGCTGCCCGGCCAGTTCACCCTCGGCACCGGCAACGGTGCCCCCGCCGGCGCGGTCCGGAAGAAGCCCAAGGCCCGCACCCGCGGCGGCGCCCACGGCGGCGCCGCCTCCGGTGACGCCGTCACCGCCCCCATGCAGGGCACCGTCGTCAAGGTCGCCGTCGAAGAAGGACAACAAGTCGCAGAAGGCGACCTCATCGCCATCCTCGAGGCCATGAAAATGGAAAACCCCGTCAACGCCCACAAGGCCGGCACCGTCACCGGCCTCGCCGTCGAACCCGGCGCCACCATCACCCAGGGCACCGTCCTCACCGAACTCAAATAGCAGATGTGTTGGCCTCACCCAAAAGCCGGCCCGCAGCTCATCGACCATGATGGGCTGCGGGCCTACACACTGAAGACTCCGCGTTCGCCACGGGGTTCCTGCATCCACACCGCTCACCGCACAGGAACTGGGGTGCTCACTCCGTGGTCAAGGGGCGATGTCGTCGAGCGCGCGGAGCGCGATCTGTTCGTTGTCGTCGAGATGTTTGCGTGTCGCCGCCGCAATTTGGCGGATTCCACCGGTACGCGTGGCGACCAGGAGTTCATTGTGTGTGTGCCACCGTCTGCCCGGTTCGTCCGGTTCGGCGTCGCGTCCGGAAAAGGCGAGCCGGACGTACCGCTCCGCGGCATGCCACAACCCTTCGAGAGTGCGCAGATCCCAAGCCGTCGCCGCTGGACGCAGCAGTTCGTAATGGAACGCGTGATGGGCGTCGTAGATGTCGTCGATACCCGACGTCTCGTCGGCGAACATCGTCAAGTATCCCTCGAGCCGGTCGAAATCCTGGCTCGTGAGCTTCTTGGAAGCGCGCCCGGCGAGCTCGGGTTCGATCTGCCGACGCAGACGATAGATGCCATGAAGATCGTCATGCGCTAGTGGGGCCACCATCGCGCTCTTGCCGGGTCGGGTGATGACCAGTCCCTGGCCTTCGAGATCGCGAAGGGCCTCGCGGACCGGAATGAAGCTGACACCGAGCTGGCCGGAGATCTCGCGCAGCGAGAACGTCTGCCCCGGCCGCAGTTCACCACACAAGATGGCGCGGCGGATCTCCTTCGCCACCTGATCGGGAACCGATGTCGGTGCAAGCGATCGCACAAACGAGCGCTGCTCCTGTGTGGTTGCTGTCACCGCATCCTCCGCTTGGTCTCGACCTTCGACGGCCGTCTCAGTCGTCAAGTTATGTTATAACGGTTTGCCGATTGCCTGCACGCCGGACCCTACGTCAGTTCATAAGCGGCCGACACGGCGTCAGTACCCGGCTGCGCCCGGGCGGATTTCCAGCTACCGCTCGATCGGTCGGCACCAAAAGAATCCTCAGCAGTCCGGCAGTAGTTCGATCGGCGCGCCCGTCGATGTCGTGCAAGAGCTAGAGCTAGAGCGGGCAGAAACGATTTCCCATACAAGTAACACGATATTTCCCTTACTTGGAGTGTCACACCGCGAAGTCTCCCGAAGCGTTGCCGCACTGGGGAAGGACACCCGCGACTGAATCAGGCACGGACGCCAGTTCCCGAAATCAGTTCGGCTGGACGAAGACCGAGGAGATCTTCATCTCCGAACACACACCAGCCCAGTAAATTTCAGGTGCACAACGCTAGCGATACTTATCGTCAGTTCTCGATCGCGGCTCTCTCGATGGATTCCTCGTTGTCGTCGAACAGGGGACGGATCCCGTGCGCGGCCATGATTTGGTCGTTGCTGGTGCCGGCGGCGATCATCGGCCACACCAGGGCGTCGTCGCCGACGATGAAGTCGATGACGACAGGGCGGTCGTTGATCGAGCGGGCTTCAGCGATCACCGCGGCAACGTCCTCCTCGCGTTCGCAGCGCAGGGCGACACAACCGAGCGCCTCGGAGAGCTGCACGAAGTCAGGGATGCGCCGGGAATGCGTACCGAGGTCGACGTTCGAGTACCTGCCCTCGTAGTGAATCGCCTGAAGTTGCTTCACCATGCCGAGGTTTCCGTTGTTGATCAAGGCGACCTTGATCGGGACACCTTCGATCGCGGCGGTGGCCAGTTCCTGGTTCGTCATCTGGAAACACCCGTCTCCGTCGATCGCCCACACCTCGCGGTCCGGTGCTCCGAGTTTGGCTCCGAGTGCCGCTGGAACCGCGTAACCCATCGTGCCCAGGCCGCCAGAATTGAGCCAGGTGCGCGGCTTTTCGTAGTCGATATAGTGAGCGGCCCACATCTGGTGCTGTCCGACGCCGGAAACATAGATCGCGTCGGGACCAGCAGCTTTGCCGAGGGACTCGATGACGAATTCCGGAGAGAGCCTTCCGTCTGCGGGTCGGTCGTAGCTGAGTGGGTACGCGCGACGGACCTCGTCGAGGTACGCGAGCCAATCCGCCAGGCCGGTCGCCGGAGTTCGGTCCGGTCGCCCACTGATCTCATCCATGAAGGCCGCGATCGTCTTCTTGCAGTCGCCGACGATGGCAATGTCGACGTATCGGTTCTTCCCTATCTCGGCGGGGTCGATATCGGCGTGGATGACCTTCGCGCCGGGCGCGAACGAGGTCACCTCACCAGTGACGCGATCATCGAACCGCGCACCAAGTGTGATCAGCAGGTCGCTCTTTTGCAGTGCCGCCACTGCGGCGACGGTTCCGTGCATACCGGGCATCCCATAATGCAGTCGATGACTATCCGGGAACGCTCCTCGCGCCATCAGCGTGGTCACGACGGGAATGCCGGTCAGTTCCGCGAACTCGACCAGCTCGGCCGAGGCCTCGGCTTTGATCACGCCACCGCCCACGTAGAGGACCGGTGCCTTGGCTTGGGATATCAGTTCGGTTGCCGCACGGATTTGCTTGCGGTGCGGTTTGGCCACCGGCCGGTAGCCGGGCAGGCCCATGGCGGGGGGCCAGGAGAATGTAGTCGTGGCCTGCAGGACGTCTTTGGGTATGTCGACGAGCACCGCTCCGGGGCGGCCGGTGGCGGCGATATGAAATGCCTCTGCAATGGAGCGGGGGATGTCCTCGGCGGCCGTCACCAGAAAATTGTGCTTGGTGATTGGCATGGTGATGCCGGAGATGTCGGCTTCCTGGAAGGCGTCCGTGCCGATCAGCCCGCGCCCGACCTGGCCGGTGATGGCCACCACCGGCACCGAGTCCATCTGCGCATCGGCAAGGGGAGTAACCAGATTCGTCGCGCCCGGCCCGGAAGTCGCCATGCACACTCCGACTTTGCCTGTGGCCTGCGCGTAACCGGTCGCGGCGTGCCCGGCGCCTTGCTCATGACGTGCGAACACGTGGCGGACTCGCGGGGAGTCGACCAACGGATCGTAGACGGGCAGGATGGCCCCGCCCGGGATGCCGAAGACAACGTCTACGTCCAGCGCCTCGAGCGAACGCACCACCGCTTGCGCGCCGGTGACTCGTGTCGGTCGGTTGTCCTGAGTGTCCGAACTGCATGTTTCGACATTGGGAACAGGAGAGTCGCTCTCGCTGACCGCAGCGAGACGTCGCTGCGTGGCTGGGGCGGTAGAGACAGATGAGCGCACGTGCAGTTCCTAGGTTCGGGTCCGCGGTGCACCTCGTGACGGCAGACGGTTGTGGTTCAGACTCGCCGGATCGGTAGCGGCGGCGGTGTCATCGTCCGGGACCACAGCCTCGTGAGCTCTCCCGGTGGCCGCGTGAAGGGATGGTCCCACTTCCCCGGGCCTGTCGTGGCAATAGTCAATCAGTGACTTGCAGAGAGTGCAATCGCCGCCGCCGAGGTTGATCAATCCGCACGGTTTCAATGGCGGCCGGCCTGTGCGGCTGAGCATCGTGCCAAGCATCGACGCCGACCTCTCGGACTTGCCGCGGCCTCATTTCGTCCTTGTAGCAGTCGAATCTGTGACGGTAGAGAGGGTTTGAAAGGAGTGTCGAACTCGTTTAGTATGTCTGTTATCACATATTACGATGGTGCCGTAGGCCACCCGATTGGAGGAGCTCTCCGCTATGCCCGACATTCACTCCGTGTCATCCAATTTCTCGCCCGACTCGATTCCCGCGGGAGCGTACGTCGTCGACACCGCACGGTCAGTTGTCACCTTTCGCGCCAAAGCCTTCGGGGCGATGTGGGTCCGAGGAAACTTCCCCATTCGTGACGGTTCGATAGAAATCGGCGGCGGCAAGCTCGCCGGCACCGGTGTCCTCGCCGCCGACGAGATCAGTACTGGCCTGGCACCGCGTGATTGGCATCTGCGGTCCTCGCATTACCTCCACACACGCGAGCACCCCACGGTCCAGGTGGCGATCGAGAATGTCGACCTTTCGGACGAGAGCGTCCCGTGCGAGGTGACTGTACGGGGTACCACCGCTCCCGTACGGTTGCAGCTCCGGTCGGTCAAGGCCGGTGACGGTGCACTCGAACTCGTCGCCGATGTGACGCTGGATAGGACGGTATTCCCTATGCTGGGCCCCTGGGCGGGCGTGTCCCGTCTCGTGCACCTGGGAATCACGATCGTGGCCCTCTCTGGCGGCGAGTGAGGCGGTCGACATACCGCAGACCAGGAGGAGGCCCGGCGAGAAATCACCGGGCCTCCATCGTGTTCCAGTAGCCAGCATCCTGCAAGTGACCCAGCCGCCGAGGGGGACACCGCAGCGTGTCGGGCCGTTTTACCGCGAAACCTGCACAGGAGGGGTTGCCTTCGCCTGAACGATTTTGTGAGAGCAGAACTCCCGCAGATGTGTGCGGGTTGCGAAGTCGACTTCGTTGATCAGGGTGCTGGTCACCATCGCGAGAATGCGTTGGTAGAACACCGTGGGGGTGATTCCGAACTCGGGAAGGATGTATTCGTCTCCTCCGCCGAAACGGGACCATTTGGTTGCGAACGCCAGCATGGCGTGGGTGTCTCGGGTCACCATTCCTCCTAGTCCCGATTCGATGTCTTGCGTTCAGGTCAAATCCGTTTTGGTGAAGCCTTTTTCGAGCCTAGTTTTGACGGCCGCGAGGAAGCGGGCAGCGTCGGCGCCGTCGACGATGCGGTGATCGTAGGAGATGGACAGGTAGGCCATCGACCGTACGTCGATACGGAGCTCGCCGTCGTGTCGCGTCGGGACCAGCCGCTCGACGACGGCCCCGACACCCAAGATTCCGGTCTGGGGTTGGTTGATGATCGGGGTGTCGAACAGGGCGCCGCGGCTTCCGGTATTGGTGAGGGTGAAGGTGCCGCCGGATAGCTCATCGGCAGCGATCTTCCCGGTACGGACCTTGTCGGCCTTGTCCGCGATCGCCCGGGCGAGGCCCTCGATGCTGAGTTGCTGGGCATCGCGGATGGTCGGCACCATCAGCCCCTTCTCGCTGTCGACCGCCATGCCCAAGTGGCAGTGGTCGTAGTAGGTCACCTCGGTGACCCCCGTATTGAGGGAGGCGTTGAGAACGCGGTGTTCGGCCAGCGCGTCGACGGCGGCTTTGGCGAAGAACGGCAGGAACGAGAGTTTGATTCCGGTCCGTTGCAGGAAGTCGTCCTTGTGCGCCGTTCGTAGCCGGGCGACCTCGGTGACGTCGACTTCGAGGACCGTCGTGAGCTGGGCGGCGGTCTGCAGCGACTCGACCATCCGCTGGGCGATGGTGCGGCGAATGCGCGGCAGCTTTTCGGTGATCGCGCCGATGGAGGGCTGCGTCACGTGGGTAGTTGTGCTGCCCGTGTCCGGCTCCGGGGACGGTGAGGGAACCGTCGCCGGAGCCGGGGGCACCGCTGCTGCGGTCGGTGCCGGATCCGCAGCGGGTGCCGGTGTCGGAGGCGCAGGCGAATTGTCGATCGGACCACTGGACGATTCGCTGATGATTGCCAGTTCGGCGTCGATTGCGACGACGTCGTTTTCTTCCGCGAGGATGTGTCGAAGAATCCCGGTGATCGGCGACGGAATCTCCGTATCGACCTTGTCGGTGGCGACCTCGAGGAGCGGTTCCTCCGCGGTGACGTGATCGCCGGGTTGCTTGAGCCACCGGGTGATGGTGCCCTCGTCGACGCTCTCGCCCAGCGCCGGCATGCGCACCGTCGTACCTGCGAGTTGTTCGGTTGTCATGATGTTGTGTGCTCCTGGCGTGTGAGATCAGGCGAGAATGTCGAGCGCGGCCCGCACGATGCTGTCGGTGTCGATGCCGTGATAGCGGTAGACGTCGTCGAGGGAGCCGACCTGTCCGAATTTGCTGACCCCGAGGGTTGTGCTGCGCACCTGGTTGATGCCGGCGAGAAAGGCCAGGGTGTGCGGGTGGCCGTCGAGGACGGTGACCATCGGGGTGGCGCGGTCGGCGGGGAAGAGTTGATCGAGGATCCAGCTCTCCCCGGACCCGCGGCCCTGCCGCGCCTGGACCGCCTCGAACAGCAACCCGGGACTGGTGACGCAGACGACGTCGGCGGGGATGCCTTGCTCAGCGAGGCGGTCGGCGGCCACAAGGGCTTCGGTCACCATCGCGCCCATCGCCACGAGGGTGACCAGCGCATCCTCTCGACGAACGAGGGGGTAGCCGCCGGCGACCACCTGCCGGCGGCGGCGTTCGCGGGCCGCCGGATCGGTGGGCACCGCCGCCAATGTTTGGTCGACGGGGCGGGTGGACAGGCGCAGATAGGCGGAGGTGCCGTCCGGGCGGCCGAGCCGGCCGATGCTGGCCAGCAGGGTCCACTCGGTGTCGATCGCGAACGCCGGTTCGTAGCTGATGCACCCGGGCTGCTCCAGCCCGATGGACGGGGTCTTGATCGACTGGTGCGCACCGCCTTCGGCGGCCAACGTGACACCGGAGGGGGTGCCGACCAGGATCGACTGCCCACCCGCATAGATGCCGTAGGACCAGGGTTCCAGCGCCCGTTCGACGAACGGGTCGTACATCACCCCGATCGGGAACAGCGGTTGTCCCCACCGGCTCCAGGTGGCCCCGAGTTCCCCCATCAGCCCGACCAGGTTGGTTTCGGCGATGCCCAGTTCCATGTGCTGCCCGGTGGGCCGCTCATTCCAGTGCATGATCGTCTCGCGGTCGTCGTCGAACCAGTTGCGGCGCTCGGCGGCGGACCACACGCCCACCTTGTTGACCCACCCGCCGAGGTTGGTCGTCGAGCTGACGTCGGGGCTGACGGTGACCACCCGCTTGGCCGCGTCGGGGGCTTCGCGGGTCAGGTCCAGCAGCACCCGGCCGAGGGCGGCCTGGGTGGTGGCGGTGCCCTTGGGGGTGCGGCCGATGTCGGTGGGAATCGTCAGCGCGGGCAGCGCCGGGACAGGGTTCCGGCGCAGCCGCTCCGCGTTCCTCGCGCACCGCCGCCCGGCCGCGGAGTCAGCGGCGAACCGGCCCCACGGCGACGCCGGGTCCATGCCCAGATCCGCCGCGAGCGAGGCGTATTCGTCGACCGACAGCAGCGAGGAGTGGTTCTGCGGGTGTCCCTGGGTGGGCAGCCCGTAGCCCTTGATGGTGTAGGCGATGATCACGGTCGGCCGGGTGTCGTCGATCTGCCGGTACGCCGCGGTCAGTGCGGACAGGTCGTGGCCGCCGAGGTTGCGGATGGCCGCGGTCAGGGTGGCGTCGTCGAGGCCGGCGATCAGGGCGGCGATGTCGGTGCTGCCGGGGCCGTCGCCGGGCAGGCGGGTGCGGACCTCGTCGGCGCTGCAGCGCAGCAGCCGCTGGTACTCCGGGTTCGGCATCTCGAGGATGCGGGTGCGCAGTGATTGCCCGCCGGGCCGGGTGAACAGTTCTTCGAGGAGCTTGCCGAACTTGACGGTGATCACCTGCCAGCCGGCGGCGTCGAACATCTTCTCGAGCCGGTTCGCGGCGATGTTCGGGATGACCCGGTCCAGGGATTGGCGGTTCAGGTCCACGATCCACACGACCTCACCGAGGTCGGCGATACCGGGGTCGAGGATGGCCTCCCACACCGCGCCCTCGTCGAGTTCGGCGTCTCCGACCAGCGAGTACTGGCGGCCGGTGCCCGCGCCCCCGGTGGTGGTCTGCACGTAACGGCGGGCCATGGCACCCCAGATCGGGGCGGTGGCGCCGATACCGACCGAACCGGTGGAGTAGTCGACGGTGTCGGGGTCCTTGGACCGGCTGGGGTAGGACTGCAGGCCGCCGAACTCCCGCAGCGTGGTCAGGTACTTCTCGTCGAGTTCACCGAGCAGGTAGTTGATGCCGTGCAAGACCGGGGAGGCGTGCGGCTTGACCGACACCCGGTCGCCCGGCTGGAGTTGCTCGAACCACAGAGAGGTCATGATCGAGACAATCGACGCACACGAGGCCTGATGGCCGCCCACCTTCAGACCTGTGGGGTTGGGCCGGATTCGGTTGGCGTGATGGATCATCGACGTCGAAAGCCACAACACTCGCTGCTGAATCGCTTCCAGCGTTTCCAGATCGACCGAACCGCCGGTCTGTGCGGCCGGGGTCTCGGACCCGTGAGCGGCGGTCAGGGTGTTGGACATCGGAATCTCTTTCCTTACATGCGAAATGTTGCGCGGGGCGCAATCGGGGTACGGCTGAACGGCGGGACAGCCGAGCCGATCGGGAGCGGATGGGCCCGATCGGCTCGGCCTGAGACAGAAGCGGCGGATCTGTCGTCGCATCGTCCTTGTTGGGCGCGAAGTTGTTATAACAGTGGATCATGGTCCCGCATTGCGCAAGAACGGATCGATAATTTGAGCACAATGCCCAGTTCATGCGCTGCCGTGAGTACCGGGATGGGCAATGTGCCAAACTCCGATCGCGAGAATGGACTCCATCCGGATCGCTCATGGGCGGGCGCGACGGGCTACTGCAGCACTTCGATGGCGGAGTGAGTTCCGAACACCCGTCCGTGATAGGTGAGGGGCTCGCCATGAACGTGCTCCGCCGCTACAACGGTGCCCAGGACGATCATGTGGTCACCGCCTTCGACGATCTGCCCCACGGTGCAGGCGACCCAACCGGCGACACCGGTGATCCGGGGCACCTCATGATCCAGATCCCACCGGACGCCGTTGAACTTCCCCACGCCGCCCTTCTTCGCGAACTTCAGCGCGGTCGACGTTTGGTCACTGGCGAGGATGTTCAGGCCGAACCGCCGCGAAGTCGCCACGAGTTCGAGCGTCTCCGAACCCTTGTCCAGGGAGACCAGGACCATCGGTGGGGTCATCGACAGTGACATAAAGGCGCTGACGGTCGTTCCGACGGGCAGTCCTCCGTCCACGGAGGACACGACCGCAACCGGAGTCGCCACGTGAGCCATAGCCTCTTTGAAACTGTGCTGAAGTGAATCGCTCTCATTACTCATCGATCTGATTCCTTTTCTCCTGCAGCCCATGACCGTCGCTGCGACTGCACATGATGCAAGGCGATTGCACACATGGTCTCTCGTCAGATGAAGGGGACGTCGGGTTCGTTGCCCGCGAGGATCCGCCCGTACAACTCCGCATTGGTCGAGTGCAACAGGAACGAGTGCACCGACATGGTGCGGATGTCCCGCAGAATCGAACCGAGCTTGTCCGAACCCCGCAACGCATTCGCACCGGAACCGTGCTCGATGATCTCGCAAGCCTCCCGCGTCAGCTTGATCGCCCACGCGATATCCGCCCGACACCGCACCCGCTCGGCGATCTCCCACACCGCCCCGGACGCCGCATGCCCATCGACCGCACCGGTAATCCGGTCCGCATGGAACTTCGCCTGATCAAGCTTCATCCGCGCCTCAGCAAGCTGATGAAACGTGATCGGCGCATCGGCCTGCCGGGCATAGTTGGTGTAAGTGATCCCCCGAGACCCCACCCGCTCCTCGAACGCCCGCAACGCCGCACGACCCAGCCCGATCGCCGGACCCACCGACATCGCACACATAAACGGCACAAACGGCTGGTTGTAATAGGTGTCACCGGCCAACGACGCCGTCCGATAATTCCCGGTCACAATGTCCATGAACGGAATCGCCCGATGCTCGGGCACGAACACATCCTCGAGCACCACCGTGTTCGAGCCAGTCCCGATGAAACCGGTGACGAACCAGTCGTCCTTGACCTCGAACTCCGCCTTCGGCACCAGGAACGCAACCGGCGCCCCACCCTCGTCCGGAATACCCGGAACGATGATCCAACCAGCATGATGCTGACCCGAGCTGAAACCCCACTTACCGCTGACCCGATACCCACCCTCGACCGCCGCGGCACGGCCGGTCACCGCGAACACACCCGCCGAACGCGGAACATCCGAACTGAGGAACTCATCGAGCGCCTGATCACCGAACGCACACACCATGTGCCCGACCGCGTTGTAAATCGACGTCACCCACGCAAACGACCCATCCGCCTCGGCCAGGGTCGCCATCACCTCCGCCTGCACTGCCGTCGGCGCACGCCACCCACCCCGCTCCACCGGCAACGACATCACCGTCAAACCACCATCGACCAACGCCTGCACCGAACGATCCGGAGCACGCCGCAACTCCAACGCCTCCGGCGCCCCCTCGGCCACCACCGGAACAATCTTCACCGCCTCCGCCAACAAATCCCGGGTATCACGCGGCATCGCAGTAGCAGTCACTGTTCTCACTTCTTTCATTCAACGGGACATCTGGGCCAACCATCGGCCAGACAGGGAGCTTCGACTTGTACGTCGTGGACACGAGTCGCCGGCGAAAGTGGCCCTTGATCTGCGGTGTCGACATCCTGAGTACGACCACCACAAACGCTACGTGACCCGGGCCACATGCCTCTTGCGCGCACCGCCAAAAAATGGCGGAGCCCATTGCGTTCTTGCGGCAGTCGATACAGTTGCCGAATCCGAACCCACCCGCGGTGGCGTGGACACCTCACCAGTGTGCAATATTCGATAACACATTGTGCGAGTTGCCTGTACACCGGCGACCGTGGAGCCAGGCCGAAAGGAACATGGGCATGAACCGCGAGCCCGCTAGCGTGCCGATCGCTCGTCGTATCGCCCACGTCGACGATCCCGCCCTGATCAAGGATTCGCCCCAGCACGTCGCTCGGGCAATGATCCCGGCGGGCAACTGGGTGCGCCACGATCCGTTCCTGCTCATGATGGAAGACGACTTCGGAATCGGCGCCTTCGGAATGCACCCGCATCGAGGAATCGAAACGATCACCTATGTAATCGAGGGTGCGCTCACCCATTCCGATAATCGTGGAAATTGTGGGGTTCTCGGTTCCGGCGACGTTCAGTTCATGACCGCGGGCAGCGGAGGAAATGGCGAATTCGGCGCGACCCACACCTCCGGCCGAGCTGGGCAGACTCTGTGGCTGGACCGTCCTACCAGCGGCGATGACACCGAACTCAGCGTCACCGCGGTCACAGATCTGCGAGTTCTTCTCGGTGCGGGAGAACCATTACACGAACCGGTGGTCGCGGGCGGACCGTTCGTGATGAATACCGAGGCGCAAATTCGCCAGGCATTCCTCGACTACCGCGCTGGACGATTCGCCCCACAGTGACCGGCGTGATGGACGCGCGTCGGAGACACCTGTCCCGGCCCGTCCCATCTCAGCCTGTCACCGAGATATCTCAGTGGCGATGATGGCGAAGGAATCGGTCACCGCTCGTCCGGACCACGCTCACCGAAAGCATCGGTGGCGAGATAGAGGGAGTGACGACGACGTTCGCCTTGAAAGCGCACGCCGGTGTTCGAGCACCGCTAACGGCTCGAGAACGACTGTCGCCCCTCACCGGCATCCTGGTGCGGGACCCCAGTCGTCACGACATTCTGATTGACCTCTCGTCCGGTGCGTTCGCCGCGCACGACGCCCCCGGCCTTGATCCAAGTTCGGCGCCCGGCTGCGATCGCAGGAGGGGGCGGGGCACTCGAGTTTGAGAATTGTGTGTCAACAACGCCAGACCGACGTCTATGGCGCATAGCTCCAGCCACGCCCGGTCGAGGGCGAATCGACTGCGTCTTCATAGATTGAATCGGTGAACCCGCCTCCGAAATCCATTGTCACAGAGGTGTCGTCGAAGCTTTCCTGAATGGCCATCTGCGCGCTCTCGGGAAGGGTATGCATGATGTGCCGGACCCGCTCCTGCCGGCGGGCCACGGCCTGCCGGAACGGCATCCCCGGCGTCGCCTTCATCTGCGGAACGATGCCCTCGACATCGTCGACACCACCGGCATGATGACCGGCGTCGACCATCGCCTGCTCGGCAGCCATGGTGGCATCGTCCTTCTCCTCCGACATCCCGATCGGACCGATCATCGTGCCGTTCAGGAACTGCTTGACCACCGGCTCCTCCGAAGTCAGCAGCACTTCCCGCGGTCCGAACATCACCAACTGACGACGAAACAGCATGCCGATGTTGTCCGGCACCGTCCGCGCCAGGTTGATGTTGTGCGACACGATCAGAATCGTCGCATCGATCTCCGCATTGATGTCGATCAACGTCTGCGAAATGTACGTGGTGCGGACGGGGTCGAGGCCGGAGTCGGGCTCGTCCACCAGAATGATCTGCGGATCCAGCACCAGCGCCCGCGCCAGCCCGGCACGTTTGCGCATACCACCGGAGATCTCCCCGGGCAGCTTGTCCTCGGCCCCGAGCAGGCCGACCAGCTCCATCTTCTCCATCACGATCTTGCGGATCTCGGACTCGGACTTCTTGGTGTGCTCCCGCAACGGGAACGCCACGTTGTCGAACAGGTTCATCGACCCGAACAGCGCACCGTCCTGGAACAGCACCCCGAACAACTTCCGGATCTCGTACAACTCCTTCGACGAGCACTCGAGAATGTTGGTGCCGTCGATCACAATCGACCCCTGCTCCGGACGGAGCAGACCGATCAGCGACTTCAAGAACACCGACTTACCCGTGCCCGACGGACCCAGCAACGCACTGACCTCACCGGCCGGAAGGGTCAATGTGACGTCCTGCCAGATCCGCTGCGAGCCGAAGGATTTGGTCAAGTCCTGAACCGCCACTTCCACACCCATGTCTACCTCCTGTGATCCACCTGCTTGCACTGACACGGAACTACTCACCCGGCGCGCGGACCAACGGTCTGATCGGTTTACTCCGACACATGAGGGTCCCTGGACGAGCTCAGGCGCGACTGACATGCGCGTTGCAGCCACGCAGTCCATACCAGCTACGTCGTCTCGTCACCATAAAGCAATATGTGATAACAAAGAACCCCGGTCGTCAGAATTTTCCACAAGACCGAAACTCCCACCGAGATCTCCGCGCACACGCCTCGCGGGATGGCGACATGCAGGGAGGGGCACGAGACATGCTCGGCCAGATGCCGTCTCAGGGACGATAGAGCACGCCGATGACGGCAATCATCATCACAACCCAAGCTCCACCTTGACGTTATAACATAGTGCGCCTTAGTGTGTGTCAGCACACAACCCCCGCAGAAATATGTCCCGCGACACGGTTGCTCGTAACCGCCCGAAACGCGGGAGCGGGGACAGATGGCAACCAGCCGACACCCGGAATGACGAGTATCGGCGGGGCGCGAAGCGGTGCCCATGACTGTGCGACCAGATTCCACGAAGCCATGCAGACGCGCGTGACTACGCCGTCCGGCGGCCCGTTCCTACTGGAGGACACACGTGACAATGACGACGACTCCGCACGATACGTATCCGCTCATTGCAATATTGTCGGCGGCCGCGAGGGTAGACCAGGCAGTCCGGCTGTGGTGACCACCAGGATGCGCACCGCATCCGAGGCTGCTCGTCGCGGGATCTGGACGGTTGCCGGTGATGTCGGCGGCTTCTATCGGATGAGCGGGAAGACGTTCAAGCACATGTTCCGGCGGCCGTTCGAGGTCGAGGAACTCATCACTCAATCCTGGTTCATCGCTCGCGTCGCACTTGTCCCCACCATCATGGTGGCCATTCCATTTTGTGTGATCGTCGTCTTCCAGCTCACCCAATTGATGGCAGAACTCGGCGCTTCCGACCTGTCGGGGGCGGGAGCGGGTATGGCGGTGGTCCGTGAGATCGGGCCTCTCGTCAGCGTCCTCGTTGTCGCCGGCGCGGGTGGAACCGCAATATGCGCTGATCTCGGTGCGCGAAAAATCCGCGAGGAGATCGACGCAATCGAAGTCCTCGGTCTCGATCCCGTGCAGCGCCTCGTAGCGCCGCGTGTGATCGCTTCGACCCTCGTGGCTCTCGCGTTGAACGGAATAGTAACCGTCGTCGGTCTCACCGGAAGCTTCCTGTTCACCGTCCTCGTTCAGAACGCCAGTGCCGGCCAATTCGTAGCGAGCTTGACCCTATTGGTCAATCTCGTCGATTTCCTCGTCAGCGAACTGAAGGCAGCAGTGTTCGGGCTGCTCGCCGGGTTGGTCGCCTGCTATCTGGGCATCAAGGCCAAAGGTGGCCCCAAGGGGGTCGGGGACGCCGTCAACCAGACGGTCGTCTTCAGCTTCATGCTGCTCTTTCTGGCCAACTCGATCATCTCCGCAATCTTCCTCCAGTCAAAATATTAGGGGCGCAACAATCGTGTATCCCACGTCTCGAATGGGCAGGCGGCTTCACCTCATATATCGAGCGCCTGTCCGCAAGCTGACGGAAATCGGTTCACAGGCCGACTTCTACGGTCATGTCGTCACCGGAGTGCCACACGCGTCTCGGCGGTACTGGAAGGAGGTCATGCGACTGCTGGCGTCGGTGAGTCTCGGCACCGGTGGTCTCGCGGTGATCGGCGGCACTGTCGTCGTGGTCGTGTTCATGACTGCCGCGATCGGAGTGGAGGTAGGACTCCAAGGCTACAGTTCCCTCGCGAACGTCGGCATCGAAGCGCTCGCAGGCTTCGTGGCGTCGTACTCCAACACACGTGAGGTCGCGCCGGTCATCGCCGGCATCGCATTGACGGCCACCGTCGGCGCCGGATTTACCGCACAGATCGGCGCGATGCGAATCAGTGAGGAAATCGATGCACTCGAGGTCATGGCCGTCCCGTCGGTGCCCTTCCTCGTCACGACGCGCATTCTGGCGGGATCGATTGCGGTCGTCCCGCTCTACTGCCTGGCACTGATCGGTTCGTTCATCGCGACGCGCCTCATAGTCACCGCAGGGTACGGACAGTCCGGTGGCACGTACGACCACTACTTCAGCGTCTTCCTGATACCCAGCGACATTTTCTGGTCGTTCGTGAAGGCGTTGGTCATGGCCGTTTTCGTCATGGCCAATCACTGCTACCACGGGTATCACGCTTCCGGGGGGCCCGCCGGCGTCGGTGAGGCCGTCGGCCGTGCCGTCCGCTCCTCCCTGATATCGGTGATGATGATCGACCTCGTATTGGATCTCGCCATCTACGGTGGCGCCTCGACTGTGCACATCACGGGGTAGACAGTGACCACTCGACACTCCCAGCGGCTGCCCCTTCTCGGCTGCGTCGCGGTCTTCGCCGTCGGCGCGATGGTCGCGGCGGCGATTGCCCAATTCAACCAAGCCTTCACACGATCGGAGATCGTGACCCTCATGTCGCCACGCGCCGGCCTCCTCATGGAACCGGGCGCAGCCGTGAAACTCCGCGGCGTCCCCGTCGGCACTGTCGGTGACATCGATGTGGACGGCGACGGCGCGCGGCTGCACCTGAACATCGACCCTGACCGAATCTCCGAGATTCCCGGCGATATTAAGGCCCGAATCATTCCGCCGACGGTGTTCGGCGTCAAGTTCGTCGATCTGATCTCCGACACGGAAGCCACCCCGGCGAACCACCTCCGGCCGAACACCGTTCTCGCCACCGATGACGTTACCGTCGAGCTGAATTCGACCTTCGACGCGGTGATGAAGGCACTAGCAGCTCTCGACCCGCAGAAGCTGAACACCGCGCTCGGGTCCGTCGCCAGGTCCGTCGACGGTAAGGGCGATCAAATTTCGAATATTATGCGCAAGCTCGACGAGTACCTCAACAAATTCAATCCCAATCTTCCTGCCGTGGTCGATACGCTGCCAGCCGCAACCGAGGTGGTTCACGACTATTCACAGTCCTTCCCGCCCCTCATCGAGACCATGTCGAACGTCGGCATCACGAGTGAGACCGTCACAGAACGGCAGGCGCAGTTCGGCGCCTTCTGGCTGTCCATGACGAAGTTCGGCAACGACAACTCTGATTTCCTGCGCAACAACGGCGGCCGCCTCATCACCACCCTGGACGTCCTCGAGCCCACGGTTGGTGTCTTGGAGCGCTATTCGCCAGTGGTGTCCTGCCTGGTCGCGGGCTCGTCCTACAACGCCGATCAGTGGCGGGCGGTCATGGGTGGGCCCGGATACGGGGGTGTGCAGAAGAACATGAGCGCGGAGCTGGGCTTCGTTCCTGGGCTTCCCGCGTACGAATTCCCGCGGGACTTGCCGAAGACGGGTGTCGACACGGGCCCGGACTGTCACGGACTGCCGCACGCAAATCCGGATTCTGTCCCCTACGTCGCCTACGACACCGGCGCCAACCCCTACCCGGCCAAGAACAACAACATTCAAATCGGGTGGGTTCAGCTCGGACAGTTCCTGTTCGGAGATCTCGGAACCAAGGGGGCCGGCAACCCATGAAGAACATTGCGACAACAGTGAAACTGTCGATCTTCTTTCTGGTCGCTGCCATCGCCGCAGCCCTTCTCGGTCTCGCGCTGAACGAAACCCAGACTGGTGGTCCGAAATCGACGTATCACGCCATATTCACCGATGCGTCCTTCCTGAAGCCGAACCAGGAGGTCCGCATCGGCGGGGTCCGGATCGGAACCGTGGGCGGTCTCGAACTGACCGATGGGAACGAAGTGCGAGTCACGTTCGACGTGTCCGATGCACCTGAGCTGCCGGAGAGCGTGGAGGCCGCGATTCGCTACAAGAATCTGGTGGGTGATCGCTATCTCGAACTTCTCCCGGGCGACGGTGATGGTGCAGGATCTTTCCCCGAAGGTGGGACGATCCCGGTCGAGCGCACACGCCCGGCCGTCGATCTCGACGTACTGGTCGGTGGCTTCAAGCCACTGTTCCGTACCCTCGACCCCGAGCAGGTCAATTCCCTGACCGGATCGCTCATCGCCGCATTCCAGGGGGAATCAGGCTCGATCGCCACCCTGATGGCGTCGACGGCCTCGCTCACATCCACCCTGGCAGATCGCGACCAGGTCATCGGTCAGGTCATCACCAACCTCCGCGACGGCTTCGGCGTCATCAGTAGCCGGGATCGCACAGTGACGGACCTGATCGACCAACTGCAGGGATTGGTTTCTGCTCTGTCGGAGGGCCGCGACCCGGTATCGCAGGCCGTGGTGCAGATCAACGGTCTGACGTCCTCGGCGGCGGATCTGCTGTCGCAGGTACGGCCCGATCTGAAGGATTCTCTGCCGAAACTCCAGCAAGCCTCCACCACGATCAACGACAACACCGCTTCACTGGAAGGCACACTGCAAGAGCTACCGGAGACCTACCGTGCAGTCAGCCGGATCGGGGTCAGCGGCGACTTCTTCAACTTCTTCCTCTGCAACCTGCGATTCCAATTCGACCCGTTAGGTCAGGATGTCAAGACTCCGTGGATCAACAGTGACATTGCCCGCTGCAACGGAGAGCCGGTGAAATGAAGCAACTACGACTCCCCCGCTGGAGCGCAGCCGGCCTCGGTTTCGTCGGTACCGCAGTGATCGTGGTGGGCCTCGTTGCCGTTCTCACGATCAACGGCGGCATGGGCTCTTTCGGCGGCAGAACTTATCGTGCGGCCTTCACCGAGGCGGGGGGCATCGCATCCGGCGACAGCGTCATCGTCTCGGGGGTCCACGCCGGCAAGGTCGACGAGGTCGAGCTGATGGACACCTGGGTACAGGTCACCTTCACCATCGACAACGACTCGGTGGAACTGGGTGATCTCACCACCGCCCAGATCAAGGCACAAAACCCGCTCGGCCGCAAGGCATTGCAGGTGGTGCCGGACGGCGACGAAAACCTGGGCGACAACGAACTGATCCCGCTCGACCGCACGACGCCACCCTACGACGTCGCCGCCGCGCTCGAGGATCTGACGAAGAACGTGAGCGACATCGATACTCCCCGAGTCTCGGAGTACCTGGATGTCCTTTCCCGGACATTCGATGACACCACCGACGAGATCCGACCCTTCCTCGACGGAATGAAGCGTATTTCGACGACCGTCGGAAGTCGTGACCAGGCGGTTCAGGATCTCTTGGCGAGTACCGCCAGCGTGTCCGGAATCCTCGCGAGCCGGGACACCCAAGTCCAGCAACTCATCGGAGATGGCTCGACGTTGATATCGACACTGAACGAACAACGCCAGGCCCTCGACCAACTGTTCAGCAACACCTCGGCCCTGTCGGTACAGCTGAAGGGGACCGTGACCGACAATCAGGAACAACTCCGTCCTGCGCTGGTTCAACTGGACACCGCGCTCGCGCTCCTCCAACGCAACCGCGAGTCGGTCGCGGGGACTCTCACCGGTGGCGCCGGAGTGCTTCGCGCCCTGGGAGAGGTCCTGTCCGCCTTCCCCGGGTTCAACCTGTACATACCGAACCTCGCTCCCACCAACCTGATTCCCGGTCTGCCGGAACTGATGACGGGAGGCCGCTGATGTCCCCCACGACAGGCCGCGCAAGGCGGTGGGCGTACCTTGCGATCGGCGTCGTCGCAGTCATCACCATGGGATTCGGCACGATCACCGTGTGGAATCACGTCGCTCCGGCAACACGGGTCACCGCGCATTTCGAGCGGGTCAGCGGACTCTACACCGACGACGAGGTGCGCATCCTCGGTGTGAAGGTTGGAAAGGTCACGGACGTCGAACCCCGCGGTGATGAAGTCGTCGTGACCTTCGAGTTCGACGGCAACCGCAAGGTGCCGGCCGACGCGATGGCCGCGATCGTCGCACCCGCGCTCGTCAGCGGGCGATACATCCAAATCGCACCTGCGTACACGGGCGGACCTCAGCTCATCGACGGCGCCGACATACCGGTCGAACGCACGGCGGTGCCGGTGGAATGGGACCAGATCAAAGATGAGCTGACGACCCTCACAGACGCGCTCGGACCCCAGGGCAGTGACCAAGCCGGCTCCCTCGCACGATTCGTCGACAGTGCCGCTGCCGGATTCGAAGGCAATGGCCAATCACTTCGCGAGACCATCTCCGCGTTACACGATGCCGCGGCAACCATCGGACGGAACAGCACGAACCTCTTCGCGACGGTCGACAACCTCAACAAGTTCATTCGTGCGATGAACCAGAGTGACGCGCAAATACAAACTCTCACATCCCAGTTGGCTTCGATTGCAGCGTTGCTGAACGATAATCGGGGTCGGATGGCAGAAGCGCTCACGCAGCTGGATGAGGCCCTGCGCGCAGTGTCCGATTTCGTCCTGCAGAACAAGGACCGAATTCAGTCGAGCGTCGGCCAACTCAGCGACGTCGCGACCATGGTCCAAGAAAACCAGACCGCATTGGCCAATGTGTTGCACTCGCTACCGATCACCTTGGCCAACTTCTACAACATCTACGACCCGAATTCACATTCCTTCACCGGCAGAATCGCGCTGCCACATTTCGGCGACGTACCGACATTCGTGTGCCAGACCGTCTTCTCTCTCGGGGGGACCCTCGACGACTGCCGTGCATCTCTCGACCCCTACCTGAAGCAGTTCGACAATCCGAATCTGCCTCTGGGCTTCAACATCTTGAACCGTCCGGGTACCACCGACCAAGCAGCGGCAGGGGCCGCAACAGTGCCAGTTCCCGGGACACCGCCCATCACTACCGGCGCGCTGGGATCCCTCTTCGGAATTTCTGGAGGACCAAAGTGAGCCGCACACTCCGCCGCATCAGCGCATGCACCGCCCTCACCCTCGCCGCCGCCACCCTCACCGGGTGCGGGTTCAAAGGTGTCAACTCGATCGTCCTACCTGGTGAAGGAACGGGCGAGGGCAGCTACACCGTCTCCCTCCAATTCCACAGCGTCGCCAACCTGGTTCCGAATTCCGAAGTGAAGTTGAATGACGTCACGGTCGGAACAGTGAAGTCGATCCGCCTGGACGGCTGGCAACCGGTGGTGGAGGTCGGCATACGCGGTGACGTCGTCCTGCCGTCCGACACCACCGCGGCGGTAAGCCAGAAGAGCCTCCTCGGCGCCCAGATCGTCGAGCTCGCTGTCCCACCGAATGGACAGAGCACCGGCCATCTCGACGACGGTGCCGTGATACCGCTCGATCGCACCTCCAAGTTCCCGGAGACCGAGGAGTTACTCGGTTCCTTGTCACTGTGGCTCAACGGCGGCGCCGTCGACCACCTGCGAACCATCACTGTCGAGATGAACAAGTCCTTCGGTGGGAACGATCGAACAGTGCGGAACCTCATCGATCAACTCAACGCACTGATCGGAACGCTCGACACCCAGCGCTACGAGATCACCGGCCTGATCGATCAGATGGACACGTTCGGTAAGAGCCTCACAGATCAAAAGGTCGAACTCGGCAGTGCAATAGAACGACTCGAACCCGGGTTGACCGTACTGAACAGACAGTCGAACGACATCGTCAACGCCGCCGGCGCGATGGCGACCTTCGGAGATCTCGGCACCCAAACCGTCGAGGGATCACGCGAGTCGCTGCTGTCGATCATGTCGGACCTTCAACCGATCCTCGACAGCCTGGTAACCGCTGCTCCGGACCTACCGAACGCCGCCGACATCCTCCTCACCCTACTGTTTCCGGTCAGCACTCACGACAACGTCCTCAAAGGCGACTACCTCAGCGCTGCAGGCACGTTCAATCTCACCACCAAGGACCTCGGTGGGGCGTTTGCGACGGCTCCGATCGTGACCGCGCCACCAACCGACGCGGGACGGACAACCAATCCGTTGCAATCGTTGCTGATTCCCGCGCTTCCACTCCCCGGGCAGGGAAACTGACATGTTCACACGGTTGATCAAAATGCAGCTCACCGCCTTCGCCATCATCGCGGTCGTGGCCACAGCTGTCGTCATAGTTCAGTACCTGAAGCTTCCACGTCTCATCGGATTTCAGCAGTACCACGTCTCCGCGGAAATCACCGACGCCACCGGAATCTACGTCGGCGCCCTGGTCACCCTGCGTGGCGTCGAGGTCGGCAAGGTCGCTGGCCTCGCACTGCACGGAACCGGCGCTCGACTCGACCTCGCCCTCGACGACGCCACGTCGATTCCGGCCGACGTGCACGCCACGATTCGCAGTTCGACCGCCGTCGGCGAACAGTATGTCGAGCTCACGTCCGGAACGGACCAACCGCCCTTCCTGCACGCCGGTACGGTCATCCCCGCCGACCGCACGGCCCCGCAAGAGCCCATCACGAACATGCTGACGAGCGTGACCGCGCTTGCGCGGGCAATCCCGGCCGGCAATTCGGCTGTGCTTCTCGATGAGATGTCCACCGCTTTTCAGGGTGCCGAACAGGACATCCGGGAAATCATCTCGCACGCAGACACCATCGTCAGCGATGCCGCCGAACACGCTGACTCATCCGGCGAGGTGTTCCGAGAGCTTCCACCCTTCCTCCAGACCCAGAGTTCCGTCAACGCCGACGTTCAATCACTGACCAGGGATATGGCATCGTTCACCGCGCAACTTGCGCACAGCGACCATGATCTTCGGGCGGTCGTCGACGACGCTCCCACGACGGCAACAGCGATCACCGACCTGGAAGCGGGGATATCCCAGTCGTTGCCGGTGCTGCTCGACAATCTCACGTCCACCGGAGAAGTTCTGCGACTCCAGATTCCGGGCCTGACGCAGTCCCTGGTGTTGTATCCCGCTGTGGTCGCCGCGTTGCAGACGGCCTTCATCCACACCGATGAGGGAACGTCCATCCGCCTTCGGGTGCGCACAACGGCGAACGACCCGCCGCCGTGCTACGAGGGATTCAATCCTATGTCCGAGCAACGAGCGTGGGAGGACGTCAGTCCGGCACCGCAACCGGCGGACATGTACTGCAAGGTTGCCCAGGACGATCCGCGGGACGTGCGTGGAGCACGCAACACCCCGTGCGCGAACGACCAAGACCTTCGAACCCCCTACTTCGAGGAGTGCCTCGGCAGACCGCGTGGCAGCCAGCCCGTACCCGTCGGCTCGGTTCCCCCCGTCACGCTGTCGTCGCCCGGGTTCCCCACGCTCCCGCCGTCGTCGCCCGCACCGGCGGCCGCGACGGCACCGGCGCCGGATGGCGCTTCGGTCAGTTCGGGACTTCATGCGCAGACCAGCGATTGGAAAACCACGTACGACCCACGAACTGGGTTGTTGTCAGGTCCGGATGGGCGGTTGTACCTGCTGGGCACCGTGTCCGCCAAGGAGCAAGATATGGAGAAGAAAACATGGAAAAATCTGATTCTGAAGTAGATGTCGGTTCGGACACTGCTGTGGGACTCATCGATCGCGCAGACCCTCGAAATCCCCGGCAGGTCGACGAGAACGCGGAATCGGTAGCGACACGAGACGAGCCGGGCAATGGTGCGACATGGACCGCGCTCACGCACGGACGCAAGTACCTGGCCCACCACAAAGCCTTCAGCGCAACAATGTTCGTGCTCGTGGCGGCCATCGTCGCTACCTCCGTTGTCACAGCCACCTTGTGGGGCAGACTGCAGGACGCGAACCGAGCCGACGCGCGGCGTGCGGCCGTGCTCGACGTTGCTCGTGATACTTCGATCGGTCTCACGAGCATCAAAGCCGACACCGCGCAATCCGATATCGACCACGTCCTGAGCATGGCGACCGGTGCATTCAGAGACCAGTTCGCCCAGCAAGCAGCCACGGTCACCCAGATGGTCAGTGACAGCAAGGTCGATTCGGTAGGAAACGTCATCGAGGCCGGGATTGTCCACGAGGACCCGACAAGTGCACAGGTCCTAACGGCAGTGACCGCAACAGTCAAGAACGCTCAGGCCCCGGACGGCGAACAGCGGCATTTCCGCATGAGAATAAGCCTCGCCCAGGAGAACGACCACTGGATGATCTCTAATCTGGAGTTCGTCGCATGACCACCACCGAGAGCACAACCATGAAATCAACCGCCACACCTCAGGACGTGGTTCCTGCCGATTCGACGACGGCCGGTGAGCCGTCAGGCACCCCCACGGAGGTCTCGATCGAACCGGGCCACCCAGGCGCAAGTAGGAGTCGCCGGCGAGTCCTTGCACTCGGGTGCTCGGCGTTCATCCTCTGCGCGCTTCTCGCGATCGGCGCCGTACTTTTCGGGAAGGTGCGCGCCATGGAGACCACCGACGCCTCCCGAGCAGAGGCCGTGGCAGCCACCCGCGATCTGTTGCCCAAGGTTCTTTCCTACAGCTACGACACTCTCGATGCCTCGCTCACCGGCGCGACCGACGCCCTGACCGGAGACTTCAAGTCGGATTTCCAGCAACTAATCGACTCCGCCGTCCGGCCGTCGGCCGCCGATCGGAAGATCGTCACCACCACGGCTGTACAGGATGCGTCGGTAGTCGATGCCGACCAGGCGCATGCCACGGTGCTCGCGTTCATCAACCAGTCCACAACCGCTGCCGACCAGCAAACGCCGAAGGTTGACGGTGCCCGCCTTCGTATCGGCCTCGAGAAGGTCGACGGTCGGTGGCTAATCTCCTCGATCGACCCCGTGTGAGTAGGGTGTCGATCAACTCGGCTCGGCGTGGCTCGCTAACGCGTGACCACCGTGACAAGACCACGGATTGGTGCTCACGCTGGCGATGCTCACCACCATCACCGGCATCGGAAGCAGTCTCGGTGCACCGCTGACTCCTGCCACCGCTGGCCGATACGGGGGCGCATTGACCGATGCACAGTGGGCACTGAACATCGACGTTGCTCGTCGCGGCCGCCACCACCCCGATCATCGGCAGACTCGGGGCTGGGACGCTGCGTCGGCCGACGATCCTCGCCGGTCCCGTCATGGTGACTCTCGGGACGGTGCATTCGGCGATAGCCCAACTTCACCGTTCCGGTCACAGGGCGAGCGCTTCAGGGCTGGGCATCGCACTGACCCTTCACACTTGCGGTGGCGCCCCGGCACGTGGACACCGCGTTCGCGGGACGCCGGTCCCGCTGAAAGGATGTCCGTATCCCTCCTCGCAGGCTCGGTCGTTCGCGGCCGAGCACAAGGTCGAGGCTGCCCATCGTGTGATCGATTCCGGTCGCACCATCGCAGAAGTTCCCGGGAAATGCGCCTGAACAAGTTCAACCGTCTGCGCACTTGTGCAGCATCCGCGACACCCACGAGTGCTGACCACATGCCAGAACCACTCGATTGCCTGTCATGGCGCGTGTCTTCGTTCAGTACGTTACCGACGAGGCCGCCACGGTCTATTTCTGACGCCCGCCCAGCAGGCCCCTCCCTACTGCCAAAATCGCCGACAGGAAAAGGGCCCACCAGACTCTGCCCCCGCCGGCCGTTTGCCACCACAACAGCTGTCGGCCCCTATCCGGCCCTCCTTCTCCAGCACCGCCACGGCTTCCCTCGGCAGCGATGAGCCGTCCGTATGTTATCTGTTATATCGATAGCCTATCTGGGGTGATATATTCCAGATAGGCGCTGATGATCGATGCATAGGAATGTCCGAATCAGAACGAGGGGACTTCATGCGCTCACAAATATCGGCTGCTGACGTCGCTCCGTACGGGGCTGAAACCGCTCCGCTCAGTCGCTACTGCCTCGTTCGCACTTCGGAGTTGAGTCAAGCAGAGAATGAGGGCGCACAGTTGCTCTCTGAGAATCATCTCCGTATCCGGCCAGGACAGACACTGGACGCCCGCATACACGGAGTTTCGCTGGGCCCGATCAGTTTGTACTACATGAAGTATGGCGCGGAGCTCGAGGTCGTCGCTCCTCCACTCGATGATTACGTCGCATTGACCCTTCCGTTGGAGGGGACTATGCAGCTGCGGCAGGCGGGACACGAGTTCAGCGTCGCCGCGGGAAATTCGGCGGGAGTGATCTCTCCGGATCAGGACCTGCGGATGAAATGGAGCCCCGGCTTCGCGATGCTGTGCGCGCGTTTGGAGTTATCCGCGCTCACGGCCTTCGCCCGCCACCTTGCGCCGGATGCTGGGGAACGACAATTGGGCTTTGCGCCCCTGGTGAGCCGCCCCACCGCATTGGCCGCAGTATGGGGGGCAGTGAGCCTGATGCAGGACATGTTCGAGCGAGTTGATGCCTCCGAGCGAATTGCGCCGATGATGGTCGGACAGTTGCGGGAACAGTTGATGGCGACCCTGCTGATGGTGCAGCCGAACAGTTACTCAGCGGCGCTCCTTGCGCAGCCGAGGTCAGTCTCCCGATGTGCGGTACAGGACGCGGTTGATTTGATCGAGACCTCACCCGAGGCACCGCTCACGGTGGCGAGCATCGCTCGCGCGGTCAACGTAAGTCCGCGTGCTCTGCAGATGGGCTTCCGGCGCCAGTTGAGCACGTCCCCGGCCGCGTATCTGACCGAGGTTCGGTTGACCCGCGCCCGGCGCGATCTGATGTCGGCCGTCCCCTCGGACGGATCGACCGTCGCGGGCGTCGCCATGCGTTGGGGTTTTACGCATCCGGGCAGGTTCGCCGCCTACTACCGGCGCCGTTACGGCGAAGCTCCGTCTACGACACTGACGCGCAACGGCTGACTGGCGCCGCTACCACTCGCCCTGACACACAGCGGCGGTGCACCTCTTCAGGTAGCCCCCATCGCGGCCTGTGGCCAGGCCGCAATGGGGGCTTGTCACAGATCCAGAATGACCCGGGGGCATGCCGCACGGGAAACGCAAACCATCATCAGCGCGTTCTGCTCGCGCTCGGCGGCGGTGAGAACGAAGTCTCGATGGTCGATTTGTCCGTCGAGGACCCTGGTCTCGCAGGTGCCGCATGTACCTTCTTCGCACGCGGCGTCGATGCCAATTCCATTGCAGCGGAGCACTTCCAGCACCGACTCGTCCGGACTCACCGTCAGGGTCTGTCCTGTCGATGCAACCTGCACCTCGAATGATCCGTGAAGGACGGGTTCGCCTGCGTCGCCCGGCGCGAACCGTTCGACGTGCAGTAGGCCGGTGCAGCGCTGCTCCACCGCATCGATCAGGGGTCCGGGGCCACAGCAGTACACCAGGGTCCCGTCCGGCAATCCATCCGGACCACCGAGCAGGGCATCTAGGTTGAGCAGGCCGCATGTGTCCTGTGGGTGGACGGCCACCCGGTGGCCGTGCTCGGCGACCAACTGCTCCACGAACGCCATCGACGTCAGACTGCGCCCACCATATATCAACTGCCAGTCCGCTCCAGCTGAGGATGCGGCAGTCATCATGGGAATCAGAGGGGTGATGCCGATACCACCGGCAATGAAGACGTAGCGTGGTGCCGGCACCAGGGGGAAATGATTGCGCGGTCCACGAACCCGAACGGTGCTCCCCAGCGGCAACTCGTCGTGAATGAACGTCGAACCGCCCCTACCGTCGGGCTCGCGGAGCACCGCCACCCGCCAGGATCGCCGGTCCTCCGGTGTACTACACAGCGAGTACTGCCGCACGAGCCCGTTGGGCAGGATCAGGTCGATGTGAGCGCCGGCTTCCCATGCCGGGAGGACATCACTGTCGGGATGGTGCAGATCGAGCAGGACGACCCCGTCCGCTACGACTTGCCGATCGGCGACGACCACTTCGAGATCCCGTTCGGGAGGCGCTGCTGCGGGCAACCTATTCTGCAGATCTGAGTACATCGTTCAGCTCGTCTCCGCGTGGACGAGCATCGTCACACCGCCGGTCGCGAAGTTCGCCAGGTCCGCCGAGGCGGCCTGCCCCTGGGGCGATTGGAGTGCCGCCTCCAAGTCAGGTCGGGAATCAAAGGCGAGTTCGGCAATCATGTAATAGTCGGGTGTGACCCCACCAAGGGGCTCGCACTTTCCGTAGGTGAATCGGACCACACCCGGAACGGTCTCCGCTAAGGGTGCATGCTTCGACGTGTAGTAGTCGTCGAAGGCTGAGGCATCCTGCGGCTGTCCGTAACACACTGTGAGCTTGTGCATTTCGTCATTCCTTCCAGTTATGGACGATCTGAGGGAAGCGGGTTGTCGGCCGGGTTCCATTCGACCAACAAGTTCTGCGGTCCTCGGAAGGACGTGTTGGGCAGATATTCGAACTCCTGGTCCGGTACAAGGCGCATATGGGGGAGTCGGCGTGACATCTCCTCCAGAACGATCTTCATTTCCAGACGGGCCAGCGGGGCACCGAGACAGGTGTGGGTGCCGAAGCCGAACGCGAAGTGTTGCTTGGCATTGCCTCGGTGGATATCGAACCGCTCGGGTTCGTCGAAGATTTCGTCGTCGAAACTACCCGACGCGGTCACCACCAGTACCTTCGCGCCTTCCGGGATCTCGACGCCTGCGACCGAAGTCGACTTGACACACAGCCGTCGCCAGGCCACCACTGAAGCGCTGTACCGCAGGCATTCCTCTACCGCGTTGGGAATGAGGGAGGGATCCTCGCAGATCTCGTCCCACATGTTTCGGTTCCGCATCAGCGTGAGCAGTGCGTTCGCTCCGGCGTTGCTCGTTGTTTCGTGTGCCGCGCTCGTCCCGCTCATCATCATGCTGACCAGGAATCGATCATCGATCGTGTCGGGATCCTGTTGGCTCGCCCGAATCGCGAAGGGAACCCAGCCCTCTACATCAGGGTTTTCTTTCAGCTTCGCAACGAGTTTCTTGGCGTGGTTGAAGTATTGCCCCATCCCGTCGCAGCCGGCGACCTGTTCCTCCTCGGTGGGGCGGCCGAATCCGAACATGATCTGCCCGACGGCGAACTGGCGCGCCTGCTCGATTTCGGTGTCCGGCACGCCCATGAACTTCAAGGCGACCGTGGCGGGGAACTCCCACATGAAATCGGCGACGAGGTCGGCATGCCCCTTCTTGACGAATTTGTCGATGTAGCGGGTGACGAGATCGCGAATGTACTGCTCCCATCCCCGCACGTTTGCGGGGTTGAGCGGTTCAGCCAACGCCCGGCGTCGACGCATATGGATCGGCTCGTCCTCGTTGACCAGGAACGGGCCCAGGTCGAACTGGTGCTCGACCAACTTCTGGATTGCCGGTTCGCGCAGCGGCGTAATGGGCTCCAGTGTCAGCGCCGCGGAGAACGAGGTCGTGTCCCGGAAGATCGCCTTGATGTCGGCGTAGCGTGTGACGACGTAGTAATCGAGGAGGGGGCTGTAGAAGACAGGCTGCTCGTGTCGAGCTTTCCGTAACGAACCGGCGGGGTCCTCCTGGTAGCTCCCACCGAAAGGATTGAAGTCGTGTGAGACCGGGCACTGTGCAGGGATGTTGAGAGCGTGGTCGGATCCTGTGGTCACCAATACTCCTAGCGTCAGTCACATAGGCTGTGACAGCGGGTGGACAGTAGATGGGAATGGTCATTGATTGTGTCGGAGATCCCAGAGCCACCCACGATGTGACCGGCGTCTCTCCGAGTATCGAAAGCCTACCTGCGGGCACTTGTGCCGGGTCAATCCACTTCGCGCACGCCTAGTGCGCAATTTGCGAAGCTGAGCGACTTCTCCGAGGAGTTGCGCCTGGGTAGCTACGTCGACCCGAAACCGAGGCGCTCGGTGAGCATGATTCGGCCGTTCTCGGCCGGGCGGGAATGGGTTGGTCACAGACTCCTCCGATCGGCGCCTTTCATGCTGCCGGGCTGCTGATCTTGACCAGATTGTGTGCCAGGAGCCCGTGGCCGACACAGATTTGACGTCTTCAGTGCTGTCGATGCGGGTGGTCCCAGCCGTATCCGCGTTTGAGGGCGCTATTCTGTCTTCTACTCCGGTGCGCCACTTAATTGTTCGTCGTAACGTTGGTCTGCGTTATCTCTTCTCGCCGGCCGGCTGAGGGTTGCCGTTGCGGGGGATGATCACGGTGCGCACGTCGAGGTCATGGAGGTCCGTCCTCGACGGCTTTCTCGCCGTAGCCGCGGTCGGCGGTGACCGTGCGTGGCGGGCGCCCGGCACGGGTGCGGACCGGATCCACCGCTGGGGCCAGTTGGGGTGCGTCGGCCGGTTGCCGTGTTCGACGTTGTGGTCCACGATCACGCCGTCGTCGCCTTCGACGAGCTGGGCCTTGGGGCCGAACTCGACGGGCTTGCCGAGCCGTCCCTCGGCGATGGGCCGAGCGGTGGGGTCGTGCAGGCTGTCCCTCCGGGTCGCTCCGTACGGGGGGTCTGCCCGGCGACGGTGACCAGGTCCACGGGGGTCGTCGATGGCGCGGGCCGACGTCCCAGCCTGCTGCCCGCGGCCCCGTGGTGCTCGCTCTGGGCCTTCCGGACTGTGGCCTTGGCGTGTGCCCGGCGCAGCGCTTGTTTCGCGTTGGTCAGCAGCCGTTCGGCATCGGTGGCGGCGGACACGGCCAGGTCGGCCAGCTCCGAATGTCGTGCGCCGGACCGCCGCCGGGACCTCGTCGCGATGCGCACGCTTGCCCGCCGCACGGGACCGGTCCCGCACCTGGGTCCGCGTCGGATTGTCCTGGCCGACAGCCCGGAGTCGGTGGGGTAGGACACGTTGCTGGGCACCACCGTCGTATCGGCCCGCAATTTGGTGGCGCGCAGCACCTTGACCTCGGCCGCCTTGGCCAACAGCGTCTCGTTCAGCCCGTCCACCGCCGCCGCGCCACAGCGGGTGGTCAGCTTCATCAACATCGGTCGGGTACGGCACCGACCCGCCCGAGGGAATCCGGCAAACCGCCGCCAGGGGAAGCGAGTCGCTCACCATTGCGCGGGAGGCTCTCGATACGACCGGTCGCGGCACAGGGTCTCGTGGCCGAGTCGGTAGCGGAACTTGCGGAACATCAGCCGGAGGGTGCTGGGCCGGCAGACTCGCACTGGGCTAACGGTCGAGGAAAGCGACAATATCGAGCCAATCATGTTACACAACAATTAAAGTCAACGTTCCAGCGACGGACGAGACAACGCGCACCCAGGCGCCGCCGGTGTGGGTAACAAGCGCCTCGAGCTCGGCGTGGCGTGGCGTCGATGCGACGTAGTCGACCGACGTCCTCGAAACTCACCGGCGGCCACCACGGCAAGAATGAGGGCGTCGATGCGACCGACCAACCAGTGACGGTTACCGCACCCGTGACCGGCAGGTATGTCTAACGTCTGTTGACTTCGGGGACCTCGTCACTCTGATGTGGTGTGGAGCAGGCGCGGTTTAGAATCGAGGGAAGATCCGAGGTTGGGGCGGTGAGCAGCAGTGCGGATGACTTTTCCGGGCCCGCTGACGGAGCCCCGGTCCCGTCCGCCACTGCCGACTCAGTGAGGTGCGAGGTGTCCGACGATGCCGGCAAATCTGTCGAAGGCGCAGCTCCGGAGGACGTCGCGATGGAGTTGGCAGGTGAAGGCTTCGATGATCTCCGTGTAGTCGGCCGTGGGGGGTTCGGCGTCATTTACCGCTGTCGCCAGCCCGCTCTGGACCGAGTCGTGGCAATCAAGGTGCTGATCGCGGACCCTCGAACTGCCGACCGTGCGGGGTTTCTTCGTGAGCAGCAGGTCATGGGCCGACTCTCCGGCCATCCGAATATCGTGCAGGTCCTCGAAGTAGGTGTCACCCGCACCGGTCGTCCCTACCTCGTCATGCCCTTCCACCGCCGTGACTCCCTGGAAGTGTGGATAAGCCGCAAAGGTGCCCGCACGGTCGCCGAGGCGCTCGACATCGGCATCAAGATGTCCGGAGCCTTGGAGACGGCACATCGTGCGGGCGTGTTGCACCGCGACATCAAACCGGCGAATATCCTGCTCTCTGAGTACGGCGAGCCCCAACTCACCGACTTCGGGATTGCGAGGTTGTCCGAGCAGCAGGACACCACCCGCAGCATGGTGGTGGGGTCTCCCGCATACACCGCCCCTGAGCTGCTTCACGGAAAACCGCCGACGATTGCTTCGGACATCTACGGCCTCGGTGCCACCTTGTTCACCACGCTGGCCGGTCGTCCGGCCTTCGGCCGCCGACGCGGCGAGGAGCTCTTCTCCCAACTGCTCCGGATCAGCACGGAGCCGATCCCCGAGATCAGTGATCGCACCGTCCCCGACAGCGTGCGCGCAGTGGTCGAACGGGCGATGGCACGGGATCCGTCCACCCGACCCGATACCGCCGCAGCGATGGGTGAGGAACTCCGTCATGTCGGCGCGGACCTCGGGTACTCCGTTCCGGACGTTCCCCTGCCGGTTGCATGGGACGACGACGAGCCTCTGGCACGACCGCCCGAGCGCGAAACCAGCCGCACCTACGTCCACGCCGAGCCCACGGCCCTGGAGAGCGGGCGACCCCGACCGCCGACCGTGGCCACGAAGTACCGTCCGCCGTCCCCGGGGCATCCGACGGTGCAGCGGACCCAGCTACTCGACCGACTCCGTGGCGAGATGGGTGTTCGACTCGTCCTGATCCACGGACCTGCCGGATACGGCAAGACCACCGTGGCCGCCCAATACCTCGAGGTGCTCGAAGGCGCAGGGCGGAAAACAGCGTGGCTGACTCTCGATGACGACGACAACACCCCCGCGTGGTTTCTCGCCCACCTCGCCGAAGCCATCGCATTACCGCTCCCGGGTCTCGCAGCGGAACTGACCCGCACTCTCGAAGTGCACGGTGGGGGCGCGGAGCGCTTCGTACTGACCACCTTGCTGAATCGAACCCATACTGCGGGCCACGCAGTAACGGTGGTTCTCGACGACTGGCACCGGGTCACGAACCCCGCCAGCCGGGATGTTGCTCGATTCTTGCTCGAACACGGTTGTCACCATCTACAGCTCGTCGTCACCAGTCGCACCAGACAGGGGTTGCCGCTGAGTGACATGCGTGTACACAAGGAGCTCGTCGAGATCGACACAGTTGCACTTCGGTTCGACCTCGACGAGTCCCGCGAGCTTCTCACGGTGACTGCCGGTTTACAGTTGGAAGAGAAGGCTCTCGCCGAACTGAAGAAATCAACCGATGGCTGGGTGGCTGCCCTTCAACTCGCCTCGCTTTCGCTGCGCGAACACCGCGATCCACAGGCCGCCATTCACCGGCTGTCCGGCCGACATCGTGCCATCGGCGAGTATCTCACCGAGAACGTCCTCGACATTCTCGACCCCGCATTGCTCGACTTCCTTCTGGCCACCTCGGTCACCGAACGGATCTGTGCGTCGCTGGCTACTGCATTGACCGGACATCAGCACACTCAAACGATGCTCGAGGACATCGAAGACCGGGATTTGTTCCTGATGCGACTCGATGAAGAGGGGCAATGGTTCCGCTACCACCACCTGTTCGCCGAACACCTGCAGCGCCGTCTGGAACGCAACGACCCCGCCCGACTAAAAGAATTGCACCGAAACGCATCTCGGTGGTTCGGCGGTCAACACCTGCTCAGCCCGGCGGTCAGCCACCTCCTCGCCGCCGGTGACAATGACGATGCAATCGCCGCAGTCGAAAGTGAAGCGCTCCTGTTGCTCGAACAATCACAGATGAGCACGCTGCTCGGCCTAGCTGCAAAGCTCCCCGTACCTGCCACTACGCATCCTCGCCTGCAGATGGCGCTGGCGTGGGCTCACGCCCTCCTGCACCACCCGGAGGCTGCGGTCGAGGCACTCAGTCACGTCGAGGCGGCACTGCCTGCGGGTTCTATCGACGAGGACGCCGACACTCGCGCGGAAGCATCTCTGATCCGGGCAGCCATCAGCATCCTCGACGATCGACTCCACGGCGTCGATGAGGCGATCGACGCCTGCATGGCTCGGGCCCACAGACTCCGGCCATGGGTTCTCTGCGGCACGGCGGATGCCGCCTCGTTCCGTTCGATCCACCGATTCGATTTTGACGAGGCACGGCGCTGGCAGCAATGGGCCCGCCCGCACCAACACCGGGCGGTCGGACCGTTCAGCGTCGTCTACGGGTACTGCCTGGACGGGCTGGCCTCACGGGAGCAACTCGATCTAGAAGGCGCTGAGGCCAGCCTCCGCCGTGCGGTGGATCTGTCAACGAACCCCGGCGACGATCTGTCCTACGGTTCGCGCCTCACCGCAGCGCTTCTCGGAGATGTGCTCTACGAACAGGGGAAGTTGGACGAAGCCGAACACCGTCTCGACCAGAGTTACGCTCTCGGCACCCAGGGCGGAACGGTCGACTTCTTGATCGCCACCTACGCTGTGGGCGCCCGCCTGAAGTTCCGGCTTGGTCGGCGCGACCAGGCAGTAGAGCGTCTGCAGGAGGGAGAACGACTCGCGACCCGGCTGAAGCTGCCGCGACTGAAGGCGCACATCACCAATGAGCGCATCCGCACCGAACTCGGGCCAGCGCATATCGGCCCTCCCCCCACCATTCCCGACCGGCTCGGACACACAGAATTGGACGGCATCAGTCGAATCACAGCTGAAATCATCGAGGAATCCTCCATTCGGCTACTACTCGCCGCCGGCGCTCATCACTCAGCGCGGCAAGCCTGTTCGCGAGCTCACCACCTCGCCGAGTCGATTGACACCAGCCAGCGACCCCGAGCCTCCCTCTATGCCCGTCTCTTGCTGACCGAATGCCAGGCAACACTCCGACCGCGCTCACAGGTAGAACACATACTGCTTCCACTACTCGAGCAGTGTGCGCGGGCCGGGCTTTTCCTACCGATCCTCGACGCAGGTCCAGCCATCTTCGGGATTGTTCAACACATCAGCGACACTCACGAGCTGAATCCCACGATCGCAGAATTTCTCGATCGTCTTTTGGACCTTCATCGCCGCTTGGAACCGTCGACCCACTCGTGAACTGGTGCTGTGCCGACAATCTTTGCCTGTCCCACGCGGAAAGTCCGACGGTAGACATGGAGATTGCCCTTACATCCACGCTGGAGTCGTGGGCGCTATCCCTACAATGTGTCGGGAATTGCTCAGCGAACTGAGGGCGTGTTCGGTGATGTCGAGGAGTGCAGCTTTGACGGAAGCTCGATCGCGAGCGTCCAGTGAGATGATCGGGACATCTTCGGCGACGGCCAGGGCCGCACGAAGCTCGACTGCGCTGTATCTCGGCGCGGTGTCGAACTCGTTGATCGCCACCACGAAGGGCATGTTTCGAGCTTCGAAATAGTCGACAGCGGCGAAACTTTCGACAAGTCTCCGGGTGTCGACCAGGATGATGGCTCCGATCGCACCGCGGACGAGGTCGTCCCACATGAACCAGAACCGATGTTGTCCTGGAGTCCCGAACAGGTAAAGGGTCAGGTCGTCGGCGAGCATGAGCCGGCCGAAGTCCATCGCAACGGTGGTCGTGCACTTCAGCGTGGCCGGCGTGAGGGTGTCGACTCCGGCACTGACCTCGGTGACAAGCGCTTCCGTTCGCAGTGGAACTATCTCCGAGACCGCGCCGACCAGGGTTGTCTTTCCGACCCCGAATCCGCCGGCGATGACCAGTTTCGCCGAAGTCATCCGGCAGGGGTAGCCCGATGTCGATCGCACTCCCGCATCGACCGCGCCGACCTGCACACCGCTCACGACAGTGTCGCCGACGTTCGGGGAAGCGCTTGAATTTCCGATCCGACGCGCTCGACCAGGACAGCCATCTCATAACCGACCTGTCCGAGGTCGCACTCCGCGGTGGTCAGAGCGGCGAGTTGGGCACCGTCACCGACGCTCATCAACAGTAGATAGCCATGCTGCATCTCGACGACCGATTGCAGCACTCGGCCTCCGTCGAAGAGGGTGGAAACACCGGTGGACAGGCTGGCGAGACCCGCCGTCACAGCGGCCAGTTGCTCGGCGCGGTCGAGTGGGAGATGAGCGCTCGCAGCCATCAGAAGCCCGTCGGCGGAGACGAGGACGGCATGGGCTACACGCGGTACGTCCTTGGCGAAGTTCGAAACCAACCAGTCCAGGGTGCCCCGATTTGTCATGAGAGTCCCTTCTGCGCTTCGAGTGTGGGGCCGAAGTCGCGATGGCGCCCAGCCCTGCCGTCCTGGACGCCTGCCTGGTGGCGGGCGAGGTTCTCGCGCACGGCGGCGGGCGTACGGAGTGGGGACGGGTGTGGCGCGAGGACATCGACGCTGCCGGGCACGAGTCGTCGACCGGGAATCCGCTGTGGCAGACCGGTGGTTGTGATGTCCGAGGATGACTCGCCGGCGCGTTGAGCGGCTGACCACCCCTCGTCGGCGCTCGACGCCCACTCCAGACTGTCGCGGGTGGTCGGATCGGTCAGCCATGCAGGCGCGATGCTCGCGAAGATCGGCGGTGGTGCGATCGGACTCGCGGAATTGTCCTCGTCGAAGACGCGGGGCTCGAAGAACGCGGTGGTCCGTGAACGGCGGAGTCGGTGTCGCGCGATGGGTTGGGGATCTTCGGTGTTATCCACCGCGGCGGTGTGGATTGGTGGCGTGCGGCCTGCGCCTATCGATGCGCCCGGGGTGCGGTGCGGAAGCCGCGGGTGATCCGAATCGTCGCTGCCTTCCTTGCCCCCGCTCTCAACCGGCGCGATCGCCGCGGGCTCAGTTGGGTTTGTGTTGTGCGGGTCCGATGTGGTCGACGGTGCGGCGATGAGTGCCGCCTGCTGAATGGCTGGGCCGCGCACTCGGCGATTGACGGATGCTGCGGCGGAATTGCCATTCCGGTCGGCTGCGGTGATGAGCAAGGCTCCGGGAATGGTCACGGTGACGGTGATCCCCGCGTTTCGGGTCATCTCCAGAGTGGCGCGGAGGGCGATGGTCATCGCGTGCCGGGCCGCGAGCGTGCCGACGACGAACAGCCCCATTCGTCGGGCGGTGTCTGCGCTGACCTCGAAGGTGCCGTTGGCGAGTCGCTCGTTGACGGCGTCGAGGTCATCTGGTGACATCCCGATTCCACGGTCGGCGACCTCGATCAGCAGCCCACCCTCCAGGGTGCGGGTGCAGTGGACGGTGACGGTGGTGTCAGGTGAAGAGAATTGCAGAGCATTGTCGACCAACTCGGCGAGGATTCGGACGAGGTCGGCGCCGGACGCCCCGGTCAGTGCAACGTCGGGGACGGTCTGTACCTGTACACGCCGATAGTCCTCGACTTCGGAGACTGCCGCGCGGACCGCGTCGGTCACCGGCAACGAAGGTTGACGAGTGCGCCGGTCACGGTTCCCGGCAAGGATTAGGAGATTCTCCCCGTGCCGTCGCATTCGGGTGGCGAGGTGATCGAGACGGAACAGATTGTCCAGTCGCGCGGCGTCTCGTTCTTCGAACTCGAGCTGTTCGATCAGTTCCAGTTGTGAGTCGACCAGTGAGCGACTCCGCCGTGCGAGGGTTTCGAAGACACGTGTCATTTGCATCCGCAGACGAGCTTGCTCTCCGGCCAAGCGCAATGCCTGGCTGTGGATGCCGTCGATCGCGCGGGCGACTTGCCCGATTTCTTCTGTGGTGTGCACGTCGATCGGTTCGATGTCGGGCGCCCCGATGCTGCTCTCGGTTTTCATGCGCGCGACCGCCTCGGGAAGATGGATGTGGGCAACTTCGAGTGCCCCTCGGCGTAATCGACGGAGAGGGGCCAGCAGCGATCGCGCGACCAGGACGGCCAGCACGACGGCCGTGAGTAACAGTCCCATCACCACGGTGGTGTCGCGCCAGGCGCCGATGCGTTGGGTGCTCGATTTGGCCGTGACGGCGTCGCTGAGCGCGGCCGACGCGGCGGAGACAGCCGTCTCGTACTGATCAATGCTGGTGAACAGCGACAGCTTGAGCTCGTCCAGGACTCGAGCGGCGTTTCCGGGTGAGTCGAGGCTCGCCAGTAGTCCGACGCGATCAGCGACCAGTTGCTGCAGCGCTGCGACAGCCTCTCGGTCGACGAACGGGAGTTGGGCGGCCTGTTGGAGGAGGACACCTTCCGTTTGCAGGTGGGCTCGGAGCGCCCCTGCCTCTTCTGCCAGTGCCCTGTCCGAGGCGTTCTCGTGCATCGGTGTTGCGGCGACCACGGCCAACCCCTCCGGAGAGAGCATCTTCTGCGCGGCCCACAGTCCCTCGAGGCCCCTGGCGTAGGCAGCTACATCGTGATCGACGATCGGCTCCATGATCGCCCGCACGGAAGCCCCCAGGGCGTTGCGGATGGCATCGAGTTGTTCGGTGAGTGCTTCCATCGCAGTCGGACCACGTCTTGCCTGTGTGCTCAGCGCCTGCGCACTGGCCAGCGCATCGGTCACGGTGCGCGCAGCATCATCGGTAAGGATCTTCGAGGGATCCAGCGATTCGACATTGCGGATAGTGGCATCCAGGTTGTCGATCAGGTCCGCGGTGACGGTGCGTTGCGCCAGAGTGCCTGTCACGACGGCCACGTCGGAATCAAGCTCGATGAGCAGTGGAACCACACGTATCCGGTCGGCCACGACGGTGAAGTCGGCAGCCTCACGAAGTCGCTCCTGAACTCGCAGTGCACCGAGTGATGTCGCTACCACAAACGGAACTATGAGGACCACGGCCATCTTCCAGCGCAGCGGCCACGACGAAATCGACACGACCGCAGAACGCGATGGCAAGCCGGTATCGATCACGACTCTCCTTGATGATTACCCGACCTATTGGTGTGGTTCGAGTCGAACCGCGCGCGGACCTGTCGCAACCGCCGCTGCTCTTCGGTTTCGTCCGGGACTACCTGCGGTCAGGCCGAGGTCTTGCCGGCCTGCCGAACACGTACCTGACTCGCGATTCCGGCCGCGGTGACCTGCACGAAGCTCCTCACTCGTGTCGCAAGACCAGGTCTTTCGAAGTGGGCAACCTGTGGAGTGGCGACGAAGAATTCGGCCAGTGCGTCCACGATTATCTGCGCATCCGGCGACGAACCGAACTCCGCATGCTGCTCCACGGAATCCCAGCCGACGCGCATGAGATAAAGGCCGTCGGTGTCGACGCTGCGAACGAGTTCCGCAGTCTTGCCGCCGTTGGCGGCAACGAGGTGCTTCTTCACACCGGCGAACGCTCGCTCGAAGTCGGATGTGCGATCGACTGCCACAGTGACGTGGGCGTGCTCGAAGATCATATTGTAACTCTTTCTCGCTCTGTGCAATTTCTGAAACGTGGTACCTGTCGTGCGGCCGAAAGGTGCGGAGGAAGGACGCGCCTGAGTAGCTGAGACCTCGACGTGTTCACCACGATGCCCGCGCGTCGACCGGGTCTATGTGGGGAGCGAGCTGCGGTTCCGGATGCCGTCCGTGCAGAGTTCGGCGCCGATTCCGAGTAGCCATACGTCTTTGGCGATCGCGATTCCATCGGGAGTGGGTCGGATTCCCGTGCGCATACCGGGGGTTCGCACGTACAGGCCGAGAAGGCCGGCGGCGAAGCCGGTCAGCGCCGCACCTGCGGCCGCAGCGGGCACAATTGGGGCGAGCAGGGCGGCACCGAGCGCGATCTCGGCCCCGGCCAGGATTTTGAGGAACTTGGGTGCCTCGAGGTTGTTGAGAATAGGATAGGTTCCTGCGGCCAACCCGTGCACACCTGCCGCCATCTCCTTGTTTCCGGACCATTTGCCGAGGCCGGAGCTGAGAATGAAGGCGCCCGTCACGAGTCGGGTCGGTAGGTGGGAGGTATTGATACGAGGCATGTGTTCGCACGCTTTCGGTCGAGTGGTGAACGTCGGGTTTCTGACCGGACGGTGGCCGGGGTTTGCCGGACTACCTGCAGGTTGCGGTCAACTGGGCGATTATGATGAAACGGCGCCGCCGTGGCGAGGGGGTGTCGATGGTCAACGGGCCCCAAGCGACTCGGGATCACGGTGGGGAGTCGATTGTGTCGGGGGGCGCTTGCGGAGCCGAAGCAGCCCGGTGACGATGAGGATCAGACCAATCAGTGCCGAACCGAGTGGGACGACAACTCCCATCAGCGTGAGCAACTTGTCTACCGTCGAGGCTGTGGCTGCCGCGTCGGCGACCGACTGATCGGTGAGTTGTGTATCGAGGGCAAGAACCGGCATGACGCTGACATTTTCGCCACCGAGCTCGACGTTTGCGATCACCTGCAGGTTCAGTGAGCCGTCCGCAGGCGTTCCGAGGGTCTTGTCGGTGGACAGCGCCAGCTTGCTCACGGCGGTGTAATTGAACGGCACCGGATCGGGCAGCGAACCGGCCGCCGCGCCCAGCTTCGCTTGCAGGTCAGCCGGCAGGAGCGGGGCGAGCGAGGCGAGCTGCGCCTTCGGCATGCCGGGCGGCAATCCGTTGAGAATATTGGGATCGGCAAGCGGGCCAGCTGCTTCGACGGTGTAGTTGAGCACGTCTCGACCCGATACAGAGCCTTCACCGGCAAATGTCATCGGTGCTGTCGTCCTGGTCGCGAAATCGTATAGCGCATAGCCTGCGTCCGGGTTCGGATCCATTGGCCAGCCCACCGTGAGACCTGCGTGCGGCTCCACTTCGACCCCGTCCGGGGCTGGTGCACTGTCCATAGTCGTGCGGTCAAGTGCGTAGGTGTGGTTGGAGGGCAGAGATACTCCTCCCGGCGCTTCGACGGTCAGATCATCGTGTGTGATGGCAGTGTTCCCGTCCACACTCGAGACGTACACGTGTCGGTCGACGGAGACGGGGACGTTGGTAGCCACCACGTTGGCAAGATCGCCGGCCTGAAGGGCCGTCGGATTGAGCATCGTCCCCGCGCCCTCGTAACGGAGCGTCACATCGAGGTCATCAGGCATCTTCGAGGCCGCCGGCACTAGGAAAAATCTCAGCGTCACCGCAAGCAGGACGAACAGAACACCAACTGCTATAGACAATTTCGTTGATCGGGGTACTGGCATAGAGATCATTCCTAGTGAGAGATTTGTGTGGCTTCGCCGGCGAGTGATGCCGTGGTGTTATCGGGCCAGAGTTTTCGGTTCCGTGAGGGCCCGTGATCGGATCCTCGGTCGGGAGCCGAAATCAATCGACTTTCGGGTACGTGCTCACGTCAGCGATCCGGATCGGCTCGGTACGGGGGGGGTACCGGCCAAGACCCCCAGCGGTCGGGTCTTGGCCGGAACTCGTTAGATGAAGGGGACGTCGGGTTCGTTGCCCGCGAGGATCCGCCCGTACAACTCCGCATTGGTCGAGTGCAACAGGAACGAGTGCACCGACATGGTGCGGATGTCCCGCAGAATCGAACCGAGCTTGTCCGAACCCCGCAACGCATTCGCACCGGAACCGTGCTCGATGATCTCGCAAGCCTCCCGCGTCAGCTTGATCGCCCACGCGATATCCGCCCGACACCGCACCCGCTCGGCGATCTCCCACACCGCCCCGGACGCCGCATGCCCATCGACCGCACCGGTAATCCGGTCCGCATGGAACTTCGCCTGATCAAGCTTCATCCGCGCCTCAGCAAGCTGATGAAACGTGATCGGCGCATCGGCCTGCCGGGCATAGTTGGTGTAAGTGATCCCCGAGACCCCACCCGCTCCTCGAACGCCCGCAACGCCGCACGACCCAGCCCGATCGCCGGACCCACCGACATCGCACACATAAACGGCACAAACGGCTGGTTGTAATAGGTGTCACCGGCCAACGACGCCGTCCGATAATTACCGGTCACAATGTCCATGAACGGAATCGCCCGATGCTCGGGCACGAACACATCCTCGAGCACCACCGTGTTCGAGCCAGTCCCGATGAAACCGGTGACGAACCAGTCGTCCTTGACCTCGAACTCCGCCTTCGGCACCAGGAACGCAACCGGCGCCCCACCCTCGTCCGGAATCCCCGGAACGATGATCCAACCAGCATGATGCTGACCCGAGCTGAAACCCCACTTACCGCTGACCCGATACCCACCCTCGACCGCCGCGGCACGGCCGGTCACCGCGAACACACCCGCCGAACGCGGAACATCCGAACTGAGGAACTCATCGAGCGCCTGATCACCGAACGCACACACCATGTGCCCGACCGCGTTGTAAATCGACGTCACCCACGCAAACGACCCATCCGCCTCGGCCAGGGTCGCCATCACCTCCGCCTGCACTGCCGTCGGCGCACGCCACCCACCCCGCTCCACCGGCAACGACATCACCGTCAAACCACCATCGACCAACGCCTGCACCGAACGATCCGGAGCACGCCGCAACTCCAACGCCTCCGGCGCCCCCTCGGCCACCACCGGAACAATCTTCACCGCCTCCGCCAACAAATCCCGGGTATCACGCGGCATCGCAGTAGCAGTCACTGTTGTCCTCCATATTTTGATTCATTGATGTGGGTCCGAGAAACCGTCTTGGCTTCCGGTTTCATGAGACACGTGCAGGGATCGACTTCCTCGATCCCGCGCTGTCGGGCGAAGTCATCACGCCATCTGCGTGTGCTAGACCACACTATGCTGACATATGTTATAACGTCAAGTCCTAAAATGTCTTTTTACACGAAAGCTAGCTTCTCGAACTGCGCGTCGTAATACATTGCGCAGCAACGTATTCAACCGGTATCACGTTTCATTTGCCCGGGACACGCCAGACACTGTCGACCCTGCAAGCCCAAATATACGGCGTTGGCACCGCGTCCGCCCATAATCGACCTCGGAGCAGCGAACGCGGTTGCGACAATTGATGCCGCCAAGGTGGAACTGCACTGTACATAAATTGAATTCACGTTTTCTGGCCAACTCGCCTGAAGACTCCTCAGTATCCGGATCGGAAGATGACGTTCCCCGCGCAGCTGCCGAACGCGTTGCACCACTAGAAAAAACAACTCGACGGACTGCGTGAAAGACTCGGATGACAATCACCGGCCGGGCGCCGAGGTGCGGCCAGTATGCACGGCTACGAGTCCGTGCCTGTCCGCAAATCGGACCGCTTCCTCTGAATTCGCCAGTTGCGTTGGATCGTCGCTACTTTCGAGATCCGCGAACACTGCACCAGAACTGGAAGGATGCGCCCAATCGGCCAACTTTAATGCGAGAGCGGGGACAGTCCTGGCGGTCCCGCTCGACGCCTTGACTCGAACGGGAACGAGGTGCCCGGGCCGCGTGAGACCATTCGGTTCGGTAGAGGGATCGGCCAGCACACGCGCTGTTCGGGCGCGGTCGGTACCGGATATCCCCGTAGTCGTTCCCATTGCAGCATCTACGGCAACACATTGCCCACGGGAATGTGCGGGAGCGTACCGATCCGAGGGAATCGCCTCAGCAAGGAGGAGTCGGTCGCACACCACCTCGTGAAGGGCGACCTGCACGAAACCACCGGTATGGCGGATGATGAATGCCATCTGTGCGGTGGTGACGGTGCCGGCGCATGCCATCAACACGATGGCCGAATCGTCAATCATCACGATGGTCTCGCCTGCCGCCAGGGCTCGAATACCTCTTCCACCGTCGTGCGTCAACCTTCGTTCGCGGGTTTCGATGATCGAGGTTGTCATGGCGTGGTTCCGTTCTGTGCGTTGCGAATTAACATGCGGCACGCGTGTTCTGCTCACGCGGTAATTCCATCCTTGAGCACAAGGGCAGTCCACGTTTCGAGCGCTCGTTCATCGAGCGAATGCCCGATGAGTTGTTCGATCTTTTTCAGTCGATAGATGACGGTGTTACGAACAACGTAGAGTTCGTTGGCTACCGCGAGGGGACTGTGCTTGAGGCGTAGGTACGCTTCTGCGGTCTGTCGCAGCGTCAAGCTCTGGGGGTCGTCAGCAGCGAGCTCGCCCAGTTCAGCTTCGAGGAAGCCGCGGGCCTTTTCCATGTCCTGGGCCAGGACGGACAGCAGGTGCACATCAGCGAAGTCGACGCTGCGCTTCCTCAGTCCCGGCAGGGCGTCGAGTACTACTCGCGCCTGCTGCGCCTCGATATGAGTTCGTATGAAGCCTGCCAGTCCTTCGTGCGCTCGTCCGATCACTACCCGTACCGCGGCGTCACCGTCGAGATCGACGTCGACGTGCAGCGGGAAGGGCGACCGTGGGCGATTTCCCCATGCATACAGTGTGGACTGACCGTGTGGGACCAAGAGTATTTGTTCCGCGCCGCAGGCCCTGAGCGCGGTGTCGGCGATCTTGTTCAATCTCGAGTTCCGCCGCAGATCGTTGGTATCGGACCACAGGATCAGGCCGATGTGATGACTGTGCGCCAACGAGTATTGGAGTTCTTTTTCTGCGCTCGATAGGTCATACTCTTCACGACCGAGAAGGGCTCGCACGACCTGCTCACGTGCAGCGGCGGTTGTCGTCATCCACCGCCCGTATTCGGTCTCGTACTCGCGTCCGATGGCGTCGGAGAAGCGGTCGATGAAGCGCAGCAGAACCTGTGAAATCAATTGAAGCTGACCCGGTTGCTCTTCCGCGGGAACCATTTCCATGCACGCATGCATGTACTCGTCGGCGAGCCATTGGTGCCCCTTGCGGACAGCCGCCCAAATCGTCAACAGTGAGACTCCCCGTTGAACCCACTCTTGGACTGCCCGAACCGTATCGTCGTTGATCTCGGGCATCTGGAAGTCGTGGCCATCGATTGCCAGCATGGTGATGATCGCCCCCGATTCGGTGCCGAGACGAACCGTGGCCACTTGAGCCGGCCGGTCGCCGAACTCGGGAAAGATCTCGACACACCGCTGCGCGAGCTCCTTCCCCACCGCGACAGCCCAATCCAATGCTTCCCACCCCACCTGGCCAGCCGCCAGTTCGAGTAACTCGGTCGAGCAGACCGATTGAACCCGCTTCGAGTCGCTCACCTTGAGCTGGCTGACCCAACGCGCTTCTACGGTAGCCATCACCTGCTCCTTCGGCTCTGTGCCCGTCAACATCCTGCCGCGCGAAAGGCTCCGGTCTCGCGAGCACTCCGGCGCACCGGCCGGTTGAGTCAACGGCAATCCGCCGGGTGGCGTTGACCTGGTCCGATTGGCCCTCGATGGACATATTGAAGGCTACGTGACGCGGACCACATGCTTCTAGGACTCAACGCCAAAATCTGAAGCTAGAAATTGCGCGGAATTGCCCGACCTCATAGGCGGTGACCCGGTGATGGCGGCCGATCAGACCCGCCATCAGGGTCGCGACGTCGGGTGCCCGGATCACGGTGTCCCGCCTCTCGGGCAGCGCTCGCCGGACTTCCGCAGCGTCACCGGCAAGAGGCTCCACAGGTTTCGTTGCGCAAGAAAACCTGGCCGTTGCGGTGCCGGTCGGGGATCACGCTCGCGGCGCCCGACACAGGCGCCGCGACATGGACTTCGGCGCGCCTGACGGCTCGGGCTACCATGAGCACTCCTCCTCGCGTGCCTATGCGGCGATGTTCTGGACCAGGTCGTCGAGTGCGGTGAGGGTGGCAGCGCTGACCCGGTCGACGAGCCAGCGCAGCACGTCTCACAAAGGCGTCAATCCCACGAGGTAAGCGGCGGTCCGGGGCCGGAGGCCATCGGCGGCACCGGAGTGACAGATGAGGTCACCCGACGTTTACCGGACGGCGCGACGGCAGCGTTCGAACATGCACCGGGCCGCCCCGGGACGTCGGTGTCCGTATCGCCGGTCAGACACTCGCCGAGCACCTTAAGGGCTGTCAACCACCACCCCATCTCGTCGACACCAAGCCTGCCGGCTGCCGCAAAGCTGAGTGAAGACCAGCACCGACCCGGCGCGGCCATCGTCGGCGATCTCCCACCGCACCGCGGTGTCACCGGTTCTGTACTCGGGCAACCTCGGCGGGTTGGCGCGCGCGGTGCCATCTGCGCCAAGCGAGGAGGACATCTCACACTCATCAGCGCTCGCCACACCTCCGGGCGAGCGTGATCCAGGTGGCGCTCCAGGCGCAGGCGGTAGCGCCCGTGCTCGTCGACCGTGACGACATCGGTCACGAGACTATTTCTCCGGCACTCCGACCTTCGGTTCATCACTTACGGGTTCACGCGGCCACCGTCGGCGGCGGGCAGTCGACGATCCACGCACATCCGGACGTCCGGCACGCGCGTAGCAGTCCCGGGCGTTCGGGTACCCCACCTTCACCAGACACAACCGCGCGGGTGCGGCCTACTACAGGCGCTCGCCGATCGGACCCCCGGATCACCCGGTCGACTACTGCAATGCCCAGTCGTGATCAATGGATGACAGTTAGATCCAGTCGATGTGGACGGAGTCGATGTGGTCGAAGTGGAACCCGAACTGGTCGCTGTACCTGTCGAAGCCCTTGTTCTCCGGGTAGTCGAGGGTGGCGTGCCGCTCCAGGAGTGCGACGACGCGGGCGTGATCGTCATTCGCGAGTGCGGCGGCGAGTTCGCGGGACTCGTCGCTGCTGAACGGGGTGTCGGAGTTCGCGAAATCCAAGGTGCGGACCCGGTAGTCGTAGCCTTCGTCGGCACCGTTGCGGACCATCACACCGCCCCGGACGCGGATGACCGCCCGTTTCGGGGTTCCGTCCGGTCGCAGCACCCCGGCCCGTTTCATGATGTCCTGCGCCTTCACGGTTTTCAGTTTCTTGCTGGCGTCGGCCCGCAGTTCGTTCGTCTCCCCCGACCGGTACCGGGAGACCGCGGAGCGGGACCGGCCGATCTTCGCGGCCACTGCATCGATACCGCCTAGGCGTTCGATCGCCGCCCGGCGTTGGGCTCGCTCGAGCACATCCGCGTGCGGGATGCGGCCCTGCTGGGCCCACCGGCGCAACGTGCGCGCCGACGGCGGGGTGCGGCCGGCGTCGATCGCCGCCTGCCGCAACCCCTCGTTCCCGAGTTCCTTGCGTAGTTGTGTGACCGACACCTTGCTGGTCAGCCCGGCCAAGCCCCCGGTCTTGACCTGTTTGGATTTTTCGACGCCGCTGGTGGCGGCGTCGGAGACCGAGACCTTGAGGCCGTCCAGACCGACCGCCTGCTGCGGCAGCTTCGTGGTGCGCGGCCGCGGAAGATGCAGGGCCATCAGAGCACCCCCTCCCCGTCGTCGGTGTTCTCGTCATCGGTGGTGAAGTCGTCATCGGCTTCGAAGTCGTCGTCGGCGAACGCCGCAGTGATCGCCAGTTTCACCTCGTGCACATCCTCCGCCGAGGCCAGTGCCGTCTGGAGTGGGTCGGTGAGCGGTGTGTCCTTCTCCACCGACATCTTCCCCAACGCCGCACTCTCATCCGCAAGGTCCTCGCCGTCGGCGAGGAGGTACACCCAGGAGTCGGTGACCGTGCGGACCGGCCACCGGCCGTGTTCGCGGGCGATCCGCATCGCCACCCGCCGCCCGCGCCACCGGCAGTGCGCGATGATCGCCGCCCGCCACACAGGTTGGTGATGATGGGCCATCCGGGTCGCGGTCCACATGTCCGGGTTCACCATCCGCCCGATATACCCCTTGTAGCAGGACCCGACAAACAGTTTCGTCGCCGCATCCCCGGTATCCACCGACACCTTCCGGGCCTCACGGAGGATTTTCGCCCACTTGTCCAACACCCGGCCCTGCTGCGGAAACACCCACGCCTCCGTGATGTCGAGGTCGTCGAGGTCGGCGCCGATCCCGCCATCCGCCACCGGTTCCCGAAGCCCGTCGAGGCTGACCGTGGTGACCCAGGTCTGCACCGGCTGATCAATGAGCATGTGCGGGTGCGGCAATGGGAGTTTCTCCGGCAGCGACAGCGTCTGCGCGGGAGGGAGGGTGATCCGCCACAGCCCGAACGGGGCACCTTTCTCCCCCACCGCCGCCGCGGCCGCCGCCCCACCGGTCAGATGGGTGGGCTGCCCGTACCCGAATTCCAGCATCCCCGCCGACGCCAGGTAGGCGGCGCGTTGGTCGATGGACACCAACCGGCACGCCCCCTCCAGGTCCTGTTCGTCGGGGACCCGGGTCCACCCGGCCGCGGGTTCGAGGTCCCCGCGCCGGGCCCCGTCCAGCGGCGGCACCGGGCCCGCGGTCGCCACCACCAGGCCCTTGCCCGTCCGGGTGCGTTCTCGCTTGATCTTGTCGACGATCGCCGCCCCGGTCCGCGCCGGTGTCGGCCCCGGGAGCACCCCGAGGTGTTTCGCACACCACGCCAACCGGCGCCCCAACTCCCGCGCCGCCGGCAGATCGTCGTCGGGGAGATACGTTCCCGCCGTGGGTGAGCCGAGGATCCCCATCTCCCCGACCCGATTGTTCCAGCTGAAGTCCTTGTTCCAATAGGTCCACACGTAGGGCTCGATCACCACATCCACCATCGAGGTGAACTTGCCGATGCTGCGGGACAGGTGCACCACGTGCCCCGGATCGCCGCGCAACTCCCAGCCCGCGTTCAGCATCGGCATCAGCGTGGCCTGCAGGACCGCGGTCAGGTCGGCGGCGGCGCGGGTGCGCAGCACCTCCATGTCCTTGAAGTCGTCCTCATCGCCCGGGTCGATCACCCACCCCAACGCGTCACACGCGCCCTGGCCCACGATCCACACCTGCGGCGGCGTACCCAACGGCTTCAGGGCCGCCCAGCGCACCAGCTTGTCGAGCTTCTCCACCGAATCGACCGGACCGGTCAACTCCCGCCCCGACGGCGTATACGTTCCGTCGGCGGTCACGATCACCGCATGCTCATCCGCCTCGACCCCCACCGGTAGCGACTCCCACACCGGCCGAATCGATGTTGTCGGCTCGGGCGCCGGTGCAGTCGGTGGTTCCGCGGCAACGGTCGGTGTCGGCGATTCCGCCGGTTCCGCCTCAGCGGTCGGTGTCGGCGACTCTTCCGCGGCGGTGTCTTCCGCGTCGATCTCGGCGGCATCGTCGGGAGCGGGATCCGGCGCAGGGGGCTGGTGCACGTCGAACAGGGCAATCTGCTCCCACGGACGACTCATCGCGCTACCGCTCCCCGATCCGACCATCAGGATCTGCCACCGGGACGTCGTAGCGGTCGAGCAACTCCTGCAGCGCCACGTCCACGACGCTGGTGACCGTGAACCCTCGGTTCTTCACCAGCCACTTCAACCGGGCCTCCGTCGACGCCAACACCCACGTGTTCAGCTGCACCTTCACCGGACCCCTGCGGGGCTCGAGCTTCGACGTCAACCCCTCGGTGGGCGCCGCGGCGACGGGACCACCTGTCGAGGTTCGGGCATCGGTGCGCGGCTTCGATGTTCGGCCCCCGTCGCTGGTCCGCGACGAGTGTCCGCCCCGCTTTCCGGTCTGCGCCATACCCCACTCCTTCGCCCACCGTGGCCGCCGCGCGTGGTGCCGGCCGCCGCTGGACTCAGACTAGTCGATGCACGCACGATCACACGCTCTAGTACGCGCAGTGTTGCACGCATATTTTGCAATGTCGGGGTCGCGGGGTGAGCGCCGAGCTGGACGAGCCACGGCTGGCACTGGGCGTTGCGGACCCATCCGGGCTGGTGGCATGGCTGCGCCACCGCTCGCCTGCCATCCTCGGAGGATGGCAGGACCGCGATTGTCAGTGACGGTGGAGCTGCTCGGCGGGCGCAGCGAACAGCCGTGGCCGGGCCGCAGGACCGCGACTGTCGACGGTCGGCGGTCCGGTGAGATGTCCGGGCATTGATATGCCCCGACGTCGGGGGGTGACGCCGGGGCGGGGGTTCCGAGAATCGAATTGGGGGAGGATTCCCGGAACTGCGCACAGACTACACACCACGACCGACACGAGAGCGTGCGGCTACCGTTCCGCGGTCAGGCCGACATCGGGCGGGTTCACACTTATTCGCGCATCCCGTCGGCGAGCTCGAGAACGCGTCCCAGGTACCGCGTCACGAAGGCATCCAGTGCACGCCGCGACAACTCGGGATAGCCGGCCTTGCGGAAATAGTGCTCGAGATCGACCAGCTTGGTACCGATACCCACGCGCTGCTCATCCAGAGTCACCAGCTCGCCCACCAGACGATCGAGTTCGTCGGCCTTGCGCATCACACTGTCCATCTGTCTCACCTCGGCACTCGAGTTGGCGCGGGGCGGATGCTTCCCGGGGCGCTTGGCCTCCACCCGCCCCGCACGGGAAAGCCTAACATGTACTTCGAACATGCGTTCGATATTCGGTCGTCGGTTGCAGTCGGGTTCGGGGTGACGGCCGCACAGCAGCCCGAGGACCTCTCCCTCGCGGAGAGCCGACGGATCGGTGGTCTCGGCGATAGTCAGCGGCAGGCCCCGATCCCGGCCGCGGCCGTCCACCCGGCCTGAGAAGCAGCGCAGCACACACACAGCTCGTAGGCATTCGTGTCCACCAGCACGGGCTGTTGCCGCCGTGCGGGTGATCGCGCGGGGCGCCGTGAACGGGTTAACCCCAAGCCTTGTGCCGGTGTCCGCTCCCTCCGACGACATCCCCAACAACCCCCAGGCGCTGCCGTCATTGACCACACTGGCGCCGTCGGAGCACCCGCATATCATCACCACCCCGGCCCGGACCGGCACCAACATCGCACTGCTAATCCACACCTCGCTGACGGTGTTCGAGGTGGCGGCCGCACCGTGGGCGCCGGCGGTCTCGGGGTTCGTGGTCACCGTGCTCGTGCACAGCGTCGACGCCGCCACCGGCCTGCCGCGGCATCTCCCCACAGCCGAGCCGAACGAGTGGGCGCGGGCGATCTTCGCCGGCATCGACGCCGCGCAGGGGTATTTCCTCGGCGCCGTCGACCCGGACACCGGCGAGCACCGGGACGGGCAACTGGCCTACCGGCTCTACCTCGACACCGACCGGCAGCCGATCCGAGTGCCTCACCAGGTGGTCGGCTGTCCGCACTACCGGATCCGCACCGGTGACGGCGATCCCGAGATTCGGATCGTCACCACCGCTTGAGCTCACGACGTGCAGCACGTGGTCGCTCGCGGCGACTGTTCCGGTGCGGTACCCGGGGTATGCGCGCGCAACATCGGCCTGTTCCACAGCGGACCCTGCGCGGGCACTCCACGGGCCGGTGTGTTCGCCGACGGTGAACGACCCCGAGGACGGGTCACCCGTGGTCAGTGGGCGTCGCGGAAGGCCTGCTCGATCTCGGCGGGGATACGGCCCCGGGAAGACAGTTCGTAGCCCTGCCCGCGCGCCCAGGCCCGGATCTTCTTCGTCTCGTCCGACGACCGCCGCGCAGCAGGGGCAGCCGACCGGTCCGCGCGGTGTTTACGGCCCCCGACCCGGGTGGAGTGGGCGATGTAGTACTCGAACGTCTCTCGAAGTTCCTTGGCGTGCTCGTCCTTCAGGTCGATCACGTACTCGACACCGTCGACGGCATAGTGGATGCTCTCGCCGTCGTCACCGAACACGGTGCCGTCGATGTCGTCGACCAGCTCCACCACGACCTTGCGTGCCACAGATTCACTCCTCGCGTTCTTCGTCGGTCCGGATCTGATGACAGTACTGGAAGTACCAGGTAACCCCGCCGAGCTCAGCGGCCGACAGCGGGATCCGCCGAACCACCGGCGGGTGGATTCGTCCACTGGTGTGCGCGCCGGCCTAGCATCGTGCAATGACGACGATGAGGTCGCTACCGCTGAACGCGATCAGACTCGGCTACCGCATCGCGCGCCTTCCCCTGCGGCTGATGGAGGACGTCACCGCGTCCGAACACATCGCAGTGTTCGCCTATCGGTGCGATCGGGTCGCCGCCCGGATCCTGCGGGACGAGAGTCTGTTGTTCGTCGACCCCGAGCACACGGCGGTGGTCCGGCTGCACGACTACCGGGACCGACTGCGTGGTCGCAGCAACCCCACGCAGTAGACGAACACCGACCTCACCCCGGGTGAGAACCGAGACGGGGGTGCCGAACCGCCCTGCCTGGGTGGTGCGCGGCGGAACTCGCCGTATTCTGCGCGCAGGCCAGGCGCTGCTCAGCCCACGACCACCGCCACCGCTCACCCGGTGGTGCCGGCCCGCCGAACATGATCGGCGACGACGGCTACGGCGCGGCTCGAGGACGCACGGCACCAGACGGTGCGACGGCAAGGCCGCCCCATCCCGCCGGGGGAAGCCGACCACCACCGCCTCCGGTGATGTGCGCCCGGAGCCGAGCCAACACCCTACGCAGATGGTGGGTGCCTCCAGCAGGGCACGGGGAGGCCGCCGCCGCCGGCGACCCTGATGCATCCGAGGATCGGTGCCGCGGTGCCGCGGTGCCGCGTCCGCTACCGGGCGGATGCCCACTCGCGTTCGGCATCGTCGGATACCGATCGCCGCGGTGGCAGCGATCGGCGTTCGCCGCGGCGGCGGGCATGCCGCCTGCGCTCGGTTTCGGTCATCCCGCCCCAGGTTCCGTACGGCTCACCCGTCGCCAGGGCATGGTCACGGCACGCGGCAAGCACCGGGCAGTTATGGCAGATCTGCTGGGCCCGCATTTCGCGCCGGGCCCGGGCCTGGCCGCGTTCGGTGTCCGGGGAGAAGAACACCGACACGTCGAGTCCGCGGCAGGCGGCCCGCTCCTGCCACCCCACGCCCCCGGGGGTCGGGGTCTGGTACGCCGGTAGCGGTGCGGTTCCTGCGGGTGACACTGCCGATTCCCTTTCCGTTCACCCGAGCCCGTCGTTGCTCCGAGCCCGGGAATGGATCGCGGGCCGGGACAACGGGCGTCGGGGCCCTCATGTGGCCACGGGGTCCCGGTCACGCCGCGTTGAGAGAGGAAACCGGTCACCCTGTTTGCAGAGGTATACCGGAGCGTGCGGCCCCGGCGCCACTCGGTCGCATGTCCAACATCCCGGCCGGCCCAAGATTCCGACGCAGCGGTTCACCTGCACGTTCGTTCGCATTCGTGCGTTGGTCATTCCACGCGGCCCCCTCGGGCGCACCGACGGATCCACCCCGGCGGGGCGCGCGGCACGACGCCCGCAAGCGGGTCCCACGCTCGTCAGATACAGAACGGTGCACCGCGCCTGTGGAACTCGACTGGGACCGTTCTGGTGTCTGCGCGGACCTCGCTACATGCGGGCGTGCCGGTCCCGGTCCTGGATAATCTCATCCGCCAGCCGGTACACCGCCAGTTCGTCGGGGATGCCCACCTTGGTGGCGGCATCACGGGCCGCGAGGAACGCACGGACCTGCTCGTCCCCTGCTGTGCGATCTCGGCTCAGGAACGCCTGGCGTGCGTCGGCGAGGTCCTCGAGCACCCACCACTGGAAACGGTCGAGACCGGCGGCGATCTCGGAGATCCGCGCCCGCTCCGACCGGCGGGTGCGCCAGCGGTCCGCCAGGTCGGAACCCCCGAGCAGGAGACCGAGAACGACGGCGCAGACCGCGGTGATCACCGTGCCTCCCGGCGCGCGGCCGCAGACCTGGCCAGCTCCCGGGTGACCGACCGTGCCGGCTGCCGGGTGACGGAGACCAAGGCGACGGTCGCCGCGATCGCGACCACGAGGATCAGCAGCAGCGGCAGCGGGACCTCGGACGTGAACGCCGCCGAGGCGGCCGTGACCACGAAGGCGAGCACGCCGAGCACCCAGAGGGCCCGGGCCGCCACTACCCGACGGGTGAGTTGGGCGGCCGAACCACCGACGACCAACAGGGCGCCGATCCAGAGGGTCCAGGTGGTCATGGCGGTGCGGGTCCTCCCAGGCGGTCGACGGGCGTGAAGTCACGTCACAGGGTGTCATGCCCCTGGAGGCCGACAGCCGGGCCCCTGCGTGTCAGGCTGAGTTGAGTCCACCGGTTCACAGCAACCCCGCCTGCAGGGCGAGATACGGATCAACCCGACAATGACAATTTCCAGCCTGGCCGTAGCCGGGGACAATGGTCACATGGAGTCTTCCCACCCACGTTCCGACGGACCACGCCGACGCTCATTCGCCCCGGCGGACAAGCTCGCGCACCTGGCCGCCTACGAGCAGGCCTGCCAGACGAACGAAGGCGGCGCCTACCTGCGCCGCGAGGGCCTCTACTCCTCCCTCATCACCGAGTGGCGCAAGCAACGCGACGCCGGCGTCCTCGACGGCAAACCCGCCGGCGCGAAGGTCGGCAAACTCACCGCCGAGCAGGCCGAGATCGCTCGCCTCAAGCGGGAGCTCGACCGCACGAACAAGCGACTGGCCACCACCGAAGCCGCCCTGGACATCATGGGAAAAGCGCATGCTCTCTTGGAATCGCTCTCCGAGAGAGCGGATTTGGACGACAAGCCAACCAAGCGCTGACCGCAGCATGGACCGAACTGACCAACGTCGGGATGTCGACGAGAACAGCAAGCGCAGTGACCGGTGTGGTCCGGTCGACCGCGGTCCGGCGTCGCGCCGCGGCCGCCGCACCGACACCTTCCGCTCCAGTCCGACCTACGCATCCGCCGGCGAACAAGCTCACCCCGATCGAACGCCGCCGCATCCTCGACACACTCAACAGTGACCGGTTCGTCGATCAGGCGCCGCTCGAGGTGTACGCGCAACTCCTCGACGAGGGCGTCTACCTGTGTTCGGTGTCGACGATGTACCGCGTCCTGCGGGAGAACGCACAGGTCAGTGAACGCCGCAGGCTCGCCCGGCACCCGGCGAGGACCTGCCCGGAGCTGGTCGCGACCGCCCCGCGGCAGGTGTACTCGTGGGACATCACGAAGCTCGCCGGGCCGGACAAGGGCCGCTACTACGACGCCTACGTGATGATCGACATCTACTCGCGGTACATCGTCGGTGTGCACGTCCACGCACACGAATCGGGTGTGCTGGCACGGGAGTTGATGGAGCAGATCTTCGCGGTGCACGGCATTCCGCAGGTCGTGCACGCCGACCGTGGCACGTCGATGACCAGCAAGTCCGTCGCGTCACTGCTGTCGGATCTCGAGGTCACCCGCTCGCATTCGCGGCCGCGGGTCTCGAACGACAACCCGTATTCGGAGGCGGTGTTCAAGACCCTCAAGTATGGACCGGAGTTCCCCGAACGGTTCGGATCGCTGCGTGAAGCAAGGGAATTCATGATGCAGTTCACCGAGTGGTACAACCACGAGCATCGCCACACCGGCATCGGGCTACACACTGCCGCCGACGTCCACTTCGGTTTGGCGGCGGCGAAGGCCGCCGAACGTCGGCAGGTACTCGAGGCAGCACGGGCCAGGCATCCGTACCGCTTCGGCACTACGACAGCGCCGAAGATCCTCGACCTGCCCGACACCGTCTGGATCAACCGCCCCGCCGACGATTCTGCGGAGGCCGAAACGTCAGCCGCTTAACACCCGGTGGACTCAACTCCCTTGACAAGTTCCGGGCAGGCCATGAGCGGGAATTAATCGGGCCGCACTCTCGGCGAAGACCGTCGGAGCTGCGCACACAGGCGCACAATCGGCCCATGCGACTGATTGTGCCGATGCTGGCCACCCCCGGGGGGAGCCAACTTCGACCTACTCCGCCAACGTGCCATACACGCCGGATAGCTAAGCGGCTTTGGGTTAAAGCAATCACGATAATTGCGCCACATCCGATGACGTGACGGACAAACCCCTCAACCGGGGGAATTTCGTGACCAATGACAGAGGTGGATAGCACACGCCACCATCACCTCACCCCTGCCCGATCTCCTTCACCACATCTGACAAGGCCGACGTCAGCCCTCCAGGTGTTGCAGGTCCGTCGAACCGACGGCACGAAACGCGCGGGACGCCTTCAACCCCTTTCGCACCACCCAGAGTTGAAAAATCGCCACGACAACCGACACCGCCGCGAAGACCATCGCCAGAAACCACCACCACGCGTCAAACACGAGATAGAGCACCGCACAGGCACCGGCGGCGGCAATGAACGCCCACGGCACACGGTTCAGCGTGCGAGCCTTCTCTGTGGCACGAGTCATCTCCGCAAGATAAAAGTCCTGGCTGTGTGAATGAATGTCGATCTCCCGTCCTCAACTGATCCGACACCGGTGGCAACCGTCCACGGCGACCGGGGACACAGTGTCCGCGTCCTTCGTCGCTACCACCTGCCATCGCGCACCGTAAACGTAGAGGTCGTCACCGACACTGCGCGATGTCCACACACCCCGGCCACCGTGGGCGTGGCTGCGCGCCGCGACCCCACCACTCGGCAACGGGTCGTTGGCGGCCAGTTACCGGCGGACGCCCATAGGAAACCCGATCCCGTCTCGCCGTTGCCGCTCTTGGTGCCCCGACGGCGATCATTCGCGTACAGGTCGAGGGCACTCCGGCCACTGTCCGGGTGCAGCGGCTGCCCGTGGTGGCCCAGGTGCACCAATTGCCGAGAAACTGTTTCGCGCAGTGGTTCTCCGGCCACGCTCACCGCCGTGCCATACGGCCTGCGCCTGACGTGCGGTGCGGGTGCCCTCGCCGGGATGTCCCACTCGTCGTCGGCGAGCACACCCCGCCGATACGCCCGCCGCACGTCATCCCAGCTACCCGTGGCATACACGTCCACCGACTGGTCGCCTTCGGTGGGTACATCGCCGTAGGTGTAGTTCCAGTGCACCCGGAACGCCCCTTGATGGGAACCGCATCCCTTCTTCGGCCCCGGCTGTGTGCCGACGCACCGCGCCACTCCACGAGGTCGCAGGCCCGTGTGGGCCGGCGGTGTGACCGTGTGCGGACGGGGCCTCAGGCGATCATGCCCGTGGGCTGGGAGACGTCGACGTCGAGCAGGACATCCCACGAGACCGGGGACCTGGATTGCGGGAATCGTCGTGTTCGGCCGAATAAGGGGCTCGGCGTCCTCATCGGGACCGCTCGTGCTGCCCCGCGAGGATCACCGCCACGACCGTCCACCTCGTCGGCCGGGGTAGCGACACTCCCGCAGTGCGGACCGCACACCAGTCCCTGGGGACCTCGCACGAGAAACGCCACCTGCCTGGGGGTTGGCCAGGGCGTCGTGTGTCGGCGACCCGCAGGGTCCGGAGCCGGTTATCGTCGAAGACCTGTAGTGAATCAAGGGGGCAAGCGACCATGGCATCACCGACCACCACCGACCTGTCGACGCTGCTGATGATCGACTCCGCGTCCGCGCGGGACCGCGACGACGCCTTCGCCGTCACCCCGCTCGCCGGCGGCCACGGCTGGGCGGTCGAAGTTCATATCGCCGGTGTCGCCGACGTCATCGACTTGGGGTCGGTCGCCGACGAGCAGGCGTTCCTGCGGGCCGAGACCCGGTACCTGCCCGGCCGCACCGTCCCGATGCTCGGGGAGACCGCCGAACAGGCGGCCACCCTGACCACCAAAGCCGCGCGGACCAGCCTTCGGGTCACCGGCACCCTCACCCCCGACGGCCGACTGATCGGCACCGCCGTCGGCCGCGGACAGATCCCGCCGGGCCGGTGCGTGGCCGTCGACCACGCGCAGGTGCCCGGCGCCCTGACCGACCCAGCCCATCCACTCCATGCCCAGCTGGCTGCGGCGGATGCCGCCGCGCAGGCCCTGCTCGGCGCCCGCCGCGACGGCGGAGCCCTGGCGTTCTACGACCTCACCCGCGGCTGGGCAGCCAACGAGGACGGCGCCATCGTGCCGATCGCCGCCGAACTGCGCACCGTCGCCTACGTCATCGTCCAAGAACTGATGATCGCCACCAACGAAGCGGTCGCCCTCTGGTGCGTGGAGCAGGGGTTGCCGATTCTGTTCCGCAACCACCGGCCCAACCCCGTCGCCGGCCCCGCCGACGAGCTGATGACCGAGATCGCCGCCGCGGCCGGGGACCCGGACCTGTTCGCGAAACTCCGGGGGCGGCTGCTGTCGACGCTGCGGGCCGCGACCTACGACCCGACCGTCCACGGCCACTACGGTCTCCGTCTCAGCGCCTACACCCATGTCACCTCCCCGCTGCGCCGGGTGGCCGACCTGATCAACCAGCGGATCATCCTCGCCCACCTCGACCACTCCCCCACCCCCTACACCCCGGACCAACTGGCTGCCCTCGGCGCCGACCTGAACCGGCGCACCCGCGCAGCCCGGGAGGCGAAGAAGAACCACTTCAAACACGCCGACCACCGCCTCGTGACCCAAGAGGCGGCACGCGACCTCACCGCCCTCGACGGTCGCACCTTCCACAAGGTCCTCAAAACCGCCGCCGCCGCACCACGTCGCGAGGAGATCGCCGCCGAACTCGCCCGCCGCGTCGACGCCGACCTGCTCACCGCCCCGGACGTCGCGGTCCTGATCGACGCCGCCGACCCCACCTGGCTTCCGATCCAACTCCGAATCCTGGACACCCTCGCCGACACCCATCCGGAGATGGGCCCGAGTGTGGTGTCGGTGTGGCGGCAAACCCACCCCGACCAATCCCCCACCGACGTCGAGACCCGGCAGAGCGGCGCCGCCCACCACCCACTGTTCGCCGCCCGCGCCACCCACCTCGGAATCCGCGGACCCTGGACCACCGCCGCCGCGAAGAAGCCCGCCGAACAGGCAGCCCTGTGGGCGGCACTGCGGGCGCAGCTGACCGGCACCGACCACCCCGACACCGAACCCGAATGGCCCACCACGCCACAACCTTCGGAGCCGACGACTCCCCCACCGGCGCCGGATCATCCCGGCCTCGCCGCCTCGACGCCGCAACGTACGACCGGCCAGGCCGCGCTGAATCTGGACGGGGCGAAGAAATCCAAGGCCCTGTCCAACCCCACCGCCTGGCTGATGAGCCTGGCCCAGAACAACCATCAGGCCCCACCCGAGTGGGAGATTCGCACCGACGGACCCGCGCACGCACCCCGCTTCACCGCCACCGTGCACCTCGCCGGCCACACCGCGACCGCCGACGCGACAGCGAAAACCGCGGCGAAGACCGCATCAGCGGCCGCGCTCATCGAAGCGCTCTTCGCACACCACTGAAGGCTACGAGTGTCCGCCTCCCAGATGCTCACCTAACGTTGCGAGCAACGCTAGCTTAGATAGCAATGCGATCCCAGGCTCGGGCTGCGGAGCTGAGACGTCCCCAGTCAGCTCAGATCCACCAGTTGGACAATGCGTGCCGCAGTAGCGTCAGTTCGCGTCCTGATACTCCCCCGTCCCACCTCTGCCGAAACCTCTCCGCGCGAGAAGTTTCGTACCCTTGCTCGGTCGCCCAGGCGCGAATCTCCTTGGCGTTCCCGCGCCGACGAACCGGGCATCCGGTGCCACGGGACGATCCAAGCGTTGTTGTGCGGCCACCGACCCGGGTGGCGTGTTCAATGAAGAGTCCGGTCTGCTTGTGAATTTTGTTGGCGTGCTTACCTTTCAAGTCGATTTCGTAGTCCACCCCGTTGACGGAAACGGTGACCAGTTCGACAACTACTTTGCGCGCCACAGTTCCCCGATCTCTCACATCTTCTCGTCAGCAGGCAGAACCCTACTGGCGGGGGCAACCGATCAGGGGGACGAAAGAACCCCGGGGACGTGTCATTCACGCAGGTCACTCGCCGGTTGGACGGCGTGCGGGAGCAGCCGGGGGCTGGTCCTATCGGGTGTGCACCCGGGTGTCCCTCAGGGGGCCGAGCGCGAAGTAGATGGGCGGCGGACACAGTGCGATGGAAGGCAGGAAGGTGGGGACCTCCGGCCCCCACACGGTGATGGTGTTGACGGGATAAATCAGATTGGTAAACGGGACGCACACCAGTTCCAATTGGTGGGTGTTCACCGATCCGGGTGCACAGGTCGACATGGCACCGACCGCGAAGAACTGTATGTCGCACCCGCTCGGAGCTGGGGCGGCGTGTGCGGGCGCCGCGGTCAGGGACAGGACGACGGCCGTGGACGCGACGAGGGCGAGGCGCAGAAACCGAGACATGGGATCCTCCGGTGATGCGGGCCCGACCCACCGCCCATTCTCGCAGGTCAGGTGCCGCTGCCGCGGTCTGTCCGACGAGTTTTCTCGCGGCGGGCATGTTTGGCCAGCAGGTGTTTCCGGCTGATCGGGGCGCGGAACATCTCGTCGAGCATCCGGTTTTCGATGTTGTGATGGAAGCGGAGAATGCGTTTGGCCGCGAGGTACACCAGTTCCTGACGGTCCGAGCCGAGCCGGGCGGCGAGGGCGTCGAGGTGGACGAGGAGTTCGTCGTCGAGGGCGACGCCGACCTGGGCCGTCCGCGGTGCGGGACGCTGGTCGTGCACCGGCGCAACGGTCTCCAGGTCGCCCGTGAGGTCGCCGGGGTCGTCGAGGAGCCGGCGCACCGCGACACGCACCAACGCCGCGCTCAACCGGGTGCCGTGGCGGTCGGCGAGCCGCTCGATGTCGCGCAGGGCGGAGGGGCGGAGCGACACCGTGATCCTCTCATCGAGCCGGGATGCGCCAGCCTCGTCGATCAGCGCCGCCTTGTAGTGCCCGGGGGCGGTGAGGAAGCGGTGCACCGCGACCGCGACCAAATCCCGCGGCGACGCCTCGTAGCGGGCGGCGAGGGCGCCGAAGCGGGCCGCCGCCCGGGAGTCCAGTCTCAGGGTGACCGGGTCGTGCGGCAGCGTCCGCGCCTGGGCGGCCACCCGGCGGGCCTGCGCGAGATCGGCCTCGGCGCACGGGGACCCGATGAGCCTGCGGATCCCCACCCGAAGCAGCGCGGAGACCCGGCGGGGACCGTACTCGTCCGCCAGCTCCTCCAGCCGGCGTTTGGTGTCCTCGTCGAGCATGAAAACGTGCCGTTTCCCGAACGGGTTCCCCTGCGGACTCGGCGCCCGAAGAGGCATCTGAGCGAGTTGATCGGCGGCCGCGGCCTGCCGACGGCGGGTGTCGCGGGCGAGGAGGGTGGCCCGGTTGGCGTCCCCGCGGTAGATCTCCTCGGTCACCGCCTGATCGAGGTCCCGCGGGTTCGCCAGGAGTTGGCGGGCGGCCAGGCGCATGAGTTCGGCGCGGTTCGAGTCGAGCCGTTCGGCGAGGTTGTCGAGTTGGTCGCGCAAATCGTCGTCGAAGTTCACGTTCGAGCGCGCGCCGAAGGTCTCCGGTTTCAGGTCGCGGGCGGCGCCGATCGTGGTCAGGTCGGCGGCGAGATCGCCCGGTTCGTCGAGGAGTCGACGCACCGCGACCCGGATCGCGGCGGCGGTGGGGGCGTCGCCGTGGCGGCTGATGAGCCGCTCGAGTCGGTCGAGGGTGGAGCGGTTGAGGTACACGCGGGTGCGAGTCGTCAGGTCGGTGCGGGCGTCTTCGCGGAGCACCGGGTGGCGGAATCGTCCCGCCGCGGTGAGGAAGCGGTGCACAGCGACGCGGACGATCGTGCTGCGGTCGGTGTGCAACTCGCGGGCGAGTTCGTTCAGGCGTGTGCGGGTGGCGGGGTCGAGGTTCAGAGGTCGTTCCGCCCAGGGGATGCGGCGGACCTCGGCGGACGCCCGCCGGGCCGCGGTCAGAGCCTGCGGGACCCGGTCGGGGTCGGCGAGAAGGCGCCGGGCGGCCACCCGCACCAACGCCCCGAAACGGCGGGGCCCGATGCCGGCGGCGTACTCCTCGAGTCGTTGTTTCGTGGTCGGATCGAACCGGAGCGGGATCGGATCCCCCACCGGCACGCGGCCCATGTTCGTCTCGCTCATCACCGGCCATTGTTCCAATACTCCCGGGGACGGCGATCCGGCACCCCACGGCATCGACCGCGTTGTGCGCTGCCGCGGTCATCGTGAGCCGGGTGGGTCTGTCGCGGCGAGATTGTGGCGCCCCGGTAGCCGAGGGGTTGGGACCGTCGGCGCGGCGCGGGCGTCTGATCGATCGCACGGGCGCCGCACGCCGCCGCTGGCCGCTGGCTGTTCGGCGACAATGGGCAGAGCATGACACCCGTTACACTTCTCACCGATCAGTCATCGGGCGCCGCAGATATCCTGCGGGATAATTGATTTCGATCAGCGCGGGGTTGACCGAGGCCAGGGGTCACTGATCGGGGTCGGCGGGCGTGGTCGGGGTCTCCGCCAGGTGAGTGAGGGTCTCCCCCACTGCGGAGGCGAGTTCATCGTCGGTGGGGACGAGTTCCCGAACGGGTGCGGGCAGGGTGTCGTAGGTGTAGTCGGCGACCGCCAACGGTGCGGTGGTCCCGGCCAGGGAGTAGCGGACGACGTTGTCGTTTCGTCCGGCGCACAGCAGGATCCCGATGGTCGGTGCGTGCTTGTGGTGGTCGCGCAGGTTGTCGTCGATCCAGGAGACGTAGAAGCCGAGCTTGCCGACGTACTCGGGTTCGAACCGGCCGACCTTCAGCTCGACGACGACGAAGCGGGCCTGGATCCAGTTGAAGAACAGCAGGTCGATGTAGAAGTCGTCACCGTCGACGTCGAAGTGGTATTGCCGGCCGACGAACGCGAAGCCGTGCCCGAGTTCGAGCAGCAGCCGTTCCAACCGGGCCATCAGCGCCGCCTCGAGCTCACGCTCGGCGACCCTATCGGTCAGGTCCAGGAAGTCGAAGACGTACGGGTCGCGGACCAGTTGCTGCGCCAGGTCGGAGTCACCGGTGGGCAGGTGGTCGGTGAAGTTCGAGGGTGCGGCCCCGATCCGCTGGTCGAGTCGGTTCCGGATCTGATGGGTGAGGACGTTGCGGGACCAGCCCCGCTCGAACGCGGCGGCCGCGTACCAGTCGCGGGAGTCCTGGTCGTCGAGGCGGTCGATGAGCACGGTCACATGTCCCCACGGGATTTGTCCAACAGCTTGTTGGACGAATGCGCTCCGGGGCCATGCCGAGGCGATTTTCCGCATGTAGTGCAGGTTGCTGCGGGAGAATCCGCGCATCTCGGGGAACTCCGTGCGCAGGTCGGCGGCGAGTCGGTCGATGACCTTGCTTCCCCACCCCTCGGCGGCCTGGCGGTCCAGGATGGCGCGGCCGAGGTCCCAGTACAGCAGCAGCAACTCGGTGTTGACCACCCGGGTGGCGCGGATCCGGGCTTGGCGGACCTGGGTTTTGAGGTGGTCGAGGAAGTCGCGGTAGTCGTCGGGCAGCAGTGGAGAATCGCTCACCCGCCCATCCTCCCGCACGCCGGGGACACGACCGCGGGGGCGCATTCGATCCGGACCCATACGACAGGCTCCCCCGGGCGGCTTACGGGTCGATCGCGGGGGTGAGGAGTGTGGCCAGTTGTTTGCGGGCGCGGTGGATCCGGGTTTTCACGGTCGCGACGGTGACGCCTTGGTGTTCGGCGATGTCGGCGTAGGGCAGGGAGGCGAATTCGGCGAGCACGATGGCGACGCGGAAGTCTTCGGGGAGTTGGGCCAGGGCGCGGCGGACCGCGTCGACGGTGGTGATCTGCTCGTCGAATCGGGGGGCGGGGTCTTCGAGCACGATGCCGTAGTCGCCGTCGGTGTCGTCGAGGCTGTCGGTGTTCTTGCGGCGTCGGACGACGGCGAGGGCGGCGTTGGCGGCGATGCGGTGCAGCCAGGTGTTGAAGCGGGCGTCGCCGCGGAACTTGGGGAGGTTCTGCCAGGCGGCGGTGAGGGTGTCCTGCAGGGCGTCTTCGGCGTCGTGGGTGTTGCCGGTGATCTGCAGGCACACGTGCCAGGCGTTGGTGCGGTAGCGGCCGACGAGTTCGGTAAAGGCGTGATGATCGCCGGCGCGGCACGCGGCGATCAGGTCCGCGTCGTCCATGTCTGGTCCCCCCGTGCCGTGATCACTGTCGTTGCCGCCCCCGGGCGCCGAGAGAATCGTACCCGCCGTCACATACAGCCGCCCGAGCCAGGAATGCGGTCCCAGACCGGGGGCCCGGGGTGGTGGGGTGCGCCGGTTGGTCAGAGCGGGTCGATGTCGTGGTGCCCACCGAGGTCGATGCCGGGATCGGCCGCGTCGTCGACGCCGAGGGCGGACGGGTCGACGGTGTCGTCGCCGAGGTCGAGATCCTGCCCGGCGGGTCGGTGTAGATCCTCGTCCTCGTCCTCGTCGGGTTCGAGGTCCAGGCCGGGGAGGGTGTCAGCGTCGGTGTCGAGGTCGTCCTCGTCGGCCTCCTCGCCGTCGTCGCCGTCGTCGAGCAGGATGATCTCGTCGTCCTCGGGCACGACCGGGACGTCGTCCATGTCGGGGACGAGGTCGGCGTCGACGGGTGCGGTGGTGGGGTCGAGGGCGACCTCGAGGGCGCGGGCCCACACCTCGTCGGGCACGGGTGGCAGCGCACCCGATACCCCCAGTGCGGCAAGGACGGAGTCGTCGTCCACTGCTGCTCTCACCTCGTTTCCTCGCGTAGGTCGGCGCCGCCACCGACACCCACCCTGGTTGGATGCACCGGTGCGGCGAAAGGTTCCCACCGATCGCCGGCATCGTTCCGATCACCGTCACCGTGGTCGGTGTGGCCTCTCCAGTGTGCACGCCCCAGGTGCGGTCGGCTGGTAGCGGCTACCGCGACAGGTCGATCATCGCCCACCGGCGATCGGGTGCGGCCACCGACGCCGCCACCGGGTGCGGGTGGTCGGCCAGGTCGGGATCCGGGGCGTCGGCGACCAGCATTTTGTGGCCCGAGTCCGCCCAGGCGTCCTCGAACTGGTCGATGGGCACCTCGAGTTGGTTGCCGTCCGGGGCGCCGGGGTCGGAGAGGATCACCACGCCGCGGGTGTCGTCGATGCCGGCGACGATAAGGAAGTGGTCGGCCGTGTCGTCTTCCCCCGCTTCTTGGTCCGGGTTCCGGATCTCCCCGGAGTCGACCATGGCGATCACCCCGTGGCCGGCCTCGAGCGTGGTTTTCAGGTCGTCGATCGTGCCGTCCTGCACGGTGCAGGGCACCCCTTGGTCTTCGAGGAGGATCTCGAGGTTCGGCAGGGTCATGCCCTGCGCGGGGTCGCCGTCCTGCATGAGTCCGAGTTCAAGGGCCCGGTCCACCAACTGTTGGGGGTCGTCGATGACGACGCCGGTGTATTGGGCGATCACCTGCGCGGCGCTCGACGGCCCGCAGTAGCCGTCGACCTGTTGGAAGAACCAGTTCACCGACCATTCCACCGGGTCCCCGTACACGCCGTCCCCGCCGGTGCCGTCGACCGGGGAGTTTGGGGTGATGCTGAACTGTTCGGCGGCCGGTGCGGGCGCGTCCTGCGGCGGGGAGAGCGTCGGGGGTTCGGTGGGATCCGGGTCGAGTGCGCTCAGGTCGATGGCGGACAGATCCATCGGTCCCGGCCCGTCGGCGATGACGGCGAACGGGTCGTCGTCGACCGGTGCGCAGATCGCGTCGATGATCTCGTCGATCGGGCCCGGGTCGCCGAGGTAGGTGTCGTCGTCGGGTGGGGCGGCGGACCAGGCTGCTGCAGCCAGATCCGCGGCGATGTCGTCCATTCGGTGCTCTCCCGGTGTGGTTCGGCCGCAACATGAATGCCGCAACATGAATCGTGGGCGGCGGGTGTCCTGCACCCAGTCGCCCCGGCGGCAGGCGGGTGGGCGCCGACGCCCTCCGCGCCCGGTGGGTGTGGGTCAGGCCAGGTCGGTGGCGCTCGGGTCGGCCGGCGTCTCGGCCGGGTAGGTTCCGGCCTGCTCGTGGTAGTGGTCCTCGGCGGGGATGAGGGCTTCGAACTGCTCGATCGATCCGAGGTGTCCGTCGGTGGCGGTGTCGAAGGATTCCTGGGTGCCGTCGTTGTCGGTGTCGGCGGTGCGCAGGTCGAAGGTGCCGTCACCGTTGGTGTCGACCAGGGTGTCGTTGGTGACGCCGTCGAGGTCGGTGTCGAGGAGGGCGGTGTCGAAGCGGCCGTCGCCGTTGCTGTCGATCAGGTGCACGTCCGGGTTGCCGTCGGCGGTGGTGTCGAGCCGGGTGTCGGTGATCCGGCCGTCCTCGATGACGTCCTGGCGGACCGGTGCGCCGGTGGCGGGGTCGAGGTGGGTGGCGAGGTCGACGGTTCCGTCGTCGTCGAGGTCCTCGGCGAGGCGGATCCCGGTGGCGGTGGGGGCGATGCCGGTTTCGTAGGTGCCGTTGCCGTCGGTGTCCTGTTCGACGAGGGTGATGGAGCCGTCTTCGTCGATGTGGGTGATGGTGTCGATGCCCTCGATGCGGGTGTGGATCAGGTCGACATCTCCGTCGCCGTCGACGTCCCGCGGCGAGTAGTACTCCCCGCCGGCGCCGGCGGTCGGGTCGGTGTCGCCGGCGGCCCCGAGGTCGGTGGTGGTGGTGGTGAGGTCCGGCGCGGTTGCGGTGCCGGCGGGGCCCGGGTCGGCTGCGGCGGTCGGCTGCTGGCCGCCCGCGGTGGGGGCGGTGGTCGGCTGCTGGCCGCCCGCGGTGGGGGCGGTGGTGTAGGTGGCCTCGCGCGGGTCCCCGGTCAGGTTGGGGCTGGGCGAGGCGGTCTCGGCGCCGGTGGTGGTGGTCTGGGTGTTCTGGGCGGCGCGGGGGTTGCTCATCTCGAATCCTTGTCCGTCGAAGGGTTTCCGGCCGGGAAGTGGTGTTCCCGGTGTTGTCGAGAGTTGGATGCGGTGAGTGCCCCGAAAGGTTCCCGGGCGCACGGAAAAACTTTTGCGCCGGTCGCGACCGAGCCCGGAAGGGCCGTGCACAGACGGCTGCGCCCGCCCCAAAAGTGGGGCGGGCGCAGCGAGTTCGTGCGGGGGCGGGATGGTTAGTTGATCAGTCCGGCGCGGGAGAGGAACGTCTTCGCGCCGTCGAGGCCCTGGACGTCACTGAAGCTGGCCATCACCCCGGTCGAGCCGTTGGCGTACCAGATCGAGTAGGTGCCGGCGTAGCCCGGACCGTCGATGTGGGCGGCCGCGGTCCGCGGGATGTTCTCCACGATTTCGTTGTCGGTCGAGGTGGTGTCGTTCTGGAAGCCCTGCCGGATCCCGAGGACCCGTTTCTTCGCCTCGGCGGCGTCGACGCTGAGAATGATCGACTGGTAGTCCTGGTCGGAGATGCCGGCGGTGAGCGCGGCGCCCTCCTTCAGGGTGCATTGCATTTCCAGTCCACCGTTCTCGGTTTCGCCGCTGGTCTTGCAGTTCTCCAGATCTGACCGCAGGGACGCCGGAAGCGCGGCCAGCACAGTGTCTTTCGTGGTGGGAACCTGCGTGTTTCCGGTGCCGGAGGCGCCGACCTGTTCCGCGTCGGCGGTGTCCCCGGCCGCGGCGGTGTCGGTGGCCGGCTGATCGGCGGCGCTGTGGTCGTCGCCGGTGAGGGTGATCGCCCCGATCACCCCGGCGGCGATGACCGCGGCGGCGGCCGCGGCGCCGATCACCGTCCACTTCTTGCGGCCCGCACCCGTGTCCGCCGCCGGGGTGGGGGTGGGGTGCCAGGCCGGGGTCGGCCGGTCCGGGAGGGGTGCGGTCGCGCCCGGCCCGCCGGGGCGTTCGGGGGCAGATGTCGGCGGGGTGGGGTGGGTGTACCGAGCCCCAGTATCGCCGGCGGTGGTGGTGGTGGTGAGGCCGCGGACGATCGGGGCGGCGGCCGCGATGGCGCCCTGCGCGACGACGGTCTTCGGGTCGTCGAGGGTGGCGATCGGCCCGAGTGCCTTGAGGTGGTCTTGGACGATCGGGATCCGGGAGGACCCTCCGGTCAGATACAGCGCGTAGAGCCCGGTGGGGTCGGTGACGTGGGCGTCGGCGAGGGTGGCGCGGGTGAGGGTGACCGCCTTCTCCAAGGCCGGGGTGATGAGTTCCTCGAACTCCTCCCGGGTGATCTGGAACTTTTCGGTGTGCCCGCCGCCGGCGACGGTGATGGTCGCCGACGGTGCCTCCGAGAGCAGTTCCTTGGCGCGGCGGATCGAATCGTCGAGGGCGTGCCGGATATCGATCGGCGCCGACCGCAGGTAGTCACCGAGTTCGGGGTTGCGGGCGTCGAGTTGTTCATCGACCCACCGGCGGATGTAGGCGTCGAAGTTCTTCCCGCCGAGGCCGTTGTCGCCGCGCGCGGCCACCACGTCGAAGGTGCCGTGGTCGTTGGCGGCCAGCACGGCGATGTCGAGGGTGCCGCCGCCGAAGTCGAAGACCGCGATCTTCGCGCCCGGGGGGAGGGTGTTCGACCGCGAATAGTAGTGCGCCGCCGCCCGTGGTTCGGAGACCGTGGTGACCTGGGAGGGGTCGAGCCCGAGTTGGGCGGCGGCGTCGAGGAGTACCTGGATCTCGCGGGGGACCATGCCTCGGGGTGGGTGAGCACCAGCTGGGCGGGGGCCTGCCCGGCGTGCGCGGCGCGGGCCCGGGCCATCACCGAGTCGAGGACCGCGGCGACCGGCACCGACGAGGGGATCGTGTAGCCGTTGACGTTGACCACGCCCTGCCCGATCACCCGTTTCGGGGAGGGCAGGTAGGCGGCGGGGTTGGTTTCGGCGCGGTTGGTGGCGACGTCGCCGACCGCGATCTGGTGGGGGGTTTCGACGAACACCGCCGAGGACATGGTGGTGCGGTTGTGGCTGAGCTGCAGCGCTTCCACCGCGCCGCTGACCGCGCCGGTGTGTGCGGCGGCGGTGTTGGAGGTGCCGAAGTCGATCCCCAGCAGCCAGTCCGGCCTAGACATTGATCCCCCTCGTGCTCGAACCCCACTGAATGCGCGCGGCGGCCGGTGCGGCGCGGTCGCGCCCGGGCATCATGTCACGCCGGCGTGGCGGCGGTGGCTGCGGCGGTCGGTGGAACATCACGGGTCGGTCCTTCCACAAGGGTGTTCTCGGCGGGTGATGGTTCGATGCGGGCCGCGGGCGAAAGGTTCCCGCCGACGAGCACACACCCCCACCGACCCGGCCCGCCCTGGGATTGGGTCTCAGGTGGCGGCGAGGGCGGCGTAGGCGTGTTGCAGCACGATCAGGGCGGCGTCCTCGGCCGCGGTCAGCGTCGACAGCGCCTGGGTGTGTGTCCAGCTCAGCTTCTGCTGCGCGGTCGCCCGCACCTGGTCCGGGCCCACACCGGCGGGGAGGCCGAGCTGCCCGGCCGGGGTGGGGTGTTCGAGGAGCCGGCGCAGTTCGGTGGTGACCGGGGAGCGGGGATCGGCCTCGAGCATGGCCTTGAGGTGTTCGAACAGCACCACGGTGTTCAGGGCGGGGTCGCGGCGCAGCTGGTCCACGACGCCGCGGATCTGGTCCCGGGCGGGGTGGGTGAACGCGAGTTGGTCGAGTTCGCGGATGATCCGGCTGGCCCGGTGCACGGCGGCGAACCGGCCCAGATGCTCCGCGAGCACGCCCCGCAGCTGGGGGATCCCCGAGTGCGCGGCCAGCCAGTCGTTGAGGGTGGCGGCCCCGTGGGCGGCGACGTCGCGGCCCGCGGCGATGCCGTATTCGCCGAGCAAGTCGAGGAGCCGATCACGCACCGCCGCGGGCACCACGGTGGGGGTGTCGGTGTCGAGGAGATCGAGCACCTCGAGCGGCCCGTATCCGGTCAGCGACGCCAGTGCGCGGGCGTCGGCCTCGGTGAGCGCCCCGGTGTGGGCGGTTTCGGCGAGCAGCCCGGCGATCGGCATCACCGTCATGACGGTGTCGGCGAGCCGGTCCGCCAGCACTCGGGCGTGGGCGATCGCGTGCTCGAGCGGATTGCGTTGCCCCAGTGCGCCTTCCCCGAACCCGTCGGCGCGGGAGAGGACGCCGAGGGTGTTCAGTGGGGTGAAGCCGAGTTGTTTGAGGAAGGAGATCTCGTCGGCGCGGGGGGCGGAGTCGAACAGGAACACCGCGGCGTCGGCGTCGACGGAGGCGGTGCGGGTCTGCTCGTACCCGTCGATGAGGACCCGGCGGGTGCGGGCCTCGTTCTCGGCGGTCAGGGTGGCCAGGCCGGGGGTGTCGACCAGGGTGAAGTCGCGGATCGCCGCCGAGGGCAGCCACCGGTGCAGGTAGGCGACCTGCTCGGGGGCGACCCCGAGGTCGGTGGTGTGGCCGCGGGACAGGTGCAGCGGGCGGCGGGAGCCGTCCAGCAGGACCACCTCGGCGCGGGAGGGGGCGCCGTCCTGGTAGACGGCGACGATGCTGGTGGCCTCGAGGGCGGCGGTTTCGGCGACCGGCGCCCCGATCAGGGCGTTGACCAGGGTTGATTTCCCGGCCTTGAGGCGGCCGACGATCACGATCCGCGGCGGGGACCAGAGGATCTGACCGATCCGGTTGGCGTGGGCGGCCAGGTCGGGGGCCAGGGCGGCGAGCGCGTGCAATGCCCGGTCCAGGCCGGCGCGCACCGGATCGGCGGCCGGTGCGGTGGGGGTGGCGGTCACCGGGGATCCCCGCCGTCCGGGTCGGCGGCGGGTGTGGGGTGGGTGGACAGTTCGGCGATCAGGGCTTCGGCGCGGGTGATGTTGTTCTCGACCACCCGCAGGTTGTTCTGCAGGCGGGTCAGTTTCTTCTCCCGGGTGGCCTTGTCCGCCCGGGCGGTGTCCTCGGCGTCTTTGATCTGCCCCTGCAGGGTCTCGATCGAGGCTTTGACGTGTTCGCGGTAGCGGATCACGATCTCCGGGCGGGCAAGGGCGAGGGTGGATTCGAGCATCCGGGCGGTGGTGGTCTTGGTGGTCGCGATCGTCTCCCGCAACCAGGACAGCAGGTTCGTCTTCCCGGCGCGCATCGCCTTGAACCCGAGGTTGAATCCGACCCAGGCGACGCCGACGACCGCCCCGACGCCCATCATCGCCGAGACCCCGATCAGGCCGCCGAGCATCGACGAGCCCATCACGCCCATGGTGATCATCGACGGGTCGAGCAGGCCCTGCCGTTTCCCGGCGACCTGGTGGGTTTCCAGGGTGCGGTTCGACAACGTCGCGAGGACCTGCTCGGAGATCTCGTGCCAGATGATCTCGGAGGCGAATCGCGGGTGCACGATCTGGGTGTAGAGCTGCTCGAGGAACAGGTTGACCGACCCGGCCATCGCCGCCTGGAAGTCGCGTTCCATCTCGGCGGTGAAATGCTGCGGGTTCCGCCGCAACACCGCCATCCCGTTCTTGTTGATCCGGGTGGTCCACTTCTGCCGGATCCCGTCGAGGCGGCGGTCGAGGTCGTCGGTGGCGTGCTGGCGGATCAACGTCAGATCCCGCTGCAGGTATTGCTCCCACTGCGTCGAGTGGTCCGTGAGGCCCTGCAGTTCGGTCAGCTGCGCGGTCAGATCCGGGATGACCTCACCGCTGCGGGTGATCGCCCCGATCTGGGTGTGCATGTCCGTCGCCAACGTGCGCAGCCCCTCGACCGCGGTCCGCAGCCCGGTGATCGCCGGAAGGTGTTCGGCGATAGCGAGTTTCGCACCGATCAGCTCGCGCAGCTCGGCGATCCCCGATCTTGCCTCCGCGTGGTCGCGGAGCGGGCCGGGTGCCATCTCGGCGGCGATCACCGCCCGCAGACTCGACACCCCCAGCACCGGGACCTGCCGGCCCAGGTGCCGCAGCAATAGTTCCCGGTTTTCGTCGACGATCGGCCGCCAGCGGCGGATGTTCTTGTCGGTCTTGGTGACCACCACGATCAGCGATTCCACCGCGGACCCGGTCTTGTCGATGAACGCCATCTCCGGTGCCGTCAGCGGGGTGGTGGCATCGCACACGATTACCAGCACGCAGGCCTGCGACGCCGACGCTTCCGCCAGGACCGCGTAGGACGGATCCAGCCCGCCGACGCCGGGGGTGTCGATCACGGTGACATTCCCGAGGCGGCTGCCGGCGACCGGGACGATCGCGCGGGTGGGCAGTTCCGCGACCCGGCTGTCGGTGACATGGGCGCCCTCGCACGAGACCCAGTCCGCCAACTCGGCATGCCGGATCTGCTCGGTGCGGCCGGGGAACAGGATCTGCGCCGTCCCCCCGGGGTGCTCGGCGGTCGCCTCCCCGAAGCTGATCGTCGTCGACGTCGTCACGTCCACCCCCACCGGGGAGGCGCCGCGCCACCCCACCAGCGCATTGACCAACGAACTCTTCCCCCGTTTGACCTCGCCGACCACGACCACCGACCGGGTCTGCTCCACGGTTCGGGCCCGCTGCTCGGCGAGATCGCTGATTGCGTCGTACCCGAAGGGGCGCAGGATCTTGCCGGTGATCGAGGAGAGCAGCACCTCGGCGCGCTCACGCGGCGGCGTCTCGGCGGCCGGGGAGGCAACAGTGGCCGGTTGCCCGGTCTGGGCTGCGGTGTCCACGCCCCTCTCCCCTTTCCGCCGTGGTCCTGTGTGCGCCCGGGTGGTGGGGCGCCGTCGAACCCTAGCGCGGCCGGGCCGGGGCCTGCACCGTCAGCTGACCACCCCGCATCACCGGTGGGTGTGACGGAGGCCACCGCAGCGGTGTGGGAACCTTCCAGGCGGTCGCGGCCTCCAACTAACCACGACCACACGCTCCCGCCCGGCGACGCCGACACTCGCGGGGGCGGAACAGGGAAGGGACCGACATGAGCATGAGGACCACCACGTGGATGCCCGCGGCCGTGCTCGCCGCCGCGGTGCTGTTGGCCGGCTGCACCGGCACCGACACCACCGCCGAACCGGTCGGCAAATCCGGCGGAGACCAGGCCGCGACCGCGAGTGTCGATCCCGCCGCCCTCGACACCGGCAGCTACCCGACCAGCCCGGCCCCGGAGTTCGGGCGGGCCACCCAGGACACCATCCTCGACGTCGACGGGCAGCGGCTCGCCGAGTTCACCGTCGTCCCCTTCGAAATCGACCCGGAACTGACGTCGGTGAAGATGCCCACGATGGTGATGCGCAGCGGCAAGAACCTCGGTGTCGTCCTCAGCGACGCCGCCGGGGACATCGCCCACAGCCACCAGATGCTCTACGGCTACGTCTCGACCGCGACCACCCCCACCACGAAAACCACCGACCCGTCCCGGTCCGTCGTCCAGGCGGTGATGCGGTTCAACAACCCCGGCGACGCCGCCGCCACCGCCCGCGACATCCACCAGAATCTGCTCACCGTCGACGACGGCACCGGCCTCGAGACCGCCGAAAGCATCGACATCTTGCCCCACACCCTGGTCTCGACCGGACAGACGAACTTCAATGCCGGACCCGAGGTGTCGGTGAATGCGTTCACCCCGCACGGCGACTACCTGCTCTACACCTGGGCGAAAGCCCCCGCCGCCGACAAGGACTGGACCGCGAAGGCCGTCGCGACGGCCCTGCAACTGCAGGAACCGCTGATCGACCGGTTCCCGGCCACCCTGACCCGTGCGCAGAACGGTGGCCAGTCCGCGGAGCTGCCGATGATCGACCAGGACAAGGTCCTGATCTACGCGATCCCCGAAGACGACGCCCAAGCCCAACTCGGCGACGACATGGCCGCCTACGGGCCCCGCGGCATGGCGCACCGCTCCACCAACCCGCCGCTGACGTACAAGGTCCTCACCGACGCCGGATCCGACCACAACGCCGTCTACAAGACCACCGTCTACCGGGCGAAAGACGAGGCCGGCGCCGAGACGATCCTCACCGAGTTCTACAACGACCTGCTCGCCGAAGGGTTCACCGCCGCGCCCACCCCACCGGGTCTGCCCGACGCCAAATGCGCCACCAAGGACACCGTCAACGGCACCCAGGACTATTGCATGGTCGCCAACGGCCGCTACGTCGGCGAAGCCAGCGGCACCGACAACAAGAAGGACGTCGATCAGCAGATCTCCGCGCAGTACCTGATCCTCGAGCACGCCGACCAGAACGCCGAATAACCCCCGGCCCGGACACGCCAGGCACCACAGCTTCGGGTGGCTGTGGCCTCGCCAATCCATGGCAGGGCCACAGCCACACCCACCCAGAGGCGCTCATTCTCATCTCGGCACCGGCCACCCTCGACCCCCGAATCCGCGCATGCCATGAGAGTCGTTGCACGGAAGTCGTTTCCGTCCTGCAACGACGATCCGCGGTGGGCGGGGCGCCGTTCTCGTCGTCGCCTGAACGTCCACGGTCCGCGCTGAGCCCCGCATGTCGTGGGGTGCCCCCCAGTACTGTCGTCTGGTCCCGTACCCAAGAACGCGAGGAGTGAAATCCGTGGCACGCAAGGTCGTAGTGGAGATGGTCGACGACATCGACGGCACCGCCTTCGGCGAAGACGGCGAGAGCATCAGCTACGCGGTCGACGGCATCGAGTACGTGATCGACCTGAAGGACGAACACGCGAAGGAACTCCGCGAGACCTTCGACTACTACATCACGCACTCCACCCGGGTCGGCGGCCGCAAACACCGCTCGGACCGGTCGGGCACCGCCACTGCCGGGAAGCGGCCGCGGGAGGAAACGAAGAAGATCCGCGCCTGGGCGCTCGAGCAGGGCTACGAACTGTCCTCCCGGGGCCGTATCCCCGCCGAGATCGAGCAGGCCTTCCGCGACGCCCACTGATGCGACCTCACCCGCGACGTCGGTGCGGCGTGGCACGCTATCGGTATGTGTGGTCGCTACGCCTCGACGACGAGCCGGGGGTCGTTGCTCGAGACCTTCGAGATCGACCCCGACCGGGCCGACCCCGAGGTTCCTCCCGACTACAACGTCGCACCCACGAAAACCTCGCCGGTGGTGATCGCCCGCACACCGAAGGACACCGACGATAAGCAGCCGCAGCGGCAGCTCCGCAACCTCAAGTGGGGTTTGACACCGTTCTGGGCGAAGGATCCGAAGATCGGCTCCCGGATGATCAACGCCCGCGCCGAGACGGTGCACGAAAAGCCGGCCTATCGGCAGTCCTTCAAGTCCCGGCGGGCGATCATTCCGGTGTCCGGGTTCTACGAGTGGTTCCCGACCGCGGAGGTCGGCAAAACTGGGAAACCGCTCAAACAGCCGTACTACATCCACCCCGCCGGCGGTGACATTCTGCCGTTGGCCGGGATCTTCGACTTCTGGCGCAACCCCGACGTCCCCGACGACGATCCGGACGCCTGGCTGGTCACCTTCTCGGTGATCACCACCAATTCCACCGACGACGTGGGGCACATCCACGACCGGATGCCGATGAGCGTGGCCGAAGCGAATTGGGCGGACTGGCTCGACCCGACCAACACCGACGTCGATTACGCCCGATCCCTGATGGCACCCCCGGCACCGGGGAGCCTGGACACCTACCCCGTGTCCAAGGCCGTGAACAACGTCCGCAACAACGGCGAGGACCTGGTGAAGCCGATCGCCACCGGCGATGCCCACTGACCACGGGTCCGGCCCGGTGCCGGCCCGGGCGCCTCAGCCGTGGACGTACTCGCGTCGGAATACCGATGGAGGGTCCGCTGTTGAGAAGGCTGACGGTGGCGCGCATACCCCGGGTACCACACCAGAACAGTCGCCGCGAGCGACCACTTGCCGAGAGGCGATATGGCGTCACCGTCACCCCGTGACCGGGTAAGACCTGCACTGCGTAGCGTTCCCGGGCGGGTGAGGAGCCGCTGACACCGGGGAAGGCGTCGGCGGCTTTCCTCTGACACCCCGCGCAGGTCTCCCACGGCATGATCGAGAACCTGGGACAGCCGGGCGACCTCGCCCGAACCAGACATCGGCGATCACGGCTCGGCCACAGACACTGCTTGCGCCCTTGTCGACCGGGACGAAAGAGGGCGTACATCATCCGCGCAGGCCATGAGATTTCACCGAGAAACAGGCGCCACCCGCCTACCAATCCGCGGAACTCCGCAGATCAGGACCGTGAACGGATCACCGGTCTGGGCAGTGAGTGGCGACCTGCTGCTCGTCGCACACGTCACAGTAGACCGACCCTCCGACACGGTCGCGGAAACCCGACGTCGGTGCCCCCGAGCGCGATGGTGCCGGGCGCCCCCTGCGGCGGCTGGCACCGCCGCACACGGCTGATCGACCATGGGTTGCTACCGTCCGACGGTGCATTCCCTCCTCAGCAACCGTGGCCCCGTGTATTGGCGACGGATCCAGCGAGAAGCTGGCGACCGATGGCTCACCCGGGGCAGCCGCGGACTGCGCGGAATGACTCGCACCCCTCCCCCGATCACCGACCACGAGTGCGCCACCCTCGTCGCGGTGCTTGTCGAAACCACCGGCGGCCGCTGGCCGGAGAACCAGACCCGCATCGCCCGCCTCCTGACCAGACTTGACATCGACGGCAGCGCAATACAAATGGCAGCAACCATCCGATCGCTGACCGCCGATCCCACGTGGCCCACACGCGCCCACGAAATCGAATCCAGCGCCGCCGAGTGGTGGCACCAGGGGTCCTCCTGACGACGCCAGGGGCCCGCCGCCCGGAATCATGCTGACGGGCACGCGGCGATTGCGGAGACGGTCACCCCACGCGTGAGCATGTCCGAGACACCGTTAGGATGAGTGCTGCTCCAGCAGCGCATCCCCCCAATTTTGTTCTGCTGGACACCCCCCGTGCCCCGGCGTCATCCCCCCGATGCCGGGGCACAATCATGCGCACGTCCCACCACAAGGTCGACAGAGGACGGCGACAATCCCGGCCGGAAGACCCGTGGGCCACCCCGTCGCGGTTCGCTGCGATCCCAGGCCACCCACCGACGCGAAGAGCCGGCAGAGGACATCGGCCCACACTGATTCGGGGCTGCCCGGTGGACGCGCCTGAGGAGCGGAACCCGCTCGGCGCCGGGTTCGTGCCCCGTCTCTGGTGCCTGACTCCGCTGAGTACCGGGCCCGCCGGCCTCATCCCGGGGGGGGGCCGGGCCGCCGGGCATCGAGTCCGGCGCTTTGCGCTGCCCCAGGACCAGGACGCAGTCCTATGCGGCCGGGACTGTGCCACTCACGGTCGATCAGCCGTACACCGCGTGTTGGCGGCGCCACCAGCGGAGTCTTCCCTGTCCCGGCCGTTGGCGCCGGTGTGCCACCATGACAGATAATCGAATGTATGTTCGATGAGAAGTTTCGGCACTGGCGCCCCACCTACGACCCCAAGCCGTGGCGCACGATCACCCCACCCCAGCCGGTGACGGTCGATCTGGCCACGGCGATCGCGCACGACGGTGGCCGCCTCGCCCACGATCTTCCGCTCCGGGTCCGCGCCGAAGGACTCAACCTCGACATCCAGGTTCCCGGCGTGCTGCATGCGTGGGCGCGCACCTCCCGCGGCTCCTGGCTGGCAGCATGCACCTTCACTGTCCCCACCGGAAACAATCTCGGCTCCCTCGAGGTCACCCAGTGGTGTCCCGCCACCGCCGTCAGGCCGCGCGAAACCGGGCCGCCGAGTAGTTGATTCCACGACGCCCGACCGCGTCACACCCCACCGATCTGCAGCCTGTCCACCACCCACGCCCGGAGGAGGCGACGAAGGTGAGCACCAGCGACCATGCGATCGCCGAGGAAACTGTCGACGTGCTCCGCCCCGACGACGTGGACGCCGACCTCCGCGAGGATATCGAAGGCCTGTGTCTGTGCGCCTTGCTCTGGGCACCGGCCGACACCGCCGCACGGGCGGTCGCCATTGTCGAAATCATGACTTCCACCGCCCCCTCAACGCCGAGCTCTATGGTGTCATCGCCGCACTCGTGCGAGAGGGAGCACCTCACGGCGCCGCTATGGTTGCCACAGCCCTCGAGCGCGACGGCGAACTCGCCGGCCACCACGGCATCCGTATCGCCCGTGCCCTCACCGACGTCGCCACCGCGGGAGCTGATCCGGTCTCTCTCGGCTATTACGCCAAAGCTGTGGTTACCCGCGCCTACCGGCGCGGCTACCACGAGGCCGCGCAATCGATGGCCCAAGCCGCGGCCGAACTGCCCGACGATCAGCTCTTCGAGCACCTCCTCGTCATCGGCCGCGAACGCCGCACTGCCAGTCGGCGGCTCATCGCCGTTCGCGCCGCGGAAATCTGAACCCGCAGCCGCCGCTCGGATTGCCCCGTTGACCCACAGATATGGAAACATACCGATCTGCATGTTTCATCAACGGGGAGGGCGGACATGGGGCAGGGGGATGACCCGCGTATGAGGGTCATGAGCAGTGTGATCTGGAGGTGGAGCAGATTCGACGGTCTCGCCAATCATCACTTGGAGCAGATTCTGCAACGGGGAGGTTTCCTCGACGGTGACATCACCGACCCGGAAGCTGTCAACCGGGCGGTACGCGTCGCCGTCGAAAACCCTGACACTGTCGCAGAACTCGACGACTGGGCGCAACGTGCCGCCAATCGGTGCACCGGCGCACCCACCTCGGACCTTCGGTTGGAGGACTCGATCGGCTACCTCACTGCACGCCTCGACGCCGTCCCGTTGACCCCCGAGATGATCGATGAGTGCTTGCGCAAGGTCGCGGCCGTTGATGATCAGATCGTGGGGGCCAAGGACCTACCCGAGCTGGCGCACCCGGACGCCACGACGACCGCGCTGCTGTGGAGATACGTCGAGGCCCGAGGCAGGGTGATCGCCGCCTCACTCTGACTCGGCCGCGGCGGCGGGCTGACCGGGGCCTTGGAACCGTGGACATGTCCAGGTGTCCGGAGACAGTGCTGGTGTCCGGGAGCGCGCCGCGCAGTTCGGGATTGGAGATGAGCCGATCGGCGGCGTGCCAGATCGTGCTCGGCTGAATCTCCGGCCCAGTGCCACTTCCCGACCTCGACACCAAGTTCCCAAGGCGTCACCCCGGCGGCGGGGCGCACCGGCCGTTCATCATGGTCGGGCGCACGAACGGATGCGGTGGACACCGTCTGTGCCCGCGGACAGGGGTGGGCAGGACCCGGCGGCATCAGGAGTAGGACAGGAGGCAGCGCCGAACTCGGGTTCGGGTCGAGTCTCGCAGGTGACGCGGCTGTGCGTGGACGGCCTGGCCACCGCTCCGGTTGTCAGTGGGCGTCGGCGAAAGCGTGCTCGATGTCCGCGGGTATGCGTCCGCGGGAGGAGATCTCGTACCCGTGCTGGACAGCCCACTGACGGATTTCCTTGGCGGTGCTTGTGCTCCGGTTTCGTCGGGGTCGCTGTCTCGGCCGTTGTTCCTGCTCGGGCTGCTCGGTCGCGGGGCTTTCGTCGGTCTCGTCCGTCTCCTTGCCCGGCTCCCCTTTTCCCTTACCCGCTCGGTTTCCGTCTGTGCGGCCCTGTTCGTTCTCTGCGGACCTCTCCCCCTCACGGTCCTTGGTCTCGCCCTCGTCCGGCTCGACGAGGTGCAACCGGCGGATATCGCCGGACCTGCCCAGTGCGCCGGCTCCAGTGCCCACGTGCCCTGCCGGGCTCTCACCGCCGGAGTGGAGCCGGCTGGTCAGCGAATCGATGTGCGAGGTGACCGCAGTGATCGCCGCGGCTTTCGCGGAGGTCATCAGCTCTCCCCGAACGGTCTCGCAGAGCTTGGCGACCTCCGGGGAACTGGTGAGCGTCGCGGTCCCTCGCCCCAGCAGGTAGCCCGCCCCGAGGGCCACTACCACCTGGCCGCTGGTTTTCATCGTCGTCACCCCGCAAATGCCGAGCTGTCGTCCGCGTACCTCGGTTGGCGGGCGGGAAGGGTGTGTGTTGGAGCTGTGCCCGGCGCGGGGTGCGTATACGGGTGCTTACCCGGGGCCGGGACACCTAATCATCGGTATACAACGTCCGTGGACGGTGGGTCGAACGGATGGTGTCCCCCGATCGCGTATGGCGGTGCGCGTCCACGCTGATCTCGGCTGGCACAGCGGTGCTCAGCAGGAGTGCAGGACCTGGCTCATCGCGTCCTTCTCCGCCTGGGTCACCCACAACCGGTAGAGGGCTTTGACGTCGATCTGCCGGGAGACGTAGGTGCACCGGTAGGCCTTGTTCGGCGGCAACCAGGATGCGGCGTCGGAATCGGACTTCTGCGAGTTGGTGGGGCCGTCGACGGCCTGCAGGTTGCGGGGGTCGTTGGCCAGGTCGCGGCGTTGCTCCGGGCTGAGCTGCTGGGCGCCCTTCTGCCACGCATCAGACAGGGCGACGATGTGATCGATCTGGACGGCGGTGGAGGTGTCCTGGCCGCGGACGAACGCGATGGTGGTGCCGGTGTAGGTGTCGTGCAGGGTGCCGGTCGCCACCACACAGTCGCGGGTGCTGGTCTTGTAGGTCAGGTCCACCAGGTCGCGGCGGAGGATGTCGTTGCGGGTGTCGCAGCCGTTGTGTCCGCCCTCGACACCGTTGTCGTCGGACCACGACGGGCCGAACTGCTCCCGGGTGTACCCGGTCTTCGGAGCACGGCCCTTCACCGCGAGGGTGTCGAGCTTCGCCAACGCCGGTCCCGCATCGAAGACTGGTGCCGGGGCGGCCGGTGCGCCGCCGAGTGACCCGGTGCCCGGGTCGGCGTCGGCGATCGCCGAGCACCCGGTCAGGCCGAGGACGGACACCGCAGCCAACGCGAGCAGGGCGGTCCGGGGGTGTGGGCGCATGCGACTGTTCTCCTGTTACCTGTGTGACTGGTGGTGCACGTAAGTATTGCGGAGACCTCCGACAGGCTCGGCGAGCGGGTTCGGCGCGGGGTTCATGGTGTCACCGGCATACCCGGTGCAAGCTCCGCCTCGCATCGACGCCTCGCGTGTGATGCCCCGATGTGTGGCGGGTAAGCGGAGGTTATGAGCACTGTCACCGAATCCGTCGATGTCGACGTCCCCTTGCACGTCGCCTACGACCAGTGGACCCAGTTCGAGTCTTTCCCGCAGTTCATGAAGGGCGTCACCGAGGTTCGCCAACTCGACGACACCCACACTCACTGGACCGTCGAGATCGGCGGACAGAGGCGTGAATTCGATGCCACCATCACCGAGCAGCGCCCCGACGAGCGGGTGGCCTGGAGATCGGATGCCGGCCCCATCCATGCCGGGGTGATCACCTTCGCCCCTCTCGACAACACCCACACCCGGGTGACCGCAGAGATGGACCTCGATCCCGACGGTGTCGCCGAACACGTCGCCGATACGCTCGGGATCTTGTCCCGGCGAATGACCAAGGACCTGGAACGGTACAAATGGTTCGTCGAGGACCGCGGCACCCTCGCCACGGGCTGGCGTGGCGTCATCGACCATCCCGAACCGTGACACGGGCCTCCGACGACGCGACCCGCATCTCAAGGTCGAAACGTTATCCCTGACAGGACAGGTCTTCTGGAGACGAACTCGGCACACGGCGACCGCGGACGGCTCCGGTTGCGTGCGGTCTGTTCGTTCCCGGCGGTTTCAGGCCGTGCGGTCGGTGTTCGACGACCCCCGACGACGGCACCGAGCACAAATTCGAGGACCGCATGGAACAGGCCCGCGGTCAGAAGCAGATCGTCCGCACCCCAGAACCTTCCCCCGACCGGCCCGGCTTGGACTCATTCTCACCGGCGCGAAACGGGTGAGCACATCGCACGGTCAGCCTTCCGGTTCTGTGCCGGCTGTCGTCGAGTGTGCGGCCACCCCACCGCGGATCCGGCCGACCTCACCTCGATCCTGTCGGGTACGTCGCGTCGGCACCGAGTCCGTATTCGGCGCACGCCGACCGAGGCGGCGCTGCTCGATAATGATCATCGCGCCCAGCATCAGATAGACCATGTGTCACATCTGAGGTGCGGTGGCGCGAGGGGAGCAATCGTGGGTCTGCTCTCTGCACGAATGCAGGTTCGACGCGGACGGCACCCTCCTCGAAGGGCCGGAAAACCCGCGGCTCACGGCGCATCGGTGCCTCCCCACAGACCTCCACCACAGCTGTGCTCGGCGACGAATCACGCGAGTGACAGGCGGTTCCAACTCGGCGTTCACGGCGTAGTGGGGTCTCCCATCGAACGGCACAGCGGCACCACGCAAGGGTCACCATCGCAAACCCCGCCGAGACTCGACTGACTCGGATCATCGTGCAGCGGCGCCACGGCAGTCGCCGACTCGGGCACACCGCCGCCGATCCGCGGCGAGACCCCGAGCATGCCCCGACGCTGCTCGAACAGGCGGCCCTCCGTGCCCCGCTGACTCCACCCCCGGCCGCGTAAACATCCGGGAGCCGGGTAACCGTCCCAAAGTGCACCCGACACTCGAAGAGGATTCCCGTGCCGAAGACCACCGAGAGCGGCAAGCCGAAGAAGAGCGAACTCCCGGAAACCCTGAAGAAGTCGTCCGAGAAGGCGCAGCGCACGTTCGCCAAGGTGTACGACTCCGCGATGGACCAGTACGGGGACGAGGAACGAGCGCATCGCGTCGCCAACGATGCCCTCAAACACAGCTACGAGAAGGTCGGCGACCACTGGGAGGCCAAGGCCGAGAAGGGCCCCTCCGACGAACGTGCGAAGAGCGGCGGCCCCCACGCCTCCGGTGAGACGACAGAGGGTGTCGACGCCCACGCGAGCAAAGACCACCTGATGACCTCGCACAGAGGCTCGACATCCACGGCCGGTCGACCATGACGAAGGCGGAACTCGTCGACGCAATCGAGAAGGCGAACCGGAGAGCCCGATGAGAGCCGTCATGTGGCAGGGCAAACGGAAGGTCATGTCGTTCCTGCCCGACGCCGATCCCCTGGGCCTGGACACGTTCGCCGCGCACGAACTGCCCCTCGACCATGACCCGCACGCGCACGACAACTTCCAGAAGATGGAAAACGGCGCGGTGAAGATTGTCCTGAAGCCGTAATGCCTTCTCTGTAGCTCGATCACGTCGCCGGGCACCGCGGTGCGGTCACGGGACGGTCGTGGGATGCACGTGGACGGTACGACACCGTGGTGGTAGGCGCCGGGGTGACCGGCCTGATCCTCGGGCTGCTGCTCGCCCGTGCGGGACAGCATGTCGCCGTCGTGGAAGCGCGGACCATCGGCGCCGTCACGACGGGGAACACCACGGGCAAGGTCAGTGTGCTGCAAGGTACCCGGCTCGCCGAGATCGGCCGACGTCACGCGGTGCATATCCTGCGCTCGTACGTCGAGGTAAATCTGGAGGGCCAGCAGTGGCTGCTCCGGTACTGCCACGAAGGTGAAATTCCCGTCGGGACTGCACCGGATTTCACGTTCGCGCAGACCGAGTCCGGCGTCGACGCGGTCCGCGCCCAGTACACGGCCGCCCGGTCGGTGGGCCTGCCCGTCCGACTGGTGCCCGAACTCGACATGCCGGTGCCCCACGTCGACGCCGTCACAATCGACGACCAGGCGTACCTGGATCCGATGCCCGTTCTCCACGGGGTGGCCCGCGACCTGATCACCCACGGCGGTGACGTGTTCGAGCACCGCCGCGTGACCTCGGTCCGGACACTGGGGCGATTGCACGTCCTGTCGACGCCGGACGGCGACATCGAAGCCCGCCGCGTGGTTCTCGCGACGGGAACTCCGATCCTCGACCTCGGAGGATTCTTCGCCCGACTGACGGCGGAACGATCCTATGCGGCCGCCTTCCGGGTGCCGGGCGGTGCACCCGGCGGCATGTACCTGACCGCCGATCAGCCCACACGGTCGCTGCGCCCGGCCGACGACGGTCGTGTTCTGGTCGTCGGCGGCAACGGTCACGACGTCGGCCGCAGCACGTCGCCGCAGGCCGCGGTCGACGATCTGCTGGCCTGGACCGGCCGTCACTTTCCCGGGGCCACGCCCACCCATCGCTGGTCGGCGCAGGACTACTCCTCGCTCAACGGGCTCCCCTACGTCGGCCCACTGATTCCCGGCAGCGACGGCATTCTCGTCGCCACCGGCTACGGAAAGTGGGGACTGGCCAACGGCGTCGCCGCCGCTCTCGTCCTCGCCGGACGCATTCTGGGTGGCCACATGCGGTGGGCCGAGGCCTTCCAGAGCTATTCGCCGACGCAGCTTTTCGACCTTCCCGGGGCAGTGCGGGCGAACGGTGAGGTGGCGATGGACCTGACCGCGGGCTGGGGCGACGCACTCGCAGGACGACAACGCGGGACGGGCCGGGCACGCATCGTGCGGGAGGGGTTCCTGCCCGTCGGCGAGTACACCTCGAACGGTCACACCGACCGCGTCTGCGTCGTCTGCCCGCACCTCGGTGGTGCGCTCCGCTGGAACGATGCGGAGGATTCGTGGGACTGCCCGCTGCATGGGTCCCGATTCATCGCCGCCGGAACACTTCTCGAGGGTCCCGCGACCAGCGAACTCCGACGGCTCTGATTCTTATCCGATTGACCTCCGGTCACCCGGGTACCCGTCTGTGTGCCCACGAGAGGAAGGAAGTACTCATGACATCGGCACAGACACTGCGCGGCCGCACGGTCGCGATCCTGGCCACCGACGGCGTCGAGGAGGTTGAACTCGTCGAACCCCGGAAAGCCGTAGAGGGCGCCGGCGCGCAGGTGCGGCTGATCTCGCTGTCCCCCGGCAAGATCCAGGCCATGAACTCGGACGTGAACGAGGCCGGCACCTATGCCGTCGACGCCGTCGTCGGTGACGTGTCCGTCGCCGATTTCGACGCACTGATCCTGCCCGGCGGCACCACGAACCCCGACCACCTCCGGATGGACGAGTCGGCCGTCGGCTTCGTCCGCGACTTCGTCACTTCGGGCAAACCCGTGGGCGTGATCTGCCACGGACCCTGGACACTCGTCGAGGCGGACGTCGTGCGCGGGCGCACCCTCACCTCGTATCCCAGCGTGCGCACCGACATCCGCAACGCCGGCGGCAACGTGGTCGACGAGGAAGTGGTGGTCGACAACGGGCTGGTCTCGAGCCGCAACCCCGGCGATCTGCCCGCGTTCTGCGCGAAGATCGTCGAGGAATTCGCCGAGGGTAGCCACCCGCAGTGACGTCGCCTGAGACGGCAATCCCGCCTCCGAGTCCGTCACCACCACACGTGTCCACGCCGCGAGACTCGCCGCGATCGGTGGACAGCTCGATCAGAATGCTCCAGGGTGCGCCGACGAGTGAGTTCAGTGATCACGAGCTGGACGCCCGGACGTCTGGTGACCCGCAGGATCGGCATGGCTACCTATCGAGTACTCGATCCGACCGGCACCGTCGTCGAGACCAAGGACATCGAGAGCGCGGAAGACGCGCACGCCTGGTTCGTCGACGTCCGCGCCGGCAACAGCGAACTCGGCTGGCGGATGGAAGTGCAGCACACCGATGGCTGGTCGTTCTTCGACGACACCGAGGGCGCCCGCTAACTCGAGGCGACAGGTCGGCGATGAGCTCGTCGTTCTGGTCCGCAATGAGGTCCGGCGCGGGGTGTGTCCCGATTCCGAGGAGACCCACGTCATGCTCAAGGAGCAGGGCTTGCAGGTCGATTTCGTCGCTCGACGGGAGATTCCGTTCGCACCCGTCCTGACCGCACGCCGCCACATGCTCGCAGCCCGTGGAATCTTCGCTGCCGAACAGTGCATCGAAGAGAACGTGGTGATCCGCGGCGGTCAGCACAGCTGAACGCTCGCGGTGACACTCGGAGAGGAGGCGTATAGGCGGTCGCCACGGCCGCGGCGACTTCACCGATAGGCGCAGATCCGCACCCCGGCAAGCCACCTGGGGCGCGGCGTCAACCGCGGTGGCCGGTTTCGTATCGGGTCGAAGGTCGGTTGCTCGTTGTCCGGGAGGTCCTGTACCTGTGTCAGCGTCACCCGCCCGGCGGGAACCGGCGGACCGGTCACCGACACCAGCTCGAGCCGAAACCTCAGCGGCGCGGGAGTGATCGCGTCGCGTAACTCGGCCAGCGACGTCGATGCGGGATGCGTGCCGACGGGAACGGCCAGGACCCATCTGGTATCGGCACGGTTCGACGAATAGGGCATCAGGCTGCTGTAGCGGGCACTGTCCCACCCCGAGGCAGGGAGCGAAGGACCCTGGTTACCGCCGAGGCGCCGGAGTCGGCCAGCAGCAGATCCCACTGTGTTCCCGGCATGGCGAGTGGAATTTTGACGGCGAGGCCGAGCGCGTCGGGTACGCCGTTTGGTGTTCCCACTCCCCCGGACAACCTCGCCACCACTTCGATCGGTGTCCTCGACTCCAGCGTCCACCACTCGGTGCTCAATTCCATGCATCCGGTGGCAACCAGGCCGCGCGGAGGGAAGACGCCGGCGTTGCCGCGTAAGGTGGCGGCGATCCGAAACGGCATGCTCACGAGCACTGTCCGCACGGTGTCGAGGGCCCGCCTTGCCGGATCCCTCCGTCGCGTACCTTCCGCGCGTCCCCGACCTTTATTTCAGGACCGCGTCGACCGTCTTCTTCAGCGCCGACGGTTGGGCGGGAGTGGTCGGCGCCTTCTCCCTCAGTTCGATCAGTCGTTCACCGATTTCCTGGAGCTTCTTCCGTCCCAGCTCTTCTCGCACCTTGGGGAACCACTGCTGCTCTTCTTCTTCCATGTGGTGTTCGACGTTCTCGATCAGTACGGTGGCCTTGGCGTCGAACCGCTCGTCGTCCGGTGTCATCGCTGCCAGTTCGACGACCAGGACATCGGCGACATGGTGTTCTTCATAGGATTCGAGGATGTCGTCCTCGAGGTCCGGGGCGAGCTCACGGACCTTCGGGTACATGCCCTCGTTCTCTATGTATGTGTGCACCGTCAAGGCCTCGATGATCTTGTTCACAATGCGGCCCTTTTCCACCTCCGCACCTGATCCGGCACCGCGAAAATCGCGGAACAATTTTCGGATCTGTTTGTGGTCGTTTTTCAGAAGCACGATCGCATCGGTCGACATGACTACCTCACATAGGTCGGGTGACGTGCATCGCCGGTCACAGCGCACACGGCAGTGTCGTCATACCGGTTTACCCCCCCTCCCCACCGTCCCTAACCGGGTCGCCGAACCTGCAAGACGTCCGTTTCAGGAGACGACCCTTCTGGATCCGATGAGGCCAGGGACGGTTTGCACCGAATCACAGCCCCGATCGCTTCTGTCCGCAGCATCGCACCGCCGCCAAACACTTCGCCTACATCCTCGCCGACGCCGAGCTCGTTCATCGCCGTTGGCACCGAGCGCCTCCAGCATCTCTGTGCGGCACAGCTCGGTAGGCGTGCGGTGCCGCGCATTGCGATACTTTTCGCTCGACGGCACCGACCATGCCTCTCATCGCGAGCAGTCCAGCATGATTCGCCGCTACACCATCTGGCGGAACAAGCCCGCCGCGGACGAGAAGTTACGCGAGATTGTCAACAGGGCAAACATTGTCTGATGCGGCAGTAGGTGATCCTCCCCTTGGCTGGCATCGTGGGTGCCGCCCTCTCGCACCGAGCGCACCCGAGCCGATTTCGCTGCCACCCGCCTTCGCTGCCCACGCAATGCCGGCGTCACGGGCAGATACCTTCATGCCCGAGGCTTACGAGAAAGTCAGTCCGACAAGCGCGTTGAGCATCGCGCCGGATTCGTCCTCTCGCATGTGCTCGCCACTGCCCGACGGCGCACAGCCACCAAACAGTGACAACCGCCGCCACGAGGTGTCATGTCGCCCGACGTCCCCCGACATGCAGGCCCGCCCATGCCGCCTGCCGTGCACACCGTCACCCCAGCAGGCGTCCCCCCACCCATAACGACGACTACGGGGGAAGATGCGACTCAGAAGACGGCCGTGCCGGGTGATTACCGCCGTCAGGGTTTCGAATCAGCAGGCAACCGCGGCAATCGAGGCGCACCCGGGACACAGAACCGTGTCACCGATCTCCCATCCGTTCAGTCGGGCCATCGCAGCAGCGAGATGCGGCCGGTCGCTGTCCCGCGATCGATACGCGTGATCGCAACGACTGCAACGAAAAACAGCCTGCGGGACACGCACGGTTCTCACGCGGACCTCCGGTCACCGAAGAGTATCTGCTGCCACCAGTGCGCCAACGGGCTCGGCTCCGGCCAGCGCACCGGTTCGGCCACCGCGAACGGACCGTCGGTGGCGGGATCACTGAAATCGTGCTGAGAACGATCGTCGTCGGGCACAGCAGTGCACCTCCCTCGAATCCTGCGCTCGTCCCCCGACGAGCACCGTCACTGTGCGAATCAAAAGTTAGCACTCGACCTCCGATAGTGCCAGCATTTGCCGAATGATTGCATCATCCCATTGCATCTAGCACTCCCCTCAGGGGAGTGCTAAAGTTTCCAAGTCTGACGCGGGCGGGCAGCGAATATTGCTGCTGCGGAGCAGTTATTCACTGCTACGTCCCGAACGTAATTCCATATCCGGTTTCGCTGGCGATGGCTGAGAAGTAGCCCTGTCGCGCTGGTGCGGGCCAGCAGGGATCGACCGTGTTCCTTTGTTGTGCCGTCGCCGTGTCGGATGCACCACCGTTGCTTCGGTCCGACAGAGGAGCATCATGACCACTGCCGCCCGCTCGTTCGACTCCGAACCCGCGCGAAATGCTGGCCGTTCCGCTCGTCTGCGTTACGGGGCCGCCTGTCCGACGCGGCGATCATGTTCGGCGCGGTGTCCATCGCGTCGTTCTGGACTTTCGGATTCGGCATCATCCTCGGCGCCGCCGCCCTCGTCACCGGGGCACTGGCCGTGTGGCACTCCGATGTCGCCGACCACGAGTCGACCTCCTTCGAAGCGCTGCTCGGCATGCTCGCTGGCGTGTTCGGCCTCGCGGCCGGCCTGATCTTTCTCATTTCCGCGTGGCCCAACTTGTGACCTGACCGGTCGGCCGGACCCGGGGCAGGACCGAGCGGCCCTCGGGGTCCTCAGACATCAACCATGCAGAGAGAACCCCGCCCTCGACGACGACGCGATGCCGTTCCCCGCGATCGTGAACGGCCTGACGGTGATCCAAGAGTCATCGCCAGTTGCCCGATCGGCGTCGCCGCGAGTGCAGCCTCGCTGGGGGTGGGTCGTCGATCGCCTGCTGCATGTCGGCGACGGATCGGTCGATCGCCTCAGCTGGCCCGGCACTGACGTGCCCATCCGGGCAACCCACCGGGGTCTCCGCCTTGGCAGAACGCCGCATCACCGAGGATGCCAGCCACATCGACTCCCCGGGAACACAACTGATCCAATGGCGGACCTCGTTGCGTGGTCCGCCAATGTTGCGGTGGACCACCAACCACCCAAGCCAACATTTTCCGTCATCATCAGGATCGTCCATCTGCCACGATCACAGATAAATACACCGAATCCGCAGCCCGCCGGGTGTAAGCACAGACGCCCGCATCCCCCACCCACGTGTGCCCAGGTCACCCCGCACATCCAGCGAAACTATGTGCCCATCAACTGCGGAACCCGGGTGGCATACGGTTCGTCTCGGAAACTGATCGAACGAGCGTGTGACACGGTGCCGTCCGTACAGGCGCACGCATCTACGACACCCCGATCCGTCACATCCACTACAACATCCTGCGACTGATCTGCGTTTGCGGCGACATCATTGTGCACGTCAGCGTCACCTCGGCGCTCGTATCGGACCCGCCGAACCGCTACGGAAATGTTAACTGTGCTGTCCGTCAAACGCCTCGATTCTCGTCAACACAGGTCGCATTCCCACAGGTAGCGTATGCCAACCCGACTGACAACGGACACGCTGGCATTTTTCCAAGCACTGGAGCGCAGCCACTTCAGGGCCACGTTGCAGGCCGAGCCCATCGCAACCAGGGCCATGCCGCGAACTGCCCTGGTGACCGCCGTCGCGTAGCGAATTCGCGCGCCCGGCCCCTTCCGCGCGGGGAGAATTGGTGTCATGCCCGCCCGCCGCCGTCACGGTCACCTCGCCGCCGTTCTCGCAGTCCTGCTGCTCGCTGTCGCGGCTGCCTGCGCGCCGTCGACCGAACCACCCGCCGGGCCTGCCACACCGCCACCGGGACCGGAGATCACCGTGTCCCCGGCCGACGCCGCCGCCGCGGTCAACCCCCTCGACCCGGTGTCGGTGAACACCACCGGTGGCACCCTCGAGACGGTCACCCTGACCAACGACGAAGGCCGGGTCATCGAGGGCATCTACACCCCCGACCGCCTGTCCTGGAAACCAGGCGTACCCCTCGGCTACGGCCGCACCTACACCCTCGCGGTCACCGCCGTCGGCGACCAGGATGCCCGGAGCGAGCAGACCAGCACGTTCTCCACCGTCACCCCAGGAAACCAGACCAAACCCGCCTTCGTCACCACCGGCGGAAACCTGCTCACCGACGGCGGCATCTTCGGTATCGGCATCGTGATCGTCACCCACTTCGACGAACCGATCCCCGACCGCGTCGCCGCCGAGAAGGCCCTGCACGTGCAGACCACACCCCCGGTGACCGGATCCTGGTACTGGGCCGACGACCAAAACGTGCACTGGCGACCGGAGAACTACTGGGCACCGGGCACCCGGGTCACCGTCCGCGCCGACGTCTACGGCCTCCCGCTCGGCGAAGACCTCTTCGGGCAGGAGGACGCGACCACCTCGTTCACCATCGGCGACGCCCACATCTCCGTCGCCGACGACACCACCAAGCAGGTCACCGTCACCGACAACGGCACCGTGGTCCGCACCATGCCGACCTCGATGGGCCGGGGAGGCACCGAAGTCGTCGGCGGTCAAACCTTCTCGTTCTGGACCCAACCCGGCATCTACACCGTCCTCGACAAGGCCAACCCGGTCATCATGGACTCCTCCACCTACGGGCTACCGGTGAACTCCCGCCTCGGATACAAGGAATCGATCAACTACGCCACCCGCATCAGCAACGACGGCATCTACCTGCACGAACTCGCCGACACCATCTGGGCGCAGGGCAACACCAACGTCTCGCACGGCTGCCTCAACCTTGGCCCCGACAACGCCCGCTGGTTCTACGACTTCTCCGTCCCCGGCGACATCGTCGAGGTCCGAAACACCGGCGGCGCCCCGCTCGAACTGTGGCAGAACGGCGACTGGTCGCTGCCGTGGGAGCAGTGGCAGGCCGGCAGCGCCCTGACCTGACGAGGAGACCGGGACGGTCGTGGCCGTCGCAGGAGCAGCTCGTGCGATCAGGCTGCGATTGAGGGTTCCGTGCCCGCCCCGATCCGGTTTACCGTCAAGGGCGCAGGTTCAGACACCAGCCCGGCAGTCCACCCATCACCGCGGACGGGTGCCCGCACACCTCGCAGGAGGAGTTTCTCCCAGCGAAGTTCCGCCCTCCGCCGGCCCACCCGGGGGAGCACGTCCATGGTCTATCTTCGTTCTGTCATCGACAGCCCACAGCATCTGCGGCTTGCCCTGTCGCAGACCGCGTTCTTCGACCAGGCCGATCCCGACGAAGGCGGTTTCGCCCTCGAGGTCGACGAACCCGTCGGCGGTCCGATCGTGCTCCGGGTGAGCGGCGACCTCGATATGGTCACCGCACCGATTCTGGGGGCCTGCCTCGACGAGGTCGTGTTGCGCGGGCGCTGCGCCGTCATCGACCTGCTGCCCGCCGGGTTCGTCGGCTGCCCCGCACTGGCCGTCCTCGCCGACGCCGGGTCGCGGCTCCGTGCGCAAAACAGCCGGCTGACCGTCGCCGCACTGGGACCCTTGCGCCACATTCTCGCCGACGCCGGGATCGATGCGGTGCAGTGCTTCGGCACCCTTGTCGACGCGTTCAACGCCGCCCTCCCCAGGACCGCTGCTGTGGTGGTGGTGGTGCCTCCGTTGCGGCCGAGGCCGGGACACCCGGCCGCACCGCGCCGCCGCCCGTTCGGCGCGCGCCGACCCACCCCATCCATCGGATGACCACATCTGGTGGGAGAGATGAGTTTCGGCCACGACACGGTGGGGCGTAGCGTCGGGGAGGTGGATTCGGTGCGCTTTCTCCGATCCGGTCCGGATTCGGCTTTTGTGCGCCCCTTGGGGCTCTCCGGACACCGGGGAAGGCCGGGTCAGCGGGGTGGTTCCGCGAACTTCCGTAACGCCTGATCCCACACGCGCAGCCGGGACCGGATCAGCATCCGGTGCACCGCGTTGATCACCAGGCCGCCGGCGCCGGCGAGGGCCGCCCACAACCCGCAGGCCGCCGCGATCGCCAGCACCGCATTCTCGGTGCCACCGCGCGGGTCGAGGAGTTCCCCGTCCGGTCCCCCTGCACGGTCACGGTGTCGCCGGCCCGCGCCTGCGGTGGCGCCGGAACCTGCCCGGTGCGCTCACGCCCGTCCACCGCGCCCAGGACGAGGCGCCGGGGTCGGTGCTCCGCACCGCCGGTTCGGCCTGCGGATCGATCCCGGGGTCGACGAGCAGGACCGCGGGGACCGGCCGCGCCTGCGCGGCCAGCGCCCGGCTCTGCTGCTGCAGCGAGGTGAAAGTTTCCGTCCCCCATCGCCGCGCACACCGGCACCAGCAACAACACCAAAGTGACCACCAGCGTCACCAGCACCGCCTCGACCCGGTCGGTGCCCAGCATCAACGGGTTACGGCTGCACGGCTGCAGCCGCCACCACCGCACCGGAGCCGGTGCCCGCCCCGCCATGATGCTGCCCCTTCGAATACTCTCCTGCGCCCACGGTATTCGGACCCAACCACCGTCCTGCGAATCGCCTCACCGGGTGGTCTCGACGCACGTCGTTTCCGGATCTCACAGCGGCGGTGGGTGATCGGGGTCGGCGAACTCGGCCATCAGGTGGCGGGCGACGGCATGGACCTTGGTGTTGGTGCGTTGGGAGATCTCGGACAGCCGGGTGAAGGCCTCGTCGGCGCCGATCCGGTGCATCGCCATCATCACCCCCTTGGCCTGGTCGATGTCCGCGCGGGAGGTCAGCGCCTGGGTGAGGTGTTCGACCTGCCGCTGGGCGCGTCGCCACCGGCGGGCGTTGCTGATCGCGGCCGAGGCGGCGGTGGTCAGCAGTTGCATCAGTTTCTCGTCGAACGGGTCGAACGCCGCCGCGGTGCGGGCGTAGACGTTGAACGAGCCCGCCAGCTCTCCCGGGTCCTCACCGGGGGTGTCGACGATCACCGGCACCGACAGATACGCCCGGATCCCGTCGGCCCGGGCGGCGGCGGTGAATTCCGGCCACCGGTCGGCGTGCTCGCCGACCACCGCCCGCACCGGCTGCCTTGAGGTCGCCGCCTGCAGGCACGGTCCGCGGCCGGCGGCGTACTGGTCGCCGTCGATGGCGGCGAGGGTGTCGTCGGTGAGGGCCACGGTGCGCGGGCCGGCGTCGTCGAGGTGGGTGACGCTGACCGCGTCCGCGTCGGGCACCGCGGTGGCCGCCGTGCGGGCCAGCCGCCCGAGCACCTCCTCGAGCGGCTCCTGCGCGGCGGACTCGTCCCGCAGCACCGCCAGTGCGCGGGTGACGGTGTCGAGGGCGTGTGCCGCCTCGGACAGCGACAGCGGCGCGGTGCCGATCTCACTCATCTCGCACCCCTTTCCCGCGGCCCGGACCGGTGCCGTCCGGACGGGGCCGCCGTGGTTACAGCTACTCCTCCCCCACCTCGTACTCCAACGCCTCGCCGGCGCGCTCGTCTCGATCCTCGTCGTCGAAGGCGACGGTGGTGGCCTGCTCGAGCCGGTCGGCTTCGGGCACATCCCATTCCGTCTCGAGGCGGCCGGCGCGCCACGGGTCCTCGGTAGAGCCGACCGGTTGGGTCTGCTCGAACCGGTCGGCCTCCGGCGCATCCCAGGTGCCGTCGGCCTCCCAGTCGGCGGGGCCGGCCGCACCGAGGGCGGGATCGGCGGGCAGGTCTTGTTCGAGGCGATCGGCCTCGGGCACGGTGTGCAACGGATCGTTCACGGCGCTCACCCTTTCCGCTCGAACCCGGCGAGTTGCACTCCCGGATGTCCAACGAAATTCTGGACATATTCTACGACGAAAAGATGAGTAAATCTACCGCTGATGTGCAAGATCACGGAAGGGGTGGTGGCACCCGCCGTGCTGCGCCGCCACCGGTCACCCTCTCCAGCGGGGGTGGTCGCCTGCTTGCGGGTCGATCACCACATTCGCGGACACGGGCACGCGTACTCGTCGGCCCAGCGGGTACCCGATTTCTGACAAGGGCGACAACCGCCCGTCCACCCCGTCCTGGCGGTCAGTACGGTGATCAACCTGTACTATCCGCTGGTCATCGTCCTGTACGTCATCTCGGCGCTGTGGCAGGGAAACCTCGGACACTGGTGAACTCGATCGATCATCGACCGATCTCTCTGCGTGCGGCCGGGCCCAGCCGCATTCCGCGCCCGGACTGCACGGGCTGCTCTCCCCCAGGTAACCGATTCTCGCCACCCGGCGCTGCCGTCCTCAGCAGCGCTACCGGTGATCGTCGCGCTTGTGGTCGACAAACACGCGCAGGAACACCCGGAACGTGCGAGGCAATCGGGGTGTTCCATCGGGTCCGGTCACCAGGATCGCGCTACCCGCGACCGCGGTGAGCAGCCGCACGAGGGTGGTCGTGGGCCGGCCACCGCCGGTCAGGGTGAGGAGCTTCGCCCGTTCGGTCGGACCGAGCCGCGACCACAGCTTCACGTAGCTGAGGTTCTCGGGGACTCGGGTGTCGGAGTGGTGGGGCCAGTAGGTGAAGGTGAACCGCCGGATCAGCGGAGATCGGGTCGGGGAGGTGGTCCGCAACTCCAACCGCTCCCACCCGGCGATGCCCCGCTCGCCGAGCTCGGTGGACGCATGCTCGAGCGCCAATGTCGCGAGAGCAGAACGCGGGCAGGTCCAGAGTCAACCGGATCGGCGGCACCTCGCCCATCCTAGGCCGCTGCGCCCGACACACCCCGGCAGCGGGGGCGGGGTGTGGCGGGCAGCGCCGCCGACCCAGGACGCGACAAACGAGAATGCCTCAGGATGTTTCGTCTCCGCTGCCGGTCGTCCCGCCACGTCCCGCCGCGGCCAGAAGTCGTCGCCGCGCCAGGCCTTCGAGTCCGCGCGGAGTCGGATCGGCCGGGAAGTGCAAGTCGGAGCCATTCGCGTCGCGCCGACACTGCCGCACGATCTGCGTGACCACCGGCAGCGGCACCCGGCCGTCGAACTCGCCGCACAGCCGCTCGACGATGTCGGCGTAGGAATCGGGCACAACAATCACCACCTCGAGAAACCCCAGTCACCACGTACCCCGGACCGGTGTCCGGCAAAACCGACATCCGCGACACGGGGGCGCGCCGCCGCGACAGCCCCGCGTGCACGACCCAGTGTCACCAGCAGGAGGGAGAGCGACTCCCGTGCGACGAAAGAGCACTATAGGAGGTAGTCCGATGTGCAGCCGCAGATCCACCATTTCGGCGACCCGCTGCGCATCCGTGGTGTTCGGTGCTCAGCCCCGGCTCGGTGGTCAGCCGGATTCGGTGGAGAACAGGCTGACCCGAGGTCGAGGACGTCGACGGAGACGGGTAGGCCGATCTGGTGCCAGCTGGTGGTCAGGGTGATCTCCCCGGTGCTCGGGTAGCCGGGGATCCAGTAGCGGGGTGCGGTGCGGTACTGCTCCGGCGGGCCCGGCGGCGCCGCGCACGACGCCGGTTCGTACGAGTCGGCGTCCCCGGACTGATCGTCCATCCGCACCCGCACCCGCAGATACGACCAGTGCGCGGACTCATCGCGAGGGTCGGTCAACGGGCGGGTCTCGTGGCGGGCGAGTTCGGCGGGGATGCCGGTGGCCGTCAGCACCAGGCACAGTGACACCCCGGCCGGGTAGTCGGTCACGCCGGTCAGCTGCACCACCACCTCGGGCCGGGCGATGAGGACCCGGCGACCGTGCACCGCCACGCCACCTGTTCCGGGCGGGGCGATCCCGGGCCATCGGTTCCGCGCCATATCCCATGGTCGCACCGGGTTCGCCGCCCCGGCCACCTCCGCACCTGGTCCGCCTCCTCCCGGTCTTCCTGACCGGACGGTGTGGAAGGCCCTCGCCCGCGCCGGTGTTGGACCGGAGGAGAAACGATCGAAGAAATCGGCGGAAAACCAATGAACAGGCACGTGCGATACGCCGTCGCACGATTCCTCGGGGTGGATCTGACCACCGCGACCGAAGAGCAGGTCCGCCGAGTGGATTTCTACACCACCCTGGTCGAGGCGCAGTCGGTCCGAATGTTGTTTCGGTTCGACGACTTTCGCCCCTCCTGGGGATGATCGGTTCCGGTTATCCGGGGCCGGCTGCACGTCCCGGATGGTGAGGGGTAGTTTCCGGCAACGGAGGGTCCGCACGTGTCCGGCGCATTACACGTGCGCTATCTCCTGCTGCGGGTTACACCCACGCCGGGTGGGGTAGTCCTGCCAGCGGTGCCCGTGCGGGCACCGCGTGCCGAAGATCCCAGTCCGAACCATTCTTCGTGAAGAAGTGGTGCCCTGATGGCTTCGACCCCGAATACCGCCGCCATCCTGCTGGCGCAGCTGCGCGCGCTCCACGAGCTGACCAACACCGAGATCCAGATCGCCGAGACCCGCATCGCCCAGGCCCGCACGACGCGGTGCGCAGCGAGCTGACCGAGAATGCCGACCACGCCCGCGCCGCCCGCCCCCGCTTCGAGGCACTGCTCGGCCGGGGCGCGCACGCCGGCGACGTCGCCGTCAAAACCCTGACCGCCTCCCGCGACGCCGTCCTTCAGACCGCCGAAGAAATCACCCGTCGCGAAGGCTCCACCGCGGTCGCCGAGATAATCCATTCCGCCCGCACCACCGTCGGTGTCCTCGAACCAGTGAGCTGCCGATCGGCGACTGCGACGACCCACCGTCCCGCAGGCGGTCGCCGCGGTCAAGGAACTGACTGATCCTGCCGATATCCGTGCCGTGGTGGCGTACGGGGAAACCCACAAGAGGCGGCACGGGGTGGTCTCCGCCGCCCGGGCTCGTCTAGCCGCCATCGCCCAGGAGGTCGCCGGCATCAAATGACCTCAGCGGTGACGTCGGACCGGTCCGATCCACAGGCCGGTCGCCGGTGGGCGGCGCGGGGGTGGGGTGTCGTCCACGACGATCACGCGGATCCGCGGCGGGACCGGGGACCGCGGCGCTCGCCCGGGCCGGGCCGGGGGTTCGGCCGCTCGCTCGGCTGCCGCCCGCCGGGCGGCTTCCCGCTCGGTCGCTGCCCGGTCGTGGGCGGCCCGGGCCTGCGGGTCACGCAGCAGAGTGTACGCGGTCAGGACGTGCTGGAGGTGCTCGTCCGCCACCGGATCGGTGGGTTGGTCGCAGGGGCGGGTGTCGGGGTGGTGTTCGCGCAGCAGTCGCCGGTAGGCGCTGGCGATCTCGGCCTGCGACGCCGCAGAGGACAGTCCCAGCACCCGATACGGATCCTGCTCGGTGGCCATCACCTCGTCCCCTTCGAGTGCCGGGTGCACGAGAACGGTGGTCCCGGGCTCGGGATGCCGGAACCACCAAGGCGGGGCGGGCCCCGGCCCATGGAAAGGCCCGCCCCCGTTTTTCTTGGCTGCATTGCGCGCTGGTGGGCACTGCCCGCTCGGAACGGCCGATGGTTACCGTCTGCCAGTCAATGGCGGTGCGCCCCGGTCGAATCCGACACCATCACCGGGGTTGTCGGATGGGCGGTCGGCGCCGTCAGCTTTCACTCGGTGGATCGGCGGTGCCGGGCGGCGTGCCCGAAAGCGGGGTTCGCCGCGCCGCACGGGAGAGCAATGACAGGTGACAGCGGCGGCGGGCGAACCCGGTCAGCGGATGCACTCGTCTGGGTCATCACCCCTTTCGTGCTCGACGATCGACTGTGCTCGACTGTGAACAGATCGGATGTGGGCTATTTCTCGGTCTCGGAGGGGAGCGCTGCGTGGCCCGGATTCCGGGAGTCGGCGGGGCCGACACCGTCCACCCCGGCGATACGGGAGGGGATGGGCGCGGCGGGCCGGCCGGTGCGGTGGCCACCCGGTGGAGCAGGGCCACGGCCTGCGGCGTCAGCGCGTCGGCGAGGATGCGGTCCGAATCGGCCACGAGCTGTGCGTATTCGAGTTCGTGCCACGGCCACATCACCTCGCGTTCGGTGCGCTCTTCTGTGTCGGTGGCGTTCACCTCTGCGACCCTGTTCGCCAAGGTCATCTTCTGCTCACCCCCTCCCGAACCTCGTTCACCTCGTCTCAGGCGTTGACGGCCTTCTGCTCGGAATGACCATTGCTGGTGATCTCGATCTTGCGGGGCTTGGCCTTCTCCGCGACCGGGATCGTCAACCGCAGCACCCCGGCGTCGTAGTTCGCCTCGATCTTGTCCGCGTCGAGATTCTCCCCCAGGAACAACTGCCGGCTGAACACCCCGCGCGGGCGCTCGGCGGCGACCATTTCCTGGGTTTCGTCCAGTGCGGACCGTTCGGCGCGCACCGTCAGAGTGTTCTTCTCGACATCCAGATCCAGCGAGTCGGCCTTCACCCCGGGCAGATCGAACTCCACCACGAACCGGTCCTCTTCCCGCCAGGCGTCCATCGGCATCACCGCCGGACGGGCCGCGGTACCGAGGATCTGCTGCGTCAGACGGTCGAGGTCGCGGAACGGATCCGTGCGCATCAACATCATGTCCACCTACCTCCAGAAATCCTTTCATCCCATCAGGTAAACTTCCAGCAGATGCTGTAGGTTCGTTATAGCATCTGTCGTAGACTATGACAAGGGACTGTGCGAGAAAATTCCCGATCGGAGCGAAAAAATGTCCGAAGAATCCGGCCGTCGGGATCTCGAATCGCCGTCGGTGCGTGGTGTTTACGGCATCTCGGTGGCCGCGGAGCTGTCCGGGTTCGGGGTTGCGGCGCTGCGCCTGTACGAGGACTACGGACTGATCACCCCCGGCCGCACCGCCGGCGGCACCCGCCGCTACAGCGACTACGACCTGGCCCGGCTCAAACGCATCGCCGAACTCATCGACGCCGGCGTCAACCTCGTCGGCATCGGCCGGGTCCTCGACCTCGAGACCCGCACCGGCGACCTCGAACGCGACAACCGCCGCCTGGAAGCGGACAACGCCCAACTCCGTGCCGAACAGGGCCCCGGTACCACCTCCGCCGAACCCGTCCGCGAGCCCGCCGGTGACGCGGCAGCGGAACCGGAGACCGGCCGGCCCGGGCGCCGGCGGCGTCCGGCCGCCGGGCAGCGAACGCGACTGCAGGACGGGCCGTCCCGGCAGCGCGCCACCGGTGACCACCACTGACCCGGGGGCAGGTTATTGCTGTTCACCGCCGCCGGTGCGGCGTATTCTCGACGGAGTTCCTCGACTAATCCCTCCATCGAGTCCTGGGTTCGAGGAATTTTCGGCCCCGACGTACCCCCCCGACGCCGGGGCCGGACCATGCCCACCGAGATCCACCGGTGGGCGATGGGGTCAGTCAGGCGCCCGGGGCGGCGACGCGGGCGTCAGGTGCAGGTGGCCCTCGACCACCGCCGCCGCGACCTCGTGCACGCTGGTGCGGTGCCGGCGGGCATGGCGGCGTAATCGGTCGAACGCCTCGTCGACGGTGACGGCGCCCTCGGCGGCGATGATGCCCTTGGCCTGCTCGATCACCACCCGGGAGGCCAGCGCGTTCTCGAGTTGCTCGGTCAACTGTTGCCGCTTGCGCAGGGTGGCATCGGTCGCCAGATGCCCGGCGACCACCCGGGCCAGGACCGTGGCCGCGGCCAGATCGCCGGGGCACCACGGGCGTGGGATGGCCGAATGCAGATCCACACATCCGATCGTCTGCCGGTCCCACCGCAACGGCACCGCCGCGGTGGGACCATCCCCATCCGCTGAGCGGCGGCGACGAATTCGGGCCACCGCCCCCGCACCTGCGTCAGGTCCGCCACCGCCACCACCGCACCCCGGCGCTGCGCCTCACAGGCCGGGCCGCGCTGGGAGCGTTGCTGGGCGCGTTCGAGTCCCTGCACGGACGCCGAGGCCGCCGCCACAGTCAACTCCCCATCATCGGGTAGAAGCACCGCCGCCCCGGCCAGACCGAACACCGACCGCACCGATTCGGTCAGCTCGGAGACGATCGCCCCGATCGACGACGGCTCCTCGAGCATCTGCAGAATCCGGCTCAGGGCTGCCACATACGCCGCCGGTTCATACACGACCACCACCTCCTCCCCGGTCTGCCCACCCATCTCTACACGGCAGCACCGAAGCCGAGATCGTCCGTCACTTCTCGTCCCCGAGATACCCCACCGGCACGGATTCAACCAGGTCCGCCGGGGTCACCGGGACCGAATACGGGGTCGGGCTGGAGAAACCGACCAGCGTGTCGTTATCATGTGGAGCACGTCTCTCGTTACCCCGGACCCCGGTGACGAGAGAGGTCGACCTCGTCGCCCCGGACCCCGGTGACGAGCGACGCGGAACAGGCCCCGAACAGTGTGGACCTTCCCTTCGCGTCCGCGATGTCGTCCCATGCCCGCCGAACTCGAGCCCAGGGATCGGCGATCCGGCAACATCGTCTGTCACATTGTCGGCCGATCTCGCATCTCCGTCGCACGCTGGCCTCTCACTGCGATCCGTCCGTTGTCCCGACGCGGGGCCTCGACCGATGCCGTGGTGTGCGTTGCGTCGAGGGGTCGCCTCGCACACCACGTTTCGACCTCCGCCGCATGGGTCGGCCGGTGCACCCCGAGCACCCCGAGCACCCCGAGCACCCCGAGCACCCCGAGCACCCCGAAAGGATCCATGACCTCCCCGCACCGTCACACCCCGCCCCGCCCCGCCGACTGGCACTGGCAACGCCACGGGTCCTGCCACGGCGCCGGCACCGCGATGTTCTTCTCCCCCGACGGCGAACGCAGCTCCGCTCGCGTCCACCGCGAACAGCAGGCGCGACAGTTGTGCGCGCAGTGCCCGGTGCGCACCGACTGCCGCGATCACGCGCTCACCGCCGGTGAGCCCTACGGGATCTGGGGTGGCATGACCGAGGCCGACCGGACCCGTCACCGCCGCCGCGGCCGCCGTGCGAGCGCCGACCCTCGCCCGCACGGGCGTGACCACGACGCCTACCCTTTTCGACCCCGTGAGAGGACCCTCCGATGACCGACATCGCCCTGCTGATCCTGGTGATCGTCACCGGGCTCGCCGCATCGCGCGCACTGCAGCACCATTTCCAGCACACCACCACACCCCCGGGCACACCGCCGCCCCGGTTCCGCTGACCGTGCCCGAGGACGCCCGTCCTTCTGAGAATCGTTGGGATACCGGAACACGCGCGGTGTTTGTCGGCAGACCCGGCGGGCATCCTCGAAGTCAGGAGCGGGTTCAACAGCGAGCTCGCGGAACCGCCTGCCAGCGCCACCCCACCGGCGCAGGACGGGCCCGGATGTCCCCTCGCCCCGTCTGGTCCTGACCACCGTCCGAACACAGTTGGAAAGGTTTCCTCATGTGGTTGTCCCCGGACGCTTTCGCGTTCGACCTGAACCGGCCCACCCCGGCACCGCCCGCCCTGTCCCCACCGGGCGGGGTGGGGATTGTCGGCACCCTCGTCGCCGCTCTCCGCATGTCCGGGCGGGCCCGCGCTGCAACCTCGGGTCCGCGGCCGGGGTCGGGCACCGCACGGCCGTGACCCGCGGCCCCTGTCCACGCCACCACCGCGCAGTCCCGGATCGGGGGGAGGCTGCTGCGGGCGGTCAGCGACCGGGACGTGCCGGCGGTGATCGAGCAGACGTGTGCGGTGGCCTGCCCGCACGGACCCTGCGCCCCGCTGTTCCACCCGGTGATGCTCTGGCTGCTCACCCAGCTCGGGTTTCTGCTGCGCGAACGGGTCGGAGTCGACGGGGACGAGGACGGGGAGGCGTTCGCGTTCGAGGTGCTCACCGCGGCGGAGCTGTGGTCCGAGCCGACGTCGCTGTCCGACGATGCCCGCGGCCTCCGGATCCGGGTACTCGCCGCACTGGCCCAAAACCATGCCCCGCCGCCGTGGGCACCGCAGACCAGCGGTCCGGCCGTCGTCCCCGTACCGGACAGGCACGGTGACAACGGGTGCCGAGGTGGCGGCCGTGTGGGCCGCTATCGGGTGGGCGGGTGCAGGCAGGACAGTTCCCGGGCGGCGTCGTCGAGGCCGACGCAGGGGATCCCGCGGCGGCGTACTTCCTGCATGGTCTGCGCCTCGTCCGGGGTGCACAGCCCGTCGAGGACGTCGTCGGTGGCGATGGCGACCAGGGCGTCCTCACTGCAGGTGTGGACCGGTTCGACGTCGTGCCCGCGGGCCCATGCGGTGATGGTGGACCAGCGGTTCCGGTCGGCGGGATCGGTGAAGGCGCCCAGCAGCACGATGCTCCCGGTGCGGGTGGTCAGATTGTGCACAGTCATGTCGGTTCTTCCTCATCGGGGACGGGCGCACGACGCACGGCGCAGCGCCCGGGGTAGGGCACGGGTGTGGGGATGGGATCCGACCGGAGCCAGTCGTTCTTCCCGGAGCGGTGGGGCAAACGGGGGCAATTAGCGGGATCCTCGCCGGGGTCCGGGGCGATACCTAAATGGGGTACCCGGCCTCTACCGGGTTCGAAACGCGGCACCCGGAACCGGCCCCGAGATCGGTTGCCTGCGCGAGGACATCAGGTGCCTGCCGCGAGTTCGATGGTGCCGGCGAACAACTCGGGGTCTGCGCGGTCGGGTCGCTCGAAACGGTCCTGGTCGAGGACCTTCTGCCCTGGCCAGCGCGGTGCCGCTGTCGTTATGATCGGATTCTGCCGTCCCCGAAAAGACGAGGGCGGCGCCGCGAAAACTGGACCCACCGCGGGATGCGTCCCGCCGCCGGTGCACCGATGAGCGGCGTCGAACCCGGGACGACATTCTCGGCCTCGGGTCGGCGCGTTCTTTCATGCCGCGGCGGTCGCCGAAACTCCCTGGCACCGAGCAGTCGCGGGCCCGGCCGGTCGGCTCACGGGTGCTGCACACCCGCAGAACCAGGCCGAGTCGTGGTTGCGGCGTGGTGTTTCCCCGCTGTGATGCGCGTTGGTGCTCCGCAGTGCCGGATCGGCGGGTTCCTCGCGGCGAAGCTGGTTGTTTCCGGGACGCGAGGAGGGCTGAGATCGATGACAACGTCGCCGCATATCACCACCGATCACGACGAGATCCGCCGGTGGATTCAGGCGCATCACGGCGCCCCGGCCCGGGACGGGTCCGGCGCCTTGCGGATCGACTTCCTCGGTGTCGCCACGGAATTGGAGCATCTGTCGTGGACTGAGTGGTTCACCGCCTTCGACGAGCGGGCTCTGGCGCTGTGCTATCCCCAACCGCACGTTCGCGGCGGCACCAGTGCCTGGTTCGAATTCGTCCCGCGCGCCCGAACCACCGCCGGTTCGGTCCGATGAGCACACCGACCCCGATCCCCGGCCCGCAACGGCACCTCGCCCGGCCTGCACGGGCCCGACCCCGCAGCCGGCCCGCGTGGGGACACCCGGCCGCCGCCGGTCTGCCGGTTGTCGGCCCGGCCGGAGGTGGTGGAGTTCGGCGGACGCTGACGATCTCGACGACCACTCCGTACGAGGCGACGGTCGAGGATCTGCTGTTCGTCCGATCGGTGCTCGGTACCGCTGCGTCGATCGGTCATGGCCGAAATGGAAGAGCAGTTCCCTCGTGAGTTCGCCGCGACCGCGGCCAGCTCGTTCCGGGCAGCGCAGAACATCTCGGTGACGAACTCGCTCCACCACTACTACGCCCTGCCCACCGGCCGCGCCGTCCCGCACACCGCCGCCAAGGTCCGGTACATCGACACCACCACGCATGCGGGCCTGGGCGCGCTCGGTCCGCTGCTGGTCAAGCGGAACAAGGACATGTTCTGCCTGGGCGACGGCAGCACCCCGGAGGTCGACCTCGCGGTGCGCACCGCGACGGTGACCGAGTTCCTCGAACGGTATTTCCCCATTCCGGCGCCCTGGGAAATCGGGTATCCCCGCTGACCGGCACCCTCACTTCGCCGTGCGATTCCCGGTGCGCCCGTCGGCGCTACGGCCGGGGGGATCGGATTAGGGTGGGAGGTGAGCGCGGTCGAGGTGGTGAGGGTGGTCGTGGAGGAACGGCGACGGCAGTCGTTGTGGCATGCGATCGCCGACGAGGCGGGCACGCCCGGCCAACACGGCTGGGCGCAGCAGGTGTGCCGGTTGTGCGTGAGCGAGCTGGCCGGTGTCGACGCCGCGGCGCTCACCCTCCGCGCGACCGGTCGGGCGCAGGACCTGCTCGGCGCCAGCGACGACTGGGCCGGTCGGCTCGACGAGCAGCAGTACACCCTCGGCGAGGGCCCCGGGGTGCAGGCGTTCAAAGACGGCAGCACGATCCTGGTCGACGATCTGAGCCGCTACGAGGAGCGGTGGCCGGGATTCGCCGACACCGCCCACGCGGTGGGCGCGGCGGCGGTGTTCGCGTTCGCGCTGCGGATTGGCGCCATCCGGCTCGGCACGATGACGTTCTACCGGCGGCGGGCCGGCGGGTTGGCGGCCCGCGCCGTCGCCGATGCCACGGTGCTCGTCGACCTGATCACCCTGGCCCTGGTCGAGCAGGCCGAGCACGCCGAGCGGGCCGGCGTCGACTGGATCCGGGACACCGGCTCCTACCAAGACGTGAACGTGGCCACCGGAATACTCGCCGCCAGGCTGGCGATCAGCCTCGACGAGGCGTTCCTGCGGCTGCGCGCCCACGCGTTCCGGCTGGGTCGCCCGATCCTCGACCTAGCCGGGGACATCCTGGCCGACCGGATCGACGTCGACGAGCTCAACGAATGACCGCCCCGCCGCGGGGAGAAGGAGATCACGCCATGATCGAGGACATCCCGAACACCCAGGCCCACGTGGTCGAGGTGCTGTCCGCGATCACGGCGCACCTCGCCGACACCGTGACCGACCCGGCCGCCGCCCTCGCCGACATCACCGCGGCCTCTGCGGATCTGCTCGGCGCCGCCGTCGTCGCCGCGTCCGACTAACGCGCCCGGATCATGGAACTGCTGCAAGCCCAGGGCGAGGACGGTCCGTGCCTGGACGCCGTCGCCGCCGGCCCCCCGGTCGAGGTCCCGGACCTGTCCGCGCCCGAATCCCACCGCCGCTGGCCCGACTTCACCGACGTCACCACCACCCTGGCCTACCGGGCGGTACTGGCGATCCCGATGCTCCTCGACGGCCACCCATCGGAGGAGTCAACGTGCTCTACCCCGCCGTCCGCGAGTTCACCGACTACGACCGGCGACTGGCCGCGGTACTTGCGGCCTCGACCGTGATGCACCTGGTCCGCGACGACGCCGCCCTCCGCCGGGCCAAACTCACCGAACGCACCCTGGGCCTGATCCACGACCGTATGCACGTCGACCACGCGGTCGGACTCACCGCCGGCACCCTGCACATCACCCCCGCCGCGGCGCGGACGCTGCTCGAACACCACGCCCGCACCCACCACACCCCGCTACGCGCCCTCGCCCAGCACATCACCACCGGCTCGCTGACACCGGCGGACCTGACCGGCGCCGACACCCGAGACACCGGCACCGGCACCGGGGGAACCGGCACCACGTAACCGGATTCACAACCCGGGGGCGTGTGGTGCTACGGCCACTCGGGGTCGGAGCGCCGGTGCGCGGCGCCGTCGACCACCGCCCGCACCCGGGCCGCGGCACGGTCACCGGCACCCGCCGTCCGGTCGAGGTCGCGGGTGGCACGTTCGAGGGCCAACTCGTCGTGGTCGGCGGTGGTCCCGGATCGTTCCCACGCGATCAGGATGCCCGCGCACTCGTCGCGGGCGGCACGGGCGGCCACGGCGCGCAGCAGCGCCAGCGCCGCCTCACGGCCGGGAGGCGGCGGAATGGTGGTCATGTCTCCAGCCTCCTCTTCTTTCCGGTCCGCGCCACCGGCGAGCGAACGTTCTCCTCACCCACCGGCCGACCCGCGTTCGGTGCGATTGGTGGGACTGGGGCCGCTGTCGAGCCGGTGGACGAGAGTGGGGACCGGGAAGGCGTCCCGGTCCCGGTATTCGAGGTGCAGCAGGTCCGCGATGAGCTCGTCGGTGCGGTCGGCGATGGCCTCCGTTGGCGGGCGGCGGCCGATCCCGAGCCCGCCGATGATCAGGACCCGATCGGTGCGCTGACCCTCGATTCCCAAAGACCACCCGAAGCGAGGGTTCCAGGCGATCAGAATGTGGCGTCCGCTGTAGTACCGGAACTGTTTCGACAGTACGACCACGGCATCGAAGGTGACCGCGTCCCATCGGCGGATCGATTCGGCGTTCAGTGCCCGCGCGACCGCGAGCACGTAGGCCTCGACGTCGGGGGTGTCGCCGGCGCCGGCGCCGCGCTTCATCGTGATCACTTCCTCCACCGCGACACACTTACCCGTCCGCGGTGACGTCGAAACTACACCGTCGACACTGGTCAGTGCTATAAACGGTACGGGCCCGCCGCCCAGATCCGCCCGTGGACGGGGCAGGGTGAGGTTTGGGATCGGCTCCAATCGGGCACCACCCCCACACACCCACCCCCAGACTTCGACGGAGGTGTCCTGAAATGGCGGCATTGCACGGTCACACCACCACCCATCCCCGCAGCACGCGTACCCGCGCCCTCGACACCGCAGAGGGGGTGCTGATCGGGATCCGCCGGATCGGGACCGCGGACGCTTTCGACGAACTGGTGAGCGCCGCCCGCCGCCACGGCGTGTCCGTCTTCGCCCTCGCCGAGACCCTGGTCGCGCTCGCCAGCGGAAACGAGCTGCCCGACCCGGCCGCAGCCCGCGCGGCCCGAACCGAATGGGGCGCACTCTTCTCGCCCTGAACCCCGGAAGCACCGTGTCGGGATATGCGCTCAGCCACCTGTTCCCCGAATCCGCATCTCGCAGGTTTCGGTGATCGGGTCGGCGGATACTCCACGGCCACAAACGCCCGAGTTCGTTCCGACACACCGCGATTCGGTCGGTGGGGCCCACCAACCGACGGTGACCGATAGGGCGCTCACTCCGGTTGGTGGGCCACCTAGCCCACCGGGACAACCACGACCCCGGCAAGCGCGCCGGGAGCCGACCCCATCGAGACGAAGGAGTTGGGCGATCTCGACGGCGGGGCACGCCGGCGGTCAGTCCACCGGCCTGTGCCTGACCGAGGAGACGATAGTGCAGGAACTGGGATGGGACGACGATGTCGACGAGGACCTGCGACGACGCATCGAGGACATCCTCGGGGACGAATTGGTCGATGACACCTTCGGCGACAGGGTCGACGTGGTGTTGCTGTGGTGGCGCAGCGGCGACGGTGACCTCGCCGACGAGCTGATCACCGCCCGCACGGTGTTGTCCGGCACCGGTTTCGTGTGGTTGATGACACCGAAACCGGCCCACCCCGATCACATGGCCCCGGCGGAGGTGACCGAGGCCGCCGACCTCGCCGGGCTGCACGTCACCTCCCGGATCGACCGGCGCGACTGGCTCGGAACCCGGCTCACCCAGTCCAGCTCACCCACCCCACGGGCACGGTCGTCCTCGGCGCGGCCGCCCGCCTTGTGACAGGAACAGGGGAACTTTGCCGGGTGACGATGTCACCCGGGCGAGCCTGAGGCTGTGATCCGGTTCCCCGGGGGGTCACACCATTTCGGGGCGGCCGAACAGTGGCGCGAACCCCTCGGGCAGCGACCCCAGTACGGTGCGCAGGCAGTCGTCGTCGACCGCCTGGGCCACCGTGGCCAGCACCGCGCTGGTGTCCCATTCGGCGGTGGTGGGGTGGGCGTCGAGGGCTTGGGCGATCCGGCGCCGGAACTCCTCGACCCCGTAGTCGGGTGCGGCCCGTCCGTCCTGGACCGGCCCGAGCGCGTCACGTGCCAGGGGCGGAAGTTGCGCGGCCAGGGCCCGCACCTTCCCGGGGGACAGCCGCGCCCCGAGCCTTCTCAGCACCACCATCGTCACCCGGGTGGCCTCCCGCAAGCTGTCGTATTCTCCGTATTCGCGGACCCGTGACAGGAATTCGGTGTCGTCCATCACCAGTGTCCTTTCTGTGCTCTCCTTGATCTTCTTGTTTGTTCTTGTCTCGGTCTCGAGGTGCTGCTCGCACGTCGGCCGGTCCACGCCCAGGAGTCCATGCGCACGCCGAGAGGGGGTGGTGGTCAGGGCAGGGTCGCCGGAGGTGTCGGCGAGATCAGCGCCCAGAGGAACAGCAGTCCCAGGGCGATGCCGACCGCCCCGGCGGCGATCCCGGCCAGCGCGTCGCGGGCCGTGGGATCGGCACCGCCGGGCGGCCGGCCCCACAGGGCCGTGACGCCGGCGACGACGGCGACCGCACCAAGAACCACCCCCAGCCCGAACGCCCAGAACAGAACGACCGACAACCCACCCCACATCATCGCCGCATCACCGCAGCGTTGCACCGAAACATGTTGTCGGATAACGCGATCCTGTCCAGCAGAACCCATGTGCCAAGTTCCCCCTTCGTGTTCCGATCGGGTGGTGCCACCGTTCACGGTGCACGGGTGCGCGTCGGAAACGGCGCGGAGGGTCAGTCGGTGGTGACCTCGATGCGCTGCGATCGGGCGCTCGCGGTCTTCGGGATGGTGACGGTGAGAACACCGTCGGCCAGTGCGGCGGTGATCTTGTCGGCATCGACGTCGCGGGCCAGCAGGGTGCGGAATTCGAAGCTGCCGGTGCGGCGGGTGCGGCTGCGGGTCCGCAACCACCCGACCTTCTTCTTCTCCACGAACTCGCCGCTGATCTCGAGTTCGTTGGCCGACAGGGTGATGTCGAGGTCCTCGCGGGCGACGCCGGGCACCTCCACCTCCACCACGTAGCCGTCCTCGGTCTCGGACACCTCCGCCAGCGGCCGCCAGGTCTGCCCGCCACCGAACGCGGCGGCCGGCATCGAGTCCCGCAAGGGACTGATCCGCCGTGCGATGTCGGTGAGCTCGGCGACCGGGTCCCACCGGCCCGACTCTCCACCGCTGCGATTTGCAGGTGCAGTCATGCCGCGACACCTCCCACCTACCCGCTTGTGTGTTGTTCATCCCCCGGGTGAGTGTGGACCGCCCAGGGACGGTTCTCCTGCACCATGATTGGTACCCGAGATCCCGGAATCCGAAACCGCCCACCACCGCCCTATCGATAGCGAATGCGGGCGGGCGGCGCGGGCTCGGACGGCCGGGGTGTCTCGCGATCGCCGCCTCCTGACCCCGCCAGCGGGGACACCCGGCGGTCGCCATCTGGCCGGAGCACGATGTCAGGCGGCTCTGGCCGGAACGGGCGGTGACCGGGAAAAATGGGGGGATGCCTCAGGTGGGTGGGCACTCGCTCTGCGGCCGGGTGTGGCGGTTCCCGGTGGTCGAGGGTGCGCCGGCGCGTGCCGGCGCGCCACCGGGCTGGGCGGCGGCCCTGGTGGCGGTGGCGGAGGATCTGCGGTGCTGTTGCCGCGGCGGGCCGGTGCGGTGGGACGGGGTGTGCTGGGAACTCGCGATTGACCCCGACGGGGTTCGGCTGGCCTGGGATCCCGCCCCACCCGGCATCACCGCACCCGGCGGTGATCCCGGCGGGATCGGCGAGTTCGGGTCGGGCCGTTTCGTTCTCGGGCGCGGCCTGGCCCCGCGGCTACCGGCTGTCGAGGCGACGATATGGGTGGCCAACACCGTGCAGGCGGCGCTGCTGCGGCAGCTGCGGGTGCAATGGCCCTGCCGCGATCACGCGGCCGTATGGGTGCCCCGGATCCGCGGCGGCCACCCGTGCTGGGTCGATCCGTGTGGCGGACGCACCGTGACCACGATCGGCAGCCTCACCGCCGCCGGCACCGGCACCGGCACCGGCACTGGCACCGGCACCCGATGACGACCGGGCATATCACTCGGGGGTCAGTCGCGGCGGTTGGCGAAGCATTCGGTGGCCGGGGTGAATCCCGGCTGGGCGAGCATGTCGATGTCCGCGCAGCCGTCGTCGCCGAAGACCACCGAATCGGTGTGCCAGACCAGACTGACGTTCTCGCAGCCGTGCTCGAGGATCAGGTATTCGTAGTTCTTCAGCGCCACCAGGGTTTCGTCCGTCATCCTCACCACCTACGACCACATGTAGCGGGCGCCGACCGCCCGAAGCCTGCCGGGGTGGCTTTTATTATGTCATCGGCCTCGCACGATTGCCAGAGAAAATCTGGCCGGATCGGAAAGGATTTTGTCGGAGAGGGTGTTGTATCTAGGACAGTCAGCCCCACCGAATGGGAGGAGATGCCCCCGTGCGGTGACGCAGGCACCACTGACCCGGCCCGGGCAGTCACGACGATCTGGGCGGCGCTCTGGCGGCGGCGCTGCCCGAGCGGATGCGCGACGGTGTGCTGGCCTATCGGCAGGTGAGCGTAATGTTCGACGTCCTCGTCCGGTGGGTGGTGTGCACCGGTTCGGCACGGTCAGGGGAGACCCGGATCCGGGGCGGCCGACGGCCACCGCCGGCTCACGACCACCGCCCCACAGGTGCGGTCGGTGGCCCTGCCTGGCTGCGGGCACCTGCCGCAGTTCGAATGACCCGAGGCCACCGGCGCCCTGATCGACTAGTTCCTCATCCGCACCGCCTTCCACTCCCGCACCGGCGTGACCGCCTGACACGGCGCCGTCACACCGCTCCCGGGGCCTATAGAGAAAACATGCTGTATTTGCGGCATATTTTCTTGACCCGGATTGTTGTACGGAGAGAAAATTGAATTGTCAACGGAAGGGTTTCGGCGGGTGCGCCAACGGCGTGCCCGGGGTGTGAGGAGGGAAGGGTCATGGCACGGGCGGTGGGAATCGATCTCGGCACCACCAACTCGGTGGTGTGCGTGCTCGAGGGCGGCGACCCGGTGGTGGTCGCCAACTCGGAAGGTTCACGCACGACGCCGTCGGTGGTGGCGTTCGCCAAGAGCGGGGAGGTGCTGGTCGGCCAGCCAGCCAAGAACCAGGCAGTCACCAATGTGGACCGGACGGTGCGCTCGGTGAAACGGGAGATCGGCACCGACTGGCACGTGGCAATCGACGACAAGAACTACACCGCGCAGGAGATCAGCGCCCGAGTGCTGATGAAACTCAAGCGGGACGCGGAATCGTATCTGGGTGAGGACATCACCGACGCCGTGATCACCGTCCCCGCCTACTTCAACGACGCCCAGCGTCAGGCCACCAAGGAGGCCGGCCAGATCGCCGGCCTCAACGTCCTGCGCATCGTCAACGAGCCCACCGCGGCCGCACTGGCCTACGGCCTCGACAAGGGCGAGAAGGAACAGACCATCCTGGTCTTCGACCTCGGTGGCGGCACCTTCGACGTCTCGCTGCTCGAAATCGGCGAGGGCGTCGTCGAGGTCCGGGCCACCTCGGGGGACAACCACCTCGGTGGTGACGACTGGGACGACCGGATCGTGAAGTGGCTGTCCGAGAAATTCAAGGCGAGCAGCGGATTCGATCTGACCAAGGACAAGATGGCGATGCAGCGACTGCGGGAGGCCGCGGAGAAGGCCAAGATCGAACTGAGCTCCTCGCAGAGCACATCGATCAACCTGCCCTACATCACCGTCGACGCGGACAAGAACCCGCTGTTCCTCGACGAGCAGCTCTCGCGCAGCGAGTTCGAGAAGATCACGTCCGATCTCCTCGACCGCACCCGGGCCCCGTTCCAATCGGTGATCACGGACGCGAAGATCTCCGTCGAGGACATCGACCACGTCGTGCTCGTCGGTGGTTCCACCCGGATGCCGGCCGTGACGAATCTGGTGCGCGAGCTGACCGGTGGGAAAGAACCGAACAAGGGTGTCAACCCGGACGAGGTCGTCGCCGTCGGCGCCGCCCTGCAGGCCGGTGTCCTCGGCGGTGAGGTCAAGGACGTGCTGCTCCTCGACGTCACCCCGCTCTCGCTCGGCATCGAGACCAAGGGTGGCGTGATGACCAAGCTGATCGAGCGCAACACCACCATCCCGACCAAGCGGTCCGAGACCTTCACCACCGCCGACGACAACCAGCCCTCGGTGCAGATCCAGGTGTATCAAGGTGAGCGTGAAATCGCCTCGCACAACAAGCTGCTCGGCAGCTTCGAACTGACCGGGATCGCCCCGGCCCCACGGGGGGTGCCGCAGATCGAGGTCACCTTCGACATCGACGCCAACGGCATCGTGCACGTCACCGCCAAGGACAAGGGCACCGGCAAGGAGAACACGATCCGGATCCAGGAGGGCTCGGGCCTGTCCAAGGAGGAGATCGACCGGATGATCAAGGACGCCGAGGCCCATGCCGCGGAGGACGCTCAACGCAGAGAGGAAGCGGAGGTCCGCAACCAGGCCGAGTCGCTGGTGTATCAGACCGAGAAAGTCATCAAGGACAACGACGACAAGGTGCCCACCGACGTCAAGGACAAGGTGCAGTCCGCGATCAAACAGGTCCAGGACGCGTTGGTCGGCACCGACATCACCGCCATCAAGACGGCAGTGGAGAACCTGGGCACCGAGTCCCAGGCCCTCGGCCAGGCCATCTACGCCGCCCAGGCCGCCTCGGAAGGCGGGACGGGCAGGGGTGACGGCGGCGGTGCTGGTGCGGCCCCCGGCGCGGGTGCGTCGGGGAACGGGCAGGGCGCCGACGACGAGGTCGTCGACGCGGAGGTGGTGGACGAACCCCGGGAGGGACACCGATGAACACACCACACGGCGAGCAGCAACGATCCGAGCAGGCCGGTCGCGGCCGGGGCAACGGGCGGCAACCGCCGCGCGAGCCGATCGCGATCACCGACCGGCGCCGGATCGACCCGGTCACCGGCCGGGTCCGGGACGACACTCCGGGATCCCGGCCCGCGCGCACGGACCGAGGAGCGAAACCGACGCTGGGCGAGAAGGCGGGTACCGCGCCGCGGGGACCGGGTGCGCCGCGGCCGGAGTCCCGGCAGACCGACGCCGACCGGGTGGCGGAACTGACCGCGGATCTGCAACGGCTGCAGGCCGAGTACGCCAACTACCGACGCCGGGTCGAGCGGGACCGGGCGGCGGTCGCCGAGAACGCGAAAGCGACGGTCGCCGCGCAGTTCCTCGGTGTTCTCGACGACCTGGACTGGGCCCGCGAGCACGGCGACACCGCCCGCGAGCCCTTGCACAGCCTGTACCGCAAGATCCGGACCATCCTGACCCGGATGGGGGTGGCCGCGTTCGGCGAACCCGGGGACCGCTTCGATCCCACCCTGCACGAGGCCGCCAGCCACGAAGGCCACGGCACCGACCTGGTGGTCGACACCGTGCTGCGCCGCGGCTACACCGTCGGTGCACACAAGGTGCTGCGGACCGCGTTGGTCACCGTGATCGACCGCGACCAGTACGAGTACAACGACCCCGACGATCCACCAGAACCCGAGCAGGCACCCGGGACGAGCCCGTCCGATGCCTCGCCGGACCCCGGTTCGGGCGACCCTGATCCGCCGGCCCACCCGGATCCACCATCGGCGGAGATTGGTTCGGCCCCGCCGGTCGTCCCGAACCTGCCAGCGGGCACCGACCCTTGGTCGGAGACCGGGGTGGATGGGGATTCCGACGCCGGGCCCGAGAACCGGGGTCCGGACCCGAACCCCTACCGCTGCGGGTGAGGTGGCCTGCCCGCGTCGGCGGTCGGCAGTGATGCACCACGGATGAGGGAGGGAGGAGTTGCGCTGTGACGCAGCAGGAGTGGATCGAACGGGACTTCTACGCCGACTTGGGGGTGCCGTCGACGGCGTCGGCGGAGGACATCAAACGGGCCTACCGCAAGCTGGCCCGGCAACTGCACCCGGACGCCAACCCGCACGACCAGGCGGCCGGGGAGCGGTTCAAGGCGGTCAGCGAGGCGCACGCAGTGCTCTCGGACCCGGCCAGCCGCGCCGAGTACGACCGGACCCGGCAGCTGTACCGGTCCGGGGCGTTCCGGCGGGCCGGCACCCGTGCCGGCGCCGGCGGCGGCGGGCCGGCCGGCGGAATGGGCGGATTCGACCTGTCCGACCTCTTCGGCGGCGGAGGGTCCGCGTTCACCTCCGGCGAGGCCGGGTTCGGTGACCTGTTCGGGGATCTGTTCCGCCGCAGCAGCACCCACACCACCACGTTTCGCCCGCGGCGAGGCAGCGACGTCGAGGCGCAGACCCGGCTCCCGTTCCGGCAGGCCGTCACCGGGGTGGTGCTGCCGCTGCAGGTCAGCGGACCCACGGTATGCACCAGCTGCCACGGCAGCGGTGCCCGGCCCGGAACCCAGCCACGGCGGTGCCCGTCGTGCGGCGGCGCCGGAACCCGCACCCACAATCAGGGCGGCTTCGGGTTCAGCGAATCCTGCGACGACTGCCGCGGCACCGGCGTGATCGTCGACTCCCCCTGCACGGACTGCCAGGGCACCGGGGTCGGGCACCGCACCCGCACCATCAACGTCCGCATCCCGCCCGGAGTGACCGACGGCCAACGCATCCGGCTGCCCGCGCACGGCGAACCCGGGCTGCGCGGCGCCCCGTCGGGGGACCTGTACGTCACCGTCGAGGTGGACCCGGATCCGATCTTCGACCGCGACGGCGACGATCTCACGGTCACCGTCCCGGTCGGCTTCGCCGAACTCGCCCTCGGCACCACGATCTCGGTGCCCACCCTCGACGGGCGGGTCAGCGTGAAGATCCCCGCGGGCACCCCGTCCGGGCGCACCTTCCGGTTACAAGGTCGCGGCGTCCCCCACCGCGGCCGGCCACCCGGCGATCTGCGGGTGACCGTGCAGGTCGCGGTGCCGTCCCGGCTGGACCAGACAGCTATCGACGCCCTGCGCTCCTACGAGAAGGCCGAGAAGGCCACCGGATTCGACCCCCGTCGCTCCTGGCGCGACCACCGGTAGCGGCAGCGGCAACTGTGCCACACTGCGGTGAATGGGTGCAATGTCTGTCGCGGGATGGCCGTGGTCGTCCCGGTGCGCAGCCGCGGCAGCAGCAGTTTTCGCACCCCGGTGCGACCCCCGGTTGCGCCGTCAGCGCGGACTACTCCCGCCCCAGCGTGGCGTACTGCGGCACTATCCGGCCTCTGGGTGACTCCAAGGAGTGCCCCGGGGCGACGACGGTGCACCGCCGGTTGACCGTCGGAGACTCTCTGCCATCACCCGCCGCCACCACAAGTCCAGCGGACTCGGGTCCGGCCACACGATCGGATCTTCGTCCGGAATGCCGAACGTGGGTCCGGTGCGATCCGCGTGCTCGTCTATAGGTTGCACGGCAAACACCTTCCGTTCAATGCCCCAACCGCCGGGAGCCTCGTCTCTTCACCGAGTACCCACGGACTGCAACTCCGCACCATCACCGATCGTCGGAGCGACCGTCGACCGATCCCCCTCTGCGGTCCGACGATCGGCAGTTCGGGGGCGTCGGGAGCGAACTGACGACGTGCTGATTCGACACCACCGGGCTGTGCGGGACGTGGGCGTGTCGATCTACCTCCGATGCCGACGGACACGATGCGTGTGAAGGCGCAGTCGTCGCCCGGTAGGGGCAAATCTGCGGCAATTCCGACCTCGCGCGAGGACGGAGACCTTCGATGCGTTGGGATTAGTCTCGTTTCCCGCAGGGTACTTCGATACTCACGTCGGCGTCGTGTCCGGACGCGGCGACGGCGAGGCTCCCCGGTTCAGCCCCTAGCCGGCGGAGCCGCCCAACCGGGAGACCGCAATCGCCTGGTCGGTAAATCCGGTAAAGATCAGCGGCGCTCCATGAGGGGAAATACAGTCAGAGGCAACGGAAGCCGAGACACGAGGCGGAGGTCAGATGATTCATGTGATGACGATGATGATTGTGCTCGCGCTCGGCATGGTCAGTGTCTCCGCGCTCCACCGCATCGGCCGGCGTGCCCCGAGTGAGTAAGTGGGATGAGCGTGCGGAACGGATCTCGGCCGCAGCCCGCGAGCGGGATGTCACCGTCGCCACCGCAGAATCGTTGACCGGCGGGCGAATCTCCTCCGTTCTCGGTGCCGCGCCGTCGTCGTCCGAGTGGTATTTGGGCGGCGTCGTCGCCTATGCCGATTCCGTGAAACATGGACTGCTCCAGGTCCCGGACGGCCCGGTCGTCAGCGAATCCAGTGCCCGCGCGATGGCCACAACGGTAGCCGAGCTGCTCGGCGCGGACTTGGCGGTGGCGGTCACCGGCGCCGGCGGACCGCAACCCCAGGACGGACAGCCACCGGGCACGGTATGGTTCGGAGTCTTCACCGACGGTCGGGTCCGCACCGAACTGCGGCACTTCGACGGTGATCCCGGCGAGGTAGTGGGGGCGACCACTTCCCATGCCCTATCCCTACTCGAGGACGCACTTCACCGATAGGTGCTGCACCGGGGTGGTCGGTTCGTATGGCGCGAGGAGTTCACGCACGTCCTCGATATTTACATCGGCAGCGGGGTTCTCGCCGTGCGGGCGACCGAGTCGGGGCCGGCGGTGTCACCGCTAGACGTCTCGCGCCGCACCGTGTTCGCCGCCCGGCTCGAGATCCGCGCGTGCCTGCACACGTAGACACGGTCGGCGACGGACCTACGGGGACGGGTCTCCGCGGCCGCGGCGACTTCCGCGGTATGCGCCGATCCGCACGCCGGCGAGCCATGCCGGGCGTAGTGCCAACGCTGGCGGGCAGTGGAGTACCGGGTCGAACGTCGGTTGGTCGTCGTCCTGGTCCTCACGAACCTGCGACAGTTCAACGTGCGCCGCAGGAACGGGCGAACCGGTCGCCGAGACGAGGTCCACACGAAACCTCAGCGGCGCGTCCGTGAGGGACTGCCTCAACGCATCCAGTGAGGTCGACGCCGGTTGAGGTCCTACTGGGGCGGCCTGCACCCACCTGGTGTCCGTCCCGTTCGACGAATAGGGCATCAGGCTGCTGTAGCGGGCCTTGCGCCATCCTGACGCGGGGAGCGGGAGAGTCCGGGTCACCGCCGAGGTGCCGGAGCTGGCCAGCAGAAGATCCCACTCGGTGTCGGGCGAATCGAGCGGGATTTTCAGCGCAAGCCCGAGCACGTCCGGGGTTGCGGAGGGAGTTCCCACTCCCTTGGAAAGCCTGGCCACCACGTCGATCCGCGCTCCTGTCCGCAGCGTCCACCAGGAGGAGATCAGTTCGATATGCCCGGTTGCTACCAGGCCGCGCGGATGGAAAACCCGGGCGCCGCCCCGCAACACGGCGGCGGCCTGAAATGGTGCCCGGACGAACACGGTCCCAGCCACACCTGCAAGATGTCCTGCCAGACTCACGGTCCCCTCCTCTGATGTTCGCTCGCCGCCCTATCCGATCACCGCATCGACCGTCTTCTTCAGGGCCGAGGGTTGGACGGGAGACTTGGGCGCCTCCTCCCTTCGGTTCGAATCACTGCGCACCGATCTCTCGAAGCTTATTGCACCCCAGTTGTTCTCGAACGTTCCGAAACCAGTCTTGCTCGTCCTCTTCGATGTGGTGCTCGACATTCTCGATCAGCACGGTGGCATTCGCGTCGAATCGTTCGTCGTCCAGTGTCAGCGCCGCCAGCCCGGTCACCAGCACGTCCGCGACATGGTGCTCCTCGTAGGATTCGAGGATGTCGTCCTCGAGGTCCGGGACATGATCACGCACCTGCGGGTACATGCCCTCATTCTCGATGTAGGCGTGCACCGTCGAGGCGGCGATGATCTTGTTCACGAAGCGGCCCTTCTCCACCACAGCATCCGGTCGGCACCGCGGAAATCACGGTGAGCGCGCGGCGCACCGTCGCGTCACTACGACTTACCCACTCCCCACCATCACTAACACGGGTTTACCGAGCCCCGGATGTTCACGGTGGGCCCGGGGATAGCACTCGACAACCGACACTCCACCTCCCATCCCGGCGAGAAAGAATCGCCATGACTCGACCCGCCACTCCACGCGCGGTAACCATCGGGTAGCTGAGTTGCCGCTTCAGTGGAGTTCGACACACGAGCCAAATGTTCTGGCACTCGAGATGGTCGAGTGCTAAATTGCTTCGTGCACAGTGATGGAGCGTCCACCGAGGTGGCGGGCCGATTGACTGATCATGGGAGGTGTGTTGCTGTGCTGCGTTTCGACCCCTTCACCGACATCGACCCGTTGACCCGGTCTTTGCTGGTAGCTCAGACCGGATCGCCTCGTCGTCCGCGATTCATGCCGATGGACCTGTACAAGGTCGACGACCACTATGTCTTGCACGCCGATCTGCCCGGCATCGATCCCGGCTCGATCGACATCGATGTCGACGCCGGGGTATTGACTCTGACCGCCCATCGGAGCCACTCGGAAGACGATGTGCAGTGGTTGACCTCGGAGCGATTCAGCGGCCGCTACCGACGCCAGGTGTCGCTCGGTGAGAACATCGACGTCGACAGCATCTCGGCAAGTTACGACAACGGTGTACTCAGTGTGACCCTGCCGATCACCCAACGAGCGAAACCGCGACGCATCGAGATCACCAGCACGGGCTCACCCCTCGGGGGCGGAGACCGCACCCCCATCGAAGCCTGACCACCACCGGGTTCGGTCCCGCGGCACCGCGGCACCGCGGCACCGCTGGACCGAACCTATCGCAGGACAACGGCATCTGATCCACCGCACACCACTGAGGACCCGAAAAATGACTGTCACCACGACCCGGTTCCGGCCCGACCCCGACAGTTTCGAGCCACGCTCCTCCCGGCCCACCAGGCCACCTCGTCCTCTCGGCGAAAACTGCAGCGACCTCTCGATCATGCTGGGCGCGTTGTCGATCGTGATGTTCTGGACATTCGGATTCGGCATCCTGCTCGGTGCCGCCGCCATCGGCACCGGAATCGTCGCCAACCGGCACCGCGCCGTCGAAGAAAACGAATCCAAGGCACTCGAAGCGCTGCTCGGCATCCTCACCGGCGCCCTCGGAATCGCCGCCGGCCTCGTCTTCCTCACCGCAGCTCTTCCCAACCTCTGACCCCAACTCCCGCCCCGACGGCTCACATCCCGCGCGGGTGGACGCGGTAGCGCGTACCGATTTCGGCCGCACTCAGCACCCTCGACTTCGCGGCACGGGCATTCGGACCGGATATCGGGATTGGTGTCATACGGTGGGAGGTGGACTCGAGCTCCCGCACGGCGGCGATCCCGCTGGTCGTGACCACGCTCGGCGAAAGGAACGTGATGAACGACTCGGGCACCGGGAACATCGCTCAGACCATCGCTGGGCTCGCACGCAACCTCGCCACCCCCCGCACCGTCGCCGAACGCCTGCACGCCATCACCGGCGCCGTGGTCGACTTGATGCCGTCCGAGACCTGCGCGGGCATTCTCCTCATATCCGCAGGAAACACATTCGAGACGGTGGCACCGACCTCGCCGCTACTTCAGAAACTCGACTCCGTGCAGAAGGAGCTCGGGCAGGGGCCGTGCGTGGTGGCGGCCGTCGAGAATCTCGTCGTGCGCAGCGACGATCTTCGATCCGAGACGCGCTGGCCAGAGTTCGCCGCAGCCGCGGTGGAGGCGGGGATCCTCAGCTCCATCTCCTTCCAGCTCTACACCGCCCGAGAAAAGATGGGAGCCCTGAATCTCTTCGCATTCGCGCCGCACGCATTCGGTCCCGAGGAAGAAGCTACGGTCGAGGCGCTGGCCGCTCATGCCGCACTCGCCGTGACCGCGGCGCGTACCGAGGAGCAACTCAGATCCGCCATCGCCTCCCGCGACATCATCGGCCAGGCCAAGGGCATGCTCATGGAGCGGTTCGACATCGACGCAATCCGCGCTTTCGAGCTTCTCACCAAGCTGTCCCAGGAAACCAACACCCGTCTCAACGTCATCGCGCAGCAAGTCATCGAGCGCAGGTGAAGGTCGGGGGGAGGATCGTCGACGACAGTGACGGCCCGTCGTCAATGGTGAGGTCGAGCGAGAACCCTGTCACCGTGGCCACATCGCAGATCTACCGATCGCGTGATCGACCGACCGTGTGCTGGTCCGCCCAGGGCGAGCATCGCCGGCGCCGCGGCGACAGGACCACCGACGACGTAACCGCCGGCGTCAGTGACCACCACTTCCCCACCGGGCGCCCTTTGTCGCTTCGTCCGTGCGGTTCATGGAGCGTCCACACATCCCGGGAATTTCCTGGGACCATTTCACGACCCAACCGGTGGCCAGGTGGTGCAGGTCCGATGAATCCAGGTATCCGATGAGCAGCCGATCGAGAGGAGAAGCAGCATGCCGCGGTCATCGATCAAGGACGAGAAGGTGTACCAGGAAGTACGGAAGGATGGTGCGTCGAAGGAGAAGGCGGCGCGGATCGCGAACTCGGCCGCCAACCGTGGCCGATCCGGTACCGGCCGTAAAGGCGGCAAGTCATCCTGGTACGAGGACTGGACCGTTGACGAGCTCAAGAAGAAGGCGAAAGAGGTCGGGCTGTCGGGCTTTTCTTCGAAGCGGAAGAGTGAATTGATCGACGCGCTACGCAACCATTGAGGCCCTACACGCGGTCAAAGCGCACCTGACCGACTCGGGCTGCCGGGATCAACCGGCCGCGTCGATTTCACGGCGCCGGGACCGCCAATGCCCATCGGTGCGGCGCACCTCCTCATTGTCTGTCTCACCACAAGGATCTGCCGCCGGCACAGAGGATCCGCCGCCGCAGTTGAACCGCCCGGGTCGATGCTCCTGGTGGTGGTGTGTTCGCAGATGGGAGGACGCCATGGCAACCACCGTGCCGAACAGGCCGTTCCGTCGCGGGGGCCCCAACCTCGGGGTAGAGGAGGAATTCTGCCTCGTCGATCCACACACCGGGCGGCCCGCGCTGTACAACACAGAAGTCATCGCCGCGGGACGCGATCTCGGCATCACTCTCCGCCCGGAGTTCTCCCGCTGTCAGATCGAAACTGCCACCTCGATCGGCACGCACATCCGGGACCTGCGTGACCAATTGTGCAAGTCCCGTGCAGTGACCGCCGACGCCGCCACCCGCACCGGATGTCAACTTCTCGCCATCGGGACCCCGATGTCCGACCCGCCACCGGACGCGATCACCTACACACCCAGGTATCAGGCGATCGCCGGACATTTCGGCGCGCGCGCAGCCGGCGTGATCTGCGACTGCCACGTGCACGTCGGGGTGGCAGATCATGAGCAGGCGGTACAGGTGAACAACCATCTGCGACCGTGGCTGCCCACCCTGCTGGCGCTGACCGCGAACTCTCCGATCGCCGCCGGAAGCGACACCGGTTACGCCAGTTGGCGATACATCCTGTTCAGTCATTGGCCCAGTGCGGGCCCACCCCGTATCTCGACTCCGCGACCGACTACGACGCCGCGGTCGCGGCAATGCGTGAGAGCGGCGCCATCCTCGACGCCGACATGGTCTATTGAGATGTGCGGGCCCCGGATCATCTGCCCACCGTGGAGATCCGTATCAGCGACGTTCCCGCGACCATCGCAGAGACGATGCTCCTGACCACGCTGGTGCACGCCCTGGTCATCACCGCGGCGGACGCGATCGAGCGCGGTATCCCGGCACCGACGATTAGCCAGGAGGTGCTGCGCGGAGCGTGCTGGCGGGCTGCCCGGGACGGCCTGAACGGACAGGGCTTCGACCTGACCACGATGCACCTGATCCCCGCGCACCGACTGGTGCACCAACTGCTGGCGCACGTCAAGGCCGCCCTCGTCGAACTCGGGGAGTACGGGCAGGTCACCACGTCGGTGGCAGCGGTCCTCGATCACGGTAACGGGGCCATCCGGCAACTCCGGACCCTGGCCCGCCGCGGAAATGTCGCCGAGGTGATCGCCGAATGTGCACGCCGCACCTTCGAGGGATGCATTCCCGAACCAGACGATGCCCTACCGCTCTGACCGTCCGCGCCACGGTTCTTGTCGTGGGCCCTCACCGCGAGTGAACTATCACATCGCTTTCCAGGTCACTCGCGTCGTCGCGCGCTTCGAGAGGGCATCTCAGGTGTGGACCTCACCGCTACCTGCGTGGTGCCGTCATCCTTGCCACTGGCGACGGGGTTGGTGCGGAGTGTCCGCTGCTCGTCCGGTTGCCGGACCTGGATCCGTCCGTTCCGCACCCGGGCCTCGTACACCTGTTGAGGTCGGGTCGCCGGACCGCGCATTACCTGGCCGTCACCGACACCGAAGCGACTCCCGTGCCACGGGCATTCGATGCACCTATTGTCGAGGGAGCCGTCGTCCAATGGTGCACCCCGATGGGTGCAGCGGTTGCTCAGCGCGACGATGCCGTCCGCGCGGTTCACCAGGAGCACCGACACGGTGCCGACCATCACGGCGCCCATTTCCCCGCCGGCGAGGGCAGTTTCCGGTGCCGCGTCCGTCCATTCCGAGGGCAGGGTGGAGAACGCGGTGGTGTCGACCCCGACTCCGGCGGCGTAGGTCAGATGGCCACCGAGCCAGCCACCGACTCCGAGCAGTCCCGCCCCCGCTGCCGACAGTCCGATGCCGACCCGGTGACGGCCGCGGCGTCGGGCGGTCCACGACGCCACATACGCGGCAATGGCCGCATAGTTGGAGGCCGCGTGTACTGCGCCAATTCTGCGTTCGGCGCCGAGTGTGTCAGCCCAGTCCGACGCGCCCGTGAGAGTGGCCGGCACGGCTGCCAGGGCACCCAGACCCACGAGTGTCGTCGCGGCGGCCCGCGCGCTCCTACCACCGAGAGCGTCGAGGAGGCCGACGCTGACCCACACACCGATAGGAACGGTGACCAGGAGCGGGTGCACAGGGTGCCCCAGATCGGTTCCCGACAACGCATCCTTGACCCGGCCCGGCGGAAGCCACTTGTTGATGGCGTTCACGACCGTTCCGGCGGGGCGATCCAATGCGTCAGCGTGTTCGAGCCGACGCACACTTCTCTCGAGCAGCTTCACGCCAACCACATCCCTATGTCCTCTGGACTCGAACATCTTTCGCACCGCTCCGGCGCGAATGCCCCGGTGTCGCGCCGCGCAAACGACCACCGCCGAAACGGGACGGCATCCCGCAGGACCCGAGCCGGGTCGCAAGCCGCGGCGAACCGTTGAGCACCGCCGTTTCCGCCCATCTCGTCGACGACCTTCTCGGCCTTCGACCCCCCTTCGCCAGCCGCCGGGGAGCCCGTCGGCCAGGATCGCTTACCGCCGTCAACCCGGCAGTGTCTCACCGCCCAGTGGGGCGAGCACTTCCCCGGAGTAGTACGAGGACAGCAGACCGGACGCGAAGAACACATAGGACGGGGCGATCTCGTCGGGCTGGGCGGCCCGCCCGTAGGGGGCCTGCTTCCCGAATTCCGCGACCTTCTCCTCGTCCATGGTCGCCGGGATCAGTGGTGTCCAGACCGGCCCGGGAGCAACACAGTTGACCCGAATTCCGCGATCCAGCAGGACCTGCGCCAACGAATACGTCAACGCCGTCACCGCACCCTTGGTCGCGGAATAGTCGATCAGCGACTTGTTCCCGCGCAACCCGTTGACCGAACCGGTGTTGATGATGGCGGAACCCGGGCGGAGATGCGGTACCGCCGCCTTCGTCACGTGGAAGTAGCTGTCGATGTTCACCGAAAACGTGCGCCGCCATTGCTCATCGGACAACTCAAGCAAGTCGTCGACCGGTTCCTGGTAGGCGACATTGTTGACGACGATGTCGAGTCCGCCCAGTTCCGAGACCGTACGGGCCACCACGTCGCGGCAGTGCCCGGGATCGGCGAGATCGCCGGCGAAGGTGCGGCATTGTCGCCCTTGCTTTTCGACCAATTCGGCCGTATGCGCCGCATCCTCGCTCTCTTCGAGGTACGCGGTGGCCACGTCGGCGCCTTCTTTCGCAAATGCGACCGCCACGGCGCGACCGATCCCGGAATCGCCCCCGGTGACCAGCGCACGCTTACCTTCCAACAGACCGTTGCCCCGGTACGCGCGCATCTCGTCATGCGGTTCCTCTGCCATGTCCGCGGTCCGACCGGGGTAGTCGATGGTGTGTGGGGTGTGCTCGCTCATGCACCTCTCCGATCTGGTGAAGCAGTTCCCTGTCGAGTACCCGGTCGCCGGGAGGGCAAATCAGTGCCCGCACCCGCGAGCGGGACCGGGCGCGTGTCCTCTTTCACCTCAACCGGCGTGGGTAGACGGCACGGGTGCGGGTGGGGCGAGGCCTCGTGCGCTCGCGTCGATCCGAGAGGTACTCGATGACTCTGACCGCCACAGACGCCGCCGGACCCACCGCCTGCCGCGGAGGCCACCTGGTCCTGCTGGTGACCAGCACCGCCCTTGCCCACCCGTTCGCCCGCGCCGATTTCACTCTCACCTCGCGCACTACACCCCACCCGACCCACCCACTCCCGGCGACGTTCGACAACGCCGCCAATCACCTTGTGCGTCCGATGAGCCCACCGGTTCGCTCGGCCACCGGACGGGACCGATAGCCGATGCACGCTCTGCGCAAAGTCGTGATCACCGGCGCCAGTGGCAATGTCGGCACCGCGCTTCTCCGTATCCTCGCGGCGCAGGAACCCGGAACCGCGGTGACCGGGATCGCCCGCCGAACGCCCCCACGCACCCCTCCCTACGCGCATGCGCGCTGGCACGAGATCGACCTGGCCCGAGACGACGCGCACACCGTCCTCGTCCCGGTACTCGAGGGTGCCGATGCCGTGGTCCATCTGGCGATCGCGTTCCAGCCGGGCCGAGACCGCGACTACCTGCGGACAACAGCGGTCGCCGGGACCCGTGCGGTCGCGCGGGCAACTCGGGCCGCCCGCGTGGGCCACCTGGTCCACCTCTCGTCGGCGGCGGTGTACTCCCCCGGCGCCTCCGGCGTGCCGGTGTCCGAACAGTGGCCCCGCCGAGGCGTGCCGCCCTCGATCTACAGCGCCGACAAGGTCGCCTAGGAGGACGTCCTCGACGAGATCGAGCACGCCGTTGCAACCGGCGGGCAGCCGCCTGTCCTTGTCACCCGGATACGTCCGGGCCTGATCGCCCAGCACGACGAGGCCACCGCTCTGCTGCGGTACGCGGCACCGAGCTACCTGCCACGAACCCTGACCCGGCGAATACCGGCACTTCCGGTACTCCCGCTCGATCGCAGCCTGACACTGCCCGTCGTGCACACCGATGACGTCGCCGACGCCGTGCTCAAAGCTCTCGCCCATCGGGCGCCCCGGCCCGTTCAACATCGCCGCCGACGAACCCCTGACCGCGGACCTGCTCCGCGACGCCTTCGGCGCCCGCCTCGTGCACGTTCCCGCACCGGCATTGAGCATCCTTACCAATCTCGCATCGACGCTGCATCTTTCCCCCGTCCATCGAGGGTGGATCGATCTCGCCTACGCCACCCCACTCGTCGAATGCTCCCGAGCCCGCACCCTTCTCGGCTGGCACCCGCGCCACGACACCGAGTCGGTGCTCGACGAACTCGTCGCCGGGATCAGGGAACACTCGCGCAGCAGCAGCGCCGTCCTCGGCGAACGCTCCCCGGCAGCACGGCTACGCAAACTTCTCACCTCGGGACCGGTGACGAGACGAAAACTGCCGTAACAGCACGGCATGGCTTCCGGTCATGCGAGCCTCGGTCGTGAAATCCACAGTGGTGCAATGACGTGAGGATCTGGCCGGAGCCTTCGATCGGCTGGACCGCAGAGCCGATCGGGCTGCGGTAGTGGCGCGCCAGGCTCGGTGACGCCCCGGTTGGATCTGAGGACAGCGGACACGACACCTAGACAGCGCGGTACGCCCCGGCTGACGATTCTCGACCGGTTGACCACACGGGGTTGCGAGTTCACCCCGCAGCGACTGGGTACCCGGACCGCATGGATCAGTCACACGCACCGATGTTGGAGGCACTGGCCGACTACCACCGCCGTGACCGGTACGGGTTCACCCCGCCCGGGCACCGGCAGGGCCGCGGCGCCGACCGACGCGTCACCGAGGTGCTCGGGATCGACCCGTTCCGCTCCGATGTGCTCGCCGCCTCCGGTCTGGACGACCGCACCTCCAGCGGCCGCTATCTCGCCGACGCCGAAAACCTCATGGCCGAGGCGGTGGGCGCCGACCAGGCGTTCTTCTCCACCTGCGGCAGCTCGCTGTCGGTGAAGGCAGCGATGATGGCCGTCGCCGGGAATCACCCGGGCGGCCTGCTGGTCGGCCGTGATTCGCACAAATCGATCGTCGCGGGCCTGATCTTCAGCAGAGTCACCCCGCGGTGGATCACCCCGCGGTGGGACGAAGACATGCACTTCTCCCACCCGCCGTCCCCGAAGCAGGTGCGCGCCGCCTGGGAGCGCCATCCCAATGCGGCCGGTGCCATCGTCGTCAGCCCCAGCCCCTACGGCACCTGCGCCGACATCGCCGCGATCGCCGACGTGTGCCACGAACGGGGCAAACCCCTGATCATCGACGAGGCGTGGGGAGCACACCTGCCCTTCCACGACAACCTGCCGACCTGGGCGATGGACGCAGGGGCCGACGTCTGCGTCGTCAGTGTCCACAAGATGGGTGCCGGATTCGAGCAGGGGTCGGTCTTCCACGTCCAAGGCGATCTCGTCGACGGAGCCCACCTGTCCGCGTGCGCCGACCTGCTGATGACCACCAGCCCCAACGTGATGATCTACACCGCCCTCGACGGGTGGCGCCGACAGATGGTCGAGCGCGGCACGGAGCTGCTGGGATCTGCCCTGTCCCTGGCCGACCGGACCCGCAAGCGAATCGACCACATCGACCGGCTCGACGTCCTCGAGGACCGTCTGCTGGGCAAGGAGGCCTCCCACGACCTGGATCGCCTGCAGATCCTGATCGACGTGAGCGCGACCGGCGCTACGGGGTACCAGTGCGCCGACTGGCTCCGCAGCCACTGCCGGTTGGACGTCGGCATGGCCGACCACCGGCGCATCCTCGCCACCATGTCCATGGCCGACGACGAGCGCACCACCGACCGGCTGGTTCGGGCCCTCACCGAGATGAGCTCCGCCACCGCCTCCTTCGAACCCGCGCCGCACATCGACCTCCCCAGCCCCGAAGAACTGCAGCTCGAACCGAGATGGCACCGAGTGATGCGTTCTTCGGGCCGGCGGAGATGATCGCCGCCGACCGTGCTGCCGGACGGATCGCAGCCGAACAGCTCACCCCCTACCCACCGGGCATTCCCTCCGTTGTACCGAGCGAGCGGCTCGACACCGCCGTGATCGACTACCTGCGCAGCGGGCACGCCGCCGGAATGGCCGTGCCGGACGCCACCGATTCGACTTTGAAGACGGTGCGGGTCGTCGCGAACAACTGACTGGATGGCCCCGCATCACCGACACCTGCCATCGGTGTTTCGTACGGCGGCCGCCGGGCACCCGAACCGGAGACACCACTCGACGAAAGGGTGAGCACTCGTGAAAGCACTCGTCTGGCACGGCATCGGAGACATCCGCCTCGACAACGTCGACATCCCCGACATCGCCGAACCGACGGACGCCATCGTCCGGCTGACCACCAGCGCGATCTGCGGCACCGACCTGCACCTGGTGCGAGGGACCATGCCGGGAATGAAGGAAGGCACCATCGTCGGCCACGAGGGCGTCGGTGTCGTCGAGGACGTCGGCGCCGCGGTACGCGGTTTCACCCCCGGCGACCGGGTGGTGATCTGCTCCACCATCGCCTGCGGAATCTGCTCGTACTGCCGGGCCGGGTATTTCGCCCAGTGCGACACCGCCAACCCGAACGGGCCCCAGGCCGGCACCAGCTTCTTCGGCGGACCGGAAGCCACCGGGGCCGTCAACGGTTTGCAGGCCGAATACGCCCGCGTTCCACATGCCACCACCACCCTGGTCAAGATCCCCGACCCGGTGACCGACGACCAGGCGATCATGATCTCCGACGTGATGCCCACCGGATGGTTCGGCGCCCGCCTGGCCCAGGTCACCGAGGGCGACTCCGTGCTGGTGCTCGGCGCCGGCGTGGTCGGCCAATGTGCGATCGCCTCCGCGAAACGCCAGGGTGCGACCCGAGTTCTGGTCGTCGACGGTCTCGACGACCGCCTCGCCATCGCCCGCACCCAGAACGCCGAGGTCATCAACTTCACCACCGAGGACCCCGTGGAAGTGGTGCGGGAGTTGACCGGTGGGATCGGCGTCGATCGGGTGATCCACGCCGTCGGAGTCGACGCCCAACGCCCCTCCGGCGGACCGGCCGCCGAAACATTGCCGGTATCGGAGAACGTCTTCGACACCGAACGGAACAAGGCGGCACCCAACACCAATCCCGATGGCGACACCTGGGTGCCCGGCAACGCCCCCAGCCTCGCCGTGCGATGGGCCGTCAAAGCCGCCGCGAAGGCCGGCAGCATCGGCATCATCGGTGTCTACCCACCCAATTTCGATGTGTTTCCGATCGGCGAGATGATGAACCGCAACCTCACCGTGCAGGCCGGAAACTGCAATCACCGCCGCTATATCCCGCACCTGCTGGCCATGGCCGCGACCGGTGCCCTCGACCCGGCCGCATTCATCACCCAGCATGCCGCGCCGACCCGAGCGCTCGACGCCTACCAGCGGTTCGACACCCGCGAGCAGGGCTGGCTCAAGACCGTCCTCGACGTCACCTGACCCGCGATTTCTCGTACCGACCTGCAGGAAGCGAGCTGAGCACCATGCCGAAGCAGCCACCGACGTTGATCGATCTCGACGCCCCACAGCTGACGATGGAGCATCCCGAGGCCGATATCCGCGGTCACACCGTGTTCGACCGCGGCGGCCACGTACTCGGCGACGTCGATGGTCTGATCGTCGACGCGGACGAACGGCGGGTGCGGTTTCTGCGCATCGGATCCGGGGGCTTCTTCGGACTGGGCAAGACCAAGCGGCTCGTGCCGGTCGACGCCGTGATCCGCATCGACGACGTCAGTGTGCACCTCGATCGCACCGGCGACCATGTCGCCCGCAGCCATGTCGCCCGCAGCGCCGAATACGACCCCTCTCTCGTCCCGGACGCCGACTTCTACGAACACCTGTACACCCACTACGGGTACGCCCCGTTCTGGATGCCGGGTTACACCTACCCCTATCCACCGCGAACCCCCAAGACTTTGCCGCCGCAAGAAAGCACAGGGCCGAAACGATGACCGACAACGAAAATCTGCATCCCCAAGACGACGCCCGCACGATCCGCAGTCACGCCGGTGAGGCCATCACCGACAGCCGCAACTGGCCCGGCTACACCCTGATCGGCACCGGCATCGCCGTACTCGGACTCTTCCTGGTCGCCGCGGGCTACGGCTTCACCGGCTGGGCATGGATCGCCGTCATCATGTGCACCCTCTGCCTTGTCACCGGGGCAACCCTGGTGCTGCTCGAGCACCGACGAGTGAAACGACTAGAGCGTGTCTGCTATTTGCGGACACGGTGATGAATAACAATCGCGCCGAGGAGTACGCCACCGAGGAAGGTGGTGGCGTACTTGTCATAGCGCGTGGCGATGCCACGCCATTGCTTGAGTCGCCCGAAACCACGCTCGACGGTGTTGCGTTCGCGGTAGAGGTCCTTGTCGAATGCCGGCGGTCGACCCCCGTCCGGCCCCTTGGCCTTGCGGCGTCGAATCTGGTCACGGCGTTCGGGAATGGTGTGCGAGATTCGGCGTTCCCGCAGATGCTTTCGAGTGCTCGGGTGCGAGTACGCCTTGTCTGCCAGCAGCCGGAACCTTTCGGTGTCGTGAGCGCGGTGCGCTTCGAGCAGCGGTGCCAGGTAGGGGTTGTCGCCTGCCTGTCCCGGCGAGAGCAGCAGTGTCAGCGGGCAGCAGAACGTGTCGGTGAGGGCGTGGATCTTGGTGCTCAGCCCACCCCGGGAGCGGCCGAGTGCGTGGTCGGCGGGTTCGTTGGCCAGATTCTTGTCATTCGACCGAGCCCCCTGTGTGCGCATCGGTCCGGGCACCGGCCGAATGCTGGTGGGCGCGGACAACGGTCGAATCGATCGACAGCAGCCGTTCGAGCTGTTCCTCTCGTTCGGGTGCTGCCGCCCGTACCGCGGCGAACATCCGCACGTAGGTGCCGTCGTCGGACCAGCGGCGATGCCGTTCCCAGATGGACTGCCACGGGCCGAAGTATTCGGGCAGGTCGCGCCACGGTGACCCGGTACGGAATCGCCAGACGATTCCCTCCAGCGTCAGCCGATGATCGTTCCACGGCCGCCCCCGACGACCCGCCAGAGCAGGGAGGACGGGTTCGATCACAGCCCACAGGGCGTCGGAAATCTCGTTGGCACGCAACACAGGGACAGTCTCGAGCATCCAACCGCCAATATTTGGCAGACACGCTCTAGCCGCCGACAACGTGATGGACGCGGAAGGCCACTGAACAGACCGCGTCAACCCGTCGCGCTCGACGCGCCGACCACCGGGCTCACGGCCCGCGTCCGCGTCCGCGGAGAATCGAATTGCCAGTGTCGTGCACCGAATGTGCTGGCCAACAAATCTTCTCGAAGTTCCGACACCGGATAGATTCCCGGGCGGTCGCACCGCATCGTGTCGCCCTTTGCACGCAGATGATCCACGATACTGTCGCACCGGGGTACGTCTCCTCTACGGGCGTGGAAGCCGTGTGTGTTGAGCGTCGGCAGGGGAACGGGCGGTTTACCGTCGAGCGTGTGCCCGCGACCGTCGTGGACTGACCAGGCGGGGTTGATGACTTCAAAGTTCGACTTGTTCAAGGACACCGCCGGTCAGTACCGGTTTCAGCTGAAGGTAGCTAATGGCGAGATCATCGCGGCCAGTCAGGGGTATACCTCGAAAGCGGCAGCCCAGAACGGGATTGCCTCGATCAAGGTCAACGCGGCAACCGCCCCAACCGGGGATCTGACCTGACACCCGATGTCCCCGGCATCCCGCGGTACGTGGCTTCTACGAATCGCCTGTGTGCGAACGTCGTTGGAGCAGTCTCTCGCTTTCAACAGCGTGACAGCGGCGGCATCCAGGTCGCACATCGCACTCGATGCTGTCCACGAGCTCGCTCGTTAGGTGGACCCGTAATCCCTCCCATTCTGCGTCAGGCCCGAGAGCAGCCAACACCCCCCCCAGAGCTGCTACTTCTTGTCTTCGGCCCTGCCGACGCCGCCCTGATGCGCGGGCCCGACCCCGGAATCGCCGCCCTCGGATTCGGGGGCCTGTGCGGCGGGCTTCTCCTCGGCGGGCGATGCCACCGCACCGCGCGGGGTGTCCTGCGGTTTCGGTGACTGCATTCCGCCGGAATCCACATGCTCGTCGTACTCCGGGCGCCCTTCCTTCGTGCTGGTCGTCCGGCCCTCGTACGGCGGTATCGCCGGCTCCGCGTCACCGGGCGGCAGCGAGCCGCCGGCCGGAGTTGGGTTCGGACCATGCTCTCCGGTGGAGGTGACCTCCTCCTGATCCAGTGACCCCTGCTCGCGGCCGGCCTGGCTTGCTCCGGCGTGGTCCGGTCCCGCATCGCGTGAGCCCTTCGGGCCGCGCTCGGACTGTGGTTCCTCAGGCAACTGCGCGCCTGGTTCGGTAGCCATGATCTCTCCTCACCGACGCACCAGAACGTCGGATTCTCACTTCGTTTGCAGGTTCATACCTGCTACAGCTATGCCCCGGCACGCACACGCGAAACCGCTGGTGTCGAATCGTGGAAGTTTTCGCCTCTCCCCGGCCGGGTTCGGTGGCGGACCGTCTGGGCATTGCAGGTCACCGACCGTACAGCCGCGATTGCGGCACCACGGTCAGCGAGGAGCTGGGCTGCGCCGCGCCGGAGAAGCACGTGACCATCCGAACCCGGATTCCTGAGAGCCGTCGGCGCCTGGTGGTCACGCGTCCGAAACGCCTCCTAGCGTCGGGTCGACGTCGCTGGCGTGACCGAGCACGTCCGGACGGTCACTGCAACTCGCCCCCGGTCGCGGCCAACGACCCATGAAGTCCCGACGGCAAACAACAATGCACCGTTCGTCGAATGGCGGGGACGCACCGCCACCACCGGCAGAACGCTGCCTACTGCGGGTTTGCGGAGTGCAGTGTCAGTCCTGCTCTGCGCTGCCGCGGGGGAATCCCCCCTTTTTGCCCGCAGATCCCGCCCGTGGACGGGTGACCGGGTCAATCGTGCCCCGCGGATCCCCTTCTCCCGCGTTTCTTGTACAGGACGAAGGCGATGACGCCGACCAGGATGAGAATTCCGATGATTTCCACACCAACCGGATACCCGCGTGGTGTGTACTCCACGCGGGCCGACGAGTAGGCAGCCTGGCGGGCTTCTCGCCCTCACGCAGTCCGCGAACGGGATGCCGGTTGCGTCATCACCGGTGCGGGTACACGGACGCTCAGCAGTCCCGGCGGCGACGAGGAGCACGGTAGTGGAAGATCAGTCGGTTCCCACCAGGACCTGTACCCGGCCGAACGGTTACCCCTTCTTCATCCCCACAGTCCAACACGACACGACCACCGCCCCGTGCCGCACAGAGATGCTGGAGGCGCTGTTCGCGGTGTTGCCGCAGCCGCTGTCTGTGTTCGATGATCAGCGCCAGATGCTCTTCGCCAACCCCGCGTCCGCCAACCTGGTTGGATATCGGGTGGAGCAACTGATCGGTGACTACGAATGGTTGTTGCTGCCATCCGACACACCCCGATGGCGCCGATTCCTACGAGATAGCCACGGCAGCAAAGCCTTTTGTGCCACATTCTTCCGACTCCGCCACCGCAGCGGCGACTGGCTGTGGGTCCGAGCCGCGGCATCCGCGTTCACGGTCCACGATGCGCATCTGACCGCGGTGACGTGGCAGGACTGCAGCGGAGACCTCTGCGAGGATCCGCGGACAATCGTCACCGGAGCCTGAGGCGATCCGATGTCGAGCGGGACGGGCTTCCGGCGACGCGTGATCGCAGGTCCACCGGCGGACACACAGCCGGGGACTCGTCCGAAGGCAGGGTTCACGCCGACTCGATCCACCTCCGGTGGTGGGGGTCGTAGGTGATCAGTCCGCGTTCGGCGAAGGCGCGCAGCCACCCTTGCATGGGCCATCGGTGCCAGCGACGGTGAAAGAGTTCGGCGTTGGTGAGGATGTCGGCGAGGTGCTCGACGGGGGGATCGGACACGGGATGGTATTGGTGGAACGCGTCGGCGCCGCCCACCCACCGCAGACCCACGCCGGCGGTGGCGGCGGTCTGTGCGAGGTCGGTGTCTTCCCCGCCGTAACCGGTGTAGTCGGTGCAGAACCCGCCGATCCGGTCCCAGGTGGTGACGGTGACGGCAAAGGACAGCGACCAGAACAGGTCGTAATCGGACCCGATCAGCACGGTTCCCGCCGGCGGCGCAGGACGGGCCGGGTGCGGGTGGCGCAGTTCGTGGACACGGTCGAGGTCGTACCCGGCCGGTCCGGGGGGCGGCAGATAGGTGACGGGGCCGCAGAGGAGGGCATGGTGATGGTGCCGTTGCCCCGCGGCATCGGCGTACCGCGCGAGCATGGTGGTGCCGGCGATGCAGTCCACGTCCAGGAAGACGAGCAGTTCGGCCCCCGCGGCCAGGGCGGCCGCGGCGCCGGCGTTGCGGGCGAGGGCCAGCGGCAGTGGGCCCCGATCGTGTTCGATCCACACCAGTCGCACGGTGCTGCCCTCGGAGGCCACGACGTCGGCCACCGCGGGGTCGCCGATCGCGACGACCACGTGCTCGTGAGCGGCCGCGGTGCTGCGTGCCAGAGACCGCAGGTGAAGCCGCAGATGGGTGTCCCGGTTCGCGGCGATGGTGACGACCACGGTCCTCATCGGGCAGACTCGGATTGTTTGGCGAGCGTGTCGAGGACCGCTGCGGCTCGGGCGGCCGCCCCTGCGGTGTGCCAGCGGGGCCACCGCGCACCGCCCAGGGCGAGGGCGGTCTCGATCAGATGCGGCCACGCGGTCACCGGCGGCCATTGCGGTACCGACACGGCGAGCCCGTGGGCGGCGAGGGCCGCCGCGGTGGCCTGTTGTTCGTCGAACGGGCGCTCGTGGGCGATGATGATCGCCGGGCGGCGGGCGACGGCGATGTCGGCCACGGCGTTCTGACCCGCATGCGAGATGACGACGTCGGCGCTGCTCAACGTCGGCCACGGGTCGTCCTCCCAGGGTGCTCCCGGAACACCGAGCGCCTGCCACCGGTACCCCCGATGCTGTTGGGCGCACAGCCGGATGTCGTCCATCGTCAGACTCGATCCGCCGGTCCCGCTGAGCACCAGGACACGGGGCCGCGCCGAGGGCTCGGGGTCGGCACCGTCGCGGCCGTCGAACCGGCTGATACCGCCCACGAAGGTGGTCTTGTGGGCGAATTCCTGCAGCCACATCGGGTCGTAGATCTGTTGGGGCCACGCGGCGATGATGTGCTCGGCCAGTTGATATCCCAGGTGATGTGCCGAGTCGGTGCGGCTTCCCGGCATGGCCATGACGACGACCGGCACACCGAGGAGCCGAACGAGTGCGGTGACTTCCACCGAGACGTCGACCACCATCAGGTTCGGCCGGGTGGATTCGATCCAGCTGGCGATGCGGCTCATCCGCGACTGCAGTCCCCGATCTAGGAGGGGTGCCCAGTGCAGGGTCTGGTTGGCCGTCGGGTTCAGGGGTGGACCGCCGTGGTCGTCCCGGGCGAGGCTGATGGCATCGGCGAAACATCCTGCCGAGAATGGGGGTAGGGGTGCAGAGGAGAGTGCGGTGACGGCTGTGGTGAGGGTGGAGCAGATACTGATCGCCCGCGCCCGGTGTCCCTGACCGTGATGGTGAATGTAGTAGCCGATCATCACCGCACCCCATCGAGGCGGAACGGTTTCCCGTGGACTGGCTGCCGGATCAGCCGCCGATAGGTGTTCACGTAGGCGTCAACCATCGTGCGTTCGGAACAGTGGGCCGCGGCCCGGGCCCGGGCCGCGGCACGGGAAAGTGCCACGGTCTGCGGGATCGCCGCCACCAGGGCATCGAGGTCATCGGGTGGTACCAGTCGGCCGCAGTCCAGGGTCAGCACCTCCGGGATCCCACCCCGGGCGATGGCGGCCACCGGCGTGCCGCAGGCGAGTGCCTCGGCGACCACCAGACCGTAGGGCTCGTCCCACACCGGGGTCACCAGCGCCGCCGCGGACCGGCCGATCGCGGCGGCCAGCGCAGGCTGGGCGAGGTGGCCGAGGTAGACGACGTCCCGGTTCAGCAGTGGTCTGATCGAGCGTTCGAAGTAGTCGGTGTCGCTGATCGGTCCGGCCAGCACGAGAGGGAATCCGGCGCGCCGAGCGGCGGTAATCGCTAGGTGGGCACCTTTTTCCGGCACCAGACGGCCGAACCAGATCAGGCGGTTCCCACCTTCGCCGATCGGCCAGTCGGCGAGGTCTACCCCGTTGGGGATCACCTCGAGCTCACCGACCACGTGCTGCCAGGAAGCCGCGGTGTGTGCGCTCACCGCCGCGAAGTGGGCGCCCTGCCCGCGACTGACCGCGAGAGCCGATTCGAGCCACGGTGTGGGCGGGGTGTGCAGGGTGCACAGAATCGGGGTGGACACGGTGGCAGCCATGGCCACCGGCAGGTAATGCAGGCTGTGGTTGTGGATCACGTCGAACGCATCGGCCAGCCGGCCGCCGAGATCGAGCATAAGTTGCAGATAGGCGTGATGTTCGGTCATGAACTGCATCGACGGCATGGAGGCGTCGGCACGGGCGACCGCGCTCAGCTCGAGCGTCCGGACTTCGAGGTCCGTGCAGCCCAATGCCGGATCGGAGCCCGGACCGGCGAACAACGTCACCCGGTGTCCGTCCGCGGCCAGGGCGCGGGCCAAGTACCACACATGCGACTCGAGGCCGCCGGCGAACGGTTGCCGGATCGGGAATCGGGAGGACGCGAGAAACGCGATACGCAGGGAACTTTCGGTCACGACAGTACTCGCTGGTAGATCTCGTGGTGCGCGCGGGCCAGCTCTCGCCGCTGCGACTCGCGTTCGGCCCACCTCGCCCGCACCGGGGCAGCACCGTGGAGTTCACGGATGCATCGATCCAGTGACGCCGCATCGAAATGGGTGTCGTCGAACCCGAACACCGCACAGTCCTGCTGCTGCGCGTAGAAGCCGCAGTTCGGCGCCGCGACCGCGGTGCCGAGGTCGTAACAGGCCTCGAGCCAGCCCGAGTGCGTACCGAAGCGGTACGGCAGCACCGACACCGACATCGACGACAGATAGTCCCAGAGTTGGGCGTCCGAGAAGTACGGGTGGACCCGGACGTCGACGCGATCCCGGTCCCCGTACCGCACAAGACGCGCACCGGCGTCGGGGGCATACCAGTGATTGTCGGGATCGAAGATCTCGTCGTGGACGTCGACCTGTAACCGCGCACCCTCGAGGCCTTGCACCGTCTCGGACAGCGCATCGAGGATCGGAAACGGATCCATGTTCGCGCGAAGGCTTTTCACATGCACCCCGACCACGAACTCGGCGCGCGGTGGCCGGGGGCGGTCGATCAACGCGCGCTCCACCACGTGCGGGTGTTCGAGCACCGTGGCCGCGCGGGCCCAGTTCCGGGCGATCACGGCGGCAGCACCCGGGGTGAGCGTCACGACCTGGGCGGCGGCGGGGATCAGTACATCGAGGAGTTCGAGGTGCGGTTCCGGATCGGGTTGATGCGGGTTGCGCAGATCGTGGACGGTGTACACCACCGGGATACGCCGCACCGACAACTCGTGCAGAATGTCCTTCATCAGAGCGGACTCGATGGCATCGAAGCCGAAATGAATGTGAAACACATCGAACTCGGTGTGGTTCCGGCTGATCCACCCCGGATCGAGCATCAGCGGTGGCCACCATCCACCCGGGACAGTCCGGCCATCCGCTGGAACCGGGTCAGGGAGCCGCACCACCTGATCGTGGTGTTCCGGATCCGCAAGATGCCGAACATAGACGTGCGATGCCGGAACCGAGGCGACCCGGATCATCCGCGACTGCATTCGGTGAGCCGAGTGTGTTCAGGCTGCTCTGCCACCAGTGTTCTCCTTCTGCACAGATCGGCCCCGTTCGCGATTACCCCATCTTGACGTGGGCGAACCGCAACACTGGGTGGATGGGTGGACGCGACTAAATCTCAGGGTGTTGGCGGCCGCGGATCACCACGATCTCTTCGGAGCGCTGATCGGCGGTGATGATTCCGCGGGCTGCGAGCAGGTGCCGGCGTGCGGTCAGGACGGGACCGAAGGGAATCTCCTGCTGGGCGACGACGTCGACATCCAAGCCCTGTTCCTCGAGCATCACCTGGGTCTTGTCGACCCCGCTCAGTGCCGACTGGGCGAGAAGTAGTGTTCCCCCGGGTGCGAGGACGTCGGGTGCCTGGGCGCAGATCCGGTCGAGCAGCGCTCGTCCGTCGGTGCCGGCGTCCCACGCCTGCGGCCATGCCGGTGCCGGGAAGCCGGTCATCCTGGGCGGGTACGTAGGGCGGGTTGGAGATCACCAGATCGAAGTATTCTGCGCGGACGGGCACGGTGAGGTTTCCCTGCAGAACCCGGATCGTGTGCCGGTGTAGCCGAGTGTTGAGTCGGGCGGTGAGGACGGCACGGCGCGAGATGTCGATCGCGGTGACACTTCCGGCCCCCAACCCGGCGGCCCGCAGAGCGAGTGCTCCGGTGCCGGTGCAAATGTCGAGGACCCGTGTTCGCGGAGACAGGGTGTGCTGGGCCAGAGCACCGGCGAGCAGCCACGTATCCGCCTGTGGGGGATAGACACCCGGGATTCGTAGCAGCATCGACATCTCCTCACCCTTTCCTCGCCTAAACCACCTTGTCTGGGACTACCGTTGAAGTTCTTGTTCGAGGAGGGACAGGGCATGGTCTGTGGTCGCCTCCACCACATCGCCCGGATCACCGGCGAAGTGCCGCAATTCGGTGCGGGTCGCGCCGCCGGTGAAGATCCCGAGCCACACCGTGCCCGGTGGCTGTCCGTCCTGATTCTGGGGTCCGCCGACTCCGGTGACCGCCACCGCCAGATCGGCGCCGAGCAGTTCGGCGACCGCCGTGGCCATCGCCCGCGCACTGGGTTCGCTGACCACCGGGCCGTCCGGGACCCGCAACAGACCATGCTTCACGGCCGTGGCGTAGGCCACGATGCTGCCCGGTACCACTCGGACGACGACCGCGCGGCACCGAGAACGGTGGAGATTCGTCCGCCGGTCAACGATTTTGCGGTAGCGATGGAGCGGTGCCGATCACGCCCTGCGGCCGAGATCCGTTCGGCACGCTCGTCACAGCTGCTCATACGCAGCACCCCAGCCCTGCTGCGGGGCACTCCGGCGATACGTCCGCAGTGCCTCGACACTGTCATGCCCGCCGCGAGCACAAAGTTCGGCAATGCCACCTTGCGCCTGCGCCCCGTCGCCGTCTGTCCACGTAATTCTTTCGGTGCGCCCTTCCGGACTGTAGCTGCCAGCCGCGGCAGTCTGCGGGTCATCGCTGCATACGCGCGCGCCCACACCGTGCATCGGGACATACGTGGGCCACACACCGGAACTGTGTGACACCGGCCGGGAGTCGTGTCCGGTGACAGAGATCGAGCTTGAAATACCCTGCACGGCAGTGCGAGCAGATTCCGCAGACGGTGGCGAGGGAAACGCCACCCGGTCGGGCGGCGGGAGGGACCCTGCTCCGTGACCCCCGGCGTTTCCGACGACACGGCGCGGTGACGGTGGAAAAGCATCAGTGGTTGCGCAGCGCCTCGATCAATTCGCCCTTCCGCTTGGATGAATAGCCGGACAGACCGACCTCTTTCGCCTTCTTCTTCAGCTCGTCGACGGTCCAGTCCTCGTACGACGACGACTTGCCGCCCTTGCGGCCGGTACTGGAGCGGCCACGGTTGGCGGCCGAGTTCGCGATCCGCGCCGCCTTCTCCTTCGACGCACCATCCTTCCGTACTTCCTGGTACACCTTCTCGTCCTTGATCGATGACCGCGGCATAGTGGCTACCTCCTCGACCCATTGCTGCTCGTCTCGTCGTCTCGGGTACCCGGATCCGCAGTTCTGTACCAATCGGCGTTCGGGCGCCCAGCCCGCTACCGCCGAGCCTCGCCACAGAGGTCCGTGCGCTCGATTCCCGCTCGGCCGGCCCGGCCCGACCACCAGCCGTCCACACACGTGCCGCTCCTGCCGGAAAGTCTCACGGCCTGGACTCGTGTTCCGGCGCGACCGCTCACGGGTCACCTCACACCTGGCGCTCCCACACCCGATGGGACTTCATCAGCGCGGCGATGCCGTGAAGCAGCGCGGACGTGTCGTCGGCGATCACGATGCCCGGGGCCTCGGCCGGGACTCCGGCCGTGGCGAGGAGTCCGCGACCGGCGGTCCATGCCCCGATCGCCTTGCAGTGCCGGAACGCCTCGGTGAGCAACACCTGGACCCGCGGGTCCGACGCCGGCGCCGCGATCAGGATGGCGTCGAACTCCACCGATCGCATGGTGAGGAACGTCCGGGAGACCGGCACCGCGCCCTTGCCCGATCCCAGTGCGCCGCCGTGGGGTCCGATGACGAGCGGCACCATGCCCTCTTGGTCGATCTTCTCGACGGCGTCGGCGACCTCCGGCAGGTCGGCGGTCTCGTCGGCGACGATGCCGATGATCCGGCCGTCCAGCGGCCACTGGTCGCCGATCTGCGATAAAGCGGGGCTGGGTGTGGGCGCGAGGTCGTAGGCGACGGTCGGTTCCGGTGCGGGCAGGCCGAGCCCTTCGGCGACCGTCGCGCACAGGTCGGGGTCGACGTTCGCGAGGACCCCGAGGGCGCGCTCCTTGATCGCCTGCTCGTAGCACTTGCCCAGCTCGAACGTGTAGGCCTGCGCAACGTGGGTCTGCTCGATCGGGCTGAGGCTGGCGTAGAACAACCGGGCCTGGGAGAAGTGGTCGTCGAAGCTCGCGGGGGCGGCGCGCAGTTTCGTCGACTCCGGCATCGGCGCCGGCACCTCGACGAACGCCGTCTCGGCGCCGGCGAGGAAGGGGCATCCGGCGTCGAGGGAATTGGGCCGATACGGCGCGACGCCGGGATGGACTCCCGTCTGGTGCATGCCGTCGCGGAGCATGTCGTTGACCTGGGCGTGGGGCCGGTTGATCGGGATCTGCCCGAAGTTGGGTCCGCCGAGCCGGCTGATCTGGGTGTCGAGGTAGGAGAACAGCCGCGCCTGCAGCAGGGGGTCGTCGGTGACGTCGATACCGGGGACGAGGTGCCCGGGATGGAACGCCACCTGCTCGGTCTCGGCGAAGAAATTGGTCGGATTCGCCTCCAGCGTCATCAGCCCGATCGGTTGGACGGGGGCCAGTTCCTCGGGGACGATCTTGGTCGGGTCGAGCAGGTCGATGCCCTCGAACGTCTGGTCCGGGGTGTCCGGGAACGCCTGGATGCCCAGCTCCCACTCCGGGTGCGCGCCGGATTCGATCGCGTCGGCGAGGTCGCGGCGATGGTAGTCGGGGTCCATGCCGTTGACGATCTGCGCTTCTTCCCACACCAGTGAGTGCACACCGAGTTTCGGCTTCCAGTGGAACTTCACGAGCGAACTCTCGCCCGCCGCATTCACCATCCGGAAGGTGTGGACGCCGAAGCCTTCCATCATCCGGTACGACCGGGGGATGCCGCGGTCGGACATGTTCCACAGGGTGTGCGCGGTGGCTTCGGTGTGCAGCGACACGAAGTCCCAGAAGGTGTCGTGGGCGCTCTGCGCCTGCGGGATCTCGCGGTCGGGGTGCGGTTTGGCGGCGTGGATGATGTCGGGGAACTTGATGCCGTCCTGGATGAAGAACACCGGAATGTTGTTTCCGACCAGGTCGAAAGTGCCCTCGCCGGTGTAGAACTTGGTCGCGAACCCCCGGGTGTCGCGGACGGCGTCCGCGGACCCCCGGGAGCCGAGGACGGTGGAGAAGCGAACGAAGACCGGCGTCTCGACGTCCCTGCCGAGAAACGCGGCCTTGCTGATCGGATCGGCGGAACCATATCCGCGGAACACCCCGTGGGCGGCTGCGCCGCGGGCGTGCACCACCCGCTCCGGGATCCGCTCGTGATCGAAGTGCGTGATCTTCTCCCGGAGGTGGTGGTCCTGGAGCAGGGTCGGTCCTCGCTCGCCGGCCTTGAGGGAATGGTCGGTGTCGTACAGCCGCGCGCCCTGCGCCGTGGTCAGGTGCTCACCCTGCTGGCCGCGGGCGGTGTCCGGGCCTTCGACGGGTTGCCCGGTCGCGGTCTGCAGGCCCGGCGCCCGCTGGTCGGGCTTGGGGGGCAACGGCTCGGTGGGCTTGATCGGCTCGGCGACCGTCGGAGTGCCCGCCCCGGGCGCCCCGGGAAGGACAAGGTTCTTCTTCGACACAGCGTGGCTCCTCGCTGAAAATCCGTGGGATCGGCGCCGCATCGTTGCTGTACGGTCCGCGCTTCTCGGAGTGCCCAGACATTCGCACAGCAAATCAGACGGGGGCGGGCGATGCCGAATCGTCCCTCGTGCGAGGGACTCGATTGCGTGGTCACGTCCCATGGGCGCAGCTCTGCTAGATGTCAACGCCAGCACGAATAGAACGCGGCTCTCTGGTGCCTCGGCGAGAAGAGCACCGAACCAGGTAGGCAATCGCGAGGAAACCGCAGTCCGAACGCGGCCCGAATGAGGAATACCTGTGAGGCTCAACGCCGATTCAGGTTCGGGTGGTGGGGTACCCGGAGACGGCAGCACACGCAATCGACGGGCACGATCGGTGCCGGTTCCCTGCGGTGCTCGGTCCCACCGGGACTTGTACGGGAAAGCAGGTGAGCACGCCATGACCGGATCCTCCATCGCGCGTTCGAGGACGCGCACCCCGGTGCAATGGGCGGCCCTCGTCGTGGGCGCGGTGTTCCTGCTCGTCGGGGTTCTCGGGTTCATCCCCGGCATCACCACCGGCTACGACACCCTCACCTTCGCCGGCCACCATTCCGACGCCCAACTGCTCGGGATATTCAATGTTTCGGTCTTACATAACCTGGTGCATCTGTTGTTCGGTGTCGTCGGGATCGCCGCGGCCCGTACTGCGGGTGCGGCGAAGGCGTTCCTGATAGTCGGTGGCATTGTCTATCTGGTGCTGTGGGTCTACGGGCTCGTCATCGACCTGGACAGTGCCGCGAACTTCGTACCGGTCAACACCGCCGACAACTGGCTGCACTTCGGCCTCGGTGTCGCGATGATCGGTCTCGGGCTGCTCGCCACCAAGATCGGTCCACCGGTCACGACGACGGCGACCAGCCCCTACACCCGTTAGACCCCTAGGGAGCGACAACAAGCCGGCCCGGCCGGCGCCGGGGAGCGGCCGCCGAGGGCGGAGTTGCTGAGCCGGACCTCGTCCGGTTCTCCGGTCGCACGGCGGCTTTCCGAAAAGCGTTCGGCCGATGGGACAGCCCGTCCTCGGCAGCAGAGGCCAGTTCGTGGCGGAAGGAGCGGGAGATGACACTCACGCCATCGGCGGATCCCGGCGATCTCACCGGAATCGGTGAGTCCGAGTTGCGCCTGACGATGGGGGTCGAGGAGGAGTTCGTGCTCGCCGATCCCGACTCCGGGGCTCCGTTTCTCGGCAATTCTGCCGTCGTGGCCGCGGGGCAGGCGCTGGGAATCGACCTGCAGCTCGAGTTGTCGCGATGTCAGATCGAAACGGCCACACCGGTCTGTACCGAGTGGGGGGATCTGCGGGCCGAGGTGCGGCGGGCGCGGGCATTGACGGCGGCCGCGGCGGCCCGGTCCGGCGCCGCCCTGTTGGCGGTGGGGGTTCCGCCGTTCGGTCGGCCGCCCCGTGCGATCACCGATCTGCCGCGTTATCGGCGTCTCGCCGAACACTACGGGCAGCTGGGCGAGCAGATCATCTGTGGGGCTCACGTGCACATCGGGATCCCGGACCGGGAGGTTGCGGTCCAGGTCAGCAATCATCTGCGGCCCTGGCTGCCGGCGTTGCTGGCGCTGACCGCAAATTCCCCGATCATCGCCGGCCGCGATACCGGATACGCCAGCTGGCGGCACATGCTGTGGGCGCGCTGGCCGGGCGCCGGCCCGCCACCGTACTTCGAATCCGCGGGCCACTACGACACCGAAGTAGCGGAAATGCTCGAGCACGAGGTGATTCTCGATCCGGCGATGATCTACTGGGACGTGCGGGTGTCGGCGCATCTGCCCACCGTGGAGGTCCGGGTGGCCGACGTGCCGGCGACGGTGGAGGAAACGGTGCTGCTGGCCGTCCTGGTACGGGCACTGGTCGCGGCCGCGTTGCGGGCGATACGGGGCGGGCATCGGGCGCCACGAGTGGACCCGCACCGCCTGCGGTCGGCCTACTGGCGCGCCGCCCGCGACGGGATCACCGGCCACGGTATCGACCCCGCGTCCGGATGCCTGGTTCCGGCGACCGAACCGATCCTCCGGCTACTCGACCACATCCGACCCGTCCTCGAGGCCGCCGGCGACTACCACAGCACTCAGACCGAGGTCATGCGGATTTTCGCCAACGGTAACGGTGCCGGCCGGCAACGACGCGCCCTGCAGGCCGGTACGCTTCCGGACGTCCTCGACCTGCTCGTCCGCAGCACCACCGACACAGCGTGACGGGGTCGGTGGCTCGGGAGTCGGTCGTGACGCCAGGTGACGATGCAGACGATCGGCCCGCGGCCCGGAATCCATCTGCATCACGGGTGACGGTGGTTGGCCCCGTGGTCGTCATGAGCAGCGACGCTCAACACCCGGTTCCCGGGGGCCTGGTGCGCGCGGTCACGCGGTGAAGGTCTCTTTGAGTAGTTCCGTGGGGTCCCGGGGTTCGGGTTGAATGCGACGTCGTCGCTGCCGACCGTCTCCGACAGCAATCGGTCGTCGGATCCGGTCCCTCCAGCGCCGCACCGAGCTCTCTCGCGGTCGGGGCGCGGCCGAGCGTGCGGGTCAGGTCGGCGGAAGCGTGCAACCTCACGCAGAGCCAGATCGCCACCTGGGTCGGCGTGTCCCAGATGCAGGTCTCCCGTCCGCCCGCGGCACGCGCAGTGACCATGTGGTGTCCCGGAAGTGCCGTCGGATCTCTCCGGTGATGGTGGGGACTGCGAAGGCCACGAAGTTCGCGCCCTGCCGGTCGTCGAATCGGTCGACGGCCTTGACGAGTGCGAGGCGGGCGACCTGCTCGAGGTCGTCGACGCTCTCCCCGCGGTTCCGGAAACGTCGGGCGAGGTGTTCGGCGAGCGGGAGGCAGCGTTCGATCACTCGTTCGCGCAGCAGGTGTCGATGCGGATCGTGCAGATCCAGCTCGGCGATTTCCGTGAGGAGCGGATACGTGTCTTCGTATTGGTCGCGTCGACGGCTCGGGGAACGGTCGTGGGTCAGTGCGGGTTCGGAAGCGGAGACGACGGTCAGCGGCCGGGTGCGCCGCTCGGGGCGGACCGGTGCCGGGGGTGAGGGCGGGGCGGGCGCAGCGACTGCGGTGGTCATGATCGAACCCTTCCTTCGGAGCGGGCGTCATGAAGCGGGTGGGAGAGGGCACGGAGTTCGGAGTCGGTGCCGTCGGAATCGGTGACCGCGACGATCAGACCGACCGAGCCCAGGAGCGCGACGGCGATCTGGGCGACGAGGGCACCGAAGCCGAAGACCCCTACGGCCGTCGCCACACAAATCAGGGTGCCGACAAGCAGGATCAGACCGCTCGCGAAAAGCGCGCCCGACGGCCGTCGCACCCGCTGCGGCGCCGGGGGCGTCATGAGGGCAGGCCGGACAGGAGGGTGGTGGCGCTCAGTGCGAGCATGGTCAACAGGGCTGCCGCGATCACCGGGCCACTGCCGCTGTGCAGGACGAGTGCCTCGGCGTCGGAGGCGGGGCGATCGACGTTCTGGACGGTCATCGCGTTCTCCTTTCGTCCGGCGACCCCGCGAGGCCACCGCCCGTTCGGTAATAAATCTGTTTCAAAGACGATAGATTTGTTCTACCTTGTGAAGGCGGGAAGCTCAACCTGGAGATGGAAAGTTCCCGGACTTGCCGTGTGTGCACCAACGATGCGCGTTGGCGGATGGATTTCCTGTGTCGACGGCCTGGGATCAACGGCCCGCCGGTACAGCGAGGACGATCTGGTCCGCCTTGCGCGGGTCGCGGTGCTGATCGAGGCCGGGGTCAATCTGGTGGACACCCGGCAGATTCTGCTGCTGGAGATGCAGCACGCCGTGCTGAGCGCGGCTCGCCGAGCGGGACGGTGCAGCGCAGACGCTCGAGGTATGAGTGGCCGGCGTTTCGGAAACTCCTTCTCAGTCCTCGTGAACGTGCCTGTGCCGATTAGGAAGCGCAGCGGGTCATTGTGCGCCCCGTGGTGAACTGCGGCGGACCGTCACGGAGGCGATTGCCCGGCGGTGGTGCGCGTGAAACTGGCGCGGGGGCGGTCGCTGCAGTTTCCGTGCGCCGCGTTTCGGGTAGGCGTGATCGATGAAAAAGGATCGGCACGCCGAACCGGGACCCGACGATCCGCGGAAGCCGGATTCGCCTGCGGACCTGACGAAACCGTCCTGGTGGTACGTCATCCGGAAGACGGCGCACGAGTTCACCCGCGATCAATGCACCGACCTGGCCGCGGCGCTGACCTACTACGCCGTCCTCTCGCTGTTCCCCGCGCTGCTGGCGCTGGTCTCGTTGCTGGGCGTGTTCGGTCAGGGACAGCGCACCACCGACGCGGTCCTGCAGATGGTCGACGATCTCGGACCGTCCTCCGCTGTGGACACGTTGCGAGACCCCATCACGCAACTGGTCGAGACGCCGACCGCGGGAACGGCTCTCGTTCTCGGCCTGCTGGGTGCGGTGTGGTCGGCGTCCGGCTACATCGGGGCGTTCGGGCGGGCCATGAACCGCATGTACGAGGTCGAGGAGGGGCGTCCCGTGTGGAAGCTACGGCCCCTGATGCTGGCCGTGACCGTCCTCGGTCTGGTCCTCGTGGCCGCCGGTGCGGCGATGCTCGCCCTGAGCGGCCCCGTCGCACGCTCGGCAGGAGACGCCGTCGGACTCGGCGACACCGCCCTGACCGTGTGGAACATCGCCCGCTGGCCGTTCGTCCTCGGCATCGTGGTGGTAGCCGTGGCCATCCTCTATTACGTCACACCCAATGTGAGACAACCGAAGTTCCGTTGGATCAGCGCCGGGGCGTTCCTCGCCATCGTCACGTGGATCATCGCGTCGGTCCTGTTCGGGCTCTACGTCGCCAACTTCGGCAGCTACAACAAGACATACGGCTCCCTGGCCGGAGTCATCGTGTTCCTGCTCTGGTTGTGGATCACCAATCTGGCGTTGCTCTTCGGCGCCGAACTGGACGCCGAACTCGAACGCGGACGAGAGTTGCAGGCCGGCATGCCGGCCGAGAACGAATTGCAGTTGCCGCCGCGAGATACCCGGGTTTCGGACAAGAACGCGGAGAAGTACGAGGAGTACGTCCAGCAGGGCAGGGCATTACGCGAGAGTGACGGTAACACCGCCGACGCCGAGGCTGGGGAACGGTAACGGCATCCGGGTCGGCTCCCCGCCGCCGGTTCCTGGCCCGGGAGCCTGCGACCCCGCTGCGGCGACGGCTGCGAATTCGTCGGCCCGCCTCGATCGTCCCCTGCCGTACGCGGCACCACCTCAATAAACGCATGCGACCTGAACCCGTTCGATGTCCCCGGTCCCTGCGCGCGAGACGCTACGGTGTCCGGGGCTCTCCGGTGACCAGGTAGATCACCTGGCGGCCGACCACGACAGTGTGATCGCCGAAGCATTCGAAGAACCGGCCGAGAAGGGTCACATCGACGGCCATCGGAACGCTGCCGTCCCAGCCGGGGCCTGGATCAGCTCCAACAGTTGCCGATGCGCACTGTCGAGTTCGATGTCGCGGCACTCTAGTTCGGCGGCCAACTTGGGATCACGGAGCGAAGTACGTCGTGCGATCGACTCATGGGTGGATGGTGAGCGCGCGTTGCCGGTTCGCGGCGCGGCGGATCTGCAGAATCCGCACACCACCGGCAAGTGCCATGACCACCGCACCGGCGATCGCGGCGACCAGCAACGCCACACCCAGCGGCAGCGAGAAGTCCCACCCGAACAACTCCAGGGTGATGCTGTCGAGGTTCTGCAGGATGAACACCAGCAGCAGCATCACAACCAGCACGCCGACGACCAGACCGGTCCACAGCGCACCGGTCCGGGTGTGCCGGATGCCTTTACGACGAGCAAGGACGGGATGTAGTCGCCCGGCAGCATCCGGGTCCGGCATCGTGCCCGGCGGAACACCATTGTGCCGGGGTTCCGCCGGGAAATCGGTGGACGGATCAGCGGGTTCCCCTGATGAGGATGACATGTGGGCCCGAGTACCCACCTGCGGTTTCGGCTACTCCATGCCCAGTGGTGCTCGTGGCCGCGGGCACGCCGACCGTGCGGTGACGGAACTGGCCAGGGCGCGGACGGTGTCCAGGTGAGGGGCGGCCGAGGCGGTTGAGGCTCGAATGCGCACAGCACTGGTGGGGTATCCCACCTGAAGGCGGTGATCATATGACTACTCACGACTCGATTCGGCACTGGATTGCCGACCAGATGCAGCTCGACATCGGATCTGCCGAGCTTGCCGAACTCGCCACACTCGATGCTGTTACCGCGGCGGCGGAAGCAGGGTATGTGCGGATGCTGCTCCGCCTCCGCGAATACCAACCTCTGGCCGGGTGAAAAGGAATCGGCTCCGGGCTGCCTGGGACATCGGCGGGCACGACCCAGACTGTGGCAAAACCTGATCGATGCACGACCCTGGTAGACCGAACACGGTCCGATGGAACCAGGCTTGATTCAGAGTCCGAGTGCGGGCGCGTTCACGCTCGCTGGCCCACCCCGGTCGCGAACTCCCGCACCCTTCTCGCGAGGGTGTCGGACCGCAGTGGTGGCGTGGGCAGCCCGGCCCCGTCGTGGAGCCCGAGCAGGAACTCACGCAGAACCGCGCCCGGTGCATGTCGAGGCGTCCAATTCAATTCGTCTCGGGCTCGAGCGCAGTCCATCAACGGAAGCTGCAGCACCGTCTCGAACAAACCAGGGGAAGCGGGGACGGCGTGGAGGTGCCAGCCCACCGCCACGGCGGAGCGCACGATGACGGGCGCGACTCGCACACCGCGAGCACCGAATGCCTCTGCAAGGAACGCACCGTCCACGGGCGGCAAGGAAGCCAGATTGAACGCCCCGCGCGCGGGGTTGATCACCGCTGCCGCGTACGCGGTGGCGGCGTCCTCGGTGTGGAGCACCTGCACCCGCAGATCGTCGACGACGGGGACCAGCGGAATTCGGTCCGGGTGGACAAGTCGGCGAGCAAGCAGCGGCCCGAGGAACAGTCGGCGTTGCGAGGTCGCCGATTCTCGTTTGAAGATGAATCCGGGGCGCATCCGCACCACACGGATACTCGGATGCCGGGTTTCATACGCGTCGAGCCATCGCTCAAGGTACGCCTTCTCCCGAGGGTAGGCCGCTGTGGGCCAGCCGTGGGTCGGCCACCTCTCGTCGACCATCGCGTCGGAGGGACCCGGGGAGTACGCGGCCACCGAGGACGCGTAGACGAGGGCCGGGACCGATTCTTCCGCCACCGCCTCGAAGACCCGGATCGCACCGAGAACATTGTTGTTCCACGTATCCCGTGGCCGATGCGTAGGCTGGAACAACCACGCGAGATGCACCACGACGTCCGCGCCGCGCACGATCTCGTTCATGTCGTCGCGGGTCACGTCCGCGGTGAGGAATGTTGCACGTGCCGGGTTCCAGTTGCCCGGTCGGCGTGCGACGCCGACGATCTCGGCGATGGTCGATTCGCGAGTGAGGGCGTCGACGACACTGGTTCCCACATTGCCGGTCGCGCCGATCACGACGACCTTCAGTCCACGCGCGCTGCTCATGTCGAGCCGAATACCCCTCACGGAGAACGGCAACCGTCACCAGCGCCAGGCCTGTCGAGGAGCCGGCTCCCACCGCTGACGCAGGGTGTTTGCGGGCGAAAGTTGTGCGAACGGTCGACGCGGTCGGATCACGGGCAGGGCAGGTTTTTCGCCCATCATGTGCACCGAAACCTGCTCTGACGCAGCTGCGTTACAACGCAGGTGAGAGGGGTATTCGCTGACTCAGCCCAGTTCGCCCTGCCCGGCGCCCGGGCGCGGCTCCGCGGGCTGGCGCTGGCCCGGGGCGCAGCCTTGTCGCGACGAAAATTCGGTGCCCGTCCGATCGGCTGGCAGATGTTCCGGCAGGGCTCCGGTGTGTCGGATCCGGGATCGTCGGGTAAGCGGGGTGTCATGAGCACAATCACCGAAGCCATCGATGTCGATGTCCCGATCCGGGTCGTGTACGACCAGTGGACACAATTCGAATCCTTTCCGCAGTTCATGGAGGGGGTTAGGGAGATCCGTCAACTCGACGACACGCACGTGCACTGGGTGATCGATGTGGCGGGGCAGGTCCGCGAGTTCGACGCCACCATCACCGAGCAGCACCCGGACGAACGAGTCGCCTGGACCTCCGATTCCGGACCCAACCACGCCGGGGTCATCACTTTCCACCGACTCGACGACGAGAAGACGCGGGTGACCGCCCAGATGGACGTCGACCCGGACGGGTTCGTGGAGAACGTCGCCGACAAACTCGGCGTGCTCGGTCACCGAGTCAAGACCGATATGAAGAAGTTCAAGGAGTTCATCGAACACCGCGGACACGAGACCGGCGGATGGCGTGGCGAGGTCGACCGGCCTATCCCCTGACCGGTTCGAAGGACGCGATGGCATCGCGCCGCCCGGGTCGAAGTATGTCGTGTCCGGCGGACCGATCCGGGTACACGGTCACCATGCCCTCCTCTCCCCCCGCGCGTTCCCTTCCCCGCGTCCTCGGTGTCCTGACCGCCGCCTACAGCACCGCGATCGTCGTTTCACCCCGACTGCTCGCAAAGCCCTGCAAACTGATGTTCGCGTCACGAAACTAGAACCATAGATGACGGGGAGGTCAACGGCGGGACGCCACCCGGACCACGTGCGGATTCTGCAAAAGCCCAGGTCGAGGCGTCTCATAAGTTAATTCCACATGTGCGTGTCACAACCTTCGTGCCGACCCGACTTTCAGTGCGCCCCTGGAGATGATTTTGGGGGTACACGCGGCTGTCGACGCCCAAAGAGGAACTCGCGCAGCAGATCGACGCGCTCACCAAAACTGGGAGGGACCCCGGCGAACGTCTACGCGGGCAAGAAGTCCGGGCACCACCGAGCGTCCCGAACTGGCAGCTACGTTCGAACGGGCGAAGTGATCGTGGTGCATACCCTCGACCCGCGGCCGCGCCGTTCGCCTCTCGGAGAGGCTCTCGCACCGGCCGCCTCCGTGATCGCTACAAGAGGCCGAAGTACAGCGGGCGAGTCTTCATGGCATGAATGAGCAGCTCGCTCCCACTGTCGAAGGACAACCAGTTCCAAGAGCCGACCGTTCGGGTCGAAACCCAACCGGAACTCACACGCGGGTTGTCGTCGTCCAGACCAGCGGTATACGTGATGCTCCGCCGCGTAGATCCCATCGTTTTCGCTGATCCCGTGTTTGAGCGCAGATTTATGCGCCTTCACGCGACCTGGGTCCAGGCACGCACCGCTTCTCGAATCGCCTCGGAGCGAGAAACATGCTCCTGCTCGGCACGCGCGTTCAAGGCCTTCAACAATGCCTCGTCCATCCGCACCGGCACCACTGCACCGGGGCCGTCCCCGATGGTCGGTCGGCCGCGTTTGCGCAGCTTTTCGACGTCGTAACCGGCCTCGGCCTCGTCTGCCCACTGCTGGACCATCCCGTCGGTGACGGGCGCTCCGTCGATCGTCTCCGGCTGGTGGGGCGCGATACTCGAAATGTGCCGTATTCGTTCGGGCCGCGCCAGCGGGATATCTCGGACGAATCAGCCAGCGCCCATTCACTATCGTTGCAGCTCGACCAGCGCGTACCGCCATTCATCCCGGATAGGTATGTAGCAGACCCAAGAAACCATCCGCGGTCCCTTGTCGGCGCAACCTACCTGGCCAGCTCACCGAGAATGGGCACACGCTCACCAACGTGGAGAAGGTGATCAACGGCGAGCTGTCCGCCGAGGACATCGACATCAGCCGCCAGGCACTGACGCAGCCAGCACCCGACCCGTGATCGGGAGCGGAGGCGCTTGCCGTGTGGCGTGATCTGCAGCAACCCCAGGGTGAGAACCAGGCCCCCTCTGGGTGCGAAGTGTCAGCACTAGGGGGCGTTTTGGCCACTGTTCCAGGGGACGAGCGTGGACGACGCCCCACGAGGTGCTCCACCCAAAACGAAGGCACACCCAGGGCACAAACAAGGAACGTCTGATGTCCGAACCCCCCACGAAAGAACTATCCGAACTGGGCAAAGAAGCACTGAGACGACTGCAGGCTCAGCGTCTACCCTCGTTACCCAAATTCGGCCCCAGCTCACCGATACCCCCGCTCGAAACCCCTCCACCCAGCGCACTCACCCGCCTCGCAAATGCAGGCAGATGGGCCCTCAGAGGCGCAAGGGTCGTCGGAGGCGCAGTAACCAGCACCGCCGGGGCAACCCTGATCGGAGTCGCGGTGCTCGCCCTCGGCGCCGGATACCTCTGGGCCCGCTACGGCGGCGACAAGCCGGTCGAGTACGGCCCGCGGTTCGACCCGAAGCCCGCCATCGAAGCCCCCGCGGTGCCCGCCGCCGCCGCACCGGAGGCACCTGCACCACCTGCACCGCCCGCCGCCGCATCCCCCGGTGCCGTACCGGCACCCCCACCCCCGGTGGTGCCGCCCCAGCGGCCGTTCCCCAACCCGATTCGGCGCCCGGTCCGCAGAACCCCGCCGCAGCCGAGCAGCCCTCGATCCTCGAACCACCCCCAGGCCCCGACCTGACGCCGCTGGGCCTCCCTCCACTCGGCCCCGCCCTGCCGGCGCCCCTTCCTCCGCGTCCTGCGCCCGCAGTCGAGGTCCCGCCCGCGCCTGTAACACCGGCCGCGGATGCACCGGTGGTCGTGGCCCCCGCTGCTCCGGTACCGGTGCCCGAGGCGCCCTCTCCGGCACTCATTGCACCCGCACCTCCTGCCCAGATGCCCGATGCTGGGCATGGCGGAAGCGACCAGACGACGATGAGCGGTCACGATGCTCCCGTGGCACCACCGGTCGAGGTCGCACCGGTGGCACCGCCGATCGAAGCCGCACCCGTGGCACCACCGATCGAAACCGCACCCGTGGCACCGATGCCCGATTCTCCGCACGGCGCACCCGCTCCAGCTGACGTCGGTGGTACCGGTGCGGATCCCGGCACCTACACCGATCCCGGGACGTCGTACACCGATCCGGGCGCGACGTACACCGATCCGGGGACCACCTATACCGATCCGGGCACCACCTACGCCGACCCGGGCACTACCTACACCGATCCGGGCACCACCTACACCGATCCGGGCACGACGTACGCGGGCCCCGGTGCGGGCAGCAGCTACACCGATCCAGCCGACGTCGGCGGTTATGGTGCGGATCCCGGAACCTACACCGATCCCGGCACCAGTAGCGGCTACGCCGATCTCGGACTCATCGAGAGCGGTACCACCGGATAGACCGAGGGATGATCCTGCGAATTATCCGACGTGGAAGGCCCCGAACCCGTGACCGGATCGGGGCGCTTCCGCGTCTTACTGGCGTTGCGTTGTAGTACGTGACCTGGCGGGTGTCCGCTGCAGCGGATTCCCTTGGTGTCTCATGCGTGGTCCGGGCATAGAAGATCCGGGGTGACGGTCCAGCCGGCTGCGACGAGCCAACGTTGAACCGGCTTGATCAGGTCACCATCCACGGCCAGCTCGGCAAGTTGATCGGCGAGGATGGGGCCGTCGCCGCAGACGCTGCAGGCGATGTCGAATGCAAGTTGCCCGGGTTCGCAGTGCCGGCAGTGGTGTCGAGTGGTGATCGTTCCGCGGTGATCGGGATCGGGGTGGAGCCAGGTCACCGCGAGGTCGGCACGTTGGTGCGCTGCTTCGGCACGAGTTGTGGGTTCGTGCCCGCATGTCGGGCAGATGCGGGGGGGACCGGAGGGGTGGCGTGGGTTCTGGCGGCGCTGCCTGCGGAGGCCGGCGAGGCTTTTTGTCCAGATGTCCATAGACCGTGGTGCGCGGCACTTTCAGCATGCCCGCGATCTGTGCGACGGTGTGATCGCCCGCGTCGTACAGGCGTTGAGCCAGTTCGATCTGGTCCGAGCTGAGCTTCGAGGGCCGGCCACCCTTCCGGCCGCGGGCCCGAGCGGCGGCCAGCCCGTCGCGGGTGTTCGCCACGATCAACTCGCGCTGGAACTCGGCCAGGACCGACAACATGCCGAACATCGCGCGGCCCTCGGCAGTGGCGGTATCGATCCCCTGCTCGAGCACCTTCAACCCGATGCCGCGCTCCCGCAGGTCGGCGCCGAGTGTGATCAGATGCAGCATCGACCGACCGAGCCGGTCCAGCCGGGTGATCACCAGGACGTCGTCGGCACGGAGCCGCGCCAGTACCAAGATCGAGTTGCGGGCGTGACGCTTTCACCCCACGGTGGAACGGGAAACGAACGAGCCGGTAGGCGGCCCGTATGAACGCTCGCGCCGCAGCGACCAGTCCCATGGTCCGATCGTAACGCCGGCATGGACTGTGGTGATGCTGTTACCGCCTGGCCGAGTTCTCCAGCGCCGAGTTGATAGCGGCCAACACCCGGCGATGAGGGTCGGCTTGCGGGGGGCGTTTCCGATCGCCACACGCGAGGTCCGCGGCCATGCTGAACCGAAGCCGTCAGGTGGGTACTCACCCGCTGCTGCTGTGTTGCAGAGGGAGCGCGTTGGCATGCGAGCCCCGAACCCGGGTAGTGATATCATATGATATCAAGGAGGTAGTCATGTCCGACGTTTTGATCCGCAACTTTCCAGCGGAGGACCTGGCACTGCTCGACGAGCACGCTGCCCGCCTCGGGATCTCGCGCACCGAATTCCTGCGTCGTCAGCTGCAGCAGGAGGCGCGTCGCACCATCACCACGGTGTCGACCGCCGACCTGGTGCGGTTCGCCCAAGACTTCCCCGACCTGGCCGACGACGAAGTCATGCGCGACGCCTGGTCATGAGTGACCCCACGTGGCTCATCGACAAGTCGGCGATGGTGCGCCTGGGCACCACCCCGGACGCCGAACAGTGGGCCAATCGAATCCAGCGCGGTCTCGTCCACATCTGCACCGTCACGCTGCTCGAGGTCGGCTACTCGGCCCGTACCGCCCACGACCTGACGCGGGGACGACGCACCCCACCGCTATCGGCCATGCCCCTGGAGTATTCGACACCCGCGATCGAAGACCGCGCCCTGGAGGTGCAACGGCAACTGGCAGAACGGGGTCAACATCGCGCACCGTCGATCCCGGATCTGCTCATCGCGGCGACCGCGGAGATCGGCAACCGAGTCGTTCTGCATCTGGACAAGGATTTCGACCTGATCGCGGCGATAACCGGCCAACCACTCGAACGACTGGTGACCTAGCGGTCCGGACCAGGCCCTCGGCCTCCACCACGAGTGGCCGCGGACGTCCGGACGCCGGCGACGGGGTCGCGGTCGGTCGCGTCGCTGTGCCCGGGACCGATCACGACCCGCTCCGCCGACAACCTCACCTGGCTCCGGAGGTGAACGGGTGCACCGCCCACCGCATCTGGCTGCGGTCGGGCCGGACTCGCCACTTGACGTCGCCCCCGGGTTGTGACGAACCTGTCGTCGACCCGCACGGGCGGATTGTCCCCCGTTCGACGAGGACACCGAGTTCCCGTTGCCGGCGGAGTCGTTGCCGTACGCGCACCCGCACACGGTGATCAACCGCAACCGCTGACCAGGCGACAGAAGAGGGGCCCTGCACCGGATCGGTGCAGGGCCCCTCTTCTGTGAGTTGCGGGGGTCTACTGCGGGAGCAGTCCCTTGTTGGCGTCGATGAGCTGCAGGATCTGGGGATCGATGGCGATGCCCTGGGCCTTGACGGCCTCGATCGCGCTGTCGACGACGCCCGCGTACTGCGAGGTGCCGCCGTTGGTGCTGGGGACGCCGCCCGTGAGGTCGGGGAGTGCCGGCGCCGCGGGGGCCTCGGGCACGGTGGCGGGTGCGGTGCGCTGGGTGGGTGCGCTGCTCAGGCCGAGGCTCGAGGAGCAGGACGGCCATGCGCCCCAGCCCTGCGAGTCGAGGACCTTCTCGGCGACGACGATCTGCTGTTCACGCGAGGCCTGGTTGGCGGTGGCTGCGTACTGGGTTCCGCCGTGTGCGTTCCAGGTGCTCGGGGAGAACTGGAGTCCGCCCTGGAAGCCGTTTCCGGTGTTGATGCCCCAGTTGCCGCCGGACTCGCACTGCGCGAGGCGGTCCCAGTCGGAGTCGGGTGCCGCGTTCGCGGTGCCCGAGAAGGCTGCTCCGGCGACGCCCATGATGGCGCCGGTGACGGCGACCTTGGCGACGGTGCGGCCGGTGGTGGTGGGCTTGCGATGGCGTCCGCTCATGATGGTCGAGATCCTCTCCACACGCGCCTGCGAGGTCAGCTGTCGGGTTCGGGCTGAGAGGTCGCCCGGCCTCGCCTCTCCTGGCTGGAGAGGGTCTGGCTTCACCCCAAGATCCGACTGTGCGAGGCACATTCGGACCGGTGTCCGTCTGGGAACTTGCGTTTCCTGGAGGACTTTGGGTCCCCCGTCCTCGTCCCTGGAATGCTTCGTCGGGACTCCGGTACCCGCGGGACGAGGTTTGGCGCGGCGGGCCGGACGTGGCCGATGTTTCATCGACCGGAGACGACCGTAACGGCCGAACGCCACAATGTCACCATTTGATAACGCGAAGTGTCTTCGCCTCCTGCGAGGCCGCATTGGGCGCGCAAGGACCCGACCCAGCTCATGGCGATGGGACAGGCGCATCCCGGAGCCGTTGCCCTTCCGTTACCGAGCCGTTATGTGTTGCAGCTCACGCCACCGGTGTGCCGGGCTCGCGGTGCAGCTCGATCACACACCTCACGTCGCCCGTGTTGCTGCGCGCCGCGACGCACCCGCGGGTCCCGTAGGGTGAACCGGCCAATGATGCCGAACCGTAATGGAGAGACAGATGAGGCAGATCAGTAGCGGCGGAGAACGACACCTCCAGCATCGGTACGGCACCGTCGAGCGTGCCGCCCGGTTCTATGCCGAACAGGTGCTCGACCACCTCACTCCGGCGATGATCGACTTCGTCGGCCGCCAGGAGATCGCGTTTGTCGCCACCGCGGACGCGGCCGGCGAATGTGACAACAGCCTGCGCACCGGCGCACCCGGATTCCTGCACGTGATCGACCCCACAACCCTCGCCTACCCCGAGTACCGAGGCAACGGAGTGATGGCCAGTCTCGGCAACATCGCCGAGAACCCGCACGTCGGACTCGTGCTCGTCGATTTCGTCCACAATCTGATCGGACTGCACATCAACGGCGCGGCCCGGATCGTCGAGGACGAGGTGCTGCGCTCCGAACTCCCGGATCTACCGGGCGACGGCGCGCCGGGTCGCATCCCGCAGCGGTGGGTGGTGGTGGAGGTCAAAGAGGCATACATTCACTGCCGCAAGCACATTCCCCGCATGGAACCCGTTCCGTCCCACCGGGACCGGGGAACCGACGACGCGAAACGCAAGGGCGGTGACTACTTCGACGCCAAAGACACCCGGCGATATGACCGGGTGGCGGCGGAGTCCGCGTCAGCACCGAGGACATAGTTGACGGTCCGCTCCACCACGGGCGTCTCGGGTGTGCACGCCGATACCCGCCGTCCCCCGTCCACCGGCCGGGCGCCCGTGCACAGGCCGCACCCGCTCTGCGGGCTGGACCGTTCGGCTTCACCCCGACAGCCAGATCTGCCGGCCTTCCGATCCCCTTCCATCCGGCCGCCGTCCACGGATTCACCCGGTGATCGAGCGGGTATCCGCGAGAATGGGCACATGGCACCGCGGTGGCCTTCCGGGTGGTACTTCCATCGCACATGCGCACGGCCTGTTCAACACGCTCGGTGGCCTGTGGCCCCTGCTGCATCGCCGGAGCTTCGAAGCACTCTTCGGGACGAAGAACGATCGATGGTTGCTCTACACCGTCGGCGGCCTGCTCACCGGCAACGGTGTCGTGCAGATACTCTCGTCGGACACTACGGAAGGGTGGCGGTGTGCACGAGATCTGGGGGTGGCCACCGCTACGGTATTGCTCACGATCGACCTCGTCTACGTTCCGGCGGGCAGAATACCGAAAATATATCTGCTGGACGCGGCCATGGAGATCGGGTGGTTGGCCGCATGGGCACGGGAAACCAGTCGATGCCCCAGGCAACCTCCACCTCGGCTGTGAAGGCCGGAATGCCGGACCTGCAACAGAGGGACACTGCTCTCCGTGTCTCCGGGGGCAAGAGCCGTCTCCGTGTCTCAGATATGTGTCGAGTGGAACAGATTTTTTGCCTACCAGCTTGAAGTATTTCTGATTGGGGTGTGATCGATCGGGGTATTTGGATCTCTGACCGAGCGGAAATGGCGCCCACCGATGGTGGGACCGCGTTTCGTCACTCGAGGAAGATCAGGAGAAACCGATGCGTAAGACGATTGTTGCCACCCTCACCGCGACCACCCTCGCCTTCAGTGGTGCCGGACTCGCCCAGGCCGCCACACCAGCGGCCGCCCACGTCCCGGCCGCCACTGAGCAGGCGCAAGACGATTCCACCGACACCGACGACGGCGGCGACAACACCGGACTGTGGGGACTGCTCGGGCTGGCCGGTCTGCTGGGACTCGCCGGCCTCAAGCGCCGCAACGACATCCGCACGCCCACGGCACCGGCCACGACCACCACCACGTACGGCACCGATCCCGGCCACCGTCCGTAGAAAGTTCACCCACCGCCGGGTTACGGGGCGTAGAGGTGTGACCTCTGCGCCCCGTCCGCGTGCTATCCGGCCCGCGGTTGCAGGTGGGGGGAACGCGCCGGGGTCGGCGACACTGGCACCGGTGTGCTGGACCGGTTGAGGCTCTCGGCCATCACCCGCCGCCACCACAGGTCCAGCGGACTGGGGTCGGGCCAGACGATCGGATCGTCATTGGCGACGTCGGCACCGGGTCCTGGTCGGGGGCGATCCGTGGGCTCCTCGATAGGGTGCACGCAAAACCTCTTCCGCTTTCGGTGCCCCCGACCTCCGGGTTGCACTACCCCGACTTTGTCCGCCGGCACGCGCATCCCGGACAGGGACTGCGGTGCCGCCGGTCGAGCCGGAGAACTCGACGTTCACCGAGTACCCACGGACAGCTCGCCCGTACCATCACCATGTGTCGCAGCGGCCTGGGACCGGGTTCCTCGACGCCGTGGAGCGGCCGTCTCACCTCGAGCGGCATGCCGATGTATCTTTCTGAGTCGTTCGGTTCGGTGGCCCCGGCGGCCCCAGCACAGAGGGGCTCGACTCATGCGTCGATCGTGGGTGCTCGGATGAGCATCGTTACTGTTCCGGACCGGCCGCGGCGTTTTCGGCGGCACCGACCGGAGGGCGGGGACACCGGTTCCGGCGGTGTGCGGGCGCCGGCGCGCGGGTTCCGGACCGATATCGAGGGTTTGCGGGCCGTCGCGGTGCTGGCCGTGGTGTTCTTCCACGCGGGTGTGCCCGGGATCGACGGCGGGTTCGCGGGTGTCGACGTCTTCTTCGTCGTCTCCGGGTTTCTCATCACCGGTCTGCTGTGGCGGGACGTGGCGGCCACCGGCCGCGTGGGGCTGGCCGAATTCTACGGCGCCCGTGCCCGGCGACTGCTGCCCGCCGGGTGCGTCGTGCTGGTGGCCACCGCGATCGGCGCCGCCGTGCTCCTTCCCCCGCTCCAGGCCCGCGCGGTCCTCGGCGACGGCATCGCCAGCGCGCTCTACGTCGGTAACTACCGGCTGGCGCTGCACGGCACCGACTACCTGGCCGCCGACACGCCGCCGTCGCCGTTCCAGCATTACTGGTCGCTCGGCGTCGAGGAGCAGTTCTACCTGCTGTGGCCTGCGCTGATCATCGGGGTCGCCTGGCTCGTGCGGCGCCGGACACGACGCCTCGGCCCGGACCACGCACCGTCGGCGACCCCGTATCTGCTCGTCCTCGCCGTGGTCGCGGCGGTGTCGTTCGCGGTCTCGCTCGACTGGACCCGCACGCTGCCGCCGTGGGCGTTCTTCTCGCTGCCCGCCCGCGCGTGGGAGCTGGCCGCCGGTGGGTTGGTCGCGCTGTCGGTTCGGCACTGGCGGCGCCTGCCGCCGGTGGTCGCCGCGGCCGCCGGCTGGGCGGGTCTTGCACTGATCGTCTTCGCCTGTGTTCGGCTGGGCGAGACGACACCCTACCCCGGCACCGCCGCGCTGCTGCCCGTTCTCGGCACGGTACTGGTGATCGGCGCAGGCTGTGCGGCACCGCGGCTGGGAGTCGGCCGGGGCCTGTCCCTGCCGCCGATGCGGGCCGTCGGGCGGGTGTCCTACTCCTGGTATCTCTGGCACTGGCCGGTGCTGCTGCTCGCGCCGATCGTGCTCGGCCGCTCTCTCGATCTGACCGATCGGCTGGCGATGGTCATGGTGTCCGCAGGCCTGGCCGGACTGACACTGGCCCTGGTCGAGAACCCGGTCCGCTTCGCGGCTCCGCTGCGCCGCTCGGCCTCGCGCAGCCTCGTCCTCGGCGGAGCCGTCACCGCCGTCGCCGTCGGTGCGGCGCTGGTGCTGCTGGTGGCGCGACCGGTCCCGGTCGGTCACGGCGCCGCCGCCGCAGCCCTCACCGTCTCGACACCGGTCGAATCGGCTACTCCCGCAATCGATCCTCGTGACGCGGCGGTGAACGACATGACCGCGCAGGTGCAGTCGGCGGTCGCGGACGCTGCTGCGCTGCAGGCGGTCCCGTCGAATCTGTCGCCACCGCTCGCCGACGCACCGGCAGACAAGCCTGCGGTGTTCGTCAACGGCTGCGTACGGTCGTGGCTCGAGGTGGGGCAGGACGAGTGCGCATCGGGTGACGTGGCGTCCGCGACGACGGTGGCGCTGGTCGGGGATTCGCATGCCGCGATGTGGGCCCCGGCGTTCGAAGCGGCCGCCGAGCAGCGCCATTGGCGGCTGGAAACGATGGGCAAGGTCACCTGCCCGCTCCTCGATCTGCCCCTCACCAGCCCCTATCTCGGACGGGAATACAGCGAGTGCGAGCAGTGGCGAGGCGAGATCCTCGACCGGCTGCGCACCGAACGGCCCCGCCTGGTCGTGCTGAGCATGTCCCGGCGGTACGGCGCCGATTTCGGTTTCAGCGTGTACGGCAGGCCCTGGCTCGACAGCCTGACCCGACTGGTCACGGAACTCCGGGCCACGGGTGCGTCCGTCCTCGTCCTCGGGCCCGTCCCGGATCCGCAGTCGACCGTGCCGACGTGCCTGTCGGCGCACCTCGACGACGCGACTGCCTGCTCACCGCCACGGCCGGTAGCGGTCGACGACGCCGGGGTCGCGGCCGAGGCAGCCGCCACCGCGGCAGGCGGCGGACGGTACGCCGATCTCACCGCCCTGTTCTGCACCGCCGAGCGCTGCCCGGTCGTCGTCGGCAACGACCTCGTGTACCGCGACGACAACCACCTGACGCTCGAACACGCGCAAGCACTCTCCCCCGTGATCGCCGCCCTCGCCGACCGCGCCCTCACCCCCCGGTGACGCTGCGGGGGTGATGCGGACTCCCGCAGAGCCGGTGCATGGGCAGGTCCACCGGCATCAGTGTCTCGGGAGGTTATCCAGGCAGTTCGCTGAGCTCACCGATCGGTTGGGGGTTGCTGCAGCGCACGGTTCGCCGCCGAGACCTGGTCGCGGGGTCATTCACGATCAGGGGGTCGGTGCCGGGTAGCAGGCGACAGTGCCGGGATCAGCAGGTCGACGATGCCGGGGTCAGCACGGGCGTTCACTATGCCAGACGATCAACCCGGAACAACCCGGATCCCGCGACGCACGTCGACGGCCGGGCGGCGAAACCGGGTTATCGGTCGCCGGGCCGGCATCGGGTAGCCACTGGAAGGTGCGGGTACCCGGCAGGAAAGAGCGTGCGGGGGTCCCCGCGTCGGTCACCGCCGATGAGTCCGGAGGTGTCCGTGATAGGGATGAAAGTGTCGAACCGAAGGTCGGGGTGCCGGAGGAGATCAACCTCGTGACCGATGTCGTGACCGTCGACGAACTGGGGCGGTTCCGGTTGCGCCTGGAACGTCACCTCGACCAGGATCCCTCGCGGATCTGGCGGGTGCTGACACGGCTGCGGCGTCCCCCACGCCTGGCTCGCGTGCGACCGCGCGCCCTCCCACCGACGTTGCTCGAGTACACCACCGGCGACACCGCGGTGCGGTGGGAGATCGCCGACGACGGGTGCACCGGATCGGTGCTGGTCTTCACCCAGATGTGCGGGAACCGGCAAGACGGTGTCGCCGAGATGGGATGGTGGCTGACCACCCTCGAGGTCCTCGGCGAAAAACTCGCCGGCCGGGCGGACACCGATTTCCCGAACCGGGCCCGGTGCATGATCGACCGCTGCCGCTGCGCGTTCGGCTGACTCCGCCGCCACTTGCTGCTACGCCTGCGGACAGCGGTCTCCGGCCGCGTCCCTGCCGGCCCAGGGTCGCGTCTTTCACCGCGGCCGGGGGCCGACCTCCTCGAGTTGGGTCTCGAGCTGGTGGGCATCACCGACGGACCGCTCGAGGTCACGGTGCAGGCGCCGATAGGAACGTAGCCAGCCACTGTCCACCGGCTGGGCCCGCAGGTACGCCATCAGCTCCGCGCTGTTGTTGCCGGTGGCCAGCCATCGGCGCATCGCGGTCGTGCAATCCTGCACCCGACGCAGCATTGTCCGGTGCTCGACGTGTTTCGGGTGCTCAATGGCGGGGTCGGACATGACGGTCACTCCTGACGAGGCGGGTGGTGACGTGAGCGGGCCTCCCCGAGGGTGACACGAACCCGCGGATCCCGCTACCGATCGTCAGGGAAGCCGCGGCAATCCGGTGGGCACTCGACCGCGGTGGGGAGCAGATCTGTCGGCCCATCAAACGCTTTCGGAGCAATCGGCACTGTGCGCCGTTGGGCTCGTCCCGACATGAAGATGAAAAGGGTGATCGGGCCCCAGGGACCTGGACGAGGGGTCCGCTCACGACCGCGATACCGCAGCCTTCCGGTTGGAAACGGCGGGATCCGGGCATGCTTCCCCCACGTGACACCGCTCGACGAGCGGGACACACCCTGCCCGGTCCGAACGAGGGGTGACCGCGGAGAGATTCGATTCCGACACGGAGGTAGCAATGAACAGACCACTGACCGGCCGCGACGGCGACGACCCGCGCCGGGTGGAGCCCGGGGTCGACGACCGTCCCGTCGACGACAGGCCCGTCGCGGTCGAGGAGCAGCGGGTGGTGACCAAGCCCGCCCGGACCAGTGCGGCCGCCGCGTTCGCGCTCGCGTTCGGGGTGGCCGCTTTCGTGTGTGTGCTGATCGTGATCCTCTCCCCGGTCGGGCTGGTCCTGGGGATCGTCGGGCTGGTCCTCGGGGTGTTTGGTCTGCGGGCGGCCCGCCGGGTGGGGATCACCGGCAAGGGTGTCGCGATCGCCGGCCTGGTGCTGAGCGCGCTGGCGATCGTCATCTCGATCGCCTTCGCCGCCGGGATGGTCACCGTCCTCAACAACGACAGCGCCGTCGACCGTATCGAGCAGCAACTGGACCAGATGCGCGACAAGCTCCCCGATCACGTCGAGGTCCCACAGCCCTGACATCCCCACTTGCCCGCCGGTTTGTCGCGGTGTCGGTAGTGGTCAGGAGATCTGCTGTCCTGGTGCCGGTGTGTTCCGCGGTGGCCGGGGTGGCGGTACCGATGGGTGTGTTGGTCGGGTCCGCCTACAGCAGTCTCGTGTGGGCGTGTGTGACCGGTGTCGGTCTCACAGCCGCGATCGCCGTGGCCGTGGCGGGGATCCGGTGGTGAAGCCCGCCCCGTCGTTCCGTGCTCACCTCGTTCCCTGAGGAGGTGTTGCGGACATGGCGCAGCGCCGACTACACCGTGGGTGCGGGGTCTCGAGCCTTGGCGGCGAGAATCTGCACCAGGTCGTCAAGGGCGGCGAGGGCGGCCTCGCTGTCTCGGTCGACCAGCCAGCGCAACACCAGCCCGTTCATGCCCGCCAGCGCGAACCGGGCGACCTGATCGACCGGAGTCCCCCACTCGACACCGGTCCGGCCGGCGCAGAGGGTGAGAAACGCGACGGTCTCGGCGTCCATGATGTCGTACTGCTGCTGGGCGATCGCCCCGGCCGCAACGTTGCCGGCGCTGCGCTGCCGTAACGCGTGGGCGGTGATCTCGAAGGTCAACAGCTGGCGGTGGGGGGTAGCTTCGATGATCGGCCACAGCCCGCGGATTCCGGCGCGCAGTAAATCCTCGAGGGCCGCGGTCCCCGACAGCCCACCGGGTTCGGTGTACTGCCCGAACGCCGCCCGCATTCCCTCATTAACCTGCAGAATCTGGGTTTGCCCGAGGTGGGTGAGGAGGGTGTCCTTGTCGGTGAAGTGATAGTGCACCACCCCCATCGAAACCCCGGCCGCGGCGGCGAGGGGGCGCACCGTCAGCGCGGCGATCCCCTGCTCTGCCGCGATCGTCAACGCCGCCTCGATCAGTTGCCTGCGACGTTGATCGGCGGGAAGCTTCTTCCCCATGCGCTGAGCGTAAGCGGCCGCGGCGGGTCACCCGACGCGGATCAACATCTTCGCCCCCAGTTTCCAGGCCACAGTGTCCCGTTCAGCGCCCAGCCACCCGGAAACGGCCGGCGTGCGGCGGAAGGGCCGCTCTCACCCCACGAGGATCAGCACGCCGACGAACGCCACCGCGATGCCCGAGGCCGCGCCGCAGATCGCCCACGCCAGGGTCGCGACCCGGGGCCAATCCCGATCCGCAGGCACCTTGTCCGTGATGAGCACCCCCGCCCGCGGCCCGGGCCCGGCCCCCGCGGCCCGCCGGGCGGCCAGCTGACGGCCCGAGCGCCGGGACCGCGCGTCCGCGGCGACCGCCGCCGCGAGAGACAGCGCAACGACCAGCAATGTCACGACCAACGCCGCGACCATCCAGAACATGTTCATACCGAGCACTCGTACTTCCTTGATTTCAGGGATCCGTCACTGTCGACGCGCGGCCACCCCACTCCGTCCCGCCCCCGGCCTCTGTATCGCCCCGGGAACGCATACCGTTGCGGCGCGGCGGGTAACGATTTCCATTCGGCGCCACGGCCTCGTTACGACACCGTCAAAGCCGAAATTTATCCCACTCCTCGAATTGACGGAGAGTTTCCCGATTCTGATCACTCGTCCATTTCCATATTTTGAGCGATCGTCCAATTGAAGTGGTCTTTCGTCCAGTTCGAAAAGCTCAACTTATTTCGGATTTTATGAAACATCGGAGGTGCTCGCGGGCGATATGTGAGTAAGCGGGATCGACGATTCCGTGGTTGGCAACACAGAGACGAGGAGTTGAATATTTCATGGGTTCTGCAGGTGTTGACTTTTCCGTCGCGTTCGAGGCGTTCCTGAAGTGGCTGAGCGTCATGTTCGGCGGCGGCATCGGAATCGGTTGATCGGCCGGAGACGGCCCTGACGCGGTAGCGGCTCGGCTCACCAGGTGGGAGCCGAGCCGCCGCCACGAGCGGGCAACTACGCCCCCGAGACCAGCATGGACGATGAAGGCAGCGCGGCCGCCGCGGTACGCTCGTCCCAGCCCCGTCCCTGCAGGCCGAAGGTTCAGCCCGCGCGAAAGGGGTACTACTGCACCGGCAGTTCGAAAAGGGGGGCGGGAATGGCCATCAAAACCCGGAAGCGGGGACAACTCACCCGGGATGCGGTGGTGCAATGTGCGGCCGAGGAATTCGTCCGGAACGGCTATGTTCAGGCGACACTGGAAAACATTCTCGTCGGAGTGGGCGCCACCAAAGGTGGCCTCTACTTTCATTTCAAATCCAAGGAACAACTCGCGCGCGCCGTGATCGATGCGGGGTTCACCGAATTGGACCAGATCTGCACCGGACGGATGAAACCGTACACAAGTGCGGTCGAGGCGCTGATCGAATTCACCTACGCCCTCGCCCACGACCGGTCCGCCGACCCGATGATCGGCGCCGCGTTTCGGTTGGTCCTCGAGATCGGCGACTACCGCGGCACCACACCGAACACCGTCTTCGAGGATTGGACGCAGACGTGCCGGAAGTTGGTGCACCGGGCCCGGACGGAGGGTGATCTCCGCGCGGACGTCGACGCCGAGAAACTCGCCCCGCTCCTGGTCGACGCGGCCTACGGTGTTCGCCTGCACGCCGGTGTCCCCGGCCATGAAGGAAGGTCGGCGCAGCAGATGACGGTGATGTGGCGGATGCTGCTGCCGGGCCTGACCGATCCGGCGACCGGCCGATACCTGTGCCAGTTCGCCGCCCGCCGGCACCGCCCGACGACCACCGCTCCCGGGGACACGCACCCGCAGCAGCGTCTACCGGCGAACGACGTCGCCTACCCGGCCTGAACCGCACGGTGGCGGCACCATCGGGGCCGGCACCGACCGAGCCGGTGTTGTCCGTGCCTCCCAAATCCCGTGTCTCCCAATTCCCTTGTCTGCCGATGTCGGATGCGTGGGCGGAATCGGACTCTACGATCAGCGGGCCTGCCGTCGGGGCAGTATCGAGGGCTTGCCCACCGCGGGCCCGGCACCCGATATCGTCGCTGGATGGACGAGTCAGCCCACCACCACACCGATCGGCTGGAGGACTCCGCAGAGGTATCCGACGACGCGCCGGCCGCGCCGGTGCGGGACGAGCAGCGCGACGAAGTCCTGGCCCGGGCGGTGATCGATGCCCTCGCTGACGGCATGACATGGGAGCAGATCGGGACCCGGCTCGGAGTACCCTGCCCGTGTGGTCACGACGCAGTGACCGACCGGGAGTGGCAGGACGCGATCGTCGACCACGAGAACGCCCGTGCACAGCGGATCCAGCGGCGCCCTCAGGAATCGCCCCACCACCACGCCCCGAAGCCCCCTGTGCGGGATGACGGCGAGACCAGCGGGTGGTAGCCCGCCTGGGTGAAGGGAAGGACTGGCCGCAGCGCTCGGCGCGCGCACGGAGCTCACCGGCGAGGTGCGCCGGATGGGTCGGTCGTGACGAATTGCGGGTTCCGCTGTAGCAGGGTCACCCGTCGTCTTACCGTGAAAGTCCACGATGCCCGCGGCCCGCGTGGACCTACCGGAGGAGGATCCATGACTGCGAAGTTCGAGCTTTTCAAGGACGCCGGCGACAAGTTCCGATTTCACCTGAAGGCAGCAAACGGCGAAATCATCGCGGCAAGTCAGGGCTACACCTCGAAGGCCGCGGCTCAAAACGGTATTGCGTCGATCAAGGCGAATGCCGCGACCGCCGAGACCGAAGACTTGACTTGACCGCAGCGCTGCTGGAAATAAATACCAATCGGTATGCCCTGTCCTGCATGCCGCGATCGACACGAGCCCGACTCGGGCGTCATGATCTCCGCGCGGGGCCTCGTCCTCATCCATCCACGGGAGGCGGGGCATCATGCCTGATCAGGTCGAGTCGTTCCTCTTGTGAGATGTGCGGGACGGGCTCGTGGGTTTGTCCGGGGAGGTCGCACGCGGCCGGGGCGGGGTGGGCGAACACCCGGGCCTCGGCGCGTACGACGGAGGGCGCCCCGCGCGGCCGAAGGGGTTAGCGACCGGAACCGGGGCTGGCTGCCCCGGCGGGTCTGGCGCGAGCCCCGGGACAACGTACTGTGCGGGTACCCGGATCCGGTCCGGCTACGCCGGATTCGCCGCCAGGCCCCCGGGGAAGGCGTGGCAGCACCGTGACCTCGGTGCGGCTTATGATGCGGGCGCGTGGCCGGAGTGGAAAGGGGCCGACCGATGTCCGAGAGCACGCACACCCCGAAACCCGGGCCCGCGGCGCTGAGTGTGGGCGCGCGGGTGCTGGTGCGCCGGCCCTCCGGCCCGGCGCAGACCGGTCGAATCGTGGAGGACTTCGCCGCGCTGACCGACACCGGGGAGCGGGGGCACCTCTGGGCGCCGGTGCACCGGTGGGCGGTCGCCCTCGACGACGGGCGGCTGGTGTTCGCCGACACCGACGGCCTGACCGCGGACCCGGCCTGACCGCCCACCCCGGGGCCGGGTGGGATCGGGCCGGTAGACCCGTGGCCTGCCGAACCAGTTCGAGACCGTCCCCGGGACCCCTCGTGCCCGTGGCCCCGGGGGCGGTCGACCGGTTACCTCACCATCACGCTGCCGGTGAAGAAGAACGGTGGGGTGCCGCCGAAGCAGAAGACGGTCACCGTCGAGTCTTTCGCGAAGCCGCTCAACGTCCCGACACCGGGCGCAAACGCACCGGTCTTGAGGTTGAAGCCGGAGTCGAAGCCGAAGCAGGTCCAGTTCTCGCCGGCCGGCACCGTGACGGTCACGGTTCCCGACGCGCCGGCCCCGACGCTCAACGCCGGCACCGCCGACGCGGTCCCTGCCGCAAGGACCATCGCGGGAGCAATCACTGCCGTCGCGATGGCCGTGCGCGCTGCGAGTTTGTTCATCGTGCTCACCTCATCCATGGAAGTCCCCGACTCCTGCGGTGAACGGGGCTCCGGACGCGGCGCGACGACGGTGGACATTCCGCGCACCCTTTGCGGGGCACTCGTCCTGTGAACACGTGACGCTTTCCCCGTAACCAGCAGTTCAAACCGGGGCGCGACCGACCCAGAGATCCCCTCGCCGACGGCTACGACACCGCCCGCCGAGACGATCCGGTGACAAGGCGGGCCGCACCGAGGTGGTGATCATCGAGGTCGTGCAGATCGCGGTCCTGCTCGAGGTGAACTGGCAAGGCGAACTCGAATGGGTCGTCGGGGAGCTGGCCGAACACTGGGACAACCGGGTCACCCCGCGGATCCTCGGGCCGATGGCGCCCTCCGACTTCATCGTCGCCCGCACACAGCTTCGCCCCACCAAAGGCGGGTGCGTCACCTGGATCCCCGTGCGCGATTGGCGACCCCGATGCTCGCATGGCCATACCGCGGTGGACAGACCGACACCATCCCTGGCGCCACGATGAGCACCGGAACACACCGTCGTCGTCGACAGGAGCCACCGACCGGTCGGACCGTTTCGCGGCCGAACTGCGGTTTCCTTTTTGGCGGCCGATTGAGTGGCCCTGCCTCGGGGTAGTCGGCGGAGATGCGCCCCCCACCGCGCAGGATCCGCTCACAGACCGACGTCGGCGCCGAGGTGCACCACCACATCCACTCGACGAAGGGGTTGGGCGATGACAAGCAAGGGCCAGATGGCCATGGCCGTGGGTGCCGGTTACATGTTGGGCCGCACGCACAAGATGAAGCTGGCGCTGATGCTCGCCGGGTTCGGGGCCAGCAGACGGTTTCCCGGCGGGTCGCTGGGTGTTCTCAACGAGGGCCGCAAGCTGCTCGCCGATTCCCCCGAGGTCGCCAAGCTCGGTGCGACGGTCCGCAAGGAGCTGATGAATGCCGCGAAGGCGGCCGCGGTGACCGCGGCCAGCCAGCGCATCGACTCGCTCAACACCCGGCTGCAGTCGGGTGAGGACCTCCTCGGCGGCCTCGGCGAGGCAGCGGGCGGGAAGAGGAAGTCGAAGCGGGCCCGTGACGAGGAACCCGACGACGAGTACGAGGACGACGAGGACGAGGACGAGGGCGCCGACGAGCCCGGTGACGACGATTCCGAACAGACGCCCCGCGCCAGCAGGCGGCCGACCCCGCGCCGCCGGTCCTCCGCGGGCGGTGGTTCCCGGCCCACCCGGTCCCGGTCGCGGTCGTCGACGAAGGATGACGACGAGGACGAGGACGAGCTGTCCCGGGCCCGCAGGACGCGCGCGAAGGCGACGACCGATTCCGTACCCGTACGACGCGCCCGGAAGTGATCAGCGATGACCTCGAATCTTGACAGTGCGGCGAAGAAGCTGCGTAAGAACGTTTCCGGTGCGTCCGGTGAGACCGCATCGATCTCACCCCTGCAGAAGGCGGCGCAGGGCCTGCTCGGCACCGTGACCGACAAGGCCGTCGCCGCCGTCTCCGACAAGGTGGCGGGCGCGACCGGCCGGCTGACCGACTACGCCGAGGGCGGCGGTGGAAGCCTGCTGTCCGCCGTCACCGGCAAAGGCAACGGCAACGGCGACGGCAACGGCAACGGCAACGGCAACGGCAACGGTGACGGGAAGGGCGACGGCAAGTCGCTGTTCTCCGGGCTGACCGACAAGGTGAAGGACACGGCGTCGGATGTGAAGGACGCGGTCACCGGCGGCGGTGGCGGTAAGGGCAAGAAGCTCAAGTTGACCAACATCGTCGAAACGATCGATGTCGGGGTGCCGGTCCAACTGGCGTATAACCAGTGGACCCAGTTCGCCGATTTTCCGTCGTTCATGAAGAAGGTCGAGCGGGTGGAGCAGGAAGCGGACGAGAAGCTCGAGTGGAAAGCGCAGATCTTCCTTTCGCATCGCACCTGGGAGGCGTCGATCCTCGAGCAGGTTCCGGATGAGCGGATCGTGTGGCGGTCGAAGGGCGCCAAGGGTTTCATCGACGGTGCGGTGACGTTCCACGAGGTGACCCCCGATCTCACCCGCATCGTGTTGATTCTCGAGTATCACCCGAAGGGGTTGTTCGAGAAGACGGGGAACCTGTGGCGGGCACAGGGTCGGCGAGCGCGCTTGGAGTTGAAGCACTTCGGGCGCCACGTCATGACGCAGTCCGTTCTTCATCCTGACGAGGTTGTGGGGTGGCGCGGGGAAATCCGGGACGGCAAGGTCGTCGAACCCGAGGAGTCCGAGGACGACAACGAGGAATCGGCCGACGACGAAGAGCCGCAGGACCAAGAGGAGTCCGGCGAGTACGAAGACGAAGAACCCGAGGACGAGACCGCTGAGGACGAGTCCGGCGAGTACGAAGACGAAGAACCCGAAGACGAGGAACCTCCGGAGGACGAGTCCGGCGAGTACGAGGACGAGGAACCGGAAGAGGAGCCGGAGGACGAGTCCGGCGAGTACGAGGACGAGGAATCCGAGGACGAGTCCGCTGAGGACGAGTCCGGCGAGTACGAGGAGGAAGAGCCGGAAGAGGAGCCGGAAGAGGAATCCGGCGAGTACGAGGACGAGTCCGCTGAGGACGAGACGGAGGAGGAAGAGCCTGAGGAGGAGGAGCCCAAGCCGCGCCGGCGCCGTCCCGAGCCGCGCCGGCGTCGTCCCCAGAAGGCCGCTGCACAGAAGGCACCCGTAAAGAGGGCCGCAGCGAAGAAGACCCCCGCGAAGAAAACTGCCGCGAAGAAGACCCCCGCGAAAAGGGCCGCCGCGAAGAAGACCCCCGCGAAGAAAACTGCCGCGAAGAAGGCAACACCGCGGCGTAGGACGGGAGCACGCGCATGACCACGGCAGGTGGACCCAGCTCGAGTAGTCTCGCCGACGTCATCGACACCATCCTCGACAAGGGCCTCGTGATCGACGCCTACGTGCGGGTCTCGCTGGTCGGCATCGAACTGCTGACCATCGACGCCCGAGTCGTCGTCGCGAGCGTGGACACGTACCTGCGGTTCGCGGAGGCGGTGAACCGGCTCGAGATCGGCAGCGAACCGAAGGGGCTGTCCGAGATCGTGTCGGGCGCCACCGAGGGCGCTGCCAAGCACAAGACGAAGGGTGCGCTCGAATCGGCGGGCGACAAGCTCGGCGGCCTCTTCGGGGGCGGGGAGGAAGAGGAAGAACCGGAGCGGGAACGAGTCTCGCGCAAATCGACGCGCGGTGACCGGTGATGGCCACCTCGGAGCAGACGAAGCAAACGACCGGTATGTATGTCTACGGCATCGTCCCGGCCGACGTCGAGGTCGCCGACGATGCGACCGGGGTCGCGGACGGCACCGTGGAGGTGATCACGCACGGTGACATCGCCGCCCTGGTGAGCGGGCTGTCGGTGGACCGGGCGCTCGGCGCACCCGGGGACCTGCGGGCGCATGCGGACCTGCTGGACGGGGTGGCCGGGGTGGCGCCGGTGCTGCCGCTGCGGTTCGGTGCGGTGCTCCGCGACGCCGACGCCGTGCAGGAGGAACTGCTCTCGGCGCACGCGGACGAGTTCGGTACTGCTCTCGAGCAGTTGGCGGGCAAGGCCCAGTACATCGTGAAGGGCCGGTACGTGGAGAAGGCGATCCTGCAGGAAATTCTCGACGAGAACGAGCAGGCGGCGGCGCTGCGCGAGGAGATTCGCGACAAGTCGGAGGACGAGGGCCGGCAGGCACGGATGGCACTGGGGGAACTGGTGAGCAACGCAATCGCCGCCAAACGCGAAAAGGACACCCGCAGGGTCGTCGAGGCGCTCGACGACCTCGCCGCTTCCGTGAACGTGCGCGAACCAACGCACGAGGAGGAGGCCGTGCAGGTGGCGATCCTCGCCGACGTCGAGCGTCAGGACGAGCTCGAACAGGTGCTCGGCGACCTGGCCCAGGACTGGGACGGGCGGGTGGAGATGCGCCTGCTCGGACCGCAGGCGGCGTACGACTTCGTGGTGACCCAGAAGCCGGAGGGGCAGGGCTGAGGCATGGGTCTGTTCTCGTTCATCGTCACCTTGCCGCTGCAACCGGTCAAAGGGGTGATCTCGCTGGCGGAGTTGATCCAGCGGCAGGTCGAGCAGGAGTTGCACGATCCGGCGCGTGCCCGCCGGGCGCTCGAGGAACTCGAGGAGGCCCGGGAACGTGGTGAGATCACCGAGGAGGAGGAAATGCAGGCACAGCAGGCGATCCTCGACCAGATGACGGGCGGTGGCGGAGCCAGCCCCTGAGCAAATAGGGCACACACGGCAAAGCCGAAACCCGCCCCGCCGCAATGGTAAAGGCGGAGACGGAGACGGCGGTCGGCCTTACCAGAGGGTGAGGGGAAGTCCGGCCGCCTCGGCGCACCGGAGGCGTTGGTTGCCCAATCGCAGGTGGTGCGGGTTGACGCAGCCGGCGAAGTCGCACTGGTGACACAGCACGGCGTCGTCGGCGCCGGACCACCCCAGCCGCGAAATGATTCCGTATTCGAGCTGGTACGCGAACAGGTAGGCGGGCACGGTGCCTCGGCGGGACGGTCGGCAGGTTGGCAGCACGGAAGACTGGTGGGGTGCGATATTCGAAAGGTGTCGTATTCCATCCCCCCGCCACAGTGCTCCGTTACCGTCTCGAATATGACCGGTCGCCGATCGGTGTATCGGACGTCGGTTGACTTGTTGGGCAGCGGGTGGTGCATCGATAGCGTCCACGAAGGCGTGGTCCCCCAGAGGTCGCCGACCTCGCGAAGCGGCGCTGCTCCACAGAGGTCGGCGACGGTCGATCCGGTCAGCTCAGGCCCACGACTTCCTGGGCGATCGCGGCCAGGCGAGTCTGCGCAGCCGAGACGACCCCGTGCCGGTTCTTGTGCGCTTCCTCGTACGCCACGATGGCGCGCACATCCGCCGGTTCGGTCAATTCCTTGACTGCAGCCACTGCCTCCGCGACGTTGAGGTCGTCGTAGCCCTCGATGGGCAGCTCCCCCGGTTCGAGGACCCCGGCCGCGGTACGGGCCGAATGCAGCACTTCCGCGACCCCGTCGGCTCCTTCGCGGCGGGTGACCTGCTCCGCGGTCTCGAGGGCGGCGTCTCGGGATGCAGTTAGGGTTTTGACGGCGACGTCGCCGGCCTGCGCTCCTCGGTTCAGTAGGTCACTGAGCGCCGGTGGGGTGGCGCGGACGGTGTCGAGAGCCCGGTCCAGGCCGCGGGCCGACCAGGACACCGGCGCGTTGACCAGCCGCACCGCGGTCCCGGCCGCCGCCTGCAGCGGGGTGCGGCGCAGTGCCGCCGGCCCGCCCAACGCATCCTCGGCGAGGACGGTGGTCAGCCAGTCGACGGTCGCCGAGTGGGCAGCGATCAGCCGGAACGCCAGGTTCTCGACCTCCTTCTTCTGGGCCGCGGCGGCGAGGGCCTTGATGTAGCGGGCCCGGTCGAGGAGTTGGTGTTCGAGCGCGAGATCGCCGAGCAGGGCTTCGTCGAACGGTTGGGCCTGCTCGACGATCGCCTTGACCGCGGCGGCGGCTCGCCCGAGGAACGGGCCGATCAACTCCGGGGCGCCGCCGAGTTCGCGGATCGCGGACTCGATGGCCTCGGCGCGGGCGCGGCCGTTGTCGGCGTTCTCGGTCAGCTCCCGGCGGACGGCCTCGGTGCGGGCCTGCACTGTGCGGGTTTCGGCGATCTGAATTTCGGTGTGGGTCAAGTCGAGGACTGTGCGCAGCTGCGCCAGCAAAGTAGTGGTGCTTGATGTATTCGATGTGCTCATGCGGTATTTCGCCCCTTCGGCATTTGACGGCATCGGGTCGGCGCAAGGTGCACCGCTGCCTCGCCTACCCAGCCCCGCCGATGGGTAAGCACCCGGACAGGTCGGGCAGGGGGAATTCGGCAACTGTTCACCAGCGGCTCGCTTCCGGCACGGCGTGGGTGATCCTCCACGTCCTCCTGTGACGTGCGTGAATCGGACCCGTTTCGGGTACGCCGAGGGAAGGACAGGCCCGATCCACGACCGGGAGTGGAGCCCGATCACGAAAGATGACGATGCCCATGACGTCGGTGCCCGAACCGCACCCGAACATCCGGGTTGGTGTCCAACATGCCAGGGACGGACGGGAAACGCTGTCGGTGGCGGAAGGCATCCTGATCGCACTACGCCGTTGCAGTCCGACCGAGGCCTTCGACGAACTGCTCCGAGTCGCGCGCCGGCATCACCTCAGCGTGCTGACCGTCGCCCACGCCCTGGTCGATCTCGCAATCGACGCCCATACCCCGCTGGGATCCGCGGAACGGCACACGAACGCATCCGAAGCGGTGACCGAGTGGGAGTCGCGTCTCGCGCACTGGCCAGGGTCTTCGCGGTGAATAGAACAGCTGCTGACCGTAGGACACCCTGCCCGCCGGCAATGCCTCATCGGTGTCCCCCAGCGGTCGTCTGAGGCCCTCTCGCCTCGCCAGTCTGCTCGCCGCTCCTGTTGGCGGTCCCGCACCGCCGAGGCAGGATGTATCCATGTCGATGAACGAACCGTTCCTGCCGATCACCCACGTGGGTTCCGACGAGATCGACGCCGCCGACCCTGGGTTGGGTGCCCCCGGCACCCCCACACCGCCAACCACCGACGACGACACCGATGAGGCGGAGAACGAATTCGAGGACCGCATTGAACAGGCCCGCGGCGAGAAGCAGATCTTCCGCACCCCCGAACCGTCCCCCGACCGGCCCGCCTCGGATTGACTCTCACCGGCACGAATCGGACAACCATCTCGCACCGTCAGCCGTCCGGTTCCTTGCCGGTTTCCGGGACGGGGTATCGACGACCTTGTGGGACCCACCGCGGATCCAGCCGATCCCCCACGCGACGCGTCGGATAATCCGCTGAAAATGCGGTGTCCGGAATCGGCCGCCGCGGCGGCCGAGACGGCGCCGCTCGACCACTACTACCGCACCCCGCAGAAGATGGACGCGGGAACGATCAGGACAAAGGGAACGAGGACCACAACCACAGCAGCGAGCACTCCACGGCACCCCCAGGCCGACAGACAACACTGCGACCACACCACCCCCGAGCAGGTGGGTCGCTGTGACCGGGTTGGTCGAAACGGTGCCATCGAAGTACCGACCCCCATTGGGGTTGCCGCGTTTGTGATGGTGGTGCCGAAAACAGCGCTGCGAGAAAGTCTCTCGAGAGGATGTACTATCTCACGACTCGCCCGGCGTCGAGGATCCACGGGCTGACCATCAGCGCCGGGAAGATGTCGGGCATGTGGTCGACCGACTCGTTGGCCAGTTCATCAAACTCGCCGACCTTGACGCCATCTGCACCGTGCTCGGCTGCGAGGTCGGCGAACTACTTCCCCGAGCCCGATAAGGTCACTCGCCCGGTCGGCCACGAGCCCGATAAGGTCACTCGCCCGGTCGGCCACGAGCCCGAGGGTCCGCCCGCTGCGGCCTCATCCGGCGGGCCCGCGGTGGTCCCCACGGGCAGGAACGGGCGCTCGCCGACGCCAAAGCCGCCGGGAAAACCGCAGTCTCCGAACCGTTTCTGCGTCGGGTGCGCAGCCAGCAGCTGTTCTTCGCCCGCATGCACCGCGACCACCACCGCATCCCCGGACGAGCACGACTGAGCAAGGGCGGCACGCGAGGACGGCGCCCCAGACCCCTGGGTCCCGAGCGCCGAGATCCCACAGGGGCCGGGGTTCAACTCCGTCTCCCGCTCGATATTCGCCGCGAATACCGCCGTTTCGACCGCCGGCGGGACGCGGACCTGACCAATCCCACCCTCATACGCGGCCGTCGCGTCGCCCAGGACTTCGGTGAGGCCCACGGGTGGTCACACGCACAAGTCGTCACCATCGGCGGCACCATGCGGGTGCATTCTGGTCCGCGACGTACACTGCGCACGTTCCGTATGAGAACCCGTGGGAGTTGGATCGGCTGTGGCTAACGAGAGGTCGACTGAAACTGCCGCCGCTTTCTGATTGGACAGGCACAGATGGGTCTCGATGTGCAGATCCAACCTTGACGTTCATGCAAACTGCATGAAGTAATGCAGTATGCATGACATCGAACGCACGGCCAATCTTCTTGGGGCAGCCTCCCTGGCGCTCACCGACCTCACCGTTGGCGGAGCGACTTCGGTGAGACGGCTGAGTGCGAGTAGTTCGGCAGCCCTGGTCTCACTATTCGCTCATCCGGGGCTGAGCGTCAGCGAACTGGGTAGGCGGGTGGGGCTGAGCCAGCCGGCCGCCGCTCGGATGGTGGACTCACTGGAGGCCGATGACCTCGTGGAACGAATTCCGAGCCCCGTCAACCGACGGTGGATGACCGTGCGGCCGACTCAACAGGGAAATCGACTCGCGCAGCAGTTGCTGAGGGGCCGCAGTGCTCCGCTCGTTGACACCGTCGCCAAGCTCGACGAGAGAGACCAGCAGGCGCTGGCCGCGCTGTTGGAGAAGATCCTGACGCACGTCTACGAGGAGACGGGGCAGGGCCAACGCATCTGCCGCCTCTGTGATCGAAAGAGTTGTACGCGTTCGGCCCCGTGCCCGGTCGGGCAGGCCGAACGCGCGGAGGAGATGTGAAGTCGTGGGTATCGCCCTGGCGCTGGTCTCGGCCCTGAGCTACGGGATCTCCGATGTGATCGGCGGTCTGGCGTCACGGCGCATCTCATTTGTGCGCGTTGCTCTCATCGGGCAAGTCGGCGGTCTGTGTGCCACTGCCCTCCTCATGCTCGTCATTTCGCCCACCCCGACGCAGGGCGCCGACTTGGCCTGGGGTGCGGGCTCCGGCATCGGTACCGGACTGGCCATGGCGTTCCTCTTCCGCGGCCTCAGTCGTGGTGCGATGTCCGTCGTTGTGCCTCTCAGCGCCGTCGGCGGCGTTGCGCTGCCGGTCCTGATCAGTGTTGCGTTCCTCGGCGACAAGCCGCCCTGGCTGACCTGGGTCGGTATCTTGATCGCGCTGCCGGCGTTGTGGTTCATCAGCAGTAGCACCGACGGGTCGGGCTCTGCCTCGCGCGCCGCCGTCTATGACGGTCTCGCCGCGGGCGGCGGCATCGCCATCCAGTACCTCTGTCTCGCGCAGGCGGAACCGTCCTCGGGTCTGTGGCCCATCCTCAGCGGTCGTGCCGCGGCCATCGCGACGATCCTGGTTGCTGCGGTCGCGCTGCTGCGGAGTACCACCGTGCGAAACACTGCACCTACGAGCCCCTCAGCTCTCGCGCTCAGCGTCGGTGCGGGCGTGCTGGCCGCAACCGCGCTGGCCGCCTACCTCTACGCGCTCCGAACCGAGTTCGTCACCGTCGCTGTTGTCTTGTCCTCGCTCTATCCGGTCGTCCCGGTGATCGTGGGAATCGTGTTCCTCCACGAGCGCCTCCGGCCACCCCAGACACTCGGACTGGCCGCTGCGCTCACCGCGACAGTCCTCATAGCCGTGGCGTAAGCCTGAAACGGACAAGATTGCGGGCCTCGTACTCGTTCCCAACGACGGGTCCGCCATTCCCGAACGGCCGCTCTGCCAATCACACCCGCGACTCGCGGACATCGGATTTGCGGTGTTCTCCTTCGGGTAAAGGAACGCCGCCGCAGGGAATGGGTGGGCGAACGACTGCAGTTGCGGGCTCTCGAAGATTCTGTCCTCCAGCCCGTTCCCCGTCGCAGCACTGCGGGGTTTCACCAGCAGGAACACGTATCGGCACGGGTACTTCTTTGAGGCCTCACCGCAGCCCGACGCAATCGAGTTGCCCCTCGTTGCGGCCCGGCCGGCGATTGGGCGGGAGCCTGTCACCACGTACTTGAAGCTTCCTCCGCCGGAGATCCTTCGGGCCGGAATCGTCTCCCTGGGTGGCGGTTCCGGGCGCAGAAAGTACTTCTGAGGCGGGCGCTCCGGATAGGAATAGCGAGGACCGCTAGTCGATCCGCTAACGGTGCGACTTCCTCCATCTGAGGTCTGCGACCTGGGACGACATGGGCCATCGCCATCGGGCGGGGGCTGATTCCGCGTGTTGGCGGCGGCGATCCCCATCAATGCGATGGTCGTCATGGCGGCGACGGCCCAACGAACGACAGCGACGAGGCGCCGCCGCTGATCGCCGACGACGCCCTGCACGCCGACACCCCCCGCCTGAGACGCACGATCCTCGTCCTCGGTGTCGGTCTGGTTGCGTGGGCCGTCCGGATGATCGCGATGGTCGTGTTCACCGGCCGGCACAGCGTGTTCACCGAACAGGGGATGTTCTTCTCCGGCACCGCGCTGGTTACCTTCGGCGGCGCCTACGCCGTCCTGGCCTACGTGGCGCAGAAGGCGGTGGAAACCTACGGCTGGCTCACCCCCGGCGAGATGGTCCCGCGGTCTCGGCCTGGCCGAGACCACCCGGCCCGCGGATCATGGTGGTGCAGTTCGTGGCGTTCCTCGGCGCCTACCGCAAGCCCGGCGACCTCGACCCCTGGGTCGCCGGCACGATCGGCGCGTTGCTCACCACGTGGGTGACGTTCGTACCGTGCTTCGAGTTCATCTTCCTCGGCGCCCCCTACGTCGAGCGGCTCCGCAACAACACCCACCTCACCTCCGCGCTGAACGGAATTACCGCCTCCGTCGTCGGCGTGATCGCGAACCTCGCGCTGCACTTCGCCGTCCACACCCTCTTCGCGGACGCCACGATGCTGCGCTGGGGACCGATCCACCTGCTGGTGCCCGACCTGCGCTCGATCCGCCCGGTCGTCGCGGTCATCGCGGTCCTCGCCGTGGTGATGATCTACCGGTGGAACTGGTCGGTGCTGCACACCCTCGGCGTGTGCGCCCTCTTCGGCCTCGCCGCCGGACTGGTCGGACTCCCGGTCACCTGACCGTCTCCCACCCACGCACCCGCAATCGACTTGGAAAGGACGGCTGTCGATGACATCGACAGCCGCCGCCGTATTGGCCGCCGAGAGAAGTGTCGAGGGTCCGCTCCCGGTCTGGCTCATCCTCGCGGTCATCGCTCTGGTCCTGCTCGGTGGGTATGCCGCAACCCGCCCCGCCGGCACCGCCCGATCGGACCGGCGGGCAGTGCACGTCCGCCGCGACCGGAACCACTCGGCCACCCACTCGATCGAATCGACACGCTCTAGCGACCGAACACGTGGATGCGGCGAACGTTGACGGCGACGGGAGGGAACTTCAACGCAACCTCGCCCGGACATATTTGGGGTGCCCGAGACGGTGGTCGAGGAGCCCTCTGTGTCCGGCGCGGGCGAGTGAGGCCGAACATGAGGGAAGCGCGGTCCCGCACGTTTTACATTCTGCGACTGCGGATGTCGTCGCTCACTGTTCGACAATCCGCGACGGGCCTGCGGAATCGATGGCGAGTCTCGGCGGACCAGGCACTGTTCTGCGAAGTCGGGTGCTCGGGTAAAGGGGGTTCGCTCGCCCGGCGATGCGGGGTGCACGATGATGATGCGCATGCGGATGAAGTTTCACGAGCAGCTCGACGACCTGACCGACCAGCTGGCATCGATGTGCCATCTGGCCGGGGAGGCCGTCCAGGTGGCGACCGAGGCCCTGGTGCTGGCGGACCTGCCCTTGGCCGAGCGGGTGTTCGACCTCACCGAGCGGATCGAGGAGCTACGCGGTCCGTGCGAGGACCAGGCGATGACGCTGCTGGCGCTGCAGGCCCCGGTGGCGCGAGATCTCCGTCAGGTCGTCACCGGTGTGCACCTGGTGACGGACCTGAGCCGGATGGGTGGGCTGGTACAGCATGTCGCCGAAAGTGTCCGCCGCCGCCATCCCGAGCACGTCACCTCCGGGGAAGCCGAGGAACTGCTCTCCCGGATGGGGCGGGTGGCGGCCGAGTTGGCCGGCCTCGCCGAACGGGTCCTGCGCGGGCACGATCCCGAACTGGCCGCCGAGATCGGCAGACGTGACGACGAGCTCGACGACCTGCATCGACGGCTGCTCGCGCTGATCCAGGATCCGGCCTGGGAGGGCAGCATCCCGGCCGCGGTGGACGTGACCTTGCTCGGCCGCTTCTACGAACGCTTCGGTGACCACGCCGTCGTGGTCGGGCGTCGGGTGATTTTCCTCGTGACCGGGGAACCGTTGAAACCGTAAGCGGGGAACTCGGGAGCCCGGTCTGAAGAAGTACCGGCGACCTGATCGGGCTCTTGTGCGGCTCATTACCCGCGCCCGCGTACGCCCAGATGTCAGCCGGGGCGGTGGACTTATTCGTGTGGGGGTCCGCTGACGACGTGGTCGGCGTGGTTGATGCCCTCGGGGACCAGCCGGGAAAGGTGGCCGTCGTGGATGCAGTAGATCACCCGCCGGCCATCCTTGCGGGTGTCCACCAGTCCGGTGAACCGCAGCTTCGCCAGGTGCTGGCTGACCGGGGTCCGTGAGCCCCCCGTTTCCTCGATCAGGACCTACGACCTCGAACGACGTGCCGCCGCCCTTGAAAACATCGACGTCACATCCTCGACGATGGATTTTCTTGTGCCTCAGGATGATCAGCAGCGCGCTTACCGGATGCATGTCCTCCAATCGCCCACACCGACGAGAACGCCAAAGCTCAGGTCGATTCAGGACGGCTCTCGGAACCATTCTGGTACCACGATTTCCCGCTGACCACGCCGGCCGAACTGCACCCGTTCGGGGGACGGCCGCCGAAGGGAACTCTGGCTCCTCCCGCCCCCGGAGTCCTGGTGCCCGACGCACCGGTGTATGTGCTTGGGATCGGCGCCACCCATCTGCGGGCGTGGTGCCGCGACGGCATCCTCATCGTGTTCGGGGATACCGTCGACGACAATCGACTCCGTCGCACCGTTCTCGACGCAGTGCGGGCGCCCGTGCGGATGCACCGACTGTCCGACATCGATGTCAGGCGGGTCGCTGCGGAGCGGCCTCGCGGCCGGCGATGACGAGATGTGGATTATCTGGCCGGACGGACATATCGCGGCTGTCGTGACCGGTGACGACCTTGACGCGCTTAGGGCGGCACTTCGCACTGCAATTGCCTATCGACGTGGGCCATCTCATTGCGGCCGGGTCGTACGCAAGACCCGCAACAGCTGTTCGCTGAATATCAGGTTTCCTTGGTTGCAAGTGCGAGGGGCGTCACCGGAACGGTCGATCAGCTATACAACCGGGAGCGGGACATGTATTTCGCTGATATTTGTACTGGTCAGCGGGCTGTTGGTGCGCTGCTCCTGCTGAGCGAGTGCGTTGTTCAGGGTGTGAGCTGGATCTTCACCGCCCCGTCCTGTTTCTTCTGGAAGATCTCGTAGGCGTGGGGTGCCTGTTCGAGGGGGAGTGTGTGAGTGGCGAAGGTGTCGACGCCGAGGGGGTCGTCGTCGCCGAGGAGCGGCATGATGTCGTCCACCCACTTCTTGATGTTCGCCTGCCCCATCCGCAGCTGGATCTGCTTGTCGAACAGGGTGAGCATGGGGATCGGGTCGGCCATGCCGCCGTAGACGCCGATGATGGAAATGGTTCCGCCGCGTCGAACGATGTCGATCGCCGAATACAGGGCACCGAGACGGTCGACTCCGGCCTTCTGCATGAGCGGCGCCGCGACCGCGTCGGGAAGGTACCCGACGATCTGCTGGGCGAGCTTGCCGATCGGTGATCCGTGCGCCTCCATCCCGACCGCATCGATCACCGAGTCGGTGCCCCGGCCGTCGGTCGCGTCGCGGATCGCGTCGGCGAGATCGCTGCCGTGCTCGTCCAGGTTCAGGGTGTCGATGCCCCGGGCCTTGGCGCGGGCGAGGCGTTCGGGGACGTTGTCGACCGCGATGACCCGTGCGCCCTTGTGGTGGGCGATGCGCGCTGCCATGTCTCCGATCGGTCCGAGCCCGATTACGGTGACCGACCCGCCCGCGGGGATGGCGGCGTACTCGACCGACTGCCACGCCGTGGGCAACACGTCGGACAGATAGACGAATCGGGAATCCGGCGGTCCCTCGGGAACTTTCATGTGGGTGAACTGGGCTTGGGGGACGCGAAGGTATTCGGCCTGTCCTCCCGGAATTTGGCCGTAGAGCTTCGAGAAGCCGAACAGCGCCGCTCCCATGCCCTGCTCGCGGACCTGCGTCGTCTCGCACTGCGTATACAACTTCAGGTTGCACATGAAACAGTCGCCACAGGAGATTTGGAACGGGATCACCACCCGGTCGCCGACCTTCAGGTTTCCCGCCTCCGCGCCGACTTCTTCGACGATTCCCATCGGTTCGTGGCCGAGGACGTCCCCTTCTCCCATGAACGGGCCGAGAGTTTCGTACAGGTGCAGGTCGGACCCGCAGATGTTCGTCGTGGTGACCTTGATGACGGCGTCCGTCGGTTGTTCAATCTTGGGATCGGCGACGGTTTCGACGCTGACCTTTCGTTTGCCTTGCCAGGTGACTGCGCGCACTGGGAACCACACCTCTCGTCGGTTGATGTCCGTGTTCGGGTGCCCGACGGGGGATGCAGGTAAACCGCGCTCGGCATGGGCTTCCGCTCTGCGGATCGCGTTACGGAATGACGGCCGGGCTGAGGATTGGCGATAAGTTCGTGAAAATCGGGCACCGACACGGCGGTGTGAATACGCAGGTCGGGACCTTCGAGACCGACCTCGAGCGAACCCGCACGCGGGGGGGAAGTGACAGTCCCGCGGGGTGCTCGAAGTCAGGCCACACACCCGGGACCGGGCGGTCTACCGGTCGAGCAGGTGATCTGGGACCTGCGCATCTTCGGGACATCCCCGATCACTCACCGGGCCCCGGTCGGCACGCTTCGGCCACGTTCATCGCGCCTGGTTCGGCGGTGGTTGCGTCTCCTCGATGCGTTGCCGCTGTCGGACCCCGTACGCGGCCTCCCTGACGGCGGCGTCGTCCTCGAGACCCGACCCGAGCGCCCCACCGATGGTGGCGATGGACGCCAGCAACCAGACGAGCGTCAGGTAATCAACAAAGGTCACCCCGTGCCCGAGAGTGCGGGACAGCAGTTCCGGGGGCAGCGTGAGACACGCGGTGAACAGCAGCAGACCGAACAGGGCCACGTGCAGCACGATCACGCCGATGACCAGGGTGACCACGGTCGCGGTGTTGTACAGCACCGATCGGTCGCGCTCGTCCGGCGACGTCGGCCGCTCCCACAGTTCGTGATCGAGGATCAGCCAGAGAATCATCGCCACGATCGACAGCACCGTCGCCGCACCCATCCGCCACGGACCCATCGTGTCGGCGAACAACCAGATCGTGTTGGTGGCCAGCGCGATCGCACCCGTGGCGAAGGCGCCGACGAGGACCTTCGACAGTCCGGTGACCAGCCGCCACGGCCGGTTCGCCCGCACCATCCCCGACAACAGCCGCAGCCGCCGCAGCCCCGACGGCGCGAAGTACCGGATACCGCCCTGGATCTGCGCCGACGGAAACCGCCGCGCCCCGCCGGGCCTGAGGTCCGGTTCCCCGAGGACGCGGGCGATCGCGAGTTCGGTGACGGCGCGGACCCGGCGCTCGATGCGCAGACCGCCCACCCCGGCGACGGAGATGAGCGCGAACTTGTGGTCGGCGCTGACGTCGGCCACCACCGGCAGGGTGTCCTCGCGGCGCGGCAGATCGGTGAGATACACGACGATGTCCTCCGCTTCGGAGGACGGATCCACCGTGTCGATGACATCAGCGAAATCAGCCTGCTCGTCGGGCAGGTACGGCTTGCGGCGCACGCACATCGTCCACCGACGCTCGCCCCGGTCAGGGCTGCGCAGGCGGTCCGGCAGGGACTCCGCAAGGCGCTCGGCGAGAGCCGCCGGTTCGCCCGGATCCGCGATCAACAGCACCGAGACCTGCTCACCCGCGGCACCGGGGCGCCCTGCCTGCACATGCTCGTTCGCCGTCACCGCCTTCGCGTACCCGCCCGGTCCGCCCCCCAACCGCAGGCAGTGGGTGCGCGTGCATCACAGCACCGGCCACCGATCTCCGCTGCCAGCCCGGACGCTGGGACGCAGGAGACGCAGAGATACCGCAACTCTGCCGGTCTGGGGCGGGGCGATCCGTTGCCGCACGCACCCGTCCGACACGCACACCATCCAGGAACGGGAGTGCAGTGCCCGGCGACCGCACATACGAACCGGTAGGTTCTCCTCGGTGGCCACCATCCTCGACGACACCAGGACGACCCGGGCGCAGCGGACAGCGGGCCTGGTCGGTCATCACTACCGGGTCACCGACTTCTACGAGGTCGGCCGCGAGAAGATCCGCGAGTTCGCCAGATCCCTGCAAGACCCCCATCCGGCGCACCGGAGCGAGGACGCCGCCGTCGGCCTGGGCTATGACGGCCTGATTGCCCCGCTCACGTTCGGGTCCATCGTGGCGATGATCGCGCAGCAGCACCTGTTCGACGAAGTCCTCACCGGCTACGACCCCGCCGAGATCCTGCACACCGATCAACGCCTGCAGTTCCACCGCCCCATCACGGTGGGCGACCGCCTGATCTGCGACGTCTTCCTCGACTCGTTCCGCCACGCCGCCGGCAACGACATCATGGTCACGAAGACGATCATGCTCGACCAACACGACACCCCGGTGCAGACGATGTGGACCACCCTGGTCGCCTACAGCCGCTGATCGCCCAACCGGTCCATCGTCGTTTGAGCCCGGATTCGGCCAGCGCGAGTCCGGCGCCCCGCAGGAAGTGATGGTGCGCTTCTTGCAGGGCCCCGAACAAACCACAGTGAGACCTGCCGGGCATGGGTGCACCCGCCGCGCGGCCGACCCTGCGTATCCCGCCGTCGCCCATCTGTTTTCCGGCTAGGACGAACGGGTAACCGCGGATGAAGGGCGCGCGCCGCGCCGGGACGGGGTTCATCGTGATCATTCTCGGACTGATTCTGCTCGTGATCGGATTCGTGGCGGGCATCTCGATCCTCTGGACCATCGGGATCATCCTGTTGGTCATCGGAGTCATCCTCGCGCTGCTCGGGGCCACCGGCCGCGCCGTCGGCGGCCGCCGTCACTGGTTCTAAAGGTCCGCGACTGGGCGCCCGCTGCCCATCACAGGCATCGTGCATCCGCTACACCCCCAGCCGGCCGCCGCCGCGCAGGCCTGCTGACCGACCGCGAACAGCTCCCGGACAAACACCGTCCGAGCCGCACCCACAACCTGGCCGGTCAAATTCACCGTTCCCGGTCCCGCACCTGCGATCGCCGCCGCTATTTGATCACCGCGTCGACCGTCTTCTTCAGGGCCGAGGGCTGGGCGGGCGACCGCGGCGCCTTCTCCTTCACTTCCAGCAGCCGCGCACCCATCTCCTGAAGTTTCTTACGCCCCAACTCTTCTCGCACCTTGGGGAACCACTCCTGCTCCTCCTCGTCGATGTGGTGCTCGACGTTCTCGATCAGCACGGTGGTCTTCGCGTCGAATCGCTCGTCCTCGGGTTTCATCCCGGCCAACTCCACCACCAGCACGTCCGCGACGTGGTGCTCTTCGTAGGATTCGAGGATGTCGTCTTCGAGGTCGGGGGCGAACACGCGTACCTCCGGGTACATGACCTCGTTCTCGATGTACGTGTGCACCGTCAGGGCCTCGATGATCGCATCGACGATGCGGCCCTTTTCCACGCGGGCGTTCGGCCCGGCGCCGCGGAAGTCGCGGAACAGTTTCCGGATCTCTTTGTGGTCGTTCCTCAACAGCACGATCGCATCAGTCGACATGGGAACCTCCCAGATGGGGATCGGATGGGCACGCCAGAGCGGTGACGTCGTGCCTACGCTTTACCCATTCGCGCCCATCACTAACACGGTCGCCCGATCGGCGCCGCGGCCGTCCCAGGCCTGCCTGAGAAGGGGGCTGCTTCGCCCTGCGAACCGACCTCTTCACCCTTCGGTGGGTACTGCCGCCGAGAACGCACCTCGCCCGTGGTGGATCCGACCGGCGAGCGCAGGCCGAGACCGAGGTGGCGGTTACCGTGCTCGGTGAAGGGCATTCGGCTCTGCATGTGCAGCGCGCGCGGACCGAGGGTCCTCGGATGTTCCCGCATCGAACTCCGTCGACGAGAAAGCGATGATCGGTGATGATCCGTGCGGGCACCGGGGCGTGGGAAGTGCGCTGCGATCGGTGCGATCACGGGTACCGCACCGGTACCGACGATCGGGCCGTAGCCACCGCCACGGCCCGGATCAGCGGCTGGGCCTTCGACGAATCCACCCTGTGCCCGGGCTGCGCCACCACTGCCGACCACAGCACCCATCACTGACACCGCCGGGCCCGAACCGGCCCCGACGTCACGGACAGCGGTGGGCCTCTCACCCACGCGGGGAGTGCCCGCGCGTTCGACAACAGCCCCCACCTACTGCCGACAGCTGGGCGCCCCCACACCGGGTGCGAGGCCGCGACGCAGGCCCGTGACCTGACCCTCCCGTCCGTGCTCGTCTCCCCGGACGAGGCGTAGGCGCCTCTCCTTCTGCCCCGACAGCCCCTGACCTTGTCGAAACCCCGACGTCGCCGACGAGACACCTCCGGGCCCCCCACAGGGATGCTCGGCGATCACAACATGGATGCTCGGCGGTCAGGCGGCGTCGAACCTCAGGGGCTGCCGGTCGTCAGTTGCTTACACCGATCTACGGCGCTTCCTTTTGCCCCTGACCCACTCATCGATGAATCGTGCGGCGTCCATCAGCTCCACCGAGTCCTCACCCCACTCACGTTTGAGCTCGGACACCGTGACCTCGCGTTCGTGATAACGCACCAGGAAGTCACACAGCCCGTGCCCATGCACCGCCCCCAGCCGAATATACTTCGCGACCACGACCGTCTCGACGACCTGCCCGCTCGGGCGCCGAATACGGAACAGTCCGGGCGTGTCCACCGGGATACACACGATTCGACCCACACCGTCATTGTTCCCGCCCACACCCGTCGGCCGGGCAAATATCTACCCCGGCGGGGTACCGGCCGCGCGACTACCGGGCGGAGGTCGACGGTGCACATGGACAACGACGAGGGGATCGACTGGGCGGGCGTCGCCGACGACACCATCCGCCAAGCCTCCTCCGCGTCGGACTGGTCAGCGATCTGCGCAGGTTCCATGGCCGTCCCGTGGCCGTGTCCCTCGCCTCACCGCACGACCGGATTCCCGCCCGCGCTGACACCGGTCACTCCTCGCGTGGGGACCACTAGTAGCCGATTGACGGCAGCCACGCCCCCCGCGGCTCGTTGTAGAGCCCGATCGTCATCAGCGTCGACTGCTGCACAAGCTGCAGCCCGGCATCGAAACACCAGGCCATCAGGCGGGTATTGCGGGACGGTACGAGGAACCCCAGGCCGGTGAACTCCTCGGCGCCGGCCAGCAGCGCAATGACGTCGTCGTCGGTCTCGCCGACCGCGTGCCAGGTGTAGCCGAAACCCGTCGCGTAACCGGTGATCCGGCCGCCCCGCTCGACCACGCGGGCGGTGCCGACATCGACCCAGTGCTGCAGCTCACCGTGGCGGTCGTGGCCGTGCACCTGCCGGCAGATCTCGTCGCACCCGGCGATCTGATCCGGTGTCGCCGAACGCACGACCGCGCCCGGAATCACGGACCCGCGTGGCGTTCCCCGGAAGACGGACAACAGCTCACGCACGGAGAAACCGAGCTTGGCGTACAGGGAGAACGACCGGTAGTTGTACGCCGTCTGTACCAACCGCACCCCGGCGACGTCGCGCTCCTCCGATCGCGCAAGCAACGCCTCCATCAACGCACGACCCGCCCCCGCGTCCGCCGCCCCCGGGTCCACGGCCACCGGTCCGATGCCGACGATCTTGCCGCGCTCGTCCTGTAAGGCGCTGCCGACGATGCGGCCGTCACGCTCGGCAACGAGACCGTAGATGCCGTCGGTGGCCAGCATCGCCGTGATCTGGAAGTCGGCGAACTCGGGTGTGCCCGCCTCGATCGGAAAGTCATGGCGTGTGGCGAGCGCCTCGAAGGCGTCGAACATGATGCGCCCACATATTCCGGCGTCGTCCGGCGTCGCCTCACGGATCTGCAGCTCGGTCATCCACCTATTGTCGCGCTCGAGCAGCCCACCGTTGTCCCAATGACGGAACCGCCAACGGTGCGGACCTCCATCCGAGGTCTGCGATCTGGGACGGCATGGAGTCCGCAGCTTTCTGTCATCCACTCGAGACAGAGCGCCTTCGACCTGCTCGCTGACGGGGAAGAGGTCGCGCTGCCCCACGATGAGGCGCACTGAGCACCAGTTCGTTCGTGCCCCAAATCGAATGGCAATGGCAATGGCATGGACAGTTAGGGGCTCAGGTTGACCGCATGGACGGTCGACGGGGTCGCTCCGCGCGGAAACAGGTGAAACGACAGGCTCTCCGGATCGGCCGGGCAGCGGAAACACAGGTGGTGATCGTCGAACCAGGCGAACCATTCCTCCCACGAAATGTGCTCGAAATAATGACCCGAACGGGCCCCGAGGAAGTCGACGAGCAGCACCTCCGCCGAGCAGACCGCCGCCGGGTCCGGGACCCGGGCGGGTGCACCGCGATGCAGCTGGATCCACCGGCGGATCTCGTCGTGGTCGATGGTGTCACACACCCGCATACTCATCGGTTGCCTCCGCGTTCGGCCCGGGACCCCATCTGCGATCGCGACCTTCCCGCAGAGGCCCGAGCACCTGGTGGCCGAGTGCCCCGTCGGACGGGGCGGAAACGGCGGATCCGGCGAAGACCGCCATCGAGGTGGCCACGCACCCGTCGTCGAGTCGAGTCCGAGCACCCCGAGAGGACGCCGGTCCGGGCGGATCGTCGATGAGCGGAGGGACAGTGACGTTGTCCCCTATCGAGGCGATTGCTGTCGGGCGATGCTGAAGATGTCGACAGAGCACTTTGCGGCAACAGAACTGGGACGTGATGGACCCTCGCCCAGGACCGACGGCGGCGAACACCGCCACGGACGGGCCTCTCACCACACGGGAGTGCCTGGATTTCCTGCGGTCGGTCCCCGTCGGGCGGCTGCTCTACACCGAGGACGCCCTGCCGGCGGTGCGGCCGGTGACCTTCGCCTGCCCGGACGGGCAGATCGTCATCCCGACCGGAGACAATCCGTGGTTCACCCGCTTCGAGGGCACCGTCCTCGCCTTCGAAACCGGAAACATCACCGCGTCGACGCGCTCGGGCTGGTCGGTGCTCGCGATCGGTCGCGCCCGACTGTTCGCCGGCACGGACGGTCTCGGCGGGTTCGACGATCCCACCCGTTCCCCGTGGAGCGGCTCTGCCGGCGATTGTTATCTCCTCATCGACATCGCCTCGCTCAGCGGCCACCGCACCACCCTGCTCCGCCCCACCGGTGACCACCGCTGACGACTTTGGGTGCCGGTTCACCGCAGGTGCAGGCTCCTGGCCTCTCGAAGACGACCCGTCAGGCCGTGAGCGCGCCGACCGAGGCGCAGCCGGGACACAGGACACCGTCACCGATCTCCCACCCGTTCAACCGGGCCATCGCAGCGGCGAAGGACCGCTCTACCTCCCGCGACCGGTACACGTGATCGCAACGGCTGCAAGAGAAAACGGTGTGCGGCGGGCGCATGGTTCTCACATCGCCTCCCGTTCACCGAACAGTATCTGCTGCCACCAGTTGGCCAGCGGGCTCGGCTCCGGCCAGCGCACCGGTTCACCCAGCACCAGCGGGGCCTCGACCGTGGGATCACCGAACTGTTGCTGCTGATGTCGATCGTCGTGGCGCACAGCAGCACACCTCCCCTCGACTCCGGCACCCGTCACCCGTCACCCGACGAGCGCAGTCACTGTGCACACCAGAAATTAGCACTCAACCCTCCCCAGTGCCAGTATTTGCCAGCCAGTTGCGCACGCATGCGGAAATTGGTAATCAATGATTGCGAGCGCCAATGTCGACGGCATCGATCCATAACCGAATCGGGACGCGCTGGCGCAGCGAAGGTTTGCTCTACCCTCTTCGCCGCGGCGTTCCGGTCCGACTGCGAGCTTGCGATGGCTGTAAAATAGCCCAGCTGGGTCGCCTGCGGTCCCGGCCGATCGCGGTCGATCACGGCTGTTGCCGCGTCGGCGGAATCGTCGTTCCCCGGTCCGATGAAGGAGGATCATGACCACCGCCGCGCGTCCGTTCGCCTCCGAACCCGCGCGCAATTCCCCCGGCGGCTCCCACCCCGCGCCGCGGGACGCGCCTGTCCGGTGCGGCGATCATGTTCGGTGCCCTGTCCATCGTGCTGTTCTGGATGTTCGGGTTCGGCATCGTCCTCGGTGGGGCCGCCCTCGTCACCGGTGCATTGAGCCTCCGGCGCCCGGACGTCACCGGCAATGAATCCACATCCCTGGAAGCGCTGCTCGGCATGCTCGCCGGAGTGTTCGGCATCGTGGCAGGTCTGATTTTTCTGGTCTGCGCGTTACCCCATTTCTGACAACTCACGCGTGTGCGCGCACGGACGTCGCCGTCCGACCGCGCCGCAGATACCATGATCCGCCGGTCGAACGGTCGGGGATCGCCCACTCGACGAGGCCTGGCGCGGCCCGTCACGGCGGCGGTGGTCGTTGCGCGCGCAGCTGGGCGTTGTCGGTTTCCAGACGGGCGTTGTCGGCTTCGAGTTCCCCGGTCCGGCGCTCGAGGTCGAGGACGTGGCCGATACCGACCAGGTTGACGCCGGCGTCGATGAGTTCGGCGATCCGCCGGAGCCGGACCAGGTCGTCGTCGCTGTAGCGACGGGTGCCACCCCCGGTGCGGGCCGGAGTGAGCAGCCCGTACTCCTCGTACAACCGCAGCGCCGCGATCCCGAATCCGGACAGTTCGGCGGCCACCGAGATGCCGTACACCCCGCGCCGGGAGCGGATCTCGGTGTCGCGCTCGGATTCTGGGGTCATGCCGTGCTCCGATCGGAAAATATCTCGCCCAGACTCTTGTCATAGTCTACGACAAATGCTATACCGAATCTACAGCATCTGCTGGAGTTTAAGTGTTGAGATGAGAGGGTTTCTGGAGGTGGAGACGATGTTGATGCGCACCGATCCGTTCCGCGACCTCGACCGTCTGACGCAGCAGATCCTCGGCACCGCGGCGCGGCCGGCGGTGATGCCGATGGACGCCTGGCGCGAGGATGACCGGTTCGTGGTGGAGTTCGACCTGCCCGGCGTGCAGGTGGAGTCGATCGATCTGGACGTCGAACGCGACACCGTGACCGTGCGGGCGCAGCGGCCCGGGCTCGACGACAAGCAGGAGATGGTGGCCTCCGAGCGCCCGCGTGGGGTGTTCAGCCGGCAGCTGTTCCTCGGCGAGAACCTCGATCCGGACAAGATCGAGGCGTCCTACGACGCCGGGGTGCTGCGGTTGACGATCCCGATCGCGGAGAAGGCCAAGCCCCGCAAGATCGAGATCAGCAACCATTCCGAGCGCAGGGCCGTCACCGCCTGACCCACGCCGTGACAGCCCTCCCAGGAGGGGGTGAACATCGATGACCCCGGCGATCATGGTCACCGCAGCACCCGACACCGACTCACCGCGCATCGCACGCGCTGTGGTGCGGCCGTGGCACGAGCTCGACTACGAGCTGCTCGTCGCCGATTCGGATCGCATCCTCGCCGACGCGCTCACCCCGCAGGCCGCGGTCCTGCTCGCGACGATGGCCACCGCACGGTCCGGTCCGTGGCACCCACCGCGTCCCGGGTGGTCGGGGTGGCCGGTGACCGCTCCCCCGGCCCCGCAGATCCGGGCCACCCAGCGCTCGCCACCGGGCGGTGCGAGCCCACCGGGGCGGTGGCCGGGATGCGAACTCGAACACCCGCGGTGAGACGCAGGGATCGAGAACAACACCGGAAACGATCGCGACGAAGAAGAAAGGGGGGTGAGAAAGCACCACAGCGAAATGCACGTGTACGTACCCGCAACGAGATGCACGAAAGGGGTTCGACCGCCGCCGCGCCTCCGTCACCTGTCCACTGCGCGGACACGGCACGGCGAACCCCTGGTACACAGCACCGATCCGGGGCCGCCGACCCACCGACGAGACACACCGGCGCCACCACACCCACAGCGATGATGTTCGGGCGCACCGCCATTGACGATGGCACCCTTTCGACGTCGGCCGCCCCGGCTCCGGCCACCCGCCACGCACACGAAAAACCACACCCGCGTCGAACCACCGCACGCGGGGAACCGGCAGAGATAAGCAGTGCCGCAGGCGGGCTCGCGGTGCGGACGAAGCCGACGCACCCGGTGACCCGGACGCGTACCCGAACGGGCGGCGGGGGCCGCCGCCACGCACGCGGTCTTGCGGCGCGAAACGACAAGGTCGTGTCGAACACTGCGGGCCCGGTCCCCACGCGTCGGAGCGCGGCGACCACACAGATGCGGGGGGCGAAGCGGGACGAGGAAGGGTGACGATGAGCGTCGACCGAGATCCGTACCGGGTGCTGGGACTGACCCCCGCGGCCTCCCAGTCCGAGATCGCCCGCGCCTACCGGCGCCTGCTCCGCCGACACCACCCCGACACCCGCGGACCGGGGCCCGCGGACCCCGGTGCCGACGAACACCTGCAACAGATCCTCGCCGCCTACACCCTGCTGCGCGACCCGGTCCGCGCCCGCGACCACACCGACCTCCGGGGCGCCGAGCCCGACCGGCAGCGGCGGGCCCCGCCACCACCGGCACCCGACCCACCCCGGATTCGCGTGCGGATCGTGCCGCGTCCCGCGGCCCGCCGCATGTTCGGCGTCACCGTGCGGATCGGCCCGGTGCACTGGCACCACTGACCGCGCGCGACCCCCAGGTATGTCCTCGTCGGAGAGCGTCCGCGCGAGAAGGGCAGGCATCCCGCCGAGCCTCGACGCGGCCCGGGTGAAGCGGGCGTCGGCGCCACACCGGCGGGTGCTGCGCCGATGCTGGGGTTTCTTTCCGGCTGCAGCGGGGTTACCGTCGTCGTCACAGGTTCAGACAGCAGCCGCCGAACTTCATCCACTGCGGCCGCTGTGCGTGCACCCACCTCCCTCCCCCACCGGCAGGGTGCCCGCTCCCCGACCGCCCCCTTTTCGGGAGCGACCATGACCTACCTGCGATCGGTCATCGAAAGCCCACAACGCCTACGCCTGTCCCTGTCCGAAACCGCCGGCTGGGACCGAGCCGACTCCGACCACAGCCCTTTCACCCTCAAGATCGACGAACCCACCGGCGGTCCGATCGTGCTGCGCCTGAGCGGCGACGTCGACGCGATCACCGCCCCGATACTCACCGCCTGCCTCGACGAAGTCGTGCTACACGGCCGCAGCGCCGTCGTCGACCTGCTCGACACCAGCTTCGTCGGAACCGCGGCCCTGTCCGCACTCGCCGAGGCCGGCCCCCGCATCCGCGAGCAACGCGGCCACCTGACCGTCGCCGCACCTCACCCTCTGCGCCGCATCATCGCACGGGTCGGCATGGACACCGTGCGAACCTTCGACAGCCTCGCGCACGCCTTCACCGCCGCCCACGGCGGGCCACAGTGGACCGGCGGGCAACCGACGGACCCGACGACCGACCTCCCGCCCACGCCGCGGCGACAGACCCGGTGACCGTGCCATCGCCGACCGTGCCCGCCGTCCGAGGACCTCCCGTCACCGACAGGCTCAGCGCCCACTCTCCCGCCGTCCCCCCGAAACCGTCGCCGCGGGCATGTGACGCCCACTACTCCTTACCGATTTCGTCGAAACGTCAATCAGACCCTCGCTACCCTAGGCATAACACCTCGTCAGACCCATAGTTCGGTCAACGACGAAGGTGTGGAGGCACCCCCGAGACCGCCGCCTCCGTCGTGTCCCCGATGTCGAGCCCAGGCATCAGCACCCCACCCCGAGCGCGTGGGGCGCACCGGCCGCCGATACCCCCGATCGGTACCACCCGTACTCACCCGCGCCCGCTCGCCGCAGCGGAACCCGTCCATCGTGCGACAGGACGAGGGGTCCTGTCGCACACCATCATCGGGTCCGCGACCGGTGTCCACCCCTGACCCGCGCACCCTCGTCCACGCGCACCGCCCCGCTCCGCTTCCCCGCGCCCACCACGATCCCGCATCACCATTCACCGCCCCACCGGAAGAACACACCATGCCCCTCCCCGCCCACCCCCGCAACGCAGCACCCGGCCACGCGATGAATACCGCCACCATCAAAGCCCACCTCGCGGCCATGTTCGCCCAACACGACACCCCACCCCGTCCGGAGCACGAAAGACCCGAACCCTGCGGCACCCGTCCGAGCGGGCGTACTGACACCACGCACCACCCTCCCACCCCTCTCATCACTGCCCATCACCCCAGTACCGGAAGAGATGCATGAACACCCCCGAACACCTTCGCCCGCACCCGCACACCCAGTCGGACTGGCAGCACCACGGAGCCTGCCGCGGCACCGAGACGACCGTGTTCTACTCCCCCGAGGGCGAACGCGCCGGAGCCCGCGCCCGACGAGAACGGGCGGCGAAGCAGATCTGCCAGCAGTGTCCAGTGCTCACCGCATGCCGCGACCACGCCCTCACCACCGGCGAGTCCCACGGCATCTGGGGCGGACTGACCGAACGAGACCGCACCCGCCACCACCGCCGCACCCGCACACCCCACCGCCGGACCGGACCCGGACCCGGACCGCGGTGATGCCCACACGCCGCGTCCCCGCTCCCACAGTTCCTGCGGCCGTGAGCTCCGGGGCGTAGCCGACATGTGTGCGGCCGAGGGGGGCGGCGGCGGCCGAGCCGTCGAGCGCGTCGAGGATCAGCCGGGTGTGCTCGGTGACCTCGCACCTCTCGCACGGGTGGGCGAGCACACGGAAGGTGGTTTCGCTGGGCCGGAGCCTACGGTGACCGCAACTGTGCACGACGGCGCCAGGCGCGACGCAGTACAGGCAGGCGTAGAGATCGCCCTTCTTCCACCTCGCGTGCGATCGCCGTTGCAGCGGGGTCTCGCGCCACTCGTGCCCGACAGGGCATCGCCACCACAGCATCTCGTGGGACGAGTTCGAGATCGCATCCAGATCGACCCCGACATTGCGGGTCGGATGGAGTTGACGAAACAGTTCCGGGTGCTCGTCTTGGAGACGCATTACCCCCCTTGGGCTTCGATGGATAGAGATACTCTCTCGTGCATCCAAGTGCGCGGAATTGCACCCGGCGCAACCTCAGTCGCCGTTAGAGCGCTAGGACAGCCAGGTCAGGAACCCCAGGACGAAGACCCCCAGGCCGGCTGAACAGCACCGGGAACTCCAGTGCTGACCTTCATCCGGCCGAGGACACCTGTGGACGGGAGGTACCCGATTGCGGCGGCCGATCGCACCGAGAATCATCACGTGCCACGCCCAGGGGGCGGGAAAGTTCGTCATACCCGTGAACGGTAGCCAAACCTCGAAAGTCCCCGGAGCAGGTGTTTGCTCGCCTTGACCAGCAGCGATGCTTCGGCGGCATCGCTGAGCCTAACAAACACGACCACACGTCGGGCGTGTCGTAGCGCTGATGCCGCCAGTAATGTCGATCCGGTCGGTACCGGAAAACAAGGAGTGGAATCTGTGGCACGCAAGGTCGTAGTGGAGATGGTCGACGACATCGACGGCACCGCCATCGGTGACGATGGCGAGAGCATCCACTATGCCGTCGACGGCGTCGAGTACGTGATCGACCTGAAGGACGAGCACGCGAAAGAACTCCGCGAGACCTTCGAGTACTACATCGCACACTCCACCCGGGTCGGCGGCCGCAAGCACCGCGCCGACCGGCCGAGCAACGCCACTGCCGGGAAGCGGCCGCGGGGCGAAACACAGAAAATCCGCGCCTGGGCGCTCGAGCAGGGATACGAACTCTCCACCCGCGGACGTATCCCCACCGAGGTCGAACAGGCCTTCCACGCCGCCCACTGACGGCCCCGCCCGCCCCGCCGAACCGGCGACATTGCCCACTACCGGCCACCAGCAGCCGACACCCAGGCCAGCACGATGACCGAAGCCGGGTCGTCACGATCATCGCAGCGGCGGCCGTGACGGGCTGGTAGACAAACCAGGTGTGGTGCAACGATCTGATCAGGAGGCCTCGATGCCGCGACCATCGTCATGGTTGAGCACCACCGCGGCCACCCTCGGCGGCGAACTGGCACGCATCGGCCTGACCGTCCCCACCGACCAACTCCAGGCCCTGCTCACCGACCGAGTCGCTGCCGTAGCGGAGCAGATGCACATCACCGAACGCACCGCCCGCCGGTACTTCGACCACGACACACTGCACGCCCTCGCCCGTGAAATGGCCCTGAGCATCAAAGAAGAGGCACCCGGCGCCGACCTGCTGACCCTGCCCCGCACCATCGCCATGCCCCTGACCACCCTCGGTGCAACGATCGCCGCCCTCGTCGAGGCCACCGCCCTCGGCGGCGCCGACAAAGACCCCGACCAGCCGGCACAAGCGATGGCACTGATCTCCACCCTCGGCGTAATGACCAGAGACCACGACGGTGACCTCCCCACCGTCTGGGTGCCGCAGCCGCTCCTCATGCGAGCGGCGCGGCTCATCGAGAACACCGCCGACCTCGTACACCACGGCTGCCCACTACCACCGGACGTCGCCGAAGACGTCCGACCCCACCTGCAGACGACACTCCGCGAAGACGCCGCCCGGCTGCGGGCACTGATCCCCGACACCGACCGACGGTCCGGCTCCGGCCTGTGGGCGGTTCCCGACAATTCATCGTGACTCCCGCGGCCGCGATCGCGCCGGCGGAAACGATCAACTCGTAGGCCACTCCCGAACGCAGTGACCAGATCCGGCGCCGCAAGGCCCAGGGGCCGGACGGGGATGGACCGCCTGGGATTCGACTCTGCTGAGTCAGGCCGCGAACGAAGGCTGGGCGGATAGACAGATCCTGGGGAAGTCAACCAAACCTCGGCGACAGACGGTCCACAAGTCAATCCTCCCAGCCTTCTCCAGTACGGTACTGACCTGCCGATCCGAGTCGAAACTGATGCCTTCAACAAGTCGACGATTCACTGTCTCCCTATCCGGACAGCCAGTCCCAGAGCCCTACCTCTGTGTAGCAGAAACCTACCGAGCAGCAACCGGGGTGTGAGCCTTCCCGGACTTTGCCACAGCTACGGTATCGGCGGTGGATCCGATGAACGCGTCTACCTCCGACCGCCGGCCCCTACCCCAGGTTTCACGCGTGAACAGGACACCCAGAAGACCCAGCACGCCGACGAAGAGAATGAACATCGCCGGTCCCTGCCATCCGAACTTGTCCGCCAACAACGTTGCGATGAACGGTGAGAAGCCGGAGAGGGATGCGGAAATCTGGTAGCCGGCAGAGGCTCCGGATGCTCGGCCGCTAGTCTGAAAGAGATCGGCAAACCAAGCACCTTGAACACCGGCGAAGGCAGCCCAGATCACGCCGATGCTGACGACGAACGCAAGTACGATCAGCAGCGGCTGAGCGGTGTGGACGAGCCCGAAAACCGGGAAGGCCCACGCCATCACTGCCAATGAAGCAACAAAATACACAGGCTTACGTCCCACTCGATCTGAGAGGTGACCGTAGAACATGATCATGCCCACTGCGACCACCGAGCCGGCCACCGATGCAAGCAGAACAACACTGCGAGGTGCCAGGTCGTTGGCGGAGACATAGTTGAGAATGTATGTCACCGTCACGAAGTAGCCGCAGGATTCGACGAGTCGCAGTGAGATGATGCGGAGAACGGTTCGCCAATCGTCCCGAAACACTTTAAAGAGAGGGTTTTTCGCGATCTTGCCTTCGTCTTTGATTTCCTCGAACTCGGGAGATTCTTCGAGAGTCAACCGCACGACCATGCCGACTGCGATCAGGATGAGCGATGCCAAGAACGGAACGCGCCAAGCCAGATCACCTGGCAAGGCGGAAGACACCAGGAAGGTCAGGCTTGCCAACGCGACACCTGCGGGCATACCGGCCATCGGTATCGAGGCGAAAAAGCCTCTCCGCCGCCAGGGAGCGGATTCGTACGTCATAATCACGGCACTTCCCCACTCTGCGCCGAATGCCAATCCCTGAATAACACGAACGGCAATGAGCAGGATCGGCGCGAGTATGCCGATGCTTGCGTAGGTCGGCAGCAGGCCGATCATGGCAGTGGCGATTCCCATCACCAGTAGTGCCCAGAAGAACTGGCCGGCGACCGATGCGGTCACCGAAATATCCTCCGATCAGGCCGCCGAGAGGTCGCACGAGGAACCCGACACCGAAGGTAGCGAACGCGAGCAACGTACCCATTGTGGGGTCGCTGTCCGGAAAGAACGCGTGTCCGAAGTAGAGGGCTGCTGCCATGCCGTACGCGAGAAAGTCGTAAGTTTCGACACACGTACCGGCAGTGGCAGCGAGTGCTGTCTTGGTTTTGCCGCGTACGCCGTGGCGAGCGCGAGCACGCCGTTCGTCGAGCTGGGGTGTGGTCACTGTCGGAACTCCTTCTGAAAATGCGTCCCGGTGGCCAGGCTTCGATGCCCGGCCAACTCCAAGACGGGATCCGGCGACCAACGTTGTTGCCGCCTTCTGAGTTCGCAGCTCAGGTCGACTCGCTCGCCGCGCCGACTCTGCCAGGGCGATTGGCATTCCCGAGGCGGATCCGCTAAGCCACGAGGCCGATCACATCTGCTGGAACCATGTTGCGCGGCTCACAGCCTCAGGTCCAATACCGATTGCACGTCGAGGTTATTGCCAGGATGTATGAATCAGACGACCGAACCCTGACACGGTTCTTGCAAGCGGTACGCGACGTCCAACAGTGCACCTCAGCGAGCAGACGATCGGATCTGGGCGATGCCGGAGGAACCGGTTCGCTTCGGATACGTGATGTTGTGGGATGGTCCAGACGATCCGTCGAGGACGGTCAGAAGAATCCGTGTGGTCCGGTCCCTTTCGTGCGAATACATGCACCTCAACGCCGGATCAGCTGCGGAACGGGTGGGCTCGAGTCGACAACTGACCGCAACCCCTCGACGTGTCTGACATGCCCGCTTTCCAACGTGGTTGTAGATCCTGCTGTTGGACACGTTGAAGCCGGTTACCGTCGAAAGAAGCGATATGCTGCTTTGCTGTTGCGCGTCGGATGTGTGGTCTTCAAATGCGGCCATAGCGGGCGCGGCGTCACTGTTCTATCACTGACTTTCGAACGTACGCACGGATTCCCGGCAACGCTCGAGGACACTTCTCCCGGCCGTCGAGAACGGTGCAGCCCGGTTTGGCCGCGCGCGGCACCGAAAGAAAGGTTTCCGATGCGGCCATCGGCCGCACCCGCCGATAAGGCAACTCAGCTATAGGCTCGGTAGTAGGGCAACGGAGTGGGAGCGACGTCCGCTCGCAGTGCATGCGCCGCTCGAATCGCGAAGTTCGGATCCCTGAGGAGCTCTCTTCCGACCAACACCACATCGGCCTGTCCGGCCAGTAGAATCTGCTCCGCTTGCATCGGATCTTGAATCAACCCGACTGCACCAGTTGCAATGCCCGCGCGCTGCCTGATCTCGGCAGCGAAGTGAACCTGATAACCAGGTCCAGCCGTGATCGGCGCCAGCACGTTGCCACCGGTCGATACGTCGATGAGGTCGACACCGTGCATTTTCAGCCAGGTCGTGACCTCGACAGTCTCGTCCAGATTGAACCCGCCCTCGGCCCAGTCCGTCGCGGAGAGCCGAACGAGGAGAGGGATGTCGTCCCCGACCTCAACGATATCGGCGAAAAGCTCAAGAAGGCTGTTGCCAGTCTCGGTCCTCAATACGGGCTCAGACTGAGCTGAAAGCCTGAACGGCCCGGCGCGCGCCAGGCGAAGGATCTCGTGCGGCTGTGTGGCGTTGCGCCTCAGGGTTGATAGTCGGCGTCGGGTAGGGGGCGTCGGCAGATTTCGTGGGCTTCGTCGGCCGAGATGCCGAACATGCGCAACAGGTCCTCGGTGACGTGGTCGGTGTCCTCCGCGTCGTCACGTTCGGGGTGGTCGTGCAGCAGTTGCCCCAGGCACAGTGCGGCCCCTGCTGTGATTGTCAGGGCCAGTTCGGGGTCGCGCACGCTGAACCGGCCCGCACGGGCAGCGGCTTCGATGTCGCGGCGCGCTCTCGGCGCCAGACCTTTGTCCGAGCTGACCAGACTCGGTCCGTCGCGGAGCAGAACTTTGCTCAGTTCGGGATTTCGGCGATGCAGGCGTCCGGTCAGACGGAAGCTCTGCGCGAAGATCTGGGCAGGGTCGTCCAGATCGGCGGTCAGTTCGTCGAGTACCGCGCCGTGGCGGTCGAGGGCCTCCTCCACGGCGGCGTGGAAGAGCTCCTCCTTGGTCTGAAAGTGGTTGTAGAACGACCCCATTCCGACATCAGCGGCCTGGGTGATCTCGAGAATCGGGGCGGTCAGTTTCCCCGCCGCCATGAAGGACTGGGCTGCGCGTACGAGTGCGGCGCGGGTGCGCGCCTTGCGCCGTTCCAGACGGTTCGGTGCATCGGTGATCTGCTCGGTCATGCCTGGGTGCCCTTCTCCTGATCCGTCCGATCCTGCCCTACCCTACCCGTGTGTATTCAATATTGACGAATTCCTCACACTTGGCAGCTGCTCCAGTCGGCAAGCAACGGCCACACATGGACTGACTAATGGCCGAGGATCTTGATTCCGATTACAAGTACGCCCACACCGACCAACCCCGTGATGGTGAACAGCTGTTGCCACCAACGTAATTGGGCCATTCGCACGGCAAGCAGAGCAATGACCCCGAGTTCGACAACGAGGATCCACATCGCGATCCACATCGCTGTGGATGTGCCCAGAAGTCCGACGGCGGCTGCGACCAATACCAGCAGGGGCAAGACCGCGGCCTCCACAATCTGGCCGGAGGCCTGCAGCATCCGCAGCGCCGCCCGTCCGCGCGGAGCACTGTGGAACGCGCCGAGATGTGCTACCCAGTCGGCCAGCAGGCTCGCTACCCAGAGCCCGCCGGTGGCCACCGCGACATCGAGGACCCGAGCCCAGGGGCTCGTCTCGGGAGCCGTATAGCGAACGAGGACGGCGAGCGTCGCCAAACACGTCATCGCGCCGTACACACGCTCCCGCAGGAGCGCGACAACCTGCCCTACGGGAATCTCTTCCCGATTCGCCTCGCCGGCCGCGCCAGTCACTTCGGTCACCACTCGAATCGGTTCGAATCTGCCTTGTCCGAGCAACCGCTGCACCAATCCCATTCCAGCCATTCGTATCCCGTCGACGCCGCGCCTTCCCGCGACCTGACCGTCCTCGACCCGTTTAACCAGGTCGACCCGGCTCACCCTACCGCGTGTCATCAATATTGACGAATTGCTCAGAACATCTTGACTGACGATATCATCGTCAGTGACGATATCCTCACAACCTGAAGGGAGTGGTCAATGACTGCCCACCATGACCCGCATACCGGTCTGCACAGCGAGCAGGGCGCGCTGGCGGGCGAGCACCGCGGGCGGGCCGCCGAGCCGATCATCAAGGTCCATGACCTCGCGTGGCTGGAGTTCGAAAAACCCGACCTCGAGCGGGCGGAGGCGTTCGCCCAGGCCTTTGGTTTTGCGACGGCGCTTCGCACCGCACACGAACTGCAGTTGCGCGGGTCGGACCCCGGTTCGCCCTGTGTGCTCATCCGCCGGGGTCCACGGTCTCGGTTCGTCGGTCCCGCCTTCCGGGCGGCGGACGCGACCGACGTGCTGCGGCTGGCGGACGCGGTCGGGGGTGCGGTCGTGCCCCTGCCCGAGAGTCTGGGCGGGATCACGGTCGATCTCACCGATCCCAGCGCGCTGGGAGTGCGGGTCGTGTCCGACACGTTCGAGTTGCCAGCGCTGTCCGACCAGGCCCCGCTTCCCCTGAATTTCGGTCACGACCCCGTCCGGGTGAACGCCCCTCAGCGGCCGCCCCGCGCGCCGGCCACCGTGCAGCGGCTCGGTCACGTCGTGCTCCAGACGACGACGTATCTCGAAACGCTCAATTGGTACCTCGAGCACCTCGGACTGATCGTTAGCGACTTCCTCTACTACCCCGGGCAACGGGCCCGGGGTCCGATCATGAGCTTCATCCGCTGCGACCGGGGCGCCACGCCCACCGACCATCACACCCTCGCGATGGTTCTCGGCCCGGCCAACCGCTATGTGCATTCGGCATATCAGGTCGCCGACCTCGACTGCCTCGCCGCGGGAGGCGAATACCTGCTCGACCGGGGCTACCGCCGGTCCTGGGGCATCGGCCGGCACATCCAGGGCAGCCAGATCTTCGACTACTGGCGCGACCCCGACGGATTCATGGTCGAGCACTTCAGCGACGGCGATCTCTTCGACGACACCCTCGACGCGGGCTGGGCACCGATGACCGCGTCCGGACTGGCCCAGTGGGGGCCGCCCGCCAGCAAAGACTTCCTCGGGGTGAACCCCGGTCGGGAATCACTTCAGGAACTGCGCGCCGTTGTCCACGCGCTGCGCGCCGACAACGAATTCGACCTCCACCGCCTCCGCGGCCTTCTGAAAGTTGCCAGCTCATGACCCTCTCCGTCCTCCGCACCGCCGACGCCTGGTGGGTCGACACACCCACCGGTGCCGCGCAGGTAGACACCGCGGCCACCACCACCGCCCAACTGCTGGCCGACCGACCAGCCGTCGAGGCAGCGGCGTCCAGCAAGGGCACCGTGAACGTCGCGACCCTCCGGTTGCTCTCCCCGGTCACCGCCCCCTGCCGGGTGGTCGCACAGATGACGAACTTCGCCTCGCACGTCAAGGACGCCGGGATGAACCCCGACACCATTCCGTTGACCTTCTTCCGCAAGGCATCCGGTTCGATCAGCGGCCCCACCGACGACGTGATCCGTCCTGCCCATGTCCGGCTACTGGACTACGAGGTGGAGATCGGGCTCGTCCTCGCCCGCGACATCCCGGTCGGGACCGAGATCACCGCAGACACTCTCGCCGATCACGTGGCCGGCCTGGTCGTCACCAACGACATCTCCGCGCGCGACATCCAGCTTCCGAAAACGCAGTTCTACGAAGCCAAGTCATATCCGACGTTCACCCCGGTCGGCCCCGCCCTCGTACTGCTGGACGGCGACGAGCTGAAGCGGTTCACCGACCTGCGCCTGCGGCTGTGGGTCAACGGTGAGCCGCGCCAGAACATGACCGTTGCCGACATGATCTACCAGCCGACCGAGACTCTGCAGGCGCTGACCCGGTTTCAACGCCTCGACGCCGGGGACTTGCTGCTGACCGGAACACCGGTCGGGACGGCCCTGTCTGCGCCGCCGAAGCCGGTGCAGAAGTTCGTGGGTCTGCTGCCGGACGACGTCAAGTGGAAGATGTTCTTCTCCGGCCAGGCCAAGAACTCGAACTACCTGCAGGACGGCGACCTCATCGAAGCCACCGTCTTCACCGACGACGGGACCATCGACCTGGGGCGCCAGCGCACGGTGGTGAGGTACGCGCGATGACCACCGACCTGCTGTGGCCGCGGTATGCGGCTCCCACGGATCTGACGACGATCGAGGCCGTGCCGCTGCGCGATCGGGGGCTTCCGGAGTCCACCTATGCGTTGCTCACACGCGCGGCCCGCATGTGGCCGGATCGTCTCGCGCTCACTGTCCTACCGGACGGTGCCCGGTGGCGGGAGCCGTTGCAGCGCAGTTTCTCCGAACTACTCGACGATGTTCATCGTTACGCGAACCTGCTCCATCGTCTGGGGGTGCGGCGCCGGGACGCGGTCGCCGTGATGGCGCCCAACTGCGCCGAGTTGATCCCCGCGACTCTCGCCGCACAGCTCGCCGGCATCGCTGCTCCCCTCAACGCCGCGCAGTCGCCGCAGCACATCGCCGAATTGCTGCGCCGCTCGGGCGCCCGGGTACTCGTCGCGGCCGGACCGGAACTTGCGCCGCAGACCTGGGACGCCGCGCACCGGATCGCTTTGAGCGGGACGGTGGATGCCGTGCTGGTGTTGCGGCCCATCGGCGCCGCCGGCGCGCCCGCGGGCCTGCCCGAGGTCGACGGAGTGCGGATCGGCTATCTCAGTGCGCTGTCGGCCGACATGGAGTACTCCGACTTCGTCGGTGATCCCCCCGGTGGGTGCGACGTGGCCGCACTGTTTCACACCGGTGGTACCACCGGTGTTCCGAAGCTGGCCGCCCACACCCACGACAACGAGGTCGCCGATGCCTGGATGCTGGCCGCGAACTCGTCGTGGGACTCGGACGCCGTCGTCTTCGCCGCCCTGCCGCTGTTCCATGTCAATGCCTTGATGGTCACGCTGCTGGCGCCGCTGTTCAAGGGCCAGGGTGTGGTGTGGGCCGGCCCGCTCGGCTATCGCGACCCGATGCTGTTCACCGAATTCTGGAAGATCGTCGAGCACTACCGCATCGCGTCGATGAGCGCGGTGCCCACCGTCTACGGAGCGCTCGCGCAGCGCCCGGTCGACGCCGACATCAGTAGTCTGCGCTTCGCCATGGTGGGAGCGTCGCCTCTCCCGACCGCGGTCGCCACCACGTTCCAGGACCACACGGGTGTGCCCCTGCTCGAAGGTTACGGACTGACGGAGGCAACCTGCGCGAGTGCCCGCAGCTTTCCCGACGCGCCACGACCTGGCTCGGTCGGGGTCCGGATGCCCTATCAGCAGGTCAAGGTGGTACGCGTCCGCGACGACGGCACCTGGGACGACCTACCCACCGGGGCCACCGGAGTGCTGGCGATCAGCGGTCCGACGGTGTTCGCCGGCTATGTTGCCGGCCACGACGAACACGGACCCGTTCTCGACGGCATGGGCAAACTGGTCGACGGCTGGCTCGACACCGGCGACCTGGCGCGCGTCGACAGCGACGGTTTCATCCACCTGGTCGGACGCGCGAAGGACGTCATCATCCGGGGCGGGCACAACATCGATCCCGCGGTCATCGAAGACGCCCTTCTGGCCCATCCGCAGGTCACCGCGGTCAGCGCGGTGGGACGCCCCGATGCCCACGCCGGCGAAGTGCCCGTTGCCTACGTCACCGTTGCCGCAGACGCCGACATCACCGCACACGAGCTACAAGCCTGGGCGGGCGAGCGCGTCCCCGAACGGGCCGCGGCACCCAAGGCGGTCACCATCCTCCCGGCGCTGCCGGTCACGGCAGTCGGCAAGCTCTACAAGCTCGCACTGCGCGCCGACGCGACACGGGCCGAGCTCGAGCACGCCCTCGCCACCGTCGCAGGCATCGACAGCATCCAGGCGTCCGTCGAGGACGGTTCGATCCTCGCCACCGTCGAGATCGACGGACCTGCCGGCGAACCGGAGGTCAAGGCGATCCTGAACCGATACGCGATCAATGGGAAGGTCACGGTGCGCACATGATCACCGCATCACTAGTTCTGGCGCTCTGCCTGGCAGTGTTCTACCTCCTGCTCGGCGTCGGCAAAATAGCGGCAACCTCCCCGATGCGGGAACGGGCCGCCCACGTCGGTATGCCCGTCAGCGCCTACCGGGGCATCGGTGCCCTCGAGGTCGCCGGCGGCGTCGGTCTCCTGATCGGCGGAGTTGTGCCGGCACTCGGCGCCGCCGCCGGCATCGGGCTCCTGCTCCTGATGGTCGGTGCCGTCGTCACACACGCACGCAACGGTGACGGACTGCGGGAGATGGCACCCGCCATCGTCGTCGGCGCAGCCATCGTGGCCTACCTCGTCGTCCTGCTCGGATCGATCCGATGAGCGAACGAATCGTCCCGGTCGTCATCGTCGGTGCCGGACCCACCGGACTGACCGCCGCCACACTGCTGGCCCGGTACGGTGTCGAGTGCCTGCTCCTCGAGCGCTGGGAGGGCGTCTATGCGCAGCCGCGGGCGGTCCACCTCGACGGTGAGATCCACCGGATCGTGGCGCACCTCGGGATCGCCGAGGAGTTCGCGGCGATCTCCCGGCCGTGCCTCGGGTTGCGGCTTGTCGACCGGAACATGCGCGTTCTCACCGAGTTCCACCGAAACCCCGGACCCGGCGTCCACGGCTACCCCGAGGCCAACATGTTCGACCAGCCGCAGTTCGAGGAGATCCTGCGCGCCAACCTGACACGGCACCCGAAGGCCTCTCTCCGCGGCAACGTCGAGGTCACCAGGCTGGCCGACGACCACACAACGGGCAGCGTTCGCGTCGACTTCACCGACCGCAGCACCGGTGTGCAGGAATCGGTGCAGGCCCGATACGTCCTCGGCTGCGACGGCGCCAACAGCCTGGTCAGAAACCAGATTCAGGCAACGATGCGGGACCTGAAATTCGACCAACGCTGGCTGGTCGTCGACGTCGCGACCACCACCGACCTCGGCGCATGGGAGGGCGCCCACCAGGTGTGCGACCCCGTGCGCGCGGCAACATACATGCGAATCGGACACACCCGCTACCGCTGGGAGTTCCGGCTCACACCCGGCGAGACCGCCGACGACTATCGCGACATCGCTCGACTGCACCCTCTCCTCTCACCGTGGACGCGGAACACGCCGGTCGACGAATTGACGCTGGTCCGCGTGGCCGAATACACCTTTCGAGCCCAAATCGCGGACCGATGGCGCGACCGCCGGGTGTTCCTACTCGGCGACGCCGCCCATCTCACACCGCCGTTCATCGGACAGGGGATGGGCGCAGGGATCCGCGACGCGATGAACCTCGCCTGGAAACTTGCCGGCGTCCTCACCGGAGATCTGCCCGAAAGCGCACTCGACACCTACGAGATCGAACGCAAACCCCACGCGCTCGCACTGATCCGGCGCGCCAAGCTCGTCGGAATGGCCATGACCGAAGGCGGCGAACTCGGCAACCTCATCCGTCGCCTCTTCCTACCACTGCTGCACCGCATCCCGGGCCTCGGCGACACGATCATGGACGGCGAAACCCCGGCCCTGCACCGCTCCACCCTGATAGAACGACCACGACTACGCCGAAGCCGAGCGGGCCGCCTGATCCCGAATCCAGACCTCGACCAAGGTCGCCGATTCGCCGAGGTCGCCGCCGGCCGGTTCGCGGTCGTCACCTCCCTCCCCCCGACCCCGACACAACGCACCGACATCGAACAACGCGGCGGCACCGTCCTGCTGGCTCAACCCGGCACCGATCTACACCGCTGGCTACGCCGCGGACGCGCCCGCGCCGCCATCATCCGGCCCGACGGCACCGTCCTCAGCACCGGCAACGACCTGTCCGCCCTCACCGCCGCCCTCCCCCGCTTCCACCCCGACCCCGTGCCGACGTCCTCACCCCAGTGACCCACCCGCGACGGAGCCTCCACTGCGCACGCACGCCGACGCTCCGAGGCACCGGCCCGACGCGTGACCCTCGCATTCGGGCCGGGCCCGGGTTCGGCCAGTGCACATCGAGATCGAAAATTGCTGCGCACCAGGCGAAGTGATTCGCACCATAAAATACTCGCCCGTAACCTACGGGACCGTAACTTACGGTACCGTAGGTACATGGCGATATCGGACATCAAGGAATACGCGCACCTCACGGACGCCGACGTCGAGGCCATCGGCCGCGACCTGGATGCGATCCGACGAGACATCGAGGAATCCCGCGGTGACCGCGACGCCCGGTACCTCCAAAACACCATCCGACTGCAACGCGGCCTGGAACTCGGCGGCCGAGCGGTGCTCTTCGGCTCCCGCAAGCGCACGCTGTGGGTACTGGGCACCGGGATGCTCTCGTTGTCGAAGATCATCGAGAACATGGAACTCGGGCACAACGTGATGCACGGGCAATGGGACTGGATGAACGACCCCGAAGTGCACTCGACGAACTGGGAATGGGACAACGCCGATCCGTCGGCACACTGGAAGATCACCCACAACTACGCGCACCACAAATACACCAACGTCCTCGGCATGGACGACGACGTCGGATTCGGCCTACTCCGCGTCACCCGTGACCAGCGCTGGAAGCCGTTCTACCTCGGCAACCTCGCCTACAACGCGATCCTCGCGGCACTGTTCCAGTACGGCCTCGCCATCCAATTGCTCGAGCTGGGCAAAGTGGCCCGGGGCCGGGACGACCGCGAACTCACCAAGACGCGCGGCAAGGAAGTGCTCGCCAAGCTCGGCAGGCAGACCCTGAAAGACTATGTCGTGTACCCCGCGCTGACCGGAAAGGCGTGGAAGTCCACCACCAAGGCGAACGCGACCGCCAACCTCGTCCGCAACCTGTGGACCAACGCCGTAATCTTCTGCGGCCACTTCCCGGACGGCGCCGAGAAATTCACCAAGACCGACGTCGACAACGAGACACGCGCCCAGTGGTACCTGCGGCAGATGCTCGGCTCCGCGAACATCTCGGGCGGCCCCGTCATGGACTTCATGACCGGCAACCTGAGCTACCAGATCGAGCACCACCTCTTCCCGGACCTACCCTCCAACCGCTACCACGAGATCTCGATCCGCGTGAAGCAACTCTGCGACAAGTACGACCTGCCCTACACGACCGGCCCACTCGCAGTGCAGTACTGGAAATCATGGCGCACCATCGCGAAACTCTCGCTTCCCGACAAATACCTCACCGACACCCGCGACGCGGCGCCCGAGACCGCGTCCGAAGCTGGGTTCGGCGGTCCCCCCGCCACCGATCCGCTCACCGGCCGCCGCGTCGGCCTGGCGACGACGATCGACAAGAAGCGCAAACGCGGACCCGTCCGCCGAAGCCTCGGAATGCGCTGACCACCCAGCAAATACCCGGATGAACCGAGAACCCCGGCCGCGTGGACGCAGGCGGCGCCACCACTGCCCTTCGCCGCATGTTCAATCAACAGCTGTTGGGCGAGTGTTCGGCACCAACCCCACCCCGTCCCCGGCGTTCCGCGCCGGGAGACGGCGCGAGTCGCTCCATCGCCCCGCCAGGAAGCCGTTGTAAATCAATCGACGAGATGCTTGAGGACTGGATCGACAAGCAACAGTCGTCTCCTGATGTGCTAGCACTCGACATGGGCGTCCGTGCCGGTGAGCAGGCGAATTGCCTCCTCGTTGGAAGACTTGCGACGTGATTGGTATATTCCAGGGTGAAGCCACCCTATCGAGGTGGGGCTGGAAGTGAGCCACAGGACAACTCGCCGGACGACGAGGCCTGTGGCTCGCGTCGTTTCCGGGGTCAAATTTGGCGCAGGTCGACCGCACCCGAGAGCTTCGCCAGGTAAGTGGGATTCCCGACCCTCGATTGGACCACCGCACCACACACGATATCCGCAACCCACAGCGCCGGCTCGACCATCCCGACGGCGTGATTCATCCGCAGCGATGAGGTAATGACCTTCTGCGCTCGGAACTTCTGCAGGATGTCGACGTCGCTGGCGTCGAGGTGGCTGCGAGATTCGAGTGTGAGGTGACTGCAGGGCATCTCGGCCAGGTTGGGGAGCAGATACTCCAGGCACTTTCTGCGGTGGCGCCGGTCGGAGACCGGGTAAGTCCCACGGCGTGGTGTGAATTCGGTGGGAAAGCGTAGCCGCAGCTCGGGCGTGTCGCTCCGAGTGTGTGGGTGGGCCATCGCGTAGTGATGAACGAGTTACCGACCAAAGTGACTCGACCAAAGGACCACGCGATGACCCACGACCATTCTGCCCTGATCACCCAGCTCGATGCACTCAGGGGCGCCGACCCGGCGAGCGTGTTCGCCGAACTGATCCGAACCGGACTGCAAGCATTGATCGACGCCGAAGCCACCGAAGCCCTCGGTGCCGGCCGCTACGAGCGCACCGCTGAGCGCACCAACTATCGCAACGGCACCCGATCCAAGACCGTCGCCACCACCAGCGGAGACGTCGAAGTGCAGATCCCGAAACTGCGGTCCGGCTCGTTCTTCCCCAGCCTGCTCGAACGCCGCCGGCGGATCGATCAGGCGTTGTACGCGGTGATCATGGAGGCCTACGTCCACGGCGTCTCGACCCGCAACGTCGACGATCTCGTCACCGCACTCGGAGTCGAATCGGGAATCTCCAAGTCGCAGGTCTCACGGATCTGCGCCGGACTGGACACCGAGATCGCCCGGTTCCGGGACCGCACATTGACGCATACGACCTTTCCGTACATCTTCCTCGACGCGACCTACTGCAAGGTGCGGATCGGCGCTCATGTGGTCTCTCATGCCCTCGTCGTGGCGACCGGTGTGTCGATCGACGGGACCCGGGAAGTGTTGGGGACCGCGGTGGGCGACAGTGAGTCGTTCGATTTCTGGCGCGAGTTCCTCGTCGGGTTGAAGGCACGGGGGTTGTCGGGGGTGCATCTGGTGATCTCCGATGCGCATTCCGGGTTGAAAGCTGCTGTGGTGCAGCAGTTCACCGGAGCGTCGTGGCAGCGGTGCCGGGTGCATTTCATGCGCAACGTCGGGTCTGCGGTGACGTCGAAGCAGGTGCCGCCGGTGATGGCGGCGATCAAGACGATCTTCGCTCACACCGATCCCGAGGCTGTGGCCGCGCAATGGGATCAGGTCGCGGACACGTTGGCGAAGTCCTTTCCGAAAGTCGCGTCGATGATGCGCGACGCCAAGCACGACGTGCTCGCGTTCCGGGCGTTCCCGAAAGCGCACTGGCAGAAGATCTGGTCGAACAACCCGATCGAACGATTGAACAAGGAGATCAAACGCCGCGCCGATGTCGTCGAGATCTTCCCGAACCCGGCAGCGTTCCTCCGGTTGGCGACGGCGGTGGTGATCGAAGCGCACGACGAGTGGCAGGTCACCCGCCGCTACGTCTCAGACGTCAGCATGGACGAGCTCAAAGTCATCATCGCCGCCAAACAACGCGCCTCGACAGACGACACGACGCCGCAATCGTTGACACCCGAACTCGAAACCGCATAACCTACAAAATGACTCGTTGATCACGAACCAGATGGTTCACCGATCCGAAGTACACCACCCCATGGGACGCTGTCCGGAGACCGCGGCTTCGGTGTGGATGACGACAAGACCTGCCAGCGGGAGCGCCGCGACTGCCTCGATGAGATCGTGCCGTCGGTCGGCGCTGCTGCCGTGCCAATGGACCTTCTTCTCCGTCGTGAGCCGCAGAGATTCCATCGTTTTGCGGACTTCCGGGACATCGTCCTCGTCGCACAACGCCGCCGCGATCAGGTACGTGTCGGGATCCAGGTCGGGCTGCGATCCGCTCTCATCGCCCCAGACAGTCAGCATGAGTGAGAGTGTGATTGAGAACGGTCAGGTTCGGGCGAGTCGCCTGGTCATGGTCGCGATGGTGGCGATGAGAACCATCGCTTCGTGGTGTTCGGGCTTTGCCTCGTAGTCACGGACGCAGCGGCGATATTTGTTGAGCCAAGCGAAGGTCCGTTCTACCACCCAAACTCGGGGCCGGACGTGGAATCCGGTATTGCCGGGCTTGCGTTTGATGATGTCGACCCGCAAGGCCAGAACACCTTTCGCCCAGCCGAGCAGGCGTCCCGGGTAGCCACCGCCGGCCCACACCAGCCGGATCGTGGAGAACGTGCCGCGCAGCATGGCGAGCAGCCGGTGCCCCGCGTCACGGTCCTGAATCGAGGCCGCGGTCACCACGACTGCCAACAACAGCCCGGTCACGTCCACCGCGATGTGGCGCTTCACGCCGGTCGTTCGTTTCCCGCCGTCCCATCCGGTACCGGATCGGGGCACCGTGTCGGCGACCGGGACAGTCTGCGAATCGATGATCGCCGCGGTCGGACAGCGATCCCTTCCGGCTCGCACCCGCAGCCGGTCACGCAGGGTGTCGAGGATGCGATGCCAGACCCCGCCACGGATCCAACGCACGAAGATCGCGTACACCGTCCCGACCGGCGCAAACTCCGCCGGCAGTTGTCGCCACGCGATCCCACCACGAACCAGGTACAGGATGGCGTCCAATACGAGTCGGCGGCAATGCTTCTCGGGTCTGCCGCCACGACCCGCGGAGTTGCCCGGCGCCGGCAGCAGCGGTTGCAGGATCGCCCACTGTGCGTCGGTGACCGACGACGGGTACACCGCGCAACGGTGCCCGACCGCCGCGTGGGGCGGACACGACGGGCACGGTGAGATGGACGATGATGGCATGGGTGGGCTCCTCGATTCTCTGTAAGTCGACCTCACCGACTCAACCAGGAGCCCACTTCCATGCACTGACCACCGCAGACGCACGCCGTCGTCAAGTTCTCAATCACGCTCTCAAGAACGACCGCGATCGAACTCTCTCGCCTTGGAGTGGCGTGATTCCTGTTCGACGAGTGTCGCTGCTTTCTGCAACGTCCCCGTGATGTGCCGTACTATAGTACGGGTAGGCGTATAATAGTGCGTTAGATGCGACGTCCCCAGGGAACGGAATTATGGATCTGACCCGGCCGCTGCAGGCAGTGACGCCCACCCTCGATGGTGATGTGCTCGCTGCGCTGGCAGCCGCCTCGGAGGCGACATTCACGACGGGCCAGTTGCACCGGGTGCTGCACCGCCATTCGGAGGAGGGGATACGGAAGGTGTTGCAACGGTTGAGTAAGCAGGGGACGGTGTTGTCTTCGAGGGTGGGTAACGCGTTCGTGTACCAGCTCAATCGTGAGCACCTGGCCTTCCCTCATGTCATGGGTCTCGCCGATTTGTCCGGGGAGTTCCTGCGCAGGTTGGAGGCGCGGTTGGCGGGCTGGGAGACTCCCCCGATGTATGCCGCCGTGTTCGGGTCGGCTGCACGCGGAACGATGACGATCGACAGTGACATCGACATCTTTCTGGTCCGGCCGGACGACGTCGCGGAAGAGGAGTGGGATGAGCAGGTGGCGGAGCTGATGGCCGAGGTGACCAGATGGACCGGCAACGATGCGCGGGATCTGCAGTTCACCGAAAGTGACGTCGCCGGCCGCGGCATGGACGAGCCGGTCCTGCGGGATGTGGTGACAGAGGGGCTGACGGTGGCCGGTTCACGGGCCGGGTTCACCCGGTTGCTGCGTCGGGGGAATCGGTAGTGGGGCGGACGCGGCCGTGTGACCAGGCGGTCCGTCGGGGGCGGCTGAGAAAAGCCGAACAGTTCTTTCACCTGGCCGAGATCGGTCGTGACTTCGCCGACGAGCCGGACGGTGTCGATGATGCGGTCGTGACGTTGTGGGTGCACGCGGGCATCGCCGCGTCGGATGTCATCTGTTGCGCGCGACTGGGTAAGCATGCGCAGGGCGAGGACCACAAGGATGCTGTCACGCTGCTCGGGTCCGTCGACCCGGGTGCGGCGAAGCATCTCAGCGTGCTGCTTGGTCTCAAGACACGCTCCGGATATACCGATACGCCGACGAGCCGTGCCGAATCGAAGCGCGCCGAACGTGCCGCCGAAGCTCTGATCGAGGCGGCCCGTCGCGCGCACGCTCAGGCCGGAAACTGAACGTAAGACTCGACACTGGCGGACCTCGGAACCAGAGCTGATCCAGCAAATGACACCTCCATCGATCAGTGACGCTGACCAGCCTGAATCTCGAGCAAGCCGGCGTGCTTGCTGAGGCCATGCGCGAGGAGGTGATCGACACACTGTTCTCGTCCGCACTGCTCCGCGCACAGATGACCGCACGTCCTCTCGCTCGCAGGTTTGGCCTTTCCGTCGAGGTCAGATCGGGTCTCCAAGAGATCGGGGCAGGCGACCTCGAGATGTGCTCGGATGCTGATGCACACGACCGCTACCTCACTACAGTGTTCGCCTGGGCCACCAGGGGCTCTCGATCGCAGAATCCCGGGCGGGCCGGACGGGCACGACTTCTTTCGAGGCTACGACTCCGTCATCGATGAGATCGCGGGCCGAGGCTGTGCCACCGCTGCCGTCGTCAGCCACGGCGCCGCCATTCGGACATGGGTCGCAGCCCGCACGAGCAATGTCGATGTCAGATTCGCAGCAGCGAACACCTTGGCCAATACTGACATCGTCGTTCTGGACGGCTCACCTGCGACCGGTTGGCGAGTTGACAGCTGGACCAACGCTGCAGTCCCGGACAGGACCGGCAAGGCTGACCTATCAAGGTATCCAACGAACAGTGTCGGTTCCTTTTGATAGGAATCGTGAGTGAGTCGAACACGGGTAGTGCGAGATCGAAGTCCTAGACAGCAAATCGGCGACTTCATCGAGGCAGCAAACGGCGTACTGGCATGCTCTCTCGCCCAGCAATCCGACCTCGCCAGCCTCGGCACCCGTTTCACCCTGATTCCAGGAAACTCTCCCGGTCGGTCACGGATAGGACACTCTCGTCCACCTGTCGAACAGATACAGGTAGCCGCCATGCTGCTGCGCAAGATCATGTTCGCGAAGGACGAGCCCGTCTTCTTGGGAGGGGTACTCAACACCGCAAAGCGACATACCGACGACGATGGACGCAAAGGATATCTCGACGACATCGTCACGTATTGGAAGGGTTTCGAGAAGAACAGCTACTTCAAACACGGGGCCATCACAGCCGATGAACGCGCAAACAACACCGAGATCAGCTGGATGACGGATCGCGCCATCGCTCAAGACTGGCTGTACGGGGAGCTGCTTCACTTCGACGCCGACCGTCGCGAGCGCATCAAGAACTTCAACGACGAGACCAAGTACCAGTGCGGGTTGCTGTGGGCCAAGGACGCAATGCCCTTGACACGGAGATATTGTCAATACCTGTGGACGAGTGAGTTTCAGGCGACCTCCGCTCCGGTGCTTTCGGGCTCAACCGCCCCGGTGTTGGGGCTGATGTCGGTGGGTCGTTCGAGCAGCTTGCCCTTGTGGAACACCGCGCCGGAACGGACGAGCGCGACCAGATGTGGTGCGTTGACCGCACGCCAGCGTGCCTGGGCGGCGTCGATCAGCTTGTAGGCCATGGCAAGTCCCGCCGCACTGGATCCGGGACCCTTGGTGACCTTCGTCCGGAGCCGCACCGTCGCGAAGGTAGATTCGATGGGATTTGTGGTGCGGAGATGCACCCAGTGCTCGGCCGGATACTTGTAGAACTCGAGCAACACATCCATGTCGTCGGTGATCTTCGCGACCACCTTCGGATACTTCGCGCCGTAGTCGAGTTCGAAGGCCTTGATCGCCACCTGCGCCTTGTCGATGTCCTCGGCGTTGTAGATTTCCTTCATCGCCGCGAGCGCCCCGGGATGTGCCGACTTCGGTAGCGCAGCAAGTACATTGGCCTGCTTGTGGAACCAGCACCGCTGCTCCCGGGTTTCCGGGAACACCTCCCGCAACGCCCTCCAGAACCCCAGGGCGCCGTCACCGACCGCGAGAACGGGAGCGGTCATGCCGCGGCGTCGGCAGCCGCGCAGCAGGTCCGCCCACGACTCGGTGGACTCGCGGTACCCGTCGGTGAGGGCGACGAGCTCCTTCCGGCCGTCCGCGCGGACCCCGATCATCACCAGCAGGCACAGTTTGTCCTGCTCGAGCCGCACCTTGAGGTGGATGCCGTCGACCCACACATAGACGAAGTCGCTGCCCGAGAGGTCCCGATCCTGGAAGGCCTTGGCCTCGTCCTGCCACTGGGTCGTCAACCGGGTGATCGAGGCCGCCGACAACCCGGCACCCGATCCGAGGAACTGCTCGAGCGCCGGCCCGAAGTCGCTGGTGGAGAGCCCGTGCAGATACAGCAGCGGCAGCACCTCGTTCATCTGCGGGGACTTGCGCACCCACGCCGGCAGGATCGCGGACGAGAACCGCTGTCGCTCGCCGGTGTCCGGGTCGACGCGCTTGTCGTTGACCCGCGGGGCCTTCACGCTGACCGCACCAGCGGCGGTCAGCACGTCGCGTTCGTGGTGGTAGCCGTTGCGCACCACCAGGCGGTGACCGTTCTCGTCGACCTGATCAGCGAACTGTTCGATATAGGCGGCGACCTCCGCCTGCAGCGCGGCCGCCAGCATCTGCCGGGCACCGTCACGGACGATCTCGTCGAGCAACGACCGCCCGCCGTCGTCGGTGGAGCGGTCGTTGTCATGTACTACCGTGAGCACGGGCGTACCTTCCCAACCAGCGTTGCAGCGCTGGTCTTGATCGAATACCTGTTTTCTTGCAGATCATCATCCGGGAAGGTACGCCCTCCCCGACCCACAGGTATTGATCATTTCTCCCGACGCTCGCAGTGAGTCTCGATCACCGGGGTCGCCACGCTCTGGTAACGCTATCGACGTGGCGCCGCGGGCGTAGCTCGCTCGTGTCGCGGTCGTCTGTCTGACCGCGACATATGTCTGTTGAGTTCTGAGCGGGTGCGAGCCGACTTGACGGGCTGTCAGAGCCGCGGCCGACGATGGACCTACTCGTCGGGCGAGTATCCAGAACCGGCGTCGGGTAGCCGAATCTATAGGCCCGCCCGTCAGCACTTGGCCTGCGACGCTCAACGCCGCGGTATTGGAACGGCGCCCATCGGGGCGTGCTGGCCGCCCGCTCCGGGGCGGCGAGGTATCCGAATCCTGCCTCCACCGCTCGGCGGGCCGCGTTCTACGCAAATACCGGTGGATCAGGTTGATGTCCATGGTGCGACCAAGGTTTGGCTTGGGCAGACGAATGCGAGGATGCCGTTGCTGCGGGCGAGGTCGCGTTCCTTCTGTGCGTGGCTGGGAGCACTCAAGATGCGATTACACGAAAGGTCTTGGCATGCAGAGATGCTTGAGCATATTGCTGCCGAAACTGCAGGAACCACTTGGCCTGCAACACGGGCCAGGTGCCGACGGGTGCGACACGCTCGGCTGGGTCGCGATATGCAGATGATTCGCATGCGAGTGCCCAAGAAATCGTATATGGCGTACGACACACTCTTGGGATCGAAGTCGTCGGCGTCATACGATTTGGTTTGCACCGGCTGATCCGATGTGCAGGCCGCTGGTGCCGCAACGCCGTGAGTTGAATCTTGTTCAGCCACTGGAGTTCGCGCTGCTTGACCGATCCTCGACTGCCGGTGTCGCGGCCCCGCCGTCCGCCAGCTCCGGCGGGGTTCCGCGTGGCTTGACCCGTGGCGACTCGACGCGACTCAATGGCAACGGGTGACGCCAACGAGCCCATCTGCGCCGGCTCGTGCATTCTCGCCAACTCCACTGACGCGCGAAGCTGCGGAGGCAGGGCGATCGACAGTGCCCTTCTCAGAGCTACTCTACCGTCGAATTTCGTTGCAGTAGAGGACTTTTAGACAATTTTCGAATCAGCTGCCTTTACGCACCAATCGCGAACGATCATATACAATCGTCGATCACACGGACATATGGATCCCACTTCGTGTGAAACCTGATCTGCCCCGAGCTCTGTCGGCAAGGACTACGAATCGTCGCCCTGACTGGGGTTTGCTCGCGAAGCCCGGTATTGATCCCAGCCCCCGACAGCCTCCCGCATTGGTTGTGACCATGGTCCGCCTTTTGCGCGCTCCTGACGAAGCGGGAAGGTTCGGATCCGTGCTGAACCTCTCTCCAACACACCTGACTGACTTGCTCACCACGATGCGTTTTCAACCCGCGCTTTACGTGATGCACGGTGCATCACCTGATGTTCGGGTGATGCACGGTGCATCACCCGAACATGGTTCTAAGGTAGGTCGCGAAGGCCCCGTGCAAGTAGGCGCCGACCTCTTCATCGGGCCCAGTTCCCGCACACCGCTGAGCCATTCGATCGGTCTGTGGAAAATGTGTCGACGCTACTTGTCTTCCTGAGGTCATTTGGCGTTCGCTAAACACCCAGTCCACCCCGCGATCCGGCGAGAAACACGAGCCACCTTCGTGCCGACACCACTCCGAAAGCTTCGATTGCCGCCCGGACCCGGCTCACTACACGGCGAAGCATTCCTGTACGAGGCACCGGAGGTCACGGCTGACGCAGGCCGGTCAGGTCCGAACTTTCCCTCCATAGGTCTCACCTCCGACGGCACCAGGTCGCATAGCGCGTGGACCATCGACGGCCCAGCCCCACACGACCCTGGCATTTCCCGCCGTCGCACACAAAGCGCAGCCTCCTTCTCGCGGCAGACCGGTGTGGGCGGCGCGCTGGACGGTGCTGCCTTCTCCGCGGGCATGGTGTGCGCTCCGCTGCCCATCACATCGAAGTCGCAACACCACGACACCCTGCGGAATGACCTAGCTTCGGTGATGCACCGTGCATCACCGAAGCTGCACACCCCGGCCCGGGCACGTCTATCCGGCCCGAGCGATGCGAGGATCACACTCACCCGTGATGCACGGTGCATCACGGCAGCAAGTCGGAAAGGGCCACCTCGTCTCCAATCTGCCGATACGCGCGGCCGCTTGTTGTGCTACTCCGCGGTGATGCACCGTGCATCACCGCGGAGTAGCACAAACATGTTCCAAACTGCCAGTGACTGCGACGGCGAAAGGACTTCGACGCCCTACGAGGCGGACAGGCCGCCAACCGATGCGGTGTGGCGCTTCGCCGCGGAGAAGTCACGACCTGACCGGCCCACTGCAAGCCAGACCGCGACACGCCAGTCCGTTCGTCGGAGGTGCGCTCGGTGATGCACCGTGCATCACCGAAGCTGTACACCCCGGCCCGGGCACGTCTATCCGGCCCGAGCGATGCGAGGATCACACTCACCCGTGATGCACGGTGCATCACGGCAGCAAGTCGGAAAGGGCCACCTCGTCTCCAATCTGCCGATACGCGCGGCCGCTTGTTGCGCTACTCCGCGGTGATGCACCGTGCATCACCATCTGTTCCCCGCTGGGACCAATGTCGGGGCACCAACATTGGGTGTGGCGAGCATCTCGTCGCAGACAAGGGGCCAGCGTCAAAATCTTCGGCCGCCAGCGAGCCAGAATACTGAACCGACGAATCGAGGTAGCTGTTCGAGACTTGGATGCTGACGAAGTTTCGCAAAATTGACGCGAGGAACGGATCCAAGACGACCCAAGCGGGACAATCTGGCGGCAGTGGACGTTGTCGCGTTTGTAGGTGACCGGCCGCTGATGGCTGCGGGCTGTTGCGCCGCTGGCTGGCGGGGCGATAGGCAAGAGTGGCTGGTCGTGGAGGAGGCGATACGAATACGTGAAAGGCGTTATTTGTCTTGCAAGTTGCAGGCGGTCGGGGGCGAAGGCTGCCTTGCCCGACTGCCCGAGTCTCCCATCGTTGACTGGACAATCCGGCGGCCAGCCGAATCTTGAGGTGATGAACTCGTGCCATGCATAGATGACTGGGGCGACATTGGTCATTTCGCAGAAACCGACGAGCTCAACCCCTTGCGGCATTGCTTGCTTTGCGTGGAACTCAATCTGCGTCTTCTGGTGTTGGGAGCTCGTGTCGGGGACGAGACATCGCGCATCGTTCTGTCCTCCGAGTAGGGGCTATCCCGTTGCACGCCGCGGCCGCGGAGAGCTGAAAGTCAAGATGGTCGAGGGGCGAACCCGCGTTGATCATGATGCTGCGGAGCTGGCCCTGGCCGACATTATTGGATAGGTCGGCACGGATTCGGTGAGTTGCGGCGTTTACGGTGCATTTCCACTACATCGGAAACAACTGGTGGCTGCGTTTCGCGTCGGCAGTAGGACGATTTGGATTAGTCGAGGACGCCCTGGTGGTCGAGCTGTGCCGAGGGCTCCGCATCTCCTTCAAGTGGTATTTCTTAGTTTGCTGGCACGCCGATCTTGGACGGGCCGGAAGCCTCGCAGTGAGGTCCGATCTCCGGATATGGCGAGGTCAGAGCTTGGTCTACGGGAGCGCGGGCGATATCTGCGGTGGACGGCGTGTTTGGGAGACTCCGATCTTTCGTTGCCGGCGAGGTGGTGTAAGTGTGCGTAAATCGCTGTACCACACAGATTTTGATTCATCACGTGACGTTTCTTGGGTGGTGTGATTGCCTATGGCCGCCACGCAACGTTTGATCAGATATTTCTTCGATAGGCGGGGCGGTGATCGCCTACGATTCGGAGCCAGATTCACCCCTGGAGGAGGTCCCGACGCGACATTTTCGAGTTTTATTTAACTCGGCGTGTCGCTGCGCGGTTTAGTTAAACCCAAAGAGCAGGATTTAAGGCATGACAACTCGGAAAAGTCGGGGCGGGCGCCCAGCCCGCGACGTCGCCGTTCGCCACATCGGGGTTGAGTTCCCCGCGGAGATCGCCGACCGGATTCTCGCACCGGTTGACGATGGACGTGTCAAGACAATCACTGATCGGATGATCGCGCTTATTCAGCTGGCACTCGAGAACGAGCCAGCGATTCCGGCGCAAGCCAGGCAGGAAGAGTTGCCGATGACGGGCTGAAAGAGCCCAGAAAAGGCGAAACCCCCCTTCGCTCGCCAGCTCCGGGGGTTCCGCTCGTCGTACAAACCGCCACGCAAGGGAGGAGGTCTGCCTTCTATGAGTATAGGACGCGCGATTCGTCGTGCGCACGCGACACGACGTGATATGGGTGTCCGCGACGTCTCATCTCAGTGTCAACGTGACAATTCCGTGTACGCAGACCGTATGTTGCCGGCTCTCCCGGCGTTCTCGCATGCCGTGAGGGGGTGTCGATTCCACTAGTGAAAACGTCGGTGGGTCCCACCGTTTCCGGATGAGACCCACCGCCCATATTTGGCCGTTCCAACACGACCGCTCCTGTGATTGGCAGTCCCGCGAGCAGTCGTGTCGATACCGTGCGCTCTTGTCAGGGTAAGCCATGTCCTGCTGGTGATGCCAGCGACTCACGGCAACAACCTGGTTAAGGGCGCGTGAAAGGCGCGTCATGCACCCCAATTCCGCGGCTCATACGGCCGCATTTTCTGTCGATTCTGTTCAGATCACCCCCGCTGGCGAGGTTTCGACGACCAGCGACACCGAATGGGAAGCTCTTGTCTCATCCGCTGTCGAACGGGTCAATCATGTCGAGCGACTCAACGCGGAGAGCGAGCAGCGGGGCAGGTCCTGGTCGTTGCCCGTCGATCCAGGTCGACAAGCCTCAACACCGGCCTGGACCGGGCGTAGTGCCTGGCAGTCCCAGGTCCGCGATGTGTTGAACTCCCCCACCGGACGTGACGTTTGTCGGCGATTCCAGGTCAGCACAGAATTCGTCTTCGCAGTGGCAGTGACGATGGCCTCGTTCGCGGAGCGGTCAACGGGCCGTCGCGTATGCGCGGCGCGGGAGACGATCGCCCACCGCAGCGGAGTCAGTGTGTCAGTCGTAAAACGCGCAAGAAGGGCACTCCAGGCACTTTCAGTCGCCCGCGAGATGGCCCGAGGCAGGTACCTGAGAGCTGACGAATCGTACGCAGCTGAATGCCATCACGGACGGATTCAACGCCGTGCGGCGTCAGTTTGGGCGCTGACGTCGCCGAAGTCCCTGGTCATCGCCGCTGGACGCGCGGTGAAGAAGCTATCGAAGAAGGTCCGACGCTCCGAGAAGGAGGCACGGTCAAGTTATCCCCAGCTGCGCGCTCGTGGCCCCCTATCCCCTTCCAGGGGATTTAAGTTGTTATCTCTTGTTAGAGATTTATCACCAAAACGCGCGCGAGCGCGCGCGGGCGAGCAACCGAAGAGCCCCCAGACCCTGACACGGCAACCTCGACCGATCGACCTGCAGCGCACCGCCGCTGAACTGCTCGTTCACGCCCCGGTATTCGAATCGGCTGGGCACATTGGGGCAGTGTGCGAGGTGCTTGCACGTGCTGGCATTGACGGGAATCGCTGGAGTGGGCGTGACATCGCCGCTGAACTCACGCGCGACACCCAACATCGGGGCTGGATTTGGCCGCAACAGATCGAGAGGCCTCTCGGATACCTCCGGTGGCGGTTAACTCAGATCGATTGGACCCGACCCTCACCATCTGAGATGGCCCAAAAAGCCGCCCAGGAAGCCCGTCAGCGCATTGCGGACCGCGACGCGCGGCTGAGCCGCCGTCATCGTGGTGTGGCGACTCCTGGGCACCGTGAGCGGTGCAAGAAGGCCCTTGCGTCGAAGTTGCTTGAGCGTCGAAGGGCAGATGCACATATCTGAACACCGACGATCGACCGAGTAGAGAGCCATCGCCTCTGCAGAGGAGCACATTCGCACGGCGTTCAAGTGCGCGGGTACAACGCGGCGTAGGTGATGGCTCAGAATGTCGGCGCTCTTAGCGAATTGCGATCGCTGCCGTCGGGTCGGTGTCCGTTCTCCGTCGTGCTCATCGCGTCTTCAGTCCAGAGTTGGTCTCACCGGGCCGCGGAGTGCGCACTCCGCGGCCCGGTGAAGATGTTGAGTGTATTTTCGCTGTCGCCGCGGCATTTCGTGTTCCTCTCTCGCCTGCCCGAGGCCGAACAGGGCGCGGGCAGGAATGAGAGTGGGCGGTCGGGGTGAGTCAATTACTGATCACCCGCCTTCCGGGAGTTGAGGTTGTGAACGTCGTCGGCATGGGATCGGTTGGGTGATCCGTCAAGAGCGACGACGCGTAGGTCCCTCGGATTCATTTAGGACACAAAGGAAAGCAGTTCATTCGCACCGAGGACGAACTGGAAGCAGTTGAAGCAATGTCTTGAGTCGGAGTCGAATTCCGATACACACTGTCTTGCCGGTTGGTCCACTGTCGTTGTGGACGTGGAAGATTGGTCCGCAAGCTAACAGTTTGGGCTGTCTCACCGGGCGTCGCGCGATCGATGAGGAACCTGTGGGGCGATGGCACCCGGCAGTCAAATCTCCAGCAATCGTTCGAGCGCGTTGGTGAGATGAGGCCGCCTCCCCTGCGCGAAGAAGAGTGGCGGACGATTCATGTCGAGTCATCGGCCGCTGGATTCGGGACGGATCTCGGCAGATTCGACGGTGCTGGACGACCGCGACGAACTGCTAAACCAAGCGTCGGGCGCCTTCACCAAGGACCTGCTGAATCCAAAGGAGGTCGGTTCCTCGGCGATGTTCGATTGTCATGTTGCGACTGGGTGAGGTGTCGGATTCATGCCCTCAAGTCGAGGAGCAGACCGCATTGGGGTGATGCACCGTGCATCACCCCAATGAGTTGGCGAGGCGAGGTCAGGACGATCAAGTCAGAGATGGGCGAGGCATACCTGAAGAGAGCATCCAATTTCCCATCGGGTTGGGCTAGCAGGAAGACTGGCCAGTGCGCCAAGTTCTGCACCCTCGACGGATCACGAGACGTTTGCGCGCATTGTTGGTGATTCGGCCTAGTGTGTGGGAGTAAGACAGGCGAGGTGGGTGGCCGCGTCGTGGCGGTTGACTCCTAGTCCGAGGGTTCGGGCGGATTGAATTCAGATGGCCGGCTCGTTGCGATCCGAAACATGATCGCCGAGATCTTTGCCCCGTACCGGGCGGGGAAAGTGCACAGAGCACTTCAGAAGGGCCCGGCTCGATGGACAGTATTGGGTTGGTCCGCGTCATATTCGACCAAGGCGTCCGTGGGTGATGCACCGTGCATCACCCACGGCTCGATCGGGCAACGCTCCTGTGGGCGCCCGCAAGTCGACTTCAAGCCCACCTTTTTCTTGATTCCCATCAAGTCGCGACACGCCCACTCCCCCGGGCGTCGTTCAGGTCCGATTGCGCTGTCTTGAGAACGGACTCATCCCGCAGGACCAAGTCAGTGAACTCGGAGGAGCGTCATCATGCCGGAGCGACAGAGACGCACCGTTGTGGGGGAATGACTCGCCGATTGCAAGAGCGAAGCTGGCATACTCGCTCGGCCATCCACCGCACCTCGGGCAGGTTCGAACCAGCCAGCCGCCGATGTTGCTCCACTCTAATTTGGCGCCGCCCGCCGGAGGCGTCCCACGAGGCTCACAATGTGCACTGGTCACGTCCTTTTCGCGGACCTCGGCAAGATGGTGAACGGTGATCCGCTCGACAGGATTACGTCCCCCAAAGCGAACTCCTCAAGCGGTCACTAAAGGAACGCCCTACCCGGGCGACGGCACACGTTGTTGTCGTAGCTCCGCGTCTTGCGTCCGACAGCCTTGCTCCGGCTGATGCACGGTGCATCACAGCCAGACCCCCGCGATGTGGGCGTACGAAGTGTCGCGTGGCTCCCTGAGCGGGCATGAGGTCGCGCTCAAGACGTCCCTCTGTCCAGATCTTCCAGCGGCGGGTTTGCCCCAAAGGGGTCGGTGGGGTCGAGGTAGACCACCACGGGCACGGTACTGACTTAGTCCGGTTCGGAGTGGGACGCGTCCTCGGTGATGCACCGTGCATCATCGAAGGCAGTGGAAGGCCTTGCCGTCGCCGACGCCCTTCCGCTGACTTAGCGGCCGCTTCTTCCACTCCGGTGCGCGACCCCCGCGGTGATGCACCGTGCATCACCGCGGGGGTCGCGAGGGCGGCGCTGCCGGCATCCTCACTGCCCGGGATTCGTGTGCGGTGGCGGTGTTGTCATCAAGGAGTGGGTAAGGATGTGCGAGGCACATCACCGCTTCGCATTGTGTGAACTTGACTTCGTTCGGAGTGTGGCACGCTCCGGTGATGCACCGTGCATCACCGAAGCGTCGACTGGGAATCGCTCGGCCGCGCCGATCGGTCGAGTAGGCGGCGAGCCACGCCGATCGCGAGTCCTCCGCGGTGATGCACCGTGCATCACCGGCCGGCAGTGGCACGCTCACACGGGCGCCGGATCACTTCGCTGTCACAGCCACCTGCGGCTGCACCTCGCCTGACTGCCTCCGCGGTGATGCACCGTGCATCACCGGCCGCTCAAGTCCCAGTGATACACCGTGCATCACCGCCGGGTTGCCGACAGCCTTGCTCCGGCTGATGCACCGTGCATCACCGATCGGACAGGTCGTGGTGGTGCACGCAGCACCACCGGCAGAGTGCCACCCGCCTCGCTCCTGCGGAATCGATGTGGTCCGGCCCGGTGGGTTGTGCCTTCGGTGATGCACCGTGCATCACCGAAGCGTCGACTGGGAATCGCTCGGCCGCGCCGATCGGTCGAGTAGGCGGCGAGCCACGCCGATCGCGAGTCCTCCGCGGTGATGCACCGTGCATCACCCGACGCTCGAGTCCCAGTGATGCACCGTGCATCACCGGATATGCGACACGCCGCCGCAGATATCCAAGGAGGAAGTTCGATCCCAGTACTCTCCATCTAAATACATGCAAAGCATGCGCAGAGAATGGAGGATGATGAACGCCGGAGTGACATCCGAAATTGTGGCCGCCAGTCCATCGGCCGGCCCGGCCGCGACCAAGCGGAAGCCCGCCGCGCGCAAACCGGCGGGCAGGAAGACTGCGAGCCGGTTCCGAAAGTTCGCTGGCGGCGAAGAGAGTGAGGAACTCGCGGCGGCCGCCTCCGGTGATGTAACTACGACGCAGGCGAACGGTGATGCAGACTCGGGCGGCATTACCGCCGCGCTGGTCGGACTGGCTGCAGCCGACGGTCAGACCGTTGTGCAGGTTCCGGTACTCCAAACCGCCCCTCACCCCTTCAATGACCCAGACAGGTCTAAGCCTCAGACTGGTGACCCGAAATGGGATGAACTGGTCAATGGAGCCAGGGCAAATGGCATCAAGGTTCCAGCGCTGCTGGTAACGCGCGCGGGCTTCCTCGCGCAGCGGCCCGACCTCGCTCGCGCTATTGGCGACGATGCCGAGTATGTGGTCATCTATGGGCACCGTCGTCGCGCGGCCGCCATCGCAGCCGGTTTGACAACGATTCCTGCAGTAATCGATGACGCCGTGATGGATGATCACGGCGACCTCGATGCCATGACGCTGGAGAATCTTGGTCGTCAAGACCTTTCGGAACTGGCTGAGGCTCAGATGTTCGCTCGGTATTCCGAGCTGGGGTTGTCGCAGCGTGCGATCGCCGAGAAGCTCGGTGTCGACCAGGCGACGGTGTCGAGGCGGCTGTCGATGCTACTGCTCGCCCCTGAGATTCAGGCCGCGATTGCGGAGGATGCGATTCGTGGTGCCGAGGGTGCGGCGCTGGCGGGGGCGCTCCCCTACGGTCCTGCTCGAAATTGGCAGAAGAAGGTGGACCCGACTCAGGGCACGGATGACCGTCGTGCTGAGCAGCTCGCGGCGTTCGCGCTAATGTCCGATCGCGGAATGAGCCCGACCCGTGCCGCTGAACGTGTGTTGACCGAGCGAAAGTCGCGGGAGCAGGCGATGGCTGCGGGTCTCGAGATTGTGGATCCCCGCGAGCGGTTCGGCGATGCTCTTCATGAGCATCGACTGTTTGAGGTCAACGATGTCGATATTGCGAGTGGAAACGTTGTCGGCGCGATCGACTCCGGTCAGGGAACGCTTGTCTTCTACGCAAAAGACAAGCCGACCGATGAGGATGCCACCGAATCGGCCGCAAGATTGGAAGCGGAAGCACGGACGGCGGCACAGAAGGCTCGTCGCGAGGCGGGCAAGAAGCTTGTAGCCTCGGTTCCTCCGCGGGAGAAGTTGGTGAACTACTTCATCGACCAATACGCCTACGGGGTTTCCGCGTTAGCGACGAGCGCGGAAGGGTGGCGCCTGGCTCAGGCGTATATGCGGCTGGAAGGTCTTGACGCGACCGAGTTCAGGGTGAGCGCCGAGAACGGCGACGAGAAGCGCCGCACTGAGATGGCTTGGGCCTGCGCGGTCGCTGGTTACGAACTTGCGGCAGCGAATGACTCTCGGGAGTGGGGGGCATCGGACCTCACGTACTTGGACTTGCTGTCCGAGCGCGCTGGGTACCGGCCGACCGCGTGGGAGGAAGCTCGTCTCGATGCAGCGCGCCGCGAGTTACGTGACGCCGGCTGATCGGTGATGCACGGTGCATCACCGAAGTTCATACATCGCTTCGCCGGGTGATGCACGGTGCATCACCCGAATCAGACATCAATCCAATGCACGACATTCAACCGCAAGGAGTTCCCGTGGCTACCTACGCAGTAGCAACCCTGTCCGGCAGTGCCGGCAAAACAACGACTGTCACCTCGACCGCCACTTTGCTCGCTCAGGACGGATACCGCGTTCGAGTTCTCGACATGGATAGCCAGGCAAACGCGAGCACGTGGCTCGGGTACCCGGAAGCTTCGGGTAAGACCGCCGCCGACGTGCTGCGGCGCAACGCGTCAATCAAGGACGTCGAGCGCCCAGCGCGGGTGGTTAGGGGCTACGACGAAGGTGACCAGCCCGTATACGAGGAGATCCCCAACCTGACGATTGTGCCCGCCGCGCGCGACACACTCGACAAGTTGATCGTGGAGTTGCCTGCGGTGACAGGTGGTGTGCTTCATCTGCGTGACGCCCTCGAGGAAGCGGATCCGGTCGACGTCACCCTGATCGACTCCCCCGGCTCCCTGAACGTTTTGGTGATCGCTGGCATTCTTGCCACCACAGTTGATGAGGAAGGGCCTCATGGTTCATGGGGCCTGATCACGTGCACGAAGCCCTCCGGCAAGGAGAACGAAGGCATCCCGGCGTTGGAGCAGGAACTGCGGAAGATCAAGCGGACCTACCGAGTCGACGTTCCGTTGCTATCCATCGTCCCTTGCGCGGTGCCGCCGATTGGAGACGTCTACCGTGAGCAGATGGATGATCTGCTCAGCGAGTATGCGGATAGGGTTACGCCGCCGATCCGTCGTGCGAGCATCGTGGATGAGGCGTACACGAACTATGTTCCGGTGCCGATATACGGTTACAGGGCAAAGACGGTCACCAGCGACTACCGGGCTGCGCTGACCCATATGCAGAAGCTGGGGCTGTTCGGGCAACGGGCAGTGGTCGCTTAGGGGCTGGAGGCCACCTGTGGTGAACGATGTTGAGCGGCATATGCGGCCTTCGCGTGCGACGAGCACAGTCAATGTGACCCATGATCTGCACGCGTTGGCCCGGGCCGCTGTACGTCTTGTACGCCGCAAGACCGGGCGGCCGTATTCGCTGATGCAGTTCACTCAGGAGGCTTTCGCAGCGCAACTGAGAGTGATCGCGGAGACCTACAACGATGGTCGCGCGATCGGGCCCGATTCTGAGCCGTTGGAGCCTGGTAAGGCGGTGTGACGCAGGGTGCGTGCAGGCGAGCCGCCGGTTGTGTGCAGGAACGAGGGCGCGGCTTTGTGCAGGCTCGGTCGTGGCGATGGTTCGTTCGGATGTGAGGTTGTCGGAGCCAGCCGTGGGCTACGGGCGGGTCGCCAGTCAGTCGATGCGGACAAAGGGTTTCCCGCTGGGTTTCGTCGTCGCGATCGTTGCAGCGTTGGCCTGCGTGGGTTGATCGTGTCGAACGGTCCAGCTAATCGTGTGTTGATCGGCGGAAGCGGATTCAGAGTCCGCGGCACGCGTAGGTGGTTGCGCTGCCGACGAAGAGGAGAAGGATCAGGAGCGAGATTTCGGTAGCCATTTTGGTGTCGTGGCTGTGTTGCCCGTTCCATACATGGACACCGGGGGTAAGCGCTGCAAGACCGACGACGAGAAGTAGTGCGAGACCCGCGATCGTGTCTCGGGAGAACCTCATGTCGGTCACTGCGTCACGGTATCGGTCAGAAGTGCCGACACCGGATTTTTCCGCGGCCGTGTTCTCCCCTGGCGACGTGGTTCGGCCTGACCAGGGCCGTTGTCGTCGCTCCGGCTGTGTCCGCTATTCGGGTTCGACACTGCACGGACCGTCGCCGCCTGCGGCCTGACATTGTGCGGTTGTGCTCAGTCTGGTCGCACATTGAGATACAGGCGAAGTGCGTGTTCGACCAGCGCGCTGCGGCTACCGGCGGACCACTCTTCGACGAGGGCATCGAGCGTTGCGGTATCGGAGGAGATGATGCCTCCCAGGGGCACACGCGCCTGTATCTCGCTATGCCGACGGCGACGCGGCTGCGCACTGGTCTCGCGACGCTTGAAGAGTCCGGTACTTGTCTGGGGTTCCGCGGTGTTCCAGTGGCGCAGCAGTTCGCCAGCGTGCGTCTCAATGGCATCGAGAACGACTTGCCCGTAGGGGCGTGCGGTGGCGCGGTCGCGCTGTCGCTCCTCGAGCGTGAGTTGGCGTAATGCTGCGTACACGGCGGGGGGTAAGTAGACCTCCGGCGGCGCGATCCGTATCGGCGCGGGATTGCTGTCGCTGCGTGTTTTGGGCTTTCTGCGGGGCGCGGCGACGAATCTTGTTGTCTCGGGGGCAGGGTGAGTGGGTTCCGGAGCCGGGTCTTCGGTGTCTGGTGACGCATTGTCTGTCTCGGCGGGCTCGGGCGACACCTTCGGCGTCACCTCGGGTGAGGGTTTCGCGGTGGGTTCGGGTGCGGCGTCGACCTGGTCGTCGGTGGGGTTTGGGGGTGGCGGTTCTTGCGCCGGCGCGTCGCGTTCAGTGACGATGCTCAGGGTGGGGAGTAGTTCGTCGAGATTCCCGAGGGCGCCCGGATCGAAAGCTGCCTTCCTGCGTCTCGCACTCATGCCACTCCCCCTGAGATTTCGTTCTTTTCCGCCGCCGCTATGCGGCTGAGAACCTCGCGGGTGAGGGCTTGGTAGTCGTTTGCGAGCCCGTTGGGGTCGCGGGACCACAGGCGCCGTCCGAGGAGTTTCTTGTCCTTGTCGCGGAGTCGCTGGATACGGGTCTTTGCCTGTTCAGCGGATACGGTGACGAGCTCATTTGGAGTTAGATGACGGCTTCGGAGATCCACCGCGGCGGCACGATCGTTCCGGATGAACGTCTCGAAGGGAGCGGCGCCGCTGCCTTCGAGCAGGTCCTCAACCTGCTTGAACACCTCAGGGTTCCGCGCTGTCGCGGTCGGGTTCAGGTCGAACAGCACAACACCGAGCAGTTGGATGACGGAACCATTCTCACGCGCTCGCAGATAGCGGGCAGCGAGATACTCCACGCCGATCAGGCTTGCATCGTCATCCCTGGTCGGTACGAGAAGATAGCGCGCGGTGCCCAGGAGTGCGTCGAGGAGTGGGGCATCGCCTGGGCCTGAATCGATCAGAATCAGGTCGTAGTGTTCGGCCGACTGCAAGTCGTTCAGGGTGGAGACGAGGTTGCCCGTCAGATCCATCCCGGTTTGGGCCGCGGCAGCGGCGATGGCGCCGATGACTGCAAGCGCCGCACCCCCGGGGATGAGATCGAGGTTCGGCCGGACCTCTCGGATGGGTTCTAAGGGGTGCGCGAACTGGAGGCTCATGCTGAGGCCCCTCCCGCGATCCCCCTCAACGCCTAGATCGGACGATGTGACGTTGGCCTGCTGGTCCGCGTCCATGACGAGAACTCGGAGTCCCGCCGCCGCGACCATGGCTGCGAGGGCGGCGACGATCGAACTCTTGCCGACACCGCCTTTTTGATTGGCGACAAGCAGACTGCGCGTGGGCTGCGTTGGCGACATGTTTAGCACGGTACGGCTGCGTGGTCGGTCAGATTGCCAACGACACACCCTTGTCTATGGGGGTGTAAGACGTCGTTAGTCCAGCCTGTGCTAAGGCGATACAGCGGGCCTGTTCAAGAGCGGTTGAGAAGGCTATGTCACCGGCCGTGTTCCCGCCCTGGGAATGGTTCATGTTGCAGACCTTGCCAACTGTTGTGTGCTTGGTCGAGGCGATGATCGTGCACACGGTGAATGTGAGGGTAGTAGCAATGAGTCTGATCGCGGTGCTAGAGCTGGCAATTGAAAAGGTAGTAGCACCGATCTATACGTAGATCCATGCGACGATCTGTCATACTGCGGCAGTTATGGGCGTCGCTAAGGCCATACCTAGTGTCGTAGACATACGTGCATGTCAGAGTCATATTCGGTGCTCGGAACTTGTCAAGGGAGTTGAGTCCACCGGGTGTTAAGCGGCTGACGTTTCGGCCTCCGCAGAATCGTCGGCGGGGCGGTTGATCCAGACGGTGTCGGGCAGGTCGAGGATCTTCGGCGCTGTCGTAGTGCCGAAGCGGTACGGATGCCTGGCCCGTGCTGCCTCGAGTACCTGCCGACGTTCGGCGGCCTTCGCCGCCGCCAAACCGAAGTGGACGTCGGCGGCAGTGTGTAGCCCGATGCCGGTGTGGCGATGCTCGTGGTTGTACCACTCGGTGAACTGCATCATGAATTCCCTTGCTTCACGCAGCGATCCGAACCGTTCGGGGAACTCCGGTCCATACTTGAGGGTCTTGAACACCGCCTCCGAATACGGGTTGTCGTTCGAGACCCGCGGCCGCGAATGCGAGCGGGTGACCTCGAGATCCGACAGCAGTGACGCGACGGACTTGCTGGTCATCGACGTGCCACGGTCGGCGTGCACGACCTGCGGAATGCCGTGCACCGCGAAGATCTGCTCCATCAACTCCCGTGCCAGCACACCCGATTCGTGTGCGTGGACGTGCACACCGACGATGTACCGCGAGTAGATGTCGATCATCACGTAGGCGTCGTAGTAGCGGCCCTTGTCCGGCCCGGCGAGCTTCGTGATGTCCCACGAGTACACCTGCCGCGGGGCGGTCGCGACCAGCTCCGGGCAGGTCCTCGCCGGGTGCCGGGCGAGCCTGCGGCGTTCACTGACCTGTGCGTTCTCCCGCAGGACGCGGTACATCGTCGACACCGAACACAGGTAGACGCCCTCGTCGAGGAGTTGCGCGTACACCTCGAGCGGCGCCTGATCGACGAACCGGTCACTGTTGAGTGTGTCGAGGATGCGGCGGCGTTCGATCGGGGTGAGCTTGTTCGCCGGCGGATGCGTAGGTCGGACTGGAGCGGAAGGTGTCGGTGCGGCGGCCGCGGCGCGACGCCGGACCGCGGTCGACCGGACCACACCGGTCACTGCGCTTGCTGTTCTCGTCGACATCCCGACGTTGGTCAGTTCGGTCCATGCTGCGGTCAGCGCTTGGTTGGCTTGTCGTCCAAATCCGCTCTCTCGGAGAGCGATTCCAAGAGAGCATGCGCTTTTCCCATGATGTCCAGGGCGGCTTCGGTGGTGGCCAGTCGCTTGTTCGTGCGGTCGAGCTCCCGCTTGAGGCGAGCGATCTCGGCCTGCTCGGCGGTGAGTTTGCCGACCTTCGCGCCGGCGGGTTTGCCGTCGAGGACGCCGGCGTCGCGTTGCTTGCGCCACTCGGTGATGAGGGAGGAGTAGAGGCCCTCGCGGCGCAGGTAGGCGCCGCCTTCGTTCGTCTGGCAGGCCTGCTCGTAGGCGGCCAGGTGCGCGAGCTTGTCCGCCGGGGCGAATGAGCGTCGGCGTGGTCCGTCGGAACGTGGGTGGGAAGACTCCATGTGACCATTGTCCCCGGCTACGGCCAGGCTGGAAATTGTCATTGTCGGGTTGATCCGTATCTCGCCCTGCAGGCGGGGTTGCTGTGAACCGGTGGACTCAACTCAGCCTGACACGCAGGGGCTTACCGATTGGACTAAAAGTGGGCCGTGGACGGGTGAGTTGGGTTCGCTGACGAGCGCAGATCTGCTGCAGGGGAGGCGAGTTTGCGGGTTCCAAGCAGGGGTCGGACCGTGGTGAGGCACTTGCGGAAGCGTTCTCGTGACAGCAGTTGTGAAGGCTCTGTCGCACGGCGGTTAGGCGTCAGGTCGGTTCCTCCTCTGCGTCCTCACTGTGGTGAACTTCCCTCTCAGAGAATGCATTCGGGGCTGGAGGCCGGAGATCTCAGGCTGGGGGAGGGCCTGGCCTGGCAGTTGATGACCGTTTCACTCTCGCCGGAAAGAGGCAACTCCGATTCACGATTGCCTTCTGCGTCCGACTTCCACGAGAACATTGACAACACCTTGCTTAAGGCCATACGCAAGGCCATACAGACGGTCATTCCAAAAGATGTGATGGAGGTGGTGCTGTTAGAAGGAGGTCGCGGTGAGGTGTATTGCGACCGCAACTTCATGCCCGATGAGGAAGGCGAGGACCGAGCTATTATCCTTCCTTGCACCTTAAGCTAATTTCGTCACTTGACGTAACTATGGACGGGTATTCGGCTCCAAGACTGGACGACCTTCGAGCCCCGACGACTGCGTTGGCGTTCCTTTGGTCGGGTCGAAGCCTGCGGAACGGGGTTCTCCAGGGGCAACGGGCCAAAGGTGCAGGTAAGCAGTGTTCGGCCGGCAATCGAGGGGCTACTCACTCGCCGGGGGAGGGGCATGGAAACGTCTCGCGGAGCGTTCTAGCAAGGAAGTTGAGTTCCCACGGACCTAAAATGGCAGGTCAGGAGGGTGCTGTAGTGATCGCATCCGGGCCTGCACCGGTTGCGCCTCCTCGATCGAGGACGGGCGCAGGCCGACCTACTGCAGTTACTCCGAGAACAACCTGACCCGCGCCCAGTCGCTTCCTCGGTTCGTTACTAGACCCACGCTAATTACATCCTCGAATTCAACACGGCAGAGAGTGTGCAAGTCAGAGCACTTCCCACAGGGTATATGTATCTTCACGCCAACGAAAGGGCAACAGCTCGCCGGAGAGGCTGCTCGAATCCGCCAACCTCCCTACCGTGCAGTGCATCATCAACTCCCGCGTGATGCACGGTGCATCATCAACTCCCGCGTGATGCACGGTGCATCACCCAACTCCCGCGTGATGCACGGTGCATCACCCAACTCCCGCGTGATGCACGGTGCATCACCCAACTCCCGCGTGATGCACGGTGCATCACGACACTGGGGTCGGGGCCCTGGGTCTGACCGCGAGGGCGATGACGTTGGCGGCTGAGCCGGCGCCGACGGCAAAGGCATGTACGCGGACACTTCTGCCGATGCGCCCGCAGCATGGTGTCGTGGTGGCTTCCATCTCAGCTGCCGCGCCGTCTGATTAGGGGGTGAGTCGAAGCTGGTGGTGATGCACCGTGCATCACGAACCTCCACGGTCTTCCGTTGGTGATGCACCGTGCATCACGAACCTCCCCGGTCTTCCGTTGGTGATGCACCGTGCATCACCAACCTCCACGGTCTTCCGTTGGCGGGGTGCCGACCGAGTCGCCGCGCGCCGAGAATTCTCGAAACTGACACCTTCGCCTGCAATGATGTCCACGTGAGTCATCAAGACACGCCACTCCCATCGAAGCATCCATCTGCAGAGGGGAGTCGCGCGCGTTCCTCGGTTGGCGTATCGGAGTCGTTGCCGGGAGTTGACGCTCGTATCGTGGCTGATCTCTACCGGTTGCATTCCGCCAGCACTGCGCGCAACTATCGGCAGGACTGGGTCAGATTCGCGAGTTGGTGTGCGGACCGTGGGATTTCGATGATGCCCGCAGATCCAGAGGTGGTCGCGGAGTATGTAAGGGAGAACGCGGCGAGACGTTCCGGGGCCGGTGATCGGATGTATTCGATTGCGACGTTGAACCGGTGGGTGGCGTCCATCAACTACTGGCATCGCAATTCTGGACTACGTGTGCCGGGCGAGGCGGCTTGCGTCAGGGCCGCTGTTTCGAGTGTCCGCGGGATCTATAGGGACAATGGTGAACGGCCAACCAGGAGGGCGTACCCACTTCGCTTCGGTGAGCTCGAAGAAATTGTCGATGTGAGTCGTCGAGACGCGACGACTTGGGTCAAGCGCGCACGGGAGCGCCGCGACAGCGCCTTGTTGTTGTTGGGGTTCATGGGGGCGTATCGGCGATCGGAACTGTCGATGCTAGCTGTCGACGATGTAACGTTCTCTCGCCGTGGCGATCTGCGTGTCCGGTGTGGTGGATCGCATGACGGTCCCGTCGACGACGACTTCGTCAAGCATGTCCCTCTATCGCGGGATCACGCGATGTGTGCTCCGTGCGCCTACCGGCGTTGGCTGGAGGTAGTTGCAAATGTCCACGAGTCCGGTCGTCCGGGCGTGATGCGGTTGCTTCGCGGGCATGAGGAGTTCGACAGCCACGTCTGCTCTTTCGCGCCGCCAGTAGTTCCCGACCCCGGGGTGCCTGTGTTCCGCGCAATACGCGCGAACGGCAACATCAGTGCGGCAACGCTGTCCGGCTCTGCGATTCACGCTGCGATACGGCGGCGTGCAGCCCTCGCCGGCTATCCGGACGAGGTGGTCAGCAGGGTCGGTGGTCAGTCATTGAGGGCCGGTGCTACTGCAGAGCGCCTCCTCGACGTTTCGCAGTTGTCGTGATCCATATGCACTTGGCGACCTGGGGTCACGCCCGGTGTTGCGAGCGAGTGAACCAGCTTTGGTCGAGGGCAGTCTTCATGGCGACACAAACCCTCCGAAGCGTGATTGGTCGCCGCGGATTGCTTAACCTTGAGCAGTGACGAACGGTCAGACGGAATTCACAGGCGGGCAGAATGTTTCTGCTCTGTTCGTCGACAAGGGTCAGGGTTCGGGCTATCGATACGATTGGGCGTTGTTCGCTGATTGGTGCGCAGCGTTCCAAGCAGTGGCATTGCTCGCAGATCCTCTCGCTCTTGCGAGCTTCCTCGACGAAAATCCTGCAGCGCGTGCGACCCAACGGCGACGCGTGGCAGCGATCAATTGGGTACACACCGCTACTGGGTACCCGGCGCCTGGGTCTGCGCGAGCAATCCGTCAGGTGCTGTCGGTACGCGCAACCAAACGGGACGATCTCACTCGCGCCGCCACTCAGGCAATGGTGGCACTTCCGACTTCCGGTTGGCCGCAGGGCATGTTTGGGCGGAGGGACGCTTTACTCCTTGTGCTCCACTGCATCAACGGAGTATCAGCGACTGAAGTGGGCTACCTGCAACGCAGTGACGTCACGTATGACGGGAAGATCGTGGTGGTCGGCGGCGGGCACGACCTGCAGCTGCACCCAGCACGAGACAACCCTCAGCGCTGTCCCGTCGCGATCTATCTGCGATGGGCACGGCTCCAAGCGTTCTTTGATCGCTATCCCTCGAACCGGGTCCTCGCTCGAAGTCTTATCAGAAGTCACGAGAATGCAGACGGCACCGCAGAGTCCTACGGAACACTGCCGGCTCTGCGGGAGAACCAAGATGGCCCTCTGCTGCCGAGCTTCGATCAGTGGGGACATTTCGCTGCGGTCCGTCGCGATCGGCGCGGGCTGTCGGGCAGAGCGGTTTCGGCGATCGTCGCTGCACATCTGACGGGCGCCGCCTCATCGAGACATACCCGGTCCGAGCCGCTGGATCCTCGGCCCACTGCAAGGGAGGCTAAAGCTGAAGAGTTCTCTCCGCCCAGAGGCGATGGATTCGAGGTCGGGATAGAAGGCGTCGAGCTCATGCCGGACGAGCTCAACGAACAGTACGAGGCGGCTATTGCTCGGAAGTACGCGGATGTCCGGGCTTTGGGGGATCTTGCTGACGCGTTTGAAGAGATTGACAGGAAAGCCGAGGCGATCTTGGGTCGGACAGAGGAACTGTTGGCGCAACTGGGCCTGTCGTAGTCTCTGGTCGGTGAGACTGCCGGCGGGCAGCAGGTCCAGGGGCGACATCCAGTGCACGATGCGCGCGTGAGCGTGCCAGTTCATTGAGTGATCGCGCCGGTTCAGCACAAGTGAGGCGCGAATGATTGTGCCGAATGGGGGCGTCCTCCGCGCACTGGCGCGACGTGCAGTCAGGTCCCCGATCTCGGACGTAACGGCCGCGAGTGGGACGAATCTGGCGTCCGATTCTCGCTCGCCTGAGAGTTGATGTGCGTCAGGCGGCGGTTCTCGGTCCGCGTGGGCGAGGACCGGGGGAGACCCCGAGCGCCGCAAGTGGACCCCGCTCGTCTTCGGGTAGCGCGTCTGCTCTCCACTTCTTTACGGCCCGGTAGAGCCACTGGCCGACTTGCTCGCCATCCGCGTTGACATAATTCGCGGGCACGAGCGCGTTGCCGTGTTGTTCACGATAAGCGGCGATTTCGGCCAGCATCCGGCGGCGCTTACTGTCGGTGCGAGTTATGGCGGGGAGCGGGGCATCGTCGTCGCTCCACACGAATCCAATTGAATCGAGCTGACGTATGCGCTCTTCCGGAAGTGTGCCGAGCATTCGAGCGACGCGCTGGCGGTACTGCCAGCGACCGAGCTGGAAACCAGATTCAGTAAGGTAGTTCTCGGGTATAGCTGTGTGAGGATGTTGTTGCCGGAATGCTGAGTACAGCTCCATCGCCGAGGCTGCGGACCGGTAAGTACGCATCGAGATCAGTCCTTCTGTGGAATCTAAATATTTGTAAAGTACATAGCTTCTTCTTACGCTATGTCAACCACATTGACCGTGTGTCGTGAAAATCACCCGATCATGGTGAAGCGACTGCCGTAGTGGCGCCGAGTATCTGGCCGCCTCAGATCGATCGATCGTGTCCTCTCGCTCCGCTCGCCCGCCAGAACAATTTCTGGCCAAGGGAGATTCCTCGTTGCGCTTGGTGTTCAGGCCGTGCGGGTCTGGAAGTTTCAGCCGGCGGTGGGAAGTCGTGGTTTCTCGGTGCGTCGGGAATGCCGGTCAACCTCCACCGATGAGAGGCTGTGCGGTTGGCGGGATGTGGACTGCATGGACTTTCCGCGGTTCCAACGAGACGAGCGTCTATCCTGACCAGGTTCTATGCCAATGACCGCCAGCGTGCGGCGAGCGGCACTGATCGAGCTCTACTCGGCTGGAATCCGCGATGTCCTGTCGAAACTTGCCATCATTTGAGATACGAACATTATCTCGGAGTAGTGTTTCCGGGTGTTCGACAGTGAGGGAACGGAACTGTCGCGCGCGCGATTGTGGTCGAACGTATCGACGGGACTCCGATCAAGAACGAAAAAGAGCAGACCGGTCCGTTCTCTCGCGACGGTGTCGACTACAGGATCGATCTGAAGGCCAAGAACGCCAAGAATTTCCATAGCACTCTCACCTTGTACATCGATCATGCAACTCGCGTTGGTGGAAGAATGCATGGTCGACCCTGCGGGGGGTCGCAAGCGCGCAAAAGAGATTCGAGAATGGCCGACCACGGAGGGTCACGAGCTGTCCACGCGCTGGCATATCCCCGATCAGATCGGGGAATCGTACAGTGCAGCTCACTGCGGCCAAGACCTCGCGGCGTCGACAAAACAGCCTCCGGCCAGCTCATTTCGAGTTGGCCGGAGGCTGCGGCAGTTCCGAGGTCAGGAGTCAGACGACGCTTCGATCAGCGCCTGGCGCTGGTTGGCTCCGAGGCCGCCGATACGACGGGTCTCGGCGATCGCCAATTCTTCGAGGAGTTTCGAAGCCTTCACTGATCCGACGCCGGGGAGCGCCTTCAGCAGCGCCGAAACCTTCGTCTTCTTCACGATTTCGTCGGTCTCGGCCTTGGTGAGCACCGCTTCGACACTGAGGGTTCCAGCTTTCACTGCTGCGAGGAGTTCGCTACGCGCTTTGCGGGCTTCAGCCGCCTTCGCCAGTGCCTCGGCGCGTTGTTCCGGTGTCAAGACAGGTAGTGCCATGTTGGTGCTCCTTGTTGCGTTGTTCGGCCAGCTCGTCTGGCTGTCACTGCCATCGTGCCAGGTGGAACGGACATGTCCGCGTACAGATCAGTGGGGACCGAGCTCCGGGTGGTGGTTGTGACGTCTACGGGTGTGGCCGACGGTGTATTCGAACAGTATGTCGTGTGGGTTGTCATCGTCGCGAAGCTGCCGACTCAGTAATTTGCGAAGCTGCCGACTCAGTAATTTCAGAGGTATGAGCTTGGGGCGGCGTGCTGCCGGCTATCTGTGCTGGCGCAGTCGATTCGGCGACGGTTATCAGTTTCGCGCTGCAAGTGGGTTGCGCAATGGTATCGGTGGTGGGGTGTGCGTCGGTGCTGCATGATTCGTCGTGGTCGGTCATAGTCGTATTACGAGGTAACAGCCGTGGAGGTGAGCGATGGATCCATTCGAGTTCGTTGCCCATATCCCATGTCCGCACTGCCGTGTAGGGATTGGTGAGCGGTGTGTCACCAAGGACGGATACGTGCGGAAGATCCCCTGCCTCCACCGGGTGAAACTCGCTAAATGGCCTGACACGGAGGTGCGCCCAGATAGCCGATCCGAGCGGGAGCGCGATGATGGCGAGCTCGGTGGCTTCCGCGACGAGTGAAGTGCACCATCGTTCCGACGCGAGGATTGTCGGGGACCAATCTATGAGTGTCGAATTTCCGCTGGCCGATCCACTCGGCTCCCGCTGTGCGCTTCGGTCATCCTGAGAAGCGTCGGCCCAGCGGCCAGAAGTAGTAGGGGGCGGACCCATTGATGCCGGGCTCGCGAGCCGTGGGCGGCGGACGGCCCTCCGGCCAGCGAAGGGGAGCGCTGGCGGGAGGGCCTGGCTGCTACCGGGACCGTCGAGCCCGGAGCGCAGCGTAGGTCGGGAGTACCCGTGGGATATGGAGTTACTCCGAACGCCGGGAGCAAGAAGTCGACCGGACTGTGATCCGCAGGTGCGGCCGCACACACGGCCATTACGTCCATGGCCAGGGAAGGCCCGCCATCCCACGCTGAACTGGGCGCCCAGCGGCTGGCGGCGTGAGTTCGGCTGGTGGGCGAGCTCGAGCCATGCTTGTGCTCCGAGGACAGAGGGAAGGTGCAGTTCATGAGTGACGAGAGCGAGAAGAAGCAGGCGTCATCCGATGTGTTGAGCGTGGGTACCCGGGTGCTGGTGCGGAGGCGATCCGAGGCGGCGACTGGCGTCATCGTCGAGGACTACGCCGAGCTGACCGATACCGCCGAACGTGGCCACGAATGGGCACCGGTGCATCGGTGGGCGGTGGCCCTCGATGACGGGCGTTTGGTTTTCGCCGGCATCGAGGACCTCACCGTCGATATCGGCAAATAGGACTCCGGGCAAGGGGGCGTCACAAACTGACTGTGTGGTCCGCGAACGTTCGGATGGGCTCGTCAATGCTTCCCCGAGATCAGTCTGAGCATGCGACTGGGCATTGTTCCGGCGCTTTCACCGATACCGCGGCAGTCCCGAAATTTGCTGTCCAATCCGGCCGCGAATCTAGAAGGGACTCGCTGATCTGCCGAGGCTCGGCTATGGCCTGCGGTGTGGCGGTGAACGGTTCACGAATACGAGAAGATGGACGGTTGCGGGTGCGCCTGAAAAAGCGGGCCGCTCCCTGAATGAGACCGGGTGCGACACGGAGGCAACCGCGTCGACCCGATTGCTGACCGATCCTGTGCCGAAAGAGGAGAATCTGCCGAATGAGTAGCACCGACGACTGGAACGCGAACATCATTGCTGAATTCCGGGCAAACGAGGGCCGAGTTGGTGGCCCATTCGAGGGTGCGCCGGTGGTGCTGGTTCACCACCGGGGCCGGAAGACCGGGCGAGATCGGGTGAGCCCGATGATGTATCTGCCAGATGAGGAAGATCCGGACACGATTTACGTCTTCGCGTCCAAGGCGGGCGCACCGACCAATCCCGACTGGTACTACAACCTCGTCACCGCCGGTGAGGCAGAGATCGAAGGGGGCACCGAGCAATACGCGGTAACCGTCGGTGAGGTGACGGGCGAGGAGCGGGATCTCCTCTTCGCCGAGCAGGCGCGGCGGTATCCCGGCTTTGCCGACTACGCGGAGAAGACTGCGGGTATCCGGACAATTCCCGTGCTGGCGCTGCGCCGCAGGTGAGAGTCGATGAGGGTCCGGGCAGGTGGGGCATCCGGGCCGTTCTGAGCGCTCGGGTGCGCCGTTCCCGCAGGTTGGTCGCCGGGGGCAGGCTGGAATGTTACGGGGGGTGTGGCGGGCTCTGCCGCTGGTGTGGTCGGGGGCGTCTGAGCACGTGTCTGACGAGCGGATGTGCTCAGGTGCGGCCAGGCGATGGTTCGACCCTTCACTGAACTTGATCGGATGAGTGGCGACACGTCTGCGGTTCGTGGGCGTGCACTGTGCATTGGTCGATCCCCGGTGATCGTGCTCAAGTCTGGGATGGGGCCGTCGAACAGCCGAGCCCCGGACCCCGTCGCTGTCTGCACGCTCACGGTTGAGCCCAGTGGGTCGCGGCTCAGGGGTGTGCTTGGCGCCGGGTGTCGGCGCGGGTGGGTGTGGTGTCGCTTATGTTGTGGTCCAACGCCACACGACTGCGGGGCGGCCGGTGGCTTGTACTCGGACGCGTTCGTCGGTGCGTTCGAGTCCGGGTATCGCCTTGAGCGTGCGATTGAGGTTGCCTTGATCGGGCCGGTTGCCGGCGAGTGCGGCGGTGACGGTGACGGCGTGGGTGGCGGGGAATTCGGCGCCGAGGAGGGCCCGGGTGAATGTTGTGTCCCGCCAGAGGAGGCTGGTGGCGAGGATGCGGCGTGCGGCGGCGACGATGCGGTCGTGGTCGAAGGCGAGGTTGCCGTGTTCGTCGAAGCCGCGCCACTGCGTCGCGGCGGCGGGGTCGGTGGTGATGTTGTCGGCGGTGATGACGGCCCACATGGCAATGGAGAGGGTCGGCCCGCGTGGGTCGCGGCTGGGCTCGTCGAACACCGCGAGTTGTCCCACTGCCAGGATCGCGTCGTCCGGGATCCCGAGTTTGGTGGTGACGGCGCGGCGGGCGGCCGTTTCTAGGCGTTCACCGGCGCCAAGAAGGACACCGGGCAAGGCCGTGTGCCCGGTGTACGGCTCCCAGCGGCGGGGCGCGACGCCGTAGCGCAGCGCGTCGGGTTTCGGGTTGCCGAACCGGAGAGCGACCACATCGACGGAGACGGATGACTGTTCCACACCTGTGATCATGCGATAGCGGGCTCACGGACGTGACGGGCGGCCCGGCTGGGGCCGCTGGAGGTGAGTGCCACCGGTGCGCCGACCAGCGATCCGAGGTGCGTCGCGACGTCTGCCGGATGGGTCGGCAACTCCGATGTGTCGGGGGTGAGCGCGGACAGGACGTCGGTGAGGTGTTGCTGATGCGCGAGGTCCCGCCACGGTCCGAGAGGCAGTAGGTCGCCTACGTCGGGGTACCGGCGTGCGCTGCGGATGGGGTTCCCCTCGGCTGCGGCGCGGGTCACCGCGTCGAGGTGGGTGACGGCCAGACTGTCCACGCTGCCGCATACGTTTGCGGCGTACCGCAGCAGTACCTCGTCGAGGTCCCCGATCCGGAAGGTGCCCTGGTAGCTGCCGGTGTCGTTGTGAAGTTCGGGAAGGACCGCGCCGAGCGTCGGGTTCTCGGTGGGCATTGGCCCTGCACCATGTCGGGTGGTGTAGGTGCGCGTGACGCCGAGCACGTGGCTGCCGCGACCGTGCTTGGCGGAGAGGGCACGCGCGTTGCTCGGTTCCACGGTGGACCAGGTGGTGTGCGGGTGGAACCCGCGCCACTCGTCTAGCAGCACTCCTTGTGCGCCCTCGAAAACCAAGCGCCCCTGGTTGGCGAGGGCCGCGAGATCGCCATCCTCGGCGATCCGGACAGCGGCTACGAATTCGGAGTACATCGTGACCATGTCGTCGAGGTCGGGCCACCGATGGACGCTGGGGGCGACCAGGTCCCGATAGTGGTCGGCCATCGCGGAGAGTTTGGTGCGCAGAACGGCTGGGCGGTGGCAGTCTCCGACTGTGGGTGCGTCCGGGTGATCGAGGGCGTAGGCGGCGGTCTCACCGATGCCCTTGCCGCACGAGCCGTGCCTGCCGTTACCGCGGGCATCCTCGCGGGCACGGTTAGCGGCGACGTGGATCGGCGTGGTCAGTAGCGCGGCGGCGTCGATGTGCAGTAACTGGAGCGGATTCGGCACACCCAGCCCGGCCAGGGCGCGGGCCTCGGCGGCGAGGGCGATCGGTTCGACGAGGACATGCTTCGACAGCACCGTCGGGACGCCGGAGAAGGTCCCGGACCCGAACTGGGAAAAGGTGTGGTGGCGACCGTCGACAACGACGTTGTGCGCGGCCTGCGCGCCACCGTTGAACCGGACGACAGCTGCGACATCGAGGCCGGCGTCCGGTGAGCAGAGCCAGTCGACGGTGGCGCCCTTGCCGGCGTCGCCGAAGCCCAGGTCGACGACGATGATGTCGCGGTCACCGAACACCGTGGTCATGGGATCTCCTGTCGTAGAGGGGGAGTCGGGAGGCGGGGCTCGCACCCGGCGCGGGAATCGGAAGCCCCGCCTCTCGAACGGGTGTCAGGTGAAGGACACGTCGTCGCTGCCGGCCGGATCGATCGGCAATGGGCTCACCGCGACGGGGGCCCGCGCCGCACCGAGGGCGGCGAGCGCGTGACCGACGGTGTCCGCTTCGGCGGCGGAGCCGACGTCACGCAGGTCCGCCAGCCCCTCGCCGAGGTCGATGCGGTCCTCGCCCATGCCGACCGTCAGCGCGATCAGCTCGCACACCGCGCCCGGGTCGTCCAGTTTGAGGAACCGTTCCCCGAGCAGGCGCTGCCAGTGCTCCGCGATCTCGGGATCGTGGTAGTACGCGGACTGATTCGGTAGTACGAAGTAGACGTTCCAGCGCCGTTCGAGTTCCCGGTACACCGACTCGACGGTGACATCGCGGTCGAGGCCGTCGCCGATCACCGTGCGCACGTGCCGGGCCGACAGTCGGGCCTTGTTCAGTTCGTCGCCGATGATGAACAGGTAGCCCTTGTGGCCGCATTTGTCCCACGCATCTGTAGCGGTGTGACGGGCCATGAAATATGCGGCCAGTTCGTAGCTTTCAGATTTCTGACCGCCGCCGTTACCTTCGAGGAAGATGGTGCGGAGTTGCTCGTCCATAGCGTTGCCGGACTCGAACTGACCGACCTGCAGGGGCACTCGGTCGGAGTCGGCGTCCCCGATGCCGCCGAACAGGATCTGCGGGTCGTCGGCGTAGCCCTTGCGCTGCAGCAGACCGTGTAGTTTGCCGAGCTTGTTCTGCATGATCCGCGGTACCGCGCCCATCGAACCGGTGACGTCGAAGAGCACGGCGATCGCCAGCGACTCGGGGTGCCCGGCTGAATCCCGGCATTCCCGCACGGTCACGCCCAGCGGGTCCAGGATTGGATCGGCCTTCCACTGATCCATCGGTTGTGCGTACATCGCGCTGGTGTAGCCGAAGTCGTCGACGCCGCGGGCGGCGCGGAACGTCTTGGCCGCGGTGTAGGTGTCGTCATCCCACTTGCCGTATCCCATGGTGGATCACTGTCCTTTCGTGGTGGGCATGGTGAACGGGCGGTAGCGTCGCCGCCCGTAGAGCGTGTCGAGCAGGTCGTCGAACTCCTCGAGCAGATCGACGGCGTCAGGTCGCAGACCAGGTTGGGGTTGCAGGCAGCCGCGGGCGAACGCCCGCAGGCGGTCCGGGGCCGTATCGGAGAGCATGGTCAGCATCAACCGATGTGCCATGAAGACATCCCAGGCCGGGGTTGCGGGGGAGTCGGTGGAACATTCCGGTGGATAGTGGTCCCGCCGAGAGGGGATCGTCGCCAGAGGAACGGTGCCGGGGCGGGTGGCGAACGACCATCCGGCCAGCACCACCCCGTGCCGCTCAGGGTGAATGAGCACGTTGTCCGCGGTCACCGCGGTGTGCACCCACCCGGCGCGATGGGCGGCGGCCAGCGCCCGCAACAGCCGCCGGTGCATCCATACCCAATCCCGCGGATCGAGCCCATCCGGGTAGCCGGCCTGGACCTCGGCGAGGGTGACGAATCCGGTGGTCAGTAAGTCCAGCACGTTCACCTGTCGCCGGGCGCCGGTCACAGGGTCGGCGTGGGTGAGGTGGTCGATCAGTTGCGGGAAGTACGCGCGCAACCAGTCGTTCCCGTCCTCGGCGGACGCCGCGATCTCGGTGAGCGCGGCCCGCTCCGCATCGATCAGAGCGTTCGAGACGACATTGCGGGGAACCTTGATCACCACGCCCGCGCCGCCGCTGTCGGTGGCATGGTGCAGGTCGGCGATCGAGCCGCGGGCGTGCCGGGTCTCGAGTCGGTAGGAGCCGTTTCTGCCGTCCACGACGGTGGCTGTGGCCGCGTCCGTGGTGGTCGTGGCGCGCTGCCAGCGGCGGTACAGGTCGGACGCATGTGTGAATGCCGTTGCGGCGCGGGCGGTGTACGCCGGATCAACCCGATCCGGGTGAATCAGGACCGACAGGCGGTGGAACCGCCGACGGGCTGCCCGCTGAGCTGCCGCGTCGTGGGTGATTGGGCCGAACAGGTCGCTCGGCACGATTGCCGCGCCGACGACGTCGAGTGCCTCGATCATCGATTCCATCGTTTTAGTCTATGTGACTAAAACAGGGAAGTGCAATCCCACCGCTGGGATCGGTCGAAGCAATGTCGATCGATGGCCACCTATGTCGGCGGAACCCACGAGTGCATCGCCGCGATCCCCACTCACTCACACCTGGAGTCGGCCCCGATTGGTGTGAACGACTCGGTCACATGAGACACCGGCACCATCAATCCGCCACCGCAGGTCATTGACGGTGCATCGACGACCGGTCGTAGTTCGGTGTGAAAACGGTGGGCGGTCTTCGCGACTGCACCAAGAGTGGCAGTATCGAGTTATCGAGATCGGAACCTCGATGTGAGGGTCCGGATCGAGATTGAGGGAGTATCGGCATGGCGCAGGGCATTGTGAAGTGGTTCAACGGTGAGAAGGGCTTCGGTTTCATCGCACCCGACGACGGAACTCCGGACGTCTTCGTGCACTACTCGGAGATCTCGGGCAGCGGCTTCAAGTCGCTCGATGAGAACCAGCGTGTGGAGTTCGAGATCGGCCAAGGGCAAAAGGGCCCGCAGGCCACGAACGTACGCTCTGTCTGACCAGTGTCACGTGGGGACCGCATCCAGTGGGTGCGGTCCCCACTTCAAATCGCCGGATCGGTTCCCGCGCGAGGAGTGCCTCAACAAGAGGTCCGAAACCCGTGGTCTCGCCGATCCGGTCTAGCGCTGGTTTAGCGCGACTGATCGCGCAGAGAGGCGGGGTTCGTTCGCGCGACGTCCAGCACATCGCTTTTTTTGTGCAGCGCTAGCCGCCCAATAATGGGCGGCAGAGTGTTCGCTCGTGAACTGGACATTTGCGGTACGACCATCGACCTTGCGAGTTGGCACCTTCGTTAGCGCATCCGACCACGGGACGTTGGTGTCGGTCGGTTCCATCGCCGTGCGGAGTTGCCCGTCCGCGCCAGTGTCGATGCCAGTACCGCACGTCACCGAGTGGCCTCACCGAGATGGCAGCCGGGATCCACGTTTCGGTCGGGTGGGGGCCGCGAACCGGGCGTGGCCGACGGCCATCAGGTGTTCGATGCTGATGTGATGTGGATGAATACGCTCGGCCGGACGCGGTTTCGGTACATCATGGCGGTGGCGTGGGCATGTGTGCGCTAGAACAACGCCGCCGAATCGATGAATAGGCGTCGCGATTACTTATCGATCGGGCTGTTCAGAATGTGTCGGATTCTAACGGGAGTCCGCGAAGGAGATTGGGGCGGTTACTCGATTGACAAATCGTTCACCGGAAGGACGGGGACTGGTCGGGGTTGCTCCGAGACCTGGCATGCGCGTCGAATGGCAAGTCTTAGAGCGCATCTGAAAACTCGGGGTGATCGGCGTGTGACTAATGAGGAATGGGTGAACTCCTGGTAGGTCAGTAGGTGCTTACGCCACGACCCGACCAGGAGTTCACTTGCCATCATCGCTCATCGCACTGTGTCCGTCATGCCCTACCCCGGATTCTGGGATCGGGCATCGGTGCGCGGTGTACTCGTCATCGTCGGTGACCGACGCTCAATGGGCGATTCTTGAACCACTGCTGCCTCCACCCGGCAACACCACCGGCAGCGGTGGTCGTCCCGAAAAGCACTGCCGCCGTCTGGTACTCGATGCGATCTTCTATGTCGTTCGAGGTGGGATCGCCTGGCGGCAGTTGCCGACGGAGTTCCCGCCCGCGACCACGGTGTACGCGATCTTCGTCCGCTGGGTCCGGGCAGGAGTGTGGCAGCGGATCCACGACGCGCTGCGCGATCGGGTGCGGGTCCACGGCGGCCGGAAACCGCTGCCGTCGGCGGCGATCATCGACTCCCAGTCGGTGCAGGGCGCCGACACCGTTGCCCGGTCGAGTCGTGGATACGACGCGGGGAAGAAGACGAATGGGCGTAAACGGCACATCGCTGTGGACTCGAGCGGGCTGCTGCTGGCGGTCGTGGTGACGATGGCCGGGATCCAGGACCGGGACGGCGCGGTCCGGCTGCTGGCTGCGATGCGCGCCCACTGCTCGACGATTTCTTTGGTCTGGGCCGACGGCGGCTATGCGGGCAGGCTAGTCGATTGGGCGAAACATGTTCTGTCCCTCACGGTTCAGGTTGTCAAACGCACCGACGATGTCAAAGGATTCAAGGTTCTGCCCCGGCGGTGGGTGGTCGAGCGGACCTTCGCCTGGATCTGCAAATACCGCCGCTGCGTCCGCGACTACGAGACCAGACCCGACCACCACGAAGCCGTCGTCTACATCGCCATGATCGCGACCATGTCACGCCGACTCGCCCGCACTGCGTGACACGAACCAGAGTTCTCAGACGCGCTCTTAGGGCAGGGGCTTGTCGCAGACATGCCACCCGCACTCCCGCCTTGTCCCTCAGCTTCCACTCCATCCACTCCGCCGTGGAACTCAATTAACAACTGCGCTCTCCTAATGGTCGTCAGTGAGCAGCGTTGTACGCTTCCGCGATCTCGGTAGGAATGCGCCCGCGGACCCCGATGTCATACCCCTGCTCCTGGGCCCATTCCCGCACTCCCCTCACATGATCACGGTCCCGCCGTGCGGGCTTCCGCTTGACCTCATCACCCGACGCGAGTGTGCCCGCTGATCGATTCTTGCGGCCACCTACCCGTGTGGCGTGATCGATGTAGTAATCAAGCTTCTTGTGGAAGTCCTTCGCATTCTTCGCCGACAAATCAATCTCGTAGTCGATTCCATTCACGGAGAATGCGATCGTCTCACCCTTGCCCTCCACAATGGGGGATCCGTCGATATCGTCGACATGCTCGACAACTACTTGGCGCGCCATTTCAACTCCTTCGTCACCTTCCGCACCCACTCTACGTCCATTACGCACCGCTCGCTCCAATGAATATGAGCGAGTCGGATTGCGACATCAAGAATGGCTAATCGGTCGGATAGCTATGGAAGGTACCTCATCAGCAAGAGGGCGAGGCCCAACTACGCCGACTCCCAACGTCGAATGGATTTCGTCGTGACACCAATCGTAAAACCATTCGCCGACCCGACTAGATCCGAGTGGAGCCGCTGAGAATAGGTTCAGACCCCTTTGCTCGCATCGCTTTCGCGGGCAAAGGCACCGGGCGTCTTCCTCGATCGCCTTGGGCAGATGCCCCGTCGATGAGTTCTCGATCGGACCCTGCTCTTGATCGGCGACGACCACTCGTGTCCGCAGTCGCTGCACCTCCACCAAATCATCCTGGCACTGTTCACGCCGACCTGATCTGGTGTGATGTTGGAGTTTCTATCCCAGTTCCAATCTGCGACGACGTCCGGCCGCTTGTCGGCCAGTGACGCACCTGGCTTCGGCGGGCGACTACTGCCAGCCTTGCGCGAACAGATGCGACAGCCGCGTCCATATGTGCGGGCTTGAACGCGCGACCTCCAGGTGTGGGAGCACACAACGCATCTCCACCACACGATGGCGGCGGTGTGGGGAGCCACATTGAACGGTGTGAGTGGGTCGTTCTTGGTCGGATGCCAGTCGGCCGCGAGGTCTGGGTATTCGGCTCCGAGGGAGCGAGCAAGTTCTCGCTGCAGCTCAATTGCCGCGGCCCGGGACGCCCACGGCATCTCGGATAGCAAGTATTCTTCGGCATATTCGATTCGGTAGTCGAGCTCCAGAAGCTTCGTAAGGACGAGCTTGGCGCGGTCGAGCTCTCTGTCCTTTCGTGTCACGTGGACCTCGTTGGCTGTGATCTGCGGAAGGTCGACGCGGACGCGTACGACTGTCCAGCCTGCGTCGGTCAGTGCGGTGGTTTTGACGCGGTCCTGGTTTACGTTGTGTGGAAACTTGTGGTAGTGGTGCCCGTCGAGCTCAATTATCAGCCGCCACTCGGGGCAGAGCATGTCGCAATTGTAGGAACGAGCCGGGGATTCGAGGCGAACCTTTCTTTTGACCGGGTCGAGTGGGACACCTGCTGCGATCAGTTCACATCGGAGTTTGATCTCTTCCCCGCTGGTACCCCAGAGCCGGCATCCTGGGCAGCCGCTTCCTTTGGTGCTGTGGCTCCGTTGGTTGATGGTGGTTTCCCATTCGTGACCGCAGGTTTTGCACAGCCACCAGACCTCTTGCGAGCTTCCGAAGCTGTATTGGCCCGGGCCGCGTCCGTTCCTGGCCCAGTTCCAATCCGCGGCGAGGTCGGGTCGGCGCTTTGTGAGGGAGTTTCCTGACTTCGGTGTCTTCATCTTTGCGTTGTGGGATCTCCGGCCGCATTGAGGGCAACCGTGCCCTGCAAGCCGAACACCGACCGTGGTCCTCCACTCAGATCCGCACTGTCGGCATGTCCACCAGACTCGGTCCCGAGAGGTGACGTGCTCTGCGCTCGCGTCAGAGTTCTTCGACTTGTGAAACTCTTCGAGAAGGTCAGGTCGGTGGCCGAGTGACATTGCATTCCGTTTGTTGGCCCGAGTTTGCATAGTGGTGCTAGCGCTGAGTTTCCAGCATGACGGGCACCCCATGATCCGGTGTGAACCCGTGGTCTCGGTCGACCGGATTCTTGTCCGAGGCGCGCTCAACCATTCATGCCCACACTTCTGGCAGCGCCACCAAATAGGCTTGTTGGTCCCGTAGCTGACGCGGTCCGCGGTGAGGTCGCCGTTCCGGTCTGGGTGCCATTCAACAACCAAATACGGTGCCCTCTCAGCGACTGAAAGCTGGCCTCGGGTCGTCATGCGCCGAAAGTAGCAGCGCGCACTGACAGTTGAAGCGGGGATGGCTCGGTCAGTGCGTGTGTTGTGGGGCTGCAACCCCGCGGTCATGTCGCGGATCCTCGCGGTGTGGTCGGGCCTTGGCAACGGCGGTCCGCTCGATTGCTGGGATGTCCGTGGATCATCGGACAGGGTTTGGCCTTTGGTTTGCCGCAGGGCACGGCGAATCTGCTGACTTGCATCGCAGAAGGATGGCGAGGTGACCACCAGCGGCGTAGCAAAGACGCCGGCCGGACGACGAAGGAGTTCGTATCCCGCCGCGGCATTGCCGAGTCGGTCTTCTGTCCACCAAGGTGGACACCCAACTGTGAGCACACTCGCGGGGCGATATGCATATCCGCTCACTCGTGTTTGCGGAGGTCCGTGGTCCTGGCATCATTCCTACTCGAATATGCTTTCGGGAAGCCAGTCTGCGTCGAACAGCCGCGCGAGCTTCGCGAATGCCTCGAGATCGCCATCGACACTGGCTGATGTCACCATGAGCCGACTGATCATGATCCGAGCCGCTTGCTCCTCCACCGTTCCGGTGGCGAACAGGAGTGACCATGAGCAAACCTGCCCGTCGCGATGCGCGCGACCCATCGTTTGGCGTGCGGCAATTCCGGAGTAGCGAGGCTGGTGGAAGAACCCGATGCGGCGTGCGGATGAGGCTCGGGAACCGTCGACCATCAACTCGGACGCCTGCAGGTTGATCGAAGATGCGGTGTTGAACACCACGACCGGGTTGTGGCCGCGCTGAAATCTGATGCGTTCCGTCTCGAGATCGCCGCCGCCGAAGATGCGTGAGACGCCAATGCCGTGCTCCTCCACGAGGTTGGCTACCGGGTCGGCGGCCGTGGTGACCAATTCGACGGCGACGAGTACCTGGTAGCCGCGTTCGACGTGTGCGGCTACCAACTCGGCGGTCTGCGGGGCTCTCAGCATGCCTGCTTTCTGCCGGAACCGCATCAGGGCGGCACGGCCGCGGGCGGTGTCGTTCCCTTGGCGGGCGATCTTCATCGCGCTCCGGAACTCGCTCCAGTCCTGGTGGTACGCAGCCCATTGGGTGGCGGTGAAGTCGAGTGGCAGGCCGTCGATAGGTGGCGGCCCCCAGGGCGCGTCGCGATGCATCATGACGGGCGGGTCGCAGTCGGTCATCCATTTCCGGACGCGGGTGACGGCCTGATGCTGCAGCTGCTGAGAGCCTTTTGCTTGGTCGTTCCAGTCCCATTTGCCCTTGTCCCACCCGGGAGCCAGGGGAAGTCCGTGCTCGACCAGCTTCTTGCCAAGATCGGCCCACTCGCCCGGCGGGTCATCGTGCAGTTGCGCGAAAAGCGAGGACAAGTAGGTGTATTCGCCTGGGTGATGACCCGGCGTCGCCGTCACGGTGATGACGAACGGCGCCTTCTCTGGCGTCGCGGCGAGGCGGTTGACGCGCCGCTGGTACTGGGTGCGCTGGGCCGTGAGATGCCTGAATTGCTGTGCCTCGTCATTGATGACGAGGGAGAAGGAGTACTTCGGTTGGCCGTTGCGTCCGAGCAACTTCTTGAGCTGGTCCGGGGAGATGATCAGCCACCGATAGCCACCGTCGCCGAACGCAGCGAGGGCGTCGCGCCACGCGGCGATGGTGATCTGGGCTGGCCGGTCCACGGTGATGAGTACGGTGTCGCCGCCCCCTAATTTCAGCGCAGCTTTCGCGCCGAGGATTGCGCTGCCGGTCTTGCCTACACCGGGCTCGTCGGCCAACAAGAATCCGCGCTTGCCGTGGCGAAAGGCCGTCGCGATCGCCTTCGCGGAGTCCACCTGTTCTGGCCGCGGTGTCTTGTGGAAACCAGTGGCGCCCGGTTGCCGCACGCCGTTGAGGTCCTCTTCGACCCAGCGAGCGTACGAGTACGGTTTCGATGCGTAGACGGCGAGTTCGTCAGGCAATTGAGTGCCGATGTAGGCAAATGCTTTGAGCGCTTTGTAGTACTTGGCACCGGGCGCGGGCGCCCGGTGCGGGACGTCGAGTATCCAGATCTGCTCCCCGTGCCTCGGGGTGGGTATCAGCGGCGCGGCGCTGGCTCGCCTGGGACTGGAGCGTCGCTGGGTGGTCTTCCGTGCGGCCATGAGTGCAGGCTATTCCCAAGGCGAATCGACGGGATCGACGACGTCGACTGCGGCCAGTGTGGCGGCGACCGTCGCAGCGGCTGGAGCCAAGGAATCGCGGGCTGTCGCTGCGGGCGCGAGGGCCGACGCAACGGCAGGTCGATTATCTACGTCGATGGTCTCCACAACCTCGGGTTCGGCCGACGGTTACAACGCTGTCGACACTATATTGATCTGCGATGCAGCCACGAAGCCTGGGAGTCGATCTCGATCTGCAGTTTCGACGACCATCCGAGGATTATCGCCCGGTCGTAACGCAGAGCGACCGTGAGCATCGCATCGAATGACCCCCCTCGCTGCGCTGGGATCCGCGTCCGGTGCCTTCATCGTCCGCGACGGCACGCGGCGTATCCGGATCGCCGGCCACCGCGGCGCGCATCGGTGGCGCCGCGTCGGCGTCCGGGGCCGAGTCTGGGACCGGAAGACCGACGATGCGGGCGAGTTCTGCATTCGTCGGATTGCGCAGCACCGTCTCGCCGTGCCAGATCGCGACGGGAGTGTCCTCGGAGGCGACGTCCAGGCTGCGCAGCAGCTGCTCCGCCCGTTTGTCTCGCTGCGGGTCCTCACTCTCGGATTTTCGATCCGGATGGGCGTCGGCCAGGGATCGCTGCGCAGCCCCGCAGCGGTTGGTGGACGCGCTCGGTCCCGGGTCCGGACGAGTCGCTCGCCGGAGCGGCGGGGGATCGGCGGGCGGTGAGGGGATGCGGACCACGGGGTGAATTTCGTTCTTGAGCTCGCACCACGGTGGGTCGTCCCCTTCGTTTGCGGAAGCATGTCGGGTTACGTACAATTTCTTGTACGTGATAACTGGAGGTGTGCTCAATGCGAACCATGACCTACTCGGAGTCTCGCGCGCGGTACGCCGAGGTCCTCAACGCCGTCGTCGATGACCGGGAAGAAATCGTCATCACGCGGGCAGGTCACGAGCCGGTGGTGATGGTTTCGCTCGACGATTATGAGTCGTTGAAGGAAACGGCATACTTGCTCAGGAGTCCGGAGAACGCCCGCCGGCTGCTGGCGTCGATCGATCGGTTGGAGTCCGGCGGGGGAACTGTCCGGGATCTGGCTGAATGAAGCTTGTCTGGGACGAGTCTGCGTGGGAGGACTACGTCTGGTGGCAGGCGCAGGATCGGAAGATCGTCAAGCGGATCAACACACTACTCAAGGATGTCGAACGCAACGGGAATGACGGAATCGGCAAGCCCGAGCCCCTCAAGCACGGTTTTCAGGGCTACTGGTCCCGGCGTATCACCGATGAGCACCGGCTGGTTTATAAAATTGTCGATGATCAGATCCGCATTGCTGCCTGCCGTTACCACTACGGACACTGATTGCGCTCACCACGGCGGCGGGGCTTGTCGACAACGACTACGGAATGGTTCTAGTCCACTGGTATGACGCTCCGACTGTCCGCGTTTCGGGAGGGCGTGTAGTAGGCACGATTGGTGGCTGAGGTGTGGCCGACCCACCGAGTTGGGGGACATCTTGGTTGCGTGGCCGGCTCGCGCTGGTATCGCACATTCCTGACGCGAGAATTGATCCGTACCGGTGAAGTCGCGAATACCTCCGTTGATGTTCCGATGCGGTTCCTGCACGGAGTGGGGGACCCGGTGATCACTCCGACGCTGCTGCGCGGGTATGCCGAGCACACAGATGGTTTTCGGCTCGAGACGGTCGACGGCGTCGGTCACTGGGTTGTCGATCAACGACCTGAGCTGGTGCTTGAGCGACTTCGAGCGTTCCTGCATGACACCTGAGGTGTATCGCTGATTCGCTTGTGTTGGGCATTGACCGTGCCAGACATTGCAGAGAGATCGCCATCCGGTCTGGTCGCACCCACGATCCGGGGTGCAGGTGATGCACCGTGCATCACGCTGGGCTCGTTGCAGACGATCGTTGTGAGGACTTGGGTGCTCGCGTGGTGGGCTCCCGTCGGTGGGTGCACGCCCTGTTGCGATAAATCGAAGATCGTGTTGCTTTGGCCGGGCTTGGTGCAGGCCTGGCGGATCTGTGCGAGTGCGGATTCCCGCTGTTCGTGGACGGCGTGCCGGGAGCGGGACGCCGGCAATGGGACCGAGGATGTGTGAGCAGCTTGCCGCTACTGTCGTGAACGTCTGACTCGGTTCGGGTGTCATCGCGCCTCGGTCTCGAAGGTTCACTGGGGGTGACAGGTGGTCAGGATGCGTGACTTGACTTCCGGGATGGTGGTGCAGACCATGCTGAAGGCGGCTTCCCGGACCATTCTCTCGGTGGGTTCGCCGCGTTGGACGGATCGGCTTCCTGCGGCGGTGGCGACGTAATTGGCGGCGGTGACGGCGAATTGGCTGGCGCGGGCGCGGGCGTCGTAGATGTCTCCGTCGCCAGTGGCCGCGTTGTTGAGAGCCTCGCGGATGGTGGTGTGTGTTTCCCACAGTGGTGGGGAGGGGTGTCCGATGCGGGCGGCTTCGGTCAGGCATGCTCTCGCCACGCCGAGGGCGAGGGAGCCGTTGATCCGGAGAATCGCCCGGTCCGCGATGCTGAGTCCGCCGCGAGGAGTCTTTCGGACGTGGATGACTGCGGTGTGGGGGATGTCGTGTCCGTTAAAGGTCAGTTGCACGGTGTTGGATGCGTCGGCCGCGGACAGCGGGATTCGCTTCGAGTGGATGTTCGGGCCGTCGATGGCGTCGATGAGGAAGGTGACGGTTTTGTCTGCTCGGGTGTCGTATGCGGTGACGCCGATGACGTCGACGTAGCCCCATCCCGTGACAAACGGCGCCCGCCCGGTAATGGTGTATCCATCGTCGGTTTCGGTGGCGACGACCAGGGGGTTGTCCGGGTTGGCGTAGCCGCTACCGGAAACGCCGGCCGTGACGGCGCCGCTTCGCAGGTCGGCGAGAAATTGTGCCTTGAGGGCATCGTTCCTCGACATCATCAACCGGAGCAGGGTCCCGTGGTGCTGTGCCCAGACGAATGCGGTCGCCAGGCACCCACTGACGAGGATCTCGCCGACGTCCGCGAGGGTGCTGACGGGATCCGTGGAGGCGAAGGCGAGGCCGTAGAACCCCTGGTCGCGCAGTGTTTCGAAGTGCGATTGCGGGATCATCCCCGACCCGTCCACCTCCGTCGCGGCTGGTCGCAGTACCTCGTCGGTGAGGTGCTGCGCTTGCTGTACCCAGTCAGTCATGGTGACACCGTATCCATCATGCGCCGCACCACGCCGACCCACTGCAACGGTGGGCGGTTCCGTTCATCCCTGACCGCCAACGAGCCTCGAACTGCCGCAGAGAGATCCGTTGAGACAAAACACGATCCAGGTAGACTCGTATCCGGTCTTGTTGCCCTCAGAAGTAATGTCCGGTCGATTATCTGGTGTGCGGCCCGGTGCCGGCGGATGACTCCTCGGGAGCTCAGTGCACCTCCATCCGAATGGCTCATCGGAGGTCAACTCGCTGATGTGTGGTGTGATCCAGGGTTCGGCGGATCTGAGCAAGCGCGGCTTGCCGCTGTTCGGGGGTTGCTTGTGTGGCGTTGCGTTGTGCGATCGCGGTGCGGCGGGCTGCCTGCTCGCGGCGCCGTTCTGCGTCGGCTGTGGCGCGGAGTTGGGTGGGGGATGGCCCGGTCCAGTTGATGTGGGTGAGTCGCCAGCGGAGCAGGGCGACGGGTGCTTCGATGTGGTCGGTTGTGGGCCAGGTCCAGCCGCGTTCTCGGGTGTCTCGGTCGAGGGTGTGTGCGATGTCGTGGCCGGTCCAGTGGGTGGTGTCGATGCCGGCGGCCTGGAGAGTGTCGCAGATGTGGCCGATATGGTCGTGGGCGAGAACAGGGGAGCGGGAGGCGAGGGTGGCGGCTGCTCGTTGGAGGTGGAGTGGTCGAGGTTGCCGGGTGGATGTGGTGTGCCGCGCATGTGCGCGTTGGTGAGTACTTCGTAACGAAAGAATATGTGTAGGAACGTAAGTACTGGGGGATAGGGTGTCAGCGCCGGTGGCCTGGGGATGAGTTGCGGTGGTGGGTTGTTGGGGTCGTGTGCGGTGGCGCGCGAGGCGTCGGGTGGCGCGGGTGCGGTGGGGCCGCTGGGGTCGGCTCGCGGGTGGGGGAGTGGTGTCGACGATGTGTTTCGGGGAGCTGAGTGCCCACACGGAGGCTGCTTGGTGCTGTTGGCCGCCGTGGTGGAGTTCGGCGGCCATGTATTCCTGGGTGCGGAGTGTTCGTCCGCGTTCGAGCTCGATGCCCATGTGGAGGGTTTTGAGCACGCGGCGGGCGCGGTTGACGACTGAGAGTGAGACGCCGGCGTGGTGTGCGATGAGTTGCCGGGAGGCGGTAACACCACGGCCGGTGGTGGAATCCGCGAATCGGGCATGGGCTGCGGCGACGGCCATCAGGCGTTCGATGCTGATGCTGTGGGTGGTGAGTGCGGCCTGGCCGATGGTGTTGTGGGTGATGTGGTGGCGTACCTGGCGTAACCATTCGATGCGTCCGGACCAGACGGGGATGGTGGCTTCGCATCCTGGTGTGGTGGGGAGGGTGAAGGAGTTGCCGCGTTGCCCGGTATCGCGGTTGTACTGGTGGAGCTCGTTGATTGCTTGGGTGGCGGCGTAGACGGACTCTTCCCATGTGACGACTTCCGCAGACTGCGGAATGTGCGTACCGGCATGGGCCGATGATCTGGTGTCGATGGGCGAAACGAGTTGTGTTGAGGCAGATTCAGGATATGCGTTATCCTGGGACGTGGTACCTGGCACAGGTAGTCCCTTCGGGGAATGCAGTACGAGCGTCGGAAGCGTCAACTTCCGACACTCACCCTCAGAGAATGTGACGGCTCGGCAAAGCCTTCACCCTCTCGGTTGAGGAGGACCGGCAAGTCCTCCTCAACGAAATGCCGCGGAGCGGTTCGTCAAGCTGAAACCACCCCCACCCAAGGGGGTTTTCGTGTTTCTGAGGGTCTGCGCACGAAATTCAGTTATCGGGGTCGCACGGTGGCTACTAGGTCAGGGGCATCGCCTAACTCTGGACGTGATGGGGTGCCGATCCGTCAGGGCGGCCTGCACGAACAGAGAGGTCCGCGCGGGTCCGCTGAATGGATCGGTGAAGGTTGGTTGTGGCCGCAGCCGCACCGGTCTACGCCGACGGCGGTGCCGGCCTCGCACCGAGCAACAGGTGTGCCGCAGTGGTGGCGACCTCACGGATCTGCTCAACCGTCGCCGTCTCGGGATCGGACGCGACGAGGTCGACGACATCGACCAGGGCAGCATGTGATCCCGGGCTGAGACGACACCTGTCCGGTGAGAGCCGGATGGGGCCGTGCAGGTCGATGACGTCCGGGGCGGACATCACGGTCGGCGCGCCCGTGCCGGCGACGAGGAGTGCGCAGATGACGCCCTCAATCGCGACGAGCTCCCACATTCGCCCGTGACGGTCGGTGGCGGCAAGACCCGTCATGCGACTGCCCCTCTCGTCGAGGAGAGATGCAGGCGTGAGTCCCATGCCTCGATGGCCGCCGCGATGCACGCCTCGGCGACCGGTGCCGACTTAGCGGCGAGGTGGGCCCAGAAGGCGGCGGCGACAGCTTCCGCACCACTGAATTGATGGCCACCCAGGTAGTCATGGGCATCGACGGTCGAGTCGGCGACTGCGGACCACGCATACAGTGCCGCTGACGGAGCGCGGCCGACGCCGATCGCAGCGAGCCGGTCGACCGCATCCCATCGGGCAGAAAGGGAGTGGACCGTGCCGGTCGACATATCGCGGCACAACATAGCGATCTTGCATCCCACGGGCACTGAGAAGCCAGGAATGGTGACCAGACCCCACACAGGGTGGGAGTAGAGGTCGGCGAGCCAGCTCCACCGCAGGGACGCTGGCCCTTCAGTGCCGGGGCACTCGATCTCGCCGGTTGCCATGAGCAGGACGCGGTCGGAAAGACTGATCATGCCGCCGACCCCCGTTCGACTGCTCGTTGCCCTTCGACTCGGTTGTAGTACACCCGGAGCCCACGATCGGTCGCGACGGCCGTTCCGTCGTGGCGGTACGCGACGCCGGCCCAGATCATCGACCGCGGCGGTTCCCCCGCGGAGACCATGGCCGACACCTCGGCGCAGCAGGCGGAGAGCCGCGGGCACCGCTGGAGGCATTCCCGTTGCGCGTCGAGGCCGGCGCGGTACGACCCCTCATCGATGTCCCATGACTGCGGGTCAATCGAGCAGGGCAGCACTGTCGGGGCAGGTTGGCGGGCGGTCATGCTGCGTCGCCACCAGCAGCGACGCGCGAGGCGAAGCTCCTCGGAGTCCTCGCTCGGAGGATCGCGTACCCGCGGAGCCGATCGGCAGGTACATGATTGCCGTAGTAATCGAACGCGGCGCCCGCCACGATCTGATCCTGCGGCGGCTCACCCCCACTGATCCGATCACGCAGCGTGGCGCGGCACTGGCTGAGGATCGGGCATTCCCGGCACGAATCGATCGCACGCTGCCACGACGCCAAGTTCTGCCCTGTTAGTTCCCAGGAAGCGGACTTGCCCGCGCACGCGCCTACACCCGGTTCGGGCGTGGTCAACGGGATCATCCCGCGTGCTTCCAACTCGCGGCGGATACGCCGCAGCGGCGGGCAGTCCTTGCACTCGGTGGTGTAGACGAAGCCGCACCGGAAGCAACGCCCCTCAGAGGTTGGCCGGTGTGCGCCCGCAGACCGCAGCAATGCCGCGACCGAAGAGGGAGTGGTTCTCGTCGATGTGTCCGCTGCTCCCTTGCGTCGCGCGAGCTCACGGAGCGCCTCAGCAGCTCGGGGGCACAGTGGCTTCGCCGCCGTGACCGTAGCGCCGCACTCCTCGCAACGCCCATCGGTAGACGCATGTTGTGCTGTGATGCGCACTAGGTCGGCAGTGGCTAACAATCGCGCAGTAGCTTGATGCCGCTTGCGGCGCTCTTTTTGGGTGCCAGCTATCGTGTTCATTGCAGAGACTCCAATCTGCTGATGGTGCCTGAACGGACCGCTAATCCGTTTGAGGCTCGAGCCCCCTGGCCGCCGCTAACGGCCAGGGGGTTTCATTGAAAGAAGGCTTGAACTTAGCTCAACCCCCAAGTCGCTCTCGTGTGCGCTCAACATTTCCGTTGCAGAGCTGCGGACCGCGCACCAGCGGGCACGGAGCCGACCGCCCGGCATGCCCGCCTGACGTCTTCATGCGCGACAGCGGCGCGCCTGAACTCCGTAACACCGCTGCCTCGCCTTCTGTCGTTCATGTGAATGATCTGAGCCTACTTTACTACTGCAAACTTGCAACAGTAAACACTTCCGTAACTACTGCAATAACGCAACGTCACAGCCATCTATACTGATGTCCAACTACCGGCGAAGCTTGAAGTTTGGAGGATGTGCGGTGAGCGAAAGTTTCGCCGAGAGGCTTCGACATCTATTCGACACAGTCCATCCGAAGGGGCGAGGCCCCTACAGTCAGGCTGAAGTGGTCGAGGCCATCCGCGCCGCTGGCGGCAATATGACGCCGGGATACATGTCGCAGTTGCTGTCCGGAAAGCGGTCGTCGCCGAGTTGGACAACGCTGCGCGACATTTGTCGCGTCTTCGCAGTCCCAATGGACTACTTCAATGACGACGAAGTCTACGAGGAGATCAAGGGCTACATCGCCTATATCCAGGAGCTCCGAGACGCCGAGAACCAGAATATTGCAGCGCGAACGTACTTCCCCTTCAGGCGTCCGGAGAAGAACTAGCTGAACAGGGTGTAGGTGCCTCCGGCAATGAAGGCACCCACCAACCCGCCCGCAATGACCTGACCAGTCGTGTGATCGCCGAGCCGCACCCTAGACCACCCGATAACAGGCGTGCCCGACAGTGCCAGTACCCAAACCGGAGACAGGGCGAGCATGAGAATGACGGTGATGCCCGCTGAGACAGCAGTGTGGACACTGACCTTCCACTGGACGACGCTGGTAATCGCCCCGATAGCCATCAACGTCGCGAACCCTGCGGCGGTGAACGCGATGAGCTCGCCGGGTGCGTTGGCGCAGATCTGAATGGCGAGGCCCGCAAGCACGATTGCCAGAATGACGACAATCAGAAGGTGACGTTCTCGGTGCTCGGTCACGTGGTGATTGCCGATCCGCGATCGCCAGATTTCGAACAGAATGAAGGCCATGGGTAGGCCACCGGAAATCATGGCGACGAAGATCCCCCATTCCGGCGACCCAAGGACCACGCCCAGGAAAAGCGACGAGGCGATGTTGAGGACCCAAGGAGCTCCCACCTCAGTCAGTGCTCTGGCAAGGCGATCAACGCGGTCACCGGTTCGATTCTCGGTCATCGTCATTCTGGGACTACCAACTCTTCCTGACGTGCGGTGTTGAAAGCGACGCCGAGAGTGCGCACCCACTCGACGTCTGACAGGCCCTCCGGGGCGCCGAGTGTCGACTTGGTCAGCTCTTCTCGTGTGAAACCGGTGAGGATCCACTCGGCTATTGCAACTGGAGCTTTCTCTTTTGGGAGCGGGTCGCCGTCGGGAAGGCCTTCGGCGCGGGAAGCGACGCTAAGGGCATCCATTACCTCCGCGGCGCGGTCGGCAACGCGATCCGTAGCGCTGCTACCTTCCCAAGAGGGCCGAACGACTCCGGTCCAGTGCGCAGTTAGCGCTCTATGGAGTTCGAGGAAATCTCGCAGCGCCCGGCGTGCGGCCACCCAGTGCGCGATCGTCGGCCACAGCACACCGATGGCGACCATGAGGACACCGACGAGTGCAAGAACCTGGGTGATGTCGAAAACTCGGGGAGTCGGATCGATTGCACCGGTGTGTGCGGCTAGTACGTAAATGATTCGCATGCCGGCGTACACGGTTAGCACGAGAACCCCGGGGCACAGCACCATCAACCCGCGACCGGTCGCAGTCCGTATGTCAACATGGCGGGCTGTCACGATGGTCACGGCAATGCAGAGCAGGAACGGGTAGAGCATCGCGATAATGCTGGCCTCGGCGTAGCCCGAGGTGTGGGCGTATAGGTCGTCGAAAGTGTATCCATCGCGCTGTTCCGGCACTTCCGGCGCAGTCAAGAAGAACGCAACTGACCCGCCGGCGGTGAGCATCGATAGCGACGCATGAAGCCAGAGCAGCTGCGCACGGCGTCTGTCAGACGGAGCCATGAGGTCTGTCACGAGTATGGCTGCGCCAAAGCAGATTCCGCTAAACAGGATCATCTTCACCGCACCTGCGCCATTGGAATGGCCAAGTGCACCCCTCAGCAAGTTCTCGACGAACGGAACGTTGACTGTCATGTGGGCGGCCATACCAGTGAAGACGGTGAGGACGCCGACTAGGTTCCACGTGCGAGACCACCACCACCTGCGGAATCGACTGGCCGCGGCGATCCATAGGAGGATTGCGACCACCGCTGCTACGGTCACCTTATTGCCTCGTCGAGGCGAGCGCGAACTCCGGGATTGGTGGATTTTCGGTTGCTATTCAGTCGTCCAAGGAGTCGGCTCGCGAACGCTTCAGCGTCGATTTCCTCAGCGTTGTGTCCGTCACTGCACTCCCGCCGAAGCATGATCTTCGCCAACCCTTGAGCGGACGCCGGAAGAAACTCTTCAGCGAAGTCTCGGGCAGGTCGACCCCGATGTCCGAGCAGGATGTGTCCGAGTTCATGGGCGAGTGTGCGCTCGCGGGCGTGTACCCACTCTGCGCAGGAAACTTCGTCGCGATCGGGGTACTGAACCCATTGGCCGAATACTCCTAGCGGAAGATTTCTGTTGGATGGATCGACGATAAGAGGGCGACTACGGTCCCGGGCTACTGCCTCCATCAACCCAGAGAGCGTCGTCGCTTCACTTGAGGTCGCGATGCGAAACACGCGATCGACAGCCTCCGAAACACGATTCGTCATTACCAACCTCCGCCCGGGACGACTGTGGCGCAGTTGAATACACGTGTGCCACGTTTTGGTGCTGCATCTGAAGCCGCCCCGACGGGCTCCAGTGAACTCCCGGGTGGGAGCGCGGACGCAAGGTTATCAGTATGGCGGATGGCTGCAACCGGATGGTCGCTGGCACTTCGGTGCGCAGTTAGGCGCGTGTAACCGCGGTTTGCCTGGCGGAGTAAAAACCATCCTAAGGTCGTGTTTGTCTGCTGGAGAATGGAACTGCAGTTTTTAAACTTCGCAACTATCAGTAGTCCGGTGACGATCCGGCGGGGTGGCACACTCACGCTTCCCAACTGTAACTGCGTCGATTCGGAACTTGTCAAGGGAGTTGAGTCCACCGGGTGTTAAGCGGCTGACGTTTCGGCCTCCGCAGAATCGTCGGCGGGGCGGTTGATCCAGACGGTGTCGGGCAGGTCGAGGATCTTCGGCGCTGTCGTAGTGCCGAAGCGGTACGGATGCCTGGCCCGTGCTGCCTCGAGTACCTGCCGACGTTCGGCGGCCTTCGCCGCCGCCAAACCGAAGTGGACGTCGGCGGCAGTGTGTAGCCCGATGCCGGTGTGGCGATGCTCGTGGTTGTACCACTCGGTGAACTGCATCATGAATTCCCTTGCTTCACGCAGCGATCCGAACCGTTCGGGGAACTCCGGTCCATACTTGAGGGTCTTGAACACCGCCTCCGAATACGGGTTGTCGTTCGAGACCCGCGGCCGCGAATGCGAGCGGGTGACCTCGAGATCCGACAGCAGTGACGCGACGGACTTGCTGGTCATCGACGTGCCACGGTCGGCGTGCACGACCTGCGGAATGCCGTGCACCGCGAAGATCTGCTCCATCAACTCCCGTGCCAGCACACCCGATTCGTGTGCGTGGACGTGCACACCGACGATGTACCGCGAGTAGATGTCGATCATCACGTAGGCGTCGTAGTAGCGGCCCTTGTCCGGCCCGGCGAGCTTCGTGATGTCCCACGAGTACACCTGCCGCGGGGCGGTCGCGACCAGCTCCGGGCAGGTCCTCGCCGGGTGCCGGGCGAGCCTGCGGCGTTCACTGACCTGTGCGTTCTCCCGCAGGACGCGGTACATCGTCGACACCGAACACAGGTAGACGCCCTCGTCGAGGAGTTGCGCGTACACCTCGAGCGGCGCCTGATCGACGAACCGGTCACTGTTGAGTGTGTCGAGGATGCGGCGGCGTTCGATCGGGGTGAGCTTGTTCGCCGGCGGATGCGTAGGTCGGACTGGAGCGGAAGGTGTCGGTGCGGCGGCCGCGGCGCGACGCCGGACCGCGGTCGACCGGACCACACCGGTCACTGCGCTTGCTGTTCTCGTCGACATCCCGACGTTGGTCAGTTCGGTCCATGCTGCGGTCAGCGCTTGGTTGGCTTGTCGTCCAAATCCGCTCTCTCGGAGAGCGATTCCAAGAGAGCATGCGCTTTTCCCATGATGTCCAGGGCGGCTTCGGTGGTGGCCAGTCGCTTGTTCGTGCGGTCGAGCTCCCGCTTGAGGCGAGCGATCTCGGCCTGCTCGGCGGTGAGTTTGCCGACCTTCGCGCCGGCGGGTTTGCCGTCGAGGACGCCGGCGTCGCGTTGCTTGCGCCACTCGGTGATGAGGGAGGAGTAGAGGCCCTCGCGGCGCAGGTAGGCGCCGCCTTCGTTCGTCTGGCAGGCCTGCTCGTAGGCGGCCAGGTGCGCGAGCTTGTCCGCCGGGGCGAATGAGCGTCGGCGTGGTCCGTCGGAACGTGGGTGGGAAGACTCCATGTGACCATTGTCCCCGGCTACGGCCAGGCTGGAAATTGTCATTGTCGGGTTGATCCGTATCTCGCCCTGCAGGCGGGGTTGCTGTGAACCGGTGGACTCAACTCAGCCTGACACGCAGGGATTCGCAAGACTCATGTGCGGCGACCGTCGAGAGTCGACGCAAGGGCGAGAATTTGATTCCCTACTGATTGCATTTGATGTGCATGTACATGTCGAAGTCCTCATACGGGGAGTTCACCATCCAGTGCGGCGGGGTATCGTCGTCGACCTGGATTTCGACCGCTCCGACCGATGGCTTGTCCCAGGTAACGCCAAGAGGAAATTGCTTCGTGCTGCCCTTCGGCCGTGTTCTGTTGACAGCCTCGATCGCGGTCGGGGATTCGGCAAAGTCGTGGGCGGGGTAGTTGAGTGTCTCGTTCTCGACCGTGATGGTCTGGGATCCGTGAGTAAGGGTAGCGTGCCACCCGTTCGGTGCGGTGATGTCGACGGTGAGATTGTCGCCCTCGCCGTGGCACTGGACATCGACCTGGTCCGGGGCGGGAAGGGTCACGAGGTCGACGCCTTTGCGGTTGCCGACGCCAATCGCGATGTTTCCGTCCCAACCATCGGATCCGCCGGACGATTCTGCAGGCGTGACGGTACCGGGCCGACCGTCATTCCTCGACGTGCCGGAGCACGCGGTCAGGGTGGCGGCGATCATGCTGGTGAGTGCGAGGCCGACGAGCATGCGGCTGCGGTTGGACATCTGGTCTCCCTTCCTGTTGCCGCAGGGCGGCTTTGTCGAACTTGGTGCGGTGGCTTTTGCTTTCAGTACCGGATTGTGTCGATGAGCCAGCTGCCCCCGGCCTTGGTGAGGGTGACCCAGACGGTTGTGTCGGGAGCGACTGGAACCGCGTTGTCACCGGTGATCGCGGTCTGGTGGATAGTGGCGACTCGGTGAATGAGGGTATCGGTATCTGGCGGGCAACCGGAGCAGCCGATCATCACGTCGGCGACGACCTTCGCTTTCGCGTTGGCCCATTGTCCCCATTGCACGCCTGGACCGCGTTCGGTCGTGACCGGAATGGCCACTTGCGCTGCGAGGGTGTCGGTTAGCCACTCGCGGGCCCGCACGAAGCCGTCGTTGGGGGACTGGTCGGTGGCCGGGTACCAGGTGAATGCGACCGACAGAGCCTGGCGGGCGACGTCTTCCGCCACTGCTGCGTCCGGCGCCGGCGACGCTACGGTTGGCGGAGGTACTGGCGCAAAGGTCGGAGTTGATGTCGTGACTGCCGGTGGCGCCGTAGCTGCCGGTAACGAAGTCTCTATGGGCTTCGTCTGCGGACCCTGTTGAGTCGGTCGGCACGCATACACGAGGATGGTGACCAGAGTTCCTAGGATCACCACCACGGCCAGGAATCGGCGCACGCTCATCTCGGTCCTCCTGCAGTTGTGGGGAGTTCGCTCATCACATCACCCTTCGTGCCTTCATGCCGCTCATCAGCGGCGCTTCTTTCACGACGTCGCCCGTGGTGGGGGCGTGGATCATGCGCCCACCACCGAGCGCGATGCCGACGTGACCTGGTCCGGAATCTGCCCAGGATCCGAATACGAGGTCGCCCGGTTGGGCTCGATCAATGGGGATCTCGATGCCGACGGTCCACTGTTGCTCCGAGGTCCGCGGCAGGGTGACCTTGCCGCCGCTACCGGTGAAGATCGCGTAGCTGGTCAGTCCGGAGCAGTCGAAGCCACCGCCGGACGGTCCGCCGGTGCTACCTCCACCCCAGACGTATGGGGTGCCGAGGTACTGCCGGGCGGCCGCGACGACTTGGGGCCGTCCTTCGACCCGTTCGGGACCAGGCGGCCGGTGGAACTCAGGGATGTGTACTTGGCCTGGCCGAGGACGATCTTCGCGACGTAGTTCCGGGTCTCGGTATACGGGGGAATGCCGCGGTGCGACTGCACCGCACCGAAACCGGCGTTGTAGGCGGCCAGCGACAGCTCGACCGGGTCTCCTGCGACGGTGCCGGCCGCGATCGCGGCGTAGACCTGGTCGTTGAGCGTGCACATGAAATGCCCCTGAGCCATGACGGCGTCGCCGACCGAATTGGGGTCGACCTTGCCGTCGCCGTCGTAGTCCTTGCCCCAGGTCGCCCAGGTCCCGGGCATGAACTGCGCGGGGCCAAGCGCGCCGGACGGGGAGATGGGGGCGTTGGCGCCGTGCCGAAACTGATTCTCGGCGTAGAGCTGCGAGGCAAGCACCGGGGGCCTGATGCCGGGGCAGATGCTGCCGGCCTTGCGGATCCACGGGTCGAATTCGGCCGGCACCGTGCCGGCGGCCAGCTCACCACCACCGGCGGTGCCGAAGCCCGCGCAGTCGATCGGCGATGCCGCGGCCGCGAGCTCGATGTTGTCCGAACCCGCGGCGGGATCCGTCGTCGGTGCGGTGCCGCCGAGCTTGGTCATCGGGTCGACGGCGGTGCCGCCTTGGAAGCGGCCGCCCTCCCAGTATTCGAAGTGCAGGTGCGCGCCGGTGGACTCACCGTCGTTGCCGATATCGGCGATGTGGTCACCAGCTTTGACCTGCTGGCCTTCCCTGGCGATCAGACCGTCGGCGAACATGTGCCCGTAGACGGTGGAGACCGGTGTGTCACCGACGAGGGAGTCGATGACGATCCAGTGCCCAAATCCGGTGGCGGTACCGGAGCGAACCACGACCCCGTCGAGGGCGGCGTAGATCGGTGTGCCGACGGAGCCGGCGAAGTCGACGCCCTTGTGCTCGGTTCCCCACCGTGGCCCGAAACTGGACGAGAAGGTGGTGGTCCCGGCTTTCGTGGGCGCGGTGATCGGTCCGGACGCGCGCAGCTGGCCACCGGCGGACGCGCCCTGGTCGTTGTCGGCGGAGGTGGTCTTGCATCGGTCGTGGGGGATGACCGGCTGAGGGGCGCACGCCGTTGTGCCGAGGATTGTGGTGGCCGTGGCCGCGAGGAGCAGTGCGGTGGCACGGCGCTGCAGGGTCACAGGGCTCCCGGGATCGGGGTGTCGAGTTCGGGGATCGGGATAGGTCCCGGCACGGGAACAGGTGCGGGTGCGGGATCGGAGGACGGCGTCGGAACGGTTGCGGACGTCGTCGTCGCGGTGGTGTCGGTCGCCGAGGTGTCAGCCGCAGTGGCCGACGACGATGGTTCCGGCTGTCTCGAAGGCGCCGCGGCGCCACTTGCCAGGGACGGTGCGGTGCCGAGTTTGCTGACCTCGTCGCGGTCGAGGGTGGGAAAGGGATTCTGGACCAGCCACTTCGCCCCGTTCGGAGAGTCGACCTGCACGGTCACACGCAGTTCGCCGGCCTGGGTGGGGATGGCGACCTCGGCGCGCCGCTCGCCGCCCGTACCGGTGACGATCTCGCTGGTCGTGGGCCCGGTGATTGCGACGGGCACCTGTGGACGTGCGGCGACGATCGTCTCACCGGGCGTGTCGGTGGTGTACCGGCCGAGCTTGGTTCGCCACTCGGTGTTGGACTGCGAGACGTCGACATAGGCATGCGCGTAGGCCATCGCCGTGGCCGGCGCACTCTTCCCGACCGCGGCCGCGGTCTTGCCCGTGATGGCCGACTCGGTCACCTCGGCGAGGTCGTAGGTGACCTCGTCCGCTGGTGCAGCGGCCGCCGTCCGGGCACCGGCCGCCGACGGGGCGTTCGGTGTGTGCGCAGTCGTGGGGGATTCCCCGAACACGGCGCCGGCAACGAACAGGACACCGAAGACGGCGATCACGCTGATCGCGAGGTGGGTGCGTGAGTACAGCACCCACCGGCGGATCGGGGCGAGGACCGGGTTACCCGCGGGGCGGGCCATCAGGTGAAACTCTCGCTCGGGTGCGTGCGTACCTCGGGAGTGAGGGACGGCTCGTACAGGCGGGTAGTCGACCGCGGAGGGGTGCCAATAATGCTTGGCACGAACATGGAGGGGACCGTCTCGCTCGAGACACCGCTGGGGGCCGCCGGAGTGAAGACTTTCGTCGGGGCGATCGCCGAATCCGCGCCGCCGTCCCAGGTCTCACTGACCCTCGGAGCGTCCCCCCGGCGTGTTCCGCCATCCGAATGGCTGGCTCCACCACCGGCACCGAGCGCGTTCAGGACTGCGCTGCGGCCGCCACCGCGGGTATGGCTCTGGCTGTTGTCCTGCCCGTCGTCCTCACCCTTGGTGCCCGTCCCGGCGCGGCTCTGGCTCTGGGAATCCGTGCGTGAGTCCGTCAGCTGCTGCGGGCGGTCCATCTTCTTGCGGGCATCGATCCGCCCTTGATCGGCCTCGTGCCGTCGCCGCTGGTGGAGCTCGCGCCCCTCTGGACGGGCCGGGGCGGTGGAGGTGCTGTCCGAGTCGTTCTCGTCGGTGCCGCCGTCCTTGGTCTCCTTGCGCAGCGACGAGACACCTTCCTCGACCACCGCGCCGGCCGGGCCGCCGACGACCGCGCTGGCGCCCTTGAAGAACTTCTGCTTCACCGAGGACTGCGCGTGCCGTGCCTTGCGGTTGAGGGCGCCGGCGCGGTTCTGGGTGAAGGTCTGCGACACCCGTTTGAACGGCCGCATGATGAACCAGCACACCAGGGTCAAGATGACCATGAACCACAACCGCCACGATCCGTCGATCTGCCCGTTGTCGGCAACATATAGCTTCACCAGGGCCATCAGATAGAGCGCGACGATGACCGCGCCGGCGACTCCCCACATGTAGGCGCTGGCGATCATCCGGCACACCCGCATCAACGTTCCTGCGTGTGCGGCGGCCAGCGGTACCCAGATCGGGGCGAACAAGATGGCCAGGCGAATGGCCAGCAGCGCAATCAGCTTCAGCACCGAGGCGCCGATCCACAGGATGGACGGCATACCGACTTTGGCCATCGCCATGAAGCCGATGGCGAGGCGGCCGGAGTCCTTGCCCTGGAAGGTGTAGTAGGACAGCCCGTAGTCGTCACTGAGTGGCTGGACGATGTCCTCGCGAAAAGCCCTCTCCTTCTTGGTCTTCAGGGCGTTCTCCACACCGGCGTCCGATGCATTCTCGATCTGCTGCTGTTCCTGGTAGGAGAACGCGAGCGCATCCCGCAGCTTGGGACCGAGCTTGTTCTCCTCGTCGTCATAGTTCGGGCCGAACCAGCCCTTGCGCCAATCATCGAGAAAGATGTCGTCGAGCAGCACGTCGCGAGGGCCTTTCCCGCCGCCGGAGACCGAGAGCATCTCGTTCTGCGTGTCGGTGATCACGGCCCCGAAGGTGTCGTCGGCGAGCCGGATCGCCTGCTGGGGTGCGCCGATCAGCAGCGCGCCGAGGGCGAGAGCTGTTCCACCGACGGCGAGGGATTTCGTGACGCCGGCCGCGTTCGATGTGAGGGCGTGCCAGAGTACGATCGCGGCGGCCGCGGTCAGCGCGATGCCGAGCCAGAGACCGTAAACGCCGAGCATGCCGTTCGAGATCGAGGACACGACCTGGTCGAACTGTTCCATCGCGGGCGCGATGCCGGCGTCCTCGGCGGCCTGACCGGTCTTGGTTTGATCGTCGAGCCAGAATGCGGCTGCGGCCAGGGACTTCCCGACTCCCAGGAAGATGTTGCCCCAATTGGTGTCGGTCACCGCTCCCGGGGCGCGGACCAGGTCCGCGCCGCAGCCGAGATCGTAGGTGTACCACTGCAGGCCGGCCCACCCGTAGTCCGTGTATCCGGTGCCCCCGTTGCCGGGGCGGTCCGTGCTGGTCGCGTCGAAAACAGCAGGGAACGCCCCCTTCGGGTACTCCGGGACCGGGACCTCATCGCACGCGAAACCGCTGGCCACCGCCGAGGGGGAGTTCGGGCCGACCAGCAATGGGGCTAGCACCAGCGCCAAGACGGCCAGAAGCCGCCCCAGCCGCCCAGCCAACCGCCGATTCGAGATCATCGGAGGGCTGGGGGACCGCTGAGAGTTCATGCGGCACCTCCGAGGACGTTCTTCGCGGTACTTGAGTTCAACGCGGCGAACACGTGAGATAGGTGCACGAAGTGGACCCAGCTCGACCGAACCAACTCGACGTCGTCGGCCATCCGGACCATCCAGCGGCGAGCCTGGTCCTGGTAGGAGGTGTCGGTGTCCTCGTCGAGGGTGTCCTCACCGCCGCTGCCGAGTTCGGCGAGGAACTGCTCGAAACCCTGCCCGGAAGGGAGTTTGAGCAGCTTGAGGGCTCCGTCGATGGAATGCGGGTCACCGCCCACGTCGCCGACGAACACTTCGTAGGTCAGGGCAGTCTTGTCGTCGGTGCCGTCCAGACCGAGGAAGTCGTCGGGCAGCTGCGAGCACACCAGGGCACGGACCTTGAACTTGCGGGAGTCGCGGGCGATCCGCAGGTTCAGGGTGCGGCCGGCACCGGTGGATTCGAGGTACTTGTTCTCGTCGAGGAACAGCACCTTGCGCACGTGCCTCGGCTTTTCGTAGACGAGCCGGTTCGCCAGCCACGCGGCCATGTGCATCAGCGGCGCGGTCATCCGCTGCTGCGGGGTCCACTGTGAGGAGGGAACCCCCGAGGGCGGCAGCTGGAGGCCGGGCATCGTGAGGATGGTGAGCCGGATGTCAGTATCGAAGTCGTCGACACCGCCGCCGACCGTGCCGGCCTCAGGGAAGAGCACCCGGGCCTCGGCGAGCCGGGACATCAACTCCAGCTGCTGATACACGCCACTAGCGCAGGTACGCACAGCCTGATCGGGATCGGTCTCACCGATCGCCTGGATGGCGGCGAGCACCTCACCCAGATTGTGATCGCGATCCCCGCCGACCCGGTTGGCAGCCAGGTGCAGAACCGATTCGGTGTGGTCAAGATGCAGGTGTCGCTCGGTGAGCATCATCTTCAGCACCGACACCGCGACCTCGACCCGCTCGGCGGCCGCGGCCCGCATGTCCGCGTCGTACTTCGCCTGCGCCGCCGCGAACGGGTCCGAGGCCCGCGCGAAGTCCGCGTGGCCGGTGTCGTACTCAGGGTCATCGCGCTGCGGGTCGATGATCACGCGGTACGGGTTGAGCGCCCCGGGGCGTGAGTCGCGGCCGGTGAGTGCGTAGACCCGGGCGATGTCCCGGAATTCGGGCAGATTCGCCAGTTCCTTCAACGGTCCGGAGGGGTCGAGAACGACTCCGTAGGCTCCGGCGCGGACCGCTTGGTAGACGATCATTCCAGCCAGGAATGTCTTGCCCGACCCGGGGACCGCGACGATGGGGGTCAGACCGGATTTGTGCTTGATCTCATGCGCGGCGAACAGGTCCCAAATCACGGGGCGCGGTGCGATTGACGAGGTCTCCCCGAGTACCACTCCGCGGCGGTCACCGATCCGGTCGCCGGCGGTGGCCATGCCAGCGGCGAGGGCTTCGACGTCCATGTGCCGCTTGTTGGCGATGTTGGCGAGCGGCTGGCCGGGGATGAATTCGCGCAGCAGCTGGAACTGTCCGTGCTCCTGCTCGAGGGCGATGTGCGGCTTGTACATCTCCCGCAGGCCTGCCACCTTCTTGCGGGCCTCGTTCGGGGTCGCGCCGACGACGGCGACCCGGTACCAACCGGAGGTGCGCGTGGAGAGACCGGAGTGGTCTTCCCCGACGTCGGAGATGACGTCCTGGACGCGGGCATGCTGCTCGGCCAGCTCTTTCGGCGGTGACTGATCGTGTTCGACGGTGTAGTGGTCGAACTGATGCTCGATCCTTCCCGTCAGCGAGCGCATGGTGCGGATGGTTTTTGCCTTGTCGTGCAGTTCGATCCGATCCGACCATTCCAGCGGCTCCCCGGAGGGGTCGCCGATGACCTGCCAGGGCAGCATCCGTTCCGGAATCGGCAGCGGAGCCATGCGCCCGACCGTCAGGATGATGACGGCACCGGTGTAGCGGCGGCCCTCGACCACGCCGGAGACGGTGGTGTAGCCATCCCCGGGTGTCAGTGACAGGTCGGTGAGGTCTTCGAGGGCGGCGACATCACCCTCTCCCCAGTCGCCGCCGCCGGCCACTGCACCCCCCGCTGCGAGCGGCAGACCGATGGTTGCCGATCGCCGTAGCAGGTAGTCGATCGCCGCCGGCGCGGCGGGTGCGGCGTTGACTCCGCGGCCGGCCATGATCCGTTCGAGTTCGGCGAGATGCTCGGCGAGCGCCTTCTCCTCGCGCGCGAACGCGTCGTCGGCCCACCCGGTGATCAGCGACGAGAGCGCGCCGAGGAGCGGCCAGCTCGCCACGTAGCCCAGGGTGTGGGCAAGGTAGTCGAGCCCGATCCCGAGCATCGAGCGCTGCGGCAGCTCGATTCCCCAGTAGCGGCCCTTGATCGTGGCGTTCGACCACAGCATCGCGTGCTGCTGGCCACGCAGATACTCTGCCCACGACAGGGCACCGGGGACGTCGTCGATCGGGGCGGCCCACTGATCGTGGTCCCTGGCCCACTGCTCGATCGGGAATGGCGTGCGCACCAACCGTCGGTGCAGCCGCTGGACACCGGCCTGCTGCAGGTTGGTCAGCACCATCGCCTCGTCCCGGATGAAGCGGCGTTGCTTGCCGGTGGTGCGGAAGTTCCACGGCCCCTGCTTCTGCACGAACCATGCCGTCGACGTGCGGGTGGTGCGGGTGATGTGTCCGGAGGTTCCGGTCAGCTGCAGCCGCACCGACTTCCGGGCACGATCGGCGCGTTTCTTCGCCGCCGAGTTTTCGCGAGGGGCAAGCGACTTCCCGCGGCGCTGGGAGGTCCTACGCTGCCGCTCCCGCGTGCGGGTGTCTTCCGCGAGGGCGGTGGGGTCCGAGGCGCGGGTGTCGACCTCGGGCGCCTCGGTGACCGGGTGCGGGGGGAGTTCCACTTCCGACCATGCCCGCGGCCCCGGCTGCGGGGCCAGGCTCTGCCGCCCCGCGGCCCATGACGGCGGCAGCGCTCCCGGTGGGATCACCGGTACCGGATCTTCGAGCTGAGGGTCGAACAGTGATGCGATGTCGTTGTCGTGCGTGGTCATGCGTCCTCACCGTCGATGCGGTCAGTGTCGGGTCGGGTGCCAGCGGTCAGCCGGTCGGGGAGGGTGACGAACACCGTCTCCCCTGCCTTCGGAGGCCGTGGGGCGTTCAGATCGTTGAAGGCCGCCCGGAGCACCGACCGTAGGGGTCGGTCCGGGGTGACGTACTTGGCGATGTGGTGGGTGATGAACACGGTCACCAGGAGCATCAGCATCAGCGGCCGGAACCCGAGCGGCAGGTGCAGGATGGCGCGGGCGATCAGGAACACCGCGATGAAGACCAGGGCGCCGACCGCCAGTGTGGTGTAGCGGATCCGCACCGGGAACGTGTATCCGGTCGGGCCGAGATAGTGCCGGTCCACCCGGTACAGGAGGTCGTCGTTGTTGATCACGTAGCGCTCCTCTTTGGTCGCGCAGGGACGGTCACGGGGTCAGACGTAGATGCCGAAGAGACCGAGAGTCCAGTTGCCGATGCCGTTGGCTGCGGATTCGGAGGTGGCGATGCCGAGGTATGCAAGACCTACCAAGGTCAGCCCGCCGACGGTGAACACTTTCGACAGGTTTCCGCGCAGGCCACCGGTCAGGATGACGCAGGCAATGACGACCAGGATGGTGAAGACGATGTTGTCCTCGATCCACGTCCTGAGACCTCCGGTGCTGACTTCCGTTTGCTGGGCAACGGTCGTGACATCGGGTGCGGGGTAAGCCGCGTTCGCGAGGTCGACGACGGTGGAAGCGAGTGCGGACATTGTGCCTCTCCAACAGGTGCGTAGCTGACATGGGCGAACGTGGTTGTGCGGGAACGTAGAAGAGATGCACCGTGAGAATCAACGTGACCTGTGGATAACTTTTCGATTAGACGCGTGTCGGGTCGGTGCCGGGTGAGTCGATGGCAGGGCACGAAACGAGCAGGGCGGTGACCGGAAAGAGATTGGGCCGCTGCGTGTGTGTCGCCCGGTGCTGCTCTCCGCTCGGAATCATGCACATGACGTCCGCGCATCACGCGCTCCGAAACTGGCGCAACAGCAACGGATCACCCTGCAATCCAGATGGGAGTCGGCTGGGACCGGACGAGTGTCAGGCAGCCCGTGTTCGGGCACGGCACCACGACCGATCGAACATCGGACCCTTCACCGTGTCGCACAGCAAACGCAGTTGAGCATCGCGAACCGGGCGCGAGAGAGGGGTCAGGATTCGCCCGAGACGGCAGAGCATTCACATCGTGCCACCGCCCGCGTCATCGGGGCGACTTCGGAGAGGGCGGATTTCGGCGATGCGTCGGCGCGCATCGAAAAGCGGCTGAAAACGCCGTGCCCTTCGGGGTCACTCCCCGGCCCTTCGGGCCTAGGGGAGTGTACCTGGGAAAAATGACCCGCGCCAACCAATTTCAAAGCATGCTGTTCACGCGCTATGGAGAGCGCCGGCCGGACCGCTCCGTGCAGCGCCGCAGTGACACGCCCGAGGGCGGTCGCCGATCGCTCCCGAGGAGCGGGTGAAATCGCGTGTGATTTCGGTCGGATCACCCGGTGTCGGGTCGCTTTGTCGCGCACGTGCACGCGCGCCTCAGTACGTCCCTCAAGCGTCCGCGAAGCCTTTCTGAGGTTGGTCGACTACCGACTCGCGCAGCCGTCTGAACGCGACTCTCGCAATCGCATGTGGACTGAGATCGCCGAAGCTGACGAAGGATACTGTGCGCCCGCCTCGTCCACGTCGCTATTCGTTGCGGAAGTCGACCAAGCGCAGTCCCTCGCCGCACCGTTGACACACGCGATCCGGTGATATGAGCATGCGCACATTCACCATTCGGCCGTGACACCGCGCCGCATCGGCGCAGTGCACGCACAGGTCGTGAGCAGCCTCTGAGCGAAGTTATCCACAGATCACGTTGAGTGAGATCACCCGAATCTGCCAGTGTGCGCATCCATCACACACGACCGCATCCGACGCGGGCATCAACACGCAGGAAAGGGGAGAAGCGATGGCGCAGCGGGATCCGCTCAAGGACATCCTGATCGAACTGTTCGGCCCCGCCCCCGGCGCCCGCAATCGGCCTAGCAGTCAGTCGGCACCCGAGCCCACCGTCGGCGCGTACCGAACCCTCGCCCCGGTCGCGGTCGCCTCCGCAGCCCTCGCGTTCTACGCACCCCAGCTCGCCGACACCGCGCTCACGGACGCGGTCGACCAGGCCGGCCAGCTCATCACCACACTCCACAGCTATCGCTGGCCGCTCGCCGTCCTCGCCGCCGCGTGGATCGCGGTCGACATTCTGCGATGGCGCGGCCACCAACAGAGCCTGGCGCTCGAAGCGCAGCTACGGCAGACGACCCGGCTCCTGCCAATCAAGGTGACCGTTCCGTTCCCACCAGGAATCGGTGCACTGCGCAGCGCAAAGATCCGACTCCCGCGGGGTGCGATCATCCGCCCCAAGGAGATGGACGAATTCACCACCGCCGTCCGAGGAGCAGCTGGCCGCACCGGCACGCACACCTACACCGTCCGCCACCACGCGCACCGCGACCTGATCCTCATCACCCGCACACCGATCGAACCCGACACCCGATCACCCCGCCACAAGGCCCTACAAACCGCGTTGTCCGCCGGCACCATCTTCAAAGAACCCGCCGTCACCGTCGACTCCTGCGACGACGACGGAATCGAGATCGGCTACAAGATCACCTTCACCCCCTCGCTGAACAGCGGCGCCCGCGGCTTCCAGACCAAGGTCGACGAAGCCCTCGCCGCGCTCGCCGGCCACCACGAATCCGGCCGCACCTGGGCCACCGAGTGGACTCCCTCCGAGGGATACCTGGTGATGTACCTGCGGGCGCCGTTGCCCACCCGCGTCGACCACCCCCTCGCCTTGGTCGACGAGAACCTCCGCCACCTGCCTTACGCCACCGGCGCAGCGAACCTGAGCCTGTACTGGGATGTCTCGACCAAATCGAACAAGCCGCACTGCCTGATCGTCGGCCCCACCGGCGGCGGCAAGACCTCAGTCATCCGCACCCTGCTCACCGAGGCCTCACGCCGCGGAATCCCCTTCCTCGGGGTCGACCCGAAGATGATCGAACTCGACGGTCTCGAGGGCTACCCCGGATGCGCGGCCATCGTTTACGACGCCGTTCGTTCCGCGATGCTCGTGCGCGCCCTGCACGCGGAAATGATGGCCCGCAACCACTACGTGCACGTGAAGAAGATCGAACCCTCGCAACTGCCGTTGCTGATCGCCGTGCTCGACGAGTTCTTCATCCTCTCCGGCAAATGGCAGCGACTGGCCAAGGACGAGGACGAAGAGATCCGCGCGCAGATCAAGCAACTCGACCCGCTGGGAGCGTGGGCCGACCTCGCGGTCCTGGCCCGCTCGGCTGGCATCCGCTTGCTGCTCGGGGTGCAACGCCCGGACGCCTCCTTGTTCGGGTCGAGCTCGGGCAATGCCCGCGACAACTTCGGCACCCGGATCTCGCTCGGCAACCTGTCCCAGGACGGCGCGTTGATGATGTGGGGCGATGCCCACGTCGGCCGCGAAGTGGACACCTCCATCCCCGGCCGCGGGGTGGTCACGGCCCTCGACGGGTCCCCGGTGGATGCGCAGATGTGGTGGACGCCGAATGTCGATCCGCACCCGAACAAATGGAACCAACTCTCCAAGCAGGAGAAGGCGATCGTGCACGGCCTGACTCCGACCGAGTCACCCACGTTCGAGTTCTTCTCCACGGAGCTGCGGGAATTCGTCGAATCCGAACGTGCCTTGGCCAGGCGAGCCCGCGAGTACGGTGACGCCCCGGAACCGTCCATCCTCACCGACTTCGCCACCGACCACGACACGGTGGGCGTCGACGATTTCGCCGACGCCATCCCGGCCGCGGCGGTCACCGAGGGAATGGTCATCCTGCTCGACGACGACAACGGCGACCAAGTACCCGTCACCGTCGACACGGTCACGATCGCGCGGGACAAGGACACCGGCGACGTCCTCGAAACCGTCCTGTCGATCAACACTGGCGGACGGGTGAAAACCACCGTCCACTTCGACGCCACCGAGGTCGTGATGCTGCCCGAACCCGACACCGTCCACACCACCGCGTGAGTGCCCGACCCCTGACCGCAGAAGGAACCCGGGCATCCTTCACCCCTTGACCCCTTACATCGCCGCACCAACCCATCGAAAGGACACCGACCCATGAGCCGCCGCATCTCCCAGTCGATCACCCCCACCACCGACGACGTCACGGTGCTGCGCGAACCGTTCGCGGCCAAGGGCGCCAACGACCCCGTCATCGCCGAACTGCGCCGGGTCCTCAAGGCGGTCGTCCCGACATGGCTGGCGAAGCTCACCGAGGAGCAGGAACTTACCTCCGGGCGGCTCGAGGAAATCAAGGCCGCCGTAGCGATGCGACGCCAGATCATCGACGCCCTCCCCGACGGCAAGGCACGCACCGACGCACTCGACTCCCTCACCAAGGCCGAAAAGACAGTTGCCGACATGGACACGGAACTCTCGTCCGTCAGCGCACTCGGCGGGTGACCCGCATGCACGAGTTCACCGTCGAGATCGTCTCCGACAACGCTGCGCGGGTCACCGGCACCGGCGACGAGCTGGTCGCGACCGCGGGCAAGACGATCCAGGACAGCATCTACGAATACAGCCAGCAACGTGCCGTCGATGCCGGGGCACCCGTCGAGGTCGCAGTCCACCGGGCCGGCCGCCGCACCCAGGTCACCGTCTCACCCGACGGAACCGCGTCCCGGTCCGCCCCCACCGGGCCCATCCCGACCACCGCCGACCAGGGTGAGGACCCATCCAACCCCGACCCTGTCGCGGCGGAACCGGTCAGCATCACGCTCGATCCACTCGGCTACACCCGCCACCAAGCAGCCGACGGCGCCGGCCCAGAAAGCGCGCCACACCCCGCACCTCCCTCTCGGCGCCAGAAGGTATCGGTCCTGGCCGCACCCGGAATCGTCCCGGAAGCAACGGAACCGGCACGCACCGGCATGCGGGGACGACTCAACGCCGTCCTGGGCCTGGGCCTGTCCCCGAAACCATCCTCGGCCGAGATGCGGCTCCGCGCCGCGGCCGCGACGATCACCGGCCCCATCCCCGACTTCTCCACGATCACGGTGGCCAACATCAAAGGCGGGGTCGGCAACACCCCGATCGCCGTGGGCCTCGCGCAGACACTGGCCACGCACCGCGGCGGCGCCACCGTGGTCTGCGCAGATCTCGCCGAGAGCGGCGGCAGCCTCGCCGACCGGGTCTGTGTCCCACCCACAGACGGGCAGAACATCTTCGGGCTCCTCGCCGCCGCCCAGGCCGACACCGGGCACCTGCGGCCCTCGGTGCTCGGCCGGCATCTGACACGCCAACCCTCCGGCGAGGACATCATCGCCGGCCACAAGGACCTCACTGCAGCACAGCACGCGGGTCTAGGCGGTGACGATGCCGCGGCACTGGCCACGATCCTCGCCCGCCACCGCGAGATCCTGGTCGCCGACACCGGGAACAACCCCCTCGCCGGCAGCTGGCAGTGGGCCGTCTCGCAGGCCGACGCCCTCGTCGTCCCCGTGCCCCTGCGCCGCGATGCCGCCACCGCAGCTCACCGCATGCTCCTTGACCTCGCCACCACACACCCCGGCCGCCTCGACCGGACCGTGGTCATCATCACCGACGGCCCCGGGGACACCCCGATGGTCGAATCCGACGCCGTTGACGCATTCATAGCCCTGGGAGTGCAGGTACTCCGCATGCCCTACGAGCCGCTGTTCGCCGGAGGAGAACGCATTCTCCCCAGCCACCTGCGGCACACCACCACCGACTCCTTGACCGTGATCGCAGCGACCATCGTCGACCTGATCACCAAACCCGAATGACCAGGGAGTTCCTCAGGCAGTCCCCACCGTTCGCCCACCGACACCGCACACACCCACACACGAAAGGCAGCACCATGGCCACCCCACACACCCACACCACGAACCGTGCACACAACCACGGACGCCACCGCCAGGCCGTCCGGCAGAGCACCACCGCGGCCCTCGTGGCCGCGTGCATCGCGGCAGGAATCACCCTCGCCCCGAACGCGGCAGCAGAACCGGGACAGGCCGGCATCACCGACAGCAACAACCAAGCTGGCATCACCGGCGAAGGCGGCCAGGCCGGCGTCACCACCCCCGCCCCGGAGCCACCCGAGACCCCGCCAGCGAGCGCCGAAGACGCTGGCACCACCTCCGACTGGGACACCTACATTCCGATCCCAACCGAGTACCAGAACGTGCCCACCCGCCACGTCCCCACGTTCACCGAACCTACCTACACCGACGACGCCCCCTCGCCGGCAGGGGAGCAGCAGGTTCCCGAGCCCAAGCAGACACCCGAGAGCGCTCCGGGACACAGCGTTCCGGTCGCACCGATCCAAGCCCCCAAAGACACCTACCGCTTCGGCTACCTCACCGGACCCCGCCCGGACTGGCTGCCCAAGACCGAGGCCGACAAACTCAACAACACCAGCGCCATCCTCGAAGCTCAAGGCGCGACATTCTTCAACTCCCTCGGCGTCCCCACCACCCGCTCGGACCGCATGGCCGCCGCCGCCACAGCAGGTGCCGTCACCGCCGGTGTGGCCGGCGCGACCGCAGCCGGTGTCACTGCCGGTGCCGTCGGAGCCGCCGGCGGCGCACTGATCGGCCTCGCCGCCGGTACCGCGATCGGCGGACCCGTCCTCGCCGGCCCGGGCGCCGGGACCGGCGCGATCATCGGCGGCGTCGCACTGGGCGCACCCGCAGCCGTCACCGTGGGGGCGCTCTCCGCGGCCGGCGGTGCACTCGCGGGCGCCGCCTACGGGGCGGGCGAGAACGTCGGTGAGGCACCCGAACCTGCCCCCGTGCCGGCTCTCCAACCCGCGCCGGTCGTCGATCTCCAGCCCGCCGCCCAGTTCGTCGAGCAGGTCACCCCTGCGGCAGCGCAGGCCGTCGACGCTGCCACCACGACAACCACCGGCTCCGCCGCGATCGACTGGGCCGACGACACCGCCCAGACCGCGGCCGAAGCCGTCGGGCAACCATCGATCGATCAGGCGGTCGACGCCGGCGCACGGACTGCGGCATGGGTGGCCGAACAGCCCGGTGGTCACCAACTGCTCCAGGCCGGCGCAGACCTCCGCGCCGCGATGCCCGCAGAGGTCGGCGCACTCGTGTCGACCATCGAAACCGCAGCACGCTGACCACGGAAAGGGGCCGCAGGTGAGGAAGTACAGGCCGAACAGCCGATCGCGGCAAGCGACCCGGCATCCGGCAGTGATCGACACCCTCGGACCAGCACCCACTGCCACGACCCCGTCGGGCCGACGCGCCACCACCGCGTCGCCCGGCGGGCCCGCAGCCACGAACGCACCGACCGACCAACTCCCACCGCAGAAATCAGAGAAGACGGGGCAGCGCCGATTCGGCGCGAAGAGCACCATCGGCGCCGTGACAGTCCTCGTTGCGGTAGGCGCCGTCGGCTGGACCGCACTGCGGGTCCACGAGCCCGAAAACACCACTCCAGCCGCCCCAGAGGCAACCCAACAACTCGAAACGGGCACAATCGCAACGGCAGCGAACTCGGATCCCGCAGAGGGCCTCTCAGTCGCACCTGACGGTGACGCGAACCAGTGCCACAGCGACCGTGGCGACCAGAAGACCGGAACCGGGGTCATCGCCGCGTTCGAACACGCCTACTACGTGCTCCGATCCGGCCACGCCGCGCGCGCCCTCACCGCACCAGGTTCACCGCTCCCGACCGCCGACAAGATCCAAGCAGGCATCGACACCGTCCCAATCGGCACCAACTACTGCCTCCGCACCATCGAAACCATCAACGATCACTACACCGTGGTCCTGACCGAGATGCGACCCGGCGAACCTGCCATGCAATTCACCCAGACAATTACCACCACCCACATCGACGGACGCTGGCTGATCGACGTGATCGCGTGAACACCGACACCCGAGTTTGCCCACCCACGCCGAATGCACCACCCTCGCCGCAACTGCGGATGTCAACCCCATTGCGCACTTCACCGACAGAGGGGCAACCTCGACAACTCGAGGCCCGCACACGATCGTTGTCGATCGTCCCGGGCCACCCATGGATTCTCATGAACCGGAAGCCACATCGACGGGGACGCACTCGACACACCGATGATCACCTCGACGAAGATCTTGAAGTTATCCACAGATCACGTTGATCTCACCGGACGAATCGGCCACAGTGGGCAGTCACCTCGACGCGAGTGCAACCGGCTGCGGCCGCTGTGCTCACCGAACGGTGATCCACCCCAGTCCGCCCTGGTAGATGAGGTGCTAATGCCCGCCACACGTCCGACCGCCCGCCGCGTGCTTGCCGCGCTGGTCACCGCGACGGTCGCCAGCGCAACCGCAGCGGTGACCGTCCCGGTGGTGGCGCACGCGGACCCAGCCAGATGCGCATCGACGTTCAACCTCTTCATCCCCGGAACCTGGGAAACCACCGAGCAGGCCGACCCCGCCGTTCCGGTCGGCATCCTGAAACCGATCGCCGACGCCATCACAGCCACCCACGACGACCGCGCGGAGGTCTACACCCTGCCGTATATGGCCCGCGCATTCGACAACGGAAAGACTTACGCCGACAGCAAGTCCGACGCACGCACGAAAGCGGCCAGTGTGCTGACCGACGTCGCGAGCAAGTGCCCGCGAACGAAATTCACGATCACCGGATATTCCCAGGGTGCCGACGCGGCCGGTGATCTCGCCTCCGACATCGGTAACAGCAAGGGCCCCATCCCACCCGACCGGGTACTCGCGGTCGGCCTGCTGGCGGACCCCGGCTCGGGCACCGAAGGTGAAGCCGTCGTCGGCCCCAGCGCCGCAGGAACCGGCATCGCCGACCCCCGTCCGCAGGGAATGGGCCAACTCTCCGGGCGCGTCGCCTCCATCTGCTACACCGGCAAGGACCTGTACTGCTCGATCCAGAAGGGAGCGAGCCCGCTCCTCGGGTCGCTCGGCTCCATCCTCAGCAAGGCTCCCAGCACCGAACCCGGGGCGCCCACCCCCGACGGAAGCGCCGGTCTCGCTGACGCATTGACCTCGGACTTCTCCCAAGCCGATCTGCCGGCACTCGGAACACACGCCACCACGCTGACGCAGCAGGGCACCGCGGACACCATCGACGTCGGCCAGGTGGCAAACTCCGCGACATCGCTGATGCACACCCTCACCCCGATCGCGGACCTGATCGCCTCCGGCGCAGCGAACTCCGCCGCGACCACCCACCTGACCACCGCGGCACCGGGAACCGCTGAACACGCCGCCGGACAGCTCCTGGCCGCCGCGTCCCAGGCCGACCTGTCGAATGCGGTGACGACCGCGACCAAGCTCGCCGACACCGCCTCGACGTTGGTCCAGGCCGGCACCGCCACCGTGTCGGCCACGTCGCCGGAGGCGACCGCACTGTCCACACCAGCAGGAACACTGAGCGCACAGGTTGCGCCGCTGGCTGTCACACCCGCCGACGCACTCACGACCGCATCGAGCGTGCTGGCGGTCCTCAAACCGAGCATCGTCGTCGGCCAAGTACTCAACGTGGTGACAGGCGTGACCGCACTCGACCTCCCCGGAATCCTGCAGAACCTAACCGTCCTCCCGCAGAAGGTCGCCGCGCTCGACGCACACGGGGCGCACCAGATCGCGGGGGAGTTGAATAACCAGTTCGCGCCGTTGGTCACCCTCGCCGCGGGCGTCGACCTCCGATGGGTCTCACAGATCCTCGCGGTCATCCCGGACCCATCCGGGTTCACCCAGATCGCCGCACTGGTGACCTCGATCCTTGCCAATGTCGATGTCATCCGGCTCGCCAACCTGATCGGTCAGATTCAGGAAATCGCCTGGGCCGCGGTGGAGAGACTCCTCCCACCACCCGGACAGGCGCCCGACCCACTCGGCGCCGGAGCCGCCATGACCGGACTGCTGCCCGTCGGTCTCGACCTCGCCTCGGTCGCGGTGAACATGCTCTCAGGCAAGGCCACCAAGACCGACCCGGCCCTCCTCGGCAGACAAGCCCACACCGCTCCGCCCTCGGTCCCCGATCAAGCACAGAGCCTCGACCTGAACGGGCTGACCGGATCGCTGACCACCATGGCCACCTCCCAAGGTGCCGATGACCTCGCCGCCCTGGTTTCCGAGGGGTTGAACGCCGCATCATTCTTCGCCTCCGGCGCCCACACCGACTACAACCACCTCGTCGTCGATAACGCCGGACGCACCGCCATCCAATGGCTCACCGATTGGCTCAACCTTCAGATCAGCCGGGCCGCGTAACCCGCCTTCCGAAATTGTAGGGTCTCAAAATCGACTGCCCATTCTCGAAACGGACCGCACTTCTGATGCACTTGTGCAGTTCGAGTGAGACACGCCGACTCGGTTCCAACGGCGATGGTTGGGACGGTGGCAGCGTGCATGTCGAAGGGTTGGTAGTCGGCGAAGGGCAGCCCATGGCTGGTGCAACGGTGGCCGGGTCCGCGGTGGTGAAGTTTCGTCGAGCGCTTGACGGCCAGATCGAGGAGATGGCCTGGGACGATGTCACCGGGGATCGATTGTCGTCGGCAGCGCCGTGGAGAACCTTCCGATGGCATGACAACCAGCAGCATTATTCGGGCGCCTATTGGTCAGCAACCGAGCGCGGCCACGTCATCTACGAGTCGCGGCTCGAGCTCGCGCATCTTCTTTTCGCGGATTTCGATGATGAGGTCAATCATATTGTTGCGCAGCCGTTCCTGATCACGATGACGGTGGACGGTCAGGTGCGCAAGCATGTTCCGGACTACCTGCTGATCACCGATACGGGCCTAAGAATTTTGGATGTCAAGCCACGAGATCGGCTGTCCAAACCCAAGGTTCGATTCACATTCGGATGGACCCGCGCGTTGGTCGAAGGGCGGGGATGGCGGTTTGACGTCGGCAGCGAGCCACCCACCGTACAGCTCGATAACGTGCGATTTCTGTCGGGCTTCCGACGAGACTGGTTATTCGATCCAACCCTGATCGGTGAGCTTCAGGCACACGATCTACACGGCCGAACGATCGCGGATGCATGTCGAGCATTTCCCGATCACCCTGCACCGCTGGTTCGTTCGGCCATCTTCCATCTTCTTTGGAGGCGTCAGTTGTTGGTCGACCTGACTCGTCCGCTGCGCCCGTCTCGGATCCTGACGAGAAGGGAGGGGTGATGCAGCGGGCTGGCGTTCGGGTGGGTGTCGGCACCCGGTTCGTCCTCGACGGTGAGGCTGCCGAGGTTGTCGAAGTCGCCGCGAACGACCATGGCGTCAGTGTTGGTCTCCGGATCGGTGCGGGCCGGCGGCTGGTGATACTCGGTTTACGTGAGCTGCTGGACTCCGGCCGGGCCCGGCCCATCGCAGATTGTGGTGATACCTCGGCGGATGAGCGCGGAGAACCCGCGAGCATCATCCTTGCCGAGCTGTCGGAAGTTCAGCGGGCGAGGGTGCTGGAGCGTGCGGGGCATATCAGGGAGGTGTTGACCGGATACCGCGCTGGGAGTGTCGAATTGGCCGCGGCCGGTGAACCCCGGACCGGATTCGATCCTTGCCTGCCGTTGACCAGACGGTATGAGGCCAAGGCCGCCGAACTCGGTGTTGGAGTCCGCACCATCAAGCAGTGGGTTTCGCTGTTCCGGGCAGACGGCGAGGCTGGGCTCGCGCCCAAGCCGTCGATGCGCAGGGGCGTGGTGGGTAACTCGGACGAGCGGTGGGTTGAAATTGCGCTGGAGGTGATGGTCGAGCATGTGGACCAGTCGCGTCCGTCGCGGACGATGGTGATCGCGCGGACCAATGCGCGGGTGGCGGCGCGGTTCGGTGAGGGTGTGGTGCGGGTGCCGTCGCGGGCGACGGCGTTTCGGGTTCTCGAGCAACTGGAGCGGAGGCAACCGACGTTCCGGCTGAGTACGAAACGGAACCGTGATATCGCCGCTCGACCGGCGGGGGTGTACGGGAAGCTGCGGCCGACCCGGCCGGGGGAGTACCTGCTGATGGACACGACCCGGCTCGATGTGTTCGCGGTCGATCCGGTGACATTGCGGTGGGTACAGGCTGAACTTACGGTTGGGATGGATTGGTACACACGCTGTGTCGTCGGGATCAGGGTCACGCCGGTGTCGACGAAGGCGGTGGATGCGGCCGCGACGTTGTATCAGGCCTTCCGGCCGCGACCTGCGGGCAAGGACTGGCCCGCGCATGCGGTCTGGCCCGAGCACGGCATTCCGCGGTCGCTTCTGGTCGATGTCGAGGCGATCGACGGGCCGATGGCCGGGGCGGCGTCTCCGGCGATCGTGCCCGAGACGGTCGTGATCGATCACGGCAAGATCTACGTGTCGGAGCATTTGACCAGTGTGTGTCAGCGGATGGGCATCTCGATTCAACCGGCGCGGCTGCGGACCGGTCGCGATAAGGGGCCGGTGGAGCGGTTCTTCCGCACTATCCGGGAGGACCTGCTGCAGGCGCTGCCCGGGTACAAGGGTCCGGATGTGCATTCGCGGGGTCTGGCGCCCGAGTCGGAGGCCTTCTTCTACCTCGACGAGCTCGAGGACATAATCCGGGAATGGGTGGCGGTGGTCTATCACCATCGCCCGCATGAGGGTCTGCTGGATCCGTATTTGCCGACCTTGGAGTTGTCACCGGCGATGATGTTCGAGCACGGCATGGCGCGCGCCGGGTACATCGAGGTGCCGCGCGATCCGGATCTGGCGTACGAGTTTCTTCGGACGCACTGGCGCACCATCCAGCACTACGGTGTCGAGATCGCGGGGCGCCGCTACAACGGCCCCGGACTCGACCCGTACCGGAACGTCACGAGCGGTTACGGCGGGGCGGCGCACGGGCGGTGGCCGATTCAGGTCGACTCCGACGACATCACCCGCGTCTACTTCCGCGATCCCGACTCGCGGCGGTGGCACACGCTGGAATGGGAACACGCTCCGTCACTGCAGATGCCGTTCAGCGAGGATGCATTGGTGTTTGCGCGCCGGTTGGCGAAGGAGAAGTACACCTATCCCGACGATCGGATCGCGGTCGCCGACCTGCTCGAGCGCTGGAGCCTCGGGCTCGGGTCGAGCATGCAGGAGAGGCGGGTGGCGTTGCGGCTCTCCCGCGAGCCCGCAGACCTGGAGATGACGGCCGCGGTGCCTTCCGCAGAGGTGGGCGACGACGACAGCGACGACGAGCTGGACCTGCCTGGTGGCGATCCCGGTGCCGGCCCGATCGATGAGGACGACTTCTACGCCGAGGCGCTGGAGGACGTGTGAGCGACGATGCCGACGAAATCACCGACGCCGAACGGCGGTTGGACAATCTCACCCTTGCCCGCAAGGAGGGATGGCAGCGGTTCGCCACCGCTCCGACGCGGACTCAGCCGGAGGTGATGACCCGACAGCAGGTCACAGCGTTGGGTGAGGCCGCGCGGGCGGAGTACGACAGGGCACGGCGGATCTGGCACGCCAACCTCGGCCCGCTCAAGACGCCGCAGCTGGCCGAGTTGCATGAGGACCTGTGGGACATCGTCGACAGCAACTGCCAGGATGGGGACAAGGCCAAGGGGGCGGTCGGGATCGATGCGCTTCCGGGGCTGGGCAAGACCACCTCGGTGTTGGCGTTCGCGAGGGAGTTCCACTGCCGCGAGGTCGGCGACTTCGGTACCCGAACCGCAGCCGGTCACGAGCTGGCCAGTGTGCCGGGTGGGGCTGACCGGGAACACCGGGATGAAGGAATTCAACCGGGCGATGCTGAAGTTCTACGCCCACCCGGGCACCGAGCGCGGCACCGCCGCCCAACTCGCCGACCGCGCACTTGACTGTGTATTGTCCTGTGAAACAACGCTATTGGTGGTAGATGACCTGCACTTCCTGCGGATGCGGGCCCAGAGCGGGGTCGAGATCAGCAACCACTTCAAGTACATCGCCAACGAATTCCCGGTCACCTTGATCTTCATCGGCGTGGGGCTTGCCGCGCGTGGCCTGTTCTCCGAAGGCTCCTCCTACGCCGAGGCGGTGCTCGGGCAGAGCGGGCGTCGGACGACCCCGCTGGGCATGCGTCCGTTCGTCGTGGACACCGAGGTCGGGCGTCGCGAATGGCGACAGATCCTGCTGGCCCTCGAACAGCGTCTCGTGCTGGCCGACAAACACCCCGGCATGCTCGCGGACCACCTGTCGGACTACCTGTTTGCCCGATCGACCTGGCACATCGGTTCGCTGATGACACTGATCAACCGTGGCTGCCAACGCGCTGTCCGCACCGGCGCGGAGCGGCTCGACGTCGAGCTGTTCAATCGGGTCCGGGGCGACGCGGCCGCCGAGAAAGCGCGTCAGGAACTGCAGGCGGCCGTCGCGGCCCGGCGCATCAGCACAACCCCGATGCGGGAAGCGGTGTGAACGCGAACCGCACACTGCCCATCCGGTTCCCGCCGCTGCCGGGCGAGGCGCTCGACTCGTGGCTCGAGGCGATCGCGCACCGCACCCGCACCGCGTGGGCGGACCTGACCGCCGCGGTCGCACTCACCCCGCCGACGCCCGGGGGATTTCGGCACAGCGATTGGGCCGTGTTCTTGAGCGGCGGCGAAGCGGCGGGGATCGCGGCCGCCACCGGCGCCGATCCCACGAAGGTCGAGGCGATGACCTTGGCCCGCTTCGACGGCACCGCGGTGGACATCGACCGCGCTCGGCGCCGCGTGGTCTGTACGTTCCCCTGGAGCCGGCCGCACGGAGCGCGGTACTGTCCCGACTGCCTCGCCGAGACCGGCGGGCGATGGCAGCTGCACTGGCGGCTGGGTTGGGCGTTCGCCTGCACCATTCACCGATGCCTGCTCGCCGATAGCTGTCCCCGCTGCTTCCGGCGCCAGCGCGGGCAGCCGACCCCCGGCGACACCATCCCGGATCCCGGGCGCTGCGGGCGCCCGGCCCGTCGGCACGGCGGCGCCTCGGCGCCTCCGCGCTGCGGCGCTGATCTCACCCGCACCGACGTAGCCCGCTTCCCGGCCGGCCACCCGGTCCTGGTCGCACAGCAGATCGTGTGCGACACCATCGCCGCGGGCACCGGATCGTTCGGCGTGTACGCCGAACAGCCGCTGTCGACGCGAGAGACCCTCGCCGACGTGCGCACCCTCGCCGCACGTGCGCTGTGGCACGCACGCCATGAGGACCTCGCCGCCCGATTACCCGCCGAACTCGCCACGGCCTACCGACAAGCGAAGGTGACCAACGGCTCCCGCGACTGGCCCAACCCACCGGACAAACCCGGATCCCGGGCGCCGACACACGCTGCGCTGGCCGCGGCCGGCGTCACCGTCGCTCTGCAGGTGCTCGATGCACCCGACATCGCCTCCGCCGGTGATCGGCTACGGTGGCTGATGCGCGGCGGTCACCACAGCGGCCTGGTCATCACTCCCAAGACCGTCCGCTCGTGGGGCCGCGACACAAGCGCAACACTGGCGGCCGTGCAGCTGAGCGCGCTGACCCCGCTGCTGCAGCCGGTCCACCAACTGCGGTACCGCACCACCGCCGACTACCCACAACACCCCGAATCGGACGAGCGTCGCGTCGACCGCATCCTCCGCCGCCTACCCACCCTGCTCTGGCCACAATGGTCCCTTCGATTCGCGCTGCCCGGGTGCGGTCACACCGAGACCAGCGTGGCACTCGCCGTCGCGACCCTGCTCGTCGGATCCCGACTCAGCCGAACCACCGCCGCCGACATGCTCGGCGCGGCGGCAACACCGCAGACGGTCTCACGGATCCTCAGCCAGCTTGCCGCGCAACAGCACTGGTCCGACGCCAATGCCGCTCTCCTCCGCCTCGCCGACTACCTCGACATCACCGAGGTGCCGATCGATTACGCCCGCCGACGCGCCCTGAACTACGAGGACCTACTCCCCGACGAGCAGTGGACCGACATCTGTCGGCGCACCCTGACCCCGCCCGGGGACGCGACCAAGGCCGATGCCATCCGACGCTGGCTGTTCCAACGCCTCAGCGGCCTGCCCGCCCACCGCGCACCCAGTGCCAACAGTAACTACGCATTCCACACGAAGCTCGCCGCGCTGCCGCGGCACCTGACTCCCGACCTCGCCGCACACCTCGATCACACGGCCCGGCAATTCCTCACCCACCACGGCCTCGGGGAGGAACCGATCACCTGGCACCCACCCCTCGACCTGATTTCTGGATTAGACTTGCCCGCAATCGATCCGGAGGAAATCGACATCACCACCCTGCACCGACTTATCCGATACGAGCGACGTTCCTACTCCGCGGCCGCCGACCAGCTCGGCACAAGCATCGACACCGTTCGACACCTCCTCGAAACCCATCCCGCCCCAGAATCGGCGGCCCAGCTCCGCATCAGGGGCCACGCGTCCGCGCGAGTACGCGCCGCACTTCCCGAAAACACATTCATCGAGCTCTACCACCGCCAGAACCGAAGCCTGCGCGAGATCGCACGCAGCCTCGACGTCAGCAAAGCGACCATTGCGGCCCTCGCCCGCGACTACAGAATCGAACTACGGCGACCGCAACCACGACCATGCATCGTCATAGACAGAGACTGGCTCCACGACCAATACGTCACCCGCGGACGCACGCTCACCCAGATCTCCCACGAGACCGGTGTCAATCGCGGCACCATCAAACGCTGGCTCACCGTCCACAACCTCCCCTGCCGAACTACCACCCACCGCGGCTGCCGTTCCGCCGCCGGAGTAGTGCCGACTCCTACCCTGATCCGGCCGGCACTGGTCCGCCCATACGGACGTCAACGACTTCAACGCTTCATCACGGCAACCGAACACCGGACTATCGACGCCGCAGCGCGCACCATCGGAATCACACCGTCCACGTTGACAATCCAGATAATGAGGCTCGAACGAGAACTCGGTGGCAAGCTCCTGGTTCGTGCTCATGGACACCATCCGATGAGTCTCACCCCACTGGGAGCGGAAGTACTCGCCGTAGCCCGAGACCTCGCAGTACCCATACCCGAGCCGCTGTAAGAAGTGTCGCAGACCGGAGACACGCGAAGTGGTCATGTCGTGAGACAGGAGTCGATCGCGCCTGGTCAGAACGGCCGAGACATGCCACCAGCTCGGAGAACCTACACCACAACCCCGCCGCCCGCTGGACCTTCTGCCACCTGTGTCATCACCGCGGCTATCACAGCCGCGCGGACGCCAAAGCGGTCCGCAAACGGCATCCCGGCGAGAAGGGACTCGCCGTGTTCGTCTGCCCGCACACCACCGGGGTGTTCCACATCGGGCACCGCCCCGACGCACTGACCAGCGGGCAGATCGATCGGCACCTGTTGCGACACCAAGCGGTCCGAACAGCAGGCGACCGACGAGAATGAGCCGCCACAGCACCACGCTCCGACCCCCGCTCGCCCTCGCGCCCGATGCCCTCGGTTGCTTCGGGGTCACCGGTCATCACCCTGGCATCGCCGGTAAAAGTGGGGTTGCCGCCTGGACGGAAGTCAAGTCCCACGAGTGGATCCCGCTTGCAACATACAATCGTGAACTTGTAAAGTGTGGGTCTGGCGGGCGGCGAGATGATTCTCGGACAACTGCTGCCCGAGGCGGGCTGGCGCGAAACGGACCGGGGCGGGGGTGTGAACGCCATGCCCCACCACAACGTACTCATCGCGCCCGTGCACCCGGCAGGGCGGCGATGTAACCGCCTCGCCCGCCATGTGATCGGCGGCCGACCCGCGTGTGGGGACGTGCCGTCTGCCCAGAAAGATGCCCCGATGTGCCGCTCGAAAGCCCACGGAAGTGGCCGCCGCTGCCCCGGCTGCGGAAGCTACAAGGCCGCCGCAAAAGCCAACGCGAACAGGCGGCTGGGACGTGAAGCCCGGAAAAAGGTCGTCGACCACCTGAAAGAGCAGGGAATGACCCTGACCGCGGCCGCGGTGCAATCGGCACCACCGAGCGTCCTACCGGAGCTGATGGCCGCGTTGGGAATCGACCCCTCGGTGCTGGGGGACACCCCGATGCCGAGTACCCATTCCCACCCACCGTCGGCGAAACTGCTGATCGCCCACGCCGAAGCCGAACGCGCAACACTCACCGCCCCGACGATCACCCCGGCGCAGACCGCGCTGGAGGAAGCTAAACAGCGCGTTACTGCAGCCGATGCGGAGGCAGACGAGGCCCGGAAGGCCGTCAATCGGCTCCGCGCCCGGCTGCGGAAGGCGAAGAAGGCCGCCGCGGAAGGAACCGGGACAGAGTTGGACGTCGCAGCAAGCAGAGGACGTCGACGACGCCAAACAGGCGCATCTCGACGCCAAAATCCGGCAGGTCGAGGCCCGAGAAGACCTCGCCGCCGCCACGTTCGGGCTGCACGACAACATGACCACCGACGCCGAACGCGACGCGTACTACGCGTCGCTCTCGGATGACGAGGTCGACACGATCACCCGAGCGCTCAACCGCCGCGCCGCCCTGGTGGCGGAGCAGGCGCTCACCGAGGGCGGACAGCCCGGCTTGGCGTCGACTCCCCGGGACACGAGCGTCTACACCGCGGGCGCCCTCGCGATGGAAACCGGATCCGGTGTCACCGACGTCGAGGGACGCATCCTCGACGGCGGGACCGCCATCTACCGGCGCGGAGCCTCGATTTTCGTCATCTTGCAACGCAAGGGCGACGCCTACCACCCGGTTGCCCAGGCACACGGCAAGAACGACGCCCTGACCAAGGCCCACCGCATCCCCGTCATGACCGGACCCGATCCGTTGCCCCCGAACGCCACAGAGATGCAGAAGCACGCCCACGCCATGAAGGGTGACGTCGCCCTCGTCGTGGCCCGCCGAGCAGTCGACGGCTACGCATCCACACCGTCGGCTCACCAGGCGACGATCGACGAGGAGATGGCCGAGGCGCGGGACACACTGACCGACTCGGTCGGCGGCGATCCCGTCCGTGCGGACATCCACGACGGCATCAAGCGGCACCGGCGCGTACTGCGGGAGTAGGCCGCGGTCGAGGCCGGGCAGCAGGCCCGGGCGAAGGCACTGGCCGTCGGCGCAGCCAAGGCCGAGGCGGACGCGGCATACGCTAAGGCACACCGGCGCGTACTGGGAACCCAGACGGTCGGCGGGGGCACCATCCCGCACTTCGACCACGACATCCCACCGCAGAGTCTCGGCTCCGACAAGCACGCCAGTTTGTGGCGCAGCGGAATCCGCGCCTACGGCCAGGAAACCGCTGACGACTACCCGGTGATCGCGCAGCGGGCCGGCGATCTGAAGGCCTGGGGATTTACGACCGGGCCCGGCGGGCATGTGCAGACCTCGAACATCGGCGCGCTGACCACCTCGAACGCGCAGTTCGTGCAGAAGATGCTCACCTACCAGGAACGAACCGCCCTGACCACCTACACCGGCGGCAGCTACCGCTCGATCAACGCCGCCATCACCGGCCGCGACGCGAACCCGTCCGGACACATCAAGACCGTGGTGTCCCAGCTGGACTCAGCATTCGACAAGTTCCGCGGGCACAACCCGAACAAACAACCGATGACACTGGTTCGCGGCACCCAGGTCCCGAGCGGGTGGAAGGGCACCACCGAGGAGTACATCGACTCGGCCTTCACCGTCGGGTCGCGGATGGAGATCGGCAAGGTCACCAGCTTCTCCACGAACCACGGCACGGCGCACAACTTCGCCGGCCACCCGCCGTACATGATGGTCGTCCGCACCCGGGACGGGCTTCCGGTCAAGTCGATCTCGAGCTACTCCTCCGAGGACGAGGTCGTTCTCCCGATGGGCACCCACCTGCGCTGCGTGAAGGTCGACCATCACGGCATCAGCGGCCGGCCGACGGTGTACATGGTCGCCGAGGACCTCGTCGCCGAAGCCGACGGCGGCACCGGCGGTAGCGTGACCAAGGCCGCGTAACCCATTCTCTACCAGGTAAAATGACACGTCCCCTCCTTCAGGGGTGAAGACGGAAGGACCACCACCATGGCCGCACTCAACGACGAGCAGCTCGACGAGATCCGCCGGCACCTCGACGAAGGCATGACCCCCGATGCCATCGCCGACTACCTCGGCCGCGTCGCCGACCTCGACCTGATGGACATCGTCACCATCCGCTCCGCGGCCGTCGCCCTCTCCCGTGGGGAGACCCCATGACCGCACCCACCGCCGGCAGCGACACCGCACTGCTCGCCCGCTACGGAAACGCCCTGACCGGACTGGCCGCCGGCGACGCCTGGGGATACCAGGTCGAATTCACCAGCTACGCCCAGATGCCCGCCTACCCAGTAGCCCCACCAGTCGGCACCTGGACCGTGTCCGACGACACCCAGATGACCCTCTCTCTTCACCGTGCTCTGGCCGAGGTCCCCGACTTCGACGACATCGAAGCCGTCACCGACGCCGTCACCCGGCAGTTCCTGCTGTGGCAGGTCGACCCCGACAACACCCGGGCGCCGGGCCGCACCTGCATGACGTCGCTGCGCAACCTCCGTGCCGGTGCCCGCTGGTACGACACCGACGGCGCCGTCGAATCCGCCGGCTGCGGGGCCGTGATGCGCCTGGTCCCCACCGCATTCGCACCCGACCCGTATTGGTTGGGCTTGACCGCACTGCAGGCCGTGATCACCCACAAGCACCCGCGGGCCGTGGTGCCGGCATTGCTGCTCGCCGACGCCATCCGCCACGCGCCCGAGTACCGCGGCCGGTTCCTCGAGCACGCCCTGACAGTGGCTGCGCAGATCTACAACGGCACCAGCGCCTGGACCACGGATCCGTACCTGCGGGACGTCCTCGCCCCGATCACCGGGGACGTGCCGTCATACCTGGTAGACGGGCTGAACGACGGGACCGCAGACATCCTCACCGCCGCCGCGGGCCGCCTCGAACAGCTGCGCCCTCTGTCGCCGACCGAATTCGGCGACCCCTGCGCCGGGATCGGCGAAGGCTGGGAGTCGGCCAGCGCGGTCGCCCTGGCCATGCTGGTCGCCGACCTCGCCACCACCTCCGACAATGCCGGCACCGCAGCCCTGACCGGACCCGAAGCGCTCGCCTGGGCATCCACCAGCAACGGCGACTCGGACTCCATCGCCTGCATCGCCGGCGGCCTCATCGGCTCCGCCCACCCCGATAAGAACTATTGGGCCGCAGCGGGTCTGACACCGACCTTCGAGCCCCGCTACGCGGAGGAGATCGCAACCGCAGCGAGCCAGATCCCGGCCGGCGACACGACCGACTGATTGCCTGGTGCGCCACAAGGTCCAGTCTCATCGAACCCGTGGCTCAATCGTGTCCCAATCGAGTCCGGCCCCGGGAACCCGCTCATTGCGACCAGGCGGCCGACCCCGGTACGACCGTGCATGGGCACCGACTCGAGAAAAGAGAAACAGGCCGCCACTCACCAATCCACGGAACCCCGCAGATCAGGACGGTGACGGATCACCGGTCTGAGCAATGAGTGGCGACCTGGTGCTCGTCGCGAAACCCACAGTAGATCGTCCCTCCGACATTTAGCCGCGGAGGGAGTCCGCTGGCGGGCCGAACATCCTACCGGGACACTTGGTGATCCCGGAGTTTCCGCGCGGCCGTCGCCTGCAGCGGAACGGCCCCGACCGTGGGTTTCGGACCTATGGCTACACGGAGCGGCGCCCGAGACTCCGGACGCCGCTCCCACAGGCGGATTGACCGTTATGATATCAATCCCAGTTGATGAAGGTATTCATACAACTTCAGAAGCGAGACAATAAGTCCCACTACTGCGGCTATCACCTGAATGGTGACGGTCGGGTTTGGCGGGTTGGACCCGCTTTTTCTCTGACGGCCGCTCTTCTTGTGCGGACGCTTCTTGTTGTTCTTGCGCACCGATGTGCTCTCAGACTATGTGTCGACCGGCGCCCCGGTCGTATGGGTCCTACTCAACATTCCCCCAAGAAACGCCGATACCTGTAGCGGCACCGACGGGGAATAGGGAAGCGCGTCCCTCCCCTCGAGGCGGAGGAGGCGCAAGGACCCCATAGCTAAGCGCCCAACTAGTTTATTCCCCGGAGTTTCCTGGTGACTAGCCCTCTGGGCCGCGGACTCGGTGCGCGGCGGGTGCGGGTCACCTCGATCGGGCATTGTTACGGCTCCCCGGCGGTCTCTGAGATCGAGCAACCGTCCCGATTGGCCAGCCGCAGCCGATCCGGGTCCCCGAACGGCTGCAGCGGTCCTGGCTCGACGACCCCACCCTCGTGGCGCGGTTCGAAGCGAAGACCTACCGATGCCCGGGTGGCCACTGGACATGGCGGAGTCGAGGCGACCGGGGAACCCGGTGGTCGATCTTCTCGCGCTGCGTTTCGACCCGGGAGCAAACGCCGATCCGCGGGCTATCGCCGGGAAACTGGACCGCGCCCGATTCGGGCACGGATTCGGGTACACCGGCGATAGGTACACGGAAAATGGTCTTGGCCTGGGAATATGACACGTCCCCCTTCGGTTGGGGTTCGAGAGGATCTGCCCGCCGCGCCGTCGGTATGTGGTTACCCAGGGTTATATCTACCTCTTCTGTCTGACCGGCGTCGCTTGTAGGCTTCCGCGCATGACTGACAGCGGACGTGAACTCGATCTCGTCATCTACGGTGCCACCGGGTTCGTCGGGCGGCTGCTCGCCGACTATCTCGCCCGCACCGCCCCCAGCGATGTGCGGATCGGACTCGGCGGACGATCCCAGGCGAAACTCGAGGCCACCCGGGCGGCGCTCGGGCCCCGCGCCGCCGATTGGCCGATCGTGATCGCCGATGCCGACGACCCTGTCGCGCTCGCCGAGCTGGCCTCCCGCACACGGGCTGTCGCGACCACGGTGGGCCCGTACGCGAAGTACGGCACCGAACTCGTCACCGCCGCCGTCGCGGCCGGCACCGACTACGTCGACCTGACCGGGGAGGTGCTGTTCGTCCGCGGGAGCATCGACGCCCACCACGAGAAGGCCCGCGCCAACGGCGTGAAGATCGTGCACTCCTGCGGCTACGACTCCATCCCGTCCGACCTGGGCGTGCACGTCCTGCACCGAAAAGTCCGGGCGGACGGTGCCGGGGAACTGACCGACACCACCCTGGTCGCGTCGCTGAGCGGCGGCGTCTCCGGCGGGACGATCGACTCGCTGCGCACCCAGATCGACCTCTCCCGGGGCGATGCGGCACTGCGCCGGCTCGCCGCCTCCCCGTACTCACTGAGCCCCGACCGGACCAAGGAACCCGACCTCGGCCGACAATCCGACGTCGCCATGGTCGACGGCGCGGACATCGCCCCGCAGGTCCGCGGATGGAAGGCCCCGTTCGTGATGGGCTCGTACAACACCCGCATCGTGCGGCGCAGCAACGCCCTCCAAAACTGGGCGTACGGGCGGACATTCAAGTACCGGGAGGTGATGAGCGTCGGTGACTCGCGCCTGTCCCGCGTCTACGCGGCCGGTGTCGCGGCGATCCTCGGCGGCCTCGTCCTCGGTCTCAGCGTTCCGCCGACCCGGTACGTCCTCGACCGCATCCTCCCCGCCCCCGGCGAGGGCCCCAGTGAGAAGACTCAGCGCACCGGCTACTTCGCGATGGACATCTACACCACCACCACGACCGGCGCCCGGTACGCGTCCCGGGTGGCGGCGCAGGGCGATCCCGGCTACCGGGCCACCGCGGTCCTGCTGGGGGGAGTCGGCGCTGAGCCTGGTGCTCGACCGCGACCGGCTCCCCGACGAGGCCGGTGTCCTCACCCCGGCCACCGCGCTCGGTGACGTGCTCGTCGACAGGCTGCGCGGGGCAGGGGTGGAGATTTCCGCCCGAAGGCTTTGATGCGCCTCGGTTGATGAGGACCACACGCTCAGAACTCGCCCACCCAAACCCTTCCGATCGCACGCATTGTCTGCATTGTGTGCAATGAGGGCAGACAGGCCCGACGTGTAGCCGTTCGTCGGGCCAGGTGGTGCGCGAAGACCCTGTGGGAACGAAAGTTCTCGCGTCAGTGCGATCCGATTCTCACCGCGCGCCGACGCGTTCTCGTGCGGTGGCGGCCGCTTCGGCGACGGAGCCGCGATGGATCGGCCCGTGCCCGGGCAGGAGAATGTCGGCGTCCAACTCTCCGATGATGCGCAGCGACTCGGCGGCCGTGCCGCGGTCGTGGTCGAACCACTGCGGCAGCAGTTGGGGCCCGGAGACCGGTGAGGTCAGGTGCCCGGTGATCAGGGCGTCCCCGGAGATCACCACACCGCGCTCGGGAAGGTGGTAGATGGTGTGTCCGGAGGTGTGGCCGGGCGCGAGAACCGGGACCGGGGCACCCGGGCAGGTCAGGGCGCCGGGTACGGGCATCGGGATGGGGGAGTCGATGCCGTATTTGGCCGTGCCGCCCAGGCGGATCAGCTTGATCGCCCAGGGCAGGACCCCGGGTCGCCAGATGTTGCTGAGCACGTCCCAGGGTGTTGCGACCTCGTGGCATTCCCGGCGGGCGTGCGCGGCCTCGTCGGGGTGTACCAGTACCGGCGCCCCGTAGGTTTGGGCGAGATACTGTGCGCTGCCGATGTGGTCGACATGGGCGTGGGTGATGAGCACGGCCTCGATACCGTGCGGGTCCCGCCCGATCGCCCGGATCGATTCCTCGACGTCGCGACGCTGCCCCGGGTACCCGGTGTCGATCACGGTCACCGCGTCACCGTCGGTGAGCAGCACCCAGTTGACCATCTCGGAGTGCACAAAGAACACGCCGTCCGCGATCTCTACGGTCTGGGGCTTCATCGCGTGACCACCGCCGGCATGCCGAAGTCCTGTCGCGCGTCTATGGTGACCTGCGCGCCCGACACCCGGCCGCAGTCCATGCCGTCGTCGTCGACAAGCGTGTCGTGCACCGATCCGACCCCCATGCAGTTTCTCCTCCTGTGTGCTTGCTCCAGCGGGCAGGGTACGTGGTCATCCGTGTCGAGGTGAATTGATACGGGTGGTGGAGCGGGTCGATCCGTCGCTGAGTTGATGGCCGTGTCACTGTGTCAGCGCAACCGGTGGTGTGGTGTATTCGACGGTTCGAATCGTGGAATGCATTTGCGCCCAGCGATTTCGATGCGACTGGACGAGTATGAGGAGGTCGTGGCGTTCGCGTTTGCGTGTTGGGACTGTGGGGACTTTCTTCTGGTCCGCGTCGGCGACAGTTGGCCTTTCTGTCAGATGCCTGGCATACGGGAGCGACATGGAGCGTGCGGAGCTCATTCGCACGGGCATCTACGGCCATGTCGGGATATGCGACGGCGGTCGCCATGCCGCATGCCGCCACTGCATCGCCGAGTCGGCACTGAGTCCACCGGCTCCCCAACGAGGCAGGGCGTTCGGCGGCAGCCGAGTCGTCCAGTGACCAGGACCGCGAGGCGGCATTTCTGTCCGCGCGTCGCGACGACCCCTGGAAATCCGCCTGAGATGCGACATGGGGTCGAGCGGTGGTGACAATCCGGATCTCCGGACCGGAGTCGCCGGTGCGCGGGAGGTAGTGCGGACACCCCACCACTTGCCGGGGCACGCGGATCGCCTGCCGGTCGGTATCGAGATAGAGCCGGTAGGCGAGCTGACCGTGCCGGTGCTCACCGGTGTCCGGGGTCGACGGCACCGAGGCAATACCCGTGGGCGGCGTCGACGTCGGAGAAGATCGCCCGCACCCACTCGGCAGATTCGGCGATCGGAAGATACCGCGGCAGGCCCGTTGCGGTGTCGACGCTGTGCACGGGGACGGTGACCGCGAACCCTGATGCCGTCGGCACCCATTCCTCGGCCGCGACATCGAACACCGTGGGGGCAGTGTGGATCGGCAGCTCGGTGTTCGAGCTGGTCCGCACGGGCCGTGGTGATGAGGTACGGCTCCGACGACGGCACGAGACTGGTCAGCGACGGCAGCGGGTTGGCTGCTGAAGGGGCGGTTGCCGGAGGGGCGGTTGCCGGAGGGCGCGACACCCGGAAAGGCTGCGGGTTCATTCGTGCAAATCGTTTGAGTGATAACGGAAACCGTGGTCTGTCGTACGTCGAAATTTTGTACCCGGGTAATCCGCTGTGATTGGCGGGTTAACGACGGCGAACCATGCCCACTACACGCGTTTTGGTGTTGAAGGCGGCCTTCAACGCGCGATCCGCAATCGATCCGTCGGGCGGGAGCAGCTTGATCTGGCGGGCGAACTCCATCTGGTCGTAGCGCACCGTGTTGGTGACGACCTTCCCGTCCTCGATGACGAAGTGGTCGAATCCCTCGAAGTCGATTCGCCGCCCGGTGGCGGCGATGCCGACAAAGGTGCCGACGTGCCGTCCGGTCAGGTGCCAGTGGGCCAAGACGTCGGTGCCGGACTCGGCGATCGAAACCATCTCGAAGGCGAAGTCGGTGACCGCGGCGAAGACCTGGTCGAAGTAGGCGGCGATCTCGGCGCTCCCGTGACATGTCCCGGTCGGGAAGTGCACGGTGGAGTCAGCGGTCCAGAAGAAATTGCGCAGGCTCTCGACGTCCTGGGCGTTGATGCGGTCGAAAGCCCACTGGACGAGTTGCGCGTTGGTGACGTCGTTCGGCGGGGCGAGAGGGGTCGAGGTAGGGCTGGGATCGGGCATCTCTACTCCATGCACGTGGTGTTCGGCAAGGTTCGCTAGCGCCGCTCGGCAGCGTCCTTTGTCAATGATGACGTTGCACACCGCCGACCGCGCGAGTATTCGACTATTTCGATTAACGACCACGGACACATGGCACCGGGACCTTCGGATAGACCTGCGAGCCGATCCCCGGCCCGACTAACGGATACACCACCCTGGACGGATCCTGCCGCATCGTCGTCGACACGGGCTCGAGCGCGGTGCAGGCGGCCACGACGATGATCCACGAGGCCGCACAAGAAGTTCGGGCATGGCCGTATCGCGGGTGCCCCTCCGCGCGTGCCGGGGCCGGGTCCCGCGGTTCATGACTGTCGACATCAGCAGTCTCGCCGAAGGAGTCATCCTCCGTCCCCGCGGCCAGCACTCGACGGTGAGCAGCGACGAAGCGTTCCTCTGACGGGTCCACGACGCTCCGCCCCCAAGAAGGCGAACTACGCAGCCAGGGATGTACGCGGACGACTCGGTTCGAGTACCCCAATACCCTGCAACGGGGCCGGTCGCTCGAAGACACTGAACATACGCACCAGCAGCTGAACTCAAGCGAACGAGGATCGATGCCTGCGATGGATACCGACAGCACCCCCGAGTCCGAGAACGAGCCGGACGCTCGGCCAGCGGCCGCTCCGGTGCCGACCCCGGGCACATCGGGATCGGCGCCGGCAGCGACCGCGAGCCTGGAACACGACGTCCGCGTCGCCACCCGCACCGGCCGATACGCACTGGCCACCGCCTTGTGCGCGGCGATCGTGTCCAGCGTGGTCTCGGCCGGATCCGCTGTCTATGTCAGCAGAAACGAGCTGGCGCGAAAGGAGAGCGCCGCCGCAGCCGCGGAAGTGCGAGAGAACCGGCAGCGGGTCTACGCCGATCTCATGACAGGAGTGGCCGAGTATGTCGAAGGACTCGGGTTCCTGGAGGGAACGCTGACGAGGAATCCGCCGGATCGGGAGACTGTCCGGGCAGCCATCGATGACCTCACCCGTAGGGGAGGGGCGGCAATCAAGACCGTCAACATGGTCTTCCTGGTAGGGAGTATGCAGCTCGTGCCGACACTCGACGAGTTCATGCACCCGTACGACACCTTCGTCCGAGTTCACTTGAATCCCTTCATTCTTCACAACTTCGGAGGCTCCGGCGACGTGACCGACCCCGACGGCCTACTGCGCGACGGCCCGGGCTTGGTCGACGAGATCGATCGGATGATGGCAGAGTCCGGGGAGTTCGTAGGAGACTTCATCGTGCGGGCGCGAGAGGACCTCGGAACCGGCTGAACCATCACATGCAACCGTCGATGCGTGGTCACGCGGGCGGCCGAGGTCCGTGCTTGATCAGTCCGCGGCTGGCTCGATTGGGGAAACCGATTGACCTCTTCCGTTGGTAGTACGGTCACGTCGGTGATCGGCGCGCACCACACGGGTCATCGACGAGCTAGACCGCACCCTCGGCACAACCTGAGCAAGATCAGCGCCCTCGCCGAGTGACCGACGCCCTCCGCGCAACCCGGACCTCGTCGCCCGAGACGAATTGCGTGTCACTGCGCAGATCGTGCGCTCAGCCCCGGTGGCCGGGGTGCGGGCGAGGTCGGGCCGCTAGGCGTCATCGTGTTCCGGCGGCGGTTTCACCGCGGGCTCGGGTTTCGAGTCGGCCGAGCATGTCTTCAGTTGCGTATTGCGTTCGTGTGACGGTCGATGAGTGGGTTGACGATCCCCCGAAGCGCCGAGACCGGCTGCCAACGCCGAGGAACCATGATACGCGCCGATCGATCCTCGAATCCGGTGGCCGCCCGGTCGGCGGCGACTTCTGGTTCGATTGCTGGAGGCGAGGACCTTGGGATAGAGCTATTCGCGCATCGCGGTGATCAGATCGTTGTCACCGAACGCGGCACCGGCGATGGGCGCGGTATCGCCGAGGTAACCGCCCCCGCCGACATCGACTCGACGATGGCGACCAACCGCGCTCTGAGCGGTATGGAACGGATTCCTCGCCCTCCGGTGGCGCGCGAATCGACTCCGAGCCGATGAGACACAGATCCACGCACTCGAAGACACCATGACCGGGATAGTCCGCAACGGGCTCGCCCCACCCTTCCCGAACGGTCACGGATGGACCACCGCCACCGACTTCGTCTGCGGCGATCCACGTACGCCCACGCCGGTGCGAGAACCCGGTGGGGAACCCTTCGGGCTGCGGCTGGCCCTCGAATGGGGTGAAGGCTTGTTCCAGGGCCGGGGGCGCGGCAGGATCGGAAGGAGGACCGAAAGCCATGAACAGCGAGACCCCCGACTGGCGCAGCAACGGGGTACGAGTTATCCCGCCCGATTCGCTCGACCCCAACACACCGCAGACTCCGGGCATGCACCGGGCCGCTGCCATCACCCACGACCGAGCCGGCGCCGACAAGATCTGGGCGGGCACGGTCACGATCCGTCCCGGCGCCCGCACTGGCGCCCACCACCACGGCGAGCTGGAGAGCGTGATCTACGTCGTCCGCGGTCGGGCCGCAATGCGGTGGGGCGAGCGCCTGGAGTACACCGCGGAGGTCGGACCCGGCGGGTTCATCTTCGTGCCCCCATACGTGCCGCACCAGGAGATCAACGCCCTCGACGACGAGCCGTTGGAGTGTGTAGTGGCGCGCAGCGGCCAGGAACCGGTGGTGGTCAACCTGAATATCGAGGGCGTGCCCGACCCCGAGCATGTGCCCTGGATCGACCCCGCCCACCCCGCCCACCCGGCGCCGGGTAACTCCGTCACGTAGCGCCTCGGTAAGTTCTGGGTCCGCATCGGTCGTTCGGTCGGTTCGACTCGGCGGACATGGCGCTGCCAGGTTCGCTGTGGCGGCAGTGGTGTCGGCTGATGACCTTTCCGCGGTGATCGGGATCGGGATGGAGCCAGGTCACCGTGAGGTCCATGCGTTGGTGTGCTGCCTCGGCGTGAGTGGTGGGATCGTGTCCGCACGTGGGGCCCGTCCGAGACGTGGGTGCAGGTGCTCGGCGACCAGGGTGATCTTGACCGGTATGTCCACGCGTCGCTTGTTCAGATGACCATAAACGTTGGTGCGCAGCACTTCCGGCATGTCGGTGATCGGGGCGACGGTGTGTAGTCATAGAGTCGCGGGGTCGGACGGCGGCCAGTCCGTCGCGGGTATTGGCCACGATCAGCTTGCGCTGCACCTCGGCCAGGACCGGCAGCATCCCGAACATGGCGTGGCCCTCGGCGGTGGCAGTGTCGATGCCCTGCTCGAGCACTTTCAGGCCGATCCCACGCTCACGCAGATCGGCACCGAGTGTGATCATGTTCAGCATCGACCGGCCGAGCCGGTTCATCTAAGTGATGACCGGGACATCCTCCTCGCGCAGTCGCCGCAGCACCAGATCGCGTTGGGGGCGCGAACGCTGTGGCCCCGCCCGGGTGGTCGACGTGGATGTTCTCGGCGGCCACCGCGGCGCAACGCAGGGCGTCGACCCGATGGTTCGTTTACTTGGCAAATCTGCTGTTCGGAGCTGTGTCGGATAAGGATCGACTTCCGTCACATGCGCGGTCCCGGGGCTGCTGTTACCGGGGTGGGCGGGTCGTCGAGTTGCCGGGTGGGTGGGTAGCGCGGCGGCGTTCGCGGAAGCGCGCCCGGTGGTGTTCCAGCACGACTTCGGATTCGGTGTGGATGCTACTTGGGTGGCGGGCGATCGCGTCCTGGACGGCGGCGCTGCGTCGACGGCGGAGGGTGGCACGGACCGTCGCCGTGTCGTCGGCGAGCAGGTACGCCGCGGCACTGTCGCAGTCGAGGAGGAACTGCCCGTACGCCCGCCGCACCGGCGCCTGTTCGTCGAAGATCACCGGCAGCACCACATCGTCGACCAGGTGGAACGGGACACGAACGAGCCGGTAGGCGGCCCGTATCAGCGCTCGCACCCCGGCGCCCAGTCCCATGCTCCGATCGTAACGCCGGCACGGGCTGCGGTGACGCCGTCACCGGCCCGGATCCCGACCGGCCGGCCTCACCGCAGGGGACTGGTGCCGAGAACCCGCAATGGCGTCCGGGCGCTCGGGAGTGGCCCGAGGCGCAGGCCCTATTCGGTACTCGCGTCGCCGGTACCTGCCGCGTCGAGGATCCGGTCTTGCACCCAGGCGTCGAGGGTTTGACCGGCCTTGGCGGCCGCGGCTATGCACATCGCATGTTCTGCGTCGGTCAACCTGACGTTGGTGACGTGCGTCGGCCCCAACCCCAGCTCGCACCGGGGAGGAGATTCGCCCGAATAACATGGGGCGGCATCGGATTCCGATGCCACGCTGATGCAGGTCGTGGATCAGGGTCCGGGTGCCGCGGGCGGTGCGGCCGAGTCCGCGGGGATGGCGGTGAGCTGGTGCTCGTCGGCAACATGCCGCGGCCGCGGGATGCTCCGGCGACCCGCCGAGCGCACGATGCGAACCGCCGTGGGTCGAGCCGCAATCACCGGAGTCCGGTCGGATCGTTGTCGACCGCTAAGCCCCCGGCAGCGTCGAGCGGGTGGTTTCCGTCGGCGAGGTGCTTATGATCCAAACGGGTGCCGAGCGGAAGGCGCAGACCGATGCCCGAGAAAAAGGATCACAGTCCGAGACCCGAACCCGGTCCACTCGGCGCGGGCGCGCGGGTGCTGGTGCGCCGGCCGTCCGAACCGGCGCAGACCGGTCGGATCGTCGAGGATTACGCCGAGCTGACCGACACCGAGGAGCGTGGGCACGCCTGGGCGCCGGTGCACCGGTGGGCTGTCGTCCTCGACGACGGGCGCCTGGTCTTCGCCGACACCGACGACCTGACCGCCGACCCGAGCACGCAAGGATCTGCCGGGTAGACCGACCCTGGCGTGGAGGAACCAGCCGGGGACGGTCCCCCGGGGACCGACTGGACTGGGTTACTTCACCGCCACGCTGCCGGTGAAGAAGAACGGAGCCGTGCCGCCGAAGCAGAAGACGGTCGCGTTTCCTTTCACGAAACCGCTGAGCTTTCCCGCAGGGCCCGGTCCGAACGCACCGGTCTTGAAGTTGAAGCCCGAGTCGAATCCGAAGCAGGTCCAGTTCTCTCCGGCGGGTACCGTCACCACCACTTCACCGGACGCCCCGGCGCTCAGCGCCGGTACCGCGGCGGCGGTACCGCCCGCGAAAACCATCGCGGGCGCGATGACCGCCGACGCGATGGCGGTGCGGACCGCGATCTTTTTCTTCATGATGCTCACCTCATTCTGAGAGTCCCCGACTCCTGCAGCGAACGGGTGGCGAACACAGCCCCACAGCAGCTTTGGACGCCGATTCGGGCACCCGTTCTTGTGAACATGTCAGGATTGCCCCGATAAACAGCAGGTGAAACGACGGAATGGGTCGAATCTGCGAGTACGCGGCAACCTCTCCGGCGACCGCTGACGGCACCGGGTCGTCCGATTCTTCTGCTGGTCGCTAGCGCCTACGACCCCGCGGATGCAGTGGCTTCCCGCGGATGTGCGCCGTGGACAGCTCATCGAGGCCGCGCTCGTGCTCGCCGCGCAATAGGGTGTCACCGCGCTGACCATCCGCCCCTTGGCCGAGGCCGCGGGTGTCTCGCTCGCAGTGGAGCACTACCACGTCAAGAACAAAGAAGAACTCCTCACCGAGATTATGGCGGAAAGCCGGTCCTCACCAACAGCCGAGTCGATGCGCCCGGCGTTCACCCGCCTCCTCGGAACCGCGGAAATGCGCGGCCAACGAGGGACTTCGTGAACTCCTGCGTGCCGGAAGCGGGGGCCTGTGGTCGATCATCTACCGGACCACGCCGACCTCGCCGACGGCGATGAACAGGAAGGACTCTCACCAGATGGCCAACCCACATCGACTGACCACCGATCAGGTCGTCGACCTGATCAAGGAGGAAACCGGTACCGAGCTGTCGGTCTCGACGTTCCGCGGGAATTTGCCCGCATGCACCTGACGGCCGGACCGCACTACGCCAGTGGAGCCTCGGCGTCGGGGGAGTGGCGGTGGGACACAGGCGCAGGTGGGTACATGCCCTACGTGGATCCGACTCGACAGATTCCATTGCTGCCGCACCTTGTAGGTCGATAGTGCTTCCGCAGCTTCATAGGCGGACGTCGGTCGTGGTGACCGAAGGGGTGGTACGGCGACCGGCGCTTGAGATACATCACAGTGACGAAAGTGTCGAGGGGTGTGGAGAAGCCGGTTAGCGCCATTGATGAGGTTCCCCAAAGGATTCCGGCGGCGGCTCCGCAACAGGGCGCTGTGCGCGAACCCGCTCGTCGGAACTCGGCGCGACGCAACCCTAGCGAGCGCAGCTAGCATAGCTAGCAATGATTCGGTTGTACTGACCACCTCGAAAGCCGCCTGCGTGGGAGTGAGGCCGTGGTGCAACTGGTCGATGCCATCGACGGGATCGTGTCCGGTGATCCGGGCGCGAGCAACAGTGTGCACGGTCGAGGGGTCGGGTATCGGCCTCAATGACGAGTGCCCGCAGCGAGTTCCGCGAAACCCTTCGCCACCTCTTCGAGGAGGGTCGGGACCGTGAACGCCGCTCACCCCGTGGGGCGAATCCGCGGCGAGATCGCGCAAACCCCACGGCGTCCGCTGCTCGGCATTGCACGTCCGGGGATCGGTGACGGACCGAAGCGGCGCCGACGGAGCTCTGTCGTGATCGGTGCCGACCGCTGTTCGGGTGCCTGAATGTTGTCAGGACCGGACTCGGGGGCTCTGCTTCGTCGGTGGGCTGTGCGATGCTGGTGCCAGGTTCGGATTCGGTTTTCGTCGCGAGGGTGACATGACTGTGCAGGTAATCCAATCCAGTGGACACAACGGGTGGGCGGTTCGGTGCGATCTGTGTGAGCACCGATTCGATGCCGCGGTCGCCGGACAGGCAGCGGCGGTGGCCTTCGCACGGATCAATGGGTGGGTCGTCGGCGAGACCACCCGATGCCCGATGTGCGCGACTGCCCGAATCGGTTGAGCGCCAGACATCCTGTGTGCGGTTCGGGGAACCGGTAAGTTCCGACCACTAAGAATCGGCGACGGGGCTTGGGCCATTCGGCTGGGCAAGGCAGTCGGGCACCGTCACCGACGGGCATCGGTCCCGAAGGTGGTGGGGAATGGGCTGGGACCGAGCGTGAGAGTGACTGACGTGGGGTGGAGTCCGACCTGAGGCCAGCTGGTGGTGACGGTCAGCGATCCGGTGGTCGGGTAGGTGCCGATCCAGTACTGGGGCGTGGTTCGGTACGGCCCGGACCCCTCCGGGTCGGAGTCGGGGATCGGGCGGAACGGATCGGCGAGGCCGCCCAGGTCGTCGGCGAGGATGCGCACCGCCAGATAGGACCACTGCGCCGACCAGTCGTGGGGGTCGGTCAGGGGCCGGGTTTCGTAGCGCGCGAAGTCGGCGCGGACACCGGTGACGGACAGCGCGAACCGCAGCAGAAGCCCGGACGCGAACGCGGTCGCGGCGGATAGTTCGAGGGTGAGGTCGTTCTCGGCCACGATCGGCATGCCCGCGTGCACGGTGATCCCTCCGGTGGTGGGCGGCGCGAGGGCCGGCCAACGATGGCGGCGCATGCTTCATCGTCGCATCACCTGGCCCCGCGGTGTCTGTGAATCTCCTGAGAGTCCCTCCCCGCGAGAACGATTCGAGTACGAGACCTACAGTCCGGTAACCGAGATCAGGGTGCCGGTCCCATCGGCAGTGTGCTGTCGTCGAAGGGGAGCTGTGGCTGCTCGGGGTTCACCGAGGCACGACGAACGCAGGACGGGACACCCGCCACCACCGGAACACACACGCCAGCGGGCGGGGCATGCGGGCAGTGTCAGAGGCGGCGGTGATCAGGCCGCACTCGAGTCGCGCGCACTGTGTCGCGATATCTAGGGCTGTCTAGCGTTTGAACTGTCGGGTTCGTCGGTTCTGTGCAGCTGACTCCCACGCTGACGCAGGCTCGCTGACCGTCAGAGGTCCCATAGTCCCAGCAGCGCGGTCCGGAGGGTGGGGGAGCGGACGTAGTGGTCGGTCCGTAGCCGTGAACCAGGGTGCCCGAGGTCGGTGAGCGCCTTCTCGGCGTCGGTGAGCGGCAGGGGTGGCAGGTCGGTGCGGGTTCGCAGGAAGAACAACACCGCTCCGCCCGACCGCGGGATCCGCATCGGATCGGAGATCACTACGGCCGGCGGATAAATCCACTCGTCGTCGACGGAGACGAAGACGATCACGTCGCCGCGCCGAACGGTGCTGGGTTTGTCGAGGCGGAGCGATTCGAGCTGGTACTTCACCGCCGGCCCACCGGCAGCGCTGTGCCGGCCCCGCTGGTGGTCGAGGACCTGTTGTTCGGTGTGGGTGGGTTCGTAGTCGACGGCGTGTTTGACGAACATCCGGGTGACCGGTGCGGGCAGGAAGTCTGTCTCGATGCGGACGCGGCCGGTGACCCCGGGCAGCGGGACGGCGCGGCCGATCTCCCATTCTATTGGAAGTGGCATACGTTCGTTCTCTCGGAAATTGCCTGCGAGCTGGTCATTCAACCCGGTTTGGGGAGTCCACAGTTTTCGAGGTGGGATTCCATTCGTGTCGGTACCACCTTGACGAGCAAGGTGGCCTTAACCTATGTGGCATGAGTCACACATTTCGTGTGGTGCAGGGCAGGACGGTCGAGGTCGCCCACGCGTCGACCGATCCGCTGACCTTTCAACTCGAATGCGTCGAGGCGTTCGTGACCTCGCGGGTGGTCCGAGGCTTCAGTGCGGTGACCATCGAGAATGAGACGGGTGACCTCGAGCGGATGCTGGCGGCGTTGGGCAAACCGGTGTGGGAGGCCACCGCCGACGATGTCGATCGAGTGGTCGGAGCGATGGCCGCGGACGGCTTGTTGGCGTCGACTCGACGCAGATATGTGCAGGCGCTGAGCAGTTTTCACCGGTTCCTGATCACCCGCCGCGCCGGGGAGATCGAGGCGTTGTTCGGGGTGCGGTTGACGAACCCGGGGTAAGTCCCACGGCGTGGTGTGAATTCGGTGGGAAAGCGTAGCCGCAGCTCGGGCGTGTCGCTCCGAGTGTGTGGGTGGGCCATCGCGTAGTGATGAACGAGTTACCGACCAAAGTGACTCGACCAAAGGACCACGCGATGACCCACGACCATTCTGCCCTGATCACCCAGCTCGATGCACTCAGGGGCGCCGACCCGGCGAGCGTGTTCGCCGAACTGATCCGAACCGGACTGCAAGCATTGATCGACGCCGAAGCCACCGAAGCCCTCGGTGCCGGCCGCTACGAGCGCACCGCTGAGCGCACCAACTATCGCAACGGCACCCGATCCAAGACCGTCGCCACCACCAGCGGAGACGTCGAAGTGCAGATCCCGAAACTGCGGTCCGGCTCGTTCTTCCCCAGCCTGCTCGAACGCCGCCGGCGGATCGATCAGGCGTTGTACGCGGTGATCATGGAGGCCTACGTCCACGGCGTCTCGACCCGCAACGTCGACGATCTCGTCACCGCACTCGGAGTCGAATCGGGAATCTCCAAGTCGCAGGTCTCACGGATCTGCGCCGGACTGGACACCGAGATCGCCCGGTTCCGGGACCGCACATTGACGCATACGACCTTTCCGTACATCTTCCTCGACGCGACCTACTGCAAGGTGCGGATCGGCGCTCATGTGGTCTCTCATGCCCTCGTCGTGGCGACCGGTGTGTCGATCGACGGGACCCGGGAAGTGTTGGGGACCGCGGTGGGCGACAGTGAGTCGTTCGATTTCTGGCGCGAGTTCCTCGTCGGGTTGAAGGCACGGGGGTTGTCGGGGTGCATCTGGTGATCTCCGATGCGCATTCCGGGTTGAAAGCTGCTGTGGTGCAGCAGTTCACCGGAGCGTCGTGGCAGCGGTGCCGGGTGCATTTCATGCGCAACGTCGGGTCTGCGGTGACGTCGAAGCAGGTGCCGCCGGTGATGGCGGCGATCAAGACGATCTTCGCTCACACCGATCCCGAGGCTGTGGCCGCGCAATGGGATCAGGTCGCGGACACGTTGGCGAAGTCCTTTCCGAAAGTCGCGTCGATGATGCGCGACGCCAAGCACGACGTGCTCGCGTTCCGGGCGTTCCCGAAAGCGCACTGGCAGAAGATCTGGTCGAACAACCCGATCGAACGATTGAACAAGGAGATCAAACGCCGCGCCGATGTCGTCGAGATCTTCCCGAACCCGGCAGCGTTCCTCCGGTTGGCGACGGCGGTGGTGATCGAAGCGCACGACGAGTGGCAGGTCACCCGCCGCTACGTCTCAGACGTCAGCATGGACGAGCTCAAAGTCATCATCGCCGCCAAACAACGCGCCTCGACAGACGACACGACGCCGCAATCGTTGACACCCGAACTCGAAACCGCATAACCTACAAAATGACTCGTTGATCACGAACCAGATGGTTCACCGATCCGAAGTACACCACCCCATGGGACGCTGTCCGAACCCGATCGACGAGTTCAATGCGAGCCGTCATGTCGGTGACGATTCACCGAGGCTGCTTCCACCTCCGAGTGTGAGTCGGGTGGCCGTCTTCTTCGACTTCCTCAAGGAACGGATCGGCTCGGCTCGCAAGTACGCGCCAGCGGCCCGGGATTATGCGCTGTTCCGGACCTTGTATCACGCCGGGTTGCGCTCCGATGAGGCGTCCAAACTCGAGATCGCGGACGTCTACTTCGGGCAGGGCCCGTTCGGGAAGTTGCATGTGCGGTTCGGCAAGGGTGCCCGCACCTCCGGGCCCCGGCCGCGGTGGGTTCCGATGCTCGACCACCTCGATCTGGTGGTGCGGTGGTATCTCGAGGATGTACGACCGAAGTTGCCGGAATCGGCGGTGTTGTTCTGCGATCAGAGTGGTGGTGCGATGGCCCGGGGCACGATCCGCAACCGTCTGCGGTATCTGCAGGATCTCGAGCACTGCTCGCCGGCGGACCGGTTCAGCCCGCACGCGTTGCGCCGGGCATGCGCCACCCACAACTACGAACGAGGAGTCGATCTTGTTGCGATACAACAGATGTTAGGGCACTGGACGGTGGGATCGACGATGCGGTACGTCCGTCCGTCGGAGACGTTCATCGAGGACGCCTACCGCAGCGCGGTGTCCGACACCGTCGCGTTTCTGCAGGGAGATGATGATGCACATTAGATGGAAACTGCGGATGGCCGCGGCGCAACGGGAAGTATGGACCGGCACCCAGCTGCGCCGTCTGCTCGCTGAACGCGGCGGACTCGAGTTGTCGTCGGCGTCGGTGTCGGCGTTGTTCACCAAGGAACCCTCGCAGATCAAGCTCAGCACGCTGCTGGCGTTGTGCACTGCGCTCGACTGCACCCCGAACGACCTGTTCGACCTCGACACCACGCCCGATCGGGTCCCCGCCCAGCCCTCGGCGCCGACAGCGTTGGAGCCCGCGGCGCGGCGAGTCGGCGGCCGGTCGATGCCGCCGGTGTGACGAAGAAGGTCGGGGACTGCACCCGCTGCGGTCGGCCGCGGGGCCGACTCGGGCGCGATGTGTGCTACCAGTGCTGGCGCAAGGCGGTCGCCGCTGCGGCGAAGTCGCCGTGTCCCCGCTGCGGGATCGAGCGGGTCTTGAGTCCGGACACCGGGCGATGCCGGTGGTGTTCGCGCACCTGCCACGACTGCGGTGCCGCCGTGCGCGGCAAGGGCGAGAGCCGGTGCAAGCGGTGCCGCCGCCGTCACGACCTCGCCGCCGCCCGCCGACACTGTCCGCGTTGCGGCCGCGACGGCTACTTACGCGAACACACCGGTTGGTGCGGACCGTGCTCACAACCCGGGCCGGCGCCGAAGCCGGCCGCCGCATGCACCGAATGCGGGCGCGTGATCGGCGGCGGCGGGGCGAGGCTGTGCAACCGCTGCCAGAAACGCCGCCCCCAACGCCCCTACACCCGCGCCGAAAACCTCCTCGCCGAACTCGATGATCCACCGAATTGGCTGTGGGACTTCACCATCCATGTGTCAAGTCAGTATTCTCCGGAGCACGCGACACGTCTGGTGAGTCAGCTCGGGGCACTGCTGCGCACCGAGCCACGGGCAATGCCGCAGACCTTACTCGACCGGGCCCGCATCCCCGGCCACTCGATCGGGTCGCTCGCGAATATGCTCGAGGACTTCTTCACCGCCCGAGGCCTCGCCCTGCCCACCGACCAGTCGCAGCGGCTCGCGGCCGACCGCCGGACGCGACGCGTGCAGGCCGTGCCCGAACCGTTGCGGCCCGCCGTCGCCGCGTTCGAACGCGCAATGCTCGACGAACGAGACCGCGCCCGCCGCGCCGGGACCCGGCCCCGCGCCGACTCCACCATCGACAAGCGATTGGCCCAGATCCGTGACCTGTCATGTCATCTCGTCGGACGCGGGATCGAGGACTGGGCGCAGGTCGACAAGGCCGTGATCGAGGACTACCTCGCCGAGGTCTCGCCGGCCGGCGGCCCCCTGGGCGGACTTCGCCACTTCTTCCGCTTCGCCCGCCGCAGCAAGCTCATCCTGATCGATCCCACCGCCGAGCTGCGCGTGCGCACGCCCCGCGGATTCCATGGACGGACCCTGCCGCGCTCGCGACAGCGCGAACTGTTCACGCGCTGGTCCACATCCACCGAGGTGGCGCCGAACGAGGCCCTCGTCGGCCTGATGGCGTTGATCCACGGTGCCTCACAGCACGAACTGCGTCACCTGCAGCTCGCCGACATCGATCCCCAGCACCACACGGTTCGGCTCGGCCGCCGCCCACATCCGATCCCGCTGGACCCGGCGACCTGGGCCGCACTGACCCGATGCCTCGAGCACCGCAGATCCGGCACCCATAATCCCCACGTCATCGTCACCAGCCGAACCCGATCCGGGCCGACACCGGCGTCCCGGCCCTACCTCAGCCGCCTCCTCGACCCCGCCGACACCACGATCTCCACGCTGCGCGCCTCCCGACTGCTGGCCTTGGCCAACAGCCACGATCCCAATCTGATTGCCACCACCTACGGCATGAGCCCAGAGGGCGTCCTGGCCTACTTCGCCGACCGCGTCGATCCCACCCTGCTCGCGGACCTGTGAGATTTCAGGCGTCACCGTGCACACGTTCGCACGAACCTGTGCGCTTTCCGGAGTGCGTCGTCGAGGAACACCTCATCGACCTCGGTGATCTCGTCGAGGCTGTCGATGAATGCCCGCACCGAGGCGATGATGTCGGGGTCGTCGGTGATGACCACCGCATCGTCGGCGAGGGTGGAGTTTTCGGACGCGTTCGCCGACCCGATCACCGCTCGCCGGTTGGTGGCGATCACCTTGGCGTGCAGGGTAGGCGACGACAGCACCCGTACCCCCTTGTTCACGTAGTACGCGAGGGCGACGGGGGAGGTGGCGTGCGCCCGGATAGCGGCTTTGGAGGCGTTGACGACCAACAGGTCCCCGGCGCGCAGCGGCAGCAGCTCGGGTGCGCCGGGTCCGAGGTAGCCGATCGCGGCGTACCGGGCGCCTCGGGTGCGGATGGCGCGGGTGATGTGTGGCCACGGGCTCGGCCCGTGGAAGGTGGTCCCCATACCGACAGACGGTAACCGCCCGCCCGGCCCGGGTGGGCAATGGTCCCTGACCCCTGACCCCTGACCCCTGGCCGATGCCCGCTCCAGATCGGAGGCCGATGCTGTGCAGCAGCTCAGTAGAGTGACGTTTGCCCGGTTGGAGACGCGGGCAGCATGCACGCCGAATGTGTTGACGGTTTGGTCACCAGAGGATGCACGGTCGCGGTGGTACCCATCCGTGAGTGGGTCCGGGCGTGGCAGAGGGGTCACTAGGGCTCCTCTGTGGGGCCGAGTCGGGAAATCCGATCGGGTGGCGGACACCATCAACCCGGCCGCGCCGGGCGACCCCGCTGGACCGCGGTGCCGACGTCAGCACCACCCCGTCGCCAAGCCTGCTGGCGAGACCTGGGCTCTGGGGCGCCCGCGTCGCCGCGGAGCGTGCGGTGGGTGCGGTGGGTGCCGGGCGCAAACCAGTACCCTGTCTGTACCGAGAACATCGAGGAGTGGAATCTGTGGCACGCAAGGTCGTGGTGGAGCTGGTCGACGACATCGACGGGACCGAGTTCGGTGCGGACGGCGAGAGCATCGGCTACACATTCGATGGAGTCGAGTACCAGATCGATCTGAAAGACGAGCACGCCAAGGAGTTCCGCGAGACGCTCGAGTACTACATCGCCCACTCCACTCGCGTCGGCGGCCGCAAACACCGCTCGGACCGGGCGGTCAACCCCGGGGGCGCGAAGCGGCAGCCGGGTGAAATGAAGAAGATCCGCGCCTGGGCGATCGAGCAGGGCTACGAGCTCGCCTCCCGCGGCCGCATCCCAGGGGAGATCGTGCAAGCCTTCCGCGACGCTCACTGACATGCCTCGTCCGGCCCGGCGGTAACGAGGACGTTGTCGCGGTCGCAGGGGCGGCGAAACTCCCCGCCGCCGGCGCATCGAGAGTGACTTGACCTGACCGTCCGGCTGATGACGGGTCGCCCTTCGGCGTCGTGGGCTCTCGGATCCGAGTGCCGCCACCGGCCGGCTGCGCGCCCCCCGTCGGGGATGGCGCCATGTTCGAGGTGATGCACGCGATAGTGCCGGGGACCTGGGCCGATGGTCGAGGACGCCGAGTTCACCGCGCGCGGGTGGGCCGGAGCGGGATCGGAAACGCTACCCAACCCTACAGAAGCTACAAGAGACTAAAAACGCTGAAAGAAGCTCAAGGTGCTGGTTGCTTCCTGCTTCATGAGGAACCCCTTCACCCCTTCATCCCGTCGCCCGCCGCGCTCGGTCTGCCGAGGCATTCCTAGTATCCCGGTGGCGCCGTCGACCTCGGGCCGACTCTCACGCGGACGCGGGTCAACCCGGCAGAATGTATTGCGGCAGATCTCGCGACGGCCATCGAGGCGACCACCACAACCGTCGGCCCGGCGCTCTTACGCTGTGAACACCACGACACCAGCGAGAGAGGGATCATGAGTTACGAAGCGATCTACGACGGGGTCCGCTATCCGCTCGCCGATGCAGCCGCCGCCCACGGCCTCGAGGAAGCCATCAGGGGCATCTTCGAAGACAACGGCAACGGCGGATTCGTCGGCTTCGTCAGCCAGAATTCCACGGTGCGCCTCCTGATTACGCCGGCGACGCCGGTCGCGATTCGAGGCAGTGACGAGCCGAACCCGAGCATCGTCTACCACTGGTAGCCCCGCCCACAGCCGCTACCTCCCCGAGCCGCGACGGTGTGTCCGTCCTCGCCGAGGACGGGATGTCAGCGAGACTTTCGGCAACGATCCACCGTCGGATGAAGGAGGGTATGGTGGCCAGCCTCATATTTGGGCGGTGTCACCTACGACATCAGCCACACCAGATTCGAGGCCACCCGCGAGCTGCTCGCCCGGTTCGCCGAGGGACACACCACAGGAGTGGCCATGTCCCTCACCCACGGCGGCGCTCGACACCACCTGTACATCACGCCCCGGGGTGCCCATCACCCTGGTGGAATGACGAGTGCGGCCGGATTCGTCATTATCGCCAGGCCCGCGCAGCGTCAGCACCTGGTTGTCGAGTCTGCACAGCGAGTGCACCGATCGGGAACGACGCCGAGACGCCGCAGTCGGTCTTCCCGCGGCGGGACACCGCATGTCGAGGTGTGTCCGGTGATGTCGCCACCAATGGTGCCACCGCCATCGGCCGCAACTGCCGCACCAAATTCTGCGCGCAAAGAACTGCGGTAAACGACGGATCAAACCGACATCAAAGTCTCAACGCTGCACGAAGAGCGCCTCCACGAACGCTGTGGCCGATGCGGTCTTCGCCGCCGTCTTCGTGGTCGCATCGGCAGTGGCGGTGTGGCCGGCGAGGCGCACGGTGGCCGTGAATCGGGGTGCGTGCGCGGGCCCGTCGGTGCAGAACTCCCACTCGGGCGGGGCCTGATTGTTGTTCTGGGGGAGACTCATCAGCCAGGCGATGGGGTTGGACAGTGCCTTGGACTTCTTCGCCCCGTCCAGGTTCAGGGCGGCCGGGGCGATCGTCCGGTGCGGTTCCGCGGAGAGGGCGGGACCGGAATCCTTGGGCTCCGGCCGGGGAGTCGTTGACTGCGGGGATGGCGCGGTGGCAGGCCAGTCCGGTTCCGTGTCGGGGTGGTCGGTGCCGGTCAGCTGCGCACGCACTGCCGCCCAGAGGGCGGCTTGTTCGGCCGGTTTCTTCGCGGCCGCAGTGGCCCAGGTTCCGCGGATGCCGAGGTGGGTGGCGCGGGCCGCGAAGAGCGGGTTGTGGTCGGCGCCGTTGCGCCGGATCTCGAGATCGGTGGACGGTTGGTCGGGATGGGATTGCCGCCACACCGACGCCACGCTGGGCCCCATCTCCGGATGGGTGTCGGCGAGGGTGTCCAGGACGCGGAGTTGGATCGGAAGCCAGGTGGGGTCGGCGGCGTCGATCAGGACCGCGACGTCCGGGGCGGTCAGCAGGTCGGCGTCGACACGGCGGGCGAGCTCGGAGGCGAGTTCGGTCGGAAGCGGCACGGCGGCTGCAGATTTGAGGACCTTGTGGAAGGTGCGGGCATCGAGCATGGTGAGATCGCGTGCGGCCTCTTGGGCGACGATGCGTTGGTCTACGTGTTTGAAGTGATTCTTCTTCGCCTCCCGGGCGGCGCGGGTGCGCCGGTTCAAATCGGCGCCGAGGGCGGCCAACTGATCCGGGGTGTAGGGGGTGGGGGAGTGGTCGAGGTGGGCGAAGATGATCCGCTGGTTGATCAGGTCGGCCACCCGGCGCAGCGGTGAGGTGACGTGGGTGTAGGCGCTGAGCCGTAATCCGTAGTGGCCGTGTACCGTCGGATCGTAGGTCGCGGCCCGCAGCGTCGACAGCAGTCGTCCGCGAAGTTTCGCGAACAGGTCCGGGTCCCCGGCCGCGGCGGCGATCTCGTGCATCAGCTCGTCGGTGCTGCCGGCCACCGGGTTGGTGCGGTGGTTGCGGAACAGGATCGGCAACCCCCGCTCCACACACCACAGCGCGACCGCCTCGTTGGTGGCGATCATCAACTCCTGCACGATGACGTAGGCGACGGTCCGCAGTTCCGCGGCGATCGCCACGATGGCCCCGTCCTCATTGGCCGCCCATCCTCGGGTGAGGTCATAGAACGCGAGGGCCCCGCCGTCCCGGCGAGCGGTCAGCAGGGTCTGTGCGGCCGCATCCGCCGCGGCCAGCTGGGGGTGCAGCGGATGCTCCGGATCGGTCAGGACGCCGGGCACCTCGGCGTGATCGACCGCCGCACACCGGCCCGTCGGGATCTTCCCGCGGCCGACGGTAACATCGACCAGCCGGCCGTCGGTGGTGACGGTGCCGGTGACCCGCAGACTGGTCCGCGCGGCTTCGGCGGTCAGGGTTGCCGCCTGCTCGGCCGTCTCGCCGAGCATCGGAATGGTGCGGCTGCGCAGATACCGGGTCTCCGCCCGCAGGAACGCCTGCTCGTCAGCGACCGACCCCAGTTCCACGACGTCGGCGACACCGGCAATATGAACCTCCACCGCCCACCCGCGGCCACCGGGGAGGGGGATGACGGAGAAGGCGTCGTCCCGGTCCCGCGCAAACGCCGAGTCGATCATCAGCAGCGTCGACACGTCGGTGACTGTCGAAGATGTCACTGTCGCCGCACCCCCTTTGGTTCTACAGGCCTCCGACGATAACCAATTTCACCAGGGCGCGTCGGCGACGCGCCCCTGGAACATCACCTGCAGGTCATTAAAACCGGCGTCAGGTACGGTTTGTTCACCGCGGGAACAGCCGACAAAAACCGAAATTGCTCCGTTGTCGCGGGCCCGCGTATTTGACCCATCCGGGTGGCGTGCCGCACCGAATCACACAGTGTGCGTCCTGCGGCAAGCGCTGCGGCTCGAGAAGGTGAGATCGGTATGACTTCTGTTCCTGCCCCCACACCCGGCGCTGTCGGGGGACCGCAACGACGGCCCACGCTGACGCCGCGCGAGCTGGAGATCCTCCGCCTGTGGCTGCGTAGTGAATCGAAGAACGTGGCCGCATCCGACCTGGGAATCAGTCTGGGCACGATCAACACCCACCTGATCCGGATCCGAGCGAAGTACGCCGCCGCCGGGCGCCCCGTTGCCGACAAGTCCGGCTTGCTGATCCGGGCACTGCAGGACGGGCTGGTGTCCCTCGCCGAGCTCTGACACGGCTGATCCCTGCACGCCCCAACGGGGCAGAGCGCAACAAAGGGACGACCTGACGACCCTTGTTCACGGTGTCGTGGGGGCCGTCGCCGGGAACTCTCAGCAGAGCTCTGGCGGCCGCGTCGCGACGACCGCGGACAACGAAGTTTCACCCGTTCGTCGTGCGGATCGGCTGGCGAGCGCGTGGCGTTAGCAGGCTCTCGGGTCGTCAGGGTCTCTCGGATTGCCGGGGCACACTCTGGTCGTTGAGCCGTGCTGCCCGGGCATTCTCGTGGGCGACTATCGCTTCCTGCCAGTCATGATCGGTCACGGCGGCGTCGCCGCGGGCGACTGGGGGTGGTACGCCGAGCTGCGCGGCGATCTGCGCCCACGACATACCCGCCGCGAGTGCCTCGGTCACCGCCTTGGTGAGGAGATCGTCGGTTTGGTCGCCACCGGAGACGGCAGCGTGACTATCAGAGTCCACCGGAATGCCCGACCTGGCCCACTTGATGGGCGCGAACTGATTCTTCCATCCCCATGGAATTGATTCTTCCATCTCCATGGCCTGTATCGGGCGTCGAGGATCGATGATCGGTCACTGATCGATGTCGTCAATCCACATGCGGGTTTATCGGTTGCCCACCACGCTATAGGTCAGAATCCTGATGATGGGCTTCCGGGCAACGGGTCTATGGTGTCTCAACGTCCCAGATGAGTATCTGGTCGGCGGTTGCGGAGAGTGCTTCAAGCTCAGGGTCGGTGAGAAAGGCATCGACGCGTCCCGCTGACGCCCCGAGGCACGTCGTCATGAGGTCGATGGCGGTCGGCCACGCACCAGGCGTGATCATCGAGCCACATAGGTGAGCATTCAGCCGCAGCACGCTGCCGCCGAACCGAGGGTCCGCGAGATCGAGATCTGCCCACTGTGAGCTTTCGTCATGCGGCGCGCGCCGTCAGGTGGACCGATCGTGGTGGGGGAGACGCTCGTCGGCCTCAACATCGGTATGGAATTCGGAACCCAGCCGACGACGTTCTACGTGAAAATCACGCCGATTCTCGCGGATATCAATGCAAAGGTAGCTACGGCGCCGGGTTTACGTTGGTGCAATAACTACCGGTCCCACCACACACCCTGGCGTGGGCCCGTGTAGCCGCGCTTTGCGTTGAAGGGACGCCCGTGTGGTCCCCGACGGCTCACTGTTAGGTCTATCGGCCAGAACGCGCCCCATTCCGCGACGGGTAACACCCCAACGGCGTCGGCTCTGGATGCTCACTTATGCATCGGCCTCACTGGCTACGACGAAGCTCGACAAGACGGAAGCGGCAGCCACGTATTTCACTCCTGACCAGATCGCCCGGCCGTTGAAGCGTCGATCACGTCCGAGCCGTCGTGAGAGCGGCCGTTGCCTCCGCAGTGGAGGAGGAAGTCGCTGGCCGGGACCTCAGTGAGCGAACCGACGCCGGAGCATTGAACGTGATCAACGTGGCGAACGTTCTGGTTTCTATCACCGACGCGGCGGGGTGGCAGACGTTCCTGACTCCGGTCGACACGGACGGCGGACCGTCCGAGCATCCATCCCGTGGCCCCCGGAATCGCCTTCTATGCCACTTGGCCAGACGGCACCGATCAGTACACCACCCAGGGCCCAGGCGCAGCGGTTGGTAGTCGACGGATGATATCGGCGACTTTCGTTGTTGCGAGTAGTTCCAACTCCGCAGCGACAGCCAGGACCTCGTCAGCTTTCCGTGACTCGGGGTCTCGCGGCAGCGGCTTGGTGCTTGCCTTGAAGTGGGGAGAATCGTCCGCTGGTCCGATCCAGACCGAGTGCAGGATCGTATTCCGGTCCTGATAGGCACGCGTGACAGCGCTCAGCCAGTCGTTCAGCTCGCTTAGGAGCCCCGCATCCGAGATCCGATGCGGGGCAACATCTCGGATGATTCTCGTTGAATTATCCACCGAGTTCGGCAAAGCGATACGGCCGACCGTATCGGTAACCCCCACTATTCCCCAGGTGATGATTGCGACGACGGACTCGAGGACGGCGGACTGCTGAGCCAGCTCGCCGACCGCGACACGGAACGCATTCTCATTCGACATGGCTGGAATCATGCCCCATGCCAGCCCCGCCCAAAATTGCTAATTGTGCCCCCGGTGGTGACTCGGGGAAACCCGCCATCCGTGATGCCGGACGACGGGTTCCCAATCGGGGGCCCGAGTCGGGTCGGTCAGATCACCGAGGCATGGAAGACCCCGCCAGCCGCTGGGGGTAGGGCTGGCGGGGTCAGGCGCCGCTCGAATGCGGGGGAGGGCGACGCCGCAGCTATTTTATGGTTCGTGACACCTTGGTCTAGAGATTGTGATGCAGGAAACACGAACTCTTCGTGCCGACCCTGCACGTGGCGCAGGTCAACTGCACCACCGAGCCGCCACAGAACGGCTCAGTGCGGTCCCAGCTCTTCCTGGTCGCCGAGGTCAGAGACTCGTCCGAGCACGATGCCTACTCCGGCCGACATTGCAATCCATACGGCCGCCGCAGTGGAAATCCACCAAACCATACTGTGAGTATGAGCCGAGACGCTGATCGCTGTTCAGCGATTAATGTTTTCGGCCCGGCTGGAGACTCATTTGGGCACTTGGCGCCGTCCTTCACCTCAGAGCGCGGCGCCGAGTGTAAGCGGGGCGAGTCGATTTCCCGCTCCGGCGGCTAATGCCATACCCCGGTTGTCCCGGAGCTAACTTCCCATAAGACCCCCATGCGCGGGGATGCCATTGGCGGCGTCAGCGCAGTTTCATGGCCACTACCGGCACTTTCGTGACCGCCTATGGGCAGCTTTTCTTGACCGCCGACAGAGCACGACAACGCCCACCCCTGTGAGGGGAGTATTTGTTGTCTTCGGGAGAAGTTGCTGGTGTTGAATGCGTTCGACAGTTGCTGGACGATTGCAGCGAAATCAGGCCAGGTGTTTTGGGTTTCCAATATTCTGAAGGTTCCTCCCGTAGATGTATCCCACTCGTTGTTTGAGAATGGGGCATTGCCGAGAATCCCCGCTCGCCCGGCTCACTGTGAGCTTTCGTCGTGCGGCGCGCGCCGTAGTAGGCGGGATAGGAGAATGCTTCCCAAAGAGGAGCAGGAGAAACGTGTGAAGATCATCTTGGTCGCGATTATTGCCGCGCCCGCAGTGATGCTCGGTGTCGCCCCGGCGGCGCAGGCGGGACCGACCATCCATGTCGGGCCGGGTACCGCCTACACCCCGTACCCGGACGCCGAGGGATACTGCACGATCGGCGCGGTCGGCACCGACAACGCGGGCCGCTTGGTCGCGCTTACTGTCGGTCACTGCCACCAGGGCGCGGGCAAGGCCGTCTATAAGGTTGGAGACGCTGCCGACGGGCCAATCGGCTGGGAGACCGACGTCTACTCGCGCAACACGGACGGCACATTCACGGCGCTCGATTACGCTGTGATCCGGCTCAACCCGGATGTTGTTGTGCCGAGCAAGTACAGCGACACCACTGACGCCGTCGTCTCGACTGCCGGCGATGCCTCGCTGTCGGACATGGGGTGCAACCATGGGGCAACCACCGGCAAAAATTGCGGGATCATCGGCAAGGTAGACGGTATTCACCTACAGAACTGGGCTTTGATGTGGCAAGGCGATTCAGGTGGACCGATCGTGGTGGGGGAGAAGCTCGTCGGTCTCAACATCGGCATGGACTTCGGAACCCAGCCGACGACGTTCTATGGGGCAATTACCCCGATTCTCGCGGATATCAATGCAAAAGGTAGCTACGGTGCCGGGTTCATGTTGGTGCAGTAACTATCGGTCCCACCACACGCGCTTTGCCCTGAAGGGACGTCTGTGTGGTCCCCGGCAATTCACTGTTTGGTCTATCGGCCAGAACACTCCCCGTTCCACAACGGGTAACAACACTCCGGGATGCGCACTTATGTGCGCGTGTGGTTTCCCATACCGAACCGGAATACCCGACTGTCGGCATGGTGTGGTTCGACGCGTTCACCGCTGGCGACGCGAAGCCATCAGACCCCGGCAGCGTCACGCTGACGCCGGCCCAACGGCTCCGTGACGATCTCTTGAACTGCCTCCACTGACGACAGCGCGGTCGCAAAATACCGTGTCTATCCCGACGGTGTGCAGCTCGTAGAGCCGACCGCGAGCCCGTACATCGACAGCACGGTCACCAATGGCACCACCTGCACGTACCCGTGTCCGCGATCGACGACGCCGATCAGGAATCCCTGCTCTCGGTGGCACAGTCCGGGACCCGCAGGTCACCCACCGACGTGATGTTCCTCGGATAGTCACAGGGCGGCGGCGTGGTCTTCTCGGCAACGATGGGGGACATGATCCCGAACGTGCGAGCGGTCGCCGCGCGGTATCACAAGCGTTGAACTTCCAGTAGGTATCGAACTCGGGTAGCTAGTGGGCGGTGTACGGGGCGACGTTCGCGGCGCTGTCCTCCGGGGTATGCGCGTTCTCGGGCGCTGCCGTTGACGATGTCGGGATGCACTTCAAGATGTGGGCTTCACCGGACGACGCGACCACACCGAAGGACCAGCACGCCGACCTGTTCGTGGGGCTCGGGCTCGCCGACCGCGCCGCGTCGTGCGTGGTGACCGCTACCGGCGCACACTTGTCCGCGGACCACTACCGTCCCTCCGATGTGGTGGCGTTCTACGACCACGCGCTTGCAACCGGCAACGTAAGCCCCGGCGAACCACCACCGGAGGCCGTCACAGAGGCGTCGGTGTACGTGTGGACGGGCACCGAGTGGTCGCCGCGCACACCGCGGGCCTGGAGGGGCGCGGCATGGGAGCTGTGGTCGGCCCTGAGGTACGGCCAGAAGCGTTGCTGGTCAAGGCATGCGTGCTCTTCGGAGCAGAACGCAGCGAGCGCGTAGCGCGCATCTTGACTGGGCGGGACGTTGATCTCACAGCGACCCCGATCCGGATCAACGTAATGGCATTGCTGCTCATCCTCATCGAAGACCATCCCGAGGACCCTGCTCAGCCGCTTCAGGATCAAGGTGCGAGGTCCTTCTTTCTGACCGCCGGCGCACCGGCATACAGCCCGTTCGCCTCGCAGTCCGACGTGACGACGGACCCGGACGCGATGACGCAACCGGAACCGATTGTCACACCAGGATGGATGGTGATGTTCGCTCCCAGCCAGCAACCATTGCCGATTGACACCGGTGAGAATTTCGTTGGATTTGTGGCCCGCCGAAACGCCGGACCGACCTCATGGGTGCCCGTGATTACCACGACACGCGGCCCGAAGGCGACCTCGTCGCCGATCGTAATCCCACCCGTGGGGTGCAGCGAGACCCCGGTGTTAATGAACGTGTTGTTGCCGATTCGCAGCTTCGACAGGTCACCGCCGAACGTTCCGCCGTGCATGATTCGGGCGTTGCCGATGTCGGCTCCGGCGGCCTTCAGGAGTGCGCGGCGGACGCGAGGGTGGGTGAGGGCGGAGGCAGCGGGCCCGTTCGCCAGCCAGGATCGGATGCTCACTCGCCCACACCCTCAACGACGCTGGTCGTGGTGGTGGGCCGATGGCGCTCGTCCCACGAACCGTGCTCATTGGTCCAGCGAATGCCGAGAATGATGACGAGTGCGGCGATTGTCCACGATATCGCGACGGCCCAATACCAGGCTGGGTGGACCTTGCCGACTTCGCGGATGCCCCACATCGGCTTATCTTCGTACTCAGGCGTTCTCATGTCCGACATCCTCCCTGGCCGTGCAGTCTGCGCAGCGATGCTCACGCGATTAATGCTACGAGCCGGTCTTTCATGAACGGTGCAAGGGTCTTCGCGTAGGTTGCAGTCAGGTGTCCGCCGGTATCCCGATACGCAATGACACCACCAACGATGCTGGGGCACCAATTACCCGCGCAATACAAATCATTCATATCAAGCACTTCGGCCCCTGGAGTTGCGGACGCAGCGGCGATCAGCGGGTCTTCATCGAAGAATGCTTCTTGTCGACTTTGGCCGCAACGCTTGAGGTCACCGGATGAGGCGCCAAATCGCGTAACGCAAGAGAGCATCTCGTCGGAAACGGCCGGGTTGTCGGCTACCGCAATGATCTTCGTTCCCCGTGCAGCCACAGGTGCCCATGCATCCTTATATGCTTCTATCGCAACTGGCCCGTCTCCTCCGTATTTGCGCGAGGACGTAGTCAAAATCACGTCGTAGGGTTCTTCGGTAAGGAGAGCATTCTGGGTCGTCTTCATTGCTTCTTCGCAGTCATCAGAAACATCATCCCGCCACTGGCAAGCCCACCCCACGTAAGCCGTCACGTGCCAGTTTTCGGAGACCATGAATTCGCCCAAGGCGGGCAGTAACATTGCGGCATGGGAGTCACCGATCAGTGCGACGCGGAGGGCATCGTCCTTTGTCGACCCGAAGCTGCACCGCGGCATTGATTGCCCCTCGCCGCGCCAGCATGAGTACGCACCTTGAGTGTCCTTCGCGAACCGGTCGACAGATGGAGCAAGAGAGGCGACCTCGATGTCGGTGGCGCATCCATTGTCCGGAATCGCGAGAGCGGCAGCGCCGAAACATGGATCGATTGCGGGTCCGGCAGAATCCACAACCTGTGCTACCGCGAGAGTTTCGCTTGCCTCATTCAATCGTGAATTTCTATCAGATATCTGCATCGCCAGGAGGCTCGCGCAGAGGAGCGACACCAACAGGAATCCAGCCATCGACCAAGACTGCGGACTGATTGCGAAGGTGGCGCCACCTCGTTTTCGTACTTTTGTGTCCACCTCAAGCCACTTCGACTTGTGGATGGGATTTTCGTAGAACGTGAATGAGATGTGCGAAAGGCTCAGCGCGAGAACGGCTGCCAAGATGTAGTAGGTGACGTTCGCTGGCATCAACGCCGCGAGGAGCACGATGACCGGCCAGTGCCACAGGTACAGGGAGTAACTGACGTTGCCAAAATAGAGAGCGAATGGATTAGTGAGTGGCTGCATTCCGCGAACTTCGGATCCATGGAAGGCAGCTATTACGAGCATGGTCGAAAGAACGGGCAGTGCGGCGCCTGGTCCAGGAAACTGGGTTCTCTCGGAGATGACGAAGAGCGAAGAGAGCACACCCGCGAGTCCGACATACGCGAGAATCGGTCGGACAATTGTGTGTGGAATTCGTGCCAACGCAGGCCCCGCGATCGCGACCAGCGCGCCAGCCCCCAGTTCCCAAACTCGGGTGAAGGTGGAGAAGTAGGCGGTTGTGGGTTCGCTCGCAGATTGAACCATCGCCCAGCCGAATGACAGGGCAACGACCGTCAGCATGGTAGCGGCTAAGGCCGAATGCCGGACTGATGACCGGCCTCGCCGGTGCGCTTTTCTTGTCAGCCAGAACAGGCCGAGGAGCAATACAGGCCAGACGAAGTAGAACTGCTCCTCAATTGAGAGTGACCAGAAGTGCTGAAGAGGAGATGGGGGCTGACCCTCTTGAAAGTAGTCAGTTCCTGACTGCTCGAATCGCCAGTTCGCCAGGAAGATAGCTGCCCACAGGCCGTCGACGAGGGTTTCTTTCGCACGTATTGCAGGAAAGATGATGTAACTGAAAAGTACAGTAACGGCAAGGACGAGCACAGCTGCCGGAATGATTCGGCGAACCCGTCGAACATAGAAACGTCTGAACGAGAGCCTGCCAGTCTCCCCGCGCTCGCGAAGGAGTAGTCCGGTGATGAAGAACCCACTTAGAACGAAGAAGATGTCGACACCGACGAAGCCGCCTGAAGGCCACCCGAAAAGGTGGTCGAAGAGGACCGCGAGCACGGCGACTGCGCGCATGCCTTGAAGATCAGGTCGAAAACCGGCTCGAGGCTTCTCGCGGCGCTTAGCGCCTCGCCGGTCCTGCACGTCAGTGTCAGTCATCAGTGGTCCCCCTGTGTTCTGGCTCCGTGCTCTTGTGTCTCCGGTGCCTTCTGGTCTATGCGAGTCGCTGCTCCGGCAGAGATATGGCGCGAGGTCTCGCTTACCACCCTGGCGACAACGTCGACGCACGAAGTCTCACGGTGCATCATGCCGCACCCGTGCATGGTCCGCGTCTTGGCGGTCCAGAAAATTCTCGGTTAGGTCATTCGGCTGAATGACATAGGTGGACGGCCCCGGTTGCCCCCGCCTGAGGAGTTGCGATTCTACGACTGCACGGCGAAAGCGTGATCGAACTGCCATGAACCTGTCCGGGCTCGCATGTGTCTTCACTTTCGTTGTGCAATCCGGGCCATCACTTCAATGAGGATGCCGCTGAGTGACCTCGGTCTCGGTGCAGTGGGAACTCTGCGATCAATCCCAGTCTTCGATGTCGGCCGAATCTGGCAGACGGCGTCATTGAAAACCGCTGAACTTGTCGCGCAAAGTCGTCGATCCGCCTATCGGCTCGAACGATGTTGACTGAGGTTCGATGCATCGAGCTGCGTTCTGCGAGAGGAGGGCTCCAGCGGTTGAGGTTGTCGGTGGGATCTTCGCCCCACGGGTGAACCGTCCCAGGGTGACGTGGTCCGGGCGTGGCAGGTCGTGTACAACCTCGCCGAGTCCGCGAGTTGCAGGTCATCGCGCAACCGTGCAGTGATCGGACGTCAAACTTCGGTGGGAACGACTCTCACATCGATGTGAGAAAGGTTGAGTCGCAGCCGCCACCAGCGAGGCCTGCCTCCCGTTGTACCTTCCAGGAATACGGACTCGGCCGAAGAATAGTCCTGAAATAAAAGGATTGTTTGCGTCAGCCATTGGCCGGCCCCCGAGGTTCAGGAGCGAAGGCATGACGTGGCGGGACCACCGGATCGAATCCGGACGTATGACCAGAGCCGTCGATATAGCAGCGGGGGCAGTGAACTCGGATCCTTACACCCGTTCGGCCCGCCTGTCATACGTACACCGACTCGTGCGAATAGATGAAGCGTCGGAGTTGCGGGGGCGGGCGGAACGGGTTCCGAAGCTGTCCTGGATCGAGGATCGCCGCGGCGCAGGCCGAGAACCACGCCGCCGCGCTGGTACGTCCGAGTTGCCTTCTGTACGTGCCAGAGGTGCACCGTTCTCAGTCGTCGAATGAGCGGTCGTGGCCTGGCTTTTCCGTAAATACTCAGTCCTTAAGTCGGAATTGCTTAAGAAACATGTTCACAGGTGTCGAAACGAGTAGGCATGCGCAAGTGCGATGCTTAAAGCTACGATTGGTCTGGTTTGAGGTCATCTTTCCGGGTTCAGGATGGATTTTGGTGTCGTGTACTGTGCTCGCCTGCCTGGGGATTGATGTAAATAGCTGAAACGGCAAGTCGAATGTGATCAGCCCTCATGCCCGCATCACGAAGGGGGTCGGATCGCGAGAGAAACTTCGTGCCCGCGGCTCCTTCGCTGTTGCAAAGTCTTTCAAGTCGTGTAGAAAGAACGAGTGCCCGGCAGGGGTACGGATCGAGATTCTGACACCATCGCCTCGGCAGGAGTGAAATATGTCTGTAGATTTCGCCAGCATCACGGAATTGATCAACTTCTTTGCTTCGTTCCTGACCTTCGGCTCGGAGGGTGGGTCCACCGGAGTGTAGGTCCGCCACCGATCTGAAACTGGGGCACACGGGAACACTGTGTGCCCCAGTTTTCATGCGTTGACATTCGGTGTCGGCCCAGCCCAGTCATCCGACGTGTCGCCAGATCCGTGGAAGGTCGATCCACCGCACGGGCCCCGATTGGCGGACGGAGCGGCCGCGGTTACTTGCGTGACCGGGGCTACGCGGCGGTCTGGTCGGGCGGCCCGCCAGTCCGGCTCTAGTGCCGGCGGGGAAACTTTTCACGCCGATCTTTCTGCCGGGCTGCTCTCCCGATCAGTATTGCGAGTGGTATCGACAACAGCACCCACGCCATGACGATCCAGATTGTCCACCACCACACGACATCAGTATGCCGCACCTGAGAGGGCATCAGGCCTAATGTATCCGGGATTCGTACCTGCGGAAATGCTGAGAATTTCCAGGTCGATCGCTGAGAATGCTGGCGGGTGATCACCAGGATCCCGTCCATGAGCGAGATGCGGCGGGCACCGTACATGCTCGCCCACGGGTTCGCCAGCGTTTCGTGTGACCTCTAGTATCAGATGCCCCGCGCTGCAGTGTCATTCACTCGATATACACATCCGCTGACCTGCGATAGAGGGGCTTCATCACCCCCTTTGTGCGGACGATGTGAAGCTGATCACTTGATGTCTCAACTCGGGGGTCCGCGTGCGAACATCGACGCGGCAGCAAACACCAGGCGATCGTCGTCTTCGCAATGTCGTGAGAACACACGAGCTCGCCAGTCAGGATGGATCGAGCTCGGAAGGCGAACGGTGACTGCATTCGATGTTTCACCTGACCCGTCTCGGGCTCCGGAGAACGCAGCGGCGCTCGCAAGGAAAGGCAGTGGGCCGTACAGTCGCCGCGAGTCGCAGGCCGCTTACATCCGCGGCACCGATGTGCGGGCTGTTCTACAGACGCACGCGGAGGCCGATGCCGACGTAACGCTGCACCTGGTTCGGGCGGGTGATCCGCGCCCGTTCGGCTGCGTGCAGACGGACTCCAATGGCCGGGTCACCGCTTTCCTTGAGAAGACGCAGGATCCCCCGACCGACCAAATCAACGCTGGATGTTTCGTCTTCCAGCGGGAGTGGATCGAGAAGATCCCATCCGATCGCCCCGTGTCGGTGGAACGCGAGGTGTTTCCCGCATTGGTGTCCGGCGGGACGCGGGTATTTGGCCATGTCGATTCCGCCTACTGGCGAGACATGGGGACGGTAGACGATTTCGTCGCCGGGTCGGCGGATCTGGTTCGCGGAATCGGGCCGTCGCCCGCGCTGAGCGGTACGCGCGGCGAGTCGATCGTCCATCCGACTGCCACGGTGGCCCCGGGCACGGTGTTGATCGGCGGCACGGTGCTCGGTGCACGGGTAACCGTCGGTGCGCGTCTAGACGGAGCCGTGGTGTTCGACGGTGCCCGTGTGGAAGCGGGCGCGGTGATCGAACGATCGATTCTCGGGCACGACTGCCGCATCGGTCGGCATGCACTTGTGCGCGATTCGGTGGTGGGAGACGGCGCCGACGTGGGCGCTCGATGCGAATTGTTGCGCGGAGCCCGTGTCTGGCCCGATGTGGCGTTGCCGGGTGGTGGCGTCCGATTCTCACGAATGTCTGACCGATGAAACGCCTTCACGGAGCAATCCGCTCGTATGAGTGGGGCTCCCGCACCCTGCTGGCGGAGCTCACTGGACGACCCTCGCCGTCCGATCGGCCTGAAGCCGAACTCTGGCTCGGCGCGCATCCAGCAGACCCGGCTCGCGTGGACGACGCGGGATCCGACATCTCACTTCTTGACGTGATTTCGGCCGACCCATTCGGGCAACTGGGGGCGGCCAACGCGTCCCGGTTCCGAGGTCGCCTTCCGTTTCTGCTCAAGGTGCTCGCCGCGGAGGACCCACTGTCGTTGCAGGCGCACCCAAACTCCACGCAGGCACGTGAAGGGTTCGAACGCGAAAACGCAAACGGTGTCCCGCTCGACTCGCCAGCCCGCAACTACAAGGACGACCACCACAAACCGGAACTTGTGGTTGCGCTGACGAAATTCGAGGCGCTCGCCGGGTTCCGCGACGTGCGGCGAACCGTCGCGTTGCTCCGAGCGCTGGATGTTGAAGAGCTGGACCGGTGCGCGCAACAATTGGAAGCTCAGACAAGCTCCTCGGGTGTGCGCGCGCTTTTCACGCAGTGGATCACGGGCGACGAACACCCGGCGACTCTGATCACTGGTGTAGTCGAGGCCTGCCGGCAATACCTTTCGACCGAGCGCGACGGAGCGGAGGGGGAATTCGCGGCCGAGGCGCAGACCGCGCTCGACCTGGGGGTCAAGTATCCGAATGACCCCGGTGTCTTGATCTCGCTGCTGCTCAATCGGATCACGCTCGAACCGGGGGAGGGCCTGTTTCTCGCGGCCGGAAATCTGCATGCATACCTTCGAGGCGCGGCCGTCGAGATCATGGCCAACTCGGACAATGTGCTGCGTGGCGGTCTGACCCCCAAGCACGTTGACGTGCCCGAGCTGCTGAAAGTCCTGGACTTTCGGCCGGCGTCCATGCCGGTGGTGCGTGCGGACGGTGATGGTCGTGACAACAGACGTCTGTACCGCACGCCGGAGACAGAATTCGAGCTCACCCGACTGCACCTCGACACGAGCACGAGTAGTACGTCGGCAACCACAGCGACACTCGGCGCCGGAAGCCCACGAATCGTTCTCTGCACGGCGGGATCGACCGTCCTCTCGTCCCACTGCGACTCACTTGAGCTGAGTGCGGGCCAATCAGCGTGGTTGCCGGCATCGAACCCGGCGGTGACTCTCGCACCAGCACTGCAGCACGCCCAGGTCTTCGTCGCCACGATCGGCTCCGGATGATGCGGACTCTCCTCGCCGCCAAGGAGTCTGCGCTCACTTGCAATCGATAAACCTGGACAACCGACCAGTGTGACGGTCGGCCCACGCGTAGGAGTCATGACACCGCTGCTCATTCAACTTCTTCGAGAAAGGCACAACCATGGGGGAATCGGATTCGACGGGATTTCGCACGGCTGTCGTGCCCGCCGCGGGAATGGGAACGCGATTTCTGCCGGCGACAAAGACGGTCCCCAAGGAGCTACTTCCTGTGGTGGACACGCCCGGGATCGAGCTGGTGGCAGGCGAGGCTGCCGAGTCCGGGGCAGAGCGGCTGATCATCGTGACGGCACCGGGCAAGGACGGCGTGGTGGCGCACTTCGTCGAAGACTTGGTGTTGGAAAACAACCTTGCTGCCCGGGGAAAACACACTCTGCTGGAGAAGGTCCGCAAGGCGCCGGGCCTCCTCGCGGTGGAGTCGGTAGTCCAGCAACAACCGCTGGGGCTCGGCCACGCGGTTGCTTGTGCTGAAGCGGTGCTGGGCGACGACGAGGACGCGATCGCGGTGCTGCTGCCGGATGACCTGGTGCTGCCGAACGGCGTGCTCGATGTCATGTCGCGAGTGCGAGCCAAGCGTGGCGGAACGGTGTTGTGTGCCATCGACGTCCCCAAAGAGGAGGTGAGCGCATATGGAGTCTTCGACGTCGAGACGGTCCCCGATGCCGTGAATCCGAATGTATTAAGGGTGAAGGGCATGGTGGAGAAGCCGAAACTCCAGGACGCACCGTCGACTCTCGCGGCCGCCGGCCGTTACCTCTTGGACAGGGCGATCTTTGATGCGCTCCGACGAATCCGCCCGGGAGCGGGCGGAGAGTTGCAGTTGACCGACGCGATCGCGCTGCTCATCACGGAAGGGCATCCCGTACACGTCGTGGTTCATCGGGGTCCTCGGCACGACCTCGGCAATCCCGGCGGGTTTCTCCGGGCGTCGGTCGACTTGGCGCTCAGCCACCCCGAGTATGGGGCGGACCTGCGGACATGGCTGGAGCAGAGGGTCAAACGCTAGCGCTGTTCCGTTCGTTCCCTTGCCGTTTCGGCGGACCTTCCCCTGGTCAGAGCAACGTTACCGTATTGTTACTGCCCGGTACGGTGTGCGCAAAATACTCGAAGATCGGAAACGGTGCCAGCAGTCGGGGCTGAGGTCTGCCCGCGGACTAGTCTCCGAGTGCGTCACTCTAAGCGCAGATCCTCTGGTTGACCAGGGTCGAAAGTCCCTCTCGCTGAGGAAAAATCGGCAGTGTGAATCGCATCACTCCGGGGCGTCTCAAGTGTAACGAGGCGACCACAAGTGCGATTATTAGCTGGCAGCAAAAACTCCCGGGGGGCGGACTTCCTCTACCGCCACGCAGGTCGCGAGACAGTGACGCTCGCTAACTCTTTGGTCCTAGTTGGAAGGTTCAGATGGTGACGTCGTTCGGTGTCTCGCTCGACTCCGCAACCCCCGGGGGCACCACGTCCCCATCGGGTCTCGACGGCAGACTCAGCGGCAGGCGTGCCTGGCAGGCCGCGTACATCCGGCGGTTGTGGGTCTCGGACACGGTGATCGTTATTGCCGCAGTAGCGCTCGCGCAGTGGGTCCGGTTCGGCGACAGCGGCGTCCTGCATACCTCATCCTTCCCTCAAACACTCAGCTACGCGCTGGTGTCTGCCTTGCTCGTGTTGTCGTGGCTCGCCACGCTCATCATCTTCCGGACCCGCACGAGTCGCGTGATTGGTAGCGGCCCGGATGAGTACCGGCGCATCTTCGTCTCCACCGTCAGGCTGTTCGGCCTGATAGCCATCGTGTCGCTTCTGTTCCGCCTCGACCTTGCGCGTTTGTATCTCGCCCTTGCCTTCCCAGTAGGGCTGGTCGGTCTTCTGGTCAGCCGCTGGGTTTGGCGTCGGGTGATCGCTCGCAAGCGCTCGCGCGGTGAGTTCCAGACCTCTGTGCTTGTGGTAGGAGGTGAACGCGCGGTGCGCAGTTTGGCCGAATCGTTCGAGCGCGGCACGGCCGACGGTTACAAGGTGGTCGGCATGTGCATCCCAGGGCACACTGGCGCCCGAAACGACAAGATCGTTGTCGGAGAGCGTGATATCCCTGTGTTTGGCGACGAGAGTGACGTAATTCGCGCGTTGGGATTCTGCCACGCTGATACCGTTGCCGTGACAGCAACAGAGCACCTCGGGCACGAGGGTATGCGCTCCCTCGCGTGGGACCTCGAGCCACATCATGTGGATCTGGTGGTTGCGCCGGGCATGATGGATGTCTCGGGGCCAAGGTTATCGATGCGGCCGGTGGCCGGGTTGCCCTTGATCCATGTGGAGAAGCCGCAGTACCACGGCGCTCAGAAGTTTTCGAAGCTTTCCTTCGACTACGTGTTTGCAGCCCTTGCGCTGACTCTCGTCAGCCCAGTGATGATGGCGGCTGCGCTTGCGATCAAGCTGACCAGCAGGGGCCCAGTGTTCTACAAGTCGGAGCGAATGGGATTGGACGGTAGGCCGTTCCCGATGCTCAAGTTCCGCAGCATGGTCGTGGACGCGGACAAGCAAGTGACGTCGTTGATGAAAGCGAACGAGGGCGCCGGCGTGTTATTCAAGATGCGCGAAGATCCCCGAGTGACGAAGGTGGGGAAGTTCCTTCGCAAGTACAGCCTCGATGAGCTGCCTCAGTTCATCAATGTTCTACGCCGTGAAATGAGTGTGGTCGGCCCCCGGCCTCCTCTGCGCCGCGAGGTTGAGGCATACGACGGCACTGTGGCGCGCAGGATGCTCGTGAAGCCTGGAATCACTGGTCTGTGGCAGGTGAGTGGGCGGTCCGACCTGTCGTGGGAAGAGACGGTCCGCCTTGACCTTTCGTATGTGGAGAACTGGTCCATGATGGGCGATGTCCTCATTATCGGAAAGACAGTTAGGGCGGTGGTGGCTGGTGACGGAGCGTACTGATCCAAGAGGGGCACGCGGCAGACAGCGGCGGATGGGCAAACTCGACTCGTTATCGTTCTCAGGGGACAACGCATTGCAGAATTCAAACCGGCGTCTTGTACTTGCTGCTTCGACTGGTGGTCATCTTGCGCAGCTCGATAAGCTCGCAAGTCAGCTAGGAGCCTCAGATGATTCGCTGTGGATCACCTTCGATACAGCTCAGAGCCGATCGCTCCTTGAGGGGCGGGATGTCATGTATGTGCCCTACATTGCTCCGCGCGATTGGAAGGGAATTGTCCGTGCATTCGCGCAAATCCGAGCAGAGTTACGGCGTCGTCCGGGAGTATACGAAGAAGCGGTTAGCACTGGAGCAGCTTTGGCGTTGGCTGCACTCCCCGCTGCCAGGGTGGTGGGGATCGACGCACGCTACATTGAGAGCGTCTCCAGGACACATGGTCCGTCGCTGAGCGGTAAGTTACTTCATTCATCTCGGCTGACCGAGCTGCAGACCCAACATTCCAGCTGGGCTGGCGGCCGATGGGCGTATCGCGAAAGTGTAATGAATAGCTTCTCGGCCAAACGAGACCAACCGAGGGCGACAAGTCCCCGCTTGTTCGTGACGTTGGGCACGATCCGGCCCTACCGCTTCGACGCGATGATTGACGCCGTCTTGAAGACTGGTTTGGCCACACACGAGACGAACTGGCAACTTGGTTGCACTCACCGGGACGATCTTCCAGGGAACGTGGCGGAGTCCGTCTCCGACGGCGAGTTCGAGGCAATGATAAGGGAATCTGACGTCGTCATAACGCATAGCGGCGTCGGAACCATTCTGCGGATCCTTGAACTTGGGAAGAGTCCGATCGTGATTCCCCGTCGCCGGTCCCGTGGGGAGCACGTTGATGATCACCAGGCGCAAATATCTGAGCTTGTTAGCCGAGAAGGCTTAGCAACGGCTGTTGAAGCACCCGCGCTGACGGCCGAGGATATCTATAACGCAACCGAATTTCGAATTCTTCAACAGGAGTGATGTGGTTTGTTCATAAGCTGGGTAGACCACCACGGCCGCAGCGAGGCGCTGGCCCGAAAACTTGGAATGGAGACGTTCTTCCTGTCTCCGGATCATAAAGATCGGGTGTTGCCAATAAGATACTGGCAAGCGATGAAGGAAACTCGCGCAGCAATTTTGTCCAATCAACCAAATGTCATCATTCTTATGCTCCCACCCGCGCCAGCGTTGTTGACAGTTTTGATGTCCATGGGCCGTGGGACGCGTCTTATCGCGGATCTACACACAGGCTTTTTCAGCGACCGAAAGTGGAGGTGGTTCACGCGGTTAGGGCTTTGGATGCTCCGAGGCTCCACCGTCCTGGTCACGAACGAGGCGCTACGTGAGCGTTGTGCAGCGGCTGGGGTGGACGCCCTCATTATGCACGATCTACTCGAAGCGACGTCGAGTTCTGACGGTGATGTGGTGCGCGACGGCCCAGTCCTATGTCCTCTCAGCTACGCGAACGACGAACCAGTTAGCAGTATTCTCCAGGCGGCGGCGGAGTGCCCAGAGCTAACCTTCATATTGACAGGGAAGGCTTCTGAGCGGATAAAAATGTCGGCGCCGGCCAATGTGCGCTTTAGTGGATATGTTTCTGCGGGCGAATATCGCGACCTCGTGGCTAGTTCGCTGGCGGTTGTTGCGATGACGACACGAGATTTCACGATGCAACGGGCAGGTTATGAGGCGCTAATGGCGGGAAAGCCGCAGGTGACGGCAGACTTCCCTGTTCTTAGGGAATTTCTTGGCGAGGCCGCGCTGTATGCGGTACCCGACAGTGCCGCCCAGATTGCCGCCGCAATACGAGAAATTAAAGCCGACCCAGTTCATTATTCTGACTCGGCATTCAAGGTTTTAGAAGCGGCGATTGGCGAGCAGGGAAGAACACTCTCGTCATTACAAGAAATTGTCTGACTCAGCCTTACGGGGTGGACAATAAGCAAAAGGATGGATGCAATCGTGAGAACGATGACTAAACACATTCGCGCGTATGCGAAGCGGCTGCGTCTACTTCGTGATGCGCGGTCGGGTGTCCTTCTTGTGATGTCGTATTGGTCAGACATACAGCGCTTTCGGCATGGTTCGGGGACCTTCTCCGCTGACCGGCCCAGGGTTCTAGAGGCTCACGTAATTATGGACTACCACAGGGTCGAGAAGGGCCTAACTCTTCCGGAGCCCCGTCCTTGGTTTGGACGGGATACCGTCGAGCGGTTAGTGAGGAACTGCTCGCTCTATATTGCCGGGTCCACAGCAGACGCGAAGATTGCTGCAGCAGCTATCGGAGCGCTCACGGCCTATCAAGAGCAGTTTGACGACGGCCGATGCGAATGGTGGAACGCAATCTCCCACAATGTGGCTGACCTGCAGCGTCTCGTGTCCTCAGACCGAGAGAACTATGGCGGGGTGGAAGCATCCTTTGACCGGCTGTCCAAGCTACGCTTAACAGAGGAGTGGAAATTCTCCGCGCTCGCAAATTCGCGTAGCAGTGTGCGAAACTTCGGGCCTCAAATCGTCGGTGACGACATCCTCTTACGCGCGATAAGAACTGCCCAGACTGCGCCCAGTGTGTGCAATCGTCAAAGCGGTCGCGTGCGTTCATTTAAGCGTGGGAGTTTCGCAAGCGGAATACTGGCGCTACAGAATGGTAACCGCGGATTCGGTGACACAGCCAGCCATGTACTGGTAGTAACAAGTGATCTGAACGCGTTTGTTACGCCCGGGGAACGAAACCAAGCCTTTATTGATGGTGGAATGTTCGCCATGACGCTTGTTTATGCGCTGCACGACCTCGGAACCGACTCCTGCTGTCTGAACTGGAGCACGGTGAAGAATGAGGACGATGCACTACGCAGGTATCTTGATCTTCCTGACGATGAGATTGTCATCATGCTGATTGCCGTGGGATATGCGGCCGATGGAGCAAAGGTCACGCGATCGCCTAAGCGAGACATTTGGCAAGTCTATTCGGCTGGAGATCCGTTGAGTGTGGCTACGGAGTTGGTGGAATGACCGCCAGTCCAGCGTGGGTGCCAGTAGGCACCTCATCAGGTTCGGATATGCAGGAATTGAGAGTTGGTGGTGCTGTTCACGCACTTGCTTTCTGTCTGGCGCTGATTCCGACGCTTGCGGGAACCCGCCGAGGACTACTAGTACCAGGTCTACGCATTTCCGAGGCCGTTTCTTTGGCGCTCCTAGTGATCGTCGTACTTCTGTTTCATCGTCAGATGAAGATTGGTGGCGTCGTCACATGGGCGCTCTTCGTATACGCATCCCTGATTTCGATTGTAACTGCGTATCATTGGAGCAACTCTAGCTATCTGGGCATTTCGGACTTCCTAAACTACGGATTGGGCCCAGCGACACTCGCTGTGATATACGTCGTTTCGTACGCGGTAAGCCAGGTACGGGGCGTGCTGACCCTGACCATCAAGTACCTATTAACGATGGCTGCCTCGATGGGCATCCTTGGCGTGATGCAGACTCTTGGTATTCAATCGTCAAGGACTTTCGGATCGTTCATGACTGGAAACGAACGGCTGGTTCATCCTATAAACTGGAAGATTCCCAGAAGCACCGGCGTATTCCATGCCTGGCATGCGTACGCCAGTTTTATGGCGCTCAGCCTGCTATTAGCGACGGCCTGTATCGTATACTCAGTTCCACTCTTTAGGCATAAGTTGACTTCGCTAATTATAGCTGCATGTATTGGCGCCGGGCTCATATCGAGCCTCACTTTCGGAATGATTATTTTGGGTGCAGCCGGGTTTTCTTTCTTTGCTATTCGCAATGGCAAGAAAATATATGTTCTTGGCGCATTAGTTGTAGTCTTCGTCGTTCTTCGATTCACTCCGGCGTCAAACAACATTTCGGGTCGAATCGATCAGCAGGAAACCGCGAGCGAGTATTCATACCTACCGCAAACGATCGCGTTCAGGATCGGTGTCTGGAAGCGCGACTACTTCCCGCTTATTCAGGGAAACCTGTTGTTCGGCCACGGGCCCGTCGGGCCTGACGCAAGAGTATTCACGTACGTGGAGTCGATGTATATTTATCTATTGCTAATAGCCGGCATTCCGGCCTTGATGGCCTTTATTTATCTCATCGGAGCTGTCGCATGGCAGGCCCTAAGGAGATGGAAATCGATGGCTGGGATAAATGCGAATCCAATCAAGGCGGTGGCGGCGGCAACCTTCATATTTGCGGTTGGACTTATGCCCCTAATGCTCATCCATCCATACATGAACGACGCTGGCGGGTCCCAATTGCTAATCGTGCTAGTAGGTCTATCATATGTAGCTTCGCGCGGGCCGGCTTCTGGCACTAGTGCTCTATTGGGCGAGGTTCGCTGAAATGGCTGGTGTTAAGCAGGGACTCGGGTGGTTTCGTTGCGCGTAATTGCAAAGATGGCTAGCGCGAGTCGCATTATAGGATGGTCGGCGGCGGCTCAGATCGCCTCCAACGCTTCGAATTTTGTGTTCACGGTGCTTGTTGCCCGTACCGTTGACACACATTATCTTGGTATGTTCGCGACGTTAATGGTCGCCAGCAGTCTGGCGATTGGGATTGTTCGTGCGTTTAGCAGTGAGCCGTCAATTTTTAAGGAGTCTTCCGTTGCGGTTTTCACTGGGAAAGACCGGACCGCTGCGGTGCTGGGTTCCTCGATTGGCCTTGGCGTTATTTCTGGTCTAGGTGTCTTCGTTATTAGTTATGCCGTATCTGCAGATCCGGTTCTCAGTTCGGTATTCGGCACCGCTTCAGTCATGGCAGTTGTGCAGGACTCCGTTAGATTCGTCCTCGTTGATAATGCTAGGGCAAAGCTCGCCTTCTTCGCGGAGTCGATATGGATTCTTGTGCAGTTGCCCATAATGCTGTTGGTTCTGGAACGGCACTCGTTGTCCTGGCTTATCGTCGCGTGGGCGATAGGTGCTAGTAGCAGCGTCGTTTTTGGAATAATTGTATTGAAGCCGAGAGTTTCCCTGCGGCTGACCGTAAGTTGGTTGGGGAGGGTTCATCGCGTTGGGTTTCACTATCTCGCCGATTTTATCGTTAGCGGAGGCCTAACGCAGTTGGTCACGTTCGTAGTGGCAATTGCTGCAGGATTCCAAGCCGCAGGAGATCTGCGTGCCGCCCAGCTGCTGCTGACACCATTGAACATGTTTACCGTCAGTATGACGTTCGCACTCGCGCCGCAGGTATCTCGGCTTGCCGCTATTGGCGACCTTAAGCGATTGCGGCGCTTGCCATTCCAGTATGGATCGACAGTCGCGTTGATATCCATTCTCTGTGTGGTATTTGTCAGTCTTCTTCCCGACGTGGTGCTGAAAGGATTGATGGGCGAATCAATGCACGGCGGTCTCGAGGTGTTTCCATATGCAGCATTTGCGATGTGCATTATGGGAGTCGCAGTCGGACCGGGTCTTACTCTGCGCGCGGTTGGCAAGGTGCGAGCCTCAATGCTGATCAAGGCTGTGACTGCTCCGCTCACATTGGTCTTGGTCTGGTTCGGCGCGACGACCTCCCAGGCCGTAGGTTCCCAAGCCGGACTGGCGGCAGGGACGCTCATGCGAGCTACCGGTTCGCGGATGCTTATGACTCGCGCATTAACGGATTACGCCAACCAGCGGAAGGTTTTGGTCGATGAGAAAATCACTTAAGCATATCCTGAAATTGGCGGTGCGTACACCGGCGTTTGCGTATACCTATATCGCTGCTGATCGAATTGTAGCGGAGTTGTACTTTCTGAAGCGAGCAAACCGTGCGAATAGCCGGGTGTTTAATAGCTGTATTCTAGCGGCCCCAGGCGCGGGTAATATTGGCGATCAGGCGCTCCTCGAGTCGGCTTTGGACAACAGTTCAGGAAGGGTAGTTGTAGTAGTCCGTCGAATCGGCTCGACGCATATTCCTGAGAGGTTCCGTGCTCGGACCGACGTCGTATCTTTGCCAAACCTCGTCTATGGTAACCCGCTTGCTAGAGTGCGTGACCTTCTGGCATTTCTGCGTTTGGCTTCAAAATCTCGCCAAACATGGGTAGTTGGCGCTGATACTATGGACGGGGCGTACAACCCGCTGGCGTCGATCGCCAGGTTTTCGGCGGCGATTGCCGCGGCTAGGGCTGGCTCCGAAGCTCGTGTCCTCGGTTTCAGCTGGAACGGCGAGGCGGTTCCATCTTCAATTCAGAGCGCGAAGATCGCGGTGAGAAGCGTTCAGCTCCTTCTCCGAGACCCTCTTTCGGCTGAGCGAATTCGAGCGTCTGGTGTGCAACCCGTCAAGGACTGCGCCGATGTAGTGTTTGCCCGGCAGGGTGCGCCTGCGCAACCGCACGGTGTTCTCGAGTGGGTTCGAAGCCAGAGGGCGGGCGCGCGAATCGCAATAGTTAACGTCAGTGGGTTAATTTCCGGTTCACTTGATCAGACACCAGAATATGCCAAGTTTGTCTCCTATTTGAATGCTAGCGGATGGTCGATCGTGTTTCTCCCGCATGTGTCCCGGGTGGGGAATGACGATATCCAGTCGCTATCGTTATTGGCCTCCTCGGTAAACGTCTCGGATTTCTACCTCGTAGATGAGCTGCTCAGTCCCGATCAGGTGTACGAGCTTGTATCCTGTTCGCATCTAGTGCTTACAGGGCGAATGCACCTTGCGGTACTCTCTCTATTAGCAGGGACGTATCCGATTACCTTGGCGACTCAGGGCAAGGTGGAGGGTCTGTACCGAATTCTTGGAAAGCCGGAACTGTGTGTGATGCCAATTCCGGGCTTCGGGGACGAACTTGTTGAACGGTGTGGTGATTTGATTTCACATGGTCTGTTTGACCAGAGGGTCGACGACACAGTCATTGGCCATTTGAGAGATTCTTCCATCAAGAACTTTCCACCGGCAGTTGTCTTCAGCTGAAATTTATTGTAAGCGTGATTTCTCGACAAGGACGGGATAGTCAATGGCGCGTATGACTGTATTTGGTACCGGGTATCTCGGGGCTACCCACGCTGCTTGTATGGCGGAACTGGGACACGATGTCTTGGGAGTTGACGTTGACTCGTCCAAGCTTGCAAAGTTGGAAGCTGGGGTGGTCCCGTTCTACGAACCAGGTTTAGAAGCTGTGCTGCAGCGAAACCTCTCCGCAGGACGGCTGCGGTTCACGTCCTCCTATGAGGAGGCGGCGGCGTTTGCCGATATTCATTTTCTCGGGGTGGGGACTCCTCAGAAGAAAGGTGAGTTCGCCGCCGATCTTAGGTATGTAGATGCGGTTATAGAGCAGCTCGCGCCTTTGATTACGGGTCCTGCCGTCATCTTCGGGAAGTCGACTGTTCCTGTAGGAACTGCTCAGCGCCTGGGCGAGAGAGCCAGGTCGATCTCACCCGCGGGTGAAGAACTCGAACTCGCATGGAATCCGGAATTCCTCCGGGAGGGGTTCGCCGTACAGGACACACTGCATCCTGATCGTCTGGTGGTTGGCGTTGACCGGTGCGGACCGGGGCGTGGAGAGGTAGTCGCACGGGAAGTATATGCGGCCCTCTTGGCGGAGGATATTCCATTCCTTGTCACTGACTTGGCGACCGCGGAACTGGTGAAGACCTCGGCGAATGCTTTCTTGGCGACCAAGATCTCATTCATAAATGCTATCTCGGAGGTGTGTGAAGCTGCCGGAGCTGATGTCACTGTTCTGGCTGACGCAATCGGCCACGACGCTCGGATCGGTCGCAGATTTCTCAATGCGGGTATTGGTTTTGGCGGTGGCTGTCTTCCGAAGGATATCCGGGCTTTCATGGCGCGGGCAGGCGAACTCGGTGCCGACCAGGCACTAACCTTCTTGCGGGAGGTCGACAACATAAACATGCGTCGCAGGACTCGTATGGTTGAATTGGCGCGTGAAGCGTGCGGGTCGCTGTTAGGGGCAAGAGTCGCGGTCCTCGGTGCTGCCTTCAAGCCGGACTCCGATGACGTGCGTGACTCGCCAGCGTTGAATGTTGCTGGCCAGATTCAGCTGCAGGGCGCCGCGGTCACGGTATACGACCCGAAAGCAATGGAAAATTCTCAGGCGATATTCCCTACACTGAGTTACGCGGAAAATGCGCTCGCAGCGTGCGCTGGCGCGGACGTTGTTCTCGTTTTGACCGAATGGCCGGAGTTCCGGAAATTGCAGCCGGAAGATTTGGACGGTGTAGTTCGATCAAAGGTGTTGATCGATGGGCGTAACTGTCTCGATCCCGAACAGTGGAGAAATTGCGGTTGGACCTATCGTGGGTTAGGAAGGCCTTAGAAGTTCCGCCCGCAATGGGCGCATGGAGCGGGGGGGTCCAGGGTCGGTCTACTGACTATCAAGGTCAATTTTCTTCGGGTATTCGATCTGGCTGAGCGCGAGGCAGGCCACTGCATTGGGTAGACTGCCGTAACGCTCGGGTCGGTTGTGGCGAGAATGGGTCGTGTCGGTGAAGTCACACCTGAGAGGTTGCCCGGGGGGCCGCGGCTAACGGGGTGTTTCCTGAGTCAAACACTGAGCGCAAATAATGCATGTGTCTCCGTAGAGGCCTCGGCGTCACGCAAAATGCCCTTTATGTTTGGCAGAGAGACGGGAATGTATGAGACAGACTGTGAGCAGGAAAGTACTGGCCCTATCCACGATAGGGGCGGTGATCTTCGGTGCCATCATCCTGGGATTCACCTCAGAGGACTCTAAGGTGACGCCAAATATCGCCACTAGTGGCCGTGCTGGCGTTCAACTTGGCCCGGCACCGCTCACGGTCCATCGTCGGCAGAATGGCACCACGTTCGTTACGATCGTCGGGGATGCGCTGGCAGCTGGCCGCGGCGCCAGCAGCTTCGAAGAGGGGTTTCGACGGAAGGTTGTCGATGCCTTGAGAGTCGGAGGGCGAATTGATCCAGTTGTAACGGCACCACCCGAAGCACCGTTGTCTGCGATCGTCAGCGATGCGCCTATTCCTGAGCGCTCAAGTCTCGTTATCGTCGAGCTCGGGTCTCTCGAGCGAATCGAAACCCAGCAGCAAGAGGAGGAATTTCGTCAGCGGTACAGTGATCTCATCGCGAGGGTAAAAGTTTCCGCCCCTGCCGCCCCACTACTATGCCTGGGTGCCTGGCGGGATCAACAGGATGCTTTTATCATTGACGCAATCATTTATGATGCTTGCTCAACTGACCAGAATAAGTTTGTCCAATTGACGGACATCTTTGAGCGGGCAGGATCGCGCGGGCCAGCCGGTCGCCCCGCGTATCTTGGCGGTGGTATTGGCGACGTCTTTTACCCAAACGACGCGGGACACGAAGCCATTGCGCAACGTGTGCTGGACAGCCTGAGCATAGAAGGCTGACTTGCCTGATTAGTGGGGATACGCCATGTCTCCTGCAAGCTGTATTCCGAACCGATATCGGGGATAGTTATGGAATATTGATGGGTTGACGATGCGCGTGGTGCGGCGATCGTTCTATACACTGGCCACACGACGCTGCCGGTCTACCTGATGCACCGTCTGATTCATACGTTGCTCGTCGCCGACCTGCCAGAAGTCTCTGGTCGCGCAGCGAGTGTTGGTGGTGTGGTGGTGCCGATACTGTTGACGCCGCTGGTTACTGCGATCTGCATCGGATTTTACTGTGCCACGCGCGTTCCATATCTATATGATTCACCACCATTTCTTCGTGGAGTGTTCAGGGATCGGACGAAGTCGATTCGGAAGGCCGAGGACCTGACTGAGTAACCACTCCGGTCGGGCAACGCGCGGAGTTTCGTCAACACCCGGCAAACGACTACTGCTGATCTAAGAACGCGTTTGCTGTTGGCCGCGTGACTCATTCAGTTGTCCGTTGACGTATCGCGTCACCTACGACACGTTGATACGTACCTTATTTCGAGTAGAGTCAGTCGTGGAATTGGCTTCGGGCCGTGCTTGAGGTGTCGCTGCCAGGTTGGCGGGTTGATTATGTCGGAATCGTCCGTCGAGAGTGCCGGCTGCAGCCTGGTGCGGTATCGGGTCGCCTACATCGCTGGGTGCCGGTGTGAGCTGCTGCTTCATCTGCGAGGTGAGATAGGTGAGACTTCGAGCGGGCCCGACAGCGGTGGATTTCGCTAGGAACCCGTCACATTACGATGTCCTGGCCCGGTCTAAATCACTTGCACGGGTAGTCTTCGCTTACGCTGACCCCATGCGGCGGCTTAGAGGACTCTCGGTGGGACTCGCTATCTCGTGGTTGGTTCTGAGCGTCGTGATTGGTGTATGTGGTTATCCTCTGTTTAACCATTCGCGGATTGACCCTCTCCAACAGGTGGATGCGATTGTTGTACTCGGGGGGGACCAGGACGGTCGCGAAGCCTATGGGATCGATCTTGCGAGGAAAGGATTGTCGAGTAGTGTCGTGCTCTCCAACCCGTATTATCCTCCGAGTAAGTCGATGTTGAAGGCCTGTGCGACAGTCGACGAGAATTTCACTGTCACCTGTGTTCGCCCATCACCACCTACCACACGCGGGGAGGCGATGTTCACCCAAGAACTTGCGGAGCGAAACGGTTGGGACACAGTACTAGTGATTAGTTGGCGTTACCACCTGCCGCGTGCTCGATACGTCTTCTCGCAGTGTTTCGGTGGCAACACAGTCATGAGACCAGTTCCACGAGATTACGATTTTAGCCTCGCTGAATGGGAGTACACGTATTTCTACCAGCTTGCTGGCTTCGCAAAAGCCTTCTTTCAAGGTCCCTGCTAGGACATGGGTCTGCAGAGCTGGCGTCAGCCGAACCTCGCCCATGCGGTGGTGCCGAGTTCGCCGAGAATGTACCCAAGAATTGCCATAGAGATACCGGCGCCGACGATCCACGCTGCGCGACAGAGCGACCGGGCTATGGTTAACCCCTGAGCTGGACGGAGCGCACTGTCGGCTAGTGCTGTCAAAGGCGCAACTGAGCTGAGGACACCTAGCCCAACGAAAGCGTAACCATCCCCTGCTTTTCCAGATGCTGCTACAACCCCGAGCAGTCCGCACGCACATAACATGGCGTAACCCGAAACCCTGCGCGAGGTTGGGGAGATTTCAGCCGCGGCGAGGTAGTGGAGCAGGGCGCCGAACGCACCTCCGGCGGTTACCCACCACATGTATTCGAATGCGACTGGTGTAGTCACGGCGCACGTCTCTTAACGAGGGGGGTGCGGCGAAGGACGGTGACGGCGGATGCCCGGCCCGCCAATGCTGCAAGGATTGCTGCAATAGGTGTGAACGACAAGTAGAGCAAACCGAGCCACGGAGACGTGACTCTCACTCCTTGTACGACAAAATAGCTGAATGTTGTGAATCCTCCGAGCACACCGAACACGAAGAATGGATGCGCGATCGCGGCTGAACGGCTCTGCGCAACCAGTGTCGGTGCGATGCATACTCCGAAAAAGAAGCAACCCACCACATTGATCGCGAATGTGGTAATCGGAAATCCGGCGGTGTCGTCAGGCCACCACCGCCACAGTTGACACCGAAGCGCTGCACCGGCAGCGCCACCCGCTGCCACAGCCAGGGCTGTGGCAGCGGGTGGGCCGGGTTGTGAAACCACTGTCGAATCACCCGCAGTTCGGTACGTTCACCGTGATGATCGGATCATCCACCAGCGGCTGCACCGGTACTCGCGCCTCGCCGGGGGTGGCGGGCTCTGTCAGCTGGTATTTAATTTCCGTCGACTGGCCCTGCCTCACGGGAACCAGCACGTCGAACAGTGGGTGGCCCATTTCCTTGCCCGTCAGGAACACGGCCGGCTTGCCGTCCACCGTCACGTTCCGTAGCTGGGCGCCCTGTGTCGCCAGTAGTGACACAGCCGACACGTTGGTGCCTTTAGGCACGCCGAGGGTGTTGATGAACGTTCCCGCGACGTAGTCGGGGAAGTCGCCTGCCGGTGTGTTGTTCGTCAGCTTCACCGTCACGGTCGAGCGGCGGGTGTCGCCGGAGCAACTCTCAGCCGTGTAGTCGATCTCCCGGGTCGTGTGGTAGTCGAGCTTGCCGCCGGCCTGATTGTTGATGACTACCCCGGCGAATGGTGCCGCATCATCAGGAACGGTGTGACCAAGGAGGGTCCCGGCCAGAATTTCCTGTTCCTGAGGATGTGAGCTCCACACCGCGATACGGCGCTCACCGGCCGCCCGGCCGAGGGCGTCTAGAAGCTTCTGCGGGGATTTGATCTCTCCGGTCATCTTGTCGATCACGCGGGCTGCCACAGTCTGAAGATACTGTTTACGGGCGTTGTTATCGTCCGCAAACCGGACGTAGGCGGTTGACTCCGTCAGTTCCACCACGTTGTCGGCGTTGATCACCTCTCCGTCCGGCATTTTGACTGGGCCGATGGCGCCGAGCACATAGCTGAGGGCGATCGGGTCGGTGGCAATCGCACCGTCCACTTGCTCGCCTGATTCCTGGGCCCACATCGATTTCCAGATCTGCGCCGCGTAGGGAAAGTGTGAACTCAAGTTACTGTTACGGATGTCTGTGGTCGGTCGGCTCTGCCCGTACTGGGCGGCGAATTCCGGTCCCAGGTCCAACGGCGCTGCTGCACCGACAAGGTCCGAGTTTCGCCCTAGCGTGTCTACCCGTGCCACACCATCATTCGCACGAATGACCCCGTAGCCACCCAGCAGGCCGCCCGTTCCGCGCGCTTCGGCGTTGGTCTGGAAGGCCATGAAGTAGTTGCGGGGGCCGTCTGCGCCCAACATTGCGGGTGCCAGCTGCGCGGCAATTGCTGTATTTCCCAACAGCTTTGACAGCTCCGAAAGCTGGTCCTGTAGCTGGGTACGGGCATCGGAAACCGACGCCAGGTATGTGGGCTCGTCGATAGCCTGTGCCCGATCATTCCAACGTTGCGCGGCGGCGGCGGTCTGATCCAGTACGGGTGTTGCGTCCTCGAGGGGTTGCAGATTCACCTTGCCGCCGGAGGCGATGAGTTGGTTTGGCGCCAGTGAAGTTCCGGCTGCCACGGCCGGTGTGAGCACGTCCGACGTCAGGCCGCGCACCACTTCGGAGATCTGCTGCGATGTCTCGAGCGGGCTGCCCAGCCACGGAATGGCGGAAGCGATGCTCCATGGGACGTTGTGGGTGTAGTCGTACGCCTGGTTCGCGTACTTGTCGGCGTCGGCGGATGACCGCTCCGCGTCTTCTGTATTACCGTCCAGTAACGCGTTTTTCGCGAGCTGCGCGTGGTTGCGCGCTTCGTACAGATTTGCGCGTGCTTCCCTGGCTGAATAGCCGAGCCACAGACCCAGTGCTACCAGCACCAGCAAGGCCCCAAAACCGCCCGTGATCAGGGCACGCTTGCGCTTGTAGGACTTGCTACGGACATTGGTGCGCTTGCGGATACGACGAACCGAGGGCTCGCCCGCGGAAGTGCCAGACGCATCTGGTTTCTCGGCATCACCGCGGGAATGATCGTTCACGGATCGTGGCTCCTGTCATTGTGGTTGCGTGGAGGGCTGTGACGTGCGTCGCAGTTTGACCCCCGCGTGGTGAGCTACGCGCTTGCTCATTATTGTCTGAGTAGCGAATTTCGCGAACCGGGAGTCTCCAGGTTCAGGCCCATCTGGACAGAGGCGGGCCAAATCACAGTAACGAAGCGGCGTGCAGGCCCGACTTCTGTTCGGATCGGGAAACATGGACGGGGGACAACCACTGTGAGTGAGTTCCCTCTGTCCAAAGCACAACAGGGAATCTGGTTCGCCCAGCAGCTCGATCCGAGCGTGCCCCTCAACGTCGCCCAGTATGTGGAAATTCGGGGAAATGTCGACGTGGGGTTCCTGGTGGACGCCACCGACCGTGCATGCCGCGAGCTTCAGTCGGCCTGTGTCAGCCTCGTAGACAAGGGCGACGAGGTTCTGCAGGTTGTGGATGTCGAGATCGACGATGCGATCTCCTACCGCGACCTACGCGGCGTCGAAAATGCAATCGCCGAGGCACACCGCTGGATGACCGCCGAGTACAGCCGCCCGCTCGACGTGCTGAAAGACCGACTGATCGTCGCCACATTGCTGCATGTCGGCGAGGACCACTACTTCTGGTTCTCCCGCGTCCACCACATCGTCATCGACGGTCACGGCGGCATGGTGCTCACCAACCGTGTGGCCGAGATCTACAGCCACCTCGTGAACGGCACCGAGCCGCCGCCGTCCAAGGCGCTGAGCCTGCGCGAGCTGTACGACGCCGAAGACGCCTACCGATCCACGAGCCGGTTCGAGACGGACGGAAACTATTGGGCCGAGCGCATCGCCGGCCTGCCCGACCCCGCCCGTCTCACCGACCGCGACGCCTCACCCGTATCACCGTCACTCCTTGTCGGAGGTACCGTCGCCGACGGGATTTCCCAGGGCATCGGCGACGTTGCCCGACGCTGGAATTCGTCCGACGTCCCCGTCGTCGTCGCCGCGTTCGCCGCCTACCTCGCACGAATGACCGGCACCACCGACATCGTGCTGAGCCTGCCCGTCTCCGCCCGCACCACCGCGGCCACACGACGCTCGGCCGGCATGGTGTCGAACATCGTCCCGCTGCGCGTGCAGGTGGACGCCGAAGTAAGCGGTGCGGAGCTCGTCCGACGGGTGCAGCTCGAGCTCACCGGGGCGCTGCGGCACCAGCGCTACCGCTACGAAGACATGCGACGCGATCTCCCCGAGGGCGGTGCGCGGCGCGGCGGCTTCGGCCCCACCGTGAACCTGATGATCTACCACCAGGAGATCGTGCTCGGAGACGTCGTCGGCGTCTTCCATCCACTCACCAGCGGTCCGGTGGACGACCTCGCACTCAACCTTTACCCATCGGTAACTGGGCGGGGTACACGCATCGACTTCGAAGCCAACCCCACCCTCTACGACGAGTCCGAGCTCCGAACTCAGTACCGCCGGTTCCTGAACTTCCTCAAGGCGTTCGTTAGCGCCGAGGACACCACCCCGGTCGGGGCACTGCCGATCCTCGACGAGACCGAGCAATCGGTACTGGTGCCCTGCTCCGGCCCGCCCGCCGTTCCGCCGGCGACGCTGCCTGAACTGCTCGACGCCGGACTGCGTGAACCCGACGCAATCGCGCTGCGGCATGTGGGCGTCGACCTGTCCTACGGGCAGCTGGACGCGTGGTCGAACCGTCTCGCCCGCCGGTTGATCGAGCGCGGTATCGGTCCCGAGGACGTGGTGGCCGTGATGCTGCCGCGCTCACCCGAATCGGTGGTGGCTCTGTGGGCCGTCGCCCGTGCGGGCGCGGCATACCTGCCCGTCGACCCCAGCTACCCGGCTGAGCGGATCGCGTTCATGCTCGCCGACTCCGAGGCCACGGTGGCATTGGCCGCTGACGCCTCGGTGGTGCCCACCGGAATCGATTGGGTGGCATTGGCCGACCGGCCCGGCGACTCGTCACCCGTTGCCGACTCCGATCGGGTTCGCCCGCTGCGCCTCGACCACCCCGCGTACGTGCTCTACACGTCCGGCTCCACCGGAACACCCAAGGGGGTGTCGGTGACGCACCAGGGCTTGGCCGGCCTGGCCCACGCGCGTGACGGACTCTACGACGTCGACGACTCCGCCCGCGTCGCGCACTTCGCCTCCCCGTCGTTCGACATCTCCCTCGACGAACTGCTGCTCGCGTTCACCGCCGGAGCCACACTGGTGATCGTGCCGCCCGACGTCTTCGGCGGCGAGACGCTGACGGAGCTGCTGCGCACCGAGCGCGTGACGCACGCCATCCTCACCCCCGCGGTCGTCGCCACCCTGGTGCCGACGGAGCTACCCGACCTCCGCGTCCTCGACGTCGGCGGCGAGGCACTGACCGGCGCACTGGTCGAGGCGTGGGCACCCGGCCGCATCATGGTCAACGGCTACGGGCCCACCGAGGCCACCGTCACCACCCTGTTCAGCCCAACGCTGATACCGGAGGAGCCGATCACGATCGGCCGTCCCGTCCCGGGCACCGACGCAATCGTGCTCGATACCCGACTCCGTCCGGTCCCCGTCGGCGTGGTCGGGGAGCTGTATCTGGCAGGGGAGAGCCTCGCACGGGGATACCACCGGCGAACCCGACTGACAGCCGAGCGATTCGTCGCCTACCCGCACGGCGCCGGGTCGCGGATGTACCGCACCGGTGACCGGGTGCGGTGGACCCCCGACCACCAACTCGAGTTCGTCGGCCGCACCGACACCCAGGTGAAGATCCGCGGCTTCCGGGTGGAACTCGGCGAGATCGACTCCGTCCTCACCGCCGTGCCCGGCGTCGACCACGCCGTCACCGTGGTACGCGGTGCCGGAATGTCCTCGGACACAGTGGTGTCGTACGTCAGCGGCGCGACCGACCCGACGACGGTGCTCGACTTCGCCGCCGCCCGCCTACCGCACTACATGGTGCCGGCCTCGGTGACCGTGCTCGAGCAGATGCCACTCACCCCCAGCGGCAAGATCGACCGCGCGCACCTCCCCGAACCGGTCGTGTCGCCGTCCCGCGCGCCGCACGGCGAGGTCGAAGAACTCGTGGCCGCGGTGATCGCCGACGTCCTCGGCCTGCACTCCGTCGGAGCCGACGCCGACTTCTTCGCGCTCGGCGGAAACTCGCTCTCCGCCACGCAGGTCGCTGCCCGGCTCTCGGCCCGCGACCACGCGGTCGGGGTGCGCGACATCTTCGAAGCACCCACCGTTGCACTGCTGGCCGCCAGAATGGGCGCTTCGCGTTCCCGGGTGGCCACACCGCCGCTGCGCCCGGCCGGCGTGGACGGGTGCGCGACGCCACTCGCGCCGGCGCAACAGCGACTGTGGCTTTTGACGCAGGCCGCGCCCGAATCGCCCGCCTACAACGTGCCGTTCGTCGTCGAACTCGACGGTGAGCTGGATGCACCAAGTTTGGCTGCGGCGGTGCACGACGTCCTCGACCGGCACACGGTGCTGCGCACCGTCTACCCCGACACCGACAACGGTCCCGTACAGGTGGTCACCCCAGCCGTCGTGGACCTGACACCAGTCGGGCTCGAACCCAGCGCACTCGACGCCGCCGTGGCCGAACTCGCGAGCCGCGGCTTCGACGTCACCACCGAGACGCCGGTGCGCATCCACCTCTACCGCGTGACCCCCACCCACCACGCCCTCGTCGTGATCGCGCATCACATCGCGATGGACGGCTTGTCGTTCGCGCCGCTCACCCGTGACGTGATCACCGCCTACGAGGCACGTCGCTCCGGCACCGCACCGAGCTGGCCCGAGCTCGACGTGCAGTACACCGACTACACCCGATGGCACCGCGGCATCGTGGACGCCGCCGCCCCCGGCGACATCGCCTACTGGACCACCCAACTCGACGGTGCGCCCGAGTTGCTGCCACTGCCCACCGACCGCCCCCGTCCCGCGGCCGGGTTGCACCCGGCAGGGGCGGTACCGCTGGCGTTCGACGCCGACCTGCACCGGTCGGTGGAAGAACTCGCGCGGACACACGATTCGACGCCCTTCATGGTGGTGCACGCCGCGCTCGCCGTCACCTTGAGCGCGCTGGCGGGCACCGACGACATCGCCATCGGGACAGCGGTATCGGGGCGCACCCATCCCTCGCTCGACGCGCTGGTCGGCATGTTCGTGAGCAATGTCGTGCTCCGCACCCGGGTATCCGCGCACCAGACCTTTGCCGACGTGCTGTCGGACGTTCGCCGCACCGACCTGGACGCCTTCGCGCATTCCGAGACACCGTTCGACCAGGTGGCCGACGCCGTGACGGGTGGGGTGTCGGCGCCGCATCATCCGCTGTTCCAGGTCGCGCTGGCATTCGAGAACGCGGCCACCGAACCCGAACTGAACCTCCCCGGTCTCACCGTGCGCCCGTATGCCGTCCCCGCTCCGGTCGCACGCTTCGATCTGGAACTGGCACTGGCCGAGCAGCATTCGCCGGACGGTTCTGCCGGCGGGCTGCTCGGCACCGTCACTTACTCCCGCGCACTGTTCGATGACACCACCGTGGACCGCTGGACTCGACTGCTCGAACGGGTGCTGAAGGCCATGGTGGCGCGCCCCGACGCCCCGGTGCGCACGGTGGACCTGCTCGACCCCGCCGACCGGGCCGCGCTGGTTCCGCAACACGGACCCGTCGCCGCACCGGCCGTCACCCTGCCCGCGCTGCTGGATACGGGCATCGCAGTCGTGAGCGGTTCCGTCGAGCTCACCCCCGCGGAACTCGACGATCGGGCCAACCGGCTGGCACACCACCTGATCGAGCGCGGCCTCGGCCCCGGCGACGTGGTGGCCGTGCAACTGCCGCGGTCCGTCGAGTGGGTGACCGCACTGTGGGCGGTCGCCCGCACCGGTGCGGCGTTCGTCCCTATCGATCCCACCTACCCCGAATCGCGTGTGGCGCACATCCTCGCCGACTCCGGGGCGCGCGCTGTACTCACCGCCAGCGACATGCAGCACCTCGGCGACAACCCGTCCCCGGTCACCGACAACGACCGGGTCCGCCCGCTGCGGGTGGACGATCCCGCGTACGTCATCTACACCTCCGGATCGACCGGAACTCCCAAGGGTGTCGTCGTCACTCATCGCGGCCTGTCGAGTCACGCTGCGGCCCTCCGAAAGTCCTTCGCCGTCGACAGTGGGTCGCGGATATTGGCGTTCGCGTCGCCGAGCGTCGACGCTTCCGTCCACGAACTGCTGTCGGCGTGCGGTGCGACGCTGGTCCTCGCGCCCACCGACGTCTACGGCGGCGACGAACTGACGGAATTCCTGCAGAGGGAGCGCATCACCCACTGGACCACCACACCGGCCGTCCTCGCTCTCACCAAGCCCGACGGACTCGACCGCCTGCGTGTCGTCGCCGTGGCCGGCGACGTGTGCCCGCCGGAACTGGTGTCGCGGTGGGCGCCCGGCCGAACCCTGCTCAACCTGTACGGGCCTACCGAGGCCACCATCTGGGCCACCGCCACCGGACCACTGTCCGCGGATGACCCGGTGACCATCGGCAGTCCCATCGACGGCATGTCGGCGCTGGTGCTCGACGCGGCACTGCGCCCGGTACCCGTCGGCACAGTGGGGGAGCTGTACCTCGCCGGACTGGGCCTCGCCCGCGGATACGTCGGCAGACCCGGGTGGACGGCGGAACGCTTTGTCGCCAACCCGCACGGCGACGGTCGCATGTACCGCACCGGCGACCTCGTCCGCTGGACCGCCTCGCACCACCTCGACTTCGTCGGACGCGCAGACGATCAGGTGAAGATCCGCGGTTTCCGAGTGGAACTCGGCGAGATCGATGCGGTCCTGGGGGCGGCTCCCGGCGTCGACACGGCGGTGACGATCGCGCGCGACGGCGCCCTGCACTCCTACGTCCACGGAACCGACGTGGACACCGACGCCGTACTGGCCTTCGTATCGCAGCACGTGCCCCGGCACCTGATTCCCACGTCCGTGACCGTCCTCGATCACCTGCCGTTGACGCGCGGCGGGAAGGTCGACCGGGCGGCGTTGCCCGAACCCGCGATCCGAACTGCGGCATCGGGCGGGGAAGCGCGCACCGCGACGCAGGAACTGGTGGCCGCCGCGTTCGCGACCGAAATCGGGACCGCGGGCGTCGGTCTCGACGACAGTTTCTTCGACCTCGGCGGAAACTCGCTGGGAGCGACACGCCTCGCCGCCCGTGTGGGGTCGGTGCTGGGACGCAGGGTCTCGGTGCGCGACATCTTCGACCACCCCACCGTGGCCGCACTGGCCGCCCACGTGACGGGGGCGGCCGACCGCCCGGCGCTCGCCTCACGCGAGACGTCGGGACCGGTGCCGCTGTCGGCGCAGCAGCAGGGACTGTGGCTGGTCAACCAGCGCGACCCCGCCACCGATCCGTACGCCATGGGCTTCGAGGTGGACCTCGACGGCACCCTCGATGTGGAGGCACTGCGGGCCGCTGTCCGGGATGTGCTGCACCGACATCGGATGCTGCGCACGGTGTTCCCCTCGCTGGACGAGCAAATGGTGCTCGACGAGGAGGACTGCGTGCTGGACGACGCCGCCATCGGCGGTATCGACCTCACACGTGAGGTTCCGATTCGGGTAACGCTGTCGCAGCGTGCCCCCGACCGGCACACCGTTGCCATCCTGCTGCACCACATCGCCGTCGACGGACTGTCCCTGCGGCCGCTGCTGCGCGACCTCGCCGTCGCCTACTCCGAGCGCACCGCCGGCCGCGTTCCCGACTGGGCGCCGCTGCCCGTGGAGTACTCGAGCTACGTGCTGTGGCAGCGAGAAGTACTCGGAGACGCGGAAGACCCCGACAGCCTCGCCGCCCGCCAACTGGCGTATTGGGCAGAGGCATTGGATGGACTTCCGGCGGTGTTGCCGTTGCCGCTGGACCGGCCGCGGCCCGCCGGCGCGCTGACGCTGGGACACACAACGTTCGCCGTCGGCGCCGAACAGCACCATGCACTGATCCGGTTGGCGCGCGAGCACGACGTGACCCCGTTCATGGTGCTGCACGCAGCCCTCGCCGTTCTGCTGAGTGCCCTGACCGGCACCGACGACATCGCCGTCGGCACGTCCACGGGTGGTCGCGCGGACCCGGCACTCGACGACCTGGTCGGCATGTTCGTCGGCACCCTGGCGCTGCGCACCCCGATCGACCCCGCCGCGAGCCTCGCGGACCTCCTCGAGACGGTGCGCACAGCCGACCTCGGGGCCTTCGCGCACGCCGACGTGCCCTTCGAACAGGTCGTGCGGCAGCAGGGTACGGAATCCGGCCAGCTCGAGCACCCGCTGTTCCAGGTCATGCTGGCGTACGAGAACTTCGATGAAGCCGAGGTGGCACTGCCCGGTCTGACAGCCCGGGTCCGGGACGTCCAGACCCACGCCCGACCGTTCGACCTGGACCTGACCGTCCGCGAGCGACGCTCGGACGACCGCACCCCGGACGGGCTGCACGCCGACGTGAACTTCCCGCGTGAACTCTTCGACACCGAAACGATCGACCGGTGGATGGCGATGCTGCAGCGAATACTCCTCGCCGCAACATCGGATCCGTCGGTGACGGTCGGGAATCTGGACCTGCTCGAGCCGGACGAACATGCCGCACTGGTCCCGCGCGTCGGGCCGGTCGCCGTACCGGCCGCGACTCTGCCCGAACTCCTCGACGGCAGCCACGACGGGGTGGCGGTGCGGTGCGCCGGCGACGAGGTCACCTACCGCGAGCTGGACGCCCGGGCCAATAGGTTGGCCCGGCGGCTGATCGCGCGCGGGATCGGACCCGAGGATCTGGTGGCCCTGATGCTGCCGCGGTCCGTCGAGTCGATCGTCGCCGTGTGGGCCGTCACGCGCAGCGGCGCCGCGTTCCTCCCGGTGGACCCGGGATATCCGCCGGAGCGGATCGAATTCATGCTCCACGACTCCGGTGCCACGGTGGCCCTGGCCGCCGACGCGGCGCACGCGCCCGACGGTGTCGTATGGATCGACATCGCCGACGGCCCGGGTGACGCCGCCGCGGTGACCGACGCAGATCGTGTCCGTCCGCTGCGGGTCGACCATCCGGCGTACGTGCTCTACACCTCCGGCTCCACCGGAAGACCCAAGGGCGTCGTGGTTACTCACCGGGGGCTGGCGCCGCTGGCCAACGCCAACGCCACGCTCGGACTGCTCGATTCGGACGCGCGCGTGGCGCACGTCGCGTCGCCGTCGTTCGACCTCTCCATCAACGAGATGCTGCTCGCCTTCACCGCGGGCGCGACCCTGGTGATCGTGCCGCCCGGGGTCCTCGCCGGAGACGAACTCGCCGACGTGCTGCGCCGCGAACGCGTCACCCACGTGATGGTGACACCGAGTGTGCTGGCGTCACTGGAGCCGTCGTCGGTACCGGACCTACGGGTGATCGACCTGGCCGGCGAAGAACTGCCGTGGGAACTCGCTCAGCGATGGGCGCCCGCACGCATCGTCGTCAACGGGTACGGGCCGACCGAAACCACCATCGTCAACTTCATGAGCGACCCCCTCACACCGGGCGGTCCGCTGACCATCGGCGGCCCCATCGAGGGAACCGAAGTGCTGGTGCTGGATACGCGGCTGCGTCCGGTCCCGGTCGGTGTCACCGGCGAGGTATACCTGGCAGGGGAGAGCCTCGGCCGGGGCTACCACGGCAGACCGGGCCTGACGGCCGAGCGGTTCATCGCCTACCCGTCCGGCAACGGCACACGGATGTACCGTTCCGGCGACCTGGCCCGGTGGACACCCGCACACGAACTGGTGATCGTCGGGCGCGCCGACAACCAGGTGAAGGTCCGCGGATTCCGGGTGGAACTCGGCGAGGTGGACGCCGCACTGCGAGCGGCACCCGGCGTCGAGAGCGCCGTGACGCTGGTGCACGGCACCACCTTGGCGTCGTTCGTCACCGGATCCGTGGAACCGGCTGCAGTGCAAGAATTCACGGCCGACAAGCTGCCCCACTACATGGTGCCCGGTTCGGTCACGGTGCTCGACACGATGCCGCTGACCACCAACGGCAAGGTGGATCGGGCCGCTCTACCCGAACCCGGGGCGTCCGTGGTGCGGTCACGGAAGCCGCGCGGCGCCACCGAAGAAGTCGTGGCCCGGGTGATCGCCGACGTGCTCGGCCTGCCGTCGATCGACGCCGAGACGGACTTCTTCTCGGTCGGCGCCAGTTCCCTGACCGCCACCACCCTGGCCTCGCGAGTCGGGCATGCCCTCGACCGGCCAGTGAGTGTGCGCGACGTCTTCGAGGCTCCCACGGTGGCGGCGCTGACATCCAGGCTGCTCCGCAGCCCGTCCGTGCGCGAGGAGTCTCTGCCCTCGTCGTCGACCACGCACGGGCGCGAAGCGCCTCTCGCGCCGGCGCAGGACCGGCTGTGGCTGCTCGACCGGATTACCCCTGGCGGCGCCGACTACGTCGTGCCGTTCGCGATGGACCTCAGCGGCGCCGTCGACATCGACGCACTGGCCGCCGCCGTCCGGGATGTGGTGGACCGCCACGAGCCTCTGCGCACAGTGTTCCGGGACACCGAGACCGGAGCGGTGCAACTGGTCTCCGAGGCGGCACTCGATCTCACCCCGGTCGCGGTCGACGAACACCAACTCGACGAGGCGATCACCGCACTGACAACCGAGGGATTCGACCTCACCCGGGATACGCCGGTTCGCGTCCGGCTCTTCGACCGCGGAACCCACGGCTACACCGTGGCCGTCGCCGCCCACCACATCGTCTTCGACGGACTATCGGCCGCCCCACTCGCCCGCGACCTGATGGCCGCCTACCGCGCACGCCGGGACGGCCACGCTCCCGGCTGGGACGCCCTACCCGTCCGGTACGGCGACTACGCCCGCTGGCACCGCCGGATAGTGGAGGAAAACGCCAACGGCGACCTCGCGTTCTGGAAGACCACCCTCGACGGACTGCCGGAACGGCTGCCGCTACCCACCGATCGACCGCGTCCGGCGACGGCAACCACCCCGGATCGCGTCCCCTTCACGGTGGACGCGAGTACCCACCGCGCCGTGGAGGAACTGGCCAGACGATGCAGCGCCACCCCGTTCATGGTGGTGCACAGTGCCCTGGCGGCCGCCCTGGCCGTCCTCACCGGAGCCGACGACATCGCCGTCGGCACGCCGGTGTCCGGTCGCCCCGATCCGGTCCTGGACGATCTGGTGGGCATGTTCGTCGGCACCGTCGTCCTGCGCACCCGAGTGGATCCGAGCCTCCCGTTCGCCGATCTCGTCTCCGCCACCCGCGTCGCGGATCTGGCGGCATTCGCGCACAGCGAGCAACCGTTCGACCGGGTCGTCGACGCCGTAGCGCCGACCCGCTCCACCACGCATCACCCGCTGTTCCAGGTGATGCTCGCCTACCAGAACTTCACCGAACCCGAGATTCGATTCGACGACGTCACCGTCCGCAGTCGCGACACCCCGAGCAGCGTCAGCCGCTACGACCTGGAGATCGAGATTCGGGAACGCCGCGCCGAGGACGGCGCGGCCGCCGGACTCGACGGCGTGATCGCTTACCCGACAGAACTGTTCGACCGTGCCACCATCGCCCGGTGGTCGAGACTGCTGCAGCGATTGCTGCAATCGGCCGTGGCGGACCCGTCGGTGGCCGTCGGCGATCTCGACCTGCTCGAGCCGTCCGAGGCTGCTGACCTGGTCCCCGCCCACGGGCCGACAGCACTCTCGCCGATCACGCTTCCCGAGCTTCTCCGCGGCAACTCCACACACAGTGCGGTGCGGTGCGGAGACGACGAACTGACCTACCGTCAGCTGGACGAGCGAGCGAACCGGCTGGCGCGCAAGCTGATCCGGCTGGGCATCGGACCCGAGGACGCGGTAGCGCTGCTGCTGCCCCGCTCGATCGACTCGGTGACCGCGGTGTGGGCCGTTGCCCGTGCCGGTGCCGCGTCGCTGCCGATCGACCTGGATCATCCGGCCGAACGCACCGCCCGCATCCTCACCGCCGCCGGAGTGCGCGTCGCGATCGCGCACGACGCCGACCTCGTTCCCGACGGCATCGTGTGGATCGATCCGCGCGAGAGGCAGGGGGATTCGGCACCGATCGGCGACGCCGAGCGCGTCCGGCCGCTCTCGGCGGATCACCCCGCGTATGTGGTCTTCACCTCCGGGTCGACCGGCGAACCCAAGGGTGTCGTGGTGACCCACCGCGGCTTCGCGAACCACGCCGCCGAGGTCCGTGCCCGATACCGCGTGGAACCGGACTCCCGCGTCCTGCACTTCGCGGCCCCCAGCTTCGACGGCGCCTTCCACGAAATTCTCGTAGCCGCCATCGGCGGCGCCACCCTCGTGATCGCCCCACCCGGCGTGGTCGGCGGCGACGAGTTGAAGGACCTGCTCCTCCGCGAACGCGTCACCCACTGGACCACCACCCCCTCGGTGCCCGCGCTGATGGACCCGGAAGGCCTGGACTCACTCGAGTTCCTGGCCGTGGTGGGGGAGGCGTGCCCACCGGAAGTGCCCGAGCGCTGGGCCTCCCGGCACCGGACCGTCGTGGATCTGTACGGACCCACCGAACACACCGTGTGGGCCACCGGAAGCAGCGCATTGCAGCCCGGCGACCCGATCACCATCGGCCGTCCGATCCGCGGTGCGTCCGCAGTGGTCCTCGACGCCCGTCTTCGGCCGGTGCCGGTCGGTGTAACCGGTGAGCTGTACCTGTCGGGTCCGGCGCTGGCCCGCGGCTACCTCGGTGCACCCGCCCTCACCGCGGAACGATTCGTCGCGAACCCCCACGGATCCGGTCGCATGTATCGATCCGGCGACCTGGTGCGCTGGACCGCCGACCACACCCTCGAGTTCGTCGGCCGCGCCGACAGCCAACTCAAGATCCGCGGATTCCGCGTGGAACTCGGCGAGATCGACGCGGCACTGTGGTCGGCGCCCGGCGTCGACACCGCCGTCACCGTGCTGCACGACAACATCCTCGCCGCCTACGTCCACGGCCACGGCGACCTCGACCCCGCAGCGTTGCGCGCGTACCTGTCCGAGCGACTGCCGCACTACATGGTGCCCACCACGGTGACCGTGCTCGACGCCGTGCCGCTCACGGTCAACGGCAAGGTGAACCGCGACGCCCTGCCCGCACCCGAACTGCCGACATCGGCCCGGCCCCCGCAGACCCCCGTCGAGCAGACGGTGGCGGACGCGGTGGCAGCCGTCCTCGGCCTCCCCGACATCGGCGCAGACGCGGATTTCTTCGCCCTGGGAGGAAATTCGCTCTCGGCCACCCAGGTGGCGTCGCGACTGGCAGTAGTGTCCGGACTGCACATCGGGGTGCGCGACCTGTTCGACCGGCCCACCGTCGCCGCGCTCGCCGCCCTGATCGAGGAGGGCGGTGACCAGCGTCCACCGCTCGTCGCCGAAACCACGGACCAGCCGGCGCCGCTCGCCTACGCGCAGCAACGGCTGTGGTTGCTCAACCGGGTCGACCCCCAGTCGCCCGCCTACAACGTGCCGTTCGCCGTCGACCTCGACGGTGACCTCGACCGCGCCGCACTGTCCGCCGCCCTGCACGACGTGGTGGACCGGCACACCGTGCTGCGCACCGTCTTCCCCGACACCGAAACAGGACCCGTCCAGAAGGTCGTCCCCGCCGCCGTCGACCTCACGCCCACCGAGGACGAGGCCACCTTCGCCGTCCGCGGGTTCGACCTCACCACCGCGCCACCACTGCGCGCCGCCCTGTTCGCGGTTGCGCCCCGGCGCCACACCCTCGTCGTGGTGCTGCACCACATCGCCGTCGACGGATTGTCGTTCGGTCCGCTGATCCGGGACGTGGTCAGCGCGTATCACGCGAGGACGTCCGGCCGTGTCCCCGACTGGGCACCGCTTCCCGTCGCCTACACCGACTACGCGCGGTGGCAGCGCCGCGTCCTCGGAGACATCGCCGACCCCGACAGCCGGATGCGGCGCGAACTCGACTACTGGACCTCCGCCCTCGACGGCCTGCCCACCCTGCTGCCGCTGCCCACCGACCGGCCACGACCGGGCACCGACAGGCTGACCGCCCGACAGGTCGCGTTCTCGGTGCCCGCCGAGTTGCACCGGCGACTGGAAACAGTGGCCCGGGAGCAGAACGCGACGCCGTTCATGGTGCTGCACGCCGCGCTCGCCGTCCTGCTGTCCAAGCTGACCGGTGCCCACGACCTCGCCGTCGGTACCCCCACGTCGGGGCGCACCCACCCGGCGCTCGACGACGTGGTTGGCATGTTCGTCGGCACCGTGGCCCTGCGCAGCCGCATCGACCCACGCGGCGGCTTCGACGCCCTCCTTGCCGCCATTCGGGAAGCGGACCTGGCCGCGTTCGCCCATTCCGAGGTGCCGTTCGAACTGGTGGTGGATGCGGTCGCGCCTTCCCGCTCCACCACGCATCACCCGCTGTTCCAGGTGATGCTGGCATTCGACAACTTCGCGTCCGTCCCGGACGTCGCGTTGCCGGGGCTGGAGGTTCGCGGCCGTGAACTCGGCACCGGCACCAGTCGCTTCGACCTCGAGGTGTCCGTTCGCGAACAGCGCGGCGACAATGGTGAACCCGTCGGTCTCGACGGCGTATTCGTGTACCCGGCAGAGCTGTTCGATTCCGAGATGGTCGAGCGGTGGGCGGAACGCCTGCTGAGGGTGCTGCGGTCGGTGACCACCGATGTGCAGGTGCGTGTGGGATCGATCGACGTACTGAGCGAGTCCGAACGCGCCGCAACTGTGTCGGGTGTGGCCGGGATTGCCCCGGAAGCATCGTCATTGGCGGAACTGTTCGAGCGGCGCGCCGCCGAGAATCCCGACGCGGTGGCCATCACGTTCGGTGACAGCGCACTGACCTACGGTGAACTGGATTACCGCTCCGCGGAGATGGCCGAGAACCTGCGGGCGTCCGGCGTGGGAGCCGAAGACCTGGTGGCCCTCGTTCTGCCCCGTTCGGTCGATCTGCTCGTGGCGATGCTCGCCGTGGTCCGGGCCGGCGCCGCATACCTGCCCATCGACGTCGACTACCCCGCCGACCGCATCCGATACCTGCTCGACGACGCTGCGCCGGCGGTGGTGATCTCCGAGATGCCGCAGGCGAGTCACACTGTGCCCTCTGACGCGCCTCGCCGCGGCGTACCTGGGGGAGCGGCGTACGTGATCTACACGTCGGGCTCCACCGGGCAGCCGAAGGGCGTGACGGTCACCCACGCCAACGTACTGTCGCTGCTCGCCAACACCCGCGAGGAATTCGGCTTCGGCCCGGGCGACGTGTGGACGATGTTCCACTCCCACGCCTTCGACTTCTCGGTCTGGGAGATGTGGGGCGCTCTCACCACCGGCGGACGCCTCGTGCTGGTCGACCGCTACCTGGCCCGCTCACCCCGTGAATTCGCCGAAATTCTGGTACGCGAGGGTGTCACCGTCCTCAACCAGACGCCGTCCGCGTTCGGGCAACTCGTCGAGCACCTCGACAGCTCCTCGCTGCGGCTGCTGATCTTTGGCGGTGAGGCCCTCGAGCCCGCCGTGGTCGTGCTATGGCTCGGCCATCACCCGAACGTGCGTGCGGTCAACATGTTCGGCATCACCGAAACCACGGTGCACGTCACCCGCTACGACCTGAAGTCGGGCGACGGCCGACGGTCCGTGGGTACAGCGCTTCCGGGACTGCGGACGTATGTTCTGGACGGGTCGCTGCATCCCGTGCCCCCGGGGACGGTCGGCGAACTGTACGTCTCCGGCGCACAGGTGGCGCGGGGTTACCTCGGTCGGCCCACGCTCACCGCGGAACGGTTCGTCGCCGACCCCTTCGTGCCCGGCACCCGCATGTACCGGACGGGCGATCTCGTCCGCTTCCACACCGGTGGTGGACTCGAACACATCGGCCGTGCCGACACCCAGGTGGCGGTGCGCGGCTACCGCATCGAGCCCGGAGAGATCGAGGCGGCACTTCTGCGTCGTCCCGACGTCGAGCACGCCGCAGTGATGGTGCGGGGCAGCGCCGTCGGCGACCAACTGGTGGCCTACGTGGTGACCACCTCCGACTCGCGCACCCTCCTCGGTTACCTGCGGTCGGTGTTGCCCGAATATCTCGTGCCGGGTGCAGTGGTGCCCGTCCCGGGCTTCCCGCTGACCCCCCACGGGAAATTGGACCATCAGGCTCTGCCGGAACCGACCCTCCATGCCGCCGACTCCCACGCACCCCACGGGCCCATCGAGGAGGTGGTGGCCGGTGTGTTCACCGAGCTTCTCGGTGGCATCGAGGTAGGCGCCCGGCAGAGCTTCTTCGACCTTGGCGGCAACTCGTTGATCGCCACCCGGGTCGCCGCCCGGCTCAGCGCCGTCTTCGACACGGACGTGACGGTCCGCGACCTCTTCGAGGCACCCACCGTCGCGGAACTGGCGGCGCGGGTGCAGGAGCGGGCCGGGGACGGTCGCCGCCGACCGCCCCTGGTGCCGGTCGCCGCGGGTGAACAGCTTCCGCTCTCGCCCGCGCAGGAACGCATGTGGATTCTCAATCAATTCGACACCGGCGCGGCCGGATACAACATCCCGCTCATCGTCCGACTCGACGGCGACCTCGACGTGGAGGCACTGGCCGCAGCCGCACGCGACGTCGTGCACCGCCACCGCACCCTGCGCACCGTGTACCCGCGAACCACTGACGGTGTGCAGCAGCTGGTGCTCGAGGCCGACGAGATCCCACTGGACCTCACTGCCATCGCCATTCCCGCCGACGCCGTCGCCGCCCACGTCCGCGCCCTCACCGGCGACGGTTTCGACGTGGCCGCAGAGCCGCCGCTGCGGGTGCGCCTCTACCGGACCGCCGCAACAACCCACGTCCTCGCCCTGGTGGTCCACCACATCGCCGCCGACGCATGGTCGCTGACCCCACTGATCCGGGACACCCTGGTGGCGTATCAGGCCCGGCTCGCCGGCAACAGTCCCGAATGGCCCGTGCTGCCGGTGCAATACAGCGACTACAGCATCTGGCAGCGTCGCATGCTGGCCGAGGACAGCAAGAACAGCGACAGCGCACTGTCGAATTACTGGCTGGGTGCCCTGGCCGGGCTACCCGAACTGGTGACACTCCCACCCGACCGCCCCCGCCCCGCCATCCCGTCGGGGGAGGGAGCCTCGCATTCGGTGGTGGTGGACGCAGCGTTGCACAAGTCCCTGGCCGCACTGGCCCGCACCGGCCGGGCCACGACGTTCATGGTGTTGCACGCCGCACTCGCCGCGCTGCTCTCCCGGTACAGCGGCAGCCCTGACGTTCCCATCGGCACCGCCGTCGCCGGCCGCACCGACCCGAAACTCGACGACGTCGTCGGCATGTTCGCGGGCACCCTGGTATTGCGGGCCACCGTCGAGCCGAGCGCCAGCTTCACCGAACTGCTCGCCCAGGTGCACGAACGTGACATCGCGGCCTACACCCACGCCGACATGCCGTTCGAGTCGCTGGTGGAATTGCTCAACCCGCCACGATCCGCGTCGCACCACCCGCTGTTCCAGGTGGCACTGTCCATGCAGCGACACCGCCCCGCCCCCCTCACCCTGCCCGGGCTCACGGTGACCCCGGTGATCCCGGACATCGAATACGCCAACTTCGATCTGCAGCTCACCGTCGCCGAGCCCGGCCCCGGCGAGCCGATGACACTCCACTTCGGCTACAACCCAGAGCTCTACGACCACGCCACCGTGGCCGAATTCGCTGCGCAGCTGGTGCGCCTCCTCGAGGCGGTCACCGCGAACCCCGATATCTCGGTGGGCGATGTGGACCTGCTGAGCGCGGCCGAGCGGTCCGCCCTGGTCCCGGCAACCGGGCCCCGCGCACCGGGCGCGCTGACGTTGCGGGCCATGATCACGCGCGGCGCCCACATGGCGCCGGACGCCGTGGCGGTCCGCGACTCCCACACCCAGCTGACATACCGGGAACTCGACGCCCGATCCGACGCCATCGCCCGCGAACTCGCCGAATCAGGTGTGCGGCCGGGCGAGGCCGTCGTCTGGTCGGCGCCTCGTTCGACCGAATCCGTGGTCAGGTTGTGGGCGATCGCGAAAGCAGGCGCAGCACCCGTCCTGATAGACCCGGCGCTGCCCGAAGCCCGGGTGGCCGCGATGCGGGGCGTCACCGACAGCCTGCCGCGGGCGACGGGCACGGCGTACGTAGTGTTCACGTCCGGAACCACCGGCACCCCCAAAGCTGTGGTGGTCACCGACTCCGGCCTCGCCGCGCTGGACGCCGACGCGACGTCGAGATTCGGCGCCGCACCGGGCTCACGGGTACTGCACCGCGCCGCCGCCGGATTCGACATGACCCTGCTCGAGATCCTGATCGCAGGGGCATCCGGGGCCACACTCGTGATCGCGTCCGACACCGAATTCGCCGGCCCGGCACTGGGCGAACTCCTTCGCCGCGAACGGATCACCCACGCCTGCCTCACACCCACCGTCCTCGCGACACTCGCAGACACCGCACTGCCCGACCTGGAAGTACTGATGGTGGGCGGAGAACGACTCGGACCCGAGCTGGTCGACCGCTGGGCACCGGGCCGCCGGCTGGTCAACGGCTACGGCCCCGCCGAGACGACGATGTACACCATCGCGACCCCTCCACTGTCGCCCGGAACGCCGGTGACCATCGGCACACCCATCCCAGGTGTCACCGCCCTCGTCCTCGACGACCGGCTACGCCCGATCCCCGTCGGCGTGCCCGGTGAGCTGTACCTGTCAGGCGGCGCCCTGGCCCGCGGCTACGCCGGACAACCCGCGCTGACAGCGGAACGCTTCGTCGCCGGCCCCGACGGCGCACGCTACTACCGCACCGGGGACCTGGTGCGGTGGCGGAACGGCTACGAACTGGAGTACCTGGGCCGCAACGACAGCCAGGTCAAGATCCGCGGCGTCCGCGTCGAACCGGGTGAGATCGACGCCGCCATCGCCCGCATCGCCGACATCGACTTCGCGGCCACCATCGTGCAGCCCACACCGACCGGTTCCGACTCACTCGTCTCCTATGTGCTGCCGCACCACCCACACTTCGACGCGGACGGACTACGGCGTCGCCTGGCCGAACTGCTGCCGTCGTACCTCGTGCCGACGGCCGTCGTGGTGCTCCATTCGCCGCCGCAGACGGTCAACGGCAAGCTCGATCTGCGTTCCCTGCCCACACCCGAACTCGGTGCGGGCGAGTACGAACCGCCCATCACCGACACCGAACGCGCGGTGGCCGCCGTCTTCGCCGAAGTCCTCGAACTGCCCGAGGCCGGCCGTGGGGCACACTTCTTCGATGCCGGCGGCAACTCGCTGCTGGCAACCCAGCTGACCGCGCGGCTCTCCGAGGCCGTGGGCCACCCGGTGTCGTTGCGCAGCCTCTTCGCCCACCCCACGGTCGCGGAACTGGCCACCGCCCTCGACGATGTCGTCCCCGAACCGGATCTGCGCCCCACGCTCGTCCGACGACCGCGTCCGGATCAAATTCCCCTGTCGCGCAGCCAGTACCGGATGTGGGTGCTCAACCGCCGCGACCCGTCGTCCGCGGCCTACAACCAGCCCGCAACACTGCGCCTGGACGGGCCACTCGACGTGCCTGCACTGTCGGCGGCCCTCACGGACGTCGTTACCCGGCACGAAGTACTGCGCACCCAGTACCCCGCCGCAGCCGGAGAGTTGCCCCACCAGCAGATCCTCCCAGCCCCCGAACTGGACCTCACACCCCAATACACACACCCGGAGACTCTGGGCCACGTGGTCGCCGCATTCGCGGCCGAAGGGTTCGACCTCACCCGCGAAACGCCCCTGCGTGTCCAGTTGCTGCAGATCGGCCCCGACTCACACGTGCTGGCAGTGGTGCTCCACCACATCGCCGCCGACGGCTGGTCCCTCACCCCCCTGGTGACCGACGTGCTCACCGCCTACCAAGCGCGTCGCGCCGGACACACACCCGACTGGGCGCCGCTGCCCCTACACTTCGCCGACTACGCGCTCTGGGAGCAGGAACTGCTGCGCAGCGGGTACGCGACGCGCAGAATCGAGCACTGGCGGCGCGCCCTCGACGGCGCCGAGTCGGGTGCCGCACTCGTCCCGGACCGGCAACAGGCCACCGACACCACGACCGCCACCGCCGGGACGGTGACCTTCCAGATCCCCGCCGACGTCCAGCGAGCCGTCCACCGGTTGGCCCGCGACTACCGCGGCACCCCGTTCATGGTGCTGCACGCGGCCCTGTCGGTGCTCCTCTCGCGGCTCGGCGCGACGCGCGACGTCACCGTTGCCACCGCGGTCGCCGGCCGCGGCGACCGCATCCTCGACCCGCTGGTCGGCATGTTCGTCAACACCCTCGCGCTGCGGGCGCAGGTCCAGCCGGACATGCCGTTCAACGGACTACTGGCCCAGGTGCGCGACTTCGACGTCGATGCGTTCGAGCACGCCGACGTGCCCTTCGAATCGATCGCCGACCTGCTCGGGGGCCGCACACCACAAGTCGCGCTGGCAGTGGAGAACCTCGACCTACCGGCCGTCGACGTCGTCGGCCTTCGCGTCGAAGTTCGGGAAGTCGATACCCGCACAGCAAAATTCGATCTCCATGTCACAGTTCGCGAGCGATGGGACGGCGAGGAGCCCGCCGGGATGGACGGCGCCGTCGCCTACTCCGCCGACCTGTTCGATCCCGCCACCGCAGCCTCGCTGGCAGCCCAGCTGGGACAGGTGCTCGCGGCCGTCGCACTCGATCCGCAGGTGACGGTGGGGGAGATCGCGCTGACGCCGGCACCGCCGCTCACCGGTGGACCCGCTGACGACACCCGCACCCTCACCGACATCTTCCTGTCCACCGCCGCCGCGCACCCCGACCGTCCGGCTCTCACCGACGGTACCCGGACACTGTCCTACCGCGAACTGGCCGAAGCATCGCAGCAGCGGGCCGGTCAGCTTCGCGACGAGGGCGCCGGTCCCGGAACGGTCGTGGAGATCTGCCTGCCGCGCTCGATCGACTTCGTGGTCGAACTCTGGGCCGTCACCCGGACCGGGGCCACCTTCCTGCCGCTCGACCCCACCCACCCCGCCGAACGCCGGAACGCAATGGTGGCGCAGGCGCAGACGTCGGCCCAACCGTCGGTCGCGTACATCATCTACACGTCCGGATCGTCCGGCGCCCCGAAGGGCGTGGCCGTCACCCACCGCGGACTGGGCGCCCTCGCCGACGAAGCCGTCCGCCGGTACCGAGTACACCCGCAGGCGCGGGTACTGCACGGCTACAACCCCACCTTCGACGCGGCGCTGCTCGAGATGCTGCTGGCCTTCCGGTCGGGCGCCTGCCTCGTTGTGGCACCCCCCGATGTCTACGGCGGCGCCGAACTGCAGCACCTACTCACCGAGCAGAACGTGACGCACTACCTCTCCACACCTTCCGTCCTCGCCACCCTCGAGCCGCGGAAACTGGACACCCTGCAGGTGGTCGCTGTGGGCGGCGAGGCCTTGAGCCCGGAGCAGGCCGCAGCCTGGAGCGACGGGCGGCTGATGCTCAACGCCTACGGGCCCACCGAGTCCACAGTGGTGGCCACCCTGGCCGAGGTGGACGCAGACGTCACCATCGGCACCCCCGTCCCCGGCACGACAGCGATGGTCCTGGACGACCGGCTGCGTCCGGTACCACTCGGGGGCGTCGGCGAACTGTACCTGGACGGGCTGGGACTGGCCCTCGGTTACGTGGCGGATCCAGTGCTGACGGCCGCGAACTTCATTGCCGGACAGGGCGGAATCCGCCGTTACCGCACTGGCGACGTGGTGCACCGCCGCGTCGACGGCACCCTGTCCTACATTGGCCGCGCAGACCGTCAGATGAAGGTGCGCGGCATGCGCATCGAGCCCGCCGAGGTGGAGGCCGCACTGCTGGCGCTGCCCGATGTCACCCAGGCAGTGGTGCTGTTGCACCGCCGTCGGCTGGTCGCCTTCGTCACAGGTGCGGGCGTGGCGGCCGAATCGCTCCGCGCGGCGTTGGCCCGGCAACTTCCGTCGCACTTCGTACCGCAGCGCATCATGGTTCGCGACAGCCTGCCGCTCACCGCCAACGGCAAACTCGACACCCAGGCCCTCGAGGCGAGCGACGTCGATACCGACTCCCCGGCCCCACCGCGGACCGTGACCGGGGAACTGGTAGCAGGGGTGTTCGCCGAAGTGCTCGGAGGCGCGAGCGTCGGTGGCCACAGCAACTTCTTCGACATCGGCGGCGACTCCCTGTCTGCCACCGCGGTGACGGGGCGACTGTCGGCGGCGTTCGGCGTGGACGTCCCCGTCAGGGCGCTGTTCGATCATCCCACCGCCGCCGGCATGGCCGTGTGGCTCGACCAGCGGCACGCGGCCGCGACACGCATTCCGTTGGTGCGGCGGAACCCGGACAGCCGGATTCCGTTGTCCCCGCCGCAGCAACGGATGTGGCTGCTTCACCGCATCGATCCCAGTGCCTCGATGCACCACCTCATGTTCGTGCAACGGCTCGGCGACGACACCGACCTGGACGCACTGCGATGCGCACTCGCCGACGTGGTGCAGCGGCATGCCGTGCTACGCACAGTCTTTCCCATCGATGACAGCGGCCCGCACCAGGTGATCGTTCCGGTGGACATCGACCTGCATCCCGTCACAGCCGCCGATGTGCCGGCCGAGGTCGCGGAATTCGTGCGGCGACCCTTCCACCTGGAGTCGGAAACCCCGCTCCGCGTGCAACTGTGGTCCGACACCGGCGGTGGCCACGTGCTCGCCGCCGTCGTCCACCACATCGCGCTGGACGGCGGATCCATGGGCCGGTTGGCCACCGACCTCGAGGCCGCCTACACCGCGCGCAGCGAAGGACGCGAACCACAGTGGGCGCCGCTTCCCATCGAGTACGCGGACTACAGCGTGTGGCTGCGCGAGATGCTCGGCGACCCCGCCGACCCCGACAGCGTCGCCCATACTCAGCTCGACTACTGGACCCGGACCCTCGACGGCGTCGACGCCCCGATCGCGTTGCCCACCGACCGTCCGCGACCCGGCCAACCGAGCCACGCAGGCGCCACCGTCGAGTGGACACTGGACCCCGACGTGCGTCAACGATTGTCCGACGTTGCCCGCAGTCAGGGCGTCACGGTGTTCATGGTGCTGCACGCCGCGCTCGCCGTCCTGCTGTCCCGCGAAGGGGGGCACCCGGACGTCGTGATCGGCACCGCCGTTGCTGGACGACCCGACCCCGCCCTCGACGCGCTGGTGGGGATGTTCGTCGGCACCGTCGCCTTGCGTACCGACGTGAACTCCGCCGCAACCTTTGCCGCGCTCCTCGAGCAGGTGCGGGCGGTGGACCTCGACGCGTTCGCCCACGCCGACGTGCCGTTCGACGACGTGGTCGCCCACGTGGCCCCCCACCGCTCCACCTCGTACAACCCGCTGTTCCAGGTAATGCTCACCTACCAGCACGCAGCGCCGCGGCCGGGCGGTCTGCCCGGAGCCGAGGTCGATGCGGTCGGAGCGACCAGTGCCACGGCTGAATTCGACCTGGTCTGGGACTTCACGGAATCGGTGGGGGAGCTGACGCTGCGGCTGTTGTACGCCACGGACCTGTTCGACGACTCCACCGCCCGGGCGCTGGCACAGCGCTTCGATCGCATCCTCGACGCAGCCCTGACCGATCCGTCCGAGGTGGTCGGTGACATCGACATCCTCGAGGCGAGCGAACGTGCGGCCCTCGTCAGTGGCCCTGCCCGGAACTATCAGCCGAAAACTCTCGCCGAGATCTTCGAGACGCAGGTCCGGGACACCCCGCACGCCGTCGCCGTCGAGGACGGCGGTGTGCAGTGGACATACGAAGAACTGGACGACGTGGCGCAGCGGTGGGCCCGGGCGCTCTCCGGCCGGGGCGTCGGACCCGAGGACGTGGTCGCGGTCGCCACGGGTCGTGGCCGGCACTGGGTGGCCGCCGTGTGGGCGGTGGCGAAAGCGGGCGCCGTCTGGCTGTCGCTGGACCCGTCGCATCCCACCGAGCGTCTGGAATGGATGCTCGCAGACTCCGGTGCCGTGGTCGGGCTGACCGTGCCCGAACGCGTCGCCGAGCTCCCAGCCACAATCCCGTGGCTCCCACCCGTGAGTACCTCTCCATCGCCCCCGGTGAACAAGTACCCACGGGCGGAGGGTGCCGCGTACATGATCTACACATCCGGTACCACCGGAAAACCCAAGGGCGTCGTGGTGCCGCATCGCGGCCTGGTGAATGTAGTTGCCGCACAAGCACCCGTGCTCGACGTCGACGGTGACGTGCGGGTGCTCCAGCTGGCGTCCCCCACCTTCGACGCCTCACTCTTCGAAATGCTCTACGCGCTCTCGTCCGGCGGCACCCTCGTGATCGCACCCGACTTCAGCTACGCCGGCGATCAGCTAGCCGACGTGGTGCGCCAGGAGCGCATCACCCACTTCGTCGCGACACCCACCGTCCTCGCCACCCTCGACGCCGACAGCCTCGGCGACGAAGGACCACGGACCGTGGTGTCGGTCGGCGAACGCCTACCGTCCGCGTTGGCGGCGACCTGGGCATCGCATCACCGGCTCTTCAACGCCTACGGTCCCACCGAATTCACAATCCTGGCGTCGGTCGCAGGACCTCTCACACCAGCCGACATCGATGACGGCGTCGACATCGGAGACGTGATCGACGCCGCCGCCGCCCTCGTGCTCGACCCGAGGCTGCACCCGGTACCCGACGGCGTGACAGGTGAGCTCTACCTGTCCGGAACCAGCGTCGCCCGTGGCTACCTCGGACGACGTGGTCTCACCGCCACGCAATTCGTCCCGAACCCGTACGGGAAGCCCGGCGACCGGATGTACCGCACCGGAGACCTCCTGCGCCGCAATGCGCACGGCGCCCTGGACTACCTGGGACGCAATGACGCACAGGTACAGCTGCACGGCATCCGCGTCGAACCCGCCGAGGTGGACGCCGCCCTGGCCCGCCATCCCGACGTTCGGTTCGCGATCACCACACCGGTGACGGCTCCCGGTGGACAGCCCGTCCTCGTCTCCTACCTGGTGGCCGAACCGGACTCCGCGCTCACCCCCCACACAGTGCGCGACTTCGCCCGGACGGTCCTGCCCCGCCATCTGGTGCCGTCCGCCGTCATCCTGCTCGACAGCCTGCCAGTACTGCCGTCGGGCAAAGTCGACCGATCCGCGCTTCCCGAGCCGGAATTCGATCCGGACACGCCAGTGACACCGCCGTCCGGATACCTGGAGACCGTGGTTGCCGAGGTAATGGCCAACGCCATCAGAACGGACTCCATCGGCGCGGATCAAGATTTCTTCGCCCAAGGCGGCACCTCCATGGGCGCGGTGGCCGTCGCCGACGAACTGCGCACCAGGCTGGACCGGGACGTGCCCCTGCAATGGCTCTTCACCGACCCCACCGCCGCGCGACTCGCCAAGCGCATCGAATCCGGCAGCGATTCGTCCGAAGATCCGTTCGCCGCGCTGGTGCGCCTCGGCGGAGACGGCGACGGTCCACCACTGTTCTGCATCCACCCCGCGGCGGGAATCGCATGGTGCTACACCGGACTCGCGGAACATCTCTCCGGACGTGTGTTGTACGGAGTGCAGGCAACCGGTGACACGGACTTGCCCTCGTCCATTACCGAGCTGGCCAGCCGCCACATCGACGCCATCCGCACGGTCCAGCCGACCGGTCCGTACCACCTGCTCGGCTGGTCGCTGGGCGGCACCGTGGCGCAGGAGATGGCCGTGCAACTACGCGAAGCGGGCCAGGAAGTTGCGACCCTCGCCATGCTCGACACCCTGCTGCCCGAACACCGTGCCGCGCTCGTGAACCCCGGCGACAACCCGCCCCAGCTGGGCCTACCCCCAGAGCTCGGAGCGGCGGTGTCGGCCGATCGGGTGCAGTCGCTCGGCGAGCTACTCATCCGTCTCGAACAGATCGCATCGACACATCAGCCCCGATACTTCGACGGCGACGCCGTGTTCTTCACCGCTGCACATGATCTCGACCACCATCCGGAACTAGTCCCGGACTGGCGGCGACACTTCGGCGGTGACGTCACCGAACACCGCATCGATGCTGTGCACGCGGACATGGTCGGGCGTGGACCGGTGGCCGTGATCGGACGAAGACTACGGGGATCGGGAGGCCACTCCGGACCGTGAAGCACCCCGCCGCCCCTGACCGCGGCCATCACTACGATGCAGAGGTTCAGTCGGGTCGAAACGAAGTAGATGACAGCACGATCACGCAAAGCCCCCGCGTGAAGTCGATGGGAGACTCGATAATGGAAATTCAGGACTACCTGCGAATTCTGCAGTCACGATGGAAGATCATCGCGATCACCACCGTGGTCGCTATTCTCGGCGCGCTGGGAGCATCACTGCTCACCACGCCGATATACGAGGCGTCGACCCGCATGTTCGTCTCCACCTCGTCCGGGGCATCAGTCAACGAGATATACCAGGGAAACCTGTTCTCGCAGCAGCGAGTGACGTCCTACACCAAGCTGCTCACCGGTGAAAATCTCGCGCAGCGAACCATCGACAAGCTCGGCCTCGACATGACGGCGCCCGCACTCGCCTCACAGGTGAAGGCCAGCTCCGCGCCGGACACCGTGCTGATCGACGTCAAGGTGCAGGATCCGTCGCCGGAACGCGCCCGCGACATCGCCAACGCCCTGTCCGACGAGTTCGTCGTCATGGCACGAGAATTGGAAACGCCCGAGCGTGGCGGCGCCCCCGCCGCCCGGGTCGTCGTCGAGCAGCAGGCACAGACGCCGACGGTGGCGGTCTCCCCGAAGACCATGCGCAACCTGGCGCTGGGTGCAGCGGTGGGATTGCTCCTCGGCATTGCGCTGGCAGTCCTGCGTGATCGCCTCGACAACACGGTCAAGGACCGGCGCACCGTCGAGGAACTCGCCGGGTCGGCACTGATCGGCACTATCCCGTTCGACAAGGACCGGCAGACGCAGCAGGCCATCAACTTCGCCGAGGGCCACTCGTCGAGCGCCGAGTCCTACCGCGAGCTGCGGACCAACCTGCAGTTCCTCGAGGTCGACAACCCGCCGCGTGTCATCGTCGTCACCAGTTCGCTGCCCACCGAGGGTAAGACGACCACCGCCATCAACATCGCGCTCGTGCTGGCGGAGGGCGGCCAGAACGTGTGCCTGGTCGAGGGCGACCTCCGTAAGCCGCGGGTGTCGAAGTACCTCGGTGTCGTCGGTTCCGTCGGTCTCAGCAGCGTCCTCGCCGGCAAGGCCAGTCTCGAGGCCGTGCTTCAGCCGACGCAGTACTCGGGTCTGACGGTGTTGGCGTCCGGACCGATCCCGCCGAACCCGAGTGAGCTCCTCGGAACGGAGACGGCCCGCCAGGTGCTGGCCGATCTGCGGGGGCGTTTCGACTACGTGATCGTCGACGCGTCACCGCTGCTGCCGGTCACCGACGCGACCGTGCTGACCGCGATGTCCGATGGCGCGCTGGTCATCGCGCGGCACGCCGAAACCAAGCGGGATCAGCTGTCGCGGGCGGTGGGCAACCTGCACAGCGTGGGGGCAACCATCCTCGGAACGATCATCACGATGACGCCGAGCCGCGGACGGGGCGTCTACGAGTACAAGTACTACTACGAGACCGACAAGTCTCTGCCGCAGATGCAGCCGGCCGCCCCCGCGCAGCCTGCCGTGCAGCAGCAGCCCCCTCAGCACCAGGCACCTCAGCAGCCGCAGCCGGCCCCGTACGTTCGCGACGAGTACCCGTCGCAGCAGTACGGTCCGAGCGGGGGAGATCTGCAGGAAGTGCCCGCCTATCAGGGCGCCCCGGCCTACCAGGGCGACCAGGGTCAGCAGTGGAACGGAGCGCCCGGCCATTACGGCAACGAGCAGCAGGCGGGCGCACCAGTGCCTCCCGCACCAAAACGCACCCGCCGCTACCGCGACGATCAGGAAGCCTGGTCCGAGGCGGACGCTCCGCGCGACCACACCCAGTAGATCGGCGATCTCGGACCACCTGAGGGCACTGCAGGTCTGCTCGTTCCTCTCGGTTGGGTCCGCGATTTCCTCAGGACCGTCCGAGGCCGGTGCCTCGGAAGGCACGGCGGCGAGGTCTGCGACGGTGCAGGCGCCAGAGGAGTCTGCACCGTCGCGTCGCCTCCTGCGCGGAGGCACTAACTGAGCAACCCACAACGGGGCCCCGTGCAAATGTGCATTACCTCCGCGCCCTGATCGCCCGGGGTTGGCTGCCGGTGTGGATCATCCACGCCGGGTATCGCCGATCGCCACCCGGCGGGGTTGGTGACGGTGGAAGCCGCTCTCCGACAGGCGGATCTCGCTGAGCATTGTTGGTAATCATCGGATCCCAACTGGGCGGGAAAATTCGATGCCTGGGACCGATTAAGGAAGGGCGGATTCTGGCGGTCATCGCAACAGCAGTCGTTCCATCTCTTCGATGGGTGTGCGAAATTCTAGCCGTTTCCGGGGGCGCTCATTGAGTTGCCGTGAGACCCACTCCAGGTCTGCTTTCGAGTGCACACTCAGGTCCGAACCTTTGGGGAAGTACTGACGGAGAATGCCGTTCGTATTCTCGTTGGTCCCGCGCTGCCAGGGTGCGTGTGGATCACAGAAGTAGATGTCGATCCCGGTGGCCGCGCTGACGCTCTTCCAGTCCCGCATCTCCGAACCCTGGTCCCACGTCAGGGTCCGGCGCAGGCTCGTGGGCAGCGTCTCGAGCTGTTCGGTCAACGCGGGCGCGGTCTGCTCGGGCTTGTATCCGTCGGGCAGATGAACGAACATGACGGTGCCGGTCGAACGTTCGACGAGTGTGCCGATCGCGCTCAGATTCCGTTTGCCGACAATGAGATCACCCTCCCAATATCCCGGTACTGCACGGTCTTTCACGTCTTTGGGGCGGTCCGCGATGTTGGCCATATCGGGGATCCGATTCTTGCGCTGGCCGGCCTTCCGACTGGGTCGGCGCAGCCCACGTCCGGTCCGCAACGATCGAGTGAGGGTGTGTTCGAGTCCGCCGCGGGAGGGTTGGTAGAGCGATTGGTAGATGGTCTCGGTGCTCACCCGCATCTGTGGATCGTCGGGGAAATCGAGTCGGAGGCGGCCCGCGATCTGCTCGGGTGAGTGGCGCTCGGTCAGGGATTTCTCGACCGTCTCGCGCAGCGACGGATTGATGGCGAGCTTGGACGGCTTGGGCCGCGAGGCCCGATGGTAGGCGGCTGCGTGAGCCGATCTGGCTCGGTACCGCCCGGACGGCTCACAATTGCGGGCGATCTCGCGTGAGATCGTCGACGGACTCCGGTTCAAGGCTTTCGCGATCTCACGAAGCGTGTGACCTGCGGCGATGCCGATGGCGATCTCTTCCCGCTCCGCGAACGTCAAACACCGGCCCTTGAGGTTGCGGCCACGCCGGGGACGCACCCCACCACAGGCAGCAAGCCACCGAGCACCCTGTTTGCGATACGAGCCGGCCGCCTCGGCCGCGCCCGTGATGAACTCACCCGCCGCCATCCCCGACCAGAACGTCTGAAAGATCTCCGGAACCATCCGATGAGAATATTTCGCCATGTGCAACACCCTTTGATCAGTGGTGTTGCGATCACGGCACGAACCCAAGGAAGCTTTAACGCTTCCAATCGATCCGGACAAACTCCGGATCGAAAGCCTTTCGACCGCGGGGCGACGGAAGTATGGTCACCGTCATCAGCAGTGCGATTACCGTGCCGCGCCGATCCGCGCTCATCTTCTCCCAGCGTGCGCGAAGATCGTCGGCACCGACCTTCTCCCAGCGTGCCCGAAGATCGTCGGCACCGATCGACTTGGCCAGCCGGTCCCACTGCGACTGGACAGTGCGAGCGGTGTCGACCCGAGCGAGGTCGTACCTGATCTGTGCAGGATGCGCTGTCACTCGGTCCCCGTCGACCTCACGAGTCGCGAAAACCTGCGCCAACGCTTCGAGCCGCCTCTGCAGCCCTTCCTGCTTGCCCTGGAGGGCTGGGACATCGACCCCGTCGTCGAACTTGTCGAGGACAAAGTGGGCGTCCTCCGCGGTGAGTCGATCGACCACCAGCGTGTCGATGTAAGCATCGAGAGTGTCCTGCCGCCTCCACAGATGGGCTGATTCCTTGCAGACATAGAAGTTCGTGTCCCGGCTCGTCGTGACGTGTGTTGTGCTCCCACATTTCCCGCAGAGGTAGACACCCGAACCCTGCCAGCGCCGATCCCGCGCCACCGTACGCCGACCATCGAGGATTTCGACTACCGCCCGGTGCGTGTGCTCATCGATAATGGCGGGCCACTGGCCGGCACCGACAATCTGACCCTTATATGTGGATAGCGCGGCATACGTCGGGTTCCGCAGCACGGCAACCACCTTTTTGCTGGTGAACGGATTCCCCTCGCGGGTCGTAAGCCCGCCCGTGTTCCACCTGCGTGAGATTTCCCCGGTAGACACACCGGACAACAACGATCGCGCACCCTCCCGTATCGCCGCTGCCTCCGACTCCACGACCGCCTCACCGTGTGCGGTGTACCCGAACATCGGTATTCGGGTGCGCCACTCCCCGTCCAATGCAGCCTGCTCACTCGCCCCGGTCATCCGCTCCTGCGCGCTTTCAATCTCATGCCCGTCTTGACGTCGTTCAGTATTCGTCGGGTGTCCTTCACAGCGGTCGAGTCGTTGCGGACGCAGACCCGAGTGACTCCGTAGCCCAGTGACGCTGCCGACTGGCGGCAGCCGGTCTTCTGGTGCGGCACGCCGAGCCCCTCGCTCGGATGAACCGCCGACATCCGCGCGCACGGATCGCCCTTTGTACACAGCTCACCGCACCAACCCCTGCTTTCACGGCGATTATACGGTTCAGTCCGACGGCGTGACCGTCGCCCTCCTTTATGTCGATGTCGCGCACCACGGCATGACTTGTGTCATGTCAGCAGTCCCGTCACGCCGGTAGCTCCATGTCGTGGCGGAACCCAGGCGGAGGAAATCGGACGACAGAAGACGACAGAAGAGGCTGCAGTCGGCCTCGACTCTGGCCGGACGATCACGGAGGGTCTTACGATCTATGTGCCGGGATTTGCGACACGGGGCCTGTTGTTCCCGCGCTGCCCGATGGAAACGTGCACCTCATCGTCATGTTTCTCGACTCAATGGCCGACGCGTCGGCCTGCCGCCTGCTTGGAGTTCGGGTGGTGGCGACGACTGTCATCGGCATCGGACCCCGGCGCCGCGCGAGAAGCTATGCCGCCGTGCGGGGACCCCGCGGACGGGACGCCGGTGACACACCTAGCAATGCTAGCGGTGCACGCTCTTCGTCCGGCAGGTTGTGCGCCCGCCACTTCTTCACAGCCCGATACAGCCACTGCCCCAACTGCTCGCCGTCATCGGTGACGTAGTTGGCGGGTACCAGAGTGTCACCGTGCTCTTCGCGGTATGCGGCGATCGCCGTCAACATGCGCCGACGCTTCGAATCCGTCCTCGCGACCGCCGGGAGGGGCTGCCCGTTCTCGTTCCACACGAAACCAATCGCATCGAGTTCGCTGATCCGGCTGGCCGGCAGTGTTCCGAGCATCCGGGCGACACGCTGACGGGTCTGCCACCGCCCGAGACGGTATCCGTTGTCGGTGACGTAGTCGTCCGGGACCGGAGAGTGCGGGTACGTACGACGGAACGCTGCGTACATCCGCAGTGGCGACAGTGATGCCCGGGCTTGCGCTGGTCGCACCGAAATCGATCCTTTCCCGTCAAATACGAGGGTCCAGTAGTCCACTCGTCGTTCATTCAAGTATCGCAGTTCGTAGTCGGGAGTCTTCGATCCCCGCCTCGGAGTCATGTCGCACTCCGAAGAATTTGGACGGGATGGAGCGATGAGCCGAGGCAGACGCAGTCGGGTTGAGAAGCAACTTACGAAGGCGCCGTGACAGGCTCGCTATCCGCCATTCGAAGGATGTCGGCAAGGTCAGTGACGAGAGGTTCGGACCACCGACACCCTGGTCAACCGAATTTCTCGATCGCTATTGCCTCGTCGTCAAACAGCCTTCGCTCAGCGTGCCCACCAAAGGCGAATTCCTGCCATCGGTGAGGCCGCCGACCGGGCCGCCATGATGCCCACCGGCCGGCGGTTCCACACCCCACCGAGGGCGACTCGGAAGGGGAGTCTCTGCATAACCCACCGCAATTCAACCTATCGAACACTTTCCAACGCAAACACGAAATCGACTGCGCGTTAATATGTCCCGACTAAACACCACGACTGAAACGATCGATGCCGGACGAAAAGAGCTGCCAGCGAATGACTCAGAGTGTAGACGTTCCTGGTCAGGTTGAACAAAGTCTCAGCACGAGGCGGCGGAAGCCCGCCATCCGTCGGCACGGACGGCGGGTCCCCAATCGACGGTCCCGAGTCGGGTCAGTCAGACCGCCGAAGCATGGAAGACCCCGGCAGCCATGGGGGGTTTGGCTGCCGGGGTCGGTGCACCAGCCCGCGCCGAAATGGGCAGCGAGTAGGTGCGCGGCAAATTCTATGGTGCATGGCAGGTTGTTCTAGATATTGTGACGCAGTAAACACAAGGGAATTTCGGCTGGCTGAGGCATGCCGTGGCAGCGGTTCACGGCCAGGCGTCTGCCTCTCTTGGCCGCCGAAGATCGTTCACGCAAACGACAGAAGCCCAGCCCAGAATCTCTCGTTCATGTGCCATTCGTCTGATCGTCTGGCGTAGACGGCGACGAGGGTGCCGAGGCCGGCGATGGCGACGGGCGCGATCCAGGGCAGTGCTTCGTGAGTGCGGATCATGGGTCCCCTTGGCGTTCAGCACGTATGGTCCGTGGCGTTCGTCGATCCGGAAACCCGCCCGCCCCTACTGGGACGTGAGGGCTGGCGGGCCCTGCCTCCCGGTACCAGGAAGAATCCTCCACCCGTCATCGACGGAGACACCCCGAGCTGGAGAGGCGCAGCAACTACATCATATGGTACGGACGTACCACAAGAGGCTGTGCAAAATTGCTGGCCGCGATTGCGTCACGCTCGTCTGGATCCCCTATCAACAGAATGACGAAACCCCGCCCAACGTCGGGGGAAGGCGGGGGTTCCGGCGCCGGTGATCAGGGGTGGGCTCCTGCTCGGCGCGAGCTGATCGTAAGCGAACAAACTGTCGTCCCGCCAGTTAAAGCCTGTGTATATCGCGTAAATGACACAGGGTGTGAACCGGTTCCGGTCGCCTTGCTCGCTATGCCCGCCACACGTCCGAAATCGATGAGAACGCCGCGGGTTCGGGCAGAGAAAAACCCTGCCGACGGCACTGGAGGTGTCGGCAGGGTCGGCGCCGCCCAGGGTTGGGTAGCGCAAGAAACAATAAACCGAGCCCGGTTGACGCGCCACCGATGTCAAACCATTGCGTTCCACCGAATGTCGCAGTGTCATTTCTCAGCGCCCGACGGACCACGGCACCCGCTTGACCAGAAAACGCCTTCCGCGCTTCCTCGGCGTCGCCAGTGGCGGGCGCGCGGCCAATCGCCGGTCCTGTCCTCGAGATTCAGGTTCGCACCCCGGACGGCCAACTGAGCCGAATCGGCCCGGCCGTCGAGCGAGATCGCTCACCCGGTAACCGGGATCCCGCCCGGGCACCACTGTGAGCAATCCGTGGCAAAGCCTCACTCGCCGTGAGCGTTTCCGGCAACAACAGTGTCCGTCGGGCTCTCGCCGGAGTGCGGCGAATGGCGACGAATATCGGTGCGCAGCACTTCTGGCAAGTGGGATATTAAAGATGTTCCGGTAATTGAGTGAGAACAAATCATAAGGAAAGTCCGGTGTGGTCGAGGAAGCTGTGACACAGGTCGTAGCTCGAGCCGATCCGAGTCAGCCCGGACTCGGTCGCCACACGGACCTCGTCGAGGGTATCGGGGCACAGGTTGGCCAGTTCGGTGGATTTCATGTTGCCCCAGACCTGTTCGATGGGATTGAGCTCGGGCGCACAGGCAGGGATGCGTTCGACGTTGAGCCAGTCGCGTTGCGTTGCCCGGCCACGCGGTCATCGCGCGGGACCGGTGGGCCATGAGCCCGTCCCAGATCAGGATGAGCTTCTCGCCGGCGAAGTGGTTGCGTAGTTCGGTGAGGAACTCGATGAGCTTGTCGGTGTTGTAGGCGCCGTCCGGTCATGGAGAACACGAATACGCTGCGACTGCGGTCGTGTCGATAGGCCAGGACTCCGGCCATGGACATGCGTTTGAAAGGAGAATCGGTGATGCAGCACAGGTGTGAGGCCTTTGGGCGCCCAGGTTGCTCGGACCACTGGGAGCAGCGACACACCGCTTTCGTCCTGGAAGCAGATCCATGCACCTTGGCGCCGCGCTATTTTTTATCCGCGGCCACTCGTTCTTGCGCCAGGCGACGATGGCGTCCTCGTCGCGTTCGAGTGCCCGCCGTGCGGGACATTGCCGGCTCCAGCCCAGCCTGGTCCGCAGGATCGTCCAGGTCTGGGTGGGTCCGTAGGTCACGCCGGTGAGCCGCTCGATCACGATCGCGACCCGGCCCAGGGTCCACACTCCGGTCGCGAAGCCGTGAGCCTGGGGTCCTTTGAGCAGTTCCTCTCGGATCACGGCGATCTGGGCGTCATCGAGCCGGGGCCGGCGTCCAGCGCGACCGGCACCTTCCAATGCCTCGTTTCCTCCTTCGATCCACTGTCGATGCCAGCGTGAGGCGGTCTGCTGGGAGACCTCCAACTCGACCGCGACATCGATCTGACGTCGTCCTGCGGCAAACATCTCCGCGGCCTGCATCCGCCGGTCACGCACCGCGTCGAGATCACGGTGACCGCCGCGCTGCTTGACTTTTCGGGCTTCGGACTCCTCGCCGGAACCGGTTTCCTTCCCTGCCATTCATCAATGATCAAGCAGCACGGTGCGAATCACGCGCAACGACACACCCTATTACCGAAACATCTTTAGAAGTCCCCTGCGCTCATTGCGAAACTCCCAGGTAGCTGTGCAGTCGACTTCTGAAACTGACAGGGCTACGCGAGTGTTCCGCGCAACTTTGCTCCGTGTTCGGACGTTGCAATCACATCCCAGCACTCGCTACGGATGAGCTCATGCAATTGCGGCGAAATCTGCAGCATGTCACTGTCGTAGAAGTCGAGGAGGTGCCCCAAGCGCAATAGGTACTGCAGCGTCGTCATCCCGAAGGTGGGAAGGACTTCCTCGTCGGGAGGGCCGCCGAACGGTTGCCACCGAGCTGCGAACGCGGCAAGATCACGGCCCAGCCGTAGGGACGTATCACCTGCCGGCGGACGGCGGATCTCGTTCATAGATACTGATTTCCGTAGGAGGAGGTGGGGGATGCCGCTTCTACCATGCCGTTGACATCCACGATTTTGACCCTGGGGCGTCCCGCGGGCTTCCCCATTGTCTGTTCGAGCTTGTCGATTCTCTGCCAGCCTTCGTAGTCGATCGCTTCGGGACTTCGTTTCCGCACGAGATCGAGCAGCGATCGGCTATCGGCTGCTGGCGGTGTGAGACGTCCGTTGGCGTGGTCGTCGAGGAGGCATGTGACCGTCTCGATCGAGCACTGCTTGTTCGTTCCGATTACCCCAGAGGGGCCTCGTTTGATCCATCCGGTCACGTACACACCCGGCCGATCTTCCCCTGTTCCGGGCTCGACAACCTGTCCGTTGCGGTTCGGGATGATTCCGCGCTCGATGTCGAAGGGAAGGCCGGGAACCGGGCGGCCGCGGTAGCCGACCGATCGGACCACCAGTCCGCATTCGAGCACGTCGGTGATCTTCGTCGACCGGATGCCGGAATGACCGTTATCGTCGACGACCATCTCGTTGCGCCGTAGCCGAATGCCTTGAACGCGATCGTCACCGAGGATCTCCGCTGGGGAGGATTGATACCGCAGCACTATTCGCCGCATCGCACCGCTTGCGGGCTGTAGAGCGAGCTCGTCCGCAATTTGCGCTTTCGGGGTTGTCGGTGAGAGAGCTCTCTGAGCGATCTCATTCTGCGGATGCTTCACTTCCATCGCGCTGGGCCAATCGACGGCTAGCTCAACCTCGGTTGTCAAACTGGCCAGCCCGAGCAGCTCGGGTGTCGTGTATGCGGCGTGCGCCGGGTCACGGCGGCCGACCACGACGACTTCTCGGATGCCGCTGCGGGCCAGCGCGGACAAGGCGTGGTCGGCGATATCCGTTCGTGCCAACTCCTTGACATCGCGTGTGAGGATCCGTGCGATATCAAGCGCCACATTCCCGTTGCCCAGTATCACGGCCCGCTCGGCGGACAGGTCGAAGACGTGGTCGGCGTGATCGGGATGGCCGTTGTACCACCCGACCAGGTCGGTTCCCGACACGCTGCCCGGTAGGTCTTCCCCGGGAATGCCCAGTCGCTTGTCGGTGGGGGCACCTACCGCATAGATCACCGCATGATGGTGGGCACGGAGTTCGTCGTGGGTGAGGTGCCTGCCGATCTCGACTCCGAGGTGGAAGAACACCCCCGGGCGATCTGCCATTCGCTCGAACGTTCGCGTCGCAGACTTGGTGTGCTGATGGTCCGGCGCAACCCCATAGCGCACCAGCCCCCAGGGCGTGGGCAGCCGGTCGAAGATGTGGACCTCGACGTCGAGCCCCGGTGTGGTGGTCAGCTCGTCGGCCGCGTAGCAGGCGCTCGGCCCGGACCCCACGATCGCTACCCGCAGCGGTCCGACTGATCGTCCGTTGTGGTCGGGCCGTGTGCGCACGACTCGGTCGTGCTCGTACTGAGTGTGTGCCGAGTCGCTGAAGAAGTGGGCGTTGAGTTCCGCGTACCGGGCGGTCGCGGGGGTGAGGGCAAAGTCCGCGACGATCGCATCGACGGGGCAGACGTCGACGTCCGTGCATGCCCCGCAGTCGATGCAGGTAGCGGGGTCAATGTGGAGCATTTCTGCGCGGGCATATCCGGGTTCGTCCGGGGTGGGGTGGATGCAGTTGACCGGGCACACGCTCACACAGGTCGCATCGTTGCAGCACTGTTGGGTGATCACGTGCGGCATTGAGGGTCGATCCTTTCGATCGAGACGGGGATGTTGGTCATCCTCGGCTGCCCGGTGAACCGGTCGAACTTCTCGGAGATGGACACCAGGCGGCTGGGGCTGCTCCCGACCGTTCGTACTTCTTCGTCGTGATCGGTGGGTCCGTAACCGAACGCCATCGAAACCATTCCGGTTCGTAGCGCTGGATCTTCCATTGCGACAGCGGTGATGGACGACAGATCCGAGCTGATACGGACGAGTGTGCCGTCAGACAGACCCAACTCGGTCATATCGTCGGGGTGCAGGTACGCCGGATTGTAGGGGACACCGCGGTGGGTCCGGGTGACATTGCAGGACGAGTTGTAGACGTGCAGGTGCCGCCGGCACAGGAGTCGGTATGGCCGGTCCGACCGGGGAACCTCAACGACGCCGGCATGTCCTGCCAACTGTGTCAGCATCAAGCCGTTGCCTATGTCGAGGCGGTCGAGCACGTCGGGGTCGCCTGGTTGTACCTCAAGGAGGCGGGTCGTCCGGATCATCCCGTCAGGATGAGATTTCACCTCCGACAGGGGGATTGCGGAATCTTCTGACAGGAGGGCGATGAGTTCGTCGGTTGTCAGGACGCCTTCGATCAGGCGACGTGGCGTAGACGGGCATCCGAAGGGTGATACCTCGACCGGATACCCGAGTCGTTTCATGAGCCCGTAGAAGAATCGCCACTCTTCGATCAGATCGGAGCCTTCGGGGCGTTCCACAATGGCCGGCGAATACTGGGCGGATTCAATCGGTCGTCGCAACACCTGGCTGTTGCAGTGAGCGTAACTGCTCGGCGAAGACCTCGGCCGGGGTTCGCCAGTCGTGGATCTTGCGGGGCCGGTTGTTGATCGCCAGGGTGACGGCTTCGAGGTCCTCGGCGGACCACCTGGACAGATCGGTGCCCTTCGGGAAGTACTGGCGCAGCAAGCCGTTCGTGTTCTCGTTCGTCGGTCGTTGCCAGGGCGAGTGCGGGTCGGCGAAGAACACTTTCGTGCCGGTATCGAGGGCGAACTGGGCATGACCGGAGAGTTCCTTCCCGCGGTCCCAGGTGAGGGTCTTGCGGAGCTGCTCGGGGAGGGTGGTCATCGATGTCGTCAGCGCGGCGTTCATCGCGACGGCGCCGTAGCCGCCGAGGGAAGGACCGTTCTTCACGGGTGGCTTCTCGCCCCAGCCCTCCAGCCGAGGCAGGTGCACGAGAATCGTCGATCGGCTGCAGCGCTCGACGAGCGTGCCGATTGCGGACCGGCCGGTTCCGATGATGTAGGGGTCGGACCGGGGCGCGGTGCCGGGATTGCTCCCGGTCCGTTTCCCCGGCCCGCCCTCCGCACCGGACGTGCGACTCTCATCGCATCCGGCGCTCCACGGACTGCCACTGTCAAGCAGGGACCAAAGTCTCTGCTCTGCTGGTCCACGGTGTGGGGATGTTGCTCGCCCGCCACCGATACCGAGTAATCGGGACGGTGGTGGTGTCGAACATGATGATCCCGTTCTCTTGCGGACGATTGCCGGGCCTGCCGGTCAGGAACCGCCGGTAGAGATCCGCCCACGTGATCCGTTTGTGCCGTTCGAGCAGCCATCGGGTGACCCGATGCCAGGCGAAGGCATCGAGGTAGCCGAACGTTGCTTTCGACACACCGTGACGGAAATACGCACACCATCCTCGGAGCACCGGATTGAGGCGTCCGAGCAGATCAGCAAGACCATGATGACGTGCCCTCTTCGTGAGGGCCCGCACCTTCGCCATGATCGAAAGCAATGCTTTCTTCGACGGATAGGTGTAGACGCTCATCTTGTTCGTGCCCTTCCTGCGGCGCCGCTGGATGCGGAACCCGAGAAAGTCGAACCCCTCGTCCAGATGACATACCCGGGACTTTTCGGCGGACAACCGCAGCCCCAGAGGGGCTATCACGCCCGCGACTTCGTCCCACAATGCGTCCGCATGCGCTTTGGTTCCGGCCACCATAATCACGAAATCGTCCGCGTAACGGACGATCCGATAGGTGGCCCCGCCACGCTTGCGGTGTGCATCGCGCCGCTGGGATGTCAGATGGGCATCCCATTTCGCACAGAAATGTGCGTCCAACACCGTCAGAGCGATGTTGGCAAGCAGCGGCGAAAGTATGCCGCCCTGGGGCGTGCCGGCCTCGGATTCCCTGACCGTTCCGTCGCCGGACATGATGCCCGCCTTCAGAAACGCCTTGATCAAGGCCAGGACGCGTTTGTCGACGATCCGAGCACGTACCCGCTCCATGATCGCGGAGTGAGCCAGTTCGTCGAAACACGCCGCGATATCAGCCTCGAACACCCAGTGATAGTTCCGGGTCCCCAAAGCATGTATCTCGGCGATCGCGTCCTGAGCGCGACGCCTCGGGCGGAAACCGTAACTGACCGGCTTGAAATCCGCCTCGAAGATCGGCTCCAACACCAACAACAACGACGCTTGAACCATGCGATCCATCGCCGTGGGAATACCGAGCCGCCTGAGTTTGCTGCTCCCCGGCTTCGGAATCATTCTTTCCCGAACCGGAAGAGGAACAAAGGTCCGAGACTTCAATTGGTCTCGAACCTGCCCCAGGAATGCGACCGTCTCGGCGTCCCCGGTGATGGATACAGGTGCCAGACGGTCGACACCGGCCGAACGTGCGCCCTTGTTGCCCCGCACCCGCTCCCACGCGACGGTGAGAAAATCTTCGGTGGTGGACGAGGTTGAACACATCATCGAAGAGGCGGTCGGGATCGTCGACCGCCCAGTGGTGCAGCTTGCGTTGCATCTGTCGTACCCGCCATGCCGCCCGATCGGGATCGGGCCATGACAGCTCACCGGTATTCACCAGCGCCTCCGTTCGTGTCGTACTCGCTGCATCAAATTCCGCTGGGGCCCTTCGCCATGTGCGAGGCTTTCCCCGCTCGGACTACTACGGCCCCTCCGCCCCACCGCGTGGCCATCGTCAGACGACGCGTCAACCCGACCAGCCGACCCCTGGAAGAGGCCGATGCTCGGGAGCCTCGCGGTGGTTCCCACGTTCACTGCGAACCGCTCGAGGAGTGAGGTGCCCACCTATGCCCCGGCGATATCGCCACGGCTACGCCGCAGGCATTCACCGTGGCCTCCGGAGCCGACGACCTAAACCGACCCTGGAGTTCCCAACACCGTAATGAGGGTGTTGGTGCGCATCGCAGACCAGCCCGAATCCACCGGGTTAGAGCTGGCGGGAGACTTGAGAGGCGTTAGAACACTGGTTCCTCGCGTACACCTTCTCCTCATGCTTGCCGGACCCAGACCATCCGGTAGTGCTGGCCTGTCCCGTCGTTGTCGGGGCTGCTTGCCACCCTCACCGGCGTCTCCCGGATCAGGCTGCCCCAGCTTCGTTATGCCGCTGCGACAGCACAACGGCGCAGGTCTTTCACCTCCGCTCGGTCACACAGCGCCTCGTGGCGCACCAGGTCCCCCTCCCAGTGCCCCGGGACGGCGCGATTGGCGGCTTCGGCGGGGCGTTCGCTGATCACGACGTCCTCGGTGACATGCCCTTGCGGTTTGTTCTGCGACCGCGCTCGGGGGACCCGCAGCGCCCGCCCGGTGCGCAGGCACGCGACCAGCTCCCGTTTGAGCGCGCCACGGCCCTCGATGAACAACGATTGGTAGATCGCCTCATGGCTGATGCGCATGGACTCATCATCGGGGAAGTCGATCCTGAGCCGGTGCGAGATCTGTTCCGGGCTCCACACCGTCGCCCATGGCCTGTCCTGCCGATGCGGCTTGTTCAGCCCCTTCCACGCGGGCGTCTCAGGCCCACGGACGATCGTGCCGTCGGGTCGGCGGACGCTGCCGGAGAGCCGCTCCTGCACGTACTTTCGCAACCTGTCGTTGTCCACGAGCTTCGCCGTCTTCGGGCGCTTCGCGGCCTGTTGCGCTTTCCACTGCGCCACCAGTGCCCGGTAGACCGGCTTGCCGCCCCGGGTCGCTGCGTTGCGGCGCAGTTCGCGTGAGATCGTTCCCGGGTCACGTCCGATCCGACGAGCGATGTCGCGCACGCCGACATCCTGGGCGCGCAGCAGTGCGATCTCCTCACGCTCGGCGAACGACAGGTAGCGGCCTGTGGGCTCGTCCAGGCTGATCGGCGGCATGCCGCCAGCGTGGCGGAACCAACGGCACCCGACCGGCCACGACACGCCGACGGCCTCCGCGGCCTCGACCGTCGTCACTCCCGATGCGATCCGCCGCCAGAAGTCCCGCTGCACCGCACGAGAGGGCTCCGGCCGGCCCGGTGAACGCATCGGAGGTCGCAATGCCCTGTCCGCCGCCCACTGCCGCCTGGCACCCACCGGCGCCCGAGACATCTGCTTGTTGCCCCATCCCATCGCACACCTCCGTGATCGAGGTGTTGCATCGACCGGTTGAGCCCGCCCTGTGCGTAGGCTTGTCCGATTCCGTAGCCCGTTCCCCGAGCGGCGAGCGCGTCGAGGAACACGGTCGTCGACGGTGCCTCCAATGGCATCGTCGGTGCGATCACGTAGTCTGCCAAACGTGCCGAAGCGGAATACCACGGGTCGATCTGGACGAAGAGTTCCAGGGACTCGAGCGCCTCGATCGTCCGCCGCTGATCTGGGAACGCGACGGCGGGATTACCGCCCCAGCTGATCAGCGCACGCACCTGCCCCTCTCCCGGGGTGAGAATCTCTTCCGGCAGTGTTGCCGTCGGCATCCCCGCCTTGGTTTTACGCAAACCGCGGACACGCACCTCGCCTGGCAACGCCCAGTCCGCGTCCGGAGATTTGGCTTGGGCAACAGGAACGTAGGACGGGAGCAAAGTGGGTGAGGCTGCAACGGTCTCGCCCGCGCGCAGCCAGCGTCCGCACAAGGTCTCGAGAACCAGCACCAGGTACTCGACCAGTGTGCCCTCGCCAGCCATGTTCGGCCCGGTTCCCGCCATGGCGTAGCTGAACCGTCCTGGATCGAGTGGAGGCTGTTGATCTAACAAGGAGAATGTTGGTCATGCCTGCACCGAAGAAATACGACGCCGAGACCCAGGAACGGGCCGTCCGGATGTATCGGGACCGGCTCGACGAGCGCGGCGGCTCGAAGGTCGCCGCCCGCCGCCACGTCGGCGAGCTGCTCGGCATCGCGCCGGCGACGCTGCGGAACTGGATCGAGCGGGACGAAGCCGCCTCGCCCGGGGCTGCGTCTCCAGAACCGGACACGTCGGAGGAACTCGCCCGACTTCGCCGAGAAGTGTCCGAATTACGCAGGGCCAATGAGATATTGAAGACCGCGAGTGCGTTTTTCGCGGCGGCGGAGGTCGACCGCCGACTGCGATAATTGTCGACTACATCGACGCCTACCGTTCCACGTTCGGGGTCGACCCGATCTGTGCCGTGCTCACCGCGCACGGCGTCAGTATCGCCCCGTCCACCTATTACAAGGCCAAGCAGCGCGGACGCGTCTCGCACACCGAGTTGGCCGACGCGTACGCGGCGAACGCCGTGCACGCGGTGTTCGTGGCCAATAAGCGGGTCTACGGTGTCCGCAAGATGTGGCACGCGATGAAACGTGCTGGTCACGACATGGGCCGCGATCAGGTGGCCCGTCTGATGCGAATCTGCGGGATCGCCGGAGCTGTCCGCGGCAAACACCGCATGATCACCACGAAGCGCGATGATCGGGCACCGCGACACCCCGATCTGATCGAACGGAATTGGGACGCGCCGCAGCGTCCGGACCAGTGGTGGGTCGCGGACTTCACGTACGTGTGGACGCTGGCCGGATTCGTCTATACCGCGTTCTGTGTCGACGTCTTCTCCCGTCGGATCCTGGGCTGGCGGGTGATGACCACCAAGGCCACGCCGTTGGTCGCAGGCGTTCTCGAACAAGCACTGTTCACCCGGCGGAGAACCGACTTTCACTTCACCTCAACAGGTTTAGTGCATCACTCGGACGCGGGCAGCCAAGGCGGATTCAACCGGTCGTCGCAACACCGTGCCGTGAGGACGAGTGTACGTGTTCGGCAAACACTTCCGCTGGAGTTCTCCAACCGTGGACTTTTCGGGGGCGGTTGTTGAGCGCATCGGCGACCGCCTGAAGCTCACGGAACTTGTATCGGGACAGATCAGTTCCCTTCGGAAAATATTGTCGCAGCAGCCCATTGGTGTTCTCATTCGTTCCGCGCTGCCATGGACTGTACGGATCACAGAAGTAGACACGGATACCGGTTGAGGCGGTCAGTTCGGCATGACGCGCGAGTTCCTTTCCGCGATCCCACGTCACGGATCTGCGTAGATGCTCGGGCAGCGGTGACAGCGTCGCGGCCAGAGCATCACGAACGGACTCCGAGCCATATCCGGACAGCGCCGGCCCGTTCTTCACCATCGCCGCTGTTCCATAGCCTTTCAGTCGCGGCAGGTGTAGTAGTGTCGTGTATCTGCTGGTGCGCTCGACGAGCGTGCCGATCGCGGACCGGGTCAGACCGATGATGAGGTCGCCCTCCCAGTGCCCCGGGGTCTTCCGGCTCTCGACCTCGTCAGGACGGGCGCTGATGGTCACCTCCTCGGTGATGAATCCGGTGCGCTGTTTGCGCGCTCGCGCACGAGGCTTTCGTAGCGCCCGGCCGGTGCGCAAGCAGGCGACGAGCTCCCGCTCCAGGCCGCCGCGACCCTCGATGTAGAGCGATTGGTAGATCGCCTCAGGTGAAATGCGCATCGTGGGGTCATCCGGATAGTCGATCGGCAGGCGATTCGAGATCTGCTCCGGACTCCACGCCGTCGCCCACCGACGATCACCGCGCCGAGGCTTGTTGCGGCCAATCCAAGCCGCATCCGGACCGGACACCACGGTTCCATCGTCGGCACGAATCACACCGGACAGTTTGTCCTGCACATATTCTCGTAACCGATCGTGTTCGGCGAGCTTCGCCGGCTTCGGGCGCCTCGCGGCGAGATCGGCCTTCCACTGCGCGGTCGACGCGCGATACTCGAGCTTGCCATTGCGGGTGGCGGCGTTCCGCCGCAACTCTCGCGAGATCGTCGACGGTGACCGTCCGATCCGGTCAGCGATGTCGCGCATACTCATACCCTTGGCTCGCAGCAGCGCGATATCCTCACGCTCGGTGAACGACAGGTACCTCCCCGAGACCGGGGCCAACTCGATCGGTGGCATCCCACCAGCCTGGCGGAACCACCGTGTCCCCACCGGCCCCGACACGCCGCATGCGGTCGCTGCGTCGTCGCTCGTGAGACCCTCGGCGATCCGCGTCCAGAATGCCCGCTCTAGATCTCGGCGTATCGGAGGACGTCCCGGTGACCGCATCACCGCACGCCCCGTCAACGCTGCCGCCCACCCGGGTGGTCGTCCCATCCCACACCTCCGTTATCGAGGTGTTGCTTCCACCGGTTGAGCCTGGTCAATACACGTCTCTGGCCTTCACTGAGGCATTGGTCGAATCCGGGATCGCCGGATCCATCGGAAGTGTCGGGGACGCCCTCGACAACGCGCTGATGGAATCGACCATAGGGCTCTACAAGACCGAACTCATCGACCGGGAGTGGGCATGGACCGGACGGGCAGAGGTGGAGCGAGAGACAGCCGAGTGGGTCCGCTGGTTCAACGCGGACCGATTGCATTCGTCGATCGACTACTTCTCACCGATCGAGCATGAGACGCGCTACCGTAAACAGCGCCCCATCGCCGCCTCGATCCCCGAGGTGGCCTGAACGAGGTCTCTACTTCGTCCAGCACGGTTCAGGCAGCTTGCGGCGGTTCGTAGTCGATGACGTTGTCCCAGAGGGTTGTCCAGTCCGCTTGTCGGGGCCAGTGCGCGGGTAGGTGGAGCACGGGTTTGCGCGCCGGCCGGGCGAATCGGGCAGGGACGTTGACCAAGTGCCGGCGCAGGGTGGCCCCGCGGGCGGCGGCGTGGCGGCCGCCGGCGAGGGTGCCGGCAGCTCGCAGCAGGTTGTAAGCGATCGCCGCGCAGAGCACCCAGGCGCTGTTCGCGCCGAAACGCCCCGACGGGATGTGAGCGAGTGGTCCGTCGATCAGGTCCGCGAACACCGTTTCCACGATCGCGTGTTTGCGGTGCGTGATGTCGGCGTCGACGGTCGGCAGGTCGGAATTGGTGAAGAACGGGTGATAGCGCCATATCGGGAACAACGCATCCGGGTGGTTCGCGTCCTTGACCCGGCGCACGACCAGGCGGGCGGTGACCGTGTGGCGTCCGGAGAACGCGGTGTATGAGGTTTCGGCGACCTCGGCGTCGGAGATCAGCTCCCCGGTGTCGGGGTCGGTGACCGCACCGGGGTAGTGCACCGGCGTCCACTCCTGCTCGTCGATGCTCTCCATGGCCCGGGTGATCCGCGGATTCCGGGTCATCACCAGGGAGAACTCGATACCCGCGGCGACCGCGGCCCCGATGACGGCCTTGTTGCCGAACGCCGAGTCGCCGCGGGCCATGATCTTGCCCGTCGCGCCGCAGGCACGAGCGGTGGTGATCGCCGACCGCAGCTGGGAGGCGGCGCCGCGCCCGGATCCGCTCTTGCCGGCCCGCAGCCGCATCTCCGCGACCACCGGCGCCGCCTGCGCGGTGGACAGCGTCGTGACCAGCGGCGACAGTCCCTTGCGGAGTAGGGCGCGACCGGCGATCTTCGCGTGCCCGTAGGACGCTCCTTGTTTCTGGTGCCCGTAGACCGGACGCAGCAGCGAGTCGATGTCGAGGAACGCCCGCTCCTCGATGCCCGGCAGCAGCGGTGTTCGGGCGGCGAGGCCGATCAGGTGCCGGCGCAGTACCGCCCCGAGCTGCAGGCTGTGGCCGTAGGTGAACTCGCGCAGGAAGATCCCCAGGGTCGAGGGCGCGTAGACCTGATCGAACAGGGCGGGCATCCCGCCGGCCCGGAGCAGGTTCATGTCGTCGATGACGTCCGCTCCGGTGCACATCCCGGCGATGATCGAGGTCAGTTTCCCGACCGGGTTCGCCGCGCCCGAGGCCACCCGCGTGGAGGTGAGGTCGACATGGGCGTCGATCAGCTCCGACAGGCCGGCCTGTTCGGCGAGTTCGAGGACCGGGACCAACCCTGCCGCCGACACGAGATTCATCTCATCGAAGACAGCGGACTCAGCCGTGAACGTGTGCGATGATTGCACTGAAAGTGCCCTTCCGTATGTGGACAATTGTGACGTGAGAATCTTGATTGTCTCACTACGGGAGGCGCTTTCGTCATTCACACGCCGCTCCGGCCGGCGTCGTCTCCACGGATCCAGGCTAAAACGAACAGAAAATTGCCGGAAACGGCCCGCTCTGAGCGGGCGACCCGAGCCAAGGCCAACGCCGATCGCCTGGCTACTTGCATCAGATGATTTCCAACTGCGGTTCAGCACTTGCGCAAATCGTTCGATCAACGAAAAGCGACGAAAAAAAGACTCCATCAGAAGTGGCATGCGGTGCTTGTAGCCCTTCGCCGTCACTGAGGCGTGCAAAGCGTCGTGCCATGTCGAGCCGTTACATGTAAGCATGACCCTCCCATGCAGGGATGACGTGCGCCCACTGACCGCGCGCGGCAAGGCCCTACATCACCACGTCGACCATGAAAGAAACGCTACTGCGCCAGCACTCCACCGTCGGTGACCAGGGTCTGCCCGGTCATGAAATTGGATGCCGCGGAGGCGAGGAATAGTGCTGGTCCTTGAATTTCCTCGGCATCAGCGATACGGCCCATTGGAGTCAGCGCAGTGAGCGCAGACGTCACATCGACGTCGTCAGACGGACCAAGTCCGGTCCTGTAGAACCCCGGGCATAGAGCGTTGATCTGAACGTTCGCCGCAGCGTACTCGAGGCCCATTTCTCGAGTTAGGTTGATGACCGCGCCTTTCGCCGCGTTGTAAGCAGGTATCGGGAAAACACTTGAACTGCCAACCAGGCCCCACATGGATGCGACATTGATAATTTTCCCATTTCCCTGCTCTGCCATAATAGGCAGAACCTCGTTGCAGAAGTAAAACACTCCATGCAGGTCGACATCCATCACTCTGTGCCAGTTCTTTGAAGAGTAGTTGCCAACACGCGATGGGACCGGATCGGCGATGCCCGCGTTATTGACGAGTATGTCGACACGCCCCAGCGCCTCATGCACTGCTCGCACCGTGTCCTGCACCACGCTCTCGGCAGCGACGTCGCACGCGAATGCAAACGTCTTGCGGCCGTATGCCCGCAACGAATCTGCCGTGTCTTGCGCCGCGTTGAGATCGATATCGATGCAAGCCACATCTGCGCCCGCCTCTGCGAACGCGTGCGCAAACTGCGCACCCAGGCCCCGACCCGCCCCGGTGACAAGCGCGGCAGAGCCAGTGAGATCAAATAGGTCATTCTTGTTCATGTTGAACCCTTTGCGCGTGTTGACAACTCGTTAGTGATTGAATGTGTTCTCGACGAATGAGCCGGGTACCCCTCACAAGCGGTTCTGGTACGTCCGTGCATCGACTCGATTGCGTGCGAACACAGGCCAAGACGCGTGGTGCACGTGACCTAGCTCCTACCACGGTGGACCGACTGCTTGCGTCGACACACGCAACACAATCACCGCTAACAAGTACAGGCGCAGGCGGTCAGATTGCCGCCAATGGTCGAGAACATGTCCGCTCTGGACAATCACAATGGCCGTTTCCGGCAATTTTCTGTTCGTTTTAGTCGGTCTTGATAAGTGGTGATCCTGCCGGGCGGTGCAGAGTCTCGCTCGGCAGTACCCCGTAGCGGGTTCGATGGGCTGAGGAGAAGCGGCCAAGGTGGTTGAATCCCCAGCGGCGAGCGATTCCGGACACCGTGCGTTCGCGGGCGTCGGAGGTGACCAACTCGGCGTGTGCCCGGTCGAGCCGGACTTGTCGGAGATGGGCCATCGGGGTGGTGTCGAGGTAGCGTTGAAAACCCTCTTCGAGAGACCGCACACTGATGTGCACGGTCGTTGCCCACTCCACGACGGTGTTCACGGCCATCGGGTTTACTTCGACCAACTCGATGGCTTGCCGGATGATGTGCGGTGGCACTGGTTTGCCGCGTGCCCGCAGCGACTCGGAGTAGTTGTTCGGTTGACACATCAGCAGTGACGTCGCCACCATGTCGGTCAACACACTCGCGGCTACCGGATCGGCGGAAAGCCCTCCGGGACATACTGATTCGGCCTCAAGTAGTCGCAGCGAACGCACCAACGACGTAGCCTGAGGATCGGTCGTATCCAGACCCAGCCGGAACTGGATCGGTTCGGTGGGCGCACGGCCGGTCATCACAGTGAGCCGGTCCTCGAGTGCCTCTCGCTCGATCCGCAAGGACACCAACTCCGAGCCCGGACGCCAATTCTCGAAGTAGGTGACACGCTGCGGATCGACCACGGCCCCGTGGGCACCGGAAACCACTTGATGATTGCTACCCGAACGCACGTCGATCGTGCCCTGGCGAGCAAAACACACCACGTAGATCGACGGCGGCGGCGCCGCCACCGCCACATCGACACCGAACTCGATGTGCCCGAGGCTCAGCCCCGGCAACTCCGTCAACCGCATTCGCAGCACGAAGTCGTCCAACGGACCGCGAATGTTTAAGGTAGCCGGCGAGTACGCCTCGGAGATGGCCGCCTCGGCCTGTTCAGGATCCATGAGCGGCAGCGCCTCCGTCCCGATCCGGCGAGACCACCGCAGCTCATTAAACTGAAATCGCTCAGACAAAATGCACCCCCACCGCCGTCGGCTCGGCATGACGTGAATCGGTCGGGCTGACATCGAAGTGAGCATGAAAGACCCGGGAGAAGTGCGACGCCGAGCTGAAGCCGCTTCGACGCCCCACCTCACCCACACTCATGTAGCGGTTCTCGGGAGAGGACAACAGCCGACGGGCATGTTCAAGACGCAGTTGCTGGACGTGGCGGGCGACGGTGATCCCGCGCGCGGCGAATATACGGCCCAGATGACGCTGACTCAGACTTAGTTCGTGCGCGATGTCCGCGATCGAAAGCCCTGGGTCATCGAGGTGTCGCTCGATGAAGGCCGTGGCCGCCGAGAAGTAGCGGTCGCTGGTCTGCGCTGGCTGTACAGACAATCGCCGGAATGTCCGGAGAGTATTCGCGAGAAGGGATTCACCGAACTCGAGGACGTCGCCGCCGGCTGGACGCTCGAAAACGCTCCGCAGTAAGCCGAGCATTTCACGTGCCGTCTGCGTCTCCACTCCTTGACCGGCGTGACGCATCACCTTGAGTTGACGGAAGCAATCCTGCATCCCGATGTCCGCGAGGTGGTGGCGGGGCAGACTCGCAACAACTGCGTGCATCGCCTCGGAGAAACCGAGCATGAAGGGGCTATCGGAGTCGTAGATGGCAAGCTCCCCCTGCTTCACCAGGACTGGGGGCGATGTCCCGTTGAAATGAAACGACTCACCGGCGATGACGAAGGTGAACATCACCGAATCGATCGGCAGCTGATCGGCCATCGTGGGGGTGCGCTCCACGGTGTGGGCGTTGCCGGTGATGTCGGCAATCGACATTCCGTTGACAACGGCGCTACGCATCGTGCCGAGCAACCCCGACGGCGTGGGCGACCCCGCCCTGAGGCCTATCAGGTGACTCCGGTTGCGGGCTTCCCACACCGCATTACGGAGGCTCGGCCGTACGTCGACCGTGCTGATGATCTCGGTGCCGTTCTTATCGCGGCGGAGCGCGTTTTCGAGCTCGGAGTCGATCTCGGGGTGGCTCATCGTCGGGCCTTACCTGCTCACGGTATCTGCTCGCTCAATCCGAGTGCGCGAGTCGATTCATCTCGCATCTCGACCTTGCGGATCTTGCCGGTGACGGTCATCGGGAAATCATCGACGACCATGACGTAACGGGGGATCTTGTAGTGGGCCAGTTTGCCGCTCGCGAACTCACGGACAGCGTCAGCGGTGAGGGGAGCCGCACCTGCGTGTATTTTGATCCACGCGCACAGCTCCTCGCCGAACTTCTTGTCCGGGACTCCGACTACTTGGACGTCCTCGATGTCAGGGTGGGTGTAGAGAAATTCTTCGATCTCTCGGGGGTAGATGTTTTCCCCTCCGCGAATGACCATGTCTTTGATCCGCCCGACGATTGTGCAGTAACCGTCTTCTCGCATCTCGGCGAGGTCACCGGTGTGCATCCAGCCCTCGTCGTCGATCGCTTCGGCGGTCTTCTCCGAGTCCTCCCAGTATCCCTGCATCACCGAATAGCCTCGGGTGCAGAACTCTCCAGGCTGGCCGCGCTCAACGGTCTCACCGGTAATCGGGTCGACGATCTTGATCTCCAGGTGGGGATGGACGCGCCCGATGGTGGCCGTACGCCGATCCAGGTCATCGTCGGCGCAGGTTTGACACGAGACAGGCGACGTTTCGGTCATGCCGTACGCGATCGACACCTCAGTCATGTGCATGTCGACGACGCATCGCTTCATCACTTCGACCGGGCACGGTGACCCGGCCATGATTCCGGTCCGCAGCGAGGTCAGGTCGAATGTCGAAAAGTCTGCGTGGTTCTGCATGGCGATGAACATCGTCGGCACGCCGTACACGCCGGTGCACCGTTCGGCCTCGATGGTGCGCAGGGTGACGGCGGGGTCGAAGCCTGGCGCCGGGATGATCATCGTGGTGCCGTGGGAGGTGCAGCCCAGGTTGGCCATCACCATGCCGAAGCAATGGTAGAAGGGTACCGGTATGCAGAGTCGGTCGTCCTCGGTCAAGTTGATCAACTCGGTGGTCATGAACCCGTTGTTCAAGATGTTGTGGTGGGTGAGGGTGGCGCCTTTGGGGCTCCCGGTTGTGCCCGAGGTGTACTGAATATTGATGGGATCCGAGGGGTCGAGGGCAGCCATCGTCTCTGGCAGGGTCTGTGACGGCAGGCGTTCTCCCTGAGCGATGAGCTCGGCCCAGTCCTCGGTGTCGAGGTAAATGACGTGCTTCAACGAGGGGCAATCTTGATGGGTCTGCTCGACCATGTCGCGGTAGTTCGATGTTTTGAAGCTGGTGGCAGCGACGAGCAGCGTCACTGAGCTGTGATTGATGGCGAAACTGAACTCATGCGTTCGATAAGCCGGATTGAGATTGACTAGGATCGCACCAATTTTGGCGGTGGCGTACTGGGTGAGAGTCCATTCCGCGCAGTTCGGTGACCAAATACCCACTCGGTCGCCCTTGGCGACGCCTGAGGCGATCAATCCGCGGGCGACCCGGTTGACGTCGGCGTCAAACTCTGCCCAGGTCCAGCGTCGTCCGGTCGCGATTTCGACCAGCGCTTCGCGGTCGGGCCGCGCGGCCACGGTGCGTTCGAGGTTCGCACCGATCGTTTCTTCCAAGAGCGCCGGGTGTGTTTTCCCCGAGTCGAAAGACAGCATTTACTACACCTCCGATGTCAGCTTTCAACAGGACGTGGTCCTGCTCGTGCCCTGGGCCGCCAGGTCTTTCCGAAGGAACTGGCGACCCTGGGGCACTGGTCACGCCCAGAAGGGCTTGAGGAGCATCGTCATGGGTTCGAAAGGAACTCGGACACCAACGCCAGCGTCTCTTCCATCTGCTCGACCTGCGGAATGTGACCAGACTTGGGCAGCACGTGCACTGCGCTACCCGGTATTCGTGCGCCGTACTCGGCTGCGTAAGACGACGGAATGATTCGGTCGTCCTCACCCCACACGACGAGGACCGGAGCAGTGATCCTGTGTAGACGTCGCGAAAGGCCGCGGTCGGGAACGGGCCATAGGAACTTGGCACCGCATCCCTGGATCCACACGAGGTGCGCCAACGCGTCCACGGCCGCTTTAGGATCGTCGGGAAGGGCCAACATGGCACGAGGCCGCTCTGCCGAGGGATCGCTAAACAGCAGACCTGGCGCTTCCGATGGCGGCGACGTCAGGATGTCGAGCGTCCAGGGCTTGTCCTCGAACCACAGTCCCGCCGGGCCCAGCAAAGCCACCTTTTCGAACAGATCCGGGAAGAAGGATGCGAGTTCGGCCGCCAACATGCCGCCGAAGGACTGTCCGATGACCGGCGCCCCTCGGATGCCGAGCTTGCCCAGAGCCTGTTCGTAAATCAACACCAGCTCGGGGATGTCGGTGACCTTGTGGATGGCGAAGGGGTCGTCCTCACTGGTTCCGGGCAATTCTGGTGCGTAGATCGTGTGGGTACGGGCAATTTCGTCGAGAAAGTCGTCGCGCACGAATCCGCCGAGTGGGTGCAGGTAGACAAGAGCGGGTCCGGTACCGAATACCTTGAATTGCAGGTTGATTTGGTCTCCCCAGACGCTGACGGTCTGGGTCTCGACGGTGATTTGAGATGTCATTTGAGTCGTGCTCCTGCCGTGTCCGCTTGCCTGCTGGATGCCGGCTGACCCCCGAGAGCGACGGGCCACCAGCGATTGTCGTCGTCATATTCCGACCAGAGAGGTTGCAGATGCGGCGCCACATCGCTCGTGAACAGGTCGATGTTGCGCTTGGTGAGTTCGATCGGCATCGAGCCAACCTGGAGAAAGATTTGAAGCTGGCCGATCCGAAAACTGCGGGCGTAATCTGCGAGCTTTTCTCGGACTGTGGCCGCGCTTCCGGCGACGATCAGACCTGAGCGCACCGCGTCGGCGTAAGACGGGGCCGGGAGGTTGGCGGGCGGCGCTGGCTGTGCCAACAGAACTTTCAGGCCCTGAGGGCTGATTCCCCCGGGTAGCGCAAGGCGGTGCATGGGGATGTGTCCGAGCCCGCGAGACAGGTGGTACTCCACGTGCTTGCTGTAGAGATTCTCGGCGTCCTGGTCGGTCTCGCCGACCAGCACCGTCACTGCTATCGAGGCCCGATAGGGGTTGGTATCCATCCCCATGTCCGAGGCCATCGACCACATGCTGTCGAAGATCGGTGCGGCGCCGATCTTCGGGTCGCTCCCTAGCGTGACGAGATTGAATCCCAGGTCTCGCTCGAGTGCAAAGCGGGTCGTCGCTGGATTCCCGATACCAGTGATGCTGATCGGCGGATGCGGATCCTGGTAGGGCCGAGGCCAGATGTTCACGCTCATCGACTGGGAGTAACGACCGTTCCAGGCGAAGGGCTCGCGCTCGGTCCACGCTCGCAGGATCAGCTCGAGGTTCTCGTCATAGCGCCCGCGAGTCTCGATGGGGGGGACGCCTGCATTGACGTTGGCGTCGTATGCGAGGCCCACGGGGAATCCGGACAGCAGCCGGCCACCGCTGATGGAGTCGATCCACGCCAGTTCCTCGGCGACCCGGACCGGCTCGCGGCTTTTGCCCAACGACCGTCCGAGCGTGTAAATGCCGACCCTCAGACCCTCAGCCTCTGTCGCATACGCCAAGGCCGCAGCACCGAGGTCAGGATTGGGATTGATGTCGTAGGAGCTGCTTCCGTGTTCTTGCAGCGCGACAGCGTCGAACCCGGCACGGGCAGCATGCATCGACTCGTCGAGCGCGGCGCGCAGGTCGGTGTGCATGAGATCCCGGTCGACGAGCTCGTCAAAAGGGTTGGTCACCACCGACTCGCTGTGACGTGCCGCGAAGTCGTCCGGCAGGTGCCGGTAGGGGATTTGCTGGACGTATGTGAGTTTCATTTCATTCCTTTGCTCGGTCAGGCGGGGACAACATGGTTGCTGGAGCCGGCGTCGCTCCACAGCTCGAGATCGCGGCCGCGGTCGAGCCGGTCTACCGGTGAAGGCAGCCAAGAATGTCGGCTTGCAGGCTTTTCGGTGCGGAAGGTGCCAGCGTGGAAGATCAGGGGGTCCACGGCATCGTGGCCGTACGCGACGACTTCTCCGATGAACAAGATGTGGTCACCGGCCTCGATGCTGCGCCACGGCGCGCATTGCAGCCAGGCGGCGCACTCCCGCAGGCGGGGGACGTCGGTATCGCGGTGCCAGGGGACGCGAAGGCTCTCGCTGGGTCGGCCCGCGAAGTGCATAGCGACGTCGTGTTGATGAGCTCCCAGAACATTGACCGCGAACCGGGCGTCCTGTAGACCGCTTCGGGCGCGGGCGCTCGAAGCGATCGAGACGAGGACCAAAGCTGGGTCCAGAGAGACCGAGACGAACGAGTTGACGGTGACCCCGCGAGGTCCGTCCGGGGCGTCGTAGGTGATCACCGCAACCCCGGTAGGGAAAGAGCCAAAACATCTGCGGAGGTCGAGATGGTTGGGTCGAGATGCTGATTTGGAAGACATGGCACTGACTCCTAACTGGGCCCGACCGGTGAGTTCCCTTGAGGGGTGATTCGTTTCACTCTAAGGCCGAATGTGAATGCTTAGTTACATTCTCATATTGTCGGCGTTGTGTCAACGGTCACATGCGAGCTGGCGGGTCCTATTCGAGGACGCCTCGTGTCCGCCATGCAGCATGGTGCGATCTCTGGGACAGGCCTTGACTACGCCTACGGCATGCATGGAGCGGGGTGCGCCTTGCAGGCGCTTTTTCGGGGATAACGTCGAATCCAGCCGGTAGGAGCCGTGGACTGGTCTCGAAAAATGAACGGTTTGAACGATTTCCGGCGTCAGAGGGTGGACGTAGAGTTGCGCGACAACTGATCCTCGATCAGCGCGCGTGCTGCGCGCACACTCGAACGTTGTTCTGCTGCTTTCCGTAAGAGCAGTGTGGCTCGCGGCCAATTGACGATGAAGCTGCCGACAAGGCCCTGCTTTTCGTCGGAGTACAGAACCGCCGTCCTCGTGTGTGCTCCGTTGAACGTTCCGAGGGTCGCGCTTGGATAGCCGTGTCGGGGCTGGCCGACGATCTGTATCTTCCAGCCGTAGATTTCGCTCCAGACATAATCTATTTTTTGATCGTCGTCTTGAGGTGGAACACCACAGAGCCGGCGTCCCACCAAATTGGCCTGCTCCACCGCACGAGTCCAGTGCTGGCCCCGTCGCGCGGTAGGCGCGTGTGGACCCGTCCAGCACGCAACGTCGCCGATAGCAGAGATATCTGATCTGCCGCTTGCGCGGCCTTGTTCGTCGCACAGCACTCCATCGCCGATTGTCAGGCCAGAGTCGTTGAGCCACTGCAGATTCGGCGTTGTGCCGATTCCTACCACGACCAAAGTAGCCGACAAATGCCTACCGTTGTCGAGCAATACGTGGATTCCGTTCGGGTGCGAAGTCAGTGTCGACACCCTGCACCCAAAGTGTGTTTCCACGGAGTGCTGCCGGTGCAGTTTGGCCAATTCCTCGCCCACGATAGGACCCAGATCGTGAACCAGCGGTGCGGTCGACGGTGCCACGATCGACACTCGGAGATTGAGCGTCCGTGCCGCCGCCGCCACCTCGGAACCGATGAAACCTGATCCGATGACAACCACATGACCGGAGCCGGCCGAGGCCTCGCTGTGAAGCGCCTCTCGTAGGCCTAGGCAGTCGTCGAGCCCGCGCAACACATGAAGCCTAGGCATTTGCCCCCAGGGTGAGGGACGCGCTGAAGCCCCGGTGGCGATGACCAGGTGGTCGTAGGGGACCTCTCGATGATCAGCCAAAGCGACTCGTTTCGCAGTCACGTCTAGACCGACTGCTGGTGTACCGAGCAAGAGTTCGATGTGGTTTGATCTCGCTTCGTGCTCGGTCAGCAGTGGCGTGGGCGACATTCCAGCACGATCCGTTAACATGTGTTTCGACAGTGGTGGCCGATCGTAGGGCAGGTGGGGTTCCGCGCCTACGACAACGACGCGCCCGAGCCAGCCCTCCGTGCGGAGGGACTGTGCTGTGCGAATGCCCGCTACGGAGGAACCAACGATCAGTGCGGTGCCGCTCATTTGTCCACCCGTAGCGCATTCACCGGGCAGGCACGTACGGCACTCTCGGCTTTGCTGACCTCGGCCTCGTCGACGCGGTCTCTGATCAGTATGACCACCCCGTCGTCATCCAGGTCGACGAGTTCTGGGGCCGCCATCACACAGTTTCCGTAGCCTTCGCACCGGGCTCTGTCTGCATGTATCTGAGTCATTTTCGATCCCCTCTGAGATTTACCGGTGGGCCACGACCGGTAGCCGGTCCAACGAACGTGTGATGTTTGTGAATCGCCGTCGCGGTTCTCCTGCGGATTCCCAAGCCCTCACGTGTCGGGTTAGTGCGTGCAGGACGGCGTGAGCTTCCATCCTTGCAAGTCCCTGACCTGGGCACGCGTGGGTTCCTAGCCCGAACGCGACATGGTCGACATTCTGGCGCCGGACATCGAACCGATCCGGATCAGCGTATTTCCGCTCATCCCGGTTTGCGGCTCCATAGAAGATGACAACCCGGGCGTTCTCAGGTATCGAAAAACCCTCTGTTGTGTAAGTTCGTCGAGTGACCCGGGAGAACGCCTGAATCGGGGATTCGAGGCGGATAACCTCGTTGAACGCGCCGGGAATCAGTGCCGGGTTCTCGCGTAGTGCTTCCCACTGGTCCGGGTTGTCAACAAACAGCTGGATTGCACTACCGAGGGCGCTGATGGTGGTGTCCATTGCCGGAAGTGCGTAGCTAGACATGAGCGGGACTACCGCTTCTTCAGGAATATCCCCGCGCTCGGCGGCCTCGTGAATGGTAGTGGCAAAGCCTCCAGGGATCATCCGGTCACGCGTGCAGGTGGTTGCCAACCAACCGAAGAGTTCGTCCACCGCCGGCAGGGCTGCTTGCATCCGTTCATTGGCAGGACCGTTGATATCACCGAAACGCTCAGCCCAACCCAACAGTTGATCGCGTCCTTCCGGTGGGAACCCCAACAGGTCCAAGACAACTGCGACCGGCACCGCGCGGGCCAAATCCGTTATCGCGTCAAATGAGCCCCGTGACACCAAATCTTCGACGTGTCGGTCCACCCTGTCCTCGATGTCGGCTTTCATCTCGCGAAGCGATCGGGGCGCCAGGCGCTCGGCCAGGACAGCACGGTATCGAGCGTGCTCCGGGGGGTCCGTTGCGATAAGGGTGCCTTCAAACGAGCTGTTCGACACATCGTTCAGCCCCACGCCGTCCGCCGAAGAAAACGTATGCGAGTCAGTGAGGGCATCCACCACCTGTGCATGTCGGGATAGCGCGACAACATTGTGTTGAGTCAACTCGACTAACGGGCCAAGGTCCCGGAGCTGTTGAAAGTACGGGTACGGATCCGCGAGTGCCTCGTCGGAGAAGGGATCGATATCACTGTTTGGCAAACTCAAGCTCGTAGTCATCTGACGCTCTTTCGGTACGTAAGGGGAGTGGAGTGTCGGAGCTGGCGGTTCTTAGGTGCAGGTGCAGTTGGCAAGCTTGGGCGTTCGTCTGGCCGACGGGCATATGCACCGGTCTTCGGAGGCGTACGCGAACCGCGGTGGCTGAAAAAATGAGGCACGGCCGAATGTGCATGCGTGATTACATTCGCATTCTCGGTCGAAGGTGTCAAGGGTCACATTTCAGAGAGCTGGCGCAGGGGCTGGGCGATCCTTGTCCCGCACGGCGGCGGGACGTGGCCGTGTCTGTATACGATCCTTGTCCCGCACGGCGGCGGGACGTGGCCGTGTCTGTATAGAGGGTGGGCGCCAGCGCTGAACGAGAATTAGGGATGCTCATACCCTGTGAAGGCCAGGGAACCTAGCTGTTCGTCGTCGCCGCTGTTGAGTGCAGAGCACCTGCACGTAACAGCCTCGCTAGACTCGTTCGATGACGCCTTCTGTTCCTGATGTACCTCGTGCGGTGCAGGAGCGCAGCAAGCGAACGCACAAACGGATATACCTCGCCGGTATCGAAGTCCTCGAGAAGCAAGGTCCCAGCGCGTTGACGATCGCCAACGTTGCCGCCGCAGCAGGGGTCTCAACGGGCAGCGTGTACCGGCGGTTCGGCTCCAAGGAGCAGTTGCTCACCGTCATCCAGCATGAGTTCGTCGAGGAGTTCAAGACAGAGATGGCGAGCAGGCTCAATGCGGAGCACGTGGAGCGCGATGCCCCGTTGCGTCAAGCGGTGCGCGTGGCGGTTCGTGGATTTGCCGAAACTTTCGAAGCTCGCCAGCGTCTCTTGCGGGAGCTCATGCTGGTCTCGACGGAGAACCCCGGAGTGTTGGACGTGGGTTCTCGTGGGGCGATCGAATGCGGCACCATGTTCCGCGAGTTGCTGCTGGGCGTCGCAGACAAGATTACGCACCCGCAACCGGAGGAGGCCATCGATTATGCCTATCGCATGCTCTACTCCGTGTGCGCATTTCGGGCGCTCTTCGGGGAGAACGTCGAGTCCAGACGCCCGGCGCCGTGGACTGCGCTCATCGAGGAAACGGCGTCGGCCCTGTGCGCCTATCTGAGCGCGGATGGCTAGACAAACTGTCCAGGAAATAGCGCCTTAAACGTTGCGATCTGCCAGGACCGTGCGCAGTCATGTCCGAGATGGACATTGCAGTGGTCGTTTCGGACGTAATCGCAGACGACGACCACGGTCTCGGCTCGAGGTCCTTTACTTGGCCACGATCCCGCACCGAATGATGTAGCCGACACATCGGCTCTTGTTGCGGCGTTGATATCGATACCGCTGGAAAGGCTCATCATGAAAGCCGCACGACTGCACACCTTTGGCGACGGATTCATCCTCGAGGAGGTGTCCACGCCGACTCCTGGGCCCGGACAAGTACTGATCCGGATCGCCGGCGCGGGCGCCTGTCATTCCGATCTGCACATTGCGTCGGGCGAAACGCCGGGCATCGTTCTACCGCACACCCTGGGGCACGAGAATGCGGGTTGGGTTGAGTCTTTCGGCGACGGCGCTGAGGGGCATGGCCTAAAAGTCGGGGATGCGGTCGTGGTCTTCGGAGGTTGGGGCTGCGGAAACTGCAGTTTTTGTCTCGGCGGCAACGAGCAGATGTGCGACACGTTCCGGTGGGGCGGGATGGGGCCAGAAGGCGGCTATGCCGAGTACCTCCTGGTTCCCTCAATTCGGCACCTCTTGCCGGCCGACGGACTCGACCCTGTCCTGGCCGCACCGCTGACTGATGCTGCGCTTACGCCCTACTCGGCAGTCAAGAAAACGTTGCCGCACCTTGCCGCGGGCGCAAGTGCGGTATTGATCGGAGCCGGCGGGCTCGGCCAGTACGGGGTGCAATTCCTCAAACTTCTCTCACCCGCCAAGGTGGTCGTGGTCGAGCCCGATCCTGACAAGCGGGCCCTGGCGCAGACATTGGGTGCCGACGTGGTCATCGACCCGCAGGACGCGAACGCACTGGCAGCGATTGAGGACGCGGTCGGCGCGAACGGTGCAGCCGCCGTACTCGACTTCGTCGGAGTCGACTCGAGCATGGCGCTCGGCGCGGCTGTCCTCAGTCGCGGCGGCCTTTTCGTGCTTGTCGGCTTGGCGGGCGGGTCGGTGCCGTTCTCGTTCTTGGGGCTCGCCCCGGAAGCGATGCTGATGTCGAGCAACTGGGGGTCGCGCAACGAGCTGGCGGAGGTGCTGGCGATTGCGCGTACCGGGAAGCTGGTCTCCACGATCGAGCGGTTTCCGTTGTCGGACATCAACGAGGTATTCGACCGGTTGGGTCGCGGTCGCATCACCGGGCGAGCTGTACTCGTCCCCTGACCACCGACGCTGGCGACATCTAAAGACCAGATGAACCGGGGGCTTCACACAAGTAGAAGAGACTATGACAAGCAACACATTGGCGAACTGGAACGCGAGTGAGACGCTCGCCGAGGCGATGATTCCCGTCGTCGGTCGACTCGACCGAGATCACGGAGTCACGGTTGTGATCCACGGTCGCTCTCGTGAACAAATCGGCGATCACGATCCTTCGAACGCATCGCTTTAGCCGGCAGCTAGACGGTAGCGAGTTGTCCGTGCATGACACATTCCCGCTGCTCGAAGCAATTGCGCGACTCTCGCTCAAACCCGCGCACATTGACCTCGGCGTGCTGGCTGCCATGCTCCGAGAGCACCACGGCGAAGAGTCGATAGACGACTTCGTCGCAGACTCTCTTGCTGGCGCGATCGGCTGAAACTCACCTACCGATCATAAGCCTCGCGATGTCGTCCTTTACGGGTTCGGTCGAATCGGTCGTCTGGTCGCGCGACTACTCATCGAAAAGGCCGGCGCGGGCAAGGGGCTCAACCTTCGGGCCGTCGTTGTGCGACGCGGCAGTGACAATGATCTGGTGAAAAGGGCGTCGCTGCTACGGCGAGACTCTGTGCACGGTCAGTTCAACGGAACGATTCAGGTCGAGGCGTCCAACAATGTGGTGATAGCCAACGGAAACGTGATCAAGTTCATCTACAGTGATTCCCTTGAGGGTAACGATTACACCCGATACGGGATCAGCAATGCCATTCTCATCGACAGCACGGGGATATGGCGAACACGTGAGCAATTGTCTCGGCATCTGGGTCCGGGAGTGTCGAAAGTTGTACTCACGGCGCCGGGTAAGGGCGATATACCGAATGTCGTCTATGGCGTGAACCATCGCGCTCTCAATCAATCCGAGCGCATCATCTCGTGCGCATCGTGCACGACCAACGCCATTGTTCCACCACTGAAGGCTTTGGAGGGCGAGTATGGGGTTGTGAGGGGCCACGTCGAGACGGTTCACTCGTTCACCAACGATCAGAACCTATTGGACAATTACCACCAGGCAGACCGCCGCGGACGGGCAGCGCCGTTCAATCTGGTGCTCACCGAGACCGGAGCCGCGTCTGCCATCGCCAAGGCCCTTCCTGATCTCCGAGCGAGGATCACCGGAAACTCGATCCGGGTGCCCACACCGAATGTGTCGATTGCGATTCTGAACCTTCAGTTGCGAAGAGGGTATGCAGAGGAGAACTCCTTGAGCACCTGCGGCAGGCGTCTCTGATAGGTCCGCTGAGTCGCTGTGTTGACTACACGGCCGCCGCCGATGTTGTGTCGAGCGACTTCATCGGATCACTTGCGGCTGCGATCGTCGATGCAAACGCGACCGTCGTGCACGATGACAACGCAATTCTGTATGTCTGGTACGACAACGAATTCGGCTATTCGTGCCAGGTAACTCGCACCGTGCAGTTCATAGCCGGAGTCGAGCAGCGTACATATCCCCAGGGCTAAGGCCCAGCACTCGGCGTGACGTTATGCGCCGCGCCTTGCCCGAGGCGGACCTCGCCTTAGCCCGTTTCGGACGCGTTTCGTCAACTGCCGTTTGCAACTTCGCCATTTACCTTTACTTGGGCGAGTCGTCAGTTCGCTTGGAAGCGGGGACGGGTTGGACTGGCTTGTAACGACAGCCTCTCCGGAGACAGAAGCTAGGGCGCAAGGACCGAGACCGTGAACGACGTTGTACAGGAGATGAATATGATAGACGCTGAGAGGCTCAATTTCGACGGACGCGTCGCGCTCGTAACCGGGGCAGGATCCGGAATGGGGCGTGAGCACGCTGTGATGTTGGCATCCCGAGGTGCCAAGGTCGTTGTTAATGACATAGCGACAAGAGCAGCCGCTGATACCGTGCGAGCGATTACCGATGCCGGTGGGACGGCAGTGGCTGACAATAATAATGTCGTCACTAACGCTTCGGAACTCGTTAGATCCGCCATTGACAATTACAGCCGCCTGGACATCGTTATCAACAACGCCGGTATCGCGGGATTCGGTTGTTTCTGGGAGATGGATGAAGGGCATTGGTGGAATATTTTCGACACTCACGTCAGAGGTACTGTCGAGGTATCACGCCACGCGATGCCACATCTCATCACTTCGGGTAGTGGTCGACTAATCAATACGTCGTCGCACGGCATGCTCGGCACCCCACACGGTTCGGCGTACAGCGCTGCTAAGGCAGCGATTTGGGGGTTCAGCAACAGCTTGGCCGACGAGGCCGGCGCTGCCGGAGTGCAGGTCAACACTGTGATGCCATCGGCGTGGACTCCAATGACCGCGAACTCGTTCGACAATCCGGCGGTCGCGAAATTTCTGCAGGAGCGGCTTCCGGCGAACGCCGTAGCCGCCTTTGTGACATGGCTCGCGCATCAGGACACTACAGTGCATGGAGAGACTTTCCAATCTGCTGGGGTTTCAGCCGTCCGAACCGTGTTCAGCGTGAGGCCCCGCGTCCGAGTTGAGAGCGCTACCCCCGAAGATTGGGCGCACAACGCAGAGTCCTTACTGCGGGACGGAGAACTTACACCGATACGCAATGGGATTGAGTCGTTCCGCGCCGAGATCGTCTCGTTCGACCCATCAATGGATGCCGAGATCGCCAGAGCAGGCGGGGCGATAGAACCAAAATAGGTAACGTGGCGTCCGCACGCGCGCTTCTGCTGACTGCGGACGACAGTTTCCCGACTGAGTCGGGTAGTAACTTTTGGGCCTGGATGGTGGTGGTTACACGGGCCGGTGACCTGCTCGAAGGCAAGATCGCTTTGTCATCGGAGGCCAGGGGACTAAGCCCGGATACACCGATTCGGTTGGGGTGGCGAGCGGGTCGTAACGACGAAATGCCCTGCCGTAGTGGAAGAATCGATCTTGTCTAGGGATCAGTTCACACCACACCGGAGGGCATCTCGCAGATGCAACTATCTCACACCCGGCCCGTCGCCGCGGCGAGGTTCGACGACCCGAATCTGATGTCGACCGCGGGGCTGGTTCCGGTGATGGCGTTGGCGCAGGCCAGCGGCCTGCTCACCCTGGCCGATCAGCACCTGAGCGTGCCGACCGACAAAGGTGCCCACGCCGGCTACAAGGTCGGGTCCCTGATCGGTGGGATGGTCGCCGGCGCCGACAGCATTTCCGACCTGGCACTGTTGCGGCACGGGGCGATGGGGACCGTCTTCGACCGCCCCTATGCACCGTCGACCCTGGGATCGTTTCTTCGCCAGTTCAGCTTCGGACACGTCCGGCAACTCGACGCCGTCGCCTCGCGGTTCCTGGGCAACCTCGCCGAGAAGACCCCACTGGTCCCCGGCATCGACACCGGGCGAGTCCTGGTCGATATCGACGATTCGATCATCGAGGTCCACGGCCACGGCAAACAAGGCTCCGGCTACGGCTACTCCGGCGTGCGCGGACTCAACGCCCTCATCGCCACCGTCACCACCGAGACCGCTGCGCCGGTGATCGTCGGCCAACGCCTGCGCCGAGGAGCGTGCGGCTCCGCACGCGGGGCCGCCCGGATGGTCTCCGATGCGTTGGCCACCGTCGACCGGCTGCGTTCCCAGGCCGGCGGGGCGGACGGCCACGGCGCGTCGAAGCCCCTGGTCCGAGGCGACTCCGCTTCTACGGCTATCCCACCATCGGGGCCGCGCTCCGCGCCGGCGCCGATGTCTCGGTGACCGTGCGCCTGACCTCCACCATCAAACGTGCGATAGCCTCCATCGGCGACGACGAGTCCTCGTGGACGCCGATCCAGTACACCAACGCCCTCTACGACGAGGGCACCGACACCTGGATCTCGCGGGCGGAGGTCGCCGAGATCCCGTTCACTGCGTTCGCCTCCCAGAAGAAGGCCCACCACGTTGCGGGACGGTTGGTCGTGCGGCGTATCCCCGACCTGCGACCGAAGAAAGACCAAGGTCAGGGCACGTTGTTCGACATCTGGCGGTTCCACGCGTTCTTTACCACCACCGACCCCGACGACCTCGATACCGTCGCCGCCGACAAGACTCACCGCCAGCACGCCATCATCGAGCAGGTGCACGCGGACCTGAAGAACTCCGCACTCGCCCATCTACCGTCGAACTCGTTTCCGGCGAACGCCGCCTGGCTCGTCTGCGCGGTGATGGCGTTCAACCTCACCCGCGCCGCCGGTACCCTCACCAGCGATCCCAAACTGACGAAAGCGACGACCGGCACCCTCCGCCGCACCATTGTCTCGGTCCCCGCCCGCGTCGCCTCCTCGGCGAGACGGTTGACGCTGCACCTCCCGCAGAACTGGCCGTGGGAAACAGCGTGGCACAACTTGTTCGACAACACCTTCGGTCGCGCACACCCGATCGTCGCCTAACGTCCAGGACATCCGCCCACCCTCAACGCGAAAGCCCCAGTGGAACAACCCGAAACGAGAGGTCGGATGCTCAACCATGCCCACACACCGTCCCATGCCACCCAACGAAACTCGCAGCGATCAGACCAGCGAATCGGTGCATTCGGGCTTAGGCATAGGACTGCGGACGCCACCGAACGTGTCGACGCTGTAATCATCAGCGCCGCAACGTTTGATATCTTTACTCCGGTGTGAGAGGGGGAATGGGTGTGGCTATCGATGATACCGAATGAGTCGACGAGAGTTGTCACAGAAATGGTTTGGGCGTTTTCTTCGGCCTCGGTACCTTGGTCTGGCGTCCATCGACTAACTCGACCTGGTGGTTGCCGTGGGCATGTGCTTCGAGCACGCATCGCCGGCTTACATATCTGACGATCGCCCCGAACTCGTCACGCGCAGTGGTATTGGTCGTCGCAGTGCATCGACCAGCGTTGTCGTGCTGATCCTCACTCATGCAAATGTCCTCGTCGGTATGGATCGTCGGCGTGGTGGATATCGCTCGCGGTGAAGGACACCACCGCCGCAACTGGGTAGATCAGAAATCGGTGAGTGCCCCAACATGTGATGGTCGTGTGCCTACTGGGCATCGCAGTCCTGGTTGATCATTGCCGGGGTGGGAAGGAACGACACACGGCACATGCTGGAGTTGGCGAGGCAGGCTGTCCTGCACGGTGCTGACGGGCTGCTGCTGGTGACGCCGTATTACAACAAGCCGAGCCAGGGCGGTGTACTGCAGCACTTTCGGTACGTCGTGGATGCAGTCGATGCGCCTGTCATGCTCTATGACATTCCCGGCCGGGCCGGTACCAAGCTGGCGCCGTCGACGTTCGAGGTGATGGCGGACTGGCCGTCCGTGGTCGCGGTGAAGGATGCAGCTGGAGACCCCACTCGGGCGATCATGTTGCGCGAATTGGGCTATGCGGTCTACTCGGGAGACGACGGCCTCCTTCTGGGGTTCCTGGCGTATGGGGCGTGCGGGGTTGTCTCTGTTCTCGGGCACGTGGCAGGTGACGAGATCCGCACGATGATCGATGCCTTCGTGTCGGGGGACGTCGAAACCGCACGGGAGATCAATGCCCGCCTGCAGCCGGCGTTGCGTGCGGTCATGGGCGTCCCCAATTACGGCGCGACGACGGTCAAGGGGGCGCTGCAGTTTGTTCGGTGATCCTGCAGAACAGAATCGTGAGGTACCCGCTACTTTCCCTCGACGACGGCGAGTACGAGGCGCTGCGGACGGGGCTGTTTGCTTCGGGGTTGCTGCACTGGCGGGGCTGAGCATGCACTCAGTGCTGTCGACGCCGACCTTCGCGCCACACGTGCTGCTACTACGCGGCGGGACCACAGGGGCACCTGGTCGACGGGGTGCTGTCGCACCACCGTGGACGCATCGAACGAGAGAACCTCGGGTCGGCGGCTGTCGTGGCTGCTCGAGCAGCTCGAGGACGTGCAGGCGATGTGCAGGTCGAAGTGGTGTTTCCGTGCGCGGGGTCGTCGAGGCTTGCCGCAACCATCCGGCGCGGGAGCAGTTCTAGGCGGGCGTACCAGTTAGTTTCGGATCGGTGCTGCGTCTGTGTGCATTGCGGGAGCTTCTCCGGTGTGGGCCGATGATCCGCATTTGGCACCTGCCTCCGAATGTGGTGCATTTCGCGCAGCCGCCGTATCAAGAGGTCGACTGACGGAATGAGCGTGACAGCGTAGAACACCGCTCCATCAAGAGAATCCTCGGTCACGCAGGAGAAGACTCCGAAGGAGGAGAAAACCAGCAGGCCGCATGCGAGACTCGCCGTCCGATCCCTGAACGCCATCGTTCATCCGTCCTTCGAATGCTCACTCAGTGAGGAGCGAAACAAACCCTAGAGTGCCGTGAGAGTGCAAAGCCTCGCCCAGACGGCGACGCGAATCGTGATCAGACTGGCGGAGCCGTGCTCCCCGGTGCCAGGGAGCGTCCCCTGTCAGTCACCGATTGCGACACCGCCGGCCGGGGAGGCGAGAACAGATCACCATGCACGCGGTGGCTCCACAAGGGTTTCGTCGGGGTCGGAGGCACGAATGCGTCACACCTGGCGAGAACGAAGAGTACTCAGTCGCGATGAGAGATCGCAGAGACTGTTGGGCCGAACCAGATCAACGCTGGCCATCGTGCGGAGAAAGATGCGGAAGCTGGTGGGTAGCCGGTGGTCTCCGGCCGCATCGCGGACGAAGAAACTCCGGCCGGCCTTGTGTGTGAGCAGGCGTGTGACGGAGAGGCTGACGGTCCCGTGGTCGGTGAGCTTGAGCAGGGCGGTGCGGTCGGTGTCCTCGAGATGTGCCCAGAGGCTGTGGTAGCTGATCTGCTGGGGATGGACTGTGGTGATGGATTGAATCCAGTAGGTGAAGGTGACGTGCCGGATCAGTGCGGTTCCGGTCGGCCCGGTGGTTCGTAGTTCGAGGTTCGTCCAGCCGCGGGTGCCGCGTTCGGTGAGCTCGGTGGCCGCGATGTCGAGTAGCTCGCGGGGTGGGCATGCGGTGGGCAGGTCGAGGACCAGTCGGCACATTCCCATGGGCCCACCATAGGTGCCGAGGGCGATCCGGCTTGGGAGATCGGCGCCGGGTGGTCCACAGCGTCCGATTGGTGGTGTGGGGTCGAAGAAGTGCTGTGTGTTGCGCGGGTGCGGTCTGCTCGTACCTGATGGCCAGGCCGCGAGGCGGCAACGACCATGTGGCGCAGATATGTCCACATGTCGCACCAGTCCCGCGTGGGTTCAATCGAGTGCTACCGGTCGGTGGATTCCGCCCCCGGGGTTGTGTGCCCGTGAAACGGGGCGGCTACCAGTGCGGATGGCATGTCCGCCCGTCATGTGTCACGGGGTGCGTTTGGTTCTTGGCGGGGGAGTACGCGTTGACCGGTGAGTGCTTCGACGACACCGGCGAGATCATTGGGGGAGAGTTGTTCGGCCGAATGTGTGCGCGGATGTCGCGCGGGCTGTGGTGTCCGGGGTGTCTTGTCGGCGCCCATGAGGGGTCACCCATCGGTTGCTATGGAGTGGATGAACTTCGAGCGTACGAGGCCGGCGCATCGCGCCTGTTGCGAGTAGGTGAGATCGGCGTGACGTCCGGCGCATGTTCTGGCGGAGGGACTTGCTACCGGCGATGGTGGTTGTGGTTTGCAGGTGCCGGCCAACCTGCGCTCGGACGGCACCTGCAACCCACCCCTCGCGCGAATCGGCCCGGGTGCCCGAGTTGTTCGCGTCGTCATGTGACCACCATGACCGCCCGAATCCTACCCAGAAAACCAGCTAAATGGTTTGTTTGTGGTGTGGTGATGAGTTCAGCAGGCGCGGGCGGTGGCGACCAAGGCGCAGATCGTGCGTGGGGCGGCGGAGATGTTCGACAAGTCGGGGTTTGAGGGTGCGAGCCTCGGTGAGATCACCGAAGCGTCCGGAATGACGAAGCCGTTTTGTATTTCCATTTCCGTTCCAAGGCGAAGTTTGGCCCGTCACATCATCGCCGAGCAACACGGGATCTCCATCTCCGCGGTCGAGGCGATCGCCGAAAAGGAGGCGTAGGCGCTCGAGCAGATCGTGATGCTCTGCCATGTGACGGCCCGGCAGATCGTGCACGACCCGGTCGTGCGGGCCGGCATCCGGATCACCCTCGAGATAGGTGAAGTCGCCGACATAGAGGCGTCGGGCCGATCGACTCGAAAAGTTCTGGTCGCCCAGACCCGGCGGTCGCGGCGCCCATACGTCCGGCACGGTGGTGCGGACATTCTGCGTCCTGGTGGCGCCCTGCCAGCCATTCGTGCGCATGAGTCCGACGGTCCAGCGGGCCAGTTCGATTCCCCGACGCCGCAGGTGGCCCATATCGTCGAGGACCCGTAGAGACTCCGGCCTGCGCCTCCCGTGCTTGTCACGCTCGACGTAGTGCAAGGCGCCCGCCGCACACACTGCCGCATCCGAGGGCAGCGTCGTCCGATCCGCGACTCTCGCTGAGCACTGGTAGCGTTCGTCCAGCTAATCGGGGTGGGTCCATTCGTTAGCGTTTTCTCGCTCACGGGGGCAGGGAAGGTGTTTTCAGTGCCTCAACAGGCCAGGGCTGTGGCGACGAGAGCGCAAATCGTGCTCGGAGCCGCCGAGACGTTCGAGAAGCAAGGCTACGTCGGAGCCAGCGTCGGAACCATCATCGAGAACGCTGGACTCACGAAGGGTGCTCTGTACTTCCATTTCAGGTCGAAGGAAGAGTTGGCACGGTACATCGTCGCCGAGCAGCACGCCACCTCCATCGCCTCGGTCGAGGCAATCGGCCGCGAAGATGCTTCGGCGATCGAGCAGATTGTGATGCTCTGCCATGAGATGGCCCGGCAGATCGTGCACGACCCGATCGTCCGCGCCGGCATCCGGATCACCCTCGAACTCAGCGCCGACGAGCAGGGCCCCACCGACCCCTACCTGGACTGGATCAACGCCTGCGAGCAGTTGGCGCGGCGCGCCACCGCTCAGGGCGACCTCACCTCTGACCTCGATACGCCGCGGTTCGCCCGGTTCGTGATCGGTGCCTTCACCGGTGTCCAAACGGTCTCGCAAGTCCTCACGCACCGCACCGACCTCGAACAGCGGGTCGACGACATGTGGATGTTCCTGCTGCCCGGGATCATGCCCGCGGACCGGCATCCGGGCATCGACCGGATCCGCAAGGCCCGCGCCGCCGGCGCACCCATCGTCGATGCCGGGCAGGTGGCGGCACGGCGCTGAGCGGGTTCAGCGGCGGCCAAGCCGTACGCATCCCGAGGTGACGTCGACACCGGCCTGCCGGATCACCGCCCGCACCGACAGCGGATCCGCATCGAGCGCGCGGACACGGACGGTGGCGCGCTGGTCGAGTTCGGCGAAGCGGTGAAACACCGCGTCGATCGACTCCAGGTGCGCGTCCGGAACCTGGAGGGCCGCGAACGCGCTCTGGCGTAGCGCCTCCAGGAGCAGCATTCCGGGCAGATGATCGAGTGGGTGGTCGAACAGCACCGGGTGGGTCACGTCGACCCGCAACTCCCACTCGCCCGGTGCGGCCTGCCGGCCGAGGACCACGTGCTGGTCGTCGACGTGCCCCACCGCGGCGGGCGGTGTGGCGGCGCCGCACCTCGCCGGGCCGGGGGTACGTGGGCCGGCGGTGCCCCACCGTGCCCTCGTGTAGGTGGACGGCGGGAGTGCCGCGGCGACACCGGCCGCCGATCCGATCTCCCGGCCCGCCAGCCAAAACCGCAGGTCCACACGGAAACTCGATAACGCCTCACCGCCGTACACCAGATCGGACAGTGTGGCGGTCGCCGTCACGTCGGCGGCCGCCGCCCCGACCTTCAAGGCGTCGAGGTGCGCGCGGACGTGCAGGTCGTGCATGATGAATCGCCGGTTCAGCGGCACCCGGTATCGCGAGTGGGCGAGGTAGATCGCCGCCTGGCGCAGTGTTTCTCCCAGCAGCATCGGGTCGTACAGGCCGTCCCGTACGCGGTAGAAGCCGTGCAGTCGTGGCCACTGCGCTGCGACGGCGAACCCGTTCGGCTCAGGAAGCTCGACGCAATCGGTGAGGAAGACCTCGGCGACCGCCTGGCGGTGCACGTAACGGCGGGTCACCGGTCGCTCGAAAGACAGGGCGGGAATTGCCTCACGCAGCGGTTGGCATGCTCGCGTCACGAACCCCTCCACAGAAACCGACCGGTCCTTTGCGCCGGAATGTCGAACTATAGAACTGGAGTCGGACAAGTGACCAGCCGGGTGACATCCCGCGGCGAGCCCACGAAAAAACTGCGGAGTGGGGCAGGGTTCGGGAGGGAATGACGGCCGAATCGTCACCCGTCGCCGAGGCATTGTCACATTAACTTGAGTGTTCGGTGGCACAAGGTGTTCCGGCTTAATTGAGGCAGCGGCGGCCTCGTGGTTGACGTTTCAGGCAGCTGTGGCGCTGCCGGTGGATTCGCGCCAGACCGCGAACCGGTCGGCCATCACCTGTCGGTACTCGCCAGCGGGAAGCCGGTGCCGTCTCGGTCGAAAGTGTGAGCAGATCACCCCGAAGGCGGACAGGAACGGTTGGGCGTGGGCCGGTGACTTGAACCCGCGCATCGCCCGCTCCCGCTGCCGGGTCGGCTGATGGGACAGCTCGGCCCGGTTGTTCAAATACCTCGATCGGCGATGCTCCACGGACGGCATCATCTCGCGATGCGCGATCTGGTAGCTGCCGAGCTTGTCGGTGACCAGCGCCCGCGGTACATACCCGAGTCCCTTGAGCAGTTTGCGGAAGAACCGCTTGGCCGCCTTGGTGTTTCGGCGCGACTGGACCAGGACACCCAAGACGGTGCCGTCCTGATCGACCGCCCGCCACAAGTAGTGCCGCTTGCCGTTGATCTTCACGAACACCTCGTCGAGGTACCACTTGTCGCCGGGGCGGGCACGGCGGCGACGTAGCCGGTTGGCGTAGTCCTGGCCGAACTTGGCGCACCAGCGGCGGATCGTCTCGTAGGTCACGACCACGCCGCGTCGCAGCATCACTTCCTCGACGTCGCGAAAGCTCAAGGTGAACCGGAAGTACAGCCAAACGCAGTGGTCGCTCGGGTAGCGGTGTCGCTTGTACGACGGCGCGGCGGTGCTCACGACCACCATCCTGCCAGCCACTCTCGACAGCTCGTTAACGTGACAATGCCCTCTGGATGCCGTCTCCACCCACCGGGGTCCGATCAGGCCGAACGGGCGTCAGGGAGTATCCAGGGCGAGGTTGAGGATGCCCGGTCCGGCAGAGCCAGCCGTCGCGCCAGGGGTGCAGGGCGGGGATCGTCAGCCCGCACGTGCGTGCGGTGCGGTGCAGTCTGTCGGTCCTTCCGATGCCCGGTGAGATCCGTGCCGCCTGGACCTACGTCCACACCTTCGCCATCAATCAGGTCCGGTGTCCCGAAGGTTGCGTATACCCGGTCGACGAGGTGGTCCGGCCGTGACCTTGCCTGTTTCGTCGCTGTTGTCCGACTGAGAGATTGCAGTCGCGGTGGACATCTACGCTGCTGGCGGCGACGGGACGCACTAGACGAAATGCTGGGCGCCCGAGTGTGGCCAGTTCATCGTTGCGGGCACCGGTCTGTTCGACATCGCGGGGTCGAAGCCGCGTTGAGTGGTCTTCCGCGAATCGGGACCCACAGTCTGGCCTTCCAGGGTGGCGCGTTGGAGTGCGCTCCGGGGTCCGTCGCTTCCGCTCGTCCGGCCGAACTCAACCTCAACAGGGGTAGCCACTTTCCGTGACATTCGGTGTTGGCCATGGACAGCCAATCAATATTGGCGCGGAGATGACCCGTTCTAGGAATTCTAGGGAGGAGGCTAAAGCCTACCTCCCTCGACAAGCAGCGAACGCTACTCAGCACCACTATGACCAGCACATACATACGGAGAAACACTGGACCCCGAGCTGATACTGACATGTATATAACATGTAAATACCATGTAAATACCGGCCAATGCTGTGCACTGGTCGCAAAGTAAGCCCAATTATCGGCAATGGACCGTTGAACTTCGGCGCCAACTGGGATTAGCTGGGCATACCAATCAGGTCTGTCCGGGGCCAAACGGAGAAATCCGAAGCGGTTCGCCGCAGTCCCTAACCGACTGGTCCACGACGATGTGAGCTAAGGAAGCGCTCCGCGGGTCCCAACGGGACCCGCGGAGCGCAGGCTAGACGTGAAAGTGGACCGCGCAGTCGCTTAGTGCTGCTTCTGCCCCCATTCACACGTCCTCTTGGTTCCGTCGCATCTGTAGAAGGGAAGTACCTGCACATGAGTGCGAGGCGAGTTCGGGTAGCCGTTGATGTCGGGGGGACGTTTACCGACATCTGCGTGTTCGACGATGAAACCGGTCACAAGCAAGTCGAGAAGGTTCCGTCGTCGGTGGATCCTATCGAGGCGGTGCTCGCCGGGGTGGCTAAAGCGGGGGTAGATCTTCACGATGTGGCCTTGTTCAGCCACGGCACCACTGTCGCTACGAACGCGCTGATCACGCGGCGGCTGCCGCGTGCGGTGATGATCACAACGAAAGGCTTCCGCGACATCATCGAGATCCGTCGCGGTAACAAGGAAGATCTCTGGGACGCGTACAAAGACGTTGCGCCGCCGTATATCCGGCGTCGGGACCGTCTCGAAGTGGATGAGCGTGTCGACTACGCCGGACAGGTGCTCGAGCCGCTAGACGAGGACGCGGCGAGGCGCGTCGTGGACGTCGTGCGGCGTAAGGGTGTTACGACGGTCGCGGTCTGCTTCATCAACGCCTACGCGAACCCGGCCAATGAACGGCGTATGGCTGAGATTCTGGCCGAAGAACTGCCGGACGTGCGGGTCACTACCTCCAGCGATGTGCTGCCGGAGATCTTCGAACATGAGCGGTTCTCGACCACCGTCGCCAATGCCGTGCTGGCGCCCCTGGTCAGCGGGTATGTCAACCGCCTCGGAAGCGACCTGAAAGTGGGTGGCTACGAGGCTGATTTGCTGATCCTGCATTCCGGTGGTGGTGTCATGACGCCGAAGACGGTGGAGAAGCTGGGGGTACGGCTCGCTGCGTCGGGAATCGCCGCCGGTGCCATCGCCAATCGTCACATTGCCACGCTCAGCGGACATCCCAACGCCATCGGACTGGACATGGGCGGCACCAGCACCGACATCTCGCTCGTCGTTGACGGGGTGCTGCGCACCACCAAAGAGTGGCAGGTGGAGTACGGATACCCGATCTGCCTACCCAGCATCGAGGTGTTGACCATCGGTGCAGGCGGTGGATCGCTCGCGTGGTTCGATGAGGCTGGAGCACTGCGTAACGGACCGCATTCGGCGGGTGCGACACCGGGCCCGGCAGCGTACGGCAAGGGCGGTACTAAGCCCACCAACACCGACGCGAACTTGGTGCTGGGCAGGCTTGGAGGCAAGCTCATCAACGGCGGGATGACCCTGGACGCTGAGGCCGCCGAAGAGGCGATCCGAGAACATGCTGCGGAACCGCTAGGAGTCAGCGTGCAGGAGGCAGCGGAATCAATTCTGCGTGTCGCCAATGCCAATATGGCTGACGCCGTCCGGCTTATCTCGATCCGCCGCGGTTACGACCCGCGCGAGTTCGCCCTCGTCGTCTTCGGCGGTGCCGGACCGCTGCACGGTGTCGATCTGGCCCGCGAGTTGTCCATCCCGACCGTGCTGGTCCCGCCGAATCCGGGTATCACCTCGGCGCTGGGTTGCTTGCTGGTCGACATCCAGCACGATCTGTCCACCATGTTCCTCGGCCGGGTGGACACGGTGTCGCCGCAGGATGTGGAAGCCGAGTTCAGGAACCTCGAGGCGGAGGCGCGCGAGCGGCTCAGCAGCGAGAACGTTGCAGCTGAGGATATGCAGCTGATCCGGACGATCGACATGCGTTACCTCGGGCAGTGGCGATCCATCGCGGTACCAGTCGGCTCGACGATCGACAGTCTCGACGACGTCGCCGCAGCGTTTCATCTCGAACATGCTCGCGAACACAACTTCCGGCGGGACAGCACACCCGTTGAGGTCTACCGGCTCAACGTCACGGCGATTGGCAGCGTGCCGAAGCCAAACCTGCCCGAGTACGAAGTGGTTCCGTCGACGCCAAATCCGCAGTCGTATCGTCCCGTCTGGTTCGCGGAGCAGAACGGCGCGGTCGACACACCGGTTTATGACCGCGACACGTTGACTGCGGGCGCGGTGATCGAGGGCCCCGCGATCGTCGAACAGCTTGACTCCACAACACCCATTCCGCCTGGTGTCACTGCAGAGGTCGACGCCTGGCTCAACTTGAGGATCACTGTCTGATGACCACTACGCTGACCTCTGAATCCAACTACACGCTCGACCCGGTGACGCTCGAAGTCATTAAGAACTCGTTTACCTCCATCGTCGACCAGATGGCCGAGCAGATCCTGCGGACCTGCCACTCGTTCGTCATGTACGCCCGTGACTTCTCGTCGGCGTTGTGCGACCGCGAGGGCAACACCGTGATGCAGGGCAGCTCCGACATCGCCGTGCACGTCGGAACTCTGCACTTCACCGCAAAGGCCGTCATCGAGGACTTCGGTGACGATATCCACCCCGGTGACCTTTTCGCGATCAACGACCCCTATCGGGGCGGTACCCACTTCTCCGATGTCCGGATCGTGCGGCCCATCTTCGCAGACGAAGAATTGATCGGGTTTTCACAGTCCAATGGCCACTGGGCAGATATCGGCGGCCGGGTGCCGGGCTCTTTCGACGTCACCGCCAAAGAGCACTTCGGCGAGGGGCTGCGTATCCCACCGGTGCGCATCGCTGCCGGCGGTGTCTACCGCAACGACGTCGCGAAGCTCATTCTGCAGAACACCCGTGCGCCTGAGGCTGCCGAGGGTGATCTACATGCGCAGATGGAAGCCACGCGAGTGGCCGAGGTCGAATTACTGCGCCTCGTCGAGAAGTACGGCCGCGAAACGGTTCTCATTGCCATGCAGGATGTCCAGGATTACGTCGAGCGGCTAGCCCGCAAGCGTGTCCTGGAACTGCCCGACGGCACCTGGGAAACCACCGATTATCTCGACTACGACCCGGACAAAGGGGAGGGCCTGGTCCCCGTCAAGGTGAAGATGACCATCGCGGGGGACCGGATCAGCTACGACCTGTCCGGAGCAGGCGACGCCGTGGGAACCTTTCTCAACGGAACATTCGGATCATCATTCTCCGGTCTGGTCACCGGCACCAAGATGTTCTTCCCGGACATCCCGCTGAACTCCGGATTTTACCGCCTCATCGATGTCGACCTCGGGCCCGAAGGCACTGTAGTCAACGCCGTCTGGCCTACTGCCGTCACTGGCTTCTGCTCCGGTTCCTACGGCAAGGTCACCAACGCCGTCTTCGAGCTGTGGTCTCGGGTGCAGCCGGAGCGAGCGATGGCCTGCTGCACCGACATCGAGTACCTCTTGGTCGGCGGACGTGACGCCCGCGAAGATGGCGGCGGCATCTTCATGTGGTACGACTGGATGGTCAACGGCTGGGGCGGTCGGAATGGCAAAGATGGAACCGGCGCCACCTCTGCGGTGTTCGGTTGCGGCGAATCCATCCAGCCCTTGGAAGGACAGGAACGGCTCTGCCCCGTAGTCACCACCGAGCACCAGATCGCGGTCGATTCCGGTGGCCCAGGCCAGTTCCGCGGCGGAGTGGGCGTGCGTAAGGGCGGTGTGTTGACTGGCGTGGAGAACACCGTCATGTCGTACTGTTGCGATCGCTCCCGCTCCATCACCTGGGGCATCATGGGCGGGCTGCCATCCCTGCCGCATGGTGTCTGGCTGACCCGATCAAACAGCGAGCCCGAGTACCTGGGCGCCATCTTCTCGGGTGTCACGGTGGAACAGGGTGATTCGTTCACACGGCCATCCGCTGGCGGCGGCGGGCTGGGCGACCCACTGGAGCGGGATCCGAAAGCGGTACTTGAAGATGTCATCGATGATTACGTGAGCACCGAGCGCGCGTTGAAGGACTATGGTGTCGTCATCATCGAGATCGATAAGGACGTCGACGAGTTCGAGCTCGACGAGGTGGCCACCGAGTCCGCCCGTGCACGCATTCGCGGTGCCAGAGTCGGGTGGCTGCAGGAGGATCCGGAGGCGGTGGCACAACGATACCGCGACGGTGAGCTCGACACCCTGGATTTGGTCCGCCAGTTCGGCGTCATCGTGGACTGGGGCACAGGCGAACTGCTCCCCGACACCACCTCGGAATACCGCAAGATGATTACGACCCGCGCGGTCAGTGGCTGGATACCAGCCGAGGACGAGAGCTGACTCGAGGTAGAGATCACCGGACTATTCGGTCCGAATACCAAGGGTGTGCCGGGCCACGCCGCAAAGCGGCCCGGCACACCCGCCTTGGTCGCGCGTTTCGGGAACCTCGACGATGCCTTACCTGCGTTGTATCGATTAAACAAGAGGATATGAAATGCGGACCACCCACGATCGTCATCTGATTTGTTCGTCATCACCAGAGGCCGCATCTTATGCAACCTGTTTGAGCGATTCGGAGGTCGCTTCGGGCTCCTCTGGTGCCCCAAGTCCGGCGGCGCTGCGCAGAGTTTTACGGCGGGCTAGGGACGGAGTGGTGCTCAACGTGGACGAGGCTGCCATTGCGTTGACTGCGCGCGGTGACGACTTGGCTGATCTGTGCTATAGCGCTGGCCGAGTGCGTGACGCCGGACTCAAATCCGCCGGTCGGCGCGGTGTCGAAGGCCGGTTGCCGATCAGCTATTCACGCAAGGTGTTCATCCCGATCACACACCTGTGCCGCGATACCTGCCACTACTGCACCTTCGTCACGGTGCCGGGGAGGCTGCGCGCGGCAGGTAGGGGCATGTATCTGGAGCCCGACGAGATCTTGGAGATCGCCCGTCAAGGTGGAGCGCTCGGATGCAAAGAAGCGCTGTTCACGCTGGGGGACCGGCCGGAGGAGCGCTGGCCCGAGGCCAAGCGGTGGCTCGATGAGCGTGGCTACGATTCCACGCTCGATTACGTACGGGCCATGGCAATCCGGGTATTGGAGGAGACCGGGCTGCTGCCGCACCTCAATCCCGGCGTGATGAGCTGGTCGGAGATGTCGCGGCTCAGGCCCGTCGCGCCGTCAATGGGCATGATGCTTGAGACGACGTCGCGGCGGCTGTTCGAAACAAAGGGGCTCGCACACTACGGCAGCCCCGACAAGGATCCTGACGTGCGCTTGCGCACGCTGACCGATGCCGGTCGGTTGTCTATTCCGTTCACGACAGGTCTGTTGGTTGGCATCGGGGAGGCGATCACCGAACGCGCGGAGACAATTCACGCAATTCGTAAAGCACACAAAGAATTCGGACACATTCAGGAAGTCATCGTTCAGAACTTCCGAGCCAAGGATCGCACCGCGATGGCCGCGACGCCCGACGCTGGTATCGACGACTTCGTCGCCACCATCGCAGTGTCGCGGCTGGTGCTGGGGCCGGCCATGCGCATCCAGGCACCGCCGAACCTGGTGTCCCGCGAGGAATGCCTGGCACTGGTCGGCGCGGGCGTCGACGACTGGGGTGGCGTTTCACCGCTGACCCCTGACCACGTCAACCCCGAGCGGCCGTGGACGGCGCTGGATGAGCTGGCCGCCGTCACCGCCGAGGGCGGTTACGACCTGGTGGAACGGCTGACCGTGCAGCCGCGTTACGTGCAGGCCGGTTCGGCGTGGATCGACCCGCGGGTGCGTGCCCACGTTAACGCGCTGGTCGATCCGGAGACCGGCTGGGCCCGCAACATCAACCCGGTGGGTGCGCCTTGGCAGGAACCCGACGAGTCCACTGAGTCACTCGGCCGGATCGACCTGCACACGGCTATCGACACCGGCGGCCGCCTCACCGATACCCGGTCGGATCTGGACAGCGCATTCGGCGACTGGGATTCGATCCGCGACAAGGTGCACGAGCTGGCTACCCGTGGTCCCGAGCGCGGCGACACCGATGTGCTGGCCGCTTTGCGTTCGGCGGAGCGCGATCCTGCCGGCTGCAGTAACGACGAGTACTTGGCGCTAGCGACGGCTGACGGTCAGGCGCTGGAAGCCGTTACCGGCTTAGCAAATTCGTTGCGGAAAGAGGTCGTCGGCGACGATGTCACGTTCGTCATCAACCGTAATATCAACTTCACCAACATCTGCTATACGGGCTGCCGGTTCTGCGCATTCGCTCAGCGCAAGGGTGATGCCGATGCGTTCTCACTGTCCACCGGCGAGGTCGCCGACCGGGCCTGGGAGGCACACGTCGCAGGTGCCACCGAGGTCTGCATGCAGGGAGGAATCGATCCCGAACTACCTGTTACCGGTTACGCCGATCTGGTGCGGGCGGTGAAGGCCCGGGTGCCCGAGATGCACGTGCACGCGTTCTCTCCGATGGAGATCTCCAACGGCGTCACCCGCAGTGGCGTATCGACTCGGGAGTGGCTTACCAGCTTGCGCGAGGCTGGCTTGGGCAGCATTCCCGGTACCGCCGCCGAGATCCTCGACGACGAGGTTCGTTGGGTGCTGACCAAGGGCAAGCTGCCCGCGTCGGCGTGGATCGAGATCGTGACCACCGCCCACGAGGTTGGGCTGCGGTCCAGTTCGACGATGATGTATGGCCACGTCGACACCCCGAAGCACTGGGTTGAGCATCTGAACGTGCTACGCGGAATCCAGGACCGGACAAGAGGTTTCACCGAATTCGTGCCGCTGCCGTTCGTGCACCAGAGCTCGCCGCTGTATCTGGCCGGTGCGGCCAGGCCAGGACCGTCGCACCGCGACAACCGGGCTGTGCACGCGCTAGCCCGGATTATGTTGCACGGCAGGATCGACAACATCCAGACCAGCTGGGTGAAATTGGGCAGAGAGCGAAACCAGGTGATGCTCAATGGTGGTGCCAACGATCTCGGCGGGACGCTGATGGAAGAGACCATCTCCCGGATGGCGGGCTCTGAACACGGCTCAGCCAGGACCGTGGCTGAACTGATCGAGATCGCCGACGGGATCAACCGGCCCACTCGGCAGCGCTCGACCACTTACGCCCCCATCGCCACCTAGTGTTGTACGCCATAAATTCGTGCTTTAACTGATAGTCTGAGGCATGCCTCGAACCGGACGCCCGAAGGCGGAGTTGATGTTGACCGATAACGAACGCGAACAACTCGTTCGATGGTCGCGGCGAGCGAAAACCCCACAGTCGTTGGCACTGAGGTCGCGGATCGTGTTGGCCTGCGCGGAGCCGGGGATGACAAACAAGCAAGTTGCGGCAGACCTAGGGATATCCGCCAACACGGTCAACAAATGGCGCGGGCGCTTCGTCGACCGACGCCTCGACGGCTTGGTCGATGAACCTCGACCGGGTCGTCCGCCCTCGATCTTGCTGGACCGGGTCGAAGACGTGGTTACCGCGACACTGGAAACCTCCCCGGCCAATGCGACGCACTGGTCGCGTACCTCGATGGCCAAGCGCACCGGCCTGTCACCGTCGACGATCGGCCGGATCTGGCGCAAGTTCGAACTCAAACCGCATCTGACCGACGGTTTCAAGCTGTCCACGGATCCGCAGTTCGTGGACAAGGTCGTCGATGTTGTTGGTCTCTACCATAATCCGCCCGAGCGTGCCGTCGTCCTGTGCGTGGACGAGAAGAGCCAGATGCAGGCATAGAACCGTTCCCAGCCGGTGCTGCCGATGATGCCCGGCATGCCGGAACGGCGCAGTCATGACTACGCCCGCAGCGGCGTCACCAGCCTGTTCGCGGCGTTCAACATCGCCGACGGCACGGTGATCTCCGAGCTTCATCGACGTCACCGGGCCGTGGAGTTCAAGAAGTTCCTCACCGCGATCGACAAGGCCGTCCCCGACGAGTTGGACGTGCATCTCGTCTGCGACAACCTGGCCACCCGCAAGACGCCGGCAGTGGGCGACTGGTTGGCCAAGCACCCACGTTTTCACGTCCACTTCACCCCGACCGGGTCCTCGTGGATCAATCAGGTCGAGCGATGGTTCGCATTCCTGACCGATCAGCTGCTCCGCCGTGGTGTACACAAAAGCGTTGCGGCACTGGAGAAAGACGTTCGCAACTGGGTCAAGACCTGGAACGACGACCCGAAGCCGTTCGTCTGGCACAAGACCGCCGAGGAGATCCTCGATTCCCTGGCCAAATATATCGCACGAATTTCTGACGCGGGATACTAGTGCGGCGTGCGGAAATTAACTTGACAGTTACCCCTGAACGGATGTCACTCCGCTTTCACGCCTTGCCGCGGCGAGGACGACCAAATTCCGAAGGCCACACAGGCCCTGAGTAGATCGTTCAATCCGATGAATTCTCGCGAGTATCCCAGATGGTCGCAGCGGCGACGCGCCGCATGGGCGGAGGTCAACCGCACGCGCAAGCATCGCGACACCGAGGCGGAGCGCCTCATCGAGTTCGCCAGTATGTGGGCACCATACGGCGGTCCGGACGAGGAAGAGATCCTCGTTCACTTCGGGATGTCGCGGCTCCGGTTCATCGAACGTTTGTGGCAGGTCATACCTGATTCCAACTGCGCTCAAGTGGAAATACGCAGTTTAGCGGGCACATACCCCGCACCCCCTGCGAACGGACGATCCTCGTCTCGTTCCGTGAGTCGCTCGGCGGGTCACGTGGACGGAGCGGGCGGCTGGCGATCCGACAGATCCCAGGCAGTTACGCAAACTTGAGCACGCGGCGCCTCACATAGGAACGAAATGTGGAACAGGCTTTGACAACGACATTCTGGACTTTGCGCTTCTATGGGAACTGCTTGGTGGGCCTACTCCGAGGGATGTCACTGCCGCATTCGCAATCGACATCAACGAGTACGAACGCCGACTAGCTGCAGCTGTCGGGCTCCAGGTGTCCCAACTTCGGAAAGGTGCCACCTCCCGTGAGTTCGTCTACGGGATGTCTGCGATATCGGCGCTTGATCGAAATCCACTGCGAGTGGGTGACATATGAGCAACAGCATCGTCTAATGGCTCGTATCCGAAGCCAAGTCAGTCAAGTTACTTATCCCACGGCGCACTAGACAGAACCGACGCGGTGACTGAAATCGGTTGCCGCGCGGATTGCTTATCGCGGTGGCGACCTCACTCACTGGACGCCCTCGCCGGGGGGTCCGGCAGTTGCGCTTCGAATGTGCGCCATGCGCGAGCCAGCCGCCGGACGCCGAGCGCCAATGTTTCCCGGTTCTGCACGAATTGCAGCCGAACGTAGTCATCGCAGGTCCCGTCGACCGTGAGCGAGTTACCCGCTACTACATTGACTCCGTGTAACAGTGCGAATTGCGCGAACCGTTCAGCGTTGCCATGGGGTAGCCGTGCCCAGAACGACAGGCCGCCTGCCGGTCTGTTCCAGGACCAACCGGGTAGGAACTCGGTGAATGCCGCCTCCAGGTGATCTAGGCAAGAGGCGATTTCGGTGCACCGGATGTCTCGCATCCGGTCGGCGCGTTCGAGCAGTTGAACTGTGATGAGCTGAGACAGGAGCGAACTTCCCATATCGTTGACCGCTTTGAACTGCGAAAGATGTGTGGTGAGAGTTCTGGGTGCACGAATCCAACCCACGCGTAGGCCGGGCCAGAACAACTTGCTGAAGGACCCGATGGTGATCACCGGTGCAGAGTCGGAAATCGCAGCGAGCGCGGTCGGAGCCGGTCGCCCATCGTCGATCAGGAGTGGAAGCATGGTCTGATCCTCGATCAGGGTTACCTGATGTGCATCGACTAATTCGACAAGTGTCTCGCGATCAGCCTCGGACATCACCGTGCCAGTGGGCGCCTGACAGGTCGGCGCCACGAACACCAGACGAGGGTGATTGGTCTCGATCAACTCCTCGAGCACTTCGACGCGTAGCCGCTCGCGATCAGCAGGCAATGGCTGTACCCGAGCCCGCAACATTCGAAAGGCATCTATCGCTCCTGGATAGGACGGGTTCTCCAGGATCACATTCTCGCCGAACGGCGCATACACCTGGCCTAACAGCCAAATAGCTTGTTGGGCACCAGTTGTGATCAGAATCTCCTCCTCGGAGGTCCGCATCCCGGTGGTTGACTCAATGTATTTGGCCACCGATTGCCGCAAGATAGCCAAACCCCGCGGCTGGTATCCGCTCTGCAGCGCCAGAGGTTCGACCTTGCTAGCCGCTTCGGTCATCGCCTCGCGGATCAACGGGCCGACACTGGCCTGAAGCGACACGGTGAAATCTACGGTCGAGGGCGAGCCGTCAGGTGTCGCCGATCGCATCATCGGGTTCCGTGCGATGCTGTCCAGCGCCTCGTCGTTGGCGTACGGGGCCGGTTTGCCATGCTCATGGTGGCGAATCCACGTCCCGCTGCCTTGTTTACGCTCGACGCGACCGCGGTCGCGAAGCTCGGCGTAAGCGGTGACCACCGTCGTCCTGCTGATCTGCAAGGCAAGTGCCAGCGACCGCTCGGGCGGTAGACGGGTACCAGGGGTGAGATCACCACGGTCGATGGCTTCCTCGATCTTCGAAGCGAGCTTCGAATAGAGCGGACCCGGGTTGTGTATCCAAGCTCCCAGCGTCTCGGCAATCTCTGCCCCACTGGCCTCCAACCGTGGAGATTCCATATCAACCCAATCTTTCGTATTGGCCTCTTGTTGGCACTATACATTGGACACTAATCTGCTCTTATGACCCTGAGGTTCAACCTAGATAGCCAGATCTCGACAATCCCCACGGTAACGGCTGAGCTGCTGTCTTCGACCGTTGCACCAACTCTCGATGGAAACCGTCCGATCATCTTTACCGGCATCGGTACGTCACTACACGCCGCGCGTGTCGCTGCGAATTGGGTCACCTACTTGACGGATGGAAAAGTCCGGCCGCACGCCGTGGATGCCCACGACATGGCAACGACGCTGCCGCTGACGGCCGATGACCAGATCGTCGTGATCAGCCACCGCGGTACCAAAATTTTTCCTACCGCAACCCTGGAGCGCGCAGCCAAGGCAGGGGCGAGCACCATCGCCGTCGTCGGACAGACTGCACCGGAGCAGCCGGCCGATGTCACCTTACGTACCTGTGCCAACGAAACCGCAGGTACTTTCAGCGTCTCGTATATAGCCTCGCTGGTCGTGCTGGGCAAGATCGCGGCGCAGTTCGATCAGGGCGCAAGGTCCGGTTTCGCTCAGTCGCTGGGCGAACTGCCAGCGGCGGCCGCACAGACCATCAATGACTCTGGGGCAGGCGCGGCAGCGAAGATCCTCAACCAGGCAGATCCATTGCTGCTAGTCGGCTTTGGGTCGGACCTGCCGACTGTGCAGGAGGCTGCTCTCAAGATCAAGGAGGGCGCCTGGATGTGGACCGAGGCCATGTCACCCGAGTTCGCGCTACACGGCACTCCCGCCAGCTATCACCCGGAGATGGCCGCTGTGCTCGTTGAACCGACTTCGACAACCGTCGACGGGGGGCGCACACAAATCCTCAGCAAGGCACTGACCGACCTGGGTTTGTTCGCTGTACTGTCCTGCGCCGAACGCGAGGACGCAGACCTACGGTTCACCTCGCCGAGCCCGCTGCTACGGCCAGTCACCAGTATCATCCCATTGCTGCAGTTGACCGCCGAACTCGCCGCGCTGCGCGGCACCAACCCAGACACCATGCACGGCGACCGTGAACCCTGGGCGACGGTTATGACAGGGCTCCAGCTCTGATGACATCGGCACATCGGCGCGTCGCGGTCGTTCAGGCTCCGGCGGTCGCCTTCGACGCGACCGCAGGCCTGGCTGCGTTGCGCGACTACGCCCGGGCGGCGGCTGATGACGGATGCGACATCGTAGTTTTTCCCGAGGCGTATCTCGGAGGCTACCCCCGCGGAATTGCTTTCGGCACTGCCGTGGGTATCCGGACTCCAGAAGGTCGTGACTGGTACCGCCGATATCATGCTGGGGCAGTTGATATCCCGGGACCAATTACAGTCGAGCTGGCAGCGATCTCCTCCGAGCTGAAAATTTTCATGGTCGTCGGCGTGATCGAACGGGCCGGCGGAACCCTCTACTGCACCGTGGTCTTCGTTGATCCGCAGGACGGGATCATCTCTACTCGTCGGAAATTGATGCCCACGGGTGCCGAGCGCCTCGTCTGGGGACAGGGTGACCTAGCCCAATCTCCGGTAGTGCAAACCCGATTGGGTGCAGTCGGCGCGGTCATCTGTTGGGAGAACTACATGCCACTGTTGCGGGCCTACGCGTACAACGAAGGTGTGCAGTTGTGGTGTGCCCCGACTGCGGACAGCAGGGAGACGTGGGAGATCGCGATGCGCCACATCGCGGTGGAAGGCCGCTGTTATGTAGTCAGTGCTAATCAGTTCACGCGCCGCAGTGACTATCCAGATGACTATCCCCTCGACGTTCCGCCGGACACGGTACTGTGCGACGGCGCGAGCATGATAGTTGATCCGACCGGTACAGTTCTGGCCGGGCCGGAGAGAAATGGCCCGGCAATGCTCACGGCTGATATCGACTTCGCCCAAAATACTAGGGGCGCATTTGACTTCGATGTGTCTGGCCATTACTCCCGACCTGATTTGTTCACTCTGCTGGTTCGCACGGAACGTGATGAAGTGGTACGCAAAGTCGGTTCGCAGCCAGTTTCAGTCTCGAACAATGAAACATCAGATCAGTAGTTGAAACACTTCAGTATTTGATCGAAAACACACATTTTGGCTACAGCTGAGACGGCGCTGTCTCTGATTTCACATCACAACTAGGAGATCTCTATGTCAGAGCCGCGTTCATCTGAGAACGTTCCGCTGCAGACCTTCGACGCCGACGACCCCAGGGTCGCGGCAAAGGCATCCACCGAGGACTACGCGCTACACGTGGCACCATATTCTTGGCGGTCCGGCCGGGTGTCGATGATGATGGTCTGGTATGCCTTCGCCAGTGCGATGTTTTGGCTGATCTTGGGTGCAACCCTGGCTCAGGTCGTTGGAACGGTGGAGACAATCATTGGTCTGGCGGTGTCGGTTCTCGCCTACAGTGTCATCGGGGGCACACTGAGCCGGTACGCGGCTCGGACCGGTATCTCCAGCGCGATGTTCTCCCGCGCCTTGTTCGGTTACATTGGCGCGGCCGTCGCTCCGCTGATTATCGGCGCCACTGCGTTGTACTACGGGGTATTCGAGGGTTCGGTCATCGCAGTGGTGTTCCATGAGTACACAGGCTTCGGATCTATCTACATGTGGTACGCAGTTGTTGCCGCATACAGCATTCCGCTGGTGATCGGCGGCGTACGCACGTGGCTCGACAAGTTGAACGGTGTGCTGTTGCCGTTCTACTACATCGGGTTGACGGTCGTCGTTGTCTGGGCCCTCGTCAGTGAAGGCTATTCCAACGACTGGCTGACCGCGCCACCGGCGTCACCAGATGTGAACCTGCATGCACCGGGTTGGTTCTTTGCCTTCACCACCTACATGGGTGTCTGGATAATGATGCCGTTCACGTGGGATTATGCCCGCCTAGCCAAGCCCAAGGACGATAAGTTCCATCGCTGGCTGACCTTCGGCCCGCTGTTCTACGTACTGACTCTGGTGGTCAACGCGTTGGTCGGAATCTTCCTGTCACACAGCATCGCCGCTGACGGACAACTCAACGAGCTGTCAGCGGTCTCGGCGATAGTCGGACTCACGGGCATCATTGGAGTAGCGCTGATATGGGTCAGCCAGACCCGGATCAACACGGCGAACTTCTATCTGGCGAGCATCAATGCTGAGAGCTTTTTCGCAAGATTGTTCCGGATACACCTTCCCCGGCGGACCTGGGTCTATGTGATGGGTGTGGCGGCTTTCGCGCTGATGTTGACCGACGTGACCAGCTACCTGCTCGAGGCACTGCGGTGGCAGGGCGTCCTGGTGGTCGCCTGGGTTGCAGTTGCCCTTGTCTACCTGGCCTTCGCCCGTCGTGAGGGGCTCACCGCGCAGGACTTCGAGTTTCGCCCAGGCCGAATTCCCGCATTCAACGGCGTGGGCCTGATCGCCTGGTTCGGCGCGTCGGCTCTGGGCATCGTGCTGATGCAGGTGGGCGGTTCGTGGGGCTCCACCTGGTCAGCGCCAATCACTTTTGTTAGCGCTGCTGGCGTCTACACGATCGGCCGGCTCGCCACCGGGAATCGGCACTTGGTCCTCAAGCGGCCCCACGATCCGCGCGATGAGGTCGAAGATCGCTGGGAGACCCGGATCCGTTGCGCCACCTGTGATTTGCATTACCTGGCCCAGGAGATGGACCGCAATCCGGCAGCAGCCGATCACGCACCCATTTGCGCAGAATGTGCCAGCAATGACCGCGATTACCTCAAGGCGGCGTACGCAGAAGCTAAGGAGTTCAACGCAACGGGTGCACACTCGCAGTCCCTGAGCGGAATTGACTAAAGATAATTGACAGAGAAGGGATTTCACACATCATGAAGATGAGCGCCTACTTGTTCCCAAAACCGGGCGACGGTGAGTTCGAGAAGTTCATCGACTCGGTAGTCGCAGCCGAGGAGGCGGGCTACGAACGTGCGTGGGTTTTCGATTCGCAGATGATCTGGAAAGATGTCTACGTTTACATGTCCCACGCCCTAGCCGCGACTAAGAAAATCGCCCTCGGTACCGGCGTTACCAACCCGTTCACCAGGCACTTCACCGTTACCGCCAGTTCGCATGCGACGCTGTCGCAGATCTACCCCGGCCGCGTCATGCTGGGTATCGGCCGCGGCGACAGTGCCCGGCGCACGATCGGTCTGAATCCTTTCCCCACTGATCAATTCAGCGAGGTAGTTCGTGACATCCAAAAGCTGATGCGTGGCGAGCCGGTGTCAATCGTCGACAAGTCCGGCAAGACCGGGTCGGAGACACGCATAGTCTGGGCGCAGGAGGTCATCCCCACGATGATGTCGGCAACTGGGCCGAAGAACCTGAAGATCGCCGGTGCGCTCGCCGATATCGTGCAGCTGCAGATCGGCAGTCACCCCGACGCTGTCCGCTGGGCTCTGAAGTACGTCAAAGAGGGCGCCGAGTCGGTCGGTCGGGACCCGAGCGAGATTGAGATCGGGGTGTTCACCGCGATGTTCGTCAGCGAAGACCAGGAGAAGGCCTGGGAGTTTTGCCGGTTCAGTGCCAATATCGCAGCCAACCAGCTCGAGGATCTGGTGCGGTTCCATAAGGGAATCGAGCTACCTGGACCGCTGGATCGCTTGGTCAAGACGCCACGTGCCAAGTACGACTATTGGGGCGGGCATTGCGAGTCCGACGCGGCGCACATGGTGATGCCGGGCGAGGTCGTCGACGACTTCGCTATCGCAGGCACCGCCGAGAAGTGCCTGGCGCGTATCGAGGAATTAGCGGCTCTCGGTGTCAACGAGATCGCCCCCGGTGTGCTCAACGGTGAGGTCGAGCAGATCAGAAGGGTCGGTGAGGAGGTCGTGCCTACGGTCCAGAAGATGTCCGTCGCCAAGTGGTACGACCTGGTCTGAATTGAGGCCGAGCAGCTGCTCCGCCGTTTCGCGGCTTCGCCGGCGTTGCCGCTTCGCGGCGGCGCCGGCGAAGCTTTTCTGCAGGAGGTGAGACGTGAGTACATTGAGATTGGGCTATAAGGCGTCGGCGGAGCAGTTCGCTCCGCGGGAGCTTGTGGAACTGGCGGTCGCGGCGGAAGCGCACGGGATGGACAGTGCCACCGTCAGCGATCACTTCCAGCCGTGGCGCCATGATGGCGGGCATGCGCCCTTCTCTCTGGCCTGGATGACGGCGGTCGGGGAGCGCACCAAGCGACTGGTGTTGGGCACATCCGTGCTAACGCCGACGTTCCGGTACAACCCCGCGGTGATCGCCCAGGCGTTCGCCACGATGGGGTGCTGTACCCGGACCGGATCTTCCTCGGTATCGGCACCGGCGAGTCCCTCAACGAGATCGCGACCGGATACGTTGGAGAGTGGCCTGAGTTCAAGGAGCGCTACGCCCGGTTACGCGAATCGGTACGCCTGATGCGCGAGCTGTGGCTCGGCGACCGAGTCGACTTCGACGGCGAGTACTACAAGACCAAGGGCGCCTCGATCTACGACGTGCCCGAGGGTGGTATCCCGATCTATATCGCCGCGGGCGGCCCGCAGGTGGCGAAGTACGCCGGCCGTGCGGGTGACGGCTTCATCTGCACCTCAGGCAAGGGCGCGGAACTCTACAAGGACAAGCTGATCCCAGCCACGATCGAAGGTGCCGAGGCGGCAGGCAAGAACCCCGACGATGTCGACCGGATGATCGAGATCAAGATCTCCTACGACACCGACCCCGCCTTGGCGTTGGAGAACACCCGGTTCTGGGCACCGCTGTCGTTGACCGCCGATCAGAAGACCAACATTCACGACCCGCTGGAGATGGAGAAGGCCGCCGACGAACTGTCCATCGAGCAGGTCGCCAAGCGCTGGATTGTGGCCTCGGATCCGGACGAGGCCGTCGAGAAGATCAAGGACTACGTCGACTGGGGTATGAACCACCTGGTGTTTCATGCCCCTGGGCACGACCAGCGCCGCTTCCTGGAACTGTTCCAACGCGACCTAGCACCACGCCTGCGAAAGCTCGGGTAGTGGATGCTGACGTCGATGTCCTGCTTGCGGTGAAACGACTGCAGTTGGCCAAAACACGGCTAGAGCCGACACTGACTGGTCCGTTGCGATACGCGACGGTGCTGGCGATGTTCATCGATACCCTAATGTCCTGAGTCGTTGTTCAGTTGATTAATCCGCGTGCAGTAGTTGGCGAGGTTGTCCAGGATTTCGTCCGCGGTTTTGGTCCACACGAAGGGTTTTGGATCGTCGTTCCATGCGTCGATCCAGGCTTGGACGTCGGTCTCGAGTTCTTTCACGCTGCGGTGGGTGGATCGGCGGAGTTTGCGGCTGGTCAGCTCGCCGAACCAGCGTTCGACGAGGTTCAACCAGGAACCGCTGGTCGGGGTGAAATGCAGATGGAACCGCGGGTGGGCGGCCAGCCAGGTCTTGATCGCCGGGGTCTTGTGGGTGGCGTAGTTGTCACAGATCAGGTGCAAGTCCAGCTCGGCGGGGGTGTTCTTGTCGATGGTCTTGAGAAACCGGAGGAACTCCTGATGGCGGTGTCGTCGCTGGTGCTGGCCGATGACCTTGCCAGTGGCGATGTCGAGGGCGGCGAAAAGGCTTGTGGTGCCGTGGCGGATGTAGTCGTGGGTCTTGCGGCCCGGTACGCCGGGCATCATCGGCAGCATCGGGGCGGTGCGGTCCAACGCCTGCATTTGCGATTTCTCGTCCACGCACAGCACCAGTGCCTTGTCGGGCGGGGCGAGGTAGAGGCCGACGATGTCGCGGACCTTCTCGATGAACTGTGGATCGGTGGACAACTTCCAGGTGTCCACCAGATGCGGCTTGAGGCCGAAAGCGCGCCAGATACGGGAAATCGCGGTCTGGGACATGCCGGTGGCCCGGGCCATCGACCGGGTCGACCAGTGCGTGTCCCCGTTCGCCGGCGTCTCCTCCAGGGTCTTGACGATCACCGTCTCGACCTGCTCGTCGGTGATCGTGCGAGCCGCACCCGGCCGCGGCTCGTCCGCCAGGCCCGCCAGTCGATCCTTGACGAACCGGGCCCGCCACTTGGACACCGTCTGCGGCCAGATCCCCAGTCTCGCAGCGACATCCTTGTTCGTCACGCCCTCCGCGCACGCCAGCACGATCTTCGCCCGCAGCGCCAACGCCTGCGACGTCTTCGCGCGTCGAGCCCAACCCAGCAGCGTGTCACGCTCGACATCGGACAGAACCAATTCCGCCTTCGGGCGACCAGAAAATGCCATTACCCGATGCTACCAACATATTCAACGGATCAATAACTCAGGACACTAACCGCCTGTTCGCGAGTCGAAGCCGTCCGTTCGATCAGCGTTATCACCCCCGACGAGTGTGTCGCGGCTGCCGGGCAACACTTCGGCGTCAGGGTGTTGCCCGAACCACCGTGTCATGTGCACACCGATTCGCTCAACGTGGCGTTGCGAGCCGGTGAGGCCGCGATTGCGCGCGACCGTAACAGAAGCAGACTCAATATTGCGGTGCTGCAAGCAGATCTACCCGCACTAAAGCCCACCGAGCTGGCGGAGGCGTTGTCGCACGCACGATCTGCCCGGCGCAGCTTCGTGCCCGACAAACAGGGAACTGGCACCACAGCATTGATCGCGTTCGGTGTCGAACTTGAGCCACGGTTCGGCGCGAATTCGGCTCATCTGCACCGACGTTCGGGTGCCATCCGCCTCAGTGGTGACTGGCCCGGTCTTCGCTGCGATATCGACACCCCCGACGACCTGACCGCGGCATCCCTGCTTGGCCTCGGGAACGCGACCACCGCAGCGTTGCAGCTACCTCGCCCAACGTGACGGGTTTGGTAGACCGGGCTGACTTACGACATCAGCCCTCGTAGAAGGGGTGCTGCCCTGCGGTGGACATCGTGGGTGACCAACTCCTTGCCCTCGGCCACCGAAGCGTCGATTGATGTCCGCTGTCAATCGAGTTGGCATACGCGACCTGCGGGAATGCCAACTGTGTTGACGAGAATCGAGACGTTGACGGACAGCGTAGTTGGCATTTCCGTAGCGATTCGGCGGGTCCGCTACGAGCATCGAGTGGCGTTGACGTGCACAGACGATGAGGCCGCCATCCACTCAGATCAGCCGCAGGATGTTGTAGTGGGTGTCTCGGATCGGGGTGTCGTAGATGCGTGCGTTTCTGCGGAGCGTGGTGAGTCGTGCCACGACGGTCCATACGCGGTTTACGGCTCGCCAGGTTTCGCCCTGGCCGTAGCCGGGAACGATCTTCGCGACCTCATTGGTGACGAGGACGCGTCGGTGAACGCCGTCGACGTCGGGATCGGTGACAGCGTGCAGAAACCGTCGTCGGGTGATCATCCGCGCGATTCTGACCTGCTCCGGATAGGTCAATGCGGGCGTGTGGTGGATGCGGGTTTCCGTGCGGCGCCGTTGGATCTCGTCGACGCCGATGATCGCCAGGCTGGGTACGGCACCGGGCAGTCGTGTCAGGTCCGACACGCGGACGAGCTACGGAATGAAGCGCGGATCATCTGACTCGCCTCAATCATGTCCGTTTTGTCCGTTATCTACCGCGGTAAACAACGGACGAAACGGACATCTGGAGCTTCAGTGCTGCGTGTCCTGGCTCAGCGAAGGTGGCGAAGACTCACTGAGCCGGCGAGGGCGGCCGATTATATGGCGGACGGCTCAGCGAACCTGGCGAATCCGAGGTGCTGGCCCACGATCGGGAATGATTCGACGCACCCGAGTTCCACGCTCGCCAGATAGGCCAGCGGCCTGCTCACCCTCGCCGATCAGCACCTGAGCGTGCCGACCGACAAAGGCGCCAACGCCGGCCGCAAGATCGGGTCCCTGGTCGGCGGGATGGTCGCCGGCGCCGACAGCATCACCGACCTGGCGTTGCTTCGGCACGGGGCGACGGGCACGATCTTCGACCGCCCCTACGCCCCGTCGACGCTGGGATCGTTCCTCCGTCAGTTCACCTTCGGGCACGTCCGCCAGCTCGACGCCTCGCCTCCCGATTCCTGCTCGGGCTCGCTGCTCGCACCCCGGTGGTGGCGGGGATCGACACCGGACGGGTGCTGGTCGATATCGACGATACGATCATCGAGGACCACGGTCACGGCAAGCAGGGCTCCGGATGCGGGTACTCCGGGGTCCGCGGGCTGAACGCGCTGCTCGCGACGGTCACCACCGACACCGCGGCGCCGGTGATCGTGGGGCAGCGGCTGCGCCGGGGTGCGTGCGGCTCCCGCGGGGTGCCGCCCGGATCGTCGCCGACGCCCTGGCCACCGTCGACCGACTCCGCACGCACAGCACCGAATCAGCTGCCGAGTCCACACCGAAAGTGCTGGTGCGACTCGATTCTGCCTTCTACGGTCATCCCACCCTCGGTGCCGCGATCGCAGCCGGAGCCGACGTCTCGGTCACCGTGCGCCTGACCTCGACCATCAAGCGATCGAATCGATCGACGACGACGATGCCTGGACGCCGATCGAGTACACCGACGCGATCTACGACGAGGACACCGATACCTGGATCTCGCGTGCGGAAGTCGCCGAATATTTGGCGCACACCACTGCCAAGAAGATCGCTGCGGGGCGCGGGACGAGCCACATTCAGGATCAGCCCTTCGCGGAGGTCGTCACCGATTCGATCGCTTCTGGCGGCACGAATGCACCCCGGGACGGCCACGGTGGTCATAGTGGGTTGTCGGGAACCGCCCAGAGACCCGAGCTGGACCGTCGGCCGGTGTCGGGGATCAGTGCCCGGAGCCGGGCGGCGTCGTCGCGCAGTGCTTTCTGCAGGTGGGGGCGGACGTCCTCGGCGACGTCTGGTGGTAGTGGGCAGCCGTGGTGTACGAGGGCGGCGGTGTTCTCGATGAGCCGCGCCGCTCGCATGAGGAGGGGCTCCGGCACCCGGACGGTGAGGAGGTCACCGTCGTGGTCTCGGGTCAGGACGCCGAGGGTGGAGATCAGAGCCATCGCTGGTTTGCCGGCTCGTCGGGACCGGTGGTGGCGCCGGCGAGGGCGGCGACCTCGACGAGGGCGGCGATCGTCGCACCGAGGGTGGGCAGGGGCATGGCGATGGTGCGGGGCAGGGTCAGCAGGTCGGCGCCGGGTGCCTCTTCCTTGATGCTCAGGGCCAGTTCGCGGGCGAGGGTGCGCAGGGTGTCGTGGTCGAAGTACCGACGGGCGGTGCGTTCGGTGATGCGCATCTGTTCCGCTACGGCAGCGACTCGGTCGGTGAGCAGGGCCTCGAGTCGGTCGGCGGGTACGGTCAGACCGATGCGTGCCAGCTCCTCACCGAGGGCGGACGCCGTCGTGCTCACCCAGGATGATGGTCGCGGCATCGAGGCCTCCTGATCCGAGCGTTCCACCACACCTGGTCTGTCTACCAGTCCGCCCGCCGTGGCGGCGGCAGGTGACGAAACGTCAGGCCTGGCCCGGACACGCCCAGCGGTCCGCTCCAGCGCGAAGTGACGGGGTGCGCCGGGGAAGGTCACTGATCGATGGAGGCGTCATTCGTTGGATCAGCTCTGGTTCCGATGCCGCCAGTGCCGAGTCTTACGTTCAGTTTCCGGCCTGAGCGGGCGCGCGACGGGCCGCCTCGATCAGAGCTTCGGCGGCACGTTCGGCGCGCTTCGATTCGGTGCTCGTCGGCGTATCGGTGTAACCGGACCGCGTCTTGAGGCCAAGCAGCACACTGAGGTGCTTCGCCGTGGCCGGGTCGACGGACCCGAGCAGCGTGACGGCATCCTTGTGGTCCTCGCCCTGCGCATGCTTACCCAGTCGGGCGCAACAGATGACATCCGATGCGGCGATGCCTGCGTGCACCCACAACGTCACGACCGCATCATCGACACCGTCCGGTTCGTCGGCGAAGTCGCGACCGATCTCGGCCAGGTGAAAGAACTGTTCGGCTTTTCTCAGTAAGTGTTTGGAAATGGTCACGATGCGCGGGTCGATTGCCATCGGCGGCGTCCCGGTGTCGGTGCGAGTCGTCGTGTCATGAGCCCGATCATGGCCCACTTGATGAACGCCTCCGAGTGTGCGGCAGGCGCTCATAGTCGTGGTCGAGGCGGCGACAGCGCACCAGCCACGACAGCGTCCGTTCGATCACCCATCGGTGCGGTAGGACAGCAAACCCACGCTGCCCTTTGGGTTTCCGAACGATATCCAGTGCGATGCGGCAGTGCGTGTCGACCCAGGCGACCAGCTTCCCGGCGTAGCCGCCGTCGGCCCACACCACGACCATCGACGGCATCGCCGTCTTCGCCCGCGCCAGTACCCGGCGTCCGCCGTCACGGTCCTGCACACTCCCCGCCGTCACCAACACCACCACGAGTAGGCCGAGCGTGTCGGTCACCAAGTGCCTTTTGCGCCCATTGACTCGTTTCGCGCCGTCCCAACCGCACGTGTCCGTCCCGACGGTGTCGGCACCCTTGACCGCCTGGGCGTCGACCATCCCCGCCGAGGCCATCGGATCCCGACCACCGCGCCCGCGTCCGCGCCCGCAGTGCGTCGTGGATCCGGTCGGTCACCCCAGACTCGTTCCACACCTTGAAGTACCTTTACACCGTCTCCCACTTGGGAAAATCATGCGGCAACTGGCGCCAGGAACAGCCGGTGCGGTTGACATACAAGATCGCGTCCACGATCCGGCGGCGCGAGTGGATGGGCGGGCGACCAGCCGATGGTACCGGGACCATCGGTGCGATCAACTCCCACTGTGCATCGGCCAGATCGGACGGATACGGCTTCGGCTTGCGATGCTGCTTACGAGATCCCACGCCCCATCATGAGTCACCGATTCGCTTCGGGCCGAAATCGCACAGCTTTCCAAACACTTACTCACTCCAGGTTCTCGCGGTGCTCACCGGCCGGCGGCTCAGTGATCAGCCTGCCGTGGACGGGCAGTTACCCGTCGAAGGCTCGCTGATCGACCCCCACTAGCCTCCACTAGCCTCGGGCTTTCGTGCGTCCAGTTGAACAGGAGGTCTTTATAGATGGGTTTGTTCGCAAGCTCGTCGTCGCTTGCCGGTGAAAGTCCGGTCCGGGTAGCTGCCAGGTGGCCCGGTAGCAGGCTGGCGGCTTCATCTGGAAACGGATGTGGTCGAAGCCCAGCGTCAGACGCCCTGCAAGGGGGATGTTGCTGGTCACTGAATCTGCAGACGATGGCGTCACCGAAAATGCAGACGCAAATGTTGTCGTTCGTCGGCACCTTGACGGCGTCGTCGGCATGCTGACGGTGGCCATGTCGTTGTGAGTGTCGATGCTCGGCGCGATGACGGACAGATACGGGCATGACAGAGCCCGGCGGGCCGGGCTTGTCAGCCGCTGCGCGGCGGGGACAGCAGACGCCCCTGTGTAGATGCCGATCAGATCCCACGGCGGGTCGGTGAACCCGAAACGGCGACGATCTTCGACGGCGGCGGCGGACAGGATGCACAGGGTGTGCAACAGCAGGTTCCCGGCGTACCGGATGGCGGAGATCACCTCGCTGGGGATCTGAATCAGCCGCCGATTACCCTGGTGGCACATCCACTGCACATGCTCATCGGTGGCGCGGCGCAGCCAGTGGCGCACCGTCGACTCCGGGCGGTCCATCCGCTCGGCGATACGCCGGAATCCCATGCCTTTCGCTTTGTGGGCCAACGCATTTCCGATGACTTCGGTGGTGTCGGCGCGACGGGCCTGCAGGGCAGTGGGCAACAGGATATGGGTGGCGCCGCAGTCGCGGCAGCGGACCCGCTGCGGGCGCACGGTCACGGTGGCCGTGCCCAGCGAGCGGACGGTGCGCACCCGCCCGTACCCCCACCGGGCCACCCGACCCTGGCAGGACGGGCACCGCATGGCGCCGGCGTCGAGGTAGGTGTCGGCCTCCTCGGGCCGGCGAACGACGATCACAGTCGATAGCTCCGCTCATGGTTGGTTCAGTCTTGACTACCACACCGGATCGCACCAGGGGTCAGTTCGTGTTGGAGCCAGCATGTTTCGCGTCTCGCGGTCATTGCGGATGCCGACGATCTTGCGGCCGTCTGTGCGCGATCCCGTATCGCCCAATCGGGTAGCTCCGACCCTGGGGATCGCGGTGGTCGGCACGTTGATGGTGCCGACGATCGTCAGTCGGTCCGATGCCCGTCGGCATCAGCGGTGACGGTAGGCGGCTGGGTGGTCGTCATACCGAGAGACGCTCAACAGGGGGAGCGAAGATGCGGTCCGCAGCATAAAGCGAAGTCTGCGGCGTCGTTAGAGGACTCTGCCCGTGAGGGTCGAGGTGGAGAGAGCCGAGCCGCCGAAATCACGGTGAAGGCCCTATGGAAGGCACCGAAGACCTGGATGTGCAGGTGCTGAAGAACTCTCCGGCGTATGGGTTCAACAGCCGCAACGGATACCGTCACCGCGCCTGCGCCTTCGCCTCCCCGAGCTGCGTCCGGCTCACACCTCCCCGATTGGTGGCTGCAGCGCCGCAAGCATGCCGCGAATACACTGACCTCGGTGGTGCCCACCTACTACCCTCCGAGCCGCCGACACGTACCGCTCACGCCTGCCACTTCGTGGCGAGACAGCTCTGGGCGACTGCCATCAAGCAGTGGGTCTGCTCATCTCGCGATTGGCCGCTCTCGTAGGTCACGCTCGACTGGATGGCACCGATGGCTGCGTGCACCAGGGCACGCGCTCTCGTCTCGTCCAGGTCGGGGCGCAGTTCGAGAAGCGTCGCGATCCACTCCTCGTTGTATCGCCGCTGCATCCTGCGAAGCCGCCGCTGGTCGTCCGCCTGCAGCGCATCGAATTCCTGCCGGTACAACTGCACATGCCGCCGGTGGTCGAGGCAGAAGTCGATCTGCGTTTCCACGAGCTGCCGCATTGTGGTGGTGTTGTCGATGTGCTCGGCGACGATGCCCTCGGCGCTGGCCAGTAGGCGCGACATGACATCGTCGAGGAGGGCGACCAGCACTGCGTATTTACTGTCGAAGTGCCGATAGATGCCCGAGCCGACGATCCCTGCCGACTGGCCGATGTCGGACATGGCGACAGCGTGAAACCCGCGGGTGGCGAACAGTTCGACGGCTGCCTCGAGGATCTTCGCGCCGCGTTCAGGGTCGCGTACGCGCCCGACTTGACCTGCGACCGGCTGCCCCACGCTCACTCCCATGCTCGTCGCTCGCCCACTCTTCTGGCTGTGACGCCAGAGCTTGCCACACCGATTCCCATGCGGACCACGGAGACGGCTGCGTGTAGACGCACTTGAGTAGCGCATTTAGTTGTTGGTAATTTACTACCTCGGATCAGGCGAGTCCAGTCAGGTGTGCCGAACACCGCCTGTCTCATACCGCTCAACTGCGATTTTCACTAGTCCAGCGGTCATCTGCTCGATCTGGATCGCATTACGGGCCTCTGTCATCGAAGGTCTTAGTCGATGCCTATTCACTAGCGGACGGCCGTGTCGGCCCCTGTTTCGACGTCCGTCCCACCTTGGCCGACGGCACGACCACCGACGTCGGCAGTGCAGCGCCGATTGCAAAGACCCGGGAGCCCTTCAGGTGGCGACTCGTGCCTGTGTTGCGGACGGTGACCGGTGTGAACTTTGCGACGCACGTGCCTGTCCGGAGCTGGGGTCGGTGTTGAAGGCAAGAGAACTTCGAATCACTAAAAATGCGGCACACGTGCGCTGAACAGCCGAAATGTGCCCATTGACATCCGCCTGTCGGGTAGATAGTTTATGGCTATTCACTTAGGTGTTGCGCACGCCACATTGTCGGCGCAGCTATCCGTGGTCAGAGAGACGAGAGGCGGGAGAATGCCCGTACTGAAGGCTGCTGTCGACACGACCTCGACGCTTTACCGGGACAACCTCAAGGTTCAGCGGGCGGCCGTCGCCGCGCTGGAGAGCCAGTTGGAGACAGTCGTCGCCGGCGGTGGTGAGCGCTATGCGACGCGGCACCACGACCGCGGGCGGCTGCTCGTCCGGGAGCGAATCGAGCTACTGCTGGATCGAGACGCCCCGTTCCTGGAGTTGTCCGCACTCGCCGCGTGGGGCACAGAGTTCACTGTCGGCGCCGCGATCGTCACCGGCGTCGGCGTCGTCGAGGGTGTCGAATGCATGATCATTGCCCACGATCCGACCGTCCGGGGTGGCGCTATGAACCCCTACACGCTCCGAAAGAACCTGCGCGCACTCGAGATTGCTCGAACCAATCGACTTCCCGTGCTGTACCTCGTGGAGAGCGGCGGCGCGGATCTTCCGACCCAGTCGGAACTCTTTGTCTTCGCGGGCAAAATCTTCCACGACCTCACTGAGCTGTCCTCGATGGGCATCCCGACAGTCGCGCTCGTGTTCGGCAACGCCACCGCGGGTGGCGCCTACGTTCCGGGAATGTGCGACTACTCGGTGCTCGTCGACAACCAGGCGAAGGTGTTCCTGGGTGGTCCGCCGCTGGTGAAGATGGCGACCGGTGAGGACGCGGACGACGAGGAGCTGGGCGGTGCGGACATGCACTCGCGCGTCTCGGGTGTCGCCGACTACTTCGCGATCGACGAGGTCGACTGCATCCGAATCGGTCGCGACATCGTCACCCACCTCAACTGGCGCAAACGCGGACCCGGCCCCAGTGTGCCTGCGGACGAACCGGTCTACGATCCGGACGAACTCCTCGGCATCGCGTCGGGGGACCAGCGGGTACCGTTCGATCCGCGCGAGGTGATCGCCCGTGTCGTCGACGGATCCAGATTCTCGGAGTACAAGCCGCGGTACGGAACCAGTCTGGTCACCGGCTGGGCATCCGTGCACGGGTTCCCGGTGGGAATCCTCTCCAACGCCCGGGGTGTGCTGTTCAGTGAGGAAGCCAAGAAGGCGAGTGAGTTCATCCAGCTCGCCAACCAGACCGACACAGCGTTGATCTTCCTGCAGAACACCACCGGATACATGGTGGGCACACAGTATGAGCAGGGTGGGATCATCAAGGACGGCTCGAAGATGATCAACTCGGTCACCAACAGCAAGGTTCCCCACATCACGATCAACATGGGCGGATCCTTCGGTGCAGGCAACTACGGCATGTCCGGCCGAGCGTACGACCCCCGATTCATGTTCACCTGGGCGAACGCGCGGCTCGCCGTGATGGGGGCGCAGCAACTCGCCGGTGTCATGTCGATCGTCGGGAAGTCCGCGGCGGAATCCGCGGGCCGAGACTTCGACGTCGAGGAAGACGCCAAGCGCACTGCCGCGATCGAGCAGCAGATCGAGGACGAATCCCATCCGTTCTTCGTGTCGGCCCGAATTTACGACGACGGCGTCATCGACCCCCGGGACACCCGTTCGGTGCTCGGGATCGCGCTGTCCGCTGCCCATTCCGATCATGTAGCCGGCCAGCGTGGCTACGGCGTCTTCAGGATGTGAGACCCCTTATGTCGAAGATCAAGAAAATTCTCGTTGCCAACCGCGGCGAGATTGCCGCTCGGGTCATCCGGACCGCGCGGGAGATGGACATCTCGACCGTGGCTCTGTACTCGGACGCGGACCGGGATGCGCCGTACGTCCGGCTGGCCGACGAATCGGTCCACCTACCGGGCACCGCCCCCGCCGATACGTATCTGCGCTCCGACCTGGTGCTCGATGCGGCCCGGGTGACTGGCGCCGACGCCGTCCACCCGGGTTATGGGTTTCTTTCGGAGAACGAGGATTTCGCACGGGCCTGTAAGTCGGCCGGGGTGATCTTCATCGGTCCCTCGCCGGAGGCGATCGCCGCGATGGGCTCGAAGATTGAAGCGAAGAACATCATGGCCGCGGCGGGTGTGCCCGTCCTGCCCGGCATGGTCGTCGAGAGCGAGGCCGACGAGGACCCGGCCCGCCTGGGCAAAGCCGCCACCGACATCGGTCTGCCGGTGCTCGTCAAGGCCGCGTACGGCGGCGGTGGCCGCGGCATGCGAATCGTCGGGACCGCCGACGAACTCGTCGAGGCGGTGCGCAGCGCCCGCCGCGAGGCGCTATCGGCTTTCGGCAACGGCACCGTCTTCCTGGAGAAGTTCGTCGAGTCGCCGAGGCACATCGAAGTTCAGATCTTCGGCGATCGACACGGGAATGTCGTACACCTCGGTGAACGCGAGTGCTCCATCCAGCGGCGGTACCAGAAGATCGTCGAGGAATCGCCGTCGACCGCGGTCGACGACGAGCTCCGGGCTGCTCTCGGTCAGGCCGCGGTGTCGGCGGGCAAGGCACTGGACTACGAGGGCGCGGGCACGGTCGAGTTCGTGATGGCGCCGGACGGCGCCTTCTATTTCCTCGAGGTCAACACCCGTCTCCAGGTCGAGCACCCGGTCACCGAGATGGTCACAGGCACCGACCTGGTGCGCGGCCAAATCCTGGTCGCGTCCGGCAATCCCCTCCCCGACGAGATCCTTAACCCCATCTTCTCCGGGCACGCGGTCGAGGTGCGTCTCTACGCGGAGGACGCCGCGGCTGGATTCATGCCGGTCTCCGGAACCCTGGCGACGTTCGAGATCCCGGACTTTCCCGGGGTGCGGGTCGACGCGGGATTCGAATCGGGTTCCGAGGTGAGCACCTTCTACGACCCGATGCTGGCGAAAGTGATCGGCTACGGGCGCGATCGGGACGATGCCTGCGACCGGGTGGCGCGCGCCCTCGAGGAGTCACTCATCCACGGTGTCACGACCAACCGAGATCTGCTCATCGCCATTCTGCGCGAGGACGAGTTCCGCGCCGGCGTCTCCGATACGGCGTACCTGGAGCGGCACCCTGCCGCCGAACTCACGGAGTCCAACTCCAATGCCGGTGTCGTACCAGTCCACGCCCTCGTGGCGGCCCTCGCCGCGATGACCGAGCGCCGCGATACGACGTCGATTCTCCCAGGCCTACCACCCGGCTTCCGCACTGTTCGCAGCGCGCCGCAGTCGCTCCTGCTGAGTCACGGAGAGGACACGATCGACGTTCGGTACAGCCTCCGACACGGCACCTTGCGCGCGTCGGCGGGCGATGTCACGTTCGATCACGTCGACGTGATCTCGCGCTCGCCGGAGGCCGTCGACGCGGTCATCGACGGGGTCAGGCGCAGCTACCGGGTCTCGCGGGTGAACGGTGCCCACTACGTGCACAGCTCGCTCGGCGACACCGAACTCGTCGAGGTCGAACGCTTCCCCGACCCAGCAGGCCGCCAGGAGGCCGGGTCGCTGATCGCACCCATGCCGGGAACGGTGGTGCGTGTCGAGGTGGCCGAAGGCGACCGGGTGTTCACGGGACAGGCGATCGTCGTCCTGGAGGCAATGAAGATGGAACACACCATCAAGGCTCCCGGCGACGGCATCGTCGCCAAGCTCCCGGTAACCGTAGGACAACAGGTCGACGCCGGCACCACGCTGGCCGTCATCCAGAGTGAGGACGACGAGAACTCATGACGAACGAAGTGACGTACGAGGTTGACAACGGCGTCGCCTGGCTGACGATCAATCGGCCTGAGGCGCGCAACAGTCTCAACAAGGCGGTCCGTGACGGACTGTTTGACGGGGTGCACAAGTTCAACAAGGACAACCAGGCGAAGGTGCTGGTGCTCACCGGTTCCGGAGAGAAGGCGTTCTGCGCCGGTGGCGATCTCAAGGAGATGGCCGACAATCAGCTGACCGTGCCGCCGGTCGACTTCGTGCCGCAGTTCGGACGCAACATTCAGGTCGACAAGCCGACGATCGCCGCGGTCAACGGGGCCGCGTTCGGCGGCGGCTTCCTCCTCGCGCAGACGTGTGATCTCTGCATCTCCTCGGCGACAGCCACATTCTCCATCTCCGAGGTCAAGATCGGACGCGGCTCGCCTTGGGCCGCGCCACTGTCGTGGATGATCCCACCGCGCATCGCCATGGAGATCGTCCTGACCGGAGCCCCGTTGACGGCGGCGCGCGCATACGAGGTCGGGCTCGTGAACAAGATCGCCGAGCCCGGCGAACTGCGTTCGGTCACACAGCAGTTCGCCGAGCAGATCGCCGCCAACGCTCCGCTGTCGGTCGGGGCAGGCAAGAAGACCATCCGACTGACGGCGGAACACTCGCTCACAGACGCCTTCGATCGTGCCGAGCAGATTTGGGAACCGGTCTATCACAGTGACGACGCCCAAGAGGGCATGCGCGCATTCCGCGAGAAGCGCAAGCCGGTCTGGAAGGCGCACTGATGACACTCGATTACCCCGCGCTGCTCGAGGAACTGAAGGTCGAATCCGACGGCATCATCGGTGTTCTGCGCGACCTGGCCGAGCAGGACTGGGACCGGGGCACGCCCGCGATCGGGTGGTCGATCCGGGACCAGGTGTCGCATCTCGCGTACTTCGACGAGACGGCCACCGCCGCGATCCGCGAGCCGGAGCGGTTCATAGAGGAGGCCGCCGCACTGACGGCAGGTGGCACGGACTTCCCCGACCGGATCGCGGCAGAGTCCCGCAGCATGCCCGCCGGTGAGCTGTTCGACTGGTTCGTACGCGTTCGCGGTGAGCTGCTCGCGGTGCTTGCCGAGACCGAGCCGCGCACCCGCGCACCCTGGTACGGGCCCGACATGAGCGCCGCGTCGTCCGCGACCGCCCGTCTGATGGAGACGTGGGCGCACGGCCAGGACGTCTACGACACCCTGGCCGTGCCGCACCCGCCCAGCATCGGACTGCGAAGCATCGCCCACCTCGGTGTGAGCACTTTCAGCTTCGTGCACCGGCTCAACGACCGAGAGGTGCCCACCCAACCGGTCCGCGTCGAGCTGCGCGCTCCGGACGGGGAGTCGGTGTGGACCTGGGGGCCGGAGGACGCCGCGAACGTCGTATCCGGTCCCGCCGAGGATTTCGTCATCGTCGTCACCCAACGACGCCACATCTCCGATACCGCACTCACCGTCACCGGCTCTGTCGCCGCGTCCTGGATGTCGATCGCCCAGGCGTTCGCCAACGTGCCGGGTCCGGGCCGGGCACCACTGACCACCACCGGGAGGCACTCATGACCAGCGCGAAACATCGTCGACCGGTGCGCATCGGCAACGCGTCCGGTTTCTACGGCGACCGGATCGCGGCGTTCCGGGAGATGGTCGACGGGGGACCGGTCGACGTCATCACGGGCGACTACCTCGCCGAGCTGACGATGCTCATCCTGTGGAAGGCGCGGAAGAAGGACCCCGATGCCGGATACGCCAAGACATTCCTGACCCAGATGCAGCAGGTCCTCGTCGACTGCGTCGACAAGAACATCAAGATCGTGGTTAACGCCGGCGGCCTGAACCCCGCCGGACTCGCCGCACAGGTTCGCAAGCTCGCAGCAGAACTCGGCGTCGACGTCGCGGTGGCACACGTCGAGGGCGACGACATTCATCCCCACCTCGCCGACCTGCAGGCCCAGGGACATCGCCTCCGGCACCTGGATAAGGGAATCGACCTCGCCGCTGTCGACGTGGATCCGGTGTCGGCAAACGTGTACCTCGGGGGATGGGGCATCGCCGCCGCCCTGGCAGGCGGCGCTGATATCGTGATCTGCCCACGGGTGACCGACGCGTCGCTCGTGGTCGGTGCCAGTGCCTGGTGGCACGGCTGGAAGCGGCACGACTTCGACGCGCTCGCCGGCTCTGTTCTCGCCGGCCACATCATCGAATGCGGACCGCAGGCGACCGGCGGCAACTACTCGCAGATCCACGAGGTCATCGACCGACGGTATCCCGGGTTCCCCATTGCCGAGGTAGCGCACGACGGCAGTTTCGTGATCACCAAGCACCCCGGCACCGGCGGGTTGGTATCGGTCGGGACCGTGACAGCACAGGTGCTGTACGAGGTCGACCATCCGCAGTACCTCAATCCCGACGTCGTCGCTCATTTCGACACCGCGGTCGTAGAGCAGGAGGATGCGACGCGGGTGCGGGTCTCGAACGTCAAAGGCTCTCCACCGCCGACCACGCTGAAGGTGGCGATGAACTACGTGGGCGGCTTCCGGAACACGATGACGATGGTTCTGACCGGCCTCGACATCGAGGAGAAGGCGAATTGGGCCACCGATGAATTGTTCGAGATCCTCGGTGGCCGTGACGCATTCGACGACGTCGATATACAACTGCTGCGGTTCGACAGCTCCGACCCGGCAACGACGGCACAGTCGACGGCGCACCTGCGTGTCACGGTCAAGGATCGGGACCGCAACAAGGTGGACAGGGCGTTCTCCGGTGCCGTGATGGAACTCGCGCTCGGCGGATACGCGGGCTTCCACACCACGACGCCGCCCTCGTCCGCGACCGAGTTCGGCGTCTACTGGCCGGCGTTGGTCCCGGCAACAGAGGTGGACCACGTCGTCGTGCACGACGACGGCTCCCGGGAGACAATTCCGCACACGCCCGGGGTGCCGGACGCGCGTTCCACCGACTCGACCACGGTGTCCTCGCCTCCGGCTTCGAATCCCGGTCCGACCACCCGCCGCCCGCTCGGGGCCGTCGCCGCCGCCCGCTCGGGTGACAAGGGCGGAAAGGCGAATGTCGGCGTCTGGACGGACACCGAGGATCGCTGGGCCTGGTTGTGGGGACACTTGACGGTCGAGAAGTTCGCCGAACTCGTTCCGGAAGCGGCGGGTCTGCGGGTGCGGCGCCACGAATTCCCGAACCTGCGGGCACTGAACTTCGTGATCGACGGATTCCTCGGCGACGGGGTCGCATCGTCCACCCGCCCCGACGCGCAGGCGAAGGGGCTCGGCGAATACCTGCGGGCCCGGTACACACCGGTCCCGGACGCGCTCGTGAATCCGTAGGGTGGTGTGTCCGACGTGACTCACCTAACCTTCATGGACGAGGGTCGTGTCCGCGTCCTGGCCTTCGACCGCCCGGAAAAGCTGAATGCGATGTCCGTCGACACGGCCGTGGCACTCACCCGGGCACTTCGATCCGCGGCATCGGACCGGGCCCTCGGCGCAGTCGTGCTGACCGGGGTCGGCGGCAACTTCTCGGCAGGCGGGGATGTCCGCTCCATCCTGGACACGATCGCCGACACCGACGGTTTCGCCGAAGACGGGCTGATGTCGGCGTTCCATGACGTACTCACAGAAATATGGTCGAGCAGGCTCCCTGTGGTCGCGGCGGTCTCCGGAGTCGCCTACGGTGCCGCCTTCAACCTCGCCATGGCGTGTGACCTCGTGATCTGCTCGACGGATGCCCGGTTCTGCCAGGTCTTCGTCCGTCGAGGCGTCATCCCGGATGTTGGTGCCGCGTATCTGCTCCCTCGCCTGATCGGCGCACGTCGGGCGAAGGATCTCATGCTGCGGGCGCCGGTCGTGGGAGCCGAACGGGCACTGGAGATCGGATTGGTCAACGAGGTCAGCGGCGATGCGCAGTCCACCCTGGCCCGCGCGGTCGAGCTTGCCGCCGAGATCGCCGAGTACGACGACTTCGTCATCGCGATGACGAAGAAGGCTGTGAACACCTCCAGCGACGGAAGCCTCCAGGGGGCGCTGGCGCTCGAGTCCGCCCTTCAAACCGCGGCCTTGCGCAGGAGCGGAGCCACGTCGGGTTTCGCGGAGTTCGGGGTTCCCCAGAGCCCTCCGGAACCGGATCGTCCATCCGTTCTCCCGGCCGATCACGAGTAGTCACTGGACCTAGCCGCTCTATTCACAAGGAGTAGTAATGAATTTCGCCGAATCAGAAGAACACCGTGCCATTCGCAGTGCGGTCGGCGCCATCACGGACAAGTTCGGACCGGATTACTTCGCCGAGCGGGCGGCGGCCCACCAGCCGACCGACGAGTTGTGGAAGGCCCTGGCCGACAGCGGCTTCATTGGCATCAACCTCCCCGAGGAGTACGGAGGTGGTGGGGCCGGGATGACCGAACTGGCACTGGTGTGCGAGGAGACCGCTGCCCATGGCTGCCCTCTGTTGCTGCTCCTCGTGTCGAGCGCGATCTCCGGAGAGCTCATCGCGAAGTACGGAAACGACCAGCAGCGGCAGACATGGCTACCCCGGATGGCGGCAGGGGAGACCAAGGTGGTGTTCGCCATCACCGAACCCGATGCGGGATCGAACACCCACAACGTCTCGACCACCGCACGCCGCGACGGTGACGACTACGTCCTCAATGGCTCCAAGTATTACATTTCCGGGGTCGACGAGGCCGGCGCGATCGTGGTCGTCGCTCGGACCGGCCGTGACGAGGCGACCGGGCGCTCGAAGCTCTCCTTGTTCCTCGTGCCTACCGACACACCTGGCCTGGTCGCGCACGTACTGCCCGTGGCGGCAAGCCTCCCGGAGAAGCAGTTCACACTGCACTTCGACAACGTCCGGATTCCGGCCGACAGCCTGCTCGGTGTGCAGGACGAGGGCTTCCGTCAGGTGTTCGACGGCTTGAATCCGGAGCGGATCACCGGCGCGGCCGTGTGTGTGGGTATTGGACGCTTCGCCGTCGAAAGAGGTGCCGCGTACGCGCGCACGCGGTCGGTCTGGGGCACGCCGATCGGAGCGCACCAGGGTGTGGCTCATCCCCTCGCCAAGGCGAAGATCGAGGTCGACCTCGCCGCGATGGCGACGGCGCGGGCAGCGTGGCTGCACGCCACCGGTCAGCCGGCGGCCGAGGCGTCGAATGTCGCCAAGTACGCCGCCGCCGAAGCTGCGGTCGGTGCTGTGGAGACTGCGATTCAGACCCATGGCGGCAACGGTCTCAGCGTCGAGTACGGGCTGCTGCCGCAGTGGAGTGTCGCGAGGTTGCTACGCATCGCTCCGGTGAGCCGGGAAATGATCCTCAACTACGTCGCCCAGCACAGCCTGGCGCTGCCCAGGTCCTACTAGAACTCAACACGAAGGAACCCGATGGCCATCAATGTGAGCGATCTCGTCGATCGCCGTGCCGACAACCGCTGGGACCGAACATCGGTCGGAGACCTTCTCGAGCGACTGACCTGGAGCACCCCGGACAAAACCGCGATCGTGGGCTGGGAAGGGGCGTTCGCCCACCCGGAGAACGAACGCCTGACCTACCGGCAGGCGAACGACAAAGCCAACCGATTCGCCAACGCTCTGATCGCACAGGGTTTGACGCGCGGCGATGTCGTCATGATGCTGTGCGACAACTCCGTCGAGGCGTGGCTCACCAAGCTCGCCGTCGCCAAAGCCGGTTTGGTGTGCGCACCGGTCAACACGATGATGGCCCCCGACATCGTCGGGCAACTGATCGACCTCGTGGAACCAAAGTTCCTCGTGGTCGACGCCGAACACTGGGCTCCCAACGCCGAGGTGTTCGCCAGCCGGGCAGTGCGCGCGGGCATCACCATTGCGATCGGCGGCGGCACCATCGACGGCAGCGCCACCTTCGCCGACTTCTGCGCCGACAGTCCGGACACCGAACCGGACACAACGATTCACGGTGACGACATCTGGCAGATCCTCTTCACCTCGGGCACCACCGCCGCGCCGAAGGGAGTCATGCTCTCCCACCACACCACCTACTACGCGGGATTTAACTTCAATGCCCCGCTGACGAGGGGGCTCCGGCACGAGTCCGACATCGTGCAGTGCAGCTTCCTGCCACTGATCTACCACGTCGGCGACCACCTGTTCAACATCTCGGTTCTGCTCAACGGCGGCACCCTGGTCCTCGGACGTCGGCCGGATCCCGTGGCGATCGCTAGGGCAATCGACCGCGAGAAGGTGACATCGCTGTGGGGAGGATCGCCCGCGATGATCGGTGCGGTCGCCGACACGTTCGATGCGCATCCGGAACTGAACGCATCGAGTCTGACCGTCGCCGTGTACGGGTGGGCGGCGCTCCCGCCCCGGACCTTCGCGGCGATGCGGAGACACTGCGGTGACTCGTTCCAGGTCCTCGCGATCTTCGGCCAGACAGAATCCATTGCATGCCACCGATTCTGGCCGGACAGTTGGTCCGAACTCTACGAGCGGACCGCGCCGCAGGAGAACTACGTCGGGGTCCCCAGCCCCATTCTCGCGTCCAAGGTGGTCGACCCGTTCGGTACGCAGGTCGCCGGGCCCGACGACGGACCCGGCGAGGCGGTGTACCGAACGCCCGCGCTGTTCTCCGGCTACTACCGCAACGAGCAGGCAACTGCCGAGGCGTTCGCAGGCGGATGGTTCCACTCCGGTGACAGTTGCGCGATCGGGGAGAGCGGCCAACGCATCATGGTCGACCGGTACAAGGACATCGTGAAGACGGGCGGCGAGAACGTGTCGACACTCCGGGTGGAGGCGGTTCTGATGCAACACCCCGCTGTGGCACGCGCGGCGGTGGTCGGATTGCCGCACGAACAGTGGGGTGAGGCAGTCACGGCCATGGTAATCGTGACCGAGGAGTCGGACGTCACCGCGACGGAGATCATCAATTTCGCCCGTACTCGACTGGCGGGTTTCGAGACCCCGAAGCGGGTCGAGTTCGTCGACTCGCTTCCCGACACCGTGGGCGGAAAGATCCTCAAATACAAACTTCGCCAGGCATATTCCACGCTGTATGCGCAGTAGCCCCATGCCACTCCCTCTCACCGAAGGCCCGTGACGATGACCAACCCGAACACCTACTCCGAGGCGGTCCGGCAGAGCCTCCAAGACCCGGAGTCGTTCTGGCTCTCCGCCGCCGAGGCCGTCGACTGGTACGTCAAGCCCAGTCGAGCGCTGTCACACGAGGGCACATCCTCTGGTACCTGGTTCCCCGATGGGACACTGAACACCTGCGTCAACGCGCTGGACCGCCATGTGGCTGCGGGTCACGGCGACCGGACGGCCCTGGTCTACGACTCCGCAATGGTCCCAACCCAACGGACCTACTCCTACCGGGAACTGCTCGACGAGGTGTCCCGTTTCGCGGGAGTGCTGTCCGGGCAGGATGTGGTCACCGGTGATCGCGTGGTCATCTACATGCCGATGATTCCCGAGACCGTGATCGCGATGCTCGCCTGTGCTCGCATCGGGGCGGTGCACTCCGTCGTCTTCGGTGGCTTCGCCGCAGAAGAACTCGCGAAGCGAATCGACGACGCCGAACCGGTCGCCCTTGTCACTGCGAGCGGTGGCCTCGAGCCGACACGCAGGGTCGAGTACCTTCCGATCGTGTCGGAAGCGCTGCGCCTGTCCGAACGAGCACCGAAAGCTGTGATCGCCAAACGACGCGAGGGGTTCACGGCGGCACCGGACCAGGGCTGGCTGGACTGGGATGCCGCGATCGCGGACGCTCTGCCAGCAGACCCGGTGCCGGTACGCGCCACCGATCCGCTGTACATCCTGTACACCTCGGGGACCACCGACAAACCCAAGGGCGTCGTGCGCGACAACGGTGGACATGCGGTGGCGATGACGTGGTCGATGCGCAACATCTACGGAATCGGCCCCGGCGAGGTCATGTGGGCAGCATCCGACGTGGGCTGGGTCGTCGGGCACTCCTACATTGTCTATGCTCCACTGCTGGTCGGCGCCACCACGCTGCTGTACGAGGGCAAGCCCACCGGAACCCCGGATGCCGGCGCGTTCTGGCGAGTAGCCGCCGACCACCACGTGAATGCGCTCTTCACCGCTCCCACGGCGCTGCGGGCCATCCGCAAAGAGGACCCGGACGCTGCACTGGCCGCCGACCACGACCTGACTGGATTGCGGGCCGTCTTCGTCGCAGGCGAACGGCTCGACCCGAGCACCTACGAGTGGACCACGACGGCGTTGGGCCTACCGGTGATCGATCACTGGTGGCAGACCGAGACCGGCTGGGCGATCAGCGCGAATCCCTGGGGGATGGATGGAATGCCGGTCAAACCGGGATCCTCCAGCGTCCCGATGCCCGGCTACGACGTCCAGGTCGTGAACGAATCCGGCGAGCCCGTCGGGCCGGGTGTGGAAGGCAGCATCGTGATCGGTCTACCCCTGCCTCCGGGAACTCTCGCCGGCCTGTGGCGCGGAGAGGACCGATTTCAGAGGTCCTACCTCGCGGCGTTCCCCGGGAAGTATTCCACGGGTGACTCCGGGTACCTCGACGAAGACGGATACCTGTTCGTCCTCGGCCGCAGCGACGACGTCATCAACGTCGCCGGACACAGGCTCTCCACCGGAAGGATGGAGGCCGTCGTGTCGGCGCACCCGGCGGTGGCCGAGTGCGCCGTCATCGGTATCGCCGACCAGCTGAAAGGGCAACGCCCGAGCGGTTACGTCGTGCTGAAGGCGGACGCCACCGTCGCCCCGGAAAAACTGAGAGCAGAAGTGGTGCAACTGGTCCGGGACCGAATCGGCGCAGTCGCGGCGTTCCGCGACCTCACCGTGGTCGACGCGTTGCCGAAGACGAGGTCCGGCAAGATCCTCCGGAAGGTCATGCGGCACATCACTGCGGGAGAGGAGTACACGGTGCCCTCGACCATCGACGATTCCGGCGTCCTCGTCGGGCTACACGAACGACTGAGCCCGGATCTCGCACAGTGACAAACCAGGAGGACGCGATGGCACTGATGGAGAAGCTGAAGGCCCTTGAGTAGCTCTCACAAGCGCTGACCATGGAGATCGACTTCTACCCTGGCTCCGGGCACTGGGCGTCGCGATCATATGCGCAACCGACCCCGCGACCACGGCGGCGCGGGGTGCGGCCGTCCTGGATGTGGCGACGCAGTGTGCACCGATCGGAAGGGCGACATGCTCGACGACGCCTGGACTTGGGAAGCGATAGGCGGCTGTGGCGGCCCCGCTCGCTGCCTCGATGTTCGCCATGAAATTGCACCAAACCCGATGCATGTCGAGGAGTGCCTCGCCGATACCAGGATTGCTGCCGCAGCAGTGGGTGTGTCGTGGTGGCCGCCGCGCTCGGCGGGCGATGGTAGCGCGTGTGCCACTTCGCGGCGCAACGGCGAGATGAGTACAGCCGGTGAGCGGGCCTGCTCCGGAGTGTAGGGCGGTGCGGGTGTGTGAGCCTTGGGTCGGGATGGAAGGGTGCCGGGCTGCGGCCGGCCCGGGGATTGTGCGCGCCAGGGGGCGTTGCTGTGCCGCGGCACGGGGCGGGAGTGTTGAGCGGAGAGCGGCGTCTGGGTGTTCGTGCAGGTCCGCTCGCGGACCGGGCAGGGTGGTGCTTATGCTCGATCTCAGGAGTTTCGCCGAGCGAAGAGGTGCATCACTAAGCCTGGAAGCACCGATCGGTAGGAGCGCCTGAGAGTGTCATAAGGGCGAAATGCCCTGTCGTAGTGGAAGAATAAGAATTCTCTAGGGTCAGATTCAGCCACACAGAAGGGCATCTCGCGGATGCAACTATCTCACACCCGGCCCGTCGCGGCGGCCAGGTTCGACGACCCCAATCTGGTGTCGATCGCAGGACTGGTCCCAGTGATGGCATTGGCGCAGGCCAGCGGCCTGCTCACCCTCGCCGATCAGCACCTGAGCGTGCCGACCGACAAAGGGGCCCACGCCGGCCGCAAGGTCGGGTCCCTGGTTGGTGGGATGGTCGCCGGCGCCGACAGCATCGCCGACCTGGCGATGTTGCGGCACGGGGCGATGGGGACCGTCTTCGACCGCCCCTATGCACCGTCGACGCTGGGATCGTTTCTCCGCGAATTCACCTTCGGGCACGTCCGGCAGCTCGATGCCGTCGCCTCGCGGTTCCTGTGCGCGCTCGCGCAGCGATCACCGCTGGTCGCGGGCATCGACACCGGGCGGGTGCTGGTCGATATCGACGATACGATCATCGAGGTCCACGGCCACAGCAGACAAGGCTCCGGATACGGATACTTTGGGGTCCGCGGACTGAACGCACTGCTCGCCACGGTCACCACCGACACCTGCGCGCCGGTGATCGTGGGCCAGCGGCTGCGGCGCGGAGCGTGCGGCTCGCCGCGGGGCGCCGCCCGGATGGTCACCGACGCCCTGGCCACCGTCGACCGACTCCGCACGCACAGCACCGAATCAGCTGCCGAGCCCACACGAAAGTGCTGGTGCGCGTCGATTCGGCGTTATGGGGACGTCGGAATAACTGGTATCTCGAAGCCGCACCCGAACTCTTCGCCATCATCGGAAGGCGTCTCGAAGAGTTCCTCGGAGACCTGCCATGAGTCCCCTCGCACCCACCTTGCAGAAGTTCTTCACCGACCGCCTCTTAACCCAACGGCAGGTCAGCCCGGCCACCGTCGCGGCCTACCGTGACACGTTCCGGCTGCTCCTCGAGTTCATTGCCGACAGAAAGAAGCTCGCTCCGGCGAGCTTCGACTTCACCGACCTCGATGCCCCGACGATCGGCGCGTCCTCACCCATCTGGAAGCCGAGCGGGGCAACAGCATACGAACCCGCAACGCCCGCCTCGCCGCGATCCATTCGCTGTTCCGGTTTGCCGCGCTCGAGCACCCCGAACACGCCGATCTGATCTCGCGTGTCCTGTCGATCCCACACAAGCGGTTCGATCGAGTGATCGTTGCGTTCCTCACCAAGGAAGAGGTCGAGGCGATCCTCTCCGTTCCCGACCGAGACACCTGGATCGGTCGACGCGACCACGCGCTACTCACCGTTGCAGTCCAAACCGGTTTACGTGTCGCCGAACTCACTGGTCTGCGCCGCGAAGATGTGGTGCTGACAACCGGGCCTCACGTTCGTTGTCGCGGCAAGGGCCGAAAACGGCGATCCACGCCTTTGACCGCCGGCACCGTCACCACGCTGCGAGAGTGGTTGAAAGCGCATGATGCCCAACCCGGCTCCCCACTGTTCCCGAGCCGACATGGCACACCGCTGAGCACCGACGCCGTTGAAGGGCTGGTGAACAAACACGCCACCGCCGCGGCATCTCGCTGCCCATCGCTGGCGACCAAACGAATCACCCCTCACGTCCTTCGCCACAGCGCCGCCATGTTCTTACGCGAAGCAGGAGTGGACATCTCGGTAATCGCGCTGTGGCTCGGCCACGAAAGCATCGCCTCAGCGCAGATCTATATGCACGCCGACCTCGCCCTCAAACAACGCGCACTGGACAGGACCACACCTCCAGAAATTACTCCGAACCGCTACCGACCTTCTGACTCGCTGCTTGCCTACCTCGACACACTCTGAATTATCCCGAACGGTTCAGCCCGTGGCAGTCCTCCGACAGCGCTAACCCGCTCACACGGGTTCGTGCTCGGCATAATCACAGACCCGGCATAATCCGAATAGGGGTTGTCGTTGGATACTCGCGGCCGAGAATGCGAGCGGGTGACCTCGAGATCGGCGAGCAGGGTGGCGGCGGTCTTGCTGGTCATCGAGGTTCCCCGGTCGGCGTGCACGACGTTCGGTATTCCGTGCACAGCAAAGGTTTCGGTCATCATCTCGGCAGCGAGTAGCCCCGACTCGTGGGACTGGACGTGGGCGTCGACGATCTAGCGGGAGAAGATGTCGATCATCACGTACGCGTCGAAATACGTGCCCTTGACTGGGCCTGGAAGTTTAGTGATGTCCCACGAGTACACCTCCCGCGGTCCGGTCGCCACCAGTTCCGGACAGGCCCGGGCGGGGTGGCGGGCCTGCCGTCGACGGTCGGTAACCTGCGCGTTTTCCCGCAGGATCCGATACATCGTCGAGACCGAGCAAAGACAGATGCCCTCGTCGAGGAGTTGGGCATAGACCTCGGCCGGGGCTCGGTCGACGAACCGGTCACTGTCGAGAACGTCGAGGACAGTCCGGCGTTCGGCGTCGGTGAGCTTGTTCTCCGGGGTGCGCGTGACTGCAGCGGCGGTCGGATCCGGTGCCGCGGGCCGGGTCTTGTCCCGTGCCGCGGTGGATCGAATGATCCACGTCAGTTTGGTTGCATCCCTTGTTGTTACACCGGAATCGGTGAGTTCGTGGTGGGTGCGCATCAACGTTTCTTGCGCTGCTCGTCCACATCCGCGCTCTCGGAGAGTTGCTCCAAGAGCGAATGTGCTTTTCCCATGATTTCCAGCGCAGTCTCGGTGGTGGCCAGTCGCTTGTTCGCTCTCTCCAACTCGCGTTTGAGGCGTGCGATCTCGGCCTGCTCGGTGGTGAGTTTGCCGATCTTGTCGCCGGGCTTCTTGCCGTCGAGGACGCCGGCATCACGTTGTTTGCGCCACTCGCTGATCAGGGACGAGTACAGGCCTTCGCGGCGCAGGTACGCGCCTCCGCCGTTGCTCTCGCAGGCCTGTTCATAGGCAGTCAGGTGGGCGAGCTTGTCGGCGGCGCTGAAGGCGCGTCGTCGCTGCGGGCCGGCGGCGCGTGGGTGCCAGGGGTCCATCTGGACATTGTCCTCGACCAGAACCGTGGGGGAAATCGTCATCGCGGGTTGATCCGTATCTCGCCCTGCAGGCGGGTTTGCTGTGAACCACTGGACTCAACTCACCCCCAGGGCCGTCGCAAGCTACTGTGCGGGCTCACCGGCACCGTAGAGCGACCGCGATCGACCGAAACACACATGCCAGTATGCGCCCCCACCATCACCGCGGAACAACCCGAACGCGACCTCACAGCACTTCTCGCCCCACGGAGGAGCGCAGCGCTCCGTGCCCAGCTACCGTGGAAACCACCGTCGCCTCGATCGTTGTTCAAGGACCGAAGTCGATCAGCGATCAAGCCCGCGCAAATAGTCGTCTCGTGCTCGTCCACTCACCCATGCCGCGATTTGTGTCCGCGAGGAAAAGCCAAGCTTGACCAGAATATGTTCGACATGGCCCTGTGCGGTGCGCTGTGAAATGACAAGTCTTTGGGCGATCGACCTGTTGGTGAGTCCTTCTGCAACGAGTTCAGCGACCTGCTGCTCACGTCGGGTCAGCGACGTAGCGGTTTCGCTGGGTGCGGTTGGCTTGGGAGGATGCTCGTTTAGCGCGTATGCGACTGCATTTGCGAACCCTAGTGCTATGCCGCGCTGAAACTGCATCTCGACTTCTCGGCTACCAAGTGCGCTGCGGATCTGCCGCTCCGCTTCCGTGTGATAGATGCGCATGTCTGGGAAGTTGATGGGGGACCCTCCAATGTCACGCCACAAGCCTTCGGTGGCACCGATCAATACGGCGGCACGCTTGTGGTGGCCTAGATCAGCTTCGATCCAACCTAATGCCTGCAAGCACCTGGCCGATCCCACTGGGTCGTCCACCAAGCGCGTCAGGCGCAAACCCGCCTCCAGCGCGGCTACCGCTCCAGTGACGTCACCCTTCCTCCACAATGCCAACCCTGCAACCCAGGATGACTGCCCGCGGTATGCCACCTCGTGATGCTGTTCTGTTAGGGCGAGAAGTTGCTCATGGCACTCGACCGCCCGCTCCTGTTCGCCTTGGAGGCTGTAGGCTAGCGCGAGGCCTAACAGACTGGCCGTCTGGTAAAGAAGATCATGCCTTTCCCGGGCCACCGCAAGTGATTCGTTGTAGCAGATGAGCGCAGGTGCCGGATCGGCACTGAAGAGTGCCAGACACCCAGCGGCGTAACCAGCGACTGCAGATGTTCCGATGCCCTCGCTTCCGTTGGAAACTTCGTCGGCCTTCCTCAACAAGGCCGTTGCGGCCAAAGTCTCACCTTGTATCCCAGCCAGCACACTGCTGGAGTATAGAGCTTTGGACCTCTCTACCGTCGGTTCCTGGCGGTCCGAATTCAATACTCGGTCGAGCCAGAGCCTACCTTCACCGAGACGACCACGTACCTTCCAGAACTGGAACAAGGCAGCTGCTATCCGTTGGCCATCCTGTAGCTCGCCCTCATCGAGGCAGAATTGCAGAGCGTCGCGGAGATTGGGTTGTTCCCGGTCAAGTCGCGAGATCCACTCCAACTGTCGGGGACTAATCCAGTCCCCTTCCGCTTCTATTACGAACTGCTCGTACCAGTCTCGGTGGCGCCGCCGGAAAGCCGCGTACTCACCGATCCCTAGCGCCTTCTCTCGTCCGTAGTCGCGCAATGTCTGGAGTAGCCGAAAACGCACCACGGAACCGTGTTCCTCGCGGATCAAGACCGACTTGTCAACCAATGATGCCACCACATCCAGCAGATCGGCTGGGTGAGTGTCATTGGCGCAAATTGCCTCCGCCGCATCTAACTCGAAGGTACCGGCAAACACGGACAGCCGAGCCCACAACTGCTGCTCACGTGGGGTACATAATTCATAACTCCAATCAATGCACAGTCTCAACGTTTTCTGCCGCGATGGTGCATTGCGGTTACCCACGGTCAGCAGCTGATACCGATCAGTCAATCGATCGAGGATCTGTTGGACGGACATTGCCCGCAACCGCGCTGCTGCCAACTCGATTGGCAAAGGTAGGCCATCCAACTGACGGCAGATCTGAGCCACCACCTCCATATTTTGATCCGTAAGGTCAAACTCGGGTACGGCGGCGGCTGCTCGGTCCACGAACAGAGCCACCGACTCGTACTGTGCCAACACTCTCAGCGACGAGGGATTGTCCGCGCACGGGGTGTCTAGTGGAGGTACTCGCATTGCTGCTTCTCCTCTGATGCCCAAAGGCTCACGACTCGTCGCCAAAATGTTCAATCCTGGACAGGTCTGCAGTAAGGGTTCGGATAGTGCTGCAACTGCATCTACCAGGTGTTCGCAGTTGTCGAGTACCAAGAGCAATCTTCTTTCAGCGAGGTACTCGGCCAGCACGGACAATGGGGATCGCGCTGACCTTGGGCGTAACATCAACACGCGAGATACTGTGTCAGTCACCAACATAGGGTCTCGGAGTTCACCAAACTCGATCAGCCATACGCCATCGCTGAATGCCCTTCGGGAAGCTTCGGCAAGGTGAATCGCTAGCCGCGTTTTACCGACGCCTCCCATTCCGGTCAACGTAACCAATCGGGCGGAGGCCAGCAGGTTCTTCGCCGCGGCAACCTCTCGTCGCCGACCAATGAAACCTGTCATCACCAGCGGCAAGTTCCCATTCCTCGACGGTCTACTCGATGACTTCGGATCTGCCTTCCCCCCAATTGACTTGAGGGCGGTCCCGTCTCGTGGAAGGGTTTGCGGCAATTTCCAAATCTCTGTCGAACGGATATCTGATTCTCTTCCGGAGGGATCACCCTGGATTCCGTGTGCAGAGTCATGACCTTGTGCACAGTCATGACCTAATGGCACCGCCATATCATCCACACGCTGGTTGTGTTCGCTCTCTGCCTCTCGGAGTTGGTCACCAAAAACTGCTGCGGAGGAGGGTCTATCACGCGGGCAGCGTGCCATGGCGCGTTCGATCGCCGCGCGGACGTTATCTGGGACGTTGTTTCCGCTTAGATCAGGAACTGGCTGAGTCGTGATCCTAAGAAACTGGGCAATCACCTGTTCGCCGCTATGACGTTCGAACGGAGCGTGTCCGGTGATGGCGCAGAATAGCGTCGCACCAAGGCCGTAAAGGTCTGAGGCTGGGCTGGCTGCATCGCCCGAAAGAACCTCGGGCGCAGTGAAGGCTGGCGATCCAGTCACTGCGCCCGAGGTAGTCTCGAATGCCCCCGCAATACGCGCGATCCCGAAATCTGCCAGTTGGGGTTCACCGTAGTCGGTGAGCAGAATGTTCGCCGGTTTTACATCACGATGGAGGACTTCGCGGCGATGCGCGGTCTCTAATGCGCCCGCCATTTTTACCCCCAAGCGAAGTGCTTCACCCCAGTGGAGCGGCCCGTCACGGCGTATTTTTCCATCCAAAGAGCCCCGCGGGTGATGCTGCATGACGATATAGGGGAGGCCACTCGGGGTCACATCGATCTGAAGCACATTGGCAATGTTCGGATGTCCTGACAGCCTGCCCATTGCGAGTTGTTCCCGCACGAAACGGTCGAGGTTCTCTGAGTTCAGTCCAGAGGTCAGAACTTTAACGGCCACCGTGCGGTCAAGGGAACGCTGCATGCAGCGAAACACGATGCCGAATCCGCCTCGCCCGATCTCGTATGCATCCTCGAGACCGGCCGCGTAGAGCTCTGCCACTATCCTCTGGGGCACGTCGTGCTGTAGCGCACGCGAATCACGTTCTGGCATCGCTCTTCAATCCTAAGCAGCGGTCTCCACAGCGTTGATTGCGCAGACCTTGTAATTAGCTTACAGCTACCCATGGTCAACCATCCACCGTGGACAGATACGAAACGGCGCCAGATGATTGCGAGATGTTCCGCCGCCCCTGAGTGGATCTGTGTTGGACGCTGAAGTGCCGCACTGCTCCGCATTCTGGTTGACACTGTCGCGCCCAAGCCCGTCGATCAATGTCCGGCATCCGTCGCCGTCGAGGATTGCCTGTGGACGTGCGACACAGGATCGGTATAACCACTTGTTGAAGGCTTGCCGGGAAAATCTCAGCACGTGGAGGTCACCGTGACGGCGATATCGTCCGCGGCAAGGTCGAGGACCAGTGGGGACATTCCCCGAGCGCTCCGTGTAGGGAGGTGTGCAAGTTTGGGTTGATGTCCCTCGACAGATTGGCCCCGCCCGGCGCATCGCCTCTGCCTCCCGCGCAGACGGACCCGCAGAGAATGCTTCTCTGAGATCGTGCGATGCGTCCTTGGTTTACCCGGGGCGCTTCCTGTTCTCGACGTCTTTTCGCAGCCGGTTGCGTCGTCGGGCGAGTTGATCCATCGGCGACTCGCGTCTGTACGCCTCGGCGACGACATCGCGTCGGAACCTTTCCGGGTGCGGCTTGGGAATGGCGATCGTTCTTCCGCTGGGAGGGCGAATCCCTCACAGGTCGGATGTCAACCAAAGCCGGGGCAGCCACAATGGTGTTGCGGATCAGCACATCAACTCGACTGTGAGGGGAACGCGACTGTAGGCCGCCGACCGAGTAAGGCGCTCGAATGAAGGATGCCCGCCGTGGCCCTTGACGATCATCTATTCTCGCTGGGCAGTGACGTGACGACCTCATGGCCCTGAGTATTGCACCTTCTGGGCGTTCCAGTCTGGTCAGATGATGGGCTACAGCAACGCTATAATCGAATTATCCTGGAACCGAATGCAGGTCGAGCCTTTAGACCGGAAAATAGACGATACGCAGCGAGGTGGCGAGCGCAATCTTCGACTTCTTCCACAATCGTCAATTCCGCCACTCAAGTCGCTCATGACTGACCCCATCGAAGATTGTGAAAGCAAAATCCGCCACTACCGTCAGTCACTTGATATTCAACCCGGCGGATCAAACGCGGTACGGCCCAAACGTTTAACCAGACACCATCCCCACGAGAGCCCCACTACCTGGTATCGGGCGCGCGATCCGTGCCCGCAGGAATTCATAACCGACCAGGCTGCGCGGCGCTGATATGGTCCTCGCCGATTCGTCCGCCCCCGTCTGCCTGCTGCGTAATTTGGAACCTCGTCTTGCCCGGCGTCAGTGAGCTAGGCTGCTGGTCAGGGAGTCCTGAGAGGTGAGTCTTTCGAGCTTATGAGTACTTCGTCCGGCGAATACTGAACTCTGCAATTTTCGTTCACGGTGCGCTGGCTGTCTAGCGGTGATTTGTGGGGGAGTATCATAGCTGAATAGTCGAGAACGATACGCTGATCTGATAATCTGATTTTGTAGTACGGAGATTTGGAGGTTGGATGAATTCCGGGGTGCCCGATAGGGCTGTTGCTGAAAACGATGATACATCGCCCCCATTGATCGCTCGCGTCGAAATATCGACGGGAATAATTGAGTCGGCCGCTTCATTATTCCGCGAGCGCGGATATGCTGCTTGCACGACACGCGGCCTTGCTTCGGCATTGGGTATTCAAAAAGCTACGCTGTATCACTATATCGATCGCAAAGAAGACCTTCTGTACGAAATTTGCCGACAGAGTCTGGTCGAACTTACTGAAGCTGTGCAAGCAACCTTGGAAACGGTGGATTCGTCGGCCGCGGTCCGGGCCGTCATCGCTACTCATTTGAGGATTGTACTAGCAAAGAAGGACATGTTTTCCGTGACTTTGATGGAGACAAGGTCCCTGACCGGAACCCGTCGAGAAAAGATCCTCGACGCGCGTCTGCGCTATAGGAATATAATTGGCGAGGTGGTGCGAGAGGGCCAATTGAACGGAGAATTGAGAAACGACATAGAAGCCACCAATCTTTCGATGGCCCTTCTCGATCACCTCAACTGGATTTTGTTCTCCCATTCCCTGGAGGGAAATCATATTCCGGAGAACATCGCTGAGCAATATACAATGATCTATCTTGAGGGCGCGGCCGCGAAACCATCCGACGGTAACTGACTGGCTGGAGCTATAGGGTAGGGGCCTGGGGACGCGCAAGTTTCTGCTATTCCTCTGGGGCGAGGGTCAGAATCAGCCCGGACAGGGTTTCGTCATAACCTATCTGGCAGGAGAGTCGTGACTGATCCTCGCGGAATGATTCGGTTTCGCTGACCAGTTCTTGCTCGTCTTCGGAGCGCGGGTTCAGTTGTTGCACAATCTTCGGGTCGAGGTACACATGGCAGGTTGCGCAGGACGCAGATCCACCGCAAGCGGCAAGGACCGGAAGGTCATTGTCACGTATCGCCTCCATCAAGGATTGATCGGATTGCCAGATGATGTCGTGATGTTCGCCGACCCGGTCGACGACTGTGATTTTGCTTTCATTCATTTCTCTTCTCCTATCGATCGGCGGGCGAAAGTTGTGCCGCTGAGAGTTTTTGGTGTGGATCGGCGGCCGTTGCGGGATCGAGCGCAGTGCGTGCGCCGATCAGTTTCTTGGCCGAGGTGAAATCTGCGAGGGAGCCAATCGAATCGATTGCGGCGAGTCTTCCCTTCCGGAGGTAGAGGACCGAATGACGGCCAGACCGGGGATCTCCGCGAAAGACGGTTTCATCGGACTCCCGTCTCAGTCCCGCGCTTTGCAGTCGGACTCCGTGTTGAACGGTCCAGAACCACGGGACCTCCGATTCGGGCATATTATGGCCGAGGATATGGCGGGTGGCCTTCTCTGCTTGGTGGAGGGCATTCTGCACACATTCCAGGCGGATGACTTCACTTTCAGAGAAGCTGAATCGCGTGACGTCACCGATTGCATAGATATTCGGATCCGAAGTTCGGCAGTGCTGATCCACCAAGATTCCATCCGAACAGTCGATGTCCGCCTCGTGCGCCAACGAATCATTCGGCACTACCCCGATTCCAACCACGGCGAGGTCGGCGGGCAACCATTGTCCATCGGAGGTGCGCACGCCGTCCACACGGCCGAGTCCGGTGAATTCGGTGACCGAGGTACCCAGACGGAACGTGGTGCCCTTCGATTCGTGCAACTGCTGGAAGAACTTCGACACAGGTTCGGACGTGACCCGCTTCATTACTCGGTCCTGGGCTTCGAGCACGACCACATCTACCCCGCGCTCGGTGGCTGCGGCCGCGACCTCCATGCCGATATAGCCCGCGCCGATTATGACGAGACGGTTGCCCCTGACCAGGTGTGGTGTCAGTTCTGCGGAGTCGGAGGCTGTTCGCAGCGAGAATACCCCCGGGAGCTGGACTCCGGGAACGGCCATCGGCCGTGCCCGACACCCAGTGGCCAGAATCAACGTGTCGTATGGAATCCGGGTACCGCCGGCAAGGATGACGGCGGTGCGGCTCCGATCCACCTGCACCGCAGGTGCTCCGGTTACCAGATCGATGCCCTTCGCCGCGAAATAGTCCGGCCTGCGCAGCGGTTTGCGTGTGCTGCCTGCGGCCGCCTTGAGTGCCTCCTTCGACAGCGGTGGACGTTCGTACGGAACGCCCGACTGGGCGTCTACCAGTGTGATCCGGTCGAACCGTCCTGATTCCGCCAGTCGCGCCGCGGCGTGTACACCCGCATGACCGGCACCGAGCACCACCACCGACTTGTTGTCCATTGAGATCTCCTTGTTGCCTGCGATGTGACTGTTGCCCGAGACCTCGACTACCGATGACGGCGCTCGACCAGGCCGTACAGGTGCCGCGGCCCCACGGTCAGCCCGCTTCCGCTGGCCATCTCCATCGGGTTGTCCGGGTCGAGCGTTATCCGGGCGATCTTTCGCGCCATGCACTGAACGGCGATTCTGGTCTCCAATCGAGCCAGGGGCGCGCCGATGCAGCTGTGTACGCCGAAACCGAAACCGAAGTGCCCCTCATTGGTTCGATCGATGTCGAAGACGTCGGGATTGGCGAATTTCGACTCGTCCCGATTTGCTGATGCGATGAGTAGCCGTACCATCGATCCTGCCGGTATGGTCACCCCGGACATCTCGACATCGGTCCGGGTCTGTCGGGTGGTGCGGTGGACGGTGCCTCGGGTGCGGGCGAGCTCCTCGACGAACAACTCTGCATCGGCCGGTCGGGAATTGATTCGATCGAGCAGTTCCGGGCTTTCGGTCAACTGACGCACCGCGTTTCCGATCAGGAAGGTGGTCGTGTCATGGCCGGCGACGAACAGGAAGGCGCACATCTCCCGCGCTTCCTTGGTCGCCAGTCCGCCCGACTTCCACTGCCGTGCGAGGTGTCCCCCGACCGAGGGGCTCTCGTCGCGGTACAGACGTTCGAGATTCGCTTCGATGAAGTCGAGGAATACCGCGGTGGTCTCTCGATCGGATTCCGTACCGGGCAGTCCGCGACTTCGGCGGTGGACGCTGAGCAGCATGCTCGACCAGTGTCGTAACTGCTCGATGTTGTCGGCCGGGATATCGAGAATCGCCGCGATGGTCGTCATCGTCAGCGGTGTGGCAACCTGTTCAGTGATGTCTCCGCCGCCGGCGTCGACATAGGTTCCGAGCAGGCTGTCGGCGCAGTCACGGACTCGGTCTTCGACCAGCGCAATGGACTTCGGGTTGAATGCCCCGGCCACCGCGCCGCGGAGCCGGGTGTGATCGGGTGCATCGAACAACGGAAGGAAGGTCACCGGGACCGGATCCTCGAGCTGAGAGCCGAATACCTTCGGCGTGCGTGAGGCCTTGCGTACGTCCTCGTAGCGGGCAAGATGCCAGAATTCGCCCCCGTCGTACCGCACCCGCAGTACCGGGGCGTGCGCTCGCATGTACTTGTAGTGCTCGAACGGTTCAGCCATCGATCCGTCGTCGTCGAAGATCGAGAACTCGCCCAGTCCGTTGGGCCAGTCGATCTCGTGCGCGTAGGGAGCCTCGCTGCGCAGTTCGTCATTCGTGACAGACACGTCGAATTCCTTTCGTCGAATGTGTCCAGGTGGATTCAGCGGTGCCCGTGGAATTCGAGATGAGCCCGGATGTGAGTGTTGTCGGGGGAGAGGTAGCCGTGCTTGTGCGCATACTGGAGCATGTCCTCGTATCGGCGGCGCCAGACTGCGCAAGACGGCGCGCGCTCCTCGACGAACGTGCGCGAAATCCAGGCGTATTCACCGGCGAGATAGCCGGATTCGGTGCGTGCCAGTATTTCGGCCACGTCGTCCAGGGGCATGTCGAGAGCGTGAACCGAGAACGTCGAGGTTTCCTCGGCGTCGATCAGCGTCGCGGTACGGTCGGGCGTCACGGAGATAATCATGTCGGCCTCGTCGGTTGTGGTGCACTGTCGTGGGAAGATTGGCATTGGAACGTGGCTGCAGGACATTATCGATAGGTGGGCGGACCGCCTTTTCGGTCGGGGAGTCCGTATGACCCGCGGTGGAATATCAGTGGATTGCGTGGCGGCCTGGCGTCGAGGTCTCGGACGCGGCCGAGCACGATGGTGTGATCACCTCCCGGGTACTCCATTTCGAGTGTGCACTCGGCCCACGCGCATACGCCCGCCAGGATCGGTGACTTATCCGGTGCGGGGGTCCATTCCACGCCAGCGAACTTGTCGCCGCCGGACCTGGCGAACTGGTTGCTGTGGTGCTCGTGGTCGTCGGCGAGGATGTTGACGCAGAATGTGCCGATCTCACGGATCTGTGGCCATGTCTTCGAGGTACGGGCAGGGGCGAAGCTGACCAACGGTGGTTCCAAAGACAGTGAGGTGAAAGACTGGCAGGTAAAGCCGATCGGGCCCTCGGGTCCTGCCGCGGTGACCACCACTACGCCGGATGCGAACTGGCCGAGGACCGTACGTAGGGTCGTGGGGTCGACCTTGGTCATGGTCGGTGGGGTGTACTGATCTGTCATCACTGTCTGTCCTTCTCGTCGTCTTCCGATGTGATGCACTCGAATGCCGATCGTTTTTGACTATCCGGTGCGCTGCGATCCGAGTTCTTCGAGTGGGACCCGGTAGGTTTCGCGGCCAGAGGCACCTGCGATTCCGGCTACCACGGCGCACGTTGCGCCGAGGATCGCGACGGGAAGCCAGGCCGTGCCTCCGTGGCCGATGATCGACCAGCCGATCGCCGGGGTGAAACCCGCCATCAAGAACCCCAATTGGGTACCGATAGCGAATCCAGAGAATCGCACTGCGGCAGGGAACATCTCGGCGAACAAGACCGTCCAGACACCGTTCATCATTCCGGTGAAAATCGACATGTTGATCAGACTTGCCACGAGCACCGCGGCGGTGGATCCGGTGCCCAGCGCCCAGAAGTACAAGAACGTCGATGCTCCGCTGCCGAGGGTTCCGATGAACCAGATGGGTCGTCGACCGACCCTGTCGGAGATCCACCCGAACATCGGGACCGTGGCCATGGTGATTCCCATCGCGACCGACGATGCCACGAGCATCGTGGTTTTCGACACCCCGACTTCTGCGCTGGTGGCGTACGAGAGTCCGAATACGCTGATCACTGTCTGCGAGGCCGCGAAGAGAGAGGCGAAGACAACCCGAAGGACCGTGCGCCAATGGGTGCGGAACACCTCGACGGCCGGGATTGCCACGAGTTGCTTGTTCTTCTTGGCTTCCTCGAAGGTCGGTGTTTCGTCGAGCCCACGTCTGAGGTAGTAGGCGACCACCAGAATGAGCGATCCGAGAATGAACGGGATCCGCCAGCCCCACGACAAAAACGCATCATCGGGCAGAAGTGTGAGGGGTACGAAGGTCAGGCTCGCCAGTACCATGGCGGCGGAGTACCCGACCAGGGTGAAGCTGGTGAAGAAGGCGCGTTTTCCCTCCGGGGAATTCTCCAGGGTCAGCGCGGTTGCTCCCGCAGCCTCTCCGCCGGCGGAAAAACCCTGAACCAGGCGGCAAATGACCAAAAATGTGGGGGCGAGGGCGCCGATCTGGCTGTAGGTGGGCAGCAATGCGATGGTCATGCTCGCGGCACCCATCACTGCGAGCGTCAGCATCAGTACCCGCTTTCGCCCGATCCGGTCGCCGAGATTGCCGAACACTACCGCGCCGAGCGGACGGGCGAGATATCCGATTCCGAAGGTGGCCAACGAGGAAATGGCGGCAACCGTGGGGTTTCCGGTGGGAAAGAACACCTTGTTGAGGACTAACGCGGAGGCGGTTCCATACACGAAGAAGTCGTAGTACTCGAGGGTGCTGCCGAGCAGCGCAGACCACGCTGCCCGCCACGGATTCTGCTGTCGGCTCGTGCCGACTCCGTCGGGGAGACGGTCTTCCTGTGGGACTTCGAGTTGGTCTTTGCCGGTTGGGTTCATTGTTCATTCCGTATCTTGTCCGGAGAACTGCAGGGAGTGTGGTGGTCAGTTGGGGAACCGGATCGTGACGTGAAAGTTCGTGCCGACGGTCGACGGGGCGGCGCGCCGATGTCGAGTAGCCGGTCCAGATCTTCGATCTTGGTGCGGCTGCATCCACGGTCGGTGCCGAGGGCAGTCTCGGCGGCGTCGATGTCGGTCCATCCGTTCCATGACACGACGCGTACTTGCTGATCGCGCAGGCGTCGTAGCATTACCGCCTCGTCGACTGGTTGATGCGCGGCGCCGGCCAGATCGGCTCTCAGTGTGTTGATCGTTTCCGTTGCGCATTGCTTATTGGAGCCGATGATTCCGCTGGGGCCGCGCTTGATCCAGCCTGCCACATAGAGTCCCTGCGCCACGCGGCCGCGTTGGTTCGGAATCAGCCCGCGTTGCTCGTCGAACGGGACCCCGGCGATTGGTTCGCCCAAATATCCGATGGAGCGGATCACTGCCTGGACTTCGAGGATGCGTGCCTCGCGCGTGAGATCCGGTGAAGGCGTTGCTTCGGTCGAAGCTCGGTGTAAGCGTATGGCTTCGACGCGGTCCGTGCCGACGATTTCGGACGGGTGTTGTCGGAACCAGAATCGCAGGGTCTTGCCGACGGTTGCCGCGGGGTCGCGTGTCGGCACAGACGCCCATCGGCGGAAGATGTCGACGCGCTCTCGGACCATGCTGTCCGCGTCGTAGGTGGCCTGTTCCTCGGCGGTCAGGGAAGTATCCGAAGGATCGACGGCGACGTGCAGTCCCTCGATGTTCTCCAGTTCGGTCAGCTCGGCGGGGGTGAAGCGGGTGTCGGTGACGCCGCGCCGGATGATGATGTGAACGTCGCTCACCCGAGTTCGACCGAGGGCATCCAGTACGGTAGCGGGTACATCGGTCTCCGACCAGGAATCGGGAGCCTTGAGGAGCACGCGGGCCACATCGAGGCTCACATTCCCGGCCCCGATGACCGCGACCTTCGACGATCCCTCCGCCAGTGGTGACCCGCACAGCGGGTGGCCGTTGTACCAGGAGACGATGTCAGCTGCCGCATGGTTCCCGGTCAGATTCTCACCCGGTATTCCCAGGCGGCGTGAATGCTGTGCGCCGGTCGCGAGAACGACGGCGTGGTAGTTCGCCCGGAGGTCGTCGACCGTGATGTGGCGTCCCAGATCGACATTGCCCGCGAAGCGCACGCGCGGGTTACCCAGGGTACGGGTGAGGACCTTCCCCACCGATTTGATTCGGAAATGATCCGGAGCAACCCCGTACCGTATGAGACCGAACGGTGTGGGAAGTCTGTCGAATACATCGATGCGGGTGTCGGGATCGCGTAGCAGCTCGGCGGTGGCGAACGCGCCTGACGGCCCGGCTCCGACGACAGCGATAGTGGGCAATGCGGGTCCCTTTCTCGGGGCGGGTGGAGGAGTCGGTTCGCGTGTGAGTAGCCGCGGGAGAGAGGTTCTGTCAGCTGCTGGTTGCGTCGAGCCACTTGGCGCGTTTGGCGGGCTCGGCATGGTGGAGATAGTTCGCTCGGGCGCCTCCGTCCACCAGAATGTCCGATCCGGTGATGTAGGAGGCCGCGGGAGTGGTGAGGAATTCGACGACGGTCGCGATTTCGTCGGGGTCGGCGCGGCGACCGAAGGCGGTGTCGTCGCCGCGGAGCGGACTGCGGGCAGCCATTCGGGTGTCCGCGCCGCCCGGGGACACCGACACGATCCGGGAGCCGGCGCGGCCCCAGCGTTTGGCACGTTCCTGGCACATGACCTGAACGCCGCGCTTGGATATCGCATATGTCAGTCGGGGATTGGCATGGTAAGCGACGGTGTTGCACAGACGCTCGAGGAAGTCGCCGGCGGTGGGGTCGATCAGATCAGCGTCGATCGTGGCCGGCAAGGTGCGGTATGCGGATATCGAGGCTATGCAGACGGCAACCTCACCACCGGTCAATCGTTTCTCGAAGGTATCGAGCAACTGCGCGGTGCTCAGCAGGTTCACTCGCAGCATGTGGTCGCTGTCCTCGGTCATGAAGGGAGCCAATCCGGCGCAGTGCACCAGGTTCGACCACTGTCCGAGTTCGTCGGCGGCACTGCCCAGGTCCGCCGCGGCTGCGGGGCTCGTGAGGTCGGCTGGTAGTGCCCGCACCTGTAAGCCCTCCGAACGCAGATCGTGTGCGGCGTCCTCGAGTGCAGCGCCGTCGATGTCGGTGATCAGGAGATGGCTACTGGTCCTGCCGAGTCGGCGAGCCACAGCAAGTCCGATACCGCGTGCTGCGCCGGTCACCACGGTGACGCCGTTTGTATTGCGGCGCAAAGTCATTCGTCCTCCGGAGAGAGTCGGCCGACCATCCGCACCGGCGCGCCGTCGCCGGCCGAAATGGCCAACGGCAGTATTAACAGGTCTAGGCGGTTCGGCAGGGATTCTGGTAGTAGCGCATTTTCGACGATCAGTACGTCGGCACCGAGTAGCCGATGGTGGACGGAAAAATCGAATGCTGCGTCGCCGCGCAGCGTTCTCGGCTGTTCCGGGGTGAGCAAGTCGACGGCGACCAGCCGTACGCCTCGGTCCAGGAGCCAGTCGACCGCGCTCGCGTCGAGGTAGGGGTGCCGAAAGTACTCGGATTCGTTGTACAGATCGGAGTATCCGGTTCTGATCAGGACCCGGTCGCCGTCTCGCACGTGAGCGCCGGCGGCGTCGAGGTCAGCGCCCGCGACTGCCTGGTGTTCGGTACGTGGCACATGCACAAAGCTCGCAGGGCCGCAGAGCCAGTCGAGGGGAATCTCGGCGAGCGTGCGGCCGTTCGGGATGAAGTGGTCGGGGGCGTCGAGGTGTGTCCCGGAGTGAGTGGCGAAGCTTGTGAAGCTGATGTTGGCGATATCGTCACCCAGCCGCCACAGGTCCCGCACCTCGACCTCGGGCAGTGGACCGCCGAGCGGAATCCCCGGCCGGAGTGGATGGGTGAGATCGATGAGCGTGTCTGGCCCGACAGGGGCGACGGTACGCTCTGTGGGGACGGGGGTGGTCATCGGTCTATATCCGATTCCTCGAACAGGGCGGGCACCGGATTTTCCTCGCGGAGCCAGGCTCGATTGTCGAAGGTGGCCCATTTGGGATCGTTCTTTTCGTAGGTTGCGATTTCGAGGGGATTTCCGTCGGGGTCGGAGAAGTAGATTCGGCCGGCGAGAAATCCTGCCTCCGACACCCACACCTTCGACACGTCGACTCCGTTCTTGGCGAGTCGATCTTGAAACCAGTGGAGATCGTCCATGGTGTCGACGTTGAAGGCGAGGTGATCGAGTTTCTGCGGCCGATGAGTCGGCTCGCTTGTCTCCGGCCAGAGGCTGTTGACGAGCGGACGCTCCGGGGGAACCATGTGCTTGCTTTGGTACAGGGCGAACAACTCGCCATTTCCCAACTCGAAAAAGTACTGACGCTCGTACTCTTCGCGCCAATCAGGTTGAGTGCGGACGACCCTCAATCCCAAGAGGTCCCGGTAGAACCGGGTGCTGCGGTTCAAATCGGTGCACAGCATGACGAGATGGTTGAATCCGGTGATCTTTCCGGCGGCGGCCCCGGTCGAGGCGATGATTTTCTGATGAGCGGCCAATGTCATTGTTCTACTCCGTCTCGGTGGATGCTGGGACTGGTTCCCAGCCGAAGGTTCTTGTTGCGGTCGTTCCGAGAATCTTCTCTCGCTCCTGCTGTGATAGTTCGTCGATCTCGTCGATGTACCGGACCTGCTCGAGGTGGGTTCCGAAGGCGCGGGTCCGGGTGATGTCGGTTCCCCACATCACGCGGTCTGCTCCGAACGCATCAAGAATTCGACGCAGGATCGGCCAGATATCGCGGAATGGAAATGCTTGGTGGGACAGTGCGGGGAGTCCGGTTATCTTGACGCTCACGTTCGGGTGCGCGGCGAGCGCGATCAGTTCACCGATACCCTCCCGGATCTGTGTCTGGGTCGGCTGCCCGACCACCGGCGGTGCCGGCAGGCCGGCGTGATCGACGATCAGCCTGCAGCCGTGGACGTGGGCGAGATGCCCGATGTTGCGCAGGTTGTCGACCCCCGGATACACACACACCGGAACGTCGAATTCGGCCGCCGCGTCGAGGTATTCGGCGAAAGCGTAACCACCCCAGTCCGCGGGGTCCTTGGAGGTGAGGCGAAGTCCGACAGCGGCGGGCTCGGCCGCCCAGCGCGCGATCTCGGAACGCACGCATGCGCTGCGCGGATCGATCCTTCCGACTACCGCGAAGCGCCCGGGATGAGTCCGCGCGGCGGCGAGGGCGAGGTCGTTGTTCCAGCCGCACCACGACGGCACGACCGCGATGGCGGAATCGATTCCGGCCGAGCGGATCGAGGAGGTCATCTCTGTCGGCGTGCAGTGCGCTCCGTGAACGCGGCGCAGCACGGATTCCCGCATGCTTGCGGGCCAATCAAAACCATGCCACAGGTGGACCTGGGTGTCGAGGATCGGTGCCGGGGGCGCCGGGTCCTGCGGTATCGACCGTGGTTGGGTGAGTGTCATCGATCAACCTGACTCCCGCGGTGGTGCGGGGCTGGGATCTTCGGCGGGGAGGCACTATCGGCCCGCGGTTGCGCTAAGCGTTCGATGCGTCGGGCCGCTTCGAACACCCCGGCCTGGGCGCGGATTGGATGTTCCTGTCTTACTGCGCACACCGCACTCCTGTCAACCGGCCGCCCGGTCGGTTTTGTTTTGGCGCGAAACGCACGGTCACGGGTGACGACGGTCCGGATTCCGTCGATGCGCTTGACGGTCGAACTGTGGGTATGTAGTGTCCTGGATCACACCGCCCGACCGGGCGCCCGGTCGGGACATGGCCGCCGAACGACGGACATCTGTCGGTCCGCGCGGCGCAGGTCGCAGTCCGACGACATCAATTGATTGGGGTACATCAGTGCACGTGAGAGAACTGGCGATTCTACGAGGCACCGCCGAGACCGCGGATGACCTGGAAACCAAGTTGGCTCAGGCGATCGAGGTGCTGGCACGTTCGACCGCGTGTGTCTCGGTCGAAGCGAATCGGGGCATCGAGGACCCACTGGTCTTCGTCCTCAATGTGGTGTGGACGAGCGTCGAGGACCATCTCGAGTTTCGCGAGAGCGAGTTGATGACCGAATATCGGTCCTATGTCTCTGGATTGCTCTCCGGTGCACCGGAATTCGCCCATTACCGAGCTATTTCGAGTCGGGAAGGCTCGGCAACCGCGCATGTGTGATCCGCAGGTGCGCAACGCTGCTGGGCGGCAGGTGCGCCCGGACGGCCCCGGGGGATTACGCTACGAATTGGTACCCAACTGGGCGCGGCTGCCCGAAGGCTGGGACCTCGGCCATACCGCGATCGCGGTCGACAGCCGCGACCGCGTCTACCTCTTCAATCGCTCGGAACATCCGTTGATCGTGCTCGAAGCGGATGGAACGTTCGCGGATTCCTGGGGCGAAGGACTCTTGGCCAGCGCACACCACGCTCACATCGATCGCGAGGACTTCCTCTATCTTCCGGTGCTGCATTCGCACGTGGTTCTCAAGTGCACCACCGACGGCACAGTCGTCCAGACACTGGGGCAGTGGGACCAGGCGTCCAACCCGGATTGGAACGGCGACCATCGTCAGTGGATGCGTGAGCCCGTCCCCCGCTCGCACGGTCCCTTCTGCCTTCCCACCGGTGTCGCGACCGGGCCGGACGGTTCCGTCTACGTCAGTGACGGATATGGGAATGCTCGGATACACCGCTTCGATTCGCACGGCACACTCCTCGGATCCTGGGGTCGGCCCGGTACGAGCGGGCCGGGAGCATTCTTCACCCCGCACGGGATTGCGGTGGACGAGGACGGCAGGGTGTTCGTCGCCGATCGTCAGAACGACCGCCTGCAGATCTTCTCCCCGGACGGACAGTACTTGGAGGAGTGGGACGGATTCCACGAGCCGTGCGATATCCACATCGCGCAGGGTCTGGTGTACGTCGCCGAAGGCGCAGGGGTACACCGCGCTTCAGGTCTGCTCCAGATTCGTTCGCTGCGCGGCGATGTGCTCAGCGTATGGGACCGCGGACCGGCAGGTAGAGGCGCTCACGACGTGTGCGTCGATTCGACAGGGGCCGTGTACATCAACGCGCTGGACGGAAACCGGCTACTGAAATTTGTTCCTGCATAGATCTGTTCCTGTCGGCCGGTCCACGACAGTGACGGGCGGCGTCAGATCCAATCAACTCGGCACGATAGAAGGAGAACGCGACATGGTGGACTTCGCACTGGGGGACAAGGTAGTTCTCGTTACCGGCGGCGGTTCGGGCATCGGGCGCGAGGTGTGCTTGCAGGCGGCCGAAAACGGCGCGCGCGTGGCAGTTCTCGATGTCAGTCAGGACGCGGCCGATGCCGTCGCCGCGGAAATCAAACAGCGTGGCGGCGTGGCCGCAGCACTCACAGCAGATGTGCGCGACGAACAGCAGACCACGTCTGCGGTGACCCGTGCCGAAGAACTGCTCGGACCGCTCGATGGTGTGGTGGCCTGCGCCGGAATTTCACGTCCCGCACCGGCGGTGGAAATGCCACTGCAACTGTGGGAGCAGGTCATCGACATCAATCTCACCGGCGTCTTCCTCACCACCAAGATCGCCGGTGCGCGACTGCTCGAACGGGGCGGTTCGGTAGTGGTCGTCAGCTCGGTGGATGGAATCGGGGGCCAGGCAGACCGAGTGCACTACTCCGCGTCGAAGTTCGGCGTGGCGGGCATCGTCAAGACCCTGGCAATCGAGTGGGGACGCCGCGGTGTCCGCGTCAATGCGGTGGCCCCGGGCGCCGTCGATACCCCATTGCTCCGGCAGATTCACTCGGAACAGATGATCGCCGACAATATCCTGGTCCGCACACCCCTCGGCCGCCTGTCGAGTGCGGCGGACCAGGCGGCGGCCATCATGTTCTTCCTCAGCGACGCGTCGACGTATGTGACCGGAACCGTCCTGCCGGTGGACGGCGGATTGACCGCCGGTTGCTTCAACAATGAACCGCTCGCCTGATCGAGCGGTCCGGCTCGCAATTACCACGGCTCGAGACATCGAAACTCCCCTTATGCAGATGAGTGTGGAGGATCGACTCGACTCGAAAGATCGAAAGATCGAAACTAGTTGGAGGTGTTGAATGAAGATTTCAATTTTCGTCGAAGTTACCGTTCCTCGTCCCTGGGCGCCCAGCACCGAGCACCGGGCGTTCACCGAGGTGCTCGAGCAGATCGAGTTCGCGGACAAGCAAGGGTTCCATTCGGTGTGGGTGACCGAGCATCATTTCATGGAGGAGTATGCGCACGCCAGCGCGCCGGAGATCCTGCTTGCTGCCGCCGCACGGACGACCACCAATATCCGACTGGGGCACGGGATCGTCTCGATGCCACCAGGTGTCAACCATCCGGCGCGAGTGGCTGAGCGGATCTCGACGTTGGATCTGATCTCGAACGGGCGCGTCGAGTTCGGAACAGGAGAGTCGTCCTCGGTCGCCGAGCTGGGTGGATTCGAGATCGACCCCGGTAAGAAGCGGGAAATGTGGCGCGAGGGAGTCAAAGTCGCGACCAGGTGCATGAGCGAGGAGCCGTTCACCGGCTTCACCGGAGAATTCGTGAGCATGCCTCCTCGCAACGTCGTGCCCAAGCCCATGCAGCGGCCTCACCCGCCGGTGTGGGTAGCATGTACACGGCCGGCGACCATGACGATGGCGGCTGAGAACGGTCTTGGTGCCTTGGCATTCGTCACCAAGGCCGATGTGGACTCGGTTCGTGCGGACGTCGAGCGTTACTACTCCACCTTCGAGTCCTCGGCCGTCCCCTTGACCGGGACACTCAATCCCAACGTGCTCTATACCGGCGGAAACATGATGGTCGCCTCGAGCTACGAGCAAGCCGTCGACAGGATCGGGCACAGCGGCGGATTCTTCCCCTGGGCGATCGGGTACTACTACGTCACAGGTGATCATCACCCCGGTCGCGACGAGTTGTATCGGAAGTACGAGGCGGTTGCCAAGGGTGAGGCGGCCCCGCACGAGTTGCGGTTGGACGAGAATTCGCAAGGCACTCGGGCCGACTGGAAGAGGCTGGCCTCCGAGGCGCTGCAGAAGAATCTCTCGGCCTGGCCCGGCGTGGGCACCCCCGACATGGTCAGGGACCGTATCAGGGCGTACGAGGATGCGGGACTCGACCAGTTGATGTTCCTGTTGCCGCCGGTCAAACATGAGTTCGTCATGGAGTCGCTGGAGTTCTTCGGCAAGGAGATCATCCCCGAATTCCATGAGCGGGACGAGAAGTTGCAGCGGGAGAAGGCGATTGCCCTCGAGCCCGCGCTCGAGCGCGCGATGAGCCGGCGAGTCGACGATGCCCCCGCATACGATCCGGAGTACTCGTTCGGCGGTGCACCGGTGTCATTCGACAAGAAGTCGGTGGCGTCTGAAGTGGCCGAGTCCCGACTCGGGTTGTCCGGCGAAGCTGTTCAGTCGATGGCACTGCGCAGGGCGGGTGTAGGGAGCTGAAGTTGCCGGGCAACGGGCGCAGGCCCGTTGCCCGGGTGCCGACCAAATAGCTGCTAAAAGGCAGTTTCCGACTTTTCCGAGAAGTGGTTGAATGCATGAGCACGACATCGATGGCGGCGGTCCTCTACGCCGAGCGGGAGCCGCTGGTACTCGAGCAGCTCGACGTGGCGGACCCAGGTGCGGACGAGGTTCAGATTGCAGTGGCGGCCAGTGGAATTTGCGCATCCGATGTCCATCTGGCGGACGGTACCTTGGACATTCCGGGACTTCCTGCGTACCCGCTGCCCGTCGTGCCCGGCCATGAGGCCGCAGGCATAGTCGAGCGGGTCGGCTCCGCGGTTCGACGAGTACAACCCGGCGACCACGTGATCGTCAATATCTATCCAGGGTGCGGGTACTGCGACGACTGCATCTGCGGCCGCGCATCGCATTGTTCGCAGACGCGTCCGGGAGAACTCCCGAGCGGCGGCAGTCGTCTCAGCAGCCGAGGTCGACCGATCCACCAGATGTCGAACTGTTCGTCGTTCTCGGAACGTACCGTTGTTCCCGCGCGGGGGTGCATCAAGATTCCGAACCGGATGCCACTCGATCGTGCGTGCCTGATCGGCTGTGGTGTGGCCACCGCATACGGCGCGGTCTTTCGCAACGCCGCTGTGCAGCCGGGTCATTCGGTGCTGGTACTGGGTGTGGGCGGAGTCGGACTCAATGTAGTGCAGGCCGCCGTGGTGGCAGGCGCCACGACGATCATCGCCGTGGACCTCGGTCAGGGTCGACTCGACCAAGCCGCCGAGTTCGGTGCAACGCACACGCTCGATGCCGCCGATCCGGACTGGCCGAGCAAGGTCGCGGACCTGACCGGGGGCGGGGTCGATCGCGGGTTCGAGGTGGTATCGACTCCCGGAACCGTTCGGCAGGCCTACGAGGCCACCCGGGACGGCGGCCTGGTGACCGTCGTGGGATTGGCGCCGCCGGGCAGCACGGTGACCCTGCCGACCGTACCGAGCAAGGGCTTCGCTCGCGGCGGTCTGCGATGGACCCAGCCGGTGGTGGACTATTCGGTGCTGGTCCAGTTGTACCTGGCCGGCCGCCTCAAGCTCGATGAGTTGATCTCCCATGAACGTCCTCTGATGGAGGTCAATGACGTTCTCGACGAAATTCGGCGAGGCGAGCGCCGTGGCCGGGTGATCCTGACCAATCGCGCTGTGCTCGACGGTGCCCACCACTGACCGCCTCGCCCACCGCCCACTCGACCCGTTTCACGGTGCCTCCGTCACCGATTGTTCCGGCCCAAGCTGAAGGGATGACACGATGTCTACCGCAGAGCTATCGACGACGACCGACGGTTCGTTCGAGCACGACCTGGCCCGCCTACTGGCAGGCGATCCAGATTCGCTCGGGTCCGTCTTCACGATGTGGGACCGGGCGCGGCTGCTCGGCCCCACCCACTGGACGGGAACCCGGCATCTGATCTTCGGGTATGACGAGGTCAAGTCGATACTCAACGACAGTCGACTGGGGAACAACGGATTCTATGTGGGCACCGACGCCGAGTACGTCCGGTCCACCCTCACTGCCGACGAACTCGAACTCTATTGGGAAGTAGCAGACTTCGAGTCCAAGCAATTGGGGAGAAGTGACGGCGCGGACCACACGAGACTCCGGGACATCGCCCGTCGCACCTTTACCCCACGGCGGATCGCGCTGCTGCGTGAGTCGGTCACCACGTACGCCGACGATCTCCTCGATTCCGTCGCCGGTGCCGGCGTCGTCGAGGCGGTGTCTGCGGTCACCCATGTTCTTCCCCTGATGGTCATCGTGGATCTGCTCGGCGTGCCGCAGCAGGACAGGGCCTTGATCAGGGACTGGTCGTGCAGGCTGGGACGTTGGCGAGGAAACAACACACCGGAGATCCTGCGCGACACCCATACCGCGATGACGGAGTTCCGCGACTACGTGCGCACGATCCTCGAATCGAAGCGGACGGTCGAGCCGGAAACGGACTTGATCGCGGCGTTGATGGGAGCGGGCGACGGCGGTCGACTGGACGCCGAGGAACTGGTGGCGTTCTACGTGATGCTCCTGCTGGCCGGCCACGAGACCACCACGAACCTGATGGGCATCGGTCTGCTGGAGCTGCACCGTCAACCAGAACAATGGCGGGGGTTGTGCGCGGATCCGTCCTCGGCACGTGCGGGGATCGATGAGCTGCTCCGGTTCGTCAGCCCGGTGCAGTACGTCGGTCGCGTGGCGCTCGAAACCATTCACCTGGGCGAGACGGTGATCGAGGAGGGCCAATCCGTGCTGCCGATCATCGGCAGCGCCAACCACGACCCGAAGGTCTTCGAGAACCCGGAGCAGCTCGACCTGGGGAGAGCCAACGCGCGCGAACAGATTGCGTTCGGCTACGGCCCGCACTTCTGCCTCGGACAGCAGCTGGCGCAGCTGGAGGCGAGCATCGTGTTCCGGAAGCTGGCCACGCGATTCCCGGACATGCGAGTCGACGTCAGCCAGGCGCGTTTCGGTGGCAGCCTCGGGTTACGCGCTCTCGAGCATCTTCCGGTCGATTTCGGCCCGGACCATGGTGAGAGCGACTAGGCACGGCTGAGTCAGACTCGGTCGCCCTCAGGACAGAAGGGATGAGACATGCCGTACTTTATTGCGGAACCATGCATCGACATCATGGACAAAGCGTGTACCGAAGTGTGCCCGGTCGACTGCATCTACGAGGGATCGCGAAAGCTGTATATCAACCCTGCAGAATGTATCGACTGCGGTGCATGCAAGCCGGCCTGCCCCGTTCAAGCGATCTCGGAAACCGCCGCTGTCGCAGAGAACTCCGCAACATTCGTGATCGACAATGCGCGGTTCTTTCTCGAACCCCTGCCGAATCGCGACAGTGCGATCGGAACGCCGGGCGGATCGATGGAGTTCGGGACGGTGGGTATCGACACGGAACTGGTCGCAGGCTACTCATCTGCAGGAGGTGCCTGATGGACGGTGAACCCCCGGATATGGTGTTGTTCGAACCATTGACGCCCACATCGTATCTGGACCGCGCGGCCGCATCGCACGGTGATCGGCTCGCGGTCGTCGACGGCAACGATCGATGGACATATGCCGAACTTCACGGTCGATGCACGAGGCTGGCGGGGGCGTTGGCCACCCTCGGTGGCACCGCTCCGGTGGCGGTCCTTGCTCCCAATACCCATGTAATACTGGAGGCGCATTTCGCGGTCCCGTGGTCCGGGCGCAGCTTGGTCACGATCAACACCAGGCTTTCGGCCGATGAAGTCGTGTATATCCTCGACCATTGCGGCGCAAGTGTGCTTGTCTACGACCCGTCCTACGCCGAACTGATCGATTCGGCAGTGGCGAAGCTGACTCACCCGCTGTTGACGATACGGGCGGACGATCGCTACGAGGAATTGATTGCGAGTGGTAGTCCACTCCGAACCACCCCGGGCAACGAGTCCCCGCTGTTGTCGATCAACTATACCTCGGGCACCACCGGCCGACCGAAAGGCGTGATGTACCACCATCGTGGCGCCTACCTGCAGGCCTTGGCGATGGTCGGACACATGGGCCTGTCGCCGAGGACGGTTCATCTGTGGACATTGCCGATGTTCCACTGCCACGGTTGGTGTTTCCCGTGGGCGGTAACGGCGGCGGCGGGCACCCACGTCTGCCTGCCACGAATGGACGCGGCCGAGGTCTGGCGACTGATCCGACATGAGGGCGTCACACACCTCAACGGAGCGCCAACGGTGTTGTCGATGCTGGCTCATGCGAAAGATGCCGGGGCTGGAATCGGTGACGGACCGCGGGTTCGGGTGGCCACCGGAGGCGCACCGCCATCGCCTGCCCTGTTGAGGCGAATGGACCAACTGGGCTTCGACGTCACCCACCTGTACGGCTTGACCGAGACCTACGGGCCGGCCATGATCTGCGATTGGCGGCCTGAGTGGGATTCCCTCGACCACGATGAACAATCGAAAGTCAAAGCCCGCCAAGGGGTCGGCAACATGATCTCGCACCGAGTTCGGGTGATCGGCGCCGACGGCGCAGACATTGTTGCCGACGGAATCGAGGTCGGCGAGATCGCGCTGCGAGGCAACAACGTCATGCTCGGCTACCTTAATGATCCGGAAGCTACCGCCGCGGCCGCCCCGGACGGATGGTTTCGCACGGGCGACCTCGGGGTGATTCACCCCGACGGGTACGTGGAGATTCGCGACCGCCGCAAGGACATCATCATCTCCGGAGGAGAGAATATTTCGTCGATCGAGATCGAACAGGCGATCGCGGATCATCCGGCGGTGCGCGACGTGGCGGTGATCGCAATTCCTGACGAACGGTGGGGTGAGGTTCCGGCAGGTTTCGTCACCCTGCATGGCGGTCGGCACGTGAGCGAGCGGGACATCATCGAGCACGTCAAGAGTCGTCTGGCGTCATTCAAGGCACCGAAAACGGTGCGGTTCGGGGACCTACCGAAAACCTCGACGGGAAAGATCCAGAAGTTCTTGCTCCGCCGATCGGCGGAGAGTCGCGTCGACACTGCTGTGTAACTCGGTCTGGAAATCGGTACATGGAGGAAGAAATGCTGTCCAACAATACGCCTCGTGTATCCGGCCGACGGTTCATCCGGGTGGCGGTGAAGCCGCCGGATACATCCGGTCCGATCCGGTGGATCGTTGCAGCCACCGATGCGGAAGGGAGCCGCGCACCCACCGAGGTCTGCGAGGAGAGCACCGTCGTGTGTACTCGCGCCGAAGATCTGCGCCAGGCGCAACGCACGCGATCGGACGTTCGTGAATCTGTGCGCACGCGTACGGGTAGCTGCGAGGATGTCACCGTGCTGGTGGAGCTCGAGATACTCATTGATCTCGATGCGCGGGCGGCGCGCCGACGATACTCGGCGCTGACCACCACCTGGTTGTCCGGTAATTCGCTGACGTACGTCGGCACACCGAACGGGCTTGCACAACTGATCGCCGATATCCATGCGACCGCGGTCGCCGATGGCGTGAGGTTGGTTCCGTTGGAATCTTCGATGGCAATCGAGAAGGTCGTCGACGAGTCGATTTCGTGGTTGTCCGAACGCGGACTGGTTGTCCTCACACCGGAGTCCGTCCTGATACCCGAGTCCGTCCTGAGCCGGAACTGATCCGCCGGCCCGAAAAGGACCGGGCCCATCTCGAAGATGGAGATCATCATGAAAGTACCGATAGGAGTTCTGTGAACCCAATAGGCGACTTCGGCAGCCAACGACATTGCACGAGATTTGTAGCATTCGCATCAGTAAACCGCAGGTCAATAAACTTCTCACGGTTGGAATCAGCGAAATGGTAAATACTCGCAGCCAGGATAGCTCCAGCTATCTTGCGATGGAGGAGAAGATTTCCAAAAAGGTCATCCGACACTGGATGCCTCTTCTCATCATCTGCTATATCATATTCTTTCTCGACCGAATAAACATATCCGTTGCCGCACTGAAAATGAATACGGATATCGGAATTACGCCGACAATATTCGGTCTGGCGGCAGGTATCTTCTTCTGGACCTACGCCATGTCGGAGATTCCCAGCAACTACGTGCTGTCAAGAGTTGGATTCCGGGTCTGGATTCCCCGAATCATGATAACTTGGGGAATTGTTGTCATCGCGATGTCGGCTGTGCAAGGCGGCACCAGCCTCACGATCTCGAGGATGCTGCTCGGTGTGGCCGAGGCCGGATTCTCGCCGGCGATGATCTATTTCGTGTCGTGCTGGTTGCCACGCCGCAAGCGTGGAATCGCGTTGTCGATCATGCTCTCATCCTCCTGTCTGTCCGGTCTTTTCGTTCCACTGTTGGCGTACATCATGGTATGGACAGACGGTCTCAGCGGCATCGCGGGCTGGCGATGGATTTTCATCGTCACCGGTATTCCGGCAGTTATCACCGGCATCGTGTGCATCTTCAAGATTCGGGACCGGCCGGCGCAGGCGACCTTCCTCGATCAGGAGGAGCGGGACTGGTTGACCGAGACGCTGGCGGCCGAATCGGAGGAATTGGCCTCCACCGAGAAGAGTTCTTTCGTCGACGGACTGAAGAATGTTCGCGTTATCGCGTTGTTCTTAGTATTTCTCTTCTTCATGTTCGGGCTCTTCGGCTATCAGTACTGGCTTCCGCAGATGTTGGCGACGTTCAACTTCAGTACGGTCCAGGTGGGTTGGTTCGCGGCGCTGCCGCCCCTGATCTCGATCGGGCCGATGATCTGGTGGGCACGGCACTCCGATCGGACGGGCGAACGCGTCATGCATTTCACGGTGGCAGCCTTGATCGCGTCCGTTGGGTTCGCCTTGTCCGCGGCGTTCATTCACAATGCGCCCGTTGCTATTCTGGGATTCTGCTTTGCGGGGTTAGGCCTGTACATCATCACCGGAATCTTCTGGACGATTCCGATGAACATTCTCAGCGGCGCTTCGCTCGCCGCGGCGATCGGACTGATCAACGGCTTGGGATCGGTGGGTGGATTCTTCGGACCACAACTGGTGGGGATCACCCTGGAACGGACCGGCAGCTATGCGCTCGGCGTGGGCATCTTCGCTGTGGCGCTGCTGGTATCGGCCTGCGGAGGCGTGATGTTCAAGTTCGACCAACAGCGACGGCAAAAGTCGGTCGAGCACACCGCTCCTAGCACACCGATCGTGACCCACCCTTAGTCGCACACGTGTGATCGATGGACCGGAGCGGGTTGACCTTCGCCGACCCGCCGGGCCATCGTCAAGAATGGCTACATCAAGCTGTGAAGGATCACGATGATGCCCCATGTTGCATGGTCCACGGTGTCCGACCCTACTGCGGGCAGTGCGGTCGATGCGCTCACGGTTCCCGCGGATCGACAACGATGACCACCCCCGAACTTGACACGGGAAACCCGAAGCTCCCAGTCCGGCGTTCCTACATCGTGTGGGTGGTTGGTGTCGTTGCGTTCATCGTGTCGATCATGCAACGCACCACGCTCGGCGTGTCCGGCCTCGAAGCAGCGGAACGCTTCTCGATTACCCCGGCGGCGTTGTCCCTGTTCGTATTCGTACAGGTAGCGGTGTACATGGTCATGCAGATCCCAGCTGGCGTACTGGTAGATCGATACGGGCCTCGACTGGTGGCGTTCGTGAGCTGCGTCCTGGCTGCCGCCGGCCAACTGCTGTTGGCGACGACCGACCAGGTCTCTTCCGCGGTCGCGGCTCGTGTGGTGGTTGGGTGCGGCGATGCGTTGATGTTCGTGGCCGTGCTTGCCCTGCTGCCACACTGGTTTCCGTCCAGTTCGGTTCCGGTCGTTACACAGCTGACGACAATTTTCAGCCAGCTGGGCCAAATAATCTCAGCTGTACCGTTTCTCCTCCTCCTGCATGCTACGGGTTGGACCACAGCGTATGGGTCGGCTGCATCTCTGAGCCTGCTCGCGGCCGTTCTCGTGCTGGCGGCACTGCGAAATTCGCCAGATGGCGCCTGGTCCCGGCAACCTCCGACCTTGATGAAAGAGATCGGCGACCAACTCCGTGTGGTGTGGAACACGCCGGGAACCCGGCTGGGCTTCTTCGGACACATGGCTAACCAGTTCTCGATGATGGTCTTCACGTTGTTGTGGGGCCTGCCCTACCTGGTGTCGGCCCAAGGTCTGACGCCAGAGGCAGCGAGCGGGATACTGACACTGTTCGTTCTCTGTATGGTCCTGATAGGTCCATTGATGGGCGTGTTCACCGTGCGGCACCCACGACGAAGGTTGTGGCTGCTGATCGGCATATGCCTGCTCACAATGACCGCGTGGAGCGCGGTCCTCGTTCTCGCGCACCCGGCTCCGTGGTGGCTCCTGGTTCTACTTGTCGTGGTCCTGGCGGGAGGCGGCCCCGCCTCGGTCGTCGGTTTCGACATTGCCCGAACCACCAACCCGGGAGTCAGCGCCGGCGTCGCGCAGAGCATGGTCAACGTCGGCGGATACCTGGCTACCCTCGCTATACTGCTGGCGATGGGCGTCCTGCTGGATCGACTCGGCGGCTTCACGTTCGACGCCTTCCGAGTGGCGTGGCTGGTACAGTATCCGTTCTGGCTCATTGCACTCATCGGGATCGTGACTACTCGTCGTAAGGCTCGCCGATTGTCCGCCGCAGAAGGGATCCGTCCGCGCCCGCTGCAGGATCTCCATCGAACACCCCGTCTCTGACGTTGCGCCGCCTTCCCGCCATCGCGCTTGCTTTCCCCTGGATGATGTGGGTCGGGCATAGTCGCGCCGGATTGTTCCACTGGATGGATCCAGCGACATCACGCCGACCTGTATGGGCGCGTTCACCGGGGTGGTGTCCCGAACCTCCCCTGGCATGCGGTACACCATTATCGATGCTCCTGGGCGCCGAAGCCAACAACTGGTCGGCGCAATCTACCGCGAACCCTCTTCAGGCCGGCACCAGTAGCCGAAACAGCAACTGCCAGTAAGCCTCCAACACAGTGTCACGCGGCGGACGGGGCGAGGTAGCCCGACTCGAGTTCTCGGTGCGGCAAACCATGCGAGCAGAGACGCGGCCGATTGACAATAGATGCGGGAAATCGCGGTCTGGGACATGCCGGTGGCACGGGCCGGCGACCGGGTCGACCAGTGCGTGTCCCCGTTCGCCGGCGTCTCCTCCAGGGTCTTGACGATCACCGTCTCGACCTGCTCGTCGGTGATCGTGCGAGCCGCACCGGGCCGCGGCTCGTCGGACAGGCCCGCCAGTCGATCCTTGAGGAACCGGGCCCGCTACTTGGACACTGTCTGCGGCCAGATCCCCAGTCTCGCAGCGACATCCGTGTTCGTCACGCCCTCCGCACACGCCAGCACTATCTTCGCCCGCAGTGCCAACGCCTGCGCCGTCTTCGCGCGTCGAGCCCAACCCAGCAGCGTGTCACGGTCGACATCGGACAGGACCAACTCCGCCTTCGGGCGACCAGAAAGTGCCATTACCCGATGCCACCCGACATATTCAATGGATCAATAACTCAGGACACGAGTTGGTTGCGGGCGGGGCGATGGGCTCTCTGAAAAGGCCTGTCACCAGGCTCCGGAGCCAAACGTGTGCAGGGTCCTGCTCGAACCGAGCGCTCCAGAATTGCGAGACCGTGGTGGACGGAAACGACACCTCGTCGAGGAAGGGTGCGCGGTGGGCCATGATGCCGGGGTAGTTGCCGAAGAACGCTCCGACGGCTTGCGGGACCGTGGCAATGAGGTCAGACTCACGCACCACCGCAGGGACTGAGAGCATGTGGGGCACAGTCACAACCACATTCCTGGTGTAGCCATTTTCGGCAAGAAACTGCTCAAAGATCTCCTCGGTGCGACTCGTGGAGCGAACCGACAGATGGGACTCGCCGAGATACGTTTCGAGGGTGAGGCCTTTGCGGGACAGCGTCGGGTGGTCGCTAGCGTAGAGACACAGGAAGCTGCGACGGTATAGGCGCTCTTGCCGTAGGTGCGAGAGTGCGAGTTCGGGGAATGGGCCGATAGCGAGATCTGCGACCCCCGAGTCCAGAGCTTCGGCCATTTCCCCGGCGGGCCTGGAACTGGACTCGACCGTCACCTGTGGTGCACTGCTGCGAATCTTGCGCAGGAGGCGCGGCAGCAACACCAACTCGCCCGGATCGGTCATCAACAAGCGAAACTTGCGACGTAGTTGCTGAGGGTCAAACTCGGTTGCGCTGTTCACCTCGGCATTGACGAGCGATTCGATGCGACGAGCACTCGCGGCGAGCTGCGTGGCACGCGGAGTTGGAGTAATCCCGGTTCCGGCCCGGATGAATAGTGGGTCGCTGAAGACGTGTCGAAGCTTACGTAGCGCGTGGCTCACGGCAGGTTGACTCAGTCCGAGCTCGTCGGCTGCAGCCGATATCGAGCCCAACCGGTGGATGGCTTCGAGCGTGTAAAGGGTACGTATGTCCAGGTCGCGGGGCTGCACCACAGTATTAACCTTTCTCATATTTGGTATGACGAAGATTCATTATACTAATCATGTGAGGGTGGTTACATTATTTTCGGAAAGTGATTGAGGACGCGGCACGCGCGTTGCCGGTCGAAAAGAAGCCGTCGCTTAATAGCCCAGGAGTGTGCCCCATGGTTGATGTCACCAGTGAACTCATTGCCGATCCGCGAACTTATGCGGACCCGGCCACCTACCACGATGTTTTCGCCAAACTCCGGGCAGATGAGCCAGTTCGCTGGACCGAGCCGGAGGGTTATCGGCCGTTCTGGACAGTAAGCCGATATCAGGACGTTGTCGAGATTGAGAAGCAGCCCAAGCTGTTCATCAATGCTCCGCGAACAGCGCTGCGCACCATTGAGCAGGAAGAGGACATCCGGAAAGTGACGGGATCAACGCAAGCATCCCACACGCTGATCCAGATGGACGACCCGGAGCATCGCAAGTTCCGTCAACTCACTCAATCATGGTTTATGCCACAGCAATTGGAGAAGCTGCACGATCAGATGGATCAGCTTGCCGGCACGTTCGTGGATCGACTGGAGACATACGGTGGTAGCTGCGACTTTGCCCGTGATGTCGCGGTGTGGTTTCCGCTACGAGCAATCATGCTGATTCTCGGAGTACCGGAGGAAGACGAGCCGCTGATGCTCCGGCTCACCCAGCAGCATTTCGCGGGTAGCGACCCGTCGGTGAATGGTGGCAAGAAGGTTGACGCCGGTAGTGCCGCGAAGGAGGTGTTTGCCTACTTCTCCGAGCTGACTGCCAAACGCAGACTGGACCCTCGCGACGACATCGTGTCGCTGTTGGCCGACGCACAGGTCGACGGGCAGACGATCAGCGACTTTGACCGCAACTCCTACTATTTCGTACTCGCCCTGGCCGGTCACGACACGACCAGTTCGTCGATCTCGGGCCTTTTGCAGGCGCTCATGGATCATCCTGAGGAACTGGCAAAACTGAAGGCCGACCCCACGCTTTTGGACTCGGCGGTCGACGAAGGTATCCGCTGGACCTCACCGGTCAAGCACTTCTTCCGGACCGCAGTCGAGGACTACGACATCGGTGGAAGCACGATCAAAGCTGGCGACTCGGTCATGGTGTGCTACCCCTCGGCGAATTTCGACGACGCCGCCTTCGACGATCCGCATAGCTTCCGCGTCGATCGCAAACCTAACCGCCACATTGCCTTTGGATTTGGCATCCACCAATGTCTTGGTCAGCATATGGCCAAGATGGAGATGCGATCACTGTTCGGTCAGATCGTTGAACGTCTCGACTGGATCGAGAGCGCCGGCGATCCGCAGTGGCTGGAGGCAAACTTCGTCGGTGGCCTCAAGTCCCTGCCCATCCGCTACCAGATGAAGACCTTGCTCACGTCTTAAACGGGTTTCTACCAGTCACTTTCACATTCGCATGGTCGTTGGCGCCGCAGATCGTGCCAGAGCCTGCCTCGACACCCCTTGGAGAATTCGATGACCGACTTCAGCTTGCTCATTAACGGCGCCACCGTAGCCGGCGAATCAACCATGCCCGTGATTAATCCGGCGACAGGGGAAGTCTTCGCCGACGCACCGCGTGCCTCCACCGAGCAACTGAACGAAGCTGTCAAAGCAGCTAACGACGCTTTTCCGGAATGGTCGCAGACCGCACTCGACGACCGTCGCCAGGTCCTGCGTGGCATAGCCGATATCGTGTCCGAGCACGCTGACGAACTAGTTGAACTCATCATCGCCGAGGCGGGCAAGCCAGTTCGCGAAGCACGCCGCGAGGTGGGTGGCACCGCGGCGTTCTTCCGATACGTCTCGGGAATGGCGACCCCCGGCCACTCCATCGAGGATCCGACCGACCGCGACATCGAGATAACATACCGGCCGCTGGGTCCGGTAGCTGCGATAATCCCATGGAACTTTCCGTTGATGACCATCGCCTTCAAGTTGCCGTGGATTCTTTTGGCAGGCAACACAGTCGTGATCAAGCCAGCCCCCACCACTCCGCTGGCGACACTGCGATTCGCCGAGCTAGTTTCCACGCTTCTTCCGCCCGGAGTTCTCAACGTCATCACCGACGACAATGACCTCGGCCCTGCACTCACAGCGCATCCGGGTATCCGCAAGGTCAGCTTCACCGGCTCGACGGTTGCGGGACAGTCGGTGATGCGTAACGCCGTCGACACTCTTAAAAGGCTCACGCTTGAACTTGGCGGCAACGATGCGGCCATCGTCCTCGACGACGCTGACCCAAAGACCGTCGCAGCAGGTGTCTATGCTTCGGCATTTCAGAACAACGGTCAAGTTTGTCTCGCAGTGAAACGTCTCTATGTGCAGGTAGGCATTTACGACGAGGTGTGCGCAGAGCTTGCTGCCCTGGCCGATGCGGCAGTGGTGGGCGATGGAGCAGACGAGCAGTCAACTCACGGCCCGGTGCAGAACGCGAAGCAGTTCACCAAACTTGTTGATTTGCTTGCTGTCGCTCATCGCGACGGGACAGTCATCGCCGGTGGCAAAATTGTGGAGGGCCGCGGATACTTCCTGCGTCCGACCATCGTGCGAGACATCGTCGAAGGCTCCGAGCTTGTCGACGATGAGCAGTTTGGTCCAATCCTTCCGGTGATCAAGTTCGACACTGCCGACGAGGTACTGCAGCGTTCTAATAACACTGCATTCGGTCTCGGTGGATCGGTGTGGTCGTCGGACGCCGACCGCGCCCAGGAGGTTGCGCGCCGAGTCGATGCAGGCACCGTCTGGATCAACAAGCACGCGGATATCGCTCCACACATCCCCTTTGGCGGCGCCAAAATGTCGGGTGTCGGTTCTGAGTTCGCGCAGGAGGGATTCGTCGAGTTCAGCCAGCGCACTGTCATCAACCGGACCCGCGCATGACCGCTAGCACCGTCGCGGCGACGATCACCGCGGTAACCCCCATCGCGCAGGATATTTACGGCATCACACTCACCACGGTTCAGGGATCGCTGGAGGAAGCCCAGCCAGGCGCTCACGTACGCGTGCAACTGCCGTCGGGGCGCGAGCGCAGCTACTCGATCATCAGTCAGCCGGAATCCTGCGCAGCAATGACCATCGCGGTCAAGGACGAGGTCGACGGCCGAGGTGGATCACATGAACTGTGCACCCTGGCCACCGGCACCACACTCCGGGTGAGCCAGCCGCAGAACGACTTTACTCTTGATTCACAGGACGTGGCATCGGTCTTCGTCGCGGCTGGAATCGGGATTACTCCGCTGTGGAACATGATCACTGCCTGCGAAGCGACTGGCCAGCCGTGGCGGCTGCACTACGCAGCGCGAAGCTCAGCATGCTGTGCTTTCGAGGCTGAACTCGCTGCCTTTGAAGCTGAGGTACCAGGGCGAGTGCACTTCTACTTCGCCGACCGCGGGCAGCGGCTCGACCTCGCCGACATCGTTGCTTCGGTGAAGCCTGACGAAGGCATCTACTGCTGCGGACCGGACCGCATCACACACGAATTCGCCACGCTCACCGCCGAATTCGGAACTCGCGCCCACCGCGAGGACTTCTCCGTGGCTGAGGTTGCGTCGGGCGGATACGAGTTGGTCCTGGCCCGGTCCGGGCACACCCTTCGTGTCGAGGATGGAATGACCGTCCTTGATGCAGTCCTCGAAGCGGGGGTGGAGCCCGAGTACTCGTGCATGTCTGGAACGTGCGGCTCGTGTGAAGTGGTGGTTCTCGATGGCGAGGTAGAGCACCAAGACTTCTATCTCTCCGATGAGGAGAAAGCCAGCAATGACCGAATGATGATCTGTTGTTCGGGCTCTCGTGGTGAACGACTCGTCATTGACCTGTAATGCATGCGCCGGCACTTGAAGCAAAGGGCGCAACCAGCCGACAAGGAGTAAAGGTGCGATACATCTCACAAGCACGACAGTTCAACCAGTCTGACATTGATGACATGGCCTGTCGCGCAGCAACCGGGCTGCATACGTTGGGAATCGAAGAATCCGACGCTGTCGCGCTCCTCATGGTGAACGAAATCGAGATTCTCGTCTGCAACCAGGCACTGGCAATGCTTGGTGCGTACCCGGTGCCGATCAGTTGGCATAGCAGTGTTGATGAGTTGGCCTACATCACCAGCGATGCCCAGGTGAAGGCTGTCATTGCCCATGACGTTCTCGCTGTAGCTGCAGCGCAGGCAATTCCGACGCATATGCCGCTCGTCATCGTCGATCTGCCGCCAGAGACCGCTGCCCCCATGCATCTGGATACCTCGCCGACAGCACCGAATCGTACCTATGTTGCATGGTCGGACTGGATGGACGGACAGGAGCCGTGGAAAGGTGACACGCGACCACCTCGTCCGGCCATCATCTACACCTCAGGCACCACCGGACGGCCAAAGGGAGTCGTCCGAGAAGCGCACGCATCATCGGAAGCTCAACAGGCACAGGCCCGTAACGTGGCGAAGGTATGGGGAGTCAGCCCCGGCATGCGCACCCTGCTGATGGCTCCGCTCTATCATTCGGCGCCGTCCGCCTACATTCGAGCAACGATAGGAACTGGCGGCCCCGTGGGCGAGATTCACTTCCTCCCACGATTCGATGCCGAGGAAGCACTACGGATCATCAGCTCAGCGGGTATCACCCACATGTGGATGGTTCCGACGATGTTTGTTCGGCTACTCGATCTTCCCCTCGAAGTGCGTCAGCGCTACGACGTGTCGAGTGTCCAGAACATCATTCACTCTGGCGCCCCGTGTCCGGTCGGGATTAAACAGGACATGATTTCCTGGTTTGGACCGGTCATCAACGAGTTCTACGGCTCCACCGAGGTCGGGCCGGTGACCTACGCCAGTAGCGCTGACTACCTGGCTAAGCCAGGGACTGTCGGCAGAGTACTCGACGGTTGCCGCGTCGAGATTGTCGACGCTGACGGTGCGGTGCTTCCGCGCGGTGAAGTAGGTGAAATAGCCGCAGCGAACGGCACTTACGCCGACTTCACTTATCACAACCGTGGGTCTGAACGCGATGAACTGAACTCCAAGGCAGGGGTTCTACTCACCGGAGACATCGGAGTACTCGACGACGACGGCTACCTGTTCATCAAGGATCGTAAGAAGGACATGGTCATCTCGGGAGGTGTGAACCTCTACCCAGCAGAGGTGGAAAATGTGCTGCTGCAGATCGATAACGTCGTCGACGGTGCCGCTTTCGGGTTGCCAGATCCGGTGTTCGGCGAGCGTATGGTGGCGGCCGTCTCGCTAGCGGCGCCTGAAGAGGGTGCCGAGGGCCGCATCATCGATGAACTCAAAGCGAAGCTGTCGTCGGTTAAGGTTCCGCGTCAGATCTTCGTGCTCGACGACTTTCCGCGTTCGGATGCGGGCAAGGTAGCAAAGAACAAGCTCCGCGCGCTGGTCTCCTAACCCGCTGAATAGCAACATTTTAATGAATTGAGAGGTTGATTCACGATGAACGAAGTTCTGCTAGAGAACCCATCCAACGGCGTCATGCTGGTGCGCATCAATCGACCCGAGGTGCGGAACGCGCTCAACGCCGCAGTGCGGACTCAGATCAACGATGCGTTCCGCTCCTTCGATACCGACCCAGGTGTCCGGGCGGTTGTGCTGACCAGCGTCGGCGATCACTTTGCTGCGGGTGGTGACCTCCGCGAATTTGGTGCATCGAGCATGGTCGACCGCATCACCGCCGAGTACACAGACGGGATCGCCCGGTGCCGCAAGCCGGTGATCACCGCAGTCAACGGGTACGCCCTCGGCGGCGGCTGCGAGTACGCCATGAACGGTGACATCATTATCGCCGGGCAGGACGCGATCCTGGGACAGCCGGAAGTCAAGGTTGGACTCGTCCCCGGACTTGGTGGAACACAGTACCTTCCGCGTGCAATCGGCCTGTACCCGGCGATGCTGATGCTACTGACCGGAGAACCTATTACTGCCGAGCGTGCAGCGACACTCGGACTCGTCAGTGAGGTAGTTGAGGGTCGCGCCGAAGAGCGTGCGCTTGAGATCGCGAAGAAGATCGCTCGTCTCGCGCCTCTGACCGTGCAAGCGATCAAGCGCGTGGTGCGTAACGGCACCGAGGTGTCGCTATCCACAGCACTGGAAATGGAAAAGATGGCACATCAGCAGATGTTCGCCACAGAGGACATGCGCGAGGGTGCAAAGGCATTCTTCGACAAGCGGTACCCCACCTTCTCCGGCCGCTAACGATCACGCCGCGTGCTGCGCGGCTACTGACATTAAGGACCTCCATGACTGACAATCTAAGCGTCGCCGTGTGCGGTGCCGGCCTCGGCGGACTCACCGCCGCACTGGCACTGCAGCAGCGCGGCGTCGACGTAACTCTCTACGAACAAACGCGACAACTCTCGGAGGTGGGCGCCGGACTTCAACTCAGCGCAAACGCGATCCGCGTACTGGATAGTCTTGGACTCTTCGATGCTCTCGACCGTGTTGCCTCTCGGCCCGCGGGAAAGCGAGTTCGACTGTGGGATAGCGGAAAGACGTGGCCGCTCTTCGACCTGGGTGGCGAATCGCAAGAGCGATTCGGGTTCCCCTATCTGATGATTCATCGCGCGGATCTACACGATACGTTGCGGAGTGAATTCGAGCGCCGCGCACCGGGGCGTCTACGGCTGGGGCATCGGCTGGAGTCGTTCCGGCAAGACAACGATACGGTGACCATGAACTTCGCTGACGGTTCGACCGCAGTCCACGACGCGATGGTGGGCGCCGATGGGGTGCACTCGGTAGTGCGCAGTGGTTTGTTCGGCCCCAGTGATCCGAAGTTCTCTGGCTGTGTTGCTTGGCGCGGAGTGGTACCAGCGGCGGGGCTTCGTGATGAGCTTCGAGTTCCATACGGCACCAACTGGATTGGCCCGCACGGACACGTCATCCAGTATCCGCTGCGTGGTGGTGAGCTGATCAACTTCGTTGGCATCGTCGAGCGCGATGACTGGTCGGTGGAGTCCTGGAACATCGGCGGAACAACCGAGGAGTTGACGAACGACTTCGACGGCTGGCATCCGGACGTACGGAGCCTGATTCGGGCCATCGATACGCCGATGAAGTGGGCGCTGAATCTGCGGTCAACAATGCCGAGCTGGAGCCAGGGCCGAGTGACGCTGCTCGGCGATGCATGTCATCCGACGTTGCCGTTTTTGGCGCAGGGCGCATGTATGGCCATCGAAGACGGCGTCGTGTTGGCGCGCGCGATCGATGCACATGATCGGCTCGAGGACGCCCATGCGGCGTACGAGGAAGCCCGAATCGAACGCACCACGGCGGTGGTGACGGGTTCGGCCGACAACGCAGACCGGTTCCACAACCCACTACTCGCTGACCCCGCGCGTGCCGAGGAATACGTCTCCGAACAGTGGGCGAGCACGCGCGTCTCTGGCCGTTATGACTGGCTGTTTGAGTACGACGCCCTGTCGGTGCCGATCTAATCGCGAGCTACGAGCAAGGGAGAAGTCATGACAACAACAGAGAAGCCGCATATGCCGGGATCGCGCGATCCCCGATCGGGCGATCTCTATGCAGTGCCCCGCCTGTGGAGCGTTGACGGCGGTCTGGTGGAACTTGAGCCGGCGCATATCCCCGCGGTCGGAGTGCTGACCGAGGTTATCGAGATGGGTCCGCGCAGCTTCGGCTACGTCGATCTTTCCGGTGGTGTCCGCGTCATTACCGAACTGGGCGCAGGGCCGCACGATGTGGGCGGACGGTACCAACTCAGTATCGACGCGCAGCCGAGGAGGTTTGACCGTGCGTGAGGTATTTGTAGCCGGTGCGGGCATAACTCCGTTCCAGAAGTATGAGCCGGGGACGGGCCGTCAGGTTGCCTCAAGGATTGCTGCCGACGTGCTCCGCGAGGCTGGGTTGACCTACTCCGACGTAGACGGTGTGTGGGGTGGAGTCGCCCTTGGCGCGAGCCCTCGAGTTGTCTTTGTAGCCAAAGAGCTTGGCCTTACCGGAGTCCCGGTACAGCATGTAACCAATGCTTCGGCGAGTGGGTTAGCGGCAGTCCACGAAGCGAAGCTCGCGATCCAATCCGGCGAGCACGATCTCGTGTTAGTCCTGGGCTATGACATACCCGACTACCAGACCTCCGCAGAGGACGCGATCGCACGCCAAGGCTTCCTACCCCCGGTAGCGCTCTTTGGACTCTGGGCTGCAGAGCGCGCCCGGCAGTTCGGAACGTCGGCGCAAGACCTCGCTGCGGTGGCGGCGAAGAACTGGAACTTCGCTCGCACGAATCCCCGTGCGCTGCGTCAAGCTGAGTCCGAAGTAACCCCGGAGTCGATTCTTGCAAGCAGAACGATTGCTGGCATGCTCACCTCCAAAATGTGTACGCCGTGGGGTGATGGAGCAGGCGCACTCGTACTGTGCACGCGCGAGGCCCTGAGTCGTCTAGCGCCGGGAACTGTTGTGGCACAGCTAGCTGCCTCGGTTTTGCAGAGCGAGGTGTACGGTTCGATGCATACCTTCGAGGGTGCCGTGGTTGGGCCGCGTGAGATGACAGAACGGGCCGCGAAGAAGGCGTTCGCTGCAGCGGGTATCGAGCCGTCGGATGTGGATCTCCTCCAGGTCCATGACGCTTTTGCGAACGAGGAACTCGAGTACATCGAACTGCTCGGCTTCGTTGCTCCTGGCCAGGCCGATGCTCTCATACATAAGGGGGCGTTCGGACCCGGCTCGAGGAAGGAGTTCGGCCTCCACGAAGTGTCGACCGACGGTGGCCTCATCGGTCGCGGCCATGCCAGCGGCGCTACCGGAATCGCGCAAATAGCAGAGACATTACGACGGTTCACCACTCACGACGACAGCGTCGGTGTCTGCCAGCTATCAGGTGCGGGCTCGGTGTGTATCGTCCAGGTGCTTCGACGGATTGAGCTGTGACTAGCTCGGCGCCCAACGCTACCGCAGCGACGTTCACGGCGGTGACGGGAGTGCTGCAGACACGTCGAAGCTGCCGGGGTTACCTTCCCGACGAAGTACCCAAAGCACTCATCGAGAGCATTGTGCGGGCTGCGCAGTGGGCACCGTCGTGGTCGAATGTGCAGCCATGGCAGGTCGATGTGGTGTCGGGGGAAGTGCGGGACCGGCTTACCGCGAATTTCGCGGATGAGTCCATCGAACGTGGACCCGATGTCGCCTTTCCCCGCGGGTACACCGGCATCTACCGTGATCGGCGCCGCACCAGTGGCTGGCAACTCTACGACGCCCTGGGCATCACGCGCGGCGACAGAGCGGCCTCTGCCGCCGAGGCATCGCGCAACTTCGAGTTCTTCGGTGCGCCGCACGCGGCGATTGTCAGCACCGAGCGGGCGCTGGGTGAATACGGAATCCTTGACTGTGGGCTGTTTATCCAGGCATTTTTGACTGCCGCTGAGGCTGCGGGCCTCGGAACTATCGCTCAAGCATCGGTAGCGAGCCGCTCACCGACGCTGCATGAACAACTCTCGATTCCGTCCTCCCGGGCAGTGTTATGTGCAATTGCATTCGGTTATCCGGATCCAAGTCACCCCAGTGCGCGTGTGCGCACCGAGCGGGCACCTCTTGACGAGGTCGTTCGCTTTCACTGACGCACCGTCTCCGCAGGTAGATGTGCCGCGTACATCATCAGTATTTCGAATTAAAGCCATGCCAAAGTTTCATTAGGTCGTTCCTGTGACGCCTGTAACAATTAATCGAATACGTGACGCAGATCCCTTCGCGTTAACGTCACCAGCCAAAGAGGAACTACTGTGATTCGCCATTACTTTCTGTGGAAGACCTCCGACACGGAGTTCAGTAGTGCAGTGTTGCAACAACTTACCGATCTGGTCGCCGCCACTGGGGTGAGTGCGACGGCGGGTGAGCATGAGGGCGTCAGCCCGACCGGCAAGGAGTGGTCGGGTGCATTCACTGCTGACTTCGCCACGAAGCAGGATCTTGACACGTTCATGGGCTCGCCCGAGCACCGCACTGTTGTCGCACAGATCGCGCCGTCTCTCGATGACGTTGCGATTGTCGACGTCGAAGTCGGAAGTCACTGATCGTGACGATGACCGTGGACAGTACGCAGACACTCACACAGCCCGACGACGACTACGCGAACGGTATCGCCGGATTCCTGTCCGAGGTGTGGGGGCAGGAAGTGACGATCAACGGCTTTGGTCGCATGACCGGTGGAAACGCTCGGACCACCTGGCGTTTCCATGCGACGACGCCTACGCGAAGACATAGGATGGTACTGCGGGTCGCTGCCGGACCGGCGTTAGAACTTGCCGAGTTTCGCCGTGAATTCGATGCGTTGACAGTCGCATTCGATGCCGGACTACCAGTCCCAGAACCGTTGTGGCACATCGAGGAAGAACGGTGGCTTGGTGCTTCGTTCGTATTGATTGCAGAAGTGCCTAACTGCTTGAGCTCCAACCATGCACGCGACCTCTCGCCGGGGGTGGGACACACGCTGTTTGCCGAAGGCATGGAAGTGTTGGGCCGACTGGCCGCCGTCGATCTTGCTGCTGTTGAGTTGCCGTCGGGGATTGAGCAGAGTTCACCGGAGAGCTGTGCGCGTGAACAACTCGATGCATGGGCAGATCTCTACGAGGCAAACGAGATTCACCCCAACCCGATCGGTCGAGTCGCTTTGCAGTGGCTGCGAGCCAACCCGCCGGCTGCGGCGAGCAAATTGGCTCTGGTTCACGGTGACTACCGACTCGGAAACCTGCTGTATGACAACGATGGTCACCTCCGGGCAGTCCTGGACTGGGAGATGGCTCACCTAGGAGACCCACTCGAAGACCTGGCGTGGACGATTGACGTGCGCCAAGATGCCGACCACCCCGTCCTTGCGTGGGGTGTTGCCGACCCGGCGCAGGCTGTCGAACTGTGGCAGGCATCCAGTGGTTTGGAGGTTGATACCGACTCACTACGATGGTGGCAGGTATTCGTGGCGTTCAAAGCGCTCACCATCTGGACGATGTCTGGCCATAACTTTGCCACCCAGCCGCAGAAGCGACTGATCGATGGCCGGATGGGCTGGGTGCTCGTCGAACGGCAGCAGCGGATCCTGGTGGACCTGTTGTCACCGCATAGTGAGCACCACTACTACTGGCACGGAGAGCACTGATGATCACCCACGGAAGCACGAGTATCGGCTACATCGCCGACTACCTCGAAGATCAACTCGGCACCCATCCCGATGCTCCTGCGCTGCGCAAGGACATCTACGTCGCGGCGATGCTCACCCGACTTGTCGGGGAAGACTACGACCGTGCAGTCGACGTCCTCATCGCCGACCGTGCCCAGGTCGTTGACATTCTCTCGGCTGCAACAAATCTTCTGCCGGGAGGGCATGCGCTGCAGATGCTGCTACAGCAGCGGCTCTCGGATCAGCAACGCAGCCTGCGCGTCGCTGACCTGACAGAACGCGGCGACCTCGACAATGCGGTCATCGCTGAACTGCATGTGGCACTCACTAGCACTGACGGGCAACATAATTCACACCGGCAGCTACTTGATCAGGTATGGGAGTACCTCGGTAGCTACGCGCAACGTCGTCGCTACCGATCCGCGCCCTAAACATCAACCGGCCGGGTCGCGGAGTCGGCCAACTACCGCTTGCTAGCCCCATCTTCCTGACTTCCATGTTTGTGGGATCCTGGCCCCGCTATAACGAAAGGTGCCCGTGTTGTCTCTTAGTCCATTTGATGAGTATGCCATTCACCAAACTCCGGAGCCAGTCCTCCTGCCCGTCTCTAGCGATCGTAATGTATATGACCGCAACTGGTTTGGCGGATTTGACGTCGGCGGCCAGTACTACTTCGGCTTCACCATCGGAGTCTACCCGAATCGCGGTGTAATCGATTGCGGGTTCAGCATCCTCGATTCTCACGGTGTTCAGCATTGCCTCCTCGCCTCAGGTCGGGCCCCCGGCGACCGTCGTTCGCTGTCGGTCGGCCCGGTCATCATGACGGTTGCCGAACCGATGCGTCGCATCGTTGTGACCGTCGCAGAAAACGACTCTGGCATCTCGGGGGAGCTGACATTCACCGCACACTCGGCTGCAGTCAAAGAGCCGCGCCAGGTGGTGTGGTCAGGTGTCCGTCGGACAACAGATACGACTCGATACAATCAGTACGGCCGCTGGTCGGGGTGGGTGCAGACAGGCGAGGAACTCATCGAGGTCGACGCGAACACCTGCTACGGAGTCAAAGACCGCTCCTGGGGTGTCCGCCGACTCGGTGAGCCCGAACTCCCCGGACCGATTGAGCCCAACCGCCCAATGTTTTTGTGGTCGCAGCTCTTTTGGGACGATGACCGTGTCACCCACGCACTTCTCTTCGATGATTCCGAAGGTAAGGCACTAGTACGTGACGGCGCCGAAGTTCCGATCTATCAATCACCGGCCGACATCCCCGGAATCGAGGACGGCGCGGTACGTCAACTTCAGATCGTCAGCCACGAGATCAACCATCAGGAAGGCACACGGTGGATTCAGGCAGCCAGAATTACCGCGGCCGATGAGAGTGGAACTCTCGTGACTATCGAGCACACACCGCTGCGGCGATTTCATCAGCGAGGCGTCGGCTACACACACCCACGATGGCCGCATGGCGTATGGCAGGGAGATTCTGTCATCGACTTTGAACGATACAGACCCGACGACCTAGACCCCACGCGTCGCGAAAACTACCACGTCCAGCACCTCGTCCGGGTCACCGATGGTGACCGGCAGGGTATCGGAATTCTTGAACACTTCATCCAAGGGCCCTACCGCCCAGCAGGTTTGACCAGCTAGTCCCGTCCATAGTAATCACCCGCACCTTTCGGTGTATCAGTAAGAGAGAAGCCAATCATGAGCGATATCGCGATCCCGAAGTCCCGTCCATCGGGCACTGGTCGTGCCGAAGTAGACAAAGTGCCTCGCGAGGTGCGACGTGTCGCGCTCTCGAGCTTCCTCGGCAACACCATCGAGTCCTACGACTTCCTGTTGTATGGCTCGGCAGCGGCGTTGGTCTTCGGTCCACTGTTCTTTAGCGGACTGTCGGACTCGATCGCTTTGATCGCATCCTTTGCCGCCTTCGCCACCGGATTCGTGGTTCGCCCATTGGGCGGCTTCTTTTTCGGTCGACTCGGCGACCGTGTGGGGCGCAAGAAGGTCCTGCTGATCACGATGTTCATAATGGGCTTGGCCAGCGGGGCGATAGGTCTGCTGCCCACCTACGACCAGGTTGGGCTGCTCGCGCCCATTCTGTTGGTCCTGCTGCGCATGCTGCAAGGTTTTGCCATCGGCGGCGAATGGGGTGGTGCCACCTTGATGGCGGCTGAACATGCTCCGCCGTCACGGCGCGGCCTTATCACGTCGCTCTCGCAGGTCGGGTTGGCGGCCGGTGGACTCGGGGCGACCGGAGCGATGATGATCGTCTCCTCACTGCCTCGCGACGTCATGCTGGATTGGGCATGGCGTATCCCATTTCTTGTCAGTTTCGTCATCTTCGCGATCGGGATATATGTCCGGCTGAAGGTGAACGAGAGCCCGATTTTTGAGGCACTCGAAGCGGAGGAGAGGAAGGTGAAGAACCCGATCTCCGGCAGCTTCCGCGACCACGGATTCGCGATCGCACGAGGCATCTTCATCGTAGCTCCGACGATCGTTGTCACCACTTTGTACGGCAGCTGGGCAATCACCTACGCGGTCGACGCCGGTCACAGCCGGACGACGGTGCTCGCCGCACTGATGGTTGCCTGGGCTTCCGGTATTCCGGCGATGGTGATTTACGGAATCATCGGCGACCGCGTCGGCAGACGTCCCATCTTCTTTGTCTCGCTGACTGCGTTCATCATCCTCGCCTATCCAGCCTTCCTGGCGCTCAATTCGGGCAACGGCGTTCTGCTTTTCCTCACCTTTGCGGTCCTCTTCGTGGGAATCTCGACGTCGATGACTGCAGGCCTGGGTGCACTGCTACCCGAGTTGTTCCCAACGAAGGTGCGTAACACCGGCATTTCGGTGGCGTACCAGGGTGGTGCGGTGATCGCTGGATTCACCCCATTGATTGCCAGTGCCTTAATCACCTTGGACGTTGGCATCGAGCTGATATCTGCAGTCATCATCGGCCTCTGTCTGTTGGCGTTGTTGGCAGTTCTACACACCGGTGAACGGGTCGGGGAGAGCTTGGGCGACTAGCGTTTGTGCACTCCACTAGCCAATGGCCACTCTGTCAACTTAACTGGGCCGTGAAGCAGGGGTGATGGTCGGATGAGTCGTGGAGACGGAACGCGGGCGGATGTGACGCGGTCGCTGTATAAACGGCACCGCTATTCCGCGGAGATCGTCGCGCACGGCGTGTGGCTACTACAGGTTCACCTTTTGAGCTTGCGCGACGTCGCGGAGTTCGGGCCCGAATACGCCCGTGGCCTGCGCCGCCGTGCTCCCGAACTCGGCGAAACATGGCTTCTGGACGAGCTGTTAGTCAAGAAAATCGGTTGCATCCAAAATTACCTGTGGCGGGCGGTCGATCAGGACGGCAAGGTCCTTGACATCCTGGTCCAGTCCCGCCGCAACGCGAAGGCCAGCGAAGCGCTTCTTCGGCAAGCTGATGCGCAAACAGGGCCGCGTGCCGAGGGTGCTGGTGACCGACACGATTGCCAGTTGCGTTGTAGCGCACAAATACCTGATGCCATCGGTCGAACATCGGCGCTCGAGTTACCTCAACAACCGGGCCGAAAACTCGCACCAACCGACCGGGCAGCGCGAACGCGCCATGCAATTCTTCCGTTCACCGGGTGCGGCACAACGGTTTCTGGCGGCGTTCAGTGCGATTTCGCCGCACTTGCGGCCAGGACGACGCAAGCTCACCGCGAGCTATTATCGCTCCGAAATGACCGGCCGATTCGCCACCTGGAACGACGCTACCGGCGTACCCGTCGCCATTGGAACGCCGGGCTGACCCTGTGCGGCGTGACATAAGTACTTTGACATTCGAGAGCGACTGGCGCTCTGCGTATTTCCCTTGCTGCATCGAGGTCCCCAAAGTTTCCAGGCTTCGGCTATCCCTACTATTGGATGTGTGAATTCCCATGAACTCTCGTGAGTATCGCCAGTGGCGCCAACGGCGTCGCGCCGCTTGGATCGAAGCCAACCGCAAACGCAACCATCCTGACTCCGAGGCGGAGCGCCTCATTGAGTTTGCCAGCAGGTGGGCACCATTCGGGGGCGCCCCGGAGGAGGAAGTCCTTGTGCATTTCGGAATGACAATGCGCCGGTTTATCGAGCGATTGTGGCAGGTCATCCCTGAATCGAACGGTCTCCAAGACGAGATACGCATTCTAGCGAGAATGTACCCGCGGCCCGTCGAGTCGGCGGCCCACACGTCATTGGGTGTGACCGGAGCTTCTAGTGTCTCGCGACAATTTGACCGTCAAACTACTTGCCCCACGAAGCACTAGCAATCGGTCGAGGACTCTTTCCATGTTGCTGCGTTGGCAGGTCGAGGCGATCGACTGCGTTATTCCGCGGAGACGTCGCATGAGGATCCTGATGTCCTGGCAGGATCCCGGCATTCCAGGTTGACCGAGCAGGCCACCTTCGGTGTCTTTTGGGTGACCGAACCCAACTCCATTCACACACGCGATGTGGAAAAGTCCTGCATCGCGTCAATACACGGACGAGACTCGGAGGGCTGGGTCGAGCGCGGGTTAGTCGTAACGATCCTGGAGACGACAGATCCCTGTCCTCCGGGAATGACCCTAACCCGACGGGTCGACGCGAATCCACGGTATCGGTGCGTTCATCACCTCATTGTGCGGTGCGTTAGATGTCTCAGCACTGTCAGCGGTCACGTAATTCCGACTTGTATGAGTGTCAGCGGTCCGTGGTCGGGTCAGCTACCCGTAGCGTTCCGTAGCAGACCGGAAGGGCTGACTCGCGTAATTCCTGTCACCCGCCCGTTGGGTTGACCCTGGTAGGGGTGTGTCCACCCCTTCCGGTCTGCGTTCGCGGAGTGACTGAAGAGAGGCGTGACCCCAAGCTGCTGTGAGAGGTACTTGAAGTCGGATTGTCCTCCGCGGATTCCCCAATCCGAGCAGAGAAGGGAACCGCCTTCCATGATCGTCATCGGCATCGATCCCCACAAGTCCACCCACACCGCAACCGCGGTCGACCCGGCCACCAACACCGACCTCGGCTCGATCCGCATCGGCGCCACCCTCACCGGCTACAAGACGCTGATCGCCTGGGCCAAGTCCTGGCCGCAACGCCAGTGGGCGGTCGAGAATGCCTACGGTCTCGAACATCACCTTGCGCAGTGGCTGCTCGTCCTCGGGGAGGTCACCCTCGACGTTCCGACCACGGCCACCGCCCGGGTCCGGGAACTCTCCCGCGGCGGCCGCCGCAAGAACGACCGCATTGATGCCGCGGCAGCGGCGTGCGTCGCCGCCGCACAGGGCGACGCCCGCCCGGTTGATCCGGGGGGTCCCACCGACATCCTGTCCCTACTCGACGAGCGACGAACAAACTTGTTGGGCAGCAGAACTCGCATCGTGAATCAACTCCACGCGCTGCTGCGTCAGCTGCTCGCCGGGGGTGCGCCGACCTCGCTGACCGCTGCTGCAGCGACCGCCCTGTTGCGGGGCTTCCGCGCGCGCAGCGAGGTGGACCGGGTGCGGGTCGGGCTGTGTCGGGATCTGATTGCCGACGTCCGGCGCCTCGACGACCAGCTCGCGGCGAACGAGAAGCAGATGACCCATGCGCTCGACGAGCACGGCACCCGCCTGCGCGAGGTCGACGGCATCGGTGCGGTGACCACGGCCCGGCTGATCGGCCGCACCGGCCGTCCCGATCGGTTCCCGACCGCGGCGGCCTTTGCGAACTACAACGGCTCGGCGCCGGTGCAGATCGCCAGCGCGGACACCGATCGCCACCGCCTCTCCCGCTACGGCGACCGACAACTCAACAGCGCGCTCTATACCGTCGCTGTGGTTCAGATCCGGATGCCCGCCAGTGCCGGGCGCGCCTATTACGACAAGAAGATCGCCGAGGGCAGGAAGCCCGCTGCGGCGAGGCGCGCCCTCAAACGTCACCTGTCCGATCATGTCTGGCGCATCATGCTCGCCGACGAAAAGCGGCGTCTTCGACCAGAAGAAAATCAATCCGCGAGGGCCGCTTGACAAACAGAGAGGCACCCCACCCCTGGGGCGTGTCGGCCGGGGGTTCGGGTGCTGCTGCAGGTTCGCTCCTGACTGGGTCACCGACTACGGGGCCCGGGAAGGGGCCTGACGGTGGCGAGGAGAACGTGGATGATGATCGATCTGATGGAGTTGTTCCGGCATTGGCATGCCGGCCGGTCGCAGGTGCAGATCGCGGAGGCCCTGGATATCGACCGAAAAACCATCCGGAAATACCTGGCTCCCGCCGTGGCGGCCGGGTTGACGCCGGGCGAGGGTGGGAAGTTCGACGAGCCGCTCTGGTGGGAGCTGATCACGGGGTGGTTCCCGGAGGTCGGCGACCCGGTGGCGCGGGCGGTGACGTGGCCGGCGATCGCCGCGCATCACGACTGGATCGACGGGCAGCTGACCGCGTCGGTGACGGTAGCGACGATTGCGCAACGCCTGCGTGACGACCACGGTGTTACGGTGTCCGAGTCGACGGTACGACGGTATGTGGCAGCGCAATTCGCCGATCAGGTGGCGGAGTCGAAGGTGACGGTGGCCCGTGGCGCGGTCCCGCCTGGCGACGAGGCTCAGGTCGACTACGGCAAGCTCGGCATGTGGCGCAACCCGGCCACCGACCGGCGGGTGGCGGTGTGGGCGTTCGCGATGATCCTGTCCTGCTCACGGATGCTGTTCGTGCAGCCGGTGCTGCGGATGGACCAGAGTTCGTGGTGCGCCTCGCACGTGGCGGCGTTCGAGTTCTTCGGCGGCACGCCGGCCCGGATCGTGTGCGACAACCTCAAAACCGGGGTCGACCGGCCTGACCTGTACGACCCGAAGATCAACCGCGCCTACGTGCCGTGGGGGAGTACCCCGGACCGCCGCGCGGGCACCGTTGCTCCGAGCGATTGCGAAGAACGGCAACCTCAGTGCCACATCGCTCTCGGGGGCAGCGGTCCACCAGACCATCCGCCGCCGCGCCGAACACGCCGGCTACGACCCCACAGCGCTCGCCAAGCTAGGCGGGCATTCCCTCCGCGCAGGCGTCGTTACGCAGGGCACCCGCAACGGCACCGACGGCTCAGCCATCGCCCGCCAAACCGGACACGTCAGTCTCGATTCCGTCGAGGTGTACAGACGCGAGCACGCACCCCTCGCCGGCAACGCCGTCACGGACATTGGGTTGTGACTCCGAAACTGAGCAGAATTGCGTTCGATACATCTGTTCGACCACGACCACGACCACGAGTACGAGTACGAGTACGGCAGTATGGTGCTCTATACCTCTCCGTCTACCAAGGTGCAGTGCCATTCGGCCCGTGACAACAACTCGTCGAACGTGATGATCTCCGGCTCGTACAAATTTCGACGGTACAGCTCAAACGACTCGAACTTTGATTGGTTCACACCGTTTTGCCCACGTAGCTGTGCCAGGTTGCCCACAATCAGGAACGCACGAGGACGAACCAAGTACGTGTGTTCGCCGGTGTCGGATCCAGTTTCATCCTTCTCTGCAAGTCTGCCGTGGATGTCGCGAGCCGCTCGATGTACCGTCTGCTGAATCTGTGTGGCCCCGCCGCTGAGCTCGGATGACGGCGACCAACACCCTGACCGGTATTCCTTCCCCAACAGCGACGTTTCGTGGTGTTAGATCTCCGCGAACACCATTGAGTTGCGATCGGCAGTGAGATCCACCAGCAGATCGTCATGGATACCGAGCGGCTCCGCGATAACTGCGAGAAGGGGGACATCGATCGGGATGCGCCTTACTAAGCCGGTTCGGGTTGCAATTTCTCCGGCGCGCACCACACTCCGGGCCTTGACGTGATCCAGGTCATATGGAAAAATTCACGTAACTACATTGCAGTTCATACTATGAAATGAGATCTGGATGGCCGAGATGCTGGGACACCCGCTGAGACACTCCGTGGGGCCTACTGATTCATCCACGGCAGGAAGACGCCCCAAGCTTCCGCCCAGGGCGCGTCGTGCAGTTCTTGCCGCAACCGTCGGGACGGCCATCGAGTGGTATGACTATTCCCTGTACGGCACCGTTGCTGCTCTCGTAGCGGGCCAGCTGTTCTTCCCCGGGGCGTCACCCGGGGTGGGTCTGCTCGCTGCCTTCGCGACATTCGGTGTCGCCTACTTAGCCCGCCCATTCGGCGGGATCGTCATCGGTCACATCGGAGACAAGTACGGCCGCAAACCCGCGCTGATGTCCAGTTTGGTGCTGATGGGCACGGCCACCTTCGCCATCGCCTTCCTGCCGACGTACGAGACCATCGGCATCTGGGCGACGGTGTTCCTGGTCCTTCTGCGCCTCGCTCAGGGCTTCGGCGCGGGGGCCGAGCTGGCCGGAGCGCTTACCGTGGTCGCCGAACACACCCCGGTCGCGCGCCGCGGCTTCTACACCTCGCTGTCCCAAACCTCTTCACTGGTAGGCGTTCTGCTCGCCAGTGTGGCCTTCCTGTTCGTCTCGGGCATGCCCGAAGACCAGCTGCTGTCGTGGGGATGGCGAGTGCCGTTTCTGACGGCCGGCCTGCTCTTCGTGGTGGCTCTGTATGTCCGGGCCAAGCTCGAAGAATCCCCCGAGTTCGACCAAGCGATCGACGAGGCGTCGGAGGCGCGGGCCACCAAAGCCCCGATCTCCAGGGTGCTCAAATCCCGGCGGCGGGAGATCGCACTCGCTTTTGTGCTGATGGGTGCCAACAACGTGCTTACCTACACGCTGATCACTTACGTGACAAGCTATTTGAAGAATACGGTGGGCATGTCGGCGATGGCGGCGCTGACGGCAACATCGATCGGCACAGCCGTCGGTATCATCGCCAATCCCATTGCCGGTCATCTCTGTGACCGCTTCGGGTACCGCCGTGTATGGAGCATCGCACTGGTCGCAACGATACTGGGTATCGTTCCGTTCTTCGCCGGACTGCAGACCGGAAATCTATTGGTGTGCAGCCTGTGCATGTCGCTGGCGTTCCTCATCACCTACGCGGGTACCGCCGGCGCCTACTCGGGGGTGTTCGCCAACCTGTTCCCCACGGAGGTGCGTTACAGCGGTGTGGCGTTCACTAAGGAAACCAGCGGCGCCCTCATCGCCGGCCCCACGCCGTTCGTCGCGACGGCGCTGGTACTCGCCGCCGACGGTTCGGCGCGCTTTCTGGTGCTCTACATCCTGGCCTGGGTCGTGGCCAGCCTGGTCGTGCTGTACAAGATCGGCTCCATCGCCGAGAATCCGGAAGAGCCGAATCTGTTGCTATGAAATGTCGGTCGAGCTGCCAGGTCGTGCTGGTGCACGGCAATCCAGAGACCGCGGATGTGTGGGCTGCTCTAATCGGATCACTGCCCGACCGGGACGTGAGCTGCCTGTCACCGCCCGGCTTCGGCTGTCCGCTCCCCGCGGGCTTCGCGTGCACCATGGACGGGTACCGCGATTGGCTCATCGCCCAGCTCGAGCGCATCGGAGCTCAGGTGCATCTGGTGGGGCACGACTGGGGTGGGCTGCACGTGATCAACGCCGTATCGGCTCGACCGGACCTCGTGCTGAGCTGGGCCAGCGACACCGCCGGGATGTTCGCGCCGGGCTATCGCTGGCACAAGAGTGCCGCGCAGTGGCAGCAACCCGGTGTCGGTGAGCAGCACACGTCGTCGATCTTCGGCGGCGACCCGGACAGGCTGTCAGACTTCTTGGCGGCCAAGGGGATGCCCGCGCACTGGGCCGCACTGATGGCCGAGCGGCAGGACCCCGCTCTTCCCGCAGCGGTGTTGTCCCTGTATCGCTCTGCGCGTCAGCCGGTGCTCAGCGACGCCGGAGCGAAGCTCGCCCCGCTGCCGGCGGCCGGTCTGGTGATCAACCCACTGCGTGATCCGAACACCGGTACCGACCTCATGCGCAGGCAGGTTGCCCAGCGGTGCGGCGCCGAGGTTGTGACCTTTCCGGACCTGGGGCACTGGTGGATGCTAGAAGACCCATCGCGGGCCGCGCAGGCCTTCGAGACCTTCTGGTCCACCGCAGAACTCGACAGGTAGACGCGCAAGACGGGGCGCGCCGACAGTGGCCGGCTTGGCAGACCCCTCGGCCGCCGCGTTCGTGGATCTGTCATTTGTCGTGCGAGACAACGCAATTACCCGCGCCGCGGATAGCTGGTTCGGAACGCGCCGAGGGCGCAGTGGTGTGAATCGGCGCCGGCAAAGTGCTTGACAGTGACATGCCTCTCGCCATAGCCTTTTCACCAATTGAAATTTAACTAAGGAATGTGAACATGATCTATGAACTTCGCGAGTACACCACCGTCCCGGGCCGCATGGGGGACGTCGTCAAGCGCTTCAACGACCACGCGATAGCACTCTTCAAGAAGCACGGCATGGACCTGATGTTCATCAGCAAGACGGAATTCGGCGACGTGAGCAACAACGAACTGGTCTTCGCCCTGCGGTTCGATTCCTACGGCGACATGGAACACAAGTGGCACGCATTCCACGGTGACCCCGCGTGGCAGACCGTCCGCGCCGAAAGTGAGAAGGACGGACCGCTGGTCAGCACGGTGCGCCGGCGGATCCTCGACCCGACTGCATTCCGCGCCTGATCCGCCGCCCACCTCTGACACCGAAGGTGCAAACACCAATGGACGTGCTCGACTACGACACCCTGTACATCGCCGGCGAATGGCGGAAGTCCTCGGGGACAGACCGTGTCACGGTTATCTCGCCCAACGACGAGGAACGTGTTGGCTCGGCTCCGGCGGGGACCGCCGCCGATGTGGACGCGGCGGTCGCCGCTGCGCGCAGCCAGCTTGCCGCGGGAGGTTGGGCCAGCTGGTCGGTCCAGGAACGCGCGAGCGCCCTGCACCGCTTTGCTGATCGGTTGGAGACGGTGGCCGCCGATGTGAGCTGGCGTGTCAGTGCACAGAACGGCATGCCGATCTCGATGTCGCGCGGCATCGAACGCTTTCCCGTGCAAGTGCTGCGGTACTATGCCGATCTGGCCGAAGCGACAGCCGCCGACGAACGCAGGCTGGGCCCCGACGGCTCGGTCACGGTGGTGGCCCGGGACCCGGTCGGGGTGATCGCCGCGATCGTGCCGTGGAACGGTCCGCAAGTACAGAGTATGATCAAGATCGCACCCGCGCTGGCCGCCGGATGCTCCGTCGTGCTCAAGCCCGCGCCCGAAGCCATGCTGGACTCGTTCCTGCTTGCCCAAGCCGCGCATGAATCTGGGCTTCCCCCAGGAGTTTTGAGCATCATCCCCGGAGATGGTGAACTCGGCGCCTACCTTGTAAGTCACCCCGGGGTTGATAAGGTGTCGTTCACCGGTTCCACCGCGGCTGGCCGCCTGATCGCGGCCGAATGCGGCCGCCTGATCCGTCCGGTTACGCTGGAACTCGGCGGCAAGTCTGCGGCCATCGTGCTCGACGATGCTGACCTCGGTGCCCATCTGGACGGATTCTTCGACGCGACGATGGCCATGAGCGGTCAGATCTGCCATCTGGGGACTCGCGTCCTGGTACCGCGCTCACGGCACCGAGAGATGGTCGACGCGGTCAGTGACTTGGCGTCCTCTGCTGTCATCGGAGAGTCGCTGGACCCGAAAACTCGTGTGGGACCACTAGTGTCCGCGCGGCAGCGCCAACGCGTCGAGGACTACATCGAGCTCGGACGGGCCGCCGGTGCGACGATCACCGTCGGTGGTGGCCGCCCGGCTGGCCGTGACACCGGCTGGTTCCTATCCCCGACGGTGTTCACCGACGTCGAGGTCGACGCGGTAATCGCACGCGAGGAGATCTTCGGCCCGGTGCTGACGGTGATCCCGTACCGCGACGATGACGAGGCCGTCGCCATCGCCAACGACAGTGCCTATGGTCTTGGCGGAACGGTGTGGACCGCCGACCCCGAGCGGGGGGAGGCACTCGCCAAGCGGATCAGTACCGGCACCATCGGTGTCAACTTCTACGCCAACGACCCCAATGCGCCTTTCGGTGGGGTCCGCGACAGCGGGCTCGGCAGGGAACTCGGACCGGAAGGGCTGGCGGCTGTCCAGGTCCTCAAAAGCATCTATGTCCGTCCCGGCGACGCGCAACCGTCACAGGAGAACTGAATCGTGAAAACCAAAGCCGCACTGGCCTACAGCACCGACCGGGAGTGGAACGTCGAGGACCGGCTGTGGGTGGTGGAAGAACTCGAGATCACCGCGCTGCAGCCCGATGACGTCCTGGTCCACCTCCCGTTCAGCGGGATCTGCCACACCGACCTGCACATGGTTACCGGACACCTCACACCGGCCATGCTACCCATGATAGGCGGTCATGAGGGAGCAGGTGTCGTCGAAGACGTCGGATCCAACGTGACAAATGTCAAACCCGGCGACTCCGTGGTACTTTCGATTGTCCCGGCCTGCGGGACCTGCCGGTATTGCGTATCCGGACGATCCAGTATCTGTGACTACTCCACGATTGTCCTGGACGGCCGACACCCCGATGGCGGCACCCGCTACCGCACCAGCAGCGGCGCCGAGGCCGGGCAGTGGGCGCTGCTGGGTACCTTTGCGGAGTACGTCGTGGTGAACTCTCGAGCGGCCATACCGATGGACCCATCCATCGGCTATGACAAAGCGTCGATGGTGGGCTGTGCCTTCACCACCGGATTCGGGGCCGCGACGGAAAAGGCTCAAGTCCACACCGGAGACGTGGTCGCGGTGTGGGGCTGCGGCGGTGTGGGGCTGTCGGCGGTGCAGGGCGCCGCAGTGGCCGGTGCCGCGCAGATCTTCGCCATCGACACCAAGGATCTCAAACTCGACAAGGCCGTCGAACTCGGCGCCACCACCGCCATCAACGCGGTGCGCGACCGGTCGCCCAACCCCAACCGCGATGAGGTCGCCGAGAAGGTCATGGAGTACACGCAGTGGGTGGGTGCCGACGTTGTCATCCTCTGCGTGGACTACGTGACCCCGGAACTCGTGGGTGCCGCGTTCGAGGCGACCCGCAAGGGCGGCCGAGTAGTGGTGGTCGGGGCAAGTCATCAGGATTTCGACCACGTGAAGATCCCTCCGCTGCAATTGGCGATGTACGAGAAAGAGATCGTTGGCTGCGTCTACGGCGGAGGAAACCCGGCTTTGGTCTTGCCGCGCAACCTCGATCTCTATCAGCGCGGCAAAGTGAAACTCGACGAGATGATCACTCGCTACTACCCACTCGAGGATGTCAACCGGGCATTCGACGATCTGCTGAACGGCGAGATCGTCAAGGGCATACTGCGCTTCTGACAGCCGGTACAGCGTCGGTGGACGTACACAAACACATTCATCAGAACTGAATGACGTCACAAAATGAAATCGAAAGGGACTACTCATGGTGTCGCCTCGATCCCGGGCCGATCGGTCCGCCTCACGCAGGCGGCGGTTGGCCACCAAGTTCGCCACGGTAGCGCTCGGTGCCGCACTGGTCGCCTCGGCAACGGCGTGTAGCAGTGGCGGTGCGAGAAACGACGGCGATATCGCCTTGATGGTGATCGCAGATCTGACCGCACCAGGATTCTCCTTCCCGCAGATCGTCGATGGTGCGCAGGCGGCGGTCAATGAGGTCAACCGAGCCGGCGGGATCGACGGACGAACCATCGCGCTGCTGACCTGCGACTCGCAGAACGACCCCAATGCTGCTGCCGCGTGCGCACGCAAAGCTGTCGCGGAGGAAGTGTCTGCCGTTGTGGGGATGCAGAGCCTGCAGAGTGACGCCATCGTGCGGGGTCTGGAAGCGGCCAATATCCCCGCGGTGGGCGGAAACGACATCGGCGCTCTCGACCGAAAGAGCCCGATCTCCTTCCCCCTGACCAGCACGCCGAGCGTGTTGTTCGCCGTGGCGGCTGCCATGCCCGGCTATGAGCAGTGCACCAAGCCCGGGGTGTTCAGCTCGGATGTTCCGATCACCGCCGAGTACGCCGAGATCATCACCGACTTCTTCGCTGAGAACGTGCCGACGGCGAGCCCCGTGCGGACCGTGTCTTCGACCGTGACGGCCACCGATGTCACCGCACAGGTCGCCACTCTCCTCGAAGGTGGCACGGACTGTGTGTTCATGCTCAACCCGCCCGCACTGAATTTGGCTGCAGTCAAAGCGATTTACAACTCAGGCGCTAAGGTCAAGGTCTCCGGGGCCACACCGGCTCTGCCGCCGCAATCGATGGCAGACCTCGGCGAGGCCGCCATCGGGGTTTATTCGACATCTGGTTTCAAGTTGCCGGGTACAGCAGCCGCGGCCGACGTTTACTCCGAGGGAATGAACGAGGTCAACCCCGAGGCCATCCAGGACACCAACTCCGAGGGCGCCTACGCCGGAGTGAAGATCGTCGCGCAGGCGATGACCGGTCTAGAGGACCAATCACCCAAAGCCGTGCTGAACGCGCTCAATTCGATGAAGAATATTGATGTGGGTGTGGTGGCACCCATTCCGGGGTTCCCCGCCGACAGTGGGCTGGCCGGGATTCCGAGGACGTTCAACACCTTTGCCTACAGCTATCAGTGGGACGGCCAGCAGTATGTGATGACTCGACCCGAACCCATCGATGTCAAGCCGCAACTCGCAGAATCGCTGGACAACCGCTAGGCCCTCATCCCCCACAGCCTGGCCGGGTGACGTACTCGGCCCCCCGACCCCGGGAGTTCCGTAATCATGCAGTTTATTGTTCTGGGGCTTGTCCTGGGATCGATCTACGCCGTGCTGGCGCTCGGGCAGGTCGTTGTGTTCCGGTCCTCCGGAGTCGTGAATTTCGCTCACTGCGGCGTGGCGTTGGTCAGTGCCTTCGCCTATCTGGACATGCGCTCCCACGGGTTGGGTGCGGCCGTGGCCGTGCCGATGACCTTGGTGATCGGCACGGTTCTGGGACTGCTGATCTACCTCGTCGCGATCCACCCCCTGCGCCGCGCCAGCACCCTGACCAGAGCCATTGCGACCCTTGCGGTTTTGGTGATCCTGCAATCGGTGCTCGACATCAGATACGGTTCCAACCCGCAGATCCCGCCACCGTTCCTGCCGCAGGGCCGAGTGGAGCTCGGACCGTTCACCACCAGCATCGCCAACCTGACCATCGTGATCGCGTGCTTCGCGTTGGTTGCCGGTCTGTCGCTGGCCTACAAGCGCACCGACTTCGGCCGGATCACTTCGGCGGTGGCTGAGAATTCCCTTGCGGCAACGCTGTTGGGGCACTCCGTCAACGTGAACGCGGCGATCAACTGGTCGGTGGGCGGGCTGCTGGCCGCCGCTGCCGGTGTGCTCGTCGGTCCCGTCTACTCGATCACTCCGTCGTTGTCGACAGCGCTGCTGATCCCGACCCTTGCCGTTGCGCTGTGCGGACAGTTTCGGTCGTTCCCCCTGCTGTTGGCGGGCGGCGTGTTCATCGGTCTAGCTCAGGGGCAGTTGACCCGGTTCGCCGATTCCGCTCTGCTGGCACCGTTACCTGGGCTGTCCGACGCACTGCCGTTCCTGGTCATCATGGTGGTGCTGATCGTGCGCGGTGACAGCCTTCCCGGACGCGACTTCGCCGCGGCGATATTGCCGAGGGTCGGTTCCGGCGTGATGTCCCGATGGTGGCTCGCGGGTTGGGTGGCGGTGGCGCTGTTGCTTATCGTGACCGCCGACGTGGTGTGGGTGGCTGCGCTGACCACGGGTGCGATCGCAGCAATGCTGCTGTTGTCACTGGTGGTGTTGACCGGCTACGCCGGCCAGCTGTCCTTGGCGCAGGTCTCGATCGGTGGTGTCGGTGTGCTGGCCGCGTCTCTGCTGGTCGGGCACTTGGGCTGGCCCATGCCGTTGGCGGCGCTGGCCGGCGTGCTGGCCACCCTGCCGGTGGCACTGCTGGTGGGCCTACCCTCGCTGCGGACCCGAGGCGTTACATTGGCGGTGGTCACTCTCGGGTTGGCCACCACCCTCAATGTCATGCTGTTCAACCGCAGCGACGTCAACAACAGCGGCGCGGGCATCGAAGTCGGCACCGCGAATCTGGCCGGATGGACTCTCGACGAGACACTCGATCCGCGGGGTTACGCCGTCTTTGCGGTGGCGTTGTTGGCCCTGGTGGCGATGGCAGTGTCGAACCTGCGGCGCTCCGCTGTGGGCCGGCTACTGATCGCAGTTCGCAGCAACGAAAGGGCCTCCGCCGCACTGGGAATCAGCGTCACCAAGGTCAAGCTGTACGCGTTCGTCGTCTCCGGTGCCATCGCCGCGGTGGCGGGCATACTGAGCGCCTGGCGGCTTCCCACCGTGGTGATGAGTGGGAATTACGACCCGTTCCGTTCGGTGACCGCGGTGATCCAGTCGACGCTCGGGGGTGTCGGTTACATCTCCGGCGCGGTGTTCGGCGGCGTTGCGGTACCTCCGGGCAGCATCGGCGGGACTGTCGTCGACGAGATCGGACTCGGGCAGTGGCTGGGTCTGATCGCCGGCGTGCTGTTGCTGGTCAATATCTTGCTCAACCCCGACGGTGTCGTTCCCACCACCCTGGCCGCGGTCGGTTCGGCGCTCAAGCGGATCGGGCCGCTGGGGCGGATCGGGCAGACGCGCCGGAGCAAGCGGGCCGAACGGCGGCAGGCCCAACTCCACCGTCGCTTCGGCGAAGGGGGCGCTGGCGCCCCTCGCTCCAGCGGAGACACGGTGCTCAGTGTGCATGAACTCGCAGTGACTTTCGGAGCTACCCGCGCGCTCGATGGCGTCGATTTCGAAGTGCGCGGGGGTGAGGTGCTTGGCATCATTGGTTCCAACGGTTCGGGCAAGACGACGCTGGTGGACGCCATCACCGGTTACGTGCCCTCGCGCGGGGTGGTGACTCTCAACGACAGGTCCCTGTCGGTGCTGCCTGCGCACCGGCGCAGCACGATCGGAGTTTCGCGGTCATTCCAGTCGCTGGAACTGTTCGATGACCTGAGCGTGGCTGACAACCTGTTGACCGCGGCGCGGCAGGGCGGGTGGTGGCAATGGCTCAGTTGCCTTGTCTGGCCGGGGCGCAAGCCCGTGCCGCCCGCCGTCGTCGCGGCGGTGCAGGAGTTCGGGCTCCATGATCTGCTCGACAAAGCGCCCAGCGAGATCCCGTACGGTAAGCGTAAACTGCTGGCGATCGCGCGCGCATTGGCCAGTGGGCCGCGGGTGTTGTTCCTCGATGAGCCGGCCGCGGGCCTGGGTGAGGTCGACCGCGCGGAGATGCGCCGGCTCGTACGCCGGCTCGCGCAGGAATGGCGCATGGCCGTGATCATCATCGAGCATGACGTGGAGCTTGTCATGGATGTCTCTGACCGGGTGCTCGCGCTGTCGCAGGGCAAGGTGATCACGCAGGGGGTCGCGGCCGAGGTCCGGGCGCATCCCGAGGTGATCTCCGCGTACCTGGGCGCAACCGAGGAACAGCCCCGGCGCGGTGCCGAGCACTCCGAGGCCGGTTCCCAGTCGGGGCCACCAGTGCTCAGTGTTCGTGGGCTCAGCGCAGGCTATGGCGGAGTGGACGCCATCCACGACATCACTCTCGACGTGCGCGCCGGTGAAGTGGTGGCGTTGCTCGGGGCCAACGGCGCGGGCAAGACAACCCTGTTGCACGCCATTTCCGGCGTGATTAGTCCGTCCGGTGGTGGCGTCGAGTTGTTTGGGGGTGCGCCACAACGCTCGGTGCACAACCGGATCCGCGCCGGAGTGGCCCTGATGCCTGACGAGCACGCGGTGTTCCGGGAACTCACCGTACGTGACAACCTCTTGCTCGGCCGCGGCGACCCGGACGAGGCGCTGGCGCTGTTCCCGGAGCTCGAAACCCGGATTGGGGTACGGGCGGGGCTCCTCTCCGGCGGCGAGCAGCAGATGCTGTCGTTGGCCCGGATTATCGCCGGGCGCCCGCAGTTGATCCTGGCCGATGAGCTGTCGCTGGGGCTGGCCCCCCTGGTAGTGCGCCGGCTCTGGGAGGCGCTGACAGCCGCGGCGCAGCAGGGGGTGGCGGTTCTCGTGGTGGAACAGCACGTCAAGGTGGCGTTGGACTGGTCGCAGCGGGCCTACGTCATGCGTCGCGGCTCGATCGAGATCGCCGATAGCAGCGTTGAGCTCCTGGATCGCATTCATGAGGTACAGGCCATCTATCTGTAGACGAGAAGAATATCTGTAGGACGAGACGAAAGGAGATTTTGAATGCTGGGTTTGGACGGTAGACGTGTGTTCGTCACCGGCGGAGCGTCGGGGATGGGTCGGGAGATCGCGCGGAAACTCCGCGCCGAGGGAGCGCAGGTCGCGATCGGGGATCTGCCGGGTCCCCAATTGGCGTCGGCTGACGACGACGGCCTGATCGGCGTCGAATGCGATGTCACCGATGTCGCCGGCGTGCACGCGGCGGTCGGACAGGCAGTGGAAGCGCTCGGCGGCCTGGACACCCTGGTGCTCAGTGCCGGCATCATCCACATCAAGCCAATAGCCGAGGTCGCCGAAGCGGACTGGGACCGGCTGATGGCCGTCAATCTGCGAGGGGCGTTCTTCTGTATCCAAGCGGCTGCGCCTACGCTGCAGGCCAGCTCGCGCGGTGTCATCGTCGCGATCGGTTCGGAAGCGGGGCGCACGGGTTCTCCGTTGGTCCACGCGTATGCGGCGTCCAAGGCCGGTCTGCACAGCGTTGTCCAGTCGGCGGCGGCGGAGTTGGCACCCGGCGTCCGAGTCAACGCGGTGGCTCCGGTCAGCACACCTGGAACCGGGATGGGCCGAGACATCCTGAACTGGAAGACAGCCCGCACCGGGCGCTCCGATGACGAGGTGCTCGCGTCCGTCGCGCAGACCTTCCCGCTGCAGCGGGCCTGCACTCCCGCCGATGTCGCCGATGTGGTGATGTTCCTGGTGTCCGATCACGCCTCGTACATGACCGGACAGATCGTGGATGTGGACGGGGGTGCGGCGCTGCATCGTATTCCAGGAGCGCAATAGAGGTGGCAAGACGGCGGGAGTGGTTCACGATGTGAACAAGATGCGAGTATCATGAACACGGATTGACTGTCGGCGCAGCGGCCGGCGCCGAGGAGAAACGGGGGCCGGATGGCCAAGGACGCCACACGCGGGACACGGATCCAGTCGGTCAGTCGCGCTGTCGAACTACTTAAGCTCATCGCCACCCTTCCCGAGGGTGAACGTACCGTCAACCGGATCGCCAAGGAGCTTGGTAGCTCGGTGCCGACCGCCTATCACATGCTCAACACGCTGGTGGACTCGACGATGCTGATGAAGGACGACCGTCGTCAGTACCAGTTCGGATTGGCAATGGAACTCCTTGTCGCCGCACACGCGCGACAAACGGTCATTCCACCCGAGCTGGTGGCGCCCTTGCGGCACATCGTCGACAGCACCGGCGAAAGTGCCTACCTGAGTGCTTGGCGTGACGGCGCGATCACCGTGCTGGAGCGAATGCGCGGTGCGCACGCGGTGCAGGTCATCAATCTGGACCGAGGCTTCCGGGGGGCGGCCAATGCCCGTGCGTCCGGCAAGGTCCTGCTGGCCTTCGCCCCCGGCGAGGATCGCGAACGCTATCTGGCCACCCATCGTCTGGAAGCGGCCACGCCGCACTCGATCGTCGAGCGCGGTGATTTCGACCGGGAGATCACCTCGGTGCTTGCTCGCGGCTACGCCGAGGAGATCGAGGAGTTCTCCGAGGGAGTGGCCTGCCTTGCAGTGCCTATCCTGAAAGGCAGTCTCTTGCTAGGCTGCTACACCATCTCCGCTCCTGTGGAGCGCTTCCGCTCCGACTCCGGCCACTTCCTGGAGGTGCTGCAACAGGCTGTGGCGATGGTCGACGGCGGCGTTCCACGCTCCACTTCTGAGTGATCGGTTCCGCACGCCCGACCCGCCTCCCCTGTTGACTGTGATCGCCACCTCACCTAGCCTCTTCATAAAGCAATAATTGATTTCACTATATGAATCAGGAGCAATTATGACGGCAACCGACACTGCGGCGTCGATCGATGTCGCACGAGGTCTCGCCGACCTCCACCAGATGTGGCGCATGCGCGCACTCGAAGAGAAGATCCGGGAGTTGCGCATGGAGGGCCCCGCCGTGGGGTCCATCCATCTCGATATCGGACAGGAAGCCATCCCGACCGGCGTGGCCTCATTGCTCGGCGAGGACGACGCCGTCTTCGCGACCTACCGCGGTCACGCCTGGGCGTTGGGGTGCGGCGTTCCGCCGGAGCGGATCATCGCCGAAATCCTGGGCCGCGCAACAGGAATCAACGGCGGCCGAGGAGGATCGGCCTACTTCACTGCGCCCTCCTACCGGTTCTACGGTGAGAACAGCATCGTCGGAGCCGGCGCCCCGATCGCCGTGGGCGCGGCGTTGGCGGGATCGTTCGACGGCACCAATCGCGTCGCCGTGACGGTGTTCGGTGACGGTGCCATGAACCAGGGTGCCGTTCACGAAGCGATGAACTTCGCCGCAGCTCGTCGCCTACCGGTAATCTTCATCTGCGAGAACAACTACTGGTCGGAGCTGACAGCGATCAAGGACGTGGTCGGTGAGCCCGAATTGTTCCGGCGCGCTGCCGGTTACGGCATTGCGGGGGAACGCATCAACGGCAATGACCCGGCAGAGGTCCGTGCCCGCGTAGGGCAAGCCTTCGAGATCGCGCGCTCCGGCGGTGGACCCACCCTCATCGAGGCCATGACAGCACGGCTGGTCGGCCACTACGTCGGCGACGTCGAACAGTACCGCCGCCCAGGCGAACTCGACCAAGCACGGGAAGAGGAACCCATCGCCGTGCTCGGTGCGCGACTGCGCGCTGCCGGCGCCGCCGACGAGGACATCGCGGGCCCCGAGTCCACCGCACGTGCAGAAATCGACGGGGCGGCACAGGCCGCGCTGAGCGCACCGCTGGCTGATCCGACAACGGCAAAGGAACACCTCTATGTCTGAGACCGTGACGGCCACTGCCGTCAAGAACCTCACCTACGGTGAAGCAATCAACGCCGCGCTGAGGCGCTGCCTCGACGAGCAACCCGAGGTCCTGCTCTACGGGGAGGACGTCGCCAAACCAGGAGGCGTTTTTGGCATCACTCGCCGCCTGCACAAAGAGTTCGGCGAACGGGTGTTCGACACGCCGATCAGCGAGTCGGCCATCCTGGGGTCGGCGGTGGGCGCTGCCATGCTGGGCCGACGTCCCATCGTCGAGATCATGTGGATCGATTTTTCTCTCGTGGCACTCGACCAGATCGTCAACCAGCTCGCCAACGTCCGGTACGTCAGCCGCGGCGAGGCCTCAGCGCCGGTCGTGATCCGCACCCAGCAGGGGTCGGCGCCCGGGGCGTGCGCGCAGCACAGCCAGAACCTCGAGGCCTTCTTTCTGCACGTTCCAGGTATCCGCGTCTGCATGCCCACCACTGCGCAGGACGCCTACGACCTGCTGGTGGCCGCATCCCGCAGCGACGACCCTGTGCTGGTCATCGAGAACCGCACCCTGTACGGCGGGGAGAAATCAGAGGTCACACTCGGTGGACCCGTCGAGCCTCTGGGTGGAGCCCGACTGCGACGGGCGGGCACCGACGTCACTGTCGTGACATGGGGCGCCATCACAGCCAAGGCCCTCGACGCCGCCGAACGTCTACATCAACAGGGCATCGACGCCGAAGTAATCGAGACACCATGGCTCAACCCGTTCCCCGATGCCGACGTGATCGCAAGCGTCCAGAAGACCGGATCGCTGGCGGTCTTACACGAGGCCAACGTCACCGGAGGATTCGGCGCCGAAGTGGTGGCGCGCGTCACGGGAGCCGGTGTGGCGCTGAAGCGCCCACCGCTGCGCCTCGGTGCCCCCGACACCCGTTTGCCGTCGGCGCCCAGTCTGGTCAGCGGGCTGTTGCCCAGCCCGGAAACCATCACACAGACCATCGCCGACTGGCTGGCCGACTAACCCCTGACCTGGCCACTACCGCACCGCCAGAGAGGAACCACCATGCCCGCCGACAAGGAAGCCCGCCGCATCGTGCTCATCGCCGCCGACGTGGAGCAGGGTTTCGAGGACGAGTTCAACCAGTGGTACGACTACGAACATCTCCCCGAACGGGCCGCGCTGCCCGGGTTCCTGTCGGCGCGCCGCTTCGTCGCCGAGTCGGGCGAGCCCAAATACCTCACCATGTACGAGGTCGAGAACGGAGAGGTGTTGACGAGCCCGGCATACAGCGACGTGTCCCCGCCGAGTCAGTGGCAGACCGAGCTGACTCCGCACATCCAGAAGGTGGTGCGCACCGTGTATCGGGAGATCACCCACCCGGTGCCTCCCGAAAAAGTCAAGGCCGCAACGCGTCCCGCCACCCAGGCCTGAACCGCCTATTACAGAGAGCAGACCCACATGTCCACCAACACCGGCACCGCCGGATCGACGGATTCCCGCCTCCACGGCCTCGTCGCCATCGTGACCGGCGGCGGATCACAGCCGGGTGAGGGCGTCGCCACAGGCCGAGCGGCCGCCCTCGTGTTCGCGCGTAGCGGCGCCAAAGTACTTGTCGTCGATCGTGATCTGCACGCCGCCGACATCACCGTAAAAGAGATCGTCTCCGAAGGCGGTGTAGCGGCGGCATACGAGGCCGATCTCACCGATTCGGCGTCAGCGGCGGCCATGGCCGCGCGTGCACACGAACTGTGGGGCCGAATCGACATCTTGGACAACAACATCGGCGCCAACGGCGCAGGGTCCGTGGTAGAGGCCGCCGATGACGTCTGGCAGCGGGTCATCGATCTCAACATCGGCACCATCGTCAACGCCAGCAAGGCCGTCATTCCCTTCATGGCCGCCGAAGGATCGGGCGCCATCGTCAACCTCGCCTCCGTCTCCGCCACACGGCCCCGCGGTCTCACCCCCTACTCGATGGCCAAAGGCGCGGTAATCTCATTGACCCGGGCGATGGCCATCGACCATGCCCCGCAAGGTATCCGAGTGAACTGCATCGCACCGGGACCGATCTACACCCCGATGGTGGCCGGTGCTGGAATGAACCCGGCGCTGCGTGAACGCCGACGCACCTCCACACCGCTGGCCATCGAGGGAACGGGCTGGGACGTGGCCCACGCCGCGCTGTATCTGGTGTCGCCGCAAGCGCGCTACATCACCGGTGTGATGATCCCTGTCGACGGTGGCGGCAGTATCAAGAGCCCACAGAGCTGACAATCACCACTAACCCCGGAGGAGCCACGATGGCACTCGTGCCGTATGTCGACCCAGATCAACTCAACGAGGACGATCGCGACCTGCTTGCCCGACCGATCAACCTCTCTCGCGCCATCGCGAACAATCCGAAAGCCCTGCGGGCCTTCTCGGTCATGCCGCACTGGGTCAGATATCAGACCGAGTTGGACTCCCGCCTTCGTGAACTTGCGATCCTGCATATTGGCTACCTCCTGCAAAGCGACTACGAGTTCAGTCATCACCTCCAGCTCGCTCAAGAGTTCGGAGCCACCAAGGCTGACATCACCGACCTGATCGCCGCCATCGAAGGACGACCGCACGGGTTGGGTGCCACCGAGCAGCTGGTCCTGCGTTTCGCCACCGAGGTCACCGTCGACGGCAAGGCACAGGCGCAGACTTGGGCCGACGTAGAAGACAAGCTCGGACGAGAACAGGCCATCGAACTGCTACTCATCGTCTCGTTCTTCAACAACGTGGCACGCATCCTGGCCACCCTCGACGTCGATGTCGAGCCCGAATGGGCCTCCTATCTCGAGCAGTTCCCGATGCCGGCGAAGCGATGACCCTAAGTGGCGCCGGTGGCGACCAGGCAGGTCGAACTGTTCTGATCACCGGCGCTGCCAAAGGCCTGGGCGCCGCGGTGACGCGTCGCTGCCTGCGTGATGGCTACACCCCAGTCCTACTCGACCGCGATCTCGAGACGCTGAAATCATTCGCCCACGAGTTATCCTGCGAATATCACCATCTCGACATAACAGACATCGAACAAATACCGGCGGTAGTCGACGCCGTAGCTCGATCTCATGGCTCATTGTACGGATTGGTCAACAACGCCGGTATCAATAGACCTGCACCCGGCGCCACCATGCCAGCGCACGCCTGGAACTCCGTCATCGAGGTCAATCTCAACGGCACCTTCTTCATGTCCCAAGCGGTCTATCCGCACCTTCAGGAGCAGTCCAGCATCGTCAACCTAGGTTCAATCCTCAGCGCCCGCGGCACATTTGGCCGCGCCGCATACACCGCGACGAAAGCGGCCATCACCGCGCTGACCAAGGTCCTCGCGGTGGAATGGGCTGGTCGAGGAATCCGGGTCAACGCCGTCGCACGGCGTGGACTGAGACACCCGCTCTGCAGAACCTCAATCAACTGGGCGGGGTCGACATCGAGACTCTGAGCCGAAAGATCCCAATGGGTCGGCTTGGACAGCCCGCGGACGTGAGCGCCGCCATCGCCTTTTTCCTTTCTGCGGAGTCGACTTTTATCACCGGCCAGACCCTCTACGTCGACGGCGGGTACACCGCCGCCGGTTGAGCACTGCCTCAGGCGCGGAAGCTACTGTCCAACAGCAGATGTGATCAGCCTGCGTTTCTAGCAATCGCTCTGCGAGCTACTTGACAGCCTCGCTGTGACGCCGCACACTCAATTCACCAAAAACAAGTGTATTTCATCAAATGAAATAGGGGTCTGATGTCATCGAAGACTCGAACGCTTCTCCTTACCGTGACGGCGGTCAGCGTGGCCGTCGCGGCGTGCAGTACCGACTCGGCCTCGGAATCCAGCACCGTGAAGATGATGGTGATCGGTGACTTCACCGCGCCTGGGTTCTCATTTCCACAGATTGTGGACGGGGCGCAGGCCGCAGTGAACGAGACCAACCTCAGTGGTGGTATCAACGGCGACTCGATCGAACTTCTGTCATGCGATGCGCAGAACGACCCCAATGCCGCGGCAGCGTGCGCTCGAAAAGCGGTGCAGGAAAATGTGTCTGCCGTGGTCGGCCTCCACAGCCTGCAGAACAACTCGGTAGTGCGGGCGCTCGAAGGAGCGGGCATCCCGTCAGTCGGAAGCAACGACCTCGGCGCCCTGGATCGCACAAGTCCGGTGTCCTTTCCCATGCTGAGCACGCCGGTGCATCTGTTCTCTGTCGTGGTCGGAATGCCGCACTACGACAAGTGCGCCAAGCCGGGTGTACTCCACACTGATGTCCCGGCGGGAGTCGAAGCCGCCCGGATAATGAAGAAGTTCTACGCCGAGAACGTGCCCATAGCTGCTCCCGCGCGACTGGTACCGCTGCAGGTAGATGCAACAGATGTGACCGCCCGCGTCGCGACGGTACTCGAAGGGGGCACCGACTGCGTGTTCTTAGCGCTGCCACCAACTCTCAATACCGCGGTAATCAAAGCCATCGACAACGTAGGAGCGAACGTCGAAGTCTCAGGCGCAACCCCGGCGCTTCCCGAGTCGGCAATGCGGGATCTCGGCGAGCCAGCGGTAGGCGTGTACTCCACGACCACATTCAAGCTTCCTGGAGTCGACCCGGCGGCAGACACGTTTTCTCGGCAGATGGCAGAGGTCAACCCGGATGCGGTTCAAGACGTTGCCGCAGAAAGTGCTTACAGCGGCGTAAAGATCGTGGCGCAGGCCATGGAGGGGCTGACCGACTACTCAGGAAAATCGGTGTTGGCTGCGCTCAATGAGATGACGAACATCGATGTGGGTCTGGCACCGGTCATCCCGTCCTTCGCGGACAGCAGCCTGCCGGGGTTGCCTCGAACCTTCAACACCTCGGCCTACAGCTATCAATGGACCGGCGACCACTACGAACTGTTGAAGCCAGAACCGACCGACGTCTCCGCGTTGCTCGGAAAGACACTGGCTAGCCAGTGAAAAGCAATGGTGCACAGACCTGTGGGGGACGAAGACTCGCCGGAATGACCGCTCTGGTCACTGGGGCAGCACGCGGTCAGGGGCGATCTCACGCCATCCGCATGGCCCAGGAAGGAGCTAACGTGATCGCGACCGATGCATGCCAGCCGATCACCTCCATTCCGTACCCCCTGGCCTCGAAAGCTGACCTCGACGAGACCGAACGGCTTATCGCAGCGACCGGAGCTGGTGTAGTAACCCACATCGCCGACGTCCGCGACCAAGACACAATGGACGCCGCTGTCACCGCGGGCATCGACAGGTTCGGTCGATTGGACATCATCTGCGCCAACGCGGGAGTGCTGTCCATGGCCCCCTCCTGGCAGATCACCGAGACTCAATGGGCCGATCTGATCGACATCAATCTCGGTGGCGTGTGGAGAACCACCAAAGCGGCGGTACCGGCGATGCTCCAGGCGGGCAACGGCGGCTCCGTAATCCTGATCAGCTCCACTGCCCATCACCGCGGTGTCCCGAACATCTCCCACTACGTCGCCGCCAAGCACGGCGTCGTCGGACTTATGAAATCCCTAGCTACTTCGACCTGAAAAACGAGGCGCCCCGGTGAGCATGATTCGGCCGTTCTCGGCCGGTCGGGATTGGGTTGGCCGCAAGTCCCCCCGATCGGCGCCTTTCACGCTGCCAGGGTGCTGATCTTGACCAGGTTGTGCGCCAGGACCCCGTGGCCGACCCAGATCTTGGCGCCTTCGGTGCTGTCGATGCGGGTGCGGTCCCAGCCATATCCACGTTTGAGGGCGCTGATTCTGCCTTCGACTCCGGTGCGCCACTTGATTGTTCGTCGGAACGCCGGGCGGTGTTCCTCGGCTCGCCGGTCAGCTGAGGGTTTGCCCTTGCGGGGGATGACCACGTGGCGCACGCCGAGGTCACGGAGGTCGTCCTCGACGGCTTTCTCGCCGTAGCCGCGGTCGGCGGTGACCGTGCGTGGCGGGCGCCCGGCACGTGTGCGGACCCGATCCACAGCTGGTGCCAATTGGGGTGCGTCGGCCGGGTTGCCGCGTTCGACGTTGTGGTCCACGATCACGCCGTCGTCGCCTTCGACGAGCTGGGCCTTGTGGCCGAACTCGACGGGCTTACCGAGCCGTCCCTTGGCGATGGGCCGGGCGTCGGGGTCGTGCAGGCTGACCCGCCGGGTCGCTCCGTCCGGGGTCTGCCCGGCCAACCGCTGTCGGGTCTGCGCGGTGAGGTTGCCCCCTTGGAGTGGACACCCCTGACAATGGTTCTAGGAGAGCCAGGAGGGATGTCGAGGTGGGACGCCAGTCTCTGTACACGGAGGAATTCCGGAAAGACGCGGTCGCGTTGTACCGCGCGGCCGACGGTAAACGCACGTACGCGGATGTGGCCGCGGATGTGGGCGTCAGTGGCGAGACGCTACGGACGTGGGTCCGCAAGGACACCGCCCGTAACGCGCGGTCGCAGGACTGCAGTACCGGCGCCGACGGGACCGAGGCGGACGAGCTCGCGCGCCTGCGGGCGGAGAACGCCCGGCTACGGGGTGCGGAAAAGGAATGGCAGCTCGAACGCGAGATCCTGCGCCGGGCAGCCGCGTATTTCGCAAAGGAGGTGAAGTGAAGACCCGCCGCTGGGACTTCATCTCCGACCATCGCGCCGAGTTCGGCGTGCAGCGGCTGTGCCGGGTGCTCGGGACCTCCCGCTCCGGCTACTACAAGCACCTGGCCACCGAGGATGCTCGCGCCGACCGCCAGGCCGACGAGGCCACGACGGTCGCCGAGATCCGCGCCATCCATGCCAAGCACCGCAGCGCCTACGGCGCCCCGCGGGTGCACGCCGAACTCCGCTCCCGCGGGCGCAAGATCAACCGCAAGCGGGTGACTCGGCTGATGCGAATCAACCACGTCGTGGGCCGGCACCTGCGCCGCACCAAGCGCACGACCATCGCGGACAAGTCAGCTCCACCGGTCCCGGATCTGGTGATGCGGGACTTCACCGCTTCGGCTGTGGATACCAAGTGGTGTGGGGACGTCACCTACATTCCGGTGGGCTCGTCGTGGTTGTTTTTGGCGACGGTGATCGACATCTGTTCACGTCGGGTGGTGGGGTGGTCCATCGCCGACCATATGCGCACCGAGCTCGTCACGGACGCGATCGAGATGGCGGTGCGCACCCGCGGTGGTGATGTCCATGGGGTCGTATTCCATAGCGATCGCGGATCTCAGTACACCGCAAAGGCTTTCGGCGATGTATGCCGCCGTCATGGGATCCGCCCGAGTCGAGGCCGGGTCGGCTCGAGTTACGACAATGCTCTCGCCGAGTCGTTCTTCCAAGGACTCAAGAGGGAGTGGCTGCACGGACGGAGTTGGACGTCGAAGTCGCAGGCACGGCTGGAGCTGTTCGAGTGGCTCTCGTACTTCAATCGACGTCGCCGTCACTCCGCGCTGGGATACCTCTCCCCGGTGGAGTTCGAACAACGGCTGATCGCGTCGTCTACGCTGTCAGTTGCCGCATGAAATCCGGTGTCCACTCTCAAGGGGCAACCTCAGCGGTGATCTGCCGGGTGGCGGTGACCAGGTCCTCGAGGTCGTCGATGGCGCGGGCCAGGCGTCCGCGCCGGCGGCCCGCGGCCCCGTCGTGCGCACCCGTCCCCTTCAGGGCTGTGGCCTTGGCGCGCGCCCGGCGCAGCGCGTGTTTCGCGTTGGCCAGCAGCCGTTCGGCATCGGTGGCGGCGGTCTCGGCCAGGTCGGCCAGCTCCCCGGTCGTGTGCCGGACCGCCGCCAGGGCCTCGTCTCGGCCCGCGGCGCTGCGCGACCGCAGCTTGAAACCGATCGCGTGCGCACGCCTGCCCGCCGCACGGGACCGGTCCCGCACCCGGGTGCGAGTCGCTCCACCGGCGGCCTGGATCCGCTTGCCCGTGACCGCGATCCGTCGGATTGCCTTGGCCAACAAACCGGAGTCGGTTGGGTAGGACACGTTGCTGGGCACCACCGTCGTGTCGGCCCGCAACTTGGTGGTGCGCAGCACCTTGGCCTCGGTCGCCTTGGCCAGCAGCGCCTCGTTCAGCCCGACCACCGCCGCCGCGCCACAGCGGGTCGTCAGCTTCATCAACGTCGTCGGGTGCGGCACCGACCCGTCCAAGGGAATCCGGCAGAACCGGCGCCAGGTGAACGAGTCGCTCACCTCGCGACACAGGCTCTCATAGCCGAGCCGGTAGCGGAACTTGAGGAACATCAACCGCAGGTAGGTCTCCATCGGCGTCGACGGACGACCGATCCGCGGGTCGAAGTACGGAACGAACGGTGCGAAGAACGCCGGATCATCCAACAGCCCATCCACTCGCTCGAGCTCCGCGGGAAGCCGCAGCAACTCCTGCGGCAGCACCGACTCGAACAACGACGGTTGATCGCCTACGGTACGGAACACGATGGCCTCGATCCCTTCTAGCCCAACGGGTTGAGGCCATTCTCCCGTTCCAGGACTGGCTGATCACGTACCGCCACACCCCGACTTTTTCAGGTCGAAGTAGCTAACGAACTCGGTCCCCACCGAATTCGCGTGAACTCGGTCGCACCCACCAACGTCAATACCCCCATGATCAGGAATGCCACCGTGTCCCAGACTTTTGTAGGCGGAAAGGACAACGCAACCGAGGCCGAGGTGTCAGCGGCTTTGAGTCCGTTCCACATCTTCAATGAACCGTGGGTTGAGGCGAACGACGTCAGTGATGCGGTCGTCTTCCTCGCATCCGAGGAGTCCCGCAACCTGACAGGCACGGTTCTGCCGGTCGATCTCGGTTATCTCGCGAAATACTGAATTGACTCGGCGGAACGACAGTTGGTTGATGAACAGGAGTACCTGATGAAAGTCTTCGTGCACGGAGCGCCCGAGACGGCGGACGTCTGGCAACCGCTCGTTCGAGAATCACATGCCCGACGTCTTTTTGTTGATCCCCCCTGGGTTCGGCGGCAATGTTGCAGCCGGCTTTGATGCCGGCATGAACAGCTACCGCAATTGGCTCATCACCGAACTGGAGCAGTTCGGTGAGCCAGTTGATCTGGTCGGCCACGACTGGGGCGGGGGACATGTCGTCAACGTGGCCATGGCACGCCCAGATCTCCTACGCTCGTGGGCCGGCGATGCCATCGGACTGTTCGACCCGCGCTACGACTGGCACGATTTCGCGGAGCGACTGCCGTCCGACGACGGAGAGACCGCGATTTACGATCTGGCCGGACCACCTCTGGTGCGGTGTGGGATAAGTAACTTGACGGGCGGGCAGGAGGCGACCGGCCCTCGTATACCCCGTACCGTCATCCGAAATTATCGGTTCCTCATTACCTATTGGGTGCGTGAATTTCTATGAACTCTCGTGAGTATCGCTTATTACGTCAGAGACGTCGCGCCGCGGTCGAAGCGAGCCAGCGAGGCTGCCATCCTGGGACCGATGCCGAGCATCTTATCGGGTTCGCCCGAATGTGGGCGCCATTCGGAGGCGCTTCCGAGGAGGACATCCTTGTGCACTTTGGATTGACAAAGCGTCGGTTCATCGATCGGTTGTGGCAGGTCATCGCTGAATCGAAGTGCACCGAAGACGAGATGCTGAGCTTAGCGAGTGCCTATCCGCGACAACGGAAGACGAGCGAATCTGCACCCAGTCGCTGACCGGCTAGTCCTGGCGGTATGACCATTCGATAGATCCCGAAACCTGTAGAATCCAGAGCGCATACTTCGGCAGGACGAAATGTGGAACGCTAATAACGAGAATGATATTCTGGATTTTGCTCTCCTCTGGGAACCATTGGGAGGGCCTACTCCGGAGAACGTCGCAACTGCCTTCTCGATTGAGCTCGCGGAATTCAATCATCGGCTCAGAAGTGCTGCGAGGCGCCAATTGGCCCGACTGCAGCACGGTACGACGTCTCCTGAGGCCATCTATGCGGTGTCCGCAGTCGCGCCTTTGCTCGAGATCCCTCGAGGTCATAGGGCGTGACCGGACACTGCTGTGGCTCCACAAGCCTGACCGTCAAGCTACTTACCACACGCCGCACTAGTGTCCTGAGTTATTGATCCGTTGAATATGTTGGTAGCATCGGGTAATGGCATTTTCTGGTCGCCCGAAGGCGGAATTGGTTCTGTCCGATGTCGAGCGTGACACGCTGCTGGGTTGGGCTCGACGCGCGAAGACGTCGCAGGCGTTGGCGCTGCGGGCGAAGATCGTGCTGGCGTGCGCGGAGGGCGTGACGAACAAGGATGTCGCTGCGAGACTGGGGATCTGGCCGCAGACGGTGTCCAAGTGGCGGGCCCGGTTCGTCAAGGATCGACTGGCGGGCCTGGCGGACGAGCCGCGGCCGGGTGCGGCTCGCACGATCACCGACGAGCAGGTCGAGACGGTGATCGTCAAGACCCTGGAGGAGACGCCGGCGAACGGGGACACGCACTGGTCGACCCGGTCGATGGCCCGGGCCACCGGCATGTCCCAGACCGCGATTTCCCGTATCTGGCGCGCTTTCGGCCTCAAGCCGCATCTGGTGGACACCTGGAAGTTGTCCACCGATCCACAGTTCATCGAGAAGGTCCGCGACATCGTCGGCCTCTACCTCGCCCCGCCCGACAAGGCACTGGTGCTGTGCGTGGACGAGAAATCGCAAATGCAGGCGTTGGACCGCACCGCCCCGATGCTGCCGATGATGCCCGGCGTACCGGGCCGCAAGACCCACGACTACATCCGCCACGGCACCACAAGCCTTTTCGCCGCCCTCGACATCGCCACTGGCAAGGTCATCGGCCAGCACCAGCGACGACACCGCCATCAGGAGTTCCTCCGGTTTCTCAAGACCATCGACAAGAACACCCCCGCCGAGCTGGACTTGCACCTGATCTGTGACAACTACGCCACCCACAAGACCCCGGCGATCAAGACCTGGCTGGCCGCCCACCCGCGGTTCCATCTGCATTTCACCCCGACCAGCGGTTCCTGGTTGAACCTCGTCGAACGCTGGTTCGGCGAGCTGACCAGCCGCAAACTCCGCCGATCCACCCACCGCAGCGTGAAAGAACTCGAGACCGACGTCCAAGCCTGGATCGACGCATGGAACGACGATCCAAAACCCTTCGTGTGGACCAAAACCGCGGACGAAATCCTGGACAACCTCGCCAACTACTGCACGCGGATTAATCAACTGAACAACGACTCAGGACACTAGTAGTACTTTGTTAGATCGGCGTGTCGGCTCGAGGTTTCGTGATTTTCTCGAGAGCATGCGGGCATGGATACAGCCGCTCTTGCCCGCGTCGGGGAACAGTTGGATACGTTCGTCGGTGAGGTGTTCTCGTCGCTGGCGCGGAAGGATCAGCGGGAGAAGGCGGGGCTGTATGCGCGGGGGTTGATGCTGGACGGGCGGCGGAAGTCGATGCAGCCGATGGCGCAGCGGCTGCAGGTCGACCATCAACAGTTGCAGCAGTTCGTGACCACCTCGCCGTGGGACGTGGTGCCGGTACGGAAAACGCTGTCGCGCAAAGCGTGCAGTCTGATCGACCCGGATGCATGGGTCATCGACGACACCGGCTTCACCAAGGACGGGGACCGCTCCCCGGGCGTGGCCCGCCAGTACTCGGGCACCCTCGGCAAGGTCGGCAACTGCCAGATCGCCGTCAGCGTGCACGCCACCACCGACGCGGCGTCCGCTCCGCTGGACTGGCGGCTGTTCCTGCCGCAGAGCTGGGACGAGCAGTCCACCACCGACCCCGATGCGGTCGCGGCGATCACCGCCCGACGGCGCCGGTCCGCCATCCCCGATTCCGGGCATCACCGCACCAAATGGGAAATGGCGATCGAGATGATCGACGAGCTGACCGAGTGGGGCCGCACCCCACCGACGGCGGTCGCGGACGCCGGTTACGGCGACACCACCGCCTTCCGGGAAGCGCTGACCGCCCGCGGCATCGACTACGTCGTCGCCGTCAAGGGTGCGACCAGCGCCTATCCCGGCGAGGCGGTCCCCGAGACCGGGGCCTACAGCGGTCGCGGTCGCCCGCCGACACCCCGCTATGGCCCGCATTCGACCTGTAAGGATCTCGTCCTCGCGGCCGGACGTAAGGCCCTGCGGACCGTGACCTGGCGCAAGGGAACCAAGATCGATCCCGACAATCCCACCGCGGCGATGCGCTCCCGGTTCGCCGCCCTGCGGATCCGCCCCGCGAACCGCGACATTCCCCGCGCCGAGGACGGCACCCTGCCCGAGCTCTGGTTGCTCGCCGAGTGGCCCGCCGGCGCCGACGAGCCCACCGACTACTGGCTCTCCAACCTGCCCGCCGACACCCCAGTGAAAGAACTGGTCCGTCTGGCGAAGATCCGCTGGCGCATCGAGCACGACTACCGGGAGCTGAAAACCGGCCTCGGACTGGACCATTTCGAGGGTCGTTCCTGGCTCGGCTGGCACCACCACGCCACCCTGGTCACCGCTGCGCACCTGTTCCTCACCACGCTCCGGCTGACCGACCCAAAAGCAGTTGGGCAGGACTGGCGCTGTACGCCGTTCTCCGCGAACTCCAACGCGCACTTGCCCGTTGGATCGGTACCTGCCCACTATGCCACCACACCTTCCCCACTTAACAAAGTCCTACTAGAACACACCATTTGGAACGCGGAGTGAACCCTGCACTCGCCCGAAAGGTCACCGACCCGCAGGACCCGACATGGGCTGGGCGACACTGCAGCTCTATCGCTCGGCCACGCACCCGATGTTGGCCGACACCGGACGGTCCCTCGAAGCGGCTGCTGACCGCCCCGGCCGGCATCATTCCCCTCGATGACACGTACGTCGGCAGCACAGATTCGCGCCGCTCGATGGCAAACCGGGCCAATGCCCTCAGATCGCAGAACTGCCAGGAGCGGGCCAGTGGCGGATGCTTGACGACGTAACTGCAGGAGCGCGGGCGCTCAAAGATTTCTGAGAGTCCGCTGGCGGGTAGCAGGTCCACCGGCATCCGCCGGCACACCGCGTGGAGACCACTGCCCATCCCGCCAACAGCCCAAGCACGCCGCTGGCGAGACTTAGCGCAGCGAATATCGTGTTTCTCGACCGCCACTCATCCACCACGCCGTGCGCGCCCGACCTCGATCTCACTCAGAAAGGCTGAGATGCCAACCACCGACACCGACATCGTAGTAACCGTCCCGGAGTTGGGGGACGCCATCGCCGAAGCCACCATCCCGCGCTGGCTCAAAGCAGTCGGAGACCCCGTGGGAGTCGATGAACCACTCCTGGAAGTGGCCACCGATAAGGTCGACACCGAGATCCCCGCGCCAGCGACCGGGATCCTGACCGCCATCCTCGAACCCGAAGACGCCGTCGTGCCGATCGGTGCGATCATCGCACGGCTCGGCGCTACACAGCCTGAGCCGACGACTGCGCGGGAGTCCGAGGCTCAGCCGGAACCCGACTCGCAGCTGGTGGTCGGAGATGCGGCTCCCCCGGACGCACCGCCCGCGCCAGCGGTGACTGAGACATCGGTGCATGCGGCTCCGAAGGCGGTGGGAGACAGAGTGGAAAAGCTGTCCCCGATTCGACTCACCATCGCCCGCAGAATGCTCGAATCTCTCCAAAAGTCAGCACAATTGACGACCGTCGTCGAGGCCGACCTCACCGCCATCGCTGCGTTGCGCAATGCACACAAGGAGACATTCGTTCGGCAGACCGGTGTGAAGCTGTCGTTCCTTCCGTTCGTTGTCGCGGCCGCGGTCGAGTCGATTGGGGAGCACCCCGTGATCAACTCCTCGCTCAATGCGGACTACACCGAAGTGACGTACCGCGGTGCCGTCCATCTCGGCATGGCCGTCGACAGTGAGAAGGGACTGATGGTGCCAGTCATCCGAGACGTTGACCGCATGAGTATCGCAGAGATCAGCCACGCCATTGCCGATCTGGCCGCCGCGGTCCGCACCGGGACCATTCGTCCCAACGACCTCGCTGGCGGCACCTTCTCCATCACCAACACTGGGAGCCGGGGCGCACTGTTCGACACTCCGATCATCAACCAGCCACAGTCGGCGATCCTCGGTGTAGGAACTGTCGTCGAAAGAATGATGCCAGAGCGAGACCAAAACGGGAGCCTCCTCATCACGGCGCGGTCAATCGCCTACCTGTCGCTGTCCTACGATCACCGCATCATCGACGGTGCCGACGCCGCGCGCTATCTCGCATCAGTTCGTATGAAGCTCGAGAAGGGCTTCAGCGGGGAAGATCTGGCTGCATGATGCCCTAATTCACATCAACGCCAAGAGATACGCATCGCCGTAGTTCAGCTCGCGCTCGACAAGAGGTCTATTTCGCCAAATGCGTTGTGGCGACATGCCGATCCGCCTTTGTAGCCCTAGGTAGCTAGAGATGGCGTAGGTAGCTAGTAGTACTTTGTTAGCTCGGCGTGTCGGCTCGAGTTTTCGTGGTTTTCTCGAGAGCATGCGGGCATGGATACAGCCGCTCTCGCCCGGGTCGGGGAACAGTTGGATACGTTTGTCGGTGAGGTGTTCTCGTCGCTGGCACGGAAGGATCAGCGGGCGAAGGCCGGGCTGTATGCGCGCGGGTTGATGCTCGACGGGCGTCGGAAGTCGATGCAGCCGATGGCGGAGCGGTTGCAGGTCGACCATCAACAGTTGCAGCAGTTCGTGACGACCTCGCCGTGGGACGTGGTTCCGGTACGGAAAACCCTCTCCCGCAAAGCGTGCGGTCTGATCGCCCCGGATGCGTGGGTCGTCGACGACACCGGGTTCGTCAAGGACGGCGACCGCTCGCCGGGTGTGGCCCGTCAGTACTCGAGCACCCTCGGCAAGGTCGGCAACTGCCAGATCGCGGTCAGCGTGCACGCCGCCACCGATGACGCGTCGGCCCCGTTGGACTGGCGACTGTTCCTGCCGCAGAGCTGGGACGATCGGTCCACCACCGATCCCGATGCGGTCGCGGCGATCACCGCCCGCAGGCGCCGGTCCGCGATCCCCGACGCGGAGCATCACCGCACAAAGTGGGAAATGGCGATCGAGATGATCGACGAGCTGATCGAGTGGGGCCGGATCCCGCCGGTCGTGGTCGCGGACGCCGGCTACGGCGACACCACCGCCTTCCGGGAATCGCTGACCGAGCGGGGCATCGACTACGTCGTCGCCGTCAAGGGGTCCACCAGCGCCTTTCCCGGCGACGCAGTCCCCGAGACACCTCCCTACAGCGGGCGCGGACGGCAACCGGCCCCGCGCTACCCGGGACCGGCCGCCAGCTGCAAGGACCTGGTCCTGGCCGCCGGACGGAAGGCCCTGCGGACGGTGACCTGGCGCCGCGGCAGCAAGGCCGACCTGACCAATCCGACCGCGGCGATGCGCTCGCGGTTCGCCGCGCTGCGCATCCGCCCGGCGAACCGCGACATTCCCCGCGCCGACGACGGCACCCTGCCCGGCTCTGGTTGCTCGCCGAGTGGCCCGCCGGCGCCGACGAGCCGACCGACTACTGGCTCTCCACCCTGCCCGCCGAGACCCCACTGAAAGAACTCGTGCGCCTGGCGAAACTCCGCTGGCGCGTCGAGCACGATTACCGGGAGCTGAAAACCGGTCTCGGGCTGGATCATTTCGAGGGTCGTTCCTGGCTGGGCTGGCATCACCACGCCACCCTGGTCACCGCCGCTCACCTATTCCTCACCACCCTCCGGCTCACCGACCCTAAAGCAGCTGGGCAGGACTGAGCCTCTACGCCGTTCTCCGCGAACTCCAACGCGCACTTGCCCGTTGGATCGGTACCTGCCCACTCTGTGACCACACCTTCCCCACCTAACAAAGTACTACTAGAGATGGCGTAGCCGGATTGTTGAGTCAAGTTTGCGGTGTTCGGGTCACGTTCGACTGCTTGATATTTCAGGCTGCGAGTTGCGCTGTGGCGGTGAGGGTATCGACGGCGGTGCGGTACGCGGTGGCAACCGCTCGCAGGCGGCCGGGAGTGGTTGTCGGGGTGGCGAGTTCGGCTAGGCCGGTGCGCAGGACCCGATCGTGAACACAGGTGAGGAACTTCGCGGTGTCGAGTCCGAGGTCGGTGACCCGGTACCGGTGGCTGCCCTCGATCCGGGCGATGAGGTTGCGGGTTTTCAGCCGGCGCAGGTCGTAGGTCATCTGCCCGGTAGACACCGTGTCCGGGTCGAGTCCGCGCAGCTCGCCGGTGAGGGTGCGCAGGTCCTTGTTGGTGAAGCCGTTCGGGTGCAGCCGGAAGACCAGCAGCGCGGAGAGCAGGGCGTGGCTGCGCTGGTCGGCGAACCGCAAGCCCGGGACGCGGGTGCCGGTGGCGGTGGTGAGGGGGCCGGTGATGGCGGCGAGGGCGTCGGCGCCGGTGATCGGGTCGTGGCTGAGTCGCCCGGCGCGCAGCAGGCGTCGGTTGGCGTGAAAGCCGATCTCCCGCAGGGCGGGCAGATGTGTCAGTCGTTTCCCGAGGTGGAAATCGCGGGTGTCGTTGATGGTGGTCTCGGTACGCAGGGCGCGTCCCTGTTTGTGGTACTGCTTGATGGTGGTGTGCTTGTAGTCGACGTGCAGGCTGGGGATGACGCCTTCGGTGATCACCCGGGTGCGGAATCGTCCCGGGGTGGCACGCGGCCCCCGGCGCATCAACCGCCGGTCGAACACCAGCGTGACCTGATCGGGGCGACCGAGATCGAGGTTGTCGCGGATGACCTGCTCGAAGAACACCCGCCCCGAGACCGGGGCGTCGAGCATCTGGGTCAGGGAGAACTCGGCCTGGAGGATCGACAGGTCGTAGCGGTAGCCGACGTCCCGATCGGCGTCGGTGAACGGATCCGGCAGAATCGCCAGCCACTTGCGGAGCAGGGCATCGATCCGGGGACCGGTCAGCCGATCGCAGATCGCCTGCAGCGCGTCGGGGTCGTCGACGGCGGCGAAGGCGTTGTCGAGCGCGGTGAACCCGAGCCCGGCCCTCGCCGCCTGACGTTGGGCCCAATGGTGGCCGTTGATACAGAGTTTGGCGTTGTAGGGGAAGTACGAGCAGAACTTGAGGAAGAAAGGTCCGAAGTCCGCGTCGACGCAGTAGAAGTAGTAATCGTTGACCATGCCGGTGGTTTTGACGATCCACGGGTAGCTGTTGCCGTCCGCGTCGCGGCGTTTCTCGGTGCGGAACAACGGGGTCTTCTCCTGCGCCCGTCCGATGAACACCACTCCCTCGGCCGCGGTGAAGTGCTGCAGGTGCTCGTGCATGACGTCGTCCTTGCGCTGACCCTTGACGAAGTCGACCCACGGGATGTGTCGGGTGTCGGCGAAGCGGTGCACCGCCGCCGAGAAGCGGTCGGTGATCCGCGCCAACGTGGCGGTCGAGGCGACCGGCAACCCGAGTTGTCGGTGCACGTAGGCGACCAGACCTGGGGCGTACTGCAAACCGGGGACGTAGACATTGAGGTACATCCGGTCGATGCACTCGACCTCGAAGAGCGTGTGCGCGGTCAGCACGTCGGCGACGCTGCGCGGTATGGTCATGATGAGCTCCGGACGATCGGGCGGCCAGTAGGCCAACCAACCGCTACGACGGTTCATACACCCGATCGACGACGTCGACCAGGGTCATCACCCCGACCGGCCGGAGCCCCCGGACCGCAGCGGCTGCCACACGACTCGTCGGGCTGGGGCGCAGCCCCGGTAGTACTGCAACGGCACTTGCTTGACAGGTAGACGATACTGGTTGTGTGGTCCTCGATCTGGTTGCTGCCGAGTTGGAAGCGTTGCATGAGCGGATCTCCGGTCGGTTCGCCCGGTCGGAGCCGCGGTCCCGGGTCCGTGAATATGTGACGGGTTTGGTTGCGGGTCTGGAACGCAAGAACGGGTGGACCCTCGCCGAGCGGGCCGGCGAAATGAGCCCGGACGGGATGCAACGGCTGCTGCGGCGGGCGGACTGGGACGTCGACGGGGTCCGCGACGACGTCCGTGACTACGTGGTCGAACGCCTCGGCGATCCGGCCGGTGTACTGATCGTCGACGACACCGGATTCCTCAAGAAGGGCACCCGCTCGGCCGGGGTGCAACGCCAGTGCTCGGGCACCGCCGGACGGGTGGAAAGCTGCCACTTGCTCCTCTGTCAAACAGCCGTCGCGGTGCCCATCAGTGGTCGGTCCGCGAGCATGGCGCGATAGACGACATCGGAAAGCCTGCGCTTGAGGATGCGAAGGGCTTCCATGCCACCGTCACCGCCCGCTTTGCGCCGGGCCAAGAGGGCTCGGGCGTCGGGATGGCAATGAGCCTGGGTGAGTGCGATGATATGGATCGCTGCGTTGATCCGCCGGTTCCCGGTGCGCGAGAGACGATGTCGGGCATGGTTCGACGACCACACCGGCAGCGGTGCGGTTCCGTTGTGGCGCGCGAAGGCATCCTTGGACCGGAAGCGATCGTCGCATTGTTCTGCGCCCCATCGCAGCAGCGCCAGATGGTCCTTGCTGGCGGTGCCAGTGGTTTTCGTCGACAGCTAGCTCCCGTTCTGATCGGCGGCGACGGCCGTGTGGGTGCGCTTGTGCGCATCGATCCCGATGACGATCATGGTGGTATGTCTCCTGCCCAGGTTGCGGGTGGTTGGCATGGACCGGTCGATCGGCATATCCCAGTCGGGGCGACGCCACGCTCCTCTCAAGCCAGGTCGGCCGGTCCCTTTTCGTGTGTCGGCCGGCCGCAGAACTGGCAGAAGCCACGAAGGCAGGTCGGGCGGATTCCACTAGTCGTGGCGAATCATCGGGTAATCGTGCAGGGGCCACCATCGTCGCACAGCCTGGTTCGGAGTGAGGTCATTCAGGCATAGCCTCGGACGGTCGTTGAGTTCGGTGGCGACCTCGTCGAGCTGGTCTTGGGTCCAGCCGCTTAGGTCAGTTCCCTTCGGGAAATACTGCCGCAGAAGTCCATTCGTGTTTTCGTTTGATCCCCGCTGCCACGGCGAGTGGGGATCGGCGAAGTAGATCTTCAGGCCGGTGGCGTCCGCGATACGCTCGTGGTGAAACATCTCGTTGCCCTGGTCCCAGGTAAGCGACCGACGCAGGGAGACGGGCATCTGCGTGAAGCGCTCGATGAGAGCATCCCCGACGACTTGCGCGGAGTGGCCACCACGGATCGCGACCAGGATGGTCAATCGCGTCTTGCGCTCGACGAGTGTCGCGATCGCCGATCTCTGGCCGGCGCCGATGATGAGGTCGCCCTCGATATGCCCTACCCGACGACGTGATTCCACGTGGGCTGGCCGTTGCGCGATGGGCGTCATATTCGTTGACTGCTTGAGCGAACCGTCCCGGGATCGTCCGCGGCCACGGCGCCGGCGATAAGTCCGGCCGGTGCGCAAAGACCCGCCAGTCGCAGCCAAGACCAGTCCGCGGTACACCGCTTCATAGATCGTCTCAACGCACACGTGCCACGCCGTGCGGCGTGGGTAACGTCGCCGCAGCCACCGGCTGATCTGTGCCGGTGACCAGCGCTTGCCGAGCTTAGCGGCGACGAGCCGACGCAGCGTGTCATCGTGGGTGAACACACGCACTTTCGGGCGTCGTCGACGCTGGTGTGCCTGGTTGTGGGCGTACCACGGTTGGTAGCGACCATCGGATTTTCGATTGCGTGCGATCTCCTTGTACACCGACTGGAAGCTTTTGCCGATGCGTTCTGCGATCGTCTTGACCGACTCCTCACGGGCCAGCCCGTCGGCGATCTCGATACGGTCGTCTTGGCTCAAGTAACGGCTACTGATCGGACTCTCGACATAAGACATACTGCCAGCGTCGATGAACCACAGCGACCCACAGCTCAGCGACACGCCGACCGTCGCTGCCGCCTTCGATCCTGAGTGGCATTGTCTGATCAGCTCGAAGTAGCGGCGCTTGTCTTCCTGTGGTGACTTGTTCCACGCATACCTGGGCATCGTAATCCTCTCGGGAAAGGATTCGCCTCGATCAGTGGAATCCGCCTCGGATGGTAGAGCGAACCGGTCGACACGATCAATCGTGACACTGGGATCGGAGTCTTCCTCGCTTACGCGTCCGATGCGGGGCATGCGTCGATCGACCGGGAGCTCTACCTCACCGAATCGTGGACCTTCGACCGGCAACTGGCTCGACGCCCTGGGCTTGCCGGACCTGGCGGAAAAGGCCCGCACGCACCTGCCATAGGGGTGAACCGCGGCCCTCGAAAAGTGATCTCACCAGTGCGAATGACACGTCCCCGTCCCGTTTCGGGTTTGCGGGCTTCATTCTCGAACAGCGGGGAACATGATCGACAGAGCTATCAGCAGGCCGGGCCGGTGGCCAACGCGATCTGTCTGGCCCTTGCCGTTGTCAATTCCCGGCCGCCGGCGACTGAGGGTGACAGGGTGCGGGTATGACATTGCGGCTGCCGAGCACCCTCGCGACGGATTCGGATTCTGCGGCGATCGCCGCGCTGAACCGGTACTTCGGCGATCCCCATCTGGGTGGGGACGCGTACGTCGGTGCGCACTTCGATTCCTGGTCGAGCACGGGGGACCGGGCCGAGGAGGCGACCGGTTCACCGCCGATGATTTGGTGGCGGTGACTTTCCTGTCGGTGCAGCCGACGGGTCGGTGGAGCTGGTCCCGGTGATCTCCGGCAACTCCTTGCGCGGCGTGCTGCGCCGGATCGCCGAGGGGATGCTGCGCGACGTTCTCGACTACGAGGGCCAGCTGCCGCTCGCGGTCGCGCACGCCCTGCCCAACGGTGGCGCGATCGTGAAGACGCAGGCCGAGCCGATCACCGGTCGTCGCCTGCACCAGCTCCGGGAGTTGGTGCCGCTGCTGAGTGTGTTCGGCGGCGCCATCGGGGCAGCTCCGATCGACGGCTGCCTGCGCGTCGGGGACGTGGTGCCGGTCTCACCGAAGCGACCCCAATCCTTCGCCGAAGCTACGAGGGGCAGCCGATTCCGTCCCGGTTCGACATCGAAGCCCTCGAGTCCTACACCCACCTCGACGATGTGACCGCGGTCACGCCGGCACCACCGTCGACCCCGATGTCGAGTCGGGTGGATCGGGTTCGCCGGTGAGGCGGTACGACATTGAAACCCTCGCGCCGGGATCCCGATTCGTGTCGTGGTGCAGCTGGTCCGCGGTTCCGACCTCGACCACGCCTTCGTCGCCGATGTCCTGGCCGAGTTCGCCCGGTTGGGTTGGTTGGGCGGGCGAACGGGGATCGGGCACGGCCAGATCGCCACCACCATCACCAGGCAGGCCGAGGGTGGCCCGGTTGGTCGACTGGCGGGAGATCGTCGCCGCACGGCGCGATGAGGCCCTGGAAACCCTGCTTTCGCTCCCCGCATGACCTTGCAGATCGCTGCGAGGATGGTGCCGCTGGTTGTCCGCGCCCGGATGGCCGCCGGAATCGCGCATGGCGTGCCGTGGGGAATCAGTCTCGATGGCCTCCTCGCCTCGGAGATCCGGGAGAACACCAAGGCCGCGGCACGAGAGTCCAACACCGACTACGAGCCGTACAGCCCGGACACCATTCCGAAGGATCTGGACTTGCATTGGCGCGCTGCACCGGCGACGACGGCGAGGGGTGGCATTGGGCGGCGACGTTCGCCTTCCCGGAGGACGAGGTGCCGGGCCCGCATGTGCAGTACTGGTCCGCCCGCCCAGATCAGCAGGTCCTGGGACAGATGGCCGATCAGCTACCGGCGCTGGTGTCCGAACGCCAGGGTCGTGAGAAATGATCAATACCTGTGGGTCGGGGAGGGCGTACCTTCCCGGATGATGATCTGCAAGAAAACAGGTATTCGATCAAGACCAGCGCTGCAACGCTGGTTGGGAAGGTACGCCCGTGCTCACGGTAGTACATGACAACGACCGCTCCACCGACGACGGCGGGCGGTCGTTGCTCGACGAGATCGTCCGTGACGGTGCCCGGCAGATGCTGGCGGCCGCGCTGCAGGCGGAGGTCGCCGCCTATATCGAACAGTTCGCTGATCAGGTCGACGAGAACGGTCACCGCCTGGTGGTGCGCAACGGCTACCACCACGAACGCGACGTGCTGACCGCCGCTGGTGCGGTCAGCGTGAAGGCCCCGCGGGTCAACGACAAGCGCGTCGACCCGGACACCGGCGAGCGACAGCGGTTCTCGTCCGCGATCCTGCCGGCGTGGGTGCGCAAGTCCCCGCAGATGAACGAGGTGCTGCCGCTGCTGTATCTGCACGGGCTCTCCACCAGCGACTTCGGGCCGGCGCTCGAGCAGTTCCTCGGATCGGGTGCCGGGTTGTCGGCGGCCTCGATCACCCGGTTGACGACCCAGTGGCAGGACGAGGCCAAGGCCTTCCAGGATCGGGACCTCTCGGGCACCGACTTCGTCTATGTGTGGGTCGACGGCATCCACCTCAAGGTGCGGCTCGAGCAGGACAAACTGTGCCTGCTGGTGATGATCGGGGTCCGCGCGGACGGCCGGAAGGAGCTCGTCGCCCTCACCGACGGGTACCGCGAGTCCACCGAGTCGTGGGCGGACCTGCTGCGCGGCTGCCGACGCCGCGGCATGACCGCTCCCGTTCTCGCGGTCGGTGACGGCGCCCTGGGGTTCTGGAGGGCGTTGCGGGAGGTGTTCCCGGAAACCCGGGAGCAGCGGTGCTGGTTCCACAAGCAGGCCAATGTACTTGCTGCGCTACCGAAGTCGGCACATCCCGGGGCGCTCGCGGCGATGAAGGAAATCTACAACGCCGAGGACATCGACAAGGCGCAAGTGGCGATCAAGGCCTTCGAACTCGACTACGGCGCGAAGTATCCGAAGGTGGTCGCGAAGATCACCGACGACATGGATGTGTTGCTCGAGTTCTACAAGTATCCGGCCGAGCACTGGGTGGAGATATTGTCAAAACCTGTGGACGAGATTTTGGCCAATCAGGTCGTGACTGGGTAGTGATTTGCCGGTCTGGTGTCGTTGGTCGTCGATAGCGTGCAGGTTGGCACGTCGAGCCAGAGGTCGTCGCTGGCCGTGGCAGCTCCGTATTCCGCGTAGAAGTCGACTTTCGCCTCGATCGTGGTGAGGGCGTCTTGAAGCTCGGCTACGCGCTTTTCCACTTCCTGCTGATGCCGTCGCAGTAGGTCCAGGCGTTGCTCATGGGTGTGATGTCCCGCCTTGGTGAGTTCGACGTACTCGCGGATTCTAGGGATCGGCATGCCAGAGGATCGGAGCTTCCTACACGCCAGCAGCCAATCCGCCTCGCTCGGCTCGAATCGTCGCCGACCTGCACTGTCCCGTGCTGGGGAGTTCAGTAATAGTCCTTGTTGCTCGTAGAACCGCAACGTCGACGGCGTCATCCCGGTGAGGTGCGCAAGTTCGCCGATCGTCAACGATGGACCGGGGTGGGCGAATGGGGTGATGGTCACATTCCGATGCTACGCACTTGACCTCCAGTCGACTCGAACTCCTAGTGTCGCAGGCAGCTCCCGATCACCGTTATGACAGGTTTCGCGGGGTCAAGTTTCACCAACTACAGGTAAGGAACATAGCTGTGACCACATGGTTCATCACGGGAACATCGACAGGATTCGGCCGCACGATGTCTGAAAAGCTCATCGCTCGTGGCGATAGGGTTGCTGCCACGCTTCGCCAACCGCATCAGCTCGACGATCTGGCGGCCACGGCCGGTGAGCGGTTGTGGGTGAGGAAGCTCGATGTAACTGATCCGCAAGCCGTCGATCGGGTGGTAGCCGAAGCATTCAGCGACCTTGGCACTATCGATGTTGTCGTTAACAATGCCGGATACGGCACCTTCGGAGCTGTCGAGGAATTGACTCGTGAACAGATTCGCCGGTCAATCGATACCAACCTGTTGGGATCAATTGATGTGATCAAGGCAGCATTGCCGTACTTTCGTGCACAACAGCATGGCCGAATTCTCCAAGTATCTTCTGCTGGAGGGCAAGCCGCCTACCCGGGTTTCGCTGCATACCACGCAGCCAAATGGGGAATCGAAGGATTCTGCGAGGCCATTGCCCCTGAACTCGCTGCTCTGGGAATAGAAATCACCATCGTCGAACCCGGGGCCTCGCCCACCCAGTTCACCCCCAGCCGTGACGACGGCACCATATCCGCAGCCTACGACAACGGACCAGTGGGCGAGGTACGACGAGCCATCATTAGTGGCGCATTCCCGCAACCAAATGATCCAGCTAAGATTGCCCAAGCAATGATCGATCTAGCCACCAACCCCGAACCCACACCCATCCGGCTTCCGCTAGGCGAAGACACAGACGTGGCCCTGCGTGATGCCTACACACAACGTCTCGCTGAGCACAATGCCCACCAAGCCCTTGCCCTCAGCGTCGGACTCGACTGAGTTACGGCCCGCTGGCACGCAACTTTCAGGCTGCGTCTTCCTGGCCGGGCGAATCAGTGGTTCGTTGGACAAGTTTCCCTCTTTCAAAGGTGGCTCCGGCCCGTACGAGCGCGGCTAGGTGTGGTGCGTTCACTGCCCGCCAGCGTTCCTGTACGGACTCAATCAGCTTGTAGGCCATAGCTATCCCCGCGGCACGCGAGCCTGGACCTTTGGTGACCTTGGTCCGCAAACGTACGGTCGCGAAGGTCGACTCGATCGGGTTGGTGGTGCGCAGGTGACCCAATGCTCGCCGGGGTAGTTGAAGAACTCCAAGAGCACATCGGCATCGTCGGTGATCTTGGCGACACTTTTGGGATACTTGGCGCTATAGGTCTTCTCGAACTTGCAGATCGCTTGGCGGGCGTGTGCGTCGTCTTCGGCGTTGTAGATTTCCTGCATCGCGTTTTGAACTGACCCCTGGGAGTTGGACTGAGAAATCAGTTCCTACTCCGAGGGGTCAGTTTTGTGGATACACGAAGTTCGCTGATGCAAGAGCAGCGCATTGCAGCAGTAGCGTTATTCGAGAAAGGTGCGGCTTCGAGGGCCGTCGCGACGTCGTTGGGGGTGCCCGCGGTCCGATTCGTCGATTGCACCAGCGGTGGCAGATCCGAGGAAGAGGAGTGCTGGTGTCGAAGAAGGCAACGCCTGCTGTGTATCCGTTCGAATTGAAATTGAACCTTGTGCAGCGGTTCTTCGCGGGCGAGACACTCGCGGAGCTGGCAGAAGAAGGCGGGTTGTCCTCTCCCGTCCTACTGCGTAAGGGGGCTGCTGAAGGTTTCGTTGACTCGTTCGTTTAGGCCGCCAGCATGTTCGCTGGTGTCATGATCATCTCGTACTCGATGGGGGTGAGCTTGCCGAGGGCGCGTTGTCGGCGTCGTCGGTGGTAGGTGCGTTCGATCCACGTGACGATTGCGATCCGAAGTTCTTGCTGGGTAGCCCACCGTCTCGTGTCGAGGACGTTGTTCTGCAGAGCGAGAAAACGATTCCATCGAGGCATTGTCACCACATTGACCGGCTAATCGCAGCCGAGATTGTGCCGATCGGGGTCGGAATGGTTCATTGTCGGGGCGGTGGGTTGCGGCGAAGTCGTCGCAGTTGTTCTTCGTGTTTGGTGACGGTGGCGGCGAGGGCCTCGACCACGGTGCGCAGGTGGGCGACCTCGGTGGCGAGGCCTGTCAGGGTGCGGGCGTCGGTTTGGCGGGTGCGGTGTTCGTCGACGACGGCGCGCAGCTGTTTGTCGCGGTACAGGGTGGCGCGGCCGATGTGGGCGTGTTCGGCGACGGCGGTGAAGGTGATCGGCTGCCCGGTGGTGGCGAGTTCGGCGCAGACCCGCTCGACCCTGACCAGGGCGTTTTCGCTCATGCGGTCTCTGCTTGGGCAATCAGGGCGTCGAGTCGGGAGACGAGGGTGCGGTGCCGTTCCGCTTCGTCGATCCATCCGCGCCGTTCTGCGTCTTCGGCGAGGTCGTGGGCGTCGACTCGTTGCGCGGCGAGGACGGCGAGGTGGGTGGCGTCGGTGTGAAAGCTCGGGCAGTGCTCGCAGATGTTGGCTACGGGCAGGCGCCTTTGCGCGGGTGCCCGCAGGCAGTAACCGCCGGCCAGGCGGGACTTGATCGCCGGTGCGTCCTTCCACCCGCCGCCGGTGACGTCGGTGATGGGCAGTTGGGGTCGGCCGGTGGGCAGTGGTCCGATGTGGCTTTTCGCCAGGTTGAGGGCGCGTTCGTATTCGGTGCGCACGGTGGCATCGAAGAGATGCGCATACCGCAAACTCATCTGGGTCGACACATGCCCGAGCAGTGCCATCAGTGCCTGCAGGGACACCCCGGCGTTGATCAGGGCGGTGGCGTAGGTATGCCGGAGTTGATGCGGCGTGATGTGTCCCAGGCCTGCCGTTGCGGCGGCTCGGTTCAGCTCGTCCCGAACCGCGCTCTGGGAGAGTCGTTTTCCGTGATGGGTGAACAGGAAGTCGGCGGGGGCGCCGGTGCGGGGGTGGCGCATGGGTCGGCCGGGTGAGCGGGTGGCGGTGATGCGGTCGACGAGGGTGAGGACCTCCTCGTCGAGGGGGATCATGCGTTCGGAGTTGAGCTTGCCGAGCGGGACCTTCAGCCAGGATCCCTGGCCGGGTATTTCGTGGATGCAGTCGAGTTCGAGGTCGAGGAGTTCCCCGATCCGCAGCCCGCATGCCCGTTGCACCAGCAGCGCGTCGGCCGCGAGCCGGTAGGGCGAGTTCGACAGTGCTGCCGTAAGTTTGCGGTCCGCATCGACGGGTAGGTATCGAGGCAAAACGCGCTGCGGGCGGGGCAGGTCGGTGTGGAAGATCAGCCGCCGCGGGGGCACGTCGTCCCAGCCCCATTCGGTGATCTCGGCGAGGAAGTGGCCGACCGCATGTACTCGCCTGATTCGGTCTGCGACGGTGATCGGTTGGCCGGTGACCGTGTTGACGGTGGTGGTCAGCGAGGTAATGAACGGTTCGATGTGCCGGCGCCGGTCCAGGGCGGACAGCGAGGCGATATCGGGGTCGATGGCGGTGAGGTATCGGCCGAAATGCGCCAACCGGGTGGCGAGGCTGCTGACCGTCTTGGGAGCGCAGGTGGCGCGTTTGCGGTGCAGGTAGGCCACGAACGCCGGGCGTAGTGCCGCGGGGACGTCGGCCATCCGTTCGTCGAGGGTGAGCGGCGTGAGGGCCGGTCGGGCTTGGCTATTGAGGATCCCGAGGTGGAAGCGAATCTGCCGCGCACTGTGGGTGGAGCCCCGATAGTGCCTCGCGCCTCGACCTGTGCGCATCTGGCGAACAGTGCACGCGTCCAACAGGTCCTGCAGATCGTCTTCGCGTAGATCGGCCAGGGGGCGGCCGGTCTGAATCAGCACCTCGCGATGATCTGCGACCCGATGGCCGACGCGACGCGCTGGGTGAACCCCAATTCTAATGCTGCGGTAATGAACTGATTCAAATCGGGGTCGAGGCAACTGTCGGTCAGTTCGTGCCAGAGGCTGCAGAGTTTGCGCGAAACGAGGTAGTCGTAGCCCGGTCGCAACCGCCGGCTGACCATCAGGAAGGTGATGAACGGGCGGGTCGAGCTGTTCGCGGCCAACCGGGTGTCGAGGGGCAGGTCGGCCCACTGCTGGACCTGCGGCCAGCGCCGCAGGAACGAGTGGGCGGCTTGGTGTAGGCAGTGTTGCCGCGACCGCGTCGTTCGAGGTGGACCAGGTAGGCGGCGTAGATGTCCGCCGGACTCTCAGCTGCGGGTGCGTAAGCGGGTGCGGGCTGCATCGTATTCCGCCTTGACATGGGTGGGTGTCAAAATGGTGACGTCAGATATCACAACTGTCCGAATGCCCCCTCCTGTCGGCTATGTTGGCGGCGTAGGTGGTCCAATCTCCAGCGGAAATCTGCTGCCAGCGGACGGCGGAGCTGACGCTGATGCCGAGGGTTCGGGCGAGGATGGCTGCGGGGATCTGGGTGGCGAGGCCGAACAGTGCGGTGCTGCGTGCCTGGTTAGGTCGGATGCCGAGCTGGTTCAGTCTCAGCTTCAGTCGTTGGGCGCTGATCGGACGGCCGGGCTGACCGCCGGGGAATAGCCAGCGCGACGGAGTGGTGGCGCCGATGGTGGCGTGGCCTTTGCGTGTGGCGAACACGGTCCGGGCCAGGTCATCGACCGGTTCGGGGAGCCGGATCGGTGTTCGGCCGAAGCTGATGTGGACGTTGTCGTTGGTGATCGAGATCTGATCGACGGTCAGTAGGGCGATCGTGGAAGAACCTTGGGCGTAAAGGAGAACGAGCAGGCCGGCGAGGCGGTCGACGGAGTCGATAGTGTTGTCGTGCAGCAGTGTTCGGGCCGTTGTCCAGCGGTTGTCGTCGTCGATTGGGTTGGCCGGGCCATTCCAGCGCCGGGCCGGCAGGTAGGCGGTGGTGAGTTTGCTGGCATAGGCCCATCGGAGGAAGGTTCCGGTCTCGTAGCGGTAGCCGCCGGCTGGATCGGTGATCCACTGATCGAGGTCGGTCCGGCCGCAGCTGGCCAGGGTGAGTCCGCGGGTGTCGAGCCAGGTGAGAAGCCCGGCGGCGGCGCGGGCGTGGCTGCGGATGCGCAGCATCTGCTGCCGGGTGGTGGGACGTCCGTTGTTTCGGGTGCGCAGCCGCCGCAGCAGATGCCAGACCAGGTAGCGGTGCAGCAGCTTCTTCCATTCCGGATTCTGCTGCGTGGCAAGGAACTCGGAGATTGTTCGTTCCAGCCGCACGAGTTCCTCGTCACGCTCAGGCAGGGCGCCGACGGCGACGAGGGTGTGCCGCAGATACTCGGTGGCGGGACGTCTGGGCAGGGTGTCGAACGCGGCGTGGGTCAGGGGCATGCGGCCCGCGGCGAGGTCGGACAGGACCGTGGTGACGGGTTGTTTGGTGAGCCAGCGTTGTGCGGTGATCGAGTGTTCGGCGGTGGCGATGTCGTGTCGCAGCGCCAGCAGACCGGGTGGCATATCGGCGGTGACCGGACCCATGACCTGGTAGAGGCGTTGATTGGTCAAGCATTTCCCGCAGCGGCCCGGTGTGGGGTGGTCGGGGTCGCTGCAGGTGGGGCAGTCCCGCCAGGCGGGTGGTGGTGCGCAGTTGTCACAGAGCGGCTCGGTGAGGGTGCCGGCGGCGATCGCGGTGTGGCGTCCGCAGCGAGCGCAGTCCGCGGCTCGGCGTTGGCAGGTCGGGCACCATGGTCGGCCGGTGCGCCTGGAGATGCCGCAGGGTGTGGTGTCGCCGCAGATCGAGCAGGTCCTGATCGGGAGGGTATGACAGGTCTGGCAGAGCGGTCCGTCGGTGGTCCGCCGCCCGACCGGACGTCGGCGTCCGCAGCCGAGACAGATCTCCAGATTGGCCGGGTCGGTGCAGAAGCAGTTGGCGCAGATAGGGCGCCGGTGCTCGTCCCTGCTGACCGGCTCGCGGCGGGCGCCGCAGCGAGCGCATTCTTCGATGCGGGAGTGCGCGATGCAGGTGCGGCAGACCCGCTGACCGTCCAGGGGCTTGTCGATGCGGACCTGCCGGCCGCAGCCCGGGCAGGTCGGCAGCACGATTCCGCGGACGCCGCTCGCGTGCAGGTGCTCGACGAGCCGCGGGATCACTCGCAGCGGCGCACGATGCCCCTCGCCGGTCAGCAGGGCAGGGTCGGCTTCCAACGCCCAGGCCACCCGCCGCTGGTAGCCGCGCTGACGACAGCAGCGGTCGAGAACACCAGCGATGGCATCACGCGGGACGGCCGGATCGAGTGCGGCGACGGCGGCGTGGATGACCGCGATCGGGTCACGATCGTCGGGGTCCGGGCACTGGGCGCAGCGTGGATGCCCGTCGCGGTCATGTGACCGAACCTGTTTGAGGTTCCCGCAACCGGCGCAGGCTGCGGTGTTCTGCTCGCAGACACTGCAGTACCAGTGCTGTCCACGACGCATGAGGGTGCGCAGCTGTTTTCCGCAATCGGCGCAGCAGGGCGCCGCGATCGCGGTTGCCCCGGCCTTGCGCAACGCCAACAGCAGATCCCCGATCGCGCGGGGTGCCGGGGACCGCCCGTCGGCCAACACCGCGGGCCGCGCGACCAGCGCCGCGGCGATCCGCCGCGATTTCGCCCGGCCCCCGACGGTGGAGACGACCACCGTTCGGGCCCGGCCGGGGTCCAGGCCCGGGTCGGCTTCCGCGACCAAATCGCTGATCAGCCCGACCGGATCACTGATCACCCGCCTCGGATCCACAGTGCTCACCGGTGACCGGTGTCGCGGACCCGGGCTCGTTTCGGGCGCAGGTCCCCAACTCCGGCGTCGCCGCCAACGACCTTCCTGCGCTTGGTGGCGGCCGAGGCCGCCGCGACGGGTTCGATGAGGTCGTCCATCCCGCAGTCGAGGATGTCCAGAAGTGCCATCAGCACCTTCAGGCTCAATCGTTCCGGGCGTTCGACGACGAGCCGGTAGACCTGGCTCGACGACAGCACGATCTCTCGTGCCGCGAGCGGCTCGATCAAGTCGGTGGTAGCGAACATCCCGCGCTCGGCCATCACCGCGCGTAGATTCCAGCGGTAGTCCAATTTCGGTGTCACGTGCGGTCCTCGTGTGCGGGGTCGGTAGAACCAAACAACGGTGAAAGGGCTTTTTGTAGAGCGGTATTCATGAAATCGTCGCTGACGTGAGTGTAGATGGCCGTGGAACCGTCGCATTCGTGGCCGACTTGCGATTGGATGAACCGGCGGTCAACCCCATCCTCCGTGAGATGGGTCACGTACGAGTGACGAATAGAGTGGGGTACAAGCGCTTTCGGCAATTTCAAGGCGTCACGATAAGCGACGAAACGGGCGTTGATCTCCACCGGCTTGATCCGGCCACCACGTTCGGTCAACCACAACGCCGGATGGTCGTCGAACCCGAATCGCGGGCGCACGTTCTCCACGTAATCGGCCACCGCCTCCACCGCCCAGTCCATCACCGACAGCACATTGCGCCGCCGCGGGGGCTGCCCCTTCTTCGCCTTGCCGTATCGGACGTTGAGCATGCCGTAACGACCGAACCGCGGTGCGTGCGGATTGCGGCCGAAATCGACCACATCCAGCTTGGACGTCTCCGTCCGGCGCAGTCCCCACCCGTAGACGGCCTTGAACAGGGTCGCATCACGGTAGGCGGCCAGCGCACCCTTGCGCTTCGCCCGCACTGCCCGCTCCACCTGGTCGTCGGCATAATCGAAGAACCGCTGCAGCTCCTCCCGCGTGAACGGGCGCGCCTCCGGCCGGCCCTCGTAGCTGTTCAGGTGCGCGATGGTGTTCCACTCGTGCACGATCGCCACCGGATGCACCTGCGGCCCGAACTCCCGCTGACACGCCGCAATCCACCCGTAGCGGCCATCGCAGAGGTACTCGCTGAACAACCGCAGATCCGTCTGATAACCCCGGATGGTCGACGGCGCCAGCTGCAACTCACCGGTCATCGACAGCGACCACTCGTCCACATGCGCCGGACCCCATCGCCACGGATACTCGTTGGTGAACGAGATGAACCGGCGCACCAACCGTTCCCGCGGCGCGATCGTCCCCTCCTGGAGCCCTCGCGCCGTCTGCTGGGCCCGCCACCCACGCAGCATCGCCTCGAACATCGCATCCTCCGGATGCAGCTGCGCCACTCCAGAAACCAACTCCAGATGTGCCGCACCTGCCAGATCACCACGCCTCAACGCCGCCTCCTGACCACGATCCACCCGCGACCCTCCAGCGCATGAATCATGCATCTAACGGAGTCGCTGGGCAAGCGTCCCAGCTCAAGCGGCGTGTCCGGCCTACCCGCGAAACTGTTACCGTCGGGCGGTCAGCAGGTGACCTGTGGAAACGCACCCATCTGATGCAATTCCCGAGGGTTAATGGATGTACCGGGCCGTGGTGTCGACGTGCGCGTGCCCGAGCAGCGCTTGCATCACAGCCAGATCCACACCGGCTTCGGCCATCGCGGTACCGACGGTATGACGCAGTGCGTGCGGGTGCCCCGCGGGGACTCCCGACTTGAGGCGGTGGTAGCGGAAGATGGTCCGGAGCCCGGCTGGGGTCAACGGCAGCCCCCGGTTCGGGCCTTTGGCGACGAGGAACAAGCGGGCACTCGGGGATTCGGGCCGCTCGGTGAGCAGATACGTTTGGGTCAGACCGGCAACCTCCACATCGAGTGGAACCCGGCGTTCCTTGGCGCCTTTGCCGAGTACTCGTATCCAGCGGGCGCCGATGTCGATATCGGTGACGTCGAGGGTCAGTATCTCCCCGGATCGTAAGCCGGACAGCAACATCAGATCGGCGATCGATCGGTCCCGCCACGTTCGCAGGCTGGAGAGCAGGTCGGCTGTTTCTCGGCGATCCAGAGACCGCGGTAACCGGCGCGGCTCTCGCAGGCGCAGGGCCGATCGGCGTTTCGGTCGCACCAGGTGGCCGAGCAGACCATTGCGTTCCTCGGCGCTGACTCGGCGGGCTTCACGTCTGCTGGGTATCGGGTTGCGCAGGTCCGGTTCGCGCAGCGTGCGGAAGGTGAACAGCCCGGTCAGGGCGGCGAGCCGATGGTTGATGGTGGTCGCGGAGTAGCGGTCGAGACGTGTGCCAGTCATCGACAGCACGTTCGCGGGACGTCCCTCGATCGAGGTCTCGCGGCAATGCCGCATGAAGTCCAATACCGTTCCGGTCGTAACTGATTCGAGGGCGCAGTCCTGGGATTCGAGCCAGCGGCAGAACGCGAGGAGATCGTAGCCGTAGGCCCGCACGGTGCGCGGTGAATAGTTTCGGTCGGCGAGATAGCCGAGATACTCGTTGACCAACGGGTAGTTGTCGGCACCGGGCCCGGACAACATCCAACCGACCTCGGCGCCGGCCTCGAGACGCAGCGTGAGCTGATTCGTCATGAGACAGGTGTAACGCCACCGTCGATGCTGGTCAAGCATTTCCACCGACGGCGTGTCGATTCATGGGTAACGATCCGGTGGATTAGCCTGGATCCGTGGAGACGACGCCGGCCGGAGCGGCGTGTGAATGACGAAAGCGCCTCCCGTAGTGAGACAATCAAGATTCTCACGTCACAATTGTCCACATACGGAAGGGCACTTTCAGTGCAATCATCGCACACGTTCACGGCTGGGTCCGCTGTCATCGATGAGATGAATCTCGTGTCGGCGGCAGGGTTGGTCCCGGTCCTCGAACTCGCCGAACAGGCCGGCCTGTCGGAGCTGATCGACGCCCATGTCGACCTCACCTCCACGCGGGTGGCCTCGGGCGCGGCGAACCCGGTCGGGAAACTGACCTCGATCATTGCCGGGATGTGCACCGGAGCGGACGTCATCGACGACATGAACCTGCTCCGGGCCGGCGGGATGCCCGCCCTGTTCGATCAGGTCTACGCGCCCTCGACCCTGGGGATCTTCCTGCGCGAGTTCACCTACGGCCACAGCCTGCAGCTCGGGGCGGTACTGCGCCGGCACCTGATCGGCCTCGCCGCCCGAACACCCCTGCTGCCGGGCATCGAGGAGCGGGCGTCCCTCGACATCGACTCGCTGCTGCGTCCGGTCTACGGGCACCAGAAACAAGGAGCGTCCTACGGGCACGCGAAGATCGCCGGTCGCGCCCTACTCCGCAAGGGACTGTCGCCGCTGGTCACGACGCTGTCCACCGCGCAGGCGGCGCCGGTGGTCGCGGAGATGCGGCTGCGGGCCGGCAAGAGCGGATCCGGGCGCGGCGCCGCCTCCCAGCTGCGGTCGGCGATCACCACCGCTCGTGCCTGCGGCGCGACGGGCAAAATCATGGCCCGCGGCGACTCGGCGTTCGGCAACAAGGCCGTCGTCGGTGCCGCGGTCGCCGCGGGTATCGAGTTCTCCCTGGTGATGACCCGTAATCCGCGGATCACCCGGGCCATCGCCAGCATCGACGAGCAGCAGTGGATGCCGGTGCACTATCCCGGTGCGGTCACCGACCCCGACACCGGGCAGTTGATCTCCGACGCCGAGGTGGCCGAAGTGTCGTACACCGCGTTCTCCGGCCGCCACCGGGTCACCGCCCGCCTGATCGTGCGCCGGGTCAAGGACGCGAACTACCCGGACGCGCTTTTCCCCGTCTGGCGGTACCACCCGTTCCTCACCAATTCCGACCTGTCGACCGTCGACGCCGACATCATGCACCGCAAGCACGCGATCGTGGAGACGGTGTTCGCGGACCTGATCGACGGACCACTCGCTCACATCCCGTCGGGGCGTTTCGGCGCGAACAGCGCCTGGGTGCTCTGCGCGGCGATCGCTTACAACCTGCTGCGAGCTGCCGGCACCCTCGCCGGCGGCCGCCACGCCGTCGCCAGAGGCGCCACGCTGCGCCGGCATCTGGTCAACGTTCCCGCCCGATTCGCCCGACCTGCACGCAAACCCGTGCTCCACCTGCCAGCTCACTGGCCACGACAAGCCCACTGGACATCCCTCTGGGACAACACCATCGACTACACGCCACCCCAAGCAGCCTGACCCTCGACACACAGGCCGCACCGGCCCCAACCCCAGGAACACAACGAACGTGGATGAGCTGACAACCAGGTCAGCAGATCAACTACACCCCGAACAGCATCACCTGTGCGCATCACAAACGAATCCGACCGAAATCAGCTATCCACGGATTCAGGATTAGCCGGTCAACAGGCATGCTCCGACACGCCCCATCGATCCGACCAGGCCGTTGTCGGCCAGGACACGGACGAACTTCTTCGAACGAAATTGCGAGCCGCGATCTGAATGAACCACTGTCCCTTCAGGTTCGCGTCGGCTGATCGACATCCGCAACGCCGAGACCGCGAGTGAGGCTTTCATCCGTGAATCGATGGAATATCCGACGATTCGGTTGGAATATACGTCCTTGATCGCGCACAGGTACAAGTTCCCGGTGCCCGTGCGGTGTTCGGTGATATCCGTGAGCCACAACTGGTTTGGTCGTGGTGCGGTGAACTTTCGCTGCACGTGGTCGTCATGGACCGGTGGGCCGGCCTTGCGGCGTCGACCACGTCTGTTGGCGAACATCGACCACAGTTCGTGTTGCGAGCACAGACGCCATACCCGCCGCTCGCTCGCGGTGAATCCTTGCTCGGCGAGCTCATCGGCGATGAACCGGTACCCGAAGGCCGGATCGTCGGCGTGGATGTCGTAGGCGGCGTTGATCAGATGCGCCTCGTCCCACGTTCGATCCGAGACCGGCTCTCGGAGCCAGTGATAGAACGCTTGTTTCGAAAAACCCAGTATCCGGCAGGTCACCGCGACGGGAACCCTGATCGGGGCGTCGGTCGCAGCCAGTTCACGGACCAGCGGATACATCAGTTTTTTGGCAGGTTCGCCTGCGATAGATACGCCGCAGCGCGGCGCAGCACTTCGCTTTCCTGCTCGATCGAGTAGACGCATCCGCCGCTTCATCGCCCGGATCTCGGAAGCTTGGCCGTCGGTGACGCCAGGGCGAATTCCGTCCTCGATGTCGGCCTTCTTGAGCCAATTGTGCAGTGTCGCCTCGCTGACGCCGAAGTCTTTCGCGATCTGAAAAAGCGGGGCTTCGTTCTTGCGGGCGACCGCGACCACGTCGCGCCGGAACTCCGCGGGATAGGGCTTGGGCATAGGTCTCATCCTTGCACCGAAGATCAGTTCGATCCTCAGAGGTTAGGAGTCAAACCAACCTTCAGCAGCCCCAAACACCCTTTGCGAGATAGACCCATCAGTGGGTGCGATGAGAGGTGTGGGAGCAGTGGCGGGGTCGGCGAGTTCTGGTTCTTCGTCGTTGACGTCGACGCCGAAATCTTCGGCCAGGCCGGCCAGTCCGGATGCCCAGCCTTGACCGACGGCTCGCAGTTTCCAGCGCCCGTCGCGGCGGTAGATCTCACCGAAGACGAACGCAGTTTCGGTGTCCGCATCGGCGGTGACGTGTTCGGCGATGAGGGATCCGGACGCATCGAGTATGTGGAGGGAGAGGTTGCCGAGGTCCCCGAACGATCCGCTGTCGACACTTCCCGCCAAGGCGATCGCGTCGATGCCTGTGGGCACGGCGGAAAGGTGCACGAGGAGGCGTTCGTGTGGTCCGGATTCGGTGTCGCGGCGGCCGAGGTAGCGTACGGAACCGTCGGTGGATTCCTGTTGGTTGTAGAAGACGAAGTCCTCGTCGGAGGCGACTTTCTTGTCGTCCCCGAGAAGCAGAGCTGAGGCGTCGACTCCGGAAGCGGAGTCCTCCCAGGTGATCAGGACATCGATCTGGCCTATGTCGTCGGGAAGGGTGATGTTCTGGCCCTTGATCAGGTACTGGTCGTGCATGAGGCCCCTTCGGTGGTGACGGTGATGACAGTTGTCGCGCAGTTCGGAAACTGTTGAAGATCTTTTTCGGTTCCGTGTGGTGCGCGATCGTGCGTGGTTCTCTGATCTAAAAGATATTAATACGGCTTCGCCGGCCGTGAAGTTCGGTGTGTGAGATTAGTCGAGGAATGTCAGCGCGGTGGCGACGTCTGAACGACCGAGCGTTTCGATCTCGTCTACGAGGTCCAGTTGCCATGGTCGTGCCGTGGCGGAGATCAGGTCGTTCCATGAACGAGCGGAGGGTATTTCGGAGGCCCGGTAGGCGTCGTTCACGACAGTGCCGGCGAGTGTGCCTGCGCGGAGGAGGGCGGGAATGTTGGCGTGCCGGATGTGTGAGGGATGGACGGCGCGGGCATAGTTTCCCTCGACACAGTGAGCGGTGATTTGGGCCGCGACTTTTCCCAGCGAGATGGCTGATATGAGGCTGTGCGACGCCAGGAGTAGTTCGTTTCGTCGGCGCGTGTGTGGAGGATCCAACCGAGCGGTGCCGGTTTGCTGGTAGACGTCGAGGTGTACGTAGGTGCGTATCAAGATTTCTGTGACCAGGACGGTCATTGCAGGTAACGCGATACCGTTTCGTACGTTCCATCCGCTGCCTGCACTGAGACCGTTGTAGGCGTGGAGCGCGAAATCGCGCAGCGCTTTACTGTCGCTCTCGTAGAGAAAGGACATACCGGGAAGCGGAAGACTCATCGGGGTGATCACGTCCGCAAGGAGATGCTGAGCTAACCGCAGAGCCGCCTCTGACGCGGAATCGACATCCTGGAACTTGTCTCCGACGACGACCCGGCTGGCGACGCCGGTATGCCCTGCGGTGCCGCTGAATTCACCCGCCATGATCTGTTTGATCGCCTCGATCGGACGCGCGAGATCATGTCCGGCGCTTTTGATGCGGTGCGCGCGTCCCCCGAAACCGGGCCCCATGTAATCGATCGGCAGTCGCTTGCCGGCCTTCTCCCACCCACTGACGATGCCGGAGGACTTGAGGAGTGTGAGTCGATCTCGGATGGAGCTGTCGATCGAGGCGTCGAACCAGGTGCACATCATCCCGACGACACCGACAGCCACGAGGTCGGAGGTGGACCAGGTGAGACGATGCTTCTGCTGTCACAACTCGAATGCCTGACGTTGCTCCTCGGTCAGTGCCGCGTCGAGATCGACGTCGGTCCAATCGCGTCGTCCCCGAAGGTCGTCGTTGAATGTCGTGAGTTCGTCGTAGGTTTGGCGGTGGGAACCTCGGGTGAGTTGGACTGCTGGTTCCTGATCGTCGAGGGTTGCCCGGATGAGGTCTTCATCTCGAATGACCCGGCCCCACAGCCCCTTCACGGAAAGTTCTCCAGATCCAACCTCAGCGAGCGCCGTCATCTCTCGGTCCTGCCGCCGGGCTACTGGACGGCAAAACGCGGACTTGCGGAAAGGGGTCTGTTGATATGCGGTGGCGATCTCGGCCGGTGCCCTTTGCCGGATCGCGAGTGGGCTGTGACCTGTTCCGGTTCTGCGGCAGCATTGTCCAGCCGAGCCGCATGCTCGATGCGGTTGGCATCTGGTCTCCGGGCCCACCGAAGGGTGGTTGCCCGGGGCGCATAGCCGGGTAGGCCCGGGCCAGAACTGCGCTCCTTCTTCGGGGTTGGCGGTGCGCCGAATTCGTTGACCCCGTGCCTTACCACGAGCCTCTATTGGAACGACTGCCGGAGCCTCGGTATCACTCGACTCCGCCCACGACCCGCTTCGGCGCTCGGCACGCACGGGCTATGGTGATGCGAACCGTCGGCGTGGGTGTCAAGCCGATGGCACCAGGACGTAGTAGGTGTCCCCATCCTCACCCTCGACTTGCTTGCAGGTGAGTTGCGGGGTGTCGGCGAACTCGAAGGTGGTGTCCATTCGTGGCTCGAGGAACTGAATCTTCCACTCACTGTCCTCGAGAACGACTTCGACGTAGTACCTGCCCACCAAAGTGAGCTCAGCGTGTCCGTCTTCAATGGTGTACATCTGCTCGATCGCGACAACAGTGGCAGCATCTTTCGAGGTGAAACGAATGTCGAAGTTCGTCAGGACATGCCGCCTCTGCGCCGAGCGCGTCTCGTAGACCCGCTGGAAGCCTTCTCGCAGCGCTTCCGGACCGGGACCCGATCCCAGGTACGTGGCGTCCTTCGAGAAACATGCCGAAGCTGCCGCGGCGTTCTGCGCATCATGCGCCTGGCAGTACCGCACGATGAGACTCTGAATGGCAATAAAGCTGTCGGCGTTCACAATTGATCCTTCCGGATGGGAGAAGTAGAACCTGCTAATGGAGGTGCTCGGGCGTCTCGGGTGAGATCTTGGTTTCATACTTCGAATGTCTCGACACGATATTTGGAACCTATGCGCGGGCCACTCGGTATGTCAACGCGATCATCGACGCCCTCCGAGGCGAGGGGTCCAAATACCGGGTGTCGAGCGATGCATGCGGAGAACGGATCGGATCGGCATCGGACGCTCTCGTTGCGCAGGGGATCGGACGCGCCGCTCAGCTGTACTCGTGCGGCAACCCAGTGGATCTGGTCCGAAACACATTGCCGCAATGAGCATCCCGAGACCTGGAGCAGGTAGGAAGTTCCGATCACAGAGACTGAGGGAGCGAGCCGTTTGGTGGACGTGAACTGGAGCTGACGACTGGGCTGTGACGCTTGACATGTGATGCGAGTCACCTTAATCTCGGTTTTGTCATTCGAAAGTTTTGTTCCATTAAATAGAACCTATTGGGCAACTGGTAGGCCTCACTCGTTCTGGAGCGTTCATGAAGATCTCTTATCGCTGTCGCATGCTGTCGCTGATGCCGATTCCGTTTGTGGTGCTCGCTGGGTGCGCGGCGAGTGGCATAGGGGAGGGCGGCGCGAGCGACGATCCGGTCGCCATCGCGGTTGTCGTGACGGCGCCCAGTGAGCTGTTCTCGGTGCCGTGGTTGGTCGGTCAGGACCAGGGGTTCTTCGAGAATCGGGGTGTCATCGTCGACGAGATCGTGGCTGGACGGGGAGGGTCGCAGACTGTCCGTAGCCAGCTTGCCGGTGACATCCCCATCGCTGAAGCGGGTTTGGGCTCGGTGTTCGATTCACGTAAGGCTGGCGGCGAGGTCACAGTTGTAGGTGGCGGTGCTCAGAGTCCCTTCGGACTGGATTTCTTCAAGGTGGCGTCCAACACGAGAGTGTCCGGAATCGATTCGATCCACAAATGGGGTTACAGCACGGCGGGATCAACGTCGCAAGCGATGACCTACATGCTTCCCGCGGCGGCTGGCATTCCGGCCGACGAAGTGGAACATGTGGCAACGGGAGGACTGGGGGAGGGAGTGGCGTTGCTTGAATCCGGCGCGATCGACGTCGCTGTGGTGCCGCCGTCTCTGGCCGCGTCGTCGGGCGACAAATTCGAACGGGTGGTGTCGTCCGCTGAGTATGTCAAGTGGCTCCAGCAATCGGTGATTACGACGACGCCTGAGTACGCGCGGACGAACCCCGAGGTGGTGCGGGCAGTTGTGGCTGGGTATGCCGATTCTGTTGCGTGGATCAACGAGAATCCGGGCAAGGCCGCTGAGCTGTACACCGAGTACAACGATCTCCCTCCTGGTTCTGCAACCGAGCTTCTCGAGGAGGCTGTCGACGCACAGATGTGGAGCGTCGGGTTCAATCCGGACGCCCTGACCTCTGCTGCCGAGGCGTTCGCCATCACCGGTGCCCACGATGCGGTCGACTACTGCGAGGCGCTGGACCCGCAGTTCATACCCGAGAATGTGGAATCGCACCTGCCGGAGTCGTGCCGATGACCACCCAACCGGCGAGCGCGGTCATCCGGCGGGAACCGGCATCTGACACGAGCTCGGCAGGCCCGATGATCGAGCTCAGCGGCGTCGAGCGCCGATTCGGTGCTGTCAGGGTTTTGGGGCCGATCGACGTTCGGATCGACCGGGGCGAGTTCGTTGCCGTGGTGGGGCCCAGCGGCTGCGGAAAGTCGACACTGCTCGAGCTCGTCGCGGGCCTGCAGGCTCCCGATGCAGGAAGTGTGTCGGTCAACGGACATCTGCTCGAGGGACCTCGTCGCAAGACCTCCATCATTTTTCAGGATTCGTCGACGCTCCCGTGGCGGACAGTCGAGGACAACGTGGCGTTCGCGCTCGAAGCGAGTGGGGTTCCCAAGAAGGAACGCCGGAGACAGGCCAGGGCGCTGTTGCGCGCGGTCGGATTGGAGCAGTTTGCGCGTCACCATCCGCCGCAGCTTTCCGGCGGAATGAGACAGCGCGTGGCGATCGCACGAGCACTGTCACTCGACCCTGACCTGATCTTGGCGGACGAGCCCTTCGGTGCCCTCGACGAACAAACCCGCATTCTGATGGCATTCGAGCTGATGCAGGTCGTCGACCGATCGTCCGCTGCCGTCCTGTTCATCACGCACTCGATCCAGGAGGCAGTTCTGCTCGCCGACCGCATCCTTGTCATGGGGGCACGGCCTGGACGGATTGTCGACGAGATCGTCGTTGATCTGCCGCGTCCCCGAGACGAATCGGTACTGGGCTTGTCTGAATCTGCACGGATCACCGAACGCGTATGGGCGAGGATCCGCGACGAGGCGAGGGCCGCGATGGGCGGCTCGGACACGGAGGCGCCGTGAGCATGGTGACGTCCGCCCTACGGGTACGCAGGTCCCGCGTGCCCTCCTACCTCGCTGCAGCGCCCGACCGTGTTCTCCGTCTGTCTCCGGGGCAGTGGTCCGTCGTTGTGGCGGTTCTGTTCTGCGTTGCTGTCGATCTCTATGCACGCTTCGTACTGAAAAGCCCGCACGAACTGGTCACCGTCACCGCCATGGTCAGCGGTGCTCGGGAGCTGCTCACGGACAGTGCATTCGTCGTTGACGGCCTCGCCCGGAGCATGGCGACCATCGCTATCACGTTCGCGATCGCCGTCATCGCTGGAGTCCTGATCGCCTACCTGATGTATCGATGGGATGCGATCAGTCGAGCGCTCGATCCATTCCTGGCGATCTTCTACGCGATACCGATATTCGCGCTGTACCCGATTTTGGTGGTGATCCTCGGCACTGGGCTCGGGCCCATCGTGGCCCTGTGCACTGTCTTCAGTGCGGTCGTGGTCATTACCAATGCCAAGATCGGATTCGACAGCGTCGATCGCACAGTGGAGAAACTTGCAGCGTCTTTGGAGGTCACAGGGCTTGCCTACGCTCGACGAATCCTCCTGCCAACTGCGCTGCCGCACATCCTGACAGGCGCCAAGTTGGCACTCGCGTACGCGTTCATCTCGGTGCTCGCCGCCGAGTTCATCCTTTCTCCGTTCGGCCTGGGCCACGTCATTGCCGACACCTACAACGCTTTCGCCACCGAACAAATGTACGGTGCGATCTTGGTGGCAACCGTTGTCGCTGTCGCTGTCAACCTCGCGATGACCGCCGTGTGCCAACGACTCGACTGGAGTCGGCGATGACCAAAGTCGACTCTTCCTCGATCGTTAACACTCGACCAGAGCCGTGGCGCGCGCGCCGTCGCCGCGCCTGGTCGCTGATGTGGCCTGCGACCGCTCTGCTCATCATGTTTCTGGCTACGTGGTGGGTCGCAAGCGAGTACGCCGGCAGTGCTGTATTCGCGAGCCCGGCCGAGACGTTCGAGGTGCTAGTAGAACGGCTTCAGAACACGCGCTTCCAGAAGGACGTGTGGACGACGGTTCGCGTGGGTGTGACTGCCTATGTCGCAGTCGTGATCGTCGGAGGCCTGACAGGTCTCCTGCTCGGTATGAGTCCATTCTGGTCCCGGGTGGTGTTGCCGCTGACATACGCGTTCGACAGCGTCCCGAAAATCGTCTTCTTCCCGATCTTTCTGGTCTACCTCGGACTGGGCGACGCCAGCCGAGGCGCGTTTGCCTTCGTCGCCGGAGTGGTCCCGATGTTCCTGATCGCGACCGAGGCGGTGTCTCGAGTGCCACGCACTCACCTGAAACTGGCGGCATCGCTGCAATTGAGCCGATTTGCGATGATCCGAAAGATCCTGCTTCCGACGGTGACACCCTCGCTGGCCGCTGGTGCACGAATGGCGTTCGGATCCACCTTGCTCGCCCTCATCATCGCCGAACTCTTCGCTGGCTCAGGGGGCTTGGGTAACCAACTCCTCACTGCGATGACCCAGGTCCGAATGGATCGGATCCTCGCGACCGTCGTCGTCGCCGCTGTGATCGCACTCGTGCCGGCGATCGCGTTGCGTGCGGCCGAGCGCCACACCACCAAAAAATTCACTGGAGAAGGAAAGTAGCGGAAGTGATTACGGAGACTGACGAATGGCCCACGTACAACGAACTGCGAACCGGCGGCGCGCCTCCAGGGACCGCCTGGGGGGTGTTCGGCCACGCAGATCAGCTCGGCACTCTCAACTTCGTCACGAACACCATGAGAGCTGAAGCGACCCGACTGGTCAGGCGCGGCGCGGTGTTCAGCCTCGACCACCCGATCGGTGCATTCGATCCGTACCCGTCAGGAACACGTCCACCGACCCGGCACGAGATCTTCTCGACGAACCCCAACCACCGCGATGACTGGCTCGACTCGTTCTATCTGCAGTCGACCTCACAGATCGACGGGCTCCGTCACATACGGCACCCTCGGCACGGGTTCTACGGCGGGACACCGGACGACCGCGTGAAGGTGGGAACGCCCGATCTCGGGATACAAGTGTGGGCCGACCACGGCATCGTCGGGCGGGGAGTCCTGCTCGACATGGTGCGTCACTTCGAGTTCATTGGTGACCCCATCAACTACCAGCAGCCGCGATACATCGACCAGTCCGACCTCGACGACTGCGCTCAGCGCCAGGGGGTACAGATCAAACCTGGGGACATGGTTCTGCTTCACACCGGCTGGGCATCGTGGTACCTCGAGCAGCGAGCCAAGGAAAATGTAGTGCGGGGCTTCTCGGTAGGTCTGAACCAGTCGCACGGCGTCGCGGGGTGGCTGTGGGATCACCGAATTGCTCTGGCCGCTGCGGACAACGTTGCGCTTGAAGCGTGGCCCACGTCGGCGGACTCGGACTTCTGGGATGCGGACGAGCCTGCGCCGGAGTCCGGTGCCAACCATAACGGAATGCTCCATCGCACACTGATAGCTGGTTTCGGCCTCGCGGTCGGCGAGATGTGGTCACTGCGTAGGCTGGCTGACGACTGTGCCGAGGACGGTCAGTACGAGTTCCTGCTTGTGGCGAAGCCTCTCGCGGTGGTCGGGGGAGTCGGTTCGCCACCCAACGCTGTCGCCATCAAGTAGAACGACGGCAACAGCTAGAAAATCGATCGAGGGTGACGTGCCAGAAGCACGCCGCCCTCGAACGATTTCCAGCCGGGGTCAAACCAGTTTGCGCTTGAGAAGTTTTCCAGTGGACGTCATGGGAATCGCTTCCACGAACTCGACGATGCGCGGGTATTTGTATGCCGCTAATTGTTCCTTGGACCATTCCACCAGATCACTCTCGGTGACCTTATCGCTGGGATCCGCTTTGACCACTACTGCTTTGATCTCCTCACCGTGTGACTCGTGGGGCACGCCGACGACTGCGACCAACGACACTGCCGGGTGGGTCATCAGCAGTTCCTCGATCTCGCGGGGGTACACATTGAAGCCGCCTCGGATGATCATGTCCTTGGCGCGGTCGACGATGTAGTAGTACCCGTCTGCGTCCCTCGTTGCGAGATCACCGGTTCGGAACCAGCCATCCTTGATCGCTTCGGCTGTGGCATCGGGGCGGTTGTGATACCCCTTCATCACGTTGTGTCCTTTGATCGCGATCTCGCCGATCGCGCCTACCGTGTTCGGTACCTCGGCCCAGCTTGCGTCGACAAGCCTCATCTGCACGCCGGGGATGGGCCGGCCGATCGAGCCGACTCGAGGCTCGTCGCCATAGACGGAGAAGGATGCGACCGGTGAGGTTTCCGACAGACCGTACCCTTCGAGGATCGTCACTCCGAACATCGCTTTGAAGTCCTTGTGCACCTCAGCGGGTAATGCGGCCCCTCCGGAGGACGCGATCCGAAGGGTACTGGCAAGTCGGTCGACGTCGTCGCGATCGGTATGGGTGAGAAGATTCCAGTACATGGTGGGTACACCCGCGAACACAGTGACGTGGTTGTCGAGCATGGTGCGTACCGCGACGAGTGGATCGAAGCGGGGCATCATCACGATCGTGCCGCCGGAAGCGATTCCACCGTTCTGGATGACGGTCTGGCCGAATGAGTGGAACAACGGGAGCGCGCAGAGGTACGTGTCCGGCCTCGTTCGGTCGACCGCCAGAATCTGCTCGCAGGAAAGTGCGTTGTCGCGCATGTTGCGGTGTCGGAGTTGCGCGCCTTTCGGCTGGCCGGTGGTCCCTGAGGTGTACAGGATCACGGCCGTGTCGTCGTCGTCGACGTCGACGGTCTCGAACGCAGGTGATTGCTGCGTCCAGGGCGCTGTTGTCGCGGGATCGGCATGGATCAGGAACAGTGACGCACATGTGTCGGTCTGCTCGAATCCGGCGGCCGCCTCGGTCCCGATGGGGAGTTCGGAAGTCCCTTCGAATGCGAAGTACGCCTTCGCATTCGAGTCTCTCAGGTGGTATGCGACTTCGCGGCTCTTGAGCAGGATGTTGAGCGGCACGACGCAGGCGCCGGCTTTGAGGATTCCGAAGTAGGCGATGGTGAAGTGCGGGATGTTGGGCATCGACAGCGCAACCGTGTCGCCGCGGCCGATACCGTTGGCTGCGAGCAAGTTGGCGACTTGGTTGGACGCAGCCTGAATCTCGTTGTAGCTGAGCTGCGTGCCGGCAGCAACGACGGCGGTGCGATCAGGGTGGGCGTACGCCGTGTCGTCGAGCAGTGTCGCAAGATTTGTCACGTGGGCTCCTGGTATGTTCTGGCAATGGCATCGGTGAGAAGACGAAGCTGGGGTAGTCCACCGCCACGCTCGTCCAGTGGGTGCGCGGCGACCTGATCGGCACCGGCCTGGTGATGTTCGCTCAGCCGGGTGACAACCTCGTCCGCGTCGCCGATGGCGACCATGCGTTCGACGAGAGTCGATGACCCACCGTCTGCGAGTTCGCGCTCAGTGAAGCCGAGTTCAATCAGGTGGTTTGCGTAGTTCGGCAAGGCCAGACGCGAACTGACGTACGCTCGTGCACGCTCGACGGCAGAGTCTCGATCATCGGTGATGATGAACGCTTGCTGCGGCACCAAACGTGGATCAGGCCCCAGAATGCGGCGCGCTCGTGCGGTGTGCTCCGGCGGAGCGAAGAAGGTGTGCATACCGTCCGCTGCTTCACGAGCAAGCTCCTGCATTCGGCCGCGAAGTGCTGCGATCATGACTGGTGACTGGCCTGAGCCGGCATCGAAAGGCCCGGCAGCAGACATCGCATGAAGGTACTCACGCATGAAGGTGAGCGGCTTGGTGTAGGTGTGGCCTCGATCGGCGTTGCGAACCGCATGGCTGGTGCCGAGTCCCATGATGAACCGACCCGGGTACGCGTCTTCGAGGGTCCGGCGCACGGCTGCGGCGACGGTCGCGTCGCGGGCCCACACGTTCGCTACTCCGGTGGCTATCCGTAGCCGTTCGGTGGCGCCGAGCAGGAGCGCCGCCTGCGTGAATGCTTCACGGCTGTTGGGTGTTTCGGGAAACCACAGCGTCCGGAAGCCGAGTGCTTCGACTCCGGTCGCCGTGGTGCGCAGCGATGCTGCTGAATGGCCGACGAGTGTGAGCCACGCGGCCCAACGGTCTTCGGTCGGGGAGGGTGCAGAGTTCGGAAGAGACATCGCCCCTCGTTTCATTAATCAGAACCTTCTGTTCTGAACTGTGAAACACGCTAACGGGTGACGAGGAAGGCCGTCAACCGACTCGGTGAAACTCCTCGACCATTTCGATCAGGCGTGGAGCGAATTCGATCATTCGCTTCTCCGACCACCGGGCATCCGGTCCGGAAACCGAAATCGCCATGGGGAGGCCGGGAACCGGCACGGCCACACCGTTCACCCCCGGGTGGTTGACGCCGAAGGACACCGTGTATCCGCGGCGGCGTGCGCGCGCCACGTCCCGGCGAGCCCTCGCGGCCGCCGAATCGTCGAGGCGCTCGAGGACGTCATCGATCTCCTTACCGGGCAGGCCGGACATGATCGCGAGGCCGGCACTGCCCTGCGCGAGGGGTGTCAACTCTCCGGCCACCCACACCCGGCGAAGCGGCTGTTCACTCTCCGCCCCGAGTAGAAGTACCACTCGATGGCCGGCACGGCGATGAAGGGTGCATGTCTCGTCTGACTCTGCTGCAAGCGCGCGAAGGAGCGGGAGGTAGCTCGCGTACGCGTCGAAGTTGGGCAGTGCGGCGGAGGCGAGAGCGAACAAGCGTCCTCCGATCGTGTACCCCCCGCCGTTGGCGCGTTCGACATACGACTCCTCCTGAAGTGCCCGGATGAGCCGGTACACCATGCTCTTTCCGAGGTCCGTGCGCCGGACGATTTCCTCGAGCGATACTGGCTGATCGGCATGGCTGATGACCTCGAGGACCCTGAGCGCCCTGCGGGCTGTGTCGGCCCCTTCTGTTCTCGGTTGCGGCTGCATGAGTAGAAGCGTATGCCCATCAGCCTTCCTGTCGGGCTCGGCACCGGCGAGTTGCCGTGCGTCACCCCTATTGACAATTGTGGCGTCCGCCACCTAGGTTCAAGTTCCAGCAAATAGACCTATGAGTGTCAGATGGTGAAACCGAATGAAGAGTGGATCGCGCCTTCGGGCGCAACTCGAAGAAGACCGACTGATAGTGGCTCCAGGCGTGTTCGATGGATTGAGCGCGCATCTGGTGAAGCGGATGGGCTTCTCGGCGGCATACATGACCGGCGCAGGGATCGCGGCATCGGGATATGGACTCCCGGATGTCGGGCTGGTGACGGCGACGGAGATGGCGGCACGCGCGTCGGTTCTGGTCGACATTCTCGAAGACGTTCCGCTCATTGCGGACGCTGATACCGGCTACGGATCGCCCCTCAACGTCGTGCGTACGGTGCAGACGTACGAGAAGGCCGGGGTGGCCGCGATCCAGCTCGAGGACCAGGCCTTTCCCAAGCGCTGTGGACACCTGCCCGAGAAGGAGATCATCAGCGAGGCCGACTTCCTGGCCAAGCTCGGTGCCGCTCTCGACACCCGTTCCGACGCGCTGATCGTCGCACGAACCGATGCACGGGCCGTGCTCGGCCTGTCGGCAGCAATCGATCGCGCGAATGCGTACGCCGATGCCGGAGCCGACATCGTTTTCGTCGAGGCGCCGGAATCGGTCGACGAAATCGAGCGCATCAGCAAAGAGGTGTCCGCTCCGTTGCTGATCAACATCGTCCAGACCGGGATGACTCCCGACGAAGGAGCAGATCGACTCGACGCGCTCGGATTCGCGATCGCCATCCACCCGAGCAATCCACTGGCCGCCGCGACCAACGCGATGGTTGTAGAGCTCGAGGCTCTCGGAGGGCGGGATCCGCGAACGGACTCGGTCGGTGTCGCGGCCTTCTTCGACCTGGTTGGCCTACCGGAATGGTCAGCAGTCGGTGAGAAGTGGGGCAGGTTCTGACATGCCGATGACGATGATCGACAAAATCCTCGCCCGATCGGCCGGTGTGGACGAGGTTCGGGTCGGCGACACCGTCGTCGTCGACGTCGACATGACCGTCCTGATCGACCTGCAGTTCAGCACAGGGTGGGTCGAACCTCTCAAGGTCGCAGATCCGTCGAAGATCGCCGTGGTCATGGACCACGCAGTTCCAGCACCATCGGTTCAAGACGCCGTCGGTGGGGGCAGGGCCCGCGTATTCGCTCGCAATTTCGGAATCGACAAGTTCTACGACGTCGGTCAGCACGGGATCTGTCACCAGGTGATCGCCGAGAACGGACTCGCCCTTCCCGGGCAGATTCTCGCATGCACGGATTCCCACACTTGTGCGGGCGGCGCCTACAACAATGCCGCCCGTGGCCTCGGTCCTGCGGAGGTGTACTCGATCATGTGCACCGGCAAGACATGGTTTACCATCTCGCCCACCATCCGGTACGAGTTCATCGGCACCAAGCCCGATCAGGTCAGCGGCAAGGACATCTTCCTGCACATCGCGGCACTCTACGGTGACGCCACCAACCACAACATCGAATACGGCGGACCCGGTCTCGGCACCATCCCGATGAACGACCGCAGGACCATCGCGACACAGGGGGCGGAAATCTCCGCCGACTTCAGCATCTTCGAAGCGGACGCCCTGTGCCACCAGTATCTCTCGACCGTCACCACGTCCCCGTACACGCCAGCCCACGCCGACGAAGACGCCCAGTACGCCGACGTCCGGACCATTGCCCTGGACTCGCTCGTTCCCTACGTCGCACGCCCCGGCACCGTCAGCCGCAACGCCGTACCGATCACCGACATCGAGGACAGGGCCATCGATCAGTGCTTCATCGGGTCCTGCGCCAACGGCCAACTCGACGACCTTCGCATTGCTGCTGAGACGCTGCGCGGACGCCGCGTGGCCGACGGGGTACGTCTCATCGTGACCCCCGCCTCCCAGAGCGTCTATCGCGACGCGATGCGACTGGGCTATCTGCAAGACATCGCCGACGCAGGCGGCGTGGTCACCAACTCGACCTGCGGAGCGTGCTTCGGCTACCACATGGGTCTCGTCGGTCCGGGTGAGGTGTGCCTGACCGCCTCGACACGGAACTTCAGGGGCCGCATGGGTAGTACCGAAGCCGAGATCTACATGGCCTCGCCCGCCACCGTCGCGGCGTCGGCCATCGCCGGACGAATCACCGACCCACGAAAGGCCCTCAGGTGAACACCGTGATGGAAGGACGAGTCTGGGTTGTCGGCGATGCCGTCAACACCGATGCGATGTATCCCGGCTTCGCCATGCGGCTACCGATCGAAGAGGCGGCCCGCTATGTCTTCCACGATCTACGACCGGGATGGGTCGACGAAGTGCAGGAAGGAGACCTCGTGGTCGCGGGCAAGAACTTCGGAATCGGCTCGTCGAGGCCGGTCGCCCGACTGTTCCGACTGCTCGGAGTACAGGCCCTGCTCGCAGAAGAGTTCAACTCGCTGTTCCATCGCAATTGCATCAACTTCGGCCTGCCTGCGCTGACCGTTCCCAACGCAACCACGCGGTTCTCCGACGGTGATATCGCGCGCATCGACATCGAGGTCGGGTCCGTGCAGAACCTGTCCACCGGATGGAGCCACCAAGCGACGCCCATCCCGTCGATGATGCGCGAGATCATCGACGCCGGTGGACTGCTGCCCCGCCTCGCCAGAGAAGGGTTCATGCCCCGATGACCACAGGTATCACCAACACGGAACCGGTTCTGGCCGGCGCTCCGGAAAGACCAGCGATGAACGTTGACTGGCTATTGCGAATGCACAACGTGTCGTACACGTACCCCGGCGGTGTACAGGCAGTACAGAACCTAGACATCGAGATTCGCTCAGGCGAGGTCATGTCACTGATCGGGCCGAGCGGCTGCGGAAAGTCCACGATGATCTCGATCGTCTCGGGACTGCGGGAAGCGTCCGGCACCATCGAGTGGAACCAAAAGTACGTCGATGCCGCCAACGCACTGAACCAAAGACTCGTCAATGTCGTATTCCAGCGTGACACCGTCATGCCCTGGCTCTCCGTCGAGAAGAACATCTCGTTCGGGCTGCGGTACCTGCCCTTGCCGAAGAAGGAGAAGGCACTGCGGATCGACCGCCTGCTCAAAATGGGTGGGCTCGAGGACTTCCGCCACAGCCGACCACACCAGCTGTCGGGCGGCATGCGACGACGGGTGGCGCTCCTCACCGGGATCGCACCGCAACCCAAACTTCTGATCCTCGACGAACCGTTCTCGGCGCTTGACGAGCCGACACGCATCGGGATTCACGCAGATCTCCTCGACATGGCTCACGAGCTGGACATGTCGATTCTCCTGGTCACCCACGACCTCAGCGAGGCTGTGTCACTCTCGGACCAAGTGGTCGTATTCACAAAACGACCCGGAACTGTCGCCTCTCTCGTCGACGTGCCCCTGGGCCGCGATCGCGACGTCCACCACATCCGCAGTACCGACACGTACCAGCTCATCTACCGGGACCTGTGGGACAAGCTCTGGGATCAGATCGGGACAACAGCATGAGCGTTCAGACGAGCACCATCCGCCCCATCAAGGCCGGCGAACAGGCGGTTGCCACTACACGCTGGCGTAAGATCGCCACCGTCTCGGCCTGGCGTATCGCCATCGTCGGTGCGCTCTTGGCCGCATGGGAATACCTACCCCGAATCCCCGGCATCTCGGACAGTGTCGTGTGGCTCGACCCCTTCTTCATCAGCTCACCAACGCGAGTTGCGCAACGCCTGTGGGACCTGTGCACCGGATCAGGCCCCGGGGTGACGATATGGGACCCCCTCTTCTTCACCGTCTGGACAGCGCTTGTCGGCATGATGATCGCCGTGGTCATCGGCACCGCTGCCGGACTGCTGCTGAGCAACAACGCAACTGCGGAGCGCGTGTTTCGGCCTCTCGTAGCAGCACTGAACGCCGTCCCCCGCATCGCGATCGTGCCGATCGTGGTCATCATCGCGCGGTCAGCAGCCGGCGCCGACATCACAACCGCTGCCGCAGTGGTCGTGGGCCTGGTCTTCTACAGCGCTCTCGAAGGGGGGCGATCAGTGCCGCAGGAAATGATCGACGGCGCCCGCCTCATGGGCGCCTCCGCGCGCGACGTCATGCTCCGAGTGCGATTCCCCTACGTAGTGGCCTGGGTATTTGCGTCCATGCCGAGCGCCTTCGCGCTCGCGCTGGTCGGATCCGTGACCACGGAGATCTTCACCGGAGCTCCCGGAATCGGACACCAACTCCAGGTTGCGGTAAATACCGCTGACGCAACTCTGACCTTCAGTGTCGTCGTCATGCTCACCGTCGTCGGCGTCGTCCTCGTGCAGGGCAGCGACTGGCTGCGCAGCAAGGTCGTGCCGTGGTGGAACGCGTAACCCGGCGCCACTTCAGTTCAACGAACCAACCGCTCAACCCTATTCACCAAGGGACGTGAAATGCACATTGTCAATCGGAAGACCATCGCGGCCCTCGGGGCGGCGGTCAGCGCTGTACTGTTGGCGGCCTGTGGAAGCGGCGCCTCGTCTGAAGCGTCCAGCAAGCTCACCGTCGCGACTTCGTCGGCGAACACGTTTCAAGCAGAGCTCTACATTGCAGAGCAGCTCGGATATACCGACAAGTACGGCGTCGACGTCGAGTACGTCAACTCGGGCGCACTGGGGGCCACGCAGGTCGCCGCCGGCAAAGCTGATCTGGCTCAGTTCGGCACTGCCGCCGCCTTCGGTCCGGCTGCTCAAGGACGCGATGTGTCGATCATCTACGGCCTCGTCAACAACATCTCGCGTGGAATCGGGGTGTCGACACAGTCCCCGATTCGAGAGGGCACTACCGAGGACGTCCTCAAGCAGCTTTCCGGAGCAAAGCTGGTCACTCAGGGAACGGTGGGCGCGGCATACGGCAACTCGGTGATGGTTGCCCAGTGGGTAGAAGACCACGGCGGTGAACGGCCGACCATCGTCAGTGTCGACACCGCAGACGGGCCCACGGCGCAGCTGATCAGCGGGCAGGCCGACGCAGCCCTGGGTCTACCGGACTACAGCGCGGCAGCGATTGCCGAAGGAAAGCTGAAGATGATCGTCCCGAACACCGACCCGGTGATGGCCGAGATCACCGGTGGTGACTTTCCTGCCGCCACCCTGTTCGGATTGAAGTCCAACCTGCAGTCCAAGTCGAAGGCTGTCACGGGCTACATCGCGGCACTGCGTGACGCTCATCAGTACGTCATGACCACCCCCCTTTCGGAGGTCGCCGCCGAACTCGCCAAGCATCCCGCCTTCGCCGGACAATCCGCCGAGCTCATCGAAAGCACCCTCAAGTACGACCCTCCCTTCCTTGCACCCGACGACGGCCGCATCACCAAGGACAACTGGGACAAAGCCCTCGATGTCATGAAGTACCACAACACCGGGCAGGACCTCACCCAAGACACCTTCTCCTACGACCAGATCATCGACATGTCCTACTGGAACGGTGCCACCGAACTCCGCAACTGACCCGCAGCCCCGCTCGACACATCACTCGAGCGCAGACATGCGCACGGCGGTGAAACCCATTGACGAACAGGAGAAACAAAACGTGACTGACATCTACGGACACAGGCTCAAACTCGGCGTCGTGACCCCCTCGGTCAACACCGTCGTCCAGTACGAGTACGACCGCATGCGACCGGAAGGCGTGACCAACCACATTTCGCGGATTCACGTCCCCAACATCACGACCGACAATGACGACGCACTCCTTCAATCGGTCACCGACCTCGACCGCGCACTCGACAATTCTGTGGAAAGTGTCCTGACGGCAGAGCCAGGCGTGATCGTGCTCGGCGTGTCGATCGAGGCAATTTACGGTGACCCTGCAGCTGGCGGAGCAATCCAGAATCGCCTTCGGGACAAATTCAACGAGCCCAATCTGACACTGATCCACGCCGGCGACGCGCTCCCTGCTGCGCTCCGCGCCTACGGCATCGAAGACGGACCCATCTCGATCCTCTCTCCCTACGGTCCTCAGGGTGAACCGCACCTCACCTCGTTCGTCGAGCACTGCGGGTACAAGCTTCACAGTGTCCGACACCTCGTCTCCGACACGCTGGTCAAGATCGCGCACAACCCCCCGGAACGCATCCGGCCCGAGGTCGATGCACTCGCAGAATCCGGACCGCAAGCCATCGTCCAGTTCGGCGCCAACCTCCCCTTCGGCCAGGTCGCTGCACGAGCGGAGACCGAGCTGGGTATCCCTGTCATTGCAGTCAACACCGCGACGTACTGGTACGCGCTGCGGATGTCGGGAATCGACGACAAGATCACCGGCTTCGGCCGCCTTCTCTCGGAGTTCTGATGGCTCAAGCACCGCTCACGGCTCCTACACCGGGCAACCCCTACAAGTACCTGCTCTCACCGATAGAGCTCGGCCCACGCATCGCACGCAACCGCATCTGGCAAACAGCCCACGCCACCGAGTTCGCCACCGACGGCACGTTCGCCGACGCCAGTGTCGAGTACTACGGTGAACGCGCACGGGGCGGGGTAGCGGCGATCACGATGGAGGCCATGGCCGTCCATCCGACCTCCCAGCCACGCCGCGGGGTGATCCTCGCATATGACCGACGCGTCATCGAGAGCTACAAACGGGTTGCAGCGGCGGTCCAACCTCATGGAACCCTTCTCATTGCACAACTGTGGCATCGCGGCCGGCAAACGGACGGACAGGTCAGCCGGATGCCGACATGGGCACCGAGTGCTGTTCCGGATGTCGCGTATCGCGAGGTTCCCCATGCGATGACTGTCAGTGAGATCGACGAACTCGTCGACCACTACGTCCTCGCTGCTCAATATGCAATCGAGGGGGGCGTCGACGGCATCGAGATCCACGGGGTCTCGCACGGGTACCTGATCAACCAGTTCCTCTCGCCGGCAACGAACCATCGAACCGACGAATACGGCGGCTCGCTCGAGAACCGCATGCGCTTGTTACGCCGGATCGTCGACGCGGTGCGAGCAATCCTCCCGGCCGACCGCGTCTTCGGCATCAGGGTCAACAGCAGCGACGGCCGTATGGAAGGTGGGCTCGACAACGAGGCATGGACCGGGATCGCCCGTGTGATCGCAAGCTGGGGCGTATTTCACTACATGTCGACAACTCAAGGCACATACATGGACTTCATGTCCATCTTCGGAACATCGGCGGCCAAGCCGACTGCCTACGAGGTCGAGGACACCGCACGCCTCAAGTCGGCAGTCGGCTCGCTGCCGGTCATCGCAGTCGGCCGCATCACCACACCGGAGATCGGAGAGGAGATCATCGCGTCGGGCAAAGCAGACATGATCGGCATGGCCCGTCAGCTGATTGCCGACCCGATGTGGGTCCGTAAAGCGGAGGAGAACCGGTCGGACGACATTCGCCCGTGTGTCGGCGCGAACTGGTGTGTCGCCACTCAAGCACGAAGCACTCCTCTTGCTTGCATCCACAATCCACAGGTCGGGCGGGAGCGCCAGTTCCGTGAGATGTCGTCCTCCACCGGCGCACGACGCCTTGCAGTGGTGGGCGGAGGGCCAGGCGGGATGCGCGCCGCCCTGACAGCATCAGAACGCGGCCACGACGTGACCATCTTCGAGCAGTTCCCGGTTCTTGGTGGGCAGGTGAACCTGCTCGCGCAAGCTCCGACCTTCCGGGAGTGGACGGGGATCGTCAGCTGGTTGGAAGACCAGTTGCGCAAGACAGATGTGGATATTCGGTTGAATCACAAGGCAGAACTCGACGATCTTCGTCAGTACGACGCTGTGATCGTGGCGACCGGATCTGTCCCCGTCCGCCACGGATGGACATCTATCGATCCCGCCCGATGGTCGCCAGCAGCGGACCCGTTACCCGGCTCGGACCAATGGAACGTCTTCACGCCGGCCGACGTACTCAGCGGCGATGCAGACATGCCACGTTCCGTACTCATTCTCGACGACACAGGTGATCGGCACGCTTTCGCGGTTGCTGAGTATCTCGCTGATCGCCGACATCCCGTGCATGTCGTCACCGCCTTTCCTCAGATCGGCCATCTGACAACAGGAAGTCTTGACCACGGTTTCGTCTACGGCTCGCTACGGCGCAAGGGTGTGACTTTCCAGGTCAACACCAGCCTTCGCGAAATCGACGAGGATGTCGCCATACTCGCCGATACCCACACCGGCGAGATCACGCGACGTCCGGACGTGGACGCCGTCGTTCTCTCGATCGGCAACCGGGCAGACGACACGCTAGCGCGCGCTCTCGAAGCCGCAGGCCTCGATGTCGTCGCGATCGGTGACTGCCAGTCGCCTCGTCGAATCTTCAATGCCATATGGGAGGGGGAGATGGCTGGACGCCGCTGGTAAGCGCGGGCGGCGACCGAAGCAGCCGACAGAGGCACGCCGCGCAGTGACGGGAGGAGAGGATTGTGGACGAGAAAGACTGGGGCACTTCCCATCCTGCGGCTGGGGCAATCCTTGACCGAAGGATGGAAGGATCCGCGACACCTCCGCACCTTCAGCGGCCTGACACGAATCGCGAAACCACGCCACCGAACCTCCCTCGCTCAAGTCGGGTCGGCACCAGTGAAGACAGTACGTTGTCCCGATCTCTTGACGCAGCCTGGATGCGTCAAAAGATCGGGATATGCGACTCGCTCGTAAAGCGCGGCGCACTATCGCGATTCGAGTCGATTCTCGTGACCTTTGCCATCACCTGGGCTCCCTACGACGGTGCCCCAGCGGAGGAAATACTTGTCACTTTCGGCGTAGACCGAGCCAGGTTCCTGGAACGCGTCGGCCTCGCACTCACGCCAAGCGGAACAGATCAAGAACCCGTCCGATCGATGAAGAGCGCTCTGCGTAGCGAACTAGAACAAGCATGGCGCCCGCCGTCGGCCGCCAACTGAGGACGAGTACGAGTAGTGGTGACGCCATAGGCGTGAGGGCGCGATTCATGAGTTCCGACTATTGACGCGCGGCGCTTCATGTCCGCATACGGGTACGCGCAACGCGACGACCACGGATTCGCGATCGCACGAGGCATCTTCATCGTAGCTCCGACGATCGTTGTCACCACTTTGTACGGCAGCTGGGCAATCACCTACGCGGTCGACGCCGGTCACAGCCGGACGACGGTGCTCGCCGCACTGATGGTTGCCTGGGCTTCCGGTATTCCGGCGATGGTGATTTACGGAATAATCGGCGACCGCGTCGGCAGACGTCCCATCTTCTTTGTCTCGCTGACTGCGTTCATCATCCTCGCCTATCCAGCCTTCCTGGCGCTCAATTCGGGCAACGGCGTTCTGCTTTTCCTCACCTTTGCGGTCCTCTTCGTGGGAATCTCGACGTCGATGACTGCAGGCCTGGGTGCACTGCTACCCGAGTTGTTCCCAACGAAGGTGCGTAACACCGGCATTTCGGTGGCGTACCAGGGTGGTGCGGTGATCGCTGGATTCACCCCATTGATTGCCAGTGCCTTAATCACCTTGGACGTTGGCATCGAGCTGATATCTGCAGTCATCATCGGCCTCTGTCTGTTGGCGTTGTTGGCAGTTCTACACACCGGTGAACGGGTCGGGGAGAGCTTGGGCGACTAGCGTTTGTGCACTCCACTAGCCAATGGCCACTCTGTCAACTTAACTGGGCCGTGAAGCAGGGGTGATGGTCGGATGAGTCGTGGAGACGGAACGCGGGCGGATGTGACGCGGTCGCTGTATAAACGGCACCGCTATTCCGCGGAGATCGTCGCGCACGGCGTGTGGCTACTACAGGTTCACCTTTTGAGCTTGCGCGACGTCGCGGAGTTCGGGCCCGAATACGCCCGTGGCCTGCGCCGCCGTGCTCCCGAACTCGGCGAAACATGCTTCTGGACGAGCTGTTAGTCAAGAAAATCGGTTGCATCCAAAATTACCTGTGGCGGGCGGTCGATCAGGACGGCAAGGTCCTTGACATCCTGGTCCAGTCCCGCCGCAACGCGAAGGCCAGCGAAGCGCTTCTTCGGCAAGCTGATGCGCAAACAGGGCCGCGTGCCGAGGGTGCTGGTGACCGACACGATTGCCAGTTGCGTTGTAGCGCACAAATACCTGATGCCATCGGTCGAACATCGGCGCTCGAGTTACCTCAACAACCGGGCCGAAAACTCGCACCAACCGACCGGGCAGCGCGAACGCGCCATGCAATTCTTCCGTTCACCGGGTGCGGCACAACGGTTTCTGGCGGCGTTCAGTGCGATTTCGCCGCACTTGCGGCCAGGACGACGCAAGCTCACCGCGAGCTATTATCGCTCCGAAATGACCGGCCGATTCGCCACCTGGAACGACGCTACCGGCGTACCCGTCGCCATTGGAACGCCGGGCTGACCCTGTGCGGCGTGACATAAGTACTTTGACATTCGAGAGCGACTGGCGCTCTGCGTATTTCCCTTGCTGCATCGAGGTCCCCAAAGTTTCCAGGCTTCGGCTATCCCTACTATTGGATGTGTGAATTCCCATGAACTCTCGTGAGTATCGCCAGTGGCGCCAACGGCGTCGCGCCGCTTGGATCGAAGCCAACCGCAAACGCAACCATCCTGACTCCGAGGCGGAGCGCCTCATTGAGTTTGCCAGCAGGTGGGCACCATTCGGGGGCGCCCCGGAGGAGGAAGTCCTTGTGCATTTCGGAATGACAATGCGCCGGTTTATCGAGCGATTGTGGCAGGTCATCCCTGAATCGAACGGTCTCCAAGACGAGATACGCATTCTAGCGAGAATGTACCCGCGGCCCGTCGAGTCGGCGGCCCACACGTCATTGGGTGTGACCGGAGCTTCTAGTGTCTCGCGACAATTTGACCGTCAAACTACTTGCCCCACGAAGCACTAGTGTTCTACGCCATAAATTCGTGCTTTTAATTGATAGTCTGGGGCATGCCTCGAACTGGACGCCCGAAGGCGGAGTTGATGTTGACCGATGACGAACGCGAGCAACTCGTTCGATGGTCGCGGCGAGCGAAAACCCCACAGTCGTTGGCACTGAGGTCGCGGATCGTGTTGGCCTGCGCGGAGCCGGGGATGACCAACAAGCAAGTTGCGGCAGACCTGGGGATATCCGCCAACACGGTCAACAAATGGCGCGGGCGCTTCGTCGACCGACGCCTCGACGGCTTGGTCGATGATCCTCGACCGGGTCGTCCGCCCTCGATCTGCTTCTCGAGCAGACATCGACCGTGCTGCTACGGCCGCACGCGAGGCGTTCGACGACCTGACAGGATGGTCGCGGTGGTCACCACAAGAGCGGGCCGAAGCTCTAGAGCGATTCGCACTCGCCCTCAACGCCCGCGCCGAGGCCACAGCTCACGCGGTAAGCAGTCAGAACGGAATGCCAATCCGAACGGCCCAGAACGTCGAAGCTGTCACCCCGCCACTACTGCTCCGCTATTCGGGAGTCTGGCGGCTTCGCAACCGGAAGAACGCCGAGACGCCATGGTCGTTTTGCAAACATGCGGGCAAGCGAGACCAAGCGGTGACTGCAAGTACGGATCGGCGTATGAGACAGGGAAGTGGCGACGCGTACGCACCGTCACAGTGACGAATAGTGAGGCGTATCGCGCCTTGCCTGCTCCCACAGCTTCGCAATCAACCCTCTGAACACCATCATGGGAGACGCGGTGATTCCATCGACATAGGCGCCGCCGCGAACCCACCGTCCTGGGGTTGTACATGTGATTCCGGCACCGGCCAGATTCTGTCTGCCACCGCCTCTTTCGATAGAAGATTCGCGACTCGGTTATCGCCTGTTCGCCGACACGATTGGCAGCAGCAGCATCCGGCATCCGCACGCGGCGCCTGTGCGTTGTGAGGCACCCGGTGCCGGCACCCGTGGCGCGCGGTGCCGGGCTTCGCAGCACCGTCGCGCTCATCCTGGCTCGGATGCACCCCGGCCACCACAGGTAGTGCGGCGCTGAATAGGTTGCACAGGCATTCTGCGGCGGACAACCTGAGGCACCCGCCTAACCCGCCTGAAACCCCAGCTCAGCCCTCACACAACAAGTCGTTGCTACGGACACCGACTGGGAAACTCCGCTGACTCGTTTTGAAAAACCGCAGGTCAAGCGATTCACATTTGGTGAAATTTCTCGGCCAACACCGCCATATTCTTGGTCCACTTCCAGCTCGCCGTAGTCACCGCCAATTTCATGGATGTTGATCGTATAAATTGCATTTTCCGCAGCATCTTGACTGAAACGCCAGTTCAGCACAGTTTTACTGTGCAGATCTATCGGTGACCTGCGTTAGGCTGCTCATATGGACTTCCGACCGGCCCAAGCACCTGCGGTGGGCATCCCTGCGGGTGCTGAGTCGGTCGCGGTCGAGCCGGAGATCCCGCCCGCGGTCGCCAAGCGGATCGCGGCCGCGGTTCACTCGTCCCGCTCCGAGGGGACCCGTAAGACGTACGCTGCCGCCTGGAGACGCTTCACCGGTTGGTGCGAGTCGAATGGTCACGTGACGTTGCCGGCGCACCCGATCACCGTCGCCGCCTACCTCGTCGACGCTGCCGACACCCGAACCGAGACGGGGGAGCGGGCCTACGCCGTCGCCACCTTCGGCACCTGGATCGCCGCCATCAACCACCACCATCGCACCACCGGACATCTGTCCCCGTCCGCGCACGAACTCGTGACTGCAACCTTGTCGGGGATTCGGCGGGAGTACGCGTCTGCGGGGGGACCGACCGGGTGTATGGCAGTGCTTTCACCGCTCCCCGGCCTTCCTGGTCGGTCTTGGACTTTCGCAGCCGGATATGGAGTCCGTCGTGACGGTGCACGGTGACGTCCCCGCACACCATCTCCGACAGCTCGTTACGTCGGTACGCACCGGCGAACCCGAGGAGGAGAATCGCCGAATCTCGGCGTTCGAGCACCTCGTCGGCCCAACCTGAACACCGGTCCCGCGCAGTGCGGACGAGAAGTTTGATGTCGTCGACCAATAGCGGATCCCGCGGTTGACGCGTTCTCACGAGACCTGCCCGCCCTGGGCATACGTCCGTTGGGTCCAGGTGGTCGCCGCATTCGATGCCGGCGGACGGCCGTCGGTCATCCGGCTACTCCGCAAGCGGGAGGCGTTCGACGCACATGTGTGCCGTGGGGGAGTACCCCGGACCGCCGCGCGGGCACCGTTGTTCCGAGCGATTGCGAAGAACGGCAACCTCAGTGCCACATCGCTCTCGGGGGCAGCGGTCCACCAGACCATCCGCCGCCGCGCCGAACACGCCGGCTACGACCCCACAGCGCTCGCCAAGCTAGGCGGGCATTCCCTCCGCGCAGGCTTCGTTACGCAGGGCACCCGCAACGGCACCGACGGCTCAGCCATCGCCCGCCAAACCGGACACGTCAGTCTCGATTCCGTCGAGGTGTACAGGCGCGAGCACGCACCCCTCGCCGGCAACGCCGTCACGGACATTGGGTTGTGACTCCGAAACTGAGCAGAATTGCGTTCGATACATCTGTTCGACCACGACCACGACCACGACCACGAGTACGAGTACGAGTACGAGTACGAGTACGGCAGTATGGTGCTCTATACCTCTCCGTCTACCAAGGAGCAGTGCCATTCGGCCCGTGACAACAACTCGTCGAACGTGATGATCTCCGGCTCGTAAAAATTTCGACGGTATAGCTCAAACGACTCGAACTTTGATTGGTTCACACCGTTTTGCCCACGTAGCTGTGTGTTGCGCGTCGTTGACTGTGACGACGACGGCGTCATTGGGGTTGACGATGATGCGGTGTGAGAACGGCCCCGCTAGGGGGTGGTGAGCGGGGCCGTGGTGGGCGTGGTGACGGAGTGCTCGTCGGGTTGACGCGGTGGTGGTCGGGCTGATGGGGGTCGGGTTCAGTCCGCGGCGATCTCGCTGATGGCGATGCGGGCGGCCTTCTCGTCGACGATGGCGTGGTCGGCGGCGAAGGCAGCGGTGAGGGCGTGCAGTGCGAGGTTGTTCACGGCGCGGGGATGCCCGCGTGAGGCGTTGTGGATGAGCTCGGTCGCGTCGTCGGAGAACAGGGTGTCGTCGCGGCCGGCGATGCGGCAGTGGTGGCGGATGTAGTCGGTGGTGTCGGCTGCGCTCATCCCGGCGATCGTGTAGCGCACGGCGATGCGTTGGTCCAGGGCGGCGAGCACACCGAGTCGGAGCCGGTGCCGCAGGGTGGGTTGGCCGACCAGCACGACCGCGAAGGGGGATCCGGAGTCCATCTCATGGTTCGTGAGCAGGCGAATCGCTTCGAGCTGGTGGTTGTCGAGCAGGTGGGATTCGTCGATCACGAGCACCGGATTACGTCCCCGCTCAGCGTGTTCGGTAGCGAGTGCGTCCGAGGCTTGCGGGGCGAGGCTGGCGGTGTGGAAGGCGGGGGTGTGCCCGAGCGCGGCGACGACGTGCCCCAGCATGCCACGCACCCCGATGGAGGGTTGGCCAGGTAGATGATCACGTGCCGGGACGGATCCAACGCCGCGGCCGCGGCGCGGACGGCGACGGTCTTGCCGGCGCCGACCTCGCCGGTGATCACCCCGATCGCGCGTTGGTCGACGCACCAGGTGATCCGGGCGACTGCCTCGCCGTGACCGGGGTGGCGGTGCAGCATCCCCGGGGCCAGGTCTCGCCCGAATGGCATCCGGGTGAAACTCCAATGTGATTGCAGTCGTTGGATACTCATGCCGACACCTCGTCGTCGTTGGCGGCGGGTGTGTGGTCGAGGCCGTCATCGTCGAGGGACGGCGGGTCCGGGTTCTCGTCGGCGCCGTCGGTGTCGGTGGTGCCGTAGAGGGCGTGGTAACCGATGCGTTCGTTCCCGCGCAGCTGCTCGTGGTGGGTGGCGGCGGTCAGGGCGAGGTAGTCGATCCCCGTCGCTGTGGGTTTCTCCGGCTCGGTGATCTCCGGTGTCGCCTTGGGGTGCGCGTGCCGGGAGATGGTATGCGGTGTCGCTGTCCCGAAGCTCTTGTCGCGGTAGCGGACCTCGAGGGTTTCCAAGTCGAACGGGGAGAACACCAGCTCGACGCGGCGGCCGACCAGGGCGGGATCGACCTGGTAGACGTTGGCGTGCAGTGACACGGTCGCGGTCTTGGTGACGGTGCGGTACTCGGACCACAAGAACGCCTCGGTGAGATCGATGGCCGTCGGCATCGCCGGGGTGCGGCCGAGCCGGTCCCAACCGTCCTGCCACCGCGCCAGCGGACTCTGCCCGGTCTCCGAATGCACGCGGCGGTGGTACTCGGTCTCGACCCAGGCGGTGAACAGGCGGTTCATCTCGAGCAGTGCGGCCGCGTGGCCGACCCCGGCGGCGGTGAGGTCCTCGCTGCTGGTGCCGGTGACCTCGACGAGGAACTGCTCGCGGACGGTCCGGAAGAACCGTTCGATCTTGCCTCGGCCCTGAGGTTATCCGGCTAATCCTGGGGGAAGCTTGCGCTCGTGCGGAGAGCGCATCAGTCGACTTGGTGGACGCGTTTGAGTCGTCTGATTTCTTCTTCGTGTCGCCGAGCTTTGGCGGCGACGGCTTCGAGGGTGGTGCGGAGTTGGTCGATCTGGACCTGGAGGCCGGTGAGCGTGAACGCGTCTTTGCCGCGTTGGCGGTGTTCTTCGACGATGGCACGAAGCTCGGGGCGCCGGTAGAGGGTGGCGCGACCGATCCCGACGTGTGTGGCGACCTCGGCGAAGGTGATGTCGGTGCCCGCGGCGAGGAGTTGTCGACACGCTCGTTCGACGCGGACGGTTAGGTCGTCTGTCACGGTGTGTCCGCTCGGTTCATGATCAGATCGAGCCGTTCAACGAGACGCAGGTGGCGGGCTGCTTCGTCGCCCCAGCCGCGAGCGTCGGCGTCCGCGGCGAGCGTGGCCGCGTCGGCGCGTTGAGTGGCGAGGATCGGCAGGAAGGCCGGGCCGGTGCGGAAGTTCGGGCAGTGTTCGCAGATGTTGGCGTAGGCGCAGGCGCCTTGGGTGGGGGTGCGCAGGCAGTACCCGCCGGCCATCCGCGCCTTGACCAGCGGCGCGCCGCGCCAGTCGCGGTCACCGCCGGTGATGTCGGTGAGGGGCAGCTGGGTGCGTTGTGGCAGGACCGGGCCGAGCTGGGCCTTGGCGAGGGTGAGCGCGCGCTCATAGTCGGCGCGCACGGTCTCGTCGAAAAGCCGGCCATAGCGCAGGCTCATCTCCGCTGAGACGTGCCCCAGCATGGCCATCAACGCCTGCAGCGACACCCCGGAATTGATCAGGACGGTGGCGTAGGTGTGCCGAAGTTGGTGCGGCGTAGTCGATTTCAGTCCGGCCTCGGTGGCTGACCGGGTCAGCTCGACGCGGAGTGTGTCGGCGGAGATGCGGCGGCCTTGGTGGGTGAATAGGAACTCGACCGGTTTGCCGGTGCGCGGGTGCGGCAGCGGCCGGGCGGGCGAGCGGTGCTCGACGATCCGGTCGAGCAGGTCGAGGGTGTCGTCGTCGACCGGCACCATCCGTTCGGTGTCGAGCTTGCCCAGCGGAACCTTCACCCAGGCGCCGGCGCCGGGAACTTCGTGCACGCAGTCCAACTCGAGGTCGAGTAGCTCGCCGATGCGCATCCCAGTGGCGCGCAGGAGCAGCAGCGCGTCGGCGCGCAACCGGTTGGGTGAGGCTTGCAGCGCGGCGGTGAGCCGGCGGTCGGCGTCGGGTGGCAGGTATCGGGGCAGCGCCCGTGGGAGCCGGGGAACGTCGCGGGCGAAGACCAGCTTGCGGCCGGGCGCCTCGGCCCACCCCCACTCGTTGATGTCGTCGATCAACCTGCCGAGGGTGAGTATCCGGGAGCGTCGTTCCGATGCCGACAAGATTGCGCCGGTGCGCGGGTTGCGGGCGGCGGCCACGGCAGCCAGATACGGCTCGATGTGGCGTTGCCGATCCAGGTCGGCCAGGGACGTCGGTGTCGAGTCCTGCTCGGTCAGGAACCGGACGAAATGCCCCAGCCGGGCGGCGATGCCGAGCACGGTCGACCTGGTGCGGGTGCCCGAGGCGCATTCCAGGTAAGCCACCAGAGAATCAGCCAATCCGGCTGGGGCGCCGTCGAAGTGACGCCACCAGGGCCAGCGCAGATGCGCGGTGTGCTTCGCGGTCGGAGTGAGGTGTCCATCCAGGTGGTAGAGCACGCCGCGGGTGGCGGCCAGCGCGGTGCGGTAGTGCTTGAGGGTGCGGTCATGGGCCCGCTCGCGGGCGGTGATCGCCGCGCCGAATTCGTCGGCGTCGGCGTCGGCGAGCTCGCCCAGTGGGCGCCCGGTTTGGATCAGCATCCGCACCGCGACTTGGCTGGCCATCCCGGCGGCAACCTTCGGTGTGTACCCGATTTCGGTTGCAGCGGAAAGGAACCGGGCAACATCATCGGACAGCGGGCTGGCCTGCGCCTCCCGCAGCAGGGCGGGTAGCTTGCGTTCGAGCAGGTAGTCGTAGCCCGGCCGGAGATAGCCCGCCATCATCAGGTAGTTCAGCAGCGGCCGGACCGCCGAGCTCGCCGACAGCCGCGTCGGCAATGGCTGTTCCGCCCACCGCTGTGGGTCCGGCCAGCGGGCCAGGAACACGCGGGCGGCGCCGAGGAACGAACTGTTCCCCGCGCCCCGGGCAGCCAGCGCGGCCTGGTAGCCGTCCATCAGCGCCGTCCCGCGCGGCTCTGGCGCGGTCGCGGCGGCGCTACCGGGCGCGCTGGCGGTCGCGGGCGGCATCGTAGGCGGCGCGCACGTGCGCCGGGGAGAGGTGAATGTAGGCGGCGGCGGAGTCGACGTGGTCGTGGCCCATCAGCGCCTGCAGCACCGACAAGTCCACTCCCGCCTCGGCCAGCGCGGTGCCGAACGAGTGCCGGAGCGCGTGCGGGTGTCCCGCCGGCACCCCGGCCTTGTCTCGGTGGTAGCGGAAGATCGTGCGCAACCCCGCCGGTGTCAGCGGCCGCCCCCGGTTCGGACCCTTCGCGACAAGAAACAGTGTGTCGCTGTCGGTCTCCGGACGCTCGGCAAACAGATAGGTCTGTACCAGCCCCGCCACATCCGGGTCCAGGGGAACGCGACGTTCCTTGTCGCCCTTGCCAATAACGCGCACCCATCCGCGGCCGATGTCCACATCGCCCACCGCCAGGCCGAGAACCTCGGCCGAGCGCAGCCCAGAGAACAGCATCAACCCTGCGATCGCCCGGTCCCGATCGGTGCGGAAACTCCCCAACAGCGCGGTGGTCTCCGCCCGGTCCAGACCGCGAGGCAGCCGCCGTGGTTCCCGCACCCTCAGCTGCGAGCGTCGCTTCGGTTTGCGCAGGTGAGCGAGCAGGCCACCCTGCTCGCCTGTGGCTGCACGGCGTGCAGCCGGGCCGCTGGGCACCGGCTGGTTGCAGCCCCGTCCCTCATCCCTCGATAGGAGAACAGCCCGGAGATCGCCGCGAGCCGCCGGTTGATCGTCGTCGCGGCGTAGCCGACATTACGGCGGTCCCGGATCGAGTACACGTTGCCGCCCGGCCTGCCCGGTATCGGCGTCGCCCGACAGAACGCCAGGAACCGCAGCAACGCCTCCGTGGTGACCTCGTCGAGCCCGAGCTGCTCGTCGACCAACCACCGAGCGAACGCGAGCAGGTCGAAAGCATAAGCGCGCACGGTGCGCGGTGAGTACATACGGTCGGCCAGATAGCCCAGATAGTCGTTGACCACATCGACACCGCCCGGTCCCGGCCCGGTCAGTGACCAACGGCCGTCCCGCTCCACCGCCCGCAACGTCTCGGTGCGCTGTTCTTCCGACATGGGACACATATATTCCAGACGTCTCACAATGCGGCAAGCACCGCAAGAAAGTCGGCGTGTCGCGGCGGTCACCAAACCAGGATTAGCCGGTTAAGCGGGGCCGTCCGGGTGTCGAGTGCACCAGCCGGATACCGAGTTTCGCGCAGGCCCGCAGCAGCCACGCGTCGACGAACGCGGAGCCGTTGTCGACGTAGATCGAGCGGGGAACACCCCGCGCGGCCAGGGCGGGTTTCAGGGCTGCGGCGAGCCGGACCGTGTCTTCGGCGAACCCGAACCGATAGCCCGGCAGCAGCCGGGAGTGGTCGTCGACGAACGCGAACAGGTAGGTCTTGCGGTCTCCGATCCGTGGGCCGTGCAGGGCGTCACCGCACCACAGCTCGTTCGGGTCGGCGGCCTCGAACCGCCCGAACACCGTCGGCTGTTCGCCGGCGCCCGGTCCCATCAGGTCCAACCGGTGGAAATGGCGCAGCAGTGTCGATTCCGACGGCGTCCACCCGGTCGCGGTGCGCAGGATCCGTGCTACCTGCGCGACGGTGCGGGTGGGGTTCTCCCGCTTGAGCGACGCCGCCAACTCCAGCACCTGTGTGTCGGTGCGCGCGGCCAGTCGGCGTGGTTCGGGCACCAGTGCCTCGAACCCGCCGCCGCGGTAGCGGCGGATCCAGCGGTCCAGCGTTTCCCGCGAGATCCGCACCTGAGTACCGAACGGGTCGGCATGGGTGTCGGCGGCGATCTCGCGCACCAGCTTGCCGCGTTGCTTGGTCGACAATCCTTCGTCCAGGGCCGGGCAGATCAGCCGATACCGGAACAATCCGATCGCCTGCGCCCGCTCCCGGCGTTTGTGCTCATCCCACGACATCTTCTCGGTTCCCCTCTCGATGAAATCCCCGTCGGCACAGGTGTTGCCGGCAGGGGCCTTTCGCGAGGATCACCGATCATCGCCGCCCGCGTCAGGGGCGACTGGTGTTGCGTCCGGCCGTCGGCGCCGCCGACGGCCACCCCGGGGCGAGGAGGCGACCACCGCTGGCCGCGACCGCTACCCGCACCGGCGTCACCGCGCCGACGAACCCGGCCGGACCGAACTAATTCGCCCCGGGTTCTACGGAGGCTCGGCTATCTGGTTCCGGCCTCAGCGAGGACCGGTGTCTCACGGTAGTCGGCCGCCGTGTCAGTAGGCGGTCTCGTACTCTGCGGGTGGGACGTGGTCGATCTCGCCGTGCAAGCGGCGGTGATTGAACCAGTCGATGTACTCGGCGACCGCCCACTCGACGTCTCCAACGCCTCGCCAGCCCCCGTGCGGGCGCATCACGGGATTGCGAATGCACTCGGCCTTGAACAACGAGTTGAACGCCTCCGCCATCGCGTTGTCATCCGAATCTCCCTTGGAACCAACAGAAGACACTGCGTCACACTCGTCGAGGCGCTCGGTGTATCGCACCGCTCGATACTGCACGCCGCGGTCGCTATGGTGAATCAATCCGGTGACGTCCTGGCCGACCCGTCGGCGAGCCCACAACCCCATATCCAAGGCGTCGAGGGCCAGGTCGGTACGCATCGACGTCGAAACCTGCCAACCGACGATCATCCGGGAGAACACGTCGAGGATGAACGCGGCGTACACCCACCCCGAATGAGTGCGAATGTAGGTCAGGTCCGCCACCCACAACGTGTTGGGCGCGTCGGCGACGAACTGCCGCTGGACCCGATCCGCCGGCCGCGGAGTCTCGGCCCCGTCAGCGTGCGTGGTCTTCCGCCCTTTCAACCGTAATATTCCCCGTAACCCATCGGCTTTCATCTATCGTTCCACGGTGCACCGGGCCACCGACATCCCTTCTCGTTTCAGACTGGCGTGCACTTTGCGGGCCCCGTACACCCCGAGATTGTCGGCATGAACACCCCGGATCCGGGACAGAACCTCGCGGTCACGCACCGCACGTGCCGATTCGGTTCGCTGGGGGCTCAGGTGAGCTCGGACCGTGGACGGAGCGATCTGGGCGGCCGTACGGCGCAAGACCGCGCAGATCGGATCGACTCCGTGTTCGTCGCGGTGAGCAGCGACGAACTCCACGATCAGCGCTGTGGGCGGTCGATTTCCGCCGCAAATAAAGCCGAGGCCTGCTTGAGGATCGTGTTCGCCCGCCGCAGCTAGCGATTCTCCCGTTCCAACTGGGCAATCCGTTCGGCATCACTGGTAGTGGTGCCCGGGCGCACGCCGCCGTCGACCTCGGCCTGTTTGACCCAGGTCCTGAGCGCCTCGGGGTGCACACCGAGCTGATCGGCGATCCGCTTGAGCGCTCCCGGCCGCGTCGCCGGATCCTGACGGGCCTCGACCGCCATCTTCGTTGCTCGTTCCTTCAGCTCAACGCTGTACTTCCGTGGTGCTGCCATGCTCTCCATCCTTCACAGGTTTGAGAGCCTCCGACAGACCCGGGGCGATTCAAACCGAGATCGCACCGCCGCGGACGCGGTCTCCACCGCGCACTGCAGATCCCGCCACCGGCAGCCGGTGGTATCGGGAATTGTCACGTCCACCCCGGCCAGCACCGCGACACCGAGAAACCACGACCGCACCACCTCGAGGCGCCCCTCGATCCGGCGCAGCCAGCCCCGCACCGTCGTCGCCGGCACCCTCACGGCCGCGGCGACCCGACGATGCCCGCAGCCCTCCGCCCGCAAGGTGAACGCCGACCAGATCAGTTCCGCCGCATACGCCCTGCGCAGCAGCACAACCGCTGGCAACAACACGTGGGTCACCGCACACGCCCGGCACCGCGCGCGCCGCGGCCGCAGCCGATCACCGAGCCCGACGATCCGGCGAGCGCGGTCATACCCCCAACCGCCGAGCACACCGTCGTCCCCACACGCGGGGCACCCGATCGTCCAGGCCGCGAGTCGGGACTCGACGTGGACAGGATCAGCCTCTACCGTCACCATCAGTGCCTCCAGCACTACAGCGCGGCACCCCGCCAGCCCGCCAAGACTTCGCGGGGTGCCGCGCACCCGTCAGTTCCTCGTCACACTGACGATGCACACGAAGCAGATCAACCCCTGCGATCACCGCGATCCTCCATCGGCACCCTCAGTGAAGAACGGGCATGCCGTGGTCGTCACGCAGAGAGACGGTCAACAGCTGTGCCAGGTTGCCCACAATCAGGAACGCACGAGGACGAACCAAGTACGTGTGTTCGCCGGTGTCGGATCCAGTTTCATCCTTCTCTGCAAGTCTGCCGTGGATGTCGCGAGCCGCTCGATGTACCGTCTGCTGAATCTGTGTGGCCCCGCCGCTGAGCTCGGATGACGGCGACCAACACCCTGACCGGTATTCCTTCCCCAGCAGCAACGTTTCGTGGTGTTAGATCTCCGCGAACACCATTGAACGGATTCGAATTACACCACCCCATGGGGCACAATCCCGCAGTCCCCTCGCCCGGTCTGTCCGTGGGACTGGTTCAGAACGAATGTCGTGCAGACTTGTTCACCATTCATAAGCCGACGTGTCGGCGGGGTGTCGGACTGTCTGAAAACTGCGCAGGGTGTTCAGTTATGTGACCGCTCATTGATCGGTGGCGTCCTCAGCTAGATGCTTGAGTTCGCGGCGCAAGATCTTGCCAGTGGCGGTTTGTGGGAGTTGGTCGATAAAGGTGATTTGTCGGGGGTACTGGTAGAATGCTAGTTGGCTCTTGACGTGGTCCTGGAGTTCCTTGCGCAGAGCTTCCGATTCCGAAACTCCTACGGCAAGTACTACGAAGGCGCGGACCGCTTCACCACGTAGTTCGTCTGGAACACCTATGACTCCTGCCATTGCAACCGCGTCGTGAGAGAGCAGGCACTCCTCGATTTCTCCGGGCCCGATCCGATAACCAGCGGAGGAGATGACGTCATCGATGCGGCCCTCGTACCAGAGGTTGCCCTCATTGTCTGAGCGACCGAGATCGCCGGTGTGGATCCATCCCCCGTGGACCTTGTCCGATGTTTCGCCTGGCTGGTTCCAGTATCTGAGGAACTGGCCTGGATTACCTGTTGCCACGCAGATCTCGCCAATCTGACCGGTGTCGACTTCGTCTCCGATCGGGTCGAGCAGGGCGACAGTGAAGCCGGGGAAAGCTTGACCCATCGACCCAGGTTTGGCGGCCCAGGCTGATCGAGAGGTCCCGATCGTCATGTTCATCTCGGTCTGTCCGTAGAACTCGTTGATCGCTACCCCGAAGGTGTTCTTTACCCATGCCAGGAGCGCCTCTCCGAGGGATTCGCCACCGGTAGCGAGTGCTCGCAGTCGTACGCCTTCGGCCGAGGCGCGGTCAACTCTTGTGCTGCGCATCTGCTTGAGTGCTGTCGGGGGGATGAAGGACGCGGTGACTTTATAGCGGCGCATCACTTCGAGGGCGCGGGCGGGTGTGAACTGATCAGGCGTGGCAATGACGGTGCAGCCCATCGCCAGTGCTGGGAACAACACGTCGAACAACCCGCCGATCCACGCCCAGTCGGCCGGTGTCCAGAAAACGTCTTGCGGCTGGGGTGCGTCGCTGAACGCAATGCGTACACCGGGCATGTGGGCGGGCAGAATTCGGTGACCGTGTAGCGCTCCTTTAGGGCTTCCGGTTGTTCCGGAAGTGTAGATGATGATCGCGTGGCTGTCGGGTCCGGTTGCAGCTGTCTCGGGGTCCTCTGCGGCCTCGGCGACCAGTCGGTCGTACGGGAATATGTCGATCGGTGAGGTGCCGAACGGGGTCTCACCAATCAGTAGCACCGCTTCTAGCGACGGGACGTGGACAAGGCTGTCCCTGATTCGGGCGAAGCCCTTGGCATCCACGACGAGTACTCGCGTTTGCGAGTCCCGAAGCCTTTGATAGACGGCATCGGGACCGAACTTCACCGAGAGTGGCACCGTGACGACGCCAGCCCGGAAGGCACCCAGATGTGCAGTGAGAACCTCAATGCCTTGTGGAACCATCACGCCGATGCGTTCTCCGGCATTCAATCCGAGGTGTTTAAGGACTGTCGAGAACTTTCGGCTGAGTGACGCGACCTCACCGAATGTGTACTCAGTACTTCGGTCATCGGCGTCAACGATCAGTGCGCAGTCATTCGGTTCCTGCAGGTCGACACATGCTTGCGCGATGTTGAATTCGCTCGGCACGGTCCAGGTGAATTTGGGAGAGTTGAGATCTTGCCACCACGGTTGTGGTAGTCGAGCGTTCATCGTGCTACCGCTTCCACGTCGATCGCCCGCGCGTGACCGGCGACTAGGAAAGAGAACAGGCCTGAGACCGCCAGTTCCCCATCTTCTTTAAACAAAGAGGCCTTGCTGGTAACTACTCCTGTTTGGCTATCCGAGCGAACACGCAGTTCAACGACCTCGGTGACGGCGTGGACCCGGTCGCCGAAGTATACGGGGGCGTGAAATCGGAGTTGGTCGAGCCCATAGAAACACTGTAGATACGCAGGGTGGAGATCGACCAGACCAAGTAGCGTGGAGACCATCAGCGCTCCGTGCGCGATCTGGCGGCCGAAGCGTGTGCGCTCGGCGTAGGCGGGATTCAAGTGCAGAGGGTGTCGGTCCCAAGTGATTTCGGCAAAGCAGCGGACATAGTCCTCGGTTATGGAGCGCCATTCGGTGGTCGAGGTCTCGCCTATGCGGATGTCTTCAAAAGCTTTGGAAATCAATGAATTTCCTCACGGTGATAAATGTGGATGATCAGGAATTGGCTACAGTTAGCAGGTAGGTGGGCGCCGAGATGCGGGTTCAAAATCTTAGGGGATTGGGTGCTGCTTCACTTCACGCATCAACTGGAGTGGTGTAGAAGCAGTCCCTAGTCGTGAGGTCGAAAAGCCTTGAAAATCAGCCACTCGACGAGGAACACATGGCCTTCCACGCGGCTAGTGCAGGTGGAAACCCCGCAAGTGCACCCGAAGGAGAAGAAAAGTCCTTCACTGTTCGCGCGTCGTGGAGCGACACACCTGTTCTGCCAGCCAGGCCTGGGCCGGTCACTGACTTTTACTTGTGATTTGTCGCTTATGAAGGTGGCCTACCTTAAGCGAACACATCATCTGGGTCATTTTTCGGTGTCTGGTGTGGCGGGCCGACGAAACCCGAGTTTAGTGCTACGTTGATCGCTAACTAGAAATAGGCCGTTTAGTAGAGACGAAGATGATGTTCAACGTTCGGTAGTGTCCGCGTGAAACCTACGGTTGTACAGATTTCGTGGGGGACGGTTCGATTGAAGGCGTCATTTGGCCTCGAAGGCTTCCTCCGCGTGATTCTGTCGCCGTGCCGACTGCCGCCGCGCCGAGCAAAGAAAAAACCGCTACCAGGATTGCTACCGCGGCGACATTGGATCCGCTGGCCAACATGATACTGGCGCCGAGTGGAGCCAGTCCGCCAATCACTGTGGCACCTTGATAGGAGATCGATACCCCGGTGTAACGATATTCGGTCGAAAAAAGCTCGGACAGGAGGGCGGAGAGCATACCAGTCATGGCAACGGTGATTAGAGCGAATGCGATGGAAAAAGCGGCGAACATCATGACCGTCGACTCGGATCCGATAGCTTTGAACAGGGGGTAAACAAAGATCGCGAAAGACAGTGCTGCTGTGATGTAAACGGGCCGACGGCCAAGTTTGTCCGATAGCTTTCCGTAGAGTGGTGTAGCGACAATGGAAAGACCCCACGCTACGCAGAGGGCAGTGAGGACTACCGATCGCGAATGACCAGAAGATACTGCATAAGACACAGCGAAGCTACCGAAAACCGTCGAAGAGATGGCTGGGGGGACTGATGCGGCCATGCCCCTGAGCAGCTCAATTCGGTGGGCGCGGAAAGATCCTCGCCTTTGGATGTGCCCGCCACTTTTTTCCTGAAGTTCTTCGAACAGGGGGCTCTCGCTGATGGTGACTCGAGTGAACACCCCCACCGCTAAGAGTGCGAAACTGGCAAGGAACGGGACACGCCAGCCCCAACTGAAAAGTTGGCCGTCTGGCAGTTGAGATACGAGCGCCATGGCCAGAGTGGATAGGAGGCCACCTGAAGCAAGTCCGGCCTGTCCAATTGCGGTGTAGAAGCCTCGCTGATTCGGGGGTGCATGTTCGGCTGCCATCAGAGATGCGCCGCCCCATTCACCACCGACCGCAAAGCCTTGTATTACTCGAAGGGCCACCAGGAGTATCGGCGCGATTACACCGATCTTTTCGTATGTCGGTAGGAGACCGATCAATCCGCTGGCCACACCCATGATCGTCATTGTGTACAGCAATACGGATTTTCGGCCGATTCGGTCGCCGAGACTTCCGAAGATGATGCCCCCGAGCGGGCGGGCGATATATCCTGCGGAAAATACTGCGAACGACGCGATCGTTCCCAGGGTTGGACTCAAGTTCGAGAAGAACAAGGGGCCGAAAACCAGCGCGGCGGCTGATCCGTACAGGATGAAGTCGTAGTACTCGATGGTGTTTCCGAGGTAACTGGATAGGGCCACCCGACGAATCTCTGTGCTTTTGATCGGTGGGTTCGGTGGCGTTGCGGATTTTCGAATTTGGGGCATGAGCACTCCTCGTGCTGGACATTCTATGAGGGCTGCGGCACCGTTTGGTTGGGCGTCGCAAAAAACCGAGCGCATCTAGTCGGCGCCGTCGGCGCCCCAGCCGGTCTCGGCCAGGTGGTATTCGGATCGAACTGTGACCCCTGTTGCGCAACCAACATGTGTGGTTGACGTCATACTTTACATGGAAGTAGTCTTCCATGGAAGCCATCATCCACGGAAGTTTTCAGGAGACGGCATGCTCGCAACCACAGCATGTGGTTGACGTCATACTTTCCATGGAAGTAGTCTTCCGCGGAAGACATCACCCACGAGGGTTTTAAGGAGACGTCATGCTGACGAAAGAAGAAAATACGGTCCTGACGGAGGTCGGACCGGATACCCCCATGGGTCGAATGATGCGTCGATTCTGGATTCCGATCTGCACGTCAGCGCAAGTGTCCGACATCGATTCCGACCCGCTGCGAGCGCCGCTCTTGGGCGAGAACTTCGTCGTCTTCCGGGATTCGAGCGGAGCAGTCGGTGTACTGGACGAAGGTTGCATGCACCGGGGTGTATCCCTAGCTCTCGGGAGAGTTGAGAAAGGTGGTATCAGGTGCCTCTACCACGGTTGGAAGTTCGGTGTTGACGGAACGATCCAGGACACACCGAACCACTGCAGCGAACGTTTTCGTAAACGTGTCAAAGCGCCCGCATACCCGGTTCGTGAGGCGGGCGGCCTGGTCTGGACCTACATCGGCCCTAAAGCTCAGGAACCCCCTTTCCCACACTGGGACTTCATGAACGGACCCGACGAAAACCGGGCCGTGCTGCGACTGAACACCCAGGCGAACTACCTCCAGCTTTTTGAAGGTGGTTGCGACAGTTCACACGTCGGCGTCCTGCACAGCAATCAAGCGAACCCGACGTGGATGCTGAACGAATTCAATCCCAAAGACGAAGAATTCAACCCGGGTGCCCTGGCTTCGTCGGACAACGCACCGACCCTCGAGATCGAAGACACAGCCTTCGGGTTCCACTACGCTGCCAAACGCACCCTTCCCCCGGAAGCAGGCGATACGAATGGGTACAGCGCCCGCGTGATGCCGGTCATTCTTCCGTTCGTTCGCATAATCCCGTCGCCTGCCTTCCAATTCTTCGCGTTCGAGGTGCCACAAGATCTGGGGTCAACCAGCACCTACATCATTGCTCACGGACCAAAACCGATCGACCGCAACGAGATCATCCGCATAATGGGGTTGACGGACTCCCGCTTCTGGAACGACCGCGACTGCAACTTCACCGTTTCGTGGGCTGACGGCATGGGCCAAGATCGCGCCCGGATGAGTACCGACTGGACCGGCTTCGACGGTATCGAACAAGAAGACGCTGTTCTGGCCGTCAGTATGGGCCCCGTCGTCGATCGCACGAAAGAGCACATGGTCGCAGCCGACCGAGCGGTCATTCATCTTCGCGAACGCCTCCTAGAGTCGGTGCGACGAAACGATGACGGTGGAGAACCGATCGCCTTGGCCATTACCGACCTCGACAACATCCGGTCAGCCCCGGATACGACCGTTTCCTCGGATTCTCACTGGCGAGACCTGGTTCCGGGTAGCACTCTGCATGCAGAATCATCCGACTCGTCCGTATCGGCAAAATGAACACCCGCGCCCAACTGGCCGTGCGCGTGCGAGACATCTCGGACGCAGCAGATGGCGTGAAAATCGTCGAGTTCGAAGCGGTCGACGGGCATTCACTACCGCCGGCTATCGCCGGACAGTATATCGACGTCACTGTCGCGCCCGGGATTACGCGCAGCTACTCGCTGCTCGACTCGAGCGCGGAATCGCCCAAGGTTTACCGGATCGCTGTCGCGCTGGTAAAGCAAAGCCGGGGCGGGTCGCGATTCGTGCACGAATCGTTGCGGGTGGGTACCTGCGTCGACATCTCATCGCCATCCGGAAATTTCACGGTAGAAAACGACGATTCGCACTCGGTCTTCATAGCCGGCGGCATAGGCATTACACCGGTACTTGCCATGATTCGTCAGCTGACCACGGAGGGGCGGTCGTGGGAGTTGCATTACGCAGCTAAGTCGCGGAGCCGCGCGCCATTTCTTCGTGAACTAGTCGATGATGCGGTCACGGACCCGACCCCAACCGCCCTATACATCACCGAGGAAGCGGGTCCACGCACGATGCGGGTCGCGAATATACTGCAGAACACGCCCAACGATACGCAACTGTATTGTTGTGGCCCGGCTTCCCTGCTCGACGAATTTCTTGCTGCCACGCACGCTCGGCCGGCAGAGAATATTCACGTCGAGCGGTTCCAAAGTGGCATCGAATCAGCAGCGGGCGGGTTCACAGTCGAACTCGTGCGATCCGGTGTGACCTTGGAGGTTGCCGAGGACGCGTCCATACTCGACGTAGTACTCGACGCCGGTGTCGACGTCGAATTCTCCTGTGAAGAGGGTATCTGCGGCAGCTGTCGTACCCGAGTCCTGCAGGGAAAGCCGGATCATAGAGACTCGATACTGTCGTCAAACGAACGGGCAGCAGGCGACGTCATGTTCATCTGTTGTTCTGGATCGAAAGGTGATCGCCTTGTCCTTGACCTCTGAAGGCAACGAGCACGGCGTTGGTTCGTCTGGCGGGCATGGCCCATCCGCACCGCCTGATCTCAAAGATCTTGCGAGACAGTGGTCTAGTGAACTGCGCCGTGCCGATGTTCACCCTTTCCTGATCACCGCGATGGTTCAGCGAATCTCGCTTCATATCGAGCGACAGTTCGTGGACATCGCGCGGTCCCACGGACTGGGCGCAGGTGACCTGCGAGTACTGCTTGCGCTCGCAAGATCAGGCCCCGAGTACGCGCTGCGGCCCACAGAACTGTTCCGTCAGCTGCTGATCACTTCGGGTGCGGTCAGCAAACAGGTCGAACGCCTGGTCGCACTGAATTTGGTCCGCCGGGCAACGCACCCGTCCGACATTCGCATTCAGCTGGTGGTACTCGAAGACGCAGGGCACCAGATTGCCCGTCACGCTATGGAGACCATCATTAGCTCCTTCTGCGGTTTGCAATCTCTGGACACTCAACAGAGTAATGAGATAGCCGCAGCACTCAAGCTGCTACTAACCACCGTCGAGAGTGCAAGCGATCTAACCGAAGGAGGAAAGCGAGAATGACCGGCTTGGTTTGGATCAATCATATACTCAACAACGCCAGCGCTCGTCTGCTAGCGCTGGAGGAAACGGGCAGCTTCGCCTCGGAGCTGCATGTGCCTTCCGATGTATACCGCAGTTTTCAGTACCTGAGGCGACGTGAAATCGCCAACGGCCTTCCTCTCATAGTGTTGGGCGCATCGGTGGTCGAGGACCCCACACTTACTCGAGATGAATTTCAGGTCGTCCCATGACAGAGGAGAACGATGGCCCGGACAACGGCGGCTCGATCAACTCTAAACCCCTAGCCGGGCGAGTAGCCGTAGTCACCGGCGTCGCTGGCAGCATCGGACGATCGATCTGCGTCCGCCTCGCGGCGGGGGGAGCCCACGTGATCGGCGTCGACAGCCAACCGGTCGACGACTTTGAGTACGGGCGCATTGCCGCACACCACGAAGTGGAATGGTCATCGTTCGTGCTCGATGTAACCGACAAGCGCGAGATTTACGCCCTGCGTGAGCAGGTCCAAGCGACGTTCGGGCGGTGTGATGTGTTAGTAAACAACGCCGCGATGAACGATGCAATATCTTTCGATGAACTGGACGTCGATTGCTGGAGCCAAATCCTTGAAGTAAACCTGACCGCACCATTCCTTCTCTCGAGGGCGCTGATTCCACTGATGCGGGAGCATCAAAGCGGCCGCATAATCAACATCGGATCCGGGTCGGTGTTGAACCCAATGCGCCAATCCATTGCCTACCGTGCATCCAAGATGGGACTGATCGGGCTGACGCGTGCGCTGTCCACAGAGGTCGGCGAAGACGGGATCACAGTAAACGTCGTAGCTCCCGGGGTGGTTGTGTCGTCTATGTCGGCCAATTCTCTCAGCTTAGAGTTTATGGAAGCCACCAAAAATCGTCAGGCTGTCAAGCGGCTGGGCCAGCCTGACGACATCAGCAGTGCAGTCTTCTTTTTAGCCAGCCCGGAAGCGCAATTCATCACCGGCCAAACGCTCTATGTCAATGGTGGGTCTGCGTTTGGATGAGGCGAACCCGTACGTGTGAAAATCTCGTCTCGCCTGATACCCGTCAAGGACCAACACATGACCACTACGGCACCACCCGTCGCTACCGAATCCGGGACGCTGACGGGAATACGGTCACATGGCGTCGATCGCTACCTGGGCATTCCCTATGCTCAGGTGCCGCTTGGGGGCCGCCGGTTCCGCGCACCCCAACTCGCGCCGGCTTGGAACGGACAACGCGCCGCCGTCAACAGTGGCGCCGCTGCCCCCCAGCCTGGAAGCGTCCGCTCGACGTTGTTACAGGGTGTAGTCAACGGCCAGTCCGAAGATGCGCTGTGGCTCAATCTTTGGGTCCCTGCCGGAGCTCACGACGCTATGCCTATACTGGTCTGGATCCACGGCGGCGCGTTCACCAACGGTAGTGCCGGCGCCGTTTCCATCGACGGTGCCCACCTGGCCGCAGCCACCAACGCCCTTGTAGTCACAGTCAACTATCGACTGGGTGCACTGGGCTTCGCGCTACACCCGGACCTCAACGACGAGAGTGTCTCGCCCGGTTTGCTCGATCTCTTTTGTGCGGTGGAGTGGGTTCGCAGAAACGGCCAGGCGTTCGGCGGAGACACGGAGAAACTCTTCGTCGGCGGAGAGTCAGCGGGCTCGATCAGCGCGGCACTGCTCGGCCTGTCAGCGAACTTGCGCCCACACCTCGCGGGTCTGATGCTTTTCAGCGGTTTTCAACAGTCTCAATCAAGGAAGAAAACCGAGGCCGCCACAGAGCACCTCGCAACGACCTTAGGTATTAGAGTGGGTGATCTCCCCAATATTCCTGCGCAAGAACTGGTTCGGGCAACCTCACTTTCGGCGGCCGCCGGTCATCGTTTCTGGCCTACGATCGCCAACTCCGCCGTTCTCACCGCCCACCCAGGTGGACGGCGGCCGTATCCGGTCCTCATGTCAACTGCCGCCAGGGAAGGGTCGTTCTTCCTGCTCGAGCGTGAAGGACCGCAGCCGTCCGTGTCGGCCCGAGCTGCCCAGGACATGGTAGACAGACTGTATCCGGGCTCGATCGAACGATCTTCGATCGAAAACCCCGCGGCTGGGCACCCGAAAGATTCTGTCGAGACAGCCGTGCGCGCTGTGCAACACCGGATCATAGATGAACCCGCAGATGTGATGCGGCGAGAATTTGTCACGAACGGACACCCGGTCTACACCGTGCGACAGCGCACCGGCTCCCCCCTGTGGGGAGGATGGCTCGGCGCAACTCATACTCTCGAGATTCCACTTCTATTCGGTACGTGGACACACCCGCTCCTGCAGAGGCTTTACGATCCCATAACGGCAGAGCCGTCAGCGACTGAGCTGCAAGCCCTCTGCGCACGGTTCTTTCACGGATGCATGACCGCCGACGATCTGTCCATAGAAATCGGGGCGCCGACGGTCAGTAACGGGCACAACATGATACTTTCGGAAACGGCGAAAAGCGACGACTCCGGTGCAGCGACGCCGTAGCGCACCCGACGTTCCCATCTCCGCGCCCAGCCTATGCGCCCTCGATGCGGCCAAAGCGGAGTGCTTGCGCAGAAAAATGAACGCAGATATGGCAGAACCGGATTCGGAGACGGAGAGATATGAACATGGCAATGTCGGACCAGGATATGCCCCTGCAACAGAACAGCTTTCAATCCAAATTGCGAATGGACGGGCGCCGCGTCGTAGTCATTGGGGCGGGTCCGGGGGTTGGTAACAGCACGGTCGCGGCGCTGGTCGAGTTAGGCGCACGGGTCGTCTGCGTCGACCGAGATAAGGACGCGGCCGAAGCAACCGCCGGGTTGTACGAAGTGACAGGACTCTCGTGTGACGTGACCGATGAGAAATCGTTTCGATCCATGGTTGCTGAAGCGGAGTCCATACTCGGCGGGGTCAATGGCATTGTCGATGTCGTCGGGTACTCGAAAATGGGTCGCCTATCGGACTTTTCGTTGGCGGACTGGCACAAGACCTTCAGCGGGGTCGTGGATCATGCATTCCTGACTATGACCATCGGTGCTGAGGCACTATCACGGTCCGGTGGCGGTTCCATGTGCTTCGTCGGCTCGAACTCCGGGCTGGTCACGGTCAAAGGTCAGGCGGCTTATGGCGCAGCCAAGGCGGCCTTGCATCATCTGGTTGCTGGGATGGGTGCTGAGCTCGGACCTCGGGGTATCCGTGTCAACGCCGTCGCGCCGGGCTTCATCAAGAACCCTTCCCTGGAGAGGGTACTGGACGAAGGTCACTGGACTGCGGTCGTCGAACGAATACCACTAGGCCGAACTGCAGTGTCTCAAGATGTTGCGGGCACGATCCTCTACCTGATGTCGGATCTCGCCGCTCATGTGAGCGCTCAGGTTGTCACAGTCGACGGTGCTTCATCCAGGGTTCTGCAGCTGCCCACACTGCCGTGGAACGCCGGGCTGAGCTAGCAATTGTTCAAGACTCTTTCTGTGTTGCTGCGTTGGCAACATGTCGAGGCGATCGACTGCGTTGTTCTGCGGGCTCGATCGCATGAGGATCCTGACTTCCTGGCAGGATTCAGGCATTCCAGATCGACCGAGCAGGCCACCTTCGATGTCTTTTGGGTGACCGAACCCCATTTCGATTCACACAGGTGATGTGAAAGTCCTGCATCGCGTCAATACATGAACGAGAATTGGAGGGCGGGGTGAGCGCAGGTCAAATGTAACGACACTGGCGGTGACAGATCCCTGTTCTCCGGCTGGTGACCCTGGCCCGTCGGGTCGAGACATATCCACGGTATCGGTGCGGTCAGCACCTCAATGGGCGGTGCGTCAGATGTCGGAGCGCAGCGCGGCTGATCTTAATTGCAACTGATGGCGGCTTCATTTAAATCGAAAGGTTAGATTAATGATCGAACATAACACGCTATTCATCGGAGGCGGATGGGTCCCGCCGAAGGGAAGCGGCCGTATAACCGTCACGTCACCGTCCACCGAAGAAGTGATTGGGTCCTGCCCCGAGGCATCTCGAGCAGACATCGACCGTGCTGCTACGGCCGCACGAGAGGCGTTCGACGACCCGACAGGATGGTCGCGGTGGTCACCACAGGAGCGAGCGGACGCTCTAGAGCGTTTCGCGCTCGCCCTCGACGCCCGAGCCGAGGCCACGGCTTGCGCGGTGAGCAGTCAGAACGGAATGCCCATCCGAACGGCCCAGAATGTCGAGGCTGTCACCCCTCCTTTACTGCTGCGCTATTACGGCGGTCTGGCGGCCTCCCAAAAGGAAGAACGCCGAGATGCCATGTTCGGCGGCACCACGATTGTTCAAAGGGTGCCCATCGGTGTGGTCGCGGCCATCGCTCCATGGAACTTTCCACAGTCCCTCAGCTTCCTTAAAATAGCCCCGGCGTTGGCGGCTGGCTGCACTCTGGTTGTCAAACCGTCACCAGAAACGGTACTCGATTCGTACGTGATGGCGGAGGCCGCAGCGGAAGCAGGAATACCCGGTGGCGTACTGAACATCGTTCCAGCAGGACGTGAAGGCGGCGCCTACCTCGTCACCCACCCCAAGATCGACAAAGTAGCCTTCACCGGTTCAACTGCTGCCGGACGTACTATCGCCGAGAACTGCGGACGACTACTTCGCCCAGTAACCCTGGAACTCGGAGGGAAATCTGCCGCCATTGTTCTCGATGACGCTGACATAGCAGCAGACATCGAGTCATTCTTCGCAGCGACTCTCCACAACAACGGACAGACTTGCTTCCTTGGCACCCGAATTCTTGCACCCCTCAATCGATATCGTGAGATCGTCGACGTTGTGACCTCGATGGCAGCGAAGGCCACGGTCGGCGACGCACTCGACCAACAAACGCAGGTTGGGCCCGTGGTCTCAGCTCGTCAACGCGACATGATCGAGGGGTACATCACCCGGGGAATTGCCGAGGGCGCCACCATCACCACAGGCGGAGGTCGACCGGATGATCAGCAGCGTGGGTATTTCATCTCTCCCACCGTGTTCGCTGACGTCGACAACACTCACATAATCGCCAGGGAAGAAATATTCGGCCCTGTCCTGGCAGTCATTCCCTACTCGAACGATGCTGATGCCATCCGAATCGCAAACGACAGTAACTATGGACTCGGCGGCTCGGTGTGGAGTGCGGATCCACATCGCGCGAGCGAAGTTGCCCGTTCGATCCAAACGGGGTCGATCGGGATCAACTCCTACATGAACGATCTGGCTTCGCCGTTTGGCGGGATCAAAGACAGTGGTATCGGCCGTGAGATGGGCCCGGAAGGCCTGGCCTCTTACCAGGTGACCAAATCGATCTACGCAGCTCCCTAGACGGTGTTACCCCTCCAGGGGCGCGCACAGCTAACTAATCACCAGCCCGGGCAACACTGGCCGGCTGGTCCTGTCGTTTCATGTCACGCCATGCGACCTCGTTCGCAAGGACAACTGCTGTGACGACGTGTGGCTGTCGGCGGGCCTCACCATCTCCACTCGTAGGGCGCTGTTGTGTTCATCTCACGAAGATCGAGGCCGAAGCCTTCGACCTACTGTCATTCTCGCCAGTCAGTACCAGCTCGGTAACTGATGTTCACAATCCCGATCGACCGTGGAGAACGTCGGCGCGACCGACAGGTCGATCGGGTATGTGAGCATTGGGTCACAATGATGGACCACACCTCGGTGACAGTGACATGCCCTGTTCCCGAGGCACGCCCCAGCCTTCCCTGGAAGGCGCCGAAGATGAGCACTCACGATGTCCCGACACAATGACCCACCCGCCGCAGACGCGGAGATCGCCGTGGCGACGGCCAACCCTTGACGTGCTCGGTACCGCCTCGATGATCATTGAGGAGCTTGACCTCGTGAGCTGGGCCGCGCCGACTGCGAATCGGAAGGTTCGCTCACGCGATGCAGCCATCGAGGCTTACATGTCACGGCGGCGTGTGCATCGAGGGGAACGGGCTGTCCCTTTCACGAACACTGCTCGCCGAGGGCTTCGCGGACCAGTGCGCGGAACCAGTCGGCAGCCGGGGACGGGAACATCTTCCTGTATGTATAGAGAGACACTTCCACCGATCGAACTGAGAAAGGTAAAGCGAATGTTCGCACGTCGGACTGGCCGAAGAACCAATCGGACAATCCGTCGGGAATGATCGCCAGTAGATCGGTTTCCTGAACTAATCCGGGCAGCGGGGCGAAATGTGGAACGCGGATTGCGACTTCACGTTTCGAGCCCAGATGGGCAAGTGCGCGGTCGACTTCCATATGCCCACTCGCATCGGTTACTGCGACGTGCCGCTCACTTAAGAAAGCGTTCATAGAAGGTTTCGCACCTATCCGCTTGTGCCGGGCGGCACACAGACCCACGTAGCGCACCGCCCGCAGTACGTCGCGGTTCAAATCGTCTGCCGTGACTCGCGGTGTGCAGATCGCGCCGTCTGCCCTGTTCTGCCGGAGATCGTCCTCGAACGTCTTGAAGTCGAGTGGTTCGACTTCGACTTTGACCGATGGAGCCCGCTCCCTTAGCAGTCCGGCGATAGCCGGTAACAAGAGGGTTTCACCGAGATCGGTTGCTAGCAATCGGAATGTCCTTGTCGAGGTCTTCGCATCAAACGTCGAAACGGCTCGCACAGCCGAGTCGATCACCTCTAGTGCCTGTTGCAATTCCGGATAGAGGCGCGTTGCTACTTGCGTCGGCTTCAGACCCGTTGCTGAACGGACGAACAGGTCGTCGGCGAAATGGCGGCGCAGACGTTTCAATCCGTGGCTCACCGAGGGCTGTGTCACCGAAAGCTCTGCCGCAGTGCGAGTGACGCTCCTATTTTGGTAGAGCAATATGAACGTGCGTACCAGATTCAAGTCGATGTCGGCCACGCCTCACTATAACTTTCATCTATGCCGCCATAATGAACATTCATTGGATTGCCGTACCGCGCGCCGTTACCGTTGGTTGAAACTATCCAAGTTGCACCCTTGAGGAGTACCCATGGCCACGGTCAGCTCAGTGACATACGATCTACTCCGCGCACATGGGCTTACGACCATATTCGGTAACCCCGGATCGAATGAACTCCCCTTTCTGGCTGGCATGCCGGACGACTTCAACTATGTTCTCGGTCTGCATGAAGGCGCGGTGTTGTCGATGGCCGATGGCTATTCCCTTGCAACCGGGGCTGCCGTCTTCGTGAACCTGCACGCAGCGTCCGGTTCAGGAAACGCCATGGGGGCACTGACCAATTCAGTATATTCGCACAGCCCTCTCGTGGTAACGGCAGGGCAGCAGGTGCGGGCGATGATCGGCCAGGAAGTGATGCTAGCCAACGTCGATGCCGGAAACTTGATGAAACCACTTGTCAAGTGGAGCGCCGAGCCGACGTGCCCGGAAGATGTCCCGCGTGTGATGAGCCAGGCTATCCACACCGCCATGCTCCCCGCGCGCGGGCCGGTCTACGTGTCGGTGCCCTACGACGACTGGGCGCAGGAGGCCCCAGACGAGGCATATCACCTGCTTGCACACAGCACCACTGCCGCCTCTGATCTGAGTGAATCTCAGATCGACGAACTGGTCGACGCCCTCGACACAGCCATGAACCCGGTGTTGGTGCTCGGCCCCGCAGTCGACGCCGAGCACGCGAACGATTTAGCCGTCGAACTTGCGGAGAAGCTGAGTGCCCCGGTCTGGATGGCACCGTCATCCTCGCGCTGCTCGTTCCCCACTCGGCACGCCTCGTTCCGCGGGATGCTCCCCACTGGAATCGGCGAGATATCCACCGTGCTCGATGGGTACGATCTCGTCATCGTCATCGGCGCACCTGTCTTTCGGTATCACCAGTACATTCCTGGTAGGTACCTCCCGGACGGAGCGTCCCTGATTCACATCACGGACGACGCCGACGAGGCAGCACGTGCGCCTATGGGCACTGCCTACATAGCTCCGATCCGCGGCGCACTGTCCGCACTCGCGAAACGCGTTACCACATCGACGCGCCCACCGCTTGAACCTCTACCTGACTATCCGACCCCTGCACCTGCCCAGGGCGCACTGCGGCCGGAGATGTTGTTCGCGTTGATACGCGAGGCAGCCCCGGAAGACACCATCTACGTCAACGAATCTACTTCCACCGCACAGGCTTTCTGGTCACAGATGAATCTTTCGAAGCAAGGCAGCTTCTACTTTCCGGCCTCAGGTGGCCTCGGGTTCGGCCTCCCTGCAGCAGTGGGTATTGCACTCGCCCAGGACCGTCCGGTTGTCGGGCTCATCGGCGACGGTTCCGCCAACTACGGAATCACCGCGCTCTGGACCGCCGCTCAGTACGAGATACCCGTAGTGTTCGTCATCCTCAAGAACGGAACCTACGGAGCGCTCCGCGGTTTCGGTGCATTGCTGAAGACCGGCGAGACGCCGGGCCTCGACGTGCCCGGGCTCGACTTCGTCAAGATCGCGCAGGGGTACGGCGTCGATTCGATCGCTGTGGACACCGAAGAGGACTTCACGGCGGCCTTCACCACAGCACTTGCACAGCGTCGGCCGTACCTGATCGAGGTCACTACCACCTTCGACCGCCCCTGAAATGGAAGAGGCTATGACAGACCTGGATTCACTCCGGCGACAACTACCAGTAGGGATCGTAGTCACGGACCCGGACACGGTCGAGGGGTACAGGCGCGACAGCTCTGATCTTTTGCATCCGGGAAGCCCCCTCGCCGTACTCCGCCCTACCTCGGCCTTACAGGTGTCCACGATCATGAAGTGGGCGACCGCCACGTCCACGGTTGTCGTGCCTCGAGGAGCTGGCACCGGAGCCTCAGGCGGCGCAACGGCGCTGGACGGATGTGTCATCGTTAGCCTCGAAAAGATGACTGCAATTCGCGACGTTGACATAGCGAATCAGATTGTCGTAGTCGAACCCGGTGTGGTCAACGCCGACGTCGGGCGTGCTGTCGCAGAACACGGTCTGTTCTACCCACCCGATCCGGGCAGTTTCGAAATCTCCACAATCGGTGGAAACCTGGCAACCAATGCAGGCGGAATGCGATGCGTCAAGTACGGTGTCACGCGCAATTCTGTGCTCGGGCTCGAAGTGGTGTTACCCGACGGGCGGATCTTGTGCACGGGTGGACGCACGGTCAAAAATGTTGCAGGACTCGACCTGACCCACTTGTTCGTCGGGTCCGAGGGTGCGCTCGGAATCATCACTTCCGCGACGCTCCGGCTGCGCCCCAGACCCAGCGGAACCGCCACGTTTGTCGCCAGCTTCCCAGACCTCGAGAGCGGGGGAAGAGGCCTGAACGCAATTTTCGCCAGTGGTGCCACACCAAGCATTTTGGAACTGATGGACTGCGCCACTATCAACATGGTCGAAGACTACCGCCGCATGGATCTGGACAGAGATGCAGATCTGCTCATCATCGGCCAGGCAGACGGTGACGCAGCGCTCCCCGAAGCTGAAGCAATGGCAGCCATCTGCGAAGCGATGGGCGCCGATTTGGCGATGGCCACGGACGACATCGCCGAATCCGAGATGTTCATCCAAGCACGCCGCCTGGCGGGCTGGGCCGCGATGGCACAGGGCCCGACGGTCTCAGAGGATGTATGTGTTCCGCGTACTCGACTCGTCGAACTTCTCGAACAGATCCATGACATTTCGACCGAGACCCGCATACGCATCGCCACTGTTGGCCACGCCGGGGATGGAAACGTCCATCCCATACTGTTGCTGACCGATCTGGACGACGAGGACGAGCAAGCCAGAGCGATGGACGCTGTGGCACGGATCTGTGCCGCCGCATTGGCTCTCGGTGGCACTATCACTGGTGAACACGGTGTCGGCGAGCTCAAGCTACCTTGGCTCGAACAGCAGGTGGGCCGAACGTCTCTCGATGTGCAGGCAAGCATCAAGCGGGCGCTCGATCCGTTGTCGATCATGAACCCCGGCCGCGGGTTTTGATGGCACCCTTCGATGGGTAAATTGCTGAGTGGATCGCATGTGAGTGTTTGTAGCGGTCAGCCTGGGGCTGCCTGACAGGATAGGTATCTTCGCTGCAGCGCTGTGCGACTCACGAAGCGTTCAGTCTGTCATCGAGCGATTGGTCAACCCCTCGTCGTGACGAAGGGCGCCACGGTAGTCAGCAGAGTCGCGAGTTCGAAAAGAACTGCTTGCGAGAAAGTTTCGCATATCAATCGATGGCGGCGTGATGGAACGATACAAGATAGCGTTCGCTGACGGATCGAGAGGCGACGAATTCTTCGATTCCGGCAACCAGGCGATTCTCGCTGCAACCACAGCTAATGGAGGGAGCAGTCAGGGGATGTGCGCGCAGCGCTACGACGAGCGCGGGCAGCTAACTTTATCCTGAATTCACCGATTCGCTGACCTGATCGCTGCGAGTTTCGCTGGGCGGCATGGGACGGTGTGTGGGCGTGGTTAAGAATCCGACCTCTCGTGTCGGGTTGTTCCACCGGGGCTTTCGCGTTGAGGGTGGGCGGATGTCCTGGACGTTAGGCGACGATCGGGTGTGCGCGACCGAAGGTGTTGTCGAACAAGTTGTGCCACGCTGTTTCCCACGGCCAGTTCTGCGGGAGGTGCAGCGTCAACCGCCTCGCCGAGGAGGCGACGCGGGCGGGGACCGAGACAATGGTGCGGCGGAGGGTGCCGGTCGTCGCTTTCGTCAGTTTGGGATCGCTGGTGAGGGTGCCAGCGGCGCGGGTCAGGTTGAACGCCATCACCGCGCAGACGAGCCACGCGGCGTTCGCCGGAAACGAGTTCGACGGTAGATGGGCGAGTGCGGAGTTCTTCAGGTCCGCGTGCACCTGCTCGATGATGGCGTGCTGGCGGTGAGTCTTGTCGGCGGCGACGGTATCGAGGTCGTCGGGGTCGGTGGTGGTAAAGAACGCGTGGAACCGCCAGATGTCGAACAACGTGCCCTGACCTTGGTCCTTCTTCGGTCGCAGGTCGGGGATACGCCGCACGACCAACCGTCCCGCAACGTGGTGGGCCTTCTTCTGGGAGGCGAACGCAGTGAACGGGATCTCGGCGGCCTCCGCCCGCGAGATCCAGGTGTCGGTGCCCTCGTCGTAGAGAGCGTCGGTGTACTGGATCGGCGTCCACGAGGACTCGTCGGCGTCGATGGAGGCGATCGCACGTTTGATGGTGGAGGTCAGGCGCACGGTCACCGAGACATCGGCGCCGGCGCGGAGCGCGGCACCGATGGTGGGATAGCTGTAGAAAGCGGAGTCGCCGCGGACCAGGGGCTTCGACGCGCCGTGGCCGTCCGCCCCGCCTGCCTGGGAACACAGCCGGTCGACGGTGGCCAGCGCATCGGCGACCATCCGGACGGCCCCACGTGCGGAGCCGCACGCCCCTCGGCGCAGGCGTTGGGCGAGAATCACCGGCGCAGCGGTCTCGGTGGTGACGGTGGCGATGAGGGCGTTCAACCCGCGCGGAGCGGAAATGCTGTTTCAGATCATCACTGAACGGGAGGAGCGTGCGAGTATCGGGATCGCGTCGAATCTGCCGTTCTCGAAAGCGCACTTGTTCGCGCGAACGTGTGCGAGGTGGCGCCGAAGTGTCACGGGTGCGGTAGCCGGTCGGGGTCGACGTGGTCTGCGAGGTAGATGAGCGCGGCTTGGGGGTCCATCCCGAAAGCAGCAGCGACGAGCTTCGGATCGAGGGTGTTGCCCAGGTCGACCAGGCGGGTGCTGCGGATGGTGCGAGGTGGGTATCCGCAGTCGTCGAGGACGTGGCTGAGATATGCGGTCGATGCGGCTGCCCGCCCGGCCTTGGTGCCCTTGGTAACGATCACGTGGGGGTTGGTGGTCCGTTGTCGGTCGCGATGAGCGAGGCATAGATCGAGGACCGACCAGGTGGCCGGGTCCAGCGGCACCGGGTGCGGCCGCTTGCCCAGCCGCAGGGTGTGGTGCTGCGAGTCGGTGTCGCTGCAGCGCAGAAGCCGGGTCTCGCGGCTGGACGCGCCGTGCAGGAGCGCGAGCATCCCGACCAACGCTTCGTGCGGGTGGACTGGTCGAACGCGAAGCACCGGTCCGGGTGTTCGGTGGTGACCTGTTCGATCCGGTCCAGTTTCACCTCCTTGTCCGGGTCGGTGGACTCTTTCCACGTTCGGGTGCGCTGGAACGTGATCCCACGCTCACGCAGGATCTGTCGCAGCCGCTCACGCCCGATCCTCACGACCCGGACCGGGTTGTCGGCCAGATAGGCGGCGAGTTTGCGCAGGCGCCAGTGCGACCGGCAGATCCGAACACATCATCGGTGTCGTCCTCGCTGACGCCGGGTACTGCAGTGACAGCAACCTTTCTGCGCCCGGACCAGAGCGGTTAATCGCGCTGAACAAGACACGCGACCACGCGAAAGCGGTCATAGAACAGCCCGTGACAGGACCACCTCCGGAAGGCGCGAGCCCGAGACAGGCGATGTCGCACCGGCTACGCACACCAGAAGGATCCTGTCTCTACAAACGCCGCGGGGCCACCGTCGAACCCGGCATCGGCAACCTGAAGAAGGTCCTCGACCGATTCTCCGGCCGTGGTCTAAACAGCGCCCTCGGCGAGCTCAACCTCGCGGCCAGCGCATTCAACCTGATGAAGATCCACCGAGCAACAGCCAGCTGAACGCGCCAGCCGGAACGAGTCGGCCACCTCAGAATCGGCAGCAAACGAGAAAATCGACTCGACTGCTCCACCCGTTCTCTCAACGCGCATTCTGCGACGGGCTCTATGACGTCGAGATCAGGCGTGTCATCTGCTCGACGAATGCCATCGAGAGCCTCAATGCCCGGTATCGGCGGGCGATCCGGGCACGCGGGCACTTCCCAACGGACCAATCGGCTCTCGAGTGTCTGTATCTCGCGACCCTGGCGCTGGACCCGACCGGGAAGGGCAGAGCACGATGGGCAATGAGGTGGAAGCCGGCACTGAACGCATTCGCGATCACGTTCGAGGGCCGGCTCACCCCGAGTGAGAACTAAATCGATGTGCCAGAGTCAGATCCACCGAATAACTGATAGTCCCAGGGCGCGCGATGTATCCGGTCGCGAAGGTGGCGAAGGACGCCATTGTCGCGAGTGCCGGACTGAGGTCCGAGAAGAACAGCGGGCCGAAAATCAAGCCAGCCGCGGATCCATACAGGATGAAGTCGTAGTACTCGATGGTATTGCCGAGATAGCTCGACAAGGCCACGCGCCGGACTTCGCTTTCGACCGCGGGGGCGGTAGGGGGTGTTGAGCTCCGAGTTCGAGCCATGAGCACTCCTCTGTGCAGAGAGTCGTTTGGTAGCCCGACCCTGGAGTCTGTTCCTCGAGTCGAGGCGAGTTGTCAACGAGGAATCGTCGGTGCCCTTCAGGGTGAGTGCACAAGCGACGCCAGTTATGTGACTGGTACCGGTAAGAACCACATCGTGTGGTTGACGTCTCACTGTAGACGGCGGTAGCCTTCTGTGGAAGCGATCTTCCATGGAAGATAATTAGTAGAGGAGATGCCGTGCTCACACCCGAGGAGAACAAGGTCCTCACCGAGGTCGGCCCTGACACGCCGATGGGGCGCATGATGCGCCGCTTCTGGATTCCGATCTGCACCTCGGCGCAGGTACCGAACAACGACTCCGACCCTTTGCGGGCGCCGCTGTTAGACGAAATGTTCGTAGTCTTCCGCGACACCGCAGGGAACATCGGTGTCCTCGACGAGGGCTGCATGCACCGCGGCGTCTCGCTGGCGCTCGGTCGGGTGGAGAACGGCGGGATCCGTTGCCTGTACCACGGTTGGAAGTTCTCAGTCGACGGAACGATCCTCGATACACCCAATCACTGCAGCGACCGTTTCCGTAGTCGGCTCAAGGCGCCGGCGTACCCAGTTCGTGAAGCAGGCGGCCTGGTCTGGACCTATATTGGGCCCAAATCGCAGGAGCCACCCTTTCCGCACTGGGACTTCATGAACGGACCTGAGTCACATCGAGCGGTCATCAGGCTGAACACTCAAGCCAACTATCTGCAGCTGTACGAAGGCGGTTGCGACAGCTCCCACGTCGGGATCTTGCACAGCAACCAGGCGAATCCCACCTGGATGCTGGACGAATTCAGCCCGAAGGACGAAGACTTCAACCCAGGAGCATTGGCATCTTCTGACAACGCTCCGACACTCGAAATTGAAGACACAGCCTTCGGCTTTCACTACGCAGCAAAACGCCAACTACCCTCTACCGCAGCAAACATCGATGGTTACAGCGCCCGAGTCATGCCGGTGATCCTTCCATTCGTGCGCGTGATCCCTGCCCCTGCGTATCAGTTTTTCGCCTTCGAGGTTCCTCGTGACACCGCATCGACGAGCACCTACCTGATCGCGCACGGATCCAAGCCGATCGATCGCGATGAAATCATTCGGATTATGGGCCTGACAGATTCTCGATTCTGGAATGACGACGACTGCAACTTCACCGTTGACTGGTCGGACGGAATGGGTCAGAATCGGTCGCGGATGGCAACAGACTGGACAGGTTTCGATGGCATCGAGCAAGAGGATGCCGTACTGGCAGTCAGTATGGGTCCGGTGGTCGATCGCACGAAAGAACACATGGTGGCCGCCGACCGCGCTGTAATTCACCTTCGCGCGCGCCTGCTCGAGTCCGTCCGCCGCAACGAAGACGGCGGGGATCCCATCTGCCTCGACCTAACTGACCTCGACGACATCCGGTCAGCCCCGGACACCCAGATTTCCACAAACGAGCATTGGAGAAGCCTCGTTCCCGGCAATGCCGCTCACCTGACCCAGGTGCCGGCATCGTGAGCGAGCTACTCACGATCGAGGCCCGGGTTCGGGACATTTCAGATATCGCGCGCGGAGTGAAGAGCCTCGAACTCGAAGCGGCCGACGGCCGTGTCCTGCCCGCAACCCTCGCGGGGCAGTACATCGATGTCAGCCTCACACCGGGAGTCACTCGTAGTTACTCATTACTCGATCCGTCTTCGGTGAACCCGAAGGTATACCGAATTGCCGTAGCACTTTCCGCGGACAGTCGAGGGGGATCACGGGCCGTACACCAGTCGATCCGCGAGGGTGACCTGCTGACGATCTCCCCGCCCTCAGGCGGTTTCGTGCCGAACGAGGACGCCCCCCATTCGGTCTTCATCGCCGGTGGAATCGGCATCACACCCATCTATGCCATGATCGCTCAGCTGACGGCGTCGGGTCGGTCATGGGAACTGCACTACGCAAGTCCGTCCCGCGAGCGAGCAGCATTTCTCGCCGAGATCCTCGAGCAGAAGCCGTCCAACTTAAGCTCCGTCACTCTGTACATAAGCGACGAAAGCGGACCACGCTCGATGCGGGTCGCCAATATTGTAGAGGTGAGCAAGCCCGGCGCACATCTGTACTGCTGCGGCCCGAGCCCTCTCATTGACGATTTCCTCGCTGCCACGCGGCACCGTCCAGCCGATACCGTCCACCTCGAACGGTTCACTAATGACACCGACCCAGCCAAGGGTGGATTCACAGTCGAGCTTGCGCAATCCGGTATGACACTAGAAATTGAGGAGAACGAGTCGATACTCGACGCAGTGCTCGATGCGGGTATCATGATCGACTTCTCCTGCGAGGAAGGAATCTGTGGCAGTTGTCGGACCCGTGTGCTCGAAGGTACACCCGACCACCGAGATTCAATACTGACCACCACCGAACGAGAGGCCGGTGACACCATGTTCATCTGCTGCTCTGGATCCAAAGGAGAGCGCCTTGTCCTCGACCTCTGACAGCAGAGATGCCATCACGACCGGTCGCCCCCGCAAGTCGGCCGTCACCGAGCCGTCGAACCTGCAGAAGATTGCCCAGGACTGGTCCGAAGAGCTGCATGAGACCGATGTCCACCCGTTCCTGATCACCGCAACCATTCAGTGACTCTCGCTGTACATCGAGCGGCAATTCGTCGAAGTAGCCCGTGACTATGGACTCGGCGCCGGTGATCTTCGTATCCTCCTGGTCCTGGCCCGATCTGGCCCAGACTACGCGCTCCGCCCCACTGATCTCTTTCGCCAGCTCCTGATCACGTCGGGCGCGGTCAGCAAACAGGTCGATCGCCTAGTGGCACTGAGACTAGTCCGACGGGCGACGCATTCCTCGGATGTCCGTATCCAGATGGTCTGCCTCGAAGATCGAGGCCGCGAGATCGCCCGCGCAGTGATGCACACGATCACGACCTCATTCTGCGGTCTGGAAGGACTCAGCCGCACCCAGAATGCCAAGGTGGTGTCCGCCCTCGAACTTCTGCTGCGCACGGTCGAAACCGTTTTCGAGGAGGACGCCGGAGAGGGCTAATCACGACTGCACTACCGTGGATCAACCACATCCTCAAAGACGCCAGCGAGTGCTTGCTCGCCCTCGAGGAAACGGGACGGTTCGCTTCGGAGCTGCGCGTGCACACCACCGTATTCCGCAGCTTTGAGCATCTCAGGAGGCGGGAACTCGACAACGGATTTCCACTGATCGTGCTCGGAACCTCGCTCGTCGAAGACGCCACCCTCGCGTGGGATGAATTCGACGTAGTTCCATGATCGCCTCATTCGAACCGCTCTCATATTGTCGGCGACCAGCGACCACTGAATAGCATTCAGCGGCGAGGCGAACCGGAGGAGATCAGTGAAGCCTCCCGTTCCCTGGAGGGATGGGGAGCTGAATTGGTCAACGTTCAAACGTATACGTCAGCGGCGGCATCCGGGTGAGGCTCCGTGTTTCGCGTTCAACGCACCTACCTGAAGTGAAGGACGGAAATGACACACTCGGCTCCCGCTGTCATCACCGAATCAGGAGCCCTGGTCGGCGTGCAGTCGCACGGCGTTCACGCCTACCTTGGAGTTCCCTACGCCCACCCGCCGGTCGGTCCTTACCGCTTTCACCCACCCGCCGCGGTGGCACCGTGGACGGGGGTGCGGCAAGCCCGGCACAGCGGTGATGTCGCCCCGCAACCCGGCAGTGTCCGATCCAGACTGCTCCAGGGCGTAGTTGGTCGGCAGTCCGAAGACGTCCTGTGGATGAACATATGGGTTCCGAACGGAACCGAGGGTCCGGCGCCCGTACTTATGTGGATTCACGGTGGCGCCTTCATCAACGGTGCTGCGAGCGCTGTCTCGATCGACGGCACGCGTCTGGCACATGCGACCAAGGCGATCGTCGTAACCGTCAACTACCGACTGGGAGCTCTGGGATTCGCTCTCCACCCCGACTTGAATGCTGTAACCACCTCGCCTGGGCTTTTGGATTTGAGCGCCGCGTTGGACTGGCTACACCGAAACATCATCGCCTTCGGCGGCGACCCTGGCCGCATCACCCTCGGTGGAGAGTCCGCGGGCTCCATCAGTGCCGCAATCCTCGCTCAAGGTAGCTGCGTCAACCCACGCATCTCCGGACTGATGCTGTTCAGCGGATTCCTGCCGCCTCAGCCGAATGAAGACTCGGAGGCAGCCACCGCACTGCTGGCTGACATCCTCGGCATCCGGGTTGGTGACCTGACAAGCAGCCCAGCAGAACTTCTCGTGCAAGCCACCGCATCGTTGGCGCCACGACAGCGATTCTGGCCTACAGCCGACACCGGCGCCGTGCCGGCGGGACCAGGCAACCCGACCAACAGATCGCCGATCCCCGTGCTGGTCTCTGTCGCGGCCGACGAGGGATCATTCTTTCTCCTCGAGCACGAAGGGCCTCGCCCAACGCTCTCGGATTCCCAAGCTAAAGCGATCGTCGAACACCTCTATCCCGGCACGACCGACCAGTTAGTAGCCGAGTACTCGTTGGCTTCATCCGGGCCGGACCCGGTCACCGTTGCCATGCGCGCGTACCAGCGGAGCATCATCGATGTGCCTGCCAATACACTTGCGCGCAGGCTGCTCGACGGCGGTCACACCATCTTCCGGATTCGGCAATACACCCGCTCCCCGTTGTGGGGCGGTTGGCTCGGTGCCACGCACACACTCGAGATTCCGATTCTCTTCGGAACGTGGAACCACCCGCTGCTCCAGCGTCTCTACGATTCGGCGACGGCGGAGCCGGCATCGAAACACCTGCAAGCGCTGTGCGCGAGATTCTTACATCATGGTGACCTCGGTCGAGACCAACCGTCGTGGACCGGATCCGTCGATGAAATCGCGATAGGTGTCGCGTAAATCGGGAGAGCGACTGACGCTTGCACGACTGCTCGGGGCCGACGGTGGTCCATCCCCACACTCTCTTTGTCGAAATGTTGTTTTCACCGATTGATCGACCTGGTAAATACGCCGCTGCGGTGTTCGCCAACTTTTCTAGTGGTGCCTTCGGTTCTTACAGCTCGAGTATTTTCGAGTACAAACCGTCACGGGCCATTTTCGGGGAGTGTCGCCTGCCATGAGCATGGGACCGTCTTGACCTGATTTCTGCCACCCTCATGGGACCACTCGGATTGCCAGTCATGGGACCACCACCCGGCGCGTCGCGCCGAAGTCCCGTCGGATCGCTCGTTTGATCGTCGTGTCGGTATCCCCGGTCACGAAGGCGGACGGGCATGGCGTTTCGGGAGGTCAATGTGAACGAAGTCAAGGAAGTGCTCCGGATCTGGCTTGGGGTGACCGGGTCCCGGCCGCCGGGATTGCGCACGATTGCGGCGCACTGCGGGGTGGACCGCAAAACGGCCCGCCGATACATCGAGGCCGCCCAGGCAGCGGGGCTGCAGCGCGGCGACTGTGTCGACGCCCTCGACGGTGGGCTGATCGGCGCGGTGATCGAGGCGGTGCGCCCGGCCCGCCCGAGCGGACACGGCGCCGCCTGGGACCAGCTGTTGGGGTTCGAGGATCAGATTCGGGCGTGGGTCGCGGGCGACGGGCCGCATCCGCCGCTGACGATCACCAAGATCGAGACCCTGCTGGCCCGTCAGGGCTGTGTGGTGCCGTATCGGACGTTGCACCGATTCGCCACCGAGCGGTGCGGTTTCGGCCGCAAGGACACCACCGTCCGGATCGTCGACGGCGATCCGGGCAGCGAATGCCAGATCGACTTCGGCTACCTGGGCTATCTGACCGATCCGGAGACCGGTCGGCGCCGCAAGGTGCACGCGCTGATCTTCACCGCCGTGTACTCGCGGCACATGTTCGTGTGGGTGACGTACTCGCAGACCCTGGCGGCGGTGATCGCTGGCTGCGAGGCGGCGTGGACCTTCTTCGGCGGTGTGTTCAGGGTCCTGATTCCGGACAATCTGAAGGCGTTGGTGACCGACGCGGACGCGGTCAATCCGCGGCTGTCGCAGGGCTGGTTGGACTACTCCCAGCACACCGGGTTCGTGACGGACCCGGCCCGGATCCGATCGCCGAAGGACAAACCTCGGGTTGCATACTGCACCTCTTCGGGTCGGTTCGTGCGGAGTTGACGTTCTATCTGGTCAGGAGGGTTTCGGGCGGCGGCCGATCTTCGGGCGGTCGGGCGGTTCGTCGGTGTCGGGTGGGGTGTAGAGGTACTCGCCCTTGTCGTTATATCGCTGGCCACCGACAATCCCGGCCCGCCGCCAGGCCTTGATGGTGTCGTTGCAGACGCCGTGGGCGGCGGCGGTCTCGGCGAGGGTGAGCATGCCGGCTTCGCGGAGGCGTTGGCGGCGGCTCCGCAGCCGGTGGGCGCGGATGATGTGGTCGACGATCAGCCGGTGGAACGATTCGCCGGTGCTGCTGGTCAGGCCACGCCGGTTGAGGATGTCGGCGATCTCGCCGGAGGTGTGGTCGTCGAGCAGTTCGTCGACGGCCGCGACGATGTTGGCCGGGGTTTTGCGTTGCTCTCCAATGGGTTTGGGTGTCGGGAGGGTGAGTGTGGTGTGATCTCCGCCGGGGAAGCGGAGGTGTGCGGTGATGGTGTCGCTGGTGCGGGTGAGGGTGACGTCGGTGAGCAGCAGTCGGGCGATGCGCTTGCGTTCGCGCTGCGGGGTGTCCGGGTCTTTCCAGATTGCGGGCAGGTCGGTGACCAGTTGATTGATTCGGGCCTTCTGCGCGTCGGTCAGGTGCCCGGTGCCCTCGTGTCGGGCCTTCTCGTAGCTCTCCTGCGCCTGGTTCAGCGCGCGGAGGGCGGTGTTCCAGTCGGCCTCGAGGGTGTCGGCGACCAGCCGGTTGGCGGGGTCGACGGCCAGGTAGCGGCGGCGGGCCAGGTCGGCGAGGTAGTGGGCGCGTTCGACGTGCGCGGCGCGCAGCCGGTCGGCGTCGGCGGCCCGGCGGGTGAGCTCGGCCGAGACCTGCAGGGCCGCTTCGACGGTGAGCGGGGTGAGGGTGTCGATCAGCAGTTGCCCGATGGCCCGGTCGAGGTCCTGGCCGGGGATGGTGGCGCATACCGGACGGCCGTTCTCGATGCCGTCGCGTTGACACATGTAGGTCGGCACCTCGGTGCCGCGGCGGTGGTGGTAGCGGACGGTCATCTTCAGCCCGCATCGGCCGCAGACGATGATGCCCTGCAGCAGCGCCGGCCCTTCCCGCGGCGGCCCGCTGCGGCGCTCGAGCCCGTGTGCGGCCGAGTTAGCCTGCAGGCGTGCGAGGTTGGCGTCGTATTGGTCGAGGGTGATGTATCCGGGGTGGGCGCCGGGGATGAAGGAGACCCACTGCTCGCGGGGCAGTTGCGCGGTGACGGTTTTGCCGCCCGGCAGCGTGCGCTGGCTGTGCCGTCCGTAGGTGAAGGCGCCGGCGTAGCGGGGGTTGTGCAGCACCCGCAGCACGGCGTGGTGCGCCAGCGGTTTCCAGTCGACCTCGCCCTTGTGGGGGCCTTTGAGGTGCCGCCAGGGGAACAGCAGCCCGGCGGTGCGGAACGCCTTGACGCACGCGGTCGCCGATCCGGTGGCCTCGAAGGTGGTGAACAGGTGCGCCAGGGCGCCGCGGACCGCGGTGTCGGGGTCGAGGATGACGTGGTGGGCGGCGTCGTAGATCAGGCCGACCGGCAGCGGCATGATCAGCTCGCCGCGGCGGGCCTTGGACAGTTGCCCGCCTCGCAGCCGGGCCTTGATGAAATGCAGTTCGGCTTCCGACATTTGGCCTTTCATGCCGAGCAGGAGTCGGTCGTTGAAGGTGCGGGGATCGTAGAGGCCGTCCTCGTCGCAGATCAGGGTGCCGGTCATCGCGCAGAGTTCGAGCAGTTGGTGCCAGTCGGCGCTGTTGCGGGCCAGGCGGGAGCATTCGAGACCGAGGACGATTCCGGCCCGGCCGAGGGAGACGTCGGCGACCAGTTGCCCGAAGCCTTCGCGGTCGGCGGCCGAGGCGCCGGACTGGCCCTGGTCGATGTCGATGACGGTGATCTGGTCGGCGGCCCAGCCGAGCGCGATGGCCTTGCCGCGCAGGTCGTATTGGCGGATCGCGGACTCGGTGTTGTGCAGAACCTGTTTGAGGCTGGACTGGCGGACGTAGAGCAGCGCCCGGCGCTGCAGGTGAGCGGCGGTCACCTTGGATGGGCCGGTGGTGTCGGTGAACATCGGTGGGCTTCTCCTCGCGGCGGTAGGGACGGGGGCGGCGGATCGGGGCCGGCGCCGGCGAGCGCGACGGCGGCCAGGACGTCGATCAGTTCGGCGGTCAGTGCGCCCGACAGCTCGGCCGGACCGCCCGGCGCCCGGCCGGGGCCGCGGGCCGGGGTGCGGTCGCAGGTCAGCCGGGTCAGGGCCCGCCGCCAGGCGGTGATGCCCCTGCCGACCAGCACGCCGAGCCCGAGCGGGAACGCGCGAGCGCGTTCGTGCAGGGCGGCGTGACGGAGCTGTTCGTACCGGGTGTCGAGCGGGCCTGTGTCCCGGTCGGCGTCCGAGGACTGCGGGTCCTCCCTCCGCTCGAAGGCGGGTGAGTCAGCGGCTTTTGGAATGCTCCCGGACGCGGACCACCGCTCGCTCGATGGAGCGGGGGTGCACGCGCACACCGAACCGCTGCTCGATCGGCTCGACCAGGGCGGCCGGTTTCATTGCGGGATCGTCGGCGAGCTGCTGCTCGGCCCAGGCCAGGATCTCGCCGGTGAGCTTGTGCCCGGCGCGGGGGCCGGGCTTGGCGGCGACCAGCCCGTCCAGTCCGCCCTCGGCCAGCGCGGCGGCCGCCTGGTAGTAGGTCTGCCGGGAGTACCCGAATGCCGCCGCGGCCGCGGTCACCGATTGGCCGTCCACCAGGACGGCTCGCACCATCTCGTACTTGACCTGCACCGCGTCCCGGGCGTCGAAGAACTCCTCGGTCGCAAACTCCGGGTCGGCCACCCGTTCCGGGTGCGGGTTCAGGCTGCGGGCCTCGCGCAGCGCCGCCGTCTTGGGGTCCTCGGGTGTTGCGCGCCGGGTCATGTCGCCTCCTGAACCATGCGATCGTCAATATAATTATGACGCCACTGAACTGCAGAATCCTCGCGACACACCGACTACAATCCATTATCTGCTGCAGCACGTACATATTTGCAATTGGGGACTCGTGTTCGCGTCCGGATCGAAAAGTCGGTAGTGGCATAATCCTCCTGACGTTCACGGCGTAATCCGCCTGACTTCTTCGTCACCGTCGCGCTGCGCCCGGAGCCGGTCGATCAGATCCGCCACCGCCAGCAGCCCGTCGGTGGTGAACGCGCAACGCCCGTCGGCGACGACCACGAACGGGTCGACCGGGGCGATATCGGTCCACCCGGCCGGCAGGGAGAACAGCTCTCCGTTCTCGTCGTGCAGGTGGACCCGGTCCTCGCCCCAGTTCTGCCGGTGCGCAACGAACTCGAAGTCCCGGCCGAACAGTGGATGGAACCGGTGTGTCACCCGCACACGTCGGTACCGATCGTCGAGATTGGGTGTAGTCGACGACGTGGGACAAGACTCACATTGAAAGACTGCTGGGCAGCGTGGACACGCTGTGGATGCAGAAGCAGCCCGGCTACGTCGGTAACAGCCCGGCCCATCGGGGCGAGATCTCCCACGACGGACTGCTGACGCTGCGGGAGTTGGCGGACTCGTTCGAGCAGTGGTGGGTGCGGGTGGGGCAGAACCGCCCCCACGACGGGCTGCGGGACCGGGACATACCTTCGCGGAAGTTCACGCCGAACCAGATGTATGCCGTCATGTTCGACGCCGGCGCGGGAATTCCGGTGCCGATCGACGAGCACACCTACATAGCCCTGATGCCCTTACACCGCAGGGTGTTGCAGCCCGGTGCCGGGTTCAAGATCAACAATCTGGTCTACCGGTCCGACGACCTCCAGCCACTGATGACGATGCGGCCCGGCACGAAGGACGGGAAGTGGGAAGTCCGCTGCGAAACGAGGTGGCCAGGGTTATTTGCGTGCACAATTTTTGGCGAGCGTCCGCATCCTTCTGGCATTCTTGACAGAAGCCGATATTTCTTCCGTATAACTGGTTTCAGTGCAGATCGGCTGCCTTCGGTTGCAGAGATCGCCAATGTCGGCCGTCGCAGCCGGATACTCATCTGCACACTTGTTCTGCGTGTAAGGGCATCGGGGTCGAACGAGTGGACTAACACCGCCCCACCCCACACCGTGGCGTGGGGTGCGGCGAGCAGTAGAGGGCGAGCGGTAGAGACAGTCCGGAGGTGTTCAGCCTTGGATGTTGGCGTCCGAGGCGGCCCACTCTGCCTCGCGTAGTTCGTTCTTGCGGATCTTCCCAGTCGATGTTCTGGGAAGACTTTCGACGAATTCGACGGAGCGCGGCGCCTTGTACGAGGCGATCCGCGTTTTGACGTGACTGATAATCGTGGTCTCGTTCACATCGGCCCCGCTGTGAGTGATGACGAACGCTTTGGGTCGTTCACCCCACTTGCTGTCCGGTGTTCCCACGACAGCCGCATCCTGTACGGCCGGGTGGGAGAGGATTGCTTGTTCGACTTCGATGGTCGAGATGTTCTCGCCACCGGATATCACCACGTCCTTGGCGCGGTCGAGCAGCTGCACGTACCCGTCCGGGTGCATCACTCCGAGATCCCCGGAGTGAAACCATCCACCAGTGGTGGCTGTTTGGGTGCCCTCGTCGTCGTTGTAGTAGCCCTTCATCACCGTGTTGCCCCGCATCACGATCTCGCCCATCTCTGCACCGTCCGGGGTAACGTCGACCAACTCTCCGGTCGAGGACAGCGCGGGTCGAACGACCCTCAATCGTTGGGCGGTGAGCATGCCGACGCCTTGGCGCGCCATCAGTGTTGCCTGTGAGTCCGGGGCGAGGGTCTTCCATTCGTTTTTCGGCTCGCAGACCGAGTACGGCCCGTAGGTTTCGGTCAGCCCGTAGCTGTGCACGACTTCTGCGCCCAGAGCTCGGATCCGGGCGATGATCGTCGGGGAAGGTGGTGCGCCTCCGTTACTGATGGTCAGCGGTGCCGCGAGCGGGTGTGCCTGATCGGCGTCGGCGAACAAGGTCAACACGATGGGGGCGCCGCTCAGATGAGTGATTGCGTGTCGGTCGATGAGCGACCACATGGTGTCTGCACGTACGGTCCGGTAGCAGATGTGGGTGCCGAGTGCGGCAGTCACTGCCCAGGTGTTGCACCATCCGTTGCAGTGGAACATCGGGAGCGTCCACAGATATGCGGTGTCGAGGTCGAAGCCCGAATGATGACTTCCGCCGAGTGAACTGAGGTAGGCGCCTCGGTGGGTGTACATCACTCCTTTCGGTCGTCCAGTGGTACCGGATGTGTAATTGATTGCTAGCGTGCGGGTTTCGTCGTCGACGTCCCACGGTAGGTCCTCTCCGTCTGCCCGAGCCAGCGTCGAGGCGTAGCTGATCAATTCGTTGCTTGACCCGTACTGGCCGGTGACATCCGGGAGTTCGACCCAACTATCGACTGTCGGGAACGTCAGACCCGAGGTGATCACGGGTTGGAGGAGGTCGAGATCCCCCAGGACGATGCGAGCACCACAATGTTCCAGAATGTACTGAATCTCACTGGCGGACAATCGTGTGTTGACGGCGACGAGCACACCCCGCGCCAAAGGTACGGCGTAGTGAGCGATGAGCAGTTCTGCCGAGTTGGTTGCGACGTAGGCGACGCGCTCGCCGTTCGACACACCCTGTGCTCGCAGCGTTTTTGGCAAGCGTCTGCACTGCGGCCGCGAACTCCTCGTACGTCCATTCGCGGTCACCGTCGACGATGGCAGTTTTGTTCGGCATGACCTCGGCGGCGCGTTCGAGGAATCGAAGCGGAGTCAAGGGAACATCGAGCCCGGGCACAGTTCCTCCAAGCAATGTCAGAGCGCTGTCTTAAGCGCTGTTGTCTACGACTGATGGGATGGGTTGACCGACGGTCGGGGCCCTCCAAACGGATCCCAAAGAAGCGCAAATCGAGGATGTCATTGGCGTTAAGGCCATTCCACATTTCGTCCCGTTCACTGATTTCGTCCGCAAGTTCTCTAGACCGTCAGCTGAATGGCCAGTTCACGTAACGAATCGCTGCTGGTTTACGGGATGGGTGAGGAACCGCGCCGGCGGTACGGGTATGCGTTCACCAAACTGTGTATCTCGGCTTCGGAACAGGCCGACTCAGGGATGACCTGCCACAATCGCTCGAGGAACCGGTGCCGCGTCATCCCGAACTGCATAAGAATCTCCTCCTCGGAAGCGCCTCCGTACGGCGCCCACGTGGTAGCGAACCCAATAAGGCGCTCCGCCTCGATGTCAGGATGGGTGCGCTTGCGGTTTGCTTCGACCCAACCGGCGCGGCGCCGTTGGCGCCATCGGGGAGAGTTCACGGGATTTTCACCTCTGATCGTACTGAGGAAGCCCTCGGAAGTATGGGGCGGGGAACGCCAGGCGTCCTCACCCTGACTGTCAAGTTACTTATTGCACGCCGCACCAGCATCGTCCCAACCAACGGGCTGAATGTCGATGAGCTGGCTAAGTGCTTGCCATACGGCAGACGAGTCAACAGCACCGGCCAGGGGTCGCCGGTACTCGACCAAGATGGAAATTGCTTCCCGAGACAACCGCCCTGTCGCGGTCGTCCGCCGCCGCGCGCTGCGCATCGATCCATGGCAGCAGCGCGTCGAGGTCCTCGGCGGTTGCCCGGCGTGAGGTTTCGGCCAGCAGTGACGGCTCGATTGCCTGCCGCAACACCCACACCTCACGCACGTCTTCGATCCGCAGCTGCCGGATGAAGTAACCCCGCCGCGGCATGACCAGCACCCATCCCTCGCTGATCAACCGCCTCAAGGCCTCCCGGATCGGCGTCTTCGACACACCGAAGCGCGTGGCCAACTCGTGTTCCAGCAGAAGCGACTCGGGCGGGAGCCGGCCCTTGAGGATGTCGTCCTTGATGGCGCAGTAGGTCGATTCGGTCCGCCGCCTGAGCGTTGGTGACCGAATCGACCTTGGCGTAGACGGTGCGCCATGGCGATTCGCGACGCGGTGCAGGGGCTCGGCATCGAGGTGCGCGCCGGCGAGTGCGAGGTCCGCGGCGACGACATCGGTGGGATCGCCGTGCACATCGGGCGCGTGTCCCGCTCGCCGGCCCGAATGATGTGCTGCTGTCCAGCACGCTTCGCGTCCTCGTGATCGGGTCCGGACTCGATCACGAGGACGCGGCGCTCACCAGCTCAAGGGCGTGCCTGGCAAGGGCACCTCTTCGCCGTTGTTTCTCCGTAAGCCTCGAGAAAAACTTACTGACTAGGCGCTGATCCAGTTGCCATGGAAGGCACTGTCACGTTAATATAAAAGTAAAGCGCCGCAGTTGGTTTGGGGCAGGCTGTTACGGGGACACTGCCGGGCCGTTCACTCTCAGGCGGCGGAATCGATCGCGGTGACTTCCTGCCAGACCGCGAAGCGATCGGTCATCTCGGCACGCCATTCGGGCGCCGAGAGTCTGTGCCTACGGGGCCGGAAATGCGGTGAAATACCCGAGAAAGCGGACAGGAATCGTTGCGCGTGCCCGGGCGATTTGAAGCGCTTCATCGCATGTTCCCGCTGCCTTGTAGGTTGATGCGAGTTCTCGGCTCGATTGTTCAAATACTTCGACCGGCGACGCTCCACCGAGGCCAGGACCTCGCGGTGCGCCACCTTGTAGCTGGCGAGCTTGTCGGTGATGATCACCCGCGGCACGTATCGCAGACCCTTGAGCAACTTGCGGAAGAACCGATTGGCCGCCACCGCGTTTCGGCGGGACTGGACCAGCACGTCGAGCACGTTGCCGTCCTGGTCGACCGCGCGCCACAGGTAGTGCTGGGTGCCGTTGATGCGGATGAAGACCTCGTCGAGGTGCCACTTCCAACCGGGCCGTGCCCGCCGTCGGCGCAGCTGGTTGGCGTAGGCCTGCCCGAACTTGGCGCACCACCGCCGGATCGTCTCGTAGCTGACCACGACACCTCGTTCGAGCATCATCTCCTCGACCTCACGAAAGCTGAGCGGGAACCGGAAGTACAACCACACGCAGTGGTTGATGATCTCGACCGGGTAGCGGTGGCCTTTGTACGACGGCATTGGGGTGGTCACGCCACATTCTCCCAGCTCCCAGCTCCCAGCTCCCAGCTTGCCGCGTTCAGCAACGTGACAGCGCCGTCCCGTGAAGGACCACGACGGCGTGTACCCGTTCGCCCCAGTTGGGGTCGGGGACACCAATTACCGCGCAGGCCGCAACGGCGGGATGTTGGGCGAGCGCATTTTCAACTTCGGCCGAGTACACATTTTCTCCGCCGGATACGATCATGTCTTTGAGGCGGTCCACGATGTAAGGTAACCATTGTCGTCCATATAGCCACCATCGCCTGTGTGCATCCAACCGCCGCGCAGTGCGGCGGCTGTATCATCCGGGCGGTTCCAGTAGCCGAGCATGACATGGGGCCCGCGGGCTACGACCTCACCCACCGTTCCGAGCGGTACTTCGGTGTCATCCACATCGACAATTTTGATCTCCGCGATGGGAATCGCACGACCGGCTGACTTGAGCAGCGTTGGATCCTGATGATCGTTGCAGGAGAGGATTGTCGTCGTCGGGGCCAGTTCGGTCATCCCGTACGCCTGCAAGAGCCGTGTGTCCGGTAAGAGTTGCATCGTACGTTCCAGCAGTGCAGGCGATATCGGTGAGGAGCCATAGAGTAGGTGACGTAGGCTGGTAAGATCGTACTTCTTGGCGACTGGTGAGTCGACGAACATCTGGATCATTGTCGGTGCAAGGAAGATATCTGTAATTCGATGCTTCTCGACAGCGGCCGCCACGGCCTCCGGATTGAATCCGGGCAAGATCACATGGGTGCCACCTACGAGGTTGCGGGCAATCCACCCGGAGCCGTCGGCGAGGTGGAACATCGGAGCACTGTGCAAAAGGCGGCCATGCGGCTCCATGAACTCCCCTGTCGCCGCCGCGCCCAATGCCGCTGACATCAGGTTTGCGTGACTGAGCATGACTCCCTTCGGGACTCCTGTTGTACCGCCGGTGTAATAGATGGCAGCCAGCGAGTCGCCGCCACGCTGTGCGTCTTCGACAGGCTCATGAGTCTTGATGAGTTCCTCGAAACTGTGCACACCGTCTGGGCTGATGGAGTCGCCGGCGTGGACGAAGGATTTGACCGTCGGGGCGAGTTCGCGAAGTTCGTCCACCAGGTGGAGGAAGGTGTCGTCGACAACGAGAAGTACCGTGCCGGCGTCTGTAAGTGAGAACGCGATCTCGGGAGCGGCCCAGCGGGTGTTGACGGGAACTGCGACGCAGTCAGCCCAGGGAACGGCGAGCATGAAATCGTGGTAGTCGTCGCAGTTTTGCGACAAGATCGCGACCCGGTCTCCGCTCGTCACACCGAGAGCGCGGAATGAGCCGGCCAGACGCGCGACCCGATCGCGGCACTCGGTCCAGGTCCGAGTCCGCAAGCCGCACACTGTTGCAGGCAAGTCAGGAGTTTGTTGCACAGCTCGATGAAGGGCCTGCGTCAGATACATACCTGTCCTCTCGATCGGAGCGCACGTCCGTAACTTGTGCACCAGGTCGGCACCTCACCGCCGAAACACTTGCCTGAACGGCTGACGGTTGGCCCCACTCCGATGAAAAGTGAACGAGTGCAACTCGAATATCTTCCGTAAATATTCCGATGACGTCTGTCATCGAGGTGCAATGTTAGTCGACATTATGCCACGGTGAAGGGTGGCGTCTGGCAGGAAGTGGTACCGGGTTCGACGGAAGGCGGATCGTGCCAACTGAAAGGGCGGGCCGTTCGAGCCTGTGAGAAACCCAGATCGACGGGTTGGTGGCACCCTCGCTCCGGCGGCCGTCCCGGCGGAACCAGGGGGATCTCATCACCGCTGGACAGCACTGCGCAGCGTTGCATGGTGCCTCTCATGGCGCCGGAGAACATCGCCAACGTGAACTCGTTGAAAGCCAATTGTCATGTGGTTGAACGACGCGGGCTATGGGTGGGATTGACGGATCTGGCGGCGCATACGGTTGGCGCAGACCTCCCTCAGTTGTGCAATCTCATCGGAAGACAGATGTTCAGCGGCCGGTGTACTCAACAGCTGTCTCAGTCGCCAGAAGTATTGATGAGGGCTGAGTCCGAAGTTGACAAAGATGTCCTCATCGTATCCCCCTCCCCAATGTCTCCATTTCATCGCAAAATTCAGCACGTCGGTTGCGGGTCGATGAGCGGAAGCGGCATTGTGTCTGTGCCGGTCGTTGGAGGATGCGATAGTTCGAGCGTAACCGTGAGCGGGAGACGGGCGGGGTTCTGCGAGGCTGGGGAGTGTGTCGTTGTTGCTAGGGGCGACTGAAGCCGCGTGGGAGCGCCGTAAGTTCTTGCTGCTCATGACGGGTCCTTTCGAGAGGCGCCGCACGCTGTCTCTTGGGGTAGATCGCTAGTGTCGTACGCCATAAATTCGTGCTTTAACTTGATATCCTGAGGCATGCCTCGAACCGGACGCCCGAAGGCGGAGTTGATGTTGACCGATAACGAACGCGAACAACTCGTTCGATGGTCGCGGCGAGCGAAAACCCCACAATCGTTGGCACTGAGGTCGCGGATCGTGTTGGCCTGCGCGGAGCCGGGGATGACAAACAAGCAAGTCGCGGCAGACCTAGGGATATCCGCCAACACGGTCAACAAATGGCGCGGGCGCTTCGTCGACCGACGCCTCGACGGCTTGGTCGACGAACCTCGACCGGGTCGTCCGCCCTCGATCTTGCTGGACCGGGTCGAAGACGTGGTTACCGCGACACTGGAAACCTCCCCGGCCAATGCGACGCACTGGTCGCGTACCTCGATGGCCAAACGCACCGGCCTGTCACCGTCGACGATCGGCCGGATCTGGCGCAAGTTTGAACTCAAACCGCATCTGACCGACGGTTTCAAGCTTTCCACGGATCCGCAGTTCGTGGACAAGGTCGTCGATGTTGTTGGTCTCTACCATAATCCGCCCGAGCGTGCCGTCGTCCTGTGTGTGGACGAGAAGAGTCAGATGCAGGCATTGAACCGTTCCCAGCCGGTGCTGCCGATGATGCCCGGCATGCCGGAACGGCGCAGTCATGACTACGTCCGCAGCGGCGTCACCAGCCTGTTCGCGGCGTTCAACATCGCCGACGGCACGGTGATCTCCGAGCTTCATCGACGTCACCGGGCCGTGGAGTTCAAGAAGTTTCTCACCGCGATCGACAAGGCCGTCCCCGAGGAGTTGGACGTGCATCTTGTCTGCGACAACCTGGCCACCCACAAGACGCCGGCGGTGGGCGACTGGTTGGCCAAGCACCCACGTTTTCACGTCCACTTCACCCCGACCGGGTCCTCGTGGATCAATCAGGTCGAGCGATGGTTCGCATTCCTGACCGATCAGCTGCTCCGCCGTGGTGTACACAAAAGCGTTGCGGCACTGGAGAAAGACGTTCGCAACTGGGTCAAGACCTGGAACGACGACCCGAAGCCGTTCGTCTGGCACAAGACCGCCGAGGAGATCCTCGATTCCCTCGCTAAATATATCTCACGAATTTCTGACGCGGGACACTAGTACGGCGTGGGGTAAGTAGCTTGACTGGTCAGGCTTGTGGGGCGACGGGAAGATCCGGTCACGCTCTGTGACGCTCTTTCGGGATCTCGAGCCAGGGCGCGACTGCGGACAGCGCATAGATGACCTCAGGGGAGGTGGTGCCGTGCCGCAGTCGGGCCACATGGCGCGTCGCAGCACTTCGGAGCCGATGGTTGAATTCCGTGAACTCGATCGAGAAAGCGGTTGCGATGTTATCCGGACCGGGTCCTCCCAGTGGCTCCCAGAGGAGCGCAAAGTCCAGAATGTCATTGTCGTTGTGAGCGTTCCACATTTCTTTCCTGCCGAAGTGTGCGGTTCTTTCGTTTACAGGTCTTGGGATCTGTTGAATTGCCAGTACTGCCATAGTGCTCGGTCACCGATTGGGTGACGATTTGCTCGTATTCCGTTGTTGCGGATAGACGCTCGCTAGGCGAAGTATCTCGTCTTCGGTGCATTTCGATTCTGCGATGGCCTGCCACAGCCGGTCGATGAACCGGTGTGTTGTCAGTCCGAAGTGCACCAGGATGTCCTCCTCGGAAGCGCCTCCGAATGGCGCCCATGTGCGAGCGAACGCGATGAGGTGCTCGGCCTCGGTGCAACGACGGTTGCCTTTGCGGTTCGCTTCGATCAAGGCGGCACGACGTCTCCGACGTAATAGGCGATACTCGCGAGAGTCCATAGAAATTCACGCTTCTAATAGGAAATGAGGAACCACGCCGAAGGCGACTGTGCAATGTCTTTCGGCCGGGGAGTACATCCCGATGAATCCCAGTGCGCGAGCCTTGGCGGAGACCTGTCGGGGCACGATGTCGTCGGCGCCCCACGAGTCGGTGTAGGCGACAACATCCGCCGGGGAAGACGGCGCAACGAGTCCCGGAAGGCCTCGTGCTCGGGTTCGAAAAGCTTGCGCTTCACAGCTCACGTCCATCGTTTATGCCGGCAAGTCGACAGCGCCCCGCAGACAATCCGCTTGGCGATGTCGCGCGACTGAAGAAGTTAACAATAACTATCTCATTCAGCGCCGTCAATGCTTCGTTCAGCTGGATAGATGCCCGTAAAGGTTATTAGGCACTATGATATCGATAACACGTTTGGGGGTGGCGGCTCCGCCAGCGCTCAGGCGAGTATCTGATCCTCGAGTTGGCTGACCGGAACGCCGAACGGCCCTCCCTGTAACCCGACCGCGTGACCTGAGTGGCGGCGCCCGCCCCTCCTAGGGTGAGGCTTCACGCTGTTTCGCGGTTGGCGGAGTCAATTCAGCACTGTGGTCTGGATGCCTGTCGGCATGCCACTAATAATATGGGGGACTAACTTTGATGGCAATGAGGCTATCTCAACATCACTTTGACGACCCAACGTGTAAGAGTTATCGTTCACTCTGGATACTGAGTCCGATCCCCGGAGAGTGTTCTGGCGAGGGATCGCGGACAAGTACGTGCCTCTAGTGCTGCTCCTACGGTGAGGAATTGAGATGACATCAGCAGTCGAGACGGTCAAGGGGCCGGTTGCGATCGAGTCGCTCGGCGTCACGTTGCCCCACGAGCACATCTTCCTCAGGGAGCCCGAGGTCGAGGCGAACTACCCCAACTCGCACTGGGACGAGGCTGCGAAGATCGACCAGGCGGTCGCCGCGCTGGACCAGGTAAAGGCAATGGGCGTCGACACATTGGTCGATCTCACGGTTCTCGGGCTCGGCCGTGACATCTCGCTCGTGCAGAAGGTCGCGGCGCGAACTGACATCAACATCTGTGTGGCGACGGGCAGCTACACGTTCAACCAGTTGCCGACCCACTTCGAGCTCAGAGGTCCCGGACGTCTTGTCGACATGCCGCGTGACCCCTTGGAGACCTGCTTCATCAACGACATCACCGTCGGTATCGCGGGAACTGGCGTGAAGGCCGCGATGATCAAGGTCGCGACCGACTCCTACGGCATCACGCCCGACGTCGCGCGGGTGCTGCGCGCGGCAGCAGTGGCGCATCGCGAGACCGGGGTAACCATCACCACGCACACGCACGCCGAGGACTTCACCGGACGGGACCAGCAGGCCTTTCTCAAGGCGGAAGGCGTACCTCTGGATCGAGTCGTCATCGGCCACAGTGGCGACTCAACCGACGTTAACTACCTGCGTGAACTGATGGACAACGGCTCTACCATCGGCCTGGACCGTTTCGGTGCCGAGATCCTGATGAGTGACGAGGCGCGCATCGAGGTGCTGCTCCGGTTGATCGAGTTGGGGTACTCCGATCGGTTGACGTTGTCACACGACGCTTTCATCTACAGTGCCAACCTCCCGGACGAGTTCGTGGCAGAAAAGCTGCCCAAGTGGAAGTTCACCCACCTCTTCACCCATATCGTTCCAGCTCTGTACGAGCGTGGTGTGAGCGAAGAGACCATCCGGGTGATGACGGTCGACAATCCGGCGCGGATGCTGCGCCGCGTGCAGCACGGCGGTGCCTTCGGCCTAAACTAACGGGGGTCGTGGTCGGTGGCCTGCTGTTTGCGGCCGGGTAAGTGTCGAGTAAATCATTGCGAATTACCCACGGATAGAACAGAAACAAGCTCGGTTCGTGGCAGATCCGCGGAGATACCGTGCTTTTCGTGTCTTACATCGGGAGGGCCGGACCCGCTGGGGGCAGGGCGTAGTGGTGGACGCCGTCGATCGTCGATCGTCCGATTGCCCCACGGGCGGCGAGCACGTCGAGGTGGGCCATGGTCTCGAGCACGGCAAGCCCGCTGTCCATCTTCCCGAGCTCGTCCAGGTGTAGATCGTGACGAGTCCAGGAGATCTGGGCCGCGACCTCGCGGGCGGTTGTACCACTCGCGCGTACGACGCGTAGGCACAAAGCAAGCCGGGAGTCGTGGTGATGGATCAGTTCGTCGATGCGTGCGTGTGATCGGTGCCCGACGCCTCCGTGTGCGGGCAGCAACTCCAGGTCGGGCAGGGCTCGCACGTCCGCCAGGGAGTGGAGGTAGTCGCCGAGCGGAAGCTGCGCCGGCACACCCTCGTAGCCGATCGACGGAGTGATCGTGGGAAGGACGTGGTCACCCGCGAAGAGGATGCCCGCGGCGTGGTCGGCGAAGACGAAGTGACCTCGGGTGTGCCCCGGAGTCGGGATGGCATCCAATGTCCGGTTGCCGACGACGATCTGGCGTCGACCCTCCAGCCACTCGTCGGGAAGTTCCCATTCCATCAGGTCATCTCGTGCTCCGGTCTCACGGTCGCTCCACGCGAGCGCGAGATCGTCCGCTCCGGCCTCACGTAGCTGACGTGCCTGAGTGCCGCGAGGGGGCTTCCCCCGGGCGACGAGAGACAGTGAGGCTCTCTCGCCGACGCCGAGGACGATGCGCGCTCGACGGAACTCCCGACGGAGCGCCACGGCCTGCGTGTAGTGGTCACGATGCGAGTGGGTGACGAGGAACGTCATGATGTCCCGAGGATGGTGTCCGATTGCTCGGAGCGACTCCTCCAGGCAGTCGCGCGCCGCGGTGATAGCCCATCCGCCGTCGATGAGGACGAGCCCGTCGTCGCTCTCGAGCACGTAGACGTTGACCGCGACGAGCGCGTCCGACGGAAGCGGGAGCGGGATCCGATGGACGCCGGGCGCGACCTGGTATGCCCCGGGTTCGGCCCAGTCGGGCAGCGGCCTTTTGGTCTGCGTCCGATCAGTGCTGTTCCTGCTCACTGCGCGTGGAGGCTCCAGCGTCCGGTGAATGAGGGCTGCTTTCTGGAGAGGAATGCCTCGAACGCGATGCGCGAGTCGTCAGTTGCCAGATTCGCGGTCTGGGCTCGACCTTCGTCGGCGAGCGACGCGCCCAGGGTCTGTGTCACGCTCTCGTTGAGCAGTCGCTTGGACTGGGAGAGAGCGCCGGGGGAGGACGCACTCAGCTGCTGGGCGAGCTTGGCGACGAGGGATCCGACTTGTCCCTTCTCCGCCACGAACGTCACCAGCCCGAGTCGCTCAGCCTCCGCTGCGCTGAGCACCTCGGCGAGCAGTACCAGTCGCTTCGCGAGTTGGAGGCCGACGATCTGCGGCAGCAGCCAGGAGCCTCCACAATCAGGCGACAGCCCGCGCTTGGTGAAGACCTGGGAGAACCGAGCGTCCGTCGAGGCGACTACCAGGTCGCAGCACAGTGCGAGGTTCCAGCCTGCACCGAACGCTGCTCCCGAGACCTCCGCGATGGTGGGGATGGGGAGCTCATGGAGGAGCCGGGGCACCTCGTGGATACGATCGAAGTAGCGCAGGGGGTGGTCGTCGTCTGCCAGACCTTCGCTGAGGTCTCCGCCGGCGCAGAAGTCGTCACCAGCGCCGCGCAGTACGAGCACGCGTACGGTGGGGTCGCGCTTCACGGCCGTCAGGAGCGCTACGAGCGCCTCGTAGATCTCGGTGTTGAGGGCGTTCTTCTTGTCCGGACGGTTGAGGGTCACGGTGAGTACGCCGCCCGAGGTCTCGGTGAGGATCACGGGGTCGTTCGTCGGCACGTGCTGAGCTCCTTCGTCGGGCCGACGCGGCCAGATGCGCGTGGCTGAGGCAACCCTCGACCGGCTGTCGTCGGGACAGCGCCAAGGAAGAATTAATATTTGACATTAACTTCTGGCTGCAACGCCGTCAATAGATGCAGGCAGAATGGGAGAAAGGTTCGGGCCATGGTGTGAACTGGGCGATAACATTCGCGCAGCGGGGGCACATCGGGGAGCGCGTGGGATGGCTCGTGCGCCGATCGACGTCGTTTCTGGTATCCCCTGGAGCCGGCGGAGCTTCCTGGGCCGCCTACGCCCAACATTGAACGTATTCAACATTAACAAAACTGTGCTATCTCCCTGTAATTGCACATCTTGCCTCGCATCTAATGCAGAGTTAACCTTCACGATAGGCTCCGGTGACGAACCGGGCCCCGTACGGAAGGAGCATCACGACGTGTACGCAGCCGAAGTGGCCTCACGCACGCCCGATCGCGTGGCCCTGATCATGAACGACACTGGCGAACAACGGACCTACCGAGAGTTCGAGGATGCTGCGAACCAAGTGGCGCACCTGCTCCGCAGCTACGGACTCGAGCCGGCCGACCGGGTCGCGGTCTTCATGACCAACTCGCTCCAGATGCTCGAGGTCGAGGGCGGCGCTGAGCGGACCGGTCTGTACTACACCCTCGTCAACTCGCACCTCACGTCCGCCGAGGCCTCGTGGATCATCAACGACTGCCGGGCTCGTGTCGTCTTCACGACATCGACGATCGCCGAGGCGGCTCACCAGCTGCCCGCCTTGTGTCCCGGCGTCGAGCATTGGGTCATGGTCGACGCGGACGCAGCGCCGTTCGTAGACTATGCAGAGGAGATCGGGTCGCAGCCCGTGTCCCACGTGCCGGACGAGCGACTCGGTCTGCCCATGCACTACTCGTCCGGGACGACCGGCCGGCCGAAGGGGATCCTCCGGCCGATGCCCGTCGCAGACCCGCGCGAGCCGATTCCGCTGATGAAGCAGGCCGAGAGCGTCTACTCCATGCGGGACGGCATGGTATTCCTCCAACCGGCGCCGCTCTATCACGGCGGGCCGCACAGTCACCTGACCGCGTCGCTGCGCATGGGTGGCACGGCCATCGTGATGGAGAAGTTCGACGCGGAGACGTTCCTCGCCACGGTCGAAAAGTACGGCGTCACCAACACGGCAGTGGTGCCGACGATGTTCTCCCGCCTACTCCAGCTCCCGGACGATGTCCGTGCCAAGTACGACGTGTCTTCCCTCGAAGCCGTCGTCCACGGCGCCGCACCGTGCCCGCCCGGGGTCAAGCACCAGATGATCGACTGGTTCGGTCCCATTCTCATCGAGAACTACGGCACCACCGAGGCCATCGGCGCCACCAACGTTGACAGCCACGAGTGGCTCCAGAGGCCGGGCACCGTGGGACGCCCCATCTTCGGCGAGCTGCTCATCCTCGACGGTGAGGGCAACGAGGTGCCCGCCCGCACGATCGGACAGATCTGGTGGCGTGGATCGACGAACTTCGAGTACATGAACGATGCCGAGAAGACGAGGTCCACGCGACGCGACGGCGGCCGGACCAGCACCTGCGGCGACATCGGCTACGTCGATGAAGACGGCTATCTCTTCGTCACCGACCGCATCGCGTTCACGATCATCAGCGGCGGGGTGAACATCTACCCCAAGGAGATTGAGGACGTGCTGGTGATGCACCCCGCGGTCGGCGACGTCGCGGTGATCGGTGTGCCCAACGACGACTTCGGTGAAGAAGTCAAGGCTGTGATCCAGGTCCGTCCCGGTGTCACGCCCGGCCCGGAATTGGAGCGCGCTCTGATCGCTTTCTGTCGAGAGCAGCTGGCGGGCTTCAAATGCCCCAAGTCCGTTGACTTCCTGGAGGATCTTCCTCGACTGGCATCGGGGAAGATGGCGAAGGGCAAGCTGCGCGCCCTCTACACGAGCGAGCCCTCATCGACGTCGAAGGGCTGACGCCGGAAACCTGTAGCGGCAACTCGAGGAGCGCCGTGCCCGGCCACGATGGTGGGCGGACCGGGTCCGCTGTGTATGAGGGGGCGTCGGCGCGTCCGAGCGGGCCCCATGGCGGGCGTGTTGTAGCGAGGGCACCGGCGTCGAACCGTACGCGCATCGCCCTCATGCTTTCCCTCGCCATCGCTTCGTACTCGCTGCCCCAGGCGATGGTGATCCCGATGCTGTCCGACATCCGGATCGAACTGGGCACCGACCCGGCCACGACCTCCTGGGTGGTCACGGCGTTCCTGCTCTCGTCGTGCGTCGCGACACCGATCGGCGGACGGTTGGGCGACGCCTGGGGCAAGCGCCGCATCCTGGTCCTGTCCCAGGTCGCACTCGGAGTGGGTGCCCTTCTCGCCGCGGTCGCACCCAACATCGAGGTGCTGCTGCTCGCTCGGGTGATCCAGGGCTTGGGATCGGGCACTCTTCCGCTGGCCTTCGGCATCGTGCGGGACGAATGGCCCGACGATCGGGTGCCAAGCGTCGTCAGCATGCTGTCCGCCCTGGTCGCCGTCGGCGGCGGAGCTGCGATTGTGGTGTCCGGTCCGGTAATCGACGAGTTCGGCTACCGATCGCTGTTTGTCGGGGCGAGCGCCGTGGCGCTCCTCGTCGCGATCTGTGTACGCCTGGCACTCCGGGAGTCAACCGATCGCGACGGAGGCACGATCCCCGTCGTCGCCGCCGTGATCTTCAGTGGCTGGACGGTCGCCCTACTGTTGCCGGTGAGCCAGGTCGGCAGCTGGGGCTGGACCTCACCGCGATTCGTCTCCACGCTGACTGTTGCCGTCGCGCTCCTGGTTGTATGGGTCCTGGTCGAACGGCGCTCCCGGGTGCCGTTGGTCGACGTGACGATGATGCGCCTCAGAGGCGTGTGGTCCGCCAACCTCGTCGCCTTCTGGGTCGGCTTCTCCCTGTATGCGTTCCTGGCCCTCGTACCCCAGCTCGTCCAGACACCGTCCGCGCACGGCTACGGCTTCACTGCTTCGGCGACAGAGGCAGGCCTGATCGTGCTGCCGTCGGCCGTGACCTCCTTCCTGTCGGGCATCGCTGCTGGAAGCATGCACCGCACGTTCGGGTTTCGCGTGACCACGGCAGTGGGCTGCTTGACGACCGCCGCCGGCATCGTGATGGCGATCGTCCTCCATGACGATCTGGTCGGCCTGGGCTTGGCGACCGCGGTATTCGGTGCCGGCAGTGGTCTCACCTTCGCGAGCCTGGCCAGTGCCACCGTGCGCGCCGTTCCGAGCTCCCAGACAGGCGTGGCGGCCGGGCTCAACGCGAACCTCCGGACAGTTGGCGGCGCCTTCGGTCTGGCGGTGTCCTCGACAGTGGTCGTATCGGGTTCTGGTGCGCCGGGCGTGGCCGGCGAAGGTGGCTATGTCGCGGGATTCGGTGTCCTCGCCATGGGCGCCGTGGTCGCGGCGCTCTCCTGTGTCTTCATCCCGGCGCACCTGCGTCGTCGGCGGGCGGACGCGGTCGCCTCTCGCAGCTGAGAAGCGAGGCTCGGTCGGGCGCTCGACCTGGTCCTTGTCGAACGATTCGAAGAACTCCACGCCGGACGGTGGCCGCTTGACCGCGTACGGGTAGTTCGGTGTGCGCTTCGAAACCGGTGTTCGCCTGTCGAGGTCTCGCCTCTGCCGGGCCGGCCAGTGCCACGGGCACCGTGGTCGGCGCATGAAAGCGGTCGCCTCTCGAAGCCGAGAGGCGACCGCGCGCGAGGGTCGGTGGCGCCGACGGATCAGGACATCTCGAACCCCGGGTAGCCCGAGGCGGCTTCGTGGTCGAACTGGTCGAAGAGCACCTGGGCGCCGCCCAGATAGAAGAAGACCGACTGCAGCTTGCCTTCGATGTTCGCACCGAGCCCGTAGGCGTTGGCGTCCTTGCCGTACTGGGCCATCAGGCTCTGCGAGGCGAGCTCGTTGACGTGGGCGACCCAGGCCTCCTCGACCTCGGCCTTGGTCTCGATGACCTGCGCCGAGCGCTTCTCGCCCTCGGCGATCACGTTCGCGATGTAGGTCGAGACCTCCTCCGCGACGGTCGGCCAGTTGCCGCCCGGGTAGAGCGGACCGCCCAGCACGAAGAAGTTCGGGAAACCGTGCAGGGTGACCGAGAGGTAGTTCGACAGGCCGTCGGCCCAGCGCTCGGAGAGCGGCAGGCCGTCCCGGCCCTGGACGTTGAGCTTGTAGAGGGAGCCGGTCACGAAGTCGAAGCCGGTGGCCAGGATGACGACGTCTACCTCGAGCTCGCGGTCCTCGAGGACGAGTCCCTTCTCGCTGAAGGACACCAGGGGAGATTCGCGCAGCGCGATCAACTCGACGTGGTCCTTGTTGAACGATTCGAAGAACTCCACGCCGGACGGTGGCCGCTTGACCGTGTACGGGTAGTTCGGCGTGAGCTTCGCCGCCGTGATCGGGTCCTCGACGATCGAGTGGATCTTGGCCCGCAACCACTCCGACACCGTGTCGTTGGCTTCCTTGGTGGTGCCGATGTCGTCGAACGACTCGATCATGAACCGGAAGCCACCCTTGGCCCACCCCTCCCCGTAGATCGCGTCGCGCTCCTCGTCGGTGACGTCGAGCGCCGAGCGGCCGGAGAATGAGTACGGCATCGAGAAGGGGTGGTCCCGCACAGCCTTTCGGATCTCGGGAAGGCTCTCGATCAGCTCGCGCTGCTCCTCCTCGGTGAGCTCCTTGTTGACCATCGGCACGCTGTAGGTAGGGGTCCGCTGGAGGACGTACAGCTTCGACGCGACGTCGGCCGCCTGCGGGATGATCTGGATTCCGCTCGAGCCCGTCCCGATCACGGCGATGCGGCAACCGTCGAGATCGACGGGATCGGCCGGCCACTTCGCAGTGTGGTAGATCCGTCCCCCGAAATTCTCCTGACCGGGCAGGTCGGGCACGAGCGGCTCGGACTGGATCCCGACGGCGCTCACGACGTACTTCGCGGTGTAGTCCTGTCCGTCGTCGGTGCGGACCTGCCAGCGACCGGTGGACTCGTCGTACACGACGGCGTCCACGCTGACGCCGAACCGGTAGTGCTTGCGCAGGTCGAGTTCGTCGGCGACGCGGCCGAGGTAGGCGAGCACCTCGGGCTGCGCCGGAAACTTCTCCTTGAACGAGAACGGCTCCACGATGTCGTCGAAGAGGTTCAGGCGGTAGAACGAACCTTCAGAGTCCGTGCGCGCACCGGGGTAGCGGTTCCAGTACCAGGTGCCGCCTACGTCCAGCCCGCGTTCGAAGGACAGGACGTCGAGCCCGCGCTCCCGCATCCTGTAGGTCGCGGTCAGGCCGCCGAAACCGGCGCCGATCACGATGACGTCGATGTCGGCAGCGGCAGCGGTCTGCCCATCAGAGGAAAGGGTCATGACAGTAGTTGCCTCTCAATAGGTGTCGTCACTTGAACGCAATGGGGTTGATGGGAGAGCCCGTGCCGCCGGTCACCCGGAGCGGTGGGGCGGTGAGGAAGAATTCGTAGATGCCGTCGGCGGCACAGTCGGTGGCCAGGACCTCGAGGTCCCACAGCTCGCCCAGCATCAGGCCCATGTCACGCAGCGTGAGCATGTGCAGCGTCAGGATGAGGCCGTTGTCAGCCGGCATTGTCGGCTCGACAGCGACGTTGTCGCAGGCGATAGCAGCGATGTCGTGGTCGTGCAGCCATTCGGCCGCACGCCAGTCGAGTCCGGGGCTGCCCATCTGCCACTCGACGCCGTTCCCGACGCCGAGCTCGGCGTACCGCGGCCACCAGCCGGTGCGAACGAGGACGATGTCGCCCGTGTGGATCGTGACGCCCTGAGCGGTGGCGACGGCATCGAGTTCCTGCGCCGTGACAACGCTCTGCGGCTCGAGGTGTGCCACGCCCCGGTGCCTGGCCACGTCGAGCAGCACACCGCGACCTGCAACCCCGCCGGCGGCGGCGACGGTGTCGATGGCGTTGCGGGTGACCCCCAGGCTCGTCGACGCGCTGGCGGGAACGCCGTTGTACATCTGCCCCTCGTAGTACCCGTGGCACAGCGCATCCCACTGCGTCGACGACTGGAGCGGCATGAGGATCCAGTCGTCGTTCGCACGGAAGGGGCCGGTCTGCTCGAGCGCCTCCGCCTCGCGTGCTGCATAACCCCCGAAGCCCTGCAAGCGGTTGCCGAGCGACTCGTCGCCGCCGTCCAGGCTCATCAGGTGCACGGGAGCCCGGCGCAGCCCGTGGGGGCCCATCGGACTGTCGCCGTCCAACGGGATGGCGAGTGAGAAGGACTTGCCCTGCGTGGCCAGAGTTGCCGCACCGGCAAGCGCATCCGCGGTGATGTGGTTCAGGCATCCCAGTTGGTCGTGCTCGCCCCACCGTCCCCAGTTGCGAACCCGGTCGGCGAGTGTCCGCCATTCCTCAGACATCTGAAATCCCTATCTGTGCGCCGGTGTGCGTCACCTGTGACGCACATCATGATGTTAACTTTAACTCTGCCAAGTTGATCAGTCAACGGTGTCCGCGTGGTGGGTGATTCCGAAAGGTGTGCTTGCGGTCGAAGTGGCCCAATATGCCGGTGAGAGATGCAGAAATGGAGCTGCGGGCCGTCCCTTGTGGTGAGCATGGCGCCACCTCGAGGGTCCCTTCGAGGTTATTATCTATTCTGCCTGATTGGGTTCATCGGGCGTGGCGGGACGGAAGGGCGGTGTGCCACATCTGGTGCGTCGTACTCGACCACACCCAGCGCCACGCCGTCGTCCATCCGGTCGAGGTATTCCGCAATCCCGAGCATCGCGCTCGTGCCGTGACTCCAGAGCACCGATGTCTCGAGGATGCGGGTGACGCCGGCGGGGCTCCGGTGACGGAGTGGCACGGAGCTGCCTGGAGCGCCAGTGACGGTCCAGGAAGCGTCGTGCCCCACGAGCGTGACCTCCAGGTATGCGACGGCGTGCTCGTTCCATGTTGTGTGGACCTCCACGTGGTCGACGTGCGTCACTCTTCCCTGGTCCCACACGAAACCGGCGGCGCGGTTCGGTACCCCGTCGCGAGCGAGAACGCCGGCGGCGAAGGCGAAGTCTTCGCAGGCGCCGAACAGCCAGCGGTAGTAGCGGGGTGCCGCCCAGGAGCGAGGTCCCCAGGAGTGGTCGCGCATGCCTTGGCCGTCGACGAGGTACTCGCGCCCGCCGACATTGAGCACGCCGGAGTAGTCCATGAACTGGTCGTAGTGGTGCGGCACGAAGTCGCCGCCCCCGTCCAGGCTGAACTCCACCGGTTCGGACCGGGCGAAGGCGTCCAGACGCAGGGTGCACGGAACCGCCTCGGTCGAGGCAAAGGCGCGCTTCGGATCCTCGAGCGCCCAGGGGTCCGGGAAGACGCTGGTCGATCCAGAGAATGCGATGTGGTGGTGCCGGAACGGCTCGCGGATGTCGATGCGGACCCCGCCGGCGTCGTACGCCGCGTGGTCGGCGAACACGGGTCGGTCGAAGGAGAGGCTGACGGCGCCGTCGGGGTGGAACAGGCACAGTGTGCGCTCGCCGCGGCCCTCGTTGGGGCGGTTGGCGAGGCGGAGGAACCCGTTCAGGCCGCTGGTGCGATCGGCGAAGTGGTAGTACATCGACTCGTTGAAGTTCGACTCCGGGCCAATGGCGTGCGGGAAGTCGTCGTTCGGGTCCATCCGTTGCTCCTTCGGGTAGTGCGGGCGCTGCATCGACACCGTCCGGGCTCGAGCCGAACAGATGCGACTCAGTAATTTTTGATTCTGATCCGATCGCATCATCAACCTCATGAAAGCGCAAGTATGACCCATGTAAGTTAGTGGCGAATATATATATTGTCTTCGGATTTGGGTTTCGAGTCCGCTGGTGCTCATCGTAAACATCCCGCCGGTGGACCGGATTCGCGAGAGCGGCGAATGGCGGCCCCGCCGGTCTCGTCCGCCTTTCCTTCGAGGGGAGCGCCCGGCCGTGGTTGGCTGAACGAATCGGATTGTTAATTTCCGATCTGCCTTCACTTCGGTAGCTGAACGAGGGGGGTGGGCAAGCAGCTACGGATACGCCCTAGAACTGCCAGTTAACCTCACTGTTTCGTTGGATCGCGTTGACTTCCACCCTCGTCAAAGTTAACGTTCATTACACCAGACCGGCTCGTGCGCGTTGATGCTGCGAGGTACGGTCTTCCCGACTGACAGAAGCGGACCCATGGGCCATTACCTCAGCAATCTCCGGGACATCCAGTTCAACCTGTTCGAGCTGTTCTCGCGCCAGGACATCCTGGGTCGGCGACCCTATGCCTCCGTCGACATGTCCACCGCGCGGAACCTGCTCGGCGAAGTCGAGCGGCTCGCGGTCGGCCCGCTGGGTGACTCGTTCCGAGCGTCCGACCGAAATGCCCCTCGGTACGACGCCGTTCGACAGACGGTCGAGATGAATCCCGAATTCAAGGCGAGCGTGGACGTTTGGTTGAACGCCGAGTACTGGCGCCTGCGCCTGCCGGCGGACCTCGGCGGGGAGCCGGCACCGCCGTCGCTGGTGTGGGCGCTCGACGAGCTGGTCCTGGGTTCCAACCCGGCGGTCTGGCTCTACACGTCGCTCGCTGACGCGGCCCGGATCGTGTGGGAGAACGGCAACGCACGAGACCGGTCGATCGCCACTCACATGATCGAGCGTCGCTGGGGCGCGACGATGGTGCTCACCGAGCCCGAGGCCGGCTCCGACGTCGGCTCGGCGCGCACCCGGGCGACCCCGGCGGGTGACGGGCGGTGGCACATCGAGGGGACCAAGCGCTTCATCACCGGGGCCGACCACGACCTGAGCGAAAACATCCTTCACCTCGTGCTGGCGCGACCGCAGGGAGTGGAGGGTCAGGGCGGAACGGGCACCAAGGGCCTGAGCCTGTTCCTGGTGCCGAAGTGGCACTTCGACCCCGAGACCGGGGCGCCGCTGGACGAGCTCAACGGCGTACGAGTGACCGCGGTCGAGGCCAAACTCGGCATGACCGCGTCGGTCACGTGTGAGGTCGAGTTCGGCGGCGACAGGTCGGGTCCGGCCGTCGGCTACTTGCTCGGCGAGGTTCACGATGGCATCAACCAGATGTTCAAGGTGATCGAAAACGCGCGGATGATGGTGGCGACGAAGGCGATGGCGACCATGTCGACCGGATACCTGAACGCGCTCGCTTACGCCCAGACGCGGGTCCAGGGCCCCGATCTGCGACGCCAGGCCGACAAGCACGCCCCGCGAGTGGCGATCATCCAGCACCCGGACGTTCGGCGGTCATTGCTCACCCAGAAGGCCATTGCGGAGGGCATGCGGTCGCTCGTCCTCTACACCGCAACCTGGCAGGACACAATCCAGGTGGCGCAGGTCGAGGGCGAGAACACCGAGCTGGCGGATGCAATGAACGACCTGATGCTTCCCATCATCAAGGGCTACTGCTCCGAGCGGGCCTGGGTCACGCTCGGCACCGAGTCGTTGCAGACGTTCGGCGGCTCCGGGTTCCTCAAGGACTTCCCTCTCGAGCAGTACGTCCGCGACACGAAGATCGACAGTCTCTACGAGGGTACGACGGCCATTCAGGGCCTGGACCTCGTGCTTCGGAAGATCATTCGTGACGACCAGCGTGCCCTCAACACCCTCCTGAGCGAAATCGGTGCCTTCGTCGAGGGGACCTCGTCCGAACTCGAGCTGAAGGTGGAGGCCGACCTGCTCGCGCAGGGCCTCGCCGAGGTGCGTCAGATCGTCGCGGCCATGGTCGAGCACTGGGGCATCGCCTCGGCCGAGGGATACCGCGAGCTCGGGAGCGACGTCTACGCGATCGGAATGAACGCGAGCCGACTCCTTCTCGCACTCGGTGATCTGGCCGTCGGCTGGCTCCTGCTGCGCGGTGCCCGGGTGGCGCTGGCCAGGGTGGAGGAGGGGACGTCCGAGGGCGACTTCTACCGCGGAAAGATCGAGGCCGCCCGGTTCTTCGCCCGCTCGGTGTTGCCGCGTCTGACCGCCGACCGTATCGCGGTCGAGCAGATCGGGTCGGAGTTCATGAACCTCGACGCGAGCGTCCTGTGACCGCCGTGACGAGCGATGAGCGGACGCGGCTGACCGCGTGGCTCCGCGTGCACGCCGGCTGGGAAGGCGACGACTGCACCCTGAGCCTCATCACCGGCGGCCGGTCCAACCTGACCTACGAGCTGCGCAACGACAACGGCATGCGGATGGTCCTCCGGATGCCACCCAAGGGCGACGGCGAAGGCCGGGGACGCGCGCTCGAGCGCGAATTCTCGACGCTGCGGGCCGTCGCCGACTCGAACCTGCCGGTTCCCGACGCGATCGCGCTCTGCACGGACCCGAGCGTCGTGGGAGCCCCCTTCTACGTCTCCTCGTTCGTGGACGGCTTCGTCGCCGCCTCCCCGGAGGACGGCGCGAAACTGGCCCCCGAGGGCCGCGCCGCCGCGTCACGGGATGTCGTGGACCGACTCGCCGAGCTTCACGGCCTGGACCCCGCCAAGCTCGGCCTGGCCGGGCTCGGGCCGGGCAAGGGCTACCTGGGACGGCAGCTGGACCGGTGGGTCGAGCGGGTCCGAGCGGCGGACCCGGTCAACGCGCCGGCCATCGCCGAGACGCAGCGCCTGCTCGCCGCCGCAGTGCCGGAGGAGTCGGGAACGTCGCTGATCCACGGTGACTACAAGTTCGCCAACGTGATGCTCGACCCGACGACCGGCGCCGTGCGGGCCATCCTCGACTGGGAGCTCGCGACGGTGGGTGACCCGCTCAGCGACCTCGCCAACCTCCTCGTGATGTGGCCCGACCCGGGCGAGGACACGCGGATCGAGTCGCCCACCAGCACGAGCGGCTTCCTCACCCGAGCCGACGTGGTCGAGCGCTATGCCGAGGCCTCGGGCCGCGACCTGACGCATCTTGGCTGGTATCAGGCATTCGCCGAGTGGAAGCTCGCGTGCCTGCTCGTCGGCGTCGTCCACCGATACCGGAGCGGGGCGATGGAAACCGACGGCTTCGACATCGACGCGAGCACCCGCCTGGTGGGCGAGCTCGCACACTCCGCCCGGGGGCACCTGTGACCGCGACGACGCCCGACGTAGGCGCGGGCGAAGCGGACTCGGCCGCTCGGCGGGAAGTGCTCCGGTCGGTGGAAGAATCCCTGAACGTGGTGCTGAACGGCGACGCCGTCTCCATCGAAGAGACACGCGCCCGCTTCGAAGAGCTGATGTTGCGCGATGTGGACCCATCCCGACTCACGACCTCCTCCGTGACTGCCGGGTCCGTGCCGGCCCTGCTCGTCCACGCGGCGCCCGACGATCGACGACCGGCTGTGATCGTGTGGTTCCACGGAGGCGGCTACATCCTCGGCAACCCACGGTCATACCTGCCTTTCGCCGGTGCACTGGCCGAGGCGACAGGAATCGACGTTCTCGTGCCCGACTATCGACTGGCCCCCGAACACCCCTTCCCTGCAGCGTTCGACGACGCTCGATCGGCGGTCGAATGGGCTGTTGATCGGTACGGGCCCGGCTCCAGCATCGTCGGCGGCGACTCGGCGGGTGGCGGTCTCGCACTCGCGACGACCATCGCCCACCGTGCGGGGGGCGGTGACTCGCCACTTGCCCTGATCCTCGTATCCCCGCTCCTCGACGTAGGCAAGACGAGCTCCGTCTGCGTGAGCCCGGTCCCTGACGACCGTCTGATCACACCGCTGTCGCTGGCGATCATGCGTCGCGCCTATCTCGGGAGTACCGACCCCCGGGACAGTCGGGTCTCACCCATGTACGGAAACCTCGGCGGGTTGCCGCCGACCCTTGCGATGGCGAGCAGCGGCGAGGCCCTGTTAGGGGACACCGTCCGATTCCACGAGGAGGCAACGGCGCAGGGGAGTCCGGTGCAGGTCTCCCTGCACGACGACACCTGCCACGCCTGGAACCTGTTCCCCGACACCATGGCCCAGGCCAAGGAAGCGGTGAGCGAGATCGCGGGCTTCCTGAGAGCCACAGTCGAGAGCGACTGACCGGTCACGCCACTCATGAGAGAGACGAGAAATACCATGTCCACAGAAAATCCAGGTCAGCACCCGTCGAAGACGGGGAGCGTTCTCACCACGACCGGCGTGCGCCGACCCCGACAGGTCCGAGCCACCAGGGCCCGGGTCGCCGCGCTGTTCCTGCGCGACATCGTGACTCGCCCGCGGCCGGTCTCCCTGGCAGAGGTGCCGCCGAGCGTCGACGCCATCACCCCCGAATGGTTGACCGAGGCGCTGCTGCCCAATGGTCCCGGCCGGGTCACCGCGGTACGGACGGAGCACCTCAGCTCCGGGACCTCGGTCAGGTCGCTGCTGCACGTCACGTACTCCGCTGACGCCGACAGATCCCTTCCGCCGACCGTCTTCGCGAAGTCCACCCCGACCCTGCGCACGAGGCTCCAGGTGGGAGTCACCGGTGGGGCGAAGGGAGAGATCCGGTTCTACAAGGAGATCCAGCCGACCGTCCAGGTGCTCTCGCCACAGGGCTATCACGGAGCCGAGGACCGTCGCACAGGCCGCTCGATCATCCTCCTCGAGGACATCTCACGATCGCACGGCGCGGTTTTCGGTGACGTCCGGTCGCTGCACATCGACCGCACGCGCGCCGAGTCGCTCGTGTCGACCCTGGCCCACCTGCACGGCTCGGCCGACGCCCGCGCCAGGATGTCGACGAACCTGAGCTGGCTGCGCAGCGTGTACGACGTGCAGACCCGACTCAACGCCTTCGTCGACTACGAGCATCGCACGCAGGTCGGGCTGAGTCGCTCGCGTGATCTGGTGCCGGCCGCGCTCGTCAAGGCCGGGCCTCGCCTGCACTCGCTCCTGATGACTTCGCTCGAGCGCGACGCGCACCGCCCGCTGGGGCCTGTCCACTCCGACGTGCACGCAGGCAACTGGTTCGTCAGCCGCGACGAAAAGATGGGTCTGTACGACTGGTCGGCAATCGGCCGGGGACAGGGTTGCCGCGACCTCGCCTACGCCATCGCCTCCGCACTGAAGACCGAGGACAGGCGCGAGTGGGAACGGGAGCTCGTCGACATGTACACCGCCATAGTCAGCGAGGTCAGCGGCGTCGTCCACGACCCGCGCGAGATGTGGGACGAGTACCGTCGACAGACGCTGCACGGCCTGTGCCTGTGGCTCTACACCATCGGCCGCGGAATCACGCAGCCATCGATGCAGCCGCGCGACATCAGCGAGATCAACGTGGCCCGACTCGCCCACGCGACCGTCGACCTCGACACCATCTCACTGCTCACCTGACACCCGACTCGACGCCACCAACCACTACCTTCGAGAGACGAGGACGTCCCCATGCCCAGAAGCTATGTCGACTTCGCCCGGCCGACCTTCCGCGAGTACCGCTGGTTGGAGACCTCATGGTTCTCCGCCTGGACCGAGACAGGCATGCGCCTGCACTTCTGGACAGGCTTCCGCACGAACCTCGGCGTCGCCACGACGAAGGTCTTCGCTGTCTCAACGGTCGCCGATACCCTGCTCGATATGGACTACTGCGACCAGCAGTACCACATTCCATATGGCGACGACACCCGGCTGTCGGACTACTCGCTGTGGTCCGGCATCAGTGTCAAGGGTCGTCCCGCCCCGAAGAAGTGGGACCTCGCCTACCGCTCGCCCGACGGACGGCTGACCGCCGACCTCGAGATCTCCGCGCTGATGGCACCGGTCGAGATCTCGTGGAGTGAGGTGGCCGGCGCAGGGGAGGGCTTCGTCGGCTTCCACAAGAGCGCGGGATCGTCACTTCCGGACAGCCGTGCCGGGCAGGAGCCCACCGGGCACGTGGATCAAACGGTGAGGGTGGTCGGTCAGGTCGTCATCGACGGCGAAACCCAGGCCGTCGACTGTGTTGCGCAGCGTGACCACTCGTGGAGCCCCCGCGCCGAGTTCCGGCACACGCCCGGCAACTTCGACCAGGTTCACTTCGGCGAGGACCTGACCCTGCTGACGATGGTGACCCAGCGTGCGGACGGCTCCCCGGATCCCACCCACGCCTACGTCCTCCGGGACAACAAGCCGCGGCGCGTCCGAGAAATCTCGGTGCGCTACCACCGCGAGGGCTTCAAGACCCGACGCGTCGAGTACGACGTCACCGACGAGACGGGTGAGCGCTACGAACTCGTCGGTGAGCAGTACGCGTCCATGGAGATCGACATGGGCCCGAACATCTACGTCGTGTTCGACCAGCTCCGATTCCAGTGGGAGGGTCGCGAAGGCGTCGGGGAGACCCAGTGGCACCACGAGGTCATGAAGCTCCAGCGCGAGCGGCGGGCCGCGCGTCGATGAGCGAGGCACTGGTCGTCCGCGCCGACTCGGACCACGTGGCGACGCTCACGATCAACCGGCCCGACAAACTCAACGCCCTCAACCACGCGGTGTTCGTCGAGCTGCGCGCACACCTGGAGGCCATTGCCGGGGACGACGGAGTGGGGTGCGTCGTCCTCACCGGGGCAGGTCGGTCGTTCTGCGCCGGCCACGACCTCAGCTCGATCGACAGCTCCGTGGACGCCGACGGCTCGACCCCGACCGAGGACTTCGAGCCCGCCACCCTCGACCTCCTCGAGAGCCTCCCGAAGCCGACGATCGCCCGCATCACGGGGCACTGCTACACCGGTGGTCTCGAACTCGCGTTGGCGTGCGACCTCCTGGTTGCGGGCGCTTCGGCCCGGATGGGCGACACGCACGGCCAGTGGGGACTGGTTCCCGCGTGGGGGATGTCCGTCCGGCTCCCGGAACGGGTCGGGTACTCCACGGCGAAAAAGCTGATGTTCACCAGTCGACGGATCACCAGCGACGTCGCGCTGAGCATCGGCCTGGTCGACGAGATGGTGGCCGACGAGGACCTCGACGCCACCGTTGCCGCTCTCGCGGCCGAGATCGTCGCCAACTCGTGGGGGACCAACCGCATCGACAAGTACCTGCTCGCCTCCGCGCGCACCATGCCGCGTGACGCGGCGCTGCTGCGCGAACGCACCTTCCCGTTCGGTATCCCTACGGATATGGCTGAGCGGATGGCACGCTCGTCCTCCTGACCCCCGGCGGCATTGACGTTTTCGTTTTGCCTATCTCGCCGTGGACACTGCCCGTGCCTGCAGCACCTGACACCATCGGCCGCTCCCCGCATGCGGGGAGCGGCCGATGGTGTCGGATGTTGCAGGGTTCAGTTGCGCTTGGAGACGTCGAAGTCGTGCAGGTCGGGAGAGCGCGTCAGTTCGGCGTACCGGGCAACCGGCCACGGGGAGTTGGTGACCACCCGGCCGCGTGTGTTCCGGTAGTAGTTCTCGACACCGTCTTGGGCGTAGACCATCCGGTCGTTCTCCAGGTCCAGTTCCTTGTTGTACTGCTCGAAGGGCTCGGACCGGCACTCGACTGTGGCGAGGTCCTCGCTCAGCATCGTCGAGATCATCGAGACGACGTATTTTATCTGCGCCTCCGCGATTGTCAGGTAGCTCCCACCCGGTGGGTTCGTGTTCGGTCCGTAGAGGAAGAAGAGGTTGGGAAAGCCGGGCGCGGTGATGCCGAGATAGGCACGCCCGTCGTCGTCCTCCCAGGCAGCGCGGAGATCGGTGCCGTTGCGGCCCTTGACTTCCAGGGGGAAGAGGAAGCGCTGTTGCTCGAATCCGGTGCAGAGGATCAGCACGTCGATCTCGCGTGAGGTTCCGTCGGTGGCGACGAGCCGGTTCCCGTCGAGGCGCTCGACACCGGCGCAGAGCAGGTCGACGTGAGGCTTCTTGAGCATCGTGAACCAGCCGTTGTCGAGGAGCAGCCGCTTCCCGAACGGAGGGTATGTCGGCAGCGTCTTATCGATCAGCTCCTGGTCGCCGTCGAGCTGACTGACGAGGTACTTCGTGAAAAAGCGGCGGAACGCGTCGTTCAGTGAGCTGACGACCTTGCCCTTGCTCGCGGCATCCGGGTCGACCGGCAACGCTGCAGCGGTCCGCTCGGTGTAGAGCCAGTAGAGGCGGAAGCGGTGCCACCCGCGGTAGAACGGAACGTGGTCGAACAGCCAGTGAGTGGTGTCATCCGAGGCGCTGAAGTAGTGCTCGTTCGGTGCCACCCAGTGCGGCGCGCGCTGCAGGATCGTCATCTCGGACACTTCGTCGGCGACCGCCACGGCGAGCTGCATCGCGCTCGCGCCCGTGCCCACGACAGCGACGCGCTTGCCGCGTAGGTCGGTCCCCGCGGGCCATCGGGCGGAGTGGACGACCTCACCGGTGAAAGCCTCCAGACCTTCGAAGCCGGGGATGCGCGGCGTGCTGTGAAGACCTGCGGCGGTCACCACGACAGCTGCGTCGATCACGACGCCCGTGCCGTCGGCCTCCCTGGTGGTGACGGTCCACCGACCTGTCGATTCGTCCCAGTGAACCGACTCCACTGCGGTCCCGGTCCGTAGGTGCTCGTCGAGGCCGTAGTGGTCGACCACAGCCTGCACGTAGCCGTGGATCTCGTCGCGCTGGGAGAAGGTCTCGGTCCAGTTGCGTGGGAAGAACGAGTACGAGTAGAGATCGCTGGGAACGTCTACGCGCGCGCCTGGGTAGCAGTTCTCGAACCATGTGCCGCCGGCGGCGGGATTGCGCTCGATGACCACGAACGGGACCCCGGCCTGCTTGAGCTTGACGGCGGCCGCGAGACCGGAGAAGCCGGCGCCGATGACGACGACGTTGAAGTCCGGTCGCTCCGCAGCCAGTGCAGAGACGTCCTCGGCTGCGAACGGGCGGAATCCGAGTTGCTCCGCGATCAGGGGTTCGAGGCTATCGGGAACGGGCTCGCCGATGGCGGAAGCCATGAGGCGTACCAGGAGGTCGCCCTCCGGCTCGGCAACCGCCGGGGCCTGCCCCGCGTGCCAGGCGACGATCGCGTCGATGGCGGCTTCGCGAACCTCGGCCTGGACCTCGGGGGGAAGCCCGCCGTCGTCGTGCAGCGCGAAGCCGGGCGTCGCCGTGACCCGGTAGGGCTCGGCCAACCATCTCCCGTCGCCGGTCAGCTGGAAGAGGACCGGGATCAGGGTCGGGAGGTTGGCGCGGCCGAGGGCGGCCGCCACGGTGTCGCGTCCGAGGGACGCGTGGGGGGTGGGGTGGGTCATGACTCTCCTGGTGTCAGTTGTCGAGCAGTGAACGCAGCGACGCGATGGTGCGCAGGCGCCCGGATGGGTCGGGGCGCATCGGTATGGCGTTGACGACGGTGACGCCGCCCGCGGCGAGGATGTCAAGACGGTCACGGACCTGAGCGGTGTCCCCGATCAACGACGTGCCGAGCACGAGTTCGTCGGGCACGGCAAGTGCCGCTTCGGCATGTCGACCCGCGAGGAAGAGGTCTTGGATCCGGTCGGCGGCGTCACCGAAGCCGTACTGCCTGGCCAGGCGGTGGTAGAAGTTCTGCTTCCGCGATCCCATCCCGCCCACGTAGAGCGCGAGCTGGGGGCGCGCCGCCTCGATCCACGGGGCCGGGTCCTCGCCCGGTTCGAGAACGATCGCAGGCAGGCGCACGATGATTTCGAGCGGCGCCAATGAGCTGTCCCGACGGGCACTGCCTCGGGTGATCGATTCTCCCCACACGCTTTCGGCGCGCTCGGGGTAGTAGAAGATCGGCTCCCAGCCGTCGGCGAGCTCGACGGTCGCTTCGACGGTCTGGGGTCCCAGGGCGGCCACCGAGATCGCGACGGAATCGCGGACCGGCCGGTTGATCAGTTTCAGTGGACGTCCTTGGCCGGTTCCCCGACCCGATGCGAGTGGTACCTCGTACCACCGTCCCTGGTGGGTGACGGCCTCGCGTCGTACGACGGAGCGGCAGATGGCGATTGTCTCGCGGGTCTTTCCCAGCGCGCCTTCGAAGGGCAGCCCGTGGAAGCCTTCGATGACTTGCGGGCCGGACGCGCCGATCCCGAGTCGGAACCTGCCCTCGGAGACGAAGTCCAGGCCCGCGGCCGTCATCCCGAGCACCGTTGGGGTGCGGGTGTCCAAAGGGAGGATGCCCGTGGCGATCTCGACGCTCGTGGTTTTCGCCGCGAGGTACCCGAGCTGGCTCACGCAGTCGAACGAATAGGCCTCGCCGAGCGTGACCGACTGCAGGCCGGCCTTCTCCCACTCGACGACCTCGTCCGCGATCTCTGCCATCGACCGACCATGTCCCACGATGGTGCCTAGCCGCATCATCGAATCACCACCAAGTTAACGTTCATTCTGAATTCTTGTCACAAATATCCCGTGCCGTCAAGGGAGTTGTAAGGTTTTGGTGAGTCTCGCTTACGGTAAAATTTCGACACCTCGCCGTCGATAACAGTTTCTGCTTCGGGCGGGGGAGGACGAACCGGTGGCAGGGCGACGGCAGATAGTCCGGGAGAAGGTGATTCCGCTGCACATGAACCCGGGAGCCCGGTCGCGACCGACGGCAAGGATCAAATTGCTGATTCGCCGTTACAGGAAGAGCTTGCGGGCGCGCGCCGGCAGGATCCGCCGCGGACCGGTAGTCCCGGTCCGAACCGTCGGCCGGAGCCTGCCGGACACGTCAGACCGAGTTGCCGGCCTTCTCGAACTGGGCGTGGACGTTCGCCCCGCGCATCAGGTGAGCCCCCCCGTTGAGATCGAGGACCTCGCCGGTGAGCCAGCGCGCGCCCGCGAGGTACAGCACGGCCTCGGCGATCTCGTCGGTCGTGCCGGGGCGCCCGAGCGGGATGTTGTCCAGGTACTCCCGCTCCACTCCCGGCACGTCGAGCGCGGCCGACGTGAGAGGTGTGCGTACGAGGCCCGGGGCGATCGCGTTCACCCGGATGTCGCTCGCGCCCAATTCGAGCGCGGCGACACCCGTCAACATCGACAGGCCCGCCTTTGCCGAGCAGTAGGCGCTCATCCCGACGCCGGGTTGGCGTGCGTTGAGCGAGGTGAGCGAGATGACCGAGCCTCCCGGCGAGAGTGTGCGCCCGGCGTGCTTGATCACGACGAACGCGCCGGTGAGACAAACGTCCAGCACCCGGCGGAACTTCTCCACCGGCAGGTCGGTCACCAAGCCGAGAACGTTGACGCCGGCGCAGTTGACGACCAGGTCGAGACGGTCCGCCCGGTCCCGGGCGTCGGTCAGTGCGGCCGCAACCGATGCCTCGTCGGTCACGTCGACGCGAGCGGCGCGGGCATCGCCGCCGATCTCGTCGGCGAGACCTTCCGAACCTGCGAGATCGCGATCTGCGATGGTAATGGCGTACCCGTGTGCAGCAAGAGAGCGTGAGATCTCCGCACCGATGCCCGAAGCGCCACCGACGACGACCGCGCTCCTGGTCGGGCTCTCGGTCACGGCCACGACACGACCGCACTTCCGCGCATCGTTTCGGTGCCGTCCTCGAGACGAACAGTCAGTTCGACCCGGGCACGCTGCTCGCCGTCCTCGGTGAAGACCTCCACGACCCGGCCCGAGACCGTCGGGGACGCCAGAACCGGAGTGATCGCCGTGAAGCGACCGGAGATCTCCCGGACCCGCTCCTGCGGAACCCAGGCAGTGACCATCCTGCCCAGGTGCGCCATCGTCAGCATCCCGTGGCCGAAGACGTCGTCCAGACCTGCGGCGCGGGCGGCATCGACGTCGATGTGCATCGGATTGTGGTCACCCGACGCACCGGCGAACAGCGCGAGGGTCGTCCGGGTGATCTGCCCGACCTTCAGGTCGGGCAGTTCCTGGACCGCGGCGGTGTCGGTCATGCGGATGCTCCGTTCTTGATCACAGTGGTGCTCTCGAGTTGCGCCACGAGCTCGTCCCCACGGCGCACGTCGGTGCGCCGGACGACGAAGTCGAGTTTGCCCCCGGCCTTGCTGTAGACGTCCTGGTACGACGACGTGAAGGTCACTTCGTCACCGGCGTGAACCATTGCGTAGCAGCGGAACCGCTGCTCGCCGTGCAGGATCTGCGAGATCTGGACCCCGTAGCCTGCCAGCACGTCGAACACGTCGGACTGTTCGAGCTCGAGACCGAACAGGAATGTCAACGGGGCGACCAGATCGGGATGACCGGCGGCGCGGGCAGCGGCGACGTCGTGGTGGACGGGATCGTGTTCGCCGATCGCGTTCGCGAACTGACGGATCCGACCGCGCTCGATCGTGGCCTCGTACGGCGTTCCGACGATGTCCAGAAGGGTTGCGTCGACACTCATCAGGAGGCCACCTTTTCGTAGAGGGTCACCACACAGGCCCCACCGAGGCCGAGGTTGTGCTGGAGGGCGAGCTTGGCGCCGTCGACCTGACGGTCACCTGCCTGCCCGCGAAGCTGCCAGACCAGCTCGGCACACTGCGCAAGGCCGGTGGCACCCAGGGGGTGTCCTTTCGAGAGCAATCCGCCCGACGGGTTGGTCACGACCTGTCCGCCATAGGTGTTGTCGCCGGCAAGCACGAACTTCTCCGCGCTGCCCTCCGGGGTGAGACCCAGGCCCTCGTAGGTGATGACCTCGTTGGTAGCGAAGCAGTCGTGCAGTTCGACGACCGGGATGTCGGTCGGGTCGACGCCGGAGGCTTCGTATACCTCGCGCGCCGCCTTCGCGGTCATGTCGTAGCCGACGACCTTCATCATGTCCTGGTCGAAGGCGCCGGGGAGGTCCGTCACCAGGGACTGTGCTCGGACCCGGATCGATGCGTCCAGCCCGCGGGAGCGGGCGAATTCCTCGCTGCACACGATGGCGGCCGCGGCACCATTGGTCGGAGGGCAGCACATCAGCAGCGTGAGCGGACCCCAGATCGGTTTCGAGCCCATCACCTTGTCGAGATCGATCGGGTCGCGGAACACCGCGAGCGGGTTGCGCCCGGCATGGGAGCGGGCCTTGACGGAGACTCGGCCGAACAGCTCGGGGCCGACGTCGTAGCGGTTCATGTACTCGACCCCTGCGCCGCCGAAGGTCTTGGCCGCCATCGGACCGGGTAGGTCTCCACCGGGCTGGGCCAGCGCGATCCCCTCCCCGCGAGCGGTCGGGCTCACGCGATCGTCCCACACGTTGACCAGCGCGCCGGGCCGCATCTGTTCGAAACCGAGGGCGAGGACGCAGTCGGCGGCGCCGGAGGAAACGGCTTGCCGTGCCATCCACAACGCGGTGGATCCGGTCGAGCAATTGTTGTTGACGTTGACGATCGGGATGCCGGTCAGTCCGATCCCGTAGAGGGCTGCCTGACCGGCAGTCGAGTCGCCGTAGACATAGCCCACGTAGGCCTGCTGGACGTCGGCGAACGTCAAGCCCGCGTCGTCCAGGGCCTTCACGGCCGCAGCCGCCCCCATCACGTCGTAGCTCTCGCTCTGCCCGGGTTTGGCGAACGGCACCATGCCAACGCCGGTGATGCACACGTTCATCGATTCACCTCTCAACTGGGCGATCGGGAAACCGCCCTGACTATTTCAACATATTCGACGTTAACTGCTGTTGCAATCATTGCCTGAAAAATGGGGTTTGACCGAAGTCCAATATCGAAGTTAACATTCACTTATCGCAACTTCCAAGGAGGAGAACATGGTGGAGCGCAGACTTGAGGGCAAGGTGGCCCTGGTGTCGGGGTCGGGTCGCGGCATCGGTCGCGCCGTGGCCGAGCGGTTGGCCCGTGAGGGCGCGAAGGTCGTCGTCAACGACCTCGACGCCGAGCCGGCCAAGGAGGTCGTGGCCAGTATCGAGAGCGCAGGCGGGCAGGCAGCCGCATGCGTCGGCAGTGTCACCGAGCCCGACTTTGCCGAGCGCTTCGTCGCCACCGCAGTCGACCACTTCGGCGGTCTCGACATCGTGGTCAACAATGCGGGCTACACCTGGGACAGCGTCATCCAGAAGATGACCGACCAGCAGTGGAACGACATCATCGACGTGCACTTGACTGCGCCGTTCCGGATCCTGCGGGCTGCCCAGCCGATCATCTCCGCGCAGGTCAAGAAGGAGCGGGCCGCGGGCATCGAGGTACCAGTGCGCAAGGTCGTCAACACCTCCTCGATCTCCGGCCTCCAGGGCAACCCCGGCCAGGTCAACTACTCGTCGGCGAAGGCGGGTCTCCTCGGGATGACGCGCACCCTGGCCAAGGAGTGGGGCCGCTACAACGTGACCGTCAACGCGATCGCGTACGGCGTGATCTCGACGCGGCTTACGACGGTCACGACCGAGCAGCAGACCATCGACATCCAGGGCCGCGAGATCAAGGTCGGCGTCAACCCGGCAGTCCACGAGGCCTCCACCGCGCAGATCGCGCTCGGCCGGGCGGGAACCGTCGAGGAGGCCGCCGGAGCGGTCTACCTGCTCTGCGGCCCCGACTCCAACTACGTCACCGGCGAGACACTCGTGTGCGGCGGCGGCCTCTGATGGCAGCCCCGGTCGTGGCTGCGTGGGACGAGATCTCGTACACCGCCGAGGGGCAGGTCGCGGTCATCACCCTCGACGCTCCCGAGCGACGCAACGCACTGCGCAACCAGCTCCTGCGCGACCTGTGGGAGGCGCTGGACATCGCCGACCGGGATCCGGAGGTGCGTGCCGTCGTCCTCACCGGTGCCGGCGAGTCCTTCTGCGTGGGTGCCGAGCTCACCGGTCCCGACACGCTGATCCGCTGCCTCGAGGAGGACGTCCAGGGCCACACGCCGACGGGCTACCGGGAGCCCGGCGGTCGCGTCAGCGAGCGACTCTTCGACATGCGCACCCCGGTGATCGCCGCCGTGAACGGAGACGCGGTGGGCGGCGGTGCCTCGATCATGGCGGCCACCGACGTGCGGATCGCCTCCGACAAGGCGCGCTTCGGATTCGTCTTCACTCGCCGTGGGGTCGTCCCCGAATCCGGCTCCTCCTGGTTCCTGCCGCGCCTCGTCGGGTGGGGGCGGGCCGTCGACTGGGTGCTCTCGGGCCGACTGATCGACGCGCAGGAGGCGTACTCCGCCGGTCTGGTCACCCGCCTGGTCGCTCCAGAGGACGTGCTTTCGGAGGCCATGGCCTACGCCGAGATGATCGCATCGCAGACCTCGCCGACCTCGTGCGCCCATGCCAAGCGCCTGCTGGCTCAGAGCTGGCAGCACTCGCACCCCAGGACAGCATGCGAGGAGGAGTCGCGCACCTACGCAGGGCTGGTCGACTCGGCCGACGCACGCGAGGGAATCGCGTCCTTCCTCGAACGCCGCCCGGCGCGCTTCGGACCTCTCGACGAGCGGCCCGAGAACCGGTTCTGACCACGCTTCACCAACCGAACCACCACCACTGGAGAGTCATGCCGAAGGATGTCCTTGTGTACGACGCGTTCCGCACCCCGCGCGGACGCGGGCGCGGCGGCGCGCTGCACGGCGTCAAGCCCATCACGCTGGTCACCGGCCTGCTGGCCGCCCTGACAGAGCGCAACCCGTCCCTCGACCCCGATCGCATCGACGACTTGGTCCTCGGCTGCGTCAGCCCGTTGAGCGACCAGGGCGCCGATATCGCCCGGACGGCCGCGATCGCAGCCGGTCTCCCCGACACGGTCGCGGGAGTGCAGCTCAACCGGTTCTGTGCCTCCGGTCTCGAGGCCGTCAACACCGCTTCCCAGAAGATCGCGTCGGGTTGGGAGAACCTGGTCCTCGCCGGGGGCGTCGAGAGCATGTCGCGCGTACCGATGGCCTCGGACGGCGGTGCGTGGGCCAACGACCCGGAGACCAACCTGACCACGGGCTTCGTACCCCAGGGCATCGGGGCAGACCTGATTGCGACCATCGAGGGCTTCGACCGTGAGCGGGTCGACTCCTTCGCCGCCGACTCACAGAGCCGCGCTGCCAAGGCCTGGGCCAACGGCTGGTTCGACAAGTCCGTCGTCCCGGTCCGCGACCGCAACGGCATCGTCGTCCTCGACCGCGACGAGCACATTCGACCCGATACGACGGTCGAGTCCCTCTCGGGCCTCCGGCCGTCCTTTGAGGCGATGGGCAGGGCGGGCTTCGACGCCGTCGCGCTCGAAAAGTACCACTGGGTCGAGAAGATCGACCACGTCCACCACGGAGGAAACTCCTCCGGGATCGTGGACGGAGCGGCACTGGTGGTCCTCGGCAGCGAGGAGATCGGTAGCGACCTCGGGCTCGAGCCGCGTGCGCGGATCGTAGCCGGAGCCGTCAGCGGGTCCGACCCGACGATCATGCTGACCGGACCTGCGCCGGCGAGCCGCAAGGCCCTCGCTGTCGCCGGCCTCGGCGTCGAGGACATCGACCTGTTCGAGATCAACGAAGCCTTCTCGTCGGTGGCCCTGAGGTTCATGAAGGACCTCGACCTGCCACACGAGAAAGTCAACGTCAACGGTGGGGCGATCGCCATGGGCCACCCGCTGGGTGCCACCGGCGCGATGCTCATCGGCACCATGGTGGACGAGCTGGAACGACGCAACCTGCGTCGTGGTCTGGTCACGCTGTGCGTCGGCGGCGGCATGGGAATCGCGACAATCGTCGAGAGGATCTGAGACACAATGACCGACAACACCGATAACCACGTGAACACCATTCGCTGGGCGGACGATGATGGCGTCGTCGTCCTGACCCTCGACGACCCGACGCAGGCGGTCAACACCATGAACGCCAGCTACCTCGCCTCGATGGAGGCGGCGGTGGCCCGGCTGGAGATCCTCGTCGCCGAACAGGCCGTCCGCGGCGTAATCCTGACCTCGGGCAAGGCCACATTCTTCGCCGGCGGCGACCTGAATGACCTGGTGGCGGCTCGCCCCGAGGACGCCCAGCACCTGACCGAGTTCGTCACGTCGGCCAAGGCACAGCTGCGTCGCCTCGAGCGGCTGGGGATCCCGGTCGTGGCCGCCATCAACGGCAGCGCTCTCGGTGGTGGCTACGAGATCGCGCTCGCCTGCCACCATCGGGTTCTCCTGGACTCCGGCTCGGTGCGCGTCGGCCTGCCCGAGGTCACACTGGGGCTGCTGCCCGGCGGCGGAGGCGTGGTGCGCGCTGTTCGCCTGCTCGGTCTCGACAAGGCCCTGGACAAGCTCCTTCTCGCCGGTACCGCCTACCGGCCGGCGGCGGCGCTCGAGCTCGGGCTCGTCGACCGCGTCGTCGACGACGAAGCAGCACTTCTTCCCGCCGCCCTGGAGTGGGTTGCGGCCAACCCCGAGGCCAAGCAGCCCTGGGACAGCGGCACGGCGATCCCCGGCGGGACCGCGTACGACCCGGTGGTGGAGGCGTCGCTCGCCATCCGCACCGGGGCGCTGCGAGCGAAGTACCGCGGTGCGCCGATGCCGGCATCCGCGGCGATCCTCTCCGCCGCGGTCGAGTCCACGCAGGTCGACGTCGACTCCGCGCTCGCCGTCGAGACGAGGTACTTCGTCGACGTCGCGACCGGCCTGGTCTCCTCCAACATCGTGCAGGGAACGTTCTTCGACCTGCAGACCGTACGCTCCGGAGCGAGCCGTCCCGACGGATTTGCACCGCATCGTGCCCAGACGGTGGCCGTGCTCGGGGCCGGCCTCATGGGCGCAGGCATCGCGCTCAGCTCGGCGGCCAGTGGAATGAAGGTCCTCCTCAAGGACATCGACCTGACGGCAGCGCAGCGCGGTAAGTCGTACGCGGAGAAGGCACTCGCCAAGGACGTCGTCAAGGGGCGTCGCTCCCAGGAGGATGCCGACGCCGTCCTGGCCCGGATCCACCCTACCGCCGACGTCGCCGACCTCGCCGGGGCTGACCTCGTCATCGAAGCCGTGTTCGAGGACCCGACGCTCAAGGCCAAGGTCTTCGGCGAGATCCTCGACGTGGTAGCTCCGGACGCCTTGCTGACATCCAACACCTCGACGCTGCCCATCAGCGAGCTCGCGCAGGGAGTGAACCGGCCCGAGGACTTCATCGGTCTGCACTTCTTCTCACCCGTGGAGCGGATGGATCTTGTCGAGATCATCGTCGGAGCCGAGACCTCCGACGCCACGCTCGCCAAGGCCTTCGACGTCGTGCGTCAACTGGGGAAGACCCCGATCGTCGTCGGCGACGGACGCGGCTTCTTCACCAGCCGGGTCATTCTCAGCCGTCTGCTCGAGGCCGCTGCGATGCTTGGCGAAGGTGTCAGCCCCGCCTCGATCGAGCAGGCGTCGCTCCAAGCGGGCTACCCGACGGGCACCCTGGCGCTGCTCGACGACCTGACGCTCACGCTGCCGGCGAAGATCTACGAGCAGTTCCGGGCCGAAGGCGGCGCCGACTGGGTCGATCATCCCGGTGCAGCGATCCTCACCGAGATGATCGAGGACGCCGGTCGTCCCAGCCGCGCTGCAGGCGGCGGCTTCTACGAGTACGTCGACGGTCGGCGGACCCGGCTGTGGCCGGGATTGGCTGAGCGGTTCACACCGTCCGAGCCGGTCGCCGACCTGGGCGTGCTGGTGGACAGGCTGATGTTCTCCGAGGCTCTCGACACGGCGCGCTGCCTCGAGAGCGGTCTGCTGCGCTCGACTGCTGACGCCAACGTCGGGTCGATCCTCGGGATCGGGTTCCCGCGGTGGACCGGTGGTGCAGCGCAGTTCGTCGCCGGCTATCCCGGTGGGGTCTCGGCCTTCGTCGACCGTGCGCGTGAGCTGGCTGTCATCCACGGTTCGCGCTTCGATCCCCCGGCATCGCTGGTGACGTCCCCACAGGAGAAAGCTCATGCGTAGGACCATCTACACGGCTGAGCACGAGTCGTTCCGGGAAGCGTTCCGTGCCTTCCTGGATCGCGAGGCCGTCCCGAACGTGGAGAAGTGGGAGCAGGCGGGAACCCCCGACCGCGACTTCATCGTCAAGGCGGCGGAGAACGGCTACGTCGGGTTCGAATTCGACCCGCGGCACGGCGGTCTCGGGATCGACGACTTCCGGTACAACGCGGTCATGACCGAGGAGGTCGTCGCGTCCGGCATGGCGGGTGACACGTTCTCGATGCAGAACGATATCATCGTGCCGTACTTCCGCGACTTCGCCACGGACGAGCAGCGTGACCGGTGGCTGCCCGACTTCACGTCGGGCCGCGCCGTGACCGCGCTGGGGATGACCGAGCCGGGCGCCGGCTCGGACCTCGCCGGAATCACGACGTCAGGCCGCCTCGACGGCGACCACCTGGTCGTCAACGGTCAGAAGACCTTCATCACGAGCGGGGCCACGTGCGACCTCGCGATCGTGCTCGTCCGCACCGGCGAACGAGACGGGCGCGGTACTACTTTCGTCGTCGCCGAGCACGGGACACCGGGTTTCGAGCGGGGTCGCGCGATGCACAAGATCGGCCGCAAGGCCCAGGACACCGCCGAGCTCTTCTTCACCGACTGCCGTATCCCAGTGGCCAACATCGTCGGCGAACCGGGCCGCGGTCTGTCCACGGCGATCCGCAATCTCCCTCGCGAGCGCCTGTCGATCGCGGTCTCCGGGGTCGCGTCGGCCCGTCATGCGATCGATCTCGCCCTCCAACACACCCGCGACCGGGAGGCGTTCGGTGCGCGACTCGCCGACCTGCAGGCCGTGCGGATCGCGCTGGCCGAGATGCACACCGACACCCTCGTCCTCCAGTCGTACGTCGACCGGTGCGTCGAAGCGCTCAACCAGGGCGACCTCAGAGCGGATGAGGCAGCGGGCGCCAAATACCAGGCCACCGAGCTGCAGTGGACGGTGCTCGACCGAGTGCTGCAGCTGTTCGGCGGCTACGGCTACATGGAGGAATACCCCATCGCCCGGATGTGGCGCGATGCCCGGATCCAGCGCATCTACGGCGGCGCCAACGAGGTCATGAAGGACCTCGTCGGCCGCACCCTGGTCGGATCATGAGCACCCGGTCGGAAGGCCCGCTCCAGGGTCGCGTAGCGCTGGTGACCGGAGGCTCGCGTGGAGTCGGACGGGGGGTCGTCCTGCGCCTCGCGAGCGACGGTGCCGCCGTCGCGGTCAACTACCGGCGCGACGCCGACGCCGCCGCCGACGTCGTCCGCGAGATCCAGACGCGCGGAGGGACCGCGCGGGCCTACGGGGCTACGATCGGGGACGACGAAGCGGTGCGGCGTATGGTCTCGCAGATTCGTGCCGACCTCGGGAGCGTCTCGATCGTGGTCAGCAATGCAGGCTCGGCGAGTCGCGGCCGGACGGTGACCGATACGGGACTCGACGAATACCGGTCGTTGCTCGACGTACACGCGCTGGGACCGATCGCGCTGGTGCAGGAGCTGATGCCCGACCTGCGCTCTGCCGATCGAAGCGACGTCGTCATGATCTCGAGCGCCACCGTGACCTCGACGCCGGCCCGCTCGGCGCCCTACACGATGGCCAAGGCCGCAATGGAGACCTGCATGCTGACCATCGCACGCGAGGAGCGGGCGAATGGCGTCCGGGCCAACATCGTCGCTCCTGGCCTGGTGGAAACCGAGATGGGCCGGAGGCTGGTGAGCGCGGCAACCGCTGGTGGCTCGATGACCGATCTCCATGAAGCCTCACCCTTCGGACGCGTCTGCACGCCCGACGACGTGGCCGGTGTGGTCGCGTTCCTGGTGTCCCAGGACGCGTCGTACCTAACGGGTCAGCGGGTCGTCGTCGACGGCGGCGGGCCGGATGTCAGCATCTTCTAGTCAGACTCGAATGAGCGGAGAACACGATGGATTTCGTCAGCAACGCCAGCGCCCTGAGAGCGATCGTCCACACCATCGAGAGTGACGTCATCCCGGCCGTCACGGACGGCCACGCAGCCGGCCAGCTCTGGGCGGCGACCGGACTGCTGGCCAACATCGCCGCCGAGCTCGACCGGTTGCCGATCGAGGCCGACCGGTCGGGTGTGGTCGGCGACGACGTCGATGCCGCGCTCGGGCTCGTCCCGGGGGAGGAGCTCGACTGGTCCGGTGCTGCAGAGTCGCTGAGCACTGCGCTCGAGGAGGTCATCGCCAAGCATCGGTCCCTGCACTACCGGCGGGCAGTCGCCGGCTTCGCGCCGAGCGACTGAGCGGGAGGCACACGGACAGCGGCCCGAGATACTCGAGCCGCTGTCTTGCTTGCTCGGACACGGAACCGCCCGGATCGGACGAACCTCACTGCCTTGTGAGGACGACCTTGCCGAACAGCTCACCGTTGTACATCGCCTGGAACCCTGCGCGCGCCTCGGTCATCGGGAGCACTCGGTCGACGAGCGGTCGGACGCCGGTCGCGTCGAGGAACGAGACCAGTGACGAGAGATCGTCGCGGTTGCCCATCGTGGAGCCGATGACGCTCAACTGGAGGAAGAAGATCTTGTTCAGCTCGGCGTCGGTGAGGTCTGCCCCCGATGTGGTGCCCGACGTCACCAGGACGCCGCCGGGACGGAGCGAGCGTACGGAATGGGACCAGGTGGCCTTCCCGACCGTCTCCATGACGGCATCCACCCTGCTTGGCAGCCGCGTGCCCGTCTCGTAGACCTCGTGGGCACCGATCTCCAGGGCTCGCCGACGTTTCGCTGCGTCGCGACTCGTGGCGAGCACGCGCAGACCACCAGCACGCGCAAGAATGATCAGGGCGGTGGCGACCCCACCGCCGGCGCCCTGCACGAGCACCGTGTCGCCGGGGTGCAGGCCGCCTCGGACGAAAAGCATCCGGTAGGCGGTCAGATACGCCGTGGGGAGACAGGCCGCCTCCTCGAACGACAGCGATGCGGGCTTGGGGACGAGGTTGCGCCGCGGGACGACGACCTGATCCGCGAATGTGCCCTGATGGAACTCGGAGAGCAGCGTGCGGCCCGGATCCATCGTCTCGTCACCCACCCAGTCCGGATCGCTGATGACGGCGTGGACGATCACGTCGTTGCCGTCCTCGTCGGTCCCCGCGGCGTCGCAGCCGAGGATCATCGGGACCCGGGAGGCGTGGAGGGCGGCGCCGCGCAGTGCCCAGAGGTCGTGGTGGTTGAGCCCGGCCGCCCGGACCGTGACGGTGCTCCACCCGACTGGCGCAACCGGCGCGGGCCGTTCTCCGATCTGGAGCGCGGAGACCGGGTCGTCGGCTGAGAATCGGTCGGCGTATACGGCGAACATGCTCCGTCGACCCGTCAGCTCATGAGAGGGGCCGAGGCGAGCAGGTCTTCGTGGGCCGTGACCTTGCGGAGCAGGGTGTGCGCAATCCGCCGGTTCATGTAGCCGTAGAGCATCGGGCGCAGGTCGTGGTAGCTGCCCTCGGCAACCAATCCGGTCGCCCGGCCGTTCATCGCGAGGAGGGACCACCCGGTCGCGACCTCCCACCAGAGCAGACGCAGCGGATCGACGGGCCGCCCGGTGCGCTCGGCGTAGCCATCGATGAATTCACGCCGGGTGGCGAGGCCGAAGACCTTGTCGTCGTCGGCGAAGGAGCCCATGAGTAACCAGGCGAGGTCGTACATCGGATCACCGAGCCCGGCCTCTTCCCAGTCCATCATGGCCGCGACAGAGCCGGGCTGGTCGTTCCACAGAACATTCGCGAGGCGGAAGTCGCCGTGGACGACGACCTCCTGCCCAGCGGCGTCGGGGCACCGCGCCCGCAGCCAACGGCTGAGGAAGGCGTGGTAGGCGGGCACGGCGATGTCGGTCCGCTCCAGGACGGCGTCCCACCGGTCCAGCACTCCCAGCGGGGTCTTCGCCGGGATGTGGCCCAGGATGTCGTGCAGGGTCCCGCGGACAGTCATCGCGTCGACGGGCGCCTCGTGTACGGAGACGAGGAGGTCGAGGAATGCGCCGGCGACCGTGCGGGCCTCTTCCGGGTCAGATAGGTCGGCTTCGGCGGTCATTGTCGCGGAGATGAAGTCGGTCGCGTAGAAGGCACGGCCAACGTGCTCGCGGTCGGCCTCGACGAGGACGACTCGCGGCACAGGGACTCCGAGCTCGGCCATCGCTTCGAGGAGTGTCGCCTCCACGACGGGCTCGTAGGGCTCGAGGGGTCCGACCTCCGGAGGAACCCTGACGACGACGGTGCGGTCGGCGTCGCGCTCCCCGGTGCGGTACACGACCGTCATCTGGGACAACCCGCCACTCAGGAGTGAGCGATGGACCGCGCCGGCGGCGTCACCGGTCAGGAATGCGGCCATGTAAGTGTCCAGCTCGGCCAGGTCGAACTGCCGCTGAGGTGCGGATGAGCTCATCGGCGAGATCTCCTTCTCGTGGGGCGAGGACAGCTGATGTCCCGGCCGGGGGTGACACGGACGTTCTGTCGTTCAATCTTGGCGCACACAGACCCCGCCGACGAACAACACTGAATTCGAGATTAACTCCGGTCGTGAAAGTGGTCAAGTTTTCTGCGGTCGATTCGATCGAAACAGGGTACTGACAAAGACGACCATCAGATTTACTATTCACTTTTGGCGACTGGCGTGTCGCTGACCGCCGCCTGGGGGTGCCCAGGGCCGTGATCGCGCCGCCGGACGTGCCGGTTGACCGCGGGGACTGTCGTACCGCCAGGGCGAACGCACCTCGCCTGCCGCGATCGAGGCGTAGAAGTTAGTCTAGATTCTGTTATGTTCGTCTCATTGGACAAGTGATCCGATGGTCGGAGAAAGAGGTCGACGATGTACGCGGCTGAGATTGCACGCACCCACCCCGACCGGGTGGCCCTGGTCATGAGCGGAAGCCGGGAGACCCGGACGTTCCGCGAGTTCGAGGACGCAGCAAACAGATTCGCTCACTTCCTTCGCGCGCAGGGCATGCGAGTGGGTGACCGGGTGGCCTTCGTGATGAAGAACTCCCTGGAGATGGTGGAGGTCCAAGGCGGCGCCGAGCGCACCGGTCTCTACTACACCCTGGTGAATTCGCACCTGACCGCCGACGAGGCCGCATGGATCATCGACAACTCCGGAGCACGCGTCGTGGTCGTCTCCGGGGACCTTGCGCACATAGTGGCGAGGCTTCCCGACCTCTGCCCGCAGGTCGAGAGTTGGGTCATGGTCGGTAACGATGCGCCGCACCCCTACCTCCCGTACGGGGAGACGATGGCCGCCCAGCCCACGACATACGTCAAGGACGAGAAGCTCGGGATGCCGCTCAACTACAGCTCCGGCACGACCGGACGACCCAAGGGCATCCTGCGACCCATGCTCGACACCGCGCCCGACGCGGAACTGCCGATCATGAAGGTGGCGCCGAAGGTCTATCAGTTCCGTGAGGGAATGACCTTGCTCGTGCCGGCGCCGCTGTACCACTCCGGCCCGCACAACCAGGTGACGTGTGCCCTGCGGATCGGTGGCACGACCGTGATCATGGAGCGCTTCGACGCGGAGCAGATGCTGGCACTGATCGACGAACTGGGCGTCACGCACATCGCCGGAGTTCCGACGATGTTCTCCCGCGCGCTTCAGCTGCCCGAAGAGGTTCGATCCCACTACGACGTGTCGTCACTGGAGGCCGTCCTGCACGGCGCCGCGCCGTGCCCAGCGTCCCTGAAACGGAAGATGATCGACTGGCTCGGTCCGATCGTCTACGAGTTCTACGGGACAACCGAGTCCAACGGATCGGCGATGTGCGATTCTCACGAGTGGCTGGCCCACCCCGGCACGGTCGGCAAGCCAGCCTTCGGCGAGGTGCTCATCCTCGACCCGGAGCACCGACCGCTGGCCGCGGGCCAGATCGGTGAGATCTGGTTCAAGGGTGCGACCAACTTCCAGTACATGGGCGACGAGGAGAAGACCCGGGCCGTCATGATCGACGGTGGTCAGGTCAGCACGTGCGGCGACATCGGGTATGTCGACGAGGAGGGCTACCTCTACCTCACGGACCGTGTCGCCTTCACGATCATCTCCGGCGGCGTGAACATCTACCCGCAAGAGATCGAAGATGTCCTCGTCGACCATCCCGCCGTGGCCGACGTCGCAGTGATCGGAGTGCCCGACGAGGATCTCGGCGAGGCCGTCAAAGCCGTGGTCGAACTCGTCGCGGACCGCGAGCCGAGCCACGACCTCGCGACTGAGCTGATCGCGTTCTGTCGCAGCAGGCTCGCCACATTCAAGTGCCCGCGCTCGCTCGATTTCTCCGAGGAGCTGCCCCGGCTGGCCAGCGGGAAGATGCAGAAGGGCGTCCTCCGCGAGCGCTACATCGCGGCAGCGGCCACCTCGGCCTGATCCGAACCGCCGGCCGGCACCGCTAATCCGCGAGGTCGGTCGGCGAGACGATCGCTCGGGCCAGGCGCACGAGGTTCGACTGCAGGCGGGGCTGGCCCCGGAGCATCCGCGTCTGCGACAGGTCGGTCAGCACGTCGATCGCCGCGTGGGCCAGGGCCCGGACAGTGGCGCCGTCTCTGGCCGGACTCTGGTCCGAGATGGCCTTCGTCCACTCGGCGATGTACTCACGCTCGCCGGCGAGGAATTGATCCCGTTGCGCCTGCGGCAGATAGATGAGGTCCGTCGCCTGGATGCGCATCATCCGTCCGTGCAGCCCCAGGGACTGCCGGACATAGGTGCCGATGAGCTGTTCGAGGACCTCGTCGGGGGACGTGGCGAACTGGATCGCCTCGGCAGTCAGGTACAGGAGACCTTCTGTGCCGCGGAACAGGATTGCCTGAAGGATCTGACCCTTACCCTCGAAGTGCTGGTAGAGAGTGGCGACCGAGCTGTTGGCCTGGCGCGCGATGTCATCGATCCGCACGCTGTAGAACCCGTGCTGGTCGAAGAGGTCTGCCGCGGCGTCGATGATCCGCTCGCGTCGTCCTGCGGGCGCCCGCCGGACGCTCGCCGGAGGGCTCGGTGGTGTCGTCTCGTCCTGCTCGTCGTAGTCGAGGTCGACGATGCTGTGCGCGATGGCCGTCAGCACCTCGATCGCCTGCTCGTCGGTGAGCTTGCCCCGGATGTCCCGCGTGCTGCTGAACAACGACAGGAGCGCCACTGCGATGAACCCAGCGCCCTGCTCGCCGAGCTCGGGGCGCCGGTTGAGCACGACCTGGCGCATTCCTGCCAACACGCGGCTGAACGCGCGGCGGAATGTCGTGCGGTCCTCCTGCTCCAGGTGCCGGTTCTCCCGCCGCCAGAGCATCGCTTCGTCACGTTCGACGGTCAGCTGCGCGAGTTCGCGGATCAACCTGTCGAGCTGGTCGGCGGGCGGCTCGGCGACGGCGAGCGCGACGAGTTCCTCGACGATCGTGACCTGACCCACGAGGGCTTGGACGAGGATGTCGTACTTGCCCTTGTAGTGGCGGTAGACGGCAGGGCCCGTGAGTCCCACGGCTGAGCCGATGTCGTCGATACTGACGTTCTGGTAGCCGGCCTGCTCGAAGAGGCGCACGCAGGCGTCGAGGATCTGGCGCGAGCGCGCTTGGCCACGCGGTATCTGACGCGGCGCGGATGTGCTCTTCATGCGCTTCTCCACCGCTTCACGAGCCCAGTGTAGAGGTGCCCACGGGTGTCAGCGTGGTCGACGGGCCTGCTCCGGGCGTGGCGGGACCAGGCCTGTCCCGCGCACCCAGTGCCCCAGCCCCGGCTGGCCGCAGCCCCCCTCGAGCTTACGAAGTTAATCTTCACTACAACGTTCTCCCGCGACACCTGACGCGGTGCGGATGTGCTCTTCACAGGCTTCTCGATCGCTTCATGAGCTCAGTGTAGAGGTGCTTCCGCGTGGCAAGACCGACAACAGGCCAGTTCTGGGCGTGTCGGTGCGGACTTGGAGCGCGGGTGGCGGCGTCGCGGACTCAGTCGCCAACGGCCGTCGTCGATCGGCTGAAGTTAACCATCACCGGTCATTCCACCAGATGTCCATCGGGTGTCTTGCGCCCGAAATCGAGTTCGAGTGAGTCGAAATTCTCCTCTATAGATGTCCATGACGGCTGTTTGATGTCGACTATTTCGCTTTGATTAGGCAACAAATGGGACGTCGCACACCTTGGTGGGACCATATGTGAGGGATGGTTATGTCGAAGATTTCGATTTGGGGGTTTCTAGTTAGTCATGATTCTGTTAGCGTCGTCACATATTCAGCGGGTGCGTCCCAGGGTCTGGCGCCTTCACTCGTGTCATCCAGAAGGAGAATGAAGTGCTTCGAACACGGCGCAGTCCTCGCGCAACCATCGCAGTCCTCGGCAGTGCGTTGCTGGTCAGTACGGTGCTCGCCAGCTGCGGGTCCGACAACGCCGGTGACGGCGAGAGCGGTCCGATCAAGATCATGACCGTCGGTCCGTTCACCTCCGGTGCGACTGCGGCTTTCGACGAGCTGCGTGCAGCCGCGGAGGCCGGGACCGCGGAGGTCAACGCGGCCGGAGGGGTAGACGGCCGCGACATCGAGCTCGTCACCTGCGACGACCAACTCAATCCCGACGTCGCGCAATCGTGTTTTCAGAAGGCCGCTGCGGACAAGGGCGTCGTCGCGGTAGTCGGCGGCTACAACGTCTTCCCCGAGGTGATCGCGCCCTACCTCCAGCAGTCCGGGCTGGTCGTTGTGGGTGGAACGGGATCCGGTGAGGCCGCGATGGCCAACCCGAACATGTTCCCGCAGAACCCCGGCACCCCGAACCAGTACTACGGAGCTGCGGCCGACGCCCTGCGTAAAGGCGCGAAGAAGATCCTGCTCCTGGCCGTCGACCTCCCGGGCACGATCGGTCTCGGTCAGGCGCTCGAAGAGGCGGTCAGCGAGGGCGGCGGGGAGTACCTCGATCCGGTGCTGATCTCCGCTGCCGAGGCGAACACCGCTGCCGCGGCCGACAAGGTCGTCGCAGCCAAGCCCGACGCCGTGATCCTGGCACTCTCGCCGCTGCAGACGACGTCGTCCATTGAGCAGATGCGCCAGAAGGGGTTCGGCGCGCCGATCTACGTGCAGACCTCGCTCTCGGATCAAGCGAGCCTGGACGCTATGGGCGGATTCGACAAGCTGGTCGGCTTCCAAGGCATGCCGCCGTTCACCGACAACTCGGTCTCGGGCATCAAACAGTTCAACGACGCCATGGACGAGCACGAGCCGGATTCTCCGCGCAACGAACTCGCGGTCTCGACGTGGTACGGCGTACACGCGTTCGCCCAGATCGCCGAAAGCATCGACGGCCCGATCACCCGCAAGTCAGTCTCGGACGCGGTGCGCTCGACGTCCACGCTCGACACCTTCGGACTCACCCCCGATGTGCCCGGCTGGTATACGGCCGAGGCGCCGTACCCGGCCCACTCCGCAGTGCACAACAACCACATCGTCATCACTTCGCTCGCTGGTGGCGAGTTGACCTGGGACAAAGTCTTCTACCCCGCGCTCGGCGGTGGCGAAGCGACCCCTGCCCAGTAGGTAGCCACCTTCTCGCAGAAAGGAGGCGGGGAAATCCCGTGAGGGATTTCCCCGTACGCGATGACCGGAGTAATACTCATCGGGCTGGTCGCCGGGGGCGTCTACGCCCTCAGCGCGCTGAGCCTCGTCAGCATCTACCGGGGCTCGGGTGTCCTGAACCTCGCCATGGGTGCGTTCGCGGCCTGGGGCGGTTACCTATTCGCTCACCTCAGGGACGACCGCGGCGTTCCCACCTTCCTGGCCATCCTTCTCACACTCGTACTCGAGGCGGTAGCAGGCGCGGTCGTCTACCTGCTGTTCATCCGGCCGATTCGCCGGGCCCCCGACATGCAAAAGCTGATCATGACGCTCGGCGTCATGACCGTGCTGACGGGCCTGTTGGGGCTGGCCTTCGGCCACCAGATCCGGTCCGTCGGCCCGATCATCGGCACAGGCACCGTCTCGCTGCTGGGCTCCAACATCGCAGTGTCGAACCTGCTGATGCTCGGCGTGACCCTCGTCCTCGCCGGCGCGCTCGGGTTGTGGTCGGCGTGGGGCCGTCTGCCCCTGGCCACCCGCGCTCTCAGCGAGAACGAGGCGGGCGTCCAGGCGCTCGGGTACTCGCCGCACCTACTGGGCGCTATGAACTGGGCTCTCGGCGGCGTGCTTGCGGGTATGTCCGGCATCCTCCTCGCCCCGGTGCTGGGACTCGCTCCGGCCAGCCTGAGCATGCTCCTCGTCCCGGCGCTCGCCGCGGCCGTGATCGGCCGGTTCGAGAGCTACGGATGGGCTGTCGCGGGCGGACTGTTCCTCGGGGTTGTCCAGGCACTGATCACGCGGTACGGACCGGGCGGCGGACTCGACAGTATCGTCCCACTGGTAATGGTGCTGGTCGCGCTCCTGGTGCGGCGCAATGAAGGTTCCAACCGCCCGGTCGCCACGGAGACGCTGCGCCTGTCGCGGCCGATGTGGCCGGTCGACGTCGTCCTTCTGGTTGTGGTCGGACTCTTTGTCGCCTCGGGTGACATCGTGTGGGCCAATGCCGCGATCGTGTCGATGACACTCGGCATCGTCGCCCTCTCCCTCGTTCTGATCACCGGCTGGGCGAACCAGATCAGCCTCGCGCAGCTGATGATTGCCGGATTGGCCGGGCTCGTGTCCGTGCACGTCTTCCTCGCGCTCTCCGTGCCGTTCATCGTCCTGCCCTTGGTGGGTGCGGTGGTGGGTGGAGTGGTAGGCATCGTGATCGGCATCCCCGCGTTGCGTCTGTCCGGCCTCAACCTGGCTGTGGTGACGATCGTCGCCAGCGTGGCGGTCGAGCGAGTGGTCTTCGCCAGCTCGGCGACGTGGCTGAGCGGTGGCAACTCGGGTCTCTTCATCCCCAGCATCTCGGTCTTCGGCCAGGACATCACGCCCCTGCTGAACCCGCAGAACTACGGCTGGGTGGTCCTGGCGTGGCTCGCTGCGGTCGTGGGTCTGCTCCACCTGATACGGCGATCGCGCTTCGGTTCTGCCATGCTCGCCGTGCGGAGCAATGCCCGGATCGCGGCGGCGTCGGGTATCAACGTCACGCGGACGAAGATCCTGACCTTCGCGCTGTCGGCGGCGATCGCGGGCGTCGGCGGCGTGCTCATGGCGTTCTCCAGCTCGGTGTTCACGATGACGGCCGGCTTCGGCTATCTGGATTCGATCAACCTGCTGGCGGTGCTGATCCTCGCCGGTGCCACTTCACTGCGCGGTGGCCTGGTCGCCGGTGTCGCGGGGCTCGCGGGGATCGCGTACGTCGCGGTCAGCGACTTCGGTTGGGTCAGTAGCAACTACGGGCTGATCTCAGGCGTGGCGCTGGTTCTCACCATCCTCTTGCATCCGCACGGCTTCACCTATGCGCGCCCGCGCCGGGTCGGCGGCGCCGAGCTGCCCGATGCGGCGTCGGAGACGCGCTCGCCGAGTGGCCTGGAGTTGGTGGATGTGCGTGTCGAGTTTGGTGGGGTCACGGCAGTCTCGGACGTCCGGCTCTCGTTCGAACAGGGGACCGTGACGGGTCTGGTTGGCCCGAACGGTGCTGGCAAGACCACGCTTCTCGACGCCGTGTGCGGCTTCGTCCCGGCGTCCGGAAGCGCGCGGGTCGGGGGCCAGGAGCTCATCGGCGCCAGCCCCCACCGGCGTGCGCACGCAGGCGTCGCGCGGGTGTTCCAGGGAGTCGAGCTGATCGACGAGCTGAGCGTCGCGCAGAACGTCTCGCTTCCCCGAGCAGCGGGGCTGGGTGGCTCCGGCACTCCCTCCTGTGCTGCCGCTTGGGCGGACCGGGCGGGCCTCACCTCCGGGCTCGACGCTCCTCCCACCACCCTGGGGCTTGGATCGCGCAAGCACGTCGGCGTCGTCAGGGCGCTGATGGCCGATCCGGCTGTCGTTCTGCTCGACGAGCCGGGCGCGGGCATGGGTCCGAACGAGCGTGCGGCCCTTGTCGACTGCATCCGCGATCTGTCCCGAGGCCAGGGTCGTACGGTCGTGCTCGTGGACCACGACATGGCGCTGATCCGCAACGTGTGCGACGTCGTGCACGTGCTGGTCGGTGGTCGTGTGATCGCATCCGGTCCGCCGAACGAGGTGCTGGCAAACGAACGGGTCCGAGCGGCCTACCTGGGTACGGACGGCGACCACTCGTCGCCGCGTGAGGAAGAGGAGGTGCCCCGATGACCGCGGAGCTCGAGACGGATCATCCGGCGGCTGCCATCGCTGAGGCCGTTGCACTCAAGGGGGTGTCCGTCGCGTACGGAGCGGCGACCGTGCTCTCGGAGATCGACCTGGTAGTACCGAAGTCCCAGTTCCTCGCAGTGCTGGGGGCCAACGGCGCCGGTAAGACCACGTTGCTCTCGGTGCTGGCTGGACTGGTGCGGCCGAGTGCCGGCGCGGTCCGGCTGGGTGGCGAGGCCGCGCCGCGGGAGGCGCACCGGCGTTATCGACGGGGTCTGGCCTTCATTGGTGACGACCGCCAGATCTTCCCGAAACTCACAGTGGAGCAGTCGATGCGGCTGGTCGATTGCCGGGAGGAGCCGCGCGAGCTCTTCCCTGAGCTCGAGCTGCTCTGGCAGCGCCGGGTGGGCCTGCTGTCCGGAGGGGAGCAGCAGATGGTCGCGCTTGCGCGTGCCCTGGCGGCCCACACCTCGATCGTCGTGGTGGACGAGCTGTCGCAGGGCCTTGCGCCGATCATTCGAGATCGGCTGCTCGGCCAGCTCCGAACGGCGGCGTCCGGTGGCACGACGGTGATCGTGGTCGAGCAGGCCGTCGACGCGGTCCTGACCGTGGCCGATGAGGGCGTGGTGCTGCGACAAGGGCGCATCATCGATCATCGGCCGGCGGCCGACCTGCTGAACGACCGCGACCGAGTGGTGGCGTCGTTCCTCGAGTGAGATCCACCCACAGAAACCAACTGCATGTCCTGAAGAAGTAGAGCTGAGAAAGGAACACAACAATGGAGCCTCTGGTTACCACGACCCGCTCGAGGTCGGTCATAGTCGAAGCGCCGGTCAAGGTGGTCTTCGACTTCGTCACTGCCGTAAACAATTGGACTAGGTGCCATCCCGGAAACACGGGGATCACCGGTCCGGGGGAGAAACACGTCCCGCTGGGCGTGAGTTTCATCGAGCACGCTCGTCTCGGTGACAGCGGCCCGGACCTCGATCTCGAGTGGATCGTGATCGTCGACGAGACGAACAAGCACTGGGCGGTCGAGCTCGGCGAATCTCCGTGGGACATGGAGACGATCGAGATCCACTACGAGTTCGAGCCCCACGAGCGTGGCACGCGCTTCAGCCGGACTACCAAGTTCGTCGGTGACGCCAACGCGCGGTTCCAGACCAACAACGACCTCGCCGGTAACGCCGTGGACAACGCCGATGACCAGTACCTGGACAACGTTGCCGAGGCGATCGCCTCGGACCTCGCCAAGGTGTAGCAACGACTTGTCGCCGGTGCCGCCCGGCTCGGGAGGCGGCACCGGTGGCTTGCGAACATCTCAACACCGCCTGACGTCCTCTGAGGGGTCACGGCAAGGGGCAGCAGTGTCTTCCGGCTACATCAGCAGGAGGCGATGAACTCGCACTATCACGCCACACCCGGCCAGCTGCATCCCCGTTGGCGGGAACCGCGGCCCGATCGACGCGAAGACTCAGATTGCGCAGACGTTCTGGAATCTCACCCTCACCATGACGACCGAAAAGAGTCAGGCGCTCGCCCCCGCGCAAAGAGCATCGGTTCCGATACCCACAGCCCGCCGTCCGTGACTGCTGCCTCATCCATGTCGGCGCCACCAGTCCGACCATCGATGGAGCACAACCGCATGCGATGAACGGGATGGGCTGACCGTCTCAACATCGGTGACCTCCTCCTGAAGGGCCGGCTGACGCTGCAAACCCTGGAGTCATGGCGACTTTCCCGTCTCTCGGCTGCGCGCGCTGCTCTCGCGGATTGGTCAGGACGCTAAGGCTTGTGGTGGGCAGCAGACTCGTGCGAACGGCGCGGTTCACGCAATCTCCCCAGGGACGAGGCCGCTGGAAGGTGCAGCGTCATGCGGCGTGCTGGTCACCACCCTGGAGGGCACAGTGATCGTGCCGCCGCGGTGTGATGCACCGGAAGGCTGAGCAGGTTGTCGCCCGAATCTTCCACCTTCGTCGTCGCCAACTCGGCGAGGTAGGTCCTCACCACCCCGGTCGCTTCGGCGTCCGAGGTGGTGTCGAGGACCTTGCGGGTCTCCTCCTGGAATCAGGCTCGGGGCAGGAGGGTGGAAGGGTCAGAAATACTGGGCTCCACCGTCGACGCTGATGTGCTCGGAGGTGATGAAGTTGGCGTCGTCGGAGGCCAAAAATAGTACGGTGCTGGAGATCTCGTCGGCCTCCGCGGAGAATCTGGGCAGAAACGGTGTGCCCATGTTCATCAATGTCGGGTTAGTGCCGGCCGCCCGCTCCAACGCGCCGATCATGTCGCCGGAGCCCATAGGGGTGTTTACGTTGCCGGGGTGCACGCTGTTGACTCGGATGTTGTGCTTGCCGAGCTCAGCGGCGAAGGCCCTGGCCATACCGGTGACGGCGTGTTTACTGGCGGTGTATCCGACCATGAACGGCTGGACCTTCTTGCCGGCGTATGAGCTGATCAGGATCACCGAGCCGCCGCCACGGGTGACCAGGTGCGGTGCACCGGCGATGACGGTGTTCCAGACTCCGGTGACGTTGGTGTCCATGTGCGCGGCGAAGACCTCTGGTGGGGTCTCATCCCAGGTGGAGGGGATGCAGACACCTGCGTTGGCGACGACGACGTCCAGCCCGTCGAACTCGGCAACACCAGCATCTACGACCTCCTTGAGCCGGGTTGCGTCGCGCACGTCGCCCTGCTCGGCGACAATCCGACCACCAACCCCCTCGACCAGTCGCACGGTCTCCTTGAGATCGGCCGGGGTGGCCGAATCGTACGGCACGCTGGGGATCGGACCGGCCAGATCGATACCGATGATCGCGGCACCCTCACTAGTAGTACTTTGTTAGCTCGGCGTGTCGGCTCGAGTTTTCGTGGTTTTCTCGAGAGCATGCGGGCATGGATACAGCCGCTCTCGCCCGGGTCGGGGAACAGTTGGATACGTTTGTCGGTGAGGTGTTCTCGTCGCTGGCACGGAAGGATCAGCGGGCGAAGGCCGGGCTGTATGCGCGCGGGTTGATGCTCGACGGGCGTCGGAAGTCGATGCAGCCGATGGCGGAGCGGTTGCAGGTCGACCATCAACAGTTGCAGCAGTTCGTGACGACCTCGCCGTGGGACGTGGTTCCGGTACGGAAAACCCTCTCCCGCAAAGCGTGCGGTCTGATCGCCCCGGATGCGTGGGTCGTCGACGACACCGGGTTCGTCAAGGACGGCGACCGCTCGCCGGGTGTGGCCCGTCAGTACTCGGGCACCCTCGGCAAGGTCGGCAACTGCCAGATCGCGGTCAGCGTGCACGCCGCCACCGATGACGCGTCGGCCCCGTTGGACTGGCGACTGTTCCTGCCGCAGAGCTGGGACGATCGGTCCACCACCGATCCCGATGCGGTCGCGGCGATCACCGCCCGCAGGCGCCGGTCCGCGATCCCCGACGCGGAGCATCACCGCACAAAGTGGGAAATGGCGATCGAGATGATCGACGAGCTGATCGAGTGGGGCCGGATCCCGCCGGTCGTGGTCGCGGACGCCGGCTACGGCGACACCACCGCCTTCCGGGAATCGCTGACCGAGCGGGGCATCGACTACGTCGTCGCCGTCAAGGGGTCCACCAGCGCCTTTCCCGGCGACGCAGTCCCCGAGACACCTCCCTACAGCGGGCGCGGACGGCAACCGGCCCCGCGCTACCCGGGACCGGCCGCCAGCTGCAAGGACCTGGTCCTGGCCGCCGGACGGAAGGCCCTGCGGACGGTGACCTGGCGCCGCGGCAGCAAGGCCGACCTGACCAATCCGACCGCGGCGATGCGCTCGCGGTTCGCCGCGCTGCGCATCCGCCCGGCGAACCGCGACATTCCCCGCGCCGACGACGGCACCCTGCCCGAGCCTCTGGTTGCTCGCCGAGTGGCCCGCCGGCGCCGACGAGCCGACCGACTACTGGCTCTCCACCCTGCCCGCCGAGACCCCACTGAAAGAACTCGTGCGCCTGGCGAAACTCCGCTGGCGCGTCGAGCACGATTACCGGGAGCTGAAAACCGGTCTCGGGCTGGATCATTTCGAGGGTCGTTCCTGGCTGGGCTGGCATCACCACGCCACCCTGGTCACCGCCGCTCACCTATTCCTCACCACCCTCCGGCTCACCGACCCAAAAGCAGCTGGGCAGGACTGAGCCTCTACGCCGTTCTCCGCGAACTCCAACGCGCACTTGCCCGTTGGATCGGTACCTGCCCACTCTGTGACCACACCTTCCCCACCTAACAAAGTACTACTAGCCAGGCGCACCGCATGCGCGCGACCCTGGCCACGGGCAACCCCTGTGATGAAGGCGACCTTCCCCTGCATTCGTCCTGCTGCTGACATGACAACTCCTCTGACGGGCGACTGGCTATTTGGACAAGTCCTGCGGGAACCATCGGCGTTTGCCGATACCATCCGCATGTGACCGTCCTCACGGTAGCATGACCAGAATAATGATTTACAAATATGCAGATTGAAGGCAGTTTCTTGTCTAAATTTGGTATATTTCTGGTTCACTTTGCACGGATCGTCGAACCCTGCTGGCGTCGTCTTCGGCCGTTAGGCGACTCGTCGGAGCGGTGACACGGGGTGTCGTGGTCGGTGGCTGTACGTTCCTCGTGCTCTGCGTACGCGTGCATCGGTTGCCTCGTGATCGTTCAGTGGCAGCCCTGCGGTGCACCACCACGGCGGCAAGCCAGTCGCGCGCTCCCCCTTTGTTCCGAGAACTGCGACTGTTCGGAGAACTGCGACAATCCCAGCGATCGGAAGCGCAGTCGACACAGTTCGCCACCTGAGATCGGCCACCTGAGATCTCGACTGGTCGATGTCGTCGTTCCGCTGGCACATACGCGGTTGGGGCTGCTTCTTCACTTCTTCACGGCGCGCAAACGTCCGGCGCAATCCAGGTAACCGTGGAGATCTCGTATCGATTCGAGCATGAAGCCCGCGATCCAGAGAACACTGGCCGATCCGGGGCACGTGGTGCACCTGTCCCGGTCGATCGGCAAGTTCACCTCGATGGTGGATGTGGTGATCGAGCCGTACGTGTGGACGTACTGGAACAAGGACTTCGGTTGGAACAACCGGGTCGGCGAGATGGGGATCCTCGGCTCACCGACGGCCGGAACGTATCTCCCCGACGAGGACCTGCCGGCCGCGCGGGAATTGGGTCGCCGGTTGGCGTGGTCCGCGAAACACCTCGGCGTGCTCCCGGGGCCGACACCGGCACGCACCGGCGCGGCGATCATCGACAAGATCAAGCGGGAACGCACCCGGTCGGGCAAGGGCCTGGTGGTGGCGACCGCGGGCCCGGTCCCCCCGCTGGACGGCGCCCCGCGCGGGGACCTCGAACCCGCGGTGGGGTGGACCCGGGTCCCCGACGCGCAGGACCTCGATGGGACGAGCCGGTTGGTCTCCATCGACCAACGCGCCGCCTACCTGGCCTCGGCCGGGATGCTCGAGTTCGGGTACGGGCAACCCACTCGGCATCGTCAACTTGAGTGATAGTCGTAGCGGTGCAGGAGGTTTGGGATTTTCTCAGCCCGGAAATTATTGGCTGGGTGCGTTGTTCAGGCCGCGGTGGCGGCCGCGGTGATTTCGCGCCACACCGCGAAGCGGTCAGTCATCTCGCGACGCCAGTCGGATGCCGACAACATGTGCCGCCGCAGCTGGAAGTGCCCCGTGATGCCGGAGAACGCGGACAGGAACCGTTGCGCCTGTCCGGGTGAGGCGAACCGCTTCATCCGGCGCTCCCGTTGCCGAGTCGGCTGATGCGAGTTCTCGGCCCGATTGTTCAGATACTTCGACCGGCGATGTTCGACCGAGGCCAGCATCTCGCGGTGCGCCACCTGGTAGCTGGCCAGCTTGTCTGTCACGAGCACCCGCGGCACGTACCGCAGACCCTTGAGCAGCTTACGGAAGAACTGCTTGGCAGCCTTGGCGTTTCGGCGCGACTGGACGAGGATGCCGAGCACCACACCGTCCTGGTCGACCGCACGCCACAAGTACATCCGCTCGCCGTTGATCGGGATGCACACTTCATCGAGGTGCCACTTGTCGCCAGGGCGCGGCCGGCGGCGGCTCAGCTGGTTGGCATAGGACTGGCCGAACTTCGCGCACCACTGCGGGCCGAGATGCTCGAAACGGCCGGATCGTCTCGTGCGAGACCATGACGCCGCGTTCGAACATCAGTTCCCGCACGTCACGCAGACTCAACGCGAAGCGGTGATACAGCCACACGGCGTGGCTGATGATCTCCTTCGGGTAGCGGAAGCCCTTGTACGACGAATCTGCGCTGGTCACGGTCGCCCATCCTCCCAGCGGTCACCCGCAGAGCCAGGTTGACGATGCCGCTCGAAGAGTGTCTAATCTTCATCGACAGCGTCCCATGGGGTGGTGTACTTCGGATCGGTGAACCATCTGGTTCGTGATCAACGAGTCATTTTGTAGGTTATGCGGTTTCGAGTTCGGGTGTCAACGATTGCGGCGTCGTGTCGTCTGTCGAGGCGCGTTGTTTGGCGGCGATGATGACTTTGAGCTCGTCCATGCTGACGTCTGAGACGTAGCGGCGGGTGACCTGCCACTCGTCGTGCGCTTCGATCACCACCGCCGTCGCCAACCGGAGGAACGCTGCCGGGTTCGGGAAGATCTCGACGACATCGGCGCGGCGTTTGATCTCCTTGTTCAATCGTTCGATCGGGTTGTTCGACCAGATCTTCTGCCAGTGCGCTTTCGGGAACGCCCGGAACGCGAGCACGTCGTGCTTGGCGTCGCGCATCATCGACGCGACTTTCGGAAAGGACTTCGCCAACGTGTCCGCGACCTGATCCCATTGCGCGGCCACAGCCTCGGGATCGGTGTGAGCGAAGATCGTCTTGATCGCCGCCATCACCGGCGGCACCTGCTTCGACGTCACCGCAGACCCGACGTTGCGCATGAAATGCACCCGGCACCGCTGCCACGACGCTCCGGTGAACTGCTGCACCACAGCAGCTTTCAACCCGGAATGCGCATCGGAGATCACCAGATGCACCCCCGACAACCCCCGTGCCTTCAACCCGACGAGGAACTCGCGCCAGAAATCGAACGACTCACTGTCGCCCACCGCGGTCCCCAACACTTCCCGGGTCCCGTCGATCGACACACCGGTCGCCACGACGAGGGCATGAGAGACCACATGAGCGCCGATCCGCACCTTGCAGTAGGTCGCGTCGAGGAAGATGTACGGAAAGGTCGTATGCGTCAATGTGCGGTCCCGGAACCGGGCGATCTCGGTGTCCAGTCCGGCGCAGATCCGTGAGACCTGCGACTTGGAGATTCCCGATTCGACTCCGAGTGCGGTGACGAGATCGTCGACGTTGCGGGTCGAGACGCCGTGGACGTAGGCCTCCATGATCACCGCGTACAACGCCTGATCGATCCGCCGGCGGCGTTCGAGCAGGCTGGGGAAGAACGAGCCGGACCGCAGTTTCGGGATCTGCACTTCGACGTCTCCGCTGGTGGTGGCGACGGTCTTGGATCGGGTGCCGTTGCGATAGTTGGTGCGCTCAGCGGTGCGCTCGTAGCGGCCGGCACCGAGGGCTTCGGTGGCTTCGGCGTCGATCAATGCTTGCAGTCCGGTTCGGATCAGTTCGGCGAACACGCTCGCCGGGTCGGCGCCCCTGAGTGCATCGAGCTGGGTGATCAGGGCAGAATGGTCGTGGGTCATCGCGTGGTCCTTTGGTCGAGTCACTTTGGTCGGTAACTCGTTCATCACTACGCGATGGCCCACCCACACACTCGGAGCGACACGCCCGAGCTGCGGCTACGCTTTCCCACCGAATTCACACCACGCCGTGGGACTTACCCTCTTCATCCCCACCCGGGCCGTCCGTGACGTCGTGGAGGCGGCGTGTCGACTTGGAATGGTCGTGAACGCCTCCGTTGTCTCGGGATCCTTGTGGAATGGTGGGGACCCACAGCACGGAGGCGGGGGAAGACACATCGTCCTCAGGCTCAATTGATGAGGATGTGTCCGCCCTGGTTCCGGTCGTGCTGCAGGTCCCCACCGCGTCGACCGCCCTTCCGGTAGGACATCCGGTGGCAGGCGGTTGACGAGTTTCTGGGGTCCTACATCGTCTGGTTGGCGAGGGGGGCAACCAGTGGCAGGTCGAGCACGGTCAGCGGGCTGCGTCGAGCGCGGCACCAACTGCGTTGAGGAGCTCGTTCCAGGAGGCGATGAACTTGGCGACGCCTTCGCGTTCGAGCGCGTTGGTGACGTCGTCGTACGCCACGCCGGCCGCGGTGACGGCCTCGAGGGTCGCCCTCGCCTGCTGGGCCTGGAACTGCGCCACCGTCAACACGCCCGCGTCGAAGACCGCATCCGTGAGGCCAAGGCCACCGGGCTACGCAACCTCCCCTTCAACGCCGCCAAGGAGAACGCCGCTTGGCCCGAAATCATCCTCGCGGCAACAGATCTAGCGGCATGGGCGAAACTGATCGGGTTCACCGACGACCCCGACCTGGCACGCTGCGAGATCGACACCTTCCGCTACCGAATTCTGCACGTCGCGGCCCGCATCACCCGCCAAACCTGGCTACGAATCGACGCCACAGTTGCCGCGAGCTCAATAACGTGATGCCCCACTCCTTGATGGATCCGACCGTCGTGCCACGATCAATGGTGGAGGAGTTGTGCGTCGGCTGCGGCGGAGTCGTTCGGCGCGACCGTCGTTCGGTTGGAGCGGCTTCCCGTCTCGGGTAGTGTGAAGTAGACCGCCAGGCAGAGAGCGACGACGAATATCATATAGAGTGCGACGAACATCGGATGGCCAGCGCTCACGAATGCTGCCGCGATCAGGGGCGCGGTTCCTCCGAAGACGGCGATGACAATCTGGTGGGCGAATCCGATGCCCGACACTCGGACCGATGCCGGAAACAATTCCGCCTGAATGGTCGGATAAACCGACTGCCATATCCCGAGCACGATCCATCCCGACGCAGACACGATCACATACACACCGAACCCGGGCTGGTTAAGCAGCAGGAGCAGGGGATAGAACAGGACGATCATGCCGATCGCACCGACAATCGGGAAGATTTTGCGGCGTCCTAGACGGTCTGACAATGAACCGCAGACTGGCACCACAATAACGAGCAAGAGAAGTCCGATGACACTGCCGGCCAGTGTCGAGGAAAGATCCCTGCCACTGGTGAGGTTCGCATAGGTCGGGAGGAACGTCGCCCAGGTGTAGTAGGCGACGGCTGGAGCCGAGAGTGCAGCAGCCTGGAGCAGCGCTTTGGGATGGTTACGGAGCAGTTCCCGCAGGCCCGCAGGCGCGGACTTCTGTTTGGCGAGGACGCTTGCTTCATATTCGGGGGATTCATCTGCCCGGGCCCGCATGAGCAAACCGACCACTCCCAAAATGCCTCCGACGAGGAACGGTATCCGCCAACCCCAGGTCGCCAAAGCGTCTGGACTGAAGCTTGATGTGACGATGGCGGCGGCACCGGTCGCGGCGAGTGTGGCCAAACCGCTGGCCATGTTGGTGAACGATCCGAAAAGCCCTCGACGATTGGCGGGAGCATGTTCGACCATGTAAGCGATCGCGCTCTGCTGCTCGCTGCCGGCCGATATACCCTGCAGAATCCGGGCAATGACGAACAGGACGGGCGCTCCGTACCCGATGACCGCGAACGGGGGCGTAAATGCGATGATGAGTGCGCCCAAGGCCATTCCAGAAATCGCGAGAGTAAGAATGCGGCGCCGACCATACCTATCGGCAAGCGGCGAGATGATGATTCCGCTGAGCGGGCGTACGACGAAGCCGATGGCATAGGTGAGCAAGGCCGCGACCAGCGATGCGAAGGCGGAGTGGCTGGGGAAGATCTGACTTGAAAAGACGGCTGCGAGGAGCCCGTACACGTACCAGTCGTACCATTCGACGAAGTGACCGACCGTCCCGGCAAGCAGATTGACCGGTCGTCGCCGTTCCGGCGTCGATGTAGTAACTGGATGGTTGGGTGGATTAGGCTGATCCGAGGTTGTCATTGGGTTTCCTTTGAGGGTGGGACTTGCCGCGCTGTTGAAGGCGCGGCAAGTCGAGACACCGATGTGCGACGCCTGTACTTCCGGCTGCGATTGATGTCGAAAGAGTCGGGACGGAATGTCGTGCCTCCCGCATTGCGTGGGTGACGACGGTGGAGACTCGACCACTCAGGCCGAGATTTCCTCGTTCGTGGACAAGTAGTCGAAGGCCGGCCACGTTGCTGCGATGTCGGTGGCGGCGGCGATCAGGGGTGCCGAGAGCTCGGCCAGCCTTGCTCTGGTCATCCGAACAGAGGGCCCGGCGATGCTGAGCGTGCCTGTCGCTGCGGTGGTCTTGCCGGCTCCGTAAATGGGCGCGGCGACTGCGTTGATGCCGAGGTCCATTTCCTCGAAAGTCGTTGCGTAGCCGCGGTGACGTGCTTCGTCGAGGTCGGCGTTCAATCTGTCGGCGTCGAGGGCAGTCCTGGGCGTGTGGTGGCTCGGGTTCTGTTTGCTCAGAATGGCCTGGACGTGCTCGGGTTCGAGCGTTGACAGCCACGCCTTCCCGGAGGCTGTGGCGTACGGGACAGCGCTTCGCCCCATGACGGGATCGAGTCGCAGAGAGGAGTTGCAACCTTGCGCCTTGGCTATCCACTGCAGCGAGTCAGTGGTCGCGACGGCCAGCCGGACCAGTTCTTCGCATTCCGATGCGAGGGCGTCGAGCGTCCGCTGCGCCCACGTGTCGATGCCGGACGACGAGAGCTGCCGGAGACCGAGGGCCCCAAGTCGGTGCGTGGCGACGTAGGTGGACGTCCGCTTGTCTTGTGCGACGTAGCCGACCTCGACGAGCGCACCGAGCAACCTGTGGGCGATTGCTTTGTTCACTCCCAGTCCGGCTGAAACTTGTGTCACGCCAAGTCCTTCCGATTCTGACGACAGCATCTCGAGCACTCGTATCGTGTTCGAAACATCCGCGGCCAAGGCCATGGGCTCGTCTCCTCGTGAGGGTCGCATGTGAACTGCGTAACAGTAACGCTGTTACAAACAGTCTCACGGACGACCCATGTCGTCAACCCCTCTGCTTCTTTCCCGCCACCAACAGGCGGGTTGGGCAGCGATCCCCACGAGCTCACGCTGGCTGGTCACCTCGGGGTTCCTCAGGTGTCGTGATGTGCCCCTCCGCGGTGACGAGCTTCTCGACCGCGACTAGTACTACAGTCGCGTTTAGGGCAGGTGTCCTCGGGCTCGGTAGTGGCATTGTCGGGCCCGGTGTTGATGGCGGCGGCGCCAGTGGGAGCGTGCGAGGACGTGGCGGGGGTCGGGTAGATACGTCCAGATCAGAAGGCAGAGCAGCCGTCGGATCTCCGGGACGCTCAGTGCGATCAACTCGCTGTCGTCGCCGGGTTCTCGGGCCCCCTTTTTGACCGAGTGACGGTGAGGAAGGTATGCGCGAGCATCGAGAGGGTGATGTGCCGGTACCAGCCCGCGTACTGCCGAACCTGGTAGTGGTCGAGGCCCGTCTGGCCCTTCGCGGTCTGGAAGGTTTCCTCTATCGCCCAACGTGTTCCGGCGACGGTGACCAATTCGGTTAAGGTAGTGCGCGCCGGGCAGTGGCACAGGTAGTACGCCAGATCCTCCGGATCGGTGCGACTGCGACGGGCCAGGGGCCAGTACACCGCCGTCGGCCAGTTCACCCCGCGCACCGGTGTGCGCGCCCAGTCGTAGAGTCGCTCACCTTTCGCGCCGTCACCGGCCGAGCGGGTCCGCCACGCCTGGGCAGGCACCGCCGCGATCGCCTCGTCGACCCGGAGCTCGGCGCCGTCGACGGTGATGACGCGTTGGTTCACCGAAGTAGCCAGCACGTAGGACAATCCGAGTTCCTCGCAACGGGCACGGAGCCGGTGCACCTGCCCATATACGGCATCTCCGGTGACCCATCGTGCCGGCACGCCCGCGGCGACGGCGCGGTCGAGCATCGCGATCGCCAGCTCGGGTTTGGTCGCGAACTCGCGCTCGGCGGGGATCCCGGCCTGCACGCACCGGTCACGGTCGTCGGTCCAGGCTTTGGGCAGGTACAACTCTCGGTCGATCAGCGTTCGACCCGCCGCAGTGGCATAGGTCAAGAACACCCCGATCTGGCAATTCTCGACCCGGCCCGCGGTCCCCGAGTACTGCCGGGCCACCCCGGCCGAGCGGGTGCCCTTCTTCAAGAACCCGGTCTCATCGACCTATGCCGACGTCGGCATAGGTCGACCTATGCCGAGTCGGTAACTATGCCGAGGTGCGGCTGGGGTGATGTGAACTACCGTCCCGTGGTGGCTTCTGGCTGATGTGCGAGGTCTGTGGGTCGGCATTATTGCAGGCCTTCCAGGAATGCCAGCAGGGCGTCGTTGGGGCGGTAGCGCCCAGGGGGCGTGGCTGTTGGGGCGGTGAGTTCTAGCGCCCGCTGTTTGATGGTCATGTCGGCGTGGAGATATACGTTCGTCGAGCGGATATCGTTGTGGCCCAGCCAGAGCGCGATGACCGCAGTATCCACGCCGGCGTGGAGTAGCGACATGGCGCAGCTGTGGCGCAGAACGTGGGGGTGCAGCTTGTCCGCGCGGATCGATGGGCATTGTTGGGCGGCGGTGACGGCGTGTTCGTGGACGAGGCGTTGAACGGCGTCGGCGCTCAGGCGCCGTCCCGTGCGGGTAGGAAATAGCGGCTGGTCGGGTTGGCCGGCGCGCTCGGCCATCCACACGCGAACAACGGATTGGGTAGCGGTGGTCAACGGAACGGCCCGGTGCTTGCGGCCTTTGCCGACGCATCGGACATTCGCGCCGGCACCGAGAGTGATATCTGCGCAGACCAGGGCGGTCAGCTCGGAGAGACGAAGACCAGTCTGGAGTGCCACCAGCAGCAGCGCGCGATCGCGGCGACCTTCCCATCGGGTCCGGTCGGGTGCGGCGACCAAGGCGTCGATCTCTGCAGCGGTGAGGAACGATACGAGCTGCTTGTCGAACCGCTTGGCGGGGATGGCAAGGACTCGCTGGATCAGCTCGGCGTGCTCAGGGTGTCGCAGTGCCGCGTAGGTGAACAGCGATCGGATCGCGGTCAGTCGCAGGTTGCGCGTTCTCGGGCTGTTGTTACGGTCGGTTTCGAGGTGGTCGAGAAACGCGCCGATCGTCTCGGCGTCGAGGTCGTCCCAACACAGGTCGCTGGGCTTCGTGCCGGATGTCTCTTGCACGAACACGAACAGCAGCTTGAGCGAATCCCGATAGGAGGCGATCGTGCGCGGGCTGACCCGGCGTTGTTTGGCCAGGCGGTCGGTGAAGAAGCTCTGCAGGGTGGGGGCGATTGGACTCATCGGCCCATCACCTCCCGCGACAGCTCGAGCCGAGCGGCGGCCAATGCGAGTAGTTCAGGCTGTGCGGAGAAATACCAGTAGGTCGACCGCGGATCTCGATGCCCCAGGTAGGTCGACAGGGTCTGCAATTGGGCTTCGACGTCCACGCCCGCTCGATACCACTCGAGTAGGGTGCGCACCGCGAATGTGTGGCGTAGGTCGTGAATTCGTGGTGGATGTTCGGCTCCGGTGCCGATTCCGGCATCGTCGCAGAGCCGCCGGAAGGTCTGCTGGACGTGCTGGTAGATCATTCTGGTGCCTGCCATCGAGACGAAGAAGCTCTGGGCGGTGGTCTGCGGGCAGATCCAATCGCGGGTCCGGGTGTATCGGTCGAGTGCGGTGAGGGTGGACGCGTGCACGGGAACCAGTCTGGTTTTTCCGAACTTCGACTGGCGGATCGTCAATACCGCATCGGCCCAGTCGATATCGCCGCGATCGAGCCGGATCGCTTCCCCTACCCGCATTCCGGTTGCCACCAGCAGCCCGATCAACGTTTCGTGGGTGGCCGCGGGCAGCGGCCAGTGCAAACGCCGCGCCCCGGCCATCAAAGTGTCGATGTCGGTCGGGCTGTAAATGTACGGCGGCCGCCACCGTCGCCGATTCGGGAGGAGCCCCGGTGGCGGCACCTCGGTGCGGGTGTCGATTCCGGCCATGTAGCGGGCGAAGCTGCGGGCGACGGTCATCCGCCTTGGCCCGACAGTGGTGTTTGGGTCGACGTCGGGCCCCTGCGCCCAGGCGAGGGCCGCTGCGACGGTGACCGTGGGGGTGCCAGTGGCATCGAGGTAGGCGACGAACCGGGGCAGCTGGCGGTGGTATGCGGCCAGGTCGTGGCCCAGTGGGTGTGGTCACCTGAGTAGGCCCCAGTACGGCCACTGATCGTCAGGCGGATTCCAGTGAACGTCGCAACACCCGACGCTAATCGGAGGTTGCGATGCACGACTCGACACAGCGTGACGGAGGACACCCCGGCGTTGCTCTGACGGAGAAGCGGGAACAGTTCGCTCGGCTGATCCGGCAAGGGGTTGGTAACTCCGAGGCGTGCCGCCGCGTCGGAATCAACCGCCGGACCGGGACACGATGGCGGTTCGGGCGCACAATCACCAATACGGCCGGCGAGCCGGTGCACTATCCGCCAGTGACTTCTGACGTTCGCACGCGGCCTCGCTCGCCCCGCTACCTGTCCCTGGACGAGCGGATCATGATCGCAGATCTCCGCCGGGCCGGCTGCGGTGTCCGCGCGATCGCATCCGAGCTGAACCGATCACCGTCGACGATCAGCCGGGAGCTACGCAACAACGCCACCGACAATGAGTACCGTCCGCACGCTGCCCAGCGGCTGGCCGTGCACCGGATCGGGCGCCCTCGCGCCCGCCTCGATACCGACGCCGTCCTGGGCGCGCACGTCGCACAGTTGCTCAGCGACCTGAAGTTCAGCCCGGAACAAGTCGCGCACCAGCTCCGCGTCGATTTCCCCGGCCAACGAAACCGGCATCTGTGCCCGGAGAGTATCTACCAGGCGATTTATGACCAACGGTGCGGCCTGACACGGCCCGCGAAACGATCCTTGCGGACCGGCCGATACCGGCGTCGCCGCCGCCTGTCGGGCTTGGAACGTCGCGGCCGGTTGACGAATATGACGATGATCGACCAACGACCCGACGAGGCAGCCGACCGCAGCGTGCCCGGGCATTGGGAAGGTGATTGCATCATGGGAGCGGGGAACAAGACGGCGATCGGCACGCTGGTCGAACGACGAAGCCGGTACTGCATGCTGATTCACCTTCCCGGCCGAAACCGTGCCCAGGAACTTCGTGACGGCATCGCGGCGGCGATGGCAGCACTGCCGCCGCAGCTTCGGAAGACCCTGACCTGGGATCAGGGCAAGGAGATGGCATTGCACCAGCAGATCTCCGCCGAGACCGGCCTGGACGTGTTCTTCTGTGACGCCCACTCGCCGTGGCAGCGCGGCAGCAATGAGAACCTCAACGGGCTTCTGCGTCAATACTTTCCCAAGAGCAGCGACCTCGGCATCTATACGCCGGAGCGTCTGGTCGAGGTTGCCTCCCAGTTGAATAGTCGACCCCGCAAGACCCTGGAGTGGGCAACTCCGGCTTCGCTCCTCACTGAGATACCGTCAAACCACGACAGGCCCAACTGTTGCGACGTTCGCTAGATTCTGCCTGCCGATCACTGGGGCCAGATCACTTGACGAAACTCAGCCCAGACTGTTACGCAGCCGTAGGTAGTCTTCGGCAGCGTCGGCGAGGGCGCTCATCGCGCACCTCCGGGCCAAGGTGCGGCGATCGTCCGCAAGGTGTCGAAGTCGACCTTCGCGTAGATGGCCGTCGTGGCAAGGTCGCGATGCCGCAACACCTGGCTCACCTCGACGAGTGTGGCTCCCCGCCGCAACATCTCCGTTGCCAGCGAATGCCGTAGCCGGTGCGCGCCCACACGGGGTAGGCCGGCGCGATCACAGGCTCGATGGGTGACGTCGCTGACCAGGCCCGGTGTGATGGCACGCCTCGGCGCCTTGCATGTCACGAAGATCTGGTGGAGCCTCACCTCCGGACGCGCCTGCGCCAAGTACGCGGCCAACGCCTCGCCGACGTCTCGTGGCAAAGGCATGCCGTCCTCGCGAGATACCTTTCCCCTCAGTATGATTTGCCCGGTTCGCCAGTTGATGTCGCTCAGCTCCAGTCGCGCCACTTCCACCGACCGCAGGCCCAGTCGGGCGACCAGCGTGAGTATTGCGAAGTCTCGGATGCCCGTGGGGTCGGTCCGGTCGCAGGTGTCGAGTAGCCGCTGCACATCCGCAGCAGCGATTGCCTTGGGAACGCCCGTGTCGTGCCAGCCGGCGACCGGCGGCAAGGCCGTGGCAAGCGGCTGTGGCGTCAGGCCGGCCAGATACAGAAACTTCAGCAGCGACCGCAGCTCCGCCACACGCCCCTTGGTCGAGCCGACGCTGAGGCGGCCGCTTTCCCGCAACAGGAACGCCACAACGTCTGCCCCGGTGAGACTTCCGACCCAGCCACTGTCCTCGGTCACCCGCTGCGACAAGAACGAGCGCGCCAACTTCGCGTAACGCACAACCGTCGCATCCGCCAATCTCCGATCGGCGACGAGCCAACTACGATAGTGCTCCACCAGCTCCTCGACCGGTGTGGCCGTCGCGGCGGCCCCGACCAGCACACCCACGTGTTCCAGATAATTCAGTAGGGGATCCAACCCACGCGGCCCCGGCGCGCAATGCATTCCGGCGTCGCGGCACGCACTGCGGAACTGTGCCACCACGACCCGGTCGAGGCCATCTGGAGCGAGGTCTCGCACATCCATCCACCTGCCGAGATCGCCCGCGATGGCCAGCATGTTCACAACCGAGCCCCGCGTGTATCCCAGCCCCAACAGCCACGTCCGATAGCCCTCGATAAAGGGCCCCATCCGGCCAGGCTTCCTTCTCGTGCTCGTGCGGGTCATGACCCGCCTCCATTCCCGGAGCGCCGTGCTCCGACAAAAGAAGCGTCAACCCGCCGACGAGACTATGCCGACCCGTTCGAGCGTTCATCATCCAGACCGCCACTCCCGGCACGGCGGATCACATCACCCCAGCCGCACCTCGGCATAGTTACCGACTCGGCATAGGTCGAGAATCAACACACCGGACCGATCCGCGAGGTGCCCGACCGCGTAATCGCGGACATCGTCGCGGACCGCGTCGGGATCCCAATCCGCCGTCGAGAGCAGTCGCTGCATCCCGTCCGGCAACCGATCACCCGCGCGCTCGGACAGGGTCCACGAATTCTTCCGCTCCTCACCCGAAAGCAACCCCTGCACATATTCCACCGCATGCTTGCGGGGCTCGGACCTGGCGAAACGATGCCCGATCAAGGCATCGATCTCCGCCAGCCCCTCCGCCCACACCCGCACCTCAGCCACGCACACATCATCGCCCACACACGGACCATGCATCCTGCGACTCTCGGAACCTGCGCCGACACACCGACAAGATCAAAATAAACGCGACTGTAGTACTAACGCAGATGGCATCCATGCGCCCGTCTCGCTCATCGAGGGACTGTCGGGATAACGGTTGAACTGGATCTGGCCGACACGCCGAGTTCTCTTGGCGAGAAGGCAAGACGATGACCGAAACACTTGATCACATGGATCAGTCGAAGATTGACCACCAGAAGCTGGCCCAACAACTGTTGGCCCAGGCCAAAGCCGAGGGCGTCGAGCTGGTCGGACCGAACGGACTACTCAACCAGCTCACCGCGAACGTCCTCGAAACCGCACTCGAAGCCGAAATGGACGAGCACCTCGGCTACGAGAAACACCACGTCACGGGACGAAACAGAGAAAACTCCCGGAACGGGAGGCGGACGAAGACCGTGCTCACCGAAATCGGACCGGTACAGATCCAGGTGCCACGAGACACCGATGCCTCGTTCGATCCGCAGATCGTCAAGAAACGGCAGCGACGCCTGACCGGGGTCGACGAAATCATTTTGTCCCTCTCGGCGAAAGGCCTGACCACAGGCGAAATCGCAGCACACTTCGACGACGTCTACGGCGCCTCGGTGTCGAGGGAGACGATCGGCAAGATCACCGACAAGGTCCTCACGGAGATGGCCGAATGGTCCGTCCGTCCCCTCGACCCGGTGTATCCGGTGCTGTTCATCGATGCCATCCACGTCAAGATCCGCGACGGTCAGGTCGCCAACCGGCCCGTCTATGTCGCCATCGGCGTCACCACCGCCGGGGAACGCGAGATCCTCGGGCTGTGGGCAGGTGACGGCGGGGAGGGATATGGAACGCGCACAGGTTCGTTTCCGGAGTTTTGTGCTGCTGCCTGAGGGTTTCCCACTGATTGGCGTGTCGTTGATCTTCGAGGTGGAAGCCCGCGAGTTAAGGTGTTACCGCGAAATGCTAGGTGCGAGGAAGGCGTGCGGTGGGCGACGAGCGATTGCGGGTGATCTCGGGCGACGTCGCACCGATCGTGGCGATGCGAGATCCGCAGCGGTTCCAGGCCGAATGCGTGGAGGCGTTCGTCGCGTCGTGGACCGCGCGTGGATTCGCGGCATCGACGATCGCCAACGACATCGGTGTCCTGGAGCGGATGCTCGCGGGGCTGGGTCGGCCGGTGTGGGAGGTGACCGCCGCCGACGTCGACCGGGTGGTGGGCGAGCTGGCCAACTCGGGTCGAGCGGTATCGACGCGGCGTAACTACCTGCAGGTGTTCAAGGGGTTTCACCGGTTCCTCGAGGTCCGCAAGACCGCGGAGATCGAGGCAGCATTCGGGGTGCGGCTGGCCTGTCCGCTGGACGAGTTCAACGCCACCCGCCACGTCAGCGACGACTCGCCGGCTGCGGAGGCACCGCCGACACCGGAGCGGGTGGCGGCGTTCTTCGAGGTCCTCAAGCAACGGATCGCGACCGCCCGCAAGTACGGCCCGGCCGCGCGGGACTACGCGTTGTTCCGCACGCTGTACCACGCCGGCCTACGATCCGAGGAGGTCGTGATGCTCGACCGCGGCGACGTCCACTTCGGGCGAGGCACGTTCGGCAAACTGCATGTGCGCTTCGGAAAGGGCGCCAAAGGATCCGGGCCGCGGCCGCGCTGGGTGCCGATGTTGGACGGGCTGGATCTGGTGTTGCGCTGGTATCTCGATGACGTGCGCGGCCGGTTCCCGGACAGCGCGGCGCTGCTGTGCGACGAGTCCGGCGGACGGATGGCCGCGGCCACGATCCGCAACCGGTTGCGGCACCTGATGAGCGTGGAGGGTCGGCCCGAAGCGGAGTGGTTCAGCCCGCACGGGATGCGGCGCGCGTGCGCGACCCACAACTACGAGCGCGGCGTGGATCTGGTTGCTATACAACAACTTCTAGGCCACTGGACGGTCGCGTCGACCATGCGGTATGTGCGCCAACCCTCGGGAATTGCATCAGATGGGTGCGTTTCCACAGGTCACCTGCTGACCGCCCGACGGTAACAGTTTCGCGGGTAGGCCGGACACGCCGCTTGAGCTGGGACGCTTGCCCAGCGACTCCGTTAGATGCATGATTCATGCGCTGGAGGGTCGCGGGTGGATCGTGGTCAGGAGGCGGCGTTGAGGCGTGGTGATCTGGCAGGTGCGGCACATCTGGAGTTGGTTTCTGGAGTGGCGCAGCTGCATCCGGAGGATGCGATGTTCGAGGCGATGCTGCGTGGGTGGCGGGCCCAGCAGACGGCGCGAGGGCTCCAGGAGGGGACGATCGCGCCGCGGGAACGGTTGGTGCGCCGGTTCATCTCGTTCACCAACGAGTATCCGTGGCGATGGGGTCCGGCGCATGTGGACGAGTGGTCGCTGTCGATGACCGGTGAGTTGCAGCTGGCGCCGTCGACCATCCGGGGTTATCAGACGGATCTGCGGTTGTTCAGCGAGTACCTCTGCGATGGCCGCTACGGGTGGATTGCGGCGTGTCAGCGGGAGTTCGGGCCGCAGGTGCATCCGGTGGCGATCGTGCACGAGTGGAACACCATCGCGCACCTGAACAGCTACGAGGGCCGGCCGGAGGCGCGCCCGTTCACGCGGGAGGAGCTGCAGCGGTTCTTCGATTATGCCGACGACCAGGTGGAGCGGGCAGTGCGGGCGAAGCGCAAGGGTGCGCTGGCCGCCTACCGTGATGCGACCCTGTTCAAGGCCGTCTACGGGTGGGGACTGCGCCGGACGGAGACGTCCAAGCTGGATGTGGTCGATTTCGGCCGCAATCCGCACGCACCGCGGTTCGGTCGTTACGGCATGCTCAACGTCCGATACGGCAAGGCGAAGAAGGGGCAGCCCCCGCGGCGGCGCAATGTGCTGTCGGTGATGGACTGGGCGGTGGAGGCGGTGGCCGATTACGTGGAGAACGTGCGCCCGCGATTCGGGTTCGACGACCATCCGGCGTTGTGGTTGACCGAACGTGGTGGCCGGATCAAGCCGGTGGAGATCAACGCCCGTTTCGTCGCTTATCGTGACGCCTTGAAATTGCCGAAAGCGCTTGTACCCCACTCTATTCGTCACTCGTACGTGACCCATCTCACGGAGGATGGGGTTGACCGCCGGTTCATCCAATCGCAAGTCGGCCACGAATGCGACGGTTCCACGGCCATCTACACTCACGTCAGCGACGATTTCATGAATACCGCTCTACAAAAAGCCCTTTCACCGTTGTTTGGTTCTACCGACCCCGCACACGAGGACCGCACGTGACACCGAAATTGGACTACCGCTGGAATCTACGCGCGGTGATGGCCGAGCGCGGGATGTTCGCTACCACCGACTTGATCGAGCCGCTCGCGGCACGAGAGATCGTGCTGTCGTCGAGCCAGGTCTACCGGCTCGTCGTCGAACGCCCGGAACGATTGAGCCTGAAGGTGCTGATGGCACTTCTGGACATCCTCGACTGCGGGATGGACGACCTCATCGAACCCGTCGCGGCGGCCTCGGCCGCCACCAAGCAGGAAGGTCGTTGGCGGCGACGCCGGAGTTGGGGACCTGCGCCCGAAACGAGCCCGGGTCCGCGACACCGGTCACCGGTGAGCACTGTGGATCCGAGGCGGGTGATCAGTGATCCGGTCGGGCTGATCAGCGATTTGGTCGCGGAAGCCGACCCGGGCCTGGACCCCGGCCGGGCCCGAACGGTGGTCGTCTCCACCGTCGGGGGCCGGGCGAAATCGCGGCGGATCGCCGCGGCGCTGGTCGCGCGGCCCGCGGTGTTGGCCGACGGGCGGTCCCCGGCACCCCGCGCGATCGGGGATCTGCTGTTGGCGTTGCGCAAGGCCGGGGCAACCGCGATCGCGGCGCCCTGCTGCGCCGATTGCGGAAAACAGCTGCGCACCCTCATGCGTCGTGGACAGCACTGGTACTGCAGTGTCTGCGAGCAGAACACCGCAGCCTGCGCCGGTTGCGGGAACCTCAAACAGGTTCGGTCACATGACCGCGACGGGCATCCACGCTGCGCCCAGTGCCCGGACCCCGACGATCGTGACCCGATCGCGGTCATCCACGCCGCCGTCGCCGCACTCGATCCGGCCGTCCCGCGTGATGCCATCGCTGGTGTTCTCGACCGCTGCTGTCGTCAGCGCGGCTACCAGCGGCGGGTGGCCTGGGCGTTGGAAGCCGACCCTGCCCTGCTGACCGGCGAGGGGCATCGTGCGCCGCTGCGAGTGATCCCGCGGCTCGTCGAGCACCTGCACGCGAGCGGCGTCCGCGGAATCGTGCTGCCGACCTGCCCGGGCTGCGGCCGGCAGGTCCGCATCGACAAGCCCCTGGACGGTCAGCGGGTCTGCCGCACCTGCATCGCGCACTCCCGCATCGAAGAATGCGCTCGCTGCGGCGCCCGCCGCGAGCCGGTCAGCAGGGACGAGCACCGGCGCCCTATCTGCGCCAACTGCTTCTGCACCGACCCGGCCAATCTGGAGATCTGTCTCGGCTGCGGACGCCGACGTCCGGTCGGGCGGCGGACCACCGACGGACCGCTCTGCCAGACCTGTCATACCCTCCCGATCAGGACCTGCTCGATCTGCGGCGACACCACACCCTGCGGCATCTCCAGGCGCACCGGCCGACCATGGTGCCCGACCTGCCAACGCCGAGCCGCGGACTGCGCTCGCTGCGGACGCCACACCGCGATCGCCGCCGGCACCCTCACCGAGCCGCTCTGTGACAACTGCGCACCACCACCCGCCTGGCGGGACTGCCCCACCTGCAGCGACCCCGACCACCCCACACCGGGCCGCTGCGGGAAATGCTTGACCAATCAACGCCTCTACCAGGTCATGGGTCCGGTCACCGCCGATATGCCACCCGGTCTGCTGGCGCTGCGACACGACATCGCCACCGCCGAACACTCGATCACCGCACAACGCTGGCTCACCAAACAACCCGTCACCACGGTCCTGTCCGACCTCGCCGCGGGCCGCATGCCCCTGACCCACGCCGCGTTCGACACCCTGCCCAGACGTCCCGCCACCGAGTATCTGCGGCACACCCTCGTCGCCGTCGGCGCCCTGCCTGAGCGTGACGAGGAACTCGTGCGGCTGGAACGAACAATCTCCGAGTTCCTTGCCACGCAGCAGAATCCGGAATGGAAGAAGCTGCTGCACCGCTACCTGGTCTGGCATCTGCTGCGGCGGCTGCGCACCCGAAACAACGGACGTCCCACCACCCGGCAGCAGATGCTGCGCATCCGCAGCCACGCCCGCGCCGCCGCCGGGCTTCTCACCTGGCTCGACACCCGCGGACTCACCCTGGCCAGCTGCGGCCGGACCGACCTCGATCAGTGGATCACCGATCCAGCCGGCGGCTACCGCTACGAGACCGGAACCTTCCTCCGATGGGCCTATGCCAGCAAACTCACCACCGCCTACCTGCCGGCCCGGCGCTGGAATGGCCCGGCCAACCCAATCGACGACGACAACCGCTGGACAACGGCCCGAACACTGCTGCACGACAACACTATCGACTCCGTCGACCGCCTCGCCGGCCTGCTCGTTCTCCTTTACGCCCAAGGTTCTTCCACGATCGCCCTACTGACCGTCGATCAGATCTCGATCACCAACGACAACGTCCACATCAGCTTCGGCCGAACACCGATCCGGCTCCCCGAACCGGTCGATGACCTGGCCCGGACCGTGTTCGCCACACGCAAAGGCCACGCCACCATCGGCGCCACCACTCCGTCGCGCTGGCTATTCCCCGGCGGTCAGCCCGGCCGTCCGATCAGCGCCCAACGACTGAAGCTGAGACTGAACCAGCTCGGCATCCGACCTAACCAGGCACGCAGCACCGCACTGTTCGGCCTCGCCACCCAGATCCCCGCAGCCATCCTCGCCCGAACCCTCGGCATCAGCGTCAGCTCCGCCGTCCGCTGGCAGCAGATTTCCGCTGGAGATTGGACCACCTACGCCGCCAACATAGCCGACAGGAGGGGGCATTCGGACAGTTGTGATATCTGACGTCACCATTTCGTCGGAAACGTTCATCGAAGACGCCTACCAGCGCGCGATCGCGGCGACGCTGACCGAGTTGGCCGGACAGGAGTGAGCATGCAGATCAGGTGGAAACTCCGGATGGCCGCCGCCCACCGCGAGGTCTGGACCGGCACCCAGCTGCAACGGCTGCTCGCCGAGAAGGCCGGATTGGAACTGTCCTCGGCGTCGGTGTCGGCGTTGTTCACCAAACAGCCCAGCCAGCTCAAGCTGTCCACCCTGATCGCGCTGTGCACCGCCTTGGACTGCACACCGAACGACCTGTTCGACATCGATACCACCCCAGTCGCACAACCGATCTCGTCGAACCCGACCAAGGTCGCGGCGAACGACACACAGGCGTCGCGGCGGGGCCGGTCGATGCCGCCGATCTGAGCATGACCCGCCGGATCCGGGACTGCCGCCGCTGCGGCCGCGCGGTCGGCAAACCCGACCGTGACCTGTGTGCACGCTGCCACTGGGCGGCCTCCCACGCCCCGGTCACCCACCCCTGCCCGCGCTGCGGCGTCGACCGGGTCCTGCAGCCGGACACCGGCCGCTGCGTGCGCTGCTCGCGCACCTGCCGACAGTGCCAGGCCCCGGTGTTGTTCGTCGACCGAGACCTGTGCAAGGAATGTCTCCGACGGCAACGGCGAGACGCCGATCGAGCCGACTGCCCGCGCTGCAGCAAACGCCGGATACTGCGACCGGCCACCGGCCTGTGCGGTTCGTGTTCGCATCCGGGCCGGCCACCGAATCCGGATGCGGCCTGCGTCGACTGCGGCCGGGTCACCCGACTGACCGGTGCCGGGCGGTGTCGATCCTGTTGGGAACGCTCGCGGCACAGGATCACCGTCCGTGCCGCCAATCTCGCCGAGGCACTGGATGATCCGCCCAGCTGGCTGGGCGGATTCGCCGCCTACCTGGTCGGCCGTCATCACCCCAGCCGCGCGTGCGCCATGCTCACCCGACTCGGCAAGCACCTGAGCGACGAGCACCCGACGCATCCGCAGGCACTGCTGGGAGCTGTCGCCGCCGACGTGCCGCTCGCGCGGGCCCTGGAAGACTTCCTCACCGCGAGCAAGCTGGCACTGCCGCCGGACCGGGAGGAACGCCGCGCCGCCGCCCGCCGCCAGTCCCGCATCGACGCCGTGCCCGCCCCCTTGCGACCGGCGGTGACCGGGTTCGCCGAACACCTGGTCGCCGGCCGCGATCGCGCCCGCCGCGCCGGCACCCGCCCGCGCGGGCACACCACGCTCGAGGCTCGCCTCACCGCGGTGCGTGACTTCGCGCAATTCCTGACCGCGCGCCGCTGCAAGACCGACTGGGCGACCGCCGATGTCGGCGACATCGAAGCGTTCCTGCACGCACATCCCGGCCGACGGGCCTCCTACCTGACCGGACTGCGCCAATTCTGCCGCTACGCGCTGCGCCGACGGTTGCTGCTCATCGACCCCACCGCCGGGGTGCAAGCGCCGCAGACCATGGCATTCAGGGGACCGACGCTTCCCATCGACCGGCAGCGCGAGTTGTTCCGGCGATGGAGCACCGACCCCGAGGTGCACCCGCACGAGGCGTTCGTCGGGCTTGCCGCCCTACTGCACGGCGCTACCACCCAGGAACTGCAACACCTCACCGACGACGATATCGACCATGAACAGCACCGCATCAGGCTGGGGCGTCGACCGCAGCCTACTCCGTTGGACCCGTGGACCTGGACCGCGCTGCAACGCTGCCTGCAGCACCGTAAGAACCTGGGCAGCAACAACGCCCATGTGCTGATCACTATGCAGACCAAGGCCACCCGCGCGCCCGCCTCCGACTCCTACGTCAAGCAGACCCTGCGCGAGGTCGGTATCCAACCCAGAATCCTGCGCTCCACCCGGCTGGTCGACCTCGTCGGCACGGTCGACGCGAAACTCGTCGCCGCCGCTTACGGCATGACCAACGAGGCCGTCATCGCCTACCTCTCCGACCACGTCGACTTCGCCCGGCTGCCGAACCCGTGACAGTTCAGGCGCCACCTCGCACACGTTCGCGCGAACGTGTGCGCTTTGGCCAAGTTCTGGCTCGCCGTCCTGACGGAAATCCGCAACCGCGGGGTCGCAGACGTGTGCATCGCCGTCTGCGACGGACTCAAGGGACTGCCCGACGCGATCACTACCGTGTGGCCACTCACGGTGGTGCAGACCTGCCTGATTCACCTCTTGCGTAACACCTTTCGTTACGCATCGCGTCAGTACTGGGACGAGATGTCACGGGACCTGCGGCCGATATACACCGCTGTCAACGAGGCCGCGGCCAAGGAGCAGTTCACCGAGTTCGCCGACAAATGGGGGCCGAGGTATCCGGCGATCGTCCGGCTGTGGGAAAGCGCCTGGAGCGAGTTCGTGCCCTTCCTCGACTACGACCCCGAGATCCGCCGGGTCATTTGCTCGACGAACGCGATCGAGTCCCTCAACGCGCGCTACCGGCGGGCGGTGCGGGCGAGGGGCCACTTCCCCAGCGAGCAGGCCGCGCTCAAGTGCCTCTACCTCGCCACCCGGTCGCTGGACCCGACGGGTAAGGGAAGAGCACGATGGGTGACGAGGTGGAAGCCGGCCCTCAACGCGTTTGCTATCACATTCGAAGGCCGAATCACCCCAACCGTGATCTAGATTCATGCGCCAGAACTGGATCCACCGATGTTCTGACAGTCCCCTCATCGATCCCTCATCGGCGCATTTGTTTTCCGCAGGTTGCGCCAACGTGGCAGCGTATCTGTCTATTGGCGAACAAGTCGGCAGGAGTGTCCTGGTCGGACTGGTAAATGTGCGGTCGGAACCAGACCGCAGCTTACTGGGTGTTCGCGGTGCGGCAGCGTCGTGTAAGCAGAGAGCGAGTAACCCATGAACTCACCCTCACTGCCGGTGCTCGCCGGCGTGGAGCACCGGTTCGTCGACGTGGGCGGCGGTGTCACGATTCACGTCGCCGACGCCGGACCGGCCGACGGGCCGCCGGTCATGCTTGTCCACGGTTTCCCGCAGAACTGGTGGGCATGGCATGCGCTGATCGGACCACTCGCGGCCGACGGCTACCGAGTGCTGTGTCCAGATCTGCGCGGTGCCGGTTGGAGCTCGGCTCACGATGATCGTTACTACAAGAAGGACATGGCAGATGATCTCGCGGTCGTGCTCGACCGGCTCGGCGTCCCGTCGGTTCGACTGGTCGCGCATGACTGGGGTGGTCCGATCGCGGCGTCTCTGATGCTGCGACATCCGCAGAAGGTGGCCGGCTTCTTCGGACTGAACACCGTCGGGCCGTGGATCAAGTTCGACCTGGCGGTGGTTCGCCATTTGTGGCGGTTCTGGTACCAGATCCCGATTTCTCTTCCGGTGATCGGGCCGCGCCTTCTTGGTGACCCGAAGGGGCGCTTCTTCAGGATGACGGGCCGGTGGGTCGGCGCCGGGTTCTTCCTCGACGATGTCGACTTCGAGCTCTATGTGCGTCGCATGGGCGAGCCCGGTCATGCGGTCGCTGGCTCGCGCTGGTACCGCACATTTCTGACACGAGAACTGATCCGTGCCCGCGAATTCGCGAAGACCTCCGTCGATGTTCCGATGCGGTTCCTCCACGGAATGGATGACCCGGCAATCACTCCCACATTGCTACGCGGGTATGCCGAGCACGCAGCTGGTTTTCAGCTCGAGACGGTCGACGGCGTCGGTCACTGGATTGTCGATCAGCGACCTGAGTTGGTCCTTGAACGACTTCGGACATTCCTGCACGAAACTTGAGTATTGACTCCGCGATCCCGGGGTTCATCTCCGGAACGTCGCAGACGCGATCGGTGTATCCCCGGTGGACGATCCGCTTATGGAACCATCTGTCCGCCGGCGCGCGCGTCCACTTGGTGCGCGATGAATTGGCTCGCACCGAGAGTCGATTACCGTTGTGACCCCGGGGCGGTGGACATGCGAGGGGTTAGGCTGCGGACGTGTCGAGAGCAGTGTGGTGGGCCTTAGCTGTGGCCGCGTTGGCGATCACCGTGGATGCCGGGACCTCGTCGTCAATGGCTGAGGTGTCGTTGGAGTGTCGGAAGATCGGCGAGAGCCAATCCTTCTTTCGGTGCGATGACCGTATCGTCCACGTCCTGGGGATATGGCCGCTGGTCGGTCTGGGACTGTTGCTCGCGGTACCGCCTGTGGTGGCGGCCCTAGCAATGCGAAAGTGGGTTTCCTGGTTTGCCGTCGCGGCACTCGTTGGTTTGTCGATCGCAGGGCTGGTGAATTGGGCGTCTACCTCCTACTGGGGATTGCTTCTCTTCGCTGTTCCCTTGGCGGTCCTTGGATCAATCGCCGCGACGTTCCAGCGAACTGTCCCGCGCCCCGGGACGTCAGGACGTGGTTCTGCCGCGGCGGCATAAGGGCCGCGCTGAAGACTCCCCGGGGCGACACATTTTGCAGACACGCTCTAACTTCGGCTGAGACTCCACAGCGCAGTAATCGGGCTCCGATCGTTACCGGCGAAGGATCACTGACCAGAGAGAGCTTCCTGCATCATCGGGAGATGACTTCCCTTGGCGTCGTCTGCTTCTGGAATAGTGAAGGGTTGGGGCGCCATCGACTGTGCCCACCGGTGGGTGCTGGGTGCACTTCAGAGAGGTCGAGATCGATGGATTCAGAAAGCTCGACCCTGGTCAAGAGGTCGACTTCGAGCGGAAGAAGCGACTGGTCCGGTAGAGGGCTTCGTATTTGTGGCCACCCAGGTCCGACCAGTGCATGCCGACTGACGATCGCTCACAGGTCACTGCTTTGCGATTTCCCTGGCTCGCAATTGGATGGCTATCCGTTCAGCCCCGTTCGCGAGAAGCACACAGATACGCGTTTCTCCCTGATCGATACGGCTCGACATCACTCGGATCAGAGCGACTCGGGTCACTGGCTACAGTCGGCTCATAAGCGGAATCACGAAGTCGCCCGTAGTCGCTCCGTTCCACCAATGTTGCAGACAGCCAAATTGATTCGCGCTGGTTCTGGTTGATGCTCGATGCGGAATGGGTTCGGGACTCCAGGAGGAATCGTGTCGGCCTGCCCAGATCGGCGATGGGCTGGGGACGGTGAAATGGCGGTTCGGGTGAGCTTTTTGATTACCGGGAGTGCCCCCCTGCCGCTACTGTGTGCGTTCGACGGTTGCCCGGGCGAAGAAGGAGACACATGGCGGTATCACCGAGGAGTTCTGACGGTTCGGCGAAGAACACGACCAAGGAGATTCGCCAGTGGGCGATCAAAGCGGGACGCGAAGTGTCCTCCCGTGGCCGGGTTCCGGCCGAGATCGCGCAAGCCTTCCATGACGCTCACGCGAAGAAGGTTCAGACGAAAACCGCTCCGGTGAAGGAGGCGGCCGTGACGAAGTCGCCGGTGGCGAGGACGGTCGTGAGTAAGGCGTCGGTGAAGAAGTCGTCGGGGGAGATTCGTGAGTGGGCGATTGGGGAGGGCTTCAAGGTGTCCTTACGTGGCCGGATTTCGGCCGAGATCGAACGAGCCTTCCACGACGCTCACGCGAAGAAGACTCAGACTAAACCGGCGCCGGTGAAGAAGACGGCCGCAGAAAAGACAGCTGCGAAGAACACGGCGGCGACTCCGGCCAAGCAGGCGGCGAGCGCTCCGGCGGAGAAGAAGGGCGCGAGGAAGTCGGCTGAACAGAAGAAGCCGGTAAGGAAGGATTCCGCGACGAAGACGGCTGTGAAGAAGAAGGCTGTGGAGACGGCTCCGACGAAGAGTGCGCCGGTGAGTAAGGCCCCGGCGAAGACGACCAGGGAGATTCGTGAGTGGGCGATTGGGGAGGGTCACGTAGTGTCCTCACGCGGCCGGATTCCCGCTGAGATCGAGCGGGCCTTCCACGACGCTCAGGCAGCGAAGGTTCGGACAAGAACTGTGAAGGCCAGGACGGCTTCCGCGACGAAAGCGGCTGGCAAGACGTCCGCGTCGACGGGTCCGGTGAAGAGGTCGGTGGCGAGTAAGGCCCCTGCGACGAAGGCGTCCGCGAAGTCGCCTGTGGAGAAGGCTTCGGTGAAGAGTGCGTCGGTGAGTACGGCGTCGGCGAGGAGGACGTCCAGGGAGATTCGTCAGTGGGCGATCGGGGAGGGCTTGGAGGTGTCCTTACGCGGGCGGATTCCGGCTGAACTCGAGCGGGCCTTCCACGACGCTCAGGAACAGATGCCGGGCGCGTGAGTTGTGACACTGCCCGCATAGCCATCCTGGCGCAAAAGGCTATGAGCCTGTGGCAATTCCGATCTTCCGAGGCCATGCGCTGGGGTGCGTGTCCGGCGCCAGCCGTGGCCGCTCTGGTCTAGGTATCCCCGCGGCATCTGACGTGAGGATTCCCGCGCGCGGGAGTGACTTGGGTGCAGGAGTGGTCGAGGGCAAGCCTGTGCGTGGTGTGCGTGTGTCGTCGCCGGACGGGGCCTGATAGTGATTGCCCCGCACCCTCCGATAGCCGCGCGCGAGAAGGTTCGCATGCAGATCCGCGCCACCAGCGACGACGGCGTCCATGCCCGCATCCGCGTCCGCCGTCACCCGCGCCACCGCCGTGGGATACACGTGGCTGAGAATGTGCACCATATGACCGCCGATGATGCGGCAATCCTTTGCCAGCGGCGGCGGCAGCGAGATCCGCCAGCGCCCGCAAACCCAGGTCCGCCGCGTTGGAGGCGGCATCGATCCGCACGACGTCAGCCACGCCAGGTTCCGTCCAGGATCGCCCGACGCAGATGCTCGCCGGCCTCCGCCGCATCCGGGCCCGGGCTGGCGAGCACATCGTGCAACGCGATGATCGGATCGACCCGTGCCGGGGGCACCGCGTCGACCGCGGCCGGATCGACACGCACCGTCGGTTGTGGCGCCGCGGCCGCAGTCTGCCACAGGGTCCGGTCCACCGGCACCGTCACCACCAGCGGTACTCCGCATCGGTGTGCCGACACCGGCGACGCTCGAGGACTTCGACTTCGACTTCGACGCCGCCGCGGGCCTCGACCGGAAGCTGATCGCCGAACTCGGCACCTGCCGCTACCTCGAAACCGCGACGAACCTGCTGCTCATTGGCCCGCCGGTTATCAACGGGAGTAGGCAAGACACACTGTGAGACTCAAGGTCCAGCGCTCGAGCCATGAGCGATGGGGCGTTCACCGAGAAGTGATCGTCTGTCAGAGTCGATGTCGGTGACCATGCCTGACCCGAAAGACACATTGGCCGACCCGCACCTGCGCGGTCGTGCCCTGCCTTGGATATGTCGTCATGGTCGCCGGCACCGACCTGGCCCACCGACTGCTGGCCTGATCAGAAGCCTGGCCGACTCATCGCGTCATCATCCACACACCCTGCTGCGATATCCCTACCGGCCAGGGCCCCGGCAAAGTCGCATAAACCCACTTCAGACGGACAGAAGCAGGTCGATCGGACGATTCGGGTCTCTGCCGTAGTGGCGCAGTGTCGAGGCGATGTTGAGGTGGCCAGCCAACCGGAGGATCCCGATGACCACGTTGCGGAGCGGTGCCATCACCTGTGGAGCGGACCCGGTTCTGATCGTGCAACGGTCCTCATCGAAGTTGACGTCGCGGACCCAGTGCACTCGGTTCTCGATCGTCCAGTGCCCCCGGATCCAAGCGGCGACCTGCGCTGGTGCGACCTCGGTCATCTGCACCGAACAGATCAGGTACACCACCTCGACGGTTCTGCGCCCACTGCGGGTGATGGTCCGCCGAATTTGCAGGGCCTGCACTGCCCCGGGGAAACCCAGGCCGTCGGTGTGTTCGGTGGCCTTGATGGTGCGGCGTTCGAGCCGGCCGTGGCCCCGTCCGGCAATCGACGCCGACACCGGAATGTTCTTCCACGGCAGTGCCTTCAGTCGCTTCAACAGTTTCGGCTGATTCGCTTCCACGGTGAACGCGTAGTGGCCGCCCCGGCCGAGGATGTATTCGGCGGTACCCCGTTGGCAGTGCAGGGCGTCTGCGGTGACGACGGTGTCGGGGAGCGCGAGGGGGTCGAGCAGGTCGGTCAGGAGGGGAATCTCGTTGGTCTTCGCACCCACCTCGACCTGCCCGAGCACCACACCCGCATCGTGATCGACCGCGGCCAGCAGGTGCGTGAGATGACCCGAGGTGTCTTTCGCTCCGCGCAGGGTCTTTCCGTCGACGGCGATGATCCTCCTCCCGTCGACCACCGTGGTGCGCACCCACATCCACGTACCGAGCACCTGGTCGAGGGCGGTCGCGTCGACACCTGCCAGGGTGCGACGAATCGTCGATTCGCTCGGGACGACAGCAGAAACCCCGAGTCTGCCCAGCGCCTCGGAGGGTGCGTCGTGGGCCCATTCGGCGATCGCGGTGAACGAGCGGGCACCGGCACAGGTTGCGGACAGAGCGAGCGCGAGGATCACCGGGAAACGATTCCGGACACCACGCCGGCGACGGGGATCGGGCACCGTCGTCAGCAGGTCGAGGATCCCGGTGTCGGCGACCGATGACGCGCCGAGAAACGGTCCGCTCTCGCGCACGGTGACGGGCATGGACGATGATAGGGCTGCGGGCACGGCTCGTTCCTGGTGGTGGTACTTGCGTAGGAACTTGAATCATCGCCGCAGCGACCGTGCCCGCCCTCGATAACGGGCTCAACAGCGTGTCACATCCCCCAAAACCGCAGCTCAAAACTCATCTCTCATGACTTTTCCGAGACCCTGCCCTACCGGCTTTTGTCGAAATTGTCGACGCTCAAACGTGTCGACGCCGTGAAGCAGTCCCCTTGCTGATCAACTCGCGACCATGGCCAACCGTCTCATAGTGGCCTGGGCGATCGCGATATTCGTGAATATGCGTTGGCTCGTCGCCGTGACACAGCGGGGTGTCAGCAGTTTGGCGACAGCGATCACAGCGTCGAGGATGAGTTCGGGCATTTATCGAACCTTCCATGCATTCGGCGAGGTCCGAGTCGGGCATCGGATACGTCGCGAACGAGGTTACTGTTGAGGGAAGCTGGATTAGACGTAGCGTCAAAAGACTTCTGGCACGGTCTAAAAGAGCCTCACTCGACAAGGTCGGGGACGAACACACCCGACCAAGTTGGCCAGCGCACACTTCCCATCAACCAGCCAAGCCGCACGAAAAACCGAGGCTAATATGCGTCTCAGAGGCTGCGCTTGAATTCTCGTCATGGCTGCGGTTGATCGTTGTATTTATCTCGTGGTTACTGCAATAACCAGCAAAAACCCTCAAATTCAGAACACTTTCGGACCAAATACCTCTCACGCTGAAGTTATCTTCCTAATTGCCAGCCTTCATTTCTGAGATCAAGCATCGCTTTTTTGAATTCATCCAATGGGTTTTCTTCGCGAATAACCTCAAGAACAACATTACTTACTCCGCATGTAGCTTCGACGGCATCGCCTAATCCTTCAAAATCTACCACCCCAGTACCGATTGGATCATGACCCCAAGTTTCCAAACCCGTATCAGAAATATGCACAAGTGCAATCGATTTGTGATTCGAGAGCAAACCCGCTACGGGATCCTCCCCTATGTAAGCAGCATTGGCGACGTCGTACACGATCTTAAGCGCAGCATCGTTGACCGTACTTACGATACCCGCCAGGTCCGGGATGGTAGGAGTGAAGCAATAAGGAGTATTTTCCAAGAGGAGTCGTGTGCCAGCCTGTTTCGCCAGTGGAATTAGAATATCCAGACTCTCGTACATCCACCCATAGGTTTTCTCGAGTGAAGGTGAAATCATAGGGCGTCTTGTACCGGGGGATATCACAACTTCGGGGACATCCCAAGCTACAGCCAAGTCAATCACCGACTTAATGTGCTCGATACTTTTGAGACGCATATTAGCGCCAGGGCTAGACAGATTGATGTCATAACCACCGGCATTGAGCGATCTGATATTCGCGCCGTATTCACTGAGTCTCTCCCTAATGGCCGAGCGCTCCGAGATGGAAATTTCATCCGGCCAACAATGTGGAGAGCTGATCGGAACTTCAAAAGTTTTATATCCATTGTCGACCAATTCCGTAATTGCATCAATCGCCGTAGACGACCATAGATACGAAAACGTATTAATAATCATAACAAAACATCCTCACAGTTGAGTGACTGTTGAAAAAATTATGACTAGTTGGAGCTTGGCCGACCGGGAATATGGCTGAGGATAGACTTGGAGAAGCCGCCATCGACACAGATGTCTTGCCCGGTGACATAACCTGACAACGGTCCTACAAGAAATTCAATCACGTTCGCAATATCCATGGGGTCCCCAATTCTTGAGAGCGGGATGATATCTTCCCTTGCTGTCTTAATTTGGGGGTCGGCGTACATTTTTTCAGTCATCGGGGTATGAGTCATACCTGGGGATACCGCATTTACACGAATACCGTCAGGCGCCCACTCCAACGCGAGCGTCTGGGCTAGCATCGTCAATGCAGCTTTGCTCGGGCTATAGGCGCCTGATCCGGCATGTGGTAGCTGACCGGACATTGAGGAGGTAAAGCAAGCCGAACCGCGACTATGCTTCAGATGCGAGTAGCTTGCTTTGGCAAGAAGCCACGCGCCGCGGAGGTTGACGGAGAACATATCGTCCCAGTCCTCAATTGATAGGTCACATATTGCGCCAGGGCTAGCGATTCCAGCGTTTGCTATCAACCCATCCAGGCCACCAAATTCGGCTACCGCAGTTCCTACCAGTTGACCTGGCACGTTGGGATCTCGGAGGTCACCCACCAACGCAATGGCAGTACCTCCCATTGACTGAATCGAGCGAACAACTTGCTCTTGGCTCGCATTCAATTTATGTCCACACACCGCAATCATCGGCTGGGCGCCCCGAGCGAGAGCTGCCTCTGCGAGCCTCAAGCATGTAGACGCGCCGATGCCGCTACTTCCACCGCTGACCAAAGCTCTCATTGCGCACACTCCTGTAATAACATTTCACATGGTAGAAATTCATTGATTTCAAATGGTTCGTATGGGAACTGTGTAACAGTAACGCTGTTACAGGCAGTCTCATGGGTGACCCATGTCGTCAACCTGCTGCTTCTTTCTGGCCACCAACTGGCGGGTTGGGGCAGCGATCGCTTGATGAGCTCATGCTGGTTGGTGACCTCGGGGTTCATCAGGCGTCGTGATGTGCATCTTCCGCGGTGATTTGCTTGTCGACCGCGAGTGAGGCCTGCGCATCGTCGTTGACCACGAAGTGGTGCTGTCCAGACTGCCATCTGCTTTCGGGGGCGCCGAATCGGTGCCAGTCCGAGTCCCCAGTCGTCTAGCTTTTCCCGGTCACGATCGAGGCCGCGGTCGATGAGGCGTTGCTTGACCCGTCGGCTGAGTGGACTGGAAAGTCAGTTCCGACTCGACCAGTCCACAATCGGGGTTTCCGGGACGGACATCACGGAGGCCGGGACGGCGCTGATCTGTCCGGCCGCCGGTGAAGTTCAGCGCGGCAGTGCGTCCTCGATGATGTCGGTGTCGTTCAGTGCGACTGTGGTTCGGTTGGAACTACTTCCGGTTTCTGGGAGTGTGAAGTAGACGGCCAGGCATAGTGCGACGATCACGATCATATAGAACGCGACGAAAGTGGGGTGGCCGGCGCTGACGAATGTCGCGGCGATCAGCGGTGCTGTACCCCCGAAGATGGCGATGACGATCTGGTGAGCAAACCCGATGCCTGACACGCGAACCGACGCCGGAAACAGTTCCGCTTGGATAGTGGGGTAGACCGACTGCCAAATTCCCAACACAACCCATCCGGACGCGGCCACGATCACGTAGACAACGAATCCGGGCTGGTTCAGCAGCAAGAGCAACGGATAGAACAGAACGATCATTCCAAGTGCACCGACGATGGGGAAGATCTTGCGGCGCCCGAGCCTGTCCGACAGTGCTCCGCAGACCGGCACGACAATCACCAGCAGGAGCAGACCGATGACGCTCCCTGTCAGCGTGGAGGAAAGACCTCTACCGCTGGTGAGGTTGGCATAGGTCGGGAGGAATGTCGCCCAGGTGTAGTAGGCAACGGCGGGGGCGGACAGTGCCGCGGTTTGCAGTAGAGCCCTGGGATGGTCGCGGATCAGTTGGCGCAGTCCTGCGGGTGCGGACTTCTGTTTCGCCAGAGTGCTGGCTTCGAACTCGGGTGATTCATCGGCCCGTGCCCGCATGAGCAGTCCGACTACACCCAAGAGTCCTCCCACCAAGAACGGAATGCGCCAGCCCCACGTTGCGAGCGCGTCATCGCTGAAGCTCGAGGTCACGATGGCGGCAGCACCCGTTGCGGCCAGTGTTGCCAACCCACTCGCCATGTTGGTGAACGAGCCGAACAATCCCCGGCGGTTAGCAGGTGCCTGCTCGACCAAGTAGGCGATCGCGCTCTGCCCCTCACTGCCCGCCGAGATGCCTTGTATGACACGCGCAACAACGAACAAGACCGGAGCTACGTACCCGATCATCGAGAATGGGGGTGTGAGCGCAATGATCAACGCGCCTAAAGCCATTCCGCTGATCGCCAAGGTCAGTACTCGGCGTCTGCCGTACCTGTCCGCGAGCGGAGAGATAGTTATTCCGCTGAGAGGCCGCACGACGAAGCCGATAGCATAGGTGAGGAGTGCAGCGACCAGAGAAGCGAAAGCCGATTCGCTGGGGAAGATCTGGCTCGAGAAAACCGCCGCGAGTAGGCCGTAGACGTACCAGTCGTACCATTCGACGAAGTGCCCCACTGTCCCGGCGAGTAGGTTGAAGGGCCGACCGCGTGCTGGTATGGCACCAGTCGCTGGTTCCGTGGGTGGGTGATGCTGATCCGAAGTTATCATTGTTTCGATTCCTCATGAAGTAGACTGGGGCGCCGTTCATGCGCGTCAAGTAGGGACTGCCGAAGACCGGCAGCACCTGTTCGATCGGGGAAGATTCAGCATTAACGGCCCTGACGGGGCTGGTTTCAGGCCGTTGGCAATCAAGCCGACAGATTCTCGCTCGCCGACAGATACGCGAACGCCGGCCACGTCGCAGCGATGTCGTTGGCGGCGGCGATCAAAGACCCCGTAAGCTCGAGCAGTCTCGATCGAGTCATGCGCACGGAGGGACCAGCGATGCTGAGCGTGCCCGTCGCCGCTGCAGTTGTACCGGCACCGAATATGGGTACCGCTACCGCATTGATGCCGAGGTCCATCTCTTCGAATGTGGTCGCGTAACCACGGCGACGTGTTTCGTCGAGCTCGGCGCGGAGCTTGTCGGGATCGAGTGGAGTCCTCGACGCGTGTTGTCCTGGAATCTGCCGGTGCACGATCGAGGTGACGTACGCATCGTCGAGCGTCGACAACCAGGCCTTTCCGGACGCTGTTGCATGGGGAACAGCATTTTGCCCCATCACAGGATCGAGCCTGAGAGACGAGTTGGAACCCTGCGCCTTGGCGATCCACTGCAGCGAGTCGGCGGTCGCGACTGCGAGTCGAACCAGTTCCTCGCATTCCGCTGCAAGCGTATCGAGTGTTCGCTGTGCCCACGTATCGATTCCGGACGACGTCAGCTGTCGCAGCCCGAGAGCGCCGAGTTTGTGTGTCGCAACGTAATTGGATGTTCGGCGGTCCTGCGCTACGTAACCGGCGCTGACCATCGCGCCGAGAAGCCTGTGCGCAATTGCCTTGTTGACCGCAAGTTCGGTCGAGACCTGCGTTACGCCGCAGCCCTCCGGGTCCGACGACAGCAGCTCGAGCACCTTCAGAGCATTGGACACGTCTTCAGTCATGGCCATGATCGGCACTCCTCGGACTCGACTTGTGAACTGGATTACAAAGTAACGCTGTTACAGACAGTCCCACACCGAGCCCGGGTCGTCAACCCTCCTTCTGTCCACCGTTTCGCGCGGACCGCGCCCCTTCCGCCGGCCCTTTCCATCCGGTCACGGCACCTGGCAGCGTTCGCGTGGTCCGGCGAACCAAGTGTTCGATACCGAGGAGGGATTGCGCATCGTCGTTGACGAACAGATGGTGCTGTCCGATCGACCACTGGCAGCGAAGAGATCCGAACTGAGACCAGTAGTTTTCCCATTCGCCGAGCTTGACGTGATCGCGGGCGAGACCACGGTCGATCAGACGCTGCTTGACCGCGTCGGCCGACGCGGTCACGTGAACGACAACAATGTGGGTTTCGGGCCACGCGGCCGCGTCGATCGCCCGTTGGAGGTAGTCAGGATCGGACAGGTACGCCACGAAAGGCGCATCCAGCACTACCGGGTGGCCCAGATCCAGATTGCGGCCGGCGACCGCGAAGAGCGTGTCGTATTCGAGCGGCATCAATCGACTCACATAGGTGTCATTGGATTCACGGTCGGTTGCCTCGTGGCCGAGTACGCCCAATGCCAGCTCGACGAAGGGTCCGGAAATGGTGTCCTTGTCGAGGTACGCCGCCCCGGTGATCGAGCTGATTCGTCGCGCCACGGTAGATTTCCCCGAACCGGCCCCTCCCAAAGTGATGTAGGCGACGGGAGTTTCCGCGTGATGCGAGGTCATGCGCGGGCACGGTCGATGGCATCGACAAATTCTCGAGCTGCAGCCGTCACCCGTGCCATGTCGCCGTCGGGGCGTCCAGCTTTGGTGATCGCGCTTCCGACCCCGACAGCGGTCACTCCAGCATCGAACCAGTCGGACACGTTGGCCGTGGTGACACCGCCGGCGGGTACCAACGGGATGTGGGCGAGGGGTGCCAGTACGGACTTGGCATAGGGAACGCCGCCTGCCTCGGTCGGAAACAGTTTGACCATGTCGGCTCCGGCCTCGGCCGAGTCGAGGATCTCGGTCGGCGTGTAGGCACCGCTGATGGTTGCGATCTGATAGCGATTGGCGACACGGATCATCTCGGGGCTCAAGTTGGGACTGACCAGGAACCGCGCACCCGCCTGAATGCTGGCCCACGCCGCGTGACCGTCGAGCACGGTTCCGGCGCCGAAGATGACGTCGTCGTGCGCGAACTTCTCAGCGAGCCGCTCGATCACCGACAGGGCACCTGGAATGGACAGTGTGATCTCCAGGGCTCGGATTCCGCCTCGTACTGCTGCCGATGCCACTTCAAACGCTTCGTCTGCAGTGTCGAGCCGGACGATGAGCACATTTCCGGAGTTTCGGATGATTTGCAAGGAGTCAAATTTCTGATGCACGGCCCCTAGTGAATACATTTTTCTCGGCTGTGGCAACCCACCTTCCCGATCGTTGACACTGAGGCAAACCCTGTGGCAGGCTCGCTGCAACCGATCTCAGCAACCGATCTCATCGTGGCTCGAAACCGGCCCGCAACAACAGCAAGGAGTCGATGACTGTGGACCCGAATATCTGGGACCGCGATTCGTCCGATGCCCACCCTGGCAGTTCAATCGCGGCAGGTAGCGATCGCCGAGCCGGCACTGTCGTCCTGGGAGCCTCCCACTGGCACGTGCCCCTGTACCGCGACGCCATCGGCCGACGTCATCGCGTCCTGTCGGTCCAAGACGACAATGTGGCCACGGCAGAAGAGCTGGCACAGGTTTGGGGTGCCCCGTCCACCGCATCGGTCGATTCAGCGCTCGACCGCGACGGGATAGACCTTGCTTACGTCTTCAGCCCGCATCACGAGATGGCGGCGGTGACCGGCAAGCTCATCGACCGCGGCATTGCGTTTGTCGTCGAGAAACCCGCCGGCGTCGACCTGACGCAGGTCACTGCGCTCGCAGATGCTGCGCGCCGCGCCGGTGTACCCGCCACCGTGGCGCTCGTGCAGAGGAACGCACCGGTCGAGACGTGGCTGCGCCAAGTGGGCGACATCGTCTACGAACGACTCTCATTCATCGCGGGCCCGCCCGGTCGATACAGGGAGAACGGGAATCCCTGGATGCTCGACCCGCTGCGATCCGGAGGCGGATGCCTCACGAATCTGGGACCGCATTTCGTGGACCTCGCACTTCGGCACATCGGCAACGACGTCGACGTCTCGGTGCAGTTATCGCGGACATTGCACCACGACACCGTCGAAGACCACGCGACGTTGGTTCTGTCCAATGAAGGTCGTGAATCGATAGTCGAGGTGGGGTACGCGTTTCCCGGTTCACCGCTCAAGCGCTATTGCAGCTTCTCGGCAGCGGGAACGAACGGCTTCGCATCGATCGACACCAACGGCTCAGCTCGATTCACCGATGCAACAGGGAACACAATCGAGGCGATACTCGACGTGGACAGCGATCCGTTGTACGAAAAATTCGTGGACAACGTTGCCGACTCGCTCGACACGAAATTCCACGGTTTGCCCACTCTCGACGAATTCGTGCGGTCAATGGCCATCATCTGGTCAAAGACGCCACAACCTCGGAGCAGAAATGAATAACCCCAGCATCGACGACGTCGCAGACGCCGCAGGCGTTCACCGCTCCACGGTCTCGAGGGCGTTCTCGAGACCGGAAGCGGTACGCGCCGAAACGCGTGAGCACGTGCTGCGTATTGCAGCCGATCTCGGGTACTCGATGAGCCCGGTCGCTCGCGCGTTACGCAGCAAATCGAGCAGTCTCGTGCCGCTCATCGTTCCCGACATCACCAACCCGTTCTTTTCCGAACTGGCGCGGACCACCGCCGCAGCCGCCGAAACCCGCGGCTACCACGTAATTTTGTGCATCACCAACGGAGACAGTGATCAAACGGCGGGATATCTCTCTGCGATGCATGCAATGTACTCACCCTTCGGGGTCATTGCACCGTCGACGAAAGTCGACCTCGGTGCACTTACGCGATACGGCGTCGCAAACCGCATCGTCGTGCTCGATCGCGTCGAAGACGACCCCGCCATCCCCACCGTTACCGTCGACAGCGGGGAAGGTATCGAATTAGCACTCGAACATCTGATGACCCTCGGCCACCGCTCCATCGCGTATGCACCGGGAATCGTAGGCACCTACACCGCGCAGGACAGGTGGGACGCCTACCGGCGAACTGCCCTGGCTCACGGCCTCTCGCCCACCATCCTTCAGCCGGAACCGGGGCACGAGGTGAGCGCGGGCATCGTCGACCAATGGTTGCAGCACGACTCGCGGCCTACAGCCATCATTGCCTCCAACGATCTCATCGCTTTCGCGTTGATCTCCGAACTGGGATCTCGCGGAGTCGCCGTGCCTCGAGATGTATCGATCATCGGATTCGACGGCCTCGACTTCGGCGCCCGATTCAACCCCCGCCTGACCAGCGTGCGTCAACCCATAGCCGATATGGGCCGGATCGCTATCGAACTCGGAGAAAAACTCATCTCCGGAGCGGAGAGCGCACATGTCGTGCTCCGGCCAACTCTGCTCGTCCGATCTTCGACACAGGAGCCCTCTCGATGACTCAATCCAGCACACCCCGGCGCAGCCCGGTGCCCGGCCTGAAATGGGTCGATCACGTTGCGTTCACGGTGCCCGACTTGGACGATGCCACTCGGCTCTTCATCGACCTCTTCGGCGCCGAGGAACTCTACCGGTCCACCCGGGGACCGGACGCATCCTTCATGCCCGAACACTTCGGAGTGCCCGAGGACGCACATCTGGAACTACGGATGCTCCGGTTGCCACCGAATCTCAACATCGAACTGTTTCAGTGGTGGAGCACGGACCGCACACCGACGTTTCCGCGGATGAGTGACGCGGGTGGCCATCACCTGTGCTTCGTAGTCGACGACGTCGACGACGTCGTCGACGCACTGAAGCGGCACTCGAACCTTCGGATACTCGGGTCACGTAAAGAGGTCAACGGTGACAGCCCCGTCGCAGGAAACCGCTGGATCTACGCACAGACCACGTGGGGACTGGTACTCGAATTCGTCGACAGGTCACGCGTCGTCGACCCCCCGCGCATGGTCGGACCACACGACTGGCGAATCACCGAAGCCCCAATGATTTCGGAGGACCCCACATGAGGATCGCAGGCCACACCCTCGGTACACCACACCACTCGGTGCCGGAGGCCCTGAAGCTGTTCGCACGCGCGGGCCTCGACGCCGCAGAAGTGATCTACCAGGACGGCTACACCAGCGGGCTTGGCATCGGTGACGGAACCGCGGCCGCAGAAGCGGCGAAGGCCGCAGACGGCGAGGGTATCCCGATCATCGGATTAACCCCGTACACCACCGCCATCAATGCTGTCGACGACAAGACCCGCCGCGAGGCTGTGGACGAGCTTCGATCGGCGATCGACACAGCGCACTTCCTCGGCGCGACACGGATACGTATTTACGCGGGTTCGTGGCAACCCGGCGCCGAGGGGCACGAACACCATTGGGCGCAACTGGTGCGTTCTTTGCGTGAGCTCGCAGTACCGGCAGCCGACGCAGGGGTTCTTCTGTGCGCCGAGAACCACTTCGGCACGATGACGCAGAGCGCGCGCGACACAGCGGCGTTGGTACGGCAAGTGGATTCAGCTGCCGTACGCGTCCTCTACGACCAGGCCAACCTGACGTTCTCGCACGACGAGGATCTCGACCAAGCGTTCGCGATTCAGGGTGATCTGATCGGACACGTCCACGTGAAAGATCTGGTGTTCGTCGATCCGGATGCTCCGTTCGTGTCGTCCGAGACTGCGAGGGTGCATGCCGACGAACGATCGGTGCGCTCACGGGTCGTCGGAGATGGGACCGTTCCGTGGGGACGGATCGTCGAACACCTGCACAGCTGCGGCTACGACGCCACCCTGTCGCTCGAGTACGAATACCGCTGGCATCCACAGGATCTCGACGAACCGGAAATTGGTTTCCGGCGCGGAGCCGAGCACCTGCGTGCATTGCTCGCGCAGAGCGGTTTTCAGGACCGGACTACCGGGGCCGCTTTGTGACGCCACTCAGAGTCGGCGTGGTCGGCGCCGGCAACATTGCCTCCATTGCGCAGCTTCCGACACTGGTCCAGCGCGACGATGTGGAACTGCGAGCTCTCGTATCGCGGCGTGAGGACCCGAGCGCGCTGCAACGCCGGTGGGGGTTCACCCGTGTTCACCGAACGGTCCGGGACATGGTGAGCCACGAAGACCTCGACGCGATATTCGTCCTCACCCCTCGGAGCGAACACGTCGAGGCTGTTGAACTAGCACTCGACGCCGGCGTCGACGTCTTCTGCGAGAAGCCACTGGCCACTGCGACATCGGACGCGATCCGGCTCGCCGACCTCGCGCAGCGACACAACCGAGTCCTGATGGTCGGGTTCAACCGCAGGTTCGCTCCCACCTACGTAGCCGCGCGGGAGGTATTCGGCGAAACCGGTGCAACGTTTTGTCTCGCCCAGAAGAACCGGGCCGGATCCGAGTATCGAGCGACCTTCGAAAACGCTATTCACATGGTCGATCTACTACGTTGGTTCTGCGGAGGTGACGTGGTCGATGTGACCGCGACATCGGCGGGAACAGACAAGTGGGAAGAAGACGGCAGCGCTGCTCTCATCCGCTTCTCCACCGGGAACACCGGCGTCCTCGTCGCCGCCCGTACCGCAGGCGCGTGGGGAGAAAAGCTCGACGCCCATGGACAGATGAAATCCGCCGAGGTGATCGCGCCTGACTCCGTCATGGTCACCGACAATGGTGTGCGCACCGTCCGAACGATGAGCCCCGAAAAATTCGGGTGGGCCACAGCGACGGACACTTTCGGCTTCGCCGCTGCCGTACATCATTTCCTGGATTGTGTTCGGGACCGACGAGAGCCGCTCACGTCCGGACGGGAGGCGGTCAGGACGCAGCAATTACTCGACCACATTCTCGCCAGTGCCGGGCTTCCCACCGAAGAACAGGCAGGACGCACATGGACGAGCAAGGCAGTTCAATGAGCACCCGATCAGAGAAGGAGAACAAGGTGGCCGAGCAAATAGTACTGGTAACCGGTTCGAGTGGAGGTATTGGCGCTGCTATCGTCGATGCTCTCGTCGAACGTGGCGATGTGGTCATCGGGGCCGACCGAGTCGGGCGAGAAGGTCAGGACCTGGCCTCGTTCATAGATCTCGATATTACCGATGAAAGCCACACCAGAGATGCGGTGCGTACGGTGATCGATCGTCACGGCCGTCTGGATGCGCTGGTCCACACCGCCGGGGTACTCGGCGAAACAGTCGATCCCCTCTCGACGACCACCGCCGAGTTCGAGCGAATCATGCAGATCAACGCGTCAGGTACCTTCACCATCGCGCGTGAAGTTGCAAACGCGATGCTCGCAGCTGGAACCGCTGGAACGCTTGTGCTGTTCTCCTCCGTCGCGGCGAAGGAAGCGCGAGTGGACTATCTACCTTACAACGCCAGCAAGATCGCTGTCCTGCACGTCATGTGGTCCTTCGCCAAGATCCTCGGCCCGAACGGCATCTCGGTCAACGCTGTCAGCCCAGGACCGGTGAACACCGAAATGTGGTCGCAATTCGCCGAGCAATCCGGCTCGGCTCAAGCTGCCCGTGATGCCCGTGCACGTCAGTTGCCGATGCAGCGATTCGCAGAGCCGGACGAGGTAGCACGAACTGTTGCCTTTCTGACGGCTGTGGAGAATCGATACTTGACCGGGCTGTCCATCGACGTCGCGGGAGGCGCGCACCTCGGTATGGGAACCTGACGGGCCGTGCGGTCCGCAACACCGAGTAAGAGGTACGTGATCGCCTACGACACGTGCCGCGGGCCGATGGCGCCGGTGACTCCCGTGACTCCCGTGACTCCGCTCGGATGCCGATGGTAGAGACATGCCGCGATTGCGTCGATGTCGTTCGCAACCCCGCTGGCGCATCAGGAGGGGACATCCTCCTGAATTTCGTCTCGCCCCCCGATCCGGACTGCCGCCAAAACGCCATCCCGGCGCCGAGTCGGGATTGACCGTTACTTCACAGACTCACCAGGAGATACTTCGCTCGTGTCGATCACAGACGACATCCACGTTCTCACGCAGCTCGCTCATCCCGCCGACTGGACCGAACTGGACACCAAGGCCATCGATACCGCCCGTGTCCTGGCCGCGGACGCAGTCGAGAAGGTCGGCAACGGCCACCCCGGGACGGCGATGAGCCTGGCCCCGTTGGCGTACGCGCTGTTCCAGCGGGTCATGCGGCACGATCCGTCGGATCCGGGCTGGGGGGGACGGGACCGCTTCGTGCCCTCGTGCGGGCATTCCAGCCTCACGCTCTACATTCAGCTGTATCTCGGGTACGGCCTCGAACTCGACGATCTGAAGGCGCTGCGCACCTGGGGATCCAAGACGCCCGGTCACCCCGAAGTTGGGCACACCCGCGGTGTGGAGATCACTACCGGCCCGTTGGGTCAGGGCCTGGCGGCGGCGGTCGGCATGGCGATGGCGGCCCGCCGCGAACGCGGGCTGTTCGACCCGGAGCCCGCCGCGGGTGAGAGTCCGTTCGACCACCACATCTTCGTCATCGCCTCGGACGGCGACATCGAGGAAGGTGTCACCTCGGAGGCGTCGTCGATCGCAGGCGTGCAGCAGCTGGGCAATCTGATCGTCTTCTACGACGACAACAAGATCTCCATCGAACACGACACCGCCATCGCATTCGGTGAGGACGTCGCCGCCCGCTACCAGGCGTACGGGTGGCACGTGCAAGTCGTTGACGGCGGCGAGAACGTGACCGGGATCCTGGCAGCCGCCGAGGCCGCGAAGGCGGTCACCGACCGGCCGTCGATCATTTTGCTGCGCACCATCATCGGCTACCCGGCACCGACGAAGATGAACACCGGCGGCGTGCACGGCTCCGCCCTGGGCGCCGACGAGGTCGCCGCCGTGAAAACCGCGCTCGGTTTCGACCCGGACACGCACTTCGACGTCGATACGGCCGTCCTGGCCCACGCCCGCCAGGTCGTCGACCGCGGCACCGACACCCGTCAGCAGTGGCAGCAGGCCATGGACACGTGGGCTGAGCGGGAGCCGGAACGTTTCACCCTGTTCTCGCGCCTGAAGGACCGCACGCTTCCCGCCGACTCACGATGCCCGAGAAGACTCTCGACGCCGTCGCCGATCACGGTGAGGTCGCCGGCGACACCGTCCCCGGCACCGCCGCCACATCGCAGAAGGTGTTCGACCAGTTGACCGCCGTCGGCATCGATCTCACAGACGTGTTCACGGTCCTCGAGGACGAGGGCGTCACCAAGTTCGAGGTGTCCTGGAACGAACTCCTCGACGCCACCGCCGAACAACTCCGCACCGCCAACTCGGCCCACTGAAACTGCCCCGCCGGCGACTGCAGCAGCGTCGCCGGCGGGTGCTTCCAACCCATACTGCCAATACAGCGACCAACCGAAATCGTCTACCCCACCACTACGGAGGACTCGATGACTGCCTCGACTGCCGCCATCGCCCAAAACCACATCGGACAGTTCGTCCGCCGGAGCAACAATTACGGATTCCGGACCGGCCAATGGGCGCAAATTGTGATGACCATTCGGTCGGGAGGCCGCGACTGCTGGCTGGTGATCTATTACGACGGCGAAACTGACGTGATTCCGGTCGACAACCCCGAAGACCGATACACCTTCCACACCGAAGCCGTTGATTGGCGATCGTAATGGCCCACTGATCGCCGGACCCGAATTCCTTTTTGGACTGATCGATAGGAATCCGCAAGTCTCGATCACGCGGCCCGAGGGTCCGAGAGGGTCAGGCGCACCCGCTGCTGTGCGGTGGTGATGCCGAGGGCGTTGGCCTCCTCGCGGGTGGAGGGGGTCGAGGACATAGGTGAACCGTTCGGCGATGTTGTTGCAGGCCAGGCGGGCGTTGGCCTTGTCGATCTGCGCCAGCACAGACGGCAGGTTGCTCATCGGCAGGTTGTACATCACGGCTCCCCATTCCCCGCGGTCTCACTTTCTCAGAAAGTGTTTTGAAAGTGTCACGCCGCGCGGGTCGACTGCCAGGGGCGTCGTCCGCGTGCGGGGGCCAGTCGTCGGGTCATCAACCCGATCATTGCCCATTTGATCATCGCCTCCGAGTGCGCCGGGAGACGTTCGTAGTCGTGGTCAAGTCGACGGCAACGCACGATCCACGCCAGGGTCCGTTCGATCAGCCAACGGTGTGGCAGCACACTGAATCCGACCTGCCCCTTGGGTTTCCGCACGATATCGAGCGTCATCCGGCAACGCTCCGCGACCCACGCGACGAGACGTCCGGCGTAGCCGCCGTCCGCCCACACCAACACCATCGACGGCATCACTGTCTTCGCCCGGGACAACGCCAGGCGCCCGCCGTCGCGGTCTTGCACGCTTGCCGCGGTCACCAGCACGACCACCAACAGGCCCAGCGAGTCCGTGACCACGTGTCGCTTCCTGCCGTTGACCCGTTTCCCGCCGTCCCATCCGCGGGTGTCCGTGCCGACCGTGTCGGCGCCCTTGACCGCCTGCGCGTCGACCATCCCCGCCGACACCATCGGATCCCGCCCGCTGCGGTCACGGAGCTTCGCCCGCAGTGCGTCGTGGATGCGGTCGGTCACCCCGGACTCGTTCCATCGCTGGAAGTACCGGAAAACGGTCTGCCAGGGCGGGAAGTCGTGCGGGAGCTGCCGCCACGAGCAACCGGTGCGGTTGACGTAGAGGATCGCCTCCACGATCCGCCGTCGATCGTGGATCGCCGGGCGACCGCCCGGCAGCGCCGTGGGCACCACCGGTGCGATCAACTCCCATTGGGCGTCGGTCAGATCGGACGGATACGGCGTCGGCTTGCGACGTTTCCTGCGAGCAACCACAAACCCATCATGCCGCCACCGGCCGGTCCGCCGCGCCCGAATCGAACACTTTCAAAACACTCTCTCAGGTCGAGGTAGAAGGCGCGCACCGTCATCAAATGGTCGGCGGCGTTGATCCGCGGCTCGGTGCACGCGGTGAGCTGTCCGTCGATCGTCCGACGGACCGTTTTGGTCGCGATGCGCTGCTTCCAGGCGGTCGCGACCTCGGCGGGCAGGCGCAGCGACGCGATGCCGAGGTGGTGGATCTCCAGGTCCCGCCAGAATAGACGGCCCAGGGTGTAGGAGAGCTTGTGCAAGCTGGCGTAGTCCAGGGCCGGCTGGCGTTCACGCAGGTAGTCCACCAGCAGATCACGCACCGGCGCGCAGTCGATGCCGTAGCGGTCGATCAGCTGCTCGCAGCTGAGCTGGCCCTGCGTCCTCAGGCCCCTCGCCGTCGGCGCGCCATCGCCGAGCACACCGGCGGCGCGCAGCAGCTGGTAGAAGTACGGGCTGCCGGCCGCCGCTCCGGCCTGCTGGTCCTCGGCGACCCGCAGCAGCTCGAGACAGTCGCCGACGGTGATGTCGCCGACCCGCCCTCCCTTGGCGGCAAGGATGGCCGCGATCCGCCGCATCGCGAGCTGAGCGGTGTGCGTGTTGACGCCCGCGCCTCGGCACAGGACGGCCAGTTTCTCGAACCCGGCCGCGTCGCGGCTGCGGGCGAACTCGGCGGCCAGATCCCTGGGGGTGCTCGGTGTCATCAGCCAACCCAGGCTCGGACGGATCACGTCGCCGCAGACCAGCAGTGACATGCCCCGGGCCACCGCGAGCCGGCCGTGTTCGGTGTCCGCCCGGGACCGGTCGGTGGCGGGCAGCCGCCGCCAGGCCATGTTGCCCTCGGCGTCGGCGCCCGAGGCGAGCCACCGGTCCTGCCAGCTGTCGCCGGGCTGGTGCTCGAGCCAGTCGAGCACCCGGATCAGACCGCGACGCCGCCCGGGCTTCAGGCCCGCCGAGACCGTGGTGAACGGCTCGGTCAGCAGCCGAGCCACGATCAGCTGCCGGGGTTGCACGGTTTCCGGCCAGCTCTCCGGCAGCGGGCGGGGCGGGAACCGGCGCAGCGCCGCCAGCACACTCGACGACCCCGCCTCGGTCCGGGCTTCGGGCCGGGCTCCCTGATACAGCCCTGCCTGCGAGACTTCGCCCACCTGCGCGGCGGCGCTCACCGGTCCGGTCCCCCGAACAGCACCCGCAGTGATTCGGGGCGGTAGCTCAGCCGCTCGCCGCTGCCGTCCGGTGGCGCCGTGGGCCCGGCCGCACGCCGGTCGTGGTGGGCCAGTACCTCGGCGATCATGTCCTCGACCGGGGCATTGGTGTAAAGCTGGGTGGTGGACAGGTGTGCGTGTCCAAGGACCCACTGCACGTCGGTCAGCGTCATCTGTGGGTCGCGGGCCATCCGATAGGCTGCCGTGTGCCGAAGATCGTGCAGCGTCCAGTTCGATCCCAACGACTCGTTGGCGCGGGTGAACATCGCCCGAGCCGCATGATAGTTCAACGCGCGCAACGGCTTCCGTAAAGTCCACCACAACGGCTGATCCCGACCGGCCGGCACCAGACCGGTCAGCTGCACCTGATACAGCCGCAGCCACACGAACGCGTCCGACGAGGCGGGCAACTGCTGCAACGCCCGGCTGCCCTTCCGGATCACAGTGATCAGCTGTTGCCCCGGGTCGACGTCGGCGACCGTGGCCCCCAACAGCTCCGAGGCCCGAGCCCCGGTCGAGACCCAGAACGCCACCAGCGCCCGATCCCGATGCGACCCCAGCCGGGCGAACAGCTCGTCAAATATCTCGTCCGGGATCTGGCGCGGCACCCGCGAGGGCACCCTCGGTCGAAACCGGCCACGACGTTCGGCCGTGAACACCTCCATCGGGTTGTGATGCGCATTCGCCCGCCCGGCCCGGCGGTGCCGTGCCAGCGGGAACGGATTGACCATCGGCCCACTGCTTGCCTCGAGATGGAACTCGTAGAAACCGCGCAACACCGTCTCGCAGTGCGCCACGGTCGCCGCCGCGTACCTGTCGCCAGGCGCGGGCTTGCCGGTCACCGGGTTCGGGACCGGCATCCGTCCCCGCGCGGCCGACGCCGACAGCCCAGCGTCGCCTCGACTCCGTGACGACACACCGGATGGCTTATAGACCAATTGAATCCAGCAGAAGAAATCGCGGGCCTCGACCGCAGTCGCGCGCTCCCACCCGATCTCGATCGCCCACACAAACCGGAACCAGCGCAACAGGTCCAGGCCGTAGGACCGCAGCGTGCTCTCCGAGCGACCGCACGCCTGCAGTTCCCGCAGGAATGCGCCGACCGGTCCGACGACGCCGCCACCGGGGTCAAGGAGCCGATACGGCTCGAACACCTCGCCAGTGGCCACGACCGACCCCAGCCGCGGCACAATCAACGACTCCAGATCCCGCGGCATACCCGTTTCTCCAGTCACGAGGCCGAACCGTAACCACACACCCTGGGATCAGTCCGCCGAACACGGAAAACACCCTCCGTAGTTCAGTCAACTGGGCATCCTCGAGCAGTTTCTCGACCCGTTGCTGCTCGCGGGTGCGGTCCAGTACCAGGGCGCGGCGGTAGCGGGTGAGGTCGCGTAGCCGGCGGATCTCGGGCGGCTGCACCAGCGACGGCCGGCACATGCCACGTTCGGCCACCTTCGCCAGCCAGACCGCGTCGGCCCGATCTTCTCCGAACTAACAAATGATCTTGCAATCTGAGGGTGGGTCGGCGGGTTCGGCGAGGTCAGGGATGGTTCTGGTGGCTGGGTGGGGTCGTGATGGTGCGGCCGGCGGCGTCGGTGAAGCTGGGGATGCCCAACGTGACGGCGCTGTGGCGGCGGGCGGCGATCTGGTCCATCTCGGCGAGCTTGGCGACGGCGCCGGCGAGGCTGACCTTCAGGCCCTCGGCCTCGCCGAACCAGCGGCGGGATTCGGCCTCGGCGATGCGGGCGAGGAGGTTGTCACGGATCTGCTCGAGGCGGGGCCTGGCGGCGGGGTCCGGGCGCAGGAGTGGACAGCGCAGGCAGCTGTGTTCGTGGATGCAGGGGGTGTCGTAGGAGCGGCCGCAGTCGCCGACGGCGACCTTGCGTCGTTCGAAGTGGCCGACGAACTGCGCCCATTCGTCATCGGTCGGGGTGCGGTATTCCTCGCTGGGGCGCAGCGCGCGGCGGCGGGCGATGAACGCTCGATGACCGTTGATCACCTCTTCGGGGTAGACGGTCTTGTATCCCATGGTGGTGTTGATGTCGCGGTGTCCGGCGACGAGTTGGGCGATGTGCGGCGGCATCCCGTGTGTGATCGCGTCGGTGATGAACAGTCGGCGGAAGTCGTGGAAGGTGTAGCGCAGCGGGCGGTCACTGGCGTCTTTGACGCCGATCGCGGTCAGCGCATGGTCGAGGTATTGACGTAGCGCCCTCTCCGACACCGCACGGTTCTCGAGTCGTCGGCGCCATTGGAACAGCAGCGGCATGGGTGGGTTGTAGACGCGTTCGTTCTTGTCGTAGGAGACCACCAGCGGCACGTGTGGCTGGTCGAGGCGGATCCTGGCGATGATCGCGGACAGCACGTCGGCGAGGTCGGGTGAGATCACCAGAAGCCTCTCGGTGTCGGTCTTCGACGGGGTGATCTGCAGCAACGGAATCAGCTCACCGGTGGCCGGCAGCCGGTATTGGATCAGGCTGTGGTGGGACAGTTCGGTCAGTTCTTCAATTCGAATTCCGTTGTGGCGCATTACTTCCACCACGGCCCAGGTCCAGAACCCGCGGTGTTCTTCGAAACTGAGGTCGCGGCGTGGTCCGCTGTCGGGGTCTTCGGCCCAGATTCGCCCGGTGGTTTCGGTCTTCATCTGCGCCCGGCGCAGGGTCACCCCGGCGGCGGTGAACAACTCACCGGGCTCGGCGCGTTCGGCGACGGCGAGCAGCTCGGCGGTGCCGGCGCGTTCGGCCGCCACCCAGGAGACCAGCGCCGGCAGCACCGGGAGCCGTTCGCGGGTGCGGGCGTCCATGCGGGACTTGCGCCTCGACCGGTCCTTCTTGTGGGAGACGTCGCTGGCGCTGATCGGGCAGCGCACCGCCCATGGTCCCCACCGGGCCGGGTCCTCGTCGGCCCACTCGGCGATGTCGAGGTAGAAGGCGCGCACGGCGGTGAGCACGCTGCGGCCGTCCAGTCGCGGCGAGGCGACGGCGACCCGGTCACCGTCGGGGGTGGTGCTGGTGCGGGTGCGGGTGAGCACGCGTTGCTTCCAGGCCGCGGCGACGTCGCGAGGCAGCGTGAGCGAGTCGATGCCCGGGTGGTGGGCCTGCAGATCGGCCCAGAACAGTTTGCCGAGCAGGTAGGCCAGGCGTTGCAGCGAGGAGAAGTCCACCGACGGCTGACGTTCGCGCAGGTAGTCGACCAGCACGTCCCGCACCGGCTGGCAGGCGATCCGGTAGCGGTCGATCAGCTGCTCACAGCTCGGCTGCCCGCGGCCGGAGAACATCTCGATCGCGGCGGGCGCATCTTCGCTCAGGACACCGTGTGTGCGCAGCAGCTGGTAGAACAGCGGGCTGTGGGCGTGGGCCTCGGAGGTGGCGCGCATGCGGGCGGCGACCTCGAGAAGCTCGACGCAGTCGCCGACGCGCACCGCGTCGATCTGGCCGCCCTTGGCGGCCAGGATGACCGCGATCCGGGTCAGTGCCTGCTGTCCGCTCTGCAATCCGACCCGGCCATCCGTGCACGACTGGGCGAGTGCGGCGAAGGCATCCGGGTCCCGGGTGCGGGCCATTTCGGCGGCGAGGTTGCGGCGCGCCGGCGCGAAGCGCAGCAGCCACTGCTGGCTGGGCCGGATCACATCGGCGCAGATCAGCACCAGCAGCCCGGGGCTCAGGTGCGGCAGCGGCTTCGCGCGATCGACGTCGGGCGTGACCAGCTCCCGCCAGTCCGGCTGGTCTTCCGCGCCGCTGGCCCGCCACCGCTGCTGCCAGCTGTCCCCGGACCGGGTCTGCAGCCAGCTCAGCACCGCCAGGATCCCCAGTCGCCGGGTCTGCTGACTGTTCGGGTTGTCCAATGCCCACGGCGCGGACAGGACCCGGCCGAGTACCTCGGCTCGGCTCGCCTCGGTTGCCGGCCACGACGCGGTGACGGGCCGGGGCGGGAACGACGCGAGCAGTTGCGCCCCGGTCGGATTCGCCGGGCCGGTCGCCGCAGGCGCGGTATCGGTGGCTCCGGTCAACAGCACCTGGGAGTCGGCGTTGGTCACGACTCGTCCTTGCCGAACAGGATCTGCAGACTCTCGGCGCGGTATTCTGCCGCCGGCGGCGCGGCCGGGTCGCCATCGCGTGTCGGGCATGGAAGGCCAGCAGGCCGGCGATCACGTCCTCGGTCACCGAAATGGTGACGTCAGATATCACAATTGTCCGAATGCCCCCTCCTGTCGGCTATGGATTCAGCGCGTCCGCACCCTTGCGGCCCCCACCCGGACGGCGGACCCGACCCGTCGGCGCCGGCTGCTCGCCGGCCTCCAACTCGAACCATCGAGGACGGACGTGAAGGGCCGCGCCCCAGTTGAGCGAGATCTCGACTCGTATACGGGGGAGTTAGACCTCGCCCGCATGGATTCGATTCGACGCCAACATCCCTCAGAGTGCATCTGAAACTCGGGTACGGGTTACGACGCCCGGGCGAGCCGGCGCGACGTGGTCGCGATCATGGCGATGTAGACCATCGTTTCGTGATGATCGGGCCGCGTGCAACGCGACGGTTGGGGGTGACTCCGAAACAGCATGTTCCTGCACCTCGAGCGTCGGTGTGGGACACGGTCAAACACGCACCACCGCACGGTGATGCGGGTAGCCGTGACACACGTACATCTCCGACACACGCCACACCAGTGGCAGACAGTATGAGATCTACGTAGACGCTATCCGCGCGGTCGTACCGCCCACAGCCAGCTCGAGGACGTCACCGACATCCTTGACGGGATCGAAGACGAGGCCGACCAGCTGCTCGCCGACTTGTTCGCCATTCTCGACGACGGGTGCACCGAGCTGCAGCGGTTGCCCGCCGAAAGATGATTGCCGGAATGCTGGTAACCGCGCATATTCGATTCGGCACTATTAGTCGGGTTGTCTTGTGGTGGTGTATCGGGCGTATGGAGTTGCGGCTGCGGTGGCGTGTCTGTGGGTGGCGGAGTGGCTGTAGCCGAGCAGTTCGGCGACGACTGGGGGTGGCGCGTCGCTGACGAGGTCGCGGAGCGCAGCATTGCGTGCCCCGATCAGGCTTATGCCGTGGGATCGCAGCCGGTCACTCAGAGTCGTGGGGTGGAGGTGTTGGCCGGTGCGGTAGCTGGGGAAGAGCCACGGGCTTTGGCCGTGGTTGCCGGTCCGCAGGTTCGGTCGGTTCGCGAGGTGTTCTTTCAGCAGCGCGGCAAACGGATTCGGCACCGGTGCGGGTTCTTTTCCCAGCGTGAGCATGAGCTCGCCCGCGGAGTCGGTGACGTCGGTGGTGCGTAGCGCGGCGACTTTGACGAGGGGCTGAGCGTAGAGAAGGACCAGGATGCCCGCGATGCGGTAGGGGAGTGTTGTGCTGTTACCGGTCAGGAGTTCGCGGAGCCAGTCGAGGCGTTGGTCCTGGGTGAGGAGCGGGACGGTTCTCGCCCGATAGTGTTCGACCACGATGTCCTGGCAGAGCCGGCTCTTGCCGGCCCAGACGATGAAGCCGCGGATGATGTGTCGGGTGGTGGGGCCGTTAGCGAGCCAGCTGTCGACGTCGGCCTGGCTGCAGGTGGTGATTGCGCGGTGGTGGGTGTCGTGCAGCCAGGTGAGAAACTTGATGGCTTCGGTGATCCCTTGTTTGGAGTGAAGAACGGAGCCTCGGGTCGGGCGCCCGGAGCGCGCTCGGTCGCGGATCCGGCTCAAATGGTGCCATCGGGCGAATTGGCGACGGACGTCGTCTGTGGTGATCTGTTCGAGCTTGGTGTCGAGCCATCGTTCGAAGAGCGCGAGCGATGGGTCACGATGCGGGAGAAGTCCGTGGTGGACGAGCAGGCTCCGTAGATGTTCGGTGCGGTTGTTCGCCGGTTCGGTATCCAGGCCTGCGTGGCTGAGCGAGATATGGCCGGCGGCGAGTCTTCCGAGGAGTGTCCGCACTTGGGCCGAGCGCAACCACGTATGGATGCTCTCGGCTCGGTCCGCGGTGCAGAGTGCCTCGATGAGCTGGTGCATCGACTGTCGGTCGGATGCGTCGTCGAGCAGGAGGCTGGTCAGGTCGTCCCTGAGGGCGCATCGGGCGCAGATGTCTTTGCGGTAGTGCTCGGCCTCGGTGCCGCAGCGCGCGCAATGAAAGTCGGCGGGAATGCCGGCGCAGGTGACGCAAATCGGGTGGCTGCTGTGGCCGGATCGTCCGGGGAGCAGCCGGTCAATTCCGCAGTGGGGGCAGGTACCTCGGGTGCGCAGGGCGTGGTGGTAACAGATGCCGCAGATCAAGCCCTCGGGCCAGCGGGTCTGGGCTCGCGTGGCCCGGCGCCCGCATCGATCACAGGGGACCTCGCCGATGGTGCGGGGCCGGCCGCGGGTGGCGGTACCTGGCCTGACGTCAATTGTCATCGGCGATCACGCGTGCCCTCTTGGGGCGGATCGACTTGTTCAGATCCGTCACGTTGGTCGGGTCGGCGGCCGTCTTCTTGCGGCGTGCGTCGGCGGCGGTAGTGGTGATGAGATCCTCAGGGCCGCAGGCGAAGATGTCACACAGGGCGGACACCATCTTCAAGGACACGCGCTCGGGCCGTTGGGTCACCAGCCGGTATACCTGGGAGGCGGACAGGTCGATGCCGCGCTCACGCAGGTGTGGGGTCAGATCGGTGCTGTTGTGCCAGCCGCGACTGGCCATGAGCTCCGCCAGCCGCCAGGTGTAGTCCACGTCGCGCGTCATGATCTCTCACTTTCCTTACCCCCGAGAGCGTTGTTGAGTGTCGAATCGAGCGCGCGCCGCAGCGTGCGAGTGCGGTAGTCGCTCGACACGCAGGTGTAGAGGGCAGTGGTCGAGGCATGCTCGTGGCCCACCTGTTGCTGCACGAACAGCGCGTCCATGCCGGCTTCGATCAGGTGGGTGACGTAGGAGCGTCGCAGCGAGTGGAAATCGAGGCCCGGGGCGAGGTTCAGGTCCTCGCAGTAGCGGCGAAACCGGCGTAGCAGCGCGGTTTCGGACGCGAGGGTGCCCCGCTCGCTGACGAACAGGTCCAGGCCGGCGCCCAGGTGCGGGTGGCCGCGTTCGAGCCACTCGGCGACAATTTCTGCCGACCAGTCGAAGACGGTCAGCACGCTGCGGCGTTTCGGGGGCGATCCGCGCATCGCCTTGCCGAACCGCACGTGGAGTACCCCGTACTTGCCGAACTCACCGGCATGAGGGTTGCGCACGAAGTCCACCGTCTGCAGGTGCCGGACTTCGTTGCGGCGCAGGCCCCATCCATAGGCAACTTTGAACATCACCGAGTCTCGGAACGCGGGCAGCCACCCTTTGCGGTCGACGCCGCGATGCGGGTGACCTCGTCGTCCGCGCGATCGAACAAGTCCTGTAACTCACGGCGGGTGAACGCCCGCTTTCCCGGATCGGACTCCGCGTCCTGAACATGACGGGCGGTGTTCCACTCGAAGCACACCTGCGCCGGGTGGGTGCCGAAGAACTTCTCACACAACCTATCCCAGCCATATTCTGGGGTGCTCACGTAGGAACAGAAGGCCCGCAGTGCGTCCTGGTAGTTGCGGATCGTGGACTGCTTCGCCCGCCGCTCCGAGTGCAGATCCCCGAAGAACTCGTCGACATGTGCCGGAGTCCAGCACCACGGATACTCGTTGGTGTACTCGAAGAAGCGTCGAACCAGCCGCTCCCGCTGCTCGATCGTCGAGTGCTGGAGATTGCGGCTGAGCTGCTGATTTCGCCATCCGGTCAGCATCTCCGCTAGCACCTGATCCTCGGGATGCAGGTACGAAATCGTGGGAAGCTCGAGCACCCGACCAACGTTGTCCACCGCCACGGAGCACCTCCGAATGCTGCGAGCATCTGATGCCCGAATCATGCAACAAATGCAAGAACGTGGCAAGCATGCAGGCCATCGACACGCCGATCCATCGTCTAACGGTCTCACTCGGGCGCACTTATGAGCGATTAGCTGCGGGTCGTCCGGTGCGCTGGTATGTATATGGCCAGGTCAACGCCCAGATCTCGCAAACAGATGGCGTCACTGATGGCGATGGCCGATCGAAGGACAATCATGCATCAGATGCAATAATGCCGACATTAGCTGCGATAACTGAAATTATCGTGCCCGAGTGCGCACAAATCGTGAGTGACACGGAGACCGAGGCCTTCAGCGTCCAAAGAACTATGTCTGTCGTGTCGTTCTTCGCCATTGATGGAGAATGCGATACCGGTCGTCTCGGAATCGTCTCCAGGTACCAGTTCGCACCTTGTCAGCCGAGGGGCGCGTGAGGTACCTGCCGGTGATTCCGCTGTTCACCCGCAACAGCGTTTGTGACTTCATCGAGCAGCACGTAACCCCCGAAGCCGATTCCAGTCAGCGTGAGCATTGCTGCATAAAGCTTGTCGAGCATGGGACTGCGTCTCCTTGATTTCGGTTTGGACGACCTGAACTTGCCGAGAACGGGCACTACGCTTCGCATCGTTCTTGCGAGCCATGACGGGTGTAGTGATGTCGTCCCTATGACGGGACCGAGAGTTGGCGGTCAGGAGGCGATCAGGCCGCCATCAATGACATGCTCCATACCGGAGATGTATGACGAGTCGTCGCAGGCGAGGAACAGAACCAGTTTCGACACCTCGTCGGGTTCGGCCAGGCGGCGGATCGGGACCGAGTCCGCGATGCCGCCGCCCGTCTCGTCGGTGGCAGCCTCCATCATCGGAGTCTTGATGTACCCCGGGTGGACCGAGTTGACCCGGATATTGTCGGGGCCGAATTGCACGGCCACCTGCTTCGTCATACCGCGGGAGGCGAACTTGCTGCCCACGTAGGCAAGGCTTGGCGCACCGACGATCGACACCATCCCTGCTGTCGACGAGATGTTGACGATGGTGCCGCCTCCTGCCTTCTTCATCGAGGGGATGACCGTCTTCATGCCGTAGAACTGCGAATGCTGATTGACAGCAATGACTTTGAGGTAGTCATCCTCGCTGATCTCGACGACATCCTTGATCGGCCCGAGGATTCCCGCATTGTTGACCAGCACTGTGACGGGCCCGAAGGCTTCCTCGGTCTGGCGGACGACGTCGCCCCATGCGCTGAGTGACGCGACGTCGTGCTTGAGGAACAGTGCGTTGGCGCCGAGCTCGTCGGCAAGCTTCTTGCCTTCAACTTCGTTGACATCGGTCAGCGCGACCATCGCGCCCTCCTCGATGAACTTTCTGGCGTGCGCAGCACCCATGCCCTGTGCTGCTCCGGTGATGATGGCAACCTTGCCGTCCAATTTTCCCATGATCGTCGTACTCCTTGATGCGGAAGCTCGTCGCCACCCGGGCACGCCAGAGGCGGCTTTCTCGGAGGCGATCTTGTTGGCCCGCTCACATTAGTGGGATTGAGTACCACAATGCAATGGTCCGGCGGAACCTCTCGCGTGCAGGTGGTTACAGTGTGGGGATGCAGACGCCGCCCCGCCGGAGCCCAGGAAGACCGTTCGCGGCCACTCGGGATGCAGTCGAGCGCGCAGCTCTCACCCTGATGCTGCGCGATGGCTATGAACAGGTCAGCGTCGATGACATCGCACGAGAGGCGAGAATTGGCAGGACGACGTTCTTTCGCTACTTCAAGTCGAAGCCCGGTGTCGTGTGGTCGGCGTTCGACGACACAATCTCATGGCTGGCCGAAAGTCTCACCGAAAAGCATGAGTATCCAGGCGTCCTTGATGCCGTTCGCGAAAGTATCGTCTTCTCCACCCGCTCGGCGATATACAACAGCGACGTGTGGCTGGAGCGTTTCAGACTGCTCGACAGCAGCGCCGAACTCCGTGCAGACGCCTACGACCATTGGGAACGATGGGCCTCCACGGTCGCGACCTTCGTGGCTACTCGCACGGGACTTTCTCCGCAGGATGCCATCCCCATGGCAATCGCCGGCGCGGCCCGGGGCATGTTCCTCTCCGAACTCCGCAATTGGCTCAACACGGACGACGATCGCGAAGACATCCTCGACCGACTCGACCACAACTTGAGAACAGTTTTCACCGCACTGAGTGGCCTGCTGGCTGAGTCCTGATGTGGTGTGGCTCAGTCGACTGATACGCAGACCCTGAGCCCGGCGTTACGTTGCACGACAGATCACCAGCTTTTACGGGAAGTCGCGGCCGCACGATCTGCGGGGCGGCAGGACTGTTCTCCGCTGGGTGCGGTTCCGCGGCCACAAAGCGCGCGACGTCCGGGCGCCGAACCCCTTTCGGATGGCTCTGGTGGTCTGCAGGTACGAGTCCCCGTAGGTGGGAACCGAGTTGTGGTGTGACATCCACAGCCGACACGTTCTTCGAGATGCGCTCGTCGCGCTGGACGGGCGGCTGAAGTCAGTCGGAGCTACCTCGATGCGTCATGCAACGAGTGCGGCGTGAATTCGTTGTTCAACCCCGTAGTGCAACATGAAGGGAAACGTTCAACTCGATAATATTGGTGAGGAACTTGATGGATCCCGTAATCACACAGTCCGAACTCCGGGGTGCCGGAGTCACGCTCGCTGCCGACCGGTGGGACCCACCTGCACCGGGTGCCAGTGGATCGGGTGTCGACAGGAAAGGCGTGGTTCTGTTGCTGCACGGCGGCGGGCAGACCCGGCATTCCTGGCGCAACACCGGCCGCAGCCTCGCGGCGGACGGCTGGTCCACCATCGCCGTGGACGCACGCGGGCACGGGGACAGTCAGTGGGCACCGGACGGGGACTACGGCATAGACGCACTGGTCGCCGACCTGACCTCGATCGTCGCCGAGCTGGGGGAGAAGCCGGTACTCGTCGGTGCCTCGATGGGCGGGATGACATCGCTGATCGGGCAGGGGGAGAACCCGGATCTCGCTCGCGGTCTGGTCTTGGTCGATATCGCACCGAAGGTCGAAACCAGCGGCACCGCGGAGATCATGGCGTTCATGCGTAGCGGCCTCGAGGGCTTCCCGAGCCTCGACGAGGCTGCGGCGGCGATCGCGGCGTATACCCCGAACCGGGTGCGCAAGCCCAACCCCCAGGGTTTGCGCAAGAACCTGCGCCTGCGTGATGGCCGCTGGTTCTGGCATTGGGATCCGGCGTTCCTCCGTCAGGGCGACGAACCGACTCGTCAGGCGGATTCGATCGTGCGCTACGAACGCGCACGGAAGGCGGCGGCCGCGGTCACGGTGCCCACCATGCTGGTGCGTGGCAAGGAATCCCACGTGGTCAGCGAGGAAGGCGCCAAGGAGCTGCTCGAGCTGATTCCGTCCGCGAAGCTGATCGACGTGACCGGGGCCGGGCATATGGTCGCGGGCGACGACAACGATGTCTTCAGTGGTGGGTTGAAGGGATTTCTCGACGAAGACGTTGTCGCAGTGCGCCGCTGACGCGGTCGAGGCCTCGGACGCAACCGTTCGAGGGATCAGCTTGGATCTGCATCGGTGCCGGTTGCAGCGGCGAACCGGATTCGGCTCCGCAACCGGTCGCCGTCCGACCGATCCGTCCGTAGGCGATCAGAGTGGGTTCGGGTCGTTAATGCTGCACTGTCGGAACATTTCTCGATTCCGGCGAGCGTCGCGATCGTAACCGGTCAGGGCAGGATGGGGGCATGGGCGACCGAACCGATGCAGACCCCGGATGGCGACCAACAATGACGCCCTCGTGTTCGCGGTTCACAGCTGCGCGAGCATGGGGAACAGGGCGATCGCAGAGACGGTGATCCCCGCGGCGCCGGCAACGACACCTAGCAGGGCCCGCAACGATGCCGCCTCATCGTCGGCTACCGCGGACCGCGAGGTGGCGACGGCGCCGCAGACCACCGCGGCCACCCCCAAGGCGAAGCCGAGCCCGACCACCCAGAACGACGCCACCGACAGCGCCCCGAGGGCAATCGACACGGCGGGCAACCGCGACCCACGCTGTTTCCGTATCCCGGTGTCGTCGAGCGAGGAACACATGTGGTCGTCGCCACCGGAGCTGTCGGGGACGGCGGCGGTCATGATCCTCCTTCTCGCGCTTGACGAGTCGGGTCGACGGGGCACATAGGACTGACGAGACCGGAAGCGTCTTCATGAACTCTTCGGGCGCAACGGGAATGGTGTTCGTCGAAGCCGTTTCGCTGGTCGAGGGTTGCGACTCGGTCGAGGATCTGTCGCTTGTGACGAAGACACATAAGAAATTTAGCACTCGTGTCGTGGGAGTGCTAACTATTTTTGCTAAGTAATTTCATGCCCCTATGCCGGCCGCTGAAGTGCATCGACCGCCGGACTCCGTTACGCCACGTGGGCATTCGCCGAGGGCCAGGCGAAGGCTCGTTGTTGCCTGGGGAGCCGGGGCTTCCCGTGATGTCGGTGAGTGCGAATGCCATCCGTGCCGGCGCGGCAGGGCGGGCGCATGTTGCGGACCGACTGAGGGGCGCAGTATCGGCGAGAGGGCATCCGCGTCGAGTCCGTCCGGCCCGTCTATCGTGACACAGATGGTACGCGGTACACTGTTGGCACAATCGGAGGTGGTGGACATGCTCGTCGACCGTGATCGGGCCCGCGACTCGATCCATGCCTTGTCGGATCCGGACCTCGTGGAGCTGCTGGTTGAGGAGTTCTCCCGGCGGCCGGCCCTGCGGCCCGTCCGTGACGACGTGACGGCGTTGCTGTCGATGAGCCCCGCGCTGGCGCGTCAGCAGGAGCGTGCGGTCGCCAACCCGGCCGCCGCGGCGGTGGCCCGCACGCGGATTGTCGCGTCCGTGCTGAACTCGATCGTCGACCAACACGAGATGCTCGACTCCACCGCCGTCAGCCGTGTCCTGGGGAAGGCGGCCACCAGCCGCAACACCGCCAGCCGCCTGTCGACGGCCGGCACGGTGATCGCCCTACCGGTTTCGGGGCACAAGCTCTACCCCGCCTTCCAGTTCGACGCCGAACGCCGGCAGGTCCGCCCGATCGTCGCCGAGATCAACCGGGCCCTCGGCGCGAAGGACGACCCGTGGGGTGTGGCGTCCTGGTGGCTCAGCCCGACCGACTTCGCCGACGACCCACGATCCCCGGCCGCGCTGGCCGCCGCCGGTGGGCACGAGCAGGATCTGCGGGACATGGCCGACGACCTAACGCAGGACTGACCCCGAGTGACCTACCCGGATCCACCCACACCGTTACCCGCTGCCCTGATCACCACCATCCCCGCCGATACCTCGCTGTGGCGCATCCACAGCGCCACCCGCGGCGCCGCGGAGTTGAACCCCACCGCCAGGCCCCGCGTCAGGGTTGGGGGCCGGTTCGACAGTCTCGACGGCTCCTACGCCTACCTGTACCTCGGTGACAGTCCGGCCGCGGCGGTCGCCGAGACGCTCTGCCGCAACCTGCCTGTCGACCAGTCCCCACGGCTGATCCCGCGGGCAACGATCGCCGGCCGGGTCCTGAGCGAACTGCGGACCACCCGCACGGTGAAGGTCGTGGATCTGACCGGGACCGGGGCGTCCCGGATCAACGCCGGCGCCTGGTTGTCCAAGTGCGACCCCTCCGGCTATCTGCACACCCGCCGATGGGTCGCCGCGATCCTCGCCGCGAACCCCGATGTCGATGGCGTGCAATACCGGCCGCGGCACGACGAGAACACTCTCGCCTGGATGCTGGCCGATGACCCGGCCGCACACACTCACCCCGCTGTCACCGCAGTCGGGGGCGTGATCGCCCTCGACTCCGCCGACGGGCACTACTTGTTGGGTGCGATTCTCACACCGCACAACGCCGCGCCCGGACCCTGATCCAGCCCGGGCCGGCGATAGCGGCACGCCGACGCCGCGACAGCCCTGGGAGCTGATTCGGTGCGGAGCGCGTCGTGAGGTGGAGGCCGAGGCGCGGCCGCGTCGAAAAGTACCCCCGATGCAGGGTGTGCTGGGTTGCCTGGTTGGGGCCGGCGGTATCGATCGCTTCGTCCGTGATCGCTAGGGTCTAGTGGTCTGTCTGCGATTTGATCTTGTGGAGGGCGGTGCGGCCGCGTTGGACTTTGGCGATGATGTCTTCCGCGGTCACTTTCCACACGAAGGGTTTGGGTTCCTCGTTCCAGTGTTGTGCCCACGTGGTGATCGCGTCGGCAAGGTCGGTGACGCTGGTGAAGACGCCGCGGCGCAGCCGCTTGTCGGTCAGTTCTTTGAACCAGCGTTCGATCAGGTTCAGCCAGGAACTCGACGTTGGGGTGTAATGTAGGTGCCACCGGCGACGGTTCTTGTGCGCCAACCACGCTTTGATTTCCGGGGTCGAGTGCGCGGACAGGTTGTCGAGCACGACGTGAACGTCGAGCGAGCGCGGGACGCTGGCGTCGATCTGCTTGAAGAACCGCAGCACATCGGCTCCGGCGTGGCCCTTGCGGAGGTCTGTGAGGACCTCCCCGGTGCCGACGTTCATCGCCGCGAACAGATCGATGGTGCCGTTGCGCTTGTAGTCGTGGGTCATCGTCCCGGCGCGTCCTGGCTTCATGGGCAGCGACGGCTGGATGCGGTCCAACGCCTGGCATTGCGTCTTCTCGTCGAACGAGAACACCACCGCCCGCGCGGGCGGGTTCAGGTACAGCCCAACGACATCGACGAGTTTCTCCTCGAATCGCGGATCGTTGCTGATCTTGAACGTCGCGACCCGCCAGGGCTTGAGATTTTGATCAGCCCAGATCTTGGCGACGGAGTCCTTCCCGATCCCGACGCGGGCGGCCATCGTCCGGGTGCTCCAGTGTGTCGAGCCGTCCGCCGGACGCTCCTGATGGGTCAACCGCAGCACCTCTTCGACTGTGCCCGCCGGCAAACTCGGTTTGCGGCCTCGCCCCTTCGCGACCGTCCCGACCCCGGAAGTTCCCTCTTCTGTGAAGCGAGAGCGTCAGCGCCACACCGCTTCCGGAGTCACCTGGCAACGTCTGGCTATCTCGGCATTGGCCACCCCGTCGCCTGCCCACAGCAAGGCCCGCGCCTGGACCACCTTCCGGTGCGGCAGTGTCGTCGAGGCCGCCATCCGCCTCAACTCCGCCCGCTGTTCGTCACTGACCGACAACGCCGCTGCAACCATGCGTCGACTATATAAAACGCTCGACTAATTCGCAGACGGACCACTAGCACAGGCAGTGCTGTGTCGGTCATGGATCTCTGTGGGGTACGTCATCGCCTACTCCTCTGTTCCCGGTCGGCCAATCGACGACATGCGTGGGAACGGAGCCCTAGGTAATCGCAGGCCGAAGTGACACATTCACCGTCTGCATCAATGCCTGCTGTCAATGCCATATTTTCCCATGATGCAGCAGAGGGATATGAGTGACGCGGGCTCTGCTCGAACACGAATCCAACGCATTCAGGCCCGCGCGTCATCGACACAATCGCATCGCCAGAATGCTTTGCTGTCGCCTTCGCCCACCAAAAGGTGTTCGGACTGTTCCCGGCCGGGCCGCCCCATTGTTTCTCCAGAAACTTCGTTTGAGCAGGGCGGTGTCGTGCCTGTCGGTGGATGTTCGCCGAGACTCAGTAGGTAGCCATCGACTGCCTCAGAAGCGAATTGCGAAATTCGCCGATATGGAGCGATTCTCGGCACTGTCGGGACTTGAACGGGGTGTGTGAGAACGCGATCCATGGCCCATGCGATCACCGGTCCCGGTCGATACCTATACCTATGTGAGCGGAAATCCAGCCCTCAGCAGGTTATGGATTTCCGCTCACATAGGTTTAGGAGTGCGCGTGCAGTGGGCGGCCCGAGAGGGCCATCATGGCTTCGCCGAGGGCTTCGTTCTGCGTCGGGTGCGCGTGTACGAATGCTCCGACTTCGGACGGCAGCGCTTCCCACGCTACGGCGAGTTGCGCTTCACCGATGAGCTCTCCGGCGCGGTCGCCGACGATGTGAACGCCGACGACAGGTCCGTCGTCCTGTGCGCGGATCACTTTAACTCCGCCTGCGGTGCCCAGGATTCGGCTCTTTCCGTTGCCGCCCAGGTCGTACACGAGCGAGGTGACGCTGCCGTGTTTGGCTTGGGCGTCCTTCTCTGTGAGCCCGACCGAGGCGACCTCGGGGTGCGAGTAGGTGACCCGGGGAACTCGGTCGCCGTCGACCCGTGCGGGGGACTTTCCTGCCAGATATTCGGCGACGAACATGCCGTGTTGAAAACCTCGGTGTGCCAACTGAAATCCCGGAACGATGTCCCCGACGGCGTAGACTCCGGGGACCGAGGTCATCAGGTTGTCGTCGACCGTGACGAAGCCGCGATCGGTAGCGATGCCTGCCTCGGCGATTCCGGTGTCGTCGGTACGTGGCCCGCGGCCGACCGCAACAAGGACGACGTCGGTGTTCACGGTCTCACCAGTGGACAGTGCGACCGCAACGGACTCCGCGGATGCGCGTACCGCTTCGACCTTGGTGCCGACGCGAATATCCATGCCGCGCTTCTTCAGTGCGCGCAGCATCTGCTTCGATGACCATTCGTCTTCGCCGGGGAGGATACGGTCCAGTGCCTCGATGACAGTGACCTTAGAGCCGAAGGACTGCCAGATACTGGCGAACTCGACACCGATCACCCCGCCGCCGAGAACGACGACCGATTCCGGCACCCGATCGAGGGCGAGCGCCTGCTCACTGGTCATGACGCGCTCACCGAGCTCGATGCCGGGAATCGTGCGCGAGTACGACCCGGTGGCCAGCACGACGGACGTGCCGGTAATCCGGCGACCGTCGACCTCGACCGTGGTCTTGTCGACCAGACGTCCTCTGCCGCTGATGATTTCGATATTGTGCCGCTTCAGCAATCCCTGCAGTCCGGTGTACAACGCAGCTACCACGCTCTGCTGGTACTTCACGGCCGCTGCTGCGTCGACGCCGCCCAATGAGGCAGTGACGCCGACGTGCTCGGAGCCGCGGACGGTGTCGGCGACCTCGGCAGTATGGAGCAGTGCCTTGGTGGGGATGCATCCGCGGTGCAAGCAGGTTCCGCCCAGTTTGTCCTCCTCGATCAGCACGACCGACAGGCCGAGCTGTTCGGCACGGATGGCGCACGAGTAGCCGCCCGAACCGCCGCCGAGGACAACGAGGTCGACATCGCTCATCGGATGCCTCCAAGTGCGAGAAGCGGGTTCTCGATGTAATCGGCGACGGTGCGCAGGAACCCGCCCGCCACACCGCCGTCGCAGACCCGGTGGTCGAATGCGATCGACAACTGAGCGACTTTGCGTACGGCAACCTGCCCGTTGACCACCCACGGGCGGTCGATGATGCGTCCGATACCCAGAATTGCGGCCTCGGGGTGGTTAATGATCGCCGCGGAACCGTCGACGCCGAAGACGCCGTAGTTGTTGAGCGTGAACGTACCGCCGGACAGGCGGGCAGGCGGAATCGATCCGGTGCGCGCCATGTCGGTGGTCTCGGCGAGGCGCTCGGCCAGCTCGCGCAAATCGGCTCGATTTGCCTGGGAAACAACGGGAACCATCAATCCGCGGTCGGTTTGAGCGGCGATTCCGAGGTGGACGTCGTCGTAACGCAGGATCTCTTCCGCCGCGGTGTCGACCGTGCTGTTGAGATCCGGGTACTTCTGCAGAGCGATTATCGTCAGCTTGGCCAGCACGGCGAGCAGAGACACCTTAACGCCGTCGATCGACGCGTCGAGGTCCCGGCGGGCCTGAAGGAGCGCGGTGGCGTCGACGTCGACCCAGACCGTGGCCTCAGGGATTTCGGCTCGACTGCGAGACAGTTTGTCCGCGATGACTTTTCGGATACCAGTTAGCGGAATTCGGGTGACGCCTCCGGTAGCGGAAACCTCGGCCGGTGCGGTCACTGTTGCGGTGGATCCGGAGAGCGCTCGTTCGACGTCTGCACGGGTGATGACGCCGTGCCCGCCGGATGGATCGATGCGCTCGATCTCGAGTCCGCCGTCCAGGGCAAGCTTGCGCACGATCGGGGACAGGACTCTTACCGCGTCGCCGCTCGATTTGTGTCTCGGGGCTGCGGCCACTGGGGCAGCGACAACGGGGGCAGCCTGTGTCTGAGCAGCCCGGCGGCGCCGTCCTGTCGGTCCGTGGCCCGTTCCGTAGCCGATCAGGACGTTGCCCGAGCCCGCGCGCTCTTCTTCGCGATACTGCTCGTGCGCTGCGGGGACTTGACCGTCCGTGTCGGCCACTGCCGCTCCGGTGATGGTGATCAGTGGTTGGCCCACGGGGAGAACATCGTTCTCCGCGGCATGCAGTTCTGCGACGACACCTTCGAACGGGCAGGGCACCTCGACCGACGCTTTCGCCGTTTCGACCTCGACTATCACTTGATCGATTGCGACGGTGTCGCCCGGCGCGACCTTCCACTCGACGATGACTGCGTCGGCCAGACCTTCACCGAGGTCGGGGAGCTTGAAAACCTGCGCGGTCATGCTGGCACCGCCTTGCTCAAATCGGGAGAATCGTTCCACTGAAGCCGGTCGACGACGTCGAGGACGCGGTCGGCCGATGGAAGATGGTAGTGTTCGAGTTTCGGTGCAGGGTAGGGGATGTCGAGTCCACTGACGCGTAACACAGGGGCGTGCAGATGGTGGAAGCACCGTTCCTGTACGCGCGATGCAATCTCTGCTCCGACCCCCGCGAAAGACTGGGCTTCCTGCAGGACGACGCAGCGGCCGGTCTTTCGAACCGAGCGACCGACGGTTTCGTCGTCGAACGGGTTGAGCGAACGCAAGTCGACGACCTCGACGCTGCGACCGTCCTCGGCGGCGTAATCGGCTGCCTGCATCGCGACCGACACCGTGGGCCCGTACGCGAGGAGAGTCACGTCGGAGCCTTCACGTCGTACGACCGCGGTGCCGATGGGCTCGGTGCGGGCGAGGTCGATGTCGGCCTTGGAGAAGTAGAGCCGCTTGGGTTCGAGGAAGACCACAGGATCGGGGTCGGCGATGGCGTCGCGCATCATCGAATAGGCGTCGGCGACAGTGGACGGTGACACGACCTTGAGCCCCGGGGTGTGTGCGTAGTACGCCTCGCTGGAATCGCAGTGGTGCTCTACGCCGCCGATGCCGCCGGCAAACGGAATGCGAATGACTATCGGTGCGGTCAAAGACCCACGAGTTCTGTTGCGCAGCTTCGCGACATGCGACACGATCTGCTCGAAGGCAGGATAGGCGAAGGCGTCGAACTGCATTTCGACGACCGGCTTGTAGCCCGACATCGCCATACCGATCGCGAATCCGATGATTCCGGATTCGGCGAGCGGGGTGTCGAAACACCGGTCCTCGCCGAAATCGCGTGTCAGGCCGTCGGTCACGCGGAACACGCCACCGAGGGTGCCGACGTCTTCGCCGAGGACGACGACCTTCTCGTCGTCGGTGAGTGAGTCGCGCAGCGCAGCATTCAGTGCACCGGCCATGGTAATCGTGGTCATGTCAGTTCTCCTCGGCTGCGAGCTCGGCAGCAACCTGGTTGCGCTGTTCGATCAAGTTGGGTGTGGGTTCGGAGTAGACGAAGCGGAAAAGATCCTCCGGGTCGACCTCCTGTTCGACGTTCATGCCGGCGCGGAGAGCAGCCGCATCGGTGTCAGCAGCGCCGGTGAACTGGGTGCGCAATTCGTCGTTCAGGATTCCGCGTGATTCGAGGTAGGTGTCCAGGCGAACCAACGGGTCGCGGGCGAGCCAGCCCTCGACTTCGTCGGCCTTGCGGTAGCGAGTGGCATCGTCGGCGTTGGTGTGCGCGTCTATGCGGTAGGTGTGCGCCTCGACGACGACCGGTCCTTTGCCTGCGCGTACGTAGGTGACGGCCTCGTCCATGACGCTCATCATAGCGATGGGGTCGTTGCCGTCGACCTGTTCGCTGCCGATTCCGTACCCGACGCCTTTGTGAGACAGCGACGGTGCTGCCGATTGGCGCGCGAGAGGCACGCTGATCGCAAAGCCATTGTTCTGCACCAAGAAGATGACCGGGGCCTTGAACACGGCCGCGAAGTTCAGCGCTTCGTGAAAGTCACCTTCGCTGGTGGCGCCGTCACCGCAGAACGCGAGTGCGATGGTGCTGCGTCCTTGCTTCTGTTCGGCGTAGGCGAATCCGGTTGCGTGCAGCAATTGTGTTGCCAACGGCGTGCATTGGGGTGCGACGTTGTATTGCTTCGGGTCGTATCCGCAGTGCCAGTAGCCGGCGAGCATACCCAACAGTTCGACCTGGTCGACGCCACGCGCTGCTAGTGCCATCGAGTCGCGGTACGTCGGAAACATCCAGTCCGAGTCACTGAGACACATGGCCGCGGCGATCTGGCAGGCTTCCTGGCCCCGCGCCGACGGGTACACCGCCAGTCGGCCCTGTTTGGTCAACGCGGTTGCTTGCTGGTCGAATCGGCGACCGCTGACCATGGTGCGGTACATCTCGAGCAGTCGTTCGTCCGTTGGGCGGGCATAGCGCGCCGCGCTGTCGACGGCCCTGCCGCCGACATCCAAGTACTGAACCGGCTCGTCGGCGGGCATGAAACGTTGGTACGCAGTTGCATTGGCCGTGGTCTCGATTGTGGTCATGACTGAACTCTCCTGATCAAAGACTTGTAGAGTGATTCTGCACGCACATCGGCAACATTCCGAACATGCATGGGCTTTGGTGGACGATTGGATGACAAACACTCGTAATTGACCTTTATTGTCTAATTCAATGGCGGTGCCGAAAGGTGTGGTGGACGAATGGCTGCAAGGCGAGTCGAGACCGAACTGGATGACGTAGATCGACGGATTCTCGAGGAGTTGAATCTCGACGGCAGGATGTCTATGCGCGTACTGGCCGACCGAGTGCATATTTCGCGTGCTCACGCGTACACACGTGTCGAACGGCTCAAGGCCACGGGGGTGATCGAGCGCTTCACCGTGCGAGTCCGTCACTCGGCGGCCGGATTGGATACCTCCGCTTTCGTTGCACTGTCCATTAGGCAGGATTCGTGGCGTACGGTAGCCAGTGACCTGAAGACAATGGAGTTCGTCGATCACTTCAGCTTGCTCGGAGGCGATTTCGACGTCCTGGTCCTCGTACGCGCCCCGGACAACGAGACGCTTCGACGCGTCGTGCTCGAAGGTTTACAGAGCCTCGACGGTGTCCGGTCGACGCGCACCTGGCTCATCTTCGATGAAGACCATGGCGGTTTGAACGGGGCATCTCCCGGCAAGCCGTGACAGGATCGCAAAATGGGCAAGGCAGGGTCGGGGACCACTCCATTGCATGGAGTGGCCCCGTTCTGCATCGGAACTAACCCGATGTGCGTAGCCCTGTCGAATCAGTACGGTTTGAAGAATGCTCAGGCCGGACCGGGTCAGATGCCGATGGGCAGCGTGGTGGGTTTATGCGTCGGACGCGCGTGTTCGAAAGCGGTGATCTGCTTTTCGGTGCGCAGGGTCAGATCGATGTCGTCCAATCCCTCCGTGAGTCGCCAGCGGGTGTAGTCGTCTAATTGAAATAGGACCGTCATCTCTCCACATACGACGGTCCGCTCCTTCAGATCTACGGTGACTTCTGTGTGCGGATGATTCTCGAGCCGGTCCCAGAGTTTCTCGATGTCCGACTGATCGACTTCGGCGGCAACCAGGCCTTGTTTCCCAGCGTTGCCGCGGAAGATGTCCGCAAACCGTGAGGACAGCACTGCCCTGAAGCCGAAGTCTTTCAAAGCCCATACGGCATGCTCACGGGAGGATCCGGTGCCGAAGTCCGGTCCGGCTACCAGAACCGATCCGGTCGAGTACGGCTCGCGGTTGAGGATGAAGTCCGGATCTTTGCGCCACTCCGCGAACAGCGCGTCCTCGAAGCCGTGCCGGGAGACACTCTTGAGGTATGCGGACGGGATGATCTGGTCGGTATCGACATTGGAATGCTGTAGCGGAACGCCGATTCCGGTGTGCTGGACGAACGAATCCATCGATCATGCCTTTCGACTGTGGAACCGCCCGAGGGGCAGGTCGGACGGAGATGAGAGGGTGCCGCGCACTGCGGTGGCGGCCGCGACCGCCGGGGACACGAGATGTGTTCGGCCACCTCTGCCTTGGCGACCCTCGAAATTACGGTTCGAGGTCGAGGCACACCGCTCCCCAAATGACAGCTGGTCCGGGTTCATTCCCAGACACATCGAACATCCAGCGAAGCGCCATTCGGCACCGAAGTCTCTGAAGATTCGGTCCAAGCCTTCGGCCTCGGCCTCCAGTCGGACCCGAGCAGAGCCGGGGACGACGATCATGCGAACGTTTCGATCTTTGTTGTGACCGTGGATGATCGAGGCGGCGAGCCGGAGGTCTTCGATTCGTCCGTTGGTACAGGAACCCAGGAACACGGTGTCTACCCGGATGTCTTTCATCGGGGTCCCAGGCACCAAGTCCATGTATTCGAGCGCTCGCTGGGCGGTGAGCTTGGCGTTGGGGTCGTGGATCTGATCGGGATAAGGCACGGATCCATCGAGCGGCACTCCTTGGCTGGGATTGGTTCCCCAGGTAACGAATGGATCGAGAGTGCCGGCGTCCAGTGAGATTTCGGCGTCGAACGTGGCGTCTTCGTCGGAAGGCAGGCTTTTCCAGTACCGGATCGCTGCATCCCAGTCCTGCCCCCGCGGGGCATGCGGGCGGCCCTTGAGGTATTCGAATGTAATCTCGTCCGGGGCAATCATTCCAGCCCGAGATCCAGCCTCGATCGCCATGTTGCATACGGTCATGCGCGCTTCCATCGACAGGGACCTGATAGCTGACCCGCGGAACTCGAGCACGTAGCCCTGACCACCAGTGCCGATCTTGGCTATGACCGCGAGGACGATGTCCTTCGCCGTCACCCCTTGACGAAGAGTGCCCTCGACTGTCACTGCCATGGTTTTGAACGGCTTCAACGGCAGAGTTTGGGTGGCCAGTACATGCTCGACCTCGGAGGTGCCGATACCGAAGGCCAGTGCGCCGAAAGCCCCGTGCGTGGAGGTGTGCGAGTCACCGCACACAATGGTCATGCCAGGTTGAGTCAGACCCAGTTGTGGTCCCACGACATGCACGATGCCTTGCTCGATGTCGCCCAGAGAATGCAGCCGAACTCCGAACTCACTCGCATTGTCGCGGAGTGTCTGTATCTGTCTGGCAGATATTGGATCGGGGATCGGTTCGTCGATCTTCACAGTGGGAGTGTTGTGGTCCTCGGTGGCAATCGTCAGGTCCGGTCGACGCACGGATCGTCCTTGAAGGCGTAGACCCTCGAAGGCCTGCGGGCTGGTTCCATCGTGGACGAGATGCAAGTCGATGTAAAGCAGATCCGGTGTCTGCGATTCACCGAGGCCATCGCCGGCGGCGACCACATGGTCCTGCCAGACCTTCTCGGCGAGCGTACGTGGGCCGGTAATCGGGTGCCTCGTATCTGTGGTCGTCGCGGAGCGGTCGATTTCGGTCGACATCGCGGTTCCTTAAATGTAGGGCTGATGGTGGGCGTCGATCTCGAGTCGCAAGGTGTCGTGAGCGGTACGGTTTGCTATCGGATCTGCGGAGCAGTATCTGTGGGTGCGTTGCCGTAGGTTCTGGATCGCGAGAGACATGCTCGCTCAGAGAAGCATTCCAGGAAGGACGAGCACTGCTGTGGTGGCGAGAGGACCGATGATGATCATCGACAGCCCCCAGCGCATGAGGTTTCTGGTCAGTCCGGGACGCACATCTTCTGGTGCACCGCCCACGCAGGCAGCGCCTGCTGTGGAGAACGGGGTGGCGTCCACCAATGACGAGGAGATGGCCAGTGCCACGATGAGGCCGTAACCCGTGAAGTTGCCGGTAGCCATCAGTGGAATGGACAGTGGGATAAGCGCGCCGAGGATTCCCGTGGTGGAGGCGAATGCGGAAACGAAGGCTCCGATGACGCAGATCAGTAGTGCTGCCAGAATCGGGTGTGGCACGCCTGCGGCTGCATCGCCCAGCATGTCGATTGCTCCGATACGCTGCAGAACTCCGGCATATGTGATGACTCCGCCTACCAGCAGAACGGTAGACCAATCGATCCCCTTCATTGCCGGCTTCGTCCGTTCCGGATACAGCAGGGAGATAAGGACGGCGAGCGTTAGCGCGATGACACCGACGTCGGTCTGAATTTTCAGAGCAGAGAGCACGACGACCAGGACGAGCAGCACACTGATTGAGGCCAGGGAGATTGCCTGAAAGACCGTGAGCTTGTCGGAAGCCTCGAGATGAGCGTTACCCGTGTCGCCAAGATCGTCGGGTTCTACGGCGGTGGAGATGCGAGCGGCGCCACCACCGGGTCGCAACATCTCCCTTGTGGCTTGTTGGCCGCGGGAAATTGCCCCCGGACCGCGAGTGGAGATTTGGGAGGCCTGTGCGATGTCGAGACTCTCCCGGCCCCGTCGAACCAGCGCCGGACCTCCGAAGATGAGAAAAGCGACTGCCATGGCTACGGTGTTGAAGACAATAGCGGCGACGAACAGATAAATCGGGTTGGCCTCGAGGCCAGAGTTCGCCGAGATCCCGTTGGTGATGACGCCGAACAAGCTGATGGGAGCAAAACCGCCAGCAACTCCGCCGACCACGACCGGCAGGGCCATGAGCGTCGGGTTGATCTGGTGCTTGGTGACAAAAAACATCGCGATAGGTGCGACCGCCACGCAGGCCAATGGGGAACCCATCGACGCGATCACCACGCACAAAACGAAAAATACCCAGGGAAGTAGGGCGAGGTTACCGCCGATCAATCGAATCGCTCGGTGTATTACCCAGTCCACAACCCCGGACTCGCGGGCAATGGAGAACAGGTAAGTAACGCCCACCAGCAGTACGAGCAGACCGACCGGAAAAGCGTCGAGAATATCGGCTAGAGGTTCTTCAGCAATGAAGAGGCCAACGCCGAAGGCCGCCACGAGGGCCAGGAGCCCTAGATGTACGGGCTTCCACGTGGCGATCAGGAACACCAGCCCCAGGATCGCCAGGGCAAGAACTTGGATGAACATCGAGGGTCTCCTGTACTAGGTAGACGTTAGAGGCAAACTCCAGGTGATGGCCTGTGACCAGGCCCGGGGCCAGCTACGAATCGATCGAGCCGCCGGACTGGAGAGCCAGCGCGATCGGTACGGGGAAGATTCCAGTACCAAAATTTGTCAGATTGCTGTACTTATGTGTGTTCGAGTTGGTGGGTGCGGGACGTTCGTGCGGTGTCGACCCAAGAGTGGGGTGGTGGGTTGGGGACGGCTCCACCATTTGCCACGGCGTTCAGGCGTGCCAAATGGTGGACCCGTCCTCGAGTAGCGCTCGGGCGATGAGCATCCGCTGAATTTCATCGGTACCGCCGCCGATGCGACCGTGTCGTAGCTGCCGGTACCACGTAGTGAACGGTTGTTCACGGGTTTCGCCCATGCCGCCGAGCACTTGCATGAGTTTGTCGATGGAGCGATGGCCGTAGTTGCCGCCCATGAATTTCGACGCACTGGCCAGATAGCGTACGTCTTCCCCGGTATCGGCGCGGGCGGCCGTCTCGTACCCCATGGCCCGGATCGATTTCAGGTCCAAGAACGCGTCGACAAGCATCCACTGGATCGCCTGGCGCTCCGCGATCGGCTTACCGAAGGTGATGCGGTTCTTGGCCCAGTCGATCGCTAGGTCCAGGCCGCGGGACAGGATTCCAGCTGCCAGTGAGGCGCGGGCGAGCCGATCCTGGATTTGAAGAAATTCCTGTCCCACTCCGAAGCCGCCACCCACCTCGCCGAGCACCCTGTCGTCAGGGACATGCACACCGTCCAGATACACCGTGTATTGATGTCCGTGCCGGGTGAGCCAGGTTTCGATGGGCGCTGTGGACACGCCCTCGGCCTGCGCGTCCACGATGAAGGCGGTAATTCCACCTCGGGCGCGCTTGTTCGCGTCGGTGACGGCCAGGACGAGCAGATGTGTCGCTTGTTGGGCGCCGGAGATCCACATCTTGGTGCCGTCGATGCGCCATCCGTCGTCCGTTTTACGCGCGGTGGTGGTCATGGCCGCGGGATCGGAGCCGGCGTTCGGCTCCGACTGGGCGAACGCCATGAGGACCTTGTCCTCGAGGGCCGGGGCGAGGAACTGCTCCTTTTGGGCGTCTGTGCCTTTGAGTAGGGGTAGGGGCACATGGGCCCGTGGAAGTGGGACCACGCTGCGCTGCGTCTCGCAGGCCACGACGAAGTCTCCCAGGATGCCCAGACCTCCGCCGCCGAGCTCTTCTGGCAGCCCGATGGCATACAGCCCTGCCTGCTCGGAGACCTCACGCAGTCGCTTCCAGTCCTCGGCCGGGAGGGAGCCGTCAACCTGGCCTTCGCCCCAGCCCAAGAACTCGGTGTCGGGGCTGGCCCATTGGTTGCTGAGAAACTTCGCTTCGAGGGGAAAGCATTCCTTCTCGACGACATTGCGGGTGTGGTCACGCAGTTCCTGCAGTTCCGAGGGGAGCTGAAACATCGTTGCCGGAGCGCTGTAGTTGACGCTAGTCATGGGATCACGCTTTCTGAGTGTTGTCATCTGACGTCATCGTGGCGAGAACAGACATGAAGTCAGGGTCTATAGAGCTGAAGATGCCGCGCGCGAGGTTCAGCTCGATGTTGACCGGCACCACGGGCGGTGGGTTGCGCGGTGTATCGGCGACCGCTCCCCGGTCTCGAAGGTCTGTTTGTGCTGCCTGGTCCACGCCGATCTCGGACAACACTTCGGAGTTGTGCTCGCCGAAGTGGGGGGCTCGGTACCGAGTCGTGACAGCAGTGTCGGCAGTCCACCGGTAGGGACGTCCGATCACGGGCCGCATCGAACGGTCGTCGGCCGCAGGCAGCGGCTCGAAGAACCGGCGATGCCTCAGCTGTGGATCGAGCATCAGATCATGGGCATCACTGACCACCGCGGCGGAGACCCCGCAGTGGCGCAGTGACGCGGCGGCATCTTCTGCATCAAAGGTCGCGAGTACGAGTGCGAGGGCGTTTTCGCGTTCTGCGTCGTGGGAGATTCCAGGAAGGGCTGCAGCGACTGCGTCCCATTGTCCGGGACGGATACTTACGGCTATCCAGCGTTCCGATTGGGCGCTGGCGAACACTTGGCTGAACTCGGCGTGTATCTCGTGGTTTCCTCGGCGCCCGTAGTCGCCGCCTTGAGTCTGTGCGCGGGCGAGTGCCTCTGGAATCACTGCGGGCCCGAGCTGATACATACCCAGATCGATCCATTGGCCTTCGCCCGTGCGCCGCCTTTCGACCAGAGCCGCCATCAAGGCTGTGAGTCCGGTCCACGCCGCCAAGAAATCGGGGTAGGACTGCCCGACTTTAGAGGGGGGTTCTCCCGCGTAGCCGGAGTAAGCGCCCACTCCCATCGTGGACTCGAGCGTGGTGCCTTGGGCTTTGAAGGACGACCATGGTCCTGTGGATCCAAATCCAGTGTTGGACAGATGAATCAGGGACGGATTGGCGGCCACGAGAGCCTCGTGGGTGAAGCCCCAACTGGGCAGAACGCGTGGTGTGAAATTATCCAGGAGGACATCGGCGTCACCGACAAGTCGCCAAAGAAGTTCTCGCCCTTCGGGAGTCTTCATGTCGACTGCGGTGGACCGCTTGTTGCGGTTCAGCACTCCGAAGGAACCAGACCGGTCCCACGGCGAGTCGTCGGCCTCGTTGTCGAGCAGCGGACCGAAAACCACACCGCGAGTCTGTTCCAGTCGATCAGGGGACTCGACCTTGATCACGTCCGCGCCGAAATCCCCGAGAAGACCGGCAATATAAGGAACAGCGAAGACGGTGGACAGGTCGATGACACGTAGCCCGTCCAGCGGGCCCGGCTTCGAATTGGCCGAGGGGCGGTCGGTGGTACTCATGCGACCTCCTCTTGCTTCGGTGCGAACGTCGAATTGGGGGTCGCCCTGATGAGATTGGCTGGGAGACGGTAGGTGGTTCCCTCGACGGTCACTTCCCTCCATGCCTCCCGTGCCTCGAGTTGTGGGCAGGCCAGTAACTGTTCAGCGGTTTGCACGAAGCCTGCCAGCATTCCCAATTCGGCCACGTGCTCGAAGAAGGGTCGAGCCTGCCATCGGGACAGATGTTCGTTCACCATGGCTGCGAGTTCGTCGGCGTGGCGCAGTCGTCCGTCCGCGCTGCCGTATCGGGGATCGGCGAAGCGGGGGTCGTCGAACACTTCTGCAAACGATTCGATGCCGATCCTGTTGTTGATCTGCATAGTGACCAAGCCGTCACTGACCGGCATCGGGGCCCCGGTGAAGAAGATGTCCTTGGTGACCGGAAGTCGACTCTGCAGGGCGCCCATCGATGTGTAATAGGGCGTGTTCAGCACCAGTTCCGAGCTGAGGACCTCGCGTCGAGAGATGTCGATCAGGGCGCCTTCGTGGCCGTTGAGCGTTGCGTAGTACGACGCAAGGCTCGTGTAGGCAGCGTTGATTCCTGCGGCATACGCGGACTGTTGTAGCCCGCGCATGAGCGGCTCACGTCCCTGAACACCGCTGATCGTCAGCAGCCCACTCAGTGCTTGAACAATCAGTTCGGTCGCCGGCCATTCGGCCATCGGACCGGTGAGTCCGAAGGGCGTAACCACTGTGACGGTGAGTTCCGGGCGCTGTTGCGACAGACTCAGCGGATCGACGCCCCACGTGTTGAGGGTAGCCAAATCGTCACCGAGCAGGACAATGTCCGTCGCAGCGAGAAGGACGTCCAGGGCGCCGCCCTTAATGGACGTGTCCACCTCGACCACCGTCTTGTCCCAGTTCAGATACTCGCGAAGCAACGAGCTTTCAGCAGAGTTGTCAGCCGGCACCCGCAGTGATTGATCCGCCCGGTCGACGGTGGTCACCGAGGCGCCCAGATCACTCAACAAACGTCCCCCGAAAGCCGAGGAGATCCCGCCGGCCAATTCCAGTACCCGCACGGATGACAGAGCTTGGTCGGTCATACTCCAACCTCCGCATACGGGTAGGGGACGTCGCGTTCGGCGGGAAAGACGACGGTGGCGGACCCGAGTGTTCCTTCGCGACCGGACTGATCGCGGATTCCGATCTCGAGATCTGCGTAGCCGAGGCCGTCTCTCTCCACCAGGGCTGTAACTCGACCCCATGCCGTGAGCGTTGCTCCTGCGACATCCATGGAACGAAACTGGAAACCGACCTTGGACACCCACGCCCCTGGTCCGGCCCAGCGTCTGAGCATCTGCAAGAGAAAATGCTGCTTCCAGCTACCGTTGATGAGGAGGCCGGGCAGACCTTCGTGGTCGGTAGCGAATGGCAGGTCGTAATGAATTCGATGCCAGTTCTCGATCGCTGACGACCAGCGCATGAGGTGTACGCCGGTGATAGGTCCGGCCGTGTGGTGTGGTAGCTCCTCGCCGACACGGAGCTGCCGAAACAGCCGTCGCGAATCCGTGGAGATCATGAGGGTGAGTCCATTTCGTTTCGGTAGATGAGCGACATCGTGATAACAGCGAGGCGGGCGCCGCGGTGATTGGAGTAGGTCGTGCGGACTCGGACTACGACCATCGGGCCGCTCCGACCTTCTCGCTCGTAAACTTGGTGATACTCGGATTGCGCGCTGACGACGTCGCCGACTTCCGCGAGACGATAGAACTCGGCCTCGGTACCGGCATTGAGCATCCTGGTGCCGGGCAGGTCCAACGGTGGCAGCCCGGGGAAGAGCATCCCTGCCGCACCATCCCAATCAGGGTCGGAGCCGAGTGCGTCGAGCGGGTCAGGGAAATTCAATCCGCGAACCATCGAATGCATCGGCCACAATGGCGGAGCCACCGGATTGTCGAAACCCGCAGCTCGCGCCGCGGCGGGATCGAGGTGAAGCGGGTTCGTGTCCATGGTCGCGTGCACGAAACGGCGAAGAGTGTTCTCGTCCAATGCCTGTGGCGAGGTGACGACGTCGCCTTTGACGCCTTCCATTGCTTTGACATTGTCGGACAGTAAGAGTGTCATACGAGCGGCCTTTCGGCTGTACGGAACTTGATCGCTGTGGGTTCGGGGTCAGGAATGGGCTCACGCCATGGCCGAGACTGGTGGTCGACGCTCACTTCTCCGCGTTTGAAGTGCTTCGCCTCGTCGTGGGTCTCGACGAGCGGTAGGTTCGGGCTGTACAGCTCATCCGGTGAGGAGGGAAACGGACCGGCTGTGGACACTTTTCCTGGTGTAGAACGACCGAGAACTTCCTCGAGGAGCCACACCGCATCGATCAGGCGACTGAGATCCACGTCGGTAGGGATTCCCATATGCTCGAGCATGTGCACGACGTCCTCCGTCGCCGCCATACCCGTAGCGCGGCCGTTCCCGCAGTACGGGCACCCGCCAATACCACCGAAGGTGGTATCCAAGACGAGCGTATGGCGGTGATCGAGCACCCGCAGCGCGGCGTATATCGACGGTAGGGCCATTCCGCGAGCGTCGTGTAAGTGCAGGTGGAACGTATTGATGCCCGGCCAGCGTTCCAGCATGGCGGCCAGAGTCTCCTCGACTTGATCCGGCATGCACCAACTCATCGGATCGGCCAAGCTCAGAGTCGTCACGGGAATTCCCGCGGATTCCCAGAGTGCGCTCTGTAGCTCGAGCATTTCAATCCGGTCAGCCAGGCTCCGATGGCCGGTGAAGTTCGACCCCCACGCCGCTCCCAGACCGAGCCCGCCCTCGGAAGCACCGTCACGCTTCGCGCCTTCGACAACGTCTGTCCATCTGTCGATCTCGAACTGCTGCGAGATGTTGGCGTTCCGACGGATGAAGGTGTCGCAGAGGTGGACCATCGTCATCGGGGGAAAGCGCGAACCTGTCAGCGGCGGCATGTGCTCGGCTGCGCGGTCGCGTCCCTTCTGATTCAGCGCCAGTGCCCGATAGTGGACGCCCTCTACCGGTGTGAACCGGCGCACCAGCTGGTCGATCTCACTCATCTGCGGGGTGTAGCGGGGGCTGACGAACGAGCCGACCATGATGTTCTTCAGTCCGGTCAACGACAAGGCGTTCAGAAGTCGAACCTTGTCATCCAGCCCTATCGTCACGGACTCGATCTGCATGCCCTCCCGCATGCCCTCTTCGTTCAGTTCGATCTTCGGATAGGACATGGGATCCTTTCTGTCGCTGTGTCACCAGCACTTGCGAGCGCCTCAAGTGACCGCAGTCACTTCCAACCTGAGGGTAACCGAATGGTTGATCGGTTTGCAACCATTCAGTTACAGAGGTGGTTGGAGGTCCGGCAGGTCGCTGCACGCGTGTAGCTCTGTCGAGGGCGAGACTCCGAGCCGAAGAGAAGCCCTCGTTCGGCGTCCCTGCGCCGACTACAACCGAATCGGACCTCGACGCGCCCGGTATCTTGAGGTTGGCCATCCTTACCCGACTGGGCATCTGGCTCAAATTCGCCGCATTGCGCACTCGAACAGAAGTGTGGGTACGTGTAGTCCGTAGAAGTCGTTGGCATATCCTCACCTAATGGTCGATGCACAACGTCAAGCTGTGACCCGGGAGGTGCTGATTTGACTCGCCTGCCTCGCTCGGACGAGGGAAAAATTGCGCCACCCGTCGAGACGCGACAAATCATCCTTGAGGCAGCTATCGACGAGTTCGTCGCCGCAGGCTTCGCGGGCGCTCGGATCGACCGGATCGCCAAGGCGTCCGGTTTTAACAAGCAGCTTATCTACCGCCATTTCGGTAACAAAAGGGGTCTGTACGAGGAGGCTTTCGAACAACTCGTACTCAAAGTTCGCGGCGCATCTCCGGAAGGCGTGATCGACGGCGGTGCAGTCGTTGATTACATGGGTGTCCACGACGCAAAGGACAGGAACAGCCGTGGACCGGTCGACGAGGATGATGAAGAACTGGAACGCATCACCTACTCTATGTCCCGGTTGATTGTGTGGGAGGCAATTGCTGGCCAGGTGTCGGGAACCAGGCTCGCCATCAAACGCGCCGAAAACTACCGAGCGGCCATCGAGTGGGTGCGGCGCAAGCAGGTAAACAAGGAGATTCGCGACGACGTCCCGGCGGAGTTGGCAACAGCGCTACTGGTTGTAGCGGGCGGAGTTCCCTACTCGATGCCCAATGTTCTGCAGTTTAGCTTCGGTCAAGAAAGCCTTTCGCCCGCAGACAAGAAAAAATGGCGCGAATTCGTGTGGCAGGTGTTGAAATAAAGCGGCATCGTTGTTGATTCAGTTCGTAACTCGGTTACAGGCAACGGTCCTTTATCGGCTAATTCACGAACGCGACAGAAGAAAGATCAAATATTTGTCACCCAGCCCGCTCGACGACGCAAACGCCCAGTAATCGATGCCTTCGCACGACCGGGCTTCGCTTCCTATCAACGGTGACCGAGCGAAACTGGTCGGGGGTTTCGCGGGTGGCGGGGTGGGCGCTGGCGACGCCGGCGTTGTTGACGAGAACGTCGACGCGGCCGAACTCGGTCATTGCCGCGTCGACCAGAGCGGCGCACTGATCCGGATCAGCGATGTCGGTAGCCACGGGCGGGGCCCGTCGGCCGGTGGCACGGACAAGTGCGGCTGTGTCGTTTAGTTTGACCGCCTCTGTGCCGGAACCGTCGCGGGCGGGGCCCGGACCGGTCGGGCGTCGTCCCGGGTCAGCCGTGTGCCGATCGCCTCGAGTAGTGTCCCGTCGCCTCTCTCGCCCAGTTCGACCTCCACCTCGCGCCAGTCGCTGGCGACCGCGCCGTCCCCGGCGGACACTGCGGCGGCACCGGTGGCGTGCACCGTGTCGTCGGCGACCTCGGTGAGAAGGTGTCCCTCCGGGTCGAGCAGCCGGCGCCGGCGCCGAACGGTCGAGATCGATGCCACCGGGTGCACCGGTTTGCCCAGGGCCACCCCCGAGATCAGGGTGGCCAGCTGCCCGGCACCGAATCGTCCGCGGTGAACGGCACCCGGATTTCGGTGCGCGCCTTGCGGTCGGGCACCTTCAGCTGCCACCCGGCGTCGGTGTCGCCGGATCGGCGTCGCAACGTGACGTGCTGGCGGAGTAGGTCCCGGTCCGTGGTGTCGAAGTATTCGTTGTCGAGGGTGACGGTGTCTTCGTCGAGCCGGCCGCCCGGCGGGACCAGATCGTCCAGGTCCGGTACCGCGAAGTCGGCACCGACGTCGTATTTGTCTTCCCGCTCGTGCTGCGCCGTGCTCATGGATCCAGACTGCCCGCCCGGCCCGTCGAATAATCAGCACGGCGTCGACCGCGGTCCCGCTGCGGTGCTGCACCGGCCTGGACGGGGCGGCAAGTGTCGCCCCGCCCCGAGCGTCCTTCCCGTGGGACCAACCTGATGCGCCGAAAATGGTGTTTCACCAGTGGTTTCGGTGCTGCCGGCGCAGGAACCAGCTTTCGCAGGTCACCGTACGGTTGCTGAACAAGTTCCCGGCCGCGTCGCGGGAGACGGTCGGGACGCGGTGGTGTTGAGCGTCTATGGCGATGACGAGGATCGGGTCCGCGGTCGTCAATGACGTTGCCGATCTGATTGGAATGATCGGCGTGGGGTTGATCTTGGTGGTCTGCACCATCAGTGTGACGAGGAACTGATGGGTGCACGGCGCCCCCGCTGAATTCTTGGCGGAGCTCACGGGGGCACCGTGCGTCGTGCGAAAGGCGCACTGATGGTCACGGTAGAGGTCGATCCTGTCCGCGTCGAGTCCCGCCTGTCGCGCGGGGACATGTCCTGCCCGTCCTGCACCGGTGGAGTGCTGGCGGGCTGGGGTTTCGCCCGACCCCGCCCGGTGGCCGGAATGGCTGCGCCGGTGCGTCCGCGACGGGCACGGTGCCGGGGGTGTGCGGTGACGCACGTCCTGCTGCCGGTGACGTTGTTGCTGCGCAGGGCGTATCTCGCGGAGTTGATCTGGGCGGCGTTGGCGGCGAAGGCCCGCGGTCACGGGCACCGCCCGATCGCGCAGCGATTGGGCATCCCGAGGTCCACGGTCCGCGGCTGGTTGCGGGTGGCGGCGGCCCGAGCGGATGCGGTGCGTAGTTGGTTCCTCGCGGTCGCGGTCACGACGGGTGTGGATGTGGCGGTGCCGAGGACAACGGAGTCGGTGTGGGGCGACGTCCTCGCCGCGGTGCACGCGGCACACGGTGCGATCACCGCTCGCTTCGGAAGGTCCGCGGTCCTCGGCGCGGTGACGGCCGCGCAGGTCGCCGTCGCGGCCAGTGCTGGTCGGCTGCTCTCGCCCGGCTGGCCACCGGTCCCGGCATCGGATCCTGCAACACCAGTTGACCCTGCCGCCGACAAAAGATGATCCGTCATCGTCGCGGGTGTGACTGCCCGGCAACAGGTTCGGGCAGCGCATTCTTCGATGAATGGGGATCGTGTTGCCTACCGATGATGAGAAACGACGTGAGAGAAGCCATGCGGTCGGGTTGTTCCGCTACCAATTGATCTGCCCGGCGCTCGATGCCGGGTTGTCGACGAAGGCCCGGGGCCGGCTGGTGCGGGAGATCGCGAGCCGACAGCACACCGACCCGTTCGGAACCCGGGTGAGGTATTCGCGGGACACGCTCGATCGGTGGATCCGCCGCTACAGGGCCGGTGGGTTCGAGGAGTTGATTCCCCCCACGCGGGCGGGGACTCCGCGGACGGACACTGCGACCTTGGAGTTGGCGGCGTCGCTGAAACGGGAGAACCCGGCCCGCACCGTCGCGCAGGTGCAACGGATTCTGCGGGCCTCGGCGGGATGGGCGCCGTCGGAATCGACGCTGCTGCGCCATTTCCACCGGCTGGAGTTGATCGGCCCCGCCGCCGGGGACGCCCCGACTGTGTTCGGGCGGTTCGAAGCGGAGAACCCGAACGATCGGTGGACCGGGGACGCGCTGCACGGGCCGAGGATCGGTGGCCGCAAGACGTATCTGTTCGCATTCTTGGATGATCATTCCCGGTTGATCACCGGCTACCGGTTCGGGTTCTCTGAGGACACCGTCCGTCTCGGGGTCGCGTTGGAGCCGGCGCTCGCGGCGCGCGGCGTCCCGGGCTCGGTCTACGTCGACAACGGCTCGGCGTTTGTCGATGCGTGGCTGCTGCGGGCCTGCGCGAAGCTCGGTATCCGGTTGGTGCATTCGACCCCGCACCACCCGCAAGGGCGCGGGAAGATCGAGCGGTTCTTCCGCACCGTCCGGGAGCAGTTCCTCGTCGAGGTCGCCGACACCACCGCCGAGGATCTCACCGCCGCGAGTCTCGATCACCGAACCGCGTTGTTGGAGCTCAACCGGCTGCTGACGGGATGGATCGAAGTCGAATACCACCGGCGGGTGCATTCGGAAACCGGGCAGAGCCCACTCGATCGGTGGGAGTCCGGGTGGTCGCGGCTGGGACGGACACCGGCGATGCCGACGGCCGCCGATCTGACCGAGGCGTTCCTATGGTCGGAGTATCGGACGGTGACCAAGACGGCGACGGTGTCGTTGCACGGCAACACCTACCAGGTCGATCACGCCTGGTGGGACGGAAGGTCGAGTTGGTGTTCTCCCCATTCGACATGGAGACCATCGAGGTCCGCTACCGCGACGCCCCGCACGGACGGGCGGTGCCGCACAACATCACCCGGCACGTGCACCCGAAAGCCCCGGCCCGAGATTCCGGAACGACCCACGCCCGCTGCGACGGGTATCGACTATCTGGCGTTGACGGCCCAGACCCATCATGAGCAGGTTCGCAGCGATCGGCGGATCGGGTATCACGCCCTCTACGGACCCACCGACGACGATAACGGTGGTGAGCAGCTTCCCGGGCAGTTGAGCATCGACGACCTCACCGATGAATTCACCCACCGCGACGGGCGGCCCGCATGAGTATCGAACGCCTGCAGTCCTACTACGGCTTCACCCGAATGCCGTTCGGCCGAGGGTTGGCACCGTCGATGCTGCACCGGCACCCCGGCCACGCCGAAGCCGTCGCCCGGATCTCCTGGTGCGTGGACCAACACGCGTTAGGAGTGATCACCGGCGAGGTCGGCGCCGGGAAAACCGTCGCCATCCGCGCCGCGACAGCGGCCTTGGACCCAGCCCGGCATGTGATCATCTACCTACCGAACCCGTCGGTGGGAGTGCGGGGAATGCTGCATCACATCGTCACCGCACTGGGCCGGGTGCCGAGTTTCTACACCGCGACCTTGGCGCCGCAAGCCGCCGAGGCATTGGCCGCCGAATACGCCGAGCGAGGCCGCACCCCGGTCGTGGTGATCGACGAGGCGCATCTACTCGACAACGCGCAGATGGAAGCCATCCGGATGCTGACCAACCACGACATGGATTCGGGGTCACCGTTCGCGGCACTGCTGGTCGGGCAGCCGACGTTGCGGCACCGGCTGCGACTCGGAGTACTCGCCGCGTTGGACCAGCGGATCGCGGTGCGCTACGCCTTGGCCGGGATGAGCCCGACAGATTCGGCGGACTACATCACCCATCACTGCAAGATCGCCGGCCGGACGGATCCGTTGTTCACCGACGACGCGGTCACCCTGATTCACAATGCGGCCCGCGGATATCCGCGGGCGGTAAACAACCTGGCGGTGCAGGCGTTGACGGCGGCGTTCGCAACGAAAGTGTCCATCGTCGACGAGAAGTCCGCACGGGTCGCCGTCACCGAAAGTGGCCACGACTGAGTCACTGATCGCGCGACGTCACCACGCCGACGATTCCCTCACCACTCCGACGAAGGCCCTCCCCGCGACCGCGGGAAGGGCCCTTCTCATATCGACATCAACGGCATCGACAGTGACGCCATCGTCGGCACGTTCAGCGACGGACAACACCACGAACAGACTGGGCGGTAATCACGCGTAAGTGGGGCCTCAAATCACACCTGATTCCGCGTGCTGCGGGCACGTCCGCGCACTACCGGCGAACGGTGGTGATCGCTCCAGATCTTTTATTGGGCACAGAGCCGGCGGGGGAGTGGAGTGAGCGTCTCACCGTCAGAGTCCGCACCGGAGGATCTGCCCACCTCCGACGGCGACGAGCGCGTAGGTCGCTGCCCGTCTGTGGGGTGACTGCTGTAGAAAACATTTACGCAGCATCTGGACTAAACACCAGGTGGGTCCACTTTGGCTCTGCAGAGTGCGCTCCGCACACCTCGACCGAGGATTTCGTGCAGGAACGGACGAAATATGCCGCGCCGGGAGACAGCGAGGGGCGGCTTCGATAACAGCACGACTGGCGAATCCCGAAGGTGATCTTGTGCGGACGCTGAGGCTTCGCGGACAAGGCTTCGCACAGCGCCCTCGGGAGGCTGGGTGAGCCCGAAGATGTCGCGCGAACAATTGCCTTCTTGGCGTCGCCGAACTCTTCCTACGTCACGGGACACATCCTTGCCGTGGACGGTATGACCCCCTTGGCTTGAGTGGAATCTCACATATCTGCAGCTATTTCATCGAACCCCTGCTCGCTTCCACCTGTCGATGGACGCACAAGAGCCCGTGACGCGACGGTCCGTCCACCCATGCGCCGCGCTTTCTTCCAATCGTCAAGGCTACGGCGCTGCAAGATGTTCGAACACCGTCGATCCCGAAAGTGTCGTCTGTCCCAGGTTCGGCTCATCCAGTGGACACCACTGACCGTTCTGGTCGCTGAGATACCGGTTCACGATCGATCCATCCGAGATGTGCTGTCGGGGTCGAGTAGCTGGTGAATTCGGAGAACACGTGCGGCCGGCGTGCGGACACTGGTGAGGATGGAACTTACCGGTGTTCGCACGCCGGCCGCGTTCGAATTTCGCTCTCGAACTTCACTCCTGCTTGAGCGTGTACCCCTGTAGTTGCCCGTCGGCCGCCCAGTTGTGCAGGACGTTGTAGTAGGCAAGTGGACCGTCTCCGTAGCGCCCGCCGATGAACAGGTCGGCGCTACTCTCGGCTTTGCCTTCGGCGTTGTAGTAACCCGGTGTGCATTGCGCGAAGAATCGGAACATCGCGTGATTCTTCGGGGATTCGGCGATGATCCTTACCCATTGTTCGACGTCTTGGGGTTCGGCCTCGACGGCGCGTGCATTCTTGGCGTCGGTCTGCGCGATGATGTGCGCGACGTACTGAGATTGCTCGTCCAGCAGGTGCACAGCGTTCACCGCCGACGCAGTCTGGGTGTTTCCGCCGATGAAGAACATGTTCGGGAACTTGTCGGTTGACATGCCGTGCAGTGTCCGGACGCCGTTCGCCCAGTGCTGCGAGAGTGTTGTCTCCCGCCCGATGATGTCGAATCCAGTCAACTCGGTGTAGGAGATTGCCGATTCGAATCCCGTTGCCATGATCAGGCAATCGAGTGGATGCTCGATACCGTCCACCACGACACCGTTGGGTGTGAATCGCTCCACACCCTGACCGTGGGTGTCGATCAACGTGACGTTCTTCCGATTGAACGCAGCGAGGTAGTCGTCGTGCCACCCGGGCCGCTTGCACCACCAGCGATACCACGGCTTGAGGGCCTCGGCGGTGGTCGGATCTTCGACCACGTCGTCGACGCGGCCCCGGATCTGGTTCATCAACCTGTAGTCGTTGATCTCGGACAGCTCGGCGAGCTCTTCCTGCGTCGGCGGCCGCCCCAACCGCTTGGTCACCGAGTCTTCCGGCTCGGCGAGGACCTCGAATGCTCCAGTCCACCCATCGCCCACCAAATCGACCTCGGGCCGCACGTAGCCGGCTTGGGTGCCGAATTGAACATGGGCTTGGAAGTTTTCGCGGCGTTCGCGCTGCCACCCGGGTTTGGACATATCGACCCAGTCGGGACCGGTTTCGCGTTGTCCGCGGACCCCGACGGTCGAGGGTGTCCGCTGGAACACCAGGAGCTCGCCGGCGTCTTTGGCGACTTCGGGCACGATTTGCAGCGCCGTCGCACCTGTTCCGACGACTCCGACTCGCTTGTCCTTCAGTCCGGTGAGTCCGCCCTCGCTGGTACCGCCGGTGTAGCTGTAGTCCCATCGGCTCGAATGGAAGATGTGGCCTTCGAACTGATCGATGCCGGGCAAATTGGGGAGTTTCGGCAGGCTCTGACGGCCGCAGGCGAGAAGGAAGTAGTCGGCGGTCAGCCTGTCGTTGCGGTCCGTTTGAATGTGCCAACGGTTCTCGTCCTCGGACCACTGTGCGCCCGTGATCGCGGTGTGAAAGCAGGCTTTGTCGTAGAGTCCGTATTCCTTACCGATTCGCTGGCTGATCTCGAGCATTTCTGCTGCATAGGCGTAGCGATGCTTCGGCGCGTAGTTCAGCTCTTCGAGCAGAGGTAGGTAGATGTGCGCTTCGATGTCGCACATGGCACCCGGGTATCTGTTCCAGTACCACGTTCCACCGAAGTCGCCGCCCGTCTCGATCACCCGGATATCGGTCACTCCGGCATCGCGCAACCGAGCGCCCAGCAACAGACCGCCGAAGCCGCCGCCCGCGATGATGACGGAGGTGTGCTCGGTCAAGGCCTCGCGGGGAACGTCGGCGTCACTCCACGGGTCACGGCTGTACTGCTCGAACCGCCCGACTGAGGTGCCGACGTACTGCTTCTTTGCGTCCGGGCGGATGCGGCGATCACGTTCGTAGTCGTATTTTTCTTTCAGAGCGGTTGGATCGAAATCCAGCTCACCAATGAGTTTGTCGTTCGACACTGGTTCCTCACCCTCGTCTGGCGGCGTCAGTTCGAGTGACGCCGTATTCAGGTCTGCTGGTGTGCATTCCTAGCGGTGTTGAAGCGGATCCCGGGGCATACTGCTGGGCAGTAGTGACCTCTCCGGGTTGCTGGAATTGCTACCGTCGCACTGCATTCAGCTAATCAGTGATCGCCATCACCGTGAAGCGACATCGGTCGCGACGGACCGAGACAATTGTTGCGAAAACGGGGTGGTGCTTCCCGAAAGCGGTGTGGCGCCCGCGCAGACTCACACCCTCGGACGGGACGACACGTAATTGATTCCAGCCTGGTTCGGACAGACGACAGCCGCCACGGTCGAAGTCGACCGTGACGGCACGCCACGACGCTGGCAAGGTTTCGTAGCGGCACCTTTGCACCCCGTTTCACGAGCGCAGGCCGGTGGCCTGGCATGCACCGTGGGTCGGGACCCGGCAGAAGCGTGTCAGAGGAGGCGGAGCAGGGTGGCGTTGGCCTGTCCGCCGCCCTCGCACATGGTTTGCAGGCCGAACTCGATGTCGTTCTCGCGCATGTGGTGAACCATGGTCGTCATCAGCCGGGCACCGCTCCCGCCGAGTGGGTGCCCGAGTGCAATGGCGCCACCATTGGGATTCAACCGTTCTTCGTTGGCCCCGACTTCCTTCAGCCACGCCAAGGCAACCGAGGCGAAAGCTTCGTTGACCTCGTACGTTCCGATATCGTCGATCGTGAGGCCGCGTCGAGCGAGCAGTTTCTCGGTCGCTGGGATGGGCCCGGTCAGCATCGGCATCGGCGGAGATCCGATGACGACGGCGGTATCGATCGCTGCGATCGGCGTGAAACCGAGCTCGGCGGCGGTGTCGGATCCCATGATCAGCAGTGCGGCGGAGCCGTCGCTGATCTGCGAGGAATTGGCCGCGGTGATCTTGCCGTCCGGGGTGAAGGCCGGCTTGAGCTTGGCGAGCGATTCGAGGGTGCCGCCGCGCCGGACCCCCTCGTCGACCGCTATTTTCTCTCCATTTACCGGGATGGATGCGATCTGGGATTCGAATCGTCCCGCGTCGATTGCCGCGGCCGCTTTGGCGTGGGAGCTAAGGGCGAACTCGTCGAGCTGTGTTCGCGACAGTCCCCAGTCGTCGGCGATCTGTTCCGCACCGATTCCTTGATTAGGGAACTCGGATCCGAACCGCTGGGAGTAGAGCTCACCGAGCGGGGAATTGCCCGCCGCGGTCGACGATCCGATGGGGATGCGGGACATGGATTCGACGCCGCCTGCGACGACGATGTCGTAGTGCCCGGCAACTACGCTCGCTGCGGCGAAGCTGACGGCCTGTTGCGATGACCCGCACTGCCGATCGATGGTGGTGCCGGGAACGTGAATGGGCCATCCTGCGGACAGCGCCGCGGTCCGAGCGATGTCGAAGCTCTGTTCACCGACCTGACTGACGCATCCCCAGATGACATCCTCGACCAACGCGGGATCGAGGCCGGTCCGTTCGATGAGCGCGCACAACACATGCGCCGACAGATCGGCAGGATGAACGGAAGACAGCCCTCCGTTTCTTTTACCAACTGGCGAGCGGACGGCATCGACGATGACTGCTTCACGAGACATGAACATGCTTTCTGATCGAGCGGAACATGGTATGCGGGTACTGCGGCAGAGCCGCTCTCACCGGTGCGCGGTGACCGGCCATCCTCAGAACCAGTCTGCGGACATATCGAGTGTCGTCCGATCGAGACTGGCGAGAAGATCGAACTGTGCTCCCGTGGAGGGGAGTTCGTAGCGGAAGAAGTAGCGCGCTGCCTGACGCTTTCCGTCGTAGAAGTCTCCCTGCGAGTCTCCGACTGCAAGGAACTGTTCGAGCCAGATCCAGGCTACGACGACGTGGCCGACCGCCTCGAGGTAGATCGACGAATTGGTCAGCGATTGCGCCTTGTCGGGTTCGTCGCGAAGAGTCGTCGTCACCGCTCGGGTGCGGTCGAGTGCAGCGTCGAGATCAGTGGCCAGATCGGCTGCTTCGCCGCCCGCGTGCTGAGCACGTTCGATGGTGGAACCGATGGTAGTCACGAGCAGGTCCAGACCCGCACCGTTTTGCATGACCATCTTTCGGCCGAGCAGGTCGAGGCCTTGGATGCCGTGTGTACCTTCGTGGATCTGGTTGAGCCGATTGTCGCGGTAGAATTGTTCGACGTCGTAGTCGCGGGTGTAGCCGTAACCGCCGTGCACTTGAATGGCGAGGTCGTTGGCGCGTAGGCACCACTGGGATGGCCAACTCTTCGCGATCGGGGTCAACACATCGAGTAGCAGTGTTTTCTCGGCCTGCTGCTGTGTGTCGTCGAGGGTGTCCTGCTCATCGACGAGGTTGGAACAGTATAGTCCAAGTGCAAGAGCGCCTTCGACGTAGGATTTCTGCGCCAGCAGCATCCGTTTGACGTCGGAGTGTTCGACGATCGCCACTGGTTTTGCGGTGGAACCCGTTCCGGATTGGCTTCGGCCCTGGGTGCGGGTTTTCGCATAGTCGACCGACTGCAGAAAGCCTGCGTAACCGAGTGCGGTGGCCAGGAATCCGACTCCGATGCGTGCCTCGTTCATCATGTGGAACATGTACGAGAGCCCGTTATGGGGTTGTCCGACGAGGTATCCGACGGCACCCGGGCGACCGCCTGGGGAGTAGCTGCCGTCCCCGAAGTTCAACAGCGCGTTCGTGGTGCCGCGATTGCCCATCTTGTGGTTGAGTCCGACCAGCGCTACGTCATTTCGTTCGCCCGGATTGCCTGCATCGTCGAGCAGGTATTTGGGAACGATGAAGAGGGAAATGCCCTTCACGCCGGGGGGGCCGCCGGGGATCTTCGCGAGCACCAGGTGCACGATGTTGGCGCTGATCTCATGGTCTCCGCCTGAGATCCACATCTTCGTCCCGCTCAGCCGATAGCTACCGTCCTCCTGTTCGACGGCTTTCGTGCTGATATCGGCCAGGGATGATCCGGCCTGCGGTTCCGACAGGCACATGGTGCCGAAGAATCGTCCCTCGAGCATGGGGCGGACAAATCCGTCGATCTGCTCCTTGCTGGCGTGCGCCACCAGCAGATTCGCATTGGCGACCGTCAGGAAGGGGTACCCGCTGGTCCCGGCGTTCGCCGCTTGGAACCAGGCGATCGAGGCGCGCATGACCGACGTCGGGAGCTGCATGCCGCCGAGGTCTTCGTCGAATGATCCGGCGAACAGGCCGGCCTGAGCGAACACCTCCAAGGCCTTCTTGGTTTCCGGGAGGGTGATGACCTTCCCGTCGGCGCCGATTGTCGGTTCGGTTGCGTCCGCGGTCTTGTTGTGCGGGGCGAAGTGCTTGACGGCGATGTCTGCGCTCAGGTCAAGGACGGCATCGAACGTATCGCGTGAATGTTCCTGGAAGCGTTCACGAGTGGTCAATGACTCGACGTCGAGCCACTCGTAGAGCAGGAAATCGAGGTCGCGTCGTGACAGGGGTGGTGTGGTCATGATCGTGGCACTCCTACATCGATACTCCGCCGTCCACCGGCAGAACTACGCCGGTGATGTACCCGGCCTCCTCGGAGGCCAGGAAGGCAATGGCATTGGCCATTTCGGCCGGGTCGGCGAATCGGGCTATCGGGCCGGTGACCTCGGAGACCTTTTCGTCGGGGATCGACGCCGTCATGCGGGTGGCGGCGTTCGGTGAGATCGCATTGACGGTGATCCCGAATGCGGCGAGCTCCTTCGCCGAGGTCTTGGTCAGGCCGATGATGCCGGCCTTGGCGGTGGAGTAGTTCGCCTGGCCCCGGTTGCCGCGGATGCCGGAATAGGACGTGACGTTGATGATGCGGCCGTAGTTCTGTGCACGGAAGTGCGGCACGACGGCACGAGTGAACCGGAACGAGCCGCCGGCGTGGACGTCGAGCACCTGCGCCCAGTCCTCGTCGGTCAGCTTCCACAGCACCCGGTCGCGCAGGATTCCGGCGTTGTTGACGATGACGTCGATTCGACCGGTCCGCTTGACGGTGTCATTGACGACGCGTTCGACGTCGTCGGTGTTGCTGACGTCGGCCTGAACGGCGGTCGCGTCGATGGTCTCGGCGGCCTGTTTGACCTCGTCGCCGTCGAAGTCGACCATGACCACGTCCGCACCGGAGTTGTTGAAATGCTTCGCGACTTCGAGTCCGATGCCCCGGGCGGCGCCGGTGACGATCACGGTGCGGCCGGTGAAGTCGTAGTTGATGTTGCCCATGAAGTTCCTCTGTTGTGGTTGTTCCGACTCGGGTGCGCCGGCGGGATATGTTGCTTCGTTCCGGTGCCGGCCGGTCAGTGTTGGTCGACAACCGATGCGCGCAGCAGCACAGTTTCGAAGATGCGGGCGGTGGCGGCATCGATCATGATTCCGTCGATGGCGACGGCTCCGTCCCCGGCGGCTTCGGCCTCGCGCATTGCGGTGACGACCTTCTTCGCCTGAGCGACTTCCGTCTCGGAGGGGGAGAAGACTGCGTTGGCGAGGGTGACCTGATTCGGGTGAATGGCCCATTTGCCGACCGCTCCGAGCTCCGCGGACCAGTTCGCCTGCTGCAGATAGGCGTCGTCGTTCTTGAAGTCTCCGAAGGGACCGTCGATGGCATCGAGGCCATTGCTCCGCGCCGCGACGATCATTTTCGTCCGGGCGGAGTGCCAGATGTCACCCGGGTAGCCAGCGGCTGTTCCAATGTGTGCCGAACGCATGCCGTGGCTGGCGGCGAGGTCTCCGACCCCGAGGATGAGAGCTTCCAGCCGCGGACTGCAGGCAGCGATGGCGTCCACCGCAGCGAGTGCTTCGACCTCCTCGATCAGTACCTCGAGCCCGATCGCCCCGACCTTCAGGCCGTGCTTGTACTCGAGCTGCGTCAGCAGGGTGTCGACGAACCAGACATCACGCGGGGACTTCACCTTCGGCAGGATCAGCACGTCGAGGTGAGCGCCAGCGCCGGCGACGACCTCGGTGATGTCGTCGAGACACCACGTGGTCTGGACCCCGTTGACGCGGACCGCGCGAATCTTGTTTCCCCAGTCCAGGGTCTGCAAGGCGGTGACGGCCTGGCGGCGGGCGACGTCCTTTGCGTTCGGTGCGACGGCGTCTTCCAGGTCGAGGAAGACGAGATCGGCGTCGCTCGCTGCCGCCTTGGCCATCATTTTCTCACTGGTGGCGGGGGTGGAAAGTTCGGATCGGCGCCGACGAACAGGCCTGGTCTCGGACATGTGATGTTCCTCTCTAGCGGGGGTGGGGATGATGGGGCTCGCGTCAGGCTCGCCAGTGGCTGCGGCGCTTGATCAGGACCTTGCGGCAGCATTCGAAGACGATCCGCATATCGGCGGTCGCCCCCCAGTGCTGGAATTCCACGATTCCGGCATCAGGCCGATCAGACGGTTCTACCCCGATCACCTCGGTGTAGGCGTAAATCGAATCGCCATGAAAGACACCAGATTTGAACCGTATTCCGTCGAGTGAAAGCTCAGCCAGGGCGTTCTCGGCGGTGTCCTGACTGGCCAAGCCGAGCGTGAGTGACCCGGTGATAAGACCGAACACCAGACGGCTCTTGCCCCATGGTGAGTCGGCCATCGCGGCTTCGTTCCAATGTTCTTGAGCGGTGTTCATGACCAGCTTCGTGATGAGTTGGTTCTCGACCTCATCGATGGTGGCGCCGCGGAAATGCCTCCAGCGCTGTCCCACCTCGAAGGATTCGAACCAGGCCGAATCTTCGGTCATCGTGGGCTCGCTCGGTGTAAGCGACTGGGTATCAGGCATGTGCGGGCTCATTTCTCGGCTGGGTCCGGTTGGCGTTTTCCCGTGGGTCATCGCAACTGCTCTCCGGCGAGCAGGTTTTTGCGGATGAAGTGGAGGACGACCTGGCCGTGCTGGTCGTACGCGGTGGTCTTCCAGGTCACAATTCCGTAGCCGGGTCGACTGCCCGAGGGCCGGGTGTCGAGCACCACGGATTCCGCGCGCACCGTGTCACCTGCAAAGAGGGGCCGCTCGAAAATGCAGTCCTCGATGCCGAGGAAGGGGCCGCCGGACTCGCTCAGGTCTTCGACCGACAATCCGACGACCGTGCACAAGACGAGAAAAGGGTTGAGCACGGCGTCCTGGTGGCCGTGTGCACGGGCATACTCGGCATTGAGGTACATCGGGGACCAGTGCGCGAGGGCCGTGGAGAACAATGTGTTGTCCGCGCTGGTGATCGTCCGACCCCAATGGTGATGGAAGACGTCACCGGAGGCGAACTTCTCGAAGTACGCCCCTCTCGTGCGTACGGGAAAGTCTTCGAGGTTCGGGGACGGCACGGTCGCGGTCATGGTTCTCTCCTGACGATTCGTGGGACTGATGGCGCCCGTGCCGTGCTGGTCGGCGGTCACAGGCGGGAGGTCGGTGCCACGGTGGGTGTGACGGGGACGGTTCAGGCGACTCGACGGAGGTCGATGTGGTCGGTGCGGGGCAGACGCATGACGCAGAGACCGGCCAGAACGCAGAAGGTGGCAAGCATGGCGACTACGGCGCCGATACCGAGCCCGTTCGCGACCAGGAGGGATGCGGCGAGTGGGCCGAGACCGCCGCCGACCAGTGACGCGATCTGGTAGCACATCGACACTCCTGTGTAGCGAACCTCTGTCGGAAACAGTTCCGAGTACAGCGCGCCGATCGGAGCCAGGCACAGTGAGTGGAAGGTGAACACCAGAACGTAGGCAACGATGATGCCAGCCGGCTGTCCGCTGAGGAACAAAGGCCACAGCAAGAACAGATTGGCGGTGGCGAGAATGACACCGACGGCCAGTACGCGTCGGCGCCCGAACCGGTCCGCGAGAAGGCCACCGATGGGAATGCTGATGAGAGCTGCGAGCATACCTAGCACCGAGGCATTAAGCAGAAATTGCCGGTCCAGGCCGAGGTCGGTGACGCCGTAGGAGATGAAGAACGTCCCCATGCACGAGTGAATCATGAAGGGGCCCGTGAAGACTCCCGCTGCGAGCAAGACCGGCTTACCGTATCCGGCAAAAAGGGTCTTGATGGGAAGGGCGGTAGCCGAACTGCGATTGTGGTGCGCCTCAACCATCACGGGGCTTTCGGTGATGCGAAGTCTCATGTAGATCGCAAGACCGAAGAGAACCACGGTGGCCAGGAACGGCAGTCGCCAGCCCCAGGTCATGAAGCCGTCCCCGGACAGCGGAACGACAACAGCAAAGGCGAGGAAGCCGAGGAGAACACCGAAGGCCGAGCCCATTGCGGTGGCGCTTCCCATGAACGACCTGCGTTCGGTCGAGGAGTGCTCGGTTGTCATCACCACGGCGCCTCCCCACTCACCTCCGACCGAGAAACCCTGCACGATGCGCAGCATCACCAGGAGAACGGGCGCCAAAGCCCCTACCTGGTCATAGGTCGGAAGCACGCCGATCAGGACGGTGGCGACGCCCATCAAAAGCACTGTCGAGATGAGGGTGGTCTTTCGGCCGATTCGGTCGCCGAAATGCCCGAATACCGCTGCGCCGAGTGGACGGGCGAAATATCCGGCGGCGAGGGTGGCGAATGACAGCACGACGCCGATGGAGGCCTGGGCCGGGCTGAAGAACAACGGAGCGAAGACGAGGGCCGAGGCGGTGGCGTAGATGCTGAAGTCGTAGAACTCGATCGATGCACCGATGAAGCTGGAGAACCATACGCGCTTGGGTTGCGCTACCGGCGGCGACGACAGCCGGTCGAGGGGTGTGCTGAGCTCGGACATGAGCGACCTTTCGGGATGGCGAGTCGGCTCCGTGCCGTCGCGAGGGCTGCCGTGACCGGGGCGCAGGCGGTGAGCGGCGCGGAGCTGAAGAGGTGAAGGTGATTGAGCGAGCTCAGTGTGAGCTCAGTCATGTTTGTTGTCAACCACCAACCATCCCGCTGTGGTGTGCGCGGCGTTCACCATGGCAGTGCCTTACGTCAGGAAACGAAACGAATAATGGATTCCGCGATGCACGCCGGCTTGGCGAAATCATCGGCGTAGATGGACAATTCAACAATTGCGTCGACTGCTCCCGGCCGTTCGACAATGTCGATCAGTCGGCCCTGGGCGTGAAGTCGACTATCAGCGGGAACCGTCGAGGGAAACCGCACCCTGTTCAGTCCATAGTTGATCGAAGCGGCGGCCCCTTCGACCTGCAGAAGGTCATTCAGAAACGGAGCCGCCAACGACAGCGTGAGAAACCCGTGGGCGATCGTCGAGCCGAACGGACCGGCGGTAGCTCGCTGCCGGTCGATATGAATCCACTGGCGGTCCTCCGTGACGTCAGCAAAGGCGTCGATTCGTGACTGGGGGACCTCGATCGTCCTGGAACGACCGAGATCGGCGCCCTTGGACTGCTTGAGGTGCTCGACCGAGGTGAAGGTCGTCAAAATGTGCTCCAATCTTCGTTGCCGTGTGGATCGCCGGAGCTGTCGGACGGTGGGGACGTTTCGAACCATTGGGTGGACGCTGCGCGCACGGCGCTCAGTAACTGTTCGGACGATGCTGTCTTCCGAATGAACGCGCGCGCACCGGCCGACACCGCACTGGCCGCGTCGTCCTGCCGGACACCGAGTGCGATCACCGCTGTGGTGATCTGGTCGCTGATGTGCCGAATCAGTTCACAGCTGCCACGAAGGTCAGGCAGGAGCGTGTCCACCAAGATCAGGTCGAACGATCTCGACCCGGACTCGGCGAGCGCAGTCGCGGCGTTTCCTGCCTCCACGATCGAGGCATTCGAGTGGCTGGCTTCCAGCAGTCGCCTCAGAGCGGACCGGACCCTGTGGTCCGGGTCGATGATCATGATTGATGGTCCTGCGTGCCGAATGTGCCCGGCGGCAGTCGTTGTCGTTGTCATCGCGATCCCTGTCTATGCTCTGTAGCCATACAATCAGATGTGACAGCTCTCACGGAGAGTCCTGGCGCGCGAAGTTTCCGAGTCAAATGTCTCGTCCATGAACTAACATGCCGTGCCCACTGGTCGTCCCCCAGCCTGCTGGGTACGCTTGCTGCACCGAGCGAATCCGCTCGTTCGTTCCGACGCCACCCCAGATACCCCGCGACGGGGTTGTGGCGTGTGCTGTGAATTCGATCGAAGGTGAGTTTCTCCATGACCCGTGTTTTCCGCCCCCGCCGCTCGTGCCTCGCTGTGCCGGGCAGCAATCCGAAAATGCTGAAGAAGGCGCAGGGTCTGTCTGTCGACGAGGCGTTCCTCGACCTCGAAGACTCGGTAGCACCAACCGAGAAGGTCGCCGCCCGTGCAAACGTGCTCACCGCACTGCGCGAGGGAGACTGGGCGGGCAAGGTGTTGGCGGTGCGCGTCAACGACGCCGAAACGCGCTGGGCATACGACGATGTAATCGAGATCGTGCGAGGGGCCGGGCACCTCATCGACTGCATCATGCTGCCCAAGGTCGAGAAACTGTCACACATCCACTGGCTGGATGTTCTGCTCACCCAGCTCGAGCGGGACCTTGAGCTGCCCGAGGGCAAAATCGGTATCGAGGTCCAGATCGAGGGGCCGGCAGGCTTGAGCATCGTCGACGACATCGCAGCGTCCACACCCCGCGTGGAGACCTTGATCTTCGGTCCCGGCGATTTCATGGCCGCCATGCAGATTCCGACACTGGTCATCGGAGAGAACAGTTACGGCGGGCACAATCCCATCGACCCCGTGTTCATGAGTCTCGCTGTCGCAGCCCGCAAGCACGGCCTGCAGGTGATCGACGGGCCGTACGCCGTCATCGGTGACACCGAAGGATTCACCCAAGCCGCCCAGCGCGCCGCAGCATTCGGCTTCGACGGAAAATGGGTCCTGCACCCCACTCAGGTCGATGCCGCCAACGAGGTGTTCGCTCCGACCCAGCAGGCCTACGACAAGGCCGAGCGGATCCTCGACGCCTACGATTTCCACCGCTCGGCGGACGGTGGAGCCCGCGGCGCGGCCATGCTCGACGGCGAGATGATCGACGAGGCCACCCGCAAGCTTGCCCTCGTCACCGCGGAAAAGGGGCGGCGCGCCGAGATGGTGCGTACCAAGGAGCTCGCGCAGTGACCGATGGCGGCGCTATCGCCCAATTGGCCCACGCCGCCGCCAACCTCCGATATTCGGACTTGCCACGGGCTGTGGTCACGATGACCACTCACTGTGTCCTCGACACGCTGGGAGTTGCGCTCGCTGGTACGACCGAACCGGTGACACGTATCGTTCGCCGGACTTTGACGGCGGAGCACGCCGATGGCCCGGCCCGGATCTGGGGCAGTTCCCAGTCGGCTGCGGTCAGCGTCGCCGCAACCATCAACGGCACCGCCGCACATGCTCTCGATTTCGATGACTGGGCACCGGGTTCCGGCATCCACCCGTCTGCGCCGCTCCTTCCCGCCCTCGTCGCAGTGGGAGAGGAGATCGGCTGCAGCGGTGAAGAGCTGATTACCGCATACGTCGCCGGATACGAGCTGCAGGAGCGGCTCGGCATGGCGATCGGACCCAGTCATTACGCGCGCGGTTTCCACACGACCGGAACGGTGGGAACGTTCGGCGCGGCGACAGCGGTAAGCCACCTGCTGGGTGCAAACGCCGGCCAGTTGATGATGGCTCTCCGGATTGCCTCTACGCAGGCGGCTGGTCTCAAGGCCATGTTCGGGTCCATGGGCAAGCCCCTGCACGCCGGCCGCGCAGCGACGGCCGGCGTGCAGGCGGCGCGGCTGGCGATGAACGGGTTCCTTGCCTCGGAGGAATCGTTACTCGGGCCCCAGGGATTCGTGGCCACGCACGCGGACGAGCTCGACGAGACACCGTTACGAACACCCTTCGGAGATCCCTGGCACGTGCTCGAGACCCGGATCAAAGAACACGCGGCATGCTTTGGCACGCACGCCGCTATCGACGCCGTCCTGACCTTGCGCAACACCCCGAATTTCGATCCACGGACAATCGAGGCCATCGAACTGGACGTTCCACCGATTTGTATCGGTGTCTGCACGATCGCCGACCCCCGCACGGTGCTCGAAGCCAAGTTCAGCATCGCCTTTGCGGCGGCGCTGGCGCTGGTCAAGGGAACGGCCGCAGCGGATCAGTTCACCGAGAAGGTGCTCGGCGATCCCGAAATCGAGCGCTTGACGAAGACTGTGCGGATCTGCCCCGACCCGGACCTCGCAAAGACCGAGACACAGGTCTGTCTGCGGATGCGCGATGGATCGGCAATGCGCGCCTTCGCAGATTCCGGACAACGGGGCTGGCTCGATGACGTCTCCGAACAGGACCAACGCATTCAGAGCAAGTTCTGTGCACTCGCCGGCACCCTCGTTTCGCCCTCGCGGGCCGCCGCGATCGCTGAACAGGTCGCTCAGTTGCAGCACTGCCCAGACATCCGCGCGCTGACACGCACATGGACGCCTTCCGAATGACGAAGTACGCCGTATCGAGGTGTTTCGACGATGCGCCTAACCCACAATCCCGTCGGATACCTCGCTTGCGGCGCAACCGATTCTTCAGCTCGGAACCAGACCGACGTGGAAGTCGATAAATGCCCGTCGCCATCCGTAATGCTGAGAGCGCATGGTGTCACAGCGGAGTTCCACCGCATGCTCCCTGATGTCGCGATCTCCCGGGCCACGGTCAGGTGGGTGGCCTTGCCGCGAGCGAACAACAGGGGTGCGCCAGCCGTGATCGGGCCGGTCGAGTCAAATGGCGCGGCCCAGTAGCCCGACCGATCCCTGGAGCGGCAAATTTGGTCGCTCTTTGCCGGTCTCGGAACTTCTGCGGCGTTTGGGTTGCGTTGCGAGAGCAGCTGTTGAACTACTCCACTCACACGGCACCAGCCACGCCCTCTCCCATCGGCAGACCAGCCATCTCGCGCGTCGAGCACGACAAGCGCGCGGTCGCCAAGAGCCTCCGCTTGCTCTCCGATGGGTGAATGCGCAGCGTGCGAATACGACCTTTGTCTCTGTTATCGGGGGACGTGGCGCGGTTCACTTAACGGGAAGGGTTGGCCAAGCCGATGTGGACCGGCGACCGCAGCAACCATCGGCGGATGCGTTGCGGACGTCGCTACGGGGCCGGATTTCACGACGCCAGTCGATCCCGAGACCGGGCGGCGCAGGAGTCCCGATCCCACGTTCGACGTGTCCAGGACAGCGGATGACCAACGTCCTTCGGGGACCGAAATAGCCAGAAATGCATCGCCAATCAAGCCCGAGAACGTAGCCGAGCGCCACACACACCTGTAAGGGACGATATGACATTGATGACCGCCGCACGGCTCGCCACCAGCACCGGTCTGTTCGACATACAGAACGTCGCCATTCCGGAGCCCACGGCATCCGAGGTGCGGTTGAGGGTCGCCTAGGCCGGAATCTGTCTGACCGACATCCACTTCATCCGGGGGGAGCTGGCCGCGGGCATGCCCGATGAGGTGACTCTCGGACACGAGGTAGCCGGCACCGTCGACCGGCTCGGTGATGCCGTGACCGACTGGCAGATCGGGGATAGGGCGCTTGTCCATCCGGTCGAGGAATCCCGTACATCCACCAGAGTCCTCGGCGTGCATTACGACGGTGGCTGGGCGCAGTATGTGGTCGCTCCGGCCCAGTCCCTGGTGGCACTCGGACCCGAAATCTCAATGAAGACCGCGGCCATCATCCCCGATGCGGTGTCTACACCCTGGGCGGCCATCACCGAGACGGCGCAAGTGCAACCCACGCAGTCCGTCGCCGTATGGGGTATCGGCGGTCTGGGCTTTCACGCAATCAAATTGCTACGCATCATTGGTGCGGCACCCATTATTGCTATCGACCCGGTCGAAGCAGCACGTGATCGCGCCGTCGCTGCCGGAGCGGACTTCGCACTGGACCCTCGTCACGAGGACTTCGCCGCGGAGATCCATCGGCTCACTGACGGAGCCGGCCTCGACGTCGCTCTCGACTTCTTCGGCAGTCCCGCGATCCATCAGCAGGCTTTTGACGCACTCGGACGGAAGGGGCGGCTGGTGCTCGTCGGTGTCTCGGATACAACGTTCAGCGTTGCATCCGCACCGAATTTGGTAAGGAATGCCAAAAAGGTCCTCGGGCACTACGGATCGGAGCGCAGGCATGTTGAGGAAATCGTCAAGCTGGCCCGACTCGGACGCCTGGACCTGAGCGAGTCCATCAGCGCGGTGTACGACCTCGCAGACGTGCACCAAGCGGTCGAAAATTTCATAGCGAAAGTAGATAACCCAATTCGGATTTTACTCAAGGCCTGAGCCTGCCTTCTTCGTTACCTTCGATCGTTGTTCGAGCAGGGCGGCTGCCCGCGCCAGCCCATGCCGAGCCGTCGTTGTCCTTTCGCTCAGTGGGCGGATCTCACGCCAGAGAGTTGATGCGACGGCGACGATGTACCAGCTGACGTGACGGCATCGAAGAGCTCGGAATGAGACGGGGCCCAGGCATCTTCGGTCCACCAACTCTGCTCACGGCACTGTCCGCCACCCTGTTCCCAAAACTCGGGACCCAAGTAAACCGCCCTGGAACCGGTCGTTGTGTTGTCCGGCGAGATGACATCGACCGGCTCTGCGCCGGACGTGTCGTAGCGATGCAGGTGGCGCGACTACGCCGCACGCAGACAGCGAGGCCGCGCCCATCACATCATCGTTTAGGCCGCGGAAGGATGCGGTCGCTGATGATCTTCTGCTGGATCTGGCTGGTGCCCTCGAAAATGGTGGTCAAGCGTGCATCACGCCAGTACCGCTCAACGGTGTACTCCCGGGTGTATCCGTTACCGCCGAACAACTGCATTGCTTGTCCCGTGACCTCGACGGCCATTTCGGTTGCCAACAACTTGGTCATCGCCGCCTCCCGCTCACAGGGCACCCCGTTGTCCATGAGGTTGGCGACGTACTGGTAGAACGATCGGGCTTGCGTGATTTTGGCTGCCATGTCAGCGACGGTGAATCGCAGGGCCTGGAAGTCGGCCAGCGGTGTCCCGAACTGGACTCGGGACTGCAGGTAGTTCACGGTATCCTCGAGTGCGCCGCGGGCAAGCCCGACTGCGCGGGCAGCGGTCTGTACCCGGGCCACGTTGAGTCCATTCTCCACGGCCTTGAATCCCTTACCTTCGGCACCGGAGAATCCGAAGGGTTCGACGAGCGCATCCGCGGCAATCGGCACATCGGTCAAGGTGAGGTCCCAGCTGATGATGCCGTTGTATCCGATTTTGTCGATGGGTTCTCCAGAGATCCCCGCCGGGAAACTGTTTCGCGGCTTCTCCAGCACGAAGGTCCGGATCGGACCCGGCGCCTCGGAGTTGTCCTCGATCCGGCACAGCACGAGGATGAAGTCACCCTCGTAGGCGTTTCCACACCAGCGTTTGCGCCCGTTAATGATGTAGCGGTCGCCCACCCGTCGGGCGACGGTCTGGACGGATCCGAGGTCGGATCCTGACTCGGGCTCGGAGAACGCGGCGGCGCCGATCCACTCGCCGCGGGCGCTGCGTTCGGTCAGCGCGCGGCGTCGACCGGGATCGTCGAGCCGGGTGCCCAGTCCTTGTGCCCGGGCGATGATGGACGCGACACTCATCCACGCTCGGGACAGCTCTTCTGAGATCATGGCGTATTCGAAAACACCCAACCCGAGGCCACCGTATTCGGCCGGCACGGTGATCCCGAAGTATCCCAGCTCCGCCACACGCATCATCAACGCAGGGGGGATGGCCTCTTCCGTGCGATCATGATCGTTTGCGGTGGGAAGGACCTCGGAATAGCTGAACGTGCGTGCCGTGGTCAGTAGCGCCTCGCGGGCGGGCGTCGCCCATGGTGCATGTAACTGCGGGGGCTGTGCGGGCTGGGTGATGTCGTCCCGGGTTCGATTCGGATTCGCTACTGGCATGGTGGATTTCTTCTCCTTGAACACTCGCGTCATCCAATTTCACTCGTGCGGCACTGTCCGCTCGTACTCCGTCTGCCGCGAGTGGAGGCTGTTCTTGATGTACGTGTTCAGGTACTCGAGTGCCCGCTTCGATTCCGGTATGCGTGAGGCGAAGAACGGGAAGATGTGAATCATTTCCGGCCATACGTCGAGATCGACGACTCCGCCGGCATCTCGGAGTTTCCGGGCCAGACGGAGTGAGTCGTCGAGCAGCACTTCTGCGGTTCCCACCTGGATCAGCACGGGAGGGAGCGCATGCAGGTCGGCGTACAACGGTGATGCCAGCGGATGGCAGAGGTCACCGCCCTCACCGACGTACCGGACGCCGTGCGTGTAGCTGCCGTCGGGGGTGACGATGGGGTCCGCGTAGGCTTTTTCCTGTACCGAGGTTCCGGTGAGGGCCAGATCGGTTTTGGGTGAGATGCAGACCGCTGCGGCGGGGAGTGAAACCCCAGAGTCTCGTAGCGCGATCAGGGTCGACATGGTCAGTCCGCCGCCTGCCGAGTCACCGGCAATGACGATGCGGTGAGCCTCGATACCGTTGGCGAGCAACCACTGGTATGCGGTTACTGAATCCTCGACCGCGGCGGGGAACCGGTGTTCGGGCGCGAGGCGGTAGCCAACCGAGAGCACTGCGGTTTTGGTGCCGTGTGAGATGCGGGCGCAGAAGTCGCGGTAGGCAGGGATCGAGCCGGTGCTGAAGCCGCCGCCATGCAGGTAGAGCACCACCTGGGAGCGGTCACAGGTGGGGGCGTAGGCCCATTCGATGTCGACGCCGTCGGCGTTGTCCGGGACGAAGTCCACCGGTGGGGGATCGTAGAAACCGGCCGCAAGCTTCTCGAAATTTGCTCGGAGTTCGGCGATCGGGGTGCTGTCGGCTCGAAGTGGCGCGCTGCGCAGGCGGTCGAGGAGCGCCGTGAATTCCTGACTGACTTCGTAGCCGGGCATCAGTGGCTCCGCTCGAATGCGGGGGAGCGGTTTTCGGTGCGGATCGCGGCGCCGTGCTCGTTCAGCAGCGGAGCACGAGTGCCTACCTTCGACGGTGTTCGGCTGAACTTGATCGGCTGTCCCGCGACAATGGCTTTCTGCGATGAGCCGGGGTTGTCGATTTCGACCAGCATGTCCCGAGCCCAGGCGTGCGGGTCGTCGAAGATGTCGCGGATATCGTTGACCGGGCCGAATGGCACCTTGCCGCCCAGTTTCTCGGTGACCTCGGCGCGGGTGAGATCTCGTGACCAGTCGTCGAGGAGAGTGCGGATTTCCGCGCGGTGTTCGACCCGACAGGTTTCGTTGCGGAATCGTGCATCCTCGATCAGTTCCGGGCGCTCCATGATTCGGCACAGCGCCTCCCACCGCAGCTGGGTGGTCGCAGCGACGGCGATCCAACCATCCTTGACCTCGAGGACATCGAAGGGAGTGAGGATCGGGTGGGTGTTGCCGATGGGTTTGGGCACCTGGCCGGTGTAGGAGTATTGGTAGACGATCCGCTCGCACAGCGAAAGCATGGCGTCGAACATCGCGACGTCGATCTGTTGGCCCTGCCCGGTGCGTTCGGCCTCGAACAGTGCGGACAGCACACCGATTGCCAGCATCGTTCCCGGGAAGATGTCGCCGATACCAGGGCCGATCTTGACGGGTTTACCGTCCTCGGTTCCGGTGATGCTCAGCGCACCGGCCATCGCTTGAATGGTGATGTCCATGGCCGGCCAGTTCATATACGGACTTTCTCCCGACCACGTGGAGCCGAACCCGGTCAACGAGCCGTACACGAGTCGGGGATTGACCTGCCGCATGGTCTCGTAGGAGATGTCGAGACGTTCGACAACCCCCGGTCCGAAGTTCTCCACCAGGACGTCGGCGTTTCGAACCAGCTCGAGCAGCTCGGCGTGCCCCTCGGGAGTCTTCAAATCGAGCACGATGCTGCGCTTGCCGCGGTTGACGCTCTGAAAGTATCCGCCCAGCGTCGCCTGACCGTCGTCGCTCGGCGGATACGGGCCCACGCGCCGGGTGACCTCTCCACCGGGCGGCTCCACCTTGATGATGTCGGCGCCGAGGTCAGCGAGAATCATCGTGGTGTACGGGCCGGCGAGGGCGGCCGTGAGATCAACCACCCGAACGCCCGCAAGTGGACCGGTCATAATGAGCTCCTTCGTTGAGCTGGCAGTACATATGCCGGGCCGGTGACAACGACCCGATTTCGCTCGTCGAGCTGACGAGAGTGGCTTCACTTCGGATTGCGCCGAGCCACATTTGTCGCCTCCCCGCCTCGCGGGTCGGTGTTCTCGATCCGAAAGGATCGCGGGTTCGGTGCGATCAGGTCGGCGAGGCCGCCACTGCCCGAAAGGCGTCCGAGCACTCCGCGGGGCAGGGATCCGCATCCCGGACGTGACGGGAGTACATCTTCAATCGCCTCTTTCCTGCAATGCCATCCGTTTCACCCAGTGAACCGTTATGAGTGACATCACAGAAGGGGCGTAGGACGCGTCTGCGGCGAGACATCTGTCGCGGTGGCACGCTCACGCGATTGTGGCGATGCCCTCGCGTATCGCCCAAAGCGCCGCCTGAATACGCGATGACAACCCGAGCTTGGAGATGATGTGACTGACGTGGGTGCGTGCGGTTCGCTCGCTGATGAAAAGGGCGTCCGCGATCTCTTGATTCGAGTATCCTCGAGCCACCAGCGCCAGCACTTCGCGTTCCCGGGCAGACAAAGCGGCCCCGTGACCGGTTCTCATGGACCGCGCGAGCACCTGTGCGACAGCAGGATCGAGATGAACCTGATCGCGTTGCGCCGACCTGATGGCGGTGATGATCTCGGCGGGATCGGAGCTCTTCAGCAGGTAACCGGTGGCACCTGCCTGCAACGCGGCGTGCACCCGTTCGGTTTCCGAAAAGCTGGATAGTGCAATTATTTTCAGGTCCGGATGCGTGGCGCGCAGGGCAGTGATAGCGCCTACACCGTCGAGTTCGGGCATGACGAGGTCCATCAAAATCACATCAGGCAACTGATCCGACGCGGCGAGTACCTTGAGCTTGTCGATCGCTTGCTTGCCGTTTTCGGCCTCACCGAGGACGGTGACCTCCTTCTGGGTGTCGAGAAAAGCCCTCAGACCGTGGCGAACCAGCATATGGTCGTCGACCAGGAAGACCGAAATCTCATCCATTACGTACCACCTCACATCTTCCCGCGACCGGATTCACCGAGGGGACTCAAGCAGGGAATTTCTGCCCGTACGGTGGTGCCGTGTGCGGGGTCGCTCCCGGCTCTGGTCTGTACGGTCAGGTGCCCGCCGTGTGCTTTCACCCGCTCCGACATCGAGACCAGACCGAACGACTGCTGATCGTCGCCCGGGCCGGAGAAGCCTACTCCGTCGTCGACGATCGACACCGTCAAAATCGATGCGTCCGTGAACGATCGTCGGATCCGCACGATCGCACCGGTCGCTTGCGCATGCTTGACGACGTTATGGATCGCCTCGCCGACAACCATGAACAGGTCCTCTTCGACGGTCTCGTCGAGCTCGTAGAACTCGTCGTCGGACTCGACCACCACGGATAGGCCCTCACGCGCGGCAACCGCGGCCACGTGTTTACGTATAGAGGGGACCAGGCCTTCTTCGCCGAGAGCGGCCGGGCGACGGTGCATGATCAGGGCTCGCATCTCCGTCTGCGCCCCACAGACGAGTTCGTGGATCTGCCGGACCTGTTCGACCACGTCGATGTCCTCACCAGAGCCGACACTCAACTCGAGAGCTTTTGTTCGCAGCGAGAGCGAAAACAATGCTTGAGTGACGGAATCATGCATGTCACGGGCAAGTTTCCGGCGTTCTTCACGTGCGGCTTGCAGCTCGAGCCGCTTGAACATCTGCGCGTTCGACACCGCGATCGCCGCCTGGTCGGCCATCGCGGCGATGAAACGGATATCTTCTCGGTCGGGTGCCCGTCCCTCGGTCAAGAAGCCGGCGAGCGCGCCGATTACCTTGTCCCGGACCACCAATGGAACAGCGACGTAGGTGTCCCAGTCCATGGTGCGAAGGATGTCGTGGACGGGTTGCCATCGGGGATCCGCGAGAGCAGCGTCGCGAAACTTCTCCGAGACCACGACGCGCGCCTCGTCGATCGCTTTCGTGGTAGCCAAGGGCGCACCCTGACGCCGACACAACTCGATTCGCTCGCCGTAGTCGACGGGAAGGCCCGACTTGCCGACATGGTGAAGTACGCCGGTGGCCTCGTCGACCAGAATGACGGCGCAGGTCGCCATCCCCACCGTGTCACGTACCTCGGCTGCGAGCCTGTCGAGAACGACGTCAAGCTGATTCTCACATGCGATGGCGGCCGCGGTCCGGGTGAAGGCGACCAGCGCACGCCGGTCCCGCACGGCCGGATCGGTAGGGCAGAACCGTACGACTCGGCACCCACCAGCGGTGTCGAGCGGGGCAGTGCGGACGTGGTACTCGACTTCGGCAGTGCCGATCCACACCGTGCCGTCGACGCTGTGGCCCGGCGACCGCGGATGGTCGAGGTCGCAGAGAAACACCGACCGCTGCCCGATCAGGTCGGCCTCGCTGCAGCCGAGGATGCGCTGACCCGCTGGATTGATGGTCAGGTAGCGCCCGGTGGCGTCGAGGACCGCCAGCCCCTCGTTGCTCAGATCGATCAGGGCTTCGTACTGGGTCCTGTAATCGCTGCTAGCCCGGTCACCGGTCATCGTGTCGGTCCTTGGGTGGGGCGGCGAGTTGGGCGAGTTGACGGGCGAGTGAATCGAGTCCACGGTCGAAGTCCACGCGATCCTCATCGAGTAACCACCGGTATGCCAAGCCCCGGAGAGCGTTGACCGTGAGCTCGGTGATCTCGGCCGGGTCGACCCCTTTGCGGAGTCGGCCGGTCCGACGGCCAGCCGCCACCTGTCGGGTGAGGCTGTCGAGATACCCGGCGTGGAGGTCGGCGACGAAGGTGTGCAATTCGGGGATCGGTTTGAGGCCTTCGAAGAGCAGGGCATAAAAGCCGCGCAGTGATTCCGGCGAATTCGCGGAGTCCTTCCGGATCTCGTCGAGTACTGCCAGAAGTGCGTCGATACCCGTCGTATGGGACAGCGTGTCCGGAAGCCGCTCGTGTCCGAAACGCTCACTCAGCTTCTGGATCAGGGTTTCAACGAGGGCGGATTTGCTCCCGAATCGCCGACTGACCAGGCCGTGGCTGTAGCCTGCCCGCTTGCCGATCTCGGCCAAGGTCGTCCGGTCGTATCCCACCTCGGCGATCAACTGTGCCGTGGCTTGCAGCAGCCGCCGGGTAGATAGACCTGAGCGTTCTTCCTGCCGGTTTTCCGAACGTACCGAGTCGGTCACCCCGCACCTCCCAAGTAAGTTGGTTGCTCACTATCTACCATAGCGAGTGCGGCGTGACCGCCCGTCCGGACGCGGGTATCCGACGGATCAGGAACGGACCGGCGTGCCGGACGGCACTTCACGCAAGCCGATGGACTGATCCGCGATGCGCCGCGGATCGACGCGGACACCGTCGGCGATCCAACGCTTGCCGGCCATGAACTCGGGTGCCGAATTGACCGTTTCGACGGCGCGCACCGTGTCGTCGTCGGCGAGATGAAACACCGCGAAGCGATCGTCTGCGGGGTTGCCGCGAACCACCGCCGTCGTTGCGCCCACCAGAAGACCGGCGATCTTGATCTTGGCATCGAACTGGTCCGACCAGAACCACGGCACCTCCGGCTTGGGAGCGTCCAACCCGAGGATGGCGGCAACGGCTTGGCCGGCCTGCTCGGTAGCGCTGGGGATGCTTTCGAGACGGAACCGGCCAGGGTAGGGAGGAACCGGCCGACTCGTGACATCGCCGATCGCGTACACCCCCGGCGTGGACGTACGAGCACGGGCGTCGACGACCACGCCCGTGTTGTCGCAGTTGATGCCGGCCGCGCGGGCCAACCCGTCACAGGGGAGGACACCCACCCCCACCAGCGCGCCGTCGCAGTCGATTACCGTGCCGTCTGCCAGGCGGAGAGCGCGGACCGCCCCGTCCTCCCCGGGGAGCAACTCCTGCAGATCTGCGCCGGTCAGCAGGCGGGTGCCTCGGTCGCGGTGATATCCCGACAGCCAGGCCGACAGGTCCGGGCTGGCGACTCGACCCAACGCGCGGTCGGCGCGTTCGACGACGGTGACGTCCACCCCGTGCTCGAGGCCCGCCGCCGCCACCTCCAGGCCGACGTATCCGGCGCCGACGATGGCGACCTTGGTTCCCGGGCCGGCGCCGAGCAGATCGCGCAGCGCCAGGGAGTCCTCGTAGTTGTGCAGGCTGGTCACACCACGCAGGGAGGAGCCGGCGATGGTCAGATCTCGTGGACGGGCGCCGGTGGCCAGGATCAGCGATGAGTATTCGAGGGTCGTTCCCTCATCGAGCCGGACCATCTTCCGGTCCGTATGGACCGACGAAACCTGCTGTCCGCGAATGAGGTCGATGCCCTCGCTGCGGTAGAACTCGGACGGGCGCAGCGGATCCAGCGCGCCGTCGGGGCTGGACAGGTAGGACTTCGACAACGGGGGGCGGTGATAAGGCAGGTGTTCACTGTCCCCGACGATGGTGATCGGATCGTCGAATCCGCGTTGGCGAAGCAGTGCCGCGGCGGTGATGCCGGCGTGGCCGGCGCCGATGATGACGGCGCCGACCACGGAGGTTTGCTTACTCATCGGTCAGGCCTTCGTGATGCTGACCGGAAGGGACTTCAGACCGGAAAGGAAGTTGGCTGCCACATACTTGGGTTCACCCACAACCTGGACCTTGCGGATGCGGGGGAGCAGCTCCTCGAAGAGGATCCGCATCTCCAGCTTGGCCACGTGCTGACCGATGCACATGTGCGGACCGTGACCGAAGGCGAGGTGCTTGTTCGGGCGACGGGTGATGTCGAACTGATCCGGGTTGTCGAAGACCTCCTCGTCCCGGTTCGCGGACGGGTACAGCAGCATGACACCGTCACCACGGTGAAGCTGGCGGCCACGGAACTCGTGGTCCTCGGTGACGACACGCTTGAAGTGCTTCACCGGAGAGATGTACCGGACGGCTTCCTCCACCAGCGTGGGAATCAGCGACAGGTCACCACGGACCTTCTCGAGCTGATCGGGGCAGTCGGCAAGTGCCTTGATGGCACCGGACACCGTCGACGAGGTCGTGTCATGACCGGCCGTGGCGATCGCTATGTAGTAGCCGTTGATGAACGAGGGCGAGAGGTACTCGCCGTCGACCTTGGCGTTGGCGATGATCGAGGCGAGGTCATCGGTCGGGTTCCTTCGGCGTTCGGCGGCCAGATCGTTGAAGTACGTGGAGAAATCGTCGATAGCGGCCTTCCACATTCGGGCCATCGCATCGGGTTCCGGCACCATGTCCGCCCGCTGGGTGTCCGGGTCGGCGGTTCCGAACATTTCCTGCGTCAGGGTGAGCATCTTCGGCTCGTCCTCCGGCGGCACCCCGAACAGGCTCATGATGACCCGCAGCGGGTAAAAGATGGCGAAATCCTTGACGAAATCACATTCACCATCGAACGAGAGCAGCCGGTCAACCGCCTCCTTGGCCAACTTGCGGATATCGTCCTCACGCTTGCGCACACTCGCCGGCATGAACCAGGCGCTCGTGACGTTCTTGATCTTGGTGTGCTCCGGCGCATCCATGTAGGACAGCGTGTCCAGAGTGCGACCCCCGTCGCTGTTGACCATTTTCAGGAAGCCCGCGCTCGCACTGTCGTTGATGTTCGGCTCGTCCAATCCACTGGCGAACACCGCTGGGTTCTTTTCGATTTCGATGATGTCAGCGTGTTTGGTGGCAAGCCAGATCGGATCGTACCCCTCGACATGCGCGAGACCGAACGGATTGTTCGCACGAAGCCAGGCAAAGGCCGGATATGTGACGGCCTGCTCGTCGGTGTAGGAGTCCGGCAGTATGACCGCCTTCGCGATGTTTTCGGGAACGCGGTAGTCCTGCTCGGTCAGGTGTGCAGTCATGGTGTTCAATACCTCCTCCGGTCGAAGTGAACGACCGGATCGTTGTACAGAAGAATCTAAAATTGCTGACGTAGCGCGTGTTTCGTGACGTTTGGGGTTATACAGCGACAGCCTCGGCGGCCACGTTGCTGGACTTGCCGAGGATCAGGTCGGCTCCTCGTTCACCGATCATGATCGCCGGAGCGTTGGTGTTGCCGGACACGATTCTCGGCATGATCGAAGCGTCCACGACTCGCAGACCCTCGACTCCGTACACCTTCAGATCCGGGTCGACCACGCCCTCCCCCGAAACACCCATCCGGCAAGTGCTGGTCGGGTGGTACATGTGTTGGGTGTCGGCACGCACCCATGCGGCGAGTTCGGCCTTGCCGACACTGCGCCCCGGGTTGACCCGCTCGCCGAACGTCGCCGACAATTCCGGTCGACTCGCAATCTCTTCGGCCAAGCCAATCGCGCGAAGAACCGCGTCCACCTCGGACTGCTGCGAGAGCAGATTGCTGACGATCCGCGGAGGGGCCGTCGGATCGGACGAGCGCAGTTGCACGGAACCGGACGAGGACGGCCCGTTGTAGGACAATCCGATCGTGACACCGCCGACCGTCGGCCGCCGGAAACCGTGGTCCCAGAAATAGCCGGGGACGAACACCATCTGGAAGTCAGCGGCGGGGAGTGAGGAGTCGGATCGCCACAGCACCGCGGATTCGGCGGCGTTCGAACTCAACTTACCCGTGCCGTCCGCAAGCCACTGATCCATATAAGCGGGCTGGGCCAGGTCTCCCAGTGTGTCGGCACTGTCGGTATCCCAGTGCAGCAACGTCAATGGGTGATCCTGCAGATTCTGGCCGACGTGCGGAGAATCGACGACCGTGTCGATGCCGATGTCACGCAGATGATCGGCCGGGCCGATTCCCGAGAGCATGAGTATCTTCGGGGAGTTGTAGGCCCCGGCGCTGAGGATCACCTCACGATCGGCGACCGCCGTGTGCAAGAAGCCGTTCTCGATGTACTCCACACCCACCGCGCGGCCCGCGTCGAGGACGACGCGCCGCACGAGAGCGCCGGTAACGACCTCGACATTGGGTCGCTCCATTGCAGGACGCAGGAACGCATCTGCCGCCGAGCAACGCCGACCACGGTGCGTGGTGACCTGGAACAGCCCCGTCCCGTCCTGTTGAGCACCATTGAAGTCATCGTTGCGGGCAATGCCGCTGGCAGCGGCAGCCTCGATGAAAGGCTCCGCGTGCGGAGAAAGCCACCGCTCCCGCGTTACGTGCAAACCACCGTCACGTCCGTGATATTCATCGTGAATCTCGGCATTGTTCTCCGACCGCTTGAAGTACGGCAGAACCTCGTCGTACGACCAGCCGGTGGCGCCGAAGTCGCTGACCCAGCGGTCATAGTCCGTGCGTGCGCCGCGCATGTAGATGAGGGCGTTGAGAGATGAACAGCCGCCGAGCATCTTCCCGCGCGGGAGGAACAGGCGCCGCCCATGCAACCCAGGCTCGGGCTCGGAGTTGTAATTCCAGTCGTTAGGGCCCTGGAACATCCCGGCGAACAGAGCAGGGATCTTCACCATGGCGTCATCGTCGGAAGCGCCGGCCTCGAGGACGAGGACGCGCGATCCATCGGCACTCAGCCGGTCGGCAAGGACGGAGCCGGCCGAGCCGGCTCCGACAATCAGGTAGTCACACTGCTTCACTACAGGTCTCCATCGAAAGTTGAAGGGTCCCGGTCGCCGGATGTGGTCGTTAAGCCGTTCCGGCAGAAAGGATTCAGAGAATGAGGCCTCGGATCACCGCGCCATTGCTAGTAATCTATGTCACATGCCAGGGGGCGGGTAGATGCAAGATTGCATCGCGTGATGCCGTACGGGAATCACGAAATGTTGACGAGGATACGGCCGCCCGCTCCTGATGAGGAAAAGTCAGGCGAGCAGGTTCGCATCGGGAATGTCGCTGACTCGATGCCGGGTCACGCGCACCGCCGTGGCGACGAAGTCGCAGACCTCATCGCGGTAGTCACCACGAGCGGTAGCCACCGCCGCGATCGATCGGGGCCCATCACGCAAGGGGACTGTGCTCAGCGACGACGGGTCCAGTCCGAGGCGCCAGGCACTGCTGACCAGCGGTGTCACCGTCCGATGGCTACAGGCGACGGCGAGGCCTATCTCGGAGAGAGTTCGTACAGACTGCTCCGTGGGCGGCCGTCCGTGGCGCTCGTTGACCAGCAGCCAGAAATCAGTCCATGGTGTGGGTGCATCGGGCATGTCCAGCATCGGCTCGTCGATAATGTCGGCGATCTCAAGGCGGTCTTTGTCTGCGAACAGATGGTCCTGCCGGCAGCAGAGCACGATCGGCTCGTCGAACAGGGGAGTCAGTGCGATGTCCGGGGTGGGGCAAGGTGGACGCACCAGAGCAACGTCGACGAGCCCATCGGATATCGCGGTGAACTGATTGGGGAAGTTGAGTTCGCGCAGCGTCAGCGACACATCCGGCCGATCGACCCGGTACTGACGGACGATCTCTTTGGTCAATTCCGCTGCCGCCACAACACCGGCGATGAGCCCGATTACCAGTTCACGTCCGGGCTCGCCTGCCTTACGGACTATCTCGACGGTGCGGCCCATGCGCTCGAGAATCTCCCGGGCCTGAGTGAGTAGAACCTCCCCCGCCACGGTGAGTCCGATTCCCTGCGGGGACCGGATCAGCAGTGCGGTACCGAGTTGACGCTCGAGCTTACGCAGCGCCTTGGACACTGCAGGCTGGGCAATCAGCAGTCGACGTGCCCCGCCGTGAATGCTTCCCTCCTCGGCAACCGCGACGAACATCTCCAACTGCTGTAAATCCATTTGAGCGACTCCTTCGCCATGAACCCAAACATGCTCGGGATCACAACCCGACTCCTCGTAAGTGTGATCACCGACACTGTCGGAGGCAAGGAGATGCGCAGATTCGAGACGATTGTCGCTCGGAATTCGGGAGCGACTCGGATGACTTCGTTAACTCATCCGAGCCGCTGTACCGATCTACGGCGCGGAATACACCGACTTGAGCAGTTGGAAGCCAGCCAGCCCTTCCGGCCCCAACTCCCGTCCCATACCGCTTGCCTTGATTCCGCCGAACGGTGAGGCAGGGTCGTTGATGTAGGAGTTGATGCCAACACTGCCGGTGCGAACGCGATTGGCTACCGACAGTGCCCGTTCTGGGTCTTCACTCCACACCGAACCACCCAAGCCGAACTCGCTGTCATTGGCCAACGCGACCGCATGGTCGACATCGTCGTAAGGAATTACCGCCAGCACCGGTCCGAAGATTTCTTCCTGGGCGATGGTGTGGCGGTTGTCAACGTCGGCGAACACCGTCGGCGAGATGAAGTAGCCGCGATCGCGATCCGACGGCCTCGTACCTCCGGCGGTAACGCGCGCACCCTCGGCGGTTCCTTTAGCAATATATGACTCGACGCGTTCTCGTTGTCGCGCAGACACCAGAGGACCGATCTGAGTGGCTGGATCGAGTGGGTCGCCGACGGTCAGGCTCGCCGCGAAGTCTGAGATCGTATCGACGATCTCACTGTATCGAGTACGAGGCGCAAGAATGCGGGTGCCGATGTGACATGTCTGCCCGTTATTGAACAACGTCGCGGGAAAGAAGTCGCCGAGCCGGCTGCCCAGATCGGCGTCGTCGAGAACAATGGCGGCCGACTTGCCGCCGAGTTCGAGGGTGACCGGCCGCAGAAGGCGCCCACAGGTCTCCGCAATGCTCCGGCCGGCGGCGGTGGACCCTGTGAAGGCGACCTTGTCGATGCCCGGGTGAGCCACGAGATGGGCACCGACAACGGCGCCCGCCGGCACTACGTTCAGCACTCCGGCCGGAAGGCCAGCCTCCATAGCGGCCTCGATCATGACGTATGAGTCGAGGACTGTCTCCGGGGAAGGCTTCATCACTACCGTGCAACCCGCCGCAAGAGCCGGTGCGACCTTCATGAATGCGAGTGCCTGAGGGAAATTCCACGGAACGATCACGGCAACGACACCGACCGGTTCCCGGCGTACGACGGTCGTACCACCGAACATCGCGGGGCGGCGCTCGTCGGTCGATTCTTTGATCAAACCGGCGTAGTACCGCAGCAGTAGCGCGGGGAAGACGGCTTCCATGCTCTGTGAGGTCTGAATCGGCATCCCGTTTTGCCGACTGACCGCCTCGGCGGTGCGGGCTCCGCGCTTGTCGAGTGCGTCGGCGAAGCGTTCGAGGATCTCGGCACGGCGGTGAGGCTCGTACTGCGACCAACCCGTTGGATCGTCGAATGCCGCCCGACCGGCATCGACTGCGCGATCAATGTCTGCTTCGGTGCCTTCAGGAACCGAACCAATGACCTCTTCAGTGGTGGGGGAGACGACGGTATATGTTGACGGACTTGACGGGGTTGTCCAGTCGCCGCCGATGTAGAGGGTGTCGAAATTGGTCGTCACTGTGTTCTCCTGGGGTGTAGTCAACGATCAGCCCTGCTGCGGCGGGACGCTGACGGTCAGACCGTCGAGTTCGGCATCCACCGCGATCTGGCACGACAGACGCGAATTGGGCTGTACGCCTTCAAGGAACTCCAGGAGCTCGAGTTCCTCCGGGGCGGCGGGCTCGAGCTTGTCGAACCACCCACCTTCCACGTACACGTGGCACGTCGCGCACGAACAACCTCCGCCGCACTCCGCCACAATCCCGTTGACGTTGTTCATGGTGGCCACCGACATCACGGTGCTACCCGTGTCCGCGTGGATGCACGATTCTTCGCCGTTGTTGAGGAACTTGATGTGGGGCATAGCTACTCCGTTGGGCTTCGGGAAACGATGGAACATTTGCGCCGACCGTGGCATTGCCCCGCCGCGCATTGCTTCTAGTTCGTAACGTAGGTCACACGCCGGAGCGTCGGTAGGCAGCAAATCGCCATCACGCGATGCCCAACGAGCATCCCTCGTCAGTTAGTACGTCGGCGGTGTCTCGCAGTGGCTCGGGGGACTCCGGCGAGATCGCCCGAGGGCAGGTGATCGTTCGGCACGACCCCGCCACTGTCATTAATTTCATTCGGTGCGATGCCGGCAGGGCGTTCTCCTGGGTTTGGTACTTACCCATTCCGGACGAATGGCGGTACGCGCTGATCGAGCCTGCAACGGCAGTGGATGGGACTGGGCTGACCCACGTGCCACAGGTGGACGAATACCGCATCTTTTCGAATACCGCACACCACCAGTCTCGTGCGGGCTGACAGTGCGAATCCCGCCCTGCTCCGGTGCGCAACCGCAGGCGGACCGGTGGTTCACTCCTCTCAAGCCTGTCTGCTGACGGGGTGTCGCGGCCGCGCACTCGTCTGTCGGTGACGATCCGTAAACTCGGGGTTGTTCTGCTGAGCATCCCCCAGATTTTGTTCGCAAAACACCCCCAGTGGCCCGGCATCACCCCCCGATGCCGGGCCACACCCATGTCGGAACCGGACGACTCATCGAGTGCGCGTTGTCATCTGCACCCAAAGCGTCGTGAACGAATCTTGACCGGGGGTTATGACACGTCCCCTTCGCTTCGGCCCGAGGATGTTGACCCCACGCCGCTGGTATGTGGTTACGCCGGGTTACGGCTACCTCTTCTGTGTGATCGGCTGCGGTTGTAGGCTCGCGCATGACTGACAGCGGACGCGAACTCGATCTCGTCATCTACGGTGCCACCGGGTTCGTCGGAAGGTTGCTCGCCGACTATCTCGCCCGCACCGCCCCGGACGGTGTGCGGATCGCTCTCGCCGGACGGTCGCAGGCGAAACTCGAGGCCACGCGGGCGGCGCTCGGGCCCCGCGCCGCCGACTGGCCGATCGTCATCGCCGATGCCGATGCCGATGCCGATGCCGATGCCGATGCCGACGACCCTGTCCCGCTCGCCGAGCTCGCCTCCCGCACACGGGTTGTCGCCACCACGGTGGGACCGTACGCGAAGTATGGCACCGAACTCGTGGCCGCCTGTGTTGCGGCCGGCACCGACTATGTGGATCTGACCGGAGAGGTGCTGTTCGTCCGGGCAAGCATCGACGCCCACCACGACAAGGCCCGCGCCAACGGTGTGCAGATCGTGCACTCCTGCGGCTACGACTCGATTCCCTCCGATCTGGGCGTGCACGTCCTGCACCAGAAAGTCCAGGCCGACGATGCGGGGGAACTGTCCGACACCACGCTGGTGGCGTCGCTGAGCGGCGGCGTCTCGGGCGGGACGATCGACTCGCTGCGCACCCAGATTGACGTCTCCCGGGGCGATGCGGCGTTGCGGCGGCTCGCCGCCTCCCCGTACTCGCTGAGCCCGGACCGGACGACCGAACCCGATCTCGGCCGACAATCCGACGTCGCCGTGATCGACGGTGCGGACATCGACCCGCAGGTACGCGGGTGGAAGGCCCCGTTCGTCATGGGCTCGTACAACACCCGCATCGTGCGGCGCAGCAACGCACTCCAAGGGTGGGTGTGTACGGCCGGACGTTCAGGTACCGCGAGGTGATGAGCGTCGGTGACTCGCGCCTGTCCCGTGTCTACGCGGCCGGTGTCGCGGCGATCCTCGGCGGGCTCGTCCTCGGGCTCAGCGTTGCGCCCACCCGGTACGTCCTCGACCGCATCCTCCCCGCACCCGGTGAAGGCCCCAGCGACAAGACCCAGAACAACGGCTACTTCGCGATGGACATCTACACCACCACCACGACCGGCGCCCGGTACGCGTCCCGGGTGACGGCGCAGGGCGATCCCGGCTACCGGGCCACCGCGGTCCTGCTGGGGGAGTCGGCCCTGAGCCTGGTCCTAGTGGTCTGTCTGCGATTTGATCTTGTGGAGGGCGGTGCGGCCGCGTTGAACTTTGGCGATGATGTCTTCCGCGGTCGCTTTCCACACGAAGGGTTTGGGGTCCTCGTTCCAGTGTTGTGCCCACGTGGTGATCGCGTCGGCAAGGTCGTTGACGCTGGTGAAGACGCCGCGGCGCAGCCGCTTGTCGGTCAGTTCTTTGAACCAGCGTTCGATCAGGTTCAGCCAGGAACTCGACGTTGGGGTGTAATGCAGGTGCCACCGGCGACGGTTCTTGTGCGCCAACCACGCTTTGATTTCCGGGGTCGAGTGCGCGGACAGGTTGTCGAGCACGACGTGAACGTCGAGCGAGCGCGGGACGCTGGCGTCGATCTGCTTGAAGAACCGCAGCACATCGGCTCCGGCGTGGCCCTTGCGGAGGTCTGTGAGGACCTCCCCGGTGCCGACGTTCATCGCCGCGAACAGATCGATGGTGCCGTTGCGCTTGTAGTCGTGGGTCATCGTCCCGGCGCGTCCTGGCTTCATGGGCAGCGACGGCTGGGTGCGGTCCAACGCCTGGCATTGCGTCTTCTCGTCGAACGAGAACACCACCGCCCGCGCGGGCGGGTTCAGGTACAGCCCAACGACATCGACGAGTTTCTCCTCGAATCGCGGATCGTTGCTGATCTTGAACGTCGCGACCCGCCAGGGCTTGAGATTGTGATCAGCCCAGATCTTGGCAACGGAGTCCTTACCGATCCCGACGCGGGCGGCCATCGTCCGGGTGCTCCAGTGTGTCGAGCCGTCCGCCGGATGCTCCTGATGGGTCAACCGCAGCACCTCTTCGACTGTGCCCGCCGGCAAGCTCGGTTTGCGGCCTCGCCCCTTCGCGACCGTCCCGACCCCGGAAGTTCCCTCTTCTGCGAAGCGAGAGCGCCAGCGCCGCACCGCCTCCGGAGTCACCTGGCAACGTCTGGCTATCTCGGCATTGGCGACTCCGTCGCCTGCCCACAGCAAGGCCCGCGCCTGGACCACCTTCCGGTGCGGCAGTGTCGTCGAGACCGCCATCCGCCTCAACTCCGCCCGCTGTTCGTCACTGACAGACAACGCCGCTGCAACCATGCAGCGACTATACAAAACGCTCCACTAATTCGCAGACGGACCACTAGACCGTGACCGGCTCCCCGACGAGGCCGGTGTCCTCACCCCGGCCACCGCGCTCGGCGACGTGCTCGTCGAACGACTGCGCGGGGCAGGGGTGGAAATTTCCGCCCGAAAGCTCTGATGCGCCTCGGCTGGCGAGGACCACACGCTCAGAACTCGCCCACCCAAAGCCTTCCGATGGCACGCATTGTCTGCATTGCGTGCAATTAGGGCGGCCAGGCCCGACGTGTAGCCGTTCGTCGGACGGGGTAGTTTGCGCGAAAGGCCTTGTGGGAACGGAGGTCTCGCGTCGGTGCGATCCGATCCTCACGGGGTGGCGCCGACGCGTTCTCGTGCGGTTGCGGCTGCTTCGGCGACGGATCCGTGGTGGATCGGCCCGTGTCCGGGTAGGAGGATGTCGGCGTCCAACTCCCCGATGATGCGCAATGACTCCGCGGCCGTGCCGCGGTCGTGGTCGAACCACTGCGGCAGCAGCTGGGGCCCGGAGACCGGTGAGGTCAGGTGCCCGGTGATCAGGGCGTCCCCGGAAATCACCACACCGCGAGCGGGAAGGTGGTAGACGGTGTGACCGGAGGTGTGGCCGGGCACGAGAACCGGGACCGGCGCACCCGGGCAGGTCAGGGCGCCGGGTACGGGCATCGGCGTGGGGGAGTCGACGCCGTACTTGGCCGTGCCACCCAGCCGGACCAGCTTGACCGCCCACGGCAGGACCCCGGGTCGCCAGATATTGCTGAGCACATCCCACGGTGTCGCGACCTCATGGCATTCACGCCGGGCGTGAGCTGCCTCGGCAGGGTGTACCAGTACCGGCGCCCCGTAGGTCTCGGCGAGATATTGTGCGCTCCCGATGTGGTCGACATGCGCGTGGGTGATGAGCACGGCCTCGATGCCGTGAGGATCCCGTCCGATCGCTCGGATCGAGTCCTCGACGTCACCGCGCTGCCCCGGGTACCCGGTGTCGATCACGGTCACCGCGTCGCCGTCGGTGAGCAGCACCCAGTTGACCATCTCGGTGTGCACGAAGAACACGCCGTCGGCGATTTCGGCGGGCTTCATCGGGTGACCACTGCCGGCATGCCGAAGTCGTGTCGCGGGTCTGTGGTGACCTGCGCGCCCAACGCCCGGCGGTAGTTCATTCCGTCGTAGTCGACGAGCGTTTCGTGCACCGATCCGACTCCCATGCGGTCTCTCCTCTTGTGTGCTTACTCCAGCGGGCAGGGTACGTGGTCGAGGTGGTGAGGGGGTTGACGCGGTGGCGTAGTGGGTCGATCTGTCGCTGTGCCGATGGTTTTGTTGCCGTGTCGGTGTCACCGGCGGTGCTGGCTACTCGACGGCGCCATATGTGGAATGGTTTTGCGCTCAGCGGTTCGACGTGACTGGCGGGGGCATGAGGAGTTCGTGGCGTTCACGCTCGGGCAATGTGACTGTGGGCACTTTTTTCAACTTCGGCGGAAAGTGCTGGAAGCGCTCGGAGATCGTTGAGTGGGCGAACAACAGGCCCGGGCAGGGGGCGCGCACTGACATCCCCAAACCACGCCGGCGCCCGCCGAGTAAGCAATCGTCATTGCCGCGACATGTAGAGGTGTCGTGAACTGGCGAAACGGCATGTCCCTCCACTGGATCCAGACCGTGAGCGCTGTGACCGTTACGATCGTCCCCGGCCTGCGGGGGTTCGGCTTCGCATATCAACGATCAGAGGAACGCGGACAGATGGCTGCTGGTGAGGTCACTCAGGCGGAGAAGGACGGAGCCAGCAAGTACAGCCGCGCCGTCTTGGCGGCGTATGACACCTTCGTCCTGAAGTGGAGCAACACTACGCCTGGCGCTGTCCCCGAGAACGGCTCCTCACCCACTACGACACCCACCTGGGCGGTCGTCACCTCGATATCGGTCCTGGCACCGGCTGGTACCTCCACCAGGCCACCTATCCGGCCGCGGCGCCCGAGATCACGCTGATGGACCTGGGCACCAACACCATGGCGATGACCGCCGGCAGGCTCGCCGACCGGAACATCACCCCGGAGGTCCACACCGGAAGCATCCTCGCCCCCATCGACCCCACTGTGGGTGTATTCGGTTCCGTGGCAGCGAACTTCGTGTTCCACTGCGTCCCCGGAACCTGGGCGCAGAAGGGGAAAGCGTTCGGGCACATCGCCCAGGTCGTCGCCGCTGACGGGGTTTTCTTCGGCTCCACTATCCTCGGGACCGGTGTGCAGCACAACCTCTTCGGCCGCGCCCTCTGCGCCCTCTACAACGGACCGATCAAGGTCTTCGACAACAGTGCCGACGACCCCGGCGGCCTGCGTACCGCGCTGTCGGCGGCATTCGAGACCGTCGATATCACCGTGGTCGGAACGGTGGCGGTCTTTGCTGCGCACCGGCCGCGGCGCATCCCGGCGCAGTAGCGACGACGAACGGCCCACCCCCAGTGAAACGCATGCGCACCGACCCGGTCTCACTCGGGGCGTACGTCGCCGCTGCGCAGCAGCTGTGGACGGCGTTGATGCCGCTGGCCGAGTGTGATCCCGAGCGGCGTGCCCGGATGGACGGCGAGGTTTTCGAGCGTGCACGCCAGGCCCGGACACGCTTCCTGTCGTCCGCGTCCGGGTTGGCTCGCCGGGAGCGGAAGCTGGCTGCCCACTGGGGGAACGCCGCCGCTTTGCGGTACCGGCACGGCCGGGACGCCTTTGGCGGCGCCGAAGATCTGGGCAACCGCTTGATCTCCAATCTCGCCAGAGGCCTGCGGCCCACACTGCACGAGGTCCCCGATCGTGGGCCAGGCCGAATTGCGATGGCGGATCCGCCGTGACCTGACTGGGTTGACCCTCGAGAACGCGCTCCCCGGCACCGGCACCACCCGAGACGCCGAACGCCATTTCGCGCCGTGGCTCAAACAAGCCGCGGCCACCCTCGACACCCCGATGAGCATCGAAGGCCTCGAGGACATCATCGCCCAGTGGCGTGGGCGTCGCGCCCCCTACATGCTGGCGAACCCCGACTGGCCAGACGTGATCATCGCCCCGCCGATTCCCCGTACACGCCCATCCTGGTGGTGGATACTCACCCGCGGCGAGTACAGCCCGGTGCCCTACAGTTCGCCTACCGGCATGTTTTCGGCAATGGCCCTTCCCGCTCTACGTCCACTTGCCTCATCAATGTGGCAGAAGCATCATGGAGCCGCGCTGCCACATCGTTGAGGCAACCGCTGGTCAGCGAGACGCCCGTGCCTCAGATCGAATTTGAGCCCGAGTAGACCCACTGCGGTGCAGTGTGATTCCTTCGCCTCAGCTGACGCTATCCGGCAGCCTTGACGATTTCGGCCAACGAGCCGACCGGGTCGTCCTCGCCGAGGACTTGAATGGCAACGTGGTCGGCGCCGGCGGTGAGGTGCTCATCGACCTGCGCGCGCACAGTGGCCGCGTCGCCGTGGGCTACGAGCGCGTCGATTAGTGCGTCGCTACCACCATTGGCGATGTCGACATCCGCCCAACCGAGCCGCTTGAGGTTGGACACGTAGTTGGTCAGATGTAGGTATGGCTGGTCGACCGGGGGTCGACCGATTTCACGGGCTTTCTGAGGGTCGATGTTGACGACGACTTTGTGCTCCGGCGCGAGCAGGACCCCATCACCCAGCTCGGCCCGGGCGAGTGCGGTGTGAGTCGGCTGCGTGAGGTACGGATGCGCGCCGAGGGCCCGGTCCGCCGACAGTCGCAGCATCCGCGGTCCGAGCGCTGCGAGGATGCGACGTTGGGTCGGGACCTTCTTGGCATCGAGGATATCGAGGTAGTGGTTTACGGCGGTGTAGGGCTTCTGGTAGCTGGCGATGGCCTCTCGGTGGCCGGCGCCGATACCCAGGTAGAAGCGTCCCGGGAAGTCGTCTTCGAGTTCGAGATACTCGTCGGCGATCACCGCGGCGTCGGTGTTCCAGATGTTCACGATGCCGGTGGCGACGGTGATGGCCTCGGTGGCGTCCAGGATTTTGCGAATTGGTCGCAGATGCTTGGGTGAACCCCCGAGCCAGATGGTTCCGTAACCGAGCTCCTCGATGGCCCGGGCCTGCTCGGGGGAGAACTTGTCCCATCCTCCCCAGACCCCGTGCGTTCCGAAGCGTGCAATGTGTGCAGATCTGTCGGAAGTCATATCTCTAGCAACCGCTCTTTCGAGAGAATGATGGGGTTCGATTGTACGGATGAACAGCGGAGTCACACAGCGAGGTCACGGCCGATGATCTCCTTCATGATTTCATTGGAGCCGGCCCAAATCTTTGTCACACGTGCATCCATCCACGCTCGCGCAACCCTGTATTCGCGCATATATCCGTAGCCGCCGTAGAGTTGGACACAGTGATCCAACACTTCGTTCTGCACGTGAGCGGACCACCATTTCGCCTTGGCCGCGTCCACCGGGCTCAGGCCGGACTCCGCGTGCTCAGCTACTGCGGCATCGACGAATGCTTGGGCGACCTCAATCTTCGTCACCAACTCCGCAAGCAGAAACTTGTTGTACTGGAAGGAGCCGATTGATCGCCCGAAGGCTTTCCGATTCCTGACGTAGTCGATTGTCTCGGAGAGGATCTGCTTGGCATGTGCAATGTTCGCCACGGCTGTGCCGAGACGTTCTTGAGGAAGTCGTTCCATCATTGCTGCGAATCCTGTTTCGGGTTCGCCAAGCATTGCGGCGGCAGGTAGGCGCAGTCCGTCGAAGAAGAGCTCAGCTGTGTCTGACTCCGGTTGGCCAACCTTGTCCAGCTTGCGTCCGCGTTCGAAGCCGGGTAGGGACGAATCGACAAGGAACAGGCTGATCCCTCTCGAACGTTGCTGAGGATCGGTTCGTGCGGCCACGACCACCAGGTCGGCGGAATAGCCGTTGGTGATAAAGGTCTTAGAGCCGTTGAGTATCCAGTCCGAACCGTCGCGGACGGCTGATGTCTTGAGACTTGCCAAGTCGGACCCACCGGCGGGCTCAGTCATGCCGATAGCGGCGACGACTTCTCCCTCGGCCATCTGAGGCAACCACTCTCGCTTGGTTTCCTCCGTTGCGAGGTCGACGATGTAGGGTGTCACGATATCGAAGTGGATACTGAAGCTTGATACCAGTGCCATGCTGACGGCGGCAAGCTCCTCAGTGGCGACGGCGTTGAATCTGTAGTCGTTGGCCTGACCGCCACCATATGTCTCCGGAACTTCGAGGCCGAGGATGCCCTGCTTTCCGGCTTCGCGCCATACTTCGCGTTCGATCAGTCGCTTTTCCGCGTAGGAGTCAACGTTGGGCACCACCTTCCGGTTCAGGAAGTCACGCACCGATTCTCGAAACTGGTCGTGTTCTGCAGTGAAGGCTGATCTCTTCATGTCGACTCTCTATGTGCCGTTCGAATGGTTCAGGGGATTGGTTCTGGCCGGGTGGCGTCTCGCGATGCACTTGCTGGGTCGGTCGATATCGACACCTGCACCGGGGCGAATCTACTGTTCGCTAGCGCAGTTGGGGGAGAGTGAGTAGTCGGGCCGGGTCGACGCATCGTCGCCGTAGTCGTCCGGGAAGGGGCGATTTCTACACATGCCTCGGCGGGGTCGTTACCCTCGTGTCGGTGAAGTCGGCGATACGCACTGCGGTGCAGCCTTACCGACTGCGGGCGATGCCAAGGTGCTCCATACCTCGAACAGTCCCGGCGGTGGGTTGACTAGGCGGGGCTCGAGGACTTCGCGGGCACGTAGTATTTGCGCGATATCAGCAATTCGCTCGCCGTATCGATTGTGGAAGGAGCAGTTCGGGCGGGCGGACTGCTCCATGTCATCCGCGTCATTCGCGCGTCGGGCGATCACGATCAGGCCGTCGCGGTCAACGAGTGCGTCGGTGATATCGGGCTCGGCCTGGTCTACCGAAGGTGCATGCGGGGCGAAGTCGGTCTCGAAGCGTGCGTGCACTCGTGCGCGGCTCAGTGTTGACGGATCGCCTGAGGAGTAGGCAATGTAGTCGGCATTGGTGACGTCACTGTGATATCCCAATGCCTCGACGGTGCCACAGGGTGTGTTACGCAGGGTACGGAAGGTCTGACGGACGTGAATTTCAGTACTTCTCCGATAGTTCACAATATCCTGTACTGAGATCGAATTCAGTTGGTGCGCGTCCGCAAACGCGAGCGACTCGGTCGAATCCGCGATACCAGTGGGGTCGGCGACCGAGACAAGTGCCGCGAGTGCGCCCACCTCCCGAAGTCCGGCCGCACGCATCAGATCGATGACCGCCTCTGCCGACCTGCGACGACCGAGCACCCCGTCGCTATGGGCCCGAATAGGAATGACGTGTCCCGGGCGGGTGAACCCGGACGGAGTGCTGAACGGGTCCGCGATCTGACGGAGAGTCCAGGCTCGGTCCTTGGCGGAGATGCCCGTGCTCACCCCTGCGGCATCGACCGCGACTGTGTAGTCGTCTCCGGGGGTCGGGCGGGTTCCGGCCATAGGTGGCAGGTCGATCCGCGCACATGCGTCGTCGGTCACTGCGGCGCAAATGAATCCCGATGTGTGACGAACCATGAAGTCGAGAGCGGAAGTGCTGGCATTCTCTGCCGCGACAACAAGGTATCCGTCCGGGTCCGTACTCCCGCAACCGACGAGGACGATGGCGTTGCCGTCGACGAGGTCGGCAACAGCACGCGCGACTCGCTGGATTGAACCACTCACAGCGGGTTCTCCATTCTCCCGGAAGATATTATGTGAAAGCGAACTGCTCACCGCGCTGTGTTCTCACGCGAATAGGGTGACGGTGTCAGCAACACATGCTGGTTTGTCCGACCCGGCACATTCGATCGTCACCCTGATTGTGGCCAGAAGCCCGTGGTGGGTCGGTTCTACGGACGCGATCTCGGCGCCGGCGCGCACCTTGCTGTCGGCTGGGACGACGGCAGGGAATCGAACCTTGTTCAAGCCGTAGTTGATACCCATCGACAGGCCGTCGATCGAGAAGATTTCTGCCGTCAGCCGCGGAATCAGCGACACCGTGAGATACCCGTGTGCGATCGTTGTGCCGAAGGGACCACCTGCAGCGCTCTCCGGGTCGACGTGTATCCATTGGCGGTCACCGGTCACCTCCGCGAAAGTATTAATATCGTTTTGCGAGACCGGGATCCAGTCGCTGAAGCCTAGATGGGATCCCACAGCGCTCTGGAATTCGTCGATTCCGTCGAAGACTTTCATGTCACTCCCTATCGTGCGTCGACTCCGCGACATACGGCGCCGATCGGCTTGACTTATCGTGCCCGACCAGTTCTCAACGCCCGAGGTAGCGGGGATTCCGCTTCTCGAGGAACGCCGAGATGGCTTCGTGGGTGTCCAGTGTTGTGAAGTTGTGCTCTTGGAAGACAGCTTCCCGATCGAGTGCAGCCCCGAAGCTTCCATCGAACGAACTGTTCAGCAGATGTTTGGTCCGCGCCAATGCGATCGGTGGAAGCGCCTTCAGTTTCGACGCCCAATCATCGCAAAATGAATCGAGATCCTCCGGTGCCACGACATGATTGACTAGGCCCAGCTCGCGGGCCTGCGTCGCGGTCAGCATTTCACCGAAGAAGGCGATCTCCTTGGCCCGATGAAGACTGAGTGCCTGTGGCAGGTACCACGAACCTCCCAGGTCGGGTGACATCCCCCTCTTGACGAAAATCTGTGAGAATTGGGCGGTCGAATCGGCGACAACGAGATCGCAGGAGAGGGCCAGGTTGAAGCCTGCACCCACCGCATACCCCGACACGGCAGCGATCACAGGTTTGTTCAGTCGTCGAATCGCCAGGCAAGCCTCGTTGACGATCTGCATGGGGGCGAGGGGGAACAGATCATCCGATGATGCACCCAGTTCGGCTCCGGACGAGAAGTTCCCGCCGGCGCCGGTCAGAATGACCACCCGATCGCTGTTGTTTTTGCTGACCTCGTCCAGGGCTGCCTTCAGATCGGTCCACTCCTGCGTGCGGAGCCCATTCTTGCTCTCAGGACGATCGAATCGAACGGTGACAATGTCATCCTGACGATGAACCCCAAGGGTCGACTCGGTGGAGGTCATCGGCCTACCTGCTCTTCCTGGGCTGCTGTACCGAACGGCGCGACCGGCGGGGTCGCGTTCGGCGACCTGTCATGCGTCGCAGGTATGGCGGCGGGCGGGCCCACTTCGACGCGGTCGCCGATTCGGACCGACGCTGCATGAGGGGTGGTGAGTCGGGTCAGCACTCGACCGCCAAGATCAAGATCTACATATGCGACGGCATACGGTGCCATCGCGTTGAACTCGGGGTTCGGGTGTGCGCGTACGACCGTCACCGCGTACACGGTGCCGCGGTCTCGGATCGGCTCGCTGGTGATCGACAGCGACCCGCACTGCGAGCAGTGACCGCGTGGATATGTGAAGAGGTGGTGGCAATCCGAGCAGCGTGACAGCTCCGAACCTACCGCCGCAGCAGTGAAGTGTTGGTGTGTCATCATGCCCTCCCGAGGACTACAGTTCCGGACGCGTGCCGGGATCCGAGGAATCCCCCGATCCCGTTGCAGACCGCGAGTTCGGCGCCGGGCACTTGGGACGTCGATGAACCGCGCATCTGTCGGGTGGCCTCGATGAGCAAGAAGAGTCCTCGCATCCCGGGGTGGGTCGACGAGAGTCCTCCACCGTCGGTATTGACTGCCGGACCGCCGTCCGAGTCGAAATCCAGTACGCCACTGGCCACGTATTCGCCACCCGCACCCTTGGGGCAGAAGCCGAGATCCTCCAATTGGGTGACGACGGTGATGCTGAACGAGTCGTAAAGCATTGCGACGTCGATATCGTCGGGCCTGACACCGGCTTCGGCGAATGCACGGCGGCCGGACTCGACCGCAGCCGAGGTGGTCAGGTCACTGTCGGCATCGACGAACGACACTGCCTCACCCGTGCCGAGAACCTCGACCCCGGCATGTCGGCAGTCCTTGAGTACAGCATCTGACACGAGGACGACTGCTCCGCCTCCGTCCGTCATCAGACAGCAATCGAGAAGACGCAACGGATCGGCGATGGGGCGAGACGAAACCACGTCGTCTACGGTCAACTCACCGCGAGACCGTATTGCCAGAGCCTCGAGGCCATCGACTGCCAGAGGGTTGCGAAGTGCGTGCCGGCGTGCGGACACCGCGACGGACGCCAACTGCTCAGAAGTGGTGCCGTACTCGTGCATGTGGCGCGATGCAACCAGGGCATAGCTGCCGACCAGCGACAGACCGTGCGGACGCTCGATCCGCTCCGCGGGGGTTTCGTGTATTCCGATGCTCGTCGGGATACCCCCCGAACTCGACTCGCTCCGCAAAGTTGAACCGTAGGTGATCAGTGCAACATCGATCAGGCCGGCCTCGATGGCACGTTTCGCGTGACCGATGTGAAGCTCGTACGACGACCCGCCGACATTCGTCGTGTCGATGACCTTGGGTTTGATTCCCAGGTACTCCGCCACCCCTAGCCCGGGAAGTGACGTCTCGGACTCACCTGCGTCGTAGAGGCCGCCGACAGCGGACCACGGGAGTCCGGCATCGGCGAGTGCCTTGGACGCGCTCTCGGCTTTGATCTGATGGGGCGAGTAGGACGGTGCAACTCGCGAGGGGAACTCGTGGATACCTGCAATGAAAGCGCGACGGGGCACGTGAACGCCATCCTCTCTCTCGTGGCTCGCGTTCGGATCGCAGAAGTCGGTGCGCCCGGGGGTTAACTTTCCGCGCCGGTTGACTCTGCGTAGACCTTGGCTGACCAGGCCCTCTCGTAGTATCGTACTATTTTAGTACGTTTAGTGCAAGCGTAAGAGTGGTGAGGCGAGAGGGGTGGCCGATGCGTTTGAATGTGATGCTTGACGCATCCGATCTCGAGTGGGAGTCTCAGCACACCGGTCGCTCACTCGAGCTCAGTTCCCATCTGGCGCAGTCAAATACAGACGCGCGCCTGGGCCGGATGCACACCCCAATTCAACGACATGTGAGGTCCGAATGAACAACCAACAGGCGCACGGTGCTGATCCGGAGTCGGCGAAGGGTGAGGTACTCGACGCCCTCGTAGTCGGGGGCGGGGTTTCGGGAATCTACGCCCTTTACAGACTCAACGAGCAAGGTCACTCCGTGCGTTTGGTCGAGCGAGGTTCCGGGCTGGGCGGAACCTGGTTCTGGAACCGCTACCCCGGTGCCCGATTCGATTCCGATTCCTACTCGTACGGGTACTTCTTCTCTGAGATCCTGGCCGAGGAATGGCAGTGGAGTGAGCACTATGCCGGCCAGCCGGAGATCGAACGCTACTTCAATTTCGTTGTCGACCGGTTCGAATTACGCGACAAGGTCCAGCTCGACACAACTGTCGTAAGCGCCCGGTTCGATTCGAACAACAACGTATGGGTGGTGGGGTATGCCGACGGCCAGGAGGTAGTGACCAGATTCCTCGTCCTGGCGACCGGCATGCTGTCCGAGCCCTACATTCCTGCGTTCGACGGGATGGACGACTTTCAAGGAGTCATGGTCCATTCGGGAGAATGGCCTGCTGAGGGGATCGACTTCGCCGGCAAGCGTGTCGCGATCTTCGGCACCGGCTCGTCCGGCGTTCAGCTGGTGCCGGAGGTGGCACGAGACGCCGCGTCGTTGACGGTGTTCCAGCGCAGCGGCCACTGGGTCACACCCCTGAACAACCGGCCGTTCACACCGGAAGAGCAGGAGGGGTACCGAAAGAACTTCCGGGAAGTACACCAGAAACGACTCGGCCACATCGGCGGCTTCATTCATGAACCTGAGCCGCGCCTCACATTCGAGGTCTCGGAGGAGGAACGTCTGAAGAAGTACGACGAGGTTTACCATTCTGGGGGGCTGCGCATCCTGTCGTCGAATTTTGCCGACACCCTGGCAGACCCCGCCGCGAACCAGGAGTTCTCGAAGTATGTGGCCGAGAAGATCAGTGCGAGTATCGAAGACCCGGATCTGGCGGAGCGGCTGATTCCGAACGATCACGGATTCGGCATGCACCGCCCGCCGAAGGGAACGTCCTACTACGAGACCTACAACAGCGACCACGTCCAGCTGGCGAGCCTCAAAGAGTCCCCGGTCGTACGGTTCACAAAAACTGGTGTGGTCACCACCGAAGATGAGTTCGAGTTCGATGTAATCATCTTCGCCACCGGTTTCGAAGCGTGGCTCGGTGCGCTGAAGAAGCTCGACATCCGCGGCAAGGACGGTCAAGCGCTGATGGACGCCTGGTCCGACGGCCCACGCACCCTGTTGGGCATGGGCGTGCCCGGATTCCCCAACATGACATTTGTGGCCGGCGTGCACAGCGTGGGCGGCAACCTCCCGGCGTTCAGCGAGGTCCATGCGGATTGGGCCTCGGACTTGATCACCTACGTCAAGCGCCATGGCTACTCTCGCGTCGAAGTGACGGAGGAAGCGGCGCGCGAATGGACCGAGCATGTTTATGAAACCGTGAAACCGGTTCTGCTCGCGAAAGGTTCGTGGTACCAGCGTGGCAACATCCCCGGATCCGACGGCAAGATCTTGACCTACTACGGCGGCCTGGGGAAGTGGCGGGAATGGGCCGCTCAGGTGGCTGATAGCGGATACAAAGGCATGGAGCTCCAGTGAGAGGGAACATCACGCCCGCGGAAGTCGTCAGAACTGCTCGATGACTGAGACATTGGTGATCACGGGTGCCGGGGGCGACATCGGGTCCGCGGTTGCGTCCCGCATGGCATCCCCGGATACCCGGGTACTGCTCGTGGACGTCGACCTGCCGAACCTGCGCGCGGTGGAGAGCGCCGTACGGGATGCGTACAGCGAGGTGGCAATTCTGCAGTGCGACGTTTCATCGGAGCACGACGCGGTGCGATATAGCCGCTTCGCCAGCGAGTTCGGTGGCGGATCGGTTGACCGGTTCTTCAACAACGCCGGGATCACCGGGGCCTGTGTGCCGCTCACCGAATACCCCACCGAGACCTTCGATCGGGTCCTGGCGGTGAACGTGCGTGGTGTCTTCCTCGGACTCAAGCACATCGGGCCACTGATGGGGAGCGGCGCCGCTGTGGTGAATACTTCGAGTATCGGCGGGTCGGCCGGCCAGGCAAACATGGCGGCCTATATCGCCTCGAAGCATGCGGTTATGGGTTTGACCAGAACGGCCGCCTTGGAATGGGCCGCTCGCGGTGTACGCGTCAATGCGATCTGTCCGGGTCCAGTTGCCGGGCAGATGATGAGTACGATCTTCGCCGGCCTCGGTCTTGATCCACAGGCACGCGCAGCCCAAGTGCCGATGGGTCGGCTTGCGCACCCATCAGACGTTGCGGACTCGGTCGCGTTTCTGATGAGTTCGGCGGCCGGTCACGTCACGGGTACCTCGATTCCGGTCGACGGTGGACGCCTTGCGGGGTAGCGCAAACCACCGAATGGCACTGGTGTTGGTTGTTCAAAATGGCTCGGCTCGATGGTGAGGAGTGCAAAGTGTTCATCGAACAGTACGAATACCAGGTGAACGAAGGGATGTGGGAGCAGTGGGAGGGCTTCATGGAACGTGCCGTCCCATATCAACAGGGTTGCGGGATGACGGTCCTCGGGCTCTTCTGGGCAGACAATGATCACACCAGGTTTGTGTGGATGCGTCAGTTCGACAGCGACGAGCAGCGCGACCGTCTCTACTCAGCGGTGTACGACAGCGAGTTCTGGAAACAGAACATGCTTCCAGAAGTCCGAAGACTGGTCGTGAAAGGCAGTAGCCAGACCACCCGACTGACCCCATTCTCGGACCTGTCCGCACTGAGCCCGAAGGGCAACGGAGCATGACGCGTTTCGAGGGGAAGCGCGTCCTTGTCACCGGCGCGACCGGAGGGATCGGCGAGGAGATCGTGCGACGCCTCGCCGACGAAGGTGCCCAGCTGATAGTCACCGACATCGACCGGGATGCGTGCGAGAAACTCGTCGCGCGACTGGGCGGCGAACACATCGCACGTCAGCTCGACGTATCGACAGAATCGGCGTGGGCCGCCGTGGTCGACGAGCTCGAGTCTCGAGAGTGCGGGCTCTATGGTCTCGTGAACAACGCTGCGGTGGCAACGCTGGGATCGGTCGTCGATGAGTCGGTTACAGCGTGGGACTCGGTCATAGCGGTCGGTCAGACCGGCACGTGGCTCGGGATGAAACACGCAGGCGCGCTTATCGAACGGAGCGGAGGCGGGGTGATCGTCAACGTCTGCTCCATCCTGGGAACAATCGGCGTGCCACATAGTTTCGCGTATCACGCCGCAAAGGGGGCGGTTCGTGGAATGACCAAGAGCGCAGCCGTCTACTGGGCCTCTGCCGGCGTGCGCGTGAACTCCCTCCACCCGGGCTACATCGGCACGCCACGGATGCTCGATCGTCTCGGAGACACCAGTTTCAGCGAGGCGACCGTCGCAAGGACACCCATGAACAGACTGGGCACGCCGGCAGAAGTAGCCGACGCCGTCGCATTCCTTACCAGCCCAGAGTCCACCTTCATCACAGGGGCCGAACTCTACATCGACGGCGGATTGACGGCACAGTAGTCGTCGCAGAACGGCTCAACCGCGGGGACATCCTCGCTCACAGCTGGATCAACCTTTCGGCATCCAAGACAAGAAGAGGAGAACCCATGTCAGATTTGACAGGCAAAGTTGCATTGATCACCGGCGCAGCACGTGGCCAGGGCCGGGCGCACGCTCAGCGGCTGGCGTCAGAGGGGGCGGCGATCATTGCACTCGACTTGTGTGACGCGCTACCGAAGAGCGTCAAGTATCGCTCTTCTACGACCGACGACCTCGACAAGACGGTGGCGCTGGTCGAGGAACTCGGCGGGCGAGTGATACCCATTGTCGCCGATGTGCGCGACTTCGACGCGATGAAATCGTCCGTCGACGACGCAGTCGAGAAGTTCGGCGGCCTCGATATCGTCGTCGCGAATGCGGGAATTGCAGTAATCACAGAATGGGACCAGATCACTCCGGCGGCCTTCAGGGACACCATCGACATCAACCTCATCGGGGTGTGGAACACGGTCATGGTGGGCGCTCCCCACCTGCAGAAACGACCCGGCGGGTGCATAGTACTGGCCAGTTCGGCGGCGGGCGTTCGTGTTCAGCCCTTCATGATCGACTACGTTGCAAGCAAGTATGCCGTGACCGGGATGGCCAAGGCATTCGCGGCCGAGCTGGCCAAGGACAACATCCGGGTCAACAGTATCCACCCAACGGGTGTAAATACCGAGATGGCGACGGATCCGAGCGTGCAGGAGATTTTCGCCGCGGCGACCGAACGGAATCCGCGGCCGGCAAGCCTCTTCACAAACATGCTCGACGTCGACCTGGTCGAACCCAGCGACGTCGCCAATACCGTCGCCTACCTGGTATCCGAGGAAGCGCGTTTCATCACCGGTCACGCCATGACGATCGATGCCGGAATCACACTGCATTGACCTGTCAGCGCTGCTGAGCGATTGTTCTGTTGCCTGGCACGATGATCGTCGGTACGCGGACCCGCTGAGAAGACGCCAACGGTGCCGCCCGCGTCTCGTGTAGACGCTTGTGGCCAACCTCGGCTGTTCCCGCTGAGACGTAATGGTGAAAACCTGTTCGGCTACGGCGGGCTCGATCAGTCAGGTCTCGACGTGGAACACGCGGTGACTGAACCAGACGCTGTACTCGACCTCAGCGATTTCGCGGTCGTCGATCACCGTGCCTGGTCGCGGGAGAACGCGGCCGCTATCAGGGTAGTGAATGCCGCGGCGAGGGCATGGCCGTCGGAGCCGCTGCGCCTGCCCACCGCGATCTTGACCACCGGGTTGGAACGATGGCCCAATCAGGACCGGCCTGACCTTCATCGTCGCGGCTCCACATGACCATCGCCAGGGTATCCATTGCAGGATCCGTGTAAACGCGTCGGCGGCTCGGCGGGAAGATTGTCTTGATTTGTCTGTCGTACAACGTCTGTCGGCCAGGCGAACCCAAGTCCCGCGGGAATGTGCGCCGTCCGTCAGCGATCCTCCGGTCGCCATATTGGTGATCCCGAATGGCGCCGGGCTCCGATCGCCGGCTACGTGATCAGCCCCTCCATCTGCTCCCTCGGTGCTCCGCTGAATGGTATCCCTCCTATGACGAGGCCCTCCGCCACCCCGGCGCAACATCCGGGTTGCGATCGATGACTGTGGAAGAACGAGCGCCTCGGGCATGGCACCAGTTATAACGATACGCAAAGAACCGATTTGTGGCAGTCGGAGGAACCCAGGTTGAGGTACAGGCCGGCGGTGTCCCGCGGTGAAGCAATGTTGCGCTGAAGTTCCAATTGGCCTTTGGTAAAGGCATCTGCAACCAGAGGGAAGCTCGCGCGGCGGCACCTGGAGCCACGCTGACCACGGGCCCGCATCGGGAATCGACAACCTACGGCGATGGGGGACAAGTTCCACCCCTGCGGGTACATGCTTTGCATTCGCTCGTTTCGACGCGGGGTCTGCGAGTGCTGATCAAGGCTCGTTGTTGCTGCGTCGCGGTGCAATTCGTCGAGCGGTTCGTCCACTGATCATAGTTCCATGTGCGGTCGCGCATCGTCGACCTGCGTCGTCCTCGACTACCACTTCGACATACTTGATCCGAAACCCACTCGGCAACAGTGTGCCGCGAACGGTCAGAGGGAAATGGGCGGGCGAGTGGAACTGGATGTGCAGGGAGCCGGTGACTGGCACGAAGTCCGGCGCAGACGCGCGAGCGGCAACGACTGCCATTGCCTGGTCCGCGACAGCGGCAACTATCCCGCCGTTGATGGCAGAGTTTGCGTTCAAGGGGAAATTGCTGACTTCCAACATGAACTCGGATTGTTCGGGTTCGACTGACAAGCACACGAGCCCGATTGCCCTCATGCTTTCCAGGGAATTCGCCCACGATATCCAATCTGTTCTCGACCCGCTTGCCGGCAGTGGCTGGTGCTGCGGCGGGCTACAAGCCGAAGGGTGTTCCATGGGTCCCGGTAGTCCTATCGTTGGGGCAAGCTGAGATGTTTGGCGGGCAAGGTGCGGGCCGGGGACTGACCCGGGGCACACCGTATGGAATACCCACGCCCGGTCCGCTCAGTAATAACGTACAGTAGAAGTACGTTATGGAGTGTGAACTTTATGAGTGTCCCACTTCGGTCGAAGCCAGGAGGGGAATGTGGAAAGCGGCGCTGAAGATACCACAGTGATGCAGGTGCCAGTCGGCAGGCCGCGGCAAGCCGGCTACGACAGGCGTATTCTCGAGGCGGCTGTCCGCGTATTCGCCTGCCGCGGCTGGGAACGCTTCACCTTCGACGCGGTGGCGTCGGAGGCCGGAGTCGGAAAGCCTGCGTTGTACCGACGGTGGAGTTCGCGTATCGAGTTGCTCCGAGCTGCGACCACTCAACTCGTGGATCAGACCGCCGTCGACCACGGGTCTCTGCGCGCAGACATCGAAGACTATATTCGGCGGTTCTTCAACTTCATGATGACTGACTCTGGTCGCGCGTGGTTACGACTTCAGGTAGAGCTGCCGTTTCATTCTGAGCTGCAAGTTATCTCGCGCTCGGACCTGCTACATCCCGCCCAGATTGAGTTCGAGGGGATCACGTCTCGCGCTATCGAGCGGGGGGAGCTGACCTGCTCTCCGCCAGTGAAGCTCATGCTGGAGGCGATCGGCGGGCCGGTCGTGATGCGTACTATCCACACCCCACCGTCGGAGCGCGCGAAGTTGACCTTGCAAGAGGAAGCCTACGTGGAGGAACTCTCCAACTGGACTCTCCGCGCACTGGCAGAGTTCGGACGGATGTCAGGCGAGGCAAACTCGTCTTGAGAATGCGGCCACAGCTGTCTAGTTCCATCGACGACAGTCGATCACTCATCGCTCTCGGGGGGTGCTCCGGTAGGGCTTGGGTGCGTTCAGTCGGCGAGCGCCTGGCCCTGCGTATCTTCACGTAGCGTCACGGGTGCCGTGATCGACACGGCGACTTCCAGCGGATGCGAAAGCAGCCTGTCAGGTTGCAGCCCTCGGGAACCCTTGTCGCCTCCCGCTTCTCTTCACCCGCCCGAGTCTTCGCCGAGCGAGAAACCGAAGGGGGCAGGTACGAGGGCAGCAGTATTCCAACTCGGCGGCGACACTCTCCGGGCCGGCGGCGCGATCGCCAAAATAGGCAGCCTGCTGGGAGCGTCCGCGAAGGAGTTCTGCCGAGTCGAGTCCTCGACGGAATCCGGAAAAGTGGAGCACACAGCTGGTTGGCCCTGCACTCGAGCTGCTTCGACGCCTAACCGAACGTCAGACGAATGCATCATTGGAACACAGGTGCCGACGGGACTACGCAAGCCGCGGCTTATCGCGGCTCGTGAACGAAAGGTGCCACGTCAGTGTGAAGGTGGCTCCTCCCACGGCTTTCGGGTGGCGAACGACCGGCTCGCCGCCCGATCTCCCAATGACGCGATCGCGCTGCACGCGTCTTAGCAGAGAGCGAAATCGACCTCCACATCCGCCGTCAGCGCAGATCCAGGACCTTTTTCCCAGCACACTGAGGTGATAGACGACATGAGGCGAAGAAGCGACGACAGTGCAATGCTGAACCTCGCACTCCGATGGGCGCCCTACGGCAAGGTGCCCATCAGCGAAATATGGGTCACGTTCGGAATGAGTCCCGCGCGGTTCCATGCATCCCTGAAGCGGATACTGGGCACGCTGGCTTCAAGTGAGCTCTCACCAGAGCAACGCCGATCCCTTGAACGCCTGATCCAGCCGGGCGGCCAACGTCTCTCCAAGGACTGGACCGTCGCAGGGGTAGGCGCAGTCCAGGCGAAGACGCTCACTGGCTCGTAGGTGGCGAGTTCGAAGGCTTGACGTCGGCCATCACCTCACCTAACGTACGAGTACAGTACGTAATGGTCCTGGTCACATCCCACTCGGCTCCACACCTGGTAGCCGCGGTTGAACACCCGAAAGGCGGTCATCAATGGCGAGTAAAGAAGCTGCCAAGTTTGTCGAAGACTTGAAGCGGCATGGCGCGCGCATGGCAGCAGTGGCTCACCTGCCCCTCGACGATCAGCGTGTCGTCGCCGAAGGCCTGCAAGCGATGACCGGGGAACCGGATGGAGTGACTTTCAGCGATGCCTCGGGCGATGCCGTTCCGGGATTGTGGGTGCAGCCATCCGCGTCTGATGGCTTCGCCGACGCAGTCATCATCTACCTGCACGGCGGGGGTTACGCGTTCGGTACGCCTGTTGGCTACCGGAACCTTGCCGGCCATGTGGCTCGGGCAGCGGGAGCGAAGACCCTGGTCCCGAAGTACAGGCGTGCGCCCGAGAATCCGTTTCCTGCGGGACTCGATGATGCAGTGACCGCGTACGAAACCGTCCTCAAGAAAGGAGTGCCCGCGGAGCACGTTGTATTGGTGGGTGATTCGGCTGGAGGCGGCCTGGTCCTGTCCACTCTGCTCAGACTCAGGGATCAAGGACTGCCGTTGCCTGCAGCTGCGGCGTTGATGTCACCGTGGACTGACCTCGAGGCGACAGGCGAGTCTATGACGACCAACGCCGATCTCGACCTGATGGCGACCGCCGACGGCATGCGCGCACTCGGATCGCTCTACGCCTCTGGCGCGATTGACGATCCTGTCGCATCGCCGGTCCGTGCTGATCTCACGAATCTGTGCCCACTGTTCATCCAGGTCGGAGGCCACGAGACACTTCTCGATGACTCGATCCGGCTGCGGGACAAGGCCCTCGAATGTGGGGTGGCAGTCGAGTTCGAGGTATTCCCGGAGATGCAGCATGTGTTCCAGATGGGAGCTGGCCACGTTCCAGAGGCCGATCTCGCTATCGAGAAGCTCGGAGCCTACCTCCGAGCCGCGTTGTCGAAGAACTGACGTGGTCGTCAACGCTGCGCACGCCGCGCCGAAGCTGAGCGGCCCACTGGATGGTGTTCGTGTTGTCGAGGTCGGAGTGTGGCACGCCGGACCTGCGGTAGGCGCGATCCTCGCCGACCTGGGTGCTGACGTGATCAAGGTCGAAAGCCTACAAGGGGATCCCGAACGACTCTTCGCTGCCTTCGCGCCGATGACCGACACGCGCAACATCGATGCCGACGGTTGGACTGTCATGTTCGAGCTCTCCAACCGCGGCAAGCGCGGGATCAGCCTAGACTTGAAATCCGACGCCGCGCGTGGAGTTCTGGAACGCCTCGTCAAGGGGGCCGACATCTTCGTCACCAACCTCCGTGGCCCTACACGCAGAGCGCTCGGAATCGACTACGAGGCGTTGTCGGCGATCAATCCGACGATCATCCATGTCAACGTCACCGGCTTCGGAGGAGACGGACCCCTGGCCGATGCGGGAGCGTTCGACAATGTGGGGCAAGCGATGTCGGGCATGATGTTCACCGCGGGCGGAGACAACCCTCAGCCGCTCAACGTCCTGGTCATGGACCACCTCACCGCCATCGTCGGCAGTCATGCCGCGATCACGGCGTTGGCAGCGAGGGAACTGCACGGAATTGGGCAGGAGGTGCACACCTCTCTCTATGGCGCTGGAACATGGCTGATGTACGGCAACCTCGGATTCACCGGTGCGCGGGGCCACGAGGTCTCGATGAACGGTGATCGGCTCAGTCGGTCGCCACTGCGCAACCTCTACAAGTGTTCGGACGGCAAGTGGGTGATGGGAACCAATCATCCCGAACAAGAACACTGGTCGACCTTCTGCCAGGTTCTGGGTTGCGCGGAACTCGTCAATGATCCGCGCTTCCACGACGTCGACTCCCGTAATGCCAACCTGAAGTTGCTGTATCAGATTCTCGACGAGGCCTTTCAAACGAAACTCCGCGAAACCTGGCTTGACGAACTTCGGTCGGCGGGACTGTTCTTCGCGCCGGTCCACAGCTTCACCGATGTGCTGAGCGATGAACAGGCGCTGGCCAACGGGTACGTCGACGACGTCGACCATCGGCACCTGGGCACTGTCCGTCAGCCGTCCTACCCGATTCGGTTCGGCGCTTTCAACGCAGGCCCCACCGGCCCGGCTCCGTGGTTGGGAGAGCACAGCCGAGAAATTCTGGCATCGGTCGGCTACAGCGATGCCGAAATCGAAGCGTTGATCGAGGCGGGCGCTGTCAACAACGCGGGGGAGCACCGGTGACCGATACCAGCCCACGAGCGCTGTCCGGCATCACCGTGCTCGAGGTTCGCAGCATAGGTCCAGGACCGCTGGCCGGAATGCTCCTTGCCGACATGGGAGCAGATGTAATTCGAATCGATCGCCCGGGAGTTCCGACTCGCGGCGCATCCGATCACATTGCACCGACACACCGAGGCAAACGCTCCGTGTCGATCGACCTCAAGACCGACGACGGTCGAGAACTGCTGCTCGAGATGGTAGAGCACGCGGACGTTCTGATTGAAGGTAACCGTCCCGGCGTCATGGAACGAATTGGCTTGGGACCAGTTGACTGTCATCGTCGAAATCCTCGGCTCGTGTACGGGCGCATGACGGGATGGGGCCAGGATGGACCGCTGGCGTCGGCCGCCGGGCACGACATCAACTACATCGCTTTGAGCGGAGCCCTCGAAGGCATGGGTGCGGATCCATCGGGGCCCCCGGTACCGGCGGTCAGCTATGTCGGTGACTTCGCCGGCGGCACCATGTTCCTACTGTTCGGAATCCTGTGCGCAGTGCGAGTCGCAGAGCGTACCGGCGTCGGGCAGGTCGTCGATGCCGCCATGGTCGACGGCGTTGCGGCTCTCAGCGCTCCGTACCACGGTCTGCTCGCCGATGGAAAGTGGAAGTTGGGTAGGGGGCGCAACGTGATTGATGGCGGTGCACCCTACTATCACGTCTACGAATGCCGAGATGGGCAGTTTGTCACGATCGCTTCAGCGGAACCGCAGTTCTACGCGCTGCTACGCAGCTGCTTGGGTCTGACGGAACCGCTGTGGGACGCGCAGCATGACGAAGAACAGTGGGCGGTGCAGGAGCAACGACTCGCCGACATTTTCCGTACTCGCACACGCGATGAATGGTGCAGCATTCTCGAGGGAACCGATGTGTGCTTCGCTCCGGTTCTCAGCCTTGCAGATGCCCCTCGCCATCCACACAATGTGGCACGCGAGACCTTCGTATCCGTTGGCGATGTCATTCAGCCTGCGCCTGCGCCCAGGCTCAGTCGCACACCCGGAGCCATTGGCGGCCCGCCTCCCGTGGCCGGCTTGCACACTCGTGAGGTGCTCGGTGAACTAGGTATCGGCACGGATCGCGTGAACAACTTGATTTCTACCGGCGCCGTGGCGATAGCAGAGCACCCGACAGCGGGACAGTAGATATACATGTCGGCTCGTTCCCGACAGCTGACCTTTTCACACATTACTCAAAGTTAGGAATGATCGCTGATGAGCGACGTTGCACAGTGGTACCCCCCGGGCCCGTATGAGTACACCCGGGACTGGGACTTTCTCGTCGACTTCTCAACGGATACCGATGCCTATCGGTCCGCCCTTCCCCCGGCACTGTCCCCCGAGGAGAACTCCCGAGCCTGGCTGCGCGTCTCGTGTCACAAGACGTCGTCGTTTGGACCGTACATTGGCGCGTATATCGGCCTGTACGCCGAGTATCAGGGCGCGCCCGTTCGATACACAGTCAGTGGATTGAAAACGGATTTTATGGGGACGATCGCCGCGCGTGAGATCTGGGGATTGCCGTACGGGCTCGGTCGGGTCGAGGCCGGCTGGGCGGGAAGCCTGTTCCGTTGCGACATCTTCGGTTACACGAATGAGGCCTTGGCATCTGTGAAGCTGCAGACGACCTCTCGCCGTACCGCAGAGCACAAAGCGTATGCCGCGTGTTACACCGCCGATTTGCGAGATCACACGGGGAATGTCCTCAAGACCCAATTGCTCAAGGCTCAGAATGCCTACAGCCTGGGAGAGGCGGACACGTGGGACGCCGTGGCCACACTCGCGCTTCATCAGGGGACCGCACTGAACGACTGGTCCCTCATCCCGGTTGTCGACGTCCTACACGCCGAGTATCGAACCGGAGGAAAGAGCAGCCTCGGCATGGCTCAGGTGCTGACCGAGTGGTGAATTGTGCATCAAGGTGTGGACTCGCTTACCCATTTAACGTACGATTATCGTACGTAACAGCGGAAGTTGGTCCGCGCTACGCATGGTCGATCGGAGCGTGATCCGATGCCGCGTGGACGCTACCCCGAAACAGATCAAGGAGTTTGCTGTGGTCACTGTCGAGGCCCTGCGACAGCTGGTGGATTCCGAGCCCGACTTCGAGTTGATTCACGATAGTCGCGTCGGACGACAGCACACGCGTTATAGGAATGAAGCCAGCTCGCTTCGCGACCTGATGGTCAGTCTTGCCGGCCACGGCGAGGCAGTTGCACTGCAGATGGACGACGAGTCGACCACCTACAGCGAGCTCTGGAGCAACATTGTTGCCGCTTCTCACTGGCTCCGATCTCACGGCGTCGGGGCGGGGGACAGAATCGCAGCACTTGCCAGAAATATTCCCGAACTTCCGGTCGTGTTCTGGGCAGCACAGGCCATCGGTGCGGTATTCGTGCCACTCAATCCGTCCTGGACCACCGATGAGGTGGCCTATGCGCTCTCGGATGCCGATCCATCGCGTGTGGTCATCGACGAGGCACTCGCTGATCGGCTACCAGAGCGCCTCCATACACGGGCAGTGTGGTTGGGCGCTGCGTCCACGAACGGTCACGGTGCCCGTGCAGGCCACCGCTGGGCAGAAATTGTGGCCGATCGCGGTCATCGATGCCTCCCCGATGTTGTCATCGGCCCAGATCACTTGGCGACAATCGTTTACACGTCGGGGACCACCGGACGGCCGCGGGGGGTGGTACACACGCACGGCAACCATTGTGCATCCGTAAGCAACGCGCTGCTCACCGCGCGCGTGATGCAACATGTCGCGGGAGACACCGGCGCAGGGGACACTGTCCCGGACCAGTCCGGACAGTCAGCCGTACTTCACGCGCTTCCTTGGTTCCACGTCGCCGGCCTCGGCGCCATCTACACCTCGCTTCTGGCCGGCTCGAAGAATGTGATCATGCGCCGCTGGGACGCACAGGAAGCACTTCGGATCATCGAAGACCAGCGCATCAACTCACTCGGTGCAGTGCCAACCATGCTGGGACAGCTCGTGATGGAAGAAGGCCGCAGCACCGGAAAAGATCTCACCTCACTCAAGGCTGTCTCCTCGGGAGCCGCCGCTGTTCCGAGCGCCCTGCTTCAATCCGTGAAGGATCACGTCGGCCAACAGGCAATGCTGGTGACCGGGTACGGCCTCACCGAGACGACGGCGAGCATCGCGTTGAGTGTCGGCGACGACCTGTTTCGCAAGCCGGAGTCGGTCGGTGTGCCATACCCGGTCAACACGGTCAAACTGCTGACTGCAGAAGGTACTGAGGCGCCGCCCGGGCAGGCTGGCGAGATTTGGGTGAGCGGGCCCACCGTCGCCAAGGGCTACTGGCGAAACCCCGAGGCAACCAATAGTGCGTTTATCGATGGTGGATTCCGGACCGGGGACCTGGGAATGGTCGACTCCGATGGCTATCTGTTCATCGTTGGGCGAATCAAAGATGTGATCATCCGGGGCGGCGAAAACATTCAGGCGGCGGAGGTTGAGCAAGTAATTGCAGAGCTCCCAGAGGTCATGGAGGTCGCCGTCGTGGGAATGCCGCACCCGGAATACGGCGAGGAGGTCGTGGCGGTAATCACGACGTATCCCAATGCGCAGATCGATGACCAGAATGTCGACGATCACTGCCGAAAGCGGCTGGCCAAGTTCAAGATCCCGTCGCGCTACATCCGGGACGTACCCATTCCCCGCACTGCGACGGGCAAGTCGCTCAAGAATCAGCTTCGCAAATCACTACTGACGAACATTGACACGGCAGCCGGCCTCTCATCGGAGTCCGGCGGTGCCACACCGACGACAGGAAGAATTCAATGACCGACAAACGCACCGCCCTCGTCACTGGGGCGGCACGGGGAATCGGTGCCGCAGTGGCACAACGACTTGCAGCCGACGGCATGAATGTCGCGGTACTCGATCTCGACGAGAGCGCCTGCGAACAGACAGTCTCGACAATCTCTGCAGCTGGCGGACGAGCGATCGCGGTAGGCGCTGACGTCAGTGATGAGGATCAGGTCGCCAGTGCGGTCGATCGAATCGACGAGGAGCTGGGGGCCCCGACGGTTCTGGTGAACAACGCAGGGATTCTCCGGGACAATCTGCTGTTCAAGATGTCACTGAGTGATTGGCGCCAGGTCATGGAGGTGCACCTCGCAGGCGCATTCTTGATGACCAGGGCCGTGCAGGGCCACATGGTGTCCGCGAAGTATGGTCGCATCGTCAGCATGTCCAGCACCGCGGCGCTGGGCAATCGGGGGCAGGCGAACTACTCGTCCGCAAAGGCGGGTCTGCAGGGCCTGACGAAGACCCTCGCGATCGAGCTCGGGAAGTTCGGTATCACCGCCAACAGTATCGCCCCAGGCTTCATCAAGACCGATATGACTGCAGCGACAGCGGCTCGAATGGGAATGGAGTTCGAAGAACTCATCGCCTCGGGCGCTGCGCAGATCCCTGTCGCCAGGGTGGGCCAACCCGAGGACGTCGCGCACGTGGCCTCATTCCTGTGCAGCGAAGGTGCCGGATTTGTTTCCGGGCAGGCCATCTATGTTGCCGGCGGGCCGGTGTGCTGACGTCCGTCACGCTGCGGATGTCAAACAAAGACTGCAGCATTCGATATTGACAGGAAACGCCAATGAGCACGACCTTCACCCATCAGCAGTTCCGACAAGTATTGGGGCAGTATCCGACTGGCGTCGTCGTGATCACGGCGGTAGTGCCCGGACAGCCCCCTGCCGCTCTCACCATCGGCTCGTTCACCTCGGTGTCACTGGAGCCCCCGCTGGTGGCGTTCTATCCAGATAAAAGCTCATCGTCATGGCCCCGTATTCAGCAGCAGGGCAAATTCTGTGTAAACGTCCTCAGCGCCGAACAGGAGCATCTGTGCCGACAGTTTGCGCAGAAGTCGAGCGACAAGTTCAGCGGCATCGACTGGCGTCCCTCGCCGAACGGATCCCCGATCCTGAAAGGAGCAGTCGCCTGGATGGATTGTGAAGTGGCCGAAGTCCGAGAACTGGGTGACCATCACCTGGTGGTCGGTCGAGTGCTGGCACTCGACTCGCAAGCGAGTGATCTGCCTCTGCTCTTCTTCCGCGGCGGCTATGGCCGATTCATCCACTCGTCGTTGGTCGCCGCAGACACCCGTCTTGTCGAGTTCCTGCCCGCTGTCGAAGTCATCCGGACGGTTCTCGAAAGCACTGCGACCGAATGCAAGGCCGAATGTCTTCTTGCTGCTCGCCTTCACGACGAGTTCGTGGTGCTGGCGAGCGCCGGAAACTTGCCGACCGTCGGTGACGCACGACCCACTCGTGTTGGGCGTCGCCTTCCCTACATTGCGCCGCTGGGTGTGGCACTTGCGGCATGGGGCCCACCGGACGACATCCCACGATGGATCGCCCGCGATTCAACTACGGGACACCCGGAGCTGGAGCAATGGTCTGAGTTGCTGGCGCTGGTCCGTGATCGTGGATACGTCATCGGACGGGGAGACATACCGTACGCGGCGCTCGAACAGGCGATCGAGGATCGAGACGGTGCGGTGTGCAGTGACATCGTGCTCGAGGCCCTCTCCGAGGTTCGGGAGACGATGCTCACCCAACCTCAGTTGTCGGACGAACACGCAGAATGCGATGTCAGGTCACTCACCGTTCCGGTGTTTCTCCCTGGCAACCACACGCTTCAGATCGGGCTCTACGGCCTCAGCGCGACGATGTCGCACCGCGATCTCCTGACGAACATCCGGCGGCTACGGAGCGCAAGCCAGCGATGCACCGAAATGTTGGGCGGCGCCGCCCCTGCTACTCCACTGCATGACGACTTGGAGGTCCCTCGATGAATGGCCTGATGCAGGATTATCCGCTGACGGTGCACACCCTGTTCCGCCGCGGCGAAAGCAACTTCGGACACAAACGCATCACCTCTGTGAGTGCGGGTCACGAAGCTGTGACCACCTATGCGGATTGGGCAGATGATGTGCGCCGGCTGGCGGGCGCATTGGACAGGCTGGGGATTCCACGCTCGGCGCGGGTGGGATCCTTTGCCTGGAACTCGATCCGGCACCTGAATCTGTACTTCGCGGTACCGGCATCGGGCCGCGTCCTGCACTGCATCAACATTCGCCTATTTCCCGAGCAGATCTCGTTCGTCATCAACCACGCGGGCGACGAAGTCATCTTCGTCGACGAGTCGCTTCTGCCCACGCTCATTCCCGTGCTGCCCTCCTGCCCGACCGTGAAACAGGTCGTCGTAATGAGGGACTCCGGCGGCGCAGCCGACTGCCATTCCGACATGAGAGGGATTGCTGTCCACGATTTCGATGACCTCGTCCGCACTACCAACCCGGTGGAGTTCGAGCCGGTCGACGAGTGGTCGGCCGCGATGATGTGCTACACCAGTGGCACCACCGGCGATCCCAAAGGCGTCGTCTACAGTCACCGCAGCGTCTTCCTGCATTCCATGGCAGCGAGCGGGGTGGACACACTCGGCATTGGTGAAGCAGACCGAATCCTGCCGTTGGTTCCGATGTTTCACGCCAACGCGTGGGGAATTCCTCACGCGGCCATTGCCCAGGGAGCGGAACTCGTGCTCCCGGGGTCTGACCTCTCCGGCCCCACCGTCGCCGATCTGATCGTTCGGCATCGAGTAACTATGACGGCTGGCGTGCCCACTATCTGGATCTCCGCGTTGCCCCATCTCGAAGGTCGCGACGTCACATCTCTGAGACTCATTGCGTGCGGTGGTGCCGCGGTTCCGGCTGCACTGTCCGAGGACTACCGGACACGCATCGGGCTTCCAATTCAGCAGGCCTGGGGTATGACGGAGACCAGCCCCCTTGCGGCGGTGGGAAAGCTCGACGCTGATCACGCGGAACTCTCAGATGGTGAGCGCGCGAAGCTGCGCACCGGAGTCGGACGACCGGTTCTAGGGGTGGAGGCCCGCCTCGTCCGGCCGGGAACACTCGATGCGGTAGCCCATGACGGCGTCGCCACAGGCGAGCTGCAGGTTCGCGGATCGTGGATCGCAAGCGGTTATTACGGTGTGGAACAGGAAGAATCCCCTCTCACCGACGACGGATGGTTGAGGACCGGTGATGTCGCGACCATGGACGAACGCGGCTGGGTCCGGCTGGTTGACCGAACCAAGGACTTGATCAAGTCGGGCGGCGAGTGGATCTCCCCGGCAGATCTCGAGAACGAGCTGATGAATCATCCGGCGGTTGCGGAGGCTGCAGTTGTTGGCGTACCACATCCGCGATGGTCGGAACGGCCGCTCGCGTGCGTCGTGCGAGTGCCAGGCCAGGATGTCGGCGAAGCCGAACTACTGAGTCATCTGTCAACCGAGTTCGCCCGATGGCAACTCCCGGATCGAATCGTGTTCGTCGAATCCATCCCGAAGACGAGTGTAGGAAAGTTCGCGAAGCGTGAGATGCGAGAACTACACCGCGCCGCCTATGCAGAGTGCAGTGACCACCATGCGTGAATCGGTGCAGATCACTTTGGCGCGACGCCCCGAAGGGCGGCTCGATCGCTCGGTGTTCGGAGTCGAAAGTGTCCGCGTTGGAGAACCTCTCGCCGGACAGGTGCTGGTGCAAAATACGGTCTTCTCCGTCGACCCGTACATGCGGCCCCGGATGGACGACGAACGCTCGTACATCGAGCCGTTCGCCGTTGGTCAGCCGCTGGAAGGTGGGGCCGTAGGCGTCGTGATCGAGTCGCGGGTGCCAACGATTCCCGAGGGTACGACAGTGCTTCATATGCATGGCTGGAGAGAGCTCTCCATCCTGCCAGCCAACGCTGTGCGCCCTCTCGACACCGGCGGATTCCCACCGTCGTACTTCCTGGGCGTTCTGGGAATGCCCGGGCTCACAGCGTACGCAGGCCTGAAACTCGCCAAGCTCGAACCGGGGGAGTCGCTGTTCGTGTCCTCAGCTGCGGGCGCAGTCGGAAGTTTGGCGGGACAACTGGCGCGCAAAATGGGGGCAGGAAGAGTCGTCGGAAGCGTCGGCAGCGACACCAAGGCGGATTTTGTCACCGGCACCCTGGGATTCGACTCCGCCGTCAATTACCGAGTCGGGCCCATTGTGGATCTGTTGGCCGCCGCGGCCCCGGAGGGAATCGATGTCTATTTCGACAATGTAGGAGGCGACCACTTCAGCGCTGCCCTGACCCGACTCCGTGACCATGGGCGCATCGTGGTGTGCGGCACGATTTCCAGCTACGAGGGTGCCGGCCGGTCCATCCCAGGAAATCTCTTCGAGATCGTCCGCAAACGGTTGACCATTTCCGGGCTTCTCGTAAACGACCACACCGCTCTCGCTGAGACCTTCAGAAATGACGTGGGCACGTGGTTACGCGAAGGAGGGTTGGTCGTTCACGAGACCGAACGGACGGGAGTGGAAAATGCCCCGGAGGCGTTCATCGGACTCTTGCAAGGCGACTTTATGGGCAAGGTGATTGTATCCGTCTAATGCGAAATAGAGATCGAATAAGAAACGGACGTGAGTGCTCCGGTTCCGGGAAAATAACGAGTGAGGGAAATTCAAATGTCACGTGAATTGAAGTTCAACGTGTTCACTATGAACACGGTATCCCACGTAAATCAGGGAATTTGGCGTCACCCGGAGAACAAGACCGTCCTCCACAATGAGTTGGAGACCTGGATCGAGTTGGCCCAACTCGCGGAAAGAGGTCGCTTCGACGCGATATTCCTTGCAGATGGCGCAGGCCTTGGCGGCGACTTCGGGGGCTCATGGGACATCTACCCCGAGCGAGGGCTAATGTTCCCCATCGGTGATCCCCTGATGCTCGTTCCTGCAATGGTGCAGGCCACCGAGCATCTGGGATTCATCTACACAAGCGCGCCGATCCAGCACCCTCCGTATTCGTTCGCGCGATCGGCCGCGACGCTGGACCACCTGTCACGCGGGCGAATTGGGTGGAACATCGTCACAAACGCTTCTGCGAATGCCCACCGCAACGTGGGCCTGGACGGCCTTGTCGAGCATGACAAGCGTTACACGATCGCCGAAGAGTATCTCGAAGTCGTCTACAAACTGTGGGAGGGCTCCTGGGACGACGACGCGATCATCCGAGATGTGGCCAACGGCGTGTACGCGGACCCGTCGATGGTCCACAAGATCGACCATTCAGGCGAATTCTTCCGGTGCGAGGGACCGCTCCAGGTCGCTCCATCTCCGCAACGGACCCCGATGCTCTTCCAAGCTGGAGGCTCCGACGTCGGACGGAACTTCGGGGTCCGCCACGCCGAGGGAATTTTCGTCATGTCCGATACGCCGACAGACGCAGCGCGAGTCGTTCAGGACATGCGTGCCCGGGCCAGGGATGCCGGCAGGGCTCCCGAGACGCTGCAGTTCTTCCAGGGCCTGACCTTCGTGGTCGGCTCCACCATGAAGGAAGCCGAAGAAAAGGCTGCCGCCCTCGACGAATACCTCGATCCGGTCGCCGCAATGGCTTATCGGGGCGGATTCATGGGCATAGACTTCGCCACCGTCGATCCCGATACCCCGCTCAAAGAGCTGATCAAGGCAGCGGACGGAATCCAGGGTCCGTTGAAACTGTTCATCGACAAGCAGCCCGCCGGGGCAAACCCGACCGTCCGTGACCTGTCGGCATTCTTCGGTGCGAAGTACCGCGTCGTGGGTACACCAGAGTCAATCGCGGACGAGTTGAATGAATGGGCATCAGCTGGAATTGACGGGATCAACATGATCTCCATTGTCACGCCCGGCACCTACCGCGATTTCATCGATCACGTGGTACCTGTCCTGCAGGACCGTGGACTGATGAAGCGCGAATACGCGCCTGGGACTTTGCGTGAAAAACTCTTCGGTGGCGGACCTCGGCTCCCCGAATGGCACCCGGCGGCGCAGTACCGTACGACTAGTAAGGTTGCGGTCCAGTGATAGTAGAGCTGCCACTACGAGATCAGTAGGCATGGGCGAAGAGTGGGAACGATTCACGCGCACGCAGTTCCCTACCAGACGTCAAAGGGAATGCGAATAATCGGCCAGTACTGGGCCGATGCGGAACGCACACAGTTCGTGTCGATGAGACGATTTGCGACGATGACCGCAATCGTCTGCACGAGGCTGCCTACGGCAGTGACTACTGGAAAGTGAATATGCTTCCACAAATTCTCCGCACGGCGGTCAAGGGGAGTTCGCGGACCGAGAGACTCGTTCCGCTACCAGGCACTACCGCTTAGACGGAACGAAGTCCGCACTGACAGACGGGACTTCCGGTTGGTGTGCCGCATTCCCGTGCACACGCTCACAACAGAGACGGCGACGGAACCGTAATCAAAGCCTGCATTGACGAGCCGGGACTGTTGGCATATGCCGGCTCGACAGTGCGCGGCGCGTGGAGGCCGATCAATCCGGCGACGTCCCTCGGACAAGGAGTAAATTCTGATGATTCCCGCGTCACCGACGACCACAGCCGCACTCATCGACGGCGGCCCAATGTCGTCCTTTCAGCGTCGCCTCGTGGCACTCTGCCTCGCCATTGCGCTGCTCGATGGATTCGACGCCCTAACGATGGGGTATGTCGTCCCGTCGATTGCCGAGGACTGGGGCATTTCCGCAGGACTGCTGACGCCGGTCCTCACTGCAGGCCCACTGGGAATGATGTTCAGCACGGTCACGCTCGGAAGCGTCGCCGATCGTCGGGGGCGCCGCATCGTGATCATCTCCGGTGTCGCGGCCTTCGGCGTCTTCACCGGCGCACTCTCCTTCGCACCGAATGTCGAGACACTCAGCATCTTGCGGTTCCTCGCGGGAGTTGGCCTCGGCGCCGTTCTGCCCAGCCTGATTGCACTCACAGCCGAATACACCCCGATTCGCCGAAAGTCGATGGTTACCACTGCAGTAGCCGGCGCCGGCATCGGCGCGGGCGGGTTCATCGGCGGTATCTTGAGCAGCTTCCTTATCCCCGCATTCGGCTGGCAGTCCTTCTTCGCAGTAGGTGGCCTCGCGCCGCTTCTACTCGTTCCACTGCTGGTGAAGTTCCTACCCGAGTCCCTTGCGTTCCTCGCTGCCCAGCAACGCGAGTCGCAGGTCCGAAGTATCTTGGCGAAAATCAGTCCTTCGTACACCAATGCCGAGCTGAGGATGCCGGCCGTCGAACGCATCGAGAAACGTCCACTGCGTCACCTGTTCACTACGAACAGGGCGATGCTCACCATCCTGTTGTGGACCGGCTACTTCTGCCAGTACGTCATGCTCTTTGTACTCACCGGATGGATGCCGACGCTGCTCAGCGACGCCGGCATGGGTAGTTCCGCGTCCATTTGGGCGACCTCGCTGCTGACGTTGGGAAATATGCTCGGCGCGCTGTACCTGGGTGCCGTCATTGACCGTCGCAAACAGGACTTCCGTTTTGTCGCACTCGGATTCCCCGTAGGTGCGCTGACAATTCTCGCGCTGGTGTTCAGCCTGCCGACCACTGCTTTGGTGATTCCGCTCGCGTTCGTCCTCGGTTTCAGTGCGCTCGCCACCGCCCCAGGGTTGACTGCGTTGGCCGTCCAGCTCTACCCGACGCCTGCACGTGCGACTGGGCTGGCCTGGGGCCTGGCGGCGGGTAGGGCCGGTTCCCTTCTAGGTCCGCTGGCCGTCGGCATCCTGATCCAGCTGAACTTCGAATCATCGACGATCTTCGCGCTCGGTATCGTGCCAGCGATTCTCGCAGCAATCGCCGTCGCTCTCCTTGTGCGTCGAGCGAGCACAGAGATCCGGCGCCAAACCGGCGCGGGCAGTCGCACCGTCGATGGTCCTCCCCCTGCGGGGGAACGTAGTGAATCGGTTCTTCCGTGACGCTTCGACCTTTACGGGCTTCAGTCTCGAGCGGACAAACGGGGATTTGAGAGTCTTCGGCGCGCCTACCAGCATGAATCCCTTGGCCTCCTGACGTCTGGATGTTGCGAGGCATGAGGCAACGGAAGGAGCAAGGGCGTGAGAGAGTACGAAGGTGTTGTTCTGGCTGCCAGGAGTACGGGTGATCAGCGTGTCCAGGAAAGTGGACGGCACCCGGCTGATGGAGTTGATCACCCACGATGACACCGCGGCGGCGTGCCCATCGTGCGGACTCCCCGCCCGGGGAACCGTCGCCGACCTCTTCTCGACCTTCCGGCAAGGCTCGTGTGTCCACGAGACCGAAGGACATCCTCTACGGAGAAGATCGGTTACTGTTGCGGTGGAACAAAACACGTTGGAGTCGAGGACTACTGCACTCGCCGATCGTTCACCGAGGTGATTGAGCAAATCCCGGCCCGGGCCCGCGCCCACAGGGCGGCTTGTTCGGCCGGTTTCTTCGTCGGCCCGGGCGAGCTCCACGCCGACCACCTGCAGGAGTGGTTCGAGGCGGGAGCCGCCGAGGATGCCGCGGACGTCGGCCTTACGCCACTCTGGCATCGCCGACGCTGCGCGACGCCTACGACCAGGCCATGGGCAAGGTGCGCCGCCGGTTCACCCTCACCCCGGTTGGCAAGCCGATCGTCCCCGACACCGTCAGCTGGTTCGGCAGCGAGATGCTCAAAACCCGTGTTGCCCCATGGCTACTGTTCCCGCCACGAAGCCGCCGGGGCCTGCCCCTACGCCAACATCTGCGAGACCTGCGACAACTTCGTCACCGGACCCGAATTCCGCGGCGCGCTCGAGGCGCAACGCACCGACATCCAGACCCTCGAGGCCGACCCCCGCGCCCGCGGCTGGCCCGACGAAGCTGCTCGCCACCACCGCGTCGCAGACGCCCTGACCGACCACCTCCACCGACTCAACCGCTGACTCCAGACCACCAATCTGCGATTGACCCCCACGCGAAGGCCGGTTAAAGGAGCGCCTCAATAAAGAAATCCGCAGGAGAACCGATGTGGTCGGGATCTTTCCGGATCGTACCGCCCTGATCCGGCTCGTCGGTGCGGTCCTGGCCGAACAACACGACGAGTGGATCGAAGGGCGCCGCCCTCTCGGCCTGGACGTTCTGGCCCGCTCCCGCAATGACAAGCCCACCGACAGCACCGAGTCCACCGGGGAGGTGACACCGGCCTTGACTGCCCGACTCACCAACGAGGAGTCACGCGATGACCCTCGTACACCACCCCCATGGACTTGACCCGTCGGCGAGCGCACGTGGTGCCCGATGTGCGCTGCGGCCCACACCGCCCGCCGCACAGCCTGACCCACCGTCCCGCATCCCCGCCCCGGAACTCCAAAGGGGTTGCCGGGCTGTGAGGATGAACTCGAACATTGTCGACTGCACTGAAGGGAACTGGGTCTGATGGGGGAGCTGGCCGCCACGAGCAAGGTGTACGTGATGGTGTCGTACTGGTGGAGCCGCGGGGACAGCCTTGCCAATCACCAGCTCGGCCAGATCCTCACCCGCGCAGCAGGTGTGGACCAGGTGGATCTCACCGATCCGTAGTCGATCGACCGGGCGCTGCGGATCGCGGTCGCCGATCCTCCGGTGCTGGCCGAGCTGGACCAGTGGTGGCAGATGGTCGAAACCCGCAGGGCGGGCAACGGCACCCGCAACCCGGGTCTGGGCCTGGATCAGTCGATTCGGTACCTCACCGACCGGCTCGACGCCGACACCGTCACACCCCGGCTCGACGCCGACACCGTCACACCGGAGGCGCTCGGCGAATGCCGCCGGCAGGTCGCCGCCGTCGATCAGACCATCATCAGCGCGAAGAACCTCCCCGAACTCGCGCACCCGGACGCCGAGATGCTCGACCTCCTCGGCCGCTACCTGGAGGCACGTTCCCGAGTTCTCGCCCTCGCATGACCCCACCCGGGTGAGCCGACGCCAAGGCGCGAGCCACAGGGGTGGACCGGCGAACCGCCACCGGAGGAAGCGGCCTGCCAGCATTGCCATAATTGCGTGCATTGCCGGCGATGATGCACTGTCCGCCCTTGCCTCGACGCCACCCGCGGCAGGTCGGTGACTCGTGGGGACGTGTCATTTCCGCCGGTCACGCTGCATATTTGCCGCGGTGGTTCAGAGGTTCCAGAGTTGGAGCAGAGCGGTCCGCAGGCTGGCGGAGGCGATCCGGTGGTCGGCCCGGAGCCGGGGGCCCGGGTGTCCGAGGTCGGCGAGGGTCTGCTCGGCGTCCGGTACCGGGATGGGGGCGAGGTCCGCTCGGCTTCGCAGGAGGTGACCGACGGCGCCGCGGGCGTGGAGGATCGCGATCGCCTCGGAATCGACGACCGCTGGGGGGTAAATCCACGCACGCTGGCAATTCGAGATTTACCTCATCGACCGTCAAGACGGCCCTTTCACCCTTAGCGAATGCATGGGTGACGCCGTCGAAGTCAACCTTGACGGTCGAGTGAACATAATTATGCGACACTGACGCCGAAACTTCGGTATCTCTTCACCTTCTTCGGACTGACAAAGCGCGGCAGACAGGGACGTCACTTCGGAGCAGCAGCACTTCCACCACTGGACACCTGCATCAGTCGGCGGACTCCTGCAGGAGTCGAGCGACCAGATCCGGGTGCTCGAGATAGGGCAAGTGCCCACAAGCGGGGATCGTCGTGACTCGCGCGTGCCGAAGAGCGCGTGCGGCATCTTTGACGAGCTCAACGGGTGAAACGGGATCGTCAACACCCCAGATAACGTCAGCCGAGGTACTCACTGTATCGAGTCGGTCGGCCACGCGGCTTTCCCGTACTGCGCTCGGGGTCGCGAGCTCGGAGAACAGGCGACTGCGGCTTTCGATGACGGCGCTCCGCGCTGCGGCCTGAGCGAGCGCGTGGATGATCACATCCTGGTCCTCCACTTCTTGCCCCGCAACGTAACCCAGCAACGCATCCCGGGCGGCATCCACGCTCTTTTGATCTGGACGCGAAGCGCCCTCTCGGCGGTGCTTCTCAAGCGTCTCAAGGACTTGCGTCTCAGATGCGAAACTAGTTGCACTCCCGAACACGGTCAGGTGTTGAATCGACTGGGGTCGCTCGAGGCACATGAGCAGGGCTAGATGTCCACCGAGGGAACTGCCCGCTAATGCGAAGTGGTCTAGCCCCATCGCGTCGGCGAAGGCAAGGAGATGCTCGGTCATGGCACGGTGCGGCGCGGTTCCCGGGCTCTCTGGGTACCGCGTTTCACCATGGCCCAATAGGTCCGGAGCGTACACCGTGTAGTCCGCGTGCAGCCGTCTCATCAGTGGAAGCCACGTCTCCGCCACAAGGCCGCCCGCGTGTACGAGAAGGAGCGACTGCTCCCCCGTGCCTGCTTTCACGTAGCGAGTCCGGACTCCTCCCGCATCCACCGAGCCGTACTGCAGCCCTGGAATGGTCATCGCTCCTCCTGGTTGACGCCTGAACCCATGCGCTCCCGCAAAGATGGAAATGGTGAGATTGATTCGACCGTGGTCACGGTTTCCTCTCGGTCAGGTAGTTTATCGAGGCCGCCGGCTGGTGATCGTGCGAGTGCGCCTCCGGGCTCAGCCGGTGGCGCAGGGAAGAGTGACCATGGAGCGCTCCCCCACCGGGATGTGTACGACTGCTGAGGCATCCTGTGAAGGACGCGAGGGCTCCAGTCCCATGGTGGTTGATGTACTCACCGGAGAGGTTGGGTACGCGGGTGGCGGGTTGTTGGCCGCCGAGTGCGGTGTGGCCGCGGTGGTGATTGTAGGTGTGCAGCCATAGCGGGAACTCGTCGCAGCGTTCGCGGTCGCTGGTGTAGAGGCGGGTAGGCCCATTCGTCGGCCAGGGTGCGGTGGAAGCGTTCGGTTTTGCCGTTGGTTTGGGGTCGGTAGGGGCGGGTTCGGCGATGCTTGATCTCGCCTAGTGCGTCTCGGAACGCGTGATCGGTAGCAGGAACCGTTGTCGGTCAACACTTTTTCAACAGTGATGCCGTTCTCGGTGAACCATGCGTTGGCGCGTAGCCAGAACGTAGCGGCGGTGGCTTTGCGTTCGTCGTCCAACAGTTCGGAGTAGGCCAACCGTGAGTGTGCGTCGATCGCGGTGTGCAGGAAGTGGTAGCCGCGGGCCGGACGGTAGTACTTGTCGAGCTCACCGCTGCTTTTGTCGTCTCGGGCATTGCGGCTGCCTGCCGAGCCTTCTCGCTGACGCTTAACGTGAGGGAGGCGGTTTCAAACTCTAAGTGCGTGGACTCTCGCCAGCGCGCTTCGGGTGGGGCGACTCCACGCACCTTCGCCAATCACTAATAATCTCACCCAGAGTTGTTCCAGATTGCATAGTGCGCGGCTGTCCATGCACCCGAAGCGTATGGGTTGCCGCTGCGACGGAGTGGCTTACTGGCCGTACATTTCCCAGGACAAGGGCTGATCCATGACTTTGGGGTGCTTCCGCTCGAAGAAGGTGCGAGTCTCTCTCATGTGCTCGCTCATGGCATCCCGTGCGCGATCACTGTCCCCGTCCTCGATTGCTTCACAAATCTGGTCGTGGATAGTCGCAACGTGCTTGCGCGAGGCCTGGCTGTATACGACTCCCAATCGTGCGCCGTCGATGATCCAGTCGAGGGAGTTGAGGAAATAGGAGATCAGCGAATTCTGAGCCCCTTCGGCAATCAATTCGTGGAATCTGTGGTTCTCGTAGAGAAATGCGTCTTCGTCGGAGATGTTCGCGCGCATGGCGTCGACTGATTGGCGGAGTCCGTCGACCACTCGATCGTCGCCGTTCTGTGCGCAGAGGGCCGCGGCGATGGGCTCCATGTATTCACGGGTCTCTAGTACGGACCGAAACGGTGTGTCCGAGAATTGCATCAATAGGGCAAGTGTGCTCGCCAGGTGACGTGAATCCGGAAGTCCGACGGCAGGTCCGCCTCCACGGCCGGGACGGATGACAATCACGCCCTGTTGTTCCAGCACGCGCAGAGCTTCCCGAAGGGTACTTCGTCCCACCCCGAAGGACTCATACATGTCCGACTCGATGGGCAGCGGGTCGCCAGGCTTCATGCCCTGTTCTTGAATCATCCGCACGATGCGCTGGGCAATCATCTCGGCACGCTTCGGGGGCATTCCGGGAGGACGGGTCAACGGGGTGACGTCCCGGAAGAGTGGCAGAATCTGGGTGACAGTCTCGCCGGAGGCGGTCGGACGACCGGTGCGTCCGCGACTATCGGCCGTAGTCGACCCGGCCGCCTTTTTACCTGGCATATGTTCATCATACATTCGCGCCGAAGCTCCGTGTATATCCCGGTCGCCGAGTCCCGGGCAGGATCCAAGCACCAACCGCCGGGCGGCATCTTGTACGCAGCAGCTCCGCCTGCTCGGTGAGCAGCGTCCGGGGGTTGACCGGATGCAATGCCCCCTGTAAAACATATTTATGTTATGTAATTAATGTTGGGTCGGTCGCGAGCCGGCAGTGCGAGCGGATGCTCGAGGCCGGCATTAGCGCTCCGCCGGAATCGGTGATCAAACGACACATCTTGCTGGCGTATTCGAAAGGAGTCGGCATGCGAAGCTATCGGCCGCATCCGCCACAATCAGGCCGGGACTGGGACGTCGATGACGTCAAGGTGCTGCAGCCGGCGCTTCTCACGGGGACCCACGCTGTGGTGACAGGTGCCGGAAGCGGCATCGGGCAGGGAATCTGCGTGCGTCTGGCCGAACTCGGTGCCACCGTGACCGGGATCGGTCGTACCGCCTCCTCTCTGCGGCGGACAGCGGAGCTGGCCCAACACACGCAGGGAACCTTTCGGTGGTCCACAGCCGATGTTCGAGACTGCACGCAGATCCGGTCTGTCATCACCGACATGTCGGACGAACTCGGCATGGATCTTCTTGTCAACAACGCTGGCGGACAGTTTTACGCTGCGGCGGACGAGATTTCCGACAACGGTTTCAGATCAGTGGTGGATCTGAATCTCAATGCGGTCTTCACCGTCATCTCGGAAGCAAAACAGTTTCTCGCCCGACGGGGAGGCTGCATCGTCAATATCTCCTTGTCCGGGGTCGAGCGGGGGAGTGTGGGGCTTGCGCACTCCCTGGCAGCCCGCGCAGGCGTGGTGGCAATGACGAAGACCCTCGCGCTCGAGTGGGCTCACCTGGGCATCCGCGCGAATTGCGTGGCTCCGGGAGTGGTGATTTCGGACTCGCTGCCCGACTCGATAGCGGCATCTCTGCGTGATCACGTGGTCCCTGAATCGGTACCGGCTGGTCGGCCCACGCCGATCGAGGACGTTGCCGAACTCGTTGCTTTCCTCGCAACACCGGCGGGGCGCATGATCACCGGTCAACTCTTACAGATCGATGGGGCTGCCCACCTCGGACGCGGTCTCCACATGGTAGATGATTGGCCACCGAGGCAGGGGAATCGCGAATGAACCGAGACGCCGACATCCTTGCCTTCGCCGTCAAGTGGCGGCATTGGGATGGGGGGAGTCCTTCCGACATCTTTGTCGAATTCGGAATCGCACCGGACGAATACTTCAGACGGCTTGCCCGCCTACTCACCAGTGTCAATGCGCGCAAGTTGGCATTCGATGTGCGAGAGGACCTGCGACGCGTGTGTCGGGCGCGCCTACCGCAGCGCACGTCCGTGCCGGCGCTATAGGTGAGGAGAGGCCCTTCCCCTCTCCCATGACTGGCTGTGCCGAGATGGAGCTTCGGCACAGCCAGTCGGCCTTCGTCACCTCATGATGTCGAGTACTCCCGGCATCGGTCGTCCATCGATGATCAAACCCCATGCGTCATCTCGTCCGGCGTCGACCGCGGTCCGGGTGAGCAGCTGGTCCCACTGCCCGACGGATCCGAATTCTGATCGCCATGCGAGCACAGGCTTGGTGTATCGGTGTAGTGCGTGCTCATGTGTCGTGCCGATCGCGCCGTGGACCTGATGGGCGTTGCGGACGACCACCGAGGCTGCGTGACCGGCACAGGACTTTGCGACCGCAACGCCGAACGCAGCGCCCGGCGCGTCCCATCCTTCGCGTTCGACTCGGGCAACTGCGGCATCTGCGGCGGCGCGGGCGAGAGCGGTCTCGGTGGCGATGCCGGTGATCAGTCGTTGTACGGCCTGAAACTTCGATAGCGGTCGGCCGAATTGGACGCGGCTGGACACATGCTCGATGGACAGTTCGACGATGCGTTCCATTGCTCCGCAGACTTGCAGGACGCGGGCGAGAGCACCCCGCAGAAGGAAGATCTCTGCGACACGGTACGAGACGGAAGTCCAGTCCGCGTCGTCGAAGTTGATGGACACTAGGTCCCGCGGCTCGCCGACGATGTTCTGCCGCGGCGTGACGGAGGCCTGGCACTTTGGAATGTCCGACACCATCCACGCTGAATCGGTGCGACGAAGGGCGACGAGAAATTCGGCGTCACGTGCCCATGGCACCAGGCTGCTTTCCTCCTGCTCGGTCGTCAGGAAGGCTGTCCGCAGACGTCCGTCCACCGGAAGGCCAGCCGTTTCGAGAAGCCAGCCGGCCAGCAGATCGTGCTCCACGACGGGAACGGAAACAGCCGCCGATGCCGCCGCCCCGAGCAGCGCCGAGGCGGCATACCAGTCCGCGCCGCTCCCACCATGGGTTTCGCTTCCTGTCAGACGTGTAAGGCCGAGGTTGTTCAATACTTCCCACAACTTGGGGTCAAATGCTGCTTCCTCACCTGGAAGTGGAAGCGCAGTTCGATGTGTGGTGAAGACCGATTCCATCATCTCGACGAGATCCGGATCGACCATCGTTTGTGTGTTCATTTCAGCGCAGTCCTAGCTCTCGTGCCACAACACCCTCGAGGATTTCATTTGTGCCGCCGCGCAGGGTGAAGCCCGGTCGTTGGAGAATTGCCTGGTCGATGAGCTCGGCGAAGTGCCCGGCGTCGCAAGCGTGGGCGTCGCGGTCCGCGAGCACATCTACATAGTCCGCGATGTCGCCTTCGGTCGCGGTGCCGAGAAGTTTGACCGCGGCGGCGGCGCTGTCTGCGCGCTCACCGCGGTGCAGGGCCCCAGCAACGGAGGACGACATGTGGTGCAACCCCGCGATTCGGGCAGTCAGGCGGCCGATGTCACCGTTGCTGCGCAGTCGTTCGGCGGCGACCTGATCCAAGGTTTCGGCGAGCAACGCGAAAGTTGAGAGAAATCGCTCGGGACCGCTGCGTTCGTAGGCGAGTTCAGAGGTTACCTGTAGCCAACCGTCCCCGATGGTGCCAAGGACCATGTCGTCGGGCACGAACACCTCCTCGAGAACCACCTCGTTGAAGTGATGGCTTCCCGTCATGGAGATGATGGGTCTGATCTCGACCCCAGGTGACCGTAGCTCGACGATGAACTGGCTGAGTCCGGCATGCCGGACGGCAGGGTCCTTGGGCGCTGTGCGGGCGAGGGCGATGAACGCATCGGCGTGATGGGCTCCGGAGGTCCACACCTTGGTCCCGGTGATCGCCCAGCCACCCTCCACCCGAACGGCTTTCGTGCGAACACTCGCCAAGTCCGACCCTGAATCGGGTTCACTCATGCCGATGCCGAAGAAGCACTCGCCTCGGGTGATCGCCGGGAGGAAACGCTGCTTCTGCTGTTCGGTTCCGAATTTCAACAATGACGGAGCGATCTGCCGGTCCGCGATCCAATGCGCCGCGACCGGTGCGCCCGCGGCCAAGAGTTCCTCCGTCACAGCGAACCGTTCCAGGTGGGAACGCCCATGGCCGCCGTACGTGGTGGGAATGGTCATGCCGATCCACCCACGCGCAGCCAGCAGGGTTGAGAATGCAGGATCCCAACCTGTCAACCATGTGTCGATGCCGGGTGTGAACACTGCACTGTCGAGGCAGTCGCGGAGAAAACCGCGCACCTCGCCGCGAAGCGCGGCGTGGTCCTGCGGATCGTCCAGCGCGGGTGGGACCAGTCGGATTCTGCTCACGGGAAGCTCCTTTGAAGGCATGCCGGAGACCAGCAGTGCCGGCTCGGTAATGTCGGTTCGCTCACGAGTGGCTCCCGACCGAGAGGGCGGACAGGTCGGCGATCGACGGCGCGGGGTCGCACTGTTTCCGTATCTCTTCGATAGCGGCAGGGGAGTGGGCGATTTCGGTCAGGGTCTTGGGGACACTCAAGGCATTCTCCTTCGCTGTGGGCGCCGGCCGCCGAAGCCGGGACCGTTTTCTCGGGGGCAGGCGAATTGGGTCTGGCGTCAGCACCACGTGACGTTTAATATGGCAAATATAATCAGGTTAATATGGACTGGCAAGAGCGCGTCCCTGAATCGGTCTCACTGAGCAGGATCGCGCCGAGTGTTCAGCACCGAAAGGAATGGGATCAATGGACCTCAAGCTTCGCGGAAAGGTCGCGATCGTCACGGGTGCAAGCCGTGGACTAGGGAGAGCAGCGGCCGAGGCGCTGGTCGAGGAAGGTGCGTCCGTACTGCTGGTGGCACGCTCGCGGGAGGCTTTGGAGGAACTGCACGCGCGATACCCCGACCGCACGGCGGTGCGGACGTGCGACATGCGAGACATGGACGCGGTCGCCGCGCTCGCCGATGCCGCGGTCGAAGCGTTCGGACGTTTGGACATTGTGGTCAACAACGCCGGCGTCGCGCCGGCAGGACGATTCGACGAGCAACCTCAGAAGCTCTGGGACGAGGTCTTCGATGTCAACGTCCGGGCGCCCGCCGTGCTGACACGCGCAGCAGCGCAGTATCTCCTGCCCCAAAATTCGGGCAAGATCATCAACATTGCAAGCACATCCGGCCTCAAAGGCAAGCCCACCCTGGTCGCCTACTCGTCCTCGAAGGGCGCGGTCCTGCAGTTCACGGAGGCGCTGGCAGGCGAATGGGCAAAACGGGGCGTCCAGGTCAACGCCATCGCGCCCGGCGCATTCACCACCGAACTTCAAAGCGCGGTGACCGAATCACCGGAGATCCTTGCTCGACGACTGAAGAAAATTCCGGCGGGACGAATGGGCGATCCTGCAGAGGTCGGGCCGCTCGTAGCCTACTTGGCCTCCCCCCTGTCCGACTTCGTGACCGGTTCCGTCGCCGTCATCGACGGCGGCGAAGTCAGCCGACTCTGAAAGGTGCTGCAATGATCATCGACGCCCACACCCACATGTGGCCGGACGCTGTCGCCAAACGCGCGCTGGCCGGTTCGGTACCGGATCTCGAACGCCGCGGAGACGGCACGGCGAACGGTCTCAAGGAATCGATGGCCGCAGCAGGGATCGACCGCTCGGTCTGCCTTGCCGTCGCGAACGACGGTGCAGCCGTTGACAAAGCCAACAAGTTTTCCGGATCGCTCGATCCCGACTACTTCATCGGATTCGGGTCCGTTCACCCCGAATTGTCGGTGGAAGAAAACGTCGACAGCCTTCGCCGGCACGGTCTGAAGGGAGTAAAAATTCATCCCTTCTTCCAGAAGTACGCTCTCGACGACCCGCGCATGGATAAATTGTTCGATGCGATGCAGGGTGAGTTCGCGGTCATTATTCACATCGGTTCCATCTCTACCGCGAGCTCGGAGGGGGTCTGTAGTCCGGCGATGCTGGCAGAACTGGTCCGCAAATTCCCCAAGCTCGACGTCATCGCCTGCCACTTCGGTGGCTACCGGCAGTTTCAGGCGGCGATCGACACGGTCGTCGGGTTGCCGGTCTATCTCGACACCTCATGGCCACCGAGTCTTGCAGAGCTCAACCCCCCAGACGTACGGAAAGTAATCGAGTCACACGGTCCCGAGCGGATCATCTTCGCCTCGGACTGGCCCATGGCGGATCAGAGCCGGGAGATTCAGGCGATCCGTCATTTGGGTCTACCCGAGACCGACGTCGACAACATCCTTGGTCTTAACTTGGCGCGGTTGTTGAATATCCGAACCGATCGCCCCTAGGTGTACCCGGCCAGGACGTTGGTAGCGGGCGTGTCGGTTTGACGTGTCGGCTTGAACTGAAGAGAACCTCCGGTTGAGGTGTGGCTTGTCTATGGCCCACGACCAACCGGAGGTTCTCGTGCCCCACAGTAATGCCCGAACCACGTTTCACGGCAGGGTGTTGATCGTCGATCGGTACCGCGAAGGCTGGCCGAAGCCCACATCGCGGCGGCGATGGGCATTTCCCGCAAGTGCGTGAGCAGGGGGATCTGCCGATACGAGACCGCCGGCGACGCCGGCCCGAACCAGCGCCGAGACCGAGCAGAAGGTGGTCGAACTTCGAAGGGCCGAATGACGCGGTCAGGACTGGACCGGTCCCGAACTGGGTTTCGCTGCCCGCACAGTCGGCCGGATCATGCGTCATCACGAGATGCCGTACCTGTCCGAGTGCGATCCGATGACCGGGGAGGTCATCAAGGACTCGAAGACCACTGCAATTCGCTACGAACGCGACCGGCCCGGCGAACTGGTGCACATGGACGCCCGCACTGTCGGCCGGATTCTCGATGGTGGCGGGTGGTGTGGTCACGGATGCGCCGACACCGTCCGTGACCGCACCACACACCTGGGGTTCGACTACAAAAGTCTCGTCAAGTGGTCTGGCCCCTTTGATCGGCATGAATTGCGGCCCCACTGGTGGGGCCGTGGATCGGGAAAGACGGTGCCCCACTCAGAAAGCGGCAGATTCGAGGGGATCCCGATACTCACCCCCTCCTCCCGCTCGGTGATGATCGGGAAGAGCATTTCCGCTTCGCGGGGGTCGATTTGGACGTAACCGAGTTCGTCGAGCAGCAACAGATCCTGGCGCCCATAGCGGGCGACGATGCGGGAGAGGATCCGTTCGTCGGCGGCCTCGACGAGTTCGTTGACCAGTTGGGCGCAGGTGATGCAGCGGACTCTGCGGCCTTGTTCACAGGCGGCCAGGCCGAGCCCGAGAAACAGGTGTGATTTGCCGGCGCCAAAATCCCCGAGCAGCACGGCCGGTTCTCTGGCGTCGATGTAGCCGCCGGCCGCGAAGTGCCCAAGGCAGCACACCGATCAGCCGTCTGCAACCAACCTGATGACTGAGTACAGCTTGACAAGACTGATTCCATATCAGGGCGTGTCTCCCTTATCGCCAGTGAGGCTCGCGGCATGCCGGGTCTGGCGAAGTCGATGGGATCGCGGTATCGGGCGCTGATGGAGGAACAGTGGGATTTGAGCGTGCGAGCAGCCGACGTTCAAGCGCTGTACCAACGCACGTTCGCATCGGAGTCGGTCACCAGCATCGTCCATTGCATCGGACGAACTCTCGCTTCGACACTCGTGGGGATGTGGTCGCTAGTCGGTGGTCTTCTGTGCTCGCTAGGTGGCGGACAACGCTGCCCCCTGCGCCCACGTCAGCCACTGCCCACCGTGCCAACGAGGTGGGGAGAGCGGTGCCCGCCGCCGGGGACCGCGTGATGTGGCTAGCCTGCGTAGCGCTCCTCGAGGAAGGCACGCAGGTCATTGAGGGTGTCCCCCTGATGGTGTGCCCCATTCTGTTGTAGACCGGTGCGGTCAGGCTCGAGTGCCGGGGCAACCACCCCCTGGTATGTTCCACCAGGTACGGGGCGATGACGTGGTCGGCGCTGCCCAGCGACCAGAACATCGGCGGCCTGCGCTGGGCCAGCACGGCGTCGCCGTCGACCTCGCCCGGGTCGACGAAGCCGGAGAGGTTCGCGACGAAGTCGATCCGGTCAGGCTCCTGGCGCAGCACCTGGGTCGCGATCGCCGCGCCCTGGGAGAACCCTGCAAGACCGACACCGTTGAACTGCCCGTCCACGGTGTCGAGCCAGGCGCGCACGGCCTCGGCGGCGCGGTTGACGCCCGCCTCGCGCAGGCGGTCCACCGTCTCGGTCTGCTCGTGGCCCGCGGCGGCGAGCTGGACACCGTGGGAGAACCACTCGTAGCCGGTCCGGTTTCGGCCCGGAGCCCGGAGGGAGGCGACGACGGCGTGGGCCGGCAGGTACGGCGTGAGGCCGAAGAGGTCCTGCTCGTGGGAGCCGAAGCCGTGCAGCAGCACCAGCAACGGCCGTCCGGCCCGCTCGGCGGGGGGGACGGACCACAGGATGGCGTCGGGGTCGATGGTCAGCGGTGGATTGTCGATATTGCGCGAGGTCGCCCCCACCGTGCGCACGCCCCGATCCGGGAGCTGCGCGGCCAGCTCGCGACCAGGCCCAGGGTTCGCCCCCGTGACCGGGGCGAAGGAGTTCTCGATTTCCATGACGACTTCCTTAATCTTTGAGGGGCCACGGGTCGGTGGCTGTCTCAACGGTAAAATGTAACGTCGACGTCAGGTTCAAGGAGATGAGGTGAAGTTCACATGACCGCAGGCATCACGATCGGTCGGCTCGCGGCGCAAACGGGGACGACGCCACGAGTGCTGCGCTACTACGAGGAGCAGGGACTGCTGCAGCCGGAGCGCACCGCAGGCGGGCAGCGACGGTATGCCACCGACGCCGTCGAACGGATCCGATTGTTCCGCGCCTTGATCGACGCCGGCCTCGGCACACGGACCATCAAGGAGTTACTGCCCTGCATGGAGACGAAAACCGTCTCCGCGGAGACCGTCGCGATCTTGCGACGGGAACTCGAACGCATTCGAGGCCACGCACTGGGACTCCAGAGGACTGGCGACCGGCTGGAGGAGATCCTCGAGTCCGTGACCTGACGGCTCACGAGGCAGTCGAGCTCGTTCGGCTGAGCTGGGCCCAACCGCATCAGTACGCCGACTTTGATATCGAGTTCGTGGTCTACAGCCCGAGGGATAGAGATGAGCTTGCGGCGATCGTCTCGGTGATCGAAGAGAGTCTGAGGGTTCGCTCGGTCTGGTCGGCCGTAAACCCGCGCGAGTTGACCGATGCTCGCGGCGGCGAGCGGTTTGAGCCAGATGGTGATGGTCGCGCAGGATGCCGCCGCGGTAGTTAGCGCGAGCTTGTCGTAGCGGGTCGCCAGGCAGGCATGACGTGCTTGAACATCGGGGAGTCCCCGCCCTGGCCGGGTCCGAGCAGCATCACCAACGGACGCATGTTGCCGTCGCACAGGTGGTGGATCTTCGTGCTCAGCCCGCCCCGGGACCGCCCGATGGCATGATCAAGCGGCTCATCGCCCAGTTTCATGTAGTCCGATGCCCCCAGATCCCTCGGCAGGTTCGTGGCGTGCTTATGGGCACCGTTGACCGTGGAGTCGACCGAGAGCTCCCAGTCGATCGGGCCGGCCGCGTCGGCCCAGCGAGTAGGGCGGTGAGGATCTTGTCCCACGTCCCGTCGCCGCTGAAACGGCGGTGCCGCCAACACCGTCTGCCACGGTCCGAGCACTCGGGCAGGTCCCGCCACGCGATGCCTGCCCGGTAGCGGTAGATGACCGCCTCCGGGGTGGCCCGCTCCCACCGGCGCCGCAGATCCACAACGGGATGGCCTCCGCTGCGGTGGCCGAGGAGGTCAACCACGTTGGCACGCACAGCGTGGCGGACCCGTCCGGCGTCCCTGTCCGCCCTCGCAGCAGCCGCTGCATCCCGTCCGGGCTCCCCTGACCGGCACGGTCGGCTAACGTCCACCCGTTCTTGCGCTCTAGACCCGCAACCCGACCAGCGACGTACTCACGCACCCGGACCGCGGCTCGACAGCGCGAACCGGCCGGACACGCTCGTCTGCAAGTCTGCTTCGCCGGCGGTCTTGTGTCGCGTTTACCTGCTCACGCACGGGTGGGGCATTACACTCCCGCTACTCAATCCCGCGCCCGGGGACAACCAGGCGTTGTGGGACCTAGCCGAAACCAAGTTTATTCACTGAGCGGGTGGGTGTCCTCGTCCGCCACCGCCCGCGCGGAAGGGGGACGGCTTGCTTCGGCGGAAATGGTGTCGGTTCAGATCATCTTGTCTTGATCTGAACCTGGCGTCGTTGTCACTTCCGCCCGTCAGTCGAGGGCCTCACCATCCGCCGGTGTCCAGATTCACGGGGAGTGAACTGGACACCGGGTCGGTCCTTCACAAGCGCAGATCTTGCTCTCGGCTGAACCGAGGTTGGGGGCAGACCTGTTATGTCGGCGCCGTTTCGAAATCAGCGGTCGACGAGCATCTGATCCTCGGGTGGCTGCCTAAGCGCTGAGCATTCGGAAGCAGGCGATCGTGCGAAGGTGAGCCTGACGTCGTTTAGGTGTAGAGCGCGACTTCCTCGCCCTCGACGTCCACTTTGTAGACACGGGCACGGAGCTTGAGTTTGGGCGCGACGACTGATTTACCGTCCGACAGGTTGAATTCGAAGCCGTGCCAGGGGCACCGCACGATTTCGCCCTCGCGGCCCCATTCGTAGACGTGTGGCGCGCTTTCGAGCATCATGCCGGTGGGGGGGAGTGTGCATAGTGGGGCGCCCTTGTGGGGGCAGGCGTTGCGCATCGCATGGAAGGTGCCGCTGACGTTGAAAACTGCGATCTCTTCGCCGTCGATGTCGACGACGTGGCGGGTGTCGTCGGGAAATTCGTCCAACTTGCCGATTACGTGGCGTGTCATTGTGGTGCTCCAGTTGTGCTGTGAGACCGTTCCTGTGGTGGGGAATGGTGGCTGGGGTGGGTCAAATTCGTTCGATCAACGTGGCGGTGCCGAGGCCTCCGCCGCAGCACATCGTGACGAGGCCGAGGCGGGTGTCGGTGTTTTCCAACCGGTTGACGATCGTGGTGAGGAGTCGGGCGCCGGTGGTCCCGAGTGGGTGCCCGATCGCGATGGCGCCGCCCCAGGAGTTGACGCGGTCCATGTCGGGCTGGAATTCGCGCTGCCAGGCGAGCACGACCGAGGCGAATGCTTCGTTGATCTCGATGGCGTCGATGTCGAGGATGCTCAGATTGTTGCGTTCGAGGATGCGTGTGGTCGCCGGGATCGGGCCGGTGAGCATGTCAACGGGGTCGACCCCGAGGACCACCTGGTCCACCACCCGGGCACGCGGCCGGAGTCCGTGTTCCTGCGCGAAATGAGCGCTGGCGAGCAGGATAGCGGCTGCGCCGTCGGAAATTTGGGAAGAATTTCCGGCTGTCACTTTTCCATCGTCGGCGAAGACCGGTTTCAGCGCTGCCAGCGACTCGGCTGTCGAATCGGCGCGGATGCCTTGATCGGTGTCCACTTTCGTGCCGTTGACATCGATGGGGTGGATTTCCCGAGCCAGGTGCCCGTCCCGGGCGGCGGCCGCGGCACGGTGGTGGGAGAGCACGGCGAACTCGTCCATTTCAGCGCGGCTGATCCCATAGCGGTCGGCCAGTCGCTCGGCCGCCACGCCCTGGGAAACAAGGGGGTACCGGGAGCGTAGTTCGTCGGTGAACGCCTGACCCCACTGCTCCTGCGAACCCTGGTGTACACGGAAACCGTTGCGTCCCATGTGCTCGATGCCGGCGGCGATCACCGCGCGATCGATGCCGGCGGTGATGGACGACGCCGCGTAGTGTGCCGCCTGCTGGCTCGAGCCGCACCGGATGTCCACCGTCGTGGCGCCTGTGGTCGCCGGGAGACCTTTCTGCAACCATGCGGTACGGGCAATGCCGGAGGACTGCTCGGCGATCTGGTTGGCGCACCCGGTGATCACGTTGTCGACGGCAGCCGGGTCGATGCCCGCCCGTTGTAAGACACCCTCATAGCACTGCCCCAACAGGTCGGCGGGGTGAACGTCCCGGAGAACTCCCTTTTCGGCGTGACCACGGCCGACTGGAGACCGGACCGCGTCGATGATGACGGCTTGACGTGCCGCGTTGTTGCTCATCGTCGAGTCCCTTCCTGGGTCGTCGCGTCGCTGGCCGCATCGGCTGTGAGTACGGTGCTCACGAGTGTCTTGGAGATACCGAGTCGGAGAATTTCCGAGGAACCCTCGTAGATCCGCATGGGGCGGGCCTGGCGGTAGAGCCGCTCGAGCTTGGAGTCGCGCACCAGTCCGAAGCGGCCGGAGATTTGCACCGCACGGTCGGTGACGCGGCCCGCTGTCTCGCTGGCGACGAGTTTCGCCATGGAACTGAAGTGCAGAGATGCCGCTGGGTCGACCCGGGCCATGTCGGCGGCCTTGTAGGTCAGCAGACGGGCCGCTTCGAGTTCGGCCCACGATGCACCGAGCATGTCGGCGACCGCGCCGAGCTTGGCCAGCGGGCGCCCGAACTGAACGCGCGTGCCTGCGTGTCGTGCAGCCTCGTCCAGGGCGGCCTGGGCGAGCCCGACCGATGCACCCGCAACCGAGACGCGGAACACTGCCAGGGTGGCGAGGACATGCTCGAGTCCCTTGCCGATTTCGCCGATGCGGTTGCCCTCATAGACCTCGACGTTGTCGAAGGTGAGTTCGGCCAGGATGTGGGGAGCGATGATCTCCGGGGTGGGGGTGATCGTCAGGCCGGGTGATTCCGCCGGGACGAGGAACAAGCTCAGGCCGTCGTCCTCCCGGGCCAGCACGCAGTAGAAGCCGGCCGCGCCGCCGTTGGAGATGAAGGATTTGTTGCCGTTCAGCACCAGGCGTTCACCGTCCCGGCGCACCTCGGTGACGATGTTTTTCAGGTCCGAGCCGGCGTCCTGCTCGGTCAGCCCGAGTCCGGCGAGGACCTCGCCGGAAGCGACCTTGGGCAGCCACTCGTCCCGGAGCTTGTCGCTCCCGGCCCGCGCCAGTCCGAAGCTGCCGATGCCCTGCAGGGCGAAGAGCGAGTCCAGGTGCGCCGAGGTCCCCATGAGGACCTCCCGCACGATGCACACCGCGAGCGGGTCGACAGTCTCGAACCGCCCGCCCCAGCGGGCCGGCACGGTCAGTGTCCACAAGCCGCTGTCGGCCAGCACCTTCCGCATGCCCTCGTGCGCGGTGCTCATCGCGTCGGCCTCGACGGCGAACGGTTCGGCCGCGGCCGCCGCAACAACCGCTTCATCGCGAATAGCGAGGTACTTCTGATCCAGTTCGAAAGCCATTAGTTTTCCTTGTCTACCCGGGCGTTGTCGGCTCCGGATCCGGGCCGTTCGGGATGCGCCCATTGCTGCGCCATGCGTTTCACAGGTCCAACTTGAGGCATTTGCTCTTGGCACGTGAGACGCAGACCATCATGCATTCGCCGCTCTCGCGTTCGCTCTCGGTGAGCACCACGTCGTGATGCTCCGGAGTGCCCTCGAGCACGACCACCTCACAGGTTCCACAGGTGCCCTCCGAGCAGGACGAATCGACGTAGATATCGGCCTCGGTCAGCACTTCGAGGATGGTCTTGTCGGGCGGCACCGTCAGCGTCATGCCGGACTGGGCCAGTTCGACCTCGATCGGACGGGCGTGCGTCAGGTCCGGCAGATCGGCGCGGAACCTTTCCACATGCAACGCTCCTGCAGGCCAGGTCGATTCGCAGTGATTCTCGATCGCGGCGAGCAGCGGTTCGGGGCCGCAGCAGTAGACCGCGGTCCCGAGCGCGGGATCGGCCAGCTCGGTCGCCAGATCGAGTAGCCCATGGGTGTCCTGCGGGTGAATACGCACCTTGTCGCCGTAGCGGGCGAGATCCTTTCGGAAGGCCATCGATTCGAGCGAACGGCCGCCGTAGAGAAGGGTCCAGGGGGTGCCGGATGCTTCCGCCGCGGCGATCATGGGCAGGATCGGGGTGATGCCGATTCCGCCGGCCACGAACTTGTAGGTACCTGCGGGCTCGAGGGGGAAGTTGTTCCTCGGCCCCCGGCTCTTGACGCTCGTTCCTGCGGGCAGGTTGTCGTGGATGTAGTCGGATCCGCCTCGGCTGCTCGGTTCGCGAAGCACCGCGACGGTCCACGTCTGCCGATCGCCCGGATCGCCGCACAAGGAATACTGTCGGGACATCCCGTTTTCGAGGTTCATCTCGACGTGTGCGCCGGGCGACCATACCGGAAGAAGTGCACCGTCATTCGCCCGAAGATCCAACGCCACGATGTCCGGCGTCAGCATCCGCCGGTCGTGCACGACGAGGTCGAGGTCGACTTCGGTGTCGTTTGTCGTCAGCATGACATTCATGGCCGTGGTATCCCACTCAGTTGAGGCGGTCACCGTAGAACTCCCGCGGATTGTCGAACATGATCCGGCGCTGGAGGTCCTCCGGCAGACCGGCAAGGGCGTTGGTGGGGTCGTTGTAGTTCCAGTGCGGGTAGTCGGAACTGAACATCAGAACCTTCTCCGCGTTGATCATGTCCATCAGCGCAAGCAGATGCTGCTTCTTCGGCGGCTCGACGAACGGCTGCGTGGTGAACCGCATGTTCTCGTTGAGATAGTCGCTCGGGTGCCGCTTGACCCAGGGGATCTCGTCGCGCAGTCCGTACCAGTCGGCGTCCAGCTTCCAGGACAGTTCCGCGATCCAGGCGATGCCGCCTTCGGCGATGACGATCTTCAGCTGCGGGAAGCGCTCGAACACACCGTGGCACAGCAGGCTCGCGGTGTTCGCCTGATGGATCTGACCGAGCAGGGCGTGCCATTCGATGTAGTACGTCGGGGTGCCGGCCATCCTGGGGGCGCGAGCGTAGACGTTCTCGGTACCACTGGGGTGCACGCAGATGGGGAGCCCGTGGCGCTGGGCGGCCTCGTAGATCGGGTAGTAGTGCTTCTCGCCCATCAGGATGTCGTGCAGCGGCATGAAGATCTCGACGATTCCGGGGCGATCGGCCATCCGGTCGATCTCCTTGACGGCGAGTTCGGGGTCCTGGGGGGCGATGACGAGGCCACCGCGGTACCGCTTGTCGAACTGGAGCCAGCGTTCACACATCCAGTCGTTGTATGCCGAGGCGATGGTGGCGGCGACCTGCGGATCGGGCATCGCTCCAATACCCAGCAGATGTCCGGACAACAGAATCGCCCGATCGATACCGGCTCCGTCGAGAAGCTGGGTGGCGGTGAATGCGGGGTCGGTCGCCGGGGACATGCCGGGGCGGGAGGTATCGCCACGCATGCCACCGGAGGAGTTGATGTACAGGTAATCCAGGGGCAGGTGGAACTGCGATGCCACCGTGTGGCCGCCGCCCAATCCGCTGCCGATGCGGTTCTGCCATGCCTTGCTCATGTAGGGCACCAGAGTTGCGAGCCCGTTCTCCATGTAGGGGTGGACGTCGGAGTCGATGATCGTCAACGACTGCTTCTTCTCGGTGGACTGAGCGGCTGCATACGCGGTGGTCATGGGTGCTTTCCTCGATTCAACGAAGGGACCTAAAATATTGCTATGTTATGTACCATACAGACAGTCGAGCGAGTTGTCGAGATCTGGGTCACACGCCCGAAAAGCTCTGGTCAATCCCCTGAACCGCAGATCGACAACAGTGGTCTGGCGCGGAGCCCGAAGACCAGCAAGTACCTCCTGCTCACCTGACCGGCGGCACCGCAGCGGCACAAAGAAGTTGTCCAGCAGACGTCGCCGGCACGGACTGTCCTCGAACTCGGCGGGAAGAGGACAGCAATCCCTGCCGACGATCCGGACGCCGAAAGATGCTCGCGACCCTCGTATCGGCGACTGCGGGCGGGTAGGCGCAACACTGCCACGGGCCCTGTTCTCCGCGGACGCTACGGGGGCGTCATGGCTCCGACTTCCGAATCCACACCGCTGCACACGAAAAGCCCGCATCCCACCTAGATGGGGAGATACGGGCTTTGCGTCCGGAAGAACATCAGAGGCCGTACATTTCCCACGTAACGACTTGCCGCATGACATTCGGGTACTTCGTCTCAAAGTACGCCGCCGACTCGGCCACGTGGCGTCGCATCGCCTCCGCCGCCTCGGCAGGTTGTCCCGCCTCAACCGTTCGGCAGATCAGATCGTGCACCGCGAGCACCGAGCGGCGAGCTTTTCTGGTGTACTGCACGCCCAGCGGCGCGCCGTCGAGAACCCAATCGAGGGAGTTGGAAATGTAGGTGATCAACGGATTGTTGGCGCCGGTGGCCACGAGGGTGTGGAAGTGGTGATTCTCCTGCAGGAAGGTGGCCTCGTCGTCGATGTCGGCCGCCATGTTGGCCACCGACTCCTGCAGGGCGAGGACCGTCTGCTCGCTCCGGTGCACCGCGCACAGCGATGCGGCGATGGGCTCGATGTATCCCCGGAGCTCGATGACGGAGCGGAATGTGGTCTCCGAGAACTGCATCAGCAATGCCATGGTGCTTGCGAGGTGGCGGGAATTTGGTGTGGCCACGATCGGCCCGCCGCCCCGCCCGGGACGAATCTCGACCACCCCGAGAAGCTCGAGGATGCGCAGCCCCTCCCGCAGGGTGCTCCGGCCGACATTGTGGGCGGCGCACATGTCGGTTTCCGTGGCCAGGGGTTCACCGGGACGAAGTCCGCGAGCCCGGATGTCCTTGACGATCCGCTGGGCGATCACCTCGGCGCGTTTCGGCGGCATCCGCGGCTCATAGGTCTGTGGTGTCACGTCGTTCAGGGTGATGCCTATGCTAGTGCCATTCGCTTCCAGCATCCGATGCTCCTTGGGCCTTGTATCACTGGTGTAGCTGCAGGGCACGGGACCGTCCCCGCAGATGCAACATGAGTTCGGCCACGCCGCCGCTCAGGTCGTCAAGCTCTGTCCGGGGATGCGCTCGTCTGTAGCTTGCCGGGACTGTCATCGACCGGACCAGATCGGCTTCCGCTTCTCGGCGAAAGCAGTCGCGCCTTCGCGTGCGTCGGCGGAGTGACGAATCGGGTCGACGATGGCTTCTTGACGCTCGAACGCCTCATCGGTGGCCCAGCTGCCGGACTCGATGATCACCTTCTTCGACGCCTGCACGGCCAGGGGGCCGTTGCGACCGATTTCCTCGGCGAGATCAATGGCCGTATCGAGCGCACCGCCGGGCGCAGCGATTCTGTTGACGAGGCCCTGTTCGGCGCACCATCGAGCGGTCAGACGCCGTCCGGTCAGGGCCGCCTCCATGGCAAGGTGGTACGGGATGCGCGAGGGCAGTCGCAACAGCCCGCCGCCGGCGGCGGTAAGTCCGCGCTGCACCTCGGGGAGCCCGAACACCGCGTCCTCGGCGGCCACGATGAGATCGCACGACAACGCGATCTCGAACCCTCCGCCCACGGCAGCTCCCTCGACAGCGGCGATGAGCGGCGTTATCGGTGGCATGCGGACCAGGCCGAATGGTCCCCGCTTGTCGTCGACGGGACGTTCGCCCGTCGCGCGGAAAGCCTTGAGGTCCATTCCCGCCGAGAAATGTCCGCCCGCGCCGGTCAGCACGATGACGCGGCAGTTCGGGTCGTCGTCGAGTGCGTCGAGGGCGCCGCTGATCGCCCTAGCGGTGGCCAGGTCGACGGCGTTACGGGCCGCCGGCCGGTTGATCGTGAGGACGACGACCCCGTCCATCGGGCTATCGATCGCCAGTGATGCGGGCGCCTCGGTGGTGCTCATCGCGGTGCCATCCGAATCGCGCCGTCGAGGCGGATGGTTTCACCGTTGATCATGGAGTTCTCCATGATGTGGACGGCGAGTTCGCCGAATTCCGCCGGATCACCGAGACGGCTGGGGTGCGGCACCGACTGTCCGAGCTTGTCGCGCACGTTCTCCGGCAGCCGTGCGAGCAGAGGGGTGTCGAAGATACCGGGTGCGATCGTCGCGACGCGGATCTGATGAGTGGCGAGGTCTCGTGCGGCGACGATCGTCATACCGACCACGCCTGCCTTCGACGAAGCGTAGGGAATCTGCCCCACCTGGCCCTCCCAGGCCGCAACCGATGCCGTCATCACAATCGCGCCGCGATCCCCGTCGAGGGGTTCGTTGCTCACCATCCGGGCGGCACTGAGGCGCAGCACATTATAGGAGCCGATGAGGTTGGTCTGGATCACTCCCGCGTAGTTCTCGAGCGGGTTGGGTTGCCCTTCCTTGTCCAGGATGCGCATCGTATGACTCCGTCCGGCGCAGTGCACCACCGCACGCAGGGGGCCGTGGGATTGCGCGGCGTCAAGGGCGGCCGACACCGTTTCCTCGTCGGTGACGTCGCCGGCTGCGAAGCTGGCGCTGCCACCGAAGCTCGCGGCCACCGCCTCTCCGGCGGACGTGGGTAAGTCCAGGAGCGTCACGTGCGCGCCCCGTTTGGCCAGTGCGCGCGCGCTGGCCAATCCCAGGCCCGATGCCCCTCCCGTGACCAGCGCGGATGTTCCATCCAGATTCATACGATTCTCCTCCGTCTCGAAGCCCCGGTCGCCCCTGTTTGGCAGAAGCACCGGGTTAACGTAATTAATATAAGCATGATTAGTGTTGCCGGTCGAGACTCGGGCCGAAGCCCTTGGCTGATCGGCGTCCTGCCCGCGCCCTGCAGGGCGCGGGCGGGGAATCTGTTTGCGGAAGCCCCTTCTCAAGAGCGTTTAAATATGCCTATGATATCACCACATATTGATTCACGTGTGTGACGAGCAAGGAGAACTGACGTGGGCGAGACCCTGCTGGAGCGGGAAAAAGACCATCCCCAGGAAGTGGTTGCCGAGCGTGACGGGCGCCGGATCATCATCATGGACTCCGCCCGCTGGGTAGATGAGCGGAACACAGATCGGGATGTCGTCCTACCGGCGTCGTACATCGGTGTCCTTCCCGCCCGCATGTGTGCCATCCACCGACCCCGCGGGGTCATCGGGCACGACGCCTGTGTCGGCAAGGACGGGGCCGGGATCGCCGGGCTCTGGTACCTGGAGGCACTGGGTATTCCTGCTGCGACCGCGGACGGGATGACCGTGGAGATGGGCAACGGACGCGATCTCTACGACAACGGTCTGATTTCTCATGTGAACTACCACGCCGAATGCTTGGGCGTGTCGGTCGGGATGCCCGTTCGCCAGGCCGCCGAACTGTTGCGGGACAAGGAATTGACCGACACCACCGTGGGGAACAAAATTCGGCGGGAAGTCGTCGAGGAGCTCGAGGACGGCCGAAGGATCGTCGTCACCGACTCCATCGTCTGGGCGTTGCCGGAGGACGCCGGCCGCAGCGTCATGGTGACCGCGGGCCACACAGGGCGCAGTGGCGCGAAGTTCCTGCTCGAAGCCGATCCGTGGGCCTTCATCTGCCACGACGGAGGCATGTCGAAGAACGAGTCCGGCATCGTCGGCCTGCGCACCGCCGAGGACGCCGGACTGGCCGGTGCGTGCATCGACGGCCGGACGGCACCGATCGGGGACGCGTTCCGCGGCTACCACGAAGGGTCGATCAGCGTCTGCAACGGACCCGCCCGCGACCGTGGTGTCACCATCGGCATGTCCGTCGCGGAAGCCGCTCATCTGCTCCTCGTCGGTGGCCGATGATCGAGGTGCACCATGCGCGGCCGCTTCCCACGCCTGGCGAATTGACAGCACCGTTCTGGGCGGCCGCTCGTGAGCGCCACCTGGTCCGTCCCGTCTGCGACGACTGCTCGCGCAGCTTCTTCACACCCCAGCTGATCTGCCCCCACTGCCTCGGCGAGAAGTGGAGTTACCAGACCAGCACCGGCCGCGGAATTGTGTACAGCAGCACGGTCGTTCATCGATCGCCGTCCCCGGCGCTGCCGGCCCCGTACGAGTTGGCGATCGTCGAGATGGACGAGGGATGGCAACTGCTCACCAACATCGTCACCACAGGGAACGAGCCGACGCCGATCGGCGCACGCGTGGAAGTGACCTTCGTCGACATCGATGAGAACTGGACCTTCCCCGCCTTCCATACCATCGACACAGAGGAGCCGCGATGAACATCGGACTCGCCTTCAGTAGAAACGCCCGCCGGGAACCCGACGCCCTGGCCTGCTTCGCCGGCACCCGGTCACGCACCTGGGCGCAGGTCAACGACCGCGCCAACCGCCTGGCCAATCTCCTGATCGACCGCTACGGAGTGGCCCGCGGCGATCGCGTCGCCGTGCTGGTCGCCAACCGCATGGAGGTGCTCGAACTCGTCGGCGGCTGCGCCAAGGCGGGCGCCGTCTACGTCGGCCTGAACTTCCGGCTGGGTGAGCCCGAATACGCCGACATCTTCACCAACTGCGATCCCAAAGTCATTCTCGCCGACTCCGAGCTGGCACCGATGGCCCGGCGGCTCACCGACGGCACCGACACCGTCGTACTCGATATCGACGATCCGACCCAGTACGAGACCCAGTTGAGCGCCTCGTCAGAGACCACACCGGCGCTCGAGCGGCAGGTGGGCCCGGACGACGACTTCTGCATCGTGTACTCGAGCGGCACGACCGGACGACCGAAGGGCATCCTCTTCAGCGTCGGCGCCACCCTGCAGCACGCCGCGGTGGCCGCGGTCGAATACGAACTCACCCCGCAGACGCGGTGGATGATCACCATCCCGCACAACTCCAGCATGCAGATCACCCTTGCGCCGCTGACGCTGCTCGGCGGCGCGATCGGATTCTCGGACTCCCGTGGATTCAAGCCCGAACGGTTCGTCGAGGACGTGCAGTCGAACGCGGTCACCCACACCTTCCTGGTACCCACCATGCTGATCAGACTCCTCGAATCCGAGTACGGCCCCGACACCATTCCGACCCTGCAGACGATCGGCTACGGATCCGCGCCGATCGCCCCGGACCGGGTGGCAGCCCTCGTCGAGCGGTTCGGACCGATCTTCGTGCAGTTGTACGGCATGGCGGAGATCGCCTCGATCGGCACCATGCTCCGTAAGAGTGACCACGCCCTCGCGGCAGCTGGACATCCGGAACTGTTCTCCACCTGCGGCAAAGAGTCGATGGCCGTGATGGTGCGCCTGATCGACGACACCGGAGCCGACGTCCCCCCGGGGGAGCGCGGCGAGATCGTGTTCGGCACCCCGTACACAATGGTCGGCTACTACCGCGAACCCGAGCGCACCGCGGAGGTGCTCCTGGACGGGTGGATGCATTCCGGTGACATCGGACAATGGACCTCCGACGGCTATCTGAAGATCGTGGGCCGGAAGAAGGACCTCATCATCCGCGGCGGATTCAACATCGCGCCCACCGAGATCGAGAACGTGCTGACCCTGCACGAGCAGGTCCGCGAGGCCGCCGTCGTCGGCCTCGACGACCCCGAATGGGGTGAGGCGATCGCCGCGGTCGTCGTCGTTAGCGGCCCACAATCCCCCTCGGTCGAGGAACTCAGGCAATGGTGCCGCGCGCAGGGCCTGCCGAGTATCAAGGTCCCCGAACGCATCGAGGTGTGGGACGAGCTCCCCCGCAATGCGGTCGGAAAGATCACGAAAGCCCAAGTGCGGGAGAAGTTGGCGTCCCCGGCCGGCGTGTCATGACAACCCACCACCCCTTTCACGACATCGCCGTCGTCGGCGTCGGGATGACCCAGCAGGCCCGGCGTCTCGAGATGAACTCGCTGACCGCCAGCGTGCACGCCGCCAAGGCGGCCCTCGCCGACGCCGGCATCGACCGGACCGAGGTCGACGGCATCTGCGCCCGCTGGCCAGGCCCTGGTGGCACCGTCTTCCAGCCCGGATCGGCGGACTGGGCAGGGCTGCTGGGAATCCCGGTGCGCTGGATCGGCGACACCTACCCACAGGGAGTGCCCGCGGTCCTCGACGCCGCCGCCGCGATCGCGACCGGCCAATGCCACACGGTGCTGATCACCGGCGGCCAAGCCGGGGTGATGAGCGCCGAAGCCGGCCGGGTCGCCTCCTACACTCGACCTGCGAACGAATTCGTCGAACCCTTCGGATCGTTCACCACCGCCCAGTTCGCGCTCGTCGCCCAGCGCTACCTGCACGAGTACCCGCATGCCCGCGACGCGATGGCCGAAGTCGCCGCCACCATCCGCAACACCGGATCAGCCAATCCCGATGCCGTGATGGCCGGGCGCGGCCCGTACACCGCCGAGGACGTCCTCGCCGCACCCAAGCTCGTCGATCCCTTCACCCGACTGGAAGTATGCCTGGCCAACGAAGGCGCCGCCGCACTGGTCGTGACATCGATGGATCGGGCCCGCGACCTTCCGTCCACACCGGTCCGCATCCTCGGCGGCGGCGCCGAATGGATGCGCCAGCAGTATGTCGACCCACCCCGGTACGACGACGTCTGGATGATCGGAGCCGACGCCTCACGCCGCGCCTACCACGCCGCCGGCCTCGAACCACAAGATCTCGACTTCGTCCAGTTGTACGACGTCAACTCCGCCGAAGTCCTCCGGCAATACGAAGCCCTCGGCTTCTGCAAACAAGGTGACGGCGGACCGTTCGCGTTCGACACCGGAATCGGAATCGACGGAGGACTACCCACCTGCACCGACGGCGGTGTTATGTCCTTCAGTCACATTGGTTGGGGTGCACCGACCTTGAAGATCATCGAGGCCGTCCGGCAAATCCGCGGACACGGTGGCAACAGACAAGTATCCGGTGCTCGAACGGGCCTGGTCGCCGGTGCCGGATCCGGCGCCCAGTACTACAACGTCCTCGTCCTCGGAGCCGCGGACTGACCGAGTCATCGCGGACCGGCCCGCCGAGGTCGCCGGCCGCGCACACCGAAGGAACCACCATGGCAGACATCGAATACGAAGTGACAGAACACATCGCCACCATCCGGCTCAACCGGCCACGGCGGAAGAATGCCTTCACCTTGGAAATGATCGACACCTGGGCGAACGCGCTGATCGAGGCCGAACACGACCCGAACGTGCGTGTCGTCGTCCTGACCGGTGCCGGCGGATCATTCTGCTCGGGTGTCGATCTCGCGGTGCTCGACAGCATCGAACCAACACCCCTCGGCGCCAAGAACCTTCTGACCCAGCACGTGCACCGGGTCGCCCACGCTGCTGAGGCGCTCAGCAAGCCCTACCTGGCCGCAGTCTCCGGGGACGCGTTCGGTGCAGGGATGGACATGGCGCTGCTCGCCGATATCCGGCTGGCGTCCGAGTCCGCCCGGTTCTCCCAGGCATACATCCGGGTGGGCCTCGTCCCCGGCGACGGGGGCTGTTACCTTCTGCCCCGTCTCGTCGGCACCGCCACCGCCCTGCAGCTGATGTGGACCGGGAAGGTCGTCGGGGCGCAGGAAGCGTTCTCCCTGGGACTGGTCAGTGCCGTCCACCCCGACGACCAGTTGGACGAGGCGATACGTGCGTTGGCCACCGAAATCGCTCGTCAGCCTCCGGTGGCGGTGCAGATGATCAAGCGCAGCGCGAGACTGGGTGAGAAGCACGACCTCCGAACGGCTCTCGACCTCATTTCCTCCCATCACGCCGTCGTCATGTCGACCGAAGATTCTCGCGAGGCCCGCCGCGCCCTGGCCGAGAAGCGCCCGGCGCACTTCGTCGGAAGCTGACCGGCTACGGACAATTGACAACACGGGTAGGGGCAGAGCGCAACGCTCTGCCCCTACCCGTATGTGACTGATGGGCATCGTGTTACCACTCGATGGCACGATTTTTCTCAGTGTTGACAACTGGGGTCGCCGCAAGTAAAGATGCATATGTTATCCGTAGTAATCTGGATCACAGTCGGTCATTGGGAACACCGAACACCCTGAGCGCGGAACCCCCGCAGGAGGTTGGACATTGTCCGTCCAAGGCAGTCGTACTCTTCCGAGTGCGTCTCGGATCGAGTCCCGCAAGAAACGCAAGGCACTGATAGCGGGATCCGTCGGCAATACGGTCGAATGGATCGACTGGGCGCTCTACAGTGCGCTGGCCCCGGTATTCGCGACCCAGTTCTTCCCGCCCGGCGCACCTGCTGCAGGCCTGCTCGCGACGCTTGCCGTCTTCGCGGTCGGTTTCGTGATGCGCCCGGTCGGTGGTGCCGTCATCGGAGCCTTCACTGATCGCTACGGCCGTAAGAAGGGGTTGACGCTGACCATCGTGATGATGGCGGGCTGCGCCTTCGTCATCGCGTTGTGCCCGACCTACGACCAGATCGGGGTCGTGGCACCGATCGTGCTGTTGTTGGCTCGCCTGGTCCAGGGATTCTCTGCTGGAGGTGAATTCGGCTCGTCCTCGGCACTGCTCGTCGAATCCGCGACCGGGAAGCGCCGCGCCTTCGCGGGATCGTGGCAACAGGTTTCAGGAGGACTGGGTGTATTGATCGCCGCCGTGCTCGCTCTGGTTCTGACGTCCGCGCTGGAACCGGAGGCCATGTCGGCGTGGGGTTGGCGGGCCGCCTTTATCGTGGGCGGACTTCTGGGCCTAGTGGGTCTGTGGCTGCGTGTCGGTCTGGACGAGACCGACAGCTTCCGAAACGCGCAAGAGGCGGGCCGCATACCGCGGAATCCTCTGACCGAAGTCTTCCGAAAGCACCCCCGCGCGGTGCTCCGCGTGATCGGGATGGCGGCCGCCGGCGTGCTGATCTACTACGTCTGGATCAACTACATGCCGGGCTACGTCAGCGCGGTGATCGGCACGATGACACTGCAGACCGCGCTGGTGGCGAACACGATCGCGCTGGCCTACTTTCTGTGTCTGCTGCCGTTCGTCGGAATCCTCGCAGACCGCGTCGGGCGCAAACCGGTGATGTTGACTTTCGCAGCCGGTTTCCTGGTCTTCGCGTATCCGGCGTTCCGGCTGCTCGAGACCGGCGGCTTCTGGACACTGTTCGCCGTGGAGATCGTGGGCGTCACACTGCTGGCCGGCTATGCCGGGCTCATCGCGACGGTCATGGCTGAGCAGTTCCCCGCCGAGGTGCGCACCACCGGGATCGGCTTCCCCTACGCCATCGCGGTGGCTGTCTTCGGCGGAACGGCCCCCTACATCACGACCTTGTTGGCCACCAGCGGCCTGCAGGACTGGGTATGGCTCTATGTCGCCGCGGCGGCACTGGTGGGCGTGGTCGTGTACGCACGGATGCCGGAAACCCGGGACCGCGTCCTGACGTAGACGGCCGCCCCGTTCCACGCTCCGGTGAGCTCTATGACGGTCCGCTCGCGAGTTGTCGGGCTGCACCGACGCGCAGAAAGCAAAGTACCTGCTGACGCAAAGACGTGTCGGGCAACGCAAACGAAAAATTAAAGGAGTTTGACATGCACAAGGTTTCTATACCTTCTTCCGCAGTTGAGCGTGGCAACCTGATGGGATTGGAAAAGTCAATCGATCCCGCAAAAACGGCTGTCATTGCGATCGATTTTCAGCGTTTCTTCATCGATGAAGGCCAACCGATGGCTAATGAACATGCGCTGGACATTCTGGAAAACGCGAATCGAGTCAACGCTGCAGTTCGCCGTACCGGTGGTCTCGTGGTTTTCACGCAGCATTCCATCGCCGGGATTGACGCAGAGCCTGTACCGACTGAACCGGGTGACGACGTTGAGGCGGCGCTTCGGCCTGGAAGCCCGTCATATGAGATTCATCCGGCAATCGAGCAGCTTCCGGGGGACGTCAACGTAGTCAAAGTGCAGTCAAGTCCGCTCCATCCGATGGCCGGGACCAAGCTCAACGAGATCCTTTCCGAACACGACATCGAAACCGTTATTATCACGGGCCTGGTCACCAATGGGTGCTGTGAGTGCACGGCCCGCGATGCTTTTCAGTATGGCTTCAATGTCGTAATGGCTACAGATGCAACGGCTGCGATGACCGACGAGGAACATAATGCAGCACTGCTCAATCTCGCGATCTACTATTCGCAGGTTTTGAGTACTGAAGAAATTGAGCATGCGCTGGCATCGTCGCCGGCAGAGGTCCTGTAATCCTGACGGCCGAGACATTAGCGATCCCCCGAACGCAGTGACCAGGACCGGGCGAGGGTCGACAGCCGGCATTCGACAAGGGCCGCTACCGCGAACGCAACACCGTCGAGGTGGTTTCGGGGGTCTCGAGCAGTGGCGCACATCGCCACTCAATACGACAAGTACGCCACCACCTCCCTCGGTGGCGTACTTCGCTGTGTTCGCCATCCACCACCATTGTCAGCACATTGCAGACACGCTCTGCTCCGGTCGCGACGAGCAGATTCCGTGGTGCCTAAGACGATGGTATGGGTGGCGGCGTCGGGCACCCTATCTCTCAATTGCCAGGAGTCGAGGGGCGTTCTCCGAGAGACTCGGCGCGGTGGGCGCTTCGAATGATAGATTCCTCGACAAGCGGAGTGAATGCTCCGCTTTGTTGGGAGTATTTATGAAAACCGCCTCGACGCGGACGCACCACCAGCTGACCTTTGCCGTTCTCACGCTCGGTGTCGGCGCCTTTGCCCTCCTACAGTCACTCGTCATGCCGGTGCTGCCCACCCTCGAGTCGGGGCTGGGCACGACACAGACCGCCATCACCTGGGTATTGACCGCCTACCTGTTGTCGGCCTCGATCTTCACGCCGGTCATGGGACGACTCGGTGACATGCACGGGAAGAAGCGTGTGTTCGTCGTTGCACTCGTCGCACTGGCGGCAGGATCGCTACTCGCAGCCCTTGCCACCTCGCTGCCGGTGATGATCGCGGCGCGGGTGATCCAGGGCATTGGAGGCGGGGTGCTGCCCTTGGCGTTCGGCATCATCCGCGACGAATTTCCCGAGGACAAGGTGGTTGGCGCCGTGGGAATCATCGCCGCCCTCACCGCGGTCGGCGCGGGTCTCGGCATCGTCCTTGCTGGTCCCATTGTCGCCGTGCTGAGTTATCACTGGCTCTTCTGGATCCCGATGATCATGGTCGTCTTGGCAGGGGTGGCCGCGCAGATCCTGGTCCCCGAGTCCCGCGTCCGAACTGCCGGAAAAATAAACTGGCTCACCGCATTACTGCTGTCCGGGTGGCTCGTCGCGCTACTGCTCGGTGTGAGCGAGGCCCCGACCTGGGGGTGGGGTTCACCGATCGTCGTCGCGCTGCTGGTAGCCGCGGCCGTGCTGGTGGTGACCTGGGTGGTCGTCGAAGCGCGATCTGCCAACCCGCTGATCGACATGACAATGATGCGCATCCGAAGCGTGTGGGCCGCGAACCTGCTGGCGCTGCTGATGGGGGTCGGCATGTACGCCGCATTCGGCTTCCTCCCGCAGTTTCTGCAGACACCGATGTCCGCCGGCTACGGTTTCGGTGCTTCGGTCACCGAGTCGGGGCTGATGCTGCTGCCCGTGAGCGCGGGAATGTTCCTGCTCGGACTCACCTCCGGCCGCCTCGCGGCTCGATTGGGTTCGAAGAACCTCCTGATCGCAGGGTCGCTCGTGAGTGCGCTCGGGTATTTCGTGGTGGCGTCTCGGCATGAGACCGAGTTGGACATTTACCTCGCCATGGCGTTGGTCGGGATCGGCTTCGGCCTTGCCTTCTCGGCGATGTCCAATGTTGTCGTCGCTTCTGTGTCCGCGGAACAAACTGGTGTCGCGAGCGGTATGAACGCCAACATCCGCACGATCGGCGGCGCGCTGGGCGCCGCAATCATGGCCAGCGTCGTCACCTCAGGAGCGTCCCCATCGGGGATTCCGCAGGAATCCGGCTACACCCACGGATTCCTCATGCTGGGCGTCGCAGTCGGCCTCGGCGCCGTCGCGGCCTTGTTCATCCCGGCGATGAAGCGGGACCAGTCCACGCATCTCGAAGAGTCGACCGAGCTGCGGCACCCGGAACTCGCGATGGTCGCAGGCGGCACACTGGTGGGCGACGAATCCGAATGAGGACCGACGCGAGCAAACAGGCAGACGGTAAGGTACTGCGCCGCGACGCCGCGGAGAACCGGCAACGGCTACTCGACGCGGCAGCGACCGTGTTCAGCGAGCGTGGCTTGGACGTGGGTGTCGACGAGATCGCCCGGGTCGCCGGTGTCGGCATCGGCACCCTCTACCGCCGATTCCCCACCAAGGACGCACTGGTCAGCGAGCTCGTCCGACAAGTCCTCCAGGAGTTCGTGGCCCTCGCCCACGAGGCGTCCTCCGCGCCGAACGGGGAAGGCCTCGAGCAGGTGCTCTACGGCACCGGTGCCATCCTCGCATCGAACCGGGGATGCCTGTCTCGCATGTGGAACGACGACGAGACCACGAGTCTGCGGGACGAGTATCGATGGATTCTGTTCGAACTCCTGGCCCGAGCCAAACAGCACGGCCGCATCCGGGAGGATGCCACCGACGCCGACCTGGACCTGATCTTCTGGTCCGTTCGGGGCGTCGTCACGACGACACGCGGCGTCACCGACACCGGTTGGCGTCGGATCATGGCCATCATGATCGCGGGACTTCGCCCCGGCGCGGATGATCTCGACGCGGACCCGATGAGCGCCCACCACCTTACCGAGATCATGGACCGCTTCAGACACAGTGAAGATCAGCCGCCGAACCGAGATTGAGGTGCCGGTGCGTCGGCAGTCCGACGACGAGCCGCGGTTCAGGCCGTAACGGCGCCCGTGTCCGCGGAGGCCCCGCCGGCCGGATGGCTCGGTCGGCAAAAATGTTCCCCGCTGGCGAGAGCGCCGAACGAAAGATCCTCGGTGGTCGGAGTCAACCGCCTGGACGGGTGGACGGCTACGATCACAGTCGACCTGGCCGTCATTCTTCCTGGGATGTGTTCATCAGCGCACTGCCCGAAAGCGGCCCGCAACCTCTGTCGGGAGGTTGCGGGCTCGCCCGTCCAGCGCATGCGTTGTCCACGAACTGCCGACCGTTGCGCACCAAGTACTTCCGGAAGATTCTGCGATGTTGGTCGGCTGAGTCGACTTGTGTAGCCTCCGACGTCAGTTGTCTGTACGCGATTGAATTATTCCGTCCGCAGCGGGCAACCAGGAAGCCACGCCTGCGAATGGAAGTGCAGTCAAACAGGATTCGACCAACTCTGATTCCGTCGCACCGGACCGTCGCGCACCACGGGCGTGGATCATGACAAATCGGGTTTGATACTCGGCTGCGTTGACGGCACACAGCAGCAATTCCATGTACTTGCTTGGCATCGCCGTTCCGGCGAGCGCAACCTTGCGCATGAGTGTGTACCCTTCCAGGGCCTTCGGGGCGGCGTTCGCAAGAAGCTCGATGTAGTCCGGGATGAACCCGAAGTACTTTTCGAAGTATGCCTTGGAGGCGTCGATGTCCAGGTCGTCTACGTCGGTGCCGTCGTCGCCGGGGCTCACCTCGACAGCATCGCCGTAGTGAGCTGCGATGCTCTCCGTGAGGAGCTGATGGGGGACTACGCCTCGCGAGATTAGGACGCCTACGGCGGCGCTCTCGGCCTGGTCTCGGGGAAGTCCGCTCTCGCGGGCAATCCGCAAGTAATGAGCCACAAGGTCCCGGTCGCGCTTAACCGCTGCGATGGTCGCAATGAACAGCATCTTGTACGGTTTCGGCACCGCCCCGTCTTCGGCGATCACGTCTCCGATCCGTGCGATTCCCTCGGCGAATTCGGGATGTCGTGTCGACAGTGCGGGCACCCAGTCCGCTGCCGGAAGCCACGACGTTGCGCGATCGAAACCCACGATTGCAAGATTATCCATTGTTGTTGCACCACTTTCTATCTCTTGGTCAAGATACGCGGTCGTACGGCCGCGACCAAGCGTTGGGCGGCTTCGTACGAAGCCGTCGGACACGTCGCGGGTTCGGCTCATGTAGTGGAGCCGGACCCGCCTCACTCAACCGCGTACAGCAGAAGATTCCCGCACGTCACCATCGAACGCGCCATCTGAATTGGAGCTCAGATACTTGGGGAGCCGCGTTATCCACAGCGATCCGGCGACGGTCAGAACCCCGCCACCAAGGAAGGTCAGCGCGAGGGGCATCGACGAACCATCGAGCTGTGCCACCCACGCGAGTGTTGGAATGGGAAGGACCGCACCACCGATGATGCTGGCCACCGCGAAGGACAAGGACACGCCCAGGTACCGGACTCGCACCGGAAAGTTCTCACTCATCGTGGCTCCGATGACGCCATTGGTCAGACCGTAATTGACCAGTCCTATGGTCATGGCCACCCAAAGAAGGACTGGGTTTCCAGATGTAATGAGCGCGTATCCAGGAAATGCCCACCCCACCGAGAGTGCTCCGGCAAGCAGCAGGACCTTTTCCTTCCCTATCTTCTTGCCGAGATACGCGGATCCCACCGTGACCGGAACAACGGCGATCGTCGCGATCACCATACCGATCTGGACATCGGTCGCCGAGACGCCATCGACGTAGCGGGGTACGTACGCGAGAAGTCCGGTGCAGAAGAACAGCACTGCAATTGCCGCTGCCTGCCAGACCAAGATCATCGCAAGAATCGGGCGCCAACCCTCACGGAGAGTCGCGCCCAGTCCAGCGCGTTGGTTCTCGTCAGAGGGGTTATCCAACGCATGCTGGAACTCTGGAGTCTCTTCGATCCGAGTACGGATGAACAACCCGATGATGATCAGGACGGCACCCAGAAGGAATGGGACGCGCCATCCCCAGGACGCGAACAGTTCCGGTCCGACGGCATTGCTGATGATCAGTAACGATGCGGCCGCGAGACCAACGCCTAGCGTCGCACCCACCTGGGGGAGTGCGCCGAGGAGCGTCTTCTTCTCGGGCGGGGCATGCTCGACAGCGATAAGTATTGCCCCGCCCCACTCCCCGCCGTATGCGAGACCCTGAATAAGGCGGACGCTGATGAGCAGGATGGGCGCGAGAGCGCCGATGGTGCTGTAGGTAGGCATTAACCCCAAGGAGAGAGTTGAAAAGCCCATCAATCCCAGAGTGGAAATCAGTCCGACTCGTCTCCCGAATCTGTCCCCTACCCACCCGAACAACACCGCCCCGACGGGTCTGGCGACGAAGGCAACTCCCTGCGTAGAGATCGCAACCAACGTACCGATCCAGGGCTCTTCGCCGGGAAAGAAAAGAGGGCCGAAAACGAGGGCAGCAATGAAGGAATAGACAATGAAATCAAAGATCTCAATGAGATTCCCTATCGTCGACGCAATCGCAATCTTACGCAGCGACGCCGGAGAAGAATATTTGATACCTGAATCATGAAGCACTGACTCGCCTTTCTTGCTTCGCGGTAGGAGATTTGGCCGGACCGTCCACTCCGTGCCCGGTACGCCATCGCAATCGGAGAACATCGGGCACACAGATTCCGGATCCAGCCCAGCGGGAGACGGGGAAAAATCGACCGGTGATCATCTCCGCGTCGCCGCCGGTCAGGAAGACATCAGCGGTGGAAATGTCATCGACGGAGGCATCACCGCCGGCGCCGCTGAACATGGAGGTTCGCAGAGGACTGCTCGAATGTGTCGTCGGGGATAGGGCCGTCGCTTCAGAGCGCCGCCGCCCCGCCTCTTGGAGGTCTGGCATGTAGTTCCTCGGTTCCGTTGGCTGTTGTCAGAAGAAGAATCGATGTCAAACGAGCGTCGGCATCCCGGCCGGCCGGATGCCAGGCGCGCCATACCAGGCGTGAATCCGTCGACGAACCGAGATCCTCACGCAATCCAGTCAGCCCATCTAATCTGCATATAATTACGCTATTTTGTCGGGCTGTCAACAGTCAGAGTTCACGCGGTCCCACTCTCCGACGACCTATGTGCCGGCGGGTTCGGCGCCTTGGCTTACCTGGGACGCGATCTTCGACCTCGGGACCTGTTCGGCGAACGTAACTTCACCGACGATCGCGCCCACCTTCACTCTGGGAGGTGCTGGCCATATCCGAGGAACCCACGCCGACGGGGTATTTCCGATTCGACGGGAAGCTAGCCGCGTGGACGTTCGAGCAGATGCCTACGGGTTGGTCCTACCGCTGTGCCAGCGCCGACTTCTCTATCTGATAGGTGCTGATAGGTGCCGAGGTCGAACACTGATCTTAAGTCGCGCTTGCCTAAATAATATGATTATGGTTACGCTACTTCTTGAAAGTGTCGTTCATCACAGACCCGCAAGACGGCCAGCGCGATCCGGCCCGGGCCTCAGTCGTCGGGGCCTCGCAAACCACTCTGTTCCTGAAGCGCCAATCGAAGAGGAAAAATGAGCACTGAACCGTTACGCCGAAGGCTTGACACCGACTTCGACCTCAATGATCCGGAAATCAACGAACGCTGGGACGACGTGATTTCGGCGATGCACAAGGGAGGATGCCCCGTTGCCCGCAGCGAGGTTGGCGAGGGCTACTGGGTCCTCCACCGGCATGAAGATGTCGCCAACGCAGTAAAAGACTGGGAGACGTTCTCCGCATCGGACGGCTTCATGGTCAACCGGCCTGCAGAGATGCCGTACTTCGCGCCGGGCGAATCCGATCCACCCCTGCACACCGAACTTCGCGCCGCTCTCGAACCCTTCCTTCGCCCCCGGGCTGTAAAGGTGCTCGAGGACAAGATTCGGGGACATGCCAACAGACTGATCGATACGTTCATCACGCATGGTGAGACTGACGTCGTTGATTTCGCGAATGCTCTTCCACAAGCGGTCTTCTCGGTAGAGATAGCAGGAATGGATCCTGCCGACATGCCATATCTCCTCGAAGTCTTCAGCCTGTCGGGGCCGGCCGAAGAGCGGGCAGAAAACTTCGGCCGCGGCATTGCCAAGATCGACGAGTACCTCCGTCAACGGTCGAAGGAGCCGTCCCGCGGCGACCTGATTGATGCGCTGCTCGCCTTCGAGCACGAAGGATACGAGTGGATGGACAAGGTAGGCACAATGTGCCAGCTCACCATCGGCGGCATCGGCACGACCGGATTCGCCATCACCGGTGGGCTCCACCACCTCGCCACGCATCCAGTTGATCGACAGCGACTCGTCGAAGACCCGTCGCAACTTCCACGCGCAATCGACGAATTTCTCCGCATGTTCATGGGAGCGCCCAATATGGCACGCCGAGCCATGCGAGATGTTGAAGTCGGCGGAACCAAGATTGCGGCGGGCGATCGTGTCTTGATGTCGTTCGGTGCCGCGAGTCGGGATCCGGAGGTCTACGAGCGACCGGACGAGGTCGACCTCCAACGTAAGCCGACCCGCCACTTCGCATTCGGTGGCGGAAATCATCTCTGCATCGGGCAACATCTCGCAAAGTTGATTTTGAGGGTCGCCTATGAGCAGTTCCTGGCCCGAATCCCGGAATTCTCTGTTCCCGAGGGCTTCAAGCCCGAATACGAGACCGCCAACGTTCGCCACATGGTCTCGCTGCCGATCATCTTCGAACCGTCCAACGTGGTTGGGTCCGTCGATTCGAAAGAGGTCGTGTCGTGAAGGCGGCAGTCGTATACGAAGTGGGCAAGCCAGTACAGGTTGTCGACATCAAGACAACTGCTCTGGGTGACAACGACGTTCTCGTGCGGATGGGGGCGGCCGGACTGTGCCATAGCGACGTCTCGGTCCAGACCGGCGCTCTTCCCTGGCCAATCCCGATGGTCCTGGGACATGAGGGGGCGGGGACGGTCGAACAGGTTGGAGCCCGCGTCACTCACGTCGTTCCCGGCGATCACGTTGCGATGTCTGCGGTCTTGAACTGCGGTCGGTGCAGGTACTGCATGAACGGCACACCCACGCTCTGCGCCTGGGGTCGGCCATACATGTTCGAGTCGTTGGCACCTGATGGGCCCGAGCGTGCTACCGACCCGCAGGGCGCGGGTCTGCGTCAGATGTGTTGTGTCGGCACTATCGCCGAGTCGGTCGTGATTCCGGGGAACGCGGCAATCAAGATCCCCAAGGATGTACCTTTTCAGGTCGCTGCAGTGGTCGGGTGTGCCGTCACCACAGGACTCGGGGCAGTTTTTCGTCGAGCAAAGGTGCAGCCCGGCTCGACAGTCGCTGTGGTCGGTTGCGGAGGGGTCGGACTCAATGTCGTCCAAGGTGCGCGTATCGCGGGAGCGTCCAAGATTATCGCTGTCGATCCGGTTCCCTCGAAGCGCGAGTTTGCAGCGAAGTTCGGCGCAACGGATCTCGTCAACCCCTCCGCTGGCGATGTAGTCGAGCAGGTTCTGGCACTCACAGACGGAATTGGCGCCGACTACGTGATCGAGTCGGTGGGATCTACCGAGGTGGTGCAGCAAGCCTGGGAGATGGCAGGGGTTGACGGCACGATCGTGGTGCTCGGCGTTCCTGACCCGTCTGTAAGCGCCAGCTTGAGCGTGCAGGGGATCGCCCTCAGTCAGAAGATTCTGACCGGCGCGTTCTATGGAAGTGCGCGGCCGCAGGAAGATATCCCGAAGTACTTGGAGATGTATCGTTCGGGAGTCCTCAAGATTGACGAGTTGATCACCAACACCTATGCCATCGAGGAAGTCAACGAGGCGATCGAGGACATGCACGCCGGACTAAGTGCCAAGAGTGTGTTTCTCCTGAATCAGGATGGGGTGAGCTAAAGCATCTCTCGAACGCGCTGGGGGCGGCAGTTGTCGGAGTGGCCCGAGTGAACCTCAGCTGGATGACTTGAGCGGAGTCTCGGAGGTACCGACGCAGCCGTCGCCCTGACAGCGAGGATGATGCAGAGTCCGCGGCGGTCGTCCTGATCCCTGCCCTGTCAGGTCTTAGAAGGGATCAGGACGACCGCTGTCGGCCGTCTGAGAAGCGTCCGGATGGTGGGAGGGACCGTGACGTTTCGATGGCTCCACGGTGATTAGGCGAGAGATCAGTGAACGATCCGCCGATTAGCCGGTCGATCGTTGCCCCCTGGTAGCAGGACCAGTCGACCGATCAAACGGCAAGTCAAGCCCAGAGAGCCAACCCGCAGCGGGAACGAAAGGATCGTCGCGAGCTGCTTTCGTCGCGGCGATCATCCGGGGTGTGCTGGAACCCGAGCGGTTGTCGGTCCAGGCGGCAGCGAGGACGGTGATGGGTGAGTGTGTAGGCGTGACGCCTCGGCGGTCCGCCGGCGTGTCGACCAGGTCGATCTCCGACCTCGGGAACGGCATCGTCCCATTGCGGCAGGTGCGGACCGGGATCTGCGTCTGCGTTGAGTGCCGAGTTTGCTGCGAACGGTCCGACGTGCTTTTTGCATTCGAGCGCCCGCCGTCCGGGCGATGGGGGCTGCCGAATGCAGACCCCAGCTACAGCCGGAAAAGGGACACGAGGTCGGACAGTGTCGGTAACACCTGCTTGCCGGCCCTCATTCCAGCACCGCCAATAGACAGACAATGCCGCAACAACGTTGGTCTCCTGCGGTAGGCACCGCGCGATCCCCGCGTGGGGGATCGCGACCATGCCCGCACTGGCTCGCAGGCGGATCTCCTCGAGGACGCTCGCCCTTGTCCGGCTTGCGCTCCAGCGGGTCACGATCGTCGCCACAGCGGGAGGTCACCCCCGGTGGGAGCTGACCGTATAACCCACGAGGAGGCACGCACTGACCTCCCACACCACGCCCGGGACTTGACCGTCGTCGGGCTCTGCGCTCAGCCACGGTCAGTCTCCGGCCCTACCACCGCACCCACGCGACCGACACGCAGTACGCAGGCATCCTCACGTGAGGGATGTACCCAGGTATTTTGGATGAGTCCACATGGGCTCTTGACATAGACGACTCCGAAGGTGACAATTCGCGGTCACGGCAATCCTCCCGCTCTTGTAGCGGGCCAAGTCGGAGGAGTCGTTGGTGGCGACGCACGCTTCAGCCGAGGGGGCGATTTGCCGTGTCTCCACGACGGGGCGGCAGTTGGACACAGCAGTAGAGCCTGAGTGAACGCGATGGGCGATGGCGGTCTGTTTGAAACGCAACGAGACGACATGCCTGCGATTGAGGCCGAGTTGCATGCCCTCGGACTGACAGATGCACACGAGATCGGCCGCGGTGGCTTCGGAGTGGTCTACCGTTGCCAACAGCCTTCATTGGATCGCGCTGTCGCAGTCAAGGTCCTGACGAAAGACCTGGACGAGGAAAATCGGGCTCGCTTCTTTCGTGAGCAGCGCGCTATGGGACGACTGACCGGGCATCCCAACATCGTCAACGTGCTGAAGGTTGAGGTCACGGCCAGCGGCCATCCTCTGATCGTCATGCCGTACCACCCTCTTGGTTCACTCGAGTCGCTAATCCGCCGCTCGGGTCCGCTCTCCATAGAGCGGGTATTGCGGCTAGGGGTCAAGATGGCGGGCGCCGTGGCGACCGCGCACCGGCTAGAGATTCTGCATCGGGATGTCAAACCCGCGAACATCCTGCTCTCGAGCTATGGAGAGCCGGCTCTGACCGACTTCGGCATTGCACACATCATGGGCGGATTCGAAACTGCCGCGGGCATTGTCATCGCTTCACCGGCGTACACACCGCCCGAGATTCTCAGAGGAGACCCGCCGACCCCGATGTCGGACATATACAGTCTGGGTGCGACGCTCTTCTGCGCCGTGACCGGCCACGCTGCGTTCGAACGTCGCCACGGAGAGCAGGTAGTCGCCCAGTTCGTCCGAGTTTCCAGCCAAGCGATCCCTGATACCCGCGAATACGGTATCCCTGAGGAACTGGCGACCGTGATCGACCACGCCATGTCTCGCGATCCCCACGATCGCCCCCCACGGGCAGAGGCGTTCGGCGATCTACTGCAGGAGATTCAGATCCGCAACGGCCTCGCCGCCGACGACATGGCATTGCCTGACGACGATGGAGCGATCCACGTCCGCCGGCATTCCGCCACCTCGACATTCCCCACGTCGAATTGGACGCATACACCTGCTCCTCTTCCAAAGTCCGCAGGCAACCTTCCCTTGGATTCGACCAGTTTCATCGGTCGGCAGGACGAGCTCTCCACCGCGCAGACGATGCTCAAAACCAGGAAACTCTTGACGCTGACAGGTATCGGGGGCGTCGGCAAGACGCGCCTTGCGTTGCGGCTTGCTGCAGACCTGCGCCGCCGATTTCCTCACGGGGTGTGGCTGGCCGAGTTCGGTGAACTTCGTGACCCGTCCCTGGTGCCCAACGTTGTTGCCGATTCACTCCGTCTCCGCACCCACGGCGCGGATTCGGCCAAGGAAGTTATCGAGTTCCTCGCTGCCAGGCATGTCCTGCTTGTCCTAGACAATTGCGAACATGTCATCGACGCCGTTGCGCGGTTCGTTCAAGATCTGATTCGAACGTGTCCGGACGTCGTGATCTTGGCGACCAGCCGCGAGCCCCTGAATGTCGCGGGGGAGTCCGTTATGCGCGTCCCGCCAATGACGATGCCGGATCCCGAGCATGAGCCCGAGTTGATGGGCACCCCGGCGTATGACGCAATTGCCATGTTCGAAGACCGAGCTTCTACCGCAGTACCGGGGTTTGAGCTGTCCGATGACAACCTCGACACCGTTGTGAGCATTTGCCGCCACCTCGACGGCCTACCATTGGCCATCGAGCTCGCCGCGGCCCGGCTACGCGCAATGTCCCTCGACCAGGTATTGCGGCGCCTGACCGACCGATACGCGCTGCTGACCCGAGGGACTCGAGCCGCACCGACCCGCCAGCAAACCCTTCGGCTGTGCGTCGAGTGGAGTTACGACTTGTGCACGCCGATCGAGCAACGCATCTGGACACAGATGTCCGTTTTTTCGGGTAGCTTCGAATACGATGCAGCGCAGAATATTTGCCTTGAGCACATCACCCCGGACGAGCTGCTCGATATCGTTTCCTCCCTCGTCGATAAGTCGATCCTGATCAGGGAAGAACACCGAACCGGCATTTCCTTCCGGATGCTGGACACTTTGCGTGACTTCGGTCGGGAAAAGGCACTCACCTCCGATGAATACCGGAAACTTCAACACCGCCATTACGACTGGTATCGCCGGCTGGCGCTGGCGGCGGAAGCCGACTGGATCGGTCCTCGCCAGCTGGACTGGCTCGCCCGGCTCGGGCGCGAACACTCCAACCTCCGAGATGCCATGGAGTTCGCACTCTCTATGCCCAACGGCTCCGATTACGAGGCAGGGCTTCGGATAGCAGCAGCACTTTTCCCGTTCTGGTACGCGCGGAACCTGTTCAGCGAGGGCCGGTACTGGTTTGACCGCGCCCTGGGCAAGAAAGCCGAACAGGCGACAGCGGATCGCATCATGGCACTGTGCTTCAGTAGTGTGCTCGCCGAATTTCAGGGGGATTTTCCAACTGCATCCGACTTCATCGTCTCAGCACGCGAAATGATCGCGGAGGTGGATGATCCGATCGGGAAAGCGTACATGGATCATGCCGAAGGGCTGTTCGCGTTGTACAGCGGGGACCCACTCCAGGCGTCCGCACACTTGGAAACGTCGCTGCGATTGTTCAGCGCGGGCAACGTACAGAGGGCCAGGGTATGGACCCTTGTCATGCTCGGCGTCTCATACGAGTTACGCGGACGAACCGCTCAGGCCGTCACGTGCTACGAAGAAGCACTCTCGATCACAGAATCCTGTGGCGAATTGGTTTATCGGTCGCACTCATTGTGGGGGTTGGGTCTTGCGAGGTACCGGCAGAGCGAGATAGACCAGGCAACGCAATCCCTAGCGCAGTGCTTGGAACTTTGCCGGCTAGTGGAAGAGCCGCTTGTCGCCGCGGTGTGCTTGGAAGTCGTGGCTTGGATTTCCGGTGACCACCAAGATTCGGAGCGGGCAGCCGTCTTGCTGGGGGCGGCAGAGTCGTTGGGATCCGCGGTAGGAAGTTCGCCGCTCCTGTTCCACGAACTCCGCCGCTATCACACCGCGTGCGAGCGAACTACTCGTGAACTGCTGGGAGAGCAAATATTTCGAGCTCGCCATCGAAAGGGCGCGCGAATGGGATTGGAGAAGGCCATCTCTTTCGCACTCGAGACCGATCAGCGGGCAAACGTCCGCACCAGGACGAAAGTTGCTCTCACCGAGCGTGAGCGACAGGTCGCCGACTTGGTGACTCAAGGACTCTCCAACAAGGCCATCGCGACAAAGCTCGAGGTACCCGAACGAACCGCGCAGAGCCATGTAGATCACATCTTCGGCAAACTGGGGGTTAAGTCCCGGAAGGAGATTGCAGCGTGGGTCCGGGCGGAGCGTAAGACGCATCACCGATGATCGTGGGCGAAGCTGCGCCTTCGCAGATGCAGTCGACCCCGATTACGTTCGCGGTGCCGGGCGATCGAAGGGTCGAGGGGGAGGTCCCGGCAGATGGTTTCGGCGATCGCCCCGTCGGGGCTGTCGGCGATGTAGAGGTAGGCGTAGCTGCCGTCGAGGGAGTCGAATCGGCCGCCGGCGAGTTCGTCGGGTTGGGTGGTCGGGTTCGGGGTGTGGGGCGCGTGTACCCGCCACACCCTCGTTCCGGCGGTGAGCACGGTTCGGTGCGCCGGCCGGAGTAGACCTGCGGCCGGTGGTTCGATGTTCGGCATCAGTCGGGCAGCACCGCGGCGGCGAGCCGCTCGAGCTTCCGGCCGGCCGCGGGGTCCGGGTCGGCGGCGAGGTCGGCAGGGGTTTGCCCCTCGGGTAGGCGGGTGGAGGGGGCCAACCACCACGACGCCACACCCCAGGGATCATCAGCGGCGCCGAGGGTGGTGTTGATGGCGGCGACGGTGTCGCGGACCGAGGCGGTGGCCTCGTCGAACTGGAACGCCGGGTACCGGTAGCTGTTGCCGACAGGCAGGGCGACGACCTTGCCGGTGGTGCGGAGCCTCGAGGCGACGGTGCGATCGGCTGCGGGCCGGTGCAGCACGGCGGCGACCTGGCCGGCGGTGAGCATCGGGTGGTCGAGGATGTGCCGGCGGGCGGCCTGCTCGATTTCGGCCTGGGCGATGGCGTCGTCGACGAGGTTGGCGCCGATCCGGGCGGCCTGGGTGCGGTCGGTCAGGGTCGGTGCCATCGCCAGCAGCGAGGTCACCTGGTTGCGGACCAGGTGCATCTCGGGGCGGGCGGCGAGTTCGGAGGCGACGACGTCGATGAGTTCGGGGGTCGACAAATCCGACAAACGCCGTTCGTCCGGCGACGGCGCGGCGTGCGGGCGGTCGCCGGCGCGGGTGTAGCGGCCGGTGACGGTGTCGCGGCGCAGTCGGGAGCCGGCGAGCTTGTGGTGTCGCCGGGGAGAGATCGATCGGTGGGTTGCCACGGGGCACTCCTTGCTACGTTTGCACCGCAATCTTACATCGTTGCTTTCGTTGCAGCCAGTAGAGGGGTCTGCAGCTAATCACCGCCCACTCACGGCAGGATGAGACCGCAGCTGCTCCCGGAACTGGTCGGACGCGATGTCGCCAAGGACCTGACCTTCACCGGCCGCAAAGTCACCGGAGCCGACGCGGTCGCCATGGGACTGGCCACCCGAATCAGTGACGACCCCCTTGACGCCGCGTTGACGCTGGCCCGGGAGATCGCCGGCCACAGCCACTCCGCTCTGCGTCACGCAAAACGGTTGCTCGACATGGCCGGACACGTCGATCTCGCCGCCGGGTTGGACGCTGAACAGGACGCCGTCGTACGGTTGATCGGCTCGGAGGAACAACTTGCCGCCGTTCGCAGACGGCTCGGAAAATGAACGGCGTGGGTATTCGGAGGATCCCCAAGAGGCTCAATCCCACCGGAGTTTCAGGTGCGCCTATTCGAGAACGGGCTGTTCGAGAATCCCGGAACTCGCTGATGATCGGTTCGCACAGGAACGCGGCGATCCGATCGTCGGCCGTGGCGGAGGATGGCCGGCCCGTTCCTGGGTCTCGGCGTCGTCCTTTGGGCACCAGGAAGGTGGGATGTCTCGGGTGGGTCAGCTGGAGGTGTCGAGTTCGAGCGCTTTCGCCTTCTCTGCTTGGAGGAGAACTTTCTCGAGTCGCTTTAGATGTCGAGTGATCTCCGAGATCGCCTTCTCTGCATCACGGGCCCGTAGGTGATTGAGGACCCGGCGGCGGACCTTCCCGATGTCCTTGTTGGGCTTAGGCCCGGCCCGATTGAGTCGCAGATGGACAATCTGGGACAGGGAATCGGTCAGTATGACCAATACTTCGTTGTGCGTCGCACTGGCAAGGATGTGGTAGAACTCCATGATCTGTGCGGTCCGCTCGACCCCAGCCTCGGTCTTGGCCTGCTGCTCGGTGAAGGTAATGTCCTCGTCGAGCTTCTGAAAGTCGTCATCGGTAGCCCGCTCACACGCGATGCGGATGATGTCGGACGTGAGGATGATCCGCGCCTCGAGGAGACTCGAGGGCGATAGGGCACCGAGTGAGGCCAAGTCGGTCATCGCCCGCGACACCACGCGGGGGTCGCCGTCGCGAATGAAAACACCACCGGCCACTCCGAGACGGGACTCGACCAGGCCGGAAGCCTCAAGCGCCCGCAGCGCCTCGCGCACGCTTTGCCGAGCGATCCCGAATATCTGGGCCATGTCCCGTTCCGAGGGCAGCCGATCTCCCGGCTTGAGCTGTCCTTCGGCAATCGCGTTGCGAATCTGCTCGTAGATGTACTCGAACCCGCGGCGGGTGTGAACTTTCGTAAAGATTGGTGAACCTTCGACGCCTTGCTGGAATAGGGCAGTGGGCTCGGTCATGTTCCCATCCTATCGCGTCTAATGTTTTGACCATTGACCACATATAATCTTGAGTCGAAGGGCTTGGGCATGTCCATTCTCGCGAACATAGACGGCATTGCCTTGCACTGAATTCGCCTACCCGTAGGTTCGGGGACCGAGACCGCAGCGGCACGCAGGGTATGGTCCGATGTCTCATGAGAGAGGACGTGGCCGGTTCATTCTCATCTCGGGCCAACTACGTCACCTCATATACCCGGCTGAGCTACCGACACAGGCAGTGCTTGACCCACTCGAAGCACCAGGGAAAACAAAATCCCGGTTAAGCAGGGACTTCGAAGTTGAACAGGCCCGAGTCGAAGTCGTTGTACCCCTCGTAGTCGACGAGATCATAGAGCCTTGTGCGCGTGAGCATGTGCGGCACGGACGCTTGCTGTGTTCCGTCCTGTTGGATTGTTTGGAGGGTGCGTTCCATGGCGCCGAGGGAGGCCCGGAGGAGGGTTACCGGGTAGATGATCATGTTCACACCCGCGTCCTGAAGCCTGTCTACGGTGAATAGATCCGATTTTCCGAACTCGGTCATATTGGCCAGGATCGGCACGTCGACGGCTGCCCGCAGGGCTTCAAATTCAGTGAGGCCGGCCATAGCCTCGGGGAAGATTGCGTCCGCACCGGCGTCCACTAGGGCTTTTGCGCGGTCGACGGCCGCGTTCAGGCCCTCGACGCCGCGGATGTCGGTGCGAGCCATAATGAGGAAGTTGGGGTCTCGGCGGGCCTCGACGGCGGCGCGGATGCGCTGGGTGGCGGTGTGCAGGTCCACGACGGTCTTGCCGTCGAGGTGTCCGCAGCGTTTGGGGTTGACCTGGTCCTCGATGTGGCAGCCGGCCAACCCCGCGTTCTCCAGTTCCTGGATGGTGCGGGCCACGTTCACCGGCTCCCCGAAGCCGGTGTCGGCGTCAACAATCGCCGGTAGATCGGTGATCCGAGCGATCTGCCCGGCGCGGGCGGCCACCTCGGGGAGCGCGGTGAGCCCGATGTCTGGAAAGCCGAGCTCGTTGGCGAGAACGCCGCCGGATATGTATACGCCCTCGAAGCCCTGCTCCTCAATCAGGCGTGTCGAGATGGGGGTGAACGCACCGGGGAACCGGGCGATCGATCCGGAGGCGAGGATCTGCCGGAGCGTGAGGCGCTTAGCCTCGGCAGTGAGGGGGGAGAACAGCATGGTGGGTCGTTCCTCTCGTTTCGTCAGCAGCGGATGGCTGCAGTCTCGGGTGCTTCGGGCGCCGCCGGTGGGCGCCGCTGCGGTACGTGGTCAACATCGGGGGTTCGCCAGCCGGCGTCCAGGGCAGGTAATCCTGGAACCCCGTCGTGAAGGCCCCTGCCGACGAGGTACTGGATATGCGCGGCTGTTTCACCGAGGGCCAGGCGGAAGGCGGTGCCCTTGAGCGACGGCCATCCCCGGGACCAGGTGAGTTCGCGGGCGATGTCGTGCACCGATGCGGGACCTGTATCCAGAGCGTCGTGCACTTCGCCGACCCGGGCCAACGATGCGGATTCCAGTTCGTTCGTGCGGCGTGCCATCCCGCGGAAGCGGTACTCGTGTGCGGGGCAGACCTCGTAGTCGTCGTGTCGGGCAATGCGCCGCAGGGACTCGAGGTACCGCTCGAGGGGGTTCGTCTCGCCCTGGATGGATAGGGCGACGTTGGGGGTGATGCGGGGGAGCACGTGGTCGCCGGAATAGACCATGGAACCAGGGTGGTCCCAGAAGCAGGTATGTCCTGGGGTGTGGCCGGGTGTGGCCATGGCCCGTCAGCGTGTGGCCGGCCACGTGGAGGATTTCTCCTTCTTGAATGCGAATGTCCGGCGTGGCCAGATCCACCAGGCCTTGAAGCATCTGTTTGGACATCGCCGCTTCGGCAACCCTGTCTTCGGGCATGCCCCAGGTGCGCATGCGATGCTGGTCCAGGCGGACGACGTCTGCGGCACAGTCGAAGGCGTTGAGGTGGTGGCGTTCGTGCTGGCCCATGGCTATCCACGCGCCGGATGCTGCGGCCACCCGTCGTGCCAACCCGAGGTGGTCGATATGAAAATGCGTGGCGATGATTCCTGTGACGTCACTGATACCTAGTGTCCTGAGTCGTTGTTCAGTTGATTAATCCGCGTGCAGTAGTTGGCGAGGTTGTCCAGGATTTCGTCCGCGGTTTTGGTCCACACGAAGGGTTTTGGATCGTCGTTCCATGCGTCGATCCAGGCTTGGACGTCGGTCTCGAGTTCTTTCACGCTGCGGTGGGTGGATCGGCGGAGTTTGCGGCTGGTCAGCTCGCCGAACCAGCGTTCGACGAGGTTCAACCAGGAACCGCTGGTCGGGGTGAAATGCAGATGGAACCGCGGGTGGGCGGCCAGCCAGGTCTTGATCGCCGGGGTCTTGTGGGTGGCGTAGTTGTCACAGATCAGGTGCAAGTCCAGCTCGGCGGGGGTGTTCTTGTCGATGGTCTTGAGAAACCGGAGGAACTCCTGATGGCGGTGTCGTCGCTGGTGCTGGCCGATGACCTTGCCAGTGGCGATGTCGAGGGCGGCGAAAAGGCTTGTGGTGCCGTGGCGGATGTAGTCGTGGGTCTTGCGGCCCGGTACGCCGGGCATCATCGGCAGCATCGGGGCGGTGCGGTCCAACGCCTGCATTTGCGATTTCTCGTCCACGCACAGCACCAGTGCCTTGTCGGGCGGGGCGAGGTAGAGGCCGACGATGTCGCGGACCTTCTCGATGAACTGTGGATCGGTGGACAACTTCCAGGTGTCCACCAGATGCGGCTTGAGGCCGAAAGCGCGCCAGATACGGGAAATCGCGGTCTGGGACATGCCGGTGGCCCGGGCCATCGACCGGGTCGACCAGTGCGTGTCCCCGTTCGCCGGCGTCTCCTCCAGGGTCTTGACGATCACCGTCTCGACCTGCTCGTCGGTGATCGTGCGAGCCGCACCCGGCCGCGGCTCGTCCGCCAGGCCCGCCAGTCGATCCTTGACGAACCGGGCCCGCCACTTGGACACCGTCTGCGGCCAGATCCCCAGTCTCGCAGCGACATCCTTGTTCGTCACGCCCTCCGCGCACGCCAGCACGATCTTCGCCCGCAGCGCCAACGCCTGCGACGTCTTCGCGCGTCGAGCCCAACCCAGCAGCGTGTCACGCTCGACATCGGACAGAACCAATTCCGCCTTCGGGCGACCAGAAAATGCCATTACCCGATGCTACCAACATATTCAACGGATCAATAACTCAGGACACTAGTAGTACTTTGTTAGGTGGGGAAGGTGTGGTCACAGAGTGGGCAGGTACCGATCCAACGGGCAAGTGCGCGTTGGAGTTCGCGGAGAACGGCGTAGAGGCTCAGTCCTGCCCAGCTGCTTTTGGGTCGGTGAGCCGGAGGGTGGTGAGGAATAGGTGAGCGGCGGTGACCAGGGTGGCGTGGTGATGCCAGCCCAGCCAGGAACGACCCTCGAAATGATCCAGCCCGAGACCGGTTTTCAGCTCCCGGTAATCGTGCTCGACGCGCCAGCGGAGTTTCGCCAGGCGCACGAGTTCTTTCAGTGGGGTCTCGGCGGGCAGGGTGGAGAGCCAGTAGTCGGTCGGCTCGTCGGCGCCGGCGGGCCACTCGGCGAGCAACCAGAGCTCGGGCAGGGTGCCGTCGTCGGCGCGGGGAATGTCGCGGTTCGCCGGGCGGATGCGCAGCGCGGCGAACCGCGAGCGCATCGCCGCGGTCGGATTGGTCAGGTCGGCCTTGCTGCCGCGGCGCCAGGTCACCGTCCGCAGGGCCTTCCGTCCGGCGGCCAGGACCAGGTCCTTGCAGCTGGCGGCCGGTCCCGGGTAGCGCGGGGCCGGTTGCCGTCCGCGCCCGCTGTAGGGAGGTGTCTCGGGGACTGCGTCGCCGGGAAAGGCGCTGGTGGACCCCTTGACGGCGACGACGTAGTCGATGCCCCGCTCGGTCAGCGATTCCCGGAAGGCGGTGGTGTCGCCGTAGCCGGCGTCCGCGACCACGACCGGCGGGATCCGGCCCCACTCGATCAGCTCGTCGATCATCTCGATCGCCATTTCCCACTTTGTGCGGTGATGCTCCGCGTCGGGGATCGCGGACCGGCGCCTGCGGGCGGTGATCGCCGCGACCGCATCGGGATCGGTGGTGGACCGATCGTCCCAGCTCTGCGGCAGGAACAGTCGCCAGTCCAACGGGGCCGACGCGTCATCGGTGGCGGCGTGCACGCTGACCGCGATCTGGCAGTTGCCGACCTTGCCGAGGGTGCCCGAGTACTGACGGGCCACACCCGGCGAGCGGTCGCCGTCCTTGACGAACCCGGTGTCGTCGACGACCCACGCATCCGGGGCGATCAGACCGCACGCTTTGCGGGAGAGGGTTTTCCGTACCGGAACCACGTCCCACGGCGAGGTCGTCACGAACTGCTGCAACTGTTGATGGTCGACCTGCAACCGCTCCGCCATCGGCTGCATCGACTTCCGACGCCCGTCGAGCATCAACCCGCGCGCATACAGCCCGGCCTTCGCCCGCTGATCCTTCCGTGCCAGCGACGAGAACACCTCACCGACAAACGTATCCAACTTGTTCCCCGACCCGGGCGAGAGCGGCTGTATCCATGCCCGCATGCTCTCGAGAAAACCACGAAAACTCGAGCCGACACGCCGAGCTAACAAAGTACTACTAAGTGGGCCCGTTCAACGGTGTTCAATTTCGGCGCACACGGTCGGGCGATGCATAGCGCTGCTGCTGTGGGTGGCGTCAACAGCCTCTGACGGAGTCCTGCGTTCCCATTACCTACGTGGCTTTCCACATCTTTCCGGCTTTCGTGTATGTCGCTGTCTGTCTTGCCGGAGTGGTCCGGGCTCGAAGCAAGGCGAACTACACCCGCGAGCACCAGTGGCGGATTCTGTTATACGGCGCTGCCGGAGGCTCTCTTTCGGCCTTCGTTGTTGGATCAGTGGTTGCTGTAGTTTATGGGCCGCTGGAGGGTTTCATCGCGGTCTCATGGTGGGTCCGGCGCTTCCCATCGGCGTCACGTTTATGGCTTTAGTCGCGCGCACGGCGCGACCGCGCCGGAGTACGACGGAGCGCACCGCCGCAGTAGGAACTTCATCTTTCGTGCAACTCGGGTCTGTCCGACACTGACTCAATTGCATAGCAATCGTGCGGAACTCGCTCGACGAGCAAAGAAATAGCTCGCCTATTTGGCTTCGACCCGCATACCGGTCGGGGAATTCAGGCGGTCGCTGCAAAGAATCGGTTGATGTGAGTGTAGGAGTTCGTTGATATTTCGGCGGGCGTGATCCGTGGCGTTTGCGGTGCCTATTGTCGAGTTCTGCGGCGACGTTGTCGAGGATGCCCGGCCCGAGCAATGACAGGTCGGCTTCTTCCCGGAAAGTACTGGTGCAGTGGACTTTGGTGTTCTTGTTGACGTGCTGCCGCGGACTGTAGGGAACGGTGAAGTAGATCGGTAACCGGTGGCTGCGGTGATGTTGGTGTGTAGCGCCATCTCGGATCACCGGTTTCAGGTCAACGCGGTATAGGGCAGTTTCCCAAAGCAGGGCACCCGCGGACCCTGAGTGGCGCCACAAGACTTTCAACCGGGACCGTTGTGCTCGTTCCCGGAATAGTCCGAACGCTGGAGGACTGGGCCGAGCAGTTTCCCAGTTTGTCGTCGCGTTTCCGACTCGTCGCGCTCGATCTACCCGGGTGGGACATATGGCGCAGATAGAGTCCCCCGATGCATTCGCGGAATGCCTCACCCAGTTCGTCCTCGGCATCACTGAGTCGAGCGCAAGATGCGCGAAGAACCTGCAACCTTGACAAGTGGATCTCGGCAGTGCCAATAATAAAAGGACTGTCGAGTTCCTTTAGTCGTCGCGTGTTCGCGCTCCCGGGAAACGAATTACGTGGGCCCCTCTTTTCCACGCGCACGCCTGGGTTCGTTGCCCCCACGCCGGGCGCAGGTTTGGGGTTGAGCCGACGCCCGTAGCGGCCGAACCTCCGGAGCGTCGTCAGCAAGAAGACCACCACATGACCTCACGTTAGGACTTCCGAATGTCGCTGTTGAACTACGCCGTTCACGTCACGCCGTCCATTCCCGTCCAGATCACGGACCGCCCGCCGAGGCTGTCGCAGCGGATGTGGTCCCCGACTTCGTCGACGCTCGTATACGGCGATGAGGACGCGGTGCTCGTGGACCCGTTGATGACGGTGGCACAGGCCGAGCGGCTGTGTGACTGGGTGGCCAGGGCGGGCAAGCGGTTGACCCACGTCTACGTCACGCATGGGCACGGCGATCACTGGTTCGGATTGGCCACGGTCCTGGCCAGGTTTCCTGACGCGCAGGCCGTGGCGACCGCGGGCGTCGTGGAGCACGCCCGATCGCAGGCAGCACCGGACTTCCTCGCGTCGTTCTGGCAGGCCCGCTTCCCGGGCGAGATTCCCTCGAAACTCACGATTCCCGGCATCTTGGAGGGCGATACCATCGAGCTCGAAGGCGAACAGCTGGTGGTGGTGGAGCTGGGCCACACCGACACCGACGGGACGACCGCCCTGCACGTGCCGAGCGTCGGTCTCGTGATCGCCGGAGACGCCGTGTACAACAACGTCCACCTCTACCTGGCCGAGACTCCACCGCCCCTGCGGCAGTCGTGGCTGGACGCCCTCGAGCTCATCGAGTCACTCGACGCTCGCACCGCGGTGGCCGGACACAAGGATCCGCACCGATCCGACTCCCCCGTCGCGATCGCCGAAACTCGCCGATACATCGAGGACTTCACCAGCTTGGAGGGCCGGACCACGACGAACTCTGAACTCTACGACGAGATGATGGCCCTCTACGGTGGTCGGGTCAACAACGGCGCCCTCTGGGGTTCCGCACGAGCTGCGAAGGGATGAGGGACGTCGCAGTGTGGGCTCCTCGACGGGTGCGCCGCGGCGGGCGGTCCGCATCCGCGGGGCGTCGTTGCCGGCTATGTGCGACGCTGGCTGCCGCGTAGCCCTGCGCGAACTCCCTGGACGCGACCTGGAATATGTGACGCCTAACCCAAACCCATACCTTCACAACCTGATCCGGCTCCGCAAGCTACGCCGGATGCAATCGCCTGCCACCCACCTTCAGCATTTTCCGGTCAGGCGGTTCGGGCACTGGTCCCCATGCCGACGTTCATGGCGGAGTCGGATGCGGCCGGTTTCAGGTGGGGCGGCGGATGGCGTGTACGGCGGTGTCGTAGAGGTCGAGCATGTCGACCCGTCCGCTCAGACGTACCCATTCCTCGTTGGCTACCTGTAGGCAGGTGATTGCTGCGGCGGCGATCGCGCGGGCTTGCAGGGTGCGGTGGTCGGAGTCGGGCAGGCGCGGCTCGATCAGCGGTGCGAACAGGTCTTGCCAGCGGGCTTGCTTCTCGGCGTGGCCGGCACGGGGAAATCGGTAGCAGATCACGGTATCGTAACGAAATTACATGAATGGGATTCAGCAGTCGGATCACCGCAAGATCGTCGGCGAATCCTTCGCGCACGTTGCGGGATCCACGCAGGTCAGCGGCTATCAGTCGACGCAGTGTGATTGCGGCGAACCAACTTCCCGGAAATTCGCGTTAGTCCGACCGATGCCGATCCGCCAGAATAGGGGCGTTGACCTCGACGTACGTCAGTTGCGAGTCGGTAAGGCCCGATCGTCACGTCTCCAAAGAGGCGGTCCGCGCACAGACCGCGCTTGTAGTGATTCACAATCTGAGTCATAATGTGAAACATGGATGTGAAGCGGCTACCAGTCACTCTGGACAGCGAGGATCAAGCGGAACTCGCTGTGTTCGCGGATCCCGAACGCCTTGAATCCGACATCCTCAGGCGGTGGGCGCAGCAGCATCACATCACTGTCCGGGACAACTCTGAGTCCGGCATTGCCCGTGCGTTGCTGCGAGCTGGGGCTGAATCCCTACGGGAAAAGGCTCTCGAAGCTGGTTACGCGCGGCTTGCGGAGGAGCAGCAGGCTGAAAGCCGCGAAGAGCGGCTTGCGCATCGCACGCGCTACGCGAACCGTGTCGATGGCTCTTACGTCGAATGACGACGGCGTTGCGAGGGCAGATTTTCTGGTTCGATATGGGACATGGAGAGAAGCCGTGGGTAGTTGTCTCCAATAACCTTCGAAACCGGAACCTGAACACGGTGCTGGCCGCTCGGATCACCACCCCGAAGCCGGGTATCCCTACTGCAGTCCCGCTCGGTCCCAATGATCCTCTGGTCGGATCCATCCTCGCCGATGACATCGTTCAACTTTTCGACGACGAGCTGGAAGCAAGCAGGTCGGGCGGCGCACTGTCGCCGTCGACGATTGTCGAGTTGAACAAAGCCCTGGCTATCGCGCTCGCCCTGCCGTGAACCGCGCGGCCCGAAACAGTGTGCCCGCACTACTCCCGATACCAGCTCCGTCTCGCCGCCCGGGCCCGCGAACTGATCGACCAGGGCACCGCACTCGATTCCGAATGCCGCATCATCATCCTCGAAAACCAACTCGTCGAGGCGCGACGTATCAACACCGAACTCCAGCACACCCACCGTCCCAAGTCGGACGGGCCCGGCCCCGCAGTCGGCTGAAACACCGCTGGCTCTTCGGAACACCAGTAGAGGTCTCTTCCTCGGATGCTGCCCTTCCACTCGATGGCCTAACCCAGAGCCGTTGTGGGAACGGACTGTCCGCATCAGCCCGGTGGATCGCACCATGTGTGGCGTCGGAGGGCGGTCCCTCCCAACCATTGGTGACCGTTCGTCTAACGGCCTGACCCGGCGCTGCCATGAGCAGTTAACCGCGGGTCGTCGATGCGCTGGTATGTATTCGGCCTGGTCAACCCACATATCTGGCAAGCGGACGGGCGTAAATGACGACGATGACCAGCCGAACGACAATCGTGCATCAGATGCAATAATGCCGATTTTACTGGTAACCCTGCATATTCGAATTGGAACTATTCGTCGGGTGCCGAGGCTTTGCTGGCGAGGCGCCCCCGCAGGCCACGCTCCCTATCGCGAGTCTGACTAGTGGTGTCGCCATCATCATTGCGGTCGCATCGGGTTGCCTCACGATGATCGGTGACGGGTTGCACTCCAGGTGGAGCGACTCGACAAGCCAGTCGGTGATCTCGTCCGCGTGCTGGCCGGAGCCGCTTCCGTCGTCGGAGACGGCGGCGACGCGGTCAGGTCGCTGAGCTTGCGGCCTGGATTCCGGCATCCTTCGACGCGAGAACGTTGATGGCGGAGAACTGCAACGTCCAGAGATTGCCGTGGTGCGGGTACTTCGCGACCATCGCATCGACGATCTCGTCGGGCGACGTGGCTCCGTGGTAGGTGGCAGCGAAGTCGCGGATGTAGGCGCGAGTTTGACTGATCATCGTCTCGACGGCCCGGTCGTCGCCGTCGGGGCGGCGATGGCCGGCCACGATCATCTTGGGCGCCAGGCTCTCCACGAGGTCGACGGTCTCGAGCCAGTCCTCCCACTCCTGGGGACCCGAGAGTCCGAGCATGGGATGGATCTCGTTGTAGATCGCGTCGCCTGCCACCACGAGGTCGATCGAGGGCACGTGCACGATCGAGGTTGGATGGATGTCGGCCTGCTTGACCTCGATGACGCGCACCTCCACGCCGTCGACGGCGAGCGTGTCGCTTTCGAGGGGCTCGGGGAACACGCCTCCGACGATGCACGTGTCGCCGAACAGCAGCTCCCACTGATCGCCTTGCATCTCCATCGTCTCGTGCATGGACTCCACGACCTGGGGCAGTGCGAAGCAGCGGGCCTCAGGGAATCGCTCGAGCAACGGGCCGATCCCGAGGTAGTGGTCAGGGTGGTCGTGCGTGACGTAGATGGCGGTCAGCTTCTTGCCGGTTCGCTCTATCAGATCGCCGAGGTCGCGGACGTCGTCCTTGAGGTAGAGGGCGTCGATCAACACGGCTTCGGTCTCGCCGCTGATCAGCGTCGCTGTGGTTGGCGAGAACAGGCCCGAGGGCATGATCTCGGGCATCTCCTCGTAGGGGACGTGCGGCCATCGCCCGACGAAGACCGTCGCGCGGACCGGCGGGTGATACGTGACGTTGTCTGGAAGCGAGCTCATATTTCCTCCGCGGTTGACTGTTGCCGATTCTATAATACTGTTATAACGTCGTTTGGAGTGAGACGCAAGTCACCGAAGGAGATGAGCCAACCATGCCGATGTGGCAGATCTTCGCCCCTGAAGGGGCCTACGACACCGCCGACAAGGCGGCGTTCTCGAACGCCATCACCGACGTCTACGCCGACCTGGCCGGACTGCCGCGCTTCTACGTCGTGGTCGTGTTCGAGGAGCGGCCGCCGGGCACCATCTGGGTCGGAGGCGAACCGGCCGACAACTTCGTCCGAGTGGTCATCGACCACATCGCACGCCAGCTCGACACCCCGGAACTGCGCGATCTGACCATGGAAATGATGGAGGCGACGCTGGAGCCGTTCGCGAAGGATCGAGGATTCGACTGGGAGATCCACATCGACGAGACGCCGCTCGACCTGTGGCGCACCCAAGGGCTCGTGCCGCCGCCGGCGGAGTCGGACGAAGAAAAACGGTGGGCCAGGGACAACGCGGCCTCGCCCTGGCAGGGCGAGAACGCCGGAATTCTCACCGACCAGTTGGCCTGAAGTTCGCGCACGACGAAACCGACCGATCTCTCAACCATGCAGGAGTGACATGACGACCAAGCCCGCCGCCGAAGAGATGTTTCGCTTCATCGTCTCCACCTTCGAAGCCGCCCGTTCAGACGAGGCGATTCTCGCCAAGATGAAAGGTCTCCAGGGGACGCTGAAGGTGATCACCACCGACCCCGACGGGGTTCTCATCATCGACATGGCTTCTCAGGAGGCGCGCGAGGGCAGCGCCGATGAGGAGGCCGACGCGACTCTTCGCATGTCGACCACGGCAGCCAATCTGTTCTGGCAGGGCGAGTTGAACCTGCTCGCCTCGATGACCCGCGGGCTGGTGAGGGTGCAGGGGAAGAAGTCGTTGATCGTCCGAGTTCTGCCGATCGCTACGAAGCTCTTCCCCCTGTACGTCCAGACCGTCACCGATGCCGGTCGCGAGGACCTCCTGGTCGAGAAGCCGAGCCCGGCCTCGGCCTGACGACGACGGGCGGGCGGCCTCAGACCTTGGTCTTCGTGGTCGATGACAGGGCCTTGTCCCTGTCATCGCCTTGGCCGGTCATAAAACTCACGGCCAGTGGGATCAGGACCTCTTCGACTGGGTCGCCGAAGCCCGCGAAGTGTCCGCTGAGCTCCAGCGAGATGTAACCGTGCACGAGGCTCCAGAGCTGGGCAGCCAAGTGGCGCCCACTGGACGACCGCACTCGGCCGCTCTTGATGGCCCGGTCGCAGGCATTCGCCACGGTGGCGAAGGACTGCTGATACGAGGATTCTTCGGTCGAGGGTGCGTCGGCGCCGGCAAACAGCTTGCCGCGGGCGGCGTCTCGGCTTTCGGTACCGAAGATCAGGTCGTAGAGGTGGGGGTTGTCGATGGCGAAACGCCGACATTCGATGGCCATCGAGAACAGGTCCGCAATGGAGTCGTCCGAGGGGTCAATCGTGCGCATGCGTGCGTCGAGTCGCGCGAAGCCTTCCTCGACGACGGCGGTCATCAATCCCGGCATGCCCCCGAATGCCGAGTACAGAGCCATCGTCGTCAGATCCGCCTCGGCTGTCACGGTCCGGGCCTTGATCGCCGTCGGTCCGCCCTCGCTCAGGAGGCGGATGGCCGCCTCGACCAAGGCGCCCCGGCGTGCAGGGAGAGCGTCAATCGTCGTCACCCCGCGATCCTCCCACAGGCCCTGTTACGTTCCAAACTCCGATATATCAGTGTTATAACAACTTGCGAGGTCAGACGATGTCCAGGAACACCTCCTACCAGCGCCACACCATCTCCATCCCGGTGGGCGACAGCTTCTGCACGGCGTGGCTCCATCTGCCAACGGGGGTTCAGCGGCCTCCCGTCGTCGTCATGGGACACGGCATGGGGGCCACGCGCGAGATGCGCCTCGACGCCTACGCGGAGCGGTTCGCTGCCCGGGGGATCGCCAGCATTGCCTTCACCTACCGCAATTTCGGCGACAGCGGCGGCGCGCATCGGCAGGAGCTGAACGTGAAGGACCAGCTCCTCGACTGGGAAGAAGTCTTGGCCCACGCGCGTAGCCGCGAGGACGTCGACGGCAGCCGCATCGCGATCTGGGGGACTTCGTTCGGCGGGGGGCACGCCATCACCATCGCGTCGCGTCACCCGGAGCTGGCTGCGGCCGTCGCGCAGTGTCCCTTCACCGATGGACTGCTGACTGCGCTGCGCACGAGCCCCGTTGAATCCCTCCGCCTCCAGCGGCTACTCATCCGCGACCTGGTCGCCACCGCCACACGACGAGACCCGGTCTGCCTACCGCTCGCCGGCGCACCCGGCGACGTCGCCATCATGACCGCACCTGATGCGCTGCCCGGGTACCAGTCGCTCGTGCCCGCGGGCGGAACGTTCGTCAACAGCACGAGGGCACGCGCGATCGCGCGCCTCATCCGGTACCGACCGGGCCGCAGGACGAAGAAAATTCAGATGCCGATCCTCTTCTGCGTCAGCAGCACGGACACGGTGGCACCTGCCGGGCCGACCCTCAAATACGCGCACCGAGCGCCGCGCGGAATAGTGCAGACCTACAAGGCCGGGCACTTCGACTTCTACACGGGTGAGCCGTTCGAGCAACTCGTCGCCGAGCAGACGGAGTTCCTCGCGAAGCACCTGTCGCCCCAAGCGGCCGACGGTGCCCGATGACAGCACAAGGCCGGCCGGTCACCCATCACTTCGCCGCCCTGTGCGACGCTCGGGCGGCCGCGGACCCGCACGGTCCGGCCGTCGGCAACGGGGACGAGCTCCTGACCAACCACGATCTGCTCGACCGAGTCGTCGTGGCCGGTGCTCGGCTTCGAGAGCACGGCGCTACGCCCGGCGACGTCGTCGCGCTACGCCTCCCCAATCGCCTGGAATTCGTCGTCTTCCTACTTGCCGCGTGGCGCATCGGCTGCACGGTCACGCCGATCAACCCGGGGTTGCTGGAGCATGAGTTGCTCTATCAGCTTCGCGACTCCGGTGCGGCGATCGTGGTTGACGCAGACGGTTCGACACCGACTCCCGGACTCCGGGTCGTCGCCGTGCGAGACACGGCAGTCTCCGGCGTGGACACGAGCAGCGATCTGGCGGTGGAGGGCGACTCGCTCGCCCTCCTGATCTACACCAGTGGCACCACTGGACGGCCCAAGGGCGTGATGCTGACCCACGAGAACCTCGTGGCCATGGCCTCGATGGGCGCCAGCTCCATGGGCATCACCTCAGCCGATCGCAGCTTGCTGATCCTCCCGCTGTTCCACGTCAACGGGATCGTCGTCAGCGTCCTGACGCCCATGCTCTACGGCGGCAGCACGATCATCACCGGACGATTCGACCCAGCCACGTTCTTCGACCTGGTGGCGAAGGTACGGCCGTCCTACTTCAGCGGCGTGCCAACGATCTATTCGATGTTGGCAGCGGCCCCGGACCTCGGGACGGTCGACACGTCGTCGCTGCGCTTCGCACTCTGTGGAGCCGCCCCCGCGCCCAACGGGCTGCTGGAAGAATTCGAGAGCCGGTTCGGCGTCCCGGTCGTGGAGGGCTACGGACTGTCGGAGGGAACCTGCGCTTCAACGGTCAACCCGTGGGACGGTCTGCGAAAGCCGGGCACGGTGGGGCCGCCCATGCCAGGGCAAAAAATACGGATCGTGGACGCGGACGGAGCGGGTGTTGGCGCGGGCGTGACCGGGGAAGTGCAGATCAGCGGCGAGAACGTCATGGCGGGCTACCTCGGAAAGCCGGAGGAGACCCGGGCCGTGCTCGCGGACGGTTGGCTGAAGACCGGCGACCTCGGACACCTGGACGTCGACGGATATCTGGTGATCGACGGGCGAGTCAAAGACATGATCATCCGGGGCGGCGAGAACATCTATCCCCGCGAGATCGAAGACGTCCTGGCGAGTCATCCAGACGTCATCGACGTCGCCGTCGTCGGAAGGCCGGACGAGACGTGGGGCGAGATCGTGACCGCATTCATCACCACCGGTCGAGACAGTGATGCGTCGCGCACGTTCGATGCTCTCGAGGAGCTCTGCCAGGCGCAGCTTGCTCCGTACAAGCGACCTGCTGTGATGTCGGTGCTTCCGGCCTTGCCGCTCAACCCTGTGGGGAAGATCGACAAGCTCAAGCTCCGCTCGATCGCGATCGAGACCCAGTTGTCGCGCGGTCTCGGATGACGGCTGAAGCGGCAGATAGTCGTCGCAACCTAAAGATGTTTCGGTAATAGGGCGTGTCGTTGCGCGTGATTCGCACCGCGCTGCTTGATCATTGACGAATGGCAGGGAAGGAGACCGGCTCCGGCGAGGAGCCCGACGCCCGGAAAGTCAAGCAGCGCGGTACTCGCCGTGATCTCGGAGCGTTGCGTGACAGGCGGATGCGGGCGGCGGAGATGTTCGCTGCGGGACGGAGGCAGATCGATGTCGCGGTCGAGCTGGAGGTTTCCCAGCAGACTGCGTCCCGATGGTTTCGGCAGTGGACCGAAGGGGGTAGCGAAGCGTTGGAAGGTGCCGGCCGTGCGGGACGCCGGCCGCGTCTCGACGATGCCCAGATCGAGGTGATCCGAGAGGAGCTGCTCAAAGGACCCCAGGCTCACGGCTTCGCGACCGGGGTGTGGACCCTGGGTCGGGTTGCGATCGTGATCGAGCGGCTCACCAGCGTGACCTACGGACCCACCCAGACATGGGCGATCCTGCGAACCAGGCTCGGCTGGAGCCGGCAACGTCCCGCACGGCGCGCGGTCGAACGCGACGAGGACGCCATAGTCGCCTGGCGCGAGAACGAGTGGCCGCGGATAAAAAAATAGCGCGGCGCCGAGGTGCATGGATCTGCTTCCAGGACGAAAGTGGCGTCTCGCTGCTCCCGGTGGTCCGCGCAACCTGGGCGCCGAAAGGTGTCACACCCGTTCTGCATCACCGCTTCTCCTGGAAACGAATGTCTATGGCCGGAGTCCTGGCCTATCGACCCGACCGCAGTGGCAGCGCGTTCGTGTTCTCCATGACTGACGGCGCCTACAACACCGACAAGCTCATCGAGTTCCTCACCGAGCTGCGCAACCACTTCGTCGGTGAGAAGCTCATCCTGATCTGGGACGGGCTCATGGCCCATCGATCCCGGGCGATGACCGCCTGGCTGGCCACCCAACGCGACTGGCTCCACGTCGAACGTCTCCCTGCTTATGCCCCCGAGCTCAATCCCATCGAACAGGCGTGGGGAAACATGAAATCCGCCGAACTGGCCAACCTGTGCCCCGATACCCTCGACGAGGTCCGCGTGGCGACCGAGACCGGACTGACCCGGATCGGCTCGAACTACGACCTGTGCCACGGCTTCCTCGACCACACCGGACTTTCCTTATGATCAGCGCTCACCCTATTGCCGAAACATCTTTAATCGCCCGGGACAGTCGCTCGTTGAAGGGCGACCCGACCGGACCCCGAACTGAAACCGGCCGCTCGATACGGCGTTGACCGCTACTGCGCCAGGGGCACGAAGTGCTTCTATACTGATGCCGTGCGAGAGATCGACGTAAACCACGTCGCACCAATCCTTTCCGGCCTCGTGAACGAGATCGCCGAGACGGGGATCGAATCGTTTTCACCCCGGTTCGGTCATGGGTTTCGTCCTTCGCTGTGGTGACGCGGGGGTCGTGGGCTCTGATGATTCAGGTGAGGTGCGGTCCTCACCGCTCGACACCGGGGCGCACGTATCGTGACCACGGTTGCGATGCCTCGGCGGCGTGGCGATGGGTGATCTGCTGGCTGTAGCCGAGCATGCCTGCCACCACCGGTGCAGGCACCTCAGTCACCAAAGTTTGGATTGCTGTCGTGCGAGCACCAAGGAGATCGGTAGCGAGGGTGCGTAGTCTGTTCATGATCGCGGTGGGGTGTAGGTGACTACCGGGCGTGCGACCGGGAAAGAGCCACTCCGAGTCACCATCTCGGACCGCATGCAGGTTGGGGCGCTGTGCGAGGTACTCGATGAGCATGCCCGCGAACGGAGCCGGAATGGGCGCAGGATGGGTCCCGAGGGCAAGATATAGACCGTCTGGTGCGAGAAGGACGTCGGTGGTGCGATGCGGTGCGATCCTCGCGATTGGTTGAGCGTAGAGGAGCAGCAACGTCCCAGCGATCCGGTACGGCAGGGATTCGCTGTTACCGGTCAGCAGTTCGCGCAGCCAGGCGATCCGTTGGTCCTGGGTGATGGTGGGGGAGGAGCAGCCTTGTTCATTTCGACCACATTCGGTGTGGAGGCGGCGGCGCGCTTGCGTCGGGTGTCGGTCGCGGTCACGGTGACCAGGTCGTCCACTCCGCAGCCGAAGATGTCGCAGAGCGCTGCGACCATCTGCAGCGAAACACGTCGGGTCGTTCCGCGGTTACGCGCATGGCGCCGATGATGCATCTGATGAAATACGGAGGAGTTACGTTGCAATAACTGAAATTATCGTGCCCCAGTGCGCACAAACCATGAGGGACACGGAGACAGTCGGTTTGTCGCCGAATCCGGCGTTGCCTGTAGGTTTTCGCGAGCTGTGTCAGTTTCTGAGTTTGGTGTCAGTAGGCCACAAGCTTTCGGCGTCACCCTCAGTTCAGCGACCTGGTCGTCTCCGGACGGTTCGAGGATTCTGACAATCTAGTGAGAATCCCTTGGTGGCAAGGCTTTGTAACGTCGCAGGTCAGTGCGGCGTGCGACTGACAAGATCGGCGAAAACCTACAGTTGCGGTTGTAGGTTCCACGGTTCCGTGTCGGTTTCCAGAGTTCGCGTCGGTGGCGAACCATCCCTGGGATCGCCGCGGCTATCCGGTGGCCGATTCGAACAGCCGCCGCAGCCCGTCAGGGATCGGCACCGGGCGCCGGGTGTCACGGTCGACATAGACGTGCACCCACCGCCCCCGCGCGGCGACCGCCGCCGTCTCGGGCAGCCCGGTAGGAAAGAGTCCGAGGTCATAGGTGACGCTGGTGCGGCCCAGCCTGGCGACACGGATTCCTACCTCCAGGGCCTGCGGGAACTGCAGCTGCTCGAAATACCGGCATCCGGACTCGGCGACGACGCCTAAGGCCGGAGCCGCGACCGGGTTGAGGCCGGTGTGCTCGATGATCCAGCCGTTGATCGCTGCATCGAAGAGTTGGTAGTACACGGCATTGTTCAGGTGGCCGTACATGTCGTTGTCGGACCACCGTGTGGTTGCCGTGCGGTGCACCGTGAAGTCTGCCACGGTAGGGGTTTCGCGTACATCGACCGCCTCAGCGCTCATCTTCATTTCTCCTGTCATGTCGGTCCGCACGAGTTGCGGACGGGTGGGGATTCGGGCGGGTGGGTTTTCTTCCGCACCGAGCCCGACCTGGGAGCGCACTCGCAGTTTGGTGAAGGCGTTGCCCTGATGGGGGTCGGGTTTGCCGATCATGGTCCCGATCCAGCAGCCCAGGAATCCGACTGGGATCGATACCAGCACCGGGAAGGTCAGCGGGACGGGGCATTGTCCGCGTCGCCCGGCCACACCTGGGGGCCGAGGATGATCAGGGTGACGGTGGTGACCAGGCCGGTCCGGTGTCGATTCCGGTCACGGCGCCGAGGGTGTTGAAGCGTTTCCACCCCAGACTGAGCGCTAGAGCCGGAAAGTTCGCGCTCGCTGCGATCGACAACGCCAATCCGTCGAGCAGCGCGACGTTGATTCCCGATCCGAGATTAACGGTGGTATCGGAAGAGCGGTTCGGCGACGCAGACGGGTTTGTCGGTGGCGCTGCATTCCACGGTCACTGCGGACACGATCTGGACGCCGCCGCTGATGTCCTCGGCCGAGATTATCTCGGCGTTGAGCCGGACCTTCGATCTCGCGGGGACGGGGGCGGGGAACCGGACCTTGTTCAGGCCGTAGTTCACCGCCAGGGAGGTGCCCTGAACGTCGAGAACCTGCGCGAACATGACGCTGAGTAGTGACAGGGTGAGGTAACCGTGGGCGATGGTACGGCGGAACGGGCTTTCCGTGCGGGCCCGTTCCGGGTCGATATGGATCCATTGGTGGTCGTCGGTGGCGTCGGCGAAGGTGGCGATTCGGCCTTGGGTGATCTCGAACCAGTCACTGGGGTCCAGTGGGGTGCCGACGAGGCTCTTCAACCCGTCGACGGTGGTGGTGATGGGCATGGTGGCTACTTTCGACGCGATGGTCTTGCGGGGTGTGGTGCGATCAGGTGATGGTCATACCGCCATCGACGGCGAGGGTTTGTCCGGTGACGTACCCGGCGGCGTCGGAGGCGAGCCAGACAAGGGTGGCGGCGAGTTCGGCGGCATCGCCGGTGCGCCCGAGCACCATCCGTGACGCGAGGCTGTCGAGGTAGCCGTCGTGATATTGGTCGGTCATCTCGGAGGCGAAGAAGCCCGGGGCGAGCGCGTTGACGCGAATTCCCTTGCGGGTGCCCCACTGTTGGGCGAGATCTCGGGTCAGACCGATGATTGCGGCTTTGCTGGCGCTGTAGGCGGCCTGGGGCAGGCCGGCGGTGGTGAGCCCGAGGACGCTGGAAATGTTGACGATGGAACTGCCGGGTTGCATGACCTTCCCGCACGCCTGGGCGGTCCAGTAGGAGCCGCCCAGGTTGATGTCGACCACCGAGCGGAACTGGTCGGGGGTTTCGCGGGTGGCGGGGTGGGCGCTGGCGACGCCGGCGTTGTTGACGAGAACGTCGACGCGGCCGAACTCGGTCATTGCCGCGTCGACCAGGGCGGCGCACTGATCCGGATCAGCGATGTCGGTGGCCACGGGCAGGGCCCGTCGGCCGGTGGCACGGACCAGTGCGGCTGTGTCAGCGAGTTTGTCGACGCGACGGGCCGCGAGGACGATGTCCGCGCCGGCCTCGGCGAGGGCCTTGGCGAAGGCCACACCGAGACCGGACGAGGCGCCGGTGACGATGGCGACGCGGCCGTCGAGGCGGAATTTGTCGAGCACACTCATGTGGGATGCCTCCTGGGGTCAGAACCAGCTGGGGTTCATGTCGAGAGTGGTCCGGTCTCCGCTGGCCAAGAGATCGAGTTGCGGGCCGACCTTGGGCACCTCGTGGGTGTAAAAGTAACGGGCGGCCATGCGCTTTCCGTCGTAGAAGTCACCACTCTTACCCTCGGTGGCGATGAGCTGTTCGAGCCACATCCACGCGATGACGGTGTGTCCGAACGCTTCCAAATAGACCGACGAGTTCGCCAACGCGGTCGTCGCGTCACCGGCCGCCCACAAGGCGGCGGTGATGTCGACGATCCGGTTCCAGACGGTGTCGAGGGCGTCGGCGTAACCGGTGGCGTCGCCACCGAGGGACCGAGCCCGCGCGATGGTCGCGGCGATCTTCGATCCGAGTAACCTCAGCCCGGCACCGTCTTGCATGGTGACCTTGCGGCCCAGCAGATCCAGACCTTGGATCCCGTGCGTGCCCTCGTGGATCGGATTCAATCGGTTGTCGCGGTAGTACTGTTCGACGTCGTAGTCGCGGGTGTAGCCGTAACCGCCGTGCACCTGGATCGCGAGGCTGTTCGCCTCGAGGCACCACTGCGAGGGCCAGCTCTTCGCGATCGGGGTCAGCACATCGAGAAGCAACGTGGCCTCGTCCGTCACCGCCGCGTCGAGCGCAGTGTCCTGTTCGTCCACCAACCGCGAGCAGTAGAGGCCGAGCGCGAGCGCGCCCTCGACATAAGACTTCTGTGCCAACAGCATTCGGCGGACATCGGCGTGTTCGATGATCGGCACCGGCGGCGAGGAGGGATCCTTGGCGCCGAGAGGGCGGCCCTGGGTCCGCACCCTCGCGTAGTCGAGCGACTTGCGGTATCCCACGTAGCCGAGGGCGATCGCGACGAACCCGACACCGATCCGGGCCTCGTTCATCATGTGGAACATGTAGGACAGGCCGCGGTGTTCCTCGCCGACCAGGAAACCGACAGCACCCGATTTCCCACCGGGGGTGTGGGTGCCGTCGCCGAAAGCGAGCAGGGTGTTGGTGGTGCCGCGGTTGCCCATCTTGTGGTTGAGGCCCACCAAGGTGACGTCGTTGCGTTCGCCGGCGGCACCGTCGGCGCCGGGAAGGTATTTCGGGACGATGAACAGTGAGATGCCCTTGACGCCGGGGCCGCCACCCGGTGTCTTCGCCAGCACCAGGTGCACGATGTTCTCGGTGAGTTCGTGGTCGCCACCGGAGATCCACATCTTGGTTCCGGTGACCCGGTAGCTGCCGTCGTCCTGGCGGACCGCGCGGGTGGTGATGTCCGCCAACGATGATCCGGCCTGCGGCTCGGACAGGCACATGGTGCCGAACCAGCGGCCCTCGAGCATCGGACGGACGTAGTCGTCGATCTGCTGCTCGGTGCCGTACTCGGCGAGCAAATTCGCGTTAGCGGTCGTCAGGAACGGATAGCCCGAGGTGCTGACGTTAGCCGCTTGAAACCAGGCCATCGCCGCCCGCGCCACCGTGGTGGGCAGCTGCATCCCGCCGACGCTCTCGTCGAATGACCCGGCGATCAAACCGGCCGCCGCATAAGCGTCGAGCGCCGTCTTCACCTCCGGGATCATCTCGACGGTGCCGTCCGGGCTCATGGTCGGCTCGTGCGCGTCGGCCTTCTTGTTATGGGTGGCGAAATGCTTGTGCGCGAGGTCCGCACTGAGATCGAGCACCGCGTCGAAGGTGTCCTTCGAGTGTTCGGCGAAGCGTTTACGCGAGGTCAACGCGACGACGTCGAGCCACTCGTAGAGCAGGAAATCGAGATCGCGGCGAGAAAGTACATCAGTCATGAGAATCAGTTCCGTTCAAAGGTGGGCTCGCTCAGATGGAGATGCCGCCGTCGACCGGGAGGACGACGCCGGTGACGTAGCCGGCTTCCTCGGACGCGAGGAAGCAGATGGCGTCGGCCATCTCGGACGGGTCGGCGAACCGCGAGATCGGACCGGTGACCTCGCCGATCTTCTCCTTCGGAATGGAGGCGGTCATCCGGGTCGCAGCGTTCGGGGAGATCGCATTCACGGTGACCCCGAAAGCAGCGAGCTCTTTCGCGGCGGTCTTGGTGAACCCGATGATCCCGGCCTTCGCGGTGGCATAGTTGGCCTGCCCACGGTTGCCGTGCAGTCCGGTGTACGAGGTGATGTTGACGACCCGCCCGAACTCCTGTGCCCGAAAGTGCGGCACACAGGCACGGGTGAAGCGGAACGTGCCGCCCGCGTGGACATTCAGGACCTGGTCCCAGTCGTCGTCGGTCAGCTTCCACAGCACCTTGTCCCGCAGGATCCCGGCATTGTTGATCAAAATGTCCACCCGCCCGGTCTCGGCGATCACGGTAGAGACCACGTTCTCGACGTCACCGGTGTCGCTGACGTCGGCGGGGATGCCGATGGCGCCGACCTCACGGGCGGCCTTGTCGAGTTCGTCCTTGTCGAAGTCCACCATGAACACTGTCGCCTTGGCCTCGGCGAAGTGGCGGGCCAGGGCCTGGCCGATGCCGCGGGCGGCGCCGGTGACGATGACCGATTTGCCGGTGAAGTCGTACGTGATGTTGCCCATTGAGGTTTCCTGTCGTTTCTGTCAGCTGAGGCGTTCGAGGACCATGGCCATGCCCTGTCCGCCTCCGACGCACATGGTTTCGAGGCCGAACTGCTTGTCGTGGGTGGTCAGGTTGTTCAGCAGCGTGGCGGTGATGCGGGCACCGGTCATGCCGAACGGGTGACCGAGGGCGATCGCGCCACCGGACACGTTGAGCTTGTCCTCGTCGATGTTCAGCTCCCGCGCCGACCCGATCACCTGCACGGCGAACGCCTCGTTGATCTCGACGAGGTCGATGTCGGAGATACCCATCCCGGCGATGGCCAGGGCACGCTTGGACGCCTCGATCGGGCCGAGACCCATGATCTCCGGCGACAAACCGGACACCCCGGTGGACACGATCCGGGCCAGCGGGGTCAACCCCAGTTCCTTGGCCTTGGTGTCGGACATGATCACCAGGGCGGCGGCACCGTCGTTGAGCGGGCACGCGTTACCGGCGGTGACGGTGCCGTCCGGGCGGAACACCGGCTTCAGCTGGCTGACAGCCTCGTAGGTGGTGCCCGCGCGGGGACCGTCGTCCTTCGTCACGATGGTGCCGTCGGGCAGGGTCACCGGGGTGATCTCCCGCTCGAAGAAACCGGCGCCTATGGCCTCCTCGGCGCGGTTCTGCGAGCGCACCGCCCACCGGTCCTGCTCCTCGCGGGTGATGCCGGTGATCTGCGCGACGTTCTCCGCGGTCTGGCCCATCGCGATGTAGGTGTCGGGGACCAGCCCCTCCTCACGGGGGTCGACCCAGGTCTGGCCGCCCTGGGCCAGCTTCTCGGTGCGGGTCTGCGCGTCCGCGTACAGCGGGTTCTGGGTGTCGGGCAGCGAGTCGGAGCTGCCCGCGGTGAACCGGGACACCGTTTCCACGCCGGCGGAGATGAACACGTCGCCCTCACCGGCCTTGATCGCGTGCAGCGCCATCCGGGTGGTCTGCAGCGACGACGAACAATACCGGGTGATGGTGGTGCCGGGGACGAAGTCGTAGCCGAGCTGGACCGCGACGTTGCGGCCCATGTTGAACCCCTGCTCCCCGCCGGGCAGACCGCAGCCCAGGATCAGGTCGTTGATGTCGGTGGGGTCGAGTGCGGGCACCTTGTCGAGTGCCGCCTGGACCATCTGCGCGGCCAGGTCGTCGGGGCGCATGCCCTTGAGCGATCCCTTCATGGCGCGACCGATCGGGGAACGGGCGATGGAAACGATGACAGCCTCGGGCATGAGGAACTCCTGGGTGCGGGTCGTCTGGCGACGGTGATGGGAAAGCTACGGCGGATAGCCGGAAATATGCATGCGCATATTTACTATGCGTCTGCATATACTGATTGTGTCGGAGGAGACCTGTCAACCCCCGCCAACCGAGAGGCAACAGTGTGACGGACGCACCACTGACCGGAGCGGTCGCCGAGCTGGGTACCTCGAAAGCCGCTGCGCGGATACGCGCCGCGGCCATCGAGGTGTTCGCCGCCAAGGGGTACGGCGCCACCACTACCCGGGAGATCGCCGCCAGCCTCGAGATGAGTCCAGGAGCGGTCTACCCGCACTACAAGACCAAGGAATCCCTTCTCTACGCCATCAGCCTCGAAGGCCACCATTCGGTACTGGCGGCCATCACCGCCGCTGATCGCCCCGACGTCGCGGCGCCCGACCGGCTGATGTCGACCGTGACGGCCTACGTGATCTGGCATGCCGACAACCGCGCCAGCGCCCGGGTTGGGCAGTACGAACTGCGCTCGCTCTCGCCCGAGCACTTCGTCATCATTGCGGACATCCGCCGGTCCACCACGAAGGTGTTCACGCGGATCATCGAAGCTGGCGCCGCATCAGGCGACTTTCACCCCTTCGACATCGAGGCCGCCGCGCTGGCAATCACGTCCCTCGGCATCGACGTCAGCAGGTGGTTCCCCTCCCACACCTACTCCGACCCACGCATTATCGCGGCTCGCTACGTCGAACTCGCCCTTCGAATGGTCGGCTGCGCCGACCGGCAACCCCTCGACAAGCCGTGGTGAAACATGTTGCTGAACTGCAGGATTCGAGAACAGCTGTCACCGAAGTTGGCGAGACCTGCGCCGGTGTAGCCCCGCCGCGGCGTCCGCTTGGATCTCGCGGTGCTCGCCGTATTCGGTGTCGTCGACCGGTCCAGCCGCTATGCCGAACCCGCCGGCGATGAAGGAGCGGTTCACCCTCGACGCCGCCGATCTTTGACATGAAAGTGATCGTTCTCTATCGTTCGAGAAGCGGCACAACGGCAATTTGTTCGAGCGCATTGTGCGCGAGGAGTACTTCGCCGGTCGCGAATCCAGCCTCGTCTGAAGGAGAGCACTACATGAGCACGCTTGCAGGAGACCTGGCGCGCGCGCTGGGCAATGTCGAAGCGATGCAGCAGCTGTATGCCGACGACATCAGCTGGACACTGCCTGTCACCCTGGGCCGGATCGGCGGTACCCATGAGGGCAAAGACGCCGTCATTAAGTTCAACAAGATTTCCCTTGCGGCCTACAGCAAGTCCGCGGGCTTCAAGGTCGACATCCATCACGAATTCGGTGATGGCGAATACAGCGTGGCCCGCTACACGTGCCGCGCGACCGTCTCGGCGACCGACGAGACCTACGAGAACGAGTACGTGCTCTTCGTGCGTGGGCGTGACGGCAAGATCACCGAGGTCGTCGAGCACCTCGACACGCTCAAAGTCATGCACTACGAGGGACTGCGAACCTTCCTTCCGCGTATCCCGGGGGTCGTCGTCTCATGAGTGTGTTGAACCGGACGTGGCGCGTCGCGGGCATGCCCAGCGAACATCTGGAGACCTCCCACTTCTCGTTCGAGACCGCGGACCGGCCCGAGGCGGGCGACGGGCAGGTGTTGTGTCGGGTGCTGTGGATCTCCATGGACGCGGCGCAACGAGCGTGGTTCCAGGCGGCAACCTATCGTGCGGCGATCCAGGTCGGCGATGCCATGCCCGGGTTTTCGCTCGCCCAGGTGGTGGAGAGTCGCTGCGACGATTTCGCGGTCGGCGACATCGTCGCCGGTGATCTTGCATGGCAGGACTACGTCATCGCCGAGCCGAACACTCTGCGTCGGATCGTTCCGAACCGGCCGCTGTCCAACTACCTCAGCGTCTTGGGAATCACCGGCCTGACCGCCTACTTCGGCCTGCTCGACATCGGCGAGGCCAAGCCGGGGGAGACCGTCGTGGTCTCCGGGGCGGCCGGCGCAACGGGCACCCTCGTCGGCCAAATCGCGAAGAAGCAGGGGTGTCGTGTGGTCGGCATCTGCGGGAGCCCCGAGAAGCAGAAGTGGCTCACCTCCGAGCTCGGATTCGACGCGGCGGTGAGCTACCGTGACGAATCGTTCCGGAAATCACTGCGCGAAGCATGTCCCGACGGCATCGACGTCTTCTTCGACAACGTCGGCGGCACGACGCTCGACACCGTTCTCGGGTCCATGGCGTACCGCGGACGCGTCGTCTGCTGCGGCGTCGTCTCGCAGTACGACACCACCTCTCCCGTGCGCGGCGCGCGCGGCGTCCCCGGCGTGCTGATCATCAAGAGCATCACGATGCGCGGATTCCTGGTGATGACAGATTTCGCCGATCGGTGGGACGAGGGGCTGAAGGTGCTGGAGGGGTGGCTCGACGACGGCTCCTTGCAGGTCCGCGAGGACACCCTCGAGGGACTCGAGAAGGCGCCGGAAGGCCTCATCGGGCTTCTCAACGGGAACAATGTCGGCAAGCGAATGATTCACGTGGCCGACCCGTCCTGACTTCGAGCAGGCGGGATCGGCGAGATGATCGAGCGGTAGTTGACACCGCGAGCTTCGCGACGCCGAAACACCGCGGTCGACTGGCGTCGTGACCGAGCCAGTCCGCCGCGGTGTCTTGACCAGCCGATCGTCGGCGCCGGCCGTGTGCGTCGGCTCGAAATTGGGTGGGGCCCTCGCCTTCACACCTTGCGGGGGCGCGACCAAATAAATTGAATGGCCTCCCGCGGCCCGAGTAGATGGTTTCCGTCCATGAATTCACACGAGCATCGCCGATGGCTTCAGAGGCGACATGCCGCATGGGTCGAGGTCGACCGCAAGCATCGCGACACCGACGCGGAGTTCCTCATCGAGTTCGCCAGTAGGTGGGCTCCATACGGGGGCCCTAGCGACGAAGAGATCCTCGTTCACTTCGGCCTGACAAGGCCCCGCTTCATTGAGCGTTTGTGGCAAATCATTCCTGAATCCCACTGCGCTCACGAGGAGACGCTTAAATTTGCGAACGTATACCCGCGTCGGCGTCACCTGCGAACAAACACTCGTCCACGCTGAGTGGTGTGCAGTCCACTCTGGAGCCGTGCTCTTCGCACACGAACGCGACGGAGCCGTGAACGATCTTCGGGTCGACCTCCCGCCCGGCTACCCGTTCAACGATCCTGAAGTCGCCCAGTTCGGCGTGCACAACGCGGTCATGCCGTAGACGCCGATGGTGATCTTCGGTCGAACGGCCTACGCTGGATCTTCACGGCAAGCGCAACCTGCCCTCACCGCTACACACAGAGGAGCTGATCGCACATGGCGGGGACTGTAGAGGCCACGTCAGACTGGTCGCCACTTCAGTGAGCCGCGTCGTCGACGCGATAACCCGCGGGTAACGTGTCCGGCACCTGGTCGTTGCTCAGGCTGTGCGAGTGGAGTGTGTCATGGCAGTACGGTCTGGGAATGGACCGTCCGGTGTTCCAGCGGAGCTGACCAGTTTCGTCGGCCGCCGGACGGAGGCTGCTGAGGTACGGACACTCCTATCGACTGCGCGGCTGGTGACTCTCGCCGGCGTAGGTGGCGTCGGGAAGACGCGGCTAGCGCTGCGGGTGGCAAGCGACGTCCGCCGCGCCTTCCCCGACGGGGTCTGCCTGGTCGAACTGGCAGCCTTGAAGGATGCGGCCCTGTTGCCACACACCGTGGTGAACGCACTCGAGTTGCTGGAGCAGTCCACGAGGCCTCCCACAACCGTCCTGGCGGACCATCTACGCGGTCGGCAGATGCTCCTGATCATCGACAATTGTGAGCACTTGCTGCAGGCTGTCGCTGACCTCGCTGAGCTTCTGCTCAAGATGGCACCGGAACTGAAGATCCTCGCTACCAGCCGGCAAGCCCTCCGGATCACTGGCGAGCACATCTATCTTGTCCCACCTCTCCCAGTCCCAGACCCGAGAGCTCCGCACACACCTGGCATGGCTACCGGCTTTCCGGCAGTTTCTCTGTTCGCCGACCGAGCCTCGTCGGCAGTGCCCGGCTTCACCATCAGTCCTGCCAATGAAGCGGCAGTCATTCGCCTCTGTCACAGGCTGGAAGGCATCCCGCTCGCGATCGAGCTGGCCGCCGTCCGACTGCGCGTGCTGGATGTCTCGGACCTTGCAAATCGGCTCGACAGCAGGTTCGAGTTACTTCTTTCGGGGAGCAGGAGTGCACCGAAACGGCACCAGACCTTAAAGGCACTAATCGACTGGAGCTACGACCTCTGTGCCGTGCGCGAGCAGGAATTGTGGGCGCGTGCCGCAGTTTTCGCAAACGGCTTCGGACTCAGTGCCCTCGAAGCCGTCTGTGCGGACGAACAAATTCCCCCCGAGACCATTCTCGACACGGTTGCCGAGTTGACCGAAAAGTCAATCTTCGTGCGCGAGGAGCATGGGGGACGCGTCCGTTTCCGCATGCTCGAGACCATTCGAGAGTACGGGCAGGCTCGGTTACGTGAGAGCGGATCCGAACCGGTGTTTCGCCGCCGCCATAGGGACTGGTGCCTCCAGCTGGTGGAGCAAGCCGCCACCGAATGGTTCGGCCCACTACAGGAGGACTGGGCGAGTGTTCTTCAGGACGAGCACGCGAACCTGCGTGGCGCACTCGAATACTCCCTCACGGAGCCAAGCGAGATCGGCGTCGCCCTTCGCATGGCTGGTCTTCCTTGGTTCATGTGGCTCGCTCTCGGATTCATGACTGAGGGTCGCCACTGGATCGAACGGGCCCTTCAGGCAGACAAGACGCCCAGCCACGAGCGCGCCTGGGCCTTGGCGACCTGCGGTTACATCACAACCCTCCAAGGGGATACGGAAGCCCAAGCAGCGCTTCTCGCGGAAGCCCATCGGCTTGCCGTGGAACTCGACGACGATGCCGCTCGCGCCTACGCGACGCACTTGCTCGCAATGCAGGGCAACTTCAGTGGCGAGCTCGCAGCCGGGATTCCGCTATTCGTCGAAGCCCTGGAACGCTACGCCGCCGTCAACGTACCCCAGGACTACCCCAATTCACTTCGCATTCCACTGGCCATCACGTACTTGCTGCTGGGCGAGTTGGACAAGGGCTCGGCCGTGGTCGACGAACTCGAGCGGCTGTGCAACGTAGCCGGCGAACGCTGGCTCCTCTCGTATGCGAAATGTGTCCGCGCCTTCCTCCACTTGCTGAGTGGCCGCCTAACGGAAGCAGAGACACTTCTGCTTGATGCACTGAGAGTCCGGCGGCCCATCCACGACATCTTTTGGCGTGCGATGGCTTTAAACTTCCTTGGGTGGGTCACCGTCGCGAAGGGCGATTGCAAACGCGCAGCAGTGATTCTGGGCAGCGCCGACACGCTCTGGCAGACTATCGGTGCGCCGTTATTCGGATCAATCCAACTCCAGGCCCGGCGCCGACAATACGAGGCTACCGCAAGAAAGGCCATCGGCGACGACGCGTTCGACAGCGCCTTCAAGCGGGGACACGGCCTAGACGGAAACGCTGCGGTGGCATTCGCCTTGGGCGAACCCCTCCGCGAGCGGCAACGGGCCGGCGCAGGTCGCTCCGAAGCGGAGCCAGACCCCAGCGAGCTTACCCGGCGCCAGCGTGAGGTTGCCGAACTGGTGACGGACGGATTGACAAACGGTGAGATCGCCTCACGGCTCTTCATTTCTCCGCGTACCGCTGAAGGGCATGTGGAAAATATCCTGACCAAGTTGGGCTTCACGTCCCGTGCGCAGATCGTGAACTGGTTGGCAGCACAGCGTTTCGCATCGATCAACGACTCCCGCTAGCTGCTCGCGTAACCGCCCGCTGAAATGGCACCGGCATCGGGGGCGCGACGTGCGCACGCAATTGATACTGCAACGACTGTTTGTGATGTCGATGTTGGAGTGGCTGGCGCGCGCTCCGGCCTGGCTGGCGCGGCGCCGAAAGAAAGTCAACATTAAGGAGACCGACTGTGTATTTAGTGCCTACTGGCACCTCGTGGACCTGCTATGGATCGTGCTGTTCCCCTTACTGTATCTACTGCCGGGGTAGAGCCATGTTGGTGATGCGTCAGCGGGTGACAGCAGTCTGGGCACTGTTGCTGGCAGTTACGTGCGCCTCCACGTGGCTGTTGTCGAAGGATGCCTTCAGTCCGACCATCGCTGTCGTCGGCATTTTCCTGATCGCTGCCGTGAAAGTCCGGTTCGTGATGCTGGACTTCATGGAGCTGCGACATGCGCCGCTGCCGGTACGGGTCGCGTTCGAGGGATGGATCGTGCTGGTGACATGTCTGATCCTCGGGTTCTGGTTCGCCACTCCGGCGATCCCCGGCTGACAACGCATCTACGGTCTATCCCACGGCTCGCGGCCGCATGGCGACGTTCCCTCGCAAACCGACTCCTTCGCAGCTTCTCCAAGCTCCTGCGAAGGAGTCGGTTTGCGCCGGAGACAGGTTGCGGTGCTGCGGATTTCACGGTTTCGGGCGCTGGCGTGCCGATCCCGACGGGTCGAGCCCGCGGACCTCGGCCTCGTCGGGACCCGGTCCGTCGCGCGGGATGTGGGGCCGACTACCCCCTTCCGGCGATAGAGAGCGCTTGCTATAGTGCGGTGATGACCACTTCCTCCCTGCCCCGAATCCGTCAAGCCGTACTTGTTGCCCGTGACCGCGAATCTGCCGTCAAGGCGCTGCGGGCTCAGCTCCCACTCGGTGACCCGTTCAACGATCCCGAGGTCGAACAGTTCGGAGTCCACAACGCGGTCATGCCGCTCGGTGACACGTTCGTCGAGGTGATCTCACCGTTCGAGGAGGGGACCGCGTCCGGCCGCCATCTCGATCGGCTGGGCGGTGACGGCGCCTACATGGTCATGTTCCAGGTCGACGACATCGCCGCCGCCCGCACGCGAATCGACCAGCTCGGATTGCGCACCGTCTACGACCTGGAACGCGACGGCGATACCGACATTCATCTCCATCCCGGCGACGTGCGGGGCGCGATCGTGGCGATCGACTCGATGAAGTTGCCGGAGTCGTGGCGCTGGGCCGGCCCGAAATGGATCGCAACGGCACCGGCCGAGCTCGGCCCGGGCCGTGTGACCGGAGCGACGGTGACCGCCCGCGAGCCCGCTGCGCTCGCGAAGACATGGGCAGCCGTACTCGGCGTGGACGCCGTTGGTGACCGGATCGCGCTCGACGGCGGCGAGCTCCGCTTCGTCCAGGGCGAGCGCGACAACATCGCCGCCTTCCACATCGCCGGAGTAACTGCCGACGCCTCGATCGGAGACTTCCGCTTCGTGTACGTGTGAACCCGGCCGCGACATGAGAGTCGAGGAGCTGGGGCTCACGCCGCTGGCCCGGATCGGCTCGACGGCGGTCACCGGCCTCTCCCTGGAAAAGCTCAACGTCAACGGCGGCGCAATCGCCGTCGGCCACCCGTTCGGCATGGCCGGAGCCCGCATCGCCACCACGCTCATTAATTCCCTGCAGTGGCACGACAAGCGCTTCGGCGTCGAGTCCATGTGTGTCGGTGGCGGTTTGGGCATGGCCACGGTCATCGAACGTCTGAAGTAAGAGGAACTGACATGAACAAGCGTTTCGAGGGTAAGACCGCGATCGTCACCGGAGCGAGCCGCGGTATCGGGCTCGCCATCGCCGAGCGGCTGGTCGCCGACGGCGCCCGCGTCGTCATCACGGCGCGCAAGAAAGAGGCCCTGGACGAAGCCGTGACCCACCTCGGCGGTCCGGATGTCGCGCTCGCCGTCGCGGGCCGCGCCGACGACGCGGACCACCAGGGCGACGCGGTGCGGCAGGCGGTCGAAACCTTCGGCAGCATCGACTTCCTGGTCAACAACACTGGGATCAACCCCGTGTACGGTTCGCTCGTCGACCTCGACCTGGCGGCTGCCCGGAAGATCGTCGAGGTCAACTGCATCGCCGCGCTCTCGTGGGTCCAGCAGGTCCACAAGGCCTGGATGAAGGAGCATGGCGGCGCGATCGTCAACGTGTCGTCGCTCTCCAGTATTCGTACGGCACCAGGCATCGGGTTCTACGGCGCCAGCAAGGCGATGCTGAACTCGCTCACCGAGTTGATGGCGGTCGAACTCGGCCCGGACATCCGGATCAACGGGGTCGCTCCGGCGGTCGTGAAGACGCGGTTCGCCACGAAGCTGTACGAGGGCCGCGAAGACGCGGTCACCGCGGCGTACCCCCTCAAGCGGCTCGGCGTACCGGAGGACATCGGCAGCGTCGTCGCCTTCCTGCTCTCCGACGATGCCGCATGGGTCACCGGACAAACCGTCGTCGTCGATGGCGGCGTCAGCCTCCAGAGCATGGGTGAGTGAGCCGGTGCGAGAAATCGATGCGGTCCTCTTCGACTACGGCGGCGTGCTCACCAGTCCGGTGCGGGATTCGATCGCGGCGTGGCTAGCCGCGGACGGAATCGAGCCCGAATCGTTCTCACGTACGTTGCGTGCCTGGATGTCCCGTGATGTCGAGGACGGTACGCCGGTCCATCGGCTCGAGACCGGGGTGCTCCCGGTCGCGGCTTTCGAGGCGTTGCTCGCGGCAGAGTTGCAGACCACCGACGGGCGCGCAGTCACGCCGGACGGGATCCTCGACCGCCTCTTCGCGGGCATGCAGGCCGACTCGGCAATGTTCGGGCTGGTCGAAGACCTGCGCGAAGCCGGTCTCGAGGTCGGCCTTCTCTCCAACAGCTGGGGCAACACCTACCCGCGCGCACGGATCGACGAACTGTTCGATCCGGTCGTGATCTCCTGCGAGGTGGGACTCCGCAAACCCCACGCCGCCATCTACGAACTGGCCCTCGACAAACTCGGCGTACCCGCCGACCGGGTGCTCTTCATCGACGACGCCGAGCCCAACGTGTTCGGTGCGCGGGCAGCCGGCCTCCAATCCTTGCTGCACATCGACCACGCGTCGACGCGCGCCGCCCTGGCCGAACTGGTGCCAGGCCTCAATTCCCACCGCACAGGAGTCACCGCATGACCACACCCACCACGACCCGGACCGCCATCGTGACCGGAGCCGCCCGCGGCATCGGCGCCGGTGTCGCGCAGCGCCTCGCCGCCGACGGCCTCGCCGTTGCCGTCCTCGACCTCGACGAGACCGCCTGTAAATCAGTTGTGGCCGAGATCGAGACGACCGGGGGCCGGGCACTCGCGGTCGGCGTCGACGTCGCCGACGAGGAGGCGGTCCAGGCCGCGGTCGAGCGGGTCGCCGCCGAGCTGGGCGAGCCGACCGTGCTGGTCAACAACGCCGGCATCCTCCGCGACAACCTGCTCTTCAAGATGACCACCACCGACTGGGACGCGGTGATGAACGTCCACCTGCGCGGCGCCTTCCTCATGACCCGCGCCGTGCAGGCCTACATGACCAAGGCGAACTGGGGTCGCGTGGTCAACCTGTCGAGCACCTCCGCGCTCGGTAACCGGGGCCAGGCCAACTACGCCGCAGCCAAGGCGGGGATCCAGGGCTTCACCAAGACACTGGCCATCGAGCTCGGCAAGTACGGCGTGACCGCCAACGCCATCGCGCCGGGATTCATCGAGACCGAGATGACCAAGGCCACCGCGGAGCGGATAGGCGTGCCGTTCGACGACTTCAGGACCGTCTTGGTCAAGGAGATCCCGGTCGGGCGCGCCGGCCAGCCCGCCGACGTCGCGCACGCGGTCTCGTTCTTCGCCAGCGAGGGCGCCGGCTTCGTGTCCGGTCAGGTGCTTTACCTCGCGGGCGGGCCGAAGTCATGAGAGTCTTCGACGGCATCGCCGACCTCGAGAAGGCCGCGGGCACGCACCTCGGTCACTCCGAGTGGCACACGGTCAACCAGGACCAGATCGACGCCTTCGCGGCGGCGACGGGCGACCACCAATGGATCCACGTCGACCCGCCGAAGGCGGCCGACGGGCCGTTCGGATCGACCGTCGCCCACGGCTTCCTCACACTGAGCCTGGTGCCGATGCTCACCTGGCAGGTGTACAAGGTCGAGGGCGTCACGATGAGCGTCAACTACGGCGCCGACAAGCTCCGCTTCCCCTCACCGGTGCCGGTCGGCTCGCGCGTCCGGGCGGGCGTGGAGCTGACCTCGGTCACGCCGAACAAGCTGGGCTACCAGGTCGCCACCCGGGTGACGATCGAACGGCACGGCGGCGACAAGCCGGCCTGCGTCGTCGACATGCTCGCGGTCGTGGTGCCGTGATGACAACCGCACAAACGCCCCTCGGCCTCGATCTCGACGTCCTCGGCGCGTGGTTCGCGTCCGAAATCCCGGGCTCCGGCAGCGATCTGCGGGCGACCCTGATCGCCGGCGGGAGGTCCAATCTGACCTACATCGTGACCGACGGCCAGCAAGAATGGATCGTCCGTCGGCCACCGCTCGGTCACGTACTCGCGACCGCCCACGACATGAACCGCGAGTACCGGGTCATGTCCGCGCTCCAGAACACCGGGGTACCGGTCCCACGGACCTTCGCGTTGTGCACCGATCCTGCGGTGCTGGGCGCGGATTTCTATGTCATGGAGCGGTGCGCCGGTACGCCGTACCGGACCGCGTCCGAGCTCGAACTGCTCGGCACCGAGCGAACTCGTACGATTTCCGAACGCCTCGTGGACACGCTCGCCGCGCTGCACGCGGTCGAGCCGGCGTCGGTCGGACTCGGTGACTTCGGGCGCCCGCAGGGGTTCCTCGGCCGCCAGGTCGCCCGCTGGAAGAAGCAGCTCGACGCGTCGTACACCCGTGACCTGCCCGCCGCCGACGAGCTCTATCGCAGACTCGCGGAGTCGGTGCCGAACGAGTCCGCTGCGGGCATCGTGCACGGCGACTTCCGGCTCGACAACGTTCTGGTAGACAACTCCGATCAGGTGGCCGCCGTCCTCGACTGGGAGATGGCCACGCTCGGCGACCCGCTGACAGATCTGGCGTTGATGCTCGTCTACTTCCGACTCGATGCAGACGCCGGCAGCGACTCGGCGGGCAATGTGTCGACTGCGCCCGGGTTCCTCGACGAGCGTGCGGTGATCCAGCGGTACTCGCGCGGCAGCGACCGCGACCTCTCCGGATTCGGCTTCTACCTCGGCCTCGCGGCCTTCAAGCTCGCCGCGATCCTGGAGGGCATCCACTACCGCCACCTCCAGGGCCAGACCGTCGGCGGCGGCTTCGACGGGGTCGGCGAATCGGTCCACCTGCTGCTCGACGCAGGCCTCAACGCACTGAAGGAGAACCCCTGATGGGCTTCCAGGAGCTCGAGCACCGCTTGACGTGGGAACACCCGACGCACCTGTACCTGAAGAAGGCGAAGGCCGACCAGGTCGCGTTCGGCACCGCAGGCGCACACCGCGCCGCGCTCGCCGGCCTCGTCGACCTCACGGTAGGGGAGACGCGATGATTGTCGGAGTGCTGAAGGAAGCGCGTGCCGGGGAGACTCGGGTCGCGGCAACGCCGACGACCGTCGCCGCGCTGCAGAAGCTCGGCTACCAGGTGGTGGTCGAGCCCGGTGCCGGCGAACCTGCCGGCTTCACCGACGGCGCGTACGCCGGGGCGGGCGCCGAGCTGAGGGATCCGCTGGCGGCGGACGTGGTCATCGGGGTGAACCCACCGACGCTCCCGCAGCGGGACCGGTTGCAGCCGGGAGCCACGCTGATCGCAATGCTCAACCCGCGGCTGGACGACGGAATCGTCGCGGACTTGGCGCAGCGCCCGATTACGGCGCTGTCGATGGACGCCGTGCCGCGGATCTCACGCGCACAGTCGATGGACGTGCTGTCCTCGATGGCGAACGTCGCGGGCTACCGCGCCGTAGTGGAGGCCGCCCACGAGTTCGGCCGGATGTTCACCGGGCAGGTCACCGCGGCCGGCAAGATTCCGCCCGCACGAGTCTTCGTCGTCGGAGCGGGCGTCGCCGGACTCGCCGCGATCGGTGCGGCGTCCGCCATGGGCGCGATCGTGCGTGCTTTCGACGTGCGCCCCGAGGTGGCCGAGCAGGTCGCGTCGATGGGCGCGGAGTTCGTCGAGATCGACTTCGAGGCCGAGGTCAGCGCCGACGGTTACGCCAAGGAGATGACCGCCGAGCAGGAGATCGCCACCGCGGCGATGTACGACGAGGAAGTCCGTGCGGCCGACATCGTCATCACCACCGCGCTGATCCCGGGTCGCCCCGCCCCGAAGCTGATCACCGAGGAGACCATCGCCGCCATGCGTAACGGCTCGGTGATCGTCGACATGGCTGCTGCCAACGGAGGCAACGCCGCGTTGACGAAGACCGACGAGCGCATCGTCACCGACAACGGCGTCCGAATCCTCGGCTACACCGATTTGGCAGGCCGGCTCGCCGCCCAGGCGTCACAGTTGTACGGCACCAACATCGTCAACCTGCTCAAGCTGCTCACGCCCGATAAGGACGGGGAGCTCGTCCTCGACTTCGATGACGTCGTGCAGCGTGGCATCACCGTCGTACGCGACGGCAAGTCGACCTGGCCGCCACCGCCCGTGCAGGTCTCGGCCGCACCCCGCACGCCCGCCGCGGCAACAGTCCCCGCCGCCGAACCAAAGGAGCCGATGAGCCCGGGCAAGCGGCTCGGCGTCGTCGCGGCCGCGGCTGCGGTCCTGTTCCTGCTGATCGGCGTCGCACCGGCGCAGCTCCAGCTGAACCTGACCGTGTTCGCGCTGGCCATCGTGATCGGCTACTACGTGATCGGGCACGTGCACCACGCGCTGCACACCCCGCTCATGTCGGTGACCAACGCGATCTCCGGGATCATCGTCGTCGGCGCTCTGCTGCAGATCGGCAAGGGCGACACCGCGATCACGGTGATCTCATTCGTGGCAGTCCTGCTGGCCTGCATCAACATCTTCGGCGGGTTCGCGGTCACGCGTCGCATGCTCGCCATGTTCTCCAGGAGCTGACCGGCATGGATATATCTTCTGCATCCGTGGCGGCCTTTCTCGTCGCCGCCCTCCTCTTCGTGCTCACGCTCGCGGGGCTCGCTCGGCACGAGTCCGCCAAGCTCGGCAACTATTTCGGCATCCTCGGCATGGCGGTCGCTCTGGTCGCGACCACCGCGCTGGCCTTCGATGGCGGTGTCGACAGCCTCGGCGCCGTCCTGCTCGTGGTCGCGGTCATCCTCGGCGCCACCATCGGCCTCACGTTGGCCCGCAGGGTCGAGATGACGGGCATGCCGGAACTGATCGCCTTGCTGCACAGTTTCGTCGGCCTGGCCGCCGTGCTCGTCGGCTGGAACGGCTACCTGCACGTCGAGAACCACCCCGGCGGCCACGAGTCGGCGGTGCTCGAGGCCGCCGGACTGCTCGGCATCCACAGTGCCGAGGTCTTCATCGGCGTGTTCATCGGCGCGGTCACCTTCACGGGCTCGATCGTCGCCTACCTCAAGCTCTCGGCGAAGATGAAGTCCGCGCCGCTGGTACTGCCGGGCAAGAATGTGATCAACCTCGGCGCGCTCGTCGTCTTCGCGGCCCTGACCGTGCGGTTCGTCATCGACCCGCAGCTGTGGCTACTGATCGTGATCACGCTCCTCGCGCTCGCCCTGGGCTGGCACCTGGTCGCGTCCATCGGCGGCGGCGACATGCCGGTCGTCGTCTCGATGCTCAACAGCTACTCCGGCTGGGCCGCGGCGGCTTCCGGCTTCCTGCTCAACAACAACCTGCTGATCATCGTCGGCGCACTGGTCGGCTCCTCCGGTGCCTACCTGTCCTACATCATGTGCAAAGCGATGAACCGCTCCTTCATCTCGGTGATCGCCGGCGGGTTCGGCGTGGTGGCCGGACCAGCGGATGACGTCGACTACGGCGAGCACCGCGAGATCCAGGCGGACGCCGTGGCGGAGCTGCTCTCCGGCGCGACGTCGGTCGTGATCACCCCGGGCTACGGCATGGCGGTCGCGCAGGCGCAGTACCCGGTCGCCGACCTCACCGCGAAGTTGCGGGCGAGGGGCATCGACGTGCGCTTCGGCATCCACCCGGTCGCGGGGCGCCTACCCGGTCATATGAACGTGCTGCTGGCCGAGGCGAAGGTGCCCTACGACATCGTCCTGGAGATGGACGAGATCAACGACGACTTCCCCGAGACCGACGTGGTTCTTGTCATCGGCGCGAACGACACCGTCAACCCGGCCGCGGCTGAGGACCCCTCCTCCCCGATCGCCGGGATGCCGGTGCTCGAGGTGTGGAATGCCAAGGATGTCATCGTGTTCAAGCGATCGATGGCCGCCGGCTACGCCGGGGTGCAGAACCCCCTGTTCTTCCGCGACAACAGCCAGATGCTGTTCGGTGATGCGAAGCAGCGGGTCGACGACATCCTCAGCGTGTTGTGACCTTCGGGGACGTGTAGACGCCGCCGAACCGATCGGGTGAATGTGGGCCCTGCAATGGGCGCTCACGCTTGAGTCGACCAGCTGCATCGAACGTTTGTGTCTGGCGGACTCGGAGTTTCGTTCGGCGTCGATCACGTCGATGGTCTTCACGATGTGGTCACGCATGGTGGTCGCATTGTCGGTCGGGAACGCGTTGTCGGTCGGGAACGCGTTGTCGGCCGGGAACGCGCTGGCGAGCGGATTGGTGGGGTGCTGATGGGAAGTCGGACATATCCCACATGCGCTGGCTGGTCTCCTCGAGTAGCCGCGCTCCGGGCAGCCGTCACGGCTGACGCCCTGAAGTGACTCGCTGGGCTGACCCCCATGAGCACCGGGTATGCCGAGAATGTCAGCCGTGGGTGTGGAAGGGGGCGCCTTGTCCGCGGCGCCCGGTCCACGACGTTGCTACCGGGCGCCGACGTTTGGGCAGTGCCTTAAATCTGGATTCGCTGCTCGAGGATCTGGACGATGGCATCCGCGGCGGTTGTTGCCGGTCCAATGGACCGATTCTGCGAATGGGCGTGTCACATTACGAGGGCGATCGGCCACCGGCCCGCCACTCGCCGTGGGATTGCGCGATGGTTCTCCGCTAGCGACGGCGAGCGACGCTCACGACACGCGTTTTGGCGTTGAAGGCGGCCTTCAACCCGCGATCCGCAATCGATCCGTCAGGCGGTAGCAGCTTGATCTGGCGGGCGAACTCCATTTGGTCGTAGCGCACCGTGTTGGTGACGACCTTCTTGTCCTCGATGACGAAGTGGTCGAATCCTTCGAAGTCGATTCGCCGCCCGGTGGCGGCGATGCCGACAAAGGTGCCGACGTGTCGTCCGGTCAGGTGCCAGTGGGCCAAGACGTCGTTGCCGGACTCGGCGATCGAGACCATCTCGAAGGCGAAGTCGGTGACCGCGGCGAAGACTTGGTCGAAGTAGGCGGCGATCTCGGTGCTCCCGTGACATGTCCCGGTCGGGAAGTGCACGGTGGAGTCAGCGGTCCAGAAGAAATTGCGCAGGCTCTCGACGTCCTGGGCGTTGATGCGGTCGAAAGCCCATTGGACGAGTTGCGCGTTGGTGACGTCGTTCGGCGGGGCGAGAGGGGTCGAGGTAGGGCTGGGATCGGGCATCTCTACTCCACGCACGTTGGCTGAGGCACGTTGGCGAGCAACCGTAAGGGGTCTCTACTGTCAACGCTAACATCGCAGATCGTCCGACGCGTGAGTAGCCGAACTACTCGATAACGACGTCGGGACGGTGCCAACGGCCTCTACGCCAGCCCAGACATTCGGGCTGTAAGTCGTCAAGCGGCTTGGGTGGTGCGCGGTGGTCGCTCGGATCAGGCCGTTCCCCGAGAACACTCGCCCTCGGCGACGACGTGATCATCTTGTGGAGATGCCGTGGCCAGCGGCCCTAGTCGGCTGCCCAGCCTCGTCGAAGCCCGTGTGTTGCCCCGATGCTCTATCGTGGTCTCGTTTGCTTGCCAGGCGGCGATATCCTGAAGGCGCATTCTCCTCGAGGTGTGGCAGGTTGCCTCATCGAGGATCGGATCGTTCAGTCCTGTTCTCGCTCTGCGGGGAGACGGTGAGGACCCTCCGATGGCCGCAGGTGATCCGTTCGAGACGCAGCGCGGCGTGGCCCACACGGTCACGGCGGAGTTGAGCGCTGAGGGGTTCGAGGACGCCCACGAGATCGGCCGAGGCGGGTTCGGTATCGTTTACCGCTGCGTGCAGCCGGCGCTGGACCGCACTGTGGCGGTGAAGGTCCTTGCTGCGGACCTCGACGAGGAGAACCGGGTTCGGTTCTTCCGGGAACAGCGGGCGATGGGCCGCCTCACCGGGCATCCGCACATTGTGAGCGCATTGCATGTCGGTGCCACCGACAGCGGTCGCCCCTACATCGTGATGCCCTACCATTCGCAGGATTCGCTCGACGTCCGGATCCGCCGCGACGGCCCACTGCCGTTGGAGGAAGCACTCCGGCTCGGGGTGAAGATGGCCGGTGCCCTCGAGACCGCACACCGTCTCGGCGTCTTGCACAGGGACCTCAAACCCGGAAACATCCTGCTCACCGACTACGGGGAGCCGGCGCTCACCGATTTCGGCATCGCCCATATCGTCGGCGGATTCGAGACCGCCACCGGAACCGTGACCGGGTCACCGGCCTTCACCGCGCCCGAGGTGCTCAGCGGCGAACCGCCGACTGAGGCCTCCGATATCTACGGTCTCGGTGCGACGGTGTTCTGCGCCGTCACCGGTCACGCCGCATTCGAGCGCCACAGCGGCGAGCATGTGGTCGCCCAGTTCCTACGGATCACCACCCAACCGGTCCCGGACCTGCGCGAGCACGGCGTCCCGGACGACGTGTCCGAGATCGTCGACCGCGCCATGGCCGCCGATCCGCGGCAGCGTCCTGCCACTGCCGCCGACTTCGGCGATGAACTGCGGCGGATCCAGCTCCGCCACGGCTTCACCGTCGACGAGATGGCCCTGTCCGGGGAACAGGGCGCCTCACGGCGCGATCCGGACCCGGCCCGCGCTCAACGTGCAGGGACCACAGCGGCTCCGCCACCTTCACCGTCGATGGCACCCGCCGTGAGGACTCCGGTGAGTAATCTGCCGCTCGAGCTCACCAGCTTCGTTGGGCGCCGCCGTGAGTCCACCGAGGCGAAGCAGCTGCTGTCGGCTGCGCGTCTGGTGACGTTGACCGGGATCGGTGGTGTCGGGAAAACGCGTCTGGCGCTTCGGCTAGCTGCCGATGTCCGGCCGGGATTCGGTGACGGAGTCTGGTTGGTCGAACTGGGCGAGTTGCGGGACGGGTCCCTCCTGACGGACACGGTTGCCGCGGCCCTGGGGCTGCGGGATCAGCCCGCGCGACAGCTCGACGACGTGGTGGCGGAGTTCCTCGCCTCCCGGCACCTGTTGCTTGTACTGGACAACTGCGAACAGGTGGTGGAGGCGGTCGCGGCATCGGCCGAGATGCTGCTGCGCACCTGTCCGCAGCTGCGGATCTTGGCCACGAGCCGCGAACCCTTGGGTATCGGCGGGGAGGCGGTGCTGCGGGTTCCCCCGCTGACGGTCCCGGCCCCGGACCGCGAGCCGTCGCTGCGCGGGCTGACCGGGTACGACGCGGTGACGTTGTTCGCACAGCGGGCCGCGGCCGCCGTCCCCGGATTCGAACTTACCGACGACAACCGGATGACGGTGGTCCGAATCTGCCACCAACTCGACGGCCTACCGTTGCCGATCGAGCTGGCGGCGGCACGGTTGCGGGCGATGTCGCCCGAGCAGATCCTGCAGCGGCTGACCGACCGGTACACGCTGCTGACTCTCGGCAATCGCGGTGCCCCGACGCGCCAGCAGACCCTGCGGCTGTCCATCGACTGGAGTCATGAGCTCTGCACATCTCGGGAACAGCAGCTGTGGGCCGAGCTGTCGGTGTTCGCGGGAAGTTTCGAACTGGATGCGGCCGAGTCGATCTGCGGGGAGGACCTGACTCCAGAGGAGTTGCTCGACACAGTGACGGCATTGGTCGACAAGTCGATCCTGATCCGGGAAGACGCCGGCTCGGCGGTGCGGTTCCGGATGCTCGAGACCCTGCGCGACTACGGCAAGGAAAAGGCCGAGCAGACCGGTATCCGTCCGGTATTGCGACGACGGCACCGGGATTGGTATCAGCACTTGGTGTTGCAGGTGGAAGCCGAATGGATCAGTCCGCAGCAACTGGACTGGATTGCGCGGCTCGAGCGGGAACAATCGAATTTGCGTGAGGCGATGGAATTCTGCCTGTTGGAGGAGACCGACACCGGTGCCGAGGCCGGGCTGCGGATAACGGCCGCCCTGTTCCGGTTCTGGTTCTCCCGCGGCCTGTTCCGGGAGGGGCGGCACTGGCTCGACCGGGCCCTGGTCCGTGGGCCCGGGCAGCCGACCGCTTCACGAATCGGATCGCTGTACGCCGCCAGCGTGTTCGCCGGCGTGCAGCGTGACCTTCCGGCCTCGAGGGCCCTGGTGGACGAAGCGCAGGCGCTGATCCCGCAGATAACCGACCCCCTGGACCGCGCACGCATCACCCATGCCGACGGTCTCCTGGGCCTCGTCAGCGGCGACCTTCCCCGCGCCCGTACCTGCATGGAAGAGGCCCTGGAGGTGTTCGGGGCCCGCGGCGACCTGTCATCGCGGGTGTGGATGCTGATGATCCTCGGGCTGGTGTACGAATTGCAAGGAGACGTTCCCCGGGCCGTCGGCTGCCATCAGCAGGTTCTCGGCATCACGGAAGCACACGGTGAATCCGTATACCGGTCGTACTCACTGTGGGCGCTGGGAGTCGCCGCCCTGCAGCAGGGCGATCGCGGTCAGGCGGCGGACCTGCTGAAACAGTGCCTGCGGCTGACCCGGTTGGTCGACGATCCGTTCACTGCCGCGATGACCCTGGAGGCAATGGCGTGGATCGCCGGCACCGAGGACGGTGCACGACGTGCCGCCACCCTGATGGGGGCCGCAGATGCGCTGGGCCGCGCCCTGGGAAGCTCCTCGGTGCTGTTTCCCACCCTGCTCGTCCGCCACGAGGACTGCGAGCGGCTCACTCGCACTGCACTGGGTGAGCGCGCGTTCGAGGCGGCCCGCAGAGAGGGTGCGCTCCTCGGATTCGAGGGAGCGGTCGCCTACGCCCTCGGCGAGCGCACCGAGGCCGCGACAAAGCCCACCGGTAGCAGTGCGACGGGCCTGACCAAGCGGGAGCGGGAGGTCGCAGACCTGGTCGCACAGGGCCTGACCAACAAGGCCATCGCCGCCAAGCTGGTGATATCGCCGCGCACCGCGCAGGGCCACGTCGAACACATCCTGACCAAGCTTGGGTTCACCTCACGAACACAGATCGCGGGCTGGGTCGTGGAGCATTCGCAGGACGAGCGCCCCTGACCGACCACGCCACACACGTCAGGGCCGAGCACTATCCTGCCGCTACGAACGCCCTGCGTGAGACTGCCGGCACCGCCGAAGTGCTCTATGGTCGACGGAAGATGACCGCCATCACGACGCCGCCATCGACCTCGCTGCACTCGCCGCGAGTGTTGATGGTGGCCCGTCTTCGGCGAGTTGCGGACGAGACGTGAAAGCAGCCCGACAGAAACCAACCCTCAGACACGCCACGGGGTGGGGCACGACGGTAATTGCTGCGGGACACAACCGAGTGTTGAACGTGACCGAGATAATCCGGACACTCCCGACACTTGCGGCGGTGCTTCCTGTTAGTTAGTTAGAGGCCGAGATCGCGGCCGATGACTTCGCGCATGATTTCGTTGGAGCCCGCCCAGATCTTGGTGACGCGGGCGTCTTTCCAAGCACGGGCGACGCGATATTCGTTCATGTAGCCGTAGCCCCCGTGGATTTGTACGCAGTGGTCGAGGATGTCGTTTTGGATGGTGGAGCTCCACCACTTGGCCTTGGCGGCGTCGACGGCGGTCAGTTCGCCGGCGATGTGGGCGGCCACGCAGGTGTCGACGTGAGCCTGGGCGACGTCGAGTTTGGTAACCAGTTCGGCGAGCAGAAATTTGTTCCATTGCATGGAGCCGATGGTCTTACCGAAGGCCTTGCGGTCCTGGGCGTAGGTAACGGTTTCTTCGAGGATGCGGCGAGTGTGGGCGAGGTAGGCGACTGCGCCGCTGATGCGTTCCTGGGGGAGCAGGTTCATCATGTGGATGAATCCGCGGTCGAGTTCGCCGATGATGGCCGTGTCGTCGACACGGACGTCTTCGAAGAACAGTTCGGCGGTATCGGACTCGGGTTGGCCGACCTTGTCGAGTTTGCGACCGCGGGTGAAGCCGGCAGTGTCGGCGTCCACAGCGAACAAGGTGATGCCCTTGGAGCCCTTTTCTCGTGTCGTGCGCGTGGCCACGATGATCAGATCAGCTTGGGTGCCGTTGGTGATGAATGTTTTAGAGCCGTTGATAACCCAGGTAGCGCCGTCTTTGACGGCGGTGGTCTTCAACCCGGCCAGGTCCGAGCCGCCCGACGGTTCAGTCATGGCGATGGCGGTGATGAGTTCGCCGGTGCAAAATTTCGGTAGCCAGCGTTGTCGTTGTTCCTCGGTGGTCAGGGTGACCAGATATGGTGCGACGACGTCGAATTGGATGCCGAAAGACGATGCGGCGGCGGCGCTGGAGCGGGCTAGCTCTTCACCGAGTACGGCATTGAACCGGTAGTCGCCAGCGGCGCTACCGCCGTACTGTTCGGGAACCTCCAAACCCAGGTAGCCGTTGGCGCCGGCCTCGAGCCAGATCTCACGATCGATGTAGCGCTGCTCGATGAACTTCTCCTCGTTGGGCACCAGATGACGGTTGACGAACTCGCGTACCGAATCCCGGAACGCATCATGATCGGAATCGAACAAACTGCGCCGCATTTAGAAGTACCTTTCAGGTGTGGTTGACGGTCATGCGCCGGACCGGACCGTCGGTAAGTAAGGTGCGCACGGCGTTGCGCAGGTCGCGGACATACCAATTCGCGGGCGGGGCCGCCACACCCCGAGGGCTCGGTGAACCGCCGCCCATGGATGGAGTCAGGCCGGCCACCGTCTCGACAGCCTGAATCCTGCCTTCGGGCTGCACGATGGGATGACATGTCAGCGCGATATCGAACGCGCGGGCGGTGTCAGGCCGTGTGCGGCGAAGACGAGCGGCAGGCCTTCGAGCGGATGCATCGAACATCGTTTCCACAACGCGGCCCCTGCTCGGGAGGAGTCCGTCGTAGAGGTGCACATCGGCCCCGGCCGAGGGCGTCTTGCCCTCGACCGGCAAGAGCACTACCCGAGTCGGATCGCCGTTCAGGTCCGCTATCGTTGTTGCCGGCGCGTCGAACACGGACTGATCCAACGGTTCAGTGGGCGGTGGTGGACCGTCGGTACCGCGAGCGGTGCACCGGCTGGGCTGTGTGAGCCCTGCAACGACGCGGGTTGTTCGGGCACCGGAGTGTGGCTCGTTCAGGCACCCACAGGTACCTCGGGAGAGCGTGATGTCGTCACGGGACGAGGTCGGCTGCGGAGCTCTGCGCGTCGCGAAGCGCGATGACACTCATGGCGGAGAACTCCAGCGACCACAGATTTCCGTGGTCCGGGTACTTGGCCGACATGGCGTCGATGAGGTCTTCGGCGCCCTTCGCGGTCTCGTAGGCGGCCGCGAAGTCCTGGATGTAGGCGCGGGTCTGCGCGATCATCGTCTCGACCGCGTAATCGTCGCCGTCCGGTCGGCGGTGGCCGGCGACGATCATCCGAGGGTGGAGCTTCTCTACGAGGTCCACCGTCTCGAGCCAGTCCTGCCACTCCTTGGGCGTCGCCAGGCCGAGCATCGGGTGGATCTCGTTGTAGACGGCGTCACCGGCCACCACGGCATCGATCGCCGGGATGTGCACGATCGAGGTCGGGTGGATGTCGGCCTGCTTGACCTCGATGATCTTCAGTGGTGAGCCGTCGACGTATAGCGTGTCGCCCTCGATCGGGTCGGGGAGCGCATCGCTGACGACGCAGGCGTCGCCGAACATCATCGCCCACTGCTGACGGTGTTCCTCCATGTTTTCCTTCATGGCCTCGACGACGTGGGGCAGCGCGACACACTTCGCCTCCGGGAACCGCTCCATCAGGGGACCGATGCCAAGGTAGTGATCGGCGTGCGCATGCGTGATGTAGATCGTGGTGAGGGTCTTCCCGGTGCGTTCGATCAGATCCCCGAGATCCCGGACGTCGTCCTTGAGGTACTGGGCGTCGATGAGAACTGCCTCGGTCGGGCCGCTCACGATGGTGGCGGTGGTCGGCGAGAAAGTCCCGGTGGGCATTTCGGGCCAATCATGCGGGACCCGGGGCCAGCGGCCGACGTAGGTCGTCGCACGGATCGGCGGTGCAGCCGGCGACGATCCTGAGCCTGCGCTAGGTGAGTGAGCGTCGATGGTCACGGAGTACCTCCAGGGTTGCGGGTTGGGCAGCGCGTCTTCGCGGGGGCGTCGGGTCGGCGAGGGCACTTAGAGAGAGTAATCTCTACCACATGGCAGGGCAAGAGCATGACGCGGCTGCCCCATCCAGCCGGACCGCCCGGGGCGGTCCCGACCCCACACGACAACGAGCCCCGACGCGTGCGCCTCACACATTCGATGTGTGATAGCGCTCGCTTTCATGTGTGAGATAGTGCTCGCTCGCTATGATGGTGGCATGACAGCAACGAAAATCTCACCGCGAGATCGCCTCCTGAAGGCCGCGGATGATCTCTTCTTCAAGGAGGGCATCCGCGCTGTGGGGATCAACCGCATCCTGGACGAGGCGCAGACGCCGATCATGACGCTGTACCGCCACTTCGGGTCGAAGGATGGGCTGGCCGCGGCATACCTCGAGCGTCGCGGCGAGCGTAATGCCGAGGAGGTCGCCAGCGAGCTCGCGCGACGTGCGTCCACGCCGCGGGAGAAGATGCTGGCGACCTTCGACATCATCGTCGAAGGTCTCGAACAGGGAGAGTTCCGGGGCTGTCCCTTCATCAACGCGACCGTCGAGATGGCGTCACCGGACCATGAGATCGCGAAGATCGCGCGCCGCTACAAGGATGCGGGGCGACAATGGTTCGCCGAATTCGCGGCCGAGGCCGGGGTGCCTGATCCGGCGGGACTCGCTATCCAGCTGACGGTGCTGCTGGACGGTGCGGCCGCGGCCGCGGCCCTGTATCAGGATTCCTCGGGTGCCACGTACGCCCGCTCGGCTGCCGAGGCCCTGGTCGACGCCGCGCTGGCGGCCGCCTCGACCGGCGACGACGTACGCGCTCCTGCGGTAGCAGACTGATCCGGAGCAGGAGGTAGTCGCCGGGCACTTCGGACTGTTGCGCACCGGCGCGTCAGCAGCGGGGCACGTTCGCCCTCGCGGCGTACGGGCCCCGGGTCGGGCAGGGGATGTTGCGTGCGCCGCGGGGAGCGCGGGGGTCGGCTCTGCGTCGACCACCGACGGCATCGCGGCGACCTCTCCTCGTGCCCGCGCTTTGGCTGGGGGAACGAGGAGAGGCCGCCGCGATGACAGACCCCGATCTCAGACTGGTGCCGGGACCACCTTCTGCGCCAGGTGTTCGAGGAACCAGTCGCGTGCCGCGCCCGAGGAGAGCTCGAAGGGGTGACCGGTGTATGCGTCGAAGTGGCCGCCGGGGATCGAGACGAGACGCTTGGGCTCCGCCGCGGTCTCGAACGCCTCCTTGGCCCACTCGGCCGGCGTCACAACGTTGTCGTCCTCGGCAACCACCATCAGCAGCGGGGTGGGAGCGACGAACTTGAGGAACTCACCGGCCTCGTAGCCCAGCTCCGTCGAGCGTAGCGTCACCTCGTTGCGCCACGCGGTCCCCTCGTAGGCCGAGAAGAACGCGTAGGCATCGGGCGTCGGCATGACGGCCGGCTGTGTCGGGTCCGCGGTGACCACCGGGATCATCGCGGGCGCCTCTCCTCGGGCTCGCGCCAGGCGGTCGGCGGCCTGCCCGTCCCACGCCGCCTGCCAGAACTCCTTCGGAACGTTCGCCTCGAAGGTGCGCCGCCCTGCGACCGCCGGCACCTGACCGCACACGGCCTTCACGCGGCGGTCGATCGCCGCGACCACGAAGGCGTTGCCGCCCGCGTAGCTCGAACCCCACACCCCGATCCGTGAGGCGTCGACCTCGGGCCGGGCCTGCGCGTAGGTGATCGCGTGCTGGTAGTCGTGGATCTGGTCCCACGGGTCGATCTCCTGCCGGGGCTTGCCCGGCGCCGTGTCCGAGGCACCGAACCCGCGGTTGTCGTAGACCACGCAGGCAAGGCCCGCGGCGCTGAACGCCTCGGCGTAGGGTTCGAGACCCATCTCCTTGGTGCACGAAAACCCGTGCGTCATGATCACGCACGGCAGCTCACCGGACACGCCTTCGGGCTTGTAGAACCAGCCGCGCAGCGTCACACCCTCAGCGTCGAACTCGATATCTTCACGCATCGGCGTCTCGCTTTCAGTAAACGTCATGTGAATGCTTCTCAGGATGGTGTGGGGTGCGTGCCGCGCCGCGGCACGCACCCCAAGGATCGGTCAGGTTGGTACTGAGAAGGTGCCTGTTCAGGAAGTCGCCACGATCAGTTCGTCGGCGCTGTACGACGAGCTCCGGTTCTGTTCGAACCAGCGCCGCTCGGCCGGTGACTCCGGGGGCGGCGGCGTCATGCCGTCGATCTTCCAGGTTTCGAACGGCGCTGTCTCGACGTGGAACTCCAGCTCGTATCCACGGTCCGCGATGTACGGCTTGAGCACCTCGCTGACCATCGCGAAGTAGTTCTCCAGGATCTGCTCGACGGAAATCCCCATCAGCGCCGCGGCCCCCTCGTTGGTGCGGGCGATGTGGACAACCTCGATCTGGATGAATTTGTCATGGGACTGACCGCCGACGAAGAACGAGTCCGCTTCGATCTCGTGGAAGACCACCGTGGTGTAGAACCGCGGGAGCTCGAAGCCGAAGTTCCCCTTCGACGTGGGTCCGGAATAGATATCGCTGATCTTTTTCGCCAGATCAGCCTTCTCTTCCTTCGTGTAGGCATTCTTCGGGGTGAACAGCTGCCACAGCGGCATTGGTGCTCCTTGTGATCTGGTGGGCCAAAAATGCAAACGGTTCGTCAGCGGCGCCGACCTCGAACTCTTCGCCGTGGTGAACGTTTAGCGGGATCGCGCGGGGTGCGCCGGTGTGCCTATTCGGTGATCGGGTCGACGGTCAAGCTCCCTCGTGGGGTCTGACCGGGAGTCGTCATCAGCACATTCCCGACAGTAGAGTGAGCAATCTCTCTTGTCAATGATTTGCGTTGACTTCGTCACAGATGGCCCGTGTAACTGCCCGCACGGCGCAGGAGAGCCCGCTGCCGGCGAAAATCGTCACACCTCCGACCGTCGCGCACATTGGTATGAACCGAAAGGGGATGCGGCACTGATGTTCTAGTGAGCGGTGTCGGGTACGTGTGCCGGCAAGCGGCCGGCCTCGATTCCGCCCGAACTGGTGGCGATCCGGCACCGTTCCACTCGCATCGACAACGACACCGCCGCGCTGCGGTGAGACACGTCGGCGGCCACCAGCGCCCGCCGTCTGGCTGCCGGATGCAGGAAACATCAGCGCAAGGGCGTTGGTGCACCGACCGAGCACACTGCTTAAAAGCATTGTGCTGGTGTCGAATTGGGTGACCTGGATGACGCGGCGTCGAGGTTTTCGGGATCGACCGGTGTCCACGGCGACGGAAACACCGTCGGGGATCACCGGGACGCCGACCGTCACCGACAATCGCTCCGGGCTGGCGGGGACCGCAGCATGCGCACCAAGGCCGAGAAGTGGGTACGACGGCTGCCACGCGGAGCAGAAGAGCTGGGCGATCGTGCGGATCGTGATCGGCTACTAGCGCTATGGCACCGAGACGGAATTGTTGGAGCTCAACTGGTATGGGCGCTGCAGTCGTTTCTGACGAACTGCTTCCACCCACGGTAGAAGCTGATCTCCAAGACCTGCTCGACGATCAGCAGTGGACCCGTCGGCCCGTTGAGGACGGGCGCTTCGCCGGGTCAGTGATCCGCGTCCCGGTGCATGCCACGCTTCAGTGGGCGCGTGCTTCGCCGTTGGGGTTGTGGGAGCTGTCGCCGCGCTCGTCCGATGGTTACTTCGCGTAGAGTTCCTCGATCTGTGTGGCGTACTTGGTGACGACGTTCCTGCGTTTGATCTTCATGGTGGGGGTGAGTTCGTCGCTGCCTGGTAGCCACGGCTCGGCGACGATCGTGAACTTTTTGATTTGTTCGACGCGGGAGAGGTGGCTGTTGGCGTGCTCCACGCCGGCCGCGATTTCGGCGATGGTGGCGGGATCGTCTGCCGCTTTCCCTGCGGCACCGTCGGGGTCGAGCGCGATCAGCGCGACGTTGTACGGCCGGCCGTCGCCGATGCACGCAGCCTGGCCGATCAGGGGGCTCGAGGTCCTCAGCCAGGTCTCGATGTTCGCGGGCGACATGTTCTTGCCGGCCGAGTTGATGATGATGTCCTTCTTGCGGTCCACCAGCCGCACGTAGCCGTCGTCGTCGATCGTCCCGATGTCACCGGTGTGCAGCCACCCCTCGCAATCGATGGCCTCGGCGGTCTGCTCGGGCTTGTTGCGGTAGCCCCGCATGACGGTCTGGCTGCGTACGAGCAGCTCTCCGTCGGGGGCGAGCTTGACCTCGAGCCCGGGGATCGGCACTCCGACCGTGCCCACCCGGTTGCGGTCCTTCGGGTTGACGGTCATGACGCATGACGTCTCGCTCATGGCCCACAGCTCGCAGATCGGGATCCCGACGGCCGCGAAGAATTCGAACACATGGCGCGGGGTGGGCGCCGATCCGGTCAGGAACCATTCGGACTGGTCCAGCCCCAGCTTCCGGCGGATCTTCGAGCCGACGAGTGCGTCGGCGATTTTCGCCTGCAGGTCGAGTATCGGACCGACGGACCGGCCGTCCTGCTCGGCGCGGGCTTTCTTGATCCCGGTGTCGATGGCCCAGCGCGTCAGCGTGCGGCGCGCAGTGCTGGGGTCGGCGTCGATTTCCGCCTCCAGGGCCGCCTTCGCCTTCTCCCACATCCGCGGCACCGGCAGGAACACCGTCGGGCGAACCTGCTGCGCAATCTCCATCACCTTGCGCGCGTCCGCGCAGGTGGTGACGGTGAAGCCCCACACCGCCAGCGGCGAATAGTGTCCGCTCCACCGGTCGCCGATGTGCGCGGCGGGCAGGAACGAGATGGTGCGGCCCCCCGGCGTGACCGGCAATATCTGCTGTAGGGCGCGGATCTTGGTCATCATGTTGTGGTGGGTGAGTTCGACTCCCTTGGGTGGACCCGTGGTGCCGGAGGTGTAGATCAGGGTGAGGAGCTCGTCGGGGCCGACCGCCGACCACGCTGCCTCGAAGTCGAAGTGCGGGTCGCCTCCCGCCTCCACGTCCTCGAGGCTCAGGGTGCCGTCCGGTGCGCCGTCGACGACGATGAGGTGATCGATCGGGGTGCCGCCGTCGCGGACGGCGGTCAGCCGGTCGACGAACGCACGCTCGGTGATCACGATGCGGTTACCGGCGTCGGCGAAGAGGTATTCGATCTGATCGTGCGCCGAGGTGTTGTAGATCGAGAAGGCAAGGGCGCCCAGGTGCATGGCGGCGAGGTCCACCAGGTGGAACTCGGGCCGGTTGGTGAGCATGATGCCCACCGTGTCCCCGCGCTCGAGGCCGAGGGCCGCGAGACCGGCCGCGACCCGCCGCACCCGCTCGGCGAGTGTGCCGAACGTCATCGAGACACTGTCATCGGCGGTGCGCACGGCAACCTGGTCCGCGCGGGCGGCCGCGGTGATCTGGAACGCCTCGCACACGGTGTTCGCGTGCAGCGCGCGTTCGAACGCCTCACCGGGAGATGTGTCGGCGGTGCTGGTTGCCTGCATGTGTGATGTCTGCCTCTCGCTTAGTGCCACGGCCGCTACGATAGAGAGCGATCACTACCGCGTCAATACCGTGAAGAAGGGGGTGACGGCACCGCGAGCGCACTCCTGTCGTTGAAGCGAGGAGAACGACGCCGGGTCCGTACAAGTGGTAAGAGGAGCTTTCGCCTCGGTGCCTGCCGGGATTCGGGATCCGATGAGTTATCAGGCGATGAACCCGCCACCAGGTGTTGGTGCCGACCCTCTCGACGATCTCGGACGCCGGTCCTTAGATTGTCATCGAGTGTGCCCACTTCTGCTTACACACCGATGTGCGCCACGGAGGGTCCCCTGAGCGCGCCGAGTCAGCGCGCGGTCGCCGGTGAGATGCGCACCAGCGCCGATGAGTACGCCGGGTAAGTCATCCCGGGGAAGATCTGGAGACCCGTGACATGGTCTGGGTCCGAGTCCCGGTCCGCGGCCACCACCCTGGGATCGGGCCGTGCGTTGTGGGTCTCAGGGTTGTGCGACCGGGTCTTCGAGCCTGGGTTCTGTGGCGACTTGGCGGGACTCAGGTGGGTGGGCACCGCGTGGGCGTCGGTTCGGTGTCGTAGGCGTCAGGGGTCAGGGTTGGTCGGCGATCCAGTCGTTGTAGAAGTTGGGCATCTCGGATGCGCGTCCGTGGAAGTGGGGTTTCCGTTTCTCGAGGAAGGCGGTGACGCCTTCCTTGCCGTCGCCGATGCTGGTCCGGAACATGGCGAGTGAGTCGATTCGGTGGGCCTGGTCGGGGTGGGTCAGGGTGGCGTTGCGTCGTACCATTTGTCGGCTCAGGGCCACGGCGACGGGGGAGCGGTCCCGGGTCCAGGCGTCGGCGATTGCGGCGGCCTGGGTGAGCAGGTCCTCGCCGGGGTGGATTTCGTCGACGAGTCCGACGGCCAGTGCGGTTTCGGCGTCGAGGATGTCGGCGCGCAGGACCAGGTCGAGCGCTGCGGAGGGGCCGACGAGTCGGGGTAGATACCAGGTCGAGCAGGCCTCGGGCACGATGCCGATGCGGCCGAAGACGAGTCCGATTCGGGCGGAGGTGGACATCAGTCGGCGGTCCATTGCCAGTGTCATCGTGGCGCCGATGCCCACGGCTGGGCCGTTGAGGGCGGCGATGACCGGTTTGCGGCAGTCGTGGATGGCGAGTGTGCAGCGTCCGCCGGTGTCGCGGACCGCGGCGATGGCCGGATCGTCGAGGTCGGCCATGTCACTCAGGCCTGGTGTGCGTTGCTCGTCGAGGCCGAACACGTTGCCCTCGCGACTGAGGTCCATGCCGGCGCAGAACGCGCGACCGGCTCCGGTGACGATGACGGCGCGGACGGAGTCGTCGTCGTTGACGGCGCGGAAGGAGTGCTCGAGTTCCTCGGCCATGGTGACGGTGAAGGCGTTGAGGTGTTCGGGTCGGTTCAGGGTGATCGTCAGGATGCCGTCGTTGACGTCGTGCCGGATTGTCTGGAAGTCCATGATCAGACCGCCTGGGATGCGGTACGGGCGGCTGCCGGGATGGTGTGGCCGAGGCCGGTGATGATGCGGTCGGCCTCGTCGATGATGCCGTCGACGATTTCCTGGCAGCTCTGCACGGAGTCGATCAGGCCCTGGGCTTGGCCGGCCCACCACATGCCGTCGTGCATGTCGCCGTGGGTGAGGACGCGGTCGCGTCCGCGTGCTCCGGAGGCGAGGTCGGCGACGTCGGCGAAGGTGGCGCCGGGTTGTGCGGAGCGGCGGGCGATTTCCTCCGAGATCGTGTTGCGGGCCACTCGTGCGGTGTTGTTGAACTCGCGGAATACCAGTTGGGTCGCGCGTTCGTCGTTGGCGACGATTTGGTCTTTGACGTTTTGGTGGACGGGGGCTTCGGTGGAGGCGACGAAGCGGGTGCCCATGTTGACTGCGGATGCGCCCAGGGCGAGGGCGGCGACCAGGCCGCTGCCGGTGGCGAAGCCGCCGCTGGCGATCAGGGGATCCGAACCTGGCGGGCGGCTGCGGGGATGAGAACGAGGAAGGGGCGGGACCCGGGACCGTTCCGGCGGAACGGCGCCTCGATGTTAATTCGGACCGTTGGTCCGTCAAGGGACTTGTAGATTCCCGGTTCGCTGTGAACTGTGTAGTTGAATGCGTCGGTTGCGAGCGAATGGATGGAGAATGAACTCCTCATCGGCGCGGAGTCCCCGGTCGTCTGCGTCGGGGCCCCGGACGGCGCGGTGTGCACCCGCGCCGCACCGTCCGGGTCGTCACTGCCGTCCACGACAAGCGCACGGACAGGCTTCACGCTGCCGATCTCGCGGTCCGCCTCGAAGGAGTTTCGAACCTTTGAGCGTCGACGAGGGGTCAGCTGGGCGACTATTGGCCGGAGGTCGCGCCAGCCGTGGTTCGCATCTCTATCGCGCTGAAGGCCGAGAACGTCAGGGTCCATACGTTGCCGTGGTGCGGGAACTTCGCCGACATGATGCCGATGAGGTCTTGAGCATCCTTCGCTATGTTGTACGCGGCCGCGAATTCTTTGATGTAGGAACGGGTTTGTTGAATCATCATGTCTACTGCGTAATCGTCGCCGTCGGGTCGACGGTGTCCGGCGACGATCATTCGCGGCTTCAGGTTCTCCACGACGTCGACGGTTCCGAGCCAGTCCGGCCATTCGTCGGCTGTCGACAACCCGAGCATGGGGTGGATCTCGTTGTAGATCGCGTCGCCGGACACAACAGCGTCGATGGCCGGTATGTGCACGATCGTAGTGGGGCTGATGTCGGCTTGTTCCACCTCGATGATCTTCAGCGGCGAGCCGTCGACGAAGAACGTGTCACCGTCGAACGGGTCGGGAAGAGCGTTACCTGTCACGACCGTGTCGCCGAACATCTGTCCAAACTGTTCGGCGTACTCTTCGTTGTTCTCTTTCATGGCCTCCACGATGTGTGGCAGCGCAATGCATTTCGCATCGGGGAACCGTTCCATCAGCGGGCCGATCCCGAGGTAGTGGTCGGGATGTGCATGGGTGACGTAGATCGTGGTGAGTGTTTTCCCGGTGCGCTCGATCAGATCGCCGAGGTCCTGGACGTCCTCTTTGAGATATTGGGCATCGATGAGTACTACTTCGGTAGGACCGCTCACGATGGTGGACGTGCAGGGCGGGAAGGTACCGGTTTCCGGCCCCGGGAACGGGCTGGGAAATTCGGGCCACCTACCGACGTACACCGTCGCGCGAATTGGCGGTGCGACCGCAGTGGGGTGAGCGTCGATGGTCATGTGTCCTCCAGAGGTTCGGGTTTGGTTTGCCTTGGGTGGCCGTGGTTTGCCGGCCAACGTTATGGAGAGAGTAATCTCTATCACACTCAAAAAGCAAGGGGCCCAGGACTTTCGCATATCGCGGGGGCCTGAGCACACACCGCTTTCGTGATGTTGCGTCACAGTGCCCGTCGGGCAGAATGGTGAAGAGTCACCGAAGGTGGAACGGCAGAACGAAACTGCCCTTCTCAGGAAGTCACCACCGGCACGACTCGTTCGTCGACGGGTGTTCGTGCGTTCAGCGTCGCCCCCTGTGCCGGGCACGTCTATGTCGAGTAGAGGTCGTCGATCTGAGTGGCGTACCTTGTCGTGACATTCCTGCGTTTGATCTTCATCGTGGGTGTGAGCACGTCACTTCCGGGCAGCCAGTAATCCTCGACCACCCTGAACTTCTTGATCTGCTCCACCCTGGAAAGTTGAGAGTTTGCAAGATCGACCCCGGCTGCAACCTCGGCGATAACGGCGGGATCGCTTGCCGATCTCCCGGCAGCCGCGTCGGGGTCGAGGGTAATCAACGCGACGTTGTACAGCCGTCCGTCACCGATACAGGCGACCTGCCCGATCAACGGGCTGCTCGACCGCAACCGTGACTCGATATTCGCCGGGGACATGTTCTTACCGGCCGCATTGATGATGATCTCCTTCTTGCGATCGACGATCCGCACGTAGCCATCCTCGTCGACCGTCCCGATGTCACCGGTATGGAGCCACCCGTCTTTGTCGATCGCCTCGGCGGTCTGGTCGGGCTTGTTCCGGTAGCCACGCATGACTGTCGCCCCACGGACGAGCAGCTCCCCGTCCTCGGCGACTTTCACCTCGATTCCGGGCAGGGGTAGCCCCACCGTGCCCTCCCGGATGGCGTCGCGCGGATTGACGGTGATGGCAAGGGACGTTTCGCTCATGCCCCACACTTCGCAGATGGGAATACCGATTGCCGAGAAGAACGCGAACACGTCGCGGGGAGTCGGGGCCGATCCAGAGAGGACCCAGTCTATTTTCTCCAAGCCCAGCATTCGACGAAACCTGTCGCCGATGAGCGCGGCCGCGACCGATGCCTGAATGTCGAAGATCTTGCCGAGAGAACGGTTGTCGCGTGCGGCCTGTGCCTTCTTGATCCCGATGTCGATGGCCCAGCGCAGCAGTGCGCGCCGTGCCCAGTTGGGGTCGGCCTCGAGCTGAGCCTCCACTTTGGCCTTGGCCTTCTCCCAGATACGGGGCACCGGCTGGAACACCGTCGGACGCACTTGCTCCACGACGTCCAGTATCTCGCCGCCGACCGGATGTGGCGTGACCGTGAATCCCCAGATCATCAGAGCGCAATAGTGCGCACCCCACCGATCACCGATGTGCGCGGAGGGAAGGAAGGAGACGAAGCGGCCGCCCGGTGTGGTGGGCATTGCCTGTTGGAGCGCGCGAACTTGACTCATCAGGTTGTGGTGAGTGAGTTCTACACCCTTGGGTGGGCCTGTGGTGCCTGAGGTGTAGATGAGTGTCAGGAGGTCATCAGGAGCGACCGCCGACCACGTTGCGTCGAAATCGAAGTCCGGGTCGCCCGCTGCTTCCACGTCCTCGAGGCTGAGCGTCCCCTCCAGTGCGCCGTCGACCACGACGATCAGGTCGAGCGGGGTGCCGCCATCGCGCACGGCCACGAGGCGGTCGACGAACGCTCGCTCGGTGATCACGATCCGGTTTCCGGCATCACCGAACAGATATTCGATCTGATTGTGTGCGGACGTGTTGTAGATCGAGAACGGCAGGGCACCGAGGTGCATGGCGGCCAGGTCGACGATGTGAAACTCCGGCCGATTCGTGAGCATGATGCCGACGGTGTCGCCGCGCCGAACACCCAGCGCCGCCAAGCCGGCCGTCAGGCGTCGGACTCTCTCCGAGAGTGCGGCGAACGTCAGTGAGACGCCTCCGTCGACAGTGCGCAGAGCGACTTGGTCGGCCCGCGCGGCCGCGGTGATCTGGAACGCCTCGCACAGGGTCGCAGCGTGTAGTGCGCGAGTAAACGCCTCGCCGGGATCGTTGGCGACTTCGAGTGCGTGCATTGTGATTTCTGCCTCTCCATGTGATCGCCCGCTACCGTAGAGAGCGATCCCTACCATTTTAAAAGCCAATAGTGTCATTCGTCTGCCACGTCGGCTACTGCCGAGAACACGGGCCCTCACCAGATCCGCCGAGTTCCTCGACGGCCTTGCTGAGCGTGTCGAATTTCGACCGAAGATGCCGACAGCTGACCCGGCAACGCAAGCATCCGGGCTACCGACCACTCGATGTCCGATGAGCCGCCCGTGACGAGCATGCGCGGAGCCGGAAAATGTTGATCGGTCCAACTTTCGCCTCACACTCGAACATCGGCCACGACCACGACCACGCAAGCGCACCAGACTTACGGCCAGGTCGGGATCCTTGGTGGTCTCGAACGTGAGCAGTTGCCTACCGGTGGCCGGGTTGAGGGGCACGTAAGGCATCGGTTCTCGCCTTCTGCAGTTGCTCGAACGGGCCGACGGCCCGGGTCGGTGGGGGCACAGAGACCCGGGCCGGGATCACGGAGCGTTGGTCAGACTGTGGGTCGCTAGGTATTCAGCCCCTGGGATCGACCAACCCCACGATCTGGCCATCCGCGTTAAGACCGACCGTTTCGGTCCAGTCGTACGGGGATGATTTGTTGTCCTTCATCCACCGCTTCTCCGCCGGTGAGCGGAACGGCGGCGGGGTGAGCCCGTCGACCCTCCACAGCTCGGCCGGCATCTCCCCGATGCTCATTTCCCAATCGTGTCCCCGGCCGTCGAGCCAAGGCCGGATGGTCTCGGTCAGCATGTCCATGATGAACTCCTGCATCACCTTGCCGTCTATCGCTCGTGCGATGTGTTCCACCTGGAGGCGAACAAAGTTGTCGACGGCCTCGCCACCCCTGAACGCGTTCCTTTTCTCCACCTCGTAGAAGAACACGTCGCAGTAGAAGGCCGGCATTTCTGCCGCGTAGCGAGCTGTGATGGCCTTCGCGAAGTCCTCCTTGTCCTGGTCGGTGTAGGCCCCAACAGGGTGGTGGATTCTCCAGAACGGCATGACTATTTCTCCTTTTTCGTCGTGAGCCGAGTGCTCACACTTTCGATGACCACGCCCGGATTGGACGAGGCGTGTTGATTCGGGATGCGGACTGCAATCACCGCGAGATCGCAAGAAGCGGGGCATCTTGTCGAGGGCCTCATGCACCGATGTAGTTGCCGTCGCGGCGCTTGGGTTGTTTCCTACCGCCACAGCACCTCCGCGACGAGCGGAACGGCGGCGGGGAGAACCCGTTGATCTTCCGGATCGGCCGGCAACTCGCTGATGATCATTTCCCAGCCGTAGTCCCGCTCCGTACCCGCTTATTGCCAGGACCGCAGCGGGGTAGACCCCGGATGTCAGACCGATGCCGGGGCGACCTTCTGCGCCAGGTGCTCGAGAAACCAGTCGCGTGCCGCGCCCGAGGAGAGCTCGAAGGGGTGACCGGTGTATGCGTCGAAGTGGCCGCCGGGGATCGAGACGAGACGTTTGGGTTCTGCCGCGGTCTCGAACGCCTCCTTGGCCCACTCCGCCGGCGTCACAACGTTGTCGTCCTCGGCAACCACCATCAGCAGCGGGGTAGGAGCGACGAACTTGAGAAACTGGCCCGGCTCGTAATTCAGTTCCAACGAGCGCATCGTCACCTCGTTGCGCCACGCGGTCCCCTCGTAAGCCGAGAAGAACTCGTAGGCATCGGGCGTCGGCAGGGCTGCCGGCTGCGTCGGGTCCGCGGTGACCACCGGAATCATCGCCGGTGCCTCTCCTCGGGCTCGCGCAAGCCGATCGGCGGCCTGCCCGTCCCATGCCGCCTGCCAGAACTCCTCGGGCACACCCGCCTCGAATGCGCGCCGCATCGAGACACCAGGCACCTGACCGCACACGGCCTTCACGCGGCGATCGATCGCCGCGACCACGAACGCGTTCCCGCCCGAGTAGCTCGAACCCCACACCCCGATCCGCGAGGCGTCGACCTCGGGCCGGCCCTGCGCGTAGGTGATCGCGTGCTGGCAGTCGTGGATCTGGTCCCACGGGTCGATCTCCTGCCGGGGCTTGCCCGGCGCCGTGTCCGAGGCACCGAACCCCCGGTGGTCGTAGACCACGCAAGCGAACCCCGCGGCGGTAAACACCTCGGCGAAGGGTTCGAGACCCATCTCCTTGGTACACGAAAACCCGTGCGTCAAGATGATGCACGGCAGCTCACCGGACGCGTCGTCAGGTTTGTAGAACCAGCCGCGCAGCGTCACTCCCTCAGCGTCGAACTCGATATCTTCACGCATCGGCTTCTCCATTCCAGTAGGTGTCTTGTGGATTGCCTGTTCAGGCAGGCGCCACGATCAGTTCTTCGGCGCTGTTCGACGAGCTCCGGTTCTCCTCGAACCAGCGCGGCCTCGACGGCCGACTCCGGCTGCGGGCCAATAATTCAAATGGTTCCTTCAACGGTGTAGGCGTTCTACGGGGTGAACAGCTGCCACAGCGGCATTGGTGTGCTGCTTCTATCTGACGGGCGTAAAAGTGTGCAAAACCACATTGCGTACTGGGCTCGAGCATGCCCGCTGGGCCTGCTGCGGCACACGCGGGTATATACCTACGTAGGTACCTGTTGAGGGGCCCATCGTCGCCACGGCCGCGACGCGGTGGCGGTGCTGCCGTGCTGGAGCAACGGGTCATGGTCCGCCGAGAACGACGACGGGAACGGGTGCGGCGGCTCGGTCTTTGGTACTGCAACGACAGTTTGCGATCGAGACCGTTGTGGTAATTGATCCAATGGGCAGTCAGAGGTGCTGGAGTGGTCAGCGGGGTTCACCGCGTTCTGGGCGATCAAGGAGTGCTTCCGAACCACCAAGAACGAGACCGGACTCGACCACTCCAGGTGCGTGCGTACTCGGCCTGGTACCGGCACATCACTTTTGTCGATGACTGCGGCTGCCTTCCTGACGATCCTGCGCCGCGGCGCTCAAAAGGGGGATCTCCAGTCGGCGCCCGAGATCTAATACCTCTGACAGTCAACGAGATCCGACGATTGTTTGGGCCGTGTCGCCCCTCCGGTCGAACACGCCCTCGTGCATGTCTGGCACCGATCGAACTGGCGCCGCGCCAGCCAGGCCGGAGCGCGCGCCAGCCACTCCAAACATCGACATCACAAACTGTCGTTGCAGTATTACGTGCGTGCGCTCGTCGCGCCCCAATGCCGGTGCCATTTCAGCGGGCGGTCAGGACTTTGTTGCGCTGTCCATCGTGGCGAGGACCGTAGTGGTATCAGCGAACTGCAAGAGGAGTACGGGATCCGCAGCCTGAATACCGTGCGCGCCGCGCAGCAGTGTGTCGCCGAGGAAGGACTGCTCGAAGCCCGCCAAGGAGTCGGCGCCTTCGTCGTGGCACCGAATCACTGACGGCACTCGAAGTGCACGGAGAACTGGCACAAATCCGGGATCGACTCTCGAGTGGGCCGAAACGGCAGACCGACTCCGGCGGAAGGTCGATGACGCCCTGTGGGCTCCGGCGAGCCGGGCCACGACGTCCTCGACCGAAATCCACTCTGAAAGGACCGCAATGGTATTGCTGACACTGCACACCGACCGACTCGACCGACTCACCCCCAGCCAAGTCGGCGACGGCTACTATCTCGCCGGACATTGGCTTCTGCAGAAGGCCGTCGACGCAGAGATGATCACCTGGGACAAAGCGGTGTGGGGGCACCTGATGCTCGGGGTCGAACCCGAGAATAAAGACGACCTACGTCCCCGCGAACTCGTGATCAGTTACATGGTCTCGAAGGACGGGCCGGCGATCAGCTCGCGGTACTCGTCGTAGGGCACGGGGGTGAGCGTCGGGAGGATCGTGAGCGTCGGGAGGATCGTGAGGTTGACGCCGAACGGGCGGTCGGTCATGGTTCGGCAGCGCGCGATCTCCTTGGCCAGCGCCTCGGGAGTCGGTTGGGTCGGCGCCGTGAGGAACCCGAGGGCTCCCGCGTTGGCCACCGCCGCGATCAGGTCGGCGGTGCCGACGGCGGTCATTCCACCGCACACGATGGGTGCTCGATCCCGAACTCCTCGGTGAACCGTGTCGAGAGCATGGCGTCCTTTCATTCGTGCCTGAGCCCGGCCGGGCCGTGCGTCCTCACTCCACCCCACGGCCGACCCGGCAGGGGGCGCTCCGACGACCCGATCCGCCACGAGGCGGATTGTCAGGAACTGTCGACGGGACGAGATGAATCCGTCTTGGCGGCCACAGGAAGTCAGGCATCGACCGGCGCGTCCCTGCGCTGCGTCGGTCATGCGATGTGGTGCAGGCTCCACGAGGAACCGGTGTATCGATCTGCTGGGCCCGGGCGACCGGTGGTGTGGACCGCCTCGCAGCGCGACTTCGAACGGACAGGAGCCTCGACGGTGCCGGCTGCCTGTACGAGACGCGCCTGCCCCTTCCATTATCGTCATTCACCGCTACGATAGAGAGCGATAACTATCGCGCAAATATTGCGGCCTTTGCACTTGAACTTGACGCCAGATTCGGACTATGCGAAAACGGGACGCGAGTCACAGTGCACGGCGAAGGAGAGGAAGCCTCGTGAAGGTTGCACGGAAGGTCGCCATCGTGACCGGCGGTGGAAACGGGATCGGCGGAGCGATCGCCGAACGTCTCACCGAACGGGGTGCGCGGGTACTTGTGGCCGATCTCGACCCGAAAGCAGCCACCGCGGTTGCGGACCGCATCAATGAACGCCACCCCGGATCGGCTCTCGCGGAAGGTGCGGATATCGCAGACTCCGAGCAGATTCGGCGCGTCATCGAGCGGGCAGAGACCGAATTGGGTCCGGTGGACCTCTACTTCGCCAACGCCGGGATCGGGGAGCGCCGGGCCTCGACGCCGACGACGCCGCCTGGGATCGAGCCTTCGACGTCAACGTCCGCGCCCACATCCGCGCCGCCCAGCAGTTGGTGCCCATGTGGATCGAGCGCGGTGAGGGTTACTTCGTCACGACGGCGTCTGCAGCGGGCTTACTCACACAGATCGGCTCCGCCACCTATGCAGTCACCAAGCACGCGGCTGTCGCATTCGCCGAATGGTTGTCGGTGACGTACGGAGACCGAGGAATCCGGGTGAGCTGCCTCTGCCCGATGGGAGTGGAGACGAAGTTGATGCGCTCGGGTGAAGACTCGGGGGATCCGCTCGGTGTTGCGGCCACACGGGCCGTGATCTCTGCGGGGGACGTGCTCCAGCCGGCGGAGGTCGCCGACATTGTGCTGGACGCCGTCGACCGGGAAACATTCCTGATCTTGCCCCACGAGCGCGTCCTCACCATGTACCGGCAGAAGAGTTCCGACTACGACCGCTGGCTGCGCGGGATGCGCCGCTACCAGACCACTGCTGGAACACGCATGACGGGTGGGCAACAGGATTTCGTACTCGCCGAGCGTCGCGGACCGGTGCTGGTTCTGACGTTCAACCGGCCGTCGAAACTTAATGCCTGGACGGACGAACTCGAGGACCGTTACTTCGATCTGCTCGACGCAGCCGAAGACGACCCGGACGTGCGTTCTGTCGTCGTGACGGGGCCAGGTCGCGGGTTCTGTGCCGGTGCCGACCTGACGCATCTGCAGGCGGTGGGTGATGCCACCGACCTGCTGGATCGTCGGCCGCGTGACGTCCCGCTGCGGCTGCGCAAGCCGCTCATCGGTGCGGTCAACGGCGTCGCGGCAGGGCTCGGGATGGTCGAGGCGCTCTATTGCGATGTCCGGTTTGCTTCACCGGCTGCGCGTTTCACCACCGCCTTCGCTCAGCGTGGGCTGATCGCCGAATACGGCATCTCCTGGCTGCTGCCACGGTTGGTCGGACGAAGCCGCGCGGCGGATCTGCTGCTGTCGAGTCGGATGGTCGACGCAGAGGAAGCGCTTCGGATCGGACTCGTCGATCACCTGATCGTCGATGGAAACGTGCTCGCCGCGGCGGTGTCGTACGCCCAGCAGCTGGCCAGGCAGTGCTCACCGACCTCGATGGCCGTGATCAAACAACAACTACAGACCGACGCGGACGGCACCTACGCCGACTCCGTGTCCCGCGCGGAAGGTCTGATGTTCGACATTTTCCGACGCGAAGACCTCGTTGAGGGTGTACAGAGCCACCTCGACAAGCGCACACCCACATTTCCCTCCCTACCTACAAGGAGTTCCCGTGTCCCTGTTCGACATCTCTGACCGCGCGAAGAAGTACCAGGCCGATCTGCTGGAGTTCATGGACTCCCACGTGTATCCCGCGGAGGCGGTGTACGAAGAGCAGATGCGCGAATCGGGCGATCCGCACTTCCAGCCGCCGATCCTCGAGGAGTTGAAGGCGGAGGCGCGTAGCCGCGGGTTGTGGAACCTGTTCCACCCCATCCCGACTCCGGGCCAGGGCTGACGAACCTCGAGTACGCCCCGTTGGCGGAGATCATGGGCCGCAGCCACATCGCCCCGGAGGCGTGTAACTGCAACGCACCCGACACCGGGAACATGGAAGTGCTCGAACTCTTCGGCACCGAGGAGCACAAGGAGAAGTACCTCAAGCCGCTGCTCGACGGGACGATGGCCTCGGCATTCGCGATGACCGAGCCGGCGGTGGCAAGTTCCGACGCCATCAACGTCGAACTCTCGATGGTCCGCGACGGCGACGAGTATGTGCTCAACGGCCGAAAGTGGTTCGCGTCAAATGCGTTACACCGCAACTGCAAGGTGCTGATCGTGATGGGCAAGACCGATCCGTCGGCGGCGCCGCACCGGCAGCAGTCGATGATGGTCGTCCCCATAGATGCGCCCGGTGTCACGGTGATGCGGGGACTTCCGGTGTTCGGATACCAGGACCGAGAGGGCCACGCGGAGATCGACTTCGCCGACGTGAGGGTTCCGGCCAAGGATGTGCTCAAGGGTGAGGGCGAGGGATTCGCGATCTCCCAGGCGCGCCTGGGGCCGGGCCGGATCCACCACTGCATGCGATCGATCGGGATGGCCGAGCGGGCGCTCGAGCTGATGTGCCGGCGGGCGTCGTCGCGGGTGACGTTCGGGAAACCGGTCAGCGAGAACGCGAACATCCAGGATTGGATCGCCGAGGCCCGGATCGAGATCGAGATGATCCGATTGCTCACGTTCAAGGCGGCTCACCTCATGGACACGGTCGGGAACAAGGAGGCGCGCACCGAGATCGCGGCGATCAAGGTGGTGGGGCCGAACGTTGCGCTGAAGATCATCGATCGGGCGATCCAGGTGCACGGCGGCGCCGGTGTCACCGACGACTTCCCGCTCGCCATGGCCTGGGCGCACCAGCGCACACTGCGACTGGCGGACGGCCCCGACGAGGTGCACAAGCGGTCCATCGCGCGCCAGGAACTCCGGCGGTACCGCGATTCGGCGCCGGCGTCCTCGACCAACGGCCACAAGGTTGCGGTGAGCTGAGATGACCGGACTCGACCTCACCGGACGCACCGCCATTGTTGCCGGCGCCTCGCGGGGCATCGGCCTCGCGGCCGCCCAGGCCATCGCCGCCGCCGGCGCCAACGTGGTGCTCACCTCACGGTCGCAGGACTCGGCGGACGCCGCCGCAGCACAGGTCGGGGGCACCGCGATCGGCGTTGCCGCCCATGCCGTCGACGAGGACGCGGCCCGGCGGTGCATCGATCTGACTCTCGAGCGGTTCGGCAGTGTGGACATCCTCGTCAACAACGCGGGAACGAACCGTGCGTACGGTCCGATCATCGACCAGGACCACGAGCGCTTTACCAAGACCTTCGATATAAACGTGTGGGCGCCGGTGCTGTGGACGGGGCTCGCCACAAAGGCGTGGATGGGTGAGCACGGCGGCGCCGTCGTCAACACCGCCTCCATCGGTGGGATGGCGGCCGAGGCGAACATCGGCGTGTACAACGCGTCGAAGGCGGCGCTCATTCACCTCACGAAACAACTGGCACTGGAACTTTCACCGAAGGTGCGGGTCAACGCCGTCGCCCCCGGCGTGGTGCGGACCAAGCTCGCCGAGGCACTGTGGAAGGAACACGAGTCGGCGGTGTCCGCCTCAACGGCCCTCGGGCGGATCGGTGAACCCGAGGACATCGGCTCGGCTGTCGCGTTCCTCGTCTCCGACGCAGCCAGCTGGGTCACCGGCGAAACTCTGGTCATCGATGGCGGGCAGGTGCTCGGTGACGTTCTCCCGTTCCGGCAGGAGGTCCAGCTCGGTGTCTAGCGTGGGTATCGTCGGAATCGACACCGCCGCCGTGGCCCGATGGTTGCACACCACGGGCGTCGATTACACGGGCACACTGACTTTCGACCGGATCGGTCTCGGTCAGTCGAACCTCACCTACCTCGTTCGCGACAGCGTCGGTGGGCGGTGGGTGCTGCGGCGCCCACCGCTGGGGCACCTTCTCGCGTCGGCACACGACGTGGCCCGTGAGGCCCGAATACTCTCCGCACTGCAGGACACCGCGGTGCCGACCCCGCGGGTGTTCGGCTTCACCGAAGACCCGGCGGTCACCGACGTACCGCTGCTGCTGATGGAGTTCATCGAGGGGCAGGTGGTCGACCGGATGTCGGAGGCGCAGGCGCTGACACCCGAGCGACGGCGGGCGATCGGCCTGTCCCTACCCCGCACGCTCGCGAAGATTCATGCGGTCGACCTCGAGCAGACGGGGCTGATCGATCTGGCCAGCCACAAGCCGTATGCGCAGCGTCAACTCAAACGGTGGGCGGGGCAGTGGAAGCAATCGAAGACCCGCGAGTTGCCCGCCCTCGATGATCTGACGCGTCGGCTCGTCGAGTCTGTGCCCGAACAACACGAACTGACATTGGTGCACGGGGACTTTCATCTCCGCAACGTCATCACGTCCACTGACACCGGCGACGTCACCGCGGCACTCGACTGGGAATTGTGCACCCTGGGCGATCCACTCGCCGATCTCGGCAGTCTGCTCGCCTACTGGCCCGAGCCCGGCGAGACGTTCGGTGGTGAATTCCCGGCTTCGACGCTCGACGGCTTTCCCGACCGAGCCGAGATCGCCCAGGTGTATTTCGACGAGACCGGGCGCGATTTGAAAGACCTCGGGTTCTGGCATGCGCTCGGAATGTGGAAGGTCGCGGTCATCGCCGAGGGTGTCATGCGTCGGGCGCGAGATGAACCGCAGAACAAAGCAGCAGCAGGAACGCCGACGGTGGAGCGTATCGACGCGCTCGTGGAAAAGGCGTGCGACATAGCAGCCCGAGCCGGAATCTGACTCGGGTTCTGGGCTGGTGAGTGATGACTGTCAAGACCACGCCGTGGGTCGGCGGCGTTCTCGGACAAGCACTGTGCACCTGCAGGAGAACAGATTTCCGGTTCACCTCAACAGGTTCGAGGTATCACTCGGATGCTAGCCGCCGAGGTTGAGTGGGAGACTGCCGAATGGAGTCGGTCCGCTGTTCAACACGGACCGACTCCATTCGTCAATCGATTAATTCCCACCGACCGACTACGACACGCGCTACCGTGAACAGCCCCACCGCCGCCTCGATCCTCGAGATCGCCTGAACGAAGTCTCCACTTACGTCAGGGCGGATCAATCCGCGTATCGGACATTCAGGGCGATCACAGCTATGCACACATGTTCAGTCGCCACCGCAGAGTGAGAGAGACCAATGACGAACCGGCACGACATACCTCAAACGGACGAAGTAGCGAAAAGACGAAAAATACGCGGCCTGATTGCCGCGTCCACGGGAACAATCGTCGAGTACTACGACTTCACCGTGTACGCCTATCTTGCAGTGGTAGTGGCTCCGTTGTTTTCCCCTCCGCTCTGGTCGGGAATGTAGTTGCGGGTCAGTAGATTGATTCGATCTCGTGCTGACCACAGATTTTCCGCGAGCGAGTTGTCGAAGCTGTCGCCGACGCTGCCGGTGGACGGGGCGATGCCGGCGTCCACGAGCCTCTGTGTGAACCGCAGCGCCCTGTGGCGGTCCCTCGAGGTGGCTTGCCACCTTGAGGGACGCACGACAGCGATACGTTTCGAGATCCTGGCCTTCGCCTCTCAGTGCGACTAGGTCTTGATGAGCGGAAAGACAGATGCATGTGCCAACTAGTTGATGTGAAATGGTCGTGATTGATGTCCGCGAACGTACTAGCTCCGCCTGTTACCGGTAGTACCCGTAGCCCTGCTCTCATCACCGCGACGCTCGCCGGATGCGGGGTGATCTGCTCGTTCATGCAGACGCTCATGATCCCGCTCGTTCCCGAACTTCCGCGGTTGCTCTCGACGAGCCCTTCCAATGCGTCGTGGATCGTTACCACCACGCTCCTGGCGGGCGCCGTCTTCACTCCGATCTCGGGACGCCTCGGCGACATCTTCGGTAAGAAGAGTGTGGCGCTCGTCCTGCTCGGCGCGATCCTGGTCGGCTCGCTCCTGGCGGCAGTGACTACCACCCTTATCCCGATGGTCGTGGGTCGAGCCTTCCAGGGTGCCGGCCTGGGCATGATCCCGCTGGGAATCGGCATGCTGCGCGATACCATCCCGCCCGAGCGGCTAGGCCGGTCCGTTGCGTTGATGGCTCCACACTGGGAGTGGGTGCGGCCGTGGGAATGCCGCTGTCGGCGTTCGCTACACAGCATTACAACTGGCACATGTTGTTCTGGATGTCGGGAACGCTCAGCGTCCTCGGTGCGGGTGCGCTGTGGGTGATCGTGCCGGCGGGTCCACGGCATCGGGACATGCGCTTCGACATCGCGGGGGCGCTCGGATTGGCCGTCGGGCTCACAGGACTGCTGCTGGCGGTTTCCAAGGGCAGTGATTGGGGCTGGGCCGCCGCGCCGACCCTCGTCTGCGCCGTGGGAGGACTACTCGTGCTGGTGGTCTGGGGTGCTACCAATGGCGCTCACGTAGTCCGCTCGTCGATCTACGTGTCAGCATCCGTCGTCCGGTGCTGCTGACGAACCTCGCGTCGGTCGCTGTTGGTTTCGGTCTGTTCGCGTCCTCGGTGGTGCTGCCGCAACTGCTCGAGATGCCCGCCGTCACCGGGGTCGGGCTGGGGCAGTCGATGGTGGTGGCGAGCTTGTGCATGGTCCCGACCGGTCTGATCATGATGGCCGTCTCGCCGCTCGCCGCACGGGTCTCCGCCGCCCGTGGGCCCCGCACCAGTCTGATCATCGGCGCTGCGACGATCGCGGCCGGATATGGTGTGGCACTGGTGTTGATGACGCAGGTGTGGCACATCGTGCTCGTCGGCTGCTTCATCGGTGTCGGGATCGGTTTCGCGTATGCGGCGCTGCCGACACTGATCATCCATTCGGTTCCAGAGCATGAGACTGGTGCCGCCAACGGCTTGAACACCTTGATGCGGTCGATCGGTACCTCCACCGCCAGTGCTGTCGCCGCCGTGCTCCTCGCGCAGAATGTGGTGTCGGTGGGCGGCCACGAGTACACCACCGCAACTGGTTTGCGGCTTGCTTTCGCGGCGGCCGGGCTCGCGGCGTTGGGAGCACTCGCCATCGCCTGGTTCCTGCCGCGGCGCGAAAGGGTATATCCCGACGCAAGCGTCGCAGTCACCTGATAGGTGCACAAAATCTGACAAGAAAGCGGCGAAGTCGCCCGACTCTTGCTGGAATAGCCTGCGATGGGCTGGTGCCGGACTGCGCCGTGTCAACGGCGTATTGCGCGCGGCGAGTGCGTATTCGCGTCCGAGATCAACCCGCTTCATCCCGGTCGTGGGGAACGCCCGAGATCTCACAACTGCCGAACACGCTACCAAAGTCTGTCCGCCCACCACCCGGTGTGGAAGGCGGGAGCGCCGTGGGGCTTGCATTCACCGAGGAGCACGAGGATGTGCGTGAGTTCGTACATTCCTCCTAGGCCAGCACGCAGGCGCCAACCAACTCCACACACTCCCGAGGCGAATACCCATTCGACGCGAACGCGTGGTTGACGATGGGCGGACAACTGTGGATCCAAGGCCTAGTGGTGTTGGAGGGTCCGGAACGAACGCGCTCGAGGGCGCGATCGTTGTCCGAGGATGAGGAGCGCTCTACAAGGCTCCGACTCTCCACCTCCTTTTGGACCCGGGTGCTGCGCATGACAGCATCCGGCGTACAGGAGCGGGCAAAACGAGTCGTAACCGTCTCCCGAGCGGGTGCCCGGCGTGCCCCGAAGATCCCGACTTATAGCCGACTGACGTAGGCCCCAGCCGGCTGTCAGCTCTTGTCGGTGGCTTTCCTCCTGGAGGGGTGATGCGCGATGCGCAACCCATTGCACCACAGCCGTGTCGCGGTGTAGACGAGGCTCCTCGAAGTCGACCCTTTCGTTGAGCACGAAGGTGGAGAACGCAATCTTGCTCGTCATACCGGAGAGCGCGCGCGAGGCCATCACGGAATCGAGGTCGGGATCGGCAAGACCTCGCTCCTGGAGATCCTTGATCCCAGAAGCGTTGCGTTCGACGAAGACCTGGCTGCGAGCCTGCCGCAACTCCCGGACATTGGGATCGATGTTCGCCACCTGCTCGAGTAGCTGCATGAGCTTCGCGTTGCGGCGGTAACTCTCGAAATAGGCACGATTGCTCGCCTCGATGATCGCGGCCGGGTGATCGACCCCATCGACGTGCTCCATCCGGGGGTGGAGCATCTCGTTCTTCGTCGCTTCCATGACAGCGGCAAAGATCGCCTCCTTATCGTTGAAGTACGTGTAGAAGGTTCCGGTGGAGCAGCTGGCTTCGGCGGTGATGTCGGTCAACCGAGCGGCGAGATAGCCGTCGCGCTCGAAGATGACCCGCGCAGCGTCGACAAGGGCTTGGCGGGTGCGGATGCCCCGGCGTGTCACCGGTGGCCTGCGAGCGGTGTCTTCGGTCACTGAACGTCCTTAGGGCGTTGGGAATCGTCGTCGGGTGAACCATCCGCGAAATTCTGACCGGCTCCGGATAGATCGATGCGGACGTGTGGTGGATGCCGGTTCTCGTGCGGCGCCGTTGGATGTCGCCGATGCCGATGCCGATGCCGCCGGGTACGTAACCAGACAAACCCTCGCGTCGATGGCGGTATGACCATCACCTGATCGCACCGTACCCACAAGCCCATCGCGTCGAAAGTAGCCGCCATGCCCACAACCACCACCGTCGACGGGTTGAAGAGCCTCGTCGGCACCACAATGGACCCCAATGACTGGTTCGAGATTGCCTACTGTGCATAGAGCCTCACCGATCTGGGAGCATGCTTCGCCGCCACGTTCTCGCGCTTGACCTTCAACGTGGGGCGTGAGTTCGTCGCTCCCGGGCAGCCACTGCTCGTCGACGACTTTGAACTTCCTGATCTGCTCGACAGTGAAAGTTGGCTGTTGGCGAACCCCACACCGCCGCGATCTCGGCGATGGTGGCGGGATCGCTCGCCGACTTCCCGGCGGCGGCGTCGGGATCGAGGGCGATCAACGCAATGTTGTACGGCTTGCCGTCACCGATGCACGCCGCCTGACCGATCAGGGGACTGGAGGACCTCCGACATGGCTGGGTGTTCGCGGGGGCATGTTCTTATTGGCAGTTTTGATGACCGTGCTGCTACTTCTGTTCTCGTGGGTCAGTGAGTGTCAGGCTGGCGCGGAGTTGCTCACGTCATCCGAGGTGTCGTGCCGTCGCCATAGGTAGACATGACACCTCGGATGACGTGGAGAGTCGTGCGGCAAACGTGGAAGGGGCACGAAACCAAAGGCGTTCGCGTCTGCAGGCATCACAGTGACGCGGAGCGAATCTCGCCTTCGAGCGGTCGCGACCGCATCACTTCGGGTGCGCAGGCGCTGAAGCAGAGGCCCGGCCCGCCACCCAGTCGTTGTAGAAGTCGGGCATCTCGGATGCGCGCCCGTGGAAGTGGGGTTTCCGTTTCTCGAGGAAGGCGGTGACGCCTTCCTTGCCGTCGCCGATGCTGGTCCAGAACATGGCGAGTGAGTCGATTCGGTGGGCCTGGTCGGGGTGGGTCAGGGTGGCGTTGCGTCGTACCATTTGTCGGCTCAGGGCCACGGCGACGGGGGAGCGGTCCCGGGTCCAGGCGTCGGCGATTGCGGCGGCCTGGGTGAGCAGGTCCTCGCCGGGGTGGATTTCGTCGACGAGTCCGACGGCCAGTGCGGTTTCGGCGTCGAGGATGTCGGCGCGCAGGACCAGGTCGAGCGCTGCGGAGGGGCCGACGAGTCGGGGTAGATACCAGGTCGAGCAGGCCTCGGGCACGATGCCGATGCGGCCGAAGACGAGTCCGATTCGGGCGGAGGTGGACATCAGTCGGCGGTCCATTGCCAGTGTCATCGTGGCGCCGATGCCCACGGCTGGGCCGTTGAGGGCGGCGATGACCGGTTTGCGGCAGTCGTGGATGGCGAGTGTGCAGCGTCCGCCGGTGTCGCGGACCGCGGCGATGGCCGGATCGTCGAGGTCGGCCATGTCACTCAGGCCTGGTGTGCGTTGCTCGTCGAGGCCGAACACGTTGCCCTCGCGACTGAGGTCCATGCCGGCGCAGAACGCGCGACCGGCTCCGGTGACGATGACGGCGCGGACGGAGTCGTCGTCGTTGACGGCGCGGAAGGAGTGCTCGAGTTCCTCGGCCATGGTGACGGTGAAGGCGTTGAGGTGTTCGGGTCGGTTCAGGGTGATCGTCAGGATGCCGTCGTTGACGTCGTGCCGGATTGTCTGGAAGTCCATGATCAGACCGCCTGGGATGCGGTACGGGCGGCTGCCGGGATGGTGTGGCCGAGGCCGGTGATGATGCGGTCGGCCTCGTCGATGATGCCGTCGACGATTTCCTGGCAGCTCTGCACGGAGTCGATCAGGCCCTGGGCTTGGCCGGCCCACCACATGCCGTCGTGCATGTCGCCGTGGGTGAGGACGCGGTCGCGTCCGCGTGCTCCGGAGGCGAGGTCGGCGACGTCGGCGAAGGTGGCGCCGGGTTGTGCGGAGCGGCGGGCGATTTCCTCCGAGATCGTGTTGCGGGCCACTCGTGCGGTGTTGTTGAACTCGCGGAATACCAGTTGGGTCGCGCGTTCGTCGTTGGCGACGATTTGGTCTTTGACGTTTTGGTGGACGGGGGCTTCGGTGGAGGCGACGAAGCGGGTGCCCATGTTGACTGCGGATGCGCCCAGGGCGAGGGCGGCGACCAGGCCGCTGCCGGTGGCGAAGCCGCCGCTGGCGATCAGGGGGATCCGAACCTGGCGGGCGGCTGCGGGGATGAGAACGAGGAAGGGGCGGGACCCGGGACCGTTCCGGCGGAACGGCGCCTCGATGTTAATTCGGACCGTTGGTCCGTCAAGGGACTTGTAGATTCCCGGTTCGCTGTGAACTGTGTAGTTGAATGCGTCGGTTGCGAGCGAATGGATGGAGAATGAACTCCTCATCGGCGCGGAGTCCCCGGTCGTCTGCGTCGGGGCCCCGGACGGCGCGGTGTGCACCCGCGCCGCACCGTCCGGGTCGTCACTGCCGTCCACGACAAGCGCACGGACAGGCTTCACGCTGCCGATCTCGCGGTCCGCCTCGAAGGAGTTTCGAACCTTTGAGCGTCGACGAGGGGTCAGCTGGGCGACTATTGGCCGGAGGTCGCGCCAGCCGTGGTTCGCATCTCTATCGCGCTGAAGGCCGAGAACGTCAGGGTCCATACGTTGCCGTGGTGCGGGAACTTCGCCGACATGATGCCGATGAGGTCTTGAGCATCCTTCGCTATGTTGTACGCGGCCGCGAATTCTTTGATGTAGGAACGGGTTTGTTGAATCATCATGTCTACTGCGTAATCGTCGCCGTCGGGTCGACGGTGTCCGGCGACGATCATTCGCGGCTTCAGGTTCTCCACGACGTCGACGGTTCCGAGCCAGTCCGGCCATTCGTCGGCTGTCGACAACCCGAGCATGGGGTGGATCTCGTTGTAGATCGCGTCGCCGGACACAACAGCGTCGATGGCCGGTATGTGCACGATCGTAGTGGGGCTGATGTCGGCTTGTTCCACCTCGATGATCTTCAGCGGCGAGCCGTCGACGAAGAACGTGTCACCGTCGAACGGGTCGGGAAGAGCGTTACCTGTCACGACCGTGTCGCCGAACATCTGTCCAAACTGTTCGGCGTACTCTTCGTTGTTCTCTTTCATGGCCTCCACGATGTGTGGCAGCGCAATGCATTTCGCATCGGGGAACCGTTCCATCAGCGGGCCGATCCCGAGGTAGTGGTCGGGATGTGCATGGGTGACGTAGATCGTGGTGAGTGTTTTCCCGGTGCGCTCGATCAGATCGCCGAGGTCCTGGACGTCCTCTTTGAGATATTGGGCATCGATGAGTACTACTTCGGTAGGACCGCTCACGATGGTGGACGTGCAGGGCGGGAAGGTACCGGTTTCCGGCCCCGGGAACGGGCTGGGAAATTCGGGCCACCTACCGACGTACACCGTCGCGCGAATTGGCGGTGCGACCGCAGTGGGGTGAGCGTCGATGGTCATGTGTCCTCCAGAGGTTCGGGTTTGGTTTGCCTTGGGTGGCCGTGGTTTGCCGGCCAACGTTATGGAGAGAGTAATCTCTATCACACTCAAAAGCAAGGGGCCCAGGACTTTCGCATATCGCGGGGGCCTGAGCACACACCGCTTTCGTGATGTTGCGTCACAGTGCCCGTCGGGCAGAATGGTGAAGAGTCACCGAAGGTGGAACGGCAGAACGAAACTGCCCTTCTCAGGAAGTCACCACCGGCACGACTCGTTCGTCGACGGGTGTTCGTGCGTTCAGCGTCGCCCCCTGTGCCGGGCACGTCTATGTCGAGTAGAGGTCGTCGATCTGAGTGGCGTACCTTGTCGTGACATTCCTGCGTTTGATCTTCATCGTGGGTGTGAGCACGTCACTTCCGGGCAGCCAGTAATCCTCGACCACCCTGAACTTCTTGATCTGCTCCACCCTGGAAAGTTGAGAGTTTGCAAGATCGACCCCGGCTGCAACCTCGGCGATAACGGCGGGATCGCTTGCCGATCTCCCGGCAGCCGCGTCGGGGTCGAGGGTAATCAACGCGACGTTGTACAGCCGTCCGTCACCGATACAGGCGACCTGCCCGATCAACGGGCTGCTCGACCGCAACCGTGACTCGATATTCGCCGGGGACATGTTCTTACCGGCCGCATTGATGATGATCTCCTTCTTGCGATCGACGATCCGCACGTAGCCATCCTCGTCGACCGTCCCGATGTCACCGGTATGGAGCCACCCGTCTTTGTCGATCGCCTCGGCGGTCTGGTCGGGCTTGTTCCGGTAGCCACGCATGACTGTCGCCCCACGGACGAGCAGCTCCCCGTCCTCGGCGACTTTCACCTCGATTCCGGGCAGGGGTAGCCCCACCGTGCCCTCCCGGATGGCGTCGCGCGGATTGACGGTGATGGCAAGGGACGTTTCGCTCATGCCCCACACTTCGCAGATGGGAATACCGATTGCCGAGAAGAACGCGAACACGTCGCGGGGAGTCGGGGCCGATCCAGAGAGGACCCAGTCTATTTTCTCCAAGCCCAGCATTCGACGAAACCTGTCGCCGATGAGCGCGGCCGCGACCGATGCCTGAATGTCGAAGATCTTGCCGAGAGAACGGTTGTCGCGTGCGGCCTGTGCCTTCTTGATCCCGATGTCGATGGCCCAGCGCAGCAGTGCGCGCCGTGCCCAGTTGGGGTCGGCCTCGAGCTGAGCCTCCACTTTGGCCTTGGCCTTCTCCCAGATACGGGGCACCGGCTGGAACACCGTCGGACGCACTTGCTCCACGACGTCCAGTATCTCGCCGCCGACCGGATGTGGCGTGACCGTGAATCCCCAGATCATCAGAGCGCAATAGTGCGCACCCCACCGATCACCGATGTGCGCGGAGGGAAGGAAGGAGACGAAGCGGCCGCCCGGTGTGGTGGGCATTGCCTGTTGGAGCGCGCGAACTTGACTCATCAGGTTGTGGTGAGTGAGTTCTACACCCTTGGGTGGGCCTGTGGTGCCTGAGGTGTAGATGAGTGTCAGGAGGTCATCAGGAGCGACCGCCGACCACGTTGCGTCGAAATCGAAGTCCGGGTCGCCCGCTGCTTCCACGTCCTCGAGGCTGAGCGTCCCCTCCAGTGCGCCGTCGACCACGACGATCAGGTCGAGCGGGGTGCCGCCATCGCGCACGGCCACGAGGCGGTCGACGAACGCTCGCTCGGTGATCACGATCCGGTTTCCGGCATCACCGAACAGATATTCGATCTGATTGTGTGCGGACGTGTTGTAGATCGAGAACGGCAGGGCACCGAGGTGCATGGCGGCCAGGTCGACGATGTGAAACTCCGGCCGATTCGTGAGCATGATGCCGACGGTGTCGCCGCGCCGAACACCCAGCGCCGCCAAGCCGGCCGTCAGGCGTCGGACTCTCTCCGAGAGTGCGGCGAACGTCAGTGAGACGCCTCCGTCGACAGTGCGCAGAGCGACTTGGTCGGCCCGCGCGGCCGCGGTGATCTGGAACGCCTCGCACAGGGTCGCAGCGTGTAGTGCGCGAGTAAACGCCTCGCCGGGATCGTTGGCGACTTCGAGTGCGTGCATTGTGATTTCTGCCTCTCCATGTGATCGCCCGCTACCGTAGAGAGCGATCCCTACCATTTTAAAAGCCAATAGTGTCATTCGTCTGCCACGTCGGCTACTGCCGAGAACACGGGCCCTCACCAGATCCGCCGAGTTCCTCGACGGCCTTGCTGAGCGTGTCGAATTTCGACCGAAGATGCCGACAGCTGACCCGGCAACGCAAGCATCCGGGCTACCGACCACTCGATGTCCGATGAGCCGCCCGTGACGAGCATGCGCGGAGCCGGAAAATGTTGATCGGTCCAACTTTCGCCTCACACTCGAACATCGGCCACGACCACGACCACGCAAGCGCACCAGACTTACGGCCAGGTCGGGATCCTTGGTGGTCTCGAACGTGAGCAGTTGCCTACCGGTGGCCGGGTTGAGGGGCACGTAAGGCATCGGTTCTCGCCTTCTGCAGTTGCTCGAACGGGCCGACGGCCCGGGTCGGTGGGGGCACAGAGACCCGGGCCGGGATCACGGAGCGTTGGTCAGACTGTGGGTCGCTAGGTATTCAGCCCCTGGGATCGACCAACCCCACGATCTGGCCATCCGCGTTAAGACCGACCGTTTCGGTCCAGTCGTACGGGGATGATTTGTTGTCCTTCATCCACCGCTTCTCCGCCGGTGAGCGGAACGGCGGCGGGGTGAGCCCGTCGACCCTCCACAGCTCGGCCGGCATCTCCCCGATGCTCATTTCCCAATCGTGTCCCCGGCCGTCGAGCCAAGGCCGGATGGTCTCGGTCAGCATGTCCATGATGAACTCCTGCATCACCTTGCCGTCTATCGCTCGTGCGATGTGTTCCACCTGGAGGCGAACAAAGTTGTCGACGGCCTCGCCACCCCTGAACGCGTTCCTTTTCTCCACCTCGTAGAAGAACACGTCGCAGTAGAAGGCCGGCATTTCTGCCGCGTAGCGAGCTGTGATGGCCTTCGCGAAGTCCTCCTTGTCCTGGTCGGTGTAGGCCCCAACAGGGTGGTGGATTCTCCAGAACGGCATGACTATTTCTCCTTTTTCGTCGTGAGCCGAGTGCTCACACTTTCGATGACCACGCCCGGATTGGACGAGGCGTGTTGATTCGGGATGCGGACTGCAATCACCGCGAGATCGCAAGAAGCGGGGCATCTTGTCGAGGGCCTCATGCACCGATGTAGTTGCCGTCGCGGCGCTTGGGTTGTTTCCTACCGCCACAGCACCTCCGCGACGAGCGGAACGGCGGCGGGGAGAACCCGTTGATCTTCCGGATCGGCCGGCAACTCGCTGATGATCATTTCCCAGCCGTAGTCCCGCTCCGTACCCGCTTATTGCCAGGACCGCAGCGGGGTAGACCCCGGATGTCAGACCGATGCCGGGGCGACCTTCTGCGCCAGGTGCTCGAGAAACCAGTCGCGTGCCGCGCCCGAGGAGAGAACTCGAAGGGGTGACCGGTGTATGCGTCGAAGTGGCCGCCGGGGATCGAGACGAGACGTTTGGGTTCTGCCGCGGTCTCGAACGCCTCCTTGGCCCACTCCGCCGGCGTCACAACGTTGTCGTCCTCGGCAACCACCATCAGCAGCGGGGTAGGAGCGACGAACTTGAGAAACTGGCCCGGCTCGTAATTCAGTTCCAACGAGCGCATCGTCACCTCGTTGCGCCACGCGGTCCCCTCGTAAGCCGAGAAGAACTCGTAGGCATCGGGCGTCGGCAGGGCTGCCGGCTGCGTCGGGTCCGCGGTGACCACCGGAATCATCGCCGGTGCCTCTCCTCGGGCTCGCGCAAGCCGATCGGCGGCCTGCCCGTCCCATGCCGCCTGCCAGAACTCCTCGGGCACACCCGCCTCGAATGCGCGCCGCATCGAGACACCAGGCACCTGACCGCACACGGCCTTCACGCGGCGATCGATCGCCGCGACCACGAACGCGTTCCCGCCCGAGTAGCTCGAACCCCACACCCCGATCCGCGAGGCGTCGACCTCGGGCCGGCCCTGCGCGTAGGTGATCGCGTGCTGGCAGTCGTGGATCTGGTCCCACGGGTCGATCTCCTGCCGGGGCTTGCCCGGCGCCGTGTCCGAGGCACCGAACCCCCGGTGGTCGTAGACCACGCAAGCGAACCCCGCGGCGGTAAACACCTCGGCGAAGGGTTCGAGACCCATCTCCTTGGTACACGAAAACCCGTGCGTCAAGATGATGCACGGCAGCTCACCGGACGCGTCGTCAGGTTTGTAGAACCAGCCGCGCAGCGTCACTCCCTCAGCGTCGAACTCGATATCTTCACGCATCGGCTTCTCCATTCCAGTAGGTGTCTTGTGGATTGCCTGTTCAGGCAGGCGCCACGATCAGTTCTTCGGCGCTGTTCGACGAGCTCCGGTTCTCCTCGAACCAGCGCGGCCTCGACGGCCGACTCCGGCTGCGGGCCAATAATTCAAATGGTTCCTTCAACGGTGTAGGCGTTCTACGGGGTGAACAGCTGCCACAGCGGCATTGGTGTGCTGCTTCTATCTGACGGGCGTAAAAGTGTGCAAAACCACATTGCGTACTGGGCTCGAGCATGCCCGCTGGGCCTGCTGCGGCACACGCGGGTATATACCTACGTAGGTACCTGTTGAGGGGCCCATCGTCGCCACGGCCGCGACGCGGTGGCGGTGCTGCCGTGCTGGAGCAACGGGTCATGGTCCGCCGAGAACGACGACGGGAACGGGTGCGGCGGCTCGGTCTTTGGTACTGCAACGACAGTTTGCGATCGAGACCGTTGTGGTAATTGATCCAATGGGCAGTCAGAGGTGCTGGAGTGGTCAGCGGGGTTCACCGCGTTCTGGGCGATCAAGGAGTGCTTCCGAACCACCAAGAACGAGACCGGACTCGACCACTCCAGGTGCGTGCGTACTCGGCCTGGTACCGGCACATCACTTTTGTCGATGACTGCGGCTGCCTTCCTGACGATCCCGCCGCGGCGCTCAAAAGGGGATCTCCAGTCGGCGCCCGAGATCTAATACCTCTGACAGTCAACGAGATCCGACGATTGTTTGGGCCGTGTCGCCCCTCCGGTCGAACACGCCCTCGTGCATGTCTGGCACCGATCGAACTGGCGCCGCGCCAGCCAGGCCGGAGCGCGCGCCAGCCACTCCAAACATCGACATCACAAACTGTCGTTGCAGTATTACGTGCGTGCGCTCGTCGCGCCCCAATGCCGGTGCCATTTCAGCGGGCGGTCAGGACTTTGTTGCGCTGTCCATCGTGGCGAGGACCGTAGTGGTATCAGCGAACTGCAAGAGGAGTACGGGATCCGCAGCCTGAATACCGTGCGCGCCGCGCAGCAGTGTGTCGCCGAGGAAGGACTGCTCGAAGCCCGCCAAGGAGTCGGCGCCTTCGTCGTGGCACCGAATCACTGACGGCACTCGAAGTGCACGGAGAACTGGCACAAATCCGGGATCGACTCTCGAGTGGGCCGAAACGGCAGACCGACTCCGGCGGAAGGTCGATGACGCCCTGTGGGCTCCGGCGAGCCGGGCCACGACGTCCTCGACCGAAATCCACTCTGAAAGGACCGCAATGGTATTGCTGACACTGCACACCGACCGACTCGACCGACTCACCCCCAGCCAAGTCGGCGACGGCTACTATCTCGCCGGACATTGGCTTCTGCAGAAGGCCGTCGACGCAGAGATGATCACCTGGGACAAAGCGGTGTGGGGGCACCTGATGCTCGGGGTCGAACCCGAGAATAAAGACGACCTACGTCCCCGCGAACTCGTGATCAGTTACATGGTCTCGAAGGACGGGCCGGCGATCAGCTCGCGGTACTCGTCGTAGGGCACGGGGGTGAGCGTCGGGAGGATCGTGAGCGTCGGGAGGATCGTGAGGTTGACGCCGAACGGGCGGTCGGTCATGGTTCGGCAGCGCGCGATCTCCTTGGCCAGCGCCTCGGGAGTCGGTTGGGTCGGCGCCGTGAGGAACCCGAGGGCTCCCGCGTTGGCCACCGCCGCGATCAGGTCGGCGGTGCCGACGGCGGTCATTCCACCGCACACGATGGGTGCTCGATCCCGAACTCCTCGGTGAACCGTGTCGAGAGCATGGCGTCCTTTCATTCGTGCCTGAGCCCGGCCGGGCCGTGCGTCCTCACTCCACCCCACGGCCGACCCGGCAGGGGGCGCTCCGACGACCCGATCCGCCACGAGGCGGATTGTCAGGAACTGTCGACGGGACGAGATGAATCCGTCTTGGCGGCCACAGGAAGTCAGGCATCGACCGGCGCGTCCCTGCGCTGCGTCGGTCATGCGATGTGGTGCAGGCTCCACGAGGAACCGGTGTATCGATCTGCTGGGCCCGGGCGACCGGTGGTGTGGACCGCCTCGCAGCGCGACTTCGAACGGACAGGAGCCTCGACGGTGCCGGCTGCCTGTACGAGACGCGCCTGCCCCTTCCATTATCGTCATTCACCGCTACGATAGAGAGCGATAACTATCGCGCAAATATTGCGGCCTTTGCACTTGAACTTGACGCCAGATTCGGACTATGCGAAAACGGGACGCGAGTCACAGTGCACGGCGAAGGAGAGGAAGCCTCGTGAAGGTTGCACGGAAGGTCGCCATCGTGACCGGCGGTGGAAACGGGATCGGCGGAGCGATCGCCGAACGTCTCACCGAACGGGGTGCGCGGGTACTTGTGGCCGATCTCGACCCGAAAGCAGCCACCGCGGTTGCGGACCGCATCAATGAACGCCACCCCGGATCGGCTCTCGCGGAAGGTGCGGATATCGCAGACTCCGAGCAGATTCGGCGCGTCATCGAGCGGGCAGAGACCGAATTGGGTCCGGTGGACCTCTACTTCGCCAACGCCGGGATCGGGGGAGCGCCGGGCCTCGACGCCGACGACGCCGCCTGGGATCGAGCCTTCGACGTCAACGTCCGCGCCCACATCCGCGCCGCCCAGCAGTTGGTGCCCATGTGGATCGAGCGCGGTGAGGGTTACTTCGTCACGACGGCGTCTGCAGCGGGCTTACTCACACAGATCGGCTCCGCCACCTATGCAGTCACCAAGCACGCGGCTGTCGCATTCGCCGAATGGTTGTCGGTGACGTACGGAGACCGAGGAATCCGGGTGAGCTGCCTCTGCCCGATGGGAGTGGAGACGAAGTTGATGCGCTCGGGTGAAGACTCGGGGGATCCGCTCGGTGTTGCGGCCACACGGGCCGTGATCTCTGCGGGGGACGTGCTCCAGCCGGCGGAGGTCGCCGACATTGTGCTGGACGCCGTCGACCGGGAAACATTCCTGATCTTGCCCCACGAGCGCGTCCTCACCATGTACCGGCAGAAGAGTTCCGACTACGACCGCTGGCTGCGCGGGATGCGCCGCTACCAGAGCTCACTGCTGGAACACGCATGACGGGTGGGCAACAGGATTTCGTACTCGCCGAGCGTCGCGGACCGGTGCTGGTTCTGACGTTCAACCGGCCGTCGAAACTTAATGCCTGGACGGACGAACTCGAGGACCGTTACTTCGATCTGCTCGACGCAGCCGAAGACGACCCGGACGTGCGTTCTGTCGTCGTGACGGGGCCAGGTCGCGGGTTCTGTGCCGGTGCCGACCTGACGCATCTGCAGGCGGTGGGTGATGCCACCGACCTGCTGGATCGTCGGCCGCGTGACGTCCCGCTGCGGCTGCGCAAGCCGCTCATCGGTGCGGTCAACGGCGTCGCGGCAGGGCTCGGGATGGTCGAGGCGCTCTATTGCGATGTCCGGTTTGCTTCACCGGCTGCGCGTTTCACCACCGCCTTCGCTCAGCGTGGGCTGATCGCCGAATACGGCATCTCCTGGCTGCTGCCACGGTTGGTCGGACGAAGCCGCGCGGCGGATCTGCTGCTGTCGAGTCGGATGGTCGACGCAGAGGAAGCGCTTCGGATCGGACTCGTCGATCACCTGATCGTCGATGGAAACGTGCTCGCCGCGGCGGTGTCGTACGCCCAGCAGCTGGCCAGGCAGTGCTCACCGACCTCGATGGCCGTGATCAAACAACAACTACAGACCGACGCGGACGGCACCTACGCCGACTCCGTGTCCCGCGCGGAAGGTCTGATGTTCGACATTTTCCGACGCGAAGACCTCGTTGAGGGTGTACAGAGCCACCTCGACAAGCGCACACCCACATTTCCCTCCCTACCTACAAGGAGTTCCCGTGTCCCTGTTCGACATCTCTGACCGCGCGAAGAAGTACCAGGCCGATCTGCTGGAGTTCATGGACTCCCACGTGTATCCCGCGGAGGCGGTGTACGAAGAGCAGATGCGCGAATCGGGCGATCCGCACTTCCAGCCGCCGATCCTCGAGGAGTTGAAGGCGGAGGCGCGTAGCCGCGGGTTGTGGAACCTGTTCCACCCCCATCCCGACTCCGGGCCAGGGCTGACGAACCTCGAGTACGCCCCGTTGGCGGAGATCATGGGCCGCAGCCACATCGCCCCGGAGGCGTGTAACTGCAACGCACCCGACACCGGGAACATGGAAGTGCTCGAACTCTTCGGCACCGAGGAGCACAAGGAGAAGTACCTCAAGCCGCTGCTCGACGGGACGATGGCCTCGGCATTCGCGATGACCGAGCCGGCGGTGGCAAGTTCCGACGCCATCAACGTCGAACTCTCGATGGTCCGCGACGGCGACGAGTATGTGCTCAACGGCCGAAAGTGGTTCGCGTCAAATGCGTTACACCGCAACTGCAAGGTGCTGATCGTGATGGGCAAGACCGATCCGTCGGCGGCGCCGCACCGGCAGCAGTCGATGATGGTCGTCCCCATAGATGCGCCCGGTGTCACGGTGATGCGGGGACTTCCGGTGTTCGGATACCAGGACCGAGAGGGCCACGCGGAGATCGACTTCGCCGACGTGAGGGTTCCGGCCAAGGATGTGCTCAAGGGTGAGGGCGAGGGATTCGCGATCTCCCAGGCGCGCCTGGGGCCGGGCCGGATCCACCACTGCATGCGATCGATCGGGATGGCCGAGCGGGCGCTCGAGCTGATGTGCCGGCGGGCGTCGTCGCGGGTGACGTTCGGGAAACCGGTCAGCGAGAACGCGAACATCCAGGATTGGATCGCCGAGGCCCGGATCGAGATCGAGATGATCCGATTGCTCACGTTCAAGGCGGCTCACCTCATGGACACGGTCGGGAACAAGGAGGCGCGCACCGAGATCGCGGCGATCAAGGTGGTGGGGCCGAACGTTGCGCTGAAGATCATCGATCGGGCGATCCAGGTGCACGGCGGCGCCGGTGTCACCGACGACTTCCCGCTCGCCATGGCCTGGGCGCACCAGCGCACACTGCGACTGGCGGACGGCCCCGACGAGGTGCACAAGCGGTCCATCGCGCGCCAGGAACTCCGGCGGTACCGCGATTCGGCGCCGGCGTCCTCGACCAACGGCCACAAGGTTGCGGTGAGCTGAGATGACCGGACTCGACCTCACCGGACGCACCGCCATTGTTGCCGGCGCCTCGCGGGGCATCGGCCTCGCGGCCGCCCAGGCCATCGCCGCCGCCGGCGCCAACGTGGTGCTCACCTCACGGTCGCAGGACTCGGCGGACGCCGCCGCAGCACAGGTCGGGGGCACCGCGATCGGCGTTGCCGCCCATGCCGTCGACGAGGACGCGGCCCGGCGGTGCATCGATCTGACTCTCGAGCGGTTCGGCAGTGTGGACATCCTCGTCAACAACGCGGGAACGAACCGTGCGTACGGTCCGATCATCGACCAGGACCACGAGCGCTTTACCAAGACCTTCGATATAAACGTGTGGGCGCCGGTGCTGTGGACGGGGCTCGCCACAAAGGCGTGGATGGGTGAGCACGGCGGCGCCGTCGTCAACACCGCCTCCATCGGTGGGATGGCGGCCGAGGCGAACATCGGCGTGTACAACGCGTCGAAGGCGGCGCTCATTCACCTCACGAAACAACTGGCACTGGAACTTTCACCGAAGGTGCGGGTCAACGCCGTCGCCCCCGGCGTGGTGCGGACCAAGCTCGCCGAGGCACTGTGGAAGGAACACGAGTCGGCGGTGTCCGCCTCAACGGCCCTCGGGCGGATCGGTGAACCCGAGGACATCGGCTCGGCTGTCGCGTTCCTCGTCTCCGACGCAGCCAGCTGGGTCACCGGCGAAACTCTGGTCATCGATGGCGGGCAGGTGCTCGGTGACGTTCTCCCGTTCCGGCAGGAGGTCCAGCTCGGTGTCTAGCGTGGGTATCGTCGGAATCGACACCGCCGCCGTGGCCCGATGGTTGCACACCACGGGCGTCGATTACACGGGCACACTGACTTTCGACCGGATCGGTCTCGGTCAGTCGAACCTCACCTACCTCGTTCGCGACAGCGTCGGTGGGCGGTGGGTGCTGCGGCGCCCACCGCTGGGGCACCTTCTCGCGTCGGCACACGACGTGGCCCGTGAGGCCCGAATACTCTCCGCACTGCAGGACACCGCGGTGCCGACCCCGCGGGTGTTCGGCTTCACCGAAGACCCGGCGGTCACCGACGTACCGCTGCTGCTGATGGAGTTCATCGAGGGGCAGGTGGTCGACCGGATGTCGGAGGCGCAGGCGCTGACACCCGAGCGACGGCGGGCGATCGGCCTGTCCCTACCCCGCACGCTCGCGAAGATTCATGCGGTCGACCTCGAGCAGACGGGGCTGATCGATCTGGCCAGCCACAAGCCGTATGCGCAGCGTCAACTCAAACGGTGGGCGGGGCAGTGGAAGCAATCGAAGACCCGCGAGTTGCCCGCCCTCGATGATCTGACGCGTCGGCTCGTCGAGTCTGTGCCCGAACAACACGAACTGACATTGGTGCACGGGGACTTTCATCTCCGCAACGTCATCACGTCCACTGACACCGGCGACGTCACCGCGGCACTCGACTGGGAATTGTGCACCCTGGGCGATCCACTCGCCGATCTCGGCAGTCTGCTCGCCTACTGGCCCGAGCCCGGCGAGACGTTCGGTGGTGAATTCCCGGCTTCGACGCTCGACGGCTTTCCCGACCGAGCCGAGATCGCCCAGGTGTATTTCGACGAGACCGGGCGCGATTTGAAAGACCTCGGGTTCTGGCATGCGCTCGGAATGTGGAAGGTCGCGGTCATCGCCGAGGGTGTCATGCGTCGGGCGCGAGATGAACCGCAGAACAAAGCAGCAGCAGGAACGCCGACGGTGGAGCGTATCGACGCGCTCGTGGAAAAGGCGTGCGACATAGCAGCCCGAGCCGGAATCTGACTCGGGTTCTGGGCTGGTGAGTGATGACTGTCAAGACCACGCCGTGGGTCGGCGGCGTTCTCGGACAAGCACTGTGCACCTGCAGGAGAACAGATTTCCGGTTCACCTCAACAGGTTCGAGGTATCACTCGGATGCTAGCCGCCGAGGTTGAGTGGGAGACTGCCGAATGGAGTCGGTCCGCTGTTCAACACGGACCGACTCCATTCGTCAATCGATTAATTCCCACCGACCGACTACGACACGCGCTACCGTGAACAGCCCCACCGCCGCCTCGATCCTCGAGATCGCCTGAACGAAGTCTCCACTTACGTCAGGGCGGATCAATCCGCGTATCGGACATTCAGGGCGATCACAGCTATGCACACATGTTCAGTCGCCACCGCAGAGTGAGAGAGACCAATGACGAACCGGCACGACATACCTCAAACGGACGAAGTAGCGAAAAGACGAAAAATACGCGGCCTGATTGCCGCGTCCACGGGAACAATCGTCGAGTACTACGACTTCACCGTGTACGCCTATCTTGCAGTGGTAGTGGCTCCGTTGTTTTCCCCTCCGCTCTGGTCGGGAATGTAGTTGCGGGTCAGTAGATTGATTCGATCTCGTGCTGACCACAGATTTTCCGCGAGCGAGTTGTCGAAGCTGTCGCCGACGCTGCCGGTGGACGGGGCGATGCCGGCGTCCACGAGCCTCTGTGTGAACCGCAGCGCCCTGTGGCGGTCCCTCGAGGTGGCTTGCCACCTTGAGGGACGCACGACAGCGATACGTTTCGAGATCCTGGCCTTCGCCTCTCAGTGCGACTAGGTCTTGATGAGCGGAAAGACAGATGCATGTGCCAACTAGTTGATGTGAAATGGTCGTGATTGATGTCCGCGAACGTACTAGCTCCGCCTGTTACCGGTAGTACCCGTAGCCCTGCTCTCATCACCGCGACGCTCGCCGGATGCGGGGTGATCTGCTCGTTCATGCAGACGCTCATGATCCCGCTCGTTCCCGAACTTCCGCGGTTGCTCTCGACGAGCCCTTCCAATGCGTCGTGGATCGTTACCACCACGCTCCTGGCGGGCGCCGTCTTCACTCCGATCTCGGGACGCCTCGGCGACATCTTCGGTAAGAAGAGTGTGGCGCTCGTCCTGCTCGGCGCGATCCTGGTCGGCTCGCTCCTGGCGGCAGTGACTACCACCCTTATCCCGATGGTCGTGGGTCGAGCCTTCCAGGGTGCCGGCCTGGGCATGATCCCGCTGGGAATCGGCATGCTGCGCGATACCATCCCGCCCGAGCGGCTAGGCCGGTCCGTTGCGTTGATGAGCTCCACACTGGGAGTGGGTGCGGCCGTGGGAATGCCGCTGTCGGCGTTCGCTACACAGCATTACAACTGGCACATGTTGTTCTGGATGTCGGGAACGCTCAGCGTCCTCGGTGCGGGTGCGCTGTGGGTGATCGTGCCGGCGGGTCCACGGCATCGGGACATGCGCTTCGACATCGCGGGGGCGCTCGGATTGGCCGTCGGGCTCACAGGACTGCTGCTGGCGGTTTCCAAGGGCAGTGATTGGGGCTGGGCCGCCGCGCCGACCCTCGTCTGCGCCGTGGGAGGACTACTCGTGCTGGTGGTCTGGGGGTGCTACCAATGGCGCTCACGTAGTCCGCTCGTCGATCTACGTGTCAGCATCCGTCGTCCGGTGCTGCTGACGAACCTCGCGTCGGTCGCTGTTGGTTTCGGTCTGTTCGCGTCCTCGGTGGTGCTGCCGCAACTGCTCGAGATGCCCGCCGTCACCGGGGTCGGGCTGGGGCAGTCGATGGTGGTGGCGAGCTTGTGCATGGTCCCGACCGGTCTGATCATGATGGCCGTCTCGCCGCTCGCCGCACGGGTCTCCGCCGCCCGTGGGCCCCGCACCAGTCTGATCATCGGCGCTGCGACGATCGCGGCCGGATATGGTGTGGCACTGGTGTTGATGACGCAGGTGTGGCACATCGTGCTCGTCGGCTGCTTCATCGGTGTCGGGATCGGTTTCGCGTATGCGGCGCTGCCGACACTGATCATCCATTCGGTTCCAGAGCATGAGACTGGTGCCGCCAACGGCTTGAACACCTTGATGCGGTCGATCGGTACCTCCACCGCCAGTGCTGTCGCCGCCGTGCTCCTCGCGCAGAATGTGGTGTCGGTGGGCGGCCACGAGTACACCACCGCAACTGGTTTGCGGCTTGCTTTCGCGGCGGCCGGGCTCGCGGCGTTGGGAGCACTCGCCATCGCCTGGTTCCTGCCGCGGCGCGAAAGGGTATATCCCGACGCAAGCGTCGCAGTCACCTGATAGGTGCACAAAATCTGACAAGAAAGCGGCGAAGTCGCCCGACTCTTGCTGGAATAGCCTGCGATGGGCTGGTGCCGGACTGCGCCGTGTCAACGGCGTATTGCGCGCGGCGAGTGCGTATTCGCGTCCGAGATCAACCCGCTTCATCCCGGTCGTGGGGAACGCCCGAGATCTCACAACTGCCGAACACGCTACCAAAGTCTGTCCGCCCACCACCCGGTGTGGAAGGCGGGAGCGCCGTGGGGCTTGCATTCACCGAGGAGCACGAGGATGTGCGTGAGTTCGTACATTCCTCCTAGGCCAGCACGCAGGCGCCAACCAACTCCACACACTCCCGAGGCGAATACCCATTCGACGCGAACGCGTGGTTGACGATGGGCGGACAACTGTGGATCCAAGGCCTAGTGGTGTTGGAGGGTCCGGAACGAACGCGCTCGAGGGCGCGATCGTTGTCCGAGGATGAGGAGCGCTCTACAAGGCTCCGACTCTCCACCTCCTTTTGGACCCGGGTGCTGCGCATGACAGCATCCGGCGTACAGGAGCGGGCAAAACGAGTCGTAACCGTCTCCCGAGCGGGTGCCCGGCGTGCCCCGAAGATCCCGACTTATAGCCGACTGACGTAGGCCCCAGCCGGCTGTCAGCTCTTGTCGGTGGCTTTCCTCCTGGAGGGGTGATGCGCGATGCGCAACCCATTGCACCACAGCCGTGTCGCGGTGTAGACGAGCTCCTCGAAGTCGACCCTTTCGTTGAGCACGAAGGTGGAGAACGCAATCTTGCTCGTCATACCGGAGAGCGCGCGCGAGGCCATCACGGAATCGAGGTCGGGATCGGCAAGACCTCGCTCCTGGAGATCCTTGATCCCAGAAGCGTTGCGTTCGACGAAGACCTGGCTGCGAGCCTGCCGCAACTCCCGGACATTGGGATCGATGTTCGCCACCTGCTCGAGTAGCTGCATGAGCTTCGCGTTGCGGCGGTAACTCTCGAAATAGGCACGATTGCTCGCCTCGATGATCGCGGCCGGGTGATCGACCCCATCGACGTGCTCCATCCGGGGGTGGAGCATCTCGTTCTTCGTCGCTTCCATGACAGCGGCAAAGATCGCCTCCTTATCGTTGAAGTACGTGTAGAAGGTTCCGGTGGAGCAGCTGGCTTCGGCGGTGATGTCGGTCAACCGAGCGGCGAGATAGCCGTCGCGCTCGAAGATGACCCGCGCAGCGTCGACAAGGGCTTGGCGGGTGCGGATGCCCCGGCGTGTCACCGGTGGCCTGCGAGCGGTGTCTTCGGTCACTGAACGTCCTTAGGGCGTTGGGAATCGTCGTCGGGTGAACCATCCGCGAAATTCTGACCGGCTCCGGATAGATCGATGCGGACGTGTGGTGGATGCCGGTTCTCGTGCGGCGCCGTTGGATGTCGCCGATGCCGATGCCGATGCCGCCGGGTACGTAACCAGACAAACCCTCGCGTCGATGGCGGTATGACCATCACCTGATCGCACCGTACCCACAAGCCCATCGCGTCGAAAGTAGCCGCCATGCCCACAACCACCACCGTCGACGGGTTGAAGAGCCTCGTCGGCACCACAATGGACCCCAATGACTGGTTCGAGATTGCCTACTGTGCATAGAGCTCACCGATCTGGGAGCATGCTTCGCCGCCACGTTCTCGCGCTTGACCTTCAACGTGGGGCGTGAGTTCGTCGCTCCCGGGCAGCCACTGCTCGTCGACGACTTTGAACTTCCTGATCTGCTCGACAGTGAAAGTTGGCTGTTGGCGAACCCCACACCGCCGCGATCTCGGCGATGGTGGCGGGATCGCTCGCCGACTTCCCGGCGGCGGCGTCGGGATCGAGGGCGATCAACGCAATGTTGTACGGCTTGCCGTCACCGATGCACGCCGCCTGACCGATCAGGGGACTGGAGGACCTCCGACATGGCTGGGTGTTCGCGGGGGCATGTTCTTATTGGCAGTTTTGATGACCGTGCTGCTACTTCTGTTCTCGTGGGTCAGTGAGTGTCAGGCTGGCGCGGAGTTGCTCACGTCATCCGAGGTGTCGTGCCGTCGCCATAGGTAGACATGACACCTCGGATGACGTGGAGAGTCGTGCGGCAAACGTGGAAGGGGCACGAAACCAAAGGCGTTCGCGTCTGCAGGCATCACAGTGACGCGGAGCGAATCTCGCCTTCGAGCGGTCGCGACCGCATCACTTCGGGTGCGCAGGCGCTGAAGCAGAGGCCCGGCCCGCCACCCAGTCGTTGTAGAAGTCGGGCATCTCGGATGCGCGCCCGTGGAAGTGGGGTTTCCGTTTCTCGAGGAAGGCGGTGACGCCTTCCTTGCCGTCGCCGATGCTGGTCCAGAACATGGCGAGTGAGTCGATTCGGTGGGCCTGGTCGGGGTGGGTCAGGGTGGCGTTGCGTCGTACCATTTGTCGGCTCAGGGCCACGGCGACGGGGGAGCGGTCCCGGGTCCAGGCGTCGGCGATTGCGGCGGCCTGGGTGAGCAGGTCCTCGCCGGGGTGGATTTCGTCGACGAGTCCGACGGCCAGTGCGGTTTCGGCGTCGAGGATGTCGGCGCGCAGGACCAGGTCGAGCGCTGCGGAGGGGCCGACGAGTCGGGGTAGATACCAGGTCGAGCAGGCCTCGGGCACGATGCCGATGCGGCCGAAGACGAGTCCGATTCGGGCGGAGGTGGACATCAGTCGGCGGTCCATTGCCAGTGTCATCGTGGCGCCGATGCCCACGGCTGGGCCGTTGAGGGCGGCGATGACCGGTTTGCGGCAGTCGTGGATGGCGAGTGTGCAGCGTCCGCCGGTGTCGCGGACCGCGGCGATGGCCGGATCGTCGAGGTCGGCCATGTCACTCAGGCCTGGTGTGCGTTGCTCGTCGAGGCCGAACACGTTGCCCTCGCGACTGAGGTCCATGCCGGCGCAGAACGCGCGACCGGCTCCGGTGACGATGACGGCGCGGACGGAGTCGTCGTCGTTGACGGCGCGGAAGGAGTGCTCGAGTTCCTCGGCCATGGTGACGGTGAAGGCGTTGAGGTGTTCGGGTCGGTTCAGGGTGATCGTCAGGATGCCGTCGTTGACGTCGTGCCGGATTGTCTGGAAGTCCATGATCAGACCGCCTGGGATGCGGTACGGGCGGCTGCCGGGATGGTGTGGCCGAGGCCGGTGATGATGCGGTCGGCCTCGTCGATGATGCCGTCGACGATTTCCTGGCAGCTCTGCACGGAGTCGATCAGGCCCTGGGCTTGGCCGGCCCACCACATGCCGTCGTGCATGTCGCCGTGGGTGAGGACGCGGTCGCGTCCGCGTGCTCCGGAGGCGAGGTCGGCGACGTCGGCGAAGGTGGCGCCGGGTTGTGCGGAGCGGCGGGCGATTTCCTCCGAGATCGTGTTGCGGGCCACTCGTGCGGTGTTGTTGAACTCGCGGAATACCAGTTGGGTCGCGCGTTCGTCGTTGGCGACGATTTGGTCTTTGACGTTTTGGTGGACGGGGGCTTCGGTGGAGGCGACGAAGCGGGTGCCCATGTTGACTGCGGATGCGCCCAGGGCGAGGGCGGCGACCAGGCCGCTGCCGGTGGCGAAGCCGCCGCTGGCGATCAGGGGGATCCGAACCTGGCGGGCGGCTGCGGGGATGAGAACGAGTCCGGGGATGTCGTCGTTGCCTGGGTGGCCGGCGCACTCGAAGCCGTCGATGCTGATTGCGTCGACGCCGATCGCTTCCGCTTTGAGGGCGTGCCGCACGGCCACCGCTTTGTGGATGACTTTGATGCCCGCTTTCTTGAACGCTGCGACATGCTCTGCCGGATTGGACCCGGCCGTCTCGACGATGGTGATGCCGCTGTCGATGATCGCTTCGCGGTACTCGTCGTAGGGCACGGGGGTGAGCGTCGGAAGGATCGTGAGGTTGACGCCGAATGGGCGGTCGGTCATGGTTCGGCAGCGTGCGATCTCCTTGGCCAGGGCTTCCGGAGTCGGTTGGGTGAGTGCCGTGAGGAACCCGAGGGCTCCGGCGTTGGCCACCGGCGCGATCAGGTCGGCGGTGCCGACGGCGGTCATTCCACCGCACACGATGGGGTGCTCGATCCCGAATTCCTCGGTGAACCGTGTCGAAAGCATCCGCGTCCTTTCGTTGGTGACGTGCCCGGCCGGGCCCGTGCGTTTTCGTGTCAAAGAACTGATCAGCCCACCCGGCGGAGGACCACCCGAGCATTCGATGCACCGAGAGGTGCAGTGCGGGAGGGGGTGTGCGAGAAAGACACGCTGGAACCGACCGCCGGTCATGGGAAGTCGCCATTTCCGCTCCCCATGCCTCCGCTGCTCTCATACGATAGAGAGTGATTACTATCAGGTCAAGGATGCGTTCGCTGGGTCCGATGTCGCGGCAATTGACGGTAAAAGGCGGTCCGGCTGGATGGGGCAGCCGCGTCATGCTCTTGCCCTGCCATGTGGTAGAGATTACTCTCTCTAAGTGCCCTCGCCGACCCGACGCCCCCGCGAAGACGCGCTGCCCAACCCGCAACCCTGGAGGTACTCCGTGACCATCGACGCTCACTCACCTAGCGCAGGCTCAGGATCGTCGCCGGCTGCACCGCCGATCCGTGCGACGACCTACGTCGGCCGCTGGCCCCGGGTCCCGCATGATTGGCCCGAAATGCCCACCGGGACTTTCTCGCCGACCACCGCCACCATCGTGAGCGGCCCGACCGAGGCAGTTCTCATCGACGCCCAGTACCTCAAGGACGACGTCCGGGATCTCGGGGATCTGATCGAACGCACCGGGAAGACCCTCACCACGATCTACATCACGCATGCGCACGCCGATCACTACCTTGGCATCGGTCCCCTGATGGAGCGGTTCCCGGAGGCGAAGTGTGTCGCGCTGCCCCACGTCGTCGAGGCCATGAAGGAAAACATGGAGGAACACCGTCAGCAGTGGGCGATGATGTTCGGCGACGCCTGCGTCGTCAGCGATGCGCTCCCCGACCCGATCGAGGGCGACACGCTATACGTCGACGGCTCACCACTGAAGATCATCGAGGTCAAGCAGGCCGACATCCACCCGACCTCGATCGTGCACATCCCGGCGATCGATGCCGTGGTGGCCGGTGACGCCGTCTACAACGAGATCCACCCGATGCTCGGCCTGGCGACGCCCAAGGAGTGGCAGGACTGGCTCGAGACGGTGGACCTCGTAGAGAAGCTCCACCCTCGGATGATCGTCGCCGGCCACCGCCGACCGGACGGCGACGATTACGCGGTCGAGACGATGATCGCGCAGACCCGCGCCTACATCCAGGACTTCGCGGCCGCCTACGAGACCGCGAAGGGCGCCGAAGACCTCATCGACGCCATGTCGGCCAAGTACCCGGACCACGGAAATCTGTGGTCGCTGGAGTTCTCCGCCATGAGTGTCATCGCGCTTCGCGACGCGCAGAGCTCCGCAGCCGACCTCGTCCCGTGACGACATCACGCTCTCCCGAGGTACCTGTGGGTGCCTGAACGAGCCACACTCCGGTGCCCGAACAACCCATGTCGTTGCAGTGCTCACACAGCCCAGCCGGTGCACCGATTGCGGTACCGACGACGGTCCACCACCGCCCATGCGAGAGGGTGGCCGACGCGGCGTCGCGGCGGCCGCGCGACGCGTTCGGGGAGCTTCCCATTGCGTTTATCGTCGCAGCAGATGACAGCGGCATCGATGAGGACGATCTGCGGAGTCGCTGTGCGGCGGCGTTGTCCTACTTCAAAGTCCCCGCTGAATTCATTGCTGTATCAGAGATTCCACGTACCGGCTCGGGGAAGATTCAACGCCACCGGCTGCACCGTCCACAATCAGTCGTCGCCGACTAGTCCCGTTGATTCCGCACATCCGCGTTGCCGGTAGAGCGGTCCGCAGCCAGTGCTGTCAGACGCCGCAGAAGGGAAACACACACATTATGAAGATTCGCGGAGCCGTTCTCGAGGCGAGCGGCCGTCCACGGCCGTACGCGGACTCCACACCGATCTCGATCACCGAGCTCGAACTCGATTCGCCGGGACCCGGCGAGGTCCTCGTCCGGATCGAAGCGGCCGGAATTTGCCATTCCGACCTGTCCGTCGTCGACGGCAACCGGCCGCGGCCGATCCCGATGCTGCTCGGCCACGAGGCGGCAGGCCGGATCGAACAGCTCGGCGCCGGTGTATCCGGTTTGGTCGTCGGGCAGCGCGTCGTCATGGCCTTCCTGCCGCGCTGCAACAATTGCGCCGAATGCCGAACCGACGGCAAACTGCCCTGCTCCCCAGGCAGCGCAGCGAACAACGCGGGCACCCTCCTCTGCGGCGGTATCCGCCTGCACCGCGACGACACTGACATCAAACATCACCTCGGCGTCTCCGGTTTCGCCACACACGCTGTCGTCGACCAGCATTCGGTCGTACCCGTCGGGGACGACGTTCCACCCGACATCGCCGCCGTACTCGGGTGCGCCGTCCTCACCGGTGGCGGCGCGGTCATCAACGCCGGTCGCCCTACCCCGGGCCAAGCCGTCATGGTCGTCGGGCTCGGTGGTGTCGGCATGGCGGCGCTGATCACCGCGCTATCCCTCGGGGAGGGCGAGGTGATCGGAGTCGACTCGAATCCCGACAAGCTCACCCAGGCAACAAAGTTGGGTGCGTCCGCGACCTACACTCCCCAAGATGTCGCCGAGCTGAACATCCAGGCGCCGATCGTCATCGAGGCGGCAGGGCACCCACGCGCCTTCGAGACCGCCCTCGCCGCCACCGCCCCCGGCGGCACCACCGTCACCGTCGGACTCCCGGCCCCGGACGCCCGGTCGTCGATCTCGCCGCTCGCTCTGGTGGCCGGCGCGCGGACCATCATCGGCAGCTACCTCGGCTCCGCGGTACCGGCCCGCGACATTCCGGTCTTTGCGCAGCTGTGGCGCGACGGAAAACTCCCGGTCGAGAAGCTGATCTCGTCCCGGATCGCGCTGTCGGACATCAACTCCGCCATGGACCAACTCGCCGACGGCAACGCCATCCGGCAAGTCATCATCTTCGATGAGAAGTGAGGAAGCCTTGACCAGCACCCAGACCTCCCAGCAGGCGCTACTCGAAGCGGTCCCGACCGGACTGTACATCGGCGGGCGGTGGTGCCCGTCCGAGACGGGGAACACCTTCCCGGTGCACGATCCGGCGACCGGTCGAGAACTCGCCGTCGTGGCCGACGCCACCGTCGCCGACGGAGCCACCGCCCTCGACGCCGCGGCCACCGCTCAGAAGGCCTGGTCACGAACAGCTCCCCGCGAACGTGCCGAACTTCTGCGGGCGGCGTTCGACGCCGTGATCGCCCGATCGGACGACTTCGCGATGCTGATGACCCTGGAAATGGGCAAACCGCTCGCCGAGGCGCGCGGCGAGGTGACCTACGGCGCCGAGTTCCTCCGGTGGTTCTCCGAGGAGGCCGTCCGCGTGTCGGGCCGATACTCGGCGGCACCGGACGGGAAGACCCGGCTGCTGGTCCACAAGCGTCCCGTGGGCCCCTGCCTGTTCATCACCCCGTGGAACTTCCCGTTGGCCATGGCGACCCGCAAGATCGCCCCCGCGATCGCCGCCGGCTGCACGATGGTCGTCAAGCCCGCCACGCTCACGCCCCTGACCACCCTGCTGTTCGCGCGGGTCCTCGAAGAGGTCGGGTTGCCGGCCGGCGTGCTCAATGTCATCCCCACCTCGCGCGCCGGAGCGGTCACCGGCCCGCTCATCGCCGACCCCCGGCTGCGGAAGCTCTCGTTCACCGGATCGACCGAAGTCGGCCGGCGGCTGCTCGCGGACTCGGCGGAGCAGGTGCTGCGGACCTCCATGGAACTTGGCGGCAACGCGCCCTTCCTCGTGTTCGCCGATGCCGACATCGACGCAGCAGTCGACGGCGCCGTGATCGCCAAACTCCGGAACATGGGGGAAGCCTGCACGGCGGCGAATCGGTTCATCGTGCACGAGTCCGTCGCGGACGAGTTCGCGACCAAGCTCGCCGGCAAGATGGCACGCCTGGTCGTCGGACCCGGTATCGACGCGGACTCCCAACTCGGCCCACTGATCGACGAGGAGTCCCGGGCCAAGGTTCACGACCTGGTCCAGGACGCCGTCGCACACGGCGCCGCGATCGTCACCGGCGGTCGACCGGTGCCGGGCGATGGCTACTTCTATTCCCCGACGGTGCTGACCGGCGTCACCACCGATGCGCGCATCCTCCGGGAAGAGGTCTTCGGACCCGTGGCCCCGATCACGACCTTCCAGGACGAGGAGCACGCCATCCAGGTCGCCAACGACACCGAATACGGACTCGTCGCCTACGTCTACACCCGCGATACCGCGCGCACCCTCCGCATGAGCGAAGAACTCGAGACCGGGATGCTGGGAATCAACGTCGGCGTCGTGTCCAACCCCGCCGCACCCTTCGGCGGGGTCAAACAGTCGGGTCTCGGCCGCGAGGGCGGCTTCGAAGGAATCGACGAATACCTCGACATCCGGTACGTCGGGCTCGCAGACCCCTATGCCTGACCAGGCGCGACATCGGAAGCCGGTCGCCGCCACCGAACGAGTCGACCGCATGGTCGCGCTCGTGGCGAAGGCGTGCGACGTAGCAGCCCGAGCCGGAATCTGACTCGGGTTCTGGGCTGGTGAGTGATGACTGCCAAGACCACGCCGTGGGTCAGCGGCGTTCTCGGACAAGCACTGTGCACCTGCAGGAGAACAGATTTCCGGTTCACCTCAACAGGTTCGAGGCATCACTCGGATGCTAACCGCCGAGGTTGAGTGGGAGACCGCCGAATGGAGTCGGTCCGCTGTTCAACACGGACCGACTCCATTCGTCAATCGACCAATTCCCACCGACCGACTACGACACGCACTACCGTGAACAGCCCCACCGCCGCCTCGATCCTCGAGATCGCCTGAACGAAGTCTCCACTTACGTCAGGGCGGATCAATCCGCGTATCGGACATTCAGGGCGATCACAGCTATGCACACATGTTTAGATCGCCACCGCAGAGTGAGAGAGACCAATGACGAACCGGCACGACATACCTCAAACGGACGAAGTAGCGAAAAGACGAAAAATACGCGGCCTGATTGCCGCGTCCACGGGAACAATCGTCGAGTACTACGACTTCACCGTGTACGCCTATCTTGCAGTGGTAGTGGCTCCGTTGTTTTTCCCCGGAAGTGATCCGACTGCTGCGTTGTTGGCCAGCCTGGCCGTTTTTGCGTCGGCTTACCTCATGCGTCCGCTCGGCGGCATCTTCTTCGGTCGAGTAGGCGACCGCAGCGGGCGGAAGACGGTGCTGCTGCTGTCCGTGCTGCTCATGGGAGCCTCGAGTCTCTTGATGGCCTTTCTTCCGACGTATGAGACCGCAGGCATTGTCGCGCCCATTCTGCTCGTGCTGGCCCGCCTCGCTCAGGGCTTCTCGGCCGGCGGCGAATTCGGCGGCGCCATGACGTATGCCTACGAGATCACCGGACCGAAGCGGAAAGGGTTGGCGGCATCCTTCGTCTTCCTGGGTGTAACCGGGGGTTTTGCGCTAGCCGCAATCTGCGTTGGTTCGGTGTCGAGCCTGCTGTCCGCGTCGCAGATGGCGTCGTGGGGTTGGCGCATCCCGTTCCTGTTGGGCGTTCCCCTTCTCGCGATCTGTCTATGGGCTAGAAGCAAAATCGACGATAGTTCCGAGCACGAAAAGTCTGTTCAGGATGGCGCGGTGAAGAATTCTCCACTTCTGACATTACTCAAGACACAGACCGTGAGAGTCCTTCAATCTATTGGTATTTCGATCCCCGCCAGCGCTTGCCTGTATATGGTTTTCACCTACCTCGGTATACATCTCGCGAGGGAAAATGATCTGGGGACCAGCGAAGTTGCATGGATCTCAGCAGGCATCATCGCCTGCATTACGATCCTGATGCCGGTGTACGGGTTGATCACCGACCGTGTCGGGGCGCTCAAGGCGTATACAGGTGGGATTATCGCGTGCGTCGTGTTGGTCTTCCCGGTTCTCCACCTGACAGCGACGGGAAGTCGAACGGTTGCGGTCGGTTCCTTCCTGGTGTTTGGACTGGCAATGGCGATAGTGGTCGTAGCCGTATCGGCTGTCTTGCCATCTCTATTCGACTCGCGCACACGAGTAACCGGTGTCGCTCTGGCCAATAACTTCGCGAATCTCGTGACCGGCGGAACGGCAGCTTACGTATCCACATGGCTGATCCGAGAAACCGGTAGCGCTGTATCCCCGGGATTCTTTATCACTGCTTCCTGCTTCTTCGGTCTCGTTGCTCTGCTCTCGATCAGGAGAGCAGCATCGACGATCAAGAACTCCCAAGACATGCAGTCCGCGCCTGCAGAATCGGTCGACTCCTGACTTCTACAACCGTTGCACGCCGTGCTCGGAGGAATGTTCTCGCTGGCCCGGGACCATTCCGCCGCCGGAATCCCCGTCGCGGCGTGCTGCCGGATGCCGGGATTCTCCCGGCAAGCGTTCTACGAGGGGACCCGATCCCGTGTCCCGACGGGAGCGGGACGACGACCATCTGATCAACGCCGCGTTCGCTATCCCCGGCGACGATCCAGAGTTCGGGTAGCGGTTCATCGCCGACGAACTACCCGCGCACTGGATCGTTACCGGCGAGAACCGTGTCCGCCGATTGTGCTCGCGGCAGCGGGTCCTCTCGGTGTTCGGCAAGTAGCGAGGACTTCATCGTCGATCCGGGCCGCCGGTCCGTGACGACCTCGTCTGGGGCCAGTTCAGCGTCCAGCAGCCGAATCGGCTGTGGGTGAGAACATCACCGAGCACTCGACAGATGACGCTCACCTATTTCTGCGATCAAGGATTGCTAATCTGTTCGGATCGTTGGTCATTCGATCGTCGACCGAATGACTGCGGACCTGGCGCGTCTTCGGCGCCCACAGAACGCGATCGCGCTCCGCAACCCGGACGGCACGTGGTTCATTCCGATCGGGGTGGCCAGGGCAATTCCATCGGTGGTCGCAACACCGTATCGTGAGGTCGAGCGTACCTGTGCGGCAGATACTTCCGCTGGCGTTCTGCAACCGTGGGCTTCGGAAATCACCTCAGTGAAGGGTCTCGAGGAGTGCCGCGTCGTACGGTTCGGCGTCTTCGAGCCGCCCGTCGAGCGCCTTGCGGGCCCACGCGGGGTCGGCGATCAGGGCACGTCCTACCGCGACGAGGTCGAATTCATCACGTCCGGCACGGTCGAGAAGTTCTTCGATACTCGTAACGGCTGACCGGTCCGGACGTCCAGCCGGACCCACGAACTCCTTGTCGAGACCGACGGATCCGACTGTGACGGAAGCCTTCCCGGTGACGTTCTTGGCCCAGCCAGCCAGGTTGAGGTTGCTGCCTTCGAACTCCGGAATCCAGTACCGTCGAGTGGACGCATGGAAGACGTCGACACCTGCGTCGGAGAGAGGTGTTAGAATCGCCTCCAATTCCGCGGGTGTCTCGGCAATACGCGCGTCGTACTGCCCGGTCTTCCACTGCGACAGTCGGAAGAAGACCGGGAAGTCAGGCGCGATGGATTCCCGGACGGCCGCGACGACCTCGGCGGCGAAGCGGACCCGGGAGGCGAGGTCACCGCCGTAGGAATCCGTACGCTGATTCGTCCGTCCCCAGAGGAATTGATCGACGAGGTAGCCATGGGCACCGTGCAATTCGACGCCGTCGAAGCCGAGCTCCTGCGCGGCGGCAGCGCCGGTCGCGAAAGCGCCGATGACATCGTCGATATCGGCGGTGCTGAGGGCAACCCCCGCCGGCAAGCCATCGAGGGCGAGACCGGAGGGTCCGACGGGCGGCGCCGTACGGACGGGCCCGACCCCCTCGGTACGCGTGGAGCCGACATGCCAGAGCTGCGGAATGATCTTTCCGCCGGCCTCGTGGACGGCCGATGCGACACCGCGCCAGCCAGCGAGCGATTCTTCGCCCCAGAAACGCGGGACCCGTTCGCTGGAGCCCGACGAGGGGTGCTGGACCAAAGTCCCCTCGGTGATGATCAGACCGACATTCGCGGCGGCCCGGCGTGCGTAGTACTGCGCCACGTCGTGGCCGGGAACCCCGTCTGGGGAGAAGAACCGTGTCAGCGGAGCCATGACGATGCGGTTGGGCACGGTGAGGTTGCCGACGCTGAAGGGGCGGCCGAGAACCTGCGCAGTACGTACCGCATCTGACGCGATGGACATTTGTTCCTCCTGGTTTCGGGGCGACTCGAGGTCGACAGCGACGTGATGGTTCGGAAACCCGATGCGCTTCTCGGCGTCGAACACGATGTAGGCCATTCTGCCACCTTGCGAGAGAGATGGCTCGCTCTCTTGTGGTGAGTTTGCCCACTCGGCTCTTCGGCGAGGGGGCTGCCTGCGACTCTCACGCTAACCGCGGCTCGCCCGGGCGAGCCGCACATAACGCCGCGCGTTTGTGTCCACGCTGCTGGTCGACGAGGTCGTACGGTCACAGCACGCTGAGGATGTCTTCGATCCGCTGCTTCGCATCACCGAACAGCATCTGGCTGTTGTCGCGGACGAACACGGGTGCGCGGCGGAGGGCGGATGGACCCTTCATGCTGCGGGGGCGGGCCCTGCAATCCACTAGTTGACATAATATTTGTTGTCGGCACATCGAAAGTACTGCCTGCCAGTGCATTTGTGACGATCATCGGTCGGATAGCGACGTGTGCCGACCCGTGAGCAACGCGTCGTGCCGGGTGCACGGCAGCCGGTCGCGGTGAAGTTCCGTGGGCGCCGACCGGGGTTCTTCGGCGCCCACGGCTCGTGATGCGCGATAGTGGCAGGGTTCGGACTCGGTCCGCCCGATGCAGGAGGTCTTCTGATGTCACTATCGCTGGCCCGGGTGCTGACTCGGGCGCCGGGGGAGTGCGTCGGCACCCGGTGACCTCACGGGTCGGGTGTCATCGGTATCGGTCGGGGCAGGCGCCCGGCGGCTATCGCCTGCGACCGAGCACACGGTGCAGTGCGCGCGTCATGCGAGGAGCGGCTCGCGTTGGGGGCCCGGCGGTGACCTACGACGACGCTCCAGTTCTGGCCTTCTGGTTGTCGTCGGGCCGTGTGTCAGCGGGCCGGAGGGCAGGAGTGGTGCAATGAAGGTGTGTGACGAGGTGAGTGAGCGATGAAGCAGGTCCTGAAGGCGGTGCTGGTGTGCCTGGTCGTCGGCGCCGCGGTGCTGGTGGTGTGGGCGGTGGCGTCGCGACCGGACTCGCCCGAGCCGCCGCGCCCGCTGCCCGATACCGCGGTCATGGTCCACGGCCGGCCGACGACGTGCAGTGAACTCTTCGGGCAGCCCTGTGATTTCGGGTTGCAGTCCGCCTTCAACCGGTGGGGGCCAGGCCTCGGCCCGTTCGTCGATTCCGGGGTCCTGGGCCCGTACGCCGAGAGGATCGGGTTCGTGGCGTCGGCGAAGCTGAGTCTGGACGCCTGCGCACTGTCGCACACCACCGGAAAGACGGTCCTCGAATTCGTCGAGCAGGCGCAACGGCAACACCCGGACGCCGGCAGCCCCGAGTTGTTTCCGTTCTGGAACAGGACCCGGCAAACCCTGTGCCCCCTTGTGACCCGCACCGTCGACGACGGCACGGCGTCGGGCGAGGGTGACGCCGCCTCACTTGTCGCAGGCGATACCGTCCTTGTCCCGGTCGAGTTTCGTCGAGTAGCCGGGCTCGCCTTGGTAGATCGGCGCGGCGCCGGCTGCTTTTGCGTCGGCGCAGGACGCGTAGCTGACCGATGATTGCGGGGCGGCCGGGATCACGGCGGGGGCGGGCGGGGAGCAACGGCCACCGTTGTCGTGGGCGCGACCGGCGGGGCGACGGCCGACGTCGTGGTCATCGGCAGGGCGGCGGTGGTCGTGGCGGGCGCCGCGCTGGTGGTGGTCGTGGGTCGTGCGGTCGATGCGTCGACCAGCCGGGCCAACGAGGCCGTGGTGGTGGGCGACGTGCTGCTGGACGGCGCGCCGCCGCCGCAGCCGCTGATGAGGGCGGAGATGACTATCACCGATTTGGCGATTCCGGCGCGCGCCGTTGTGCCACCCAGGTCGCGATCTGAGTGCGGGAGTTGAACCCAAGTTTGGCGAAGATGTGCTCCACGTGTACGTCGACGGTGCGTCGGGAGATGACCAGCTTGGCCGCCACGTCCTTGCTCGACATTCCCTGCGCCACCAGCTCCGCGACCTCGCGCTCTCGAGGTGTCAACAAGCTGTCGGCCTGTCGGGGCTCGACGGGGGAGACTCGGTGCTCTCGGAGCGCGAAGGTCAGCATCTCCTCAATGGTGAGCTGGCCTCCGCGCGCAAACGCGGTGTCGAAGCCAGGGTTGCCCATCGCCTGCCGAGCCATGTTCTCGAACTGTTCGCGCCGCGCGAGCAGTTGTTTCGCTCCGAACAGTGGGACGCCAACGGTCTGCCAGGCCTGGTCCGACGCGCCGAGGAGCACCGCGGCCCGCTCGCAGTCGCCGCTCGCCGCGGCGGTCCAGGCGAGAACGTCCAGGATGAACGCCAGGCCCAGACTGTCCTGGGTGAACCGCTTGAGCTGGAGCGCCTCGCGCAGATCGGCTTCGGCCTGCTCGAGCTCGCCCTGGAGGAGCCTCAAGAACCCCTTCGCCCACATGGCGTAGGACAACAGCCAACGCTCGCCGGCCTGCTTGCACTGTTCGCATGCCTCCTCGGCCACGTCGGCGGCTCTGTCCAGCGCGCCGGCCTGCGCGTAGGCCATGGTCAGTGCAGGCCGCACACTGTTGGGGTAGTCGGCGGGTACGTCGGCGCACCCATATCGCTCGAGCGCTTCAACCAACAGTGGAATCGCAGCGCTCGGGTCGGTGCCCAGTTCGCGTAGGCCGAGCATATGGGTTGCGTAAGCCAAGCCTTTTGGCTCGTCGAGTTGCACCGCCAGATCGTGGACGGCGTCGATCAGTGCAGTAGCAGCAGCCTCATCGCCCTGGAAGACAGCGATGTCAGCGGCGGTGCCCAGCGCCCAAACCCGCTCGAGACTCGGTTCTGGATCCATTGCCAACGCACGGTCCAGCCACAGGCGGCCTTCGGTCATGAAGCCGAGCGCAGTCCAGAGGAACCAGGGCAGGCCCGCCATCCGCAGTCCGACGCGCACCTCGTCTGGCCGCGCGAGGCAGAATTCGAGCGCCGCGCGCACGTTCGGATGCTCCACACGGAGCAGGGCCGCCCAGGCCTCCTGTCCCGGACCGAACCACTGCGCGGCAGCCTTCTCGATCAGCCGCCAGTACCAATCTCTGTGCCTGCGCTGCACCTTCGCTTCGGAGCCGGACTCTCGTAGTCGGGCCTGGCCGTACTCCCGGATAGTCTCCAACATGCGGAACCTGACACGCCCGCCGTGCTCGCCTCGGATCAAGATCGATTTGTCGGTCAGCCCGGCCACCGTGTCGAGAATGACCTCCTCGGCGAGCAACTCGTCCGCGCAGACAGCCTCGAGCGCGTCAAGACCGAACCCACCAGCGAACACTGATGCGCGCGCCCACAGCGTCTGCTCCGCCGGAGTACACAGCTCATAGCTCCAGTCGATCAGTGCCTGAAGAGTCTGATGCCGCTCCGGCAAGTTACGACTGCCCTCGCGAAGCAGCTCGAACCGACTATCCAGCCGATGTGCGAGCTCCTCCACCGTTAGCACGCGCAACCGCACCGCTGCCAGTTCGATCGCCAACGGGATCCCCTCCAGCCGCTGACAGAGCCGGATGACCGCCTGTTCATTGTCGGGGGTGATCTCGAACCCGGGAACGACCGCAGCCGCCCGCGCGGCGAACAGGTCGACGGCCGCGAACTGCGTCGCCGAGCCGGGAGCGAGACGGACATCGACGTCGGGCACCGGGAGCGTCGGAACCGGGTACACGTGCTCACCGGCGATCATCAGCGCTTGTCGGCTCGTGGCGAGGATCCGCAGTTTCGGCGCCGCCCGGAGCAGCCGGTCCACCAGGTCCGCGGCTGCCTCGAGTATGTGCTCGCAGTTGTCGAGGACCAACAAGGTGTGCCGGGGGCGCAAGTAGTCGGTGAGGACCAACGGGGCAGGGGCTGACTGCTCGCGAATCCCGAGTGCATCTATCAGCGTGTGCGGCAGCAGGTCTGGGTCCTTCAGGGACGCCAGTTCGACCAGGCAAACCCCATCCGGAAAGGCGCGGCGGACATCACGGGCAACCCGCAGTGCGAGGCGGGTTTTGCCGACCCCGCCTACCCCGGTCAACGTGACGAGCCGGTCGGCGGAGAGAAGCTTTCGGACAGTCTGGGTCTCGGATCGACGGCCTACGAAACTCGTCAGATCCGCGGGCAGGTTGTCCGGCTGGTTCGCCGACAGTGAAGCCATGGTCCGACCAGACTAACGCTCACGTCCGACCGGGAGCGGTCGGGCCGGAGCGCGAATAGGTAATGGAATACGTGATTCACACAATGCGCCCCGTGGTGGTCCACAGGCACGCTGTACAGGCACATCAAACCTAGTCCACTGCTTTGGGAGGCCCCGATGACCGCGACCGCACCCACCGAAATCGAAGTCCTCGACTTCGAGGCGGCCGGGCCCCGGGCCCGCTGGGAGACTGCGGTCCGCGATGTCTCGGGGCTCATGACGGTGCAACACCGCACGAGGCGGGGCAATGCCACTCGCTTGCGTTCGCGAAACGTCGGCGACCTCCAGCTCGCGGACTGGGACTGCCCGCCCCTGCACAGCGTGCTGTCGCTGGGTAAAGATCGTGACGCTGAGCGCGATGTCGTCGTGGTCGTGGCAGGTGACTGGGGCGACGAGCGACTTTCCTTCGCAGGCACGGATCCCGCGCTGGTGAACGGGACAGTGGTCGTGGCGACCGGCGGTTACGACGGTGACGGCTTCGCGGTGCCGGAGCGGGTCAGGAAACGCACGCTGACCCTGCCGCGGGCAGTGCTGGTGGCAGCTGGTTGCGACGCGAACATTCCGGGCTGCCTCGTGCTCGAGCAGGACCGGCCGCTGGTTGGTGTCCTGCTCAGGGTCCTTGACGAGGCGTGGAGCCGGGTGCCAGGCATGACTACCTCAGAGGTCGAGGCGACCCGCCGGGCGCTGGTGGCACTGACTGCCGGCATCATCCGCGCAGAGACCGGCTCTGTCACAGGTCGATCGGCCGTGGCTGCTTTGCGCGCACAGATTGACAACTGGATCACGCGCAATCTTCGTAGCGGTCCGATCCATATCGAGGATCTTGCGGCCGCCCACAACGTCTCGACACGAACCATCCACCGGGCCTTCTCGCTGACCGGGGACACCATGACCGCGGTCGTGCGTGCACGGCGGCTGGCCGCGGTCCGCGAGGAGCTTGTGAACTCCAACATGACCATCGCGACGATCGCTCACCGATGGTGCTACTACGACCCCAGCCACCTTCGCCGGGAGTTCCACCGCTGCTTCGGGGTCTCGCCGAGCGAGTACCGGGAAAGCCACGGCTGCTGATGCCCGTGCTGACTAGCAACGCGTGAAGAAGGGTGCAGATATGGATTTCGGAATGGACGCGACCGTGGAGGTGAGTTCGATCGGACCCGGGGACGTCGCCTGGTCGCCCTCGGCAGAACGGATCGCCGACGCCCGGATCAGTGACTTCATCGACTGGCTGCAAGCGACCGGCCGATTCGAGGCCACCTCCTACCAATCCTTGTGGGACTGGTCGGTGACCAGTCCGGAGGAATTCTGGGCGTCGATGAAGGACTACTTCGGGGTGACCATGACCGGCGTTGGCCCGGTGCTGGCAACCCGGGAGATGCCCTTCGCCCAATGGTTTCCCGGCAGGCGACTGAACTATGTGGACACGGTGCTCAGCCACGCCCAGTCGTCCCGCCCGGCGATCATCGACGACTCCGAACCTGGCGGGGCCGGGCCGCGGACGGTTTCCTGGACCGAACTCGCCCGCCAGGTGACCGCGCTGGCGAACTGGCTGCGCGCCCGGGGCGTTGGAGAGGGCGACTGTGTGGTCGGATACCTCCCCAACCTTGCCGAGGCAGTCATCGCCTTCCTCGCCACCGCGAGCGTCGGAGCGACCTGGTCGTGCTGCGGACAGGACTACCAACCCGAAGCGGTTGTCGACCGCCTCGGACAGCTCGCGCCGGTGGTCCTCGTCACGGCCGACGGCTACCGCTTCGGCGGACGCGAGGTCGACCGGCTCGCGGCCCTGCCAGCCCTGCAGGCTGGGATGCCGACGCTGCGTGAGGTGCTCGTCGTCGGCCGACTTCACTCTGGTACGAGTGTTCCCGCAGGCACCACGCCGTGGGTGGAGGCAGTCACAGGGGGTGGGCCGGCCATGACTCCCGCGCACGTGCGGTTCGACCACCCCCTCTGGGTGCTGTTCTCCTCGGGCACGACTGGGAAGCCGAAGGGGTTTGTTCACGGCCACGGTGGAGTCGTGCTCGAGCACCTCAAAGCCCTGGCTCTCCATCTCGACCTGGGGCCTTCCGACACGTACCTGTGGTACACCTCGCCGAGCTGGATGGTCTGGAACTCCCTCGTGAGCGGCCTGCTGACCGGCGCGACGATCGTCTGCTACGACGGAAGTCCGTCGTACCCGACCGACGACGCGCTGTGGGCGCTCGCAGCCCGGCACGAGGTCACCGTGCTGGGCACGAGCCCGGCATACCTCCAGGCCTGCGCCCGAGCGGGCCGGTCACCCGGCACCGACCACGATCTGCGTCGACTGAGGACCCTCGGGGCCACCGGCTCCGTGGTCCCTCCCGAGCTGCACTCCTGGGTCACCGATCACGTCGGCCGCGATGTGCCGCTCGCCTCGGTGACAGGGGGGACCGATGTCGCCAGCGGCTTCGCGGGCTTCGTGCCGATCCTGCCGGTGCGGGCCGGGGAGATCACAGCCGCGTACCTGGGCGTGGCCCTTGACTCGTGGGACGCCGACGGCCGAAGCCTGCGCGATGCCGTGGGCGAGCTGGTGGTCACCCAGCCGATGCCGTCCATGCCGACCCGATTCTGGAACGACGGCGACGGGGCCCGCTACCGAGAGACCTATTTCGAGAGCTACCCGGGAGTTTGGCGGCATGGTGACTGGGTCACCATCACCGAACGAAACACTGTGATCGTCCACGGACGCTCTGACTCCACGCTGAACCGTAACGGGATCCGGTTCGGTACCGCCGACATCTATCGCGTCGTCGAAGAACTCCCGGAGGTAGCGGAAGCCCTCGTCATCGGGGCAGAGCAACAGAACGGCGAGTACTGGATGCCGCTTTTCGTCGCACTGTCCGATCACGCCGATCTCGATGACGCGTTCCGCGAGCGCATCGTAAGCCGGATCCGCGAGGCGGTCTCGCCCCGAGTCGTACCGGACGACGTGATCGTCGTCAGGGCGATCCCGCACACCCGAACGGGCAAGAAGCTCGAAGTCCCGGTCAAGCGCATCCTGCAAGGGAACGACGTCTCCGCGGTCGCCGAAGCACGGTCGATCGACGACCCGTCCCTGCTGGAAACCTTTGCCCGCTACGCAGCCACTCGTGCTGCGAACTCACCGGTGCAGGGCGCGTGACCAAAGAACGACGACCCGCTGGCCGTAGGCCGGTCGGTTTCGTCACGCCCAGCGAATCGTGGCGGCCATGTACCGGTATTGGGCAGGGTCGGCCTATGCCCCCGGTAATCGCGCGCTCCTACCGTTGAACTACCGGTGGCGGGCCGCACGTCCCACCCGCAAGCCGTTTACCAAATCACCCAACCTGGAGGTACCTCGTGGATACCAACACCCGCCCGCCCGCCGCAGCCGCCCCGCCGATCCGAGCGACCGTGTACGTCGGTCGCTGGCCCGAGATCCCCGCGGGAGACTGGCCTGATGTTCTCAGCGGGACATTCTCGCCCACCACCGCGACCCTCATCAGCGGTCCGACCGAAGCTGTGCTCATCGACGCCCAATACCTCGAGGATGACGTCCGGGACCTGGGGGACCTGATCGAGCGCACCGGGAAGCAACTCACGACGATCTACGTGACGCACGCCCATGCCGATCACTACCTGGGCATCGGTCCCCTCATGGAGCGGTTCCCGGACGCAAAGTGCGTTGCGCTGCCCCACGTGGTCGAGGCCATGAAGGAATCCATGGAACTACAGCAACAGCAGTGGGCGATGCTGTTCGGCGACGCCTGCGTCGTCAGTGATGCACTCCCCGACCCGATCGACGACAACACGCTCTACGTCGACGGCTCGCCTCTCAACATCGTCGAGGTGAAGCAGGCCGACATCCATCCCACGACGATCGTGCACATCCCGGAGATCGATGTCGTCGTGGCCGGTGACTCCATCTACAACGAGATCCACCCGATGCTCGGTCTGTCGACGCCCGAGGAATGGCAAGACTGGCTCGAGACCGTGGACCTGGTGGAGAAGCTGGCACCCAAGGTGATCGTCGCCGGCCACCGCAGGCCCGACGGCGACGACCACGCCGTCGATTCCATGATCGCCGAAACACGGGCCTACATCCAGGACTTCGCTGCTGCCTACGAGGTTGCGGACGATGCGGAGGATCTGGTCCGCATCATGTCGGCGAAGTACCCGGGGCATGGAAACCTCTGGACCTTGCAGTTCTCGGCCATGAACGCGATCCAGCTCCGAGACGCAGGTTCGACCGCGGCGGACATCCGGCCGTAACTTCCCAGGCTGGACCCCGCGCGCAGCGAACGACACCGCAGCGAACGACACCGCAGCTCGGGACTCGCAGAACAGCGAGCCCCACGCCTCGACGCGGATCCCTCCTGCCCCGGCCCATCGCCGCGAGGGGTGCAGTTCTCGGCGGTCGGCTCGAGCACCGCCACTCGATACCGCGTGGTGGCCGCGAGAACTTTCTCATGGCCACGGACATACGACGTCATCGAATTTCTGAAGTGAAAAGGGACCTACTTCGCACCTCATCGACGCTCATGACTCTCGCCGAAAAGTGGGGTTATTCAGACGCCAGCCATCTGACCCGCGAATTCAAAAGCTTAGAGGGATGCACCCGCGGAGAGTTTCGCCGCCAGTTCGCAGGCAATCAAGCCTCTTGCTGAACCCCGACAGCACTATGGCACGGGTTTGCAAGAGCTGTCACTTCTATCCAAACACTCAGGATGCTTCAGCGCTTACAGTCAACAGGCACGATACGCGCGTCCGTTGTGGCGCTCACCTGCACTAATCGTCCGAAGCGGGCCGTTTCCCAAACGAGGACTTGGCCGTGCCGACGCTACCCGCGAACTGCACCAAACCGAACTGTCGTGCATACATTCAGGTCGAGTGGACCGGACTGATGAGAACCGGCCGCATCGCCGAACGAAAGGAAGATTCCATGCCTACAACTCTCGAAGGCAAGGTCGTGATCGTCACTGGATCGGGCGGCGGAATCGGCGCCGTGATTGCCGCCCGGTTCGCGAAGGAAGGCGCTCGGGTTGTCGTCTCCGACCGACACCGCGAAGCCGCCGAGGCAGTTGCTTCCCGCATCCCCGGCGCGAGCGCAATTCCGGCTGATGTGACCCGCGAGCAGGACGTTTCTGCGCTGATAGAACGCACAGTCGAAGCGCATGGGGCTTTGCATCACGTGGTCGCCAACGCTGGAATAATCAGCGCATCGCATCCGATCGCGCAGACGCCGCTCGATGTTTGGCGATCCACCATGTCAGTGAACCTTGACGGTGTCTTCCTGACCATCAAGCACAGCGCGGCGGCTATCGCGAATTCCGGTGGTGGATCGATCCTCACCCTCTCGTCCATTTCGGGGACCGGGGGCACACCTCTCGCAGCGGCTTACGGGGCGTCGAAAGCTGCAGTTCGCAACCTCACTGCAACAGCTGCAGGTGAACTCAGAGCACAGAAAGTACGAGTCAACGCCCTGGTGCCCGGCTACGTTGATACACCGCTCATTGACTCTGAAGTCCCAGTTTGGGAGTCGACCATGGGCCTCGCCTCTGGCGGTTTCGCTCAGGTAATCGACCAGAAGCAGGGGCGGTTGATATCCCCAGAGGATATCGCAGATGCGGCTCTTTTCCTCACTTCGGACCAAGCTTCGATGATCACCGGGAGTGCCTTGACCGTCGACGGCGGTTTCACGAGCCAATTGTTCTGAAAGATTCATGGGGTGGGCTGCAGGGCCCCGGAATAGTCGGCTTTGTTCAGGTCAAGGCCAGTGCGAGCGCCTGATCGGGTTGTCGGGTGTAGTGGCGTAGCCCGGCGGCGATGTTGCCCCACCCCGCGATGCGAAGCAGGCTGACTGCGACGTTGCGGCAGGTGGCCATGATCCGTGGGGTCTGGCCGGTACGGACTTGGGATAGGTCTTCTCCGAAGGTCACGTCGCGCACCCAGTGCAGTTTGTTCTCGATGCCCCAATGCCCTTGCACCCACGAGGCCAGAGTCGACGGTGGTGCGGCGATGTGGTCGGCGGAGGTGATCAGGTAGACCACCTCGACGGTCTTCTTGCCTCGCCGGGTGACGGTGCGCCGCAGCTGTGCGACCTGCACGGCGCCGGGAAAGTCGATCCAGTCGGGCACGGCAGCGACCTTGATGGTGCGGGTGACACGCCGACCCTTGCTGTCGTCGTGTGCCTGGCGGCAGGGATGTCCTTCCAGGGCAGCGCCTTGTGATTGCGGTGCAACGTCGGCATGTTGGCCTTGACGGTGAACACGTAGTCGCCGCCGGCCTCGGTGATCAGCGTGGCGGTGTCGGTCTGGGTGTGCAGCGCATCCATGGTCACCACCACACCATCAAGGTCGAACTGGTTCAACAATGTTCTAGCAGCGGGTATTTCGTTGCTCTTCGCGTCGACGCAGAGCTGCCCGAGTACCGCCCCGGCGTTGTGGTCGAAGACGGCCACCAGGTGCGGGGCGGGGGCGTCGTCCGTCCGATCGCGGGCTCCGCGGACAGTTTTACCGTCCAGTGCGATCACTCGCCTTTGGCCGGCGATATACGTCCGTGTCCACATCCACATTCCCAACGCCACGGAGCTACGGGCCGACTTTTCCGGGGCCCTGAAACCGCACGTGGCGGACGTGTACTCGGATTAGGCGCAAGCATCCCTTCAATGGTGTGTCCCGCGTCACTACCTTCTTCAACAAGCGTACAAATTTCGGAAGGATCTCCAATGCCACGTGAGGATATTGAATTCTCAGCGGACGATGTCACCTTGCGCGGGTGGTTCTATCCCGCGGAAGGGGCCCAGTCCAAGGGCCCAGTGGTGGTGATGGTCCATGGACTGTCCGCCGTCAAGGAAATGTATCTCGACGACTACGCCGAGTCCTTTTCCCAAGCGGGACTGAACGTTCTGGTGTACGACCACCGAAACTTCGGCGCCAGTGACGGCGCTCCGCGCCAGCACATCGATTCGATCACCCAGGCCCGCGACCTTCGCCACGCCATCACGTATGCGACTGGCCGCGAGGACGTCGACCCCGGCCGTGTCGGCATCTGGGGATCGAGCCATGGCGGCGGCCTCGTGCTGAGCGTGGCTGCGGTCGATCGTCGGGTGCGGGCCGTTGTCGCCCAGGTCCCCTTCATCAGCGGGTCCGGCCAGATGACGCGGCTCGTTCGTCCGGACTTCCTGCCGACGGTGCGCGCCCAGCTGGACGGCGAACGACGCAACCTCTACGACGGCGGGGAGCCCACGCTCATGCCGGCCGTGGACGCCGATCCGCTGGCTCCCGCGCTGATGTCCAGCGCCGAATCCTGGGAGTTCTTCACCAAAACCGCGCAGGACAGGGCTCCGTCCTGGCGCAACGAGGTGACCCTCGGGTCGCTCGAGCGGATCGTCGAGTTCGAGCCCGGCGATGGAATCCACCGGATCTCACCGACCCCACTACTGATGATCGTGGCCGACCAAGACATCAGTGCATACGCAGAACTCGCCTTCGAGGCCTACGAACGGGCCCTGCAGCCCAAGCAGTTGCTCGTACTGCCGTGTGGCCACTTCGACGTGTATACCGGTGCCGCGTTCGAAGCATCGTCAAAGGCTGCGGGCGAGCACTTTGTGCGCGCCCTGGCGTAGGACCCGTCCGCGACTACGGGTCCATCAAGAACCTTCGTGCGGGCAACATCAGACCTCAGTTTCATGAGCCCATTCGGACCGCCCGACCGAAGCAATCGCTATCGCGGCACAAGTCCCGCCGCACCAATCCAATGAGAGGAAACCGCGCCATGCCGTACTGGGAGATCTTCACCCCGGAGAACGCCTTCACCCCCGCGGACAAGGAGCAGCTGTCCGAGGCGATCACGTCGATCTACGTGGACTACGTCAACCTGCCACGGTTCTACGTGGTCGTCCTGTTCAAGGACATGCCGAAGGAGACGATGTATGTCGGGGGAAAGGCGAACAACAACTTCGTCCGGATCCGACTCGATCACATCGCCCGGCAGATGGAGACCGCAGAGGTTCGCGCATTGATGATGACAGTGGCCGAGGAGAAGCTCGCGCCCTTCATCAAGGAGCGCGGCTACGACTGGGAGATCCACATCGATGAGACCCCCATGGACCTCTGGCGCACGCAGGGTCTGGTGCCGCCGCCGCCGGAGTCGGACATGGAGAAGCTCTGGGCCAAGGAGAACCGACCCATTCCGTACGACGTCGCTGCCTCGTGACCGACAAGGCCCGGGGTACGGCGGCGCTGTGCCCCGGGCCTTGTCGGTCCTCTCATCCCGCGGAACTCGAACTGGCTCAGGACCCAAGCCTGCTCCAGATCACCAGCCAGAACGGATGAGGGGAGCTCGACGTGACCGAGACGACAGCACCGCCCGGGACCGTTCCGCTGCGGCTGGACCCACCGAGGTCGCCCACCGAACCGCCGCGGCGGTCGTCACCGCCATCGGCGGGCTTCGCACGCCGCCATCGTGCCGCCCTGCGCGGCCGGCTGGGAAGGTTGTACGGCGAAATGCAAGATATCTCCTACCAAGAAGTAGGCCACGTCGGGGTGATCACGCTGATGCGGCCCGAGGTGCACAACGCGTTACGGCTCGAGACCTACGCCGAGCTGACCGAACTCGTGCACAACGCGACGGCTCGCGTATTGGTCATCACCGGTGCCGGACGATCCTTTTGCTCGGGCGACGATGTCCGAGCGGTGGGCGGTGGCGCAGGTCCGGGCCCGGTGTTTGACGAAGAAATCACTCCGGCCGCGGGGGCGCCCTGGTGGCCACAGATATTCCGGTCATCGCGGCTGTGAATGGCACCGCCGTGGGATGGGGGATGGAGCTTGCGCTGCTGGCCGACATCCGCATCGCGGCACGGAGTGCGCGTTTCGGCGAGCTGTTCGTCAAACGGGGGTTGTGCAGTGACGTAGCGGGGCTCGGCCGCCTCGCGCAGATCGTCGGGCGCGAGCTGGCAGCAGAGTTGCTTTTCGCCGGCGAGATGATCGACGCGGAGAGGGCCCGGCAGATCGGACTTGTCAGCCGAGTCGTCGACGACGAGCAGGTGATGCCGGTCGCACTCGAGCTGGCGGAGAAGATCGCGGCGAACCCGCCGTTGGCGGTCGCCGCGACCAAGCGCGGCCTTCGACTCGCACTGGATCCTGACTGGCATGAATTCGGACACTGGGTGACCGCCACACAGACGTCGTTGTTCACCACCGAAGATCACCGTGAGGGTGTCCGCTCATTCCTCGAGAAGCGCGAGCCTCGGTATGTCGGTCGATGATCGCGTCGGCTGCGAACAAGGTGTTCGCAGCCGTGGGGCGGTGAGCGATCGCCACCGGTCGCAGAGAACAAGGAGGGCAAGCCGATGAGTTCCACACGAGACAGCGCCGCTGATTCGCGGGCATCTGCAACGAACTCCGTGATCGTCACGCGAAGCGGCGCGATACTCACCCTGACGATCAACCGGCCCCATCGCAAGAATGCACTCGACGAGGCCGCTTTCACTCGACTTCGAGACGAGATACGAATTGCAGGAGCCGACGAGACCGTTCGTGTGGTCGTGCTGACGGGGGCAGGAGGAGACTTCTGCTCCGGCGCCGACCTTGCAGGTGAGAAGGAGCCGCGACACCCTCTGAACCGGATGCGCTGGATGGGTGACATCGCCGAGGCGTTGCATCACTTGCCGCAACCGACCGTGGCCAGAGTCGAAGGCGTCGCGGTGGGAGCCGGTTGCAATCTCGCGCTCGGATGCGATCTGGTTGTCGCCTCCACCACGGCACGCTTCTCCGAGATCTTCCCCAGACGCGGAATGTCAGTCGATTTCGGCGGCTCGTGGCTCCTGCCTCGCGTCGTCGGGCTTCAGCAGGCGAAGCGAATGGCCTTCTTCGGCGAGATCATCGATGCCGACGAGGCACTGCGGATCGGAATTGCGACCTGGGTGAAGGCACCGGACGAGCTCGACCACTTCGTCCTGGACGTGGCTACTCGGCTGGCCAGCGGTCCTCCCATCGCGCTTGCACAGTCCAAGGTGATGATCAACCAAGCGAGCAGCTCGACCTTCCGTGAGGCCCTGGAAGGTGAGTCCCGTGCCCAGCTGATCAACTTCGCGACCGACGAGCCCATGGCCTCGCGGGCGTTTCTCGACAAGACCGAACCCACATTCGAAGGGACCTGGCAGTTATGAGCGAAACCGACCACTGCCGTTTCCGGCGCGACTACCGAGAGTCAGCGCACGTCGGCGCACCTTCACCCTCACCGACGAGGCGTGGGCACTGACCACCGCACCGGAGGCGCAGACCTGGTCTCGGCGCCGCATCCTGGCCATCCAGGCCACCTTCCAGATGGGCTGGATGGCAGCGCCACCCTCTGCGCCCTCGCCGGGGGCTGGTCGGCGGATCTAGCTCTAGTAGTACTTTGTTACCTCGGCGTGTCGGCTCGAGTTTCGATTCGAATCTCGAGAGGATCCGGGCATGGATGCAGCCGCTCTCGCCCGTGTCGGGGAACAGTTGGATACGTTTGTCGGTGAAGTGTTCTCGTCGCTGGCGCGCAAGGATCAACGGGAGAAAGCGGGACTGTATGCGCGGGGGTTGATGCTCGACGGCCGGCGGAAGTCGATGCAGCCGATGGCGCAGCGGCTGCGGGTCGATCATCAACGGTTGCAGCAGTTCGTGGCCACCTCGCCGTGGGATGTGGTGCCGGTCCGGAAAACGCTGTCCCGCCGGGCGTGTGATCTGGTCGCTCCGGATGCCTGGGTCATCGACGACACCGGGTTCACCAAGGACGGCGATTCCTCGCCGGGCGTGGCCCGGCAGTACTCGGGCACCCTCGGCAAGGTCGGCAACTGCCAGATCGCGGTCAGTGTGCACGCCGCCTCCGACGCCGCGTCGGCACCGTTGGACTGGCGGCTGTTCCTGCCCGAGAGCTGGGACGATCGCTCGACCACCGATCCCGACGCGGTCGCGGCGATCACCGCTCGCCGGCAGCGGTCCGCGATCCCCGACACCGAGCAGCACCGCCCCAAGTGGGAAATGGCGATCGAGATGATCGACGAGCTGATCGAGTGGGGCCGCACCCCACCGACGGCGGTCGCGGACGCCGGCTACGGCGACGCCACCGCCTTCCGGCTCGCGCTGACCGAGCGCGGCATCGACTACGTCGTCGCCGTCAAGGGCTCGACCAGCGCCCATCCCGGCGACGCCATCCCGCAGACCGCGGCCCACACCGGCCGCGGGCGCCCGCCGACACCCCGCTACGGCCCGCACACGACCTGCAAGGACCTCGTCCTCGCCGCCGGACGTAAAGCCGTGCGCACCGTGACCTGGCGGCAGGGAACCAAAACCAGCCCGAACAACCCCACCGCGGCGATGCGCTCGCGGTTCGCCGCCATGCGAATCCGCCCGGCGAACCGCGACATCCCCCGCGCCGAGGACGGCACCCTGCCCGCGGTCTGGTTGCTCGCCGAATGGCCCACCGGAGCCGACGAGCCCACCGACTACTGGCTCGCCACGCTCCCCGAGGACACCCCGCTGCCCGAACTGGTGCGCCTGGCGAAGATCCGCTGGCGCGTCGAGCACGACTACCGGGAACTGAAAACCGGTCTCGGGCTGGATCATTTCGAGGGCCGTTCCTGGCTGGGCTGGCACCACCACGCCACCCTGGTCACCGCCGCCCACTTGTTCATCACCACCCTCCGGCTGGCCGACCCAAAAGCGACTGGGCAGGACTGACGCTCTACGGAATCGTGCGCGAACTCCAACGCGCACTTGCTCGTTGGATCGGTACCTGCCCACTCTGCCACCACACCTTCCCGACCTAACAAAGTACTACTAGTGTCCTGAGTCGTTAATTGTTTTATTGATTTTGGTGCAGTAGCGGGCGAGGCTGGCGCGGATTTCGTCCGCAGTCTTGGTCCACACGAAGGGTTTCGGGTCTTCGTTCCACGCGGCGATCCAGGCGTTGACGTCGTCTTCGAGGGCTTTGATGCTGCGGTGGGATGAGCGGCGGAGTTTACGGTTGGTCAACTCGGCGAACCAGCGCTCGACGAGGTTGAGCCAGCTACCCGAGGTGGGGGTGAAATGCAGGTGAAACCGCGGGTGGCTGGCCAGCCATTTCTTGATCGCTGGGGTCTTGTGTGTTGCGTAGTTGTCGCAGATCAGGTGCAAGTCCAGTTCGGCGGGGGTGTTGGCGTCGATGGTTTTGAGGAACCGCAGGAACTCCTGGTGCCGGTGGCGACGCTGATGCTGGCCGATGACCTTGCCGGTGGCGATATCCAACGCCGCGAACAGACTTGTGGTGCCGTAGCGGACGTAGTCGTGCGTCTTCCGTTCGGGCGTGCCCGGCATCATCGGCAGCATCGGCGCGGTGCGATCGAGCGCCTGCATCTGCGATTTCTCGTCCACCGCCAGCACCATCGCCTTGTCGGGCGGATCGAGGTACAACCCCACGACGTCACGGACTTTGTCGATGAACAGTGGATCGGTCGACAGCTTCCAGGTGTCCACCAGGTGCGGTTGGAGGCCAAATGCCCTCCAGATCCGGGAGATCGCCGTCTGGGACATCCCGGTCGCCGCCGCCATCGACCGGGTCGACCAGTGGCTGTCGCGGTTGACCGGCTGCTCCTCGAGAGTCTTGGTGATCACCATCTCGACCTGGGCATCGCTCAGCTTGCGCGGCGCGCCCGGGCGGGCCTCGTCATTCAAGCCTTTCAGTCGATCCTCCAGAAATCGCTTGCGCCACTTGCCAACAGTGGGCAGCGACACCCTCAATTGTCGCGAGACTTCACTATTGGACAAGCCGTCTGCGCACGCCAGCACGATCCGCGCCCGGGTCGCCAGCGCTTGAGCGGTCTTACCTCGGCGCGCCCACCCCTGCAACGTATCTCGCTCGGCCTGACTCAGTTCCAGCACGGCCAGCTTCGGTCCACGACCATCACCCATGGGAACACTCTACCAAGATATAAACGAATTAACGCCTCAGGGCACTAGTAGTACTTTGTTAGCTCGGCGTGTCGGCTCGAGTTTTCGCGACTTTCTCGAGAGCATGCGGGCATGGATACAGCCGCTCTCGACCGTGTCGGGGAACAGTTGGATACGTTTGTCGGTGAGGTGTTCTCGTCGCTGGCGCGCAAGGATCAGCGCGAGAAGGCGGGACTGTATTCCCGGGGGTTGATGCTCGACGGCCGGCGAAAGTCGATGCAGGCGATGGCGCAGCGGTTGCAGGTCGATCACCAACAGTTGCAGCAGTTCGTGACCACTTCGCCGTGGGATGTCACACCTGTGCGGAAAACACTGTCGCGCAGGGCGTGCGGTCTGATCACCCCGGATGCGTGGGTCATCGACGACACCGGGTTCATCAAGGACGGACCCGCCTCGCCGGGCGTGGCCCGGCAGTACTCGGGCACTCTCGGCAAGGTCGGCAACTGTCAGATCGCGGTCAGCGTGCACGCCGCCTCCGATGCCGCGTCCGCCCCACTGGACTGGCGGCTGTTTCTGCCCGAGAGCTGGGACGATCAATCGGCCGCCGACCCCGACGCCGTCGCGGCGATCACCGCCCGCCGGCGACGGTCGGCGATCCCCGACACCGAGCATCACCGCCCCAAATGGGCGATGGCGATCGAGATGATCGACGAGCTGATCGAGTGGGGCCGGATCCCGCAGGTCGTGGTCGCAGACGCCGGCTACGGCGACACCACCGCCTTCCGGCTGGCGCTGACCGAGCGGGGCATCGACTACGTCGTCGCCGTCAAGGGCGCGACCAGCGCCCATCCCGGCGACGCGGTCCCGGAGACCGCAGCCTACACCGGCCGCGGGCGCCCGTCGACGCCCCGTTACGGCCCGCACGCGACCTGCAAGGACCTCGTCCTCACTGCCGGACGCAAGTCCCTGCGCACCGTGACCTGGCGCCGCGGCAGCAAGACCGACCCCACCAATCCGACCGCGTCGATGCGCTCGCGGTTCGCCGTGTTGCGGGTCCGTCCGGCGAACCGCGACATCCCGCGCGCCGAGGACGGCACCCTGCCCGCGGTGTGGTTGCTCGCCGAGTGGCCGACCGGCGCCGGCGAGCCCACCGACTACTGGCTCGCCACGCTCCCCGAGGACACCCCGCTGCCCGAACTGGTGCGCCTGGCGAAGATCCGCTGGCGCGTCGAGCACGACTACCGGGAGCTGAAAACCGGTCTCGGGCTGGATCATTTCGAGGGCCGTTCCTGGCTGGGCTGGCACCACCACGCCACCCTGGTCACCGCCGCCCACTTGTTCATCGCCACCCTCCGGCTGGCCGACCCAAAAGCGACTGGGCAGGACTGACGCTCTACGGAATCGTGCGCGAACTCCAACGCGCACTTGCCCGTTGGATCGGTACCTGCCCACTCTGCCACCACACCTTCCCCACATAACAAAGTCCTACTAGAAGGCTGCGGAGCCGGGGCAGCAATCTTGGTGATTGGTGACGAATCGCTTCCTCGACTCGGACGCCGGCTGGTGGGCGTTGTCGGCTGGTCTCGCCACTATTGGGGGCGGACGTTTCTCTGTGGGTTCAGCCGATCGCAGGTGCGTTAGCCCCAATGCCGCGCAGTTAGGGATTGTCCTGGCAGGTCAAGTTGGGGCGTGTCGCGAGATAGGGCAACGGAACTCCTGGTAGGGAAGCTTTGTCCGCCAAAGACAAGCCTCTCCGGGAGTTCCGTTGCCTGTTCAGTCTGTCATCAAACATGAGTCGGTGGTTGCCGCCGGGCGGTTCGCGCCGGGGCATATCGGTGAGTTGACGCGGATCGTGCCGTTCGAGATGGTCGATGCCGCGCTCGAGTCGGCGAGGGCCACGCAGGCTCGACTGCGGGAGTTGCCGTCGCGGGTCGTGGTGTACCTGGTGCTGTCCGCGTGCCTGTTCCCTGATATCGGCTATACCCGGGTGTGGGCGAAGCTGACCGCGGGACTCGAAGGAGCGGTGGCCGATCCGGGTTCCTCGGCGTTGTCGCAGGCCCGCCTCCGGGTCGGCGCCGCACCACTGAGGGAATTGTTCAACCTGATCAAAGGCCCCGTCCCCGGTACCGCTCGGTGGCGAGGACTGTTGGTGTGCGCGATCGACGGCACCTCGATGTTCGTGCCCGACAGCGTAGCCAACCTCGGTGCCTACCACCGTCAAACCGGCGGCCCCAACGGCGACTCGGGCTACCCGATGGTGCGCATGCTCGCCGTGGTGGCGTGCGGTACCCGCACCATCGTCGATGCCGTGTTCGGAACCTACGGTGTCTCCGAGATCGCCTATGCACCCCAGCTGTTGGGGTGCCTGCGCGATGGCATGTTGTTGTTGGCCGATCGCAACTTCGCCGTCGCCTCGTTGATCGAGCAGATCGCGGACACCAAGGCCGACCTGCTCATCCGCTGCAAGAGCAACCGCAAGCTTGCCTCCATCGAACGGCTGCCCGACGGGTCCTGGCTGGCCCCGATCGGCTCGGTGGTCGTCCGGGTCATCGATGCCGAGATCGTTGTCACCCCGAAAGGTGGCACACCCCGCACCGGCCGATACCGGTTGATCACCACCCTCAACGATCATCGCCGCTACCCGGCATCGGAACTGGTCCGGCTGTATCACCAGCGATGGGAGATCGAGACGACCTATCTGGAGCTGAAGTCGACCATCCTCGGCGATGCGATGCTGCGGGCCCGCACCCCGTCCGGGGTCGCCCAGGAGGTCTACGCGTTGTTGACCACCTACCAAGCGCTGCGTATCGCGATCGCCGACGCAACGACCGGTGCGGATGTCCCACCGCTGCGCGCGAGTTTTACGATCGCCGTCACCACCGCCCGCGACTTGGTGGTACTCGCGTCAGGCGTGATCGCCGGCACGACCATCGATCTGGTCGGAAAGATTGGCCGCGCAGTCCTGGCCGAACTCAATCCCGAACGCCGAGCACGTGATTGCCCCCGCGTGGTCAAACGAGCGATTTCCAAACACCGTGCCAAAGGAGACATCGACCGCACCAACTACGCCACGGTCAACATTGCCATCAACGTTCTCGAACCGCCCGATTGGACAGGCAGCCCAAACCCTTAACTGCGCGGCATTGGCGTTAGCCCCGGTCACCGAGATGGGCGTGACGGGAACTGGCGCGGGGCTGGTCGTTGCGGGCACGCTTGCCGTGAAGCGCAAGAGACGGCCCCGGCACGCGTGTGACAGATGGATCCGACTTCATCGAGTTCGAGATTCGAAGTTCCCGATGATCCATCCGCTTGCGCAGACGCTTCTACCTCGATGGCCACCTGGCGACACGCCCGCGCTCCAAGGTGCAGCGCCGTGTCCGGCCACTCTTCGCCCGTGCCGAACACCGACGCTGGACCGATCACGGGGTTGGGGCGAACAACACTCGCGGTTCCAGGTCCAGCCAGGTGACCGGCGCTTGTTCGGGTGGGGACAGATTGAGTACGAGGTCGCCCATGCGGCGGATGGTGTGCTGGATGTACGGGGTGATGGTGGCCAGATCGTCGGTATCGACGGGATAGCCCTCGGCGGCGAGGCCGTTGGCGACGTCGGTGATGTCCAATGCGGTCGAGTAGATCGCGCAGTTGGCCAGCAACTCGTTGAACTTGACCACCCGTTCCTGGTGGTCGGGGTCGTTGTGGCCGATCAGCCTGCGACCGATCATCAGCCATTCCGAGTAGCCGTGGAACGCCTCGGCCTTGTTCGTGACCGCCGTGATCTGCTCCCGCAGAACGGGTTCGGAGAGGCACCGCAGCAGCGTCACTGTCCGGATGACACGGCCCAGTTCGCGGAACGCCCGGTACAGGCGGTTCTTGTGCGAGTGGTTGCCAAGGCGACGCAGCAGCGTCACCGAGGACACTCGGCCTTCGCGGATGTCGGCACATTCACCTTCAGCTGTGACGTGCTCGTAGCTCCCGGCGGCGATCTGCGCATCGTCGCCTATACCGCCGCTCCTGATAGCGACGCCGCCGACCGGCTCAGGCTCCTCAACATCATCGGCACCCAGGCCCTGACCGAAGACAGCACCCCGGGACAGCAGTGACGGTACCGGCCGGCCGTTCTGGTCGGTCGCTACGGCCGTGATCGCGTCCGCGACACGCTGTTCTGATCGGGGGTCCGAAAACATCCGCGAAAGCCACTGCTCCATCCGAGGTGCCCGACTTCGGACCGCCGGTGCGGTGCCGACCACTCGGCTGGACCCCGAACCCGCGTTGTTCGGATGGCCTGCGACCTGAGCGGGATTCGGGTCCGGTGCGCGGCAACTCCAGTGATCCGCGTGATGTTGAACTGGTCAGATCGTGTCGTCGAGCCAGTCGAAGATGCGCGCCACCGCAAGGCGAAGTGCGCCTGGGTGGCAGTGGGCGTCGCCGCCTTCCTCTGCGGTGAAGCTCAAGAGTTTTTTCGGCGCGGTGAGGTGCCGGTATAGCTTGTGCGGGTCGGGCTCGTCGGTGGCGGAGTAAAACAGGTCGGCGGTCGCCTCGCACACCAGCACGGGGCAGGTGATCTTTTCCGCGCTTCCATCGCCCAGGTTGTATCGGGCGTACTCGGCCAGGAACTTTCGGTCGGTCGAGGTTCCCGTGACATAGCGGCCATGGTCGCAGGCCCAGCGCAGGGTCGGGCTCTGCTCACGGGCCTCGGCGATCATCCGGTCCAATTCCTCGTCGTGCTCGGCTGCCGCGCGCTGGACCACCTCGTCGTGCGGCAGCGGAAGGTAACTGGTCAAAGCGGAGACGGCGTCGAAGACACCGTCGACAGCGGCGACAGCGGCCAGGCGCGGCTCATAGGCCGCCGCGCGTGGCGCGAGGTAGCCGCCGAGGCTGACGCCGAGCAGCGCGATGCGGGCCTGGTCGATGCTCGGGTCCTGGGTCAGGAAGTCCAGGACGGGACCGATCACGTTCTCCCAGTCCGGTCGAAAGGTAAGCCCGTCCCGGTGGATGGCCGCAGGCTGCCCGGGGCCGTCGAAGGTCAGGATGTGGTATCCGCGTTCCTGTCCGCCGACGGCGCCGAAGAAATGCAGCTCCTCGGCGGCGCCGTCGAATCCGTTGTGCATGACCAGCGTCGGCTTCGGCCCCTTGCCAGCCGCCCGATAGAAGTAGCCGTGCAACATGGTGTCCTCGTACGGGATCTGTACAGGGGTGATACCGGGGATGTGGGCGACGGCATCACGGAAACAAGCGACGCTGTGCTGGTAGGCGTGGTCGATTCGGGGATCGCTGGGGTCGCCGTGCAGGAAGAACTCGGCCGCCCGGTAGTAGGTGGAGGCGCGCAGGAGTCCATCGCGTGCGCTGACGGGGTGGCTCGAGCGGGCCTCGGCCTCCAGGCGCTCGGCGGTCGACAGCCAGGCGTCATGCCAGCCGTCGTAGTCGCCACTGGTTACGCGGGCGGCGGTGGCGATGACTTCACCGACATCGGAGCCGCCGTAGACGGCCAGGCCGAGATTGCGCAGGGTTTCGAACCAGAACTGCTGGTCGTCCGGGAACATCAACTGCTTCATGGCATCTCATTTTCGAGGAGGGCGCGGAGGGCGCGCGGGGGCCGACCGGTGAGGCGCTGAACGGTGTCGGTGACGCGGTCCTCCGCCCCTTCGGCGACGGCACGGTCCATGCCGGCCAGCATGGCGGCGAACTCCAGCGGGACCACCGCCGTGAGGCGATCGCGCATTTGCTCGTAGGACAGATGGCGGTGGGCCACGGGCCGACCGGTGACCTCGGTGACGATCGCGGCGACATCGTCGTAGCTGAGGGCCTCGGGTCCGGTGAGGATGAGGTCGGTGTTGGGGGCGGTCCGGTCGGTCAGGGCGTGGACGGCGACGGCGGCGATGTCCTCGGCGTCGATGAAGCCGACTCGGCCCGTGTCGGTCGCGCTCCAGATGATGCCGTCTTCACGGATGCTGCGCGCGTGCGCGTGTGTGCCGGTGAAGTTTTGCATGAACCAGGAGGGCCGCAGCACCGCCCACCGCTCGAACAGATCGGGCAGGGCCTGGTGCACTGTTCCCACCGCAGGGCCGCCCTCGGGTATGGCCGAGGAGCTCAGCAGCACCGCGCGACGCACGCCCCCGGTGCGGGCCCGCTGGAGGAAGGGCAGCATGACCGCCGCCGGGTCGGAGTCGCCCACAGGCGGTACGAGGTAGACGCGGTCGACGCCATCGAGGGCGGCAGTGTGGGTGGCCGGGTCGTACCAGTCGAAGCGGACCGACTCGGCTCCGGGAAACGGGGTGCCTTGACGGCTGGCCGCTTTGACACGGTGACCGGCGGCCGTCAGCTGTGCTGTGGTGCGGCTGCCGGTGGTGCCGGTGGCGCCGATGACCAGAGTGGTGCCGGTGGTCATCGGCTGCTCCCGGTGAAATCGGTGCCGGGTTCGAGGACGGCGAGAGGGTTCCAGTAGTCACGGTAGGAGGCGATACGCCCGTGTCGAACCGTGACGACGGCGATGTAGGTCATGTCGAAGGGAGCGTCGGTCTCGACCAGACGGCCGATGCCGCGCATCTCGACCACGATGGTCTCCGGATCAGTGGTCTGGTGGATCCGCAGGTCAGGGAAGTCGTGCAGGTCGATGTGATCGGGGTAATGGCGCATGTAGGCGGCGATGGCATCTTTGCCCTCCAACCGCCCGGGCCAGCCCGGAGGGGCGAAGGGGAACTCCATGATGCCGTCCTCGTCCCAGAGACCGACCCAGCCGACGATGTTCTTGTCCAGTAGCAGCCTCAGGCTGTGGCGGTAGAGATCCGCCGGAGAAGTTGGTGTGGACATGAGGGTTCCTCCATCTCGTAGACATCTAATATAATCCGGACCCAGGGTCCGATTCAACGATACGGACCCCTGGTCCGTTTTTGCAACTGGAGGAACCGCATGCCCGAGCGCAAGCCACGCAAGGACGCCGCCCGTAACCGGGAGGCCGTCCTCGCGACCGCCGACGCCCTCTTCTCACACGACCAGAGCCCTGACGACATCACCATGGCCGACGTCGCAGCAGCGGCCGGCGTCGGCAAGGCCACACTCTTCCGGGCCTTCGGTGACCGCGCCGGGCTGCTCCGTGCGCTGTACGAGGCACGACTCGAACCGATCAGGAACGCCATCGAAGCCGGCCCGCCACCCTTGGGGCCCGCCACTCCACCGCACCGGCGCGTACCCGCCCTGCTCGACGCCGTCCTGTGCTTCAAACTCGACAACCGCCGCCTCGCGCTGGCCCTGGAGGAAAGCGGGAGCAGCAGCCCATACCAAGCCGAGCATTACGTGCGGTGGCACGGCCTGCTCCGAGCCGTACTGGAGCAGATCCCCGGGGTGCCCGACAGCAACTTCACCGCCCACGCCCTGCTCGCCGCCGTCCGAGCCGACCTCGTCGAGCAACTGGCCGGACAAGAGCGCATGCCGCGCGAAAAAATCCGAACGCAGCTGGCGAACTTCGCCACCAGAGTCCTGGTCTCTCCCCCCGTGCCGAGGGGATCGCCGAGCCCTGATCAAGAGGCTGACGACTTCGAACGGGCCGGGGTTCTCACAAACGACCGGATGTGAGAGTTCTGCGAACACCCCGATCCGTGCCGCGTTCCCGCAGGTCGCGATTCGCACAACACCTCTCACAACCTCCACGTTGTGATCAACCTCCGCCTCGACCTCCCCGCTCGCTGATGACGAGTAGTGCTCCGCGTTGTGCTTCCGAGCATTACAACTCCAGTGTGCTGCGCGACAGTTGGCGAGTGTATGAGGTCCGCCCTTGGACAGGGGCTGCTCGTGGTCAACCACGGGCGCGAGCGGTTCATACTTGCTGCCGAGCACACGAACTGTCCGCAGATTTGGCGGATCCACCGATCGGGGACTGTCAGAACATCGGTGGATCCAGTTCTGGCGCATGAATCTAGATCACGGTTGGGGTGATTCGGCCTTCGAATGTGATAGCAAACGCGTTGAGGGCCGGCTTCCACCTCGTCACCCATCGTGCTCTTCCCTTACCCGTCGGGTCCAGTGACCGGGTGGCGAGGTAGAGGCACTTGAGCGCGGCCTGCTCGCTGGGGAAGTGGCCCCTCGCCCGCACCGCCCGCCGGTAGCGCGCGTTGAGGGACTCGATCGCGTTCGTCGAGCAAATGACCCGGCGGATCTCGGGGTCGTAGTCGAGGAAGGGCACGAACTCGCTCCAGGCGCTTTCCCACAGCCGGACGATCGCCGGATACCTCGGCCCCCATTTGTCGGCGAACTCGGTGAACTGCTCCTTGGCCGCGGCCTCGTTGACAGCGGTGTATATCGGCCGCAGGTCCCGTGACATCTCGTCCCAGTACTGACGCGATGCGTAACGAAAGGTGTTACGCAAGAGGTGAATCAGGCAGGTCTGCACCACCGTGAGTGGCCACACGGTAGTGATCGCGTCGGGCAGTCCCTTGAGTCCGTCGCAGACGGCGATGCACACGTCTGCGACCCCGCGGTTGCGGATTTCCGTCAGGACGGCGAGCCAGAACTTGGCCAAAGCGCACACGTTCGCGCGAACGTGTGCGAGGTGGCGCCTGAACTGTCACGGGTTCGGCAGCCGGGCGAAGTCGACGTGGTCGGAGAGGTAGGCGATGACGGCCTCGTTGGTCATGCCGTAAGCGGCGGCGACGAGTTTCGCGTCGACCGTGCCGACGAGGTCGACCAGCCGGGTGGAGCGCAGGATTCTGGGTTGGATACCGACCTCGCGCAGGGTCTGCTTGACGTAGGAGTCGGAGGCGGGCGCGCGGGTGGCCTTGGTCTGCATAGTGATCAGCACATGGGCGTTGTTGCTGCCCAGGTTCTTACGGTGCTGCAGGCAGCGTTGCAGCGCGGTCCAGGTCCACGGGTCCAACGGAGTAGGCTGCGGTCGACGCCCCAGCCTGATGCGGTGCTGTTCATGGTCGATATCGTCGTCGGTGAGGTGTTGCAGTTCCTGGGTGGTAGCGCCGTGCAGTAGGGCGGCAAGCCCGACGAACGCCTCGTGCGGGTGCACCTCGGGGTCGGTGCTCCATCGCCGGAACAACTCGCGCTGCCGGTCGATGGGAAGCGTCGGTCCCCTGAATGCCATGGTCTGCGGCGCTTGCACCCCGGCGGTGGGGTCGATGAGCAGCAACCGTCGGCGCAGCGCGTAGCGGCAGAATTGGCGCAGTCCGGTCAGGTAGGAGGCCCGTCGGCCGGGATGTGCGTGCAGGAACGCTTCGATGTCGCCGACATCGGCGGTCGCCCAGTCGGTCTTGCAGCGGCGCGCGGTCAGGAATTGCGCGAAGTCACGCACCGCGGTGAGGCGAGCCTCGAGCGTGGTGTGCCCGCGCGGGCGGGTGCCGGCGCGGCGGGCGCGATCGCGGCCGGCGACCAGGTGTTCGGCGAACCCGGTCACCGCCGGTCGCAAGGGGGCGGGCACGGCGTCGATGCGGGACTGGCGGCGGGCGGCGGCGCGGCGTTCCTCCCGGTCCGGCGGCAGTGCCAGCTTGCTCGCGGTGAGGAAGTCTTCCAGGGCCCGCGCGAGCGGCACGTCGGCGGCGACAGCTCCCAGCAGTGCCTGCGGATGCGTCGGGTGCTCGTCGGTCAGGTGCTTGCCGAGTCGGGTGAGCATGGCGCACGCGCGGCTGGGGTGATGACGGCCGACCAGGTAGGCGGCGAATCCGCCCAGCCAGCTGGGCGGATCATCCAGTGCCTCGGCGAGATTGGCGGCACGGACGGTGATCCTGTGCCGCGAGCGTTCCCAACAGGATCGACACCGCCCGGCACCGGTCAGTCGGGTGACCCGGCCGCAGTCGACGCAGGCCGCATCCGGATTCGGTGGCCGGCCCGGATGCGAACACGAACCGCACAGGCCGGTGGCCGGTCGCAGTATCCGGCGTTTGCTGCAGCGCGGGCAGTCGGCTCGATCGGCGTCTCGCCGTTGCCGTCGGAGACATTCCTTGCACAGGTCTCGGTCGACGAACAACACCGGGGCCTGGCACTGTCGGCAGGTGCGCGAGCAGCGCACGCAGCGGCCGGTGTCCGGCTGCAGGACCCGGTCGACGCCGCAGCGCGGGCAGGGGTGGGTGACCGGGGCGTGGGAGGCCGCCCAGTGGCAGCGTGCACACAGGTCACGGTCGGGTTTGCCGACCGCGCGGCCGCAGCGGCGGCAGTCCCGGATCCGGCGGGTCATGCTCAGATCGGCGGCATCGACCGGCCCCGCCGCGACGCCTGTGTGTCGTTCGCCGCGACCTTGGTCGGGTTCGACGAGATCGGTTGTGCGACTGGGGTGGTATCGATGTCGAACAGGTCGTTCGGTGTGCAGTCCAAGGCGGTGCACAGCGCGATCAGGGTGGTCAGCTTGATCTGGCTGGGCTGTTTGGTGAACAACGCCGACACCGACGCCGAGGACAGTTCCAATCCGGCCTTCTCGGCGAGCAGCCGTTGCAGCTGGGTGCCGGTCCAGACCTCGCGGTGGGCGGCGGCCATCCGGAGTTTCCACCTGATCTGCATGCTCACTCCTGTCCGGCCAACTCGGTCAGCGTCGCCGCGATCGCGCGCTGGTAGGCGTCTTCGATGAACGTTTCCGACGAAATGGTGACGTCAGATATCACAACTGTCCGAATGCCCCCTCCTGTCGGCTATGTTGGCGGCGTAGGTGGTCCAATCTCCAGCGGAAATCTGCTGCCAGCGGACGGCGGAGCTGACGCTGATGCCGAGGGTTCGGGCGAGGATGGCTGCGGGGATCTGGGTGGCGAGGCCGAACAGTGCGGTGCTGCGTGCCTGGTTAGGTCGGATGCCGAGCTGGTTCAGTCTCAGCTTCAGTCGTTGGGCGCTGATCGGACGGCCGGGCTGACCGCCGGGGAATAGCCAGCGCGACGGAGTGGTGGCGCCGATGGTGGCGTGGCCTTTGCGTGTGGCGAACACGGTCCGGGCCAGGTCATCGACCGGTTCGGGGAGCCGGATCGGTGTTCGGCCGAAGCTGATGTGGACGTTGTCGTTGGTGATCGAGATCTGATCGACGGTCAGTAGGGCGATCGTGGAAGAACCTTGGGCGTAAAGGAGAACGAGCAGGCCGGCGAGGCGGTCGACGGAGTCGATAGTGTTGTCGTGCAGCAGTGTTCGGGCCGTTGTCCAGCGGTTGTCGTCGTCGATTGGGTTGGCCGGGCCATTCCAGCGCCGGGCCGGCAGGTAGGCGGTGGTGAGTTTGCTGGCATAGGCCCATCGGAGGAAGGTTCCGGTCTCGTAGCGGTAGCCGCCGGCTGGATCGGTGATCCACTGATCGAGGTCGGTCCGGCCGCAGCTGGCCAGGGTGAGTCCGCGGGTGTCGAGCCAGGTGAGAAGCCCGGCGGCGGCGCGGGCGTGGCTGCGGATGCGCAGCATCTGCTGCCGGGTGGTGGGACGTCCGTTGTTTCGGGTGCGCAGCCGCCGCAGCAGATGCCAGACCAGGTAGCGGTGCAGCAGCTTCTTCCATTCCGGATTCTGCTGCGTGGCAAGGAACTCGGAGATTGTTCGTTCCAGCCGCACGAGTTCCTCGTCACGCTCAGGCAGGGCGCCGACGGCGACGAGGGTGTGCCGCAGATACTCGGTGGCGGGACGTCTGGGCAGGGTGTCGAACGCGGCGTGGGTCAGGGGCATGCGGCCCGCGGCGAGGTCGGACAGGACCGTGGTGACGGGTTGTTTGGTGAGCCAGCGTTGTGCGGTGATCGAGTGTTCGGCGGTGGCGATGTCGTGTCGCAGCGCCAGCAGACCGGGTGGCATATCGGCGGTGACCGGACCCATGACCTGGTAGAGGCGTTGATTGGTCAAGCATTTCCCGCAGCGGCCCGGTGTGGGGTGGTCGGGGTCGCTGCAGGTGGGGCAGTCCCGCCAGGCGGGTGGTGGTGCGCAGTTGTCACAGAGCGGCTCGGTGAGGGTGCCGGCGGCGATCGCGGTGTGGCGTCCGCAGCGAGCGCAGTCCGCGGCTCGGCGTTGGCAGGTCGGGCACCATGGTCGGCCGGTGCGCCTGGAGATGCCGCAGGGTGTGGTGTCGCCGCAGATCGAGCAGGTCCTGATCGGGAGGGTATGACAGGTCTGGCAGAGCGGTCCGTCGGTGGTCCGCCGCCCGACCGGACGTCGGCGTCCGCAGCCGAGACAGATCTCCAGATTGGCCGGGTCGGTGCAGAAGCAGTTGGCGCAGATAGGGCGCCGGTGCTCGTCCCTGCTGACCGGCTCGCGGCGGGCGCCGCAGCGAGCGCATTCTTCGATGCGGGAGTGCGCGATGCAGGTGCGGCAGACCCGCTGACCGTCCAGGGGCTTGTCGATGCGGACCTGCCGGCCGCAGCCCGGGCAGGTCGGCAGCACGATTCCGCGGACGCCGCTCGCGTGCAGGTGCTCGACGAGCCGCGGGATCACTCGCAGCGGCGCACGATGCCCCTCGCCGGTCAGCAGGGCAGGGTCGGCTTCCAACGCCCAGGCCACCCGCCGCTGGTAGCCGCGCTGACGACAGCAGCGGTCGAGAACACCAGCGATGGCATCACGCGGGACGGCCGGATCGAGTGCGGCGACGGCGGCGTGGATGACCGCGATCGGGTCACGATCGTCGGGGTCCGGGCACTGGGCGCAGCGTGGATGCCCGTCGCGGTCATGTGACCGAACCTGTTTGAGGTTCCCGCAACCGGCGCAGGCTGCGGTGTTCTGCTCGCAGACACTGCAGTACCAGTGCTGTCCACGACGCATGAGGGTGCGCAGCTGTTTTCCGCAATCGGCGCAGCAGGGCGCCGCGATCGCGGTTGCCCCGGCCTTGCGCAACGCCAACAGCAGATCCCCGATCGCGCGGGGTGCCGGGGACCGCCCGTCGGCCAACACCGCGGGCCGCGCGACCAGCGCCGCGGCGATCCGCCGCGATTTCGCCCGGCCCCCGACGGTGGAGACGACCACCGTTCGGGCCCGGCCGGGGTCCAGGCCCGGGTCGGCTTCCGCGACCAAATCGCTGATCAGCCCGACCGGATCACTGATCACCCGCCTCGGATCCACAGTGCTCACCGGTGACCGGTGTCGCGGACCCGGGCTCGTTTCGGGCGCAGGTCCCCAACTCCGGCGTCGCCGCCAACGACCTTCCTGCGCTTGGTGGCGGCCGAGGCCGCCGCGACGGGTTCGATGAGGTCGTCCATCCCGCAGTCGAGGATGTCCAGAAGTGCCATCAGCACCTTCAGGCTCAATCGTTCCGGGCGTTCGACGACGAGCCGGTAGACCTGGCTCGACGACAGCACGATCTCTCGTGCCGCGAGCGGCTCGATCAAGTCGGTGGTAGCGAACATCCCGCGCTCGGCCATCACCGCGCGTAGATTCCAGCGGTAGTCCAATTTCGGTGTCACGTGCGGTCCTCGTGTGCGGGGTCGGTAGAACCAAACAACGGTGAAAGGGCTTTTTGTAGAGCGGTATTCATGAAATCGTCGCTGACGTGAGTGTAGATGGCCGTGGAACCGTCGCATTCGTGGCCGACTTGCGATTGGATGAACCGGCGGTCAACCCCATCCTCCGTGAGATGGGTCACGTACGAGTGACGAATAGAGTGGGGTACAAGCGCTTTCGGCAATTTCAAGGCGTCACGATAAGCGACGAAACGGGCGTTGATCTCCACCGGCTTGATCCGGCCACCACGTTCGGTCAACCACAACGCCGGATGGTCGTCGAACCCGAATCGCGGGCGCACGTTCTCCACGTAATCGGCCACCGCCTCCACCGCCCAGTCCATCACCGACAGCACATTGCGCCGCCGCGGGGGCTGCCCCTTCTTCGCCTTGCCGTATCGGACGTTGAGCATGCCGTAACGACCGAACCGCGGTGCGTGCGGATTGCGGCCGAAATCGACCACATCCAGCTTGGACGTCTCCGTCCGGCGCAGTCCCCACCCGTAGACGGCCTTGAACAGGGTCGCATCACGGTAGGCGGCCAGCGCACCCTTGCGCTTCGCCCGCACTGCCCGCTCCACCTGGTCGTCGGCATAATCGAAGAACCGCTGCAGCTCCTCCCGCGTGAACGGGCGCGCCTCCGGCCGGCCCTCGTAGCTGTTCAGGTGCGCGATGGTGTTCCACTCGTGCACGATCGCCACCGGATGCACCTGCGGCCCGAACTCCCGCTGACACGCCGCAATCCACCCGTAGCGGCCATCGCAGAGGTACTCGCTGAACAACCGCAGATCCGTCTGATAACCCCGGATGGTCGACGGCGCCAGCTGCAACTCACCGGTCATCGACAGCGACCACTCGTCCACATGCGCCGGACCCCATCGCCACGGATACTCGTTGGTGAACGAGATGAACCGGCGCACCAACCGTTCCCGCGGCGCGATCGTCCCCTCCTGGAGCCCTCGCGCCGTCTGCTGGGCCCGCCACCCACGCAGCATCGCCTCGAACATCGCATCCTCCGGATGCAGCTGCGCCACTCCAGAAACCAACTCCAGATGTGCCGCACCTGCCAGATCACCACGCCTCAACGCCGCCTCCTGACCACGATCCACCCGCGACCCTCCAGCGCATGAATCATGCATCTAACGGAGTCGCTGGGCAAGCGTCCCAGCTCAAGCGGCGTGTCCGGCCTACCCGCGAAACTGTTACCGTCGGGCGGTCAGCAGGTGACCTGTGGAAACGCACCCATCTGATGCAATTCCCGAGGGTTGGCGCACATACCGCATGGTCGACGCGACCGTCCAGTGGCCTAGAAGTTGTTGTATAGCAACCAGATCCACGCCGCGCTCGTAGTTGTGGGTCGCGCACGCGCGCCGCATCCCGTGCGGGCTGAACCACTCCGCTTCGGGCCGACCCTCCACGCTCATCAGGTGCCGCAACCGGTTGCGGATCGTGGCCGCGGCCATCCGTCCGCCGGACTCGTCGCACAGCAGCGCCGCGCTGTCCGGGAACCGGCCGCGCACGTCATCGAGATACCAGCGCAACACCAGATCCAGCCCGTCCAACATCGGCACCCAGCGCGGCCGCGGCCCGGATCCTTTGGCGCCCTTTCCGAAGCGCACATGCAGTTTGCCGAACGTGCCTCGCCCGAAGTGGACGTCGCCGCGGTCGAGCATCACGACCTCCTCGGATCGTAGGCCGGCGTGGTACAGCGTGCGGAACAACGCGTAGTCCCGCGCGGCCGGGCCGTACTTGCGGGCGGTCGCGATCCGTTGCTTGAGGACCTCGAAGAACGCCGCCACCCGCTCCGGTGTCGGCGGTGCCTCCGCAGCCGGCGAGTCGTCGCTGACGTGGCGGGTGGCGTTGAACTCGTCCAGCGGACAGGCCAGCCGCACCCCGAATGCTGCCTCGATCTCCGCGGTCTTGCGGACCTCGAGGAACCGGTGAAACCCCTTGAACACCTGCAGGTAGTTACGCCGCGTCGATACCGCTCGACCCGAGTTGGCCAGCTCGCCCACCACCCGGTCGACGTCGGCGGCGGTCACCTCCCACACCGGCCGACCCAGCCCCGCGAGCATCCGCTCCAGGACACCGATGTCGTTGGCGATCGTCGATGCCGCGAATCCACGCGCGGTCCACGACGCGACGAACGCCTCCACGCATTCGGCCTGGAACCGCTGCGGATCTCGCATCGCCACGATCGGTGCGACGTCGCCCGAGATCACCCGCAATCGCTCGTCGCCCACCGCACGCCTTCCTCGCACCTAGCATTTCGCGGTAACACCTTAACTCGCGGGCTTCCACCTCGAAGATCAACGACACGCCAATCAGTGGGAAACCCTCAGGCAGCAGCACAAAACTCCGGAAACGAACCTGTGCGCGTTCCATATCCCTCCCCGCCGTCACCTGCCCACAGCCCGAGGATCTCGCGTTCCCCGGCGGTGGTGACGCCGATGGCGACATAGACGGGCCGGTTGGCGACCTGACCGTCGCGGATCTTGACGTGGATGGCATCGATGAACAGCACCGGATACACCGGGTCGAGGGGACGGACGGACCATTCGGCCATCTCCGTGAGGACCTTGTCGGTGATCTTGCCGATCGTCTCCCTCGAGACCGATGCGCCGTAGACGTCGTCGAAGTGTGCTGCGATTTCGCCTGTGGTCAGGCCTTTCGCCGAGAGGGACAAAATGATTTCGTCGACCCCGGTCAGGCGTCGCTGCCGTTTCTTGACGATCTGCGGATCGAACGAGGCATCGGTGTCTCGTGGCACCTGGATCTGTACCGGTCCGATTTCGGTGAGCACGGTCTTCGTCCGCCTCCCGTTCCGGGAGTTTTCTCTGTTTCGTCCCGTGACGTGGTGTTTCTCGTAGCCGAGGTGCTCGTCCATTTCGGCTTCGAGTGCGGTTTCGAGGACGTTCGCGGTGAGCTGGTTGAGTAGTCCGTTCGGTCCGACCAGCTCGACGCCCTCGGCTTTGGCCTGGGCCAACAGTTGTTGGGCCAGCTTCTGGTGGTCAATCTTCGACTGATCCATGTGATCAAGTGTTTCGGTCATCGTCTTGCCTTCTCGCCAAGAGAACTCGGCGTGTCGGCCAGATCCAGTTCAACCGTTATCCCGACAGTCCCAAACCGGCCGCTCGATACGGCGTTGACCGCTACTGCGCCAGGGGCACGAAGTGCTTCTATACTGATGCCGTGCGAGAGATCGACGTAAACCACGTCGCACCAATCCTTTCCGGCCTCGTGAACGAGATCGCCGAGACGGGGGATCGAATCATTTTCACCTCGGTTCGGTCATGGGTTTCGTCCTTCGCTGTGGTGACGCGGGGGTCGTGGGCTCTGATGATTCAGGTGAGGTGCGGTCCTCACCGCTCGACACCGGGGCGCACGTATCGTGACCACGGTTGCGATGCCTCGGCGGCGTGGCGATGGGTGATCTGCTGGCTGTAGCCGAGCATGTCCGCCACGATCGGTGCAGGCACCTCAGTGACCAATGTTCGGATTGCGGTGGTGCGAGCACCGCGGAAATCGATACGGAGAGTGCGTAGTCGGTTCATGATCGTGTTGGGGTGTAGGTGACTGCCGGGGAAGAGCCACTCCGAGTCACTATCTCGGACCGCATGCAGGTTGTGTCGTTGTGCGAGGTGCTCGGTGAGCATGTCCGCGAACGGCGTCGGAATGGGGGCGGGGTGGCTGCCGAGGGCAAGATATGGACCGTTCGGCGCCAGGAGGATGTCGGTGGTGCGATGGGATGCGATCCTCGCGATTGGTTGAGCGTAGAGGAGTAGCAGTGTGCCGGCGATCCGGTACGGCAGGGATTCGCTGTTACCGGTCAGCAGTTCACGCAGCCAGGCGATCCGTTGGTCCTGGGTGATGGTGGGGGAGGAGCGGGCGCTGCGGGGGCTGATCAGGATGGTGGTGTTGACCCGCGCCCGAAGAGCCCAGACGAAGAACGTCCGGATGCTATGGCGGGTGGTTGGTCCACCGATCAGCCATTCGTCGACGTCGTGTTGGTTGCATGTCGAGGCGACGCGGCCGTGTGCTTGGAGGAGCCAGTCCAAGAACTTGATCGTCTCGGTAATCTCCTGTTTCGCCGCGTGGACCGGACCGCGCGTCGAGGATCCGGTGGTCGAGATAGCGCGGATCCGCCGAAGGTGGTGCCACGTCGCGAACTGCTCGACGGGTTGCCGCACGGCGGCCTCGCCGATGGCATCGAAGTTGACCTGCAGCCAGTGCTCGAAGCGGGCGAGATAGGCGTCGCGTTCGGGTAGGAGACCATGATGCTCGAGCAAACCCCGGAGATGGGTAACTCGATGGCCGTGCCCGAGCCCGTCGATCCCTTCATGACTCATCGAGATCTCACCAACCGCTAACCTGCGCCGAACTTCTCGCACCTGCGCCGGCCGCATCCAGGTGATAAGGCGCTGTGGCTTCGTGGCCATGTGATCCCGGAGATGGATGCTGCCCTCGTCCGGTGCGGATATGTTCAGGGCCGCCGGGCCGAACAACGAGTACCCGGCCTCCTCGAACACGGCAGCGCGGTCGACCATCCCGAGCCCCAGGCCGCCGCAGTCAGCGGGCGTGGACCGCCAGCAAGCCAGCTTTCGCAGCGAGCGCTTGTAGCCGCACCCGCAACCCATCGCCGCCTGCCGCCTCGATGTCGCCGTCGTGCCGGTCGTCGATCGAGAGCACCTCTGCCCGAATGAACTCCCGCGTCCTCACTGCTAGTGCATCCAGCTCCACCGCCTGACCCCTAGGCTGGCCGATCGCTCGGTCGGTCAGCATCGCAAGGCAAGGTGGGTGCGCCCCGGGTTCGTTCCGCGGTCTCGACCAGGATGTGCGCGACCTCGGCCGGATGATCGATCATGAGCTCGTGACTTCCGTCGACGTCGTAGGCGCGCCAATTCTCGGACGCCCGAGCCATGTCGCGATTGGCCATGAAGTGCGGGAGGCTGTCCCAACCTGTGGCGAACACGTATGTGCGGTCGACCGCCTCGTAGGCCCCCGTGAGGACGACCTTGTCGGTTGCCGTGTTCGCGGCCTGAGGAGTCATTTGGCTGTCGACCCACTCGCAGTCCGCGCCCGACAGTCCGAAGATCGCAGCAGGCGGCGGGGGCACCGGAGTCACTCCGGGTTCGGAAGCCGGCCAGCCGAGGTCGACCAGCGATTGACCGTCCTGGGGAACGAAGGCGTCGAGATAGACCAACGATCGAATGCGCTCGGGCACCCTGTCGGCGACGACGGTGGCGACGATCCCTCCGAAGGAGTGTGCCACCAGCACGATGTCATCGAGCTGCTCCCAGCGGATCAGGTTCAGCACGTCCGTGCAGTAGACGTCGAGGCCAATCTCAGGCGAATCGAGATGTGAGCGCTCCGCGAGACCCGTGAAGGTCGGCGCGTGAACCACGTCCCGGGCCGGGAGGTGCTCGATCACGCGACGCCAGCACCAGGCGCCGTGGTACCCGCCGTGGAGGAGGAGAAATGTGGTCATGTGTCGCCTTCCGTTCGCGCAGTGGCGGTTCCCGACGAGCCTTCGGGGTGTGACTGAATCGTAGAGGTTTTACTTACGTCACACAAGGGTCCGGGGAGGCGCTCTCCGAACGGCTCCCCGGGCAAGCTGACGCGCCGATGCCGCCTCTTGGCGTGACATGCATCATTGTGATACGCCTATGTCGTGGTGTGGGACACATGTCCGAACACGCCCGCCAGGATCCCAAAGCTCTCGTCTGTGCCACGCGCCCGCTCGCAGGCGATGCCTGAGAGCTCACCCGATCCAACCCGATCCATCGACCCGGCAACCACCGGTTCGACCGCGACGTCCCTCAACCGGCCGAAGGAACATCATGCGCGTGTCCTGTGTCCTTGCACCAACGCTCGAGTCTCCAGAGCACATCGTGGTGGCCGAACAGCTCGGCTACGAGCGAGCGTGGCTCTTCGACACGCCCCAGCAGAGTCCTGACATCTGGATGACCCTCGGACGCGCTGCCGAGCTGACTAACACGATCGGCATCGGACCGGGCGTCCTTGTCCCCAGCTTGCGGCACCCCATGTCCGCCGCAGCAGCGACGGCCACGCTCGCATCGCGTGCGCCGGGACGCGTCGCCGTGGCGTTCGGCACCGGCTTCACGGGCCGCAGCGCCATGGGCCAGAAGGGTCTCTCCTGGTCGGCGGTCGCCGCCTACGTGCGGGCGTACCGCGGCCTGATCCGTGGTGAGACCGTGATCTGGGAGGGCGCGCCGATAAAGATGTTCAACTCGCCGGACCACCTCGACCGGGCAGCGGCTGATGTTCCGATCTTGATCTCGGCCTTCGGCCCCAAGGGCGAGCAGGTCACCAAGGACCTCGGCGTCGACGGCATCATGGCCTTCGGCCAGGTCCCGGCCGGCATGAAGGACTTCGCCTGGGGCTCACTATTCGTCGGCGGCACGGTGCTGGAGGGCGATGAGTCAATCGACTCTGATCGGGTCAAGGAGGCCGCTGGGCCCGCGTGGTCGGTCGTCTATCACATCGGCATGGACTTCATGGGGGGTCTCGATGCAGTCCGTGCCATGCCCGGGGGTGAAGCCTGGGCAGCGCAGATAGAGAAGACCCCGGAGTCCGAGCGTCACTTCGCCGTGCATGACGGTCACCTGATGTACCTCAACGAGGCGGACGAGGCAGCATGGGACGCCGGTGGTCACGCGATGCTCAAGGACGTGACACTCACGGGGAGCCCGGAAGAGATCCGCGAAAGGGTTGCCGCCTACGCCGAGCAGGGGGTCACCGAGCTGGGCTTCCAACCGTGCGGCGCCCACATCGAGCGCGAGCTGGAGAAGTTCATGAAGGCAGTCGGCTGAGCGCCGGCACTTGTGAGCCGTGAGCGCCCGGTGGACGCCGCACTACCGGCGTTCCGCGGCGGAGACCGTCGGCAGGATGAGGCGAGAAGCGTGAGCGCGGTCGTGGAGGATCGTCTGCCGGGCTTGCTGAGTGTCGGAGGCGGCCGCCGGGCGGTCACCGGTGTTGGTGCGGTCCCATCGGGGAAAGTCGCTGGAGGTCACGAGCAGTCGCAGGGCGTGTCCGCCCTTGACGAGATGACTGATGTTCCCGAGCTCGATCGTGAGTCGATAGACCTGGCCTGGGTCAGGAGTGTGGGGTCGTCGTAGCTGTCGCGGAACCGGCCACGTACGAGTCCTACGGCGAGGTTCTGCACGAACCCGTCGGGATGTACGTCGCAGGCGTGCAGCATCGGCACGTCTACATCGAGGATGAAGCGGCTGGACGAGCTCGCCCCTGACGGCTCTGGCGCTACTACCGTGCGCGCGCCGGCTGGGCGGCTGCACGGCGTCGCGCTCGGGACGCGCGGAGGTTGGCCGCGTTTCCGCAAATGCGCACGTCATGCCAGACGCCACTGTTGTTGCGTGACCGGTCGTAGAAGACGCCGCGGCACCGATCGTTCTTGCAGCTCTTCAGCCGTGGCCAGACGCCTGCGTCCTGAGCCCGACGGATCTCGAGCGCGACCGGCCCGAGCAGCAACTTCCAGCCGCGACCCTTGGGCCTGAAGTGCACTGTCCCGTCGGGCTCGAAGCCTGCTTCGAGAGCCACCTGGAGGTCCACGAGGCCGCCGCGTCCGTCGCCGCCCGTCGAGGCGTCCGTGTCGAAATGGCGCGCGTGCAGGGAGTCGACCAGCCCATCCCGTACGCGTCGCAGGACCGTCAGGTCGCGTTCAGTGAGCGCATCGAGATCGACCTGGTCGAGCACGGGCGCGCTCCACTGTTGTGCCCAGGCGGTCAGCGCGCCTCGCATCCACTCGATGGCCGGAGCCGGCTCGGCCAGGAGGTCCTGCTGCCGCGGGCGGCCTGCGGCCGCGGTGCTGAGAAAGTCGTGCACGAGCGCGAGTCCATCGGGTGCGACGTCCAGCCCGTATCGGGTTGTTGCCGTCCAGGTCATGTTCACAGCCTACGTGGGTGACAGCACCTAATCCAGTTCGCCTATGTTTCAGGCTGATGACGGCCCGAGGGGCAACGGCTCGGTAGCGCCGCCGTCCAGCGCGGATCCGCGCAGCTTGAACTTCTGTGTCTTCCCGGTTGCGGTCTTCGGCAGGTCGCCGATGACGACCCGTCGAGGCGCCTTGAACCGGGCGATGCGCTGCTTGAAGTGATCCACAAGTTGGCACTCGGTGGCGCACGCCCCGGGGCGGAGTGCGACAGTACGGCCCAAACGACATCGCCGACACGGTGCTCGAGCGCCACTAGACACGCCTATGCGCGCCCGGTCGCGCCCCGCAGCCGAAGGCGTGGGCAATGGTGACTATGCCCAGTGCCACGAAGGGCACCGTCGCCGCTCCCAGCACTGCCCACGTCATGGGACGCCAAGCGGGCACTGCCATCCCGTGGAACCAGCGGATGGCGAAGTTCGCGCCCGCCGCGAGCGGAAACGAGAAAGTCCAGTAGCCGGTGTGGAACGACTGCTGACGTAGGTCGGGAAGAAGGCATGCGACGATCAGAACCGTGAAGGCCAGCAGGCCCGCGAAGCCGCAGCCGACCGCGTCGACCACACCGCGGTGGGCGGCAATCCACGCAAGCCCTCCGGTAGCCGGTGGAAGGATCAGCACCGTGAGTGTGGGCCGGGCACGCTGGGGCAGACCGGGGCTGGCCACGAGGCCGCCGAGGATGACGGTGCCAAAGGCGAGCCAGTACACCAGCCCGACGGCGAACGTCGCGGCGGCCAACCCCGGCCACTGCAGAGTGGACGCGATGGTGCTGGCGATGAACGGCCCCGACGACACCGGTAGCAGATAGCCGGGGTGCAGGAGCGACGAGCTGAGTGTTCCGGTGAACCAGTGGGACAGCAGACGGGCCGCGAGGACCGCTGCCGCAGCAGCGAAGACTACGTATGTCGCGCGTGCGATTTCCAACCCGAAGCGGGCGAAGTGTCCGGCAAAGAGCATGCCCGCGATGGGCACGTATGCCAGCGCGAAACCCTGAGCGGGATGGCGAATATCGTGACGCAGATTGCGCCACCGCCCTCCGCCGTGCCGGATGTACGCAATGAGCAGTACCAGCCACACCAGGCCACCGACGGTGAACAGCGCGTCGCTCACCCCGATCGGGGCGGACACCGTCGCGGTGGCCGACTCCCACGCTCCGCCCAGGCCGGCCGCGCCGAGCGAGATCGACAGCAGACCGATTCGTTCGGACCGTGTCGCCCACCGGGCTTGACCAGGGAACGGTGCGACGGCGGGCGGGCGGGAGGGCGCGGGTCCGACTGCTCCGGATCCATTGGTTACGGGCGCGTCTCTGGGCAAGGCGCCCCTGACAGGGGGGTTCATCGTGTCCTCTAGTGGATTCGGGTTGCGCGGAATCGATCGCGCCGGGCGGGCATGAACCATCGGCTTCGGCAGCGCACTATGGGGTGTGGTGTGCCGCTTGGTCGAGTCAGGGGCCGCTGATGCCCTATGGGCAGGCATCGGGCATTCCTTGTGTGTCGCGGCTGAGATGAGCTCTCTCACCGCACCTGCATCGTCGCCTGGGCGGGAAGCTCCCGCCACCAAATGGCTGCAACATCAAAATTCCCGGGGATAGGTACCCGCCAGCGTCGCCATCGCCGTCGCGGAACCCGTCATCGACTTGCAAAGCGGAAACCGCGTGCGGGACAACTGTATTCGCCTCCCACGCCGCGCCCTCGTCCAGTTCCGCACCGAACCGTCGACCTCGGCGGGAGGGTTGCGCCAGGGTGGCGGCTGCCGTTGTCGCGCGGGTCAGGTGGTCACCACGTTGGTGGTCGAGCCGGAGGGCGACCATTCTGCGGTGTCGATAGGGGAGTAGTCGGTGTCGTGACCGTCGAGACGGCGGGCCCGGGCAGCGGCGTGTTCGCCGATGACCGCATCCGATGCCGGGGTGGTGAAGATGGTGTCGACGAGGGTGTACTCGGCGGCCAGCCTGCCGAACGCCCCTAGAGCACCGACGTCGATGCGGCCCCGGGACAGGTAGAGGTCGTCGCGGACGTGAATGCGCTTGACTTCGCCCCAGACGACGTGATCGGAGAGCGGCATGGGGATGATGCGGTCCACCACACATTCGAAGGAGATGGGAGCACCGGCGATCCGCGGGGCGGAAATCACCTCCGAGGGCGCCTTGTCCAGTTCGAGGGCCTCGAATTCATCAATGCGGCTCTCAAATTCGCGTGCCGAGGCGTGCACGGCGTCGGCCTGACCGAGCGTGGCGACGTTGATGACGAATTCGTTGGTGTCGCTGATGTTGACGAAGGTGTCCTTGAGCGTGATGCCGTCGGCGCGCGGTTGCAGGCTAATGGACAAGATGGGGGGTTTGCGACCCACGACGGTGAAGAAGGAAACCGGGGCAATGTTGCCGATCCCGGCGGTCGATCGGGTGCTGACCCAAGCGATGGGGCGGGGCAGCACGCTGCCGATGAGCAGTTTGTAGGTGGCGGCCGCATCGAGATCGGCGGTGTCGATGATCATGGATGTCTCCTTGTGTGAGAGGTTGTGTTGTTGCGGGTCAGGACAGCAGGGCGACGGCGCTGCACCAGACGGTGCCGACGTTGAGCCGGTCGGGGTGCAGTCGAGTCATGTGGTCGAAGAACTCCCGAGGGGCGGGGTTGCCGGCCAGCAGACGTTGGGCGTCGAGCAGATAGTTGCGGGTGGTGGTGAGGATCGCCGGATCGTCGGGCAGGTCCTTGTTCTTGTGCCCGGCGACGACCGCGCGGGGTTGCAGTGCGGCCACGGTGTTCAGTGCGGCCAGCCATTCCTTGATGCCGCCGTGCTCGCTTTCCAGCAGGTATGGGTGCACGCCGTTGTAGGCGACGTTCCCGGCGACGACCAGGCCGATCGAGGGTACGTGCAGCACGGTGGTGCCGTCGGTGTCGGCGTGGCCAACCTCGATGGGCTGCAAGAGATGTCCCTCCAGGATGATCCCGTCAGCGGGGACCGGCTGATACACCACGGGGCTGGGTGGGATCTGGCGGGGGAAGTCGACGTCCCACATCTGGGCGCGGCCGTCAGTGGCCTGCTCATGCATCTTGGCGATGGTCCCCGCGCTGGAGTAGGCGGTGACGTCGGCGAATCGGCGCAGCAGGGCGTCGGTGCCGAACCAGTGATCTCCGTGCCCGTGGGTGGCGTACACGTAGCGCAGGGTCTTGCCGGACAGTTCGATCCAGTCGCCGACCCGTTGGATCTGGTCGTGGGTGGACGGCGGGTCGACCAGGACGGCGTCGTGGTCGCCGCATATGAGGGTCGAGGTGACCGGTGCGGAGACGATGGGGCTGCCGTCGGGCAGGCGTTGTTTGCGGTGGCGGGGCAGTCCGTCGTGCACCATCACGTCGTAGCGCAGGTCGGTCACGATCAGCGTCTTTCCTCGGTGGGGGCAAGATGGTGGGTGAACCAATCGACGGCGGCGCTGCTCGCCTGCCCGAAGCGCTCCAGGTAAGGGTCGAAGTGACCGCCGGGGATGGTGACCAGCCGTTTGGGGTGGAGGGCTTGTTCGTAACCGGCCAGTGCGAGATCGGTGACGGTGACGGTGTCGGCCAGTGCGACGACCATCAGCAGTGGGGTCGGTGAGACCCGGGCCAGGAAGGTGCCCGGTTCATACATTCGGGCCGCCCGGGAGGATCGCACCGTCATCTCGTTGGACCATGCGCCTTCAGGCAGTGGTTGGGTGTAGAAAGCAATCGCGTCGGGGGAGCGGTAGGCCGCCGCGACGGTCGGGTCGGCACTGACCACGGCTTGGGTGGCCGGTGGCTGGCCTCGGAATTGTCGGCGGTCGTCGTCGGCGAACGCGGCTTCCAGCGCGGTGACTTGGTCGGGGGCCACCCGGCGCAGACTCTGCGGGTAGCCGTTGATGGTGGGGACCTGCGCGACGACGGCGCGCAGCCGCCGGTCGGTTGCACCCAGCACGATGGCGTGCCCGCCCGCATAACTGGTGCCCCAGAGGCCGATGCGGTCGGCGTCGACTGCGGGATGCTCCTCGAGGAAGGAGATGGCGTGGCGCCAGTCGGCGATCTGGGTCCACGGGTTCACGTCTCCGCGCGGGGTGCCCTCGCTGGCGCCGAAACCGCGGTGGTCGTGTAGCAGGACTACGAACCCGGCCTCGGCGAAGCAGCGGGCGAAGCGTTCCAGCCCGTGTTCCTTCACCCCGGCGAAACCGTGGGCCATCGTGATCCCTGGATGCGGTCCGGGCCCATCGGGAATGAATAGCCACCCCCGCAGCATCACGCCGCCCTCGGCCGCGAACTGCACGTCGTGTCGTTGCATCGTCTGCTCTCTGTTCGAGTGTTCCTGAGGCATAACATTGAGCCTGCGGCAGAACGGTTCGTTATGGGGACACCGCACCGACCCTGGTACTGGCAGGGACAGGCTTAGGCTGACGAGGTGGCGGAAGAAGGCAATGCTTTGGGAACGTATCTGCGTGCCCGGCGTGCGCAGGTCCAACCCGACGACGTCGGCTTGGTCGCCGGACCCCGCCGGCGGGTTGCGGGCTTGCGGCGTGAGGAGTTGGCGACCGTGGCCGGCATCAGTGCGGAGTATTACCTGCGTCTCGAGCAGGGCCGCGACAAGCATCCATCCCCGCAGATCCTCGACGCGCTCGCCCGGGCGCTGCAGCTGGACATCAAGGGCGCCGATTACCTGTACGAGTTGGCCGGTGTCAGCGGCCACCAGGCGCAGCCCGATCTCGAATCTGCCGCCGACGGCCTCGACGTGTTGATCGAGCATTTTCCGATGCCGACGGTCGTCGCCAACCGCTACCAGGACGTATTGGCGGCCAATCGCATTGCCTGTGCCTTATCTCCGGGGTTCTCACCCGGGCAGAACTTCCTGCGCTGGAGGCTCACCGAACCGGCGGCACGCGACTTCTTCGTCGACTGGGACGAAGCCACCGACATCGCGGTCAGCGGCCTGCGGGAAGTCGCCGGCAAGTCGTCCGACGATCTGCGCATGCGTGCTCTGGTCGATGAACTGTCAGCGCTCAGTGAACGCTTCCGGGAGCTATGGGCGCGCGCCGACGTCGGTTACCAGCCCGGAATTACCGTGGTGCGCCACCCCGTCGTCGGCGAGCTGCACCTGCAGCGCAATCGGCTGGCGGTGCCGCATTCCGGCGGCCAGCATGTCATTATCTTCAGCGCTGCGGCCGGAAGTGCTTCGGCGGTTGCGTTACAACGACTTTCAACGATGGCGCGGTCCTAGTTCACCTGCCGCCACTGGTAGCGGACGTGACGGATTCGTCTTCCGTTGAGTTTCATCGTGCGGGTTGTGCCCCGTCAGTCAGGCAGGGGCTCGTCAATATGGTCGTTCCGACTCACACTCCCATCGAGGCGGTGCAGGAAGCGCAGGCGGCTACCGGCTATGCGGGGGGTCGCCCAAGATTTGCCCCATTGCGTACACACTCGACGAGGTGTCTCCTTTGGACCTAGTAGCGTGTCGCCGCTTAATTCTGTCCTGTTTCGTTAAGGTTGGGGCGGCAGACTTCCCCTTCCCCTCTGCCGGTCAGGACTGTTGTCATGCCTTCGCAGAAGAAGCGTCCGGTGACGTTGAGCTCGGCTGATCGTGAGTTCCTGGAACGGTTGACCACGACCGGGGTGCATCCGGCCTCGATGATCCGGCGGGCCCGGGTGTTGCTGGCGCTGGACACCTCGGTCGGGGTGGTGGAGGAGAAGAAGGTGATCGCAGCACGGTTGGGAGTCTCGGGTGAGACGGTGCGGCTGGTGGCCAAGCGGTTCGCTGAGACCGGTCAGGACGTGGAGGCCACGATCGGGCGCAAGCAGCGTGACCTCCCACCGGTGCCGTCGCAGATCACCGGCGAGATCGAGGCCAGGTTGATTGCGTTGGCGTGCACACAGCCCCCGGCGGGACATGCCCGGTGGTCGCTGCGACTGCTGGAGAAGCACGTCGCCCTGGTCGAGGACATCCCAGATCTGGACCACTCGACCATCGGCCGGATTTTAAAAAAACGAAACTTCGTCCTCACCTGAAGAAGTGCTGGACCATTCCACCAAAGGCGAACGCGGAGTTCGCAGCCCGGATGGAAGATGTCCTGTCGGTCTACGCCCGCCCCCACGATCCCTCTCGCCCGGTGGTGTGCATGGACGAGAAGCCCTACCAGCTCCTCGCTCACGTGCGTGATCCGATCCCTGCAGGCCCGGGACGCGATCTGAAGGAGGACTCCGAGTATGTGCGGCACGGGACCTGTTCGATCTTCTGCTGGGTCGAGCCTCTGGCCGGCTGGCGGCGTGTCGATGCCCAGCCCCGGCGCACCAAGGTCGACTGGGCCCGGCAGGTCAAAGAGCTTCTGTGCGTGGACTACCCGGACGCGGAGACGGTGGTGCTGGTGATGGACAACCTCAATACTCACGGCATCGGATCGCTCTACGAGGCCTTCGAGCCGGCCGAGGCGTTCGCGCTCGCGCAGCGACTCGAGATCCACCACACCCCCAAACACGGCTCGTGGCTCAACATCGCCGAGATCGAACTCTCGGTGCTGACCCGCCAGTGTCTGGACCGGCGCATCGAGGACCTCGAGACCCTGGGCGCCGAACTCGCCGCCTGGCAACGACAGACCAACGCCGATCAACGTCAGGTCCAGTGGTACTTCGCCACCGACGACGCCCGCATCAAACTCCGCCACCTATATCCCAACACTTAGCGGCGACGGTCTACTAGGTCCGATGAAGGGTGACTTTGCTCCGACGCTCAGGCCATGGGTTTGTTCAGGACGCGGCTGTCGGATCCGGAATCATGCGCCGTGAGTCGCCTTCGCAGCGGCCCAGGCGGAGCCCGGGTTCGCGCGATTCGGGTGCTTGTCGAGGAGGGCTGCATAAAGCTCCTCGGCAGTTGTGGTCGCCTGGCGCAACACCTCGAAGTCCTCGAGGTAGGACAACGTCTCGGTGATGTTCGACGGGTCGTCCGGGTAGTCGCTGTGCTTATGTCCCGCGACCACAACTCGCGCGTCGACTTCGGACAACTGCACGAGGGCGGATCGCCAGTTCTCGCGCGTGTCCGGTGTGGTCTCGGCGAGGTAAGGATGTGTGTGGTTGTAGACGACATCGCCGCCGACGATCAGGCCTAGGCTGGGCACCCACACGACGGTGGTGTCTTCGGTGTCCGTGAATCCCATAGGGAGAATGCGGAGTTCGTGCCCGTGAAGATCAAGCCCCGTGGACTCGATGACGCTGGGCACCTGCGGGGGTGAGGGGATCTCGCCGGGGAACAGTCGTTCCCAGAATCCGTGCAACATCTCGGGCGACGCGTGTTTCTGCGCCTGCGCCACGCTACCGGCGGTTGCGACGGCAGTGGCGTTCTCGAACCGATCGAGAAGTTGACCGATACCGAAGAAGTGATCCCCATGCCCATGGGTGGAATAGATGTGAGTGAGGTTGCGGTCGAAGGATGCGACCCAGTCGACCAGCTTCTCGTTTTGCGTCGACGTCGTGAAGGTGTCGATCAAGATGGCGTCGCGGGGCCCATAGACGAGGGTTGATGTGTTCGTCACCCACTGGAGGTCTTCGGGCCCGTACGGGAGATCCCGAGTCAGAGAGGGACGGCGGTCGACGAGGACCGCGAACTTCAGGATGTCCTCACGGCTATCCGACTGGTGGGGGCTCATCGTTCTCCTCTTGTCATCGGGACGGCGCGATAGTTTTTCGCGCAGAATTCATGGTCGCATTCCTGACCATACCGCAACGACGCAATCAAAGCACGTATGTATATGTCTACCCTGCTGTCACTGCAGTCCCGGGGTGACTACTCGATGTGGCCGCAAGCGCTCGCCCGTCCGTGGCTCACGGCTACTGAGGGATGATGCCGCCGCACTCCGGCCGACCTCGACCGCGTTGCCCGTCGCTACACAGCAGTGGAACTACCCTGCGCCGTCGCCGCGCCTGCTCACGCCGGTCGACTATCGACATAGCTGACGACTAGACGTTTATGTTGTTTGCTGAGTCAACTGCTCCGCGGAATCGCTCATGGCCGGGGTGGTCCCACGTGTGGGTCACACGCTGCCCGGCATGACTTGATTGGAGCACGGTCGAGGCAATCTGGGTGACCGAAGTGTGGGGCGCGAGGCACTACGTCGTGGTTCGGGGCAACTGTGGCCGACTACCGCCCCCGGCGACTCGACCTCCGAGTAACCGGTACGGCTCACCGCCTCGAAGGAATTTCCCGGACCACACCCGATCCCGGCGCTATCGCCACACCACCAATATCCGACCTGGGAGTCATGTGCTCGACAAACTGTACGCCGCGTTTCTCTCGCTCATCGGGCTGTCCTTCGGCGGCTACGTCCTGCTCGACGAGATTGCCGACACGGTCGACCGGTCCACGGCTGGCTACGAGCGCAGCGGGCCCAGACGAACTGGGGTGGAGGAGCTTTGACGGCGGTGTTCATCGGAGACGATGCGAGAACTGAGATTTCGGCGCTTGACCGCATCCGGAGTCTCGCCATCGAACGATGCGGGACCCATGGCCTCGCGAGGCGCGCTGCCTGCTCCACCGCGTCTGCGGTCCACCGGGCGAGGATCACCTCGGCACGCGCCTCAGTCGTTTCAGGGCCATCGGTGCCTGCGCATTGTCCCGGTGTGGCATCAGTCACGAGGCAGGGCGGTGACCGGCTCGACGGCGTGCCGAACCTCACCTTGTTCATCGAACAGCGGTAAAGCGCGCCGGCTCCTCGATGCGTCATACGTCTGACGTAATCTAATCGATCGAGCTTATGTCAAAGCTACGATGTGATACGCCATGTGGATCCGACAAATGACCTGTTTGACCGGATAAGTCACCCCTTGCGTGACATAGGAATAGTAGCTACGGTTAAGTCATATATCGGAAAAGGTGTGACGCCATTCACAGAGGATGAGGGGATGGGCCTTCGTCGCGGACAGGGGAAACGATGAGGTTTCGACGAAGGCACCGACCGCCATCGGTGGATTTTTCACGCTGATGGCCGCGCTCGCGCCGGCCCTCGCGCCGGCGGACGAATCGGATCCGCTTGCCGACGCCAGAGAAGCGATCACAGTGCTGCCCGCGCCCAACCCGAACTCGAATGTGCCCCTGGGCGGAAGTATGACGCGCTCCCACACGTCTGCGGTGCAACATATCACCGCCGTGCCGCAATGAATAGAGGACCGACTGTGAATACGACAATGCTTCCCGCGACCGGCACGGAACCCGCGCTCGAAATCGTGCACACCCCCGCGGCGGGAATCGCCGACCGTCCGCCGCTGCTGTTCGTACATGGCCTCGGGCACGGCGCATGGTGCTGGCAGAACTGGATGGAAACAGCCGCAGCGGCCGGTCACCCGGTCTACGCGCTTTCCTTCCGCGGTCACGGTGGCAGCGAAGGCAGCGTCGCCGGGGCGCGGCTGCGCGATTATGTCGCTGACACGGTCCGCGCTGCCACGTCGATTGCAGACGGGAAGGGGGTCCTCATCGGACATTCCCTCGGCGGCCTCGTCGTCCAGCACGCCCTGCCTGCGATCAAGCCCGCGGCTGCGGTCCTGGTCGCGAGCATCTCAGCCCGCCCCGCCATCGGAACGGCCATATCCGTGGTAAGACACCATCCGGTCCAGGGACTGCGTCTCGTCGCAGGTCTTCCCCTCCATCTGAATCCCGACATGCTCTTCACCGGACTGGACCCGGCGGCGGTGGCAGCGGCCGTCGCGCGGATGACCCCGGAATCGGCACTGGTGCAGTACCAGCTCCTGGCCCACACCCCTGCGCCGCTGCCGTCGCCGTTCATCCCGGTGCTGTCCGTTGCGGCCACCGACGACCGTGTCGTCCCGATCCGCGCCACACGGGCGACCGCCCGTCGGTACAGTGCCACGATCCGCGAACTGGAAGGCATCGGCCACGACATGATGCTCGACGCCGGATGGCGCAGGGCGTGGGATGTAGTCGATCACTGGCTGCGCTCGCAGTCAGTGCCTCCTACCTAAATCCGGATCTACCCGATACGTCTCTGCTCATCGCGCTGCACCCGGCGGCCGGCGGGGATGCGCCACGAGTGAACGGTCCTCTCGTGGTGGTGAAGCACGCGCCGAGGCGATCGCCGCCGATAGTCCTGGATGGGCCGTCGCCTGCCTGGCGCGAACGCCCTGATCGAGTTCCAGCTGGCAGGCCGGATGAGAGTTCGTCAGTGGCGATGTCGATTTCGTTGACGGCGATCATCTGCCGTCTCATGCCCAGATCGCCCAGCCGTGCACCGAACAACCGGCGGTCAGCCGTTGATCGCGAAGCGAGGTCGGATGTCACCCGAGGCGAGGGGCGCCATAGCGTTCGTTCTGCTGGTCGGTGGTGACGGCCTCGTGCCGGTGCATGTCGCCCTCGTCGGGTACCGCGACGTCGAGGGCGAGCGGTCCTGGAAACGAGTAGTCGGCTGCACCCGACCCGACCGCGCGGCCGCGCATCTCGAGCCCGTGCCCGCCGAAATCCGGCGCGACGTACGGGGCCGAGACACCGGTTTGTTCGCGGCGCTGCAGGCGCGCGGACGGGCCTCGAAGTTCATTACGCCACGCGGTGTTCCTTCGACGGGAAGCGCGATGTCGTGGATGAATTCCGCGGTCGGCTCGTCGAGTTGGATCGCAACCGCAACGGGGCTGAGTTACGCCTCCGGTCTACCGATGGTCTCGAGGTGGTGCGTGGGCCGTCACGGCGAGATGCCCTCACGCTTTTGGGCGGATCGGCCGTGTCTCAGGTCCGATCCGTCCCAGAACGAAGGGCATCTCCAAGGGGCGACTTCAGTCTCGGGTGGAACCCGACGCGGACCACGAGCTGGTGTCGATCGGCGAGAAGTCGGTGCTCTTGTCGTCGAGTCGCCGCATTCGTGCGTCTCGGCGGCTCTCGAGTATGTGGTCCTCGAGTGGCGTAGTAAACACGTTCTCGACCAGGGTGTATTCCGCCGCCAACCGTCCGACGGGATTCAGGGCCGCCGTATCGATGCGCCCGCGGTCGAGATACAGATCGTCGCGGATGTGGAATCGTTCGATCACACCGAAGACGATGTGATCGTCCAGGTCGCCGATCGGAATGATCCGTTCAAGGGTGCATTCGAAGGAGATCGGGGCGCCCGCCACCCTGGGGGCTTTCACCACTTCCGATGGCGCCTTCTCCAGTCCGACGGCTTCGAATTCGTCAACACCGCTTGGGAATTCGGCCGCCGTGCGATGCATCTGGTGCGCCTGCGGCAAGGACACCAGGTTCGTGCAGAACTCGCCGGTGTCGCGAATGTTCACGAAGGTGTCTTTGAGACTGCCATCGGACCGTGGCTGCATGGACAGCGACACCATCGGTGGCTTGCGGCCGACGCCGGTGAAGAACGAGATGGGTGCCAGATTCGCGACGCCCTCGGTGGACACCGTGCTCACCCAACCGATCGCGCGGGGCAGAATACTGCCGATCAAGAGCTTGTAGGCGGCTGTGGGGTCCAAAGTGGACCCGTCGATAATCATCACTAATCTCCTATCGTCGGATTCGCTCGACCGAGCACTGCGACTGTCCATGGGTTTCCGGCATTCCGGCTCACCCTTTTGCTGAGCGTGCCGATCCCCATGCGGCTCCGGGGTTCATCCGGTCGGGATGCTTCTCGAGCAGCAGGTGGTAGAGCTCCAGCGTGGTCGACGTGCTCACGGTCAGCTCCTCGAAATCCCGAATGTATTGTTTCGTCTGCTCGAGGATCTCCGGGAGGTCGCCGCGGGCGGGATTCTTATGGCCGGCCACAACGGAGATGGGCGCTAGGGCTGCAAGGGTGTCCAGCGCGGCGATCCACGCCTTTCGCCCTTCGGCCGGCGACTCGGCGAGGTAGAGGTGCACGTCGTTGTATGCGGCGTCGCCCGCCACGACCAAGCCGATCGACGGCACGTGCAACGCGGTGGTGTCGTCGGTGTCGGTGTGGCCGAGCTCGACGATCCGGATCTCTTCGCCCTCGAGCTCGAAGGTGTCACCGCCCACGGGCTCCGGCAGTACGAATTTCTCCGGAATCTGCCCAGGGAACCGGGACTTCCAGAACGACTCGACGAACTCCGGCGCGCACTGTTGCCGAGCGTGCGCCACGACCGAGGGGGTGGCGATGGCGCGAGCCTGGGGAAAGCGCTCGAGGAGGGTGGACAGGCCGAACCAGTGGTCGCCGTGGCCGTGGGTGACGTAGATCGTCGTGAGGTTCTTGCCGCTGGCCGCCACCCAGTCCGACAGACGGCGTGCCTGCTCGACGGTCATCAGCGGGTCGACGAGAACGGCGTCGGAATCGCCGCTGATCAGCGTCGAGGTGATCGGTGACCACCAGCGGCGGTCGAGGTCGGGGGGAAGATCGGGGATCGCGGTCGGGATGGACGGGGCGACGTGGACGTCGTACGACAGTGTGGGCATGGTGAAGTCCTCTCAGCGACCGTGAAACGGCGTCATGGGGCGGGGTGCGCGGGACCGCAAGGCTCTGATTCGCGATGCGGCTGTCATGGCGAGGTCGCCCTCGATCGTGCAGCTGAGGTGTGCCACTTCTGTATTCCTTTCCCGACGTGTCGGTGGCGCGCGGTTACCACGGTCGAGCACCGGCAAGGTTCGTCGCGAGGGTGAGAGGCGGCTCCGTCGCGGCGCGGACCTCGTCGGCTGTCACTCCCGGGGCCAGTTCGACCAGGCGCAGGCCGTCGCCTTCGACGTCGATCACGGCGAGATCGGTGATAATCCGGTGCACGACGCGGCGACCGGTCAGGGGGAGCGTGCAGCGCCGAACGATCTTGGGTGCGCCGTCCTTGGCGACGTGGTCCATCAGCACGATGACCCGTTGCGCGCCATGCACCAGATCCATGGCCCCGCCCATTCCCTTGACCATTCTCCCGGGAACGATCCAGTTGGCGAGGTCACCCGACTCGGAGACCTGCATGCCGCCGAGGATGGCGGCGTCGATCTTCCCGCTCCGGATCATGCCGAAGCTCGTGGCGGAATCGCAGAAGGAGGCGCCCGGTCGCAGGGTGACCGTCTCCTTGCTGGCATTGACCAAGTCGGGGTCCGCCTCCCCGGGCGCGGGGTAGTCGCCGGTGCCGAGTACTCCGTTTTCCGATTGGAGCACGACCTCGATGTCCGCCGGGATATGGGCGGGAACACGGGCCGGCGCCCCGATGCCCAGGTTGACGTAATCGCCGTCGGAGAGTTCTCGTGCTGCCCGGGCCGCCATCTGATCTCGCGTCCAGCTCATTCGGTGGCCTTCCGTGTGACAAGTTTCTCGATGCGTTTGTCCGCTGCTTCCTCGGCGGACAGCGGTACGACGCGCTGGACGAAGACGCCGGGCAGATGGACGTCGTCCGGGTCGATTTCGCCCGGCTCGCACAATTGCTCCACTTCGGCGATCGTGACCTGGCCCGCCATGGCGCACAGTGGGTTGAAGTTGCGGGCCGATGCCCGAAAGACCAAATTGCCGTGCCGATCTCCGCGCAAGGCGCGGACGAGCCCGAAGTCGCTGCGAATGCCGGTTTCGAGGACGAATTCGCCCTCGAGCCCGTACCCGTCCGAGCCGAAACTCCTCGTTTCCTTGGCGGGGGAGGCGATCGCCACACCGCCTGTCGCGTCATATCGCCACGCGAGCCCACCCTCGGCGACCGAGGTGCCGACACCGGTTCGGGTGTAGAAGGCGGCGATGCCGGAACCCCCGGCGCGCAACCGTTCGGCGAGAGTGCCTTGCGGCGTCAGCTCGACCTCGAGTTCGCCGGCGAGGTATTGGCGCGCGAACTCTTTGTTCTCGCCGACGTAGGACGAGGTCATCCGGCGGATGCGGTGCTCGCGCAGGAGAAGGCCGAGACCCCAGTCGTCCACGCCGCAGTTGTTGGAGACCACCTCGAGGTCGGTCACCCCTCGCCGCAACAGCGCCGCGATCAACACGCTCGGAATGCCGCACAGTCCGAAGCCGCCTACCGCGAGGGACGCTCCATCGCCGACATCGCGAACGGCTTCCTCGGCCGAATCGACAACTTTGTCCACAGCAGTTCAATCCTTCTTGTTCGGGCGGGGCACTACGGGAAGCACGATTCGGGAGGGGTGCCGACTGTCGTGCAGGACGGTTTGTTCGGCCATGCGCAAGGTGGTGTCGGTGCCGATCGGGGCGCCGGTACCGGCATTGCGGTCCCACCGGGGGAAGTCGCTGGAGGTGATGTGGAGCCGGATTCGATGGCCGACATGGAAAACGTGGCTGATGTTCCAGAGCTGGATCGTGAACTCGTATGGGGTGCCGGGCTCCAATGGTGCTGGGTTGATGAAGGATTCGCGGAATTGACCGCGCGCGATGCCTTCGGCGAGATTCTGGGCATAGCCGTCGGGACGGACATCGGAGAGCACCGCGACAAAGTCTGCGTCCTGGGCGGTCGTCATCGCGTGCAGGCAGACGGTGATGGGACCCGTGATTTCGAGCTCCTCGGTCAGTTCCGCTCCGGTGTAGACCAGCACGTCAGCGCGGGACTGGTTCTTCCGCTGGTCGGCCACTCCGCCACCGACGAACCGGCCGCCCGCCGTCGGAACGGGGTCGTCTGGGTCGTACCGGTAGCGATCCGCGGGGTCGTCCGCGGGTAGGTCGGTGGACACGACCCCGTCGCCGTTCAGCGTGTTCGCCGAGCCGTCGCTGTGGAGGTAGTACGGCGTGTACGCGGTGCGCGCGAGCGGCCACTCCTGTTCGTCGCGCCATCGGTTCTCGCCCATGACGAAGATCCGGACGGGCGGGCTCGGCAGTTCGGTGGTGTCGTCCTTGAGGTAGCGGTCGAACCAACGGCGCTCGATGTCGACGAGGGAGATGGCGGCTTCGGGCCCGAAGTCGATGTCACCGGTGCCGCCGGATGTCGGCTGGTTGAACGGCAGCTGGTGCGCCCACGGGCCCATGATCAGTGCATGACCGTTCCGCGCGTCCAGCGCGGACTCACGTAGGCCGGTGAAGAGTTTCGGCGTGTCCCGGTTGGCGATGTCGTACCACGAACCAATGTGCAGCATCGGCACGTCGATGTTGAACAACTGCCGGCTGAGGTCCGTCGCCCACCAGTACGGGCCGTCGGCCGGGTGCGCGAGGATATCGTTCAGGAACGGCGCACCCCGGCCGAGGCGGTCCGCCCAATCGCTCAGCGGCAGGTGTCGCAGCGTGTCCTCGGTCAGCGCGGAGAACCGCACTGCCGGATCGACCTTCAGCTTCGTCAGCTCGTCGATCGCCTCATCGTCACCTGCGGCGGCGAGCACGGCCTCCGCCATGTTCACGAAATAGCTGAGCATCCAACCGAGTTCGAGCGCGCCGCCGTTGTACCAGTAGTTCTCGAACGTGAGCTGATACGCCGAGACCGGGACGCAGGTTCGCAGGTGTGGTGGTCGCTGGGTAGCCGCGAGGTACTGGCTGATCGCGCCGTAGGACTGGCCGAAGGTCCCGGCAACCCCCGTCGTACCGGGCAGGGCTGCGGCCCATTCGATCGTGTCGTAACCGTCTCGTGCCTCGTAGATGAACGGGTACCAGGCACCTTCGGAGGCAAAGCGCCCACGGGTGTCCTGGACGACCACCACATAACCGTGTGATGCGAAGTAGTGCGCCTCGCTGAAGTCTGCAGCGAGGTCGTTCACACGTTTCCCGTAGGGCGTGCGGCGCACCAGCACTGGATATCGGCCCGGCTTCTCGGGTCGGTACACGTCGGCCCGAAGCACGACTCCGTCCCTGGTGGTCATCGCCAGGTCATCCTCGCGTTCGACCCCGAACGGGCCTCGCTGTTGTTCCAATGAGGAGCCGTACACCACGATGTGTCGTCCAATCGTTCGGTTGACCTCCGCCGCGGCATCAACGCTCGCGGGCGGCTGTGACATAAGCATCAGGAAGATGCATCTGACACGCATGACATAACCATAAGCTGTACGCCCTTGTCTAGTAGGTGGGCTTCGATTCGTTTCCGGGTATCCGTAGACAGAACCGTAGTGACAACGGTTACAGCGGAGGCGGACGTGAATCCGGGTAGGGTAGGGGTTATGACATGGCCAGCAACCGACCGCTACCAGCTGATGGGCGCTCCCGGCGGTCTCGGTTTCGTCCAAGACCTGCTCAACACGAGGCCGGTCGGCCGCCCACGGCAGGCCGACCTCCTGGGTGATCTCGACAGTGCTCAGAGGTGGCTGGATGTGGCACTGGAGTCATGGTCCGCGATGAACGACGCCGCGCAAGATCGGATCGTCATCCGAGAACGCGATCTCGAACCCTTGCGTGACCTGCGAGCCGACCTTCATGCCCTCCTCGCCACGCGCGCCGATCCGAGCCTCGCCGCGGCGCGGATGCACTCGGCCACAATGGGCGCCCGGGTGGATCCGGACGGCACGGTGAAATTGGAGCCGCGTGCAGAAGGGTGGCGGCGGGTTGCCGCGATCGTCCTGATCGAGGCGTTCGTTGCCCAGCAACAGGACATCTGGCGCAGGTTCAAAATCTGCCGCAACGAGCGGTGCGGTGGGGCGTTCTACGACCGCTCGCGCAATACCAGTGCCGTGTGGCATGACGCGCGCTTGTGCGGCAACGCGGTCAATTTGCGTGCCTCCCGCGCGCGCAGGCGCAAGCCCGAGTCGGTGCCGGCGCGCGGCGAGGACTGAACCGAGCTCGTCGCGCGCCGGTGGTAGAGCCGGTCAGCCGCCGTGGAAGTAGCTCGAATCCACCGTGCCGTCGAGTCGGTGGCGCAGCTCACCGGAGAACTTCTGCAGGGCGCCGAGCGGCCGATGGTGAATCGCCGCGCTCGCGATCCTGCCGTCCTGGTTCTTGCTCAGAACCGTGATTCCGAACAGCTTCAGTCCACCGAACGCAGTCGCTTCCCATTCGAGGTAGGTGCGCGAGCCGTGGCTGGCTTCGTGGGTGAACGTCAATGACTCGTAGATCCCGCTGGCTTCTGCCAGAATGACCTTCACCAGGTCGCGGCCCTCCGCCGGGCGTTGCAATGCACTAGCCTCGAGCACGACGTCTTCGGTGAACTTCTCGGCGAAGCTGGACTCGGTCTTGTCGGCGAAGGCTTGCGTCCATCCCTGCTCCCGGGTTTCGGCCAGGAACTCGGCGGCGGTTCGTTCGAGGAACTCGCCGGTCCGGAAGGCGACCGCGGATGCTTGTTCCATGTGCGGCCAGTGCGCCGCGCCCTCGACCACGGCCGTGGTGGCCTGCGGCAACCGCGACGTCACGCCCGCCGACACGACGTCGGCGGTGACGAACGGGTCCGCGGCGCCCGTCAGGACGAGCCCCGCGCCCGCATAGCGAGACGGGCTGACACCGTCCGGGTGCCCACCGTTCCAGCAATCCGCCAACGCCGCAACGACATCGGGCCGTAGCTGCGCGCCGGCGGTGACGATCCGTTCGAGTTCCGGGCCAGGCATCCCGGCGGAGAGCTGCTTGCGCAGGGCGCATTGCCCCTCCTTGTCCCCGCCGAGCCCGCGGAACGACTCGATGGCCTCGGCGGGCATGCCGACTCCCGCCAGCGGCACCGGAGCCAGCAGGAGCAGACCCATGGCGCGGTTCGGGCGGGCCGCGGCGACCAGCTCTGCGATGGCCGACCCCATGCTGTGCCCCACCATGACGAAGGGCTTGCCGATGTGGTCCACGACCGCTCCCACATCGGCCGCGAAGCGGTCGTAATCGAACGGCCCGTCGGCATCGGCCCGCGCGCCGCTGCCGGCGAGATCGATTTGGACGAACTCGAATTCCGGTGCGTCCAGTTGCGAGACGACATTATCCCAGACGTGCCGGTCGTCGAGGAAGCCGTGGACGAAGACCGCCATGAATTGACCGTCACCGCGCCTCGTGACCGCCGTTTCGATGACTTGCACAACCGCCGCGTCGGCCATGAAAACTCCCTATGGATATGTCTTGATGCGGCGGGTGGGACCTGTGTCGGAGCACACGCCATCGTGCATCTGGATCGGTTGACAACATAACCGTAACCGCTTTGGCTATGTACCACAAGAGGGGAGGGTCAGCGGTGCTGCTGCAGGCCAGCGTCAGACCCATGTGATGTGGCACTACGTGGTCGCAGCCGTGGCCGAGTCGCACACCGTCGTCGTATTCGACCCTCGTGGGTGCGGTGATGTGCTCCCAGCGTTCGACCAGATCGAAGAGCGGGGTCCTCGCCCCAAGATCGACCAACTCACGTGGGTCGGCGCCGAGGTCGAAGCGTTTGCTGTTGCCGTTCGTGCGCAGGAGTTGGAACTTCCTTCGCGCAGTGGCGCCGCAGAAACTTCTCCGGCAGCACAACTCTCGGCCCAAAAAGTTGACGCTAAGGAACAGCACGATGGTGTCCTTTGCAGCCGGACGCGTCGAGTACGGTCGCGCGTCCGCGCGCAATCAAGCAGTCAATGCCGTCTCGTCGACTGCGGAAGGCTGCGCCGATGGTAGTCCGTGGATGAGGACTGAATACTCAGGGCCGAGACTGCCAGCACCGCAACGAGATTGGCGGCGATCGAGTGCACCGAACCGGTCTCCCGCGTGAGGATCGTTGCGACGATCGGACTGATCGCGCTGCCGAGAACGTTCGACACCTGGAAACCCAATGACATTCCGGTACAGGGGACTTCTTGAAGGCGTTGGCGAACAACGCACCCTGGGCGCCGTAGCCGATACTGACGAACACGCTCAGGCGCAGCATGTAACCCAGCACCATGAGAGCGAAGCTGCCGGATTGGACGGCAAAGATCCAGAGCGTGGCAGTTGCCATGCATCCGAAAGACTGAGGACATCATGACCTTTGGCGAATCCGTACCGATCGGCAAGATAGCCATCGAGTGGTGTCATGGCCAGCTGGGCGGTATTGCTCAGCAGGATGCAGTGAGCATCTCGGACCGGGTGAAACCGACACTCGGGTCGGTGCCGTAGCTGACGAGGTAGTTGATGGCGATGAGTGTCAAGCTCCTGTAGCCCAAGAACACGCCCACGACCAGGATGATGGGACGGCGACTGCTGTCGACGACCTCAACGATTGGAGCTTTCGCGACTACGCTCGCCCCCCCTTGACCCCCATTGAACTCCTCCGATTCGCCGATGCCGGCGCGGTTCGCGAGCCCGACGATCACCAGGATTGCCCTGAGGAGGGAGGGGGCACGCCAACCCCGGCATAGAGTTCTTCATCGGGAAGTTGAGCGACTGCCGGCTACGTGACCGGACAAACCCTCGCAGTCGATGGCGGCGTCACGATCGCCTGATCGAAGGCGTTAGCCCGAAACCCGTTGCTGCCCGTCGATCTCTTCACTCCGGGAGCAGGTAGTCATGCCCACCACGGTCGACGACGTCGACGATTTGCAGAGACGACTCGGTCGACAACTCGGATGCAGCAACTGGCTCGGCATCACCCAACCACCGGATCACGCGAACGAAGGGCCCACAACCATAGGGCTGGGTGGGGGTAACGGCAAAGGGCCTCGATCCCACCGCAGTGAGTTTGTTCGCCACGCTCACCGCGGTGTGGATCCTGAGGGCGGGGTGGCAGGACGCGATAATCCGGCGGCCTCACGGTGCGGGAGGCCCCACCCGCCCAACGCGACCGCGGCTTCGGTTGCCGAATCGGCTAGGGGGTCAATGGTTGAACCGGGCGATGAGCCATTGCACGGCGGTCGGATCGTCGAGGAGAAGCCCGGCCCCATGCCCCGCGGCCCCGAGTTGCGGTAGCAGCGGAGGCGTGTCGAGGTGTGCCACGGTTACGTCGGCGCCGGCACCGCGCCAGGCGTTCTCCAAGGCGTAGGTGTCCGCGGCGGGGGTGACGTCGTCGTTGATGTTCTGAGCAAGGAGAACGGGATCAGCGGGGGCTGGTGTGCCCAGGTTGAAGCTGTCGAGAACAGCCCGGATCGCGGGATGGGTTTGCAGTTCGTCGATGATGGGTCGGCCACTGACCGTCAACGAGCTGGTGGGCTGATAGGCATGGAGTAGGGCGTTCACGTCGCATTCGGTTGCGGTGCGGTGTAGGAAGTCGATCCCGTCGGAGTTGAGCATCGTGGTGACCGCCTCCGTGAATTCCGGGTGGCTGGCCAGCAGGCCGTTGAGGAAGAACCCGATTACATCGGTGAGCGCTTTGCCGTCGACGTTCGAGAGGGTAGAGGCCACGTTCGCCGGCGGTGCGCCGACAACGGTGCCTGCGAGGTTGAGGTCGGGAGCGTAGCTGCGGGCGAGTTGTGCGGCGCCACCGGCTGCCGAGCCGCCTTGCGAGTATCCCCAAATTCCTACCGGCGCATGCGGTGTCGACGCGCCGAAGCGAATGGCGGCCCGTGTTGCGTCAAGCACGGCGTGCGCTTCGGGTACCGGTTGCAGGTACGTGTGTGCGCCCGGGGTGCCGAGCCCCTCATAGTCGGTGACCACGACCGTGATGCCGCGTGCCAGCAGCGACACGACGTCGAGAATGTATAGGTTGGGCATCGGTGTTCCGGCGCCATCGGTAGTGATGCCGTCGGCGATCAGTTTCGAGGGTGCGCAATTGTCGCCCGCGCCGATGGTGCCGTAGGTATAGCTGACGAGGGGGCGTGGCCCGGACCCAGACCACGCCGCGGTCGGCTCCAGAATCGTTCCGGTGACCGCGACCGGCGCGCCGACGGTGTCGGAGGAGAGATACATGATTCGGGTTGCGGACGCGGCCGGTACCAGAGCCGCCAATGGCGAACCACCCACCGGGCGGAAGGGTTCGCTGCGGATCAGATCCCCACTGTTGCCGGCGGGCAACGGATGCGGTGGAAGATAGAAGTCCGCCGCGGCTGCGGCGGTTGGCGGTTCGGCCACCACTTGTCCAGCCGACCCGAACATGGCCACCGCAGCGAGCGTGACTGCCGCGGCGGTCACGGCGCGAAAACGATGACGTTTCATTCGAACTCTCCTACGGGTATTGGTGATATGGATCACAACTCTGGCATGGCTCGATATAGCACCGAAATCCCCGAATGGGGGGCGCGGAAGAACCTCTGCTGCAGGCGATGCGCCGCGGTTCCGGGTATGCCGTGTGGAGGTCGACATTCTCTGGTCCTCGGAGACGAGCTGGCAACGCAGCATGAGCATCCGCGGTGTTCGTCGCTGCCGAGCATGAGCAACCGGCATGGCTGTTTCACTCCACGGCAACAATTGTGCGCCGGTATGGTGGCGATCGGTTTCATCTTTATGACATGTGCCCCCGGCGGTTGGCCGTCCCGTGCCCCACCACCGGAACGTCTCGGTTTCGCCGGTCCAGTGGTTGTGGTCACACTCACGACCGATCGCCACCGCCGAAAGCCTGGTCAAAAGCACGGCCTAGCGGGAGGGTTCTGTGGTGGACGCGTGTGTACCGTTCGCATCGGTCCCGGTTTATCCGATGTAATTCTGGCCAAGTCTCAACCCAGTGCAGACATTTGGGTGAGGAAGTCGTGGTGGTCGTAGTAGACGGTGTAGTTCTTCACCCGACCGTCGGCGAGTGTCCAGAATTCTCCCAGGGTGATGTCGAGGGACCGACCCGTCGGTGGAATGCTCGAGCCGTCCGGCAGCGGGAGGTCTTCCGTGTGTGTCCCGGTCACGCGCAGTTCGAAAGCGATCTCGTCGCCATCGACCACAACGCGGCGTGGATGATGGCGGAGGTCGGGAAACGTGGCGAAGAACCCCGCCATCCACAGGCACACGTAGGGGGCACCGACCTGGGCGAAACCAGGAGCGACAATCTCGCACTCGGGGTCGAGCATCGATTCGACCCGGTCGAAGTCGTGCGCATCGACGGACGCGAAGAAGCGCTGGATGAAGTCAGAAGTGACAGCAGGGGTATCGATAGGCATCGAGTCAGATCCTTCGTGGTTGAACACGGTGATGTGTTGATGGACGGGGTGTGTGTACCAATGGGTGGTGCCGTGGTCCTGAGCCCAGAAAGGCAGTGCGCCGGTTGGTGCGAGGTGGCGTGGGCGGTCCCGTTGCGGACCGCCCACGCGGCGTCACACGGAGGAGCGCGCAGGCCACGCTCCCGTGACTGTAGGTCTCGGAGGTGCACCGTTGACTTTGTCCCACGTTTGGATATCGACAGCTTCGTCATTCGTCCGGCCACGACGGGAGGAACCCCTCTCGCCACGATGATCGAACATGTTTCCCGGCATCAAAGTGCTCAGTCGAACACGATCACCGGTTTGATGACCGACCCCGCGGCGGCTGCCGCGAGCGCCTCGTTGATTTCGGGCAGTGCGTAGGTCTCGATCAGTTTGTCGAAGGGGAACTGTCCGTTCTTCCATAGATCGACCAACTGTGGGATGAACTGGTGGGGGTCGACGTCGCCTTCTATGACCCCGGTGAGTGTGCGACCGAGTAGAAGATGGCCTTGGTCGATCACGATGTCGTTCTCGAGGCCTTGTAGTCCGAGGGTGGCGCAGATGCCCGGGGATCGCAGCACTCCCAGCGCCTGCTGCACGACGGACTCGAGTCCTACGGCGTCGACGCTGAAATCGACACCGTTGGCGCTGATGTCGGTGACCGCCCACACGAGGTCGTCGATCGCTTTCGGGTCGAGGGTGTGGGTGGCGCCGAGTTCGCTTGCCAGGTTCAGACGTTCCGGATTCGGATCGATCGCGATGATCGGTGTGCAGCCGAGCGCGTTGGCCGCCATGACAGCGCTGAGCCCGACCGCACCGAGACCGAACACCGCAATGCTCTGCCCGGGTTTTGCCCGCAGGACACTCATCACGGTGCCGGCCCCGGTCTGCAAGCTGCAGCCGAGGGGCCCCAACAGTTGCAGGGGCAATGATTCGTCGACCTTGACGGCGTTGCGTACGCTCGCGACGGCGTGGGTTCCGAACGAGGATTGGCCGAACCAGTTGCCGTGGACCGGTTCACCGTCACGGCTCATGGTGGTCGAACCGTCCAGGCGCGTGCCGAAGTAGTTCAGCGCCGCGAACAACTCGCAGTAGGCCGGCCGGCCCGAGGTGCATTGAGTGCATGTTCGGCAGGAGTCGAAACTGACCACGACGTGATCGCCGGGTACGAGGGTCGTCACCTCGGCCCCGACCTCTTCGACGATCCCGGCCGCTTCGTGTCCGACCACCGCCGGCAACGGGAGGGGAACACCGCCACGCAGAGCGGTGAGGTCGGTGTGACAGATCCCGACGCCGGCGACGCGGATCCGGATCTCGTCCTCGGCGAGCGGACCGACCTGCACATCGACAACCGTGAGCTTCTCGTCCGGTGCCTCGAACAGCGCGACACGGGCGTGGCTCATCGGTGCACCGCCGCCTGGGCCGGAGGCAGGACGAGGTCGTACACCTTGCGGTCGAGGGAGCGCGAGAGGTCGACGTGGACGAACTTCTCCTCGGTGTACTCGTCGAGCGCGTGGGGTCCGAGTTCGCGGCCGTTTCCGCTCTGCTTGTAACCACCGAAGGGGTAGAGAGCGTTGACCATGTGCCAGTCGTTGATCCAGACGGTGCCCGACTCGATTCGCGCCGCGACGTCGAGGGCCGCTTCGAGGTCTTCGCTCCACACCCCGGCCGACAGCCCGTACTCGGTGTCGTTGGCGATCGCGACGGCTTCGTCGACGGTGCGGTACTTCAGAACCGACAGGACGGGACCGAAGATCTCCTCGCGGGCGATGCGCATGTCGGGTGTGACGTCGGTGAAGATGGTCGGGCGCACCCAGTGCCCCTGCTCGAACTGCGTTCCGGTGGGCGGTTCACCGCCGAACACGAGGGTCGCGCCCTCCTTCTGGCCGATCTCGATGTAGTCCAGGATCCGGGCGTGTTGCTCGGCGGAGATGACCGGACCGATGTCGGTGTCGAACTCCGACGGGTCGCCGACCTTGATGGTCGCCGCCCGCTGAACCAGGCGGTCGACGAATTCGTCGTGCAGGCTCTCGGGCAGCAGCAGCCGGGTTCCCGACTCGCACGCCTGACCGGCGTAGAGGAAGCAGGCGAAGAGGGCACCGTCGACCGCGGAGGCGATGTCGGCGTCGGCGAGCACGATGTTCGGTCCCTTGCCGCCGAGTTCGAGGGTGACCTTCTTGATGTTCTCCGCGGCGAGCTTGCTGATCTCCCGGCCGACCGCCGTCGACCCGGTGAAGGCGATTTTGCGGACGTCCGGGTGGGCGGCGAGACGGGCTCCGACTTCTTCGCCGGCGCCGGTGACGATGTTGAGGACGCCTTTCGGCAGCCCGGCCCGTTCCGCCGACTTGGCCAGCTCCAGCAGGGTGAGCGGCGTCTTCTCGTCGGGCTTGAGCACGATGGTGTTGCCGGCCGCCAGGGCGGGGCCCAGTTTCCACACAGCGAGCAGTAGCGGGAAGTTCCACGGGACGATGCCGGCGACCACACCGATCGGTTCCCGGCGCACGATCCCGGATGCCATTGTCGGGTAGGACAATTGCGGCCCGGATCGTTCGAATTCGTAGGTGCGGGCCAGGTCGGCGAAGTACTGCAGATGCGAGATCGAGTAGCCGACGTGGAAGGCCATCGCCTGGCGGATGGTGACGCCGTTCTCCTTGACGTGCAGAGCAACCAGCTCGTCCATGCGCTCGGACAGGTCGGCGACAATCGCCGACAGGATGTCGGCGCGTTCGTCCGGCGTTTTCGTGCGCCACTCGCCCCGGGCGTGGGCGGCTTTGGCGGCGGCGACGGCCTGGTCGAGGTTCTCGACGGAGCCTCGGGCGGCGGTGGCGACCAGTTCGCCGTTCGCGGGGTCGATGATGTCGAACGTGCGGTCGGTATCGACCCATTGACCGTCGATGAACTGGGTGTAGTGCGGTATGGCTGTCATGGTTGGGGTGTCCTTGCTCGAGGCCGTGTGATCAGCTGTGCTGGGCGTCTTTTTCGGCGACCAGGTTCTTGTAGATCGGGAACAGCGGCTTGGAGATCGGAATCAGCTTGAGGATCTTCGACACCGGGCCCTTGGCCTTGACCTGGCCCTTGGCCAACCCCACCGCGACGTTGTATTCACCGCGCCAGAACTTGTTGCCGTTGTCGGCGGACATCGCCAACCGGACGTCCGGGATGAGGTCGTTTTCGCCTTCGATCACCTCGATGCCTTCTGGCTTCAGTGTGACGGTGAGCGACGAATCGGGGTTGGTGTAGTCGAGTCGGAGGATGAGGTCGGCGTCCTTGAGCGCCGGGCCGGCGGTCGGTTCGTCGTTGGCTGCGCGGAAGACTCCGCCCAGGTAGCGGTAGACCTCGGAGGCGTCGGTGAAGTAGCTCATGGTGTTTTCCCTTTCGGATAGGGGTCTGTGGTTGGTGCTTGTCCGGATTCGGATCAGACCGATCGGCTGCGGCCGGCCCAATGTGGTGCGCGCAGATCGCGTTTGAGAATCTTTCCTGTCGCGTTGCGCGGCAGGCTCGTGACGATGTCGATGGTGCGGGGCCGCTTGTAACCGGCCAGATGAGCGGCACAGAAGTCGAGCAGTTTGTTCTCGTCGATGTCGGCGCCGCTCTTCGCGACGACGACCGCGCGGACCACTTCGCCCCATTTGTCGTCGGGGACGCCGATGACGGCGACTTCCGCGACGTCGGGGAACTCACTGACCACGCGCTCGACCTCGGCGGGGTAGATGTTCTCACCGCCGGAGATGATGACGTCCTTGACCCGGTCTTCGACGAAGAAGAACCCGTCGGGATCCCGTCGGCCGGCGTCACCGGTCCTGAACCACTCCCCATCGAAACTGGCGGCGGTGTCCGCCTCGCGCTGCCAGTACCCGGCCATCACCTGCGGTCCGCGGATCTGGAACTCGCCGACCTCTCCGCTGGGCAGCTCGTCGCCGGTGGCCGGGTCGACCACCCGGACTTCGGCACCGTCGACCGGCCGGCCTGCTGCGCGGAGCAGTTCGGGCCGGGCGGGGTCGCGGTGGTCCTGCGGCCCGAGTACGCAGAACACTCCGGACGCCTCGGTCATGCCGTAGACCTGGTAGAAGTCGACCTCGAAGGTGCTCATCGCCTCTCGGAGCAGGGCCTCGGGCATGGGCGATCCGCCGTATCCGAGGCAGCGCAGCGATCGGAAGTCTCGTGCGGACACACCCGGGACCTGCAGGAAGAACCGGATGACGGCGGGGACGAAGAACGCGTGGGTGACCGACTGGCGGGTGATCTGGTCCAGAACTACCGCGGGAACGACCTCGCGTACGAGGATCGTCTCCGCGCCCTGCGACATTGCGGCCAGTGCCCAGCTGGTGCCACCCACATGAAAGAGCGGCATGGCGACCATGTTCACGCTGTCCCGGGCGAAGCCGAAGGCCGCGCTTGCCGCAATGCTGTGGGCGCCCACGGAGCGGTGTGTCAGCATGGCTCCCTTCGGGTGCCCGGTGGTGCCGGAGGTGTAGAGCTGCAGGAAGCAATCCTCCGGATGGGCTGGATGAGCGATCTCGCGCGGCGGGGCCTTGCCGAGCCATGCCTCGTACTCGTCCGCCTCGCCACCGAGCACGATGATGGTGCGCACGTGGTCGAGGTTCGGCTTGATCGCGTCGACGACGTCGACGAATTCGGCGCCGAGGATCAGCAGTTCGGCACGGCTGTCGTTGATGACGTAGGCCAATTCGGACGGTGCGAGGCGGTAGTTCAGTACCGCGTTCACCGTTCCGGCCAAGGCGCACGCCAGTGTGGTCTCGAGGCTGGCGGGGTGATTCTTGTCCAGGAACGCGACCCGGTCACCGGGCGCCAGCCCGAGTGCGGACTGTGCTGCGGCGTTACGCCGCACCCGGTCCGACAACTGTTGCCATGTCCACGACTGGTCCTCGAATCGCAGCGCGACTCGGGTGGGATCCTGCGATACCCAGTATGTGATCGGGTCGAAGACATGGTGGATGGGTGAAGCCATCAGGCACCTCTCGAGGGGGATTGTTCAGTCCGTTTCGCCCGGCTCAACTAGTGACCGTACGCACGGTCAGTAAAGCAGAATCGTGACGTGCAGCACAAGGGGCCACGGAAGGGTTTGGGCGAAAAACCAACCACGGAGAGCGATCGGTATTGCGGCCGCACAGTCGACGCAGTGCTGATTTGCCGCGAGGACACCTACCGGCAGAGATCGTGTCTCGTTCGCAAGTTATTGCTGTGCAACCAGTTCCGTCGCCATGCGTATTACACACCGGGTCGGCAGGGATGCGTACGCTCGGCCGCGGCCGCCTGACAAAGCTACGGCGTGCGATCTCTAGCGGGTGTCGCCGTGGTGAGTACCCTTATGCCTTTGGGTGCAGATCGGAAGCGTCCGAAGGGCGGTGGCGAGCGCGCCGGGCACCCGGGCGGTGCAGCGAGCTAGCTCGTGACGGCTCTCCCAGCCCGCAGCTGACTGACCGAACCCGAGCGGCAAAAGGCGCAGTATCAAGCGGGGGCCGATGCCCATGACCCCATTTCCCGCTATGCATGTGCGTGCCGAATAGGCAGGTTTGGTCGACCGTCGGCGGCGGCGCTCATGTTGGTATCGGCGGCCGTCACGATGCGGTGATCAGGATGCAGCGAGCCCGCTGTCGGATTCGGCGGACGCTTCGAGCAGGCACTGGCGCGCGGTCTGGGCAGCCAGTCCTTTCGGATCCGACAACCCCGGTAGCGCCGTGCGACGGACCAGGAGACTGCCCAGCACGAGATCGACCAGTGCGGCGCCGACCTCTTCGGCGGATTCGTCACCGCTCGGGTCGAACCAGGTGTAGGCCCATTGCGCGGACCCGAACATCAGCAGTGACTGAATCCGCAGATCCGTCTTCCGAAGCCGTCCCGCGGCGACGCCGGCCTCGATCACCGTTCGCACCAGCTGGATGTACTCGGCGCGTAGTTCGAGCCCCTCGGTGTCGATGTCGAGCGCTGCCAGGCGCATGACCTCGCGCTGGAACGCGATCGTGGCATCGCGGTCGTGCTCCTGGTAGAGGATGAACGCGAACAACAGTCCCGCGAGTTGCTGTTCGGGGTGCTCGAGTTTGCCGACCAGTAGCTTCGCTTCGGTAAGGCGGCGGCGCATGTAGGACGTGTGTAGGGCGGCGAGTAGGCGATCCTTGGTGCCGTAATGATGGACGATCGTGCCCTTGGAGATCGACAACTCGTTGGCGATGTCGCTCAGGTTCGTTCCGTCGTAGCCGAACTGCGCCACTTTCTGCGTGAAGACCTCGAGGATCTGGTTGGCTTTCCCGGCCAGCCGGGTTCCGGCCTTTGCCATCGCGCTACCTCCACCTCGTTCGCGGTCCCTGATCCGGAGTTAGTCTAAGCGCGTCGATCACTCGTGGATCCGTCGCACCGTCAATGTCGTGCTCGGCGCACAGGTCGGCGAGGTGCGCCACGCGACGATCACGGAGGCGCTCACCGGGTTTGTGCTCATGTGATGAGAACGAACGCCGGGATCGCCTCACCCTCGACCAACTCGACGATGTTCAACCGCACCGGCGTGGACGCGGGGACGTCGGCTGCGGTGGTGACGTCGAGGATGCGGCTGGCAAGCCACGGTCCTTCACAAAGCTCGACCAGCGCAAGCACGGTTGGTCCGGGCGAACTCGCGTGGTCGACGACTGCGGACACCACCACGCCGTCACCAGCGGAGCCGACCCAGGTGAGTTCGTCGCTGTGGCATGAGCTGCAGCTGAGGGTATCGGGCCGGCAGACGTGCCCACATCGGGTGCATGACCGCAACATGAACCGGCCCTCCCGGAGGGCATCGAAGTACGGTGCCGAGGTCTCGTCCCGGACGGCGGGAAATGTCATCGTGTTCCTTCTCCGTTGCTGGTGTTCACGCCGAGCTGGTGGCGAGAACCAGGGTGCCGTGGTGGTCGAGAATGCCGCCGTTGCCGCTGACGATGGCGGTGCCGTGCCGGGCGACCTGCCGAACCCCGGCCTCGCCGCGCAATTGAGTGAGCCCTTCGATGAGCGGAGTCATGCCCCACAGGTAGAACGAGGACAGTTGCCCGCCGCCGGTGTTGGTGGGCAGGGCGCCGCCGGGGGCGAGTGCCCCGCTGGCGGCGAGTTCCCCGGCCTCGCCCTTGCCGCAGAATCCGTAGTCCTCGAGGGTCACGAGGAGGGTGTAGGTGTAGCAGTCGTAGATCTCCCGCAGATCGATGTCGTCGACGGTCATTCCGGCCATCTTCAGCGCTGCCGGCCCGGATGCGGCGGCGCCGGTAACGAGGCCGAAATCGCTGTCACGTTCGAGGACGTATCCCGGGTGGGCTTGGCCCCACCCGCGGACCTGCACCGGTGTGTTCGGCAGATCCCGTGCCCGCTCCGGGGTGGTCACCACGACTGCGCCGCCACCGTTGGAGACCAGGCAGCAGTCGAGCAGATGCAGCGGTTCGACCACCCAGCGCGACTGGTGGTACTCGTTGAGGGTCAGCGGTGTCCGCATCTGGGCCACCGGGTTGTCGAGTGCCCATGCTCGTTGGGACACCGCCACGGCGCCGAGGTGGGAGGAGGTGACGCCGTAGTGGTCCATGTAGCGGCGAGCGGCCAGTGCGTATCGGTGATTGACGCTGGTGAACCCGGCTGCGGTCTCGGCGCTGCGGAAGCCCGTCGCCGTCAGGGAGCTGGTCCGGTACGCGTGCGCGCCGCCGGTGTCCTGCTTCTTGGGGTCGTCGGCGAAAACGCACACCACCGTCTCCGCTTCGCCGGACAGCACCGCCTTCGAGGCCTGGGCGATCATGATGGCGGCCGAGGCGCCGAAAGCGTTGATCTCGCTGAGCAGTCGCAAGTTCTCGAGCCCCAGGGTGCGAGCGAGGGTCAGGTTCAGATCGGTGCCCGCTCGGGCGTTGACGAGGAGCCCGTCGACGTCGCCGAGGGACAACCCGGCGTCGGCTACAGCCAACCGGACCGCCTCCGCGGCGAATCCACGCGCGGTCTTCCCGAAGACCTTGCCCACTTCGGTGAGGCCGTATCCGACGATGGTGGCGTTGCGCTCTGGCATCGACCCTCTTTTCTGCAGTGTCTCCGGTGGGCCCTGATGAGTCAGCGGGCCGCGTCGAGCGCCGCGTCCTTGTGCTGGCGAGTGCGCGCGTAATCGAGCGCTTGCTCCCAGCTCGCACTCTTGGCGATCAGGGCACGATATTTCATGATGTGGGTCTGGTGGTCGAGGGCCAGCGCGCCCACCACCCGGTCGCCGCGGCGGTAGAGCGCCACGAACTGGCCGTCCTCGAGATGTCCGGTGACGGTGCGTATTTCGTCGGCCTCGGGCACTCCCACGAATTGGATCCGGGTGTCGTACCAGTCGGACCAGAAATAGGGCACGGTGCTGTACGGCTTCGCGGCCTGGGGGTCGAGCGCGTTGCGGACGGCGAGGGCTCCCTGCTCTGCGGCACTGGTCCAGTGCTCGAGCCGCATGGATGCATCGAACAGCGGATTGTGCCAGCGAGCGACGTCGCCGGCGGCGTAGACCCCCGGCAGCGAGGTCGCCATGGTTTCGTCGCAGACGACACCGCGGTCGAGTGTGATGCCCGAGGTCTCGAGCCACTCGGTGGCGGGGTCCGCGCCGACGCCGACCACGACCAGATCTGCCTCGAGAGTTGATCCGTCCGACAATTGAACTGCCTCGACGTGTCCGTTGCCGAGGACCTTCTCGACCCCGACGCCGCAGCGCAGGTCGACTCCGTTGCGCCGGTGAAGGTCCGCGCAGGCACGGCCCATGTCCGTACCGATCGCGCGCACCAGGGGGACCGGCAGGGCCTCGACCACGGTGACGTCCAGGCCTCGTTTGCGTGCCCCCGAGGCAACCTCGGAGCCGATGAATCCGGCACCGACGACCACTGTGCGGGCCCGGTTGTCGAGGGCGGTGCGCACGGTGACTGCGTCGTCGAGTGTGCGGAGGGTGACCACGCCGGCCATGGCAGCCGTGCCCGGCAGCATCCGCGCCGACGATCCGGTCGCGATGACGGCGATGTCGTAGGGCAGTGAGCCGTGCGAGGTGTGAATCACTTTCTCATCCGGGTCGAGCCGGGTGGCGACGGTGCCGAGACGGAGGTCGATTCCCACGTCGTCGAGGGCGTTGCGGGCACGGAAGGTGGTGTCCGGTGGTGTCGGCGACGGGTCGAGGTACGCCTTCGACAGCGGGGGACGGTCGTAGGGCAGATGTTCCTCGGCGCCGACGAGGGTCACCGATCCGGTGAAGCCGGCCTTGCGGGCGGCCTCGGCGGCGCGCAGGCCCGCCAGTGACGCCCCGACCACTACGAGATTCTGTTCGGTCATGGTCGGTCAGTCCTCGATGAGGGTGAGTGCCTCGGTGGGGCACCCTTCGATGGCGGCGCGGACGTCGCCGATGACACTGTCATCGGCGTCCTCGCGCAGCAGCAGCAGCCCGCCGGCATCGTCGATTTCGAAGATGTCCGGGGCGAGGGATTCGCAGATACCGAGGCCGGTGCACTTGGTGCGGTCGACACAGATCTTCATGACGTGGCCTTTCCGAGGTGAACGGGCAGCTTCTTGATCCCGTTGATGAAGTTCGACCGGAACCGGTCCGGGGGGCCGGTGACCTGCCAATGCGGGAAGCGCGTGAACAGGGCTTCGAGCAGCACCTTCGCCTCGAGGCGGGCGAGGCTGTTGCCCAGGCAGAAATGGGTGCCGGCGCCGAAGGCGAGGTGATTGGCGGCGCCGCGGTCGATGCGGAAGGTGTCCGGGTCATCGAACTGGGCTTCGTCCCGGTTGGCCGAGACGTAGAACATGACAACCTTCTGTCCCTCGTGCAGCTGCTTGCCGCCGAGTTCGGTCGACCGGGTTACCGTGCGCCGGAACTGGATGACGGGGGAGTGGAACCGGAGCACCTCCTCGATGGCCTTCGGCAGCAGCGCCGGATCGTCGGCGAGCTTCTCACGTTCACCGGGGTGTTCGCCGAGGGTGAGGATCGCGCCGGTCAGCAGGTTGCGGGTCGTTTCGTTTCCGGCGATGACCAGCAACTGGAAGAAGCGGTTGAGCTCTTCGCTCGACAGACGAGCGCCGTCGACCTCGGCATTGACGATCAGGGACCATACATCGGAGCCGGGTTCGACGCGCTTGGCCTTGGTCTGCGCGTTGGAGTATTTGAACATCTCGATGAACGCGGAGAGGAACGCCTCACGCCCGCCGTAGGAGGGGTCGTCGAGCCCGACCATCCGATTGGTCCAGTCGTAGAGCAGGTGCCGATCCTCGGACGGCACGCCGAGGACGTCAGCGAGGACCCGCAGCGGCATCTCCGCCGAGACATGCTCGACGAGGTTGATCTCACCGTCGTCGGGCAACGCAGCGACGATGTTATGGGCGTGGGCGGTGATGCTGTCGAACATGCCCCGCACCATTTTCGGGGTGAAAACCTTGCTGACGATCGATCGCATCTGGGAGTGGTCCGGGGGGTCGAGGTTGAGCATCATCTGCTGCAGGGCCGCCAGATCCTGCGGCCGCTGATCACGCAGGAACGAGGAGCCCTTGTAGGAGGAGAAGACGTCTGGGTTCTTCGAGACGGTCATCACGTCGTCGTAACGGGTGACTGCCCAGAACCCGGGACCGCCGGCGAAACCCTCGCTGGCCGGTTCCTCGATCCAGGCCACCGGCTCGTGGCGACGGAGCTCGGCGAACACCTGATGGGGAACTCCGTGGAGGTACGCGTCGGGACTTCCGAGGTCGGTGTGCAGGGCCGATAACGTCATGGCGTTTCCTTCAGGGGCTGGCAGGAAGGGGATGGTCGAGCAGAGGATCAGCAAAACATCTTGACTGACCGTACGTACGGTCTATGGTAGGGAGCAGCTGTCCGCGGGTCAAGACCGGCTCGGTTCCGTAAATCCGGCCGACGGGGCAGCGGAACGACACTGATTCCTCACCGCCAGGACGGACCTGCCATGCACAGCACCATGCAAGATGTCGATCTCCTCGTGTCGGATTTGTTCCTGCACGGCCTTCGCACACACCCCGACAGTGCGGTTCTGCACTATCGGGCGGGCGAGGTACGGCGAGTGTCGTTCCGGGAGTTCGGGACGGCGGTGACCTCCCTGGCCGCCGGTCTGCGCCGCCTCGGCGTGTCCGAGGACGATGTCGTTGCCACGTTGTGCTGGAACAGCCCGGCGCATCTGGCCGCCTATTTCGCGGTACCGGGAATGGGGGCGGTGCTGCACACACTGAACCTGCGACTACACGACGATCAGATCGTCTACATCGCCAATCACGCCGCGGACAAGGTGATCCTCGTCGACGCCGACCTGGTGCCCCAGCTGCAGCGGGTCATCGACCGGCTCCCCACCGTCGAGCACGTGATCGTCGCGGGCGAGGCGGACCTGACCGTTCCCACCGGTGTGCAACTGCACCGCCTCGACGACATGCTGGACACCGAGACCGACTTCCGGTGGCCGCGCCTCGATGAGCGCAGCGCCGCCGCGCTCTGCTACACCACCGGCACCACCGGCGACCCGAAAGGCGTGGCCTACAGTCACCGGTCCATCTACCTACACAGCCTGCAGATCTCCACCGGCAGCGCCTTCGGCTTCTCCGACGCCGACCGGGTCCTGCCGATCGTGCCGATGTTCCACGCCAACGCCTGGGGCTGGCCACACGCCGCCTGGACCAGCGGGGCCGACATCATCCTCAACGACCGATATCTCCAGATCGACCACCTGGCCCGCATCATCACCGACCTCGCGCCCACCGCCGCCGCGGCCGTGCCGACACTGTGGACCGGCCTCGACGAGTACGCCCGAACCCACCCGGTCGACTTCACCAGCCTGCGTCTGGCCGTATCCGGCGGCTCCCCGCTGGCGGCTGCCTTGGTCCGCAGTATGCAGTCCCGACACGGCGTCCGGTTGACCCAGGGATGGGGGATGACCGAAACCAGCCCCCTCCTGACCTTCTCCCGGCCACCCCACAACACACCCGACGCCGACCTGGCGCAGTGGGCGAGCCTGACCGGCCGCATCGTCCCCGGAGTGCAGGCGCGCATCGTCGACGAATACGGCGACGAGTTGCCCTGGGACGGCGAATCCATCGGGGAAGTCCAGCTGCGCGGCGCGACGATCGCGGGCAGCTACTTCCGCACCGAGGCCTCCGACAAATTCGACGACGGCTGGTTGCGCACCGGCGACCTCGGGGTCCTGCACGAGGGCGGATGGATCCAGCTCAAGGACCGGCTCAAGGACGGCATCAAGAGCGGCGGGGAATGGATCTCCACGGTCGAACTCGAGAACGCCCTGCTCGAGCACGACGCCGTCGCCGAGGCCGCGGTCATCGGAGTACCCGACCCGAAATGGGAGGAACGCCCCTTCGTCTGCATCACACTGGCGCCCGGCGCGACCGCCACCGCACCCGAACTGCTCGCCTTCCTCGACGGCAAGGTCGCCCGCTGGTGGCTCCCCGAACGGTGGGCCTTCGTCAACACCCTTCCCAAGACCAGTGTCGGCAAGCTGGACAAGAAGGACCTGCGCCGGAGCTACGACGCCGACGAATTGGTGGTCAACGACCTGCGGACTGTCCGGACGAGCGACAGCGCGCTTCCACCGTCTCAGTAGACACCACCACCGGATCCGCATACCTCGACAACAAGACACACCAATGACGACGACGTAAGGACAAGCAAAACAATGAAATTGGGATTCCACCTGGGCTATTGGTCTACCGCGCCGTCGGACGATGAACGAGCGGCCTTCTCCCGTGCGGAGAGTCTCGGCTACGACTCGGTCTGGACTGCCGAGACCTACGGATCCGACTGCTTAACCCCCTTGGCGTGGTACGGCGCCTCAACCAGTACCGTCAGGTTGGGCACCAACATCCTGCAAATGTCGGCGCGGACCCCAGCGGCGACTGCCATGGCGGCGATGACACTGGACCACCTGTCTCGCGGCCGCTTCATCCTGGGTTTGGGCGTCTCCGGGCCACAGGTCGTCGAGGGATGGTACGGGCAGCCGTATCCCCGACCGCTCGCTCGCACAAGAGAATACGTCGAACTCGTCCGTAAGTTCGTGCGACGAGACGAACCCGTGAGTCACGACGGTTCGTTCTACCAACTCCCGCTGCACGGTGGCTCCGGCCTCGGAAAGCCACTTCGGTCCATGATCCACCCCATTCGTACCGAGATCCCGATCTATCTCGGGGCCGAGGGGCCAAAGAACATCGCACTCGCCGCCGAGATAGCCGATGGCTGGCTGCCGATCTTCTATTCACCCCGAATGGACGACTTCTACCGAGGAGCGCTGGAGGAAGGATTCTCGAAACCCGGGGCTCGCCGATCTCTCGACGATTTCGACATCGCCGCCACGGTCCCCATTGTCATCGACGACGACATCGAGAAGGCAGCCGACGTGATCCGGCCCAACATCGCGCTCTACGTCGGTGGAATGGGCGCGAAGGAGGCCAACTTTCACAATCAAGTGTTCGTGCGCATGGGTTACGAAGCGGAATGCGCACGCATTCAGCGTCTCTACCTGGAGGGGCACAAATCCGAAGCAATAGCGTCGGTGCCCCTGGCCATGGTCGAGGACGTCGCCCTCGTCGGATCACGAGACAAGATCAAAGAAGACCTCGTTCGATGGGAGAAGACGGCGGTCAAAACGCTGCTACTCCAGGGTCTCGGTTACTCCTCGATCGAGGCGGTTGCAGAATTTCTCGCATAATGAGACGTGCAGCACGCGGTGGGGAAGGGTAGCGCCCCGATGGTCGATAAGTGATGACCACATGTTCGACGAACTACGAATCACAGTGTTGCTCAACTGCTTTACGTGACAGCGGCAGCGGGTGTCGTGACGACGATGGGGGATGGGCTCGCGCCGCGATCCCCTGGGCGTCCCTCGTGGCGAATGCGTTGAGGAGGCGCTCGATCGCGTCCTCGCAGTCCCGCACGATATCGAAACGCATGGACCTGGTCTGGCGACCTCGTCAACTGCTATTGACCGTACAGACGGTCAGCTGTACGTTCTGGTTACCGCACCGAACAGAGGGAGCTTTCCGATGCGCATCGAAGCCGCAGTGCTGCGTCACCACGACGCACCGTTCGAGATCGAGACGGTGGAATTGGCCGACCCGACCGGCGGCCAACTACGGGTTCGCATCGCCGGTGTCGGGTTCTGTCACACCGACGTCCTGCCCAGAGACCCGTCGTTCCTCGCCCAGCCGCCGATCGTGGTCGGCCACGAGGGGGCCGGAGTCGTCGAGGAAGTCGGCGCCGGCGTCACCGGCATCGAGGTCGGTGATCATGTTCTGTTGTCGTTCGATTCCTGCGGGCAGTGCGAAAACTGCGTGGGTGGGCACCCGGCGTACTGTTTCGCGTTCTTCGCGCGCAATCTGTCCGGCCGCGGCCCCGATGGGCCCGGCCCGCTCACCGACGTGAACGGCAACGCCCTTGCGTCACGGTGGTTCGGTCAGTCCTCTCTGGCCACCCACGCGGTCGTCAGTGCCCGCAACGTCGTAGTTGTCGACAAGGATCTACCGCTGCATCTGCTGGGTCCGCTGGGATGCGGGATCCAGACCGGCGCCGGGTCCGCGCTGATCGCCTTGAAAGTCGGTACGGGAGACGCGTTCGCCGTGTTCGGTGCCGGAGCGGTGGGTCTGTCGGCGGTCATGGCCGCGCGGGTCGCCGGTGCCTCCCGGATCATCGCCGTCGACTTGCACGCGAGTCGCCTGAATCTCGCCCTCGAACTCGGTGCGACGGACGTGATCGAGGGATCCGCTGACGATATCGCGCGCCAGATTCGGAAGCTGACCGGAGGCGGAGTGCACGCCGCCCTCGACACCACCGGGGTCCCGCAGGTCATCGCCTCGGCGATCGACAGCCTCCGGCCCACCGGAACCGTCGGTCTCGTCGGCGCCGCAACCCGCGAACTGGTCCTCGCCCCGGCCGCGCTGGCAGCCGGAAAGAACATCATGGGAATCCTCGAAGGCGACGCTGTCCCGCAGTTGCTGTTGCCCCGACTGATCGAACTCTGGCGTCAGGGCCGGTTTCCGTTCGATCGGCTGATCCGCACCTACCCGCTCTCCGAGATCTCAGTCGCCGAGGCAGACGCCGCCAGCGGCGCGACCATCAAACCGGTTCTTCTCCCGCATCCCTGACCGCGCACCACGACGACCGAGGTTCCCCACATGAAGTACACCCGATCGCAGCTGTTCATCGACGGCCGATGGCATACGCCATCCACCTCCGACCGCATCACGGTTACCTCGCCGACCACCGAGGAACCCGTCGGGTCGGCGCCGGACAGCACCCCAGCCGACGTCGACGCCGCAGTTTCCGCAGCCCGCCGCGCGCTGCGTGCACCCGAGTGGTCTGCGTTGGAACCGGCTGAACGTGCCGACATCCTGCGTCGTTTCGCCGATGCGCTCGACCGGCGACGAGAGGAAACGGCCGCGATCGTGACCGACGAGAACGGCATGCCTGCAGCGATATCTCTGGCGGCGGAGGGCAGCGGCCCGGTTGCGACGCTGCGGTACTACGCCGATCTCACCGAGAAGACACCCGTCGAGACCCCGCGCATCTCCGCGAACGGTCGGTCCACCACGATCGTGCGCCGCGAGCCGATCGGCGTTGTCGCCGCGATCATTCCGTGGAACTTTCCCCAGTCGCTGACCATGTTCAAGCTCGCCCCCGCACTCGCTTCCGGCTGCACCGTGGTCCTCAAGCCTGCACCCGAAACCGTGCTCGACGCCTTTCAACTCGCGGACGCGGCCGAAGAAGCCGGGCTGCCCGGCGGTGTGCTGAACATCGTGACCGGCGGCCGAGAGATCGGTGCCTATCTGGTCGCTCACCCCGAGGTGAACAAAATCGCTTTCACCGGGTCGACCGCCGCCGGCAGGGTGATCGGGGAGACCTGCGGTCGCCTGCTGCGACCGGTGACCCTGGAACTGGGAGGCAAGAGCGCCGCCATCATCCTCGACGACGCGGACCTGGTGAGCGTCGCCAGGGGTCTGTCCTGGGCGAGCCTGCTCAACAATGGCCAGACCTGCTATCTGTCCTCTCGAATCCTTGCCCCCCGGTCTCGCTACCGCGAAACAGTCGACGCGGTAGCACATTTGGCATCCACTCTCGTGGTCGGGGACCCTGCCGACCTCGCCACCCGAGTGGGACCCTTGGTGTCCGAGCGCCAACGGCGCAGTGTGGAGGCGTACATCGACACCGGTAGACGAGAAGGCGCCACCGTCGCGGCCGGAGGCGGCCGGCCGAAACACCTCGACCGGGGATGGTTCGTGGAACCGACCGTGTTCGCCGACCTCGACAACTCGGCGACCGTCGCGCGGGAAGAGATCTTCGGGCCGGTCCTGACCGTCCTGCCGTATGACGACCTCGACGATGCCGTCGCAATCGCCAATGACTCCGAGTACGGGTTGGGCGGAACGGTCTGGACCTCCGATCCCGAAAAGGGCCTCGACCTGGCCCGTCGGATCGAGACCGGCAGCGTGGGTGTGAACTTTTTCGATCTCGACATCGGCGCCCCATTCGGGGGCGTCAAGGCCAGTGGTCTCGGCCGTGAACTGGGACCGGAAGGTCTGGACGCTTACGTCCGAACGAAATCGATGTACACCCGCTGATCAACCCGCCGGGTGCAGCGCACGAACTCGCTGTCCCGCAGTACGCGCCGCTCTTGCACCCGTCCTTGCGCGAGATGAAGAGAAGATGAGGGACTTCGTTCTCGGATCACGCGCCACCAGTCACGAGACCCGCCACGAGGAGGTAGAGGTGGCAGTTTCATGCGGCGAGGGTCCTCCCTACTGCGCCGAGGGCTCAGCACGGTTGCTCCGACCGCGAGATGACGATGCCCTTCGGGCCGAGCTACGCGTCATCGCAAAGGAGTTTGTGACACCTGCGGTCGTATTCGGCGGCCCCGTGTCCGAGGGAACACTGAAGATTTCCGAGACGCTCGGCACCAGAACTGCCGGATTGCGCGGACTGTCGATTTCACCGATGTTGGGACTTGGCGGGCGCGCGATCATCCAGCTTCGGCCGCAGTCGGTCGAGGATTACGCGACTGCACGGACCATCACTCACGACTACGACCGGCCGGTCATCAACGAAGGACTGCGATCCATCATCGCTGTACCGGTGGTAGTCGGCGGCGGAGCGCGCGCCATCATTTACGCCGCACTTCGTCAGTCCACACCGATCGGGGGTCGAATCCTCGACATGCTAGGCCGGGCCGGAGACCGACTCGCTGCCGAGATCAACATTCGAGATGAAGTCGACCGGCGGGTCGCGTTGATCGACACACTCGTCGAAGGAGGGCAAGCACCCGCAACATCGGCACTGATCGAAGGTATCCGCGAGATCCACACCGAGCTGCGGGTGCTAACCCGCACAACCCCCGACTCAGCACTCGCGACAAGTCTGCACGCTCTCGCCGACAAACTCGCTGGCCTGTCCCGCGGCGACCGCCCCGCCACCGACGTCACATTATCCGGTCGCGAGGTCGACGTCCTCACCTATGTTGCTCTCGGATGTACCAACTCGGTGGCGCAGCGGCTGTCGATCAAACCGGAAACGGTGAAGCACTACCTGCGTGGAGCGATGGGCAAGCTGGATGCTCGCTCCCGGGTCGAGGCGGTATCGCGCGCTCGCCGACTCGGGCTCCTCCCGTAACCCACGCGGCGCGGCTCCCCGAGGCCAACAATTGCTGTGACGCGCGCCCAACCTCCGGCACAGGCGACCATCGCAACCGTTTCCATAGGTAGATCCTCGCGGTCGACTCCCCCCACGACTCTCGTGTTCCGGATCGCTCTGACAAGTCGGGCCGCGCCGACTACTACACGTCACTCACAATCGGCGACCCGTTCGATCCGGCAACCGATCGCGGCCCGCTGTCGGTCGAACGAGCAAGAACCAGAACCGAAGCATTCGTCGCGGGGGCACTATCCGAAGGTGCAAGGGTCGCTTGCGGCGGCAGGATGCCGGACGGGATTTCGCGCGGCTACTACTACGAACCCACTTCCGACGCGGCGGCTGAAGTCGTCGAACCGGGTCGTTCCGTAGCAGGCCTCGCGAACGATCAGCATTGGCGACCGGGTTCCGACAACGCGCAAGGCCCGCGCAATGGAGCACTGGCCGGAAGGCGTCCAAGCGGCAAGGGCCGACAGCGATCCCGCATGTTCAGCGGCATGCCCCAAGCATACTGACTTTACAAAACCATAGCTAGCTCCTACAGTCGGGAGTCACGATCCGTTTCTGCGGATCGCGTCCCGTGGAGAGTTACGAGTGGAGATGTCATGAGTGGAAATGTCACCAGGGACGCAGTGATCGTCGAGGTTGTCCGAACCCCGGTGGGCCGAGGCAAGGCGAACGGAACCTTGCATGTCGAGCACCCTGTGGATTTGATGGCCCACAGCTTGCGGCAAGTGGTGCAGCGCAGTGGTATCGATCCCTCACTGATCGACGACGTGATCGGCGGCGTCGTGACCGCGGTTGGGGATCAGGCTTCGAACATGACGCGGCGCGCCGCGTTGGCAGCGGGTTTTCTTGAATCCGTGCCGGCGACGACCGTGGACCGGCAGTGCGGAAGCAGTCAGCAGGCAATCCATTTCGCCGCTCAAGGCGTGATCTCGGGAGCGTACGATCTCGCGATCGCGACCGGTTCCGAGTCTATGAGTCGCATTCCGATGGGTTCCAATCTTGTGGGTACCGAGGATCCGGCCGGTATCGACTTCGCTCAGCGATACCCGGACGGGCTGGTACCTCAGGGGATCAGTGCAGAACTGATCGCGGCGAAGTGGAAAATCAGCCGCACCGAGATGGACGAATTCGCCCTCACCAGCCATGCCCGGGCCGCGGCGGCGACACAGGAGGGACGGTTCGAGCGAGAAATCAGTCCAATTCGAGGTCTCGACCGCGACGAAGGCATTCGGACGGGATCAACACTGGAGAAGCTGGCCGGCCTCCGCCCAGCCTATTACGACGATGCGATGGCGACCCGCTTTCCGCAGATCGGCTGGAACGTCACCGCCGGCAATGCGAGTCAGGTCAACGATGGTAGTGCCGCCGTAATGATCACCACCAGCGAGAACGCGCGACGTCTCGGCTTGAAACCGCGTGCCCGACTGCATAGTTTCGCTGTCGTCGGCGATGATCCGCTGTACATGCTCACCGCTGTCATTCCGGCGACGCAGAAGGTGCTCACCAAGGCCGGTCTCGGTATCGGTGATATAGACCTGTTCGAGGTGAACGAGGCGTTCGCCTCGGTGGTACTCGCCTGGGCGCGTGAGACCGGCGCGGATCTGTCGAAAGTCAATGTCAACGGTGGCGCGATCGCGATCGGGCATCCACTCGGCGGGAGCGGCGCACGGATTATGACGACCCTCGTGAACGCTTTGGAGCAGCGCGGACAACGTTTCGGCCTGCAAGTGATGTGTGAGGCGGGCGGCCTGTCCAACGCCACCATCATCGAGCGCCTGTGATGTGGAATCGGTGGTTCTCCCTCGCCGCGGTGTGCCTAGGGATGATGCTCTCGTTCCTCAACATCACGGCCACGATTTCAGCGCTGGCATCGTTGCAACAGGATCTGCACATATCGAATGCGACTCTGGTCTGGATACCCAGCATCTACGCACTGGTGGTTGCCGCTCTGGTGCTGTCGACTGGAACGATCGGCGACGTTTATGGCCGTCGTCGCGCCTTCGTCGCGGGCACAGCGGTGATGGCGGTCGGCAGCGTCCTAACGGCAACTGCCGGTTCGGGATCGTGGGTCATCGTCGCTCAGGCTGTCACCGGAGTTGGTGGCGCATTGGTGCTTCCGAACAGTCTCGCGATAGTCAGTCACCTGTTTCCCGACCCCCGCGAACGCACCGAGGCCATCACTGTCTGGGCTGCCTGCTCGGGACTGGGACTGGCTCTCGGACCCTTGTCCGCAGGAGCGATTTTGTTGGCGTTCTCATGGCCGATCATTTTCCTCGTCAACAGCATTGCCGCCGTCCTTGTCACGGTCGTCGTGATGGTGGTTGTGCGTAAGGGATCGTCGGGGTCGGCGCGACTCGACTGGTACGGACTCGTCAGCGGTACCGTCGCCATCGCAGCATTCACGTATTGGGTCATCGATGGTTCGCACAACGGATTCTTTTCCAAGTCAGCATTATCCGCGATTACTCTGGCAGCCGTGGGAATTGCCACATTCTTCACTGTCGAGGTGCGGTCGGATCACCCTATGCTCGATCTACGCCTGTTCCGTTCGGCGTCGTTCTCTGCGGTCATGTTGGTCGCCGCGACCGCGATGTTTGGATTCACCGGCATTGCCCTGATCTCGGTCCTACTCCTCCAGAAGGTAGACGGACTCACCGCCTGGAGTACCGGTCTGCATTTGCTCGCCATGATGGGCACTTACGTGTTGGCGAGCGCCGTAGCTCCGAAAGTACTCGCTCGTATCGGTTTCAAAATCCCGCTCACCGCCGGCCTTGTGCTCGTGTCCCTCGGTGCAATAATGCTGCTGCGGGTTCGAGCCGACAGCGGTTCGATCGAGATCATCACCGGATTGATCGTAGTCGGAATCGGATTCGGCTTCCTGATTGCTCCTTCGACGGCTGCAGCGATGATCAGCGTCGAACCGCAGCGCGCCGGGATGGCAAGCGCCGCGATAAATATGGTGCGTCAGATCGGCGGAGTGCTGGGATCGAGTGTTCTCGGTTCCGTACTCACCGCGAAGTTCGCTTCAGAACTTCCCGGTCGGCTCGCCGAACGTGGCGTCCCCGGGCCCATAGTCGACGTTACTGCCGCCGGAGCGGCCAACGGAGCTGTATCTCCCGCAGTTGAATTCACCGATCAGATCTCGGGCGCCGTTGCAGAAGCCTTCACCGCAGCTTACCGCTCCGGCATCACCATTGCTGCTGTCACCTTCGCGATAGTTGCCGTGATCGCGGCCGTGTTCGTCACCTCTCGCCCTACCCACACCTCCAAGAAGGAGACATCACATGACGTCAGTACTCATCACCGGAGCATCGTCGGGAATCGGACGAGCGACAGCGATCGAGTTCGCTGAGCGAGGGTTTCGTGCTATAGCGACCGCGCGTGATCCCAAGACCCTCTGACCGTCGATCAACGGCTTGCTCTCGACGTGACGAATCAGACCAGTGTCGACGCTGTCATCGACGCGGCAGGGACATCGACGTCCTCGTCCCCAATGCCGGAGTGATTTTTCACGCCGCAGTCGAAGCAACCCCTCTCTACAGCCCGAACACCTACGCCGACGCGCTGGCATCAGGAAGAGTTCCCGGCGTGGTTCGACCCAGTCGGCGGTGCCTCGGAAATGATTCCTGCACAGTCCTTCACCCGTCACGACGTCTCGTTCACCTCCGGCAAGGACAGTTGCGCCGCGGGGCTCTACCTGCCCACGGGGGTGACCTCGCCGCCGGTGGTGGTCCTCGGACACGGCCTTGGGGCCACCCGCGAGATGCGCCTGGACGCCTTCGTCGAGCGTTTCGCACGGGCTGGCATCGCCGCGCTGGCCTTCACCTACCGGCACTTCGGTGATAGCAGCGGCCAACCCCGCCAACTGCTGTCCATCAAACGTCAGCTAGCCGACTGGGGACGGTTCGGCGATGCCCGCCAATCCCAGCGTCAACCCAGCCCTGACCATTACCGCCCTGGCCGAATACGCCATGTCACAGATTCCCGCGCCGGGTCCCAAGATCACCGGCGCCCCGGCGTCGACTGGCCTAGTCAATCCGACAGCACGGCGATTAGGGTGAACGAGCAAGGTCGATCAGCCGGTGCTCGTCGCCAACGGCGACAACGACCTGATGGTCTCGATCGAGAGGTCGGCCGAGCTGGCCCGGGTCTTGCCCACCGCGGAGCTCGTCGACAACGAAAAGAAGGAATCACATGCCGTCTGTACTTCATCTGGACCTCGACGACCCTGGGGCGGCACAGGCCTGGGGCTCCTCCGTTTTGTGACTATCGTTGGCATCCTGCAGGTCTCGCGGGCAGTGGTCGACCAGCGGCTCTCAGACGAGACGCTCGCCCAAGGGAGTGCGGCACGCCCCTGCGTTTCTCGGCATCGAGTAGGACGGCTGACGGTCGACACGTCTCGATGTCCACGCGGTCAGGGCCCGATGGCAAGTGGCGTCCGTTGCTGACGCGGCTTTGTCCGTGGAGTAGGAGCCGACGTTGGGAACGCCGGCGGTGCTGGGCATGTTCTGGGACATCGACGAGGGGTCGTCGCGCAGGCAAACCGCTGTGAATCTCCTCGGCCCGGCGCCGCGCCCGACCGGACGGTGCGGCCCTCAGCCCTGTTCGGCGGCGAGTATGGTGTGGGCCGACCGGATGCCCCCCTCCAGCACGGCGTCGGACAGTTTGTGTCAGACAGCGCACGTGCGAGCTGCATCGTTCCGACCATCATGGCGAAGAGAGTGAGGGCTGTTCCGCGCGCCGACCCGGGGTCCTTTGGCGCCAGACGAGTGCAGATCTCGTCAAGGTTCACCTTGGCCCCCTTCGTATAGGAGCGCTTCGTCTCCTTCGCGCAGCGCCCGATCTCGTCGAGCATCGCTGCGGACGGGCAACCCGTGTCGCGGTGGTCGCGATGGTCCCGCGAGAGATACAAGCGTACGAACTCGCCTCACCGACGCAAGCCCCGACCTGCTGCGCAGCCTGCTGTCCACGTTCATCGACGCCCTGATGGGCGCCGAGGCCTATAGTCTGTGCGGCGCCGGTTTCGGTGAACGATCCGAGGCCCGCGTCAACAGCCGCAACGGGTACCGACACCGTGACTTCGATACCCGCGCTGCGTACCCCAGCGCGACTCCCGAAAGCTGATCTGACTATTCGCGGACGACAGGTGAGGAACTGTGAGTCTGTGCGCTGCGAGGACAAAGTGCCTGAAGGAGATCGACTCATCCGTTGAGCAAACGCTGCTGCGGGTCGATGCGGTGGAGTTCGATTTGTGAGGGACGATGGATTGTCGGGCGTCGCACGATGCTTCGGTGAGGAGAAATTCTGAAGGAATGGCTGACCACACCGCGCGAATGCCCGACATGTCCACCGAAAGGTCCTATTTCAGTGGGAATCTCTCAACGTCAGACGTTGGACCCGGAGTTGTGCGGAATGCGGGCATCTATCAGCGCGCGCTGCGCGCGCATTCGACCGTTGCTCTGTTGCTTTTCGCAGAAGAATCGTCGCTCGCGGCCAGTTGACGATGAAGCCGCCGACAAGGCGCTGTTCTTCGTCGGAGTACAGGACGGCCACCTTCGTGTGGGCTCCGTTGAATTCTCCGACAATCTCACTTTGACAGCCATGTCTGGGCTGGCCGACTATCTGGATCTTCCAATCATGGAGATCGCTCCAGACATAATCCACATGCCGATCTGTGTCTTCGATCGAATTGCCACAGAGTCGCCGACTCACCAAGTTAGCCTGCTCCACCGCACGGGTCCAGTGCTCGCCCCGGCGTGGAGTGAGCGCCTGGGGCATAGTCCAGCAAGCCACATCGCCGACAGCAGAGATGTCTGGTCTGCCGCTTGCCCGCCCTTGTTCGTCACACATCACTCCATCGCCGAGTGTGAGACCTGAGTCCGTAAGCCACTCCACATTCGGCGTTGCGCCGATTCCCACCACGACCGAAGTTGCGGACAACTCTGTACCGTTGTCGAGCAGTACGTGGATTCCCTCCGTGGACGAAGTCAGGGACGAGACCGCGCAGCCGAAATATGTCTCCACGGAGTGACGCTGATGAAGTTCGGTCAACTTCATTCCCACCTCAGAACCCAGACTTTGAACCAGCGGGGCGGCAGAAGGGGCCACGATCGAAACTCTCAGGTTGAGCGCCCGTGCCGCCGCCGCCACCTCGGATCCGATGAACCCTGCTCCAATGACAACCAGATGACCGGAGCCGGCCGAGGCATCGCCATGGAGCGCCTTTCTCAGCCCCAGGCAGTCGTCGAGCCCACGCAACACGTGAAGTCCAGGCATCTGCCCCCACGGTGATGGACGCGCCGAAGCCCCGGTTGCGATGATCAAATGGTCGTAGGGGACCTCTCGATGATTCGCCAGCGCAACTCGTTTCGCAGTCGTGTCCAGGGCGACTGCTGGTGTACCGAGCAAGAGTTCGATGGTGTCCGACGTCGCTTCGTGTTTGGTCAGCAGTGGTGTGGGCGAGATTTCAGTACGATCGGTCAACATATGTTTCGACAGTGGTGGCCGATCGTAAGGCAGGTGGGGTTCGCCGCCTACGACGATGATGCGGCCGAGCCAACCCTCCGTGCGGAGCGACTGAGCCGTGCGAATGCCCGCCACGGAGGAACCAACGATCAGCGCCGTGCCGCTCATCTGTCCACCCGTAGCGCATTCACCGGACATGCACGGGCGGCGCTCTCCGCTTTCCCGACATCGACCTCGTCGACTCGTTCCCTCATCACTACGACCACCCCATCGTCATCCAGATCGACGAGTTCGGGGGCCGCCATCACACAGTTTCCGTAACCCTCGCACCTTTCTCTGTCCGCGCGTATCTGAGGCATTTCCTGATCCTTTCTGAAGCTCATTGATGGACCACGACCGGTAACCGGTCGAGAGAGCGCGTGATGTTTGTGAATCTCCGTCGCGGTTCCCCTGCGGATTCCCATGTTCTGACGCGTCGGGTGAGTGACTCCAGGACCGCGTGAGCTTCCATCCGTGCAAGACCCTGGCCAGGGCACGCGTGGGTTCCTAGACCGAACGCGACATGGTCGACATTTTCGCGCCGGACATCGAATCGATCGGGGTCAGGGTATTTCCGCTCATCCCGGTTCGCGGCGCCGTAGAAGACGACTACTCGGACGTTCTCAGGTATTGAAAAGCCCTCTGTTGCGTAGGTTCGCCGGGTGACCCGGGAGAACGCTTGAATCGGGGACTCCATCCGAATCACCTCATTGAACGCACCGGGAATTAGTGCTGGATTCTCGCGTAATGCTTCCCATTGGTCCGGGTTTTCAACAAACAGCTGAACTGCACTGCCGATGGCGCTGGGGTAAGTCCCACGGCGTGGTGTGAATTCGGTGGGAAAGCGTAGCCGCAGCTCGGGCGTGTCGCTCCGAGTGTGTGGGTGGGCCATCGCGTAGTGATGAACGAGTTACCGACCAAAGTGACTCGACCAAAGGACCACGCGATGACCCACGACCATTCTGCCCTGATCACCCAGCTCGATGCACTCAGGGGCGCCGACCCGGCGAGCGTGTTCGCCGAACTGATCCGAACCGGACTGCAAGCATTGATCGACGCCGAAGCCACCGAAGCCCTCGGTGCCGGCCGCTACGAGCGCACCGCTGAGCGCACCAACTATCGCAACGGCACCCGATCCAAGACCGTCGCCACCACCAGCGGAGACGTCGAAGTGCAGATCCCGAAACTGCGGTCCGGCTCGTTCTTCCCCAGCCTGCTCGAACGCCGCCGGCGGATCGATCAGGCGTTGTACGCGGTGATCATGGAGGCCTACGTCCACGGCGTCTCGACCCGCAACGTCGACGATCTCGTCACCGCACTCGGAGTCGAATCGGGAATCTCCAAGTCGCAGGTCTCACGGATCTGCGCCGGACTGGACACCGAGATCGCCCGGTTCCGGGACCGCACATTGACGCATACGACCTTTCCGTACATCTTCCTCGACGCGACCTACTGCAAGGTGCGGATCGGCGCTCATGTGGTCTCTCATGCCCTCGTCGTGGCGACCGGTGTGTCGATCGACGGGACCCGGGAAGTGTTGGGGACCGCGGTGGGCGACAGTGAGTCGTTCGATTTCTGGCGCGAGTTCCTCGTCGGGTTGAAGGCACGGGGGTTGTCGGGGGTGCATCTGGTGATCTCCGATGCGCATTCCGGGTTGAAAGCTGCTGTGGTGCAGCAGTTCACCGGAGCGTCGTGGCAGCGGTGCCGGGTGCATTTCATGCGCAACGTCGGGTCTGCGGTGACGTCGAAGCAGGTGCCGCCGGTGATGGCGGCGATCAAGACGATCTTCGCTCACACCGATCCCGAGGCTGTGGCCGCGCAATAGGATCAGGTCGCGGACACGTTGGCGAAGTCCTTTCCGAAAGTCGCGTCGATGATGCGCGACGCCAAGCACGACGTGCTCGCGTTCCGGGCGTTCCCGAAAGCGCACTGGCAGAAGATCTGGTCGAACAACCCGATCGAACGATTGAACAAGGAGATCAAACGCCGCGCCGATGTCGTCGAGATCTTCCCGAACCCGGCAGCGTTCCTCCGGTTGGCGACGGCGGTGGTGATCGAAGCGCACGACGAGTGGCAGGTCACCCGCCGCTACGTCTCAGACGTCAGCATGGACGAGCTCAAAGTCATCATCGCCGCCAAACAACGCGCCTCGACAGACGACACGACGCCGCAATCGTTGACACCCGAACTCGAAACCGCATAACCTACAAAATGACTCGTTGATCACGAACCAGATGGTTCACCGATCCGAAGTACACCACCCCATGGGACGCTGTCTGGCGCTGATGGTGGTGTCCATGGCCGGCAGTGCGTAGCTAGACATGAGTGGGACTACCGCGTCTTCAGGGATATCGCCGCGCTCGGCGGCTTCGTGAATGGTAGTGGCAAAACCCCCAGGGATCATCCGGTCGCGAGTGCAGGTGGTCGCCAACCAACCGAAGAGCTCATCTACCGCGGGTAGAGCTGCGCGCATCCGGTCGTTGGCGGGACCGTTGATGTCACCGAAACGCTCGGCCCACCCCAACAGTTGATCGCGTCCTTCCTGAGGGAACCCCAACAAGTCCAGGACAACTGCGACCGGTACTGCGCGTGCCAAGTCCGCGATCGCGTCGAAAGAGCCTCGTGAGACCAGGTCCGCGACGTATTCGTCCACCCTGGTCACGACGTCGGTCTTCAGCTCGCGAAGCGACCGGGGTGCGAGGCGTTCGGCCAGAACCGCTCGCCACCGAGTGTGCTCCGGAGGGTCGGATCCGATGAGGGTGCCTTGAAATGCGCTGTTCGACAAGTCATTCAACCCAACGCCATCTGCCGATGAGAAAGTCTGTGAGTCAGTGAGGGCGTCCACCACTTGCGCGTGGCGGGATAGCGCGACAACACCGTGTTGAGTCAATTCGACGAGCGGCCCCAGGTCCCGGAGTTGTTTGTAGACCGGATAGGGGTCAGCGAGTGCCTCGTCCGAGAAGAGATCGATATCACTAGATGGCAGAGCCAGGTTGGTAATAGTCACAGACGCTCTTTCTGTACGTAGGTCAGTGACGTGCACGGAGTAGGCACGTCCTGCGATGTGGCGGAACACGGCGTGCGCGTCGGCCCGGTAGATGCGAGAACGCCGTTCCGCGGCAGTGGATCTGAGCCGGAATCGGGAAAATCGCGAGGGACCCACCCAATGCGCATGTGCCATTACATTCACATTTTTCCTACAGAGTGTCAAGCGTCACAGTTCACGAAGCTAGCCTCGAACAGACGACGGGTCTCGAACACCCGGCCGCCGCCCAGGCTGTGAACCTTCGGTGCGCGGTAGGAACGGTGACCCCGAACGAGGGCGGCAGATGCCGCCACGCACATCCACTGGTCAGCACGTACACGATCGCGGTGAACACCACCCGATCATCCACCGGTGCACTGCCACCTCCCTGCAGCCGCGCGAGATCTCCCACAACGCATCCCGGCACCAACCGCAGTGACGACCCATCTAACACGCGTCACGTTATGTCCCACACGTCACTTCATCCACATGAGACATGCTCTTAGAAGAGGGCGACAGATTCACGCTGGTCGGCTGGGGGCCGGGTGGTTAGTAATGTCGATTTGGGATGCGCCGCCCTTGTCTGAGACGGACATCACGGTGTCCGAGGGCAGACGCGTTCGTCCCCGATGGCCCGTCGCCCTGATCTCTGCAGTGGACTCGAACCTGAAGCCGTTCGACAAGGGCGGGACCTCGACAGGAAGGCAGGACGATGACCGCAGTGGCACACGCTCCGTCCGAGCATCTCGACAGGCGAGGACGCCTGCACGTCAGCGACCGGTTCGACGAGATGATGGCACGACTGGATTCGATCGAGGAGACGGTCCGAGCGAATGGTGCACAGCATGACGTCGAGGGACGACTTGCGCCCAGCACGATCGAGGCGCTCAAATCGGCTCGCGTTTTCGACATTGGTGTGCCGGTCGAGGTCGGCGGTTTGGAGTTCTCGCCGCGCCAGGTTGTCGCCGTGATCGAGCGCATCACCGAGATGGACGCCGCAACCGGATGGGTTGTCATGGTTCTGCAGATGATCACCGGCACAACCGCCGCATACCTGGGGGACGAGGCCACCCGGGAGCTGTTCTCCGGTTCCGATTATCCGTTGATGGCAGGGCAGGGAACCAAGTTCGGTCAGGCGAGAAAGGTCGAGGGCGGCTACCGGCTCAGTGGCCAGTGGCATTTCGCGTCCGGTTCGCAGCTCGCCGACATGATCCATACAGCAGCTGTTGACGAAACGGGTCGTCCGCTCATCTTTACGCTGCCGAAGTCCGAGTGCACGATGGTCGACAACTGGGATGTGATGGGACTTCGGGCCACCAGCTCGGACGACTATACCGTCGAGGACGTGTTTGTTCCGGACGCCTACGTCTACGAAGTCACCACGAAGACGCCGCTCCACGGCGGCGCGATCTACGAGGTCGGCCTGGCAAATATGTCGGGCATCCAGCACGGGGGTTGGGCGCTCGGGATGGGAAAACGCTTGCTCGCGGAGATGCGAAAGCTGGCCAAGGTGAAGTCACAGCGCGCTGGAGACGGGACGACGACGGACCAGTTCTACGCCGAGTACGCGCAGGCGGAGGCCAAACTCCGGGGCGCGCGGGCATTTCTCATGCAGACCTGGGCCGACAATGAGGAAACCATCAACCGTGGTGAGCCGCTCTCGACACACCAGGAGAGTCTGACCCGACTGTCGCTCAACAACGCTACGTGGACCGCGCACGACGTCTGTATGACCGTGTACAAGTGGGCAGGAACGACTGCCTTGCGCGAGGGGGACCTGCAGCGGTACTTCCGCGACATGCACGCAGGCACCCAACACATGAGCTCCGGACCCGGAGTGCTTCAGCAGTGTGGCCGACAACTCGCGGGCCTCGCCGAGGGCTCGCGGTGGGTTTTCTTCTCGCTCGTAGAATCGGCTCCGACGCAGTGAATGCACTCGTGGACCACCCGATCCGTGTGGGTGAGGCCTGCCAAGCATGAATTCGGAAAGGGCCGCGCCGATGCAGTTCACCCACGAGTCCCGCGCGCAGAGGGTGACGTTCGCAGCTCACCATGCCTGCGCTGCGGTCGCCGAAGAACTCGCGGCGATCGGCGCCACTAAAGTCATGCTGATCGCCTCCGCCCGGGAGCGCTCGCTCGCGGACGCGATCACCCAGCAGGCGCCGGTAGTGCATCATCACGAGGAGGTGGTGATGCATGTGCCCCTCGAGGTGGCCGAGCGTGCCCGGGAAGCGGCCGTGGCAGCTGGTGCCGACGCGTTGGTGTCGGTCGGGGGAGGGTCGGCGGTCGGGCTGGCCAAAGCGGTGGCGCTGACGATCGGCCTACCGATCGTCGCGGTACCCACGACGTACGCGGGCTCGGAGGCCACACATGTCTGGGGAATAACGGAGGGAACCACGAAAACCACCGGTGTCGACGCCCGAGTGCTTCCTCGCGCTGTCGTGTACGACGCCGCATTGCTCGCCACCATGCCTGGGCCCATGGCGGTGGCCAGCGGACTGAACGCCCTGGCCCACGGAGTCGACTCGATGTGGGGACCGAACGCGGATCCAATCGACCGTGCCCTGGCGCAGGAGGGTATCCGTGGCCTCGCAGCAGGGCTTCCCCTGGTGGCTTCGGACTCGGGCAGCATCGAGGGAATCGAGCAGACTCTTTACGGCGCGTACCTCGCCGCGGTGTCCTTCGCCTCGGCAGGCTCGGGAATGCACCACAAGATCTGTCACGTGCTGGGTGGCATGTTCAATCTGCCGCACGCGCAGACTCACGCTGCGGTGCTCCCACATGTGTTGGCCTTCAATGCGCCCCACGCGCCCGACGCTGACGACCGGGTCGCCACTGCGCTGGACAGCAAGACGGCCGTCGTGGGCCTGGCTCACCTGTATGCCTCGCTGGACGCGCCGAGAGCGCTGCGCGACTACGGCATGCCGCAGGATGGAATTGCCGAAGCTGCGGCCAGGATCCTCGAGGTGATCCCGACGAATAACCCGGCCCCAGTCACCGAGGAAAGCCTCACAGCCTTGCTCGACGCGGCCTGGGCCGGCGACCAGTCGGCCTGAGCAGCATCAAAAGACCGAAACGAAGGAAGATCGAGATGCCCAGAAGCTTTGTCAACGACGCTGCGCGCGGCAACATCGAGCGCGACGTCACCCCTGAGCAGCGGGCCGTCGAGGACACATTGGTCGAGAAGGTCGTGCAGTCCTTCGACCGCACACCGGATCCCCGACTCAAACAGGTCATGGTCTCACTGGTTAAGCATCTGCATTCATTCATCCGCGACGTGCGTCTGACCGAGGCAGAGTGGGGTGCGGCGATCGATTTCCTTACCCAGGCGGGCCACATCACCGATGATGTTCGTCAGGAGTTCGTACTGCTCTCCGACGTTCTCGGCGCCTCGATGCAGACGATCAACATCAACAACACGGCGTACCAAGACGCCACCGAGGCAACCGTGTTCGGTCCCTTCTTCGTCGAGGACAGTCCGCGCGTCGAACTCGGCGGAGACCTCGCCTTCGGTGCCCCGGGCGAGCCCTGCTGGGTCGAAGGAAGTGTCACCGACACCGGCGGGCTACCGGTGCCCGGCGCGCGCATCGAGGTCTGGGAGGCCGATGAGGAGGGTCTCTACGACGTCCAGTACGACGCCGCCAAAAGGTCCGGCCGCGGCCATCTGTACACCGACACGAATGGTGACTACCGATTCTGGGCCCTGACTCCGACGCCGTATCCGATCCCTGATGACGGGCCCGTCGGACAAATGCTTGCCACGGTCGGCCGTTCTCCTCTGCGGGCCTCGCACCTGCACTTCATGGTCGCGCATGAGGGTTGTCGCACACTGGTAACCCACATCTTCCCCGCCGGCGACGCGATCCTGTGGGACGATTCGGTGTTCGGTGTCAAGCAGTCCCTTATCAAGGAGTTCGAGCAGCAGCCCGCCGGTACACCTACTCCCGATGGTCGAACAATTGATGGCACCTGGAGCAGGGTCCGTTTCGACATCGTCCTCGCCCCTACGGAAGAATGACGCGACACCGAACGGCACGGTGAAAGCTGCGCCCGGAGTGGACTCGCTCCGTCGCAGACGAAGATCACATCATCGGCAGCCTGCCAACTCCCAGTACGCCTCGGCGACGTCGGCAGCATCAAAGTACGTGAGGTCGAGGCGCTCTGCTATTCGCGACTCAACAGATCGACCAGGCGCCTCGCGATCCCACATCCACGTCTTGGGCGGAGATCGCCCGTCGGTGGGAGCTCTCGCGCTCGCCCGGTTACATCAGTCGGCCGCCGGCAGCGATTCGGCACGGCGGGCCTCGGTAGGCGTAACGCCGAAGTAAGCACGGAAAGCCTTGGAGAAGTGCGATGGCGAACTGAAGCCGCAGCGATGCCCGACCTCAGCCACCCCCATGTGACAGCTCTCCGGTGAGGCCAGGAGCCGGCGGGCGCGCTGCAGACGCAGCTTTTGGATGTGTCGGGCAACGGTGGTCTCGCGTGCGGCGAAGATGCGGCCGAGATGTCGCTGACTCAGGCTCAGCGTGTGCGCGATGTCCGCGATCGAGAGCCTCGGGTCGTCAAAGTGGCTCTCAATGTATGCCGTAGCCGCGGTGAAGTAGTGATAGCTGGTTTGCGTCGGCTGCACGGACAACCGTCGGAGCGTCCGCAGAGCGTTCGCGAGAAGGGTGTCGTCGAACTCGTGGACGTCGACGTCGACTGGCCGCTCGAAGGCGCCCCGCAGAACGTCGAGTAGGTCGCGCGCCATCTCCGTCTCCACGCCGGTACCGGCATGACGTATCACCTTGAGTCGACGGAAGCAGTCCTGCATCCCGATATCCACGAGATGGTGGCGCGGCACACTAGCCACGACCGCGTGCATCGCCTCGGTGAATCCGAGCATGAAAGGGCTGTCGGAGTCGTAGATCGCCACTTCCCCCTGCTTCACCAGCACGGGAGGCGACGTCCCATTGAAATGAAACGACTCCCCGGAGATGACGAACGTGAACATCACCGAATCGATCGGTAACTGGTCGGCCATGGTAGGTGTGCGCTCCACGGTATGAGCGTTGCCGGTGATGTCGGCGATCGACATTCCGTTGACCACGGCGCTACGCATCGTGCCGACCAGCCCGGACGGCGTCGGCGACCCTGCCCTGAGGCCTATCAGGTGACTCCGGTTGCGGGCCTCCCACACCGCGTTGCGGAGATTGGGCCGTACGTCGAGCGTGCTGATGATCTCCGTACCGTGTTCGTCGTAGCGGAGAGCGTCTTCGAGCTCGGAGTCGATCTTGGGGTGACTCAGCATCTCCGGTGTGCTGAGGACACTGGTGACCGTGCGAGTGATCGGACAGGCGCGCGCCGCCGGCAGACCGTGCACCGAGGACGTCATGGCCTCTGCTCGCTCAACCCGAGGGCACGTGCCGATTGCTCCCGCATCTCGACCTTGCGGATCTTGCCAGTGATTGTCATCGGGAAATCCTCGACTACCAGGACATAGCGTGGAATCTTGTAGTGCGCCAATCTCCCCGTTGCGAACCCACGGACCGCCTCAGCGGTCAGGGGGGCCGCACCTGCGCGGATCTTGATCCATGCACACAGCTCCTCGCCGAATTTCTGGTCCGGGACTCCGACCACGTGGACATCCTCGATGTCGGGGTGGGTGTAGAGGAATTCCTCGATTTCGCGGGGGTAGATGTTCTCTCCTCCGCGGATCGCCATGTCCTTGATCCGCCCGACGATCGTGCAGTAACCGTCTTCCCGCATCTCGGCGAGGTCACCGGTGTGCATCCAGCCCTCGTCGTCGATCGCCTCGGCGGTCTTCTCCGGATCTTCCCAGTATCCCCGCATCACTGAATAGCCTCGGGTGCAGAACTCTCCCGGCTCTCCGCGTTCGACGGTCTCACCGGTATTCGGGTCGACGATCTTGATCTCCAGGTGTGGGTGGACGCGCCCGATGGTGGCTGTGCGCCGATCCAGGTCGTCCTCTGCGCGGGTCTGACAGGAGACAGGCGACGTTTCGGTCATGCCGTAGGCGATTGACACCTCCGTCATGTGCATGTCGGTGACGCAGCGCTTCATCACCTCGACAGGACATGGGGACCCGGCCATGATGCCGGTTCGTAGGGAGGTCAAGTCGAATGACGGGAAGTCCGCGTGGTTTTGCATGGCGATGAACATCGTCGGGACGCCGTACACGCCGGTGCAGCGCTCGGCCTCGATGGTGCGCAGGGTGATGCCGGGGTCGAAGCCCGGCGCGGGAATGACCATCGTGGTGCCGTGGGAGGTGCAGCCCAGATTGGCCATGACCATCCCGAAGCAATGGTAGAAGGGCACCGGGATGCAGAGCCGGTCATCTTGGGTCAGGTTGATCAGCTCCGTGGTCAAGAACCCGTTGTTCAGAATGTTGTGGTGGGTGAGGGTGGCGCCTTTGGGGCTGCCGGTGGTGCCGGAGGTGTACTGGATGTTGATGGGGTCCGACGGGTGCAGAGCTGCCATCTTGTCTGCGAGGGTCTGTGGCGGTAGCTGTTCTCCCTGAGCAAGCAGGCCGGCCCAGTCGTCGGTGTCGAGATAGGCGACTCGCCTCAACGAGGGGCAGTCCTGGCGGGTGTGCTCGACCATGTCGCGGTAGTTCGATGTCTTGAAGCCGGTGGCTGCCACGAGCAGCGACACCGAGCTCTGGTTGATGGCGAAACTGAACTCGTGCGTCCGATAAGCCGGATTGACGTTGACGAGGATCGCACCGATCTTAGCGGTGGCGTACTGGGTGAGCGTCCATTCCGCGCAGTTCGGCGACCAGATTCCCACACGGTCGCCTTTCCCGACGCCTACGGCAACCAAGCCACGGGCGACCCGGTTGACGTCGGCGTCGAACTCCGCCCACGTCCATCGCCGGCCGGTCGCGACTTCAACCAGCGCTTCGCGATCGGGGTGCCTCGCCACAGTGCGTTCAAGGTTCGCGCCGATCGTCTCTTCGAGGAGCTCCGGATGTGTTTCCCCCGAGGCGAAAGAGAGCATTTTTTACCTCCGATTTCAGCTTTCGACAGGACAGGGGGCTGGTTCTGAACGTGCGGGTCGCCAGGTCCTTCAGGACCTGGCGACCGGACGTTCACGAACAAGCCGCGCGAAGTTCGACGGTCATCGTCACGGGTTCGAAAGGAAGTCAGACACCAGCGCCAGCGTCTCTTCCATCTGCTCGACCTGCGGAATATGCCCGGACTTGGGCAGCACGTGCACTGCGCTGCCCGGTACCCGAGCGCCGTACTCGGCCGCGTAGGAGGACGGGATGATTCGATCGTCCTCACCCCAGACGACGAGGACCGGAGCGGTGATCCGATGCAGGCGTCGCGAGAGCCCGCGGTCGGGAACGGGCCACAGGAACTTGGCACCGCAGCCCTGGATCCACACGAGGTGCGCCAGCGCATCCACGGCCGCCTTCGGGTCGTCAGGAAGCGCCAACATGGCACGAGGACGATCGGCTGAGGGGTCGCTGAACAGGAGGTTCGGTGCCTCCGACGGCGGCGCGGTCAGGATGTCGAGCGTCCAGGGCTTGTCCTCGAACCACAGTCCCGCCGGACCGAGCAGAGCCACCTTCTCGAAGAGGTCCGGGAAGAATGATGCGAGTTCGGCAGCCAGCATGCCGCCGAAGGACTGCCCGATGACCGGCGCTCCTCTAAGGCCGAGCTTGCCGAATGCCTCCTCGTAGATCAGCACGAGTTCGGGAATATCGTTGACCTTGTGGATGGCGAACGGGTCGTCCTCACTGGTTCCCGGCAATTCTGGTGCGTAGATCGTGTGGGTGCGGGCGAGGTCGTCGAGAAAGTCGTCGCGGACGAATCCCCCGAGCGGGTGCAGGTAGACGAGAGCGGGCCCGGTCCCGAAAACCCTGAACTGCAACGTGATCTGGTCGCCCCAGACGCTGACGGTCTGGGTTTCCATCGTGATCTGAGACGTCATTTGAGTCGCGCTCCTGTCGTGTCCGCTTGCTTGTTGGATGCCGGCTGACCACCGAGAGCGACCGGCCACCAGCGATTGTCATCGTCGTACTCCGACCAGAGAGGTCGCAGATGCGGCGCCACTTCACTCGCGAACAGGTCGATGTTGTGTTTGGTGAGTTCGATCGGCATCGAGCCGACCTGTAGGAAGACCAGAAGCTGGCCGATCCTGAAGCTGCGTGCGTAGTCCGCGAGCGTCTCGCGCACAGTGGCTGGGCTTCCGGCGACGACCAGACCCGAGCGCACCGCCTCGGCGTAGGAGGGTGCTGGCAGGTTCGCGGGCGGCGCCGGCTGTGCCAGCAGCACTTTCAGTCCCTGAGGGCTGATTCCGCCGGGTAGCGCAAGGCGGTTCATGGGGATGTGTCCGAGCCCCCGAGACAGGTGGTATTCGAGGTGCTTGCTGTAGAGCTTCTCGGCATCCTCGTCGGTCTCGCCGACCAGCACTGTCACTGCCATCGCCGCCCGATAGGGGTTGGCGTCGATCCCCATCTCGGAGGCCATCGACCACATGCTGTCGAAGATCGGTGCGGCGCCGATTTTGGGGTCGCTCCCCAGTGTGACGAGGTTGAACCCCAGGTCTCGCTCGAGTGCGAAGCGGGTCGTCGCGGGATTCCCGATACCCGTGATGCTGATGGGCGGATGCGGACTCTGGTACGGCCGAGGCCAGATGTTCACACCCATCGATTGCGAATATCGGCCGTTCCAGGCGAAGGGCTCGCGCTCGGTCCACGCCCGCAGAATCAGCTCGAAGTTCTCGTCGTAACGCCCCCGAGTCTCGATGGGAGGAACGCCTGCATTGACGTTGGCGTCGTACGCCAGGCCCACCGGGAACCCGGCCAGCAGCCGACCACCGCTGATGGAGTCGATCCACGCCAGTTCCTCGGCAACACGCACGGGCTCGCGACTCTTGCCCAACGACCGCCCGAGCAAGTAAATGCCGACCCGCAGGCCCTCGGCTTCCGTCGCGTAGGCCAGTGCGGCAGCACCGAGGTCAGGATTGGGATTGATGTCGTAGGAGCTGCTTCCGTGTTCTTGCAACCCCACAGCGTCGAACCCGGCACGGGCAGCGTGCATCGACTCGTAGAGCGCGTCGCGCAGGTCGGCGTGTAAGAGATCCCGGTCGACGAGCTCGTAAAACGGGTTGGTCACCACGGACTCGCTGTGAAGTGCCGCGAAGTCGTCCCGCAGGTGGCGATAGGGGATCTGCTGGATGTATGTGAGTTTCATCGTTTCCTCTGCTCTCAGACGGGGACAATGTGGGTGGTGGAACCGGCGTCGCTCCAACGTTCGAGGTCACGGCGGCGGTCGAGACTGTCTATCGGAGACGGCGGCCGCCAACGGGGGCTCGCAGGCTTGTCGGTGCGGAAGGCGCCGGCGTGGAAGATCAACGGGTCGGAGGGATCGTGTCCGTGAGCGACGACCTCCCCGATGAACAAGACGTGATCTCCGGCTTCGACACTGCGCCACGGCGCGCACTGCAACCATGCAGCGCATTCCCGCAGGCGTGGCACCTCTGCGTCCTGCTGCCAGGGGACGCGAAGACACTCGTTGGGGCGGCCCGCGAAATGCATGGCGACATCGCCTTGATGAGCTCCGAGAACATTGACAGCGAACGAGGCGTCATCCAAACCTTCGCGTGAGCGGGCGGTCTTGGCGATGGACACCAGGACGAGCGCTGGGTCCAGCGATACCGATACGAACGAGTTGACGGTGGCACCTCGCGGGCCTTCGGGACTGGCGTAGGTGATCACCGCGACGCCTGTGGGAAAGGATCCGAGGCATTTGCGCAGAGCGAGTTGCTCGGGGCTAGGGGGTGATTTGGGGGACATGGCACTGCTCCTGACTGCCGTGCGCGTGGCCGTAACCGACAGGGCGCCTAACCGGTGGGCCTGCCCTCGGCCTGAATGTGAATGTTTCATTACATTCGCATACGTCCCGTGCTGTGTCAACGGTCACACCACGATGTCTCGCTAGAGTTGGTCAATGACCTCATCAGTTCCTGACGTACCTCCCGCGACGCAGGAGCGCAGCAGGCGAACGCTCGAGCGGATATACCTCGCGGGCACCCACGTCCTCGAGAAACAGGGGCCCAGCGCTCTCACGATCGCAAACGTCGCTGCCGCAGCAGGCGTCTCGACAGGCAGCGTGTACCGGCGGTTCGGTTCGAAGGACCAATTGCTCACCGTCATCCAGCACGAGTTCGTCGAGGACTTCAAGGCTGAAATGGCGAGCAGGCTCAACGGCGAGCACTTGCAGCCGGATGCGTCGTTGAGCGAAGTCGTGCGCGTCGCGGTTCAAGGATTTGCCGAAACCTTCGAAGCTCGCCAGCGTCTCCTGCGGGAGCTGATGCTGGTCTCGACAGAAAACCCAGCCGTGTTGGAGGTGGGGTCTCGCGGAGCGATCGAATGCGGCGCCATGTTCCGAGAGCTGTTGCTGAGCGTCGCGGACAAGATCACGCGTCCGCAGCCGGAGGAGGCCATCGATTACGCCTATCGCCTGCTCTACTCGGTGTGCGCCTTTCGGGCGCTCTTCGGGGAGAACGTCGAGTCCAGCCGTCCGGCGCCATGGACAGCGCTCGTCGAGGAGACGGCTGCGGCTCTGTGCGCCTATTTGGGCGCAGGCGGCTAGAGATGCTGTTCAGGGCATAGTGCATAAATCACGGCGATCCGCCGCCAACGTGCGGAGTCATGCCGGAGACGGACATCACAGTGGTCGGTCTCGGACGCATTCCCCGACCACGCCCGCGGTCTCGGCTGGGTTGCTTCTTACTTGGCCACATCCAGATGCCGCCCGACCGATGCAGCCGACACACCGGCACCTTGCGGCGGCGATGAGATCGAGACAGCACGAAAGGCTCGTCATGAAAGCCGCACGACTGCACACCTTCGGCGCCGGATTCGTCATCGAGGAAGTACCCACGCCGGTTCCTGGGCCGGGACAAGCACTGATCCGGATCGCCGGCGCGGGCGCGTGCCATTCCGATCTGCACATCGCGTCGGGTGAAACACAAGGCGTCGCCCTACCTCATACCCTCGGGCATGAAAATGCGCGGCTGGGGCTGTGGACACGGCAGTTTCTGCCTCGGCGGCAAAGAACAGATGTGCGACACGTTCCTGGATAGGGCCAGAAGGCGGCTATGCCGAGTACCTCCTGGTTCCCTCGACTCGGCACCTCCTGCCGTCCGACGGCCTCGACCCGGTCCTGGCCGCGCCTCTCACTGACGCTGCGCTCACGCCCTATGCGGCGGTAAAAAACGCTGCCCCATCTGACCGCAGGCACGAGCGCAGTACTGATCGGAGCCGGCGGGCTCGGCCAATACGGGGTGCAGTTCCTCGAGCTTCTCTCGCCGGCCAAGGTCGTGGTAGTCGAGGCCGACCCCGGCAAGCGGGCGCTGGCACAGACGCTGGGTGCGGACGTGGGCATTGACCCGCTGTCTGAGAACGCACTGGAAGCAATCCAGGAGAAGAGTGGCAAGAACGGTGCAGCCGTCGTACTCGACTTCGTCGGAGTCGACTCAACCATGACACTCGGTTCGGCTGTCCTCGGTCGCGGCGGCCTGTTCGTGCGTAGGCCTGGCAGGGGGTCGGTGCCGTTCTCATTTCTGGGGCTCGTTCCAGAAGCAATACTGACGTCGAGCAACTGGGGGTCGCGCAACGAGCTGGCGGAGTTGCTGGCGCTTGCGCGTAGCGGCGATCCTGGACCCGGACCCGTCGACGAGGGCGGTGAGCTCGTTCACCCGATGCGCTGTGGTGCGGGCGATCACGTCGTATGCGGTGCGGGCAGGCCGATCTCGGCGAACGTAGGCGCCCACGGCGAAGAAGAAGTCGCGCCGCCGCTGGATCGCACGTCGCCGCCGTAACTGGTCTCGACGATCGAACAGTTTCCGTTGTCGGAGATCAACGGGGTATTCGACTGGTTGGGCCGCGGTCGCATCACCGGGCGAGCTGTTTTCTTTGCCTGAGCTCACACGCAGAGGCACCTCGTACGCGAATCCACCAACGGTCGTCAGATTCCACTAAGGCTCGGTCGACGCTTCGGGGGACAGCATGGTTTCACCTCATACCGATCACCTGTGACTGTCAATACAGGTATGCCTATGGGTGATCTGCCCCACTCGCGACCGGTCGCCGATCAACGATGCTCGAACGGCGCCCCGACATAGGACCCAATACCTCCGAGTCGTGGCCCGCCGCTCCGATTCGGACCCGCAGGAAAGAGCATCATGAACGACGCGCCTCTCATCACCGATCACGACGCGATAGTTGTCGGCGCCGGATTCGCAGGTCTGTACGCCTTGCACAAACTACGAGACGTACTGGGTTTGAATGTTCGAGTGTTCGAGGCCGGCGATGGTGTGGGAGGTATGTGGTTCTGGAACCGGTATCCCGGTGCGAGATGCGATATCGAAAGCCTTCACTACTCGTACTCTTTTTCGGACAAACTTCAGGACGAGTGGAACTGGTCGGAGAAATACGCCGGCCAGCCGGAGATCCTTGCGTACCTCGAACACGTCGCCGACAGATTCGATTTGCGTCCGAACATCGTCTTCGGCAGGCGTGTGACATCTGCCGTCCGGGACGAGGAGGACCTCGTGTGGCGGGTGGGCATCGACGACTTCGAAGGTGAGGTCTACCTCACCGGGAAGTGGTCACACGACGGCGTCGTTTTCCATGGAAAGAAGGTCGGGGTGATCGGCACGGGATCGCGCGGGATCCAGGCCATCACCGAGATCGCCAAAAAGGCCGGCTATCTGACTGTGTTCCAGCGGACGCCGAATTATGCGACCAGGCTTGGCAATGCGCCTTCGGACCCGGATCGTGTTGCCCCCATAAATCTCGATACCCAGAGGTTCGTGAAGAGTCTCAAAACACCGGTGGGGGCACTTTCTGAAATGTGTTGCTTCGGCGCTGGAGGTGTCATCGGAAGAGCGCCCCCGGGTCTTCGATGAATGCTGGGCCGAAGGAGGCTTCCGGTTCTCGGTGGAAACGTGCGCCGACATCCTGATCGACAAGGATGCCAACGAGACCATCGCTGAGTACGTGCGGGAGAAGATTTGCGAGCGCGTCACCGACCTCGGAGGGCGGAGATATTGACGCTCACCGACTACGCGTACGGCACCAAACGCCCTCCGTGCGAGACCGGCTACTACGAGACGTTCAACCGAGACAATATGACGCTCGTCGACGTCTCCGCGGCACCGATCCGATCCGTGACAGCGAAGAAGATACGGACAGCTGCAAAAGAGTACGACCTCGCGAACGGATACGACGGCTTCGAGCCATCCGCCTCGCGATTCGACCGACGCCGACGAGTCGAACTCGGGTGACGGTCCCGGCAATCGTCACACCGACTCATTTCGCCGCAGTTTTACCACTCTGCTTCCAGGGAGAACCTCATGCCACTCGATAGCGCAGTACAGACTTTGCTCGAACAGATGGCGGGATTGCCACCGTTCGAAGTCTCCACCGTTCAGGACGCTCGTGCCTCCACGGCCGCCTTCGTCGCACTCCAGGAGCCGCATCGGCAGGTCGCTCGACAGGTCGACACCACCTACTCCGGCCCGTCGGGAGAGTTGCCGATCCGGTTGTACGTGCCGGAAGGCGCCGGCCCGTTTCCGGTGGTGTCCTACTTCCACGGTGGCGGTTTCGTCACCGGTGATCTCGTGGTGTCCGAAGAGTTGTGTCGAGTGCTCGCCAACGATGTGGGAGCGATAGTCGCCGCAGTCGGGTACCGACTGGCACCGGAACACCAGTTTCCAGCGGCGACAGACGACACGTTCGCCGCGCTGAAGTGGATCGAGGACAACGTCGCCACGTTCGGTGGTGATCCGACTCGTCTCGCCGTACACGGTGACAGCGCCGGCGGGAATCTGGCGGCAGTGGCTGCCCTGCGTGCCCGTGACGAAGGCGGGCCGTCCCTGGTATGCCAGGCACTCGTCTACCCGGTGATCGAACCGTATGCGAACACACCGTCACGGGACGAGTTCCGGGAGGGCTTCGTGGTCAATGCTGCTGGGATGGACTGGTTCTGGAACCACTACTTGGCCGACGGTACCGATCCCGGCAATCCGTACGTCGATCCGTCGAAAGCACAGGATCTCACGGGACTTCCGCCGACGCTGATTGTGACGATGGAGAACGAGGTGTCACGCGACGAGGCGGAAAGTTTCGGTGCGCAGCTCGCTGAGGCAGGGGTCCCGACGGAGGTCGTACGCATCGACGGCCTGGTGCACGGCGTGTACTGGATCACTGCTGCCGTTCCTCGAGGTAACGAGATCCGCGCCCTGGTGGTCCGCTTCCTGATCGAGCAGTTCGCTCCGACACTCGAGGGATCGGTCCAATGACCGCGCCCGAGGCGGTGACGACAGACGACCTGACGACCGAGGAGTTTCGGCGGGCGTTGGGTCACGTTCCTACACCGGTTGCTATCGTGGCCACGGTCGTCGACGGGGCACCGGTGGGGATGACTGTGGGTTCGTTCGCCTCTGTGTCTCTGAATCCCCGACTCATCACGTTCTTCGTCGACGACGCGTCGAGCACGTGGCCGAGGATGTCCGAGTCCCCTACCTTCGCGGTCAACATCCTCGGACACGAAAGCGGTGCCCTGTGCCGTACGTTCTCCGGTCGGGGAGACCGGTTCGCGAACGTCGCGTGGGCTGAGTCCGGATCCGGTGATCCGTTTCTCTCGGACGCAGTGTTGTCGCTCCAATGTCGTGCTCATTCGACACGACGGCTCGGCGACCATGTCCAGGTGGTCGGGACGGTCACGGAGACGCGCGTGCATCGCTCGACCATGCCGCTCGTATACCACCGCAGCAACTTTCTCGACCTCGGCAACGCTGACCGAGACATCGACGCGAGGTCTCCCGCATGATCGCCGATCACGTCGGCACCGCAGATTCCGTGCTGTGGGGGGTCGAGCAGGCCGAACGGGAACTCGCTTCGGGTCGGACCGTCATCGTGTTGCACGACGCGGGGGCCGCCATAGTCTTCCCTGCGGCGTCGGCGACGCCGGCGGCGATGTCGTTCGCGGTTCGGCACTCGTCCGGATTCGTTCAGGTCGCTCTTGCTGCGTCGCAGTGCGATCGGCTGTTGATTCCGCCGGCGGCCGAGATGTACGGACGTCGTGCTGTCTCTACGAGCAGCCGACAACGTGTCGGGGTCGACGCAGTCGAGGGCATCGGTACGGGAATCTCGGCAGCGGATCGCGCACGAACGGCACGAGTTCTCGCGGATTCGACGTCTCTCATGACTGACTTGACACGTCCGGGGCACGTCATACCAGTATCGGTGAGTTCTGCCGACTCTCAGGAGATGTCGGTCGCGGGCACGGCGTCCTCGCTGGTCGGATCAGCGACCGGCAACTGTGCTGCGGTGTTCGCCGAGATCATCCTCGACGTCGATCCGGTCGATCTTCCGACGCGACTCGATGTCGTGGAGTTCGCTCGTGTTCACGGAATCTGCACAGTCGATTCCGCCGACCTCGGCTCACCCGACCGCTACCGCTCCTCGTCGGTCGATCGCTCGTACTCGACATGAGCGCGAACACCTCGACCGTCGTCCGTCACCCAGTTCTTGGAGCGCGCGTACTCGATCATCGCCGACCATCCCTCGTCCCACTCGGGATTCTCGGATGCCGACTTTCCCGCGTTCCTGACGGTATCGATATCGAGAACCGCAGTTCCGTCTTCTTCCACAGTGCCGAACCCGGATCTCTGCACTACTTCCGGCAGCGAAGCCGAGGCGACAGTCGTTGCAATATGAAAGCGTCTGAAATCGTCGGGTTCCGAGACGGTAACACCGCTGCTCGTCACTGAAATGATCATCTCGTCGACCTTTCGCCGTGTGCCCTTTTTCGCAGAATAGCCCTTATTTGCGCGCGATCTCTCTTCTCGTGACCCACGAGTCGAGAACCGCGATTTCCGGACAGCGCGCGGCGTAATGCGGACGATGAGAGCTCGCTCACACCGATAGTTTTTTTCAGGTCATCACCGACGTCAAAGAATGGAACATCATGATCGAATTCTCAGTGCTTCACAACGGCGGAACCGATCTTCCGATTGCCCGAGATCCCGACAATCCGAACGTGACGTTCGCGAGCGGGGACATGGCCGCAGTGCACCGGTCGTACCAGCGAGTCGCGCAGCAGCAGATCGCCCAGGCCGTGCTCGCAGAAGAACTCGGCTTCGACTACTTCTTCCTCACCGAACACCATTTTCAGCCCGAAGGTGCGGAGTTCTCTCCGAATCCCTTGCAGACCGGTACGGCGATCGCGATGAAGACCAACAAGATCCGTATCGGGCAGATGGCTAACATTCTTCCGCGTCACCACCCGCTACGCATCGCAGAGCAGGTCGGGATGCTGGATGTACTGTCCGGCGGGCGCGTCGAGTTCGGCGTCGGGCGCGGTGGCGGCACCCGTGAGACCGAGCCGTTCGCGCAGGCGTACGGATCCTCGGACATCGACCAGTACAAGAACCAGGCCTACTTCGACGAGGTGCTCGAGATCATCCTGAAGGCATGGACGGAGCCTTCCTTCTCGCACCAGGGGACGTTCTATTCGATTCCGCCGAAGTGGCTCCCGTGGGATTCCGCGTTGACTCGCGCGTACTTCTCCCAGCCCGGCATCGAGCGTCGGCTCGACGAGATCATCGAGACGCGTGACGGCAAGGACTTTTTGAAGGAGTTGTCGGTGTATCCGCAGCCTCTGCAGAGTCCTTACCCACAGATCTGGCAGACCGCTTTGAGCACCAATTCAGTGAAGGCCGCTGCCCGTCGCGGATTCAACGTCTGCCATCTCGGTGCCGGCGGTGACGATGTCCGAAACGTCCTGGACGCCTACCATACAGAGGCGGAGAAAGCTGGATGGCCTGATCGTGCGAATTCCGAACCCTTCAAGTTCGGGTGGGATTCGTCGCGAAAGCGCGGCGTGTCCTTCCTTCGATTCGTACATATCGGCGACATCACACCGGACAAGCGTAATGGTCTCTTCCACTTTCCGAACTATGTCGCGGATTCGCTGATCAGTGGCATTCACCTGCCGCACGGTGCGCGGCTCACCGGAGAATTTTTCGAGAATGCCGGCATGATGCTGCACGGAAGTGTCCAGCAAGTGATCGACGGACTCATGCGTGATTACCACGCCGGTTTCGAGGATCACCTCGTGCTGCCGATCTTCGAAACTCCGGGATTGTCGGGCAAGGAAGTCGAAGAGCAGATGCAGATCTTCGCCGAAGAAGTAATGCCCGTGCTGCGCGCGGAATGCGGCGGTTCTCCCGAACCGGCTCCGCTGCTCGAGGTTCCCAATTCCTGATCGTCCACGAGAAAGGGTGAGAGTGTGACCGGTACATTGAATGGTCTGCGAGTGATCGACTTCGGTCATTACATCGCCGGTCCGCTACTGGCTGAGTTGCTCGCACAGAACGGCGCAGAGGTGGTCCATGTCGACCGACCGGGCGGTCCTGCGCTGGCCGGTCTGCCCGATTCCTGGCTCAACCGCGGAAAGAAGCGCATCACGCTGGACTTCCGTCGGGACGACGACCTCGAGACGGCGTCCGATCTAATCCGCTCGGCGGACGTCGTGATCGAGAACTTCCGTCCCGGTGTCATGGACCGTCACGGGCTCGGAGCTCGACGTTCCAGGTCGACCGATCCACGGTTGATCTACTGCTCCCTGCCCGGCTTCGCGCAGGACGACCCCCGAGCGTCGATCGCCGCCTGGGAGGGTGTGGTCGCGAGCGCCACCGCCGGATACAGGCGTCTGCGCGAACACTGGGACTGGAAGGCGCGTACCCACGCGACTGTGGACGACGCCGGTCGGCCGCTGTTCACCGCGATTCCCATGGCGTCGAACGCGGCGGCATTGCTCGGCGCGTTCGAGGTGGTCACGGCACTGCTCGGACGCGAGAAGACCGGAGTGGGAGCGCACCTCGAGATTCCGCTGTCCGAGGCGATGCTGCAGATAGTCGGATTCCATCTGGAGATGCCCGATTTCGTCGGGCCTCGTCTCGATATGCCAAAGCCCTGCTTGGGTTCGTTCCGATGCGCGGACGGCCGCTTCGTCGACAACGTCTCCTACCCGAGGTTCGTCGAGAAGCTGCTCATCGCGGCCGGTGCGTGGGAGGACTGGGTTTCGGACGGGCTCGGCGACATGGGAGCTGTATTCAGTGATGCCGTTCTCGGACGCCGCGCGGAGCGCGCTTTCGAGGAGCTGATCGCGACACGGACGGCGGATGAGTGGGAATCGCTGGCCATCCAACTCGGTATCCCGCTCGCAGCTGTTCGCACACCACGAGAGTGGCTGAGTCAGGACCACGCTCGTGAGTCGGGTGTCGTGATGACGCTCGACGACCCTGAGTGGGGCCCCGTCACGATGGCCGGCGCGGCTCTGCATGCGAGTCGAAGCGGCACGACGATCACGGCGCGCTCGGCTCCCGATGCAGACCGCGCGACAGTTCTCGACGATGTCCGCCGGCGCCTGGAGTCGACGCCGGTGTTCCCTACCGGAGTCGACGGTGACGCCGGCGACCGGCCCCTGGCCGGGGTATCGGTCGTCGAGTTCTCGCAAGTGGTCGCCGGTCCCATCACCGGGCGCATCCTGGCGGACTACGGAGCTGATGTGCTCAAGGTCAGTAATCCTGCTCCGCACGGCAACAATGGCTTTCACGGCTCCTACACCAACCGCGGGAAACGTTCGGTCTTTCTCGACGTAGAGGATCCCGACGACAGCGCGATTCTGCGGGCTGCCGTGAGCAACGCGGATGTGGTCGTCCAGAACTATGCGTGGGGCGCGATCGAACGGTACGGCTTCGGATACGACGACGTGAGCGTCACCAACCCGGATCTGGTGTACGTGTCGATGGATGCATTCACGCGATTCGGGCCGTGGCGGGCCAGACGTGGACACGAGAACCAGGCGGTGGCTGCCACAGGATTGTCGTCCCGGTACGGGGGTGACGGCGGCTGGCCGATCTACCAGCCCTACCTGATCTCGGACGTGGGCACAGGCATCATGGGTGCCTTCGGGGCCGTCCTCGGTCTGCTGCACCGCCGCAAAGGTGGTGTAGGACAACACATCAGCACGTCGCTGTCGACTGTCGCCACCCTGAACCAGGGCCTCTACTTGTTCGACGTTCCAGACGGACACTCCGCGATCGAACCCACCGGCCCGAGCGCACTGGGGTGGTCCGCGGTGAACCGACTCTATCGCGCAGCTGACGGCTGGTTCTTTCTCGGTGCCCGCGATGATCGGGTGAACGACCTGCGCGACGCTCTCGGGATGTCCACCGAGGATCTGCCTGGCACCGATCTGTCCGCAGACGGACCGAGTGCGATTGCGCTCGAACGGTACTTCCGGATGGGAACACGGGACCGGTGGACTGCGCTGCTCGCGAGCCGTGACATCTCGGCGCAACCGGTACGCGAGATCGTCGATGTCGCGCACGATCCCGTGTGGCATGACCGCGGAGTCCTGCGTTACGGCGTCAACGGGGAGGGAACCGATCGAGCACCCGTTCTCGGGTTCACCGCTCACCCGTGGTCGGTCCCGCCACGTTCCGCGGCCGCTTCAGGTCCCCTTGGAATCGACACCGAGACGGTGCGAGCCGAATATTCCGCACACCCAGTCCCACCCACCAGAGGAGAAAATCATGAGCAGCTCTGAATCATGCTCGCTCGCAGTCAAGTACGCGGAAAGCAGCGCCATTCTCGGTGCTGCGCCAGACGTGTCGTTACCCCTGATGCGTGCTCTGATGGAGGGTGTGCACACGTGCTCGGCGGAGGCCGCCGGCGTCACGTACGCCGATGTCGATGCTGCCGGTCTGCCGGCGACGTGGTGTGTTCCCGCATCGGTCGACGGGTCCCGTGTCCTCCTGTACTTCCATGGTGGCGGATTCGTCCTGCAGAGCAGGCACAGTCATCGAAAGCTGGCCGGCCATCTCGCCGTGGCGTCGGGAGCGCGTGTACTCGTGGTCGACTACCGGCAAGCACCGGAGTACCCGTTCCCCGCTCAGTTGCACGACGCCAGCGCCGTCTACGCCTGGCTTCTCGCTCAAGGACTCGATCCCGGTGACATCGCGCTGGCCGGCGACTCGGCGGGTGCGAATCTCGCCGTGGTCACGGCGATCGCCGCCCGGGACGACGGGCTGCCGCTCCCCGCCGGCATCATTGCATTGTCGCCGTGGTTTGACATGGAGAACACCGGAAGCACAGTGGATTCGAACGCCGGACACGATGCTCTGGTCAGTCGCGCGATGCTCGACGGAATCACATCGATGTACCTCGGACCCGACGGAAACGCACGAGATCCGCGCGCCAACCCACTCCATGCGAACCTTGCCGGCTTGCCACCGGTGTACATCTCCGCGGGCGGACACGAGGCGCTGCTCGACGACGGCGTCCGCTTCGCAGACCTGGCCGAGAAGGCTGGCGTGGCGGTCACGATGGACATTGAAGAGGAACAGCAGCACGTGTTCCATTTCATGGCGGGGAACGCACCGGAAGCAGATCGGGCACTGGCTGCTGCTGCGCAGTGGTTGATCGAGCATACGAGTTTCGCCGGTGAACCGACGTCGGTGCGATGATCGAGGCGGCCGAGAGAACGTCCAACGTCTACGGGTCGGATCGTGGCGTCACGCTGTTCACGCAGCCCGACGAGGCTGCTGCGGTCATCGCGGACGCCTACTCGGCCGCGCGACTCGACATTTACGGCTCAGGTGCAGATTTCTCGCTTCGAACCAAGATCGTCGAGTTGCCCGGACTCAACATCGGTTACTTCCGGTTCGGCTCACCGGTCCGCGTGGCTGCCCCGCCACCGTCGTGCTACGTCGTGTGTTTCGCCCCGTCCGGTGGTCTCGAGATCTCCTCGGGCGCGCGGTCCCGGGCGGTGACCGGGAGCAGCGGCGCTGTCGTGTTTCCTGGAGATATTACCTATTTCGACCACTGGCGACCGGGAACCGAGCTCATGTCGGTCAGAATCGAACATCGGGTCCTGGATGCCAAGCTCGCGCAGATGCTCGGCCGTTCACCGGAAGATCCGGTTCGATTTCGATTCGAACTGGATCTGGACAGCGGCATCGGGTCGTCTTTGAGCAGAGTGCTTCTGCTTCTTCACGCGGAGGCGACCGAATCGGGTCCGTTGATGCGGGCGCCGCTCGCATCCACCATGCTGGCCGACCTCGTCACGACCGCGCTGCTCACATCGCAGCCGCACAACTACTCCGAGCAGTTGCACCGTGAATCCGGTGCGTTGCCGTCAGGACCGGTCCGCGATGCGCGAGATCTGATCGAGACCGACCCGATGGCGGTCGGCTCGGTCGTCGACCTCGCAGCGCAGGTGCACTGCAGCGTGCGGGCATTGGAGGAGGGCTTCAGGCGACATCTGCAGAGCACGCCGATGAGCTACGTGCGCGATGTCAGGCTCGATCGGGCCCGTCGACAACTCGAGTCGGCCGATCCCGCAAAGGACACGGTCGCCGTCATCGCGCAAGGCTGGGGTTTCCGCCACCTAGGCCGATTCGCGCGAGCGTATCGCTCACGTTTCGACGAACTGCCCAGCGTCACCCTGGCAGCAGCGCGGTGATCCTGCGCTGTCTCAACGAAACCGACCGTTGGAACGCGTCGGACAGTCGGACCGACCTATTACCCCCACTACTTACGTCGAGGACCGAACATGGATAGCCCTGCAACGATTCTTCCCGAAGCGGCAGCCCGTTTCGGCGCCAAGCCAGCGTTGGTCACCAACACTCGCACAATGACTTTCGCCGAACTCGACGTCGAAAGCGACCGAGTCGGAGCCGGCCTCGTCGCGCGTGGAGTGCGGCCGGGAGACACCGTGTCGATTTACTCCCAGAACCGGTGGGAGTGGATTGTGGCTTACCACGGGGCTCTGAAGATGGGGGCGGTGGTCAACCCGGTCAACGTGATGTTGACCGCGGAGGAACTGATCTACGTCCTGCAAGATTGTGAATCGACCGCGGTGTTCGTCGGCGGAGATCGAACCGAGGTGGTCCTGGAAGCGGCGGGCGAGCTACCCGGGGTGAAGGCTGTCGTCACCTTCGACGACGACACGATCGCCGGTGCGGTGTCGTTCACCGACCTGATGCTCGAAGATGCTCCCTCGGTGCGACATTCGCCTAGACCGGAGCAGGCGTGTGTGATCGCGTACACGTCCGGAACCACGGGGCACCCGAAGGGCGCCGTGCAGAGCCACCGCGGAATTGCTCTCAATTGCGGGCTCACCGCGACGATGCACGGGCGCGACGACTCGGATGTGATCGTGACTGCGTTACCGGCGGCACACGTCTACGGGAATGTCGCGATCAACGGCACGTTGATGGCTGGCGGGACAGTGGTGTTGATGGAGCGTTTCGATGCCAGTCGCGCACTCGAGCTGATCGCCGAGCATCGTGCCACTCTGTTCGAGGGTGTGCCTGCGATGTACGCGACACTGCTCGCCGATCCGAACCTCGCCGCAGCAGACCTGTCCTCGCTGACGAGGTGCACCGTCGGGGGACAGACCATGCCTCTCACGACCATGGAACACTGGCAGGTGCGCTCGGGTGCTCCGCTGATCGAACTCTGGGGAATGACCGAACTGTCCGGGTTGGGTACGACGCACGCTCGCCATGCTCAGGGTCCCCTCGGCTCGGTCGGTGTCTCGCTTCCCGGCGTGGAGGTGCGTATCTCGGACCTGTCCGACACGAGTCGAGAGGCGACAGCGGGTGTGGCGGGGGAGTTGACCGTACGCGGACCGATCGTGATGCTCGAGTACTACAAGAACCCCGAGGCGACCGCCGAGGTGCTCGACGAGGCTGGTTGGCTCCGTACCGGTGACATCGCGACGAAGGACGCGGCGGGCAACATCTTCGTCGTGGATCGCCGTAAGGACATGATCATCACGGGTGGCTACAACGTGTACCCGGCGGAGATCGAGCGAGTACTCACCGCCCATCCGGCTATCGCGCTCGTTGCCGTCGGTCCGCTGCCGGACCACGTCAAAGGAGAGGTTGCGTGCGCGTACGTCGTGCTAAAGGCCGGGGTGACGGTCACCGAGGACGAGGTCATCGCGTTCTCCGCCACCAGGTTGGCCGCGTACAAGAGACCACGGTCAGTCCGCTTCGTATCCGATCTTCCTAAGACGTCGAGTGGCAAGATCATGCGACGGAAACTCGCCGATTCCAACGTATCGCGGGTCGGCTGATGGCGGGCTCTCAGTTTCTGCACGAAAGCCGTGCCCAACGAGTACATTTCGCCCGATCTGGCGCCGCAGATGTACTGAGGTCCGAGATCGGTCGGCTCGGCGCGTCGCGCGCGATGGTGATCTCGGGTAGTTCGAGATCCGAGAGTGTCGACCGGATGACGAAGGGCCTGCCCGTGGTGCTGAAGTACGACGACATCGCGATGCATGTGCCCCTGCCCGTAGCAGAGCGTGCCCGTGTCGCCGCCCTCCAGTGCGAGGCCGATGTGATCGTGTCGATAGGCGGTGGCTCGACCACAGGACTCGCGAAAGCGATCGCATTGGCGACGGGTACTCCGATCGTCGCCGTACCGACGACTTACGCCGGGTCCGAGGCCACCGCCGTATGGGGGATAACGGAAGAAGGTCGCAAGACGACCGGTATCGACATCCGGGTACTCCCGACGTCGATCGTCTACGACTCCACTCTGACCCTGACACTTGCTGTGTCCGACAGCGTTGCTTCGGGTTTCAACGCACTCGCTCATTGTGTCGACTCCATGTGGGGGCCTCGGACAGACCCGATAGACAGGATGTACGCCGCCGAGGGAATCCGCGCATTGTCGCGCAGCATCATTGCGGTTGCCGCCGATGGAGCAGATCTGGATGCTCGTGACTGCGCGTTCTACGGGACGTACCTGTCGGCGGTCGCGTTCTCGTCTGCCGGCTCCGGTCTGCATCACAAGATCTGCCACATCCTTGGTGGAGCGTTCGATTTGCCGCATGCGCAGACTCACACAGTCGTGCTGCCATATGTGTTGGCCTACAACGCGCCGGCCGCACCTGTGGGCGAAAGACAGATGGCGGCCGCATTCGGATCCGACTCCGCACTCTCGGGTCTCGAGGAAGTGAGACGTGCCGTCGACGCACCTCGGGCGTTGAGGAACTACGGAGTGACGGAAGCAGACATCGATGCCGTCATTCCGCACATCCTCGATCATGCGCCCGCCGATAATCCGAGGCCGGTCACGTTCCGTTCGATCCAGAAGTTGCTGTACGCGGCTGTGAACGGCGATGACCCGGCAAATTCGACAGACGAAAGTGATGTGGAATGACCGACATCGAGTCGACGAATCGAGACGACGTCGCACAGCACGAGCTTGAAAGTTCTCTCACCGCGCGGGTGGTGCGGTCGTTCGGCGAGTCCCCTGACGATCGCCTCGGGTTCATCATGACCTCGCTGACGACGCACCTTCACAGCTTCCTCCGCGAGGTGCGCCTGACCGAGGACGAGTGGGCACGCGGCATCGAATTCGTTACTGCTGCGGGGCATATCACCGATGACCGTCGGCAGGAGTTCATTCTGCTGTCTGACGTTCTCGGCGCCTCGATGCAGACGATTGCCATGAACAATCCGGTTGTCGGTGACGCCACCGAAGCGACAGTGGTCGGACCCTTCTTTACGGAGGAATCGCCCGAGATTCCCCTGGGCGGTGACATGGCCGGCGGCGCGTCGGGTCGACCGTGCTGGGTGGAAGGCACGGTCACCGATACCGCGGGAGTTCCGTTGGCCGGGGCAAGGATCGACGTCTGGGAGGCGGACTCGGACGGGTTCTACGACGTTCAATACGACGACGGCCGCGCGGCGGGACGAGGTCACCTGTACACCGATGACGTTGGTGGCTACAGATTCTGGGGCCTGCGGCCGGTGCCGTATCCGATTCCTCACGACGGTCCGGTCGGGGAGTTGCTTGCCGCTGTCGGACGGTCACCGATGCGCGCGTCGCATCTCCACTTCAAAGTGAGCTCGGAAGGAATGCGAACCTTGATCACCCACATCTTCGTGGAGGGTGACGAACTCCTCGAATCCGACGCGGTGTTCGGCGTCAGGGATTCCCTCACCAAGAAGTTCGTCGAGCACGCTGGCGGCTCGTCCACTCCGGACGGCCGCGACCTCGGAGACAGTGCATGGTCCAGTGTGCGGTTCGACATCGTCCTCAGCTCCGTTCCGAGTTGAAAGTTCAGCACGCTTCCCGTAGGAGATCGGATCCGATATGACACAAAGGCAAGACATGACCGTCGAACCGCAGACGGGCTCCCTCGACGGACTGGTGGCCGTCGTCACCGGGAGCGGACGCGGAATCGGGCAGGGCATCGCTCTGCGCCTCGCACAAGGAGGCGCAGCCGTGGTCGGACTGGACCTCGGCGAGCAGAGCGAGACGGGCCAACTGGTCGAGGCCATCGATGCGTTGTGGTCCGCTCACGATGTCGATATCACCGATGCGGACCGTGTGACCGACATGGTCGCGGAGGTGGTCGACCGGCATGGCCGGATCGACATTCTCGTCAACAACGCCGGTATCGACGACGCGGTCGGATTCGACGAGCTCGACCCAGCTAGGTGGCGACAGATCCAGGCCGTCAACCTGGAGGCACCGTTCGTACTGGCCAAAGCCATCGTTCCGATCATGCGTCGACACGGGTACGGACGGATCATCAACATCTCGTCCGGGTCGGTCCTGAGCCCCATGACCGGATTCATCGCCTACCGGTCTGCCAAGATGGGCATCATCGGCCTGACCCGAGCCCTAGCCACCGAGCTGGGTGTCGACGGAATCACCGTCAACGCCGTAAGCCCCGGCGTGATCGCGACCCCGATGGCAATCGGCAGTCTTCCGGAGGAGTTTCTCGACGACCAGGTGAGCATTCAAGGCATCAAGCGACTCGGAGCGCCAAGCGATGTCGCTCACGTGGTGGCATTCCTGGCCGGCGCAGAGGCCTCCTTCGTCACCGGGCAGAACATCTCCGTCAACGGCGGCTCGACCTTCGTCTGAAGTCGGCCGCATTACGTGAGCAGTCGCCGGCAGACGTCGGTGGGCTTCCATTGAAGATTGGACGGGCACTATGCGTGGATTGATGGACAAGGTAGCTCTGGTGACCGGAGGTGCCTCGGGTATCGGCGCCGCGACGGTGACGCGCCTACACGGCGAGGGTGCGCTGGTTGCAGTCGGCGATCTCGACATGGACGGTGCACGAAGGCTGTCGGACGAGCTCGGAGACAGAGTTCAGCCGTTTCACTACGACGCGATGGATCCGGAATCGATCACCGACATGGTGGCAGCCGTCGTGGCTCGTTTCCGAAAGCTGGACATTCTGCACAACAACGCAGGCGCAGTCGGCCGCGAAGACACCACCGTGGTCGACACACCCCTCGCGATGTGGGAATCGGCGATGAACCTGAACGCGCGCGCCTATTTCGTCTGTTCTCGTGCTGCGCTACCCACCATGATCGAGAACGGTGGTGGGGTGATCGTCAATACCGCGTCGAGTTCGGCTTTCGCCGGCCAGCTTACTCAGACGTCCTACGGCGGCTCCAAAGCGAGCATCGTGGCGCTTACTCAATACATCGCCACTCAGTACGGCCGACAGAACATCCGGGCGAACTCGGTCTCGCCAGGAATAGTCGTAACGCCCGCGTTGCTGAGGGTTGCTCCGCAACTCGTCGAGAGCATGGCACCCACCTTGCTGACCGAGAGACTGGGCACCCCAGAGGACATCGCCTCGACGGTGGCCTTTCTCGCGTCGGACGAGGCTCGGTACATCACCGGCCAGAACCTCTGCGTGGACGGTGGGTTGTTCGCCCACGCTCCCTACGTCTCGTTCTAACGGCGACCGTGACCGCCGCCGCCGAGGGGGCATCCGCATCGGCCGGCCGGTGACCGCCTCGTTGACCCACGACGTCAATCTCACCCTCCACAGGGCCCGGTACGCGGCGGAGCACGGCCTGTGCCTCGACGCGGCCGGTTGCGTCCATGAAGTGCGCACCTGCCGGGCCGACGAGATGATCGCCGCGGTCCCGGCGAAGCAGTGCCGCCGGACCTCCGCCGGCGACGGCGCTCACGGCCCGCGGGAGTACTCCTGGGCCTGAGCACCCGGCCGTGGGCACTGGCTGCTCGCCCGCCGATCACTATCGGATCCGACCGAGATTGCGTACTACATCTGCGCCGGACGCCGGCGTACCACGCTCACCGAACTCGCCGCCATCGCCGGATCACGGTGACGGGTCGAGGAGTGTTTGCAGCAGGCCAAGAACGAGGCAGGCCTGGACCAGTATCAGGTGCGCACCTACCGGCCCTGGTACGCCCACACCACCTTGTCGATGCTCGCCCTCGCCTGGCTGGCCGGGACGAAAACTGAAGCGGTGAAGGGATATGTGGCCGGAGAGTAGGTCATCGGTTCTCCTCTGCCGCACGGCGTTCAGACTGACGATCTTCTGGTCGTCAGTTTCGGGTGTCGGCACTTGGGGTTCCTCTCGTTGACAGGCGGCGTCCGCGGATCAGGCGCAGCGGGGTGTGTGTTCGCGCCGGCCTCACATGTTCGGCCCGGCGTTCCCGCAAGCCGTATCAGCTGCCCAGGCGACCGCGGCCGGTGGTCGGCGAAGACCGCGACGGCGTCGACGACGGTGATCTCGACCTCCTCGAACGCCGCGGCCAGAGCCGCGTGTAGACAGTCGAGGTCGTCGCCGCGGTTGTGAAACAGCGTGATCGGTCCGTTGTAGAGGTTGTTCAAGGCGCGGCTGAGAAGAGTGTGGTGCGCACCGGTGTCGAGGATGGTCGAGCCGAAGAACACCCCCGTCGTCGGCCATGACCGGGCGATGTGACCGAACGCGCGACCCTTCACTCGTCGCCTGCCGATGTCGGCGGGCTGATGCTCCACCCAGGTACCGAGGTGTTCTGGCGCGGCTTTCCTCGCCGCGCTCAAGAAACGCGGCCTGTCCGGCGTCCGGTTCGTCATCAGTGACCAGCATGCCGGGCTCGGTCGCGGCACTGCGGCGCCCGTTCGGTGGTTGGGCGTCAGCGGTGTCGGGTGCATTTGGCGCGAAACCTGCTGGCGCATGGCCCCGAGTCGCACTCCGACATGGTCGCCGCGGTGTTTCGCACGATCTTCGCCCAGCCCGATCCCGCGACCGCGGCCTCGACGTGGGACGAGGTCCGTGATCAGTTGGCCGGCCGGTTCCTCAAGATCGGTCCCTTGATGGACCAGGCGAAGTCAGAGGTATTGGCGTTCAGCACATTTTCGTGGGCGTGATGGTGGAAGATGTGGTCGACGTATCCGTTGGAGCGGGTAAACAAGGAGATCAAAGCGCAGAGCCCGTATCGTGGGCATCTTACGAACGAGGCGGCCGTGGTCCGACTCGTCGGTGCGGTCCTGGCCGACATGCATGATGGGTGGCAGTCGTCTAGTCGTGCATCACAACCTCCGATTTGTGTCGGGTGTTGCGAAGTTCACTGGAATTCACTCTGCAGAGCTACACCTGTGACAGCGACGGCCTGTGCCATATGCTTGGCCATCTGGGACTCCTAACCAATTTCGCCGTATACATCCTCGGAAAATCCATCCCGACCCGACCTTTGCCACGTCCCGCAATGACCTTCCCTCGGACCGTCGGTCGCGCGGCTGAGCGAAGCGGAGGCCATAGAACCCCTTGCAGGCCGCCGACGCGGTTCTTTCGCGATGCGTCAAAGACATGAGCCTGCCATCAGGAATCGATTTTCGATTGCACAACCCACACCGCAATTTGTGCCCGGGAGGTAAATCCCAGCTTATGCAGAAGGTGTTCGACGTGTCCCTGTGCGGTGCGGGGCGAGATCACCAGACGAGCGGCAATCTCCCTGTTCGTCAGCCCTTCGGCGATCAGGTCGGCGACCTCGCGCTCGCGTTTAGTCAGTATGCTTGACAACCCGGCTGCGGGCGTCGTCGGACGCGGAATCGGAAGCGGCTCGCCCAGCGCATAGGAGACGGCTGCGTCGAGACCGAGCGCTCCGCCCTTTCGGCGAGAGGCATCGAATACCTGCTCGCTCATCGCCTGTCGGGTCCGGCGTTCGCACTCGTCCTGGTACACGAGCAGGCCCGGAAAGAACACCGTTGGACTCCCCAGTGACCGACTGAGCCCCTCAGCGGCCGCGGTCAACACGGCCGCACGCTCGAAATTCTGATCCTCGGCGGCGATCCATGCGAGCGCCTGCAGGCACACACTGGCATTGAGTCGGTGATTTGCCAGCCGGTCGACCTTCAGCGCTTGCACGAGTAGCCGCACCGCCCGTGCGCTATCACCGTGCCGCCATACCGCGACTGCCAGCGCCCACAGCGAATACGACCGATACACCGATTCGCCTTGCGCCTCGGTGATCGCGAGGACGCGCTCGTGGCAATCGATGGCTCGTTCCGAGTCGTGGAGTATTTCGTGCGTCACACCAAGGACTCCCATGGCAACGACCTGGAAGAGGAGGTCGTTGGGCGACGTGTATACGTGGAGGGCATTCTCGAGATACGCGAATGCCTCGGACGGCTTTCCTTCGAATAGTGCAAGAAGACCAGCGGCGAGGTCGATATGGGCGTGAAACGCCGGGTCGGTCGTCTGGATGGCGAGCGCACGCCCCTCCTCCACCCAGGCAGCCGACGCGCGAAGGTCGGCCTGCACCCCGGCCAAAACAGTCGCGCCGTAGAGCGCCTTGGCTCTGTAGACAGTAGATTCGCCCGTCCGGTATGCCAGAAGACGGTCGAGCCACCGCCGTCCCTCGCTGAACAAACCCTGGGAAAGCCAGAACGGGTACAGTGCGGCAGCAATCCGTAGCCCGACCTCGGGACTGTTGGAAACACAAAACTCCAGCGCCTCGCGGATATTTGGTTGTTCCCGAGCCAATCTGGCGATCAACGCGAGCTGCCGGGAGCTGATCCATTCGGTTTCCGCCTCGACCGCCAGCCGCTCACACCAGTCGCGGTGCCGACGTTGAAGCGCGAGGTAGTCGCCGCTCTCCTGCGCCTTTTCCCGTCCGTAGGCGCGGACGGTCTCGAGCATTCGGAACCGCACCGCGGAACCCGACTCTTCTCTCGTCAGGATCGACTTGTCGACGAGGAACGTCACCGTGTCGAGGAGGTCGTCTGCGTCGTCACCATCGCAGACCTGTTCCGCGGCCTCGAGTTCGAAACTGCCCGCGAACACTGAGAGCTGCGCCCACATCCGTTGCTCCGCAGGGGTGCACAGGTCAAAGCTCCAGTCGATGCACATCCGCAACGTCTGCTGCCGGGACGGCGCGTCCCTGCTGCCACGAGTGAGCAGCAGGTAACGATCGGTGAGGCGCTGCAGGATCTGGTCGGGCGTCATCGCGCGAAGCCGGGCCGCCGCCAGTTCGATCGGTAGCGGCAGCCCGTCCAGCCGCTGACAGATTCGGGCGATGGTGACCTTGTTCTCCTCGGCGAGCTCGAATCCCGGGACCACGGCGGCGCCGCGTTCCGCGAAGAGGGTGACCGCATCGTTGCGGGGCAGTCCTTTCGGCAGGTGATCGGGATCCGGGACGGGCAGCGGGGGAATCAGCAGCGCCGTTTCCCCGCCGATTCCGAGCGGTTCGCGGCTCGTCGCGAGAATTCGTAGCCGAGGGCACGCGCGCAGCAGGATTTCGGCGAGTTTCGCGGCCGCGGCCACCACCTGCTCGCAGTTGTCCAGCACGAGCAGCACTTCACGCGGGGCAAGGAACTCGACGAGCACCTCGTGCGAAGGTCGCGCAGACTGGTCGCGCAACCCCAGCGCGACCACGACCAGGCCCGCCAGCAGCGTATCGTCGCGCAGCTCAACCAGTTCCACCAGCGTCACACCGTCGGAGAAGTTTCGTTTCGCCTTGGTGGCTGCGCGTAGAGCAAGCCGGGTCTTTCCCACCCCGCCGATTCCGGTCAACGTCACCAGCCGCGCCGTCGACAACAAGTTGGTCGCCTCGGCCAGTTCCGTGCGTCGGTCGACGAAACTGGTCAGCTCCAGCGGTAGTCCACCCGTTCGCCCCGAATCCGCCGGTGACCACGACGGCCGACGCCCCGCGTCCTCTTCCGCGAGACGCGCCGCGGTTCCTCCCTGCACTTCCCCTGGTGCCGTGTGTATTGCCATCTCGTCGACTGGGAAGCCGTAATGCAGTTGGGACTCGCGGAGTTGCCGACCCAGTTCCACCGCGGAAGGGCGGGCACCTGCCTCGGCGGACATGGCACGTTCAATGACACCGCTGACGTCCTCGGAAATGCCGTGTTCGCGCGGGTTCGGAACCGGCTCGGACGTGATCCTCAGGAACTGTGCCACCAGTTGCTCACCGCTGCGGCGTTCGAACGCCGCATGACCGGTGATCGCCGCGAACAGGGTGGCGCCGAGGCCGTACACATCGGCAGCAGCACTCGGGGGCTCACCGGCCACCACCTCGGGGGCGGTAAACGCAGGCGAACCCGTCACGACGCCGGCGGTGGTTTCGAACCCACCGGCGATGTGAGCGATGCCGAAATCCGTCAGCGCAGGCTCGCCGTAGTCGGTGAACAGGATGTTCCCGGGCTTGACATCGCGATGTAGGATTTCGAGCCGGTGGGCAGTTTCGAGGGCGCCGGCCATCTTCACCCCGAGTCGCAACGCTTCGTCCAGGGGGAGCGGCCCCTGGCGCCGGATCCGCTCGTCGAGCGACCCCTCGGCGTGATACGGCATCACGATGAACGGCCGACCGTTCTCGGTGACACCGGCGTGGAGAACAGTGACGATGTTGGGGTGACCGGTCAGCCGGCCGGCCGCACGCTGCTCACGCAGGAACCGTGCCCGATTCTCCTCGTCGAGGTCGGCGGTGAGAACCTTGACCGCCACGGTGCGGTCGAGGGCAGCCTGGGTGCACCGGTACACGATGCCGAATCCACCGCGGCCGATCTCCTGGGCATCCTCGAATCCGGCCGCCGCCAACTCCGCGGTGACCGAACCGGACACGTCGCGTTGCGTCCCGAACGGATCGACGTCCGTCATCGACTACATCGATTCATCCCGCTCGAGGCACAGCCAAACGAATGCCACACTGCTCACCTCTCGACGATGTACCCAAGAATATCGCTGCCCGGCCCGGCCTGCGCAAGACGTCCCAGCAGGCCCGCGCGACCTTCGGGCAGTCCACGCGATAGAACAGCGCGGCGGCCGCCGAAACTCGCAGGATCGTCGCACCCCCCGGGCGCGCTAGGTGGTGAACATGGAGTCAAACGCAGACTGGATTACGCATCCCGCCCTTCCTGAAGAAACCTTCGGGACGAAGCGGGCGCGTTAATGAGGCGTGATTGGCGTCGTGAACCGACACGCAGGGCATGAGGAAGACCTCCTCATCGGCATAGAGGACGGCGCGCTTCGTCTCAGCTCCGTCGAACGTGCCCACACGCCAGCAGTACGCCAGGGCGAACTCGAGGTGCTGCTCGCTGTCTGGGACCGGTTTTGATGGCCTCCATCAGCACCGGTGCAACGTTTGTCCCTCTGCGGTTGGTGAGGAAGGCAGACCACACCAACTCGAGCGTCGCCTCCATTTGCTCGACTTGGGGGATGAGCCCCGATCCCAGCAGGACGTGAACGGTGCTTCCGGGGATCCGCTGGAGTACTCGTGCGCGTAGGACGGGGGACTATTCGGTCGTCCTCACCCCAAATCACGAGGACCGGGGCCGTGATCGGTCACGTCGTCACACGCCGTGGTCGAGTACAGGCCAGAGGAACTCCGCACCGCAATCCATGGTCCAGGTCAGGTGGGCCATAGCATCAACGGCCGCGGCCGGGGTCTTCCGGAAGCGCCCACATCGCTTGGGGGCGTTCCGCAGAGGGATCACTGCACAGGAGGTTCGGCAAGGGCCACGGCGCGGTCAGCACTTCGAGCGTCCAGGGTTGTCGGCGGACCACAGGCTTGCCGGACCAATGAGTGTTTCCTGGCCGAACAAGTCCAGGAAGCAGGAGGTGAGCTCGGCAGCCAGCATGCCGCCGAAGGACTGACCGGTGCTCCATGAACGCCGAGCTTCTGCAAGGCCTCCTCGTAGACCAGACGAGATCGAAAGTGTCGTTGACCTTGTGTATGGCAAACGTGTCGTCCGCGCTGGTACCCGGCAGCCGCTACCGGATCGACGAAGGAGCTCGCTGCGCTGGAAACTGCTGGATCGGGCCCGGACCAGATGGCCGCAACTGGCCACGATCAACACCCGATTCTGCAGCAACTTCGCATACGTCGACGGCGTGCTGACCGACGGGACAATGAATCCGATGCGAATGCGGTAGATCGCGGATCCGCCAGTGTGTGGGGATTCGCGATCTACCTCGGCAGCAGCGGCAAGTACCAGGACTCGGTCCTGCCCAACGCAAACTTCGTCGGCAGTCCCGAGGACGCACTCGACTGCGCCTGTGGGCTGTGCCTCGGCGACCCGACCGCTTGTCAACAACCCCCCGACGAGCTTATGAATCAGACCACTAAGCCCGGATGCACCGATTCGCTGGCCTGATCGCAGCGAGTTTCGTTGGGTGGCATGGGACGGTGTGTGGGCATGGTTGAGCATCCGACCTCTCGTGTCGGGTTGTTCCACTGGGGCTTTCGCGTTGAGGGTGGGCAGATGTCCTGGGCGTTAGGCGACGATCGGGTGTGCGCGACCGAAGGTGTTGTCGAACAAGTTGTGCCACGCTGTTTCCCACGGCCAGTTCTGCGGGAGGTGCAGCGTCAACCGTCTCGCCGAGGAGGCGACGCGGGCGGGGACCGAGACAATGGTGCGGCGGAGGGTGCCGGTCGTCGCTTTCGTCAGTTTGGGATCGCTGGTGAGGGTACCGGCGGCGCGGGTGAGGTTGAACGCCATCACCGCGCAGACGAGCCGCGCGGCGTTCGCCGGAAACGAGTTCGACGGTAGATGGGCGAGTGCGGAGTTCTTCAGGTCCGCGTGCACCTGCTCGATGATGGCGTGCTGGCGGTGAGTCTTGTCGGCGGCGACGGTATCGAGGTCGTCGGGGTCGGTGGTGGTGAAGAACGCGTGGAACCGCCAGATGTCGAACAACGTGCCCTGACCTTGGTCTTTCTTCGGTCGCAGGTCGGGGATACGCCGCACGACCAACCGTCCCGCAACGTGGTGGGCCTTCTTCTGGGAGGCGAACGCCGTGAACGGGATCTCGGCGACCTCCGCCCGCGAGATCCAGGTGTCGGTGCCCTCGTCGTAGAGGGCGTCGGTGTACTGGATCGGCGTCCACGAGGACTCGTCGTCGCCGATGGAGGCGATCGCACGTTTGATGGTGGAGGTCAGGCGCACGGTCACCGAGACATCGGCGCCGGCGCGGAGCGCGGCCCCGATGGTGGGATAGCCGTAGAAAGCGGAGTCGCCGCGGACCAGGGGCTTAGACGCGCCGTGGCCATCCGCCCCGCCGGCCTGGGAACGCAGCCGGTCGACGGTGGCCAGCGCATCGGAGACCATCCGGGCGGCCCCACGTGCGGAGCCGCACGCTCCTCGGCGCAGGCGTTGGCCGACGATCACCGGCGCAGCGGTCTCGGTGGTGACGGTGGCGATGAGGGCGTTGAGTCCGCGCACGCCGGAGTAGCCGTAGCCGGAGCCTTGTTTGCCGTGGCCGTGGACCTCGATGATCGAATCGTCGATATCGACCAGGACTCGCCCGGTGTCGATGCCGGGGACCAGTGGGGTCTTCTCGGCGAGGTTGCCCAGGAACCGCGAGGCGACGGCGTCGAGTTGCCGGACGTGTCCGAAGCTGAACTGGCGAAGAAACGATCCCAGGGTCGACGGTGCATAGGGGCGGTCGAAGACGGTCCCCATCGCCCCGTGCCGCAACAGTGCCAGGTCGGCGATGCTGTCGGCGCCGGCGACCATCCCACCGATCAGGGACCCGACCTTGTAGCCGGCGTGGGCACCTTTGTCGGTCGGCACGCTCAGGTGCTGATCGGCCAGGGTGAGCAGGCCGCTGGCCTGCGCCAACGCCATCACCGGGACCAGCCCCGCGGTCGACATCAGATTCGGGTCGTCGAACCTCGCCGCGGCGACGGGCCGGGTGTGAGATAGTTGCATCTGCGAGATGCCCTCCGGTGTGGTGTGAACTGATCCCTAGACAAGATCGATTCTTCCACTACGGCAGGGCATTTCGTCGTTACGACCCGCTCGCCACCCCAACCGAATCGGTGTATCCGGGCTAAGCACCCACGTTTTCACGTCCACTTCACCCCGACCGTGTCCTACTGGATCTCCCCCGTTGGGAAGCGATCCACGAAGCAATTTGGGTGCGTGATGCGAAGTCGAGTTTGGTGAGTATTCGTTCGACGTGGCCGTCGATGGTACGGGTAGATAACACCAACGACTCCGCGATGGCGCGGTTGCTCAATCCTTCTGCCACCAAGTTCGCGATCTCATTCTCGCGTTTGGTCAAGGGGGATTTCTCTGTTGGCTTGTCACTGCGGGTTTGATCGGGCCGGCCCAAGGCCAACGAGACTGCGGCGTCGAGGGTCATGGTCGCGTTCCGCCGCGCCAGCGCCGTGACGGCATGCTCTCCCAGTGCCTCCGAGGTTTTCTGCGCCGAGTGGACCGAGTCTTGGTGCAGGGGCTGCCCGAAGGCTTTGACGTCGGTCCCGAGCCCTGCCCACACCGCGGCCGCGGCACCGGCGAGGGCGGCCGCGGTCTGGAATTCTGCTGCCGATGCAGCGATCCAGGACAGGAGTTCGATCGTCAGTGCGGTGCAGATGCTGTCTTTGAATACCCTTTCGAGTCGGAGCGCTTGGAGGGCAGCCGTTTTCGCCGATTCGGGTTCGCCGCGCCGCCAGTGGCACAGGCCGGTGATCCACAAGGCATAGGAGCGATTCCACTGTTCGCCGAGTTGCTCACTCATCTCGATCGCTCGTCGGCAGGTCTTCAGTGCTGCCTCATCTTGGGCGTTGTATGTCTGAGCACTCGCGAGCTGGAACAAGGCGGTCAGTACCGACGCGGTATCGGCGAAGTCGGTGTGGATTTTGATGGCTTTCTCGTAGCGCGTGATCGAGCCGGTGACATCGCCGGTGGCGAAGTCGTGTAACCCTCGCCATTGAGTGGCATGCGCCCCCATCTTGCGGTCGCCGAGTGTATCGGCGATTTCTTCACACTCGATCAGCTTCTCGACTGCGTCGTCAGTATCGCCCTGCATGAGTGCGATCCAGGCACTGACCCATAACGCCTGCCCGCGTTGGCTTGTGGACATTGCTTCGGTATCGAGGAGCTGATCCAGCCAGCGGCGACCGTCGCTGAGATGGCCGCCGGCAACCCAGTGGTATCGGAGCAGAGATGCGAGTTCCGCGGCAGTCCCGGTTTCGCCGTCGGTATGGGCGGACCATTCGAGGGCGGACAGCAGGTTCGCGTGGTCTTCGGTCATCACCGCCAGTGCGTCGGCCTGGCCCGGTCCACACCAGCGTTCGACCATCACAGCGGCCTTACGAAGGTAGTGATCGCGGTGGCGCCGTTTGAGGGTCGAGAACTCACCAGATGGCTCGAGTACTTCCGCGCCGTACTCCCGGATGGTCATCAGTTGCCGGTATCGAACCCGTTCGCCGGTCCGTTCGGTGAGCACGATCGACTTTGCTACCAATCGATCCAGGAGGTCGATGAGCGATTCGGCAATCAGCGGCGCGAATCCACATACTTCTTCCAGGGCGTCTAGGTCGAAACTGTCGGGAAAAATCGATAGCCTGCCCCACAGCAGTTGCTCATGCTCGGTACAGAGGTCGAAACTCCAGTCGATGAGAGCCCGCAGGGTTTTCTGCCGCGGCATGGCGACCCGATCACCGCCGGTCAGCAGGGTGAACCGCTTGTCGAGGCGCTCGACGATCTGGGTGACCGACAGCGACCTCAATCGGGTGGCCGCGAGTTCGATGGCGAGTGGGATCCCGTCGAGGCGTTCACAGAGTTGGACCACTGCCTCGACATTTTCGTTGGTGACCTCGAAGTCAGGAAGGACGTGTCGGGCGCGGTCGACGAGGAGGCTGACCGCCTCGTAGTGAATGACCGCCTTGGCGGTGTGCGAGTGCCGGGCGGACGGGGTGGTCAGGGGAGGTATGACACAGATGCCTTCCCCGTGGATGCCGAGGGGCTCGCGGCTGGTGGCGAGGATGCGAAGGCCCGGGGCGGCGCTCAATAGCGTTTCGACCACCCGCGCGCAGTCCTGCAGGAGATGCTCGCAATTGTCGAGCACGATCATCAGCTGCCGTTCGAGCAGGAAGCTGACGAGCTTGTCCAGCGGATCGCGGTTCGATTGGTCCGGCAGATCGAGGGCGGAGACGATCACCTGGGATAGTCGAAGAGCATCCCTGAGACTGGCCAGCTCCACGATCCACACACCATCGCGGAGGCCGCGCCGAGAGCGTTCCGCGATCTCGAGCGCGATGCGGGTTTTTCCCACGCCGCCGGGTCCGACCAAGGTGACCAGGCGTGTTTCCGTCAGTCGGCGTTTGACGTCGGACAGTTCCCGTCGGCGTCCGACGAAGCTGGTGAGGGCGGCACGGGGAGGTCTCGGGGAACCGATGGAGTCGGCGGGTGGGTCTGTAGCTTGCATATGCTCACCCCATACCGCTGGGGCTGTGACTGTCAACACAGGCAGGTAATGGGGTGATCTCCCCCATGCGAACGGGTATCGATGACCGCGATGCTGGTTTCACACAAGCAGCAATGCATGGATGAAAAGCGCCGCTCCCTCGCCTGCTGTATGCGGGTAGCGGAGAGCGTGGAATGCCGATCGTCAACGGTTCAGTGCCCGTGAGCACAGCACCGTCGAGGAACCGCGCTATCTGGATAGGAAAGCGCGATCAGCGGCCAGTGCGCCGATCGGCTTATTCCTAAGGTCCAGTTAGGGAATCGCTCTCTCACAATCCACAGGAAGGCCATCGTCCGATGACGTCATCACAAGCGCTGCGGTCCGACGACTTTCGGCGGGCAATGCGGCACGTGCCCACGCCGGTCGCGATCGTCACGACAACCCGGGAAGGTGGGGCCGTCGGGCTGACAGTCGGCTCGTTTGCCGCGGTCTCCGTGGAACCGGCCATGATTACGTTCTTCGTGGACAACGCATCGACCACGTGGCCGAAGATGCTGGGGTCGCCGACCTTTGTCGTCAACATTCTAGGTCACGACAACGGCGCCCTGTGCCGTGCGTTCTCGCGACAGGGAGACCGGTTCGCCGATGTGGACTGGGCTCCTTCGAGCACCGGTGACCCGATCCTGTCTGACGCATTTGTTGCGTTGCAGTGCCGGATGCACTCGACACAGCAGCTCGGCGACCATATTCAGGTGGTGGGTGAGGTGATTGCCTCGGCCGTACAGCGAGCCACCCTTCCACTCGTGTACTTCCGCAGAGATTTCCTCGATCTCGCGCACCTCGTCCAGACGCCGGGGTAGGACGTGCGATCATGACTGTTGCCGAGCCGGTCATCGAATGGCCCTACCCTGACACGTGAGGTATCCGGAAGTGTTGGACCACTCGCCGCGGGGCGCGTGATCATCATTGCACGCGCAAGGAGCTGCGATCGTCTTTGCAGTTGCCACAGCGTCGACCAGGCAGACGGCGTGGGCTATCCGCTATTCATCAGGATTTCTGCAGATGGCAATTCCTGCCCCACGGGTGATCGTCTGCTGATCCCGCAGGCAGCTGAGATGTTCGGGCGGCGCCCGAACAGCGCGCACTCGAGCAGAAGCTGATGCAGCTGATGGGGAGGGCGCCCACTGAACCCATTCGCTTTCGTCTTGAACTCGACCTTGCCGCTCAACACACAGCATCACTGCGCCGCGCGCTTCGGATGCTGCATGCTGAAGCGATTGAACCGGGAGGACTAATCCTTGATCCAGTCGCCGCCGCTTTATTGTCGGGTCTTGTTGCCATGTCGTTGCTGGTGTCTCAACCACACAATTATCTCCACGCCATGCGAGGTCCGATCAAGCCCGCCCCTTCGAGTGCTCTCCGAGCCGCGCAAGAGTTGATCGATGCCGAACCAAGGGCAATTGGCACCGTGGGGAGCTTGCCGCCAGAGTGCACTCTAGCGTGCGGCCTCTGGAGGAGGGATTCCAACGTCATCTGAACATCTCGCCGATGAACTACCTCAGACGGACCAAACTTCACCGGGCACATCACGACCTCGTGTCCGCGAACCCTACCGACCACATTGTCGCGCTCATTGCGCATGGCTGGGGATATCGCCACCTCGGCCGATTTTCGCAAACCTACCGCTCACAGTTCGGAGAGCTTCCCAGCGAGACGTTGCACAAGTCCAAGCGGTGATGTTCGCCGCATCGGGGCGGCCTATGTGTAAGCGCCGAAGGACTGTAAGAACAGCGGTGTAACTCTGAAAGGAGATACGCCACTATGACTGATGTGATTGCTTGAGCCAGAGATGAACCCGGTTTATCCAGGGCCAGCGATGCGCGGCTGAGGGAGCGGGTCGAGCAGGCGCGGGCCGAAGGGTGCAGTTGACCGGCGACGGTGGGTTGTTGGCGAAGTTGACCAAGCTCGTGGTGGAGTCCGCGCTCGAAGGCGAGATGGACGATCACCTCGGTTATGGCACGAGCGACCCCGCAGGCCGGGGCAACTCCCGCAACGGTAGGCGAGCCTAGACCGTGTTGACCGAGACCGGCCAGGTCGAGCTGGAGGTGCCCTTTGCCCGGGAATCCTCCTTTGAGCCGAAGATCGTGGCCAAGCGGCAGCGGCGGCTGACCGGGGTGGAGGACATGGTGAGATCTCGGCGCACATGGCCGAGGCGAACGGAGCCGAGGTGTCCAAGCAGACGATCTCGACGATCACCGAACGGGTGATGGACGGCATGGCCGAGTGGCAGAACCCGCTGGATCCTGTGTACCCGGTGGGGGTCCTCCCTGCACGTAGCCGGCTATAGGTGTTGTCAAGCGGGCGCTCTGGCATGACTTCACGCCGCTCGCCGAAATGTGAGCGTATGGGTGTGCGGCCTGGCGACCGGTGGTCGTGCTGTGAAGCGGGGGGTGCCCGGCGCCCGTGCTGACGTATGCGACCTCACGCGGGAGATGAGTGGGTCATCCGGCGATGTGCGGGCTGCACCGCCGTTCCCAAAACTGCCTCCCAGTTCCGTGGTCATCTTGGCCGAGATCCTCTCAGCCCCGTTCTGTTTCCACGCAACTAATATGCTACAAATCAACCAGTTACACCGTTATATGGACAGGCCCACCGCCGATCCCGTCGACTGTGTTGACCCGAATAGCGGAATCGTATGTAGTGCATAGAATTTTTAGGTTGAGCCAATTTCTGAAGCGATCGCGACCACAGCCGGCATGACCTGGAGCGGTTCTGACTGCTGGGCCGAGAGGTCGTCGCAGTGGGTACTTGGCGGAGTGCTTTGTAGACGTTGTCGGCGAGCACGACGAGGAGCCCGATCAACATCAAGTAACCGCCCAGTCGGAGATTGGGAAGGCTCTCGATGGTCGGGCTCCACGTCGACAAACCTGTGACAGCAAGAATGCAGTGAACCCGACTGCGGCGCGGGCCGCCGATCAGCAGAGTGTGACGGCGTTGTCAGCCGACCGTCTCGCGTACTGGTTGCCCTTCGAGAGTGAGTGAGAATTCGTGGTAGCCGCTGTTGACAACATCTTCGCAGATGCCGCGATAGACGTTCGCCCCAGCAAGAAAGACAAGACAGACACGGGGCTTTCCTGGGACGTTGGCACCCATCCACCAGGAATTCGTACCCGGCAACAGGGACTGATCCGCGATCGCGTTGTTCTGGACCACCCAGGCGTCTTCGGCCTCCGCGGTGGGCTCAATCGTGTTGTGGCCGTGTGCACAGAGGTAGGTGATGGCGTCCGCCGCAAAGTCGACATGGTCCTCCACTGCGAGCGGCATGTTGTACAGGACAGAGGGGCTTTGGGGTCCTGTGATGGTGAACAGGTTGGGGAAGCCGTGGACCTGAATACCGAGGAAGGTACGGGGTCCACGGGCCCATTTGTCAGCCAACCTCTGTCCGTTGCGGCCGGTAATGTTCATCTTCAATAGAGGCCCTGTCATGGCGTCGAAGCCGGTAGCCAGGATGATCACGTCGAAGTCGTAGTCGTCGTGTGCGGTGCGCAATCCGCTGGGAGTCAGTGTGGTAATCGGTGCGTCCGAGACGTCGACGAGGGTCACATTGTCGCGGTTGTATGCGTCGTAGTACGCCGCTTCGAAAGTTGGCCGCTTCGTCCCATACGGATAGGTGGTGGGAACGAGCTTCTCCGCGAGGGCAGGATCATTGATGCCTTCCCGAATACGCTCGCGCACATAGTTCGAGATGGTGTCGTTGGCTGCTTTGTCTGTGACGATGTCGTTGAATGAAGCCGAGGAAATATGGAAACCACCGAGTTCCCACCGATCGTCATAGACGCGTCGGCGTTCCTCGGGGGTCACGGCCATGGCCGAGGGCAGGGGGTCACGGTCAAAGACGATGCCACCTTGGGTGTTGCGCGAGGCCATACGCATCTCGGGATATGTGGCTTTGATCCCGGCGACACGGTCGGGGTCGGCAGGGCCGTTGCGTAGAGGGGTGGCATAGGCGGGGGTGCGCTGGAACACAGTGAGGTGTTCGGCCTGCTTGGCCACTTCTGTGATGACCTGAATCCCGCTGGAACCAGTGCCGATGACGGCGACTCTTTTTCCGGTGAAATCAACGTCGTGGTGAGGCCACTTGCCCGTCATGTACAGCTCACCGGTGAAGACGTCGGTGCCGGCGAACTCGGGCTCTTTGGGAACGGAGAGGTTGCCGGCGGCGGAGATGAAGTAGCGGGCGCTAACGGTGTGGCCGGTGTCGGTGCTCACCTGCCACGTGGCCGTGCTGTCGTCCCAGACCACCGAGTCCACGCGAGTGTCGAACGTGATGTCGTCGTGCAACTCGAAGCGGTCGGCGACGTGATTGAGGTAGCGCAGGATTTCAGGCTGACTGGCGAATTTCTCTGACCACTCCCACTCCTGTTGCAGTTCGTTGGAGAAGGAGTACGAATAGTGGATGCTCTCGATGTCGCAGCGGGCGCCGGGATAGCGATTCCAGTACCAGGTACCGCCGACACCGCTACCGGCCTCGAAGACACACACCCGTAAACCAAGCTGATCGCGCAACTTGTGCAACGCGTACAGGCCCGCGAATCCGGCGCCCACTACTACGGCGTCGAAGTCAGGATGTGGAGCGGCAGCGGCTGCGTCGGCAGCATTGATAAGGGTGTCAGACATGACGGCCTTTCTGAGCGGGCTGACCAAGGGAGGCACGATGGACGCGATACCGGCAATCGGTGCTCTCATCGCGATGTGACCAGCATCTCTTTCGTGCGCTCTGCGCGCTGGGGGCAGATCACCCCCCTGCCTACCTGTGTTGGAAGCCCACAGAAACAGGCGCTCAGCGGCCATCAGGACGACCAGAGCCGGTCGCGCCGTTGCACGAAAGCGACGACGTTCTCCTCGGGAACTTCGAAGCCCGAGACGAGTGTGCGTGCGCGAGCGACCAGAAGGCTGACCACTTCGCAGTGCACGATGGTCTGAGCGCTGTATTGGGCGCTGTCACGTTGCTGAACGCGGCAAGCTGGGAGCTGGGAGAATGTGGCGTGACCACCCCAATGCCGTCGTACAAAGGCCACCGCTACCCGGTCGAGATCATCAACCACTGCGTGTGGTTGTACTTCCGGTTCCCGCTCAGCTTTCGTGAGGTCGAGGAGATGATGCTCGAACGAGGTGTCGTGGTCAGCTACGAGACGATCCGGCGGTGGTGCGCCAAGTTCGGGCAGGCCTACGCCAACCAGCTGCGCCGACGGCGGGCACGGCCCGGTGAGAAGTGGCACCTCGACGAGGTCTTCATCCGCATCAACGGCACCCAGCACTACCTGTGGCGCGCGGTCGACCAGGACGGCAACGTGCTCGACGTGCTGGTCCAGTCCCGCCGAAACGCGGTGGCGGCCAATCGGTTCTTCCGCAAGCTGCTCAAGGGTCTGCGATACGTGCCGCGGGTGATCATCACCGACAAGCTCGCCAGCTACAAGGTGGCGCACCGCGAGGTCCTGGCCTCGGTGGAGCATCGCCGGTCGAAGTATTTGAACAATCGAGCCGAGAACTCGCATCAACTTACAAGGCAGCGGGAACATGCGATGAAGCGCTTCAAATCGCCCGGGCACGCGCAACGATTCCTGTCCGCTTTCTCGGGTATTTCACCGCATTTCCGGCCCCGTAGGCACAGACTCTCGGCGCCCGAATGGCGTGCCGAGATGACCGATCGCTTCGCGGTCTGGCAGGAAGTCACCGCGATCGATTCCGCCGCCTGAGAGTGAACGGCCCGGCGGTGTCCCCGTAACAGCCTTCCCCAAACCAACTGCGCCGCTTTACTTTTATATTAACGTGACAGTGCCGGCCTGAGCCCGAACTGTACGAACATGTCGCCTTCGGGAGGGATGTCCCAGTGCCGCCAACGCCACGCGAAGTCCACTAGCTCTTCTTCATAGGTGAGCTTGTGCTCCCGTGTGCGTGCCGTCGACGGCTGCGCGGGTATTCTGCGTGATGGCCTTCGGCTTCGGGTGCGGACTCGCTGCTTCATGTGCGGACTTTCAGCTTTGTTGGATTTGGTTGGTGTCTTCTCGCCGCTGGCCGCATGGACGCGTGGTGAAGACTTGAGGTGTCGGTGTATTCAGTCGCGGGCGAATCGTTCTGGTGAATCGATCCGGGGCAGATCTCGGTATGCCGGTTGTCGCTGCTCGGTCCGAGCGGCCACCGATTCGGTGATGTCGTTGTCCGCGAGTGTCGCCGCACTCCAATCTGCGATACGGTCGAGCCCGTCCAAGGTGCTGTGGTCGCGGGCGTAGACGAGGGCAGACTTCGACCCCCACACAGCGAGTGGGCTCTTTTGTGCTATCTCGCGTGCGATCGCGGTGACCTCCTCGATCATTGTCTCGCGGTCCGCGAACACCTGGTTCACGAGGCCCACCTCATAGGCGCGGGATGCGGGCATTCGGGTTCCCGTGTAGACGAGTTCGCGGGCGATTCCGTCAGGGATGAGCTTCGGCAACCGCTGCAGGACACCGGCGTCGGCAGCCAGTCCGATGTTCGTCTCCTGTACGACGAAGAAGGCATCGGCTGAGGCGTAGCGCATGTCGCAGGCGGTCACGAGATCCACCCCTCCACCGATGCAGCCGCCCTGGATCGCAGCGAGCACCGGCATCCTGGCCTTCTCGACGGCCGTGAATGCATCCTGGAATGCCCGCACTCGTTGCCGCCGCGCGAGATTGGCGCGCCCGGCGTCGGCCACGGTCGCGTTGTGGTCGGCAAACGCGGACAAATCCATCCCCGCGGTGAAATGGCGCCCCGTGGACGAGAGCACCGCCGCGCGGATGCTCCCGTCGTTGCTGAGGTCACGAATGATCGCCGGAAGCTCGCTCCAGAACTCGGGAATCATGGTGTTGAGCGCTTCGGGCCTGCTCAGTTGGATGTGAGCAACAGCCCGATCGACTTCGACGGTGAAACACAGATACTTCATGATGGGGCTGGCACGAACTCGTAGGCGGGTATCTCTTGGGTGACGAGGTTGGGATCGGCGTCGGCCTCGAAGCTGTCGAGAATGGCGGCCTGCGCGTTGGGCGGCAGGGTGTGCAGGATCTGCCGTACCCTGGTCTGTCGGCGGGCTGCGGCCTTGCGGAAGGGCAGACCCGGTGTGGGTTGCAGCTGTGGGACGATGCCGGTGACCTCGTCGGTTCCGCCGTGATGGTGACCGGCGTCGACAAGGGCCTGTTCTTCCCGCATCTGGGAGTCGTCCTTTTCTTCGCTCATCCCGATCGGTCCGATTCGCCGTCCGTTGAGGAACTGCTCGACCACCGGCTCGTCGGATGTGAGGAGCACTTCTCGCGGACCGAACATCACGAGTTTCCGGCGAAACAGCATGCCGATGTTGTCGGGAACCGTGCGCGCGACCGAGATGTTGTGTGTCACGATCAGAATCGTCGCGTCGATCTCGGCGTTGATGTCGATGAGCAACTGACTCAGATACGAGGTTCGGACGGGGTCGAGGCCGGAGTCGGGCTCGTCGCACAAAATGATCTGCGGGTCCATCACCAGTGCCCTGGCCAGTCCGGCGCGCTTGCGCATACCGCCGGAGATCTCCCCGGGGAGTTTCTCCTCCGCGCCGAGCAACCCGACGAGCTCGATCTTTTCCATGACCTTGCGTCGGATCTCGGACTCACCCAGTCGGGTGTGTTCACGGAGGACGAATGCCACGTTGTCGTAGAGGTTCATCGAGCCGAACAATGCGCCGTCTTGGAAGAGAACCCCGAAGAGTTTGCGGATCTCGTAGAGCTCCTTGCTCGAGCATCCCATGATGTCGGTGCCATCGATGATGATCGAGCCCTGCTCGGGGCGGAGCAGTCCGATCAGCGATTTGAGGAAGACCGACTTGCCGGTGCCGGATGGACCGAGGAGCACGCTCACCTCCCCGGCGGGGAGTGTCAACGTGATGTCACCCCAGATTTTGTGGCTGCCGAAGGACTTGGTCAGTCCCTGGACCTCGACTTCGACTCCCATGGTGTGTCTCCTTCGAGAAGTGAATTGACTACGCACAGTTCAATGGATTTGGGGTGACTTCCCGATCACGTGGTGCTCGGGAAGCCACCCGGGCCGATCACGAGGTAGTGACTGTGCGGGCGCCCTGTCACTGCTCGTAGCGGGTGAGGCTATTTCCCCGACCACACCGGTGCCCGCTTCTCGGCGAACGCGCGTGGGCCTTCCTTGGCGTCGTCGGAGTTGCGCACCGAGGCGCGTTCGCGTGCGGACAACTGCCATGCATCGGCGTCGGAGGGAACGTTGCCGCCGATGATGTGCTGGGCGACTCGCTTGCTCGCCTGCACTGCCAGCGGGGCGTTCGCGCTGATGGTGTGTGCCAGCTCGAGGGCTCGATCGAGGACCGAGTCCGGCGAGACGATGTAGTTGACCAGACCGAGGTGCAGTGCGCGTTCGGCATCGATGGAGTCGCCGGTGAACATCAGCTCGTATGCCAGCTTTTTGGGTATCTGACGAGGCAGCCGGAACACTCCGCCTGCCCCGGCGATGATTCCCCGTTTGACCTCGGGGAGCCCGAATACTGCTGTGGTGGAGGCAACGGCCAGATCGCTGGCGAGGACGAGTTCGGTGCCGCCGCCCAGGGCGGCGCCGTTGACGGCGGCGATCGTGGGCTTGGAGATGTGGTGGGTGACGTAACCTGCGAACCCCCACGCCGCCCGGGGGCCGTCCTCCGGGACGATGGTCTCGCCGCGGGCGATCGCTTTGAGGTCTGCGCCCGCGCAGAACGACTTGTCGCCGGAGCCGGTGAGTACGACGGCGCGGATGTCACGGTCGTCCTCGGCGACTGCCATCGCGTCGCCGATGGCGATCGTGACTGCGGCGTCGATGGCGTTGCGCGCTTCGGGCCGGTCGATGGTGATGACGAGGGTGTGGTTGTCCCGTGCGACGGTGACGGGGGAGGTGCGTGTGTCAGGCAAGAGTGGTTTCCGTTCTATCTCCGATAGTGTGCTGGTGGCGCTCTCTAGGTGCGGGCGATGTATTGGGTCTGCAGTTGTGTGTAGGAGTCGAGGCCCCAGGGCCCGTTCTCGACACCGAGGCCGCTGTCCTTCACCCCGGTGAAGGGTGCTCTGGGGGAGGGGGCGGCGTGGGTGTTGACCCAGGCTGTGCCGCATTCGAGACGGTCGGCGACCTTCTGGGCGCGCTCGGTGTCCGACCCCCACACCGAACCGGCGAGACCGAATTCGGTGCTGTTGGCGCGGGCGATCGCGTCGTCGACGGAGTCGTAGCCGAGAATCGGGAGCGCGGGGCCGAACTGTTCCTCGGCAACAACACGTGCGCTGTCCGGCACGTCGGCGAGGATCGTCGGCCGGTGAAAGTAGCCGGGGCTGTCGTACGCGCTGGAATCGGTGGCGATGCGTGCTCCAGAGCGCACGGCCTCGTCGACGAGTGCGGTGACGCGGTCGCGTTGGGCCGGGTTGTTCAACGGCCCCAATTGGGTTGCCGGGTCGGTGCCGGCACCGACCGCCGCCGTGTCCGCGATGGCGGCCAGGGCCTCGACGTACTTGTCGTATGCGGACTGGGGGACGAACAACCGCTTGATCGCGATGCAGGTCTGCCCGTTGTTGATGAACGCCGACCAGAACAGTTTCTCGGCAATCGCACCGGGGTCGATGTCGTCGAGCACGATGGCGGCATCGTTGCCGCCGAGCTCGAGGGTCACGCGTTTGAGCGAGGTGGCGGCGGTCTCGGCGACCTGCTTGCCCGTTCGGGTGGAGCCGGTGAAGCTGATCTTGCGGGGAGTGGGGTGCGCGGTGACGAGAGGCCCGAGCTCGTTGGGTCCGGAGATGACATTGAGCACCCCCGCGGGCAGGACCTCGGTGAACAGTCGCCCGATCAGAAGGCTGGTCAGCGGTGTGAACGGCGAGGGCTTGAGCACCACACTGTTACCCGCTCGCAGAGCAGGAGCGAGTTTCCAGGATGCGAGCAGAATCGGGTAGTTCCACGGTGTGATGGCCGCGATGACACCGAGCGGTTTGTGATGCACCTCGATCCGCGCGGCGGCGTCGTCCTGGACGACCTGCACTGGCTGATCGAGCGCGGAGTAATAGGCGAACCACGCAGCAGCCGCGCCAATTTCGCGCCGGGACTCCGCTATCGGTTTTCCTTGCTCGATCGTCAGCAGGGCGGCGATCTGCTCGAGATTCTTCGACAGGTCTGCCGCGCACTCCTGCAGCGCGTGCCGGCGGTGCGCCGGGTCGGCTGCCCAGCTGATCTGGGCGCGTGCAGCGGACTGCATGGCCGCGTCGAGTTGGTCGGGAGTGCAGGCCGGAGCCTGGGCGTACGGCGCTCCCGAGGCGGGGTTTTCCACCGTGATCCACTCGGTGGATGTCACCGGCTTACCGTCGATGATCATCGGATAGTCGGACACGACAGCTTCCTCCAGGTTGTTCGTGGTAACTGTGAAAGGGGTGGTCTCAGAAGAAGAGACGCAGAATCCGCTCTTTGAGTGCGGTGACCGGCGGATACAGGATCGGCAGGTCCGGCCGCGTCTTGGTTGATACCAGAGACTTTCGATGGCTGAACGTTTCGAAACCCCACCGACCGTGGTACGAGCCCATCCCCGAGTTCCCGACGCCGCCGAACGGAAGATTCGGTGCCATGCAGTGGAGCCCGATGTGGTTGACGACGACACCGCCCGAACTGGTCTCGGCGATCACCCGGTTCGCGGCACGGCGTGACGGGCTGAACAAGTAGACCGCCAGCGGCTTTTCGCGGCCGCGGATGAAGTCGATGGCGTGATCGAGGGTGTCGACCGGAATGACTGGCAGGACCGGCCCGAAGATCTCCTCCTGCATGACCGGTGCGGTGACACTCGGGTCGAGAATGATCGTCGGTTCGATGGTCACCGCCGATTCGTCGACGCCGCCACCGGAGACGACGGTTCCGCCGTGGTTGGCGAGTAGCGCCACGATGCGATCGAACTGGCGACGATCGAGGATCGGAAGGGCGGAGTCGGGACCGGGCCGGAAGCGGGCGAGGGTATCGATCATCGCGTTGATGAGCGCCGGTGCTACCGATTTGGCGACCAGCACGTAGTCCGGGGCGATGCAGGTCTGGCCCGAGTTCATCAGTTTCGCCCAGATGATCCGGCGGGCGGCGACCTCGATGTCGGCGTCGTCGGTCACGATCACCGGGCTCTTGCCGCCCAGCTCGAGGGTGACCGGTGTGAGGTGCGGGGCAGCGGCGGCCATGATGCGCTGACCGACCGCCGGGCTGCCGGTGAAGAAGATGTGATCGACGCGTTGATCGATCACCGCCGCAGTTTCGGGTACGGAACCCTCGACGACCTCGACTGCGTCGGCATCCATATAGCGGGGGATGAGCTGCGCCAGGAGTGCCGACGACGCGGCCGCGTACTCGGACGGTTTGATCACGGCACAGTTGCCGGCCGCGAGCGCGCCGACCAGTGGTCCGAGTGTCAGGTAGAACGGGTAGTTCCACGGCCCGATGATCAGGACGACGCCCAGCGGTTCCCGGCGGATCCGGCCGACGCCGGGAAGCTGTGACAGCGGGAGCCGTACCTTGGTCTCGCCCATCCATTTCTTCAGGTTGCGGCGCGCGGTCTTGATCTCGAGTTGCACCGCCGCGATGTCGGCTAGCCAGGCGTCGGCCGCCGGTCGGCCGAGATCGGTGGCCAGGGCCGCCTGGATCTGTTTCGCGTTTTCCGACAGCAGACGGGACAACGCGTCGAGTTGCCGCTCGCGCCAGCGCGCCGACCCCGTCCGGCCGGTATCGAATGTTCGTCGGAGTCGGTGGACGACCGTGTTCACAGCATCGGCCGGGAAAGTAGCGTCCGCATGGGCAACGGTCCCGAGTTCGGAAGGCGCAGAATTGCTGTTCGAGGCAACCGAGGTCATGTCTACATCTCCAGTTCTAACGCGCGAGGGCAGTCACCCGAGCGATGACACACAACATAAACTGTCGCCTGTCTGTGGTCAATGCCACATTCGGTTCCCTCGTCTTCTGGGGTTATTCCACTGTTGGCGACGGGCGACATTGAATGTAATATGTCACCATTGTGACACAGCACACCTTGTAGTGGAAGGGATTGGCGTGACGGACACCATCAGCGATTCGTCCTTGGACGAATTTCGGGCGAGAGCGGCCGACTGGCTCGCAACGAAGGCACACCAGCATGGCTGGCTGCGAACCCCGGACGGTTCACGGCGCCGCGTCGGCGCGGGCGACCACGAAGCGGTCGAACGCAACCAGGAGTGTCAGCGGTTGCTCTTCGAGGGCGGCTTCGCTGGCATCAACTGGCCGACCGAGTACGGCGGCCAGGGTCTCGGGCTGCGTGAGCAGATCATCTTCAACGAGGAGTCCCGCAAGTACGACCTTCCCTTGGTGGTCTTCATCATCGGGCTGGGCATGTGCGGACCGACGATCCTCGCCGCGGGGACCGACGAGCAAAAACGCCGGTACCTCGAACCGATGCTGCGGGGCGAGGAGATCTGGTGTCAGCTGTTCTCCGAACCGGGCGCGGGCTCGGATGTCGCCGGCCTGACCTCGCGAGCGGTGCTCGACGGTGACGAATGGGTCCTCAACGGGCAGAAGGTGTGGACGTCGGGTGCACATCACTGCCAGTTCGGAATAGTTCTGGCGCGCACCGACTCCTCGGTCCCGAAGCACAAGGGCCTGACGATGTTCATCCTGGATCTGAGAACTGCCGGGGTCAGCCTGCGGCCGATCCGCCAGATCGACGGTGGGGAACACTTCAACGAGGTCTACTTCGACAATGTCCGGATTCCCGCCGACCAGGTTCTCGGCGGTGTCGGCAACGGATGGCAGACCGCCACGACCACATTGATGAACGAGCGGGTTTCCCTGGGGGCGGTCCGCCCCCTCGATGACGTGCATTCGACCCAGGCGCTGATCGCACTCGCGGCCGAGAAAGGCCTCACCGGCGACACGTCCATCCGGCGCCAACTCGCCGACCTGTGGATGCGGGAAACAGTGGTCGGTCTCCTCGGGCAACGGATCACCGCGAGCATCATGCAAGGCAAACAGCCCGGACCCGAGGGGTCGGTGGCCAAACTCGTCCGCACCGATTTCTCGAACAAATCAGCCGAATTCGGTTTCGCGCTCGCCGGTGCGGGGGCGGCCGCATGGCCTGCCGAGGCGCCCACGGGCGACAGCTTCGCCAACACACTGCTGTTCGTGCCGTCGCTGTCGGTCGCCGGCGGCACCGACGAGGTGCTGAAGAACATCATCGGGGAACGCGTTCTGGGACTTCCGAAAGAACCTCAGGTCGACCGCGACATCCCATTTCGCGATTTGAAGGGCAGATGAATCAACGATGAGCATCATTTTCGACCAGGAACAGCAGGCTCTGCGGGAAGCGACCCGGCAGTTCTTCACCGAACAGTTCTCCAGCGACGCGATCCGATCGCAGATGGCGACAAGCCGGGGATTCGAGGAGAAGGTCTGGCTGCGCATGGCCACCGAACTCGGGCTCCAGGGACTGGCGTTGCCCGAGGAATACGGCGGCGCCGGAGCCGGTTTCGTCGAACAGTTGGTGGTACTCGAGGAGATGGGCCGGGCGGTCGTCGGTTCCCCCTATTTCAGCACCGTCGCCCTCGCGGCAAACGCGCTCACGGTCAGCGGGGACGCCGCCGCGCAGAAGGAACTGCTCCCGGGCATCGCTGACGGCTCCACAATCGCGACACTGAGTTTCCTCGACGCCACCGGTGCGGTCGACGTCGAGGGCCACGCACTAGTGGCCACCACGTCACCGGACGGATTCGTGCTCGATGGTCGAGGCTACTTCGTGTCCGACGGCCACGTCGCTGACAAGATCCTCGTGGTCGCCGCAACCGCTGCCGGGACCTCGCTGTTCGTCGTCGACACCCAGTTGCCAGGCGTTACCGCCGCCGAACTGGACACCCTCGATCAGACCCGTAAACAGGCGCATCTGACGTTCGAACAGGCTCCCGCAGTCCTGGTCGGCCGGGCGGGCGGCGGATCCGAGATCGTCGAACGCACAATCGATCTGGCCCGAATCGCGTTGGCCGCCGAGCAACTCGGTGGCGCCCAGCGCTGCCTGGACATGTCGGTGGAGTACGCGACGATGCGCTCACAGTTCGGCCGCAAGATCGGTAGCTTCCAGGCGGTCAAGCACCGGTGTGCCGACATGCTGATCGCCATCGAGGCCGCACGGTCCGCCGTCTACCACGCGGTGCAACTGGCGGCCGACCCCGCAACCGCGGACAGCAACGAACTGCGGTTGGCCGCGCCGATGGCAAAGGCACTCGCCTCCGAGGCCTACATGTACGCCGCACGGCAGAACATCCAGCTCCACGGCGGAATCGGCTGCACCTGGGAACACGATGCGCATCTGTACTACCGCCGTGCACACGCCTCGACCGCCTTCCTCGGCGGCATCGAAGAGCAGCGCGAACGCCTCGCCACCCGTCTGGGCATCTGACATGACCGTATCGATCGACATTCTCCCCGACCAGCTCCCCCGGAGCCTGGACTACCCGACCGTGACGGTGCCTGCCGTACTGGCCGGTGCGGCCCGCGCCTACGGTGAACGCATCGCGCTCATCCACGGCGAGGAACAGATCACGTACACGCAGTTGTGGGATACCGCGAAGGCGTTCGCGTTCGCGCTCGCCGAGCACGGCGTCGGCCGCGGCGCCACCGTGGCGTTGCACCTGCCCAACAGCATCGAGTTCGCCGCCGCCTACTACGGCACCCTCATCGCCGGAGCCACCTACTCCCCGACGAATCCGCTACTGCCTCCCGACGATCTGGCGTTTCAGCTCAACGACTGCAACGCCGCCGCCGTCGTCACCCACGACATGTCGGCGCAGGCCCTCGACGCGGTCGTCGCGGGCACCGACGTGCGGCTGGTGGTGCAAGTCGGGACCCGGCCGGCCCCGCATTCGGAGCCGTTCGCGGCGTTCGTCGACACGAACGGCCGCCTCGAACCCACCGCCGACCCGGCACACCTCGACGACCTCGCCCACATCTCCTACACCGGCGGCACCACCGGACGGTCCAAGGGCGTCGAACTGACCCACCGCAACGTGGTCGCCAACATCGTCCAGTTCACCGCGTGGAACCACGGCGCGCTCCCGCAGGTCACGGCCGACGGCGCGCTTACGTTCGACCAGGTCGGCAGCGAAGGTGACTGGCCGGTCCGGCTGGGGAGCGGCACAGCGATCAACCTCACCCCATGGTTTCACGCGATGGGGTGTGTCGGCTCGCTGAGCGTGCCGTTCGCTGCCGGCGTCACCCTCATCCTCCACGACCGATTCAACCCGGCCACCTACCTGGCGGACGCGGAGAAATTCGCAGTGACATCGATGAGCGGTGCACCCGCCCTCTTCGCTGCGCTGCTCGCCAGTCCTGATCTCGCACACCACGATGTCGGCAGCGTGCGGAACATCAGCTCCGGTGCCGGCCCGTTGCCGCACAGTCATATTCGCGCCATCCGCAATCGGTTCTCCCGCGCGACCATCACCGAGGGCTACGGGTTGACCGAGGCCACGATGGGGGTGGCCATCGGGCCCACGTGGGTGTCCGGGCAGGGCAAGCCCGGCACCGTCGGTGTCCCGGTGTTCGACACCGAGATCAAACTGATCGATCCCGAGACCGGAGCCGACGTCGAGCTCGGTGCCCGGGGTGAGATTCTCGTGCGGGGCCCGCAGGTCATGCGCGGATACCACGACCGCCCGCAGGAGACGGCGGAGGTTCTGACCGAGGGCTGGCTACATACCGGTGACATCGGAATCGTGGACTCGGACGGCTATCTCTCGATCGTCGACCGCAGCAAGGACATGCTGATCTACAAGGGATACAACATCTACCCGCGTGAGATCGAGGAGATGCTGCTCGCTCGCCCCGAGGTGCACGGGGCCGCGGTAGTGGGCCGCCCGGACGCCGCGGTCGGGGAGGTGCCGGTGGCCTTCGTCGTCCTCGCCGCCGGACCCGACGTCGACCTCGACACCCTGCAACACGAAGTCAATGCGGGTCTTCTGCCGTACAAGCGCATCAAGGAAATGCACGTGATCGACACGTTGCCGGTCTCGGGTGCAGGCAAGATCCTCAAACGCACCTTGCGTGAACGGCTCACCGCCACCGCTGCCGACGGTGCGGAGGTGGTGACGCGATGACGGCCCCGGCACCGCGCACCGGACCGCTCTCGTCGCTCCGGGTGATCGAGTTCGCCGGCATCGGACCAGGGCCCTTTGCCGCAATGATGTTGGCTGACATGGGCGCCGACGTCATCCGAGTCGACCGGACGCGGTCCGGGAAGACGTTGGCAACCGACGGCGCCCACCCGGATCTGCTCAACCGGGGACGGCGCTCGGTTGCCCTCGACCTCAAGTCCGAGGACGGCCAACGCACCGCACTCGAACTCGTTGCCGGTGCCGACATGCTCATCGAAGGGTTCCGCCCAGGTGTGATGGAACGACTGGGCCTGGGCCCACAGGTGTGCCTGGCCCGCAACCCCCGGCTGATCTACGGCCGGATGACCGGGTGGGGGCAGTCGGGGCCGCAGGCCGCGTACGCCGGCCACGACATCGACTACATTGCGATCACCGGAGCGCTGTACGGATTCGGCCGCCGCGATGAGCCGCCGGTGCCGCCGTTGAACCTGGTCGGTGACTTTGCCGGGGGTGCGATGATGCTGGCGTTCGGGCTGGTGTCGGCCGCGTTGGAAACTCGGGACAGCGGGCGGGGTCAGGTGATCGACGCCGCGATGGTCGATGGTGCGGCGGTGTTGACGACTGCCATCCACGCCCTGCGCAATCGTGGAGTGTGGACCGACGACCGTGGTGTGAATCTCCTCGATACCGGGGCACCGTTCTACGAGGTGTACGAGTGTGCCGACGGGAAGTTCGTCGCAGTCGGGGCGATCGAACCGCAATTCCACCGGGTCCTGACCGACCTGATCGGGCTGGACGAGAACTGCGGCGGGGTCGAGTCGGAGGCGGATCGCATGGATCCGGCGCAGTGGCCGGCCCGCAAACAGCAGTGGTCAGCGCTGTTCCGGACCAAGACCCGCGACGAATGGTGCGCACTGGCCGAGCGCAGCGACGGGTGTCTGGCCCCGGTCCTCGATTGGAACGAGGCGCCGCACCATCCGCACCTGGCACATCGGCAGACGTTCGTCGAGCACGCAGGGGTGGTCCAGCCCGCCCCGGCGCCGCGCTTCAGCCGGACACCAGGGCAGATTCAGCGTCCGGCGCCGCACCCCGGCGAACACACGGACACGATCCTGACCGAGCTCGGGCTCACTTCGCCAGCAACGCCTTGACGATGAAGTCGCGGATGTAGATTCCGCGTTCCTCGTCGCTCGGAGTCAGCACGGTGGGGTGGGTCAGGAACCAGAACTCCTGGTACGTGATCCACCGCACCGTCCGAGCGAAGTCGAGATCATCGGCGACCACGCCGCTCGCGACGTACCGCTCCAGGATCGGGAACCAATTTGCGTTGCGGGCAGTGAACAGTTCGTCGGAGCCGAAGACGAGTTCTGCCATTTTCGGCGCCACAGCCGGGTCGAGCATGGCATCGAAGAGGGGGAATTTCTGCGCGGCCTTCAACTCTTCGACGAACAGCGTCACCAACTGTTCGGCGGAGGGATCGGCGGCGGCGATCTCCGAGAGCTGCTCACCCATCTCGGTGAGCTGTTGAACGAACATGGCGATGAGTAGGTCGTCCTTGCCGGAGAAATACTTGTAAACGGTCTGCCGGGCGATGCCGGCGGCGCGCGCGACGTCTTCCATTCCGAACTTGGTCACAGTGAAGCGCGCGACGACCGGGCGCGCCGCTTCGAGGATTCGCTCCCTGGTCACCGATGTTCCACTGTGAGTTGGCATTTGCGTCCGCACTTCCGTTGTGTCGACCTGTCGCCACGGCCAGCCGAGCTGACACGCGACAGAAGTTGTCAATTACGTGCCACAGTACCCCGCCGAGCGCGTGCGCGGAGGGTCGCAGCGCGCTGCGCGTGAGGAACGGCCTGGCCACACCCCTTGGCGCCAAGCGACAAATAATGTAACCTGTCATCAGGTGTGATGCGTACCACCGCCGCACCGCACAATCCCAGGAGGCTCAAATGGCAACCACGGAATCCGTCCGACCCGCCGGTGTCGATGTCCCGGCCGACGTCCCGCAGGGACGTTTTCTGGGGCGGACGGTCAACTACGAGCATGCGGCGGGCATCTACGGACGACCCGACCTCGAATTCATCACCAGCCACTACAACATCGGCGACGAGATCGGCTACCGCGCGTATGCGGCTCTCAAGCCGCTCAAGGGCCGCGGCAAGGCCATGTTCGATCAGGCGGTCGAGCACGGAATCGACTCGGTCGAGAACCCACCCGCCGAACTGATGGAACTGTTCAAGTCCGTTGACACCGTGCCGGACTGGGTCGACTGGGACCAACTCCACCGCGGTAGCGTCGCTTACTGGCGCGCCGGCAAGATCGTCGTGATGACGCTGGCGTATGCGGCCATCGGTGCCGGATTCCGCACCTACGGCGGGTCACGGCCGCTGGTGCTCAGCCGCCGGCTCATCGAGCGTGACCAGGTTGGTCGTCGACTGATCGAAACGCTGCGGTGGGCCGCCAATTCTTCCAAGCCCGAAGGCATGCGCCGCGACAATGAGGGTTTCCGGACCACCATGGAGGTCCGCTGGATCCACGCCGCCGTGCGCTATCACCTCTCCCGCAACGACGACTGGGATTGGCAGGACTGGGGTCTGGTCGTCAGCAATGTCGATTCCATCTACACCATGGGATGCCTGTTCTGCGAGGCGGTGATCGATGCCTTGGAGAAGGCCGGAATCAAGCTCAGCGACCAGGAGAAGGAAGACATCACCGCTCTGTGGCGGTACATCGGTCACATCATGGGCATCCCCGAGGACATCAACTTCAGGGATTGGCAAGACCTCAAGCGGAAGTCGGCCATCGTGAAGATGCTCGAACACCCCGCCGACGCGGGATGCCGGGCACTGATGAAGTCGCTCACCGACTACATGTGTGAAGAGGAGATCGAAGGCTACGAGGTCATCCCGAAGGTCATCGACAAGCGCCTCGACGCCGACCAGAAACGGACACTGACCTACGGGCTGATGCGGGCGTGGGCAGGCGACGACATCTGCAACCAGCTCGGCATCCCGAACAATCGGCTCCGCTATCTGGTTCCGGCGGCGAAGCCGTTCCTGGCGCTCTACGACCGCATCACCCGCAAGCTGCCGCACGACGACGAGGCGAAGGCGTGGCGGGCCATCGAAGCCTTCGGAGTCGCCACCAGGGTGCGCGAAGGAGAAACGGTAGTGGCCGATTCCGAGGATGTCGTGCTGAAACTGGCCTGCAACAGTTCTCGCGCCCACGAAATTCTTCACAAAGTGTGACCCGCCGCTACGCCCTCACATCACGTCCATAGACCGAAACGAGAAGTTACATGCACGACGCAGTCATCATCGACGCCGTCCGATCCCCCCTCGCCAAAGGCAAGGCCGGTGGCGCCCTCGCCGAGCTCCATGCCGTCGAACTGCTGTCTCAGACCATCTCGCAGCTGCTGGCACGCAACGACCTCGATCCGGGCCTGGTCGATGATGTTCTGGTCGGCTGTGTACAGCAGGTCGGCGAGCAGGCCGGCAACGTCGGCAGGATGGCGTGGCTGGCCGCGGGTCTTCCGCAGCACGTTCCCTCCACGACCATCGAACGCAAATGCGGCTCGAGCCAGCAGGCCGCGCACTTCGCCGCCCAGGGCATCATCGCCGGCGTATACGACATCACCGTCGTTGCCGGTGTGGAATCGATGAGCCGAATCCCGATGGGATCGACCACGATCGGCATGGATCCCTACGGTCCGTCGGTAGCCCAGCGATACGCGCCCGGTTTGGTCCCGCAGGGTGTGTCGGCGGAGTTGATCGCCGCGAGGTGGAAGATCACCCGTGAGCAGCAGGACGCGTACTCGGCCCGCTCACACGAGCGGGCACTCGCACGAGCAGAAGCGGGTCGGCTGGACAATGAGATCGTCCCCATCGTCAGCACCGGAAGTGACGGGGTCCGCCGAATCGTCGACCGCGACGAAACACCCCGCCCCGGTACCACTGCCGAGAAGCTCGCCGGCTTGAACCCTGCGTTCGTGAAGACCCAGGCAGATCAGCGTTTCCCCGAAATCGACTGGTCCGTGACCGCTGGAAACTCGTCCCAGATCACCGACGGCGCCAGCGCGATGCTCGTCACCAGTGCCGCCGTCGCGGACAAGCTGGGACTTCGGCCGCGCGCCCGATTCCACTCCTTCGCGGTGATGGCGGACGATCCGATCCTGATGCTCACCGGTCCCATCCCGGCCACCCGGAAGGTGCTGAGCAGGTCCGGCCTGACGATCGACGAGATCGATCACTACGAGATCAACGAGGCTTTCGCCCCGGTGCCCCTCGCCTGGCAGGCAGAATTCGACGCAGATCCCGCCAAGCTCAACCCCGCGGGTGGGGCCATCGCGCTCGGACACCCCCTGGGAGCCTCCGGTGCCCGGCTGATGACCACCATGCTCAACTCGCTCGAGGAGACCGGCGGACGGTACGGACTCCAGTCGATGTGTGAAGCGGGCGGCATGGCCAACGCAACCATCATCGAACGCCTCGCTTAACCCCCAGAACGGCACCATTCGCAGAACACCTCTGCCATATCACACCGAACAGGACAGCAATGAACATCGAGAACGCCTCAGTCATCGTCACCGGCGGGGCCTCGGGCCTCGGATTGGCCACCGCGAAGCGTCTGGGCAAGGCCGGCGCATCCGTCGTGATCGTGGATCTTCCGACCTCCCGCGGTGAGGAAGTGGCCACCGAGATCGGTGCCCGATTCGCGCCGGCAGACGTCACCGACGAGGCCGCGGTCAACGCCGCCCTCGACGTCGCAGAATCCGGGGGCAAGCCGATCCGGGCGGTCGTGCATTGCGCGGGCAGCGGTCACACCCTGCGAATCCTCGACAAAGCGGGCAATCCGGCACCACTCGAGCATTTCGTGAAGGTCATCAACATCAACCTGATCGGATCGTTCAACGTTCTCCGATTGGCCTCGGCTCGGATGGCTCGCAACGAAAGCCTCGACGGTGAGCGAGGCGTGGTCGTGCTGACGGCATCGGTCGCCGCCTACGAGGGACAGATCGGCCAGATCCCCTACGCCTCCTCGAAGGCGGGCATCGTCGGCATGACGATCGTCGCGGCACGCGATCTCGCGGGCAAGGAAATCCGCGTCGCCACGATCGCACCGGGAATCTTCGAGACCCCGCTGCTCGGGCGCCTCTCGGAGGACGTGCGTGCCTCCCTCGGCAAGTCCGTTCCGCACCCCAAGCGCCTGGGAACCCCGGACGAGTACGCACTGCTCGCCGCCCACATCGTCGAGAACCCGATGATCAATGGAGAAACCATCCGGCTCGATGGCGCAATCCGTATGGCGCCGCGGTGACTACGCCGAGCACACACAACGGGGTATCGAGGGAACAGTCGATGACTCTCATCGAACACACCATGGACAACGGGATCGCGAGAATAGTCCTCAATCGCCCCGACAAGAAGAACGCCATCGACACGCGGATGTGGGCGGAACTCGAACGCGCCCTGGGCGATGTCCGCCGCAGCCCGGACGTCCGGGTTCTCGTGCTCAGCGCCGCGGGCAATGACTTCTGCGTCGGCGCGGACCTGTCCTCGGCGGAAGCATCCGGGAACGAGCTCGGCGTGTCCCACCGCACGCAGCTCGAGCGCATGCAGTGGATCAACAGTGTGGTGCTCTCGCTGCGTGCGCTGAAGATCCCGACGATCGCGCGCGTCGACGGGCTCGCCGTCGGAATCGGGATGAATCTGGCGATGTGCTGCGACTTCGTCGTTGCCAGCGAACGCGCCCGGTTCTCGGAGATCTTCATTCGACGGGCGCTGAGCGTCGACGGGGGCGGTAGCTGGCTGTTGCCCCGCCTCGCCGGCATCCGGCAGGCGAAACGCCTGTGCATGCTGGGTGAGATGGTCTCGGCCGACGAGGCGCTCCGCCTCGGACTGGTCACCGCCGTGACGGACGTCGAGGCCCTCGACGGCGCCGTCGAAACCTTGGTCGGCAAACTGGTCAGCTATTCACGCACGGCCCTCGCCCAGACCAAATCGCTGCTCGACGGCGCCTACGACTCGACGTTCGAGCAGTCACTCGACAGCGAGGCGCGGGTGCAGTCCCTGAACGTGGCAGGGGACGACTTCAAGGCGGCGGTCGCCGCCTTCACCACGAAGTCGGCGACACCGGCGACGAATACGGAGGTCGCTGGTGGCTGACATCGAATACAGCGTCACCAACCACGTCGCAACGATCCTGCTGAACCGGCCGGCGACGAAGAACGCCTTCACGCTCGAGATGGTCGAGACCTGGGCTCGGTCACTGCGTGCCGCAGAGGCCGATCCCGACGTCCGCGTCGTCGTCCTGAAAGGGGCGGGTGGCACCTTCTGTTCCGGAGTGGATCTGGGTGCGCTGGCGGACCGGGAGCGCACACCGCTGTCGCAGAGAACCCTGCTGACCGAACACGTCCACCACGTCGCCTACGCCGCCCGTGACCTGAGCAAGCCGTACCTGGCTGCTGTCTCAGGTGCGGCCGTCGGAGCAGGAATGGACATGGCGCTGATGGCGGATATCCGCATCGCCGACGAGTCCGCCCGGTTCTCCGAGGGCTACGTCCGTGTCGGGTTGGTTCCCGGTGACGGTGGCTGCTTCTACCTCCCGCGCATCGTCGGTGTCGCACAGGCTCTTCGGCTTCTGTGCACAGGGGAGTTCGTCGACGCGGCCGAAGCCCTGGCCATCGGACTGGTCAGCAAGGTCGTACCCGAGGAGCACCTCGATTCCGCAGTCACAGAACTGGCGGCCCAGCTTGCCGCACAGCCACCGATCGCCGTCCAAATGATCAAGCGTTCCGTGTACTTCGGGATGGAACAGGATCTCCGGACCGCCTTGGACACCATCTCCTCCCACCTGGCGGTCGTGACATCGACCGCCGACTCGGCGGAAGCCCTCTCTGCATTCAAGGAACGACGTCCCGGCGTATACGCCGGGCGCTGAAAGGCCCGACATGACAACCGAGTCACCGGACGGCACCTTCGCCCTCCGCAGCGAGGTGCGCGAGCTCACCGCGCAATGGCGCACCGCCGGCAAGTACACACCACGCAGCGACAACTGGTTGCGGGGGTTCGATCTCGAATTCAGCAAGGAACTTGCCTCACGCTGGCTCATCGGAGTCAGCTGGCCCACCGAATACGGCGGACGTGGTCTGTCGGCGATCCACCGGCTCGCTGTCGCTGAGGAGCTTCTGCGCGCGGGCGCGCCGGTCGCGGCGCATTGGGTCGGGGACCGGCAGATCGGCCCCGCGGTCCTGCGGCACGGCAGCGCCGAACTGAAGGGCGAAATCCTTCCCGGCATCGTTGCGTCGGATTTCGTGTTCTGCCTCGGAATGAGTGAACCGTCCGCAGGTTCGGATCTCGCCGCCGTCAGCACGTACGCCGAGCCGGTCGAAGGGGGTTGGCTGGTCAACGGGCGCAAGATCTGGACCAGCGGGGCCCACGAAGCCACCCACATCTATCTGCTCGCGCGCACCGACCGAAAAGTGGCCAAGCACCGCGGACTGAGCGAATTCATCGTCGACATGGCGTCGGACGGAATCAGTGTCTCCCCGATCGTCGACATCACCGGTGAACGACACTTCAACGAGGTGCTGTTCGACGATGTCTTCGTTCCCGAACACCGAGTGCTCGGTGCGGTTGGGAACGGGTGGAAGCAAGTCGTCGAACAGCTCTCGTTCGAGCGCGGCGGTCCCGAACGGTTCCTGTCCACCTACCCGGTCCTGGCACGAATTCTCGACGTCGCCGATCCCGCCGATGCGTCGGCCAAGGGTGCGGTGGGGGCACTGGTCGCCCGGCTGGCTACCCTTCGCAGACTCGCCTTCGAGGTGGCCCGCAAGATCGACCAAGGGCATGCACCGGTCCAGCAATCGGCGACGTTGAAATATCTGGGTAACGCATTCGAACTCGACGTCCTCGAGGCCGCCCGGACCATCCTGCCGCCCTCCGAGAACCGGCCCGACAGCCTGCTCGGTCATGCCCTGCTCGCCTCACCGGGGTTCACCGTGCGTGGCGGTGCCGCGGAGGTATTGCTCGGTTTGATCGCACGTGAGGAAAAGAGAACATGACAGACACCTCGCAGGAGCTCGTGGAGCTCATCACCGACTTGGCGAGTGACGCCACTCTGCCCGTGGCCGGAGATCTGCCCGGACTCTGGCCCAAACTGATCGAACTCGGTCTGACCACCGTGGGAGTACCGGAAAGGGCCGGCGGATCCGGCGGCACCCTTCACGACCTCGTCGTCCTGGTCCGCACACTCGCCGCGCAAGGCGTGAGCACCCCCTTGGCGGAAGCCGCTCTGGCGAATCAGATCCTCGGCGAGAGTGGAGGTGAGATCGCCCGCAGCACCATCGCAGTCCTCGATCACACCGGCGGAAGCGACACGATCACCCTCTCCGCCGTTCCCTGGGCCCGTCATTGCGAACGCCTGGTGACCGTGGACGAGGACAGGGTCGGCGTGATCGACCTGACGGCCCCGGGCGTGGCGATCACCCCCAGAATGAACCTGTGTGGTGACGCGCGGGACGACGTAAGCGTTCCCGCAAACGCATGGCAGGAACTGTCGGGCCCCTCCACCGCCGCCGATGTCCTCGGCCGGCTCGCGCTGCTGGGCTCGGCCGCCCTGACCGGCGCGATCGAGGGCACCTACGGCTTGGCGCGCCTGCAGGTACAGACGCGGGAGCAGTTCGGTCAGCCCCTGATCGAGATTCCGGCCGTCGCGGGCAATCTCGCAGAACTGAAGGTGGCGCTGCTCGAGTCCGGGTCCGCACTCGACCGTGCCGTCGAATCGGTCACGCTCGAGGCCACCGGACGCACAACCGTGGACCCGACCGCCGTGACCGCGCGGATCATGGCGTCACGGGCCGGTACCCGGGCGGCTCGCATCGGGCATCAACTGCATGGGGCATTGGGAATCACTCGCGAGTACCCCCTTCACCACTACACCACCAGAATCTGGGCGTGGCGGGACGAACCGATCAGCGAGAGCCGATGGCTCGCGTGTCTCGGTGAGCTTGCGCTCAGCCAGGGCGAACATGCCCTCTGGGAAACCCTGACCGCCTGAGCAACGCCCGCCAGGACCCTGACACTGAGGATTTCGCAGATGCAATCGGTCTACATGACCCAACCGGACGCCGACGAGCCGCTGAGCGCACTCCGATTCGGTGACCTCCCCCTGCCCGACGTGCCGCCGGGATGGACAACGGTCACCGTCAAGGCGGCCTCACTGAACCACCACGATATCTGGTCGCTGCGCGGAGTCGGCATCTCCGAAGCCCGCCTTCCGCTGATCCTCGGCTGTGACGCCGCAGGATTCGACGACACCGGCCGCGCAGTGCTCATCTACCCGGTCGTCGATGACGGCGGACGAAGGTCGGTGCTCTCCGAACGCCATCACGGTACATTCGCCGAGTACGTCACCGTACCGACGGCGAATCTCGTACCGATTCCCCAGGGGATGACGATCGAGGAGGCCGCCTGCCTCCCCACCGCCTGGCTGACCGCGTACAAGATGCTGTTTTCCCGGGCACACGTCTCCGCCGGAGATCTCGTCCTCATTCAGGGCGCCAGCGGAGGCCTGTCCACAGCACTGATCATGCTCGCGAGTGCGGTGGGAGCGCGGGTATGGGCCACCGGCAGAACCGACGACAAGCGTGCCTTCGCCATGAAGACCGGAGCTGAGGCCACCTTCGAGTTCGGTGCCCGGCTTCCCGAGCGCGTCGACTACGTGATGGACTCGGTCGGGGCCGCGACGTGGAATCACTCGCTCAAATGTCTCGAGGCCGGCGGCACCATGGTCGTTCCCGGCGCCACCAGCGGATACGAAGCGACGATCAACCTTTCGCTGATCTTCGCCAAACAGCTCGCGATCCTTGGGTCGTCGATGGGCTCGGCTTCCGAACTCGCCGACCTCGTGAAGTTGTGCGTCGACCGAGAGATCCATCCACCCATCCACGCGACGTTCCCGCTGCGCGAGGCGAGTACCGCTTTCCAGGCCATGCAGAACGGGGTCGCCATGGGAAAGCTGCTCCTCCTTCCCGGTCAGGAGTAGCCGAATCGGGCGGCGTAGGACCCACCGGGCGCGGGATCGGCGGGCAGGTCATCAACGATGCGTGCCGGCAGAACCGCCTTCCCTCCCGAGCCGTCCGTCCCCGGCCCGCGAGCCACCCCGGATCAGGTTCGCCACCCCGCACCGGCGGCCGGTCGGCCCCGGCGCACGCGACCACGAAATCTCGTGGGCACGTGCGCCGGGGCCCTTCTCGCTTTGTGAGGGTCAGGGCACACACGCCCGCTACCTCCGTTCTGCCGCGAGCATTAGGTCAGAACGGGGCTCCCGTGCACGGTCACCGGCAGCGACGGTGTATTGGACACCAGCATTGACGTAAAGACAGGTGACAGGTTACGCTCTCCGTAATGTGACATCAGTCACGGGGCCACGAGTCGCATACATGTGGTGAGTGGTCACCGTTCCGTACATCGCGGCTCGGGATAGTCTCCGCGCGCAAATGGCCATGGAAACCCCAGGGCCGGTGCGCCGGAGGTTCCGTCGATATCGATGGCTACGGGCCCGCCCGTATGTTGCACAGCCGTGAGAGATCGGCACACCTCTGCTACCCGAGTGGTTGGTGAAAAAGAAAGGTAATCGACCTGTGAAGACGCAGGCGCACGTGACGACCCCCAACGCTACGGAAGTGGTGGAACGATGAGTACGTCGCTAGCGGGGATACAGACGCTCGGGGCAGAGAAAGCCACCGCCCCGCATCTTCCGTCCAAACCGGCTCGGGCAGAGCGGATTGCGAAGTATCTCAGGGAGAACCCGACACGCAGTCTCGCGACGATCGGACGCTCTGCCAGGCTCGGCGGCAATGTTGTGCGTTTCGCCGTAGCAGACACGCTGGCGTTGAAGCTTCCCCTCCGCGAGGTCGTCGAGCAGATGTGGAAACTGCTGAAAGTCACCGCGTTGCCGGCATTGCTGATGGCCGTACCGATCGGCGCCGAGGTTTCGGTTCAGGTCGGCGGCATCATGAACCAGGTCGGTGCGAACTCGCTCGCCGGGGCCGCCAGTGGGCTCGGCGTCGTCGGTCAGGGCGCCCCGATGGCCGCCGGATTGCTCATGAGCGGTGCGGCGGCGTCCGCGATCGCATCCGACCTCGGAGCACGCGCAATTCGCGAGGAGATCGAAGCGATTCGCGTCATGGGTATCGACCCGGTCCAGCGCCTGGTCGTACCGCGATTCCTGGCCATGATCGCTATCGCGCCGATGCTGTGCATCATCATCATCGCTGCGGGAGTCTCCGCCGGACTGCTGATCTCCGCGAATGTCAATGACGTCGTACCCGGTAGTTTCTGGCAGTCGTTCGGCGCATTCGCCACGCCCACCGACCTGGTGTTTTCGATACTCAAGTCGCTGATCTTCGCGGCCATGGTGGTGATAATTGCCGGTCTGCGTGGGCTCGAGGCCAAGGGCGGGCCGACGGGGGTCGCCAATGCGGTCAATGCATCGGTCGTTCTCAGCGTCTTCTGCATCTTCGCGGCCAACCTCCTCGTGAGCCAGCTGCAGATGATGTTCTTTCCGGCGAGGTTGGCGTAATGGCGATCAACAACAGCGCACACCGCCGGCATCACCGCCCGATAGCCGACCTCCTGCCCGTCGGCAAGCTCGCGCGAGCGTTCCGGGCCGGAATCGAAGAAGTCGGACAGATCACGGTATTCGTCGGCAAGACCATCTACCTGTTACCCAAGACCGTCCGTCACTACCGCAAGCAGACCGTCACGACCATGAACAACATGGCCTGGGGCAATGGATCATTGGTGGTCGATGGCGGCGTGGTCAGTCTGATGTTCTTCCTCGGCGTCGCAGTGGGCGCCGTGGTCGCGATCCAGGCGTTCATGGCATTCGACCTGCTGGGATTCGGAGCCCTCACCGGAATAATCGAGTCGTTCGGCAACATCCGAGTCATTGCCCCCATCATCACCGGAATCGGGTTCGCCGCCCAAGCCGGTTGCCGCATGACCGCCGAAATCGGAGCCATGCGAATCTCGGAAGAAATCGACGCCACCGAATCCATTGGTCTGCAGGCCATTCCTTTCGTCGTCGGCACACGACTGATCGGAAGCATGCTGGTGGTCCTTCCGGGCTACCTCATGGCCCTCATGATCAGCTTCATCACCGGTGGACTGATCGTGAAGATATTCCACCGTCAGCCCGCCGGCACCTACGACCACTACTTCGCCCAGTTTCTCAGTGTTCCCGATCTGGTGGCATCAGTTGCCAAAGTGTTGGTCTTCTGCGGAGTCGTCACACTGATCCACTGCTACTACGGGTACTTCGCATCCGGGGGCCCGGCCGGCGTCGGATCCGCATCCGGACGGGCGATCCGCGCAAGTCTTGTCGCGATCGTCGTACTGAACTTTGTGATGACGGTGATCATCTGGGGATTGAGCCCGGAACTGGTGTTCAAGGGATGAGAACATGACAAAATCAAGAAATCAGGACTTCCTACGGGGATCCGCAACCACACAGTCCCGCATGCTGGCAACGACCGGCATCGCCGTGGTCACCGCCATGACAGTGGCAGCCGTCGCCACGGTATCGCTGTACCCGCGTCTGACCGCTCCCGATGGGATCGCGGTCGACATCGAGGTTCCGCAGGTCGGGCCGGGAGTAGCAGAGGGCACCAAAGTCGTCTTGCGTGGGCAGAGCATCGGCGAGGTCACAGCACTCGAGCGAACGCGATCAGGAGCAGTGCACATGCAACTCGCACTGTCCGAGGACCAGGTATCCGGATTGACCGACACTTTCGAGCTCGACTTCCGTCCGGAAAACTACTTCGGTACCTCTGCGGTCAACCTCATTGCTCAGCCAGGCGGCGCGGAGCTCGAGTCCGGTATGGAGCTCCAACGCACGCCGCGAGGCGACTTCACGATGTCGACGATGATCGAACGGGGCTCGCTGACGATCGACGGGACGCTGACCGACCAGATGATCTCCTCTCTCGACAAGTCCGTGCACTATCTCGACGGGCTGACCCCATGGATCGAGACGGGGGTGCTGGTGGCCGACCGCGTCGCCGCCACCCAGCAGGCACTACCGAGCAACCTCATCGAGAATTTCAACGAAATCCTCGACACCATGCCGGGTTTCAGCGATCAAGCGATCGAAGGGTTGATGTCGATCTACAACAGTGCCTACAATCGCCGCCCCGACGGCTCCGTCGGAGTCGACGACACGTTCATGGACGAGACGAATGCGGCCCTGAGCATCGCAGGAAACAAGTTGTTCGGGCAGGCGGGAGCCCTGCTCGCGTCACACGGAACCGAACTGACCCCGTTGACGCAGATCGTCGTCGAGGCGACCGGTGTCATTCCCCACCTGCTCAACAGCGGTATGAGTCCAGAGGCCACCAGCGAGATCATCCGCCGGCTCGACTCGGCCTTTGTCGACACTCCCGACGGGCAGCGGCTCCAACTCCGCCTTGTTCTCGACGGGTTCCCGGCTCTCGCGGCGCCGCTCGGACTCGGCGCCGTGTCGGCGCCCGCCCAGGACCGGGGAGAGCGATGAACACGCGCGCCGACTACATAGCTACCATCGTCAAACTCGCAGTCGCAGCTGCTATTTCAGTTCTGCTGTTCACGCTGGTGATCTCGGCCATGAAGAGCCCGGTTGCCGGCGAAACACACAGCTATTCCGCCGAGTTCTCCGATGTATCCGGCCTCGGTTCCAACGGTGATATCCGAACCAGGGGAGTGCGAATCGGCAAGGTCGAATCCATCGAGTTGCATCGGCGTGGCGGTAGCACCGTCGCCGAGGTGCGCTTCAGCATGGAGCAGCCCTACCGACTCACCGGCAACACCACCCTGGCCGTCAAGTATCAGAACCTGACCGGCGTGCGCTATATCGACGCCGATTTCGGAGACGGATCAGGTCACGAGATCGATCAGTTGCCCATCGACAGGACACGCCCGTCCTTCGACATCACCGAACTCTTCAACGGCCTGCAACCGGTGCTGGCCACGATGAGTACCGATGACATCAACCGCTTCACCGAGAACGCGATCACCGTGCTGCAAGGCGATGGAGGCGGATTGAAACCGATGCTCGATGACGCTCAAAAGCTCGCCGATCTCGCGGCCGATCGGGAACAGGTGATCTCGACGCTGACGGCCAACCTGGCACGCATCTCCGACAGCATGGGTGGCCGATCCGACGAAGTGGTGGAATTCCTGCGCTCGTTGAGCGTGCCGATCGCCAGTGCGATGACGGTCCTTGACGAGTTCCCGAAGACTGCGGCCTACGGTCCCGAGTTCCTGAGACCGATCAAGCGGTTGTTCGACATGATTGGTCTGCGGCCCGGTACGGACATCGAAGCCATCGTCGCCTCCGCATTCTCCTCCGCCGAGGAGACGGCCCGAGCCCTGAGTCTGCTGCCAGCCTCCATCGCAGGACTCCAAATTCCCACCAGTGTGGGTGCCGATCCAGGTGGACCAGGATGCAGCCACGGCGTCGCTACATTGCCGACCGATGTCCAGGTCCTCCTCAGTGGAAGCGAGGTCGTCGTATGCAGCGCGCCATAACCACCAGAAGACCGCGCCGGAGCGCCCGGAGGGTTCTGTCGTGGTTCGACAACGACATCCGGCTCGGCGTCGGCGTGGCGGCGTTGGCGGTGTTGGCGCTCGTCGCGACCACCGTGCTGTACGTGAGCCCACCCGGGCGAAAGTCTGTGACCTTCGAAACCACCGACGTCTCCGCCATTGCGGTGGGACAGGATGTGCGCGTCGCCGGAATCTCCGTTGGCAAGGTGACGGACGTCGCCCTCGACCAAGAGACGGTCCGCGTCAGCATGGAAGTCGAGGACGACTTGTTCGTCGGCACCGATTCACATGTTCAAGTGCGGATGCTGACACCCGTCGGCGGCTACGCGATCACCCTTGTCCCGCTCGGAGAGTCACCGCTCGGGGAGCAGCCGATTCCCACGGCGCAAGTGACGGTCCCGTACTCCATCGGCGATGTCCTGCAAGCTGCCCCGAACGTGACCGATCAGGTCGAGGGCGAACCCGTCGATGCCAACCTCGCGCAGGTGGCCGACGCGCTGACGTCCAACCCGGGCTCGGTGGAGTCGATGATCTCGGGAATGACCGCAATCGCTCGGGTGATGGACCGGCAGCGCGCGCAGGTCACGACCATCACGGGGTTGGCGAACGAGTACCTAACCTCTTTCAACGTCAACCGCGAACTCGTTTTCAACCTTATTCGTGAGATGGACATGGTGTTCTCGACCTACAGCACGACTCATGCGGGCTTTAACGAGTCATACCTCCTGCTCGGCGACGTTCTCATGAGTATGTCCTCGGTCGAGCGCTACTACCTCGACCACAAAGAGGAAGTCGCGGCAGCCATCACGCAGGTGCGGAGCCTGATCGAGGAGTTCAACACCTCCATGGGGCCCGCGATGGACGCCCTCGTCGCAGCGCGGGACCAACTTGCGAAATGGCTGACACCCGAAGGCCTCGCCACGATCAGCGGAGGAACCCTCATGGCATCTGACATCTGCATACCGGTACCGGGACGGCAGTGCTGAGATGAACAAGAAGAAGCTGGCAACCACTGCCGCCACCCTCACCGTTGCCCTCGCGCTGGGCGCAGCCGGCATCGCGGTCGCGCGGACAGTCGCCACCGACTCCACTCGCTCGTACTGCGCCGAGATGCCCGACGCAGTCGGCCTCTACGCGGGAAATCCGGTGACTCAAATGGGGTTCGAGGTGGGACGTGTCGAATCGATAGTGCAGAAGGGCAGTCACGTCGAGGTGACCTTCACCGCAAACAGCGACCGTGACCTTCCCGCCGACGTCCAGGCGGTGACGCGATCGAAGTCGATCCTCGCCGACCGCAGCCTCGAACTCGTCGGCAACTATGCGACCGGTCCGACCCTCGAACCAGGGACCTGTATAGCCCTGGAGAACAGTCACACCCCGAAAAGTATCTCCGAGGTGGTCTCCTCGGCAGCCGACTTCATCAAGGCACTGGCCCCGGAAGACAAACAGCAAACCATCGCGATGGCGGTGGCAGGGCTCGACGAGTCACTGCGCGGTCAGGGCGAGAGCGCGCGGACCATGATGGAACACGCCGCCGAGGCGATGAATGACCCCGACAAGTTCGTTGCCGACATCGGCTCCTCGATCGTGAACATGGCGCCCCTGAGCGAGAGGGCCCTTGCCGACTGGGCGGCGATCACGAGCCTGGTGCAGCATCTGCCCGCCGTCACCGAAGCCGGGATCGAATTGTGGCCCGGAGTCGTCGACGTCTGTCAGGGCATCGCCTGGCTGGTACGGACGCTCGAGGACATCCAAACCAACTACGGCAACGACATCTGGCCGTTCGTGCACGGACAAGTCACCGATGCGATCGCGATGACGGCAGGCAGAACAGGCGATATCAACAGCCTGCTCGGCACCCTTCCCTCCCTGGAAGGACTCGTCAGGCAGCAGGCAACGAGTGCCAGCGACCCCCACATCCAGTACACCCCTCCCACTGTCGCGGTCAACGACGACTTGTGCGCGGTGCTCGACCGATTGCAGCCGGGCAGTTGCCAGCGCACGGATACCGGCGCACACGTCTCGGCGACCGCGTGGATGGACTACACGCTCGTGAACGGGGCGGCACAGTGAAGACTTCGGTTGTATCGGGTCGGCGAGTCCGAATGCTGGTGGCGTTGGCGCTGATCCTCGTGGCCTCCGCCTGCTCACTCAGGCCGGAAGACCTGCCGTCGGTGCGCGGCGGTGTCGGTGCCGACTACGAGCTGTCGATTGAGTTCGCCAGTGTCATGAATCTCCCCAACGGCGCCGACGTCATCATGGACGGTGTCCGGGTCGGCGAAGTCCACGACGTGCAGATCACCGACCGCAGCGTCGTCGTGCATACCGGTATCCGCGACGACACGCGCGTCCCCGCCGGCATCCGCGCGATCGTTCGGCAGAACACGCTCCTCGGCGATACCTACGTTGCCCTTGTTCGAGATCCCGACGCTCCCGGTGGGGAGTATCTCGCCGAAGGGGCGACCGTTCCGGCGAGCCGGACCACCTCACCGCCGCAACTCGAGGACACGATGGCGGTACTCGCCACTTTCATCAACGGCGGGAGCATCCGGCGGATCGAGGACGTGATGGCACGGGTGAACACGGTGATGCCGTCGGTTCCGGAAATCCAGAAACTCTCCTCCATCGTCTCGGTCGATCTTCATGACCTCGGCGATCGCACCGGCAATGTCGATCGCATGCTCTCGGAGATGGATTCCACCGCCGTTGCGCTCGGGGACAACGGAACCGAACTCTCGACGTTGTTCGACTCTTCGTCGGTGCACTACTGGCGGCGGGTGGCCACCAACATCGTGGCGCACATCGGACAGATCCTCCCGTCGATCGGTAGCGTCTACGAAGGTGGTCTGTGGATGGTTCCGATGCTCGAATCACTGGCCGACACAGGCGACTCCATCGTCGGGTACTCGTCCGCAACCGTGGACGTGTCCAACTTCCTTCGGACGACCCTGATCCCGTTCGCAAAGAATCCTTCGGTCGACATCGTCTCCGTGAACACACCGCAAGGGGACCAGATGGTCGCGGACGCCGAAAACATTCTGCGCATGTTGGGAGCTGTGAAATGAGTCGGCGCACCAGTCTGTCGATCATCGGGATGACCGTGATCGCAGTGCTCTCGTTCGTCTACATGATCAACTCCGGACTCCGAACCGGGATTCTGGAGAAGGTCAAGACAGCACGAATCGAGATTCCCGACACCAATGGGCTCGTCGTCGGATCTCGGGTTCTCCTGCGCGGTATCGCAGTCGGCGAGATCACCGCAATCACCGCGTCGGCCGAACAGATCGACGTGGCGTGGAAGTACGACGAGGGTGTTGCGATACCGGCAGACAGCACATTCCGGGTGGACAACTTGTCAGCGCTCGGCGAACCATATCTGTCGATTCGGCCCGACTCGGCGTCCGGGCCCTACCTCGACGACGCGGCCCTCGTTCCGGTGTCTCAGGTCGAAATTCCTACGACCTTCGAAGAACTGTCCGAACGCCTCACCAACCTGCTGACGCAGGTGGAACCGGACAAAGTGCAGGAGATCTTCCGCACGTTCGACATCGCATTGCCCGACGACCCGCGGGTATACAGCAACCTCTCCCGGGCCGGAGAACTGATGGCGTCCGAGATAAGCAGGAATTCAGACAGCTTCACCACGTTGCTCCGTACCCTGCAACCGCTGCTGCTCGACAGCGCCGCCATCCCTGAGGGGCTGCGCGGGGCCACACCCTACGCCGCCGAGTTCGGTGCCGGGTTCGAGAACGTCCTCACCGACGGCGTCCATTTCGTTGTCGAGCGCGGACCACTACTCTCCGGAATCACCAACGGAGCCAGCCCCTTCATCGCTGATCTCCAGCAGTTCCTCGACGCGACTGCCGGCGATCTCCACACCATCGGCGTAGATCTCCTGCCAGGCGTTTCGGCGGGGGCTCAGAGCCTTCGCACGATGGACATCAGCGGGCTCCTCAACAACGCCCTGACCGCGACGGCGTCTGGAGACGCGGTGACCGTCCATATACAAAACCCGGGAGGCCGATGACAGCAACAGACCGAATTTGACGAAACACAGAGCGACAAACTCAGGAACGAGATCGACATGCAAAAGACAGCCCTCATCGAGCACAACCCGAACCCGGCGGATCACACGAATGGTGATGTGGAGAAGTCCCCGGAGAAGGGCATCACCCTCCGTATCGAGCGAAAGAAGGCGATCGCCGCAATCGCCGGAGCCGCAGTGCTCACGGCGGCGGGAATCGGCTCATGGCAACTGTACGACACAACAACTGAGCTCCATGCAGTGCGCGCAGACAACGCTGCACGGCAGCACGCGGAGCAGGTCGCCCTCGACTACGCCACCGGTGCCGCCCAAATGGACTTTCGTGACCTCGAAACATGGAAAGGCCGGCTAACCGCGGGTACGACCCCGGAGCTGTCCGCCCGACTCGGCCAGGCAGCGACCTCGATGGAACAGATCATCGTTCCGCTCCAGTGGGCGTCGACGGCCCAACCGATCACCGCGAAAGCAGAGGCCACGGGCGACGGCACCTACTCGGTGGACTGCTTCGTCAGTGTGAGAACCACCAACGCACAGGCGCCGGACGGGATCCAGTCCACCGCCACCTACCAGCTGAGTATGGACAGCCGCAACGACTGGAAGATCACCGAGATCAGCGGTGTAGGAGCCACGTTGGGAGACAAGGGCGCACCCGCACCCACACCCGCGCCCAAATAGGAGTTTCTCGAAGTGAGCCGTCGAGGACGAAAATTCGCCTACTCGCTGACGATGTTCTCAGCACCCCGACACGGAGGATGACGCAAACGCTTCTGCGAGGCAACAAGGGCCACAGCCGTCGTGAGCGCAGATCGGCTATGGTCCGCCGCGGCCGCGAAAATCGATCGATCGCTCTGACCGATGAAATCCCCACCGCAGCCGCATTCGACGCTGCCCACAGGCCTCTTTGAATCAAGTCGCCAGTGCACGCGGGACCGCAAACGTCCGAGCTCATCGACTCGAAACGTGCTACCACACAACTTTTCCTAATTCTGCAGGCGCGCCTCCCGCCGCGTGTCCGCTCTAGGTACCGGCGGGCACTCAGGAGTACCCCATGTCCGTTGACCCCTCGGCAATTATCATCGCCACTGCTACTGCTGTAGGCACCCTCTTCCAGGGTGCAAACGCACCCGCTGAGGTTCAGGATCAAGCGGTGGCCGCGGTCGAGGCGGCACAAAATGCAGCGCCGGTGGTGGACCAGCAGGTCGAGGACGTTATTGGTCAGTTACCCGACCCGTTACAAGACCCAGCTCAGGCGGCGGTAGACCAGGCCACCCAGGCCGCGGCGCAAAACTTGGAGCCCTATCTGCCGGTTGCCGCACCCGATCCGGCCGTCAGCCAGATTTCCCCGCCGGTACCGGCTGCTCCACCGCCGGCACCCTGGACACCGCAGCCCGGTGAATCGGGGAATTACAGCGACGCTGCCGTCACGGGTGCGACCGTCGGCGACGGCGGTGTGGTACTCGCGCCTTTCCCGCAGCTCTGCCGACCGCGTCATTGACGTCGGTAGGTGCAATCGCCGTGTTCGTGCCGTGGCTGAAGAAGGCCGGCGAAATCTGTGAAGGGGTGCAAGCGCCCGTTCTCGCCGCCCTGTATTCAGCGGAGAATGGCTTCCGTTACGGTCCGGCCTCTCCGGTGTCGCCGTCAGGTGCACGGGGCCCGGGCCAGTTCATGCCCGGCACGTGGGCGAAGTACGGCAAAGATGCTGACGGTGATGGCAACGTCGACATCAACGGGATCGCCGATTCGGTCATGGCCTCTGGACACTTGTTGTGCGACATTCGGGCGCAGGTCGAAACATGGAAACGGGCGGGTGTGGTGGAAGGCGACACATTGGACCTGACGATCGCCGGCTACAACGCCGGCGCTGGCGCAGTTCTCGCATCCCACGGGATGCCCTCGGGTCTTCCCGACTACGAGAACCAAACCCAACCGTACGTAGCCAAGATCCGATCCACCGAGAACTACTTCGCGAAAATCCTCAACCCGCTGCTCACCCTTCCCGGCGGAGCCGGGGGAGGCGAGATCGTCAAAAGTGCCCTGCGGTACCTGGGCCTGCCCTACATATGGGGTGGAGGAAACATTGACGGCCCATCGGGCGGCGGATTCGACTGCTCCGGGCTTACGTCATTCGCGGTATACGCCGCCACCGGGGTGAAGCTGCCGCGGACCTCGGAGATGCAATGGAATATCGGCACAGAGATCCCCATCGAGCAGGCCCAGCCCGGCGACCTTCTCTTTGGAAACTGGCAGTCCAGCGGCCCCGGGCATGTCGCGATCTACATCGGCAATGGACAGATGATTCACGCTCCTACCACTGGCGACGTCGTCCGTATCGGTGATGTGTTTCCCGACATGCGAGTTCGCCGCATCCTCTGATCGCTGGAGCCCGCGCATCGCACCCGCACCATGCCCTCTGCCTCACCGTTACCGGCGGGGCATCGTCGGGACGGAAAGCCCTGACCGGTCGCGGCCCGGTCTTCACACCCGTGGATGACCAGGCAGGTAGGAGACAGCTGCCCCGCAGGGGGCCGTGTTCAACCGGTAGGGCTCGGGCGTTCCCCCCGAGATGTGGACACCTATTCTTATGCGGCGGTGGCCAGCGTAGCCGATCGCCGTTCGAACTCGACCGGGCAGATCTGGCCCAGGCTCGAATGCCTCCTTCTGGTGTTGTAGCGCGTGATCCACCCGGAAGACTGCGGCGCGTGCCTCACCCGCACCGTTCCAACGCTTCCGGCCCTGCAGCGTCTCCCGCTTCAGCGTCGCATTCAGCGACTCGGCAGCCGCGTTGTCCGCCGACGTTCCGACCGCGCCCCGCGAGGTCGTCACCCCCAACTCGCGACAGAGGTCGGCGAACTCGGCCGACGCATACTGAGCTCCGTTGTCGGAGTGGAAAAGTGCCCCATCGAGCCCTGCGGCGCCGCGACAGGCCGCCGCCGCCCGCAACGCATCGGTGACCAACTCGGTACGCATGTGATCGGCGATCGACCACCCCGCCAACCGGCGCGAGCCCAGGTCCATCACCGTCGCCAGATACAGAAATTCACCGTCACCCACCGGGAGGTATGCGGTTCGCCGAGGACGGCATGGCGCGGTTGGGTGAGGTGCGGGGGCTTCCCCCTCGAGTGTGGACATCCTGAACACTGGGTCGTGAGGACCCAGAGGAAGTGATGTCACAGATGGCGATGAAGGCGTACTCGGCGGAGTTCAAGGCCGATGCAGTCGCGTTGTACCTGTCCGATCCGAGCCACACGTTCGAGGGCATCGGCAACGACCTGGGCGTCAGCCGTGAGACCCTACGCAACTGGGTGCGGGCCGAGCGCAAACGCACCGGAAGTTCGTCCGCAGCGGACCGGCCCCGGAGGCCGGCATCGGCGGGCGGGGTATCGTCCGAGTCCGTGTTGGAGGAAGAGAACAGGCAGCTCAAGGCCCAAATCCGGAAGCTCGAAACCGAGCGGGAGATCCTGCGGAGGGCAGCAAAGTATTTCGCGGGCGAGACGTGCGCCACGAGGCGCTGGGTTGGTCGAGAGGTGGTGAGAGACCGCCTCCCTCGGGTCGTCGCAGCGGCCTGAGTGAAGCTGGGGGCAGCCCTTGCCGGGGAACGACGGTCAAGGGTGGCAAGCGGCCCCGACGAAGGTGAGTCGTACTGGAACTACCAGACGGTGCGGGCTCGCTGAGCAAGGTCAGAAGGTACAGCGTGAGCGAACCAGTGGTGGACGCTCCGTAAACGCGAAGCCGGCTCAAACCTGGTGGATATCGGGCCGGTATGCAGCGCACGGAACCTGGGGGCTGTTCGGCCCGGGTTTCGACTCCGAATCTGTGTGTCTCGAGCGGTGAGGAGGCCGCGCCGAATGTCTGCGGCGTAGGCGCGGCGATGCTGCCGGAGTACAGCTGGGTGCCTCCCTGACCGATCGATCACCTGGTGAACGTGGGAACCGCCTTGTGTGTGCGGCCATCTCACCCGGTAGCCAGCCGGGCGTGGGTGGAAGGTTCGTGTCCGGCCGAGCACTGCGAGGTGGGGCGGAGGCCCCGTAGTAGTCGCGGGAGTGACGACCCGTCTGTGGAGGTCGCGAGAGGCGATCGCAGGGCGAAGGGGGCCAGCAAGACATGCAGTGGAAGGACTGGAAGGTCAGGAGGGAAGGTCGCCGGTGAACACCGACGAACTCGAGCACGCCCTGTATCAGGCGGAGCGACGGGTACTGAAGATCCAGACGAAGCTGCACCGTTGGGCTCGCGATGATCCTCATCGCAGGTTCGACGATCTGTTCAACCTCGTGTCCGATCCCGCGTTCTTGTTGGTGGCGTGGGATCGGGTGAGCGGGAACAAGGGTGCCGGAACCGCCGGGGTGGACGGGCGTACCGCCCGATCCATCGAGGCGGTCGACGGGGTCGAGGATTTCCTCGACGAGTTGCGGTGCAGCATCAAGAACCGCAGCTTCCGCCCGCTGCCGGTCCGCGAGCGGATGATTCCGAAGCCGGGGACGCATAAGCGTCGCCGACTGGGTATTCCGAGCGTGGCGGACAGGGTGGTCCAGGCATCGCTGAAGCTGGTGTTGGAGCCGATCTTCGAGGCGGATTTCCTGCCGTGTTCCTACGGTTTCCGCCCGAAGCGCCGGGCACACGATGCGGTGGCCGAGGTGCGCCATTTTACGACGAGACCACGATGCTATGACTGGATCGTCGAGGGTGACATCAAGGCCTGTTTCGATGAGATCGACCACACCGCCCTGCTGGGGCGGGTGCGTCGTCGAATCGGGGACAACCGTGTCCTGGCCCTGGTGAAGGCATTCCTCAAGGCGGGCATCCTCACCGAGGATCGCCTGTTGGAGGACACCGCCGCCGGAACCCCGCAGGGTGGAGTCCTCTCGCCGTTGCTGGCGAACGTGGCACTGTCGGTGCTGGACGAGTACATCGCCCAGGCTCCCGGCGGATGGCGCACCAGTAACTTGGAGCGGGCCAAACGGCGTCGTCGCGGCCTGCCGAACTTTCGGCTTGTCCGGTACGCGGACGACTGGTGCCTGATGGTCAAGGGCACCAGGGCCGACGCCGAGGCCCTCCGGGAGGAGGTCGCCGCCGTGCTGGCGACGATCGGGTTGCGTCTGTCACCGGACAAGACCCTGATCACCCACATCGACGAGGGGCTGGACTTCCTCGGGTGGCGCATCCAGCGGCACCGCAAACGCGGAACCAGCCAGCACTTCATCTACAACTATCCGTCGAAGAAGGCAGTGCTGGCCGTCAAACGGAAGGTGAAGATGCTGTGCCGACAGGTCGTAACCAATCAGCCGCTCGATGATCTGCTGCGTCGGGTGAATCCGTCGCTGCGGGGATGGTGCGGCTACTTCCGGGCGGGGGTGTCCTCCGCGGTCTTTTCCTATCTCAGTCACTATGTGTGGCAGACGGTGTGGCGATGGCTACGGCGAAAGCACCCCGGTCGACCTGGAAGACGCTCCGCCGCCGCTATTGCGGCGGCGGATGGTGGCCCGCCAGTGAGCATCGGGAGCTGATCGATCTCGAGAAGATCGGCACGACCCGCTACCGCTACCGCGGTACGGTCATCCCCTCACCCTGGCCGGACACCAACGAGGAACACACCGCGGCCTGAACGGGTCTTGTGGAGAGCCCGGTGCATTGAAAGGTGCACGCCGGGTTCGGGAAGCGGTCCGGGAGACGGAGTCGCCGCGAGGCGGCCACCGCGCCCCGGGCCGACTTTCACGAACTGGTGAGCCGCTTTCAGTTCGTTGACGACCACTGCGACACCGTTCCGGTGAAGTGGCTGTGCCAGATCCTCGAGGTCTCCCGCTCGGGTTTCTACCGGTGGCGGGCCTCCGCGCCGGCCCGGGCCGCCCGCGCCCGCGCGGACGAGGAGCTGGCGGCGCGGATCCGCGCCATCCATGCCGATTCCGACGGCACCTACGGGGCACCGCGGGTGACCGCTGAACTGCGCGAGGCCGGGATCGAGGTCAATCACAAGCGGGTCGAGCGGGTGATGCGTGAGCACGGGATCGTCGGGGTGCATCTGCGCAAGACCGTGCGCACCACTATCCCCGCCCCGGATGCGGCCCCGGTGCCGGACCTGATCCGGCGGGATTTCACCGCGAGTGCCCCGAACACCAAGTACGTCGGCGATATCACCTACCTCCCGGTGGGTGACGGTGAATTTCTGTATCTGGCGACGGTGCTGGACCTGGGCTCGCGCCGGTTGGCGGGGTGGTCGATCGCCGATCACATGCGTACCGAGTTGGTCACCGATGCGTTGCGGGCGGCGGCGGCCTGTCGCGGCGCCGCAGGGCTCGATGGGGCACTTTTCCACTCCGACAACGGGGCTCAGTATGCGTCGGCCGAGTTCGCCGACCTGTGTCGTGAGTTGGGGGTGACGACATCGCGGGGCGCGGTCGGGACGTCGGCGGATAACGCGGCTGCCGAGTCGCTGAACGCGACGCTGAAACGGGAGACGCTGCAGGGCCGGAAGCGCTGGAACGGTGTGGGTGAGGCACGCGCTGCGGTCTTCCGTTGGATCACGCGATACAACACCAGAAGGAGGCATTCGAGCCTGGGCCAGATCTGCCCGGTCGAGTTCGAACGGCGATCGGCTATGCTGGCCACCGCCGCATAGGAATTGGTGTCCACATCTCGGGGGGAACGCCCCAGCCCTGGGCCCAGCCAAGTTGACGATGCCGTCTGCCCGGTGGGGCGCACTCTCGAGAAGGCGGGCGGGCCACATGCGCCGGTCCGGTGATCCGGTGATCCGACATTCCGTGCGCGATCAGCCATGCTACCAATTCGGTACCACGGTGGTAGCATTTGGGTATGAGTACACAGATTGCGGTGCGGTTGCCGGATGAGATTGTGGCCTTCGTCGACGGTGAGGTGCGCGACCATCGGGCCCCCAGCCGGGCCGCCTTGGTGTTGCGGGCGCTCGAGCGGGAGCGGCGTCGACAGGTCGCCGCCCGGGATGCCGAGATTCTGTCCCGGGCGCGCGGCGAGGACGACCCGGACGGGCTCGATGACCTCGCCCGGCATGCCGCGGGTCTGTTCAGCGATCTCGACTGATGCGGCCGATTCACGCCGCGAAGCTGGACAAGACGCGGCCGGTGCTGGTGTTGACCCGGGAGTTGGTGCGCCCGCACCTGAGCCGGGTGACGGTGGCGCCGATCACCGGCACCGTGCGGGGACTGTCCACCGAGGTGCCGGTGGGGCCGGCCAACGGGTTGGAGAAGGACTCGGTGGTCAGTTGCGACAACATCGTCACGATTCCGGTGTCGGCGTTGGGGCGCGGTCTCGGGTTCTTCTTCCCGTCGCAGGAGGCGGCCCTGACCACAGCGATCCGGGCCGCGTTCGACCTGGAATGAATGGCCCCTGGTGGGACAGCGGGCGTACAGGCAGGTTCGGTGTCACCGCCAGGAGGTGTGGTGGTGACTCAGGGGTGAACAGTGCGCGCTGTTCGCAACGGGTGGTCGAGGTGATCGGGAGGTCGATTCACCCGTCGGATACCTGCCAACATGTCCCCGTATCAAGATCCGGTTCCAAGGGGCTCGACCGCAGCCTTCTGCCGTCGATGATCCCGCCGCCCCCGACGGGATGGGGCACCCGCTAGTGTCGGGCCGGTGCCGGTTCATGACGTCGACGCGTTGCTCACCCATGTGAGGTCACTCGACGAGGAGCGGCTGGCCGCCCTCTTGCGCCGGCGGCCGGGGGCGTTGTCGGTGCCGTGGCCCGCGGACCTGACGGAGCTGGCCGTCCGCCTGGGCAGCCAGGAGTCGATCGTGCTCGCCTACACCCGCCTGCCGCGGCCGCACACCGAGGTGCTCGGCGCCCTCACCCTGGTCGAGCAGCTGGGGCTGCCGGTCACGGCGGCCGGGGCGTCGACGTGGCTGGGCCGCGACCCGGACACGGTCCAGGCATTCCTCGACGACCTGCACGAGCGCGCCCTGACACTGGTCACCGCCGACGGCGAAATCAGCACACCCGCCCAGTTCCCGCCGGTGGGGGTCGGTCTGGGCCCGCCGGTGCGGGTGCTGCTCGAGGAGACCACCCTTGCGGCGCTGCGCGGAGTGGCCGCGGCACTGCAGCTGCGCGGGGACGGGGCCAAGACGGTGCTGGTCGATCGCCTCGCCACCTTCTTCCGTGACCCTGCTGCGGTGCGCACCCTCGTCGACGGGGCGCCGCCGCGGGAGCGGGAGCTGCTCCTCGCCTGCGCCGAGCAGGATGCCGCGATCGAATACTTCCCGCCGTACCTCGGGTCGCACCGAGCGGGCGCGCGAGACCAACCCGGGGACTGGGCGGTCGCGCGCGGGGTGCTGTGGCCGAGCTACGACGGCGCCGCCTACCTGCCGTTGGAGGTGTCGCTGGCGCTGCGCGCGAAGGAGTGGCGGCTGCCGTTCCATCCGGAACCGCCGCTGCTCGCGGATCATCCGGTGCCGGCCGAGCACGTGGACGCCGAGGCCGCCGCGCGTGCGCTGCGGATGATCGAGCGGGTCACCGCGCTGGTGGATACCGCGACGACCGACCCGATTCCACTCATCAAGTCCGGAGCGGTGGGACTGCGGACGCTGCGCACCGTCGCGAAGAACTGGGACGCCGAGGTCGACGAGGTGCGGCTCGCCGTGGAGCTGGCCCAGGCGACCGGGGTGCTCGCCCCGGCACCACCACCGCCGCCGGCGAAGAGCCGGGGACGTAAACGGCCGCCGCCGCCACCCTCGCCCGGCATGATCCCCGGTCCCGCAGCACCCGGCTGGCGAGCCGCCGACGCCGCGACCCGGGGACGCGTCCTGATCGACACCTGGTGGCAGTCGGACCGTTCGGTGCTGATGGAGGCGAGTGCGGCCGCCGAGCTGGGCGAGACGGCCGTGTACCGGCACCTGCGTCACGAACTGATCGACGTGTACGCCACGGTGGTGGCGCCCGGCCGGGGAGTGTCGGATATCAAGGACCTGGTTCCCGTGCTGGGCTGGCGCGCCCCGCTGATCGGGGACGACATTATCGGCGACGTTCTGACCGCGGCGGTGCGCGAGGGAGAGCTGCTCGGTGTCCTGGCGCTGGGCGCCGCCACCGCGCTGGGCCGCGCCCTGCCCGCCGGCACCCTCACCTCTGTCATGGCGGAGCTGTTGTCCGGCGCCCACACGTCCGCGGTGATCGGTGCCGATCTCACCGCGGTGGTCCTCGGCCCGCCGGCGACCGCCCTGTCGCGCCTGCTGGACGGTGTCGCGGACCGGGAGTCCCGCGGGGCGGCCACGACGTGGCGGTTCACCCCCGGCAGCATCCGGGCGGCGTTCGATCGGGGGAGCAGCGCCCAGGATCTGATCGGGGAGCTGGAGTCGATCGCGCCGGCGGGCCTGCCGCAGGCGTTGGAGTACCTGATCGGTGATGTGGCCCGCACCCACGGGCAGCTGGGGGTGATCGAACTCGGGTGCGCGATCGTCGCCGAGGACCCGACGCTGCTGCGCGAGCTGGTCGGCAACCGGAAACTCGGCAAGCTGGGACTGGCCACCCTCGCCCCGACGGTGCTGGCCTCCCGCACAGGCGCCGACACGACGCTGTCCGCGCTGCGGGCGGCCGGCTATGCGCCGGTGGTGCGCGAGGTGGACGGCAGCGTGCTGATCTCGACGCCGCCGAACCCGGACGCCGCCGACGTCGACGGCCCCGACCTCGACCTGGACACCATCGGGGGCCCCGCCGCCGATCCCGACCGGCATGCCCGCCACCTCACCGCCACCGCCGCCGCACCATCCGAACCCGCCGGGCAGTTCCCGTCCTTCGCCGCTCTGCGCGGCCGCGGAGACGCCGAGGCGATCTGGGAACTGGTGGCCGGCGGGCCCGCACACCTCACCCATGACGGGTACACGCACCTGGTCCACAGCGCCAGGCTGCACGGGGACACGCTGACCGCCTGGAGCGCCACGATGGAACGGTACGAGGATTTCCCGGTGGCGCACATCGCGATTTCCGGACCACCCGGGGCCGGCCGCTGAGCGGACCCCTGTCGCAGAAGAAGCCAGGGCTGCCCCACGCAGCTCCACGGACAGCACAATGAGAGTCGGGTTGGAGTTGGATCGGCTGTGGCTGGCCGATTTTCGACGTCGACGTTGTCCGGATCGCGGCGCAGCCGATGTGGCTGTGTGGTTCAGATGGGCAGCGCACGCACAGGCATGTCCGGACCTGCTCCTCGCACATGCTGATGGTTCACCGTCGTGGACGTCAAACCGGAAGGGTTCGTTCGCCGCGACGAGGTACGGCGGGTGTTTGCCTGGACGGAGCGGCTATGTGTTTCGCGGGGGTGGTCGTACGAAGTGTGGACCGGAGCGGATTCGGTGGTTCTGGCGAATCTCCGCACCATCGGTGCTGCCCGCGGAAATGGTTGATCGATCCCGCGACGGTGGCGGCCGTGGAAGCGATCGCGGTGTCCGGAATAAACGCGCGCCAGTCCACACGTTCGCCTGAGGGAGGGCGTTGTTGTCGATTGTGAGGGGCGTTTGTCTCTGGGTTGCCAAGTACGCCGGTCCCGCGGTGGGGGCTACGGACTGGGGCGTTCCCCCCTGAGTGAGGACATCGTGAACACTGGATCGTGAAGGTCCAGAGGAAGAGATGTCACTGATGGTCATGAAGGCGTACTCGGCGGAGTTCAAGGCCGATGCCGTCGCGTTGTACCTGTCCGATCCAAGCCACACGTTCGAGGGCATCGGCAACGACCTGGGAGTCAGCCGCGAAACCCTGCGCAACTGGGTGCGGGCCGAACGCAAACGCACCGGTACCTCCACGGCCGAGCTCCGGTCCGGCGGGGCGGAGCGGCGGGCGGTATCGCCGGGCGCGGTATCGTCCGAGTCCGTGTTGGAGGAAGAGAACAGGCAGCTCAAGGCCCAAATCCGGAAGCTCGAAACCGAGCGGGAGATCCTGCGGAGGGCAGCAAAGTATTTCGCGGGCGAGACGTGCGCCACGAGGCGCTGGGTTGGTCGAGAGGTGGTGAGAGACCGCCTCCCTCGGGTCGTCGCAGCGGCCTGAGTGAAGCTGGGGGCAGCCCTTGCCGGGGAACGACGGTCAAGGGTGGCAAGCGGCCCCGACGAAGGTGAGTCGTACTGGAACTACCAGACGGTGCGGGCTCGCTGAGCAAGGTCAGAAGGTACAGCGTGAGCGAACCAGTGGTGGACGCTCCGTAAACGCGAAGCCGGCTCAAACCTGGTGGATATCGGGCCGGTATGCAGCGCACGGAACCTGGGGGCTGTTCGGCCCGGGTTTCGACTCCGAATCTGTGTGTCTCGAGCGGTGAGGAGGCCGCGCCGAATGTCTGCGGCGTAGGCGCGGCGATGCTGCCGGAGTACAGCTGGGTGCCTCCCTGACCGATCGATCACCTGGTGAACGTGGGAACCGCCTTGTGTGTGCGGCCATCTCACCCGGTAGCCAGCCGGGCGTGGGTGGAAGGTTCGTGTCCGGCCGAGCACTGCGAGGTGGGGCGGAGGCCCCGTAGTAGTCGCGGGAGTGACGACCCGTCTGTGGAGGTCGCGAGAGGCGATCGCAGGGCGAAGGGGGCCAGCAAGACATGCAGTGGAAGGACTGGAAGGTCAGGAGGGAAGGTCGCCGGTGAACACCGACGAACTCGAGCACGCCCTGTATCAGGCGGAGCGACGGGTACTGAAGATCCAGACGAAGCTGCACCGTTGGGCTCGCGATGATCCTCATCGCAGGTTCGACGATCTGTTCAACCTCGTGTCCGATCCCGCGTTCTTGTTGGTGGCGTGGGATCGGGTGAGCGGGAACAAGGGTGCCGGAACCGCCGGGGTGGACGGGCGTACCGCCCGATCCATCGAGGCGGTCGACGGGGTCGAGGATTTCCTCGACGAGTTGCGGTGCAGCATCAAGAACCGCAGCTTCCGCCCGCTGCCGGTCCGCGAGCGGATGATTCCGAAGCCGGGGACGCATAAGCGTCGCCGACTGGGTATTCCGAGCGTGGCGGACAGGGTGGTCCAGGCATCGCTGAAGCTGGTGTTGGAGCCGATCTTCGAGGCGGATTTCCTGCCGTGTTCCTACGGTTTCCGCCCGAAGCGCCGGGCACACGATGCGGTGGCCGAGGTGCGCCATTTTACGACGAGACCACGATGCTATGACTGGATCGTCGAGGGTGACATCAAGGCCTGTTTCGATGAGATCGACCACACCGCCCTGCTGGGGCGGGTGCGTCGTCGAATCGGGGACAACCGTGTCCTGGCCCTGGTGAAGGCATTCCTCAAGGCGGGCATCCTCACCGAGGATCGCCTGTTGGAGGACACCGCCGCCGGAACCCCGCAGGGTGGAGTCCTCTCGCCGTTGCTGGCGAACGTGGCACTGTCGGTGCTGGACGAGTACATCGCCCAGGCTCCCGGCGGATGGCGCACCAGTAACTTGGAGCGGGCCAAACGGCGTCGTCGCGGCCTGCCGAACTTTCGGCTTGTCCGGTACGCGGACGACTGGTGCCTGATGGTCAAGGGCACCAGGGCCGACGCCGAGGCCCTCCGGGAGGAGGTCGCCGCCGTGCTGGCGACGATCGGGTTGCGTCTGTCACCGGACAAGACCCTGATCACCCACATCGACGAGGGGCTGGACTTCCTCGGGTGGCGCATCCAGCGGCACCGCAAACGCGGAACCAGCCAGCACTTCATCTACAACTATCCGTCGAAGAAGGCAGTGCTGGCCGTCAAACGGAAGGTGAAGATGCTGTGCCGACAGGTCGTAACCAATCAGCCGCTCGATGATCTGCTGCGTCGGGTGAATCCGTCGCTGCGGGGATGGTGCGGCTACTTCCGGGCGGGGGTGTCCTCCGCGGTCTTTTCCTATCTCAGTCACTATGTGTGGCAGACGGTGTGGCGATGGCTACGGCGAAAGCACCCCCGGTCGACCTGGAAGACGCTCCGCCGCCGCTATTGCGGCGGCGGATGGTGGCCCGCCAGTGAGCATCGGGAGCTGATCGATCTCGAGAAGATCGGCACGACCCGCTACCGCTACCGCGGTACGGTCATCCCCTCACCCTGGCCGGACACCAACGAGGAACACACCGCGGCCTGAACGGGTCTTGTGGAGAGCCCGGTGCATTGAAAGGTGCACGCCGGGTTCGGGAAGCGGTCCGGGGAGACGGAGTCGCCGCGAGGCGGCCACCGCGCCCCGGGCCGACTTTCACGTGTGTTGCGCGTCGTTGTAGGTGACGATGACGGCGTCATTGGGGTTGACGATGATGCGGTGTGAGAACGGCCCCGCTCGGGGGTGGTGAGCGGGGCCGTGGTGGGTGTGGTGACGGGGTGGTCGTCAGGTTGACGTGGTGGTGGTCGGGTTGATGGGGGTCGGGTTCAGTCCGCGGCGATCTCACTGATGGCGATGCGGGCGGCCTTCTCGTCGACGATGGCGTGGTCGGCAGCGAAGGCAGCGGTGAGCGCGTGCAATGCGAGGTTGTTCACCGCGCGCGGGTGTCCGCGTGAGGCATTGTGAATGAGTCCGGTCGCGTCGTCGGAGAACAGGGTGTCGTCGCGGCCTGCGATGCGACAGTGGTGACGGATGTAGTCCGCGGTATCGACTGCGCTCATCCCGGCGATCGTGTAGCGCACGGCGATGCGCTGGTCCAGCGCGGCGAGCACACCGAGTCGGAGCCGGTGCCGCAGGGTGGGCTGGCCGACCAACACGACCACGAACGGGGACCCGGAGTCCATCTCATGGTTGGTGAGCAGGCGAATCGCTTCGAGCTGGTGGTTGTCCAGAAGATGTGATTCGTCGATCACGAGCACCGGATTACGTCCCCGCTCAGCGTGTTCGGTGGCGAGCGCTTCCGACGCCTGCGGGGCGAGGCTGGCGGTGTGGAAGGCGGGGGTGTGCCCGAGCGCGGCGACGACGTGCCCCAGCATGCCGCGCACCCCGATGGTGGGGTTGGCCAGGTAGATGATCACATGCCGGGACGGATCCAGTGCCGCGGCGGCGGCGCGGACGGCGACGGTCTTGCCGGCGCCGACCTCACCGGTGATCACCCCGATCGCGCGTTGGTCGACGCACCAGGTGATTCGGGCGACGGCCTCGCCGTGACCGGGGTGGCGGTGCAGCATCCCCGGGGCCAGGTCTCGCCCGAACGGCATCCGAGTGAAACCCCAATGTGATTGCAGGCGTTGGATACTCATGCCGACACCTCGTCGTCGGTGGCGGCGGGTGTGTGGTCGAGGCCGTCATCGTCGAGGGACGGCGGGTCCGGGTTCTCGTCGGTGCCGTAGAGGGCGTGGTAACCGATGCGATCGTTCCCGCGCAGCTGCTCGTGGTGAGTGGCGGCGGTCAGGGCGAGGTAGTCGATCCCCGTCGCTGTGGGTTTCTCCGGCTCGGTGATCTCCGGTGTCGCCTTGGGATGCGCATGCCGGGAGATGGTGTGCGGTGTCGCTGTCCCGAAGCTCTTGTCGCGGTATCGAACCTCGAGGGTTTCCAGGTCGAACGGGGAGAACACCAGCTCGACGCGGCGGCCGACCAGGGCCGGGTCGACCTGATAGACGTTGGCGTGCAGTGACACGGTCGCGGTCTTGGTGACGGTGCGGTACTCCGACCACAAGAACGCCTCGGTGAGATCGATGGCGGTCGGCATCGCCGGGGTGCGGCCGCGCCGGTCCCAGCCGTCCTGCCACCGCGCCAGCGGACTCTGCCCGGTCTCCGAATGCACGCGGCGGTGGTACTCGGTCTCGACCCAGGCGGTGAACAGGCGGTTCATCTCCAGCAGTGCGGCCGCGTGGCCGACCCCGGCGGCGGTGAGGTCCTCGCTGCTGGTGTCGGTGACCTCGACGAGGAACTGCTCGCGGACGGTCCGGAAGAACCGCTCGATCTTGCCTCGGCCCTGAGGCCGTCCGGGTGTCGAGTGCACCAGCCGCACCCCGAGTTTCGCGCAGGCCCGCAGCAGCCACGCGTCGACGAACGCGGAGCCGTTGTCGACGTAGATCGAGCGGGGAACACCCCGCGCGGCCAGGGCCGGTTTCAGGGCTGCGGCGAGCCGGACGGTGTCTTCGGCGAACCCGAACCGATAGCCCGGCAGCAACCGGGAGTGGTCGTCGATGAACGCGAACAGGTAGGTCTTGCGGTCTCCGATCCGTGGGCCGTGCAGGGCGTCACCGCACCACAGCTCGTTCGGGTCGGCGGCCTCGAACCGCCCGAACACCGTCGGCTGCTCGCCGGCGCCCGGTCCCATCAGGTCCAACCGGTGGAAATGGCGCAGCAGTGTCGATTCCGAGGGCGTCCACCCGGTCGCGGTGCGCAGGATCCGTGCCACCTGCGCGACGGTGCGGGTGGGGTTCTCCCGCTTGAGTGAGGCCGCCAACTCCAGCACCTGTGTGTCGGTGCGCGCGGCCAGTCGGCGTGGTTCGGGCACCAGCGCCTCGAATCCGCCGCCGCGGTAGCGGCGGATCCAGCGGTCCAGTGTTTCCCGCGAGATCCGCACCTGAGTGCCGAACGGGTCGGCATGGGTGTCGGCGGCGATCTCGCGCACCAGCTTGCCGCGTTGCCTGGTCGACAATCCTTCGTCCAGGGCCGGGCAGATCAGCCGATACCGGAACAATCCGATCGCCTGCGCCCGCTCCCGGCGTTTGTGCTCATCCAACGACATCTTCTCGGTTCCCCTCTCGATGAAATCCCCGCCGGCACAGGTGTTGCCGGCAGGGTCCTTTCGCGAGGATCACCGATCATCGCCACCCGCGTCAGGGGCGACTGGTGTTGCGTCCGACCCCCGGCGCCGCCGACGGCCACCCCGGGGCGAGGAGGCGACCACCGCTGGCCACGACCGCTACCCGCACCGGCGTCACCGCGCCGACGAACCCGGCCGGACCGAATCGAGATCTCACCGCCGCGGACGCGGTCTCCACCGCGCACTGCAGATCCCGCCACCGGCAACCGGTGGTATCGGGAATCGTCACGTCCACCCCGGCCAGCACCGCGACACCGAGAAACCACGACCGCACCACCTCGATGCGCCCCTCGATCCGGCGCAGCCAGCCGCGCACCGTCGTCGCCGGCACCCCCACGGCCGCGGCGACCCGACGATGCCCGCAGCCCTCCGCCCGCAAGGTGAACGCCGACCAGATCAGTTCCGCCGCATACGCCCTGCGCAGCAGCACAACCGCTGGCAACAACACGTGGGTCACCGCACACGCCCGGCACCGCGCTCGCCGCGGCCGCAGCCGATCACCGAGCCCGACGATCCGGCGAGCGCGGGCATACCCCCAACCGCCGAGCACACCGTCCCCACACGCGGGGCACCCGATCGTCCCGGCCGCGAGTCGGGACTCGACGTGGACAGGATCAGCCTCTACCGTCACCATCAGTGCCTCCAGCACTACAGTGCGGCACCCCGCCAGCCCGCCAAGACTTCGCGGGGTGCCGCGCACCCGTCAGTTCCTCGTCACACTGACGATGCACACGAAGCAGATCAACCCCTGCGATCACCGCGATTCTCCATCGGCACCCTCAGTGAAGAACGGGCATGCCGTGGTCGTCACCCAGAGAGACGGTCAACAGACGTGCGCCACGAGGCGCTGGGTTGGTCGAGAGGTGGTGAGAGACCGCCTCCCTCGGGTCGTCGCAGCGGCCTGAGTGAAGCTGGGGGCAGCCCTTGCCGGGGAACGACGGTCAAGGGTGGCAAGCGGCCCCGACGAAGGTGAGTCGTACTGGAACTACCAGACGGTGCGGGCTCGCTGAGCAAGGTCAGAAGGTACAGCGTGAGCGAACCAGTGGTGGACGCTCCGTAAACGCGAAGCCGGCTCAAACCTGGTGGATATCGGGCCGGTATGCAGCGCACGGAACCTGGGGGCTGTTCGGCCCGGGTTTCGACTCCGAATCTGTGTGTCTCGAGCGGTGAGGAGGCCGCGCCGAATGTCTGCGGCGTAGGCGCGGCGATGCTGCCGGAGTACAGCTGGGTGCCTCCTGACCGATCGATCACCTGGTGAACGTGGGAACCGCCTTGTGTGTGCGGCCATCTCACCCGGTAGCCAGCCGGGCGTGGGTGGAAGGTTCGTGTCCGGCCGAGCACTGCGAGGTGGGGCGGAGGCCCCGTAGTAGTCGCGGGAGTGACGACCCGTCTGTGGAGGTCGCGAGAGGCGATCGCAGGGCGAAGGGGGCCAGCAAGACATGCAGTGGAAGGACTGGAAGGTCAGGAGGGAAGGTCGCCGGTGAACACCGACGAACTCGAGCACGCCCTGTATCAGGCGGAGCGACGGGTACTGAAGATCCAGACGAAGCTGCACCGTTGGGCTCGCGATGATCCTCATCGCAGGTTCGACGATCTGTTCAACCTCGTGTCCGATCCCGCGTTCTTGTTGGTGGCGTGGGATCGGGTGAGCGGGAACAAGGGTGCCGGAACCGCCGGGGTGGACGGGCGTACCGCCCGATCCATCGAGGCGGTCGACGGGGTCGAGGATTTCCTCGACGAGTTGCGGTGCAGCATCAAGAACCGCAGCTTCCGCCCGCTGCCGGTCCGCGAGCGGATGATTCCGAAGCCGGGGACGCATAAGCGTCGCCGACTGGGTATTCCGAGCGTGGCGGACAGGGTGGTCCAGGCATCGCTGAAGCTGGTGTTGGAGCCGATCTTCGAGGCGGATTTCCTGCCGTGTTCCTACGGTTTCCGCCCGAAGCGCCGGGCACACGATGCGGTGGCCGAGGTGCGCCATTTTACGACGAGACCACGATGCTATGACTGGATCGTCGAGGGTGACATCAAGGCCTGTTTCGATGAGATCGACCACACCGCCCTGCTGGGGCGGGTGCGTCGTCGAATCGGGGACAACCGTGTCCTGGCCCTGGTGAAGGCATTCCTCAAGGCGGGCATCCTCACCGAGGATCGCCTGTTGGAGGACACCGCCGCCGGAACCCCGCAGGGTGGAGTCCTCTCGCCGTTGCTGGCGAACGTGGCACTGTCGGTGCTGGACGAGTACATCGCCCAGGCTCCCGGCGGATGGCGCACCAGTAACTTGGAGCGGGCCAAACGGCGTCGTCGCGGCCTGCCGAACTTTCGGCTTGTCCGGTACGCGGACGACTGGTGCCTGATGGTCAAGGGCACCAGGGCCGACGCCGAGGCCCTCCGGGAGGAGGTCGCCGCCGTGCTGGCGACGATCGGGTTGCGTCTGTCACCGGACAAGACCCTGATCACCCACATCGACGAGGGGCTGGACTTCCTCGGGTGGCGCATCCAGCGGCACCGCAAACGCGGAACCAGCCAGCACTTCATCTACAACTATCCGTCGAAGAAGGCAGTGCTGGCCGTCAAACGGAAGGTGAAGATGCTGTGCCGACAGGTCGTAACCAATCAGCCGCTCGATGATCTGCTGCGTCGGGTGAATCCGTCGCTGCGGGGATGGTGCGGCTACTTCCGGGCGGGGGTGTCCTCCGCGGTCTTTTCCTATCTCAGTCACTATGTGTGGCAGACGGTGTGGCGATGGCTACGGCGAAAGCACCCCCGGTCGACCTGGAAGACGCTCCGCCGCCGCTATTGCGGCGGCGGATGGTGGCCCGCCAGTGAGCATCGGGAGCTGATCGATCTCGAGAAGATCGGCACGACCCGCTACCGCTACCGCGGTACGGTCATCCCCTCACCCTGGCCGGACACCAACGAGGAACACACCGCGGCCTGAACGGGTCTTGTGGAGAGCCCGGTGCATTGAAAGGTGCACGCCGGGTTCGGGAAGCGGTCCGGGGAGACGGAGTCGCCGCGAGGCGGCCACCGCGCCCCGGGCCGACTTTCACGAACTGGTGAGCCGCTTTCAGTTCGTTGACGACCACTGCGACACCGTTCCGGTGAAGTGGCTGTGCCAGATCCTCGAGGTCTCCCGCTCGGGTTTCTACCGGTGGCGGGCCTCCGCGCCGGCCCGGGCCGCCCGCGCCCGCGCGGACGAGGAGCTGGCGGCGCGGATCCGCGCCATCCATGCCGATTCCGACGGCACCTACGGGGCACCGCGGGTGACCGCTGAACTGCGCGAGGCCGGGATCGAGGTCAATCACAAGCGGGTCGAGCGGGTGATGCGTGAGCACGGGATCGTCGGGGTGCATCTGCGCAAGACCGTGCGCACCACTATCCCCGCCCCGGATGCGGCCCCGGTGCCGGACCTGATCCGGCGGGATTTCACCGCGAGTGCCCCGAACACCAAGTACGTCGGCGATATCACCTACCTCCCGGTGGGTGACGGTGAATTTCTGTATCTGGCGACGGTGCTGGACCTGGGCTCGCGCCGGTTGGCGGGGTGGTCGATCGCCGATCACATGCGTACCGAGTTGGTCACCGATGCGTTGCGGGCGGCGGCGGCCTGTCGCGGCGCCGCAGGGCTCGATGGGGCACTTTTCCACTCCGACAACGGGGCTCAGTATGCGTCGGCCGAGTTCGCCGACCTGTGTCGTGAGTTGGGGGTGACGACATCGCGGGGCGCGGTCGGGACGTCGGCGGATAACGCGGCTGCCGAGTCGCTGAACGCGACGCTGAAACGGGAGACGCTGCAGGGCCGGAAGCGCTGGAACGGTGTGGGTGAGGCACGCGCTGCGGTCTTCCGTTGGATCACGCGATACAACACCAGAAGGAGGCATTCGAGCCTGGGCCAGATCTGCCCGGTCGAGTTCGAACGGCGATCGGCTATGCTGGCCACCGCCGCATAGGAATTGGTGTCCACATCTCGGGGGGAACGCCCCTGAGTACTTCTGCGACGTTGGTCGCCGGGAGTTGCGGGTATCGGTCGTGCAGCGGCGACGAGTCGAATGTCATGTCGGCCGTGTCCATGTAGAGGGCGAGTTCGGCGAGTCGCGCCGGTGCGGTCGGACAGAGGTGGCCGGTCGCAGCGAGCGCGCGCACCACGAGTCGAGGAACATGCCGGGCGCGGACAGCATTGTCGCCGATCCGATTTCCGAGGATTTTCGTAAGTTCGACGAATGTGAGGTTTCGGGGCCCGCCGATCTCGAACAGTTGGCCACGGGTGCTGGCGTCGAGTGCGGCCAGTTCGATCAGCGCGGCGACGTCGTCCGTGGCAACGAAGTTGATCGGGTTATCGCCGCGACCGAAGATGACCGGCCGACCGGATCGACCGGCGGACTGCGCGAGAAGGTCGAGGTATAGCTCGGCGAAGGCGGTCGACCGGACGATCGTCCACGGGACGCCGCTGGTGTGCAGGTAGTGTTCGGCGACCGCCTTCATCCGAAACAAGCCGATCGGATGGTTGGCAGTCGTGCCGATAGCGGAGACGAGAACAAACTCGGCACCTGCGGCGCGTGCGGCGTCGACAAGGTTGATGATGCCGTCGCGGTCCACCGACGCCGGGGTCACCCGGCCCGGGCCGGTCAGTCCGTGCACCGCCGAGATGACGAGGTCCACGCCGTCCGCGGCCGGTTGCAGTGATGTGGCATCACGGACGTCACCGGTCACGGTCTGTACACGTTCGGCGGCGAGGCCGGTCGCGGCGGCGCTTGCGGGATCGCGGGTCAGGACGCGGACCCGGTGTCCGCGCGCGGCGAGCCGGTGCACGACCAGCGAGCCGAGGCGGCCGGTGCCGCCGGCGACGAGGATGATCATCGGGCACCGACTTGCGTGTGGACGGTGGGCTCGACTCCGTCGGGCGAGTCGTCGACCGGTTCGAGGTAAAAGCGACTCCATTTCGCGCGGCCGTCGCGGACACCGAACACGATCACTCCACGCATCAGATGCGGGCGCCCATCGCGGCGGGTGCCGGCCATCTCCCACTCACCCCAGATGGTGTCGCCGTCGACCGCCCAGCGCAGCACCCTGGCCCGTAGATCGGGCACGCCGCCGAAAATTTCCGTCCAGTTGCGTCGCACCTGCTCGCGGCCGGTGAATCCGCGCGCCGGATGCGCCGGCGTCTCGTTGAGATAGTCCGACGCGAAGCAGTCCACCACTGCGTCGAGATCATGTGCGTTGACCGCGTTTTCGAGTCGGCGGAGCATCGCCAGGGTCGGGTCGGGCTCAAGTGTCGGCATCTCGCACTCCGTCAACTGTTTAGATACAGTGTGGTGTATCCAATATGAGGAGTATCCGCCCCGATGACCGACCCAGTCAAGACTCCGCGACGCTACGACGCCAGCCTCCGACGCAGCCGGGCGCGAATGCGCCAGCAGAAGGTGCTCGACGTCGCGCGGGAGATGTTCCTGCGTGATGGCTACGCCGCCACGACCGTGGCGGCGATCGCCACCGCAGCGGACGTCTCGGTCGAGACGATCTACAAGACGTTCGGTGGCAAACCCGGCCTGATCCGCGAGATCCAGGCCGCGGCACTGACCGGAACCGGCCCCGTGCCGGCACCACAGCGTTCCGACCACATGTCGGCCTCCGAGCCCGACCCCGAGGTCGTGCTTCGGAATTGGGCAACCCTGGCCACCGAGGTTGCACCCGCGGTGACGCCGATCATCCGGCTCGTCCGCGACGCCGCAGCGACCGACCCGGACATGGCCACACTGCTCGACGACATCAATACCCAACGCCTCGCCCGGATGACACACAACGCGCGACGCCTCAGCAGCCACCTGCCACCGACGATCTCGCTCGAACATGCCCGCGACGTGCTGTTCACCTACACCGCGCCCGAAATCTACGAGCTGCTCGTCCTCGCCCGACACTGGAGCGTGGAACAGTACGCCGAGTTCATCTATCGCGGCATGGCCGCACAGTTGCTGCCCCCGTCCGACTGACGGGCATCCATTCCCACCATTGACACCGAACCCAAACCGGGCTCCGCAGCTGCAGGCAACAGGGGTCACCGACCCAGTGGTCCGCCGGGGGCTCGGGTTCGGGCTCCAAGAATCCGCCCGGACATGGATCCGCTAGCGGTGAAGCGCGGTGCGGGGTTTGCGACTGCGAGCAGGCGGCGCCGCGGCCCGCCTGCCATCCTCGAGGAATGGCACGAACGTGGTTGTCGGTGACGGTGGAGCTGCTCGGCGGGCGCGGCGAGGAACTGGGGCCTACTCAGGTGACCACACCCACGCGTCTTCGCGGTCGGACCGTCGCACACCTTCCTGGATCTCGCGAATGCGATCAACGACGCCTTCGCCCGGTGGGACCGCTCGCACCTGTCGATGTTCACCCTCGCCGATGGACGCATGGTCACCGACACCGAGACCGGCGCCGAGATGGTGGAGTCGCTCGGCGGCCCGATCACCGAGGCGGTGGACATCGAGTCGGCCAAGGTCGCTCGCCTGCTGGGGCCAGGGGCGGAGTTCCAGCTCACCTTCGACCTGGGCGATGACTGGACCCACCGCTGCGTGATCGGCGACGACAACGTCGACCCCCTGGAAGTGCTGGGGATCACGCCCGGCAAGCCTCTGCCGTACCGGGGATGGGGCGCGATCCCGGATCAGTACGGACGCCGGTGGTCCGACGACGACGGACAGAGCCGAGCACCACGCAGACCCAGCGGGCCGCATCCGATGCTGCTGCACGCGTGGCCCGGAATGGAGCAGGTGCCCTCGCTCGAGGTGTCCGAGCTGCGCGCCGCCATCGCGGCAGCAGATGCCGCCCGCTTCCTGGGCGCGGTGCGCGGCCGTGACGTCGATGACGCTCTGCAACAGGTGGGCGCCGGACTGCCGATGGCACTGAGGCAGCACCGGGAGCAGGCCGAACCGGTGGCGGTGTCGGTCATCAATCGGCTGACCTGGCGCGCCGGTGCGGGTGACGAGGTGCTGGCGCAGGACCTGCTCGCGTGTCTGCGCGGCGAGCCGCTGGCCGGGCGGGTGGCGCCGGTCGACCTCGAGATGCTCGGTGCCGAATTGGAGGGGGATCTGGGCATGTCCACCGGTGGCTACCTCGACCTGCGCACCGGACAGGTGTACGACGCCAGCAGCACTGATCCGGCGATGGTCGGCGAGGACGCCGCCGTCGACGTGGAGGCCGAGCCCGACCGTTGGCTCCGGTTCGACCGCACCGGCTCGCGGGACGGGTGGCGGGACATGGCGGCCTTCGCGCAGCGGCAACACGATTCGGCGCTGCGGGAGCGGTTGGAGCAAGCGATCGAGGGCAAGGGTGCGTTCGGCCGATTCCGGGACCTCGTCCACCAGGAGAGCCTCGCCGAACAGTGGTACACCTTCGCCACCGATCGCCAACTGGGTCGGGCCCGCGAGTTCCTCGCCGACAACGGGATCCGCGTGGGCTGACGGGCATCCCACGCCGTGCCACCTGTCTCCCTCTCACGCGACAGCGACCGGTGAGCCGCGGATGTTCCCGCGGAACCGCAACTGGCGGGCGTACCAGTTCGCGGACGACCCGGAGTCGGCGGTGACGATCGCATCGTCGGGCAGCCGGGGGGACAGTTCGGCGAACAGCCGCAGGGGGTTGACCGGGTCCGCGTCCACCTGGGATTGCATATCCCTCGTTTCCCACCAGCAGGCCACGTTCGCTTCGATCTCTTCCCGCCAGGACCGATCGTCCTGACGGGTCAGGTGGGGGACCAGGGCGCGCAGCACGGTTTTCGCGCCGGCGACCAGGTTGACCTCGTTGGGGTAGCGCATCGCGATCATGCGGCCGTCGATGTCGATCTGCACTCCGCGGGCCTGCCCGTACGCGGGCAGGAACTGGCTGGAGGGGAAGGACGAGCCGATGGTCAGCAGGGTGTCGCAGCCGGTCATCATCTCGTAGGACGGGCGGGTACCCAGCAGGCCGATGGATCCGGTGACCCAGGGCGCTCAACGCTTCACGTATACGACCTCCCACCTGGGAATGCCGATGCCCACTGAATCGAGGCGTGGACGGTCAGAGCGGCAGCGCATCGTCCGGTTCGGTCAGGCATCCTTCGAAGGTACGGCGTGCACATTCAGCGATCACGTCGGCGACCCTGCCGTGACGGGCCAGGGTTCGGCGTTGCCGGATGGCGCCGTTGCCGTGCTCGAGGACCGCCGCCAACGACCCGGTGACCTGCCCGCACTCACCCAGTTCCACGAGAACGGGCTTGACGTGGGTCAGCAGTTGGTAGATCAGCCGGGGTGCGGGTACCAGACCCATCGTGGTCAGATCGAAACCGTGCCCGCTCAGCCCGTCGCGGGCCGCCCGCCAGCACGCCCCGCGCAGCGCCTCGTGATCCACCGTCGGTGCCGGTGTGCCGCGCTCGATCGCGTCCGCGGCGGTGATGACCAACGCGTGCACCAAGGTGGTCAGGGTCATGGTTTCTCCGATGGTGGCGGGGACGTCGCTGATGCGGACCTCCACGGTCGGCGGATGATCCGCGGCCCGCACGTCCCAAAAGACCATGCGGTTGTCGAGGATCGCGCCGCTCTCGAACATCTTCGCGAGCGCGGCATCGTAGTGTGCCGCGGAGTCGAAATACGGGGGCGGCCCTGCACTGGGCCAATGCCCGAACAGGATGTATCGCCAGCTGGCGTAGCCGGTGTCGCAGCCGTCGGCAAGGGGGGAGTTCGCGGTGAGCGCCAGCAGCGTGGGCAACCACGGTCGTAGATGGTTGATTATCTGTATCGCCTGCTCACGACCTGGCACCCCGACGTGTACGTGGCATCCGCACATCACGCCGGTCGCGAGCGCTCCGAATTGTTCGGCGATCCGCCGATGTCGGGGTGTGTCGGTGATCGAGTCGTGGGGCGGGCTGTACATCGGGGTGCCGACGGCGAGGAGTTGACACCCGGTGCGGGCGGCCGCGTCGGCGGTCACGGCACGGAACTCGCACAATTGGTCACGCAGATCCCGGATGTGCGTGCCGATCGAGGTGGCGGTTTCGATCTGACAGCGTGACAGCTCCGGTTGAAGGGTGATGCCGAGCTCGCGACCGGAAGCGATGACGTCGGTGTTGCTCAGGCTGGGTCGGCCGGTATGTGGATCGACGAGGACGAATTCCTCCTCCACGCCGAGGGTGGGTATTTCATCGCGGCGTGGCTTCGTCGGCACGGTGGTGGTTGCCATCGTGAGCCTCTCGTCCGAGACCCGACTCCATCCGCATCCGACCTGGCGCCAAGCGGTGACACCGCCCACGTTCCTCGTAGTGAGACCGAGGATCGAATGTGTTCGGGCAACGATGAAATCTGCTGGATGGCCGGACCCGCCGACTCTCCTTAACGGGGGTCAGACGGTTCCACGGCGATGAGAATTTCCCCACGTGGACACCGGACGCCGCAGTTTGGGCGTTTCCTCGAGCCCGACGCAGATGGGACGTATGTTGCGGTCGTCGTCCGGCGGAATCAGTGGTTGCGTAGTGCGTCGATCAACTCGTTCTTCCGTTTGGATGAATACCCCGACAAGCCGACCTCTTTCGCCTTCTTCTTCAGCTCCTCAACGGTCCAGTCCTCATACGATGACGACTTTCCGCCCCGACGGCCGGCGTCGGAGCGGCCGCGGTTGGCGGCCGCATTCGCGATCCGCGCGGCCTTCTCCTTCGACGCGCCGTCCTTCCGTACCTCCTGGTACACCTTCTCGTCCTTGATCGATGACCGCGGCATCGTGTTTCCTCCTCGAATCGCTTGCCCCTCACCGGGTACCCGAATCGCGATACCTGTACCGATTGGGCACAGGATTCGGTGGTCGACCACAGCAGGGGGCAAGTCACCTTGTGTGCTCTGCTGCAGGTACTGATCGATGTGGTCGACGGACCTTGCCGGTTTGCGGCGTCCAGATTGGTTTCGGTGCCGCGCCGTGGGTACGGGCCGGACTCAGTGCAGGGGCGGGTTGGACAAACGTGATGGCGTGGGCGAATCGATTCACCCGGGGCGGACGGGCGAACGCGTGAGTCACCGAAACGGATCGATCCACTCTACGCAGCCCAATCGTCCGTCTCGCTGCCTCGGAGGCAGCGAGACAGAACTCAACTGTGTGGCGGCACACGCGGGTTCGGGCACTCATCTGAGGGCGGTCTCGGTGTCGAATCTGTCTCCTGCTGGCGGACCCGGTCCCGCCGCATTCACCAGTCAGGGATCCGGCGCGCGCCGCACTTCAGCCGGATCGGGGTCATCCGTCCGCTGACCTCGGCGATTTGAAGCGATCTCGCCTCGACCCGCGGCCACCAACGCGATCGGGTGTCACGGGCCAGGTGAGGTGCGGCTGTTCGATTCCCGTGGTCGGTCCGGGATGACGGTGAGGGCCACCAGAACGAGGGTGGCAAGAAATGCGAGGACGGCCGTGACGATGAATGTCTCCGACAGGGGTGATCGGGTCGTTTCCCAGATCACGACGACGAAGGTCAGTGCGGCGGCCGAGTAGAGGATCCCCGCGGCCGTGGCCCGACCGCTGAGCCGGGCAACGCAACCGCCCGTCACCAACAAGGCGCCGATCCAGAGTATCCAGGTCAAACGGGGGTACCACCTTCCTTGAAATGCCATGTGGTGCAAGTACAGCGGGCGCGAGCAGGTCGTCGGCTGCCGGCGTGCACCGCGGGGACCAGTCGAGCCGTGAGCAGCGGGTCATCGTTGCCGAGGTGCCACCCGCAGCCGCGGGCTTCCGGGGTCGGCAACTTGGGATACCCGATTCGCACCGGGCGAGCGAGCTGCGATCTTCCACCGTGCGGGCATCAGGGTGCGGTTTCGGCGGTGTCCCCGGTCGCCCGGCTCGGGTGCGGTGCCGGGTGCGTCTGGGGTGGTCGGCGGGACATGACGCGTCGCCACCATCCCTCCAGCGGACTCGGGTCGGGCCATTGGATCGTCTCGTCCGCGCTGAGGCGCGGGTCGGGTTCGTCCCGGATCGGATGCCGTTGCCGATCACCGCGGTCGACGGCCCCGCCGTCCGGCACGATTGTCATCTCACGCCCCGCCCCGCCCCGCCCCGTCCGGTCCGCTGACCGAGCGGTGGGGAGTCGACGCTGCCCAGGACGTCGAGGACGACCTCCCCGGGCCGGATACGGTCGCCCACGACCATCGCCGCTATCCGGGCCTTGATCACCGCACCAACGGAGACCGGCGGCGCCGCCGGGAGGGTTCTGGTCGTCGCCGCGGTGCCACCGCCGTCACCGCGAGCAGGGAAGACTCCGAGTTTCGCCGAGATGAGCATGCGCATTCCCTTCTCCCTTGGCACTTCCGGAGACCACCCACCCGAATACCGGGCGAGTGGACACCGGCCGGTCACCGGGTCACCGGACCAGCAGCACTGTGCTTTGGGTCACAAGCCGTGTCGGGTTCCGTTGTATCGCATCACCGGCATGTCGTCACCTGGGCGAACGACCAAGACCCCCACCGTGACGGTGGTCGAGTTCGGTCGAAGGCAATGCCGATGCAGGCCAGCGGGTCGCGAGCTCGGTCTGTGGGAGGAAGGGTCGTTCAGGACGTCGGCTAGTAGTACTTTGTTAGCTCGGCGTGTCGGCTCGAGTTTTCGTGGTTTTCTCGAGAGCATGCGGGCATGGATACAGCCGCTCTCGCCCGGGTCGGGGAACAGTTGGATACGTTTGTCGGTGAGGTGTTCTCGTCGCTGGCACGGAAGGATCAGCGGGCGAAGGCCGGGCTGTATGCGCGCGGGTTGATGCTCGACGGGCGTCGGAAGTCGATGCAGCCGATGGCGGAGCGGTTGCAGGTCGACCATCAACAGTTGCAGCAGTTCGTGACGACCTCGCCGTGGGACGTGGTTCCGGTACGGAAAACCCTCTCCCGCAAAGCGTGCGGTCTGATCGCCCCGGATGCGTGGGTCGTCGACGACACCGGGTTCGTCAAGGACGGCGACCGCTCGCCGGGTGTGGCCCGTCAGTACTCGGGCACCCTCGGCAAGGTCGGCAACTGCCAGATCGCGGTCAGCGTGCACGCCGCCACCGATGACGCGTCGGCCCCGTTGGACTGGCGACTGTTCCTGCCGCAGAGCTGGGACGATCGGTCCACCACCGATCCCGATGCGGTCGCGGCGATCACCGCCCGCAGGCGCCGGTCCGCGATCCCCGACGCGGAGCATCACCGCACAAAGTGGGAAATGGCGATCGAGATGATCGACGAGCTGATCGAGTGGGGCCGGATCCCGCCGGTCGTGGTCGCGGACGCCGGCTACGGCGACACCACCGCCTTCCGGGAATCGCTGACCGAGCGGGGCATCGACTACGTCGTCGCCGTCAAGGGGTCCACCAGCGCCTTTCCCGGCGACGCAGTCCCCGAGACACCTCCCTACAGCGGGCGCGGACGGCAACCGGCCCCGCGCTACCCGGGACCGGCCGCCAGCTGCAAGGACCTGGTCCTGGCCGCCGGACGGAAGGCCCTGCGGACGGTGACCTGGCGCCGCGGCAGCAAGGCCGACCTGACCAATCCGACCGCGGCGATGCGCTCGCGGTTCGCCGCGCTGCGCATCCGCCCGGCGAACCGCGACATTCCCCGCGCCGACGACGGCACCCTGCCCGAGCTCTGGTTGCTCGCCGAGTGGCCCGCCGGCGCCGACGAGCCGACCGACTACTGGCTCTCCACCCTGCCCGCCGAGACCCCACTGAAAGAACTCGTGCGCCTGGCGAAACTCCGCTGGCGCGTCGAGCACGATTACCGGGAGCTGAAAACCGGTCTCGGGCTGGATCATTTCGAGGGTCGTTCCTGGCTGGGCTGGCATCACCACGCCACCCTGGTCACCGCCGCTCACCTATTCCTCACCACCCTCCGGCTCACCGACCCAAAAGCAGCTGGGCAGGACTGAGCCTCTACGCCGTTCTCCGCGAACTCCAACGCGCACTTGCCCGTTGGATCGGTACCTGCCCACTCTGTGACCACACCTTCCCCACCTAACAAAGTACTACTAGTGTCCTGAGTTATTGATCCGTTGAATATGTTGGTAGCATCGGGTAATGGCATTTTCTGGTCGCCCGAAGGCGGAATTGGTTCTGTCCGATGTCGAGCGTGACACGCTGCTGGGTTGGGCTCGACGCGCGAAGACGTCGCAGGCGTTGGCGCTGCGGGCGAAGATCGTGCTGGCGTGCGCGGAGGGCGTGACGAACAAGGATGTCGCTGCGAGACTGGGGATCTGGCCGCAGACGGTGTCCAAGTGGCGGGCCCGGTTCGTCAAGGATCGACTGGCGGGCCTGGCGGACGAGCCGCGGCCGGGTGCGGCTCGCACGATCACCGACGAGCAGGTCGAGACGGTGATCGTCAAGACCCTGGAGGAGACGCCGGCGAACGGGGACACGCACTGGTCGACCCGGTCGATGGCCCGGGCCACCGGCATGTCCCAGACCGCGATTTCCCGTATCTGGCGCGCTTTCGGCCTCAAGCCGCATCTGGTGGACACCTGGAAGTTGTCCACCGATCCACAGTTCATCGAGAAGGTCCGCGACATCGTCGGCCTCTACCTCGCCCCGCCCGACAAGGCACTGGTGCTGTGCGTGGACGAGAAATCGCAAATGCAGGCGTTGGACCGCACCGCCCCGATGCTGCCGATGATGCCCGGCGTACCGGGCCGCAAGACCCACGACTACATCCGCCACGGCACCACAAGCCTTTTCGCCGCCCTCGACATCGCCACTGGCAAGGTCATCGGCCAGCACCAGCGACGACACCGCCATCAGGAGTTCCTCCGGTTTCTCAAGACCATCGACAAGAACACCCCCGCCGAGCTGGACTTGCACCTGATCTGTGACAACTACGCCACCCACAAGACCCCGGCGATCAAGACCTGGCTGGCCGCCCACCCGCGGTTCCATCTGCATTTCACCCCGACCAGCGGTTCCTGGTTGAACCTCGTCGAACGCTGGTTCGGCGAGCTGACCAGCCGCAAACTCCGCCGATCCACCCACCGCAGCGTGAAAGAACTCGAGACCGACGTCCAAGCCTGGATCGACGCATGGAACGACGATCCAAAACCCTTCGTGTGGACCAAAACCGCGGACGAAATCCTGGACAACCTCGCCAACTACTGCACGCGGATTAATCAACTGAACAACGACTCAGGACACTAGGGCCAGGACGTCGACGAGCTGCTCGGCCGGCAGATGCAGGACCGGTTCGACGGGTAGGTAGTCGACAAGAACTACGAGCACTCCGTCCACGCGGTGCTGCCCACGCTCGGGCATCATGTGTCCCTCATGGTGGTGGTACCGCAATGGAACCGGGGCCTGATTACGCCGCTGCGCCTGGCCCGGTCCGTCCTACGAGTCACCAGAGTCGTCTGGGACCGGATGCCCACACCCGGGCCCTAACCCAGCGGGTCCTCCCGGCGAGCTCGCCGCCGCCACCGGCGCCGGATACCACCTGGCCGGAGGCGCGGGCGGCGCCGACCAGTTCGCGAAGGCGTCCGCGGTTCCGATCCGGCGGATCCCGATGAGCACTCCGTCGGCGGGTGCTGCGGTCGAGGGCGACAACGGGGAACTCGGCGCGGGCGAGGCGATGGTGGAGCTGGGGGCGCTGCGATGGTTCGGCCAGCGCGTGAGAGCCGGTGTCAACGACCGCGGTGGTCGTGAGTTCGGGCTTGATACTTCGTCCGCGGGGTCGAGGAAGGACGAGAAGCCGCCCGCCGACCCGAGTAATCGCCTTCGCAGTGGGTTTCCCGCAGGAATGCTGTCCGGCACGATCGACTTACGGCCGGAAATCCTCCCCGGCCGGCTGACCCGTACCTGCCGGGGGTGGGCTTCGTCGCCCGTCAATCCACGCACCGACCGGCCGCTGGGCCGTCGCATCCGCTTAGCTTAGGATTCAAACCCATGGGAGGCGAGTGGATTCAGATCGATCAGGACTGTGTGACGTGCGGTCAGGCCGCGTTCCGGCACTACGTCTATGCCAGCCTCGGCGGCGTGCTGATCGAGACCGACCTGTACGAGTGCGCCACCCCGGGTTGCCCCGGACCTGTCGCGATCGGCGAACCGATCAACGGCTGATCCCGTCTTCCGTCGGCTGGGCCTGCCGTTGCCCGGGGTTACGCACTAGCCTGCGGTCATGAAGTCCGCCCGTGTAATCGGTCTCGCCGCGGCCACGGTCGGTGCGCTGGTGTCCTGCAGCTCCGATACCGATCCCGACGCAACCACGGCCACCTCCGAGACCACCGGTGCCGTGGAGGATATGGACCGGGCCGCGGTGATGGCCCGCTACCATGCCGACCTCAACGCTTTCGTCGCCATGTTCCGTGCCCGATACCCGGACCTGGCGGTTGACCGCAACGACGCGTCGATCGAACACATCGCCATCGAACCCTGCATCGACCTCGCCAACGGCGTCGACGAGCAGACCGTCCTCGCGACGATCGCAGAGCTGGCCGAGAACCGGGGCACCGCACCCACCCCGGAGCAGACGCAGCAGATCTACACCCTGGTCGTACCCGTGTGCCCCTGACCCCTCGAGGACGGCGGCCGATCTGCGTGCTCGACACCGTCGCAGACAATGCAGTCCTCGTTCGTCCGGCCGCGGTGGTAATGGGCGACCAGCGAGGCCGGGCTTTCTGCAGGCGGGGGAGAGGTGTCGGTACGTCGCTGGGTGTGCTGCTCGGTGAAGACCTGCTGCTCCCAGTACCGGCGCCCACGTACCGGACGTGGAAGAACCATGGCAACCCTCTCCTCACGGCGGTCGACTATCCGCAACCGGAGTTCACACCCACAGTGCCGAAAATGTTCCGGCGTCGTCGACCGAATGCGCCGGTCACCGGGTGTGGTCCGGGCGGATCACAGATACAGGTGGCGCGGACGGTCTCCCAGTGCGCGGGCCCGGGCCGGGTCAGTCCCGGTGCGGTCACGGTGAACGTGCGGGCCGGGGTGACGGCCAGCCCGCCGACCAGGTCAGCCGGTGTCCACATCTCGGGGAGAACGTCGCCCTTCGGCCGAAGCCTCGGCGTGTGTGCCCGGTCAGATGGCGGTGTGGCGGCGTCGTTGTTCGAACCGGGCCCGGTGCCTGGCCAGGGCCGCGTCGGTGGCCAGGTGGGTCCGGCGGCGGCCGCGGGCGATGCCGTAGCGGGTCGGGGCGCTGCGCCGGCGCAGCCGGTCCGCGCGGGCGGCCGCGGGGGTGTCGGCGAGCCAGCGGGCGGCGGCGCGGTCACAGCCGACCAGGAGGTGCTCGCAGGCCAACCGGGCCGGGGCGCCGTCGTCGAAGACGACCGGCAGCACGGCCTGGTCGAGGACGGACATCGGGGCCCGGACGATCTCGTACTGCACCCGCAACAGGGTGCGAGCGGCGCCGATCACTCCCATCGGGTGTCCTCCCCCGATCCTCAGCCGCCGGGGTGGAACGGAACCGCGCGGCCGCGGCCGCGGCGGCGACCGGCGGGACGCGTCAGGGCAGCCTGGACGGCGGCGGTGCCGCCGATTCCGCCGGCGAGAACGAGCAGCAGCAGGGCGACGTTGGTGTTCACGAGAGCAGGTTCCTCCTCGGAGATGCGGCCGGATCGGTGGCCGATACGAACGGTCGGGCGCAGATCAATGGGGTGGTGTCGGCGTCACCGCCGGGGACCCCCGATCCGGATCGTCGGGAGGTGCGTCGGCGAACATGGCGGCGAGCCGGGCCTTGATCTCGGCGGTACTGATCGCGGCGGTCCGGGCACCGGTGGTGGATGTTCGATGGGCGGTGACACTCATGACGGGTGTCCTACCTTCCTGGGTCCGGCGAATTGTTCTCGGTATCAGTGGTGTTCAGCTCGTGAGGTATTCAGATCATGAGGGCGGCGGCGGTGACCGCGGCCAGGGTGGCGGCGGCGATGACGGCGCCCGACCCGGCCGATCCGGTGACCGCCCAGGCCGGGCCGGTCACACAGGCCGCGGCGACGGCGCCGATCACCGCGCCGGCCCGCAGCCGCCCGGCCGGGCGCATGCGGTCCACGTCGGCGGTGCGGGGACCGGTCAGGGTGGTGGTGGGGTGCATGGACGGTGTCCCTTCTCCCGGATCTGGTGCGGTGAATCGGTCGATCGGTGGTTCGTCGCCGCTGCGGCGGGGTCAGAGGCCGACGACGGCGTCGAGGGCGTCGAGTTCGGTGTGCAGGTGGTCGAGCATCGGGTGCAGGTTCGGCACGGCCTTCCGGCAACCGGTGAGCCCGAAGACGAGTTGGTCGTCGGTGCTGGTGCAGGTGATGTTCAGTGCCTGCCCGGTGAGCGGGATGGACAGCGGATACAGGGCGTCGAGTCGGGCGCCGTTCCAGTACAGCGGGGTGGACGGTCCGGCGACGTTGGAGATCACCAGATTGAACGGCGGCCGCTGCGGACCGCGGCGGCCGGTGAGCAGTTCCAACCCCATCGGGACGGCGCCGAGGGCGCTCAGCGCGAGTGCCTGGGTTTGGCTCATGGCCCGCAGCGCCGCCTTGCCCTCGCGCATGCAGGTGCGGATGGTCTCGAGCCGGTGCGCGGGGTCGGGCAGGTGGGTGGCCAGGTTGCACATCAGCATCGCGACCCGGTTCCCGGCAGCCCGATCCGCCCCGTCGCGGTCCGCCCCGGCCGCGGGGCCGCGGAGGTTGACCGGGACCATCGCGATCAGCGGATCGGCCGGCAGCGCGCCCAGCCCGTCGAGGAACCGGCGCAGCGCCCCGGCGCACAGGGCGAGGACGATGTCGTTGACGGTGGCGTCGGCGTGTTTGGCGAGCAGACGGACCCGTTCGAGCGGCCAGGAGCGGGCGGCGAAGTGCCGGGCCCCGCCGATCGGGACGTTGAGCACGGTGTGCGGGGCGTTCAGCGCCCATGGGCCGCCCTGGGTGCGGCGGGCCCGCTCCACTGCCGCGGCCACCGCCGGTGCCAGACCGGCGATCTCGGCGGCCATGTCGCGGGCGGTCCGCAGCGCCTGTCGGGGCAGGGCCAGTGGATTCGGGATGGACGTCAGGGCGCCGGGCGGGTTCCCGGTGGCGGGGGTGCTCAGCCGGGCGCGGGCGTCCTCGCCGCGGGTGGGTTGCCAGGGGGCGGGCATGCCGCGGCGGTCCGGATCCTCGGTCATGCTGCGCCGCAGCAGGGTCATCGCCGACGCGCCGTCGGCGAGGGCGTGGTGGATCTTGGTGTAGACCGCGTACCGGCCGTCGGCCAGGCCCTCGATCAGGTGCATCTCCCACAATGGCCGGGACCGATCCAGCAGGGTGGCGTGCAGCCGGGAGACCAGGGTCAACAGCTCCTCGGAACCCCCGGGCCGGGGCAGCGCGTCCCGGCGGACGTGATGACCGAGGTCGACGTCCCCGGCGGTGTCCCAGCCCCACTGACCCAGCGAGGTCAGCGACCGGCGAGCACGTTTACGGAACAATGGTGCGACCTGCTCGTCGTCGATAGCGGCCTCGAACATCTCCCGCACCGCCCCGGCGTCGGCGCCCTCGGGCGGGGTGAACACCGCCAGCCCACCCACGTGCATCGGATGCTCGCGGGATTCCCCCAGCAGAAACAACGCATCGGTCGGCGACATCGGCAACAACATCGGCACAGAACCCATTTCTCCCCGGGTGCGCCCACCGGCGGGGTCCGGGCCGGCGGTTGCACAACAAACGGTCATCCGTGAACCCACATCACAAACAGGTGTGAGATGAGTCACAAGTAGGTGTCGTTGACATCATTTGTACAGCAGACCGCCCGAGTTGTGCTACTTGAACGTCCGTCCAGCACGGTTTTGACACCCGGTGTCACCAGTGCGAATGCCGAAACGCGCGCCGCACCGCGGATGCGCCCGGGCCGTCCCCCGGCTCGGCTCGCCGCGCAACCCGGACGGCGCGGTGCGTAACATCACAGGCCCGAATTCGGACGGTTTGTCCGGTTTCGGTGCCGCCGGATCGTGCGGGGCTGACGTACCCACGTGCGGCGGGCAGCGACGCGGGACCGAAGCGGTGGGCGCGGCGGGCACGCCCTTATCCTGGCTGCGGCGAACACCCGAGCATGAGGAACAGGGATGGCCACCGGCTACGACGCACCCCGCACCGCCGGACCCGACGAGGTCGGTGACGATTCACTCGAGGAACTGACAACCCGGCGCCGGGACGATCGCTCGGCGGTCGTCGACGTCGAGGACACCGACACCGCCGAATCCTTCGAACTGCCCGGCGCCGACCTGTCCGGCGAGGAGCTTACCGTCCGGGTGGTGCCGAAGCAGACCGACGAATTCACCTGCACCAGTTGCTTCCTGGTTCACCACCGCAGCCGGCTCGCGCATCCCGACGGTGCGCAACTGCTGTGCCGGGACTGCGCGGACTAGACACCCACCGCAGCGTGCAGATGCTCATCGCAGCGGTGTGTTCGCGACAGCGACTGGGGTACCCGGCATTTATGGGGTCCGATCTCGAGGGTCGGTTCCGCCCGGAGGCGGAGGTGGCCGGCCATCTGCTCACGCTGGCGTCCGAACACCGGTCCGCGGCGCTGGGCCGGGAGCTGTCCTCGCTGGCGGCACCGCCCGACATCGTCCCGGGGCCCGGGAGCTGTTACGGCGGGGTGCTGACCTGGCTGACGGGGCGATCGCCCCGACGTGGCGGTGGCCCGGCTGGGCCCGGCCGCGGAGGGGGAGGCGTTCGTCCTCGAGGTCCGCACCGGCGGTGGGCAGGTCGTCGATGCCCGGCAGCTGCCCCCGCGGCAGGCCCGGGTGGCGCGGTCGTGTGCTGGCCCTGCTGGCCGGTGACCCCGCCGCCGCCCGGGTGCACCTGGGCGCCGCCGCACGCGAACCCGACTCCGAGGCGGGTCACCGCCCTCATCGAGGCACTGACCTGGCTCAACTCGTTGCTCGGCGCTCCCACCCCGGCGCTGCCGGACCCACCACCGGAATTGGGTCCCCCGGTCCGCCCCCCGGACTTGGGGGCGTGGGGTTCGGGTTCGGGCTCTCGGGTATTCCGGTCAGTGGCTTCTCCGATGAGTCCACCTTCCGATCGGGACACGGAGGTTCGGCGATGTCCGCACAACCTGCCCAGCGTGGTTTCCTGTTCGCCGCCCCGGTCCAGGCGGCGGCCCTGCTGGTGGGTACGGTGTTCCTGGTGGTCGGGGTGCTCGGGTTCATCCCCGGGGGTGACCACCGACTACGACACGCTCACCTTCGCCGGCCATCATTCCGCGGCCGCACTGCTCGGCCTCTTCCAGGTGTCCATCCTGCACAACCTCGTGCATCTGCTGTTCGGGGTCGCCGGGATCGCGTCGGCTCGCATCGCCACCTCCGCGAAGGGTTTCCTCGTTGCCGGCGGCATCATCTACCTGGTGCTGTGGCTCTACGGGCTGGTCATCGACCAGGACAGCAGCGCGAACTTCGTGCCGGTCAACACCGCGGACAACTGGCTGCACTTGGTCCTCGGGCTGGGGATGGTCGTCCTCGGCCTGCTGCTGCCGCGGCTGCGCACCACAGGGCCGGCCACCGCGACACCGTGATCGAAGATCCTCAACCTCTATCGGCGGCCGGGCCAGGTGGTGCGGGGGTCGAATCCGGTGGCCTTCTGGGCCTTCTCGTAGGAGCGCAGGGCGTCGATAGCCCTCTGGTCCAGCCGGGACGGCACCGCGATCTGCACGGTCACCCGCAGATCGCCGGGTGGTCGGCCGTGGTGGGGGACGCCGCGACCTTGTAACCGGAAGGTGCGCCCGGACGGGGTGCCCGCGGGGATCTTCACGCTGACCCGCCCGTCGAGGGTGGGCACCGAGATCGTGGTGCCGAGGGCGAGTTCGGCGAAGCCGACCGGGACGGTGACCGTGAGATCGTCGCCGTCGCGGCCGAAGACCGGGTCCGGGTCCACCTCGACGGTGACGTACAGATCCCCCGACGGGGCGCCGCGCAGCCCGGGTTCGCCGTGCGCGGGCAGCCGGATGCGTTGGCCGTCGGTCACTCCGGGCGGGATGCGGACGTTGATGGTGCGGGTGCGGTGCCCGACCCCGGTGCCCTGGCAGTCCGGGCAGGGGGAGTCGACGATCACGCCGGTGCCGCGGCAGTCGTCGCAGGATTCGCTGAACCCGAAGCCGCCCTGATTGTGGGTGAGGGTTCCGGCGCCGCCGCACGCGGGGCACCGCCGTGGCTGGGTTCCGGGCCGGGCACCGCTGCCGTGGCAGCTGGTGCATACCGTGGGTCCGCTGACCTGCAGTGGCAGCACCACCCCGGTGACGGCCTGCCGGAGCGGGAGCCGGGTCTGCGCCTCGACGTCGCTGCCTCGCCGCGGGCGAAACGTGGTGGTGTGGGTGCTGCTGCGGCGGAACAGATCCCCGAACAGGTCACCGAACCCGGCCTCGCCGGAGGTGAACGCGGAACCCCCACTGCCGAAGAGGTCGGACAGGTCGAATCCGCCCATTCCGCCGGCCGGCCCGCCGCCGCCGGCGCCGGAGCGGGTGCCGGCCCGCCGGAACGCCCCGGACCGGTACAGCTGCCGGGTCCGGTCGTACTCGGCGCGGCTGGCCGGGTCCGAGAGCACCGTGTGCGCCTCGCTGACCGCCTTGAACCGCTCTCCGGCCGCCTGGTCGTGCGGGTTGGCGTCCGGGTGCAGTTGCCGGGCCAGCTTGCGGTAGGCCCGTTTGATGTCCTCCGCCGACGCCGTCGACGGCACCCCCAAGTCGGCGTAGAAGTCCCGTTCGATCCACTCCTGCTGCGTCACAGCGCAACTCCTCCCTCCCTCATCCGTGGTGCATCACTGCCGACCGCCGACGCGGGCAGGCCACCTCACCCGCAGCGGTAGGGGTTCGGGTCCGGACCCCGGTTCTCGGGCCCGGCGTCGGAATCCCCATCCACCCCGGTCTCCGACCAAGGGTCGGTGCCCGCTGGCAGGTTCGGGACGACCGGCGGGGCCGAACCAATCTCCGCCGATGGTGGATCCGGGTCGGCCAGCGGATCAGGGTCGGCCGAACCGGGGTCCGGCGAGGCATCGGACGGGCTCGTCCCGGGTGCCTGCTCGGGTTCTGGTGGATCGTCGGGGTCGTTGTTCTCGTACTGGTCGCGGTCGATCACGGTGACCAACGCGGTCCGCAGCACCTTGTGTGCACCGACGGTGTAGCCTCGGCGCAGCACGGTGTCGACCACCAGGTCGGTGCCGTGGCCTTCGTGGCTGGCGGCCTCGTGCAGGGTGGGATCGAAGCGGTCCCCGGGTTCGCCGAACGCGGCCACCCCCATCCGGGTCAGGATGGTCCGGATCTTGCGGTACAGGCTGTGCAGGGGCTCGCGGGCGGTGTCGCCGTGCTCGCGGGCCCAGTCCAGGTCGTCGAGAACACCGAGGAACGCGGTGGCGACCGTCGCTTTCGCGTTCTCGGCGACCGCGGCCCGGTCCCGCTCGACCCGGCGTCGGTAGTTGGCGTACTCGGCCTGCAGCCGTTGCAGATCCGCGGTCAGTTCCGCCACCCGGTCGGGGTCGGTCTGCCGGGACTCCGGCCGCGGCGCACCCGGTCCCCGCGGCGCGGTACCCGCCTTCTCGCCCAGCGTCGGTTTCGTCCCTCGGTCCGTGCGCGCGGGCCGGGATTCGGGAGTGTCCTCGCGGACCCGGCCGGTGACCGGGTCGATCCGGCGCCGGTCGGTGATCGCGATCGGCTCGCGCGGCGGTTGCCGCCCGTTGCCCCGGCCGCGACCGGCCTGCTCGGATCGTTGCTGCTCGCCGTGTGGTGTGTTCATCGGTGTCCCTCCCGGGGTTCGTCCACCACCTCGGCGTCGACGACCTCGTCGTCGGCGCCCTGCCCGTTCCCCGACGCACCCGCGCCGGCGGCCGCACCAGCACCGCCGCCGTCACCCCTGCCCGTCCCGCCTTCCGAGGCGGCCTGGGCGGCGTAGATGGCCTGGCCGAGGGCCTGGGACTCGGTGCCCAGGTTCTCCACTGCCGTCTTGATGGCGGTGATGTCGGTGCCGGCCAACGCGTCCTGGACGTGTTTGATCGCGGACCGGACCTTCTCTTTGACGTCGCCGGGTACCTTGTCGTCGTTGTCCTTGATGACTTTCTCGGTCTGGTACACCAGCGACTCGGCCTGGTTGCGGGTCTCGGCCTCCTCCCGGCGGCGGCTGTCCTCGGCGGCGTGCGCCTCGGCGTCGCGGATCATCCGGTCGATGTCCTCCTTGGACAGTGCCGACCCTTCCTGGATCCGGATCGTGTTCTCCTTGCCGGTGCCCTTGTCCTTGGCGGTGACGTGCACGATGCCGTTGGCGTCGATGTCGAAGGTGACCTCGATCTGCGGCACCCCCCGTGGGGCCGGGGCGATCCCGGTCAGTTCGAAGCTGCCGAGCAGCTTGTTGTGCGAGGCGATTTCGCGCTCACCTTGATACACCTGGATCTGCACCGAGGGCTGGTTGTCGTCCGCGGTGGTGAAGGTCTCGGACCGCTTGGTCGGGATGGTGGTGTTGCGTTCGATCAGCTTGGTCATCACGCCACCCTTGGTCTCGATGCCGAGGGACAGCGGGGTGACGTCGAGGAGCAGCACGTCCTTGACCTCACCGCCCAGGACACCGGCCTGCAGGGCGGCGCCGACGGCGACGACCTCGTCCGGGTTGACGCCCTTGTTCGGTTCCTTCCCGCCGGTCAGCTCGCGCACCAGATTCGTCACCGCGGGCATCCGGGTGGAACCACCGACGAGCACCACGTGATCGATGTCCTTGACCGAAATCTTCGCGTCCGTGATCACCGATTGGAACGGAGCACGGGTGCGGTCCAGCAGATCGGCGGTGATCTTCTCGAACTCGCTGCGCGAGAGCTGCTCGTCGAGGAACAGCGGGTTCTTGTCCGCGTCGACGGTGATGTAGGGCAGGTTGATCGACGTGCTCTGCGAGGAGCTCAGTTCGATCTTCGCCTTCTCCGCGGCCTCCCGCAGACGCTGCATCGCCATCTTGTCCTTGGTCAAATCGAATCCGCTGCTCGCCCTGAACTTCTCGGCCAGCCACGTCACGATCCGGTCGTCCCAGTCGTCGCCACCGAGGTGGTTGTCGCCGGACGTGGCGCGGACTTCGACGACGCCCTCGCCGATTTCCAGCAGCGAGACGTCGAAGGTGCCGCCACCGAGGTCGAAGACCAGGATGGTCTGTTCCTTCTCGCCCTTGTCCAGGCCGTAGGCCAGGGCGGCCGCGGTGGGCTCGTTGATGATCCGCAGGACGTTGAGGCCGGCGATCTGGCCGGCTTCCTTGGTGGCCTGACGTTGGGCGTCGTTGAAGTAGGCGGGGACGGTGATCACCGCGTCGGTGATGTCCTCACCCAGATACGATTCCGCGTCCCGCTTGAGTTTCATCAGCACCCGGGCACTGATCTCCTGCGCGCTGTAGTTCTTGTCGTCGATCGACACATGCCAGTCGGTGCCGATTTCCCGTTTCACCGACCGCACCGTCCGGTCGACGTTCGTCACGGCCTGGTTTTTGGCGGGCTGGCCGACCAGCACCTCCCCGCCGCGGGTGAACGCCACCACCGACGGGGTGGTGCGCGAGCCCCCGGAGTTGGCGACCACCACCGGGTCGCCGCCCTCGAGCACGCACACCACCGAGTTGGTGGTGCCCAGGTCGATTCCCACCGCCCGTGCCATGACGTTCCCTCCTCACACCCCGGGCACGCCGTCGGCGCACCCGCCGAAACCCTTCCGTTGACAGTTCAATTTTCTCTCCGTACAACAATGCGGGTCAAGAAAATATGCCGCAAACACAGCATGTTTTCTCTATAGGCCCGGGGAGCCGGTGTGACGGCGCCGTGTCAGGCGGTCACGCCGGTGTGGGAGTGGAAGGCGGTGCGGATGAGGAACTCGTCGATCGGGGCGCCGGTGGCCTCGGGCCATTCGAACTGCGGCAGGTGCCCGCAGCCAGGCAGGGCCACCACCGCACCTGCGGGGCGGTGGTCGTGAGCCGGCGGTGGCCGTCGGCCGCCCCGGATCCGGGTCTCCCCGCTGACCGTGCCGAACCGGGTGCACACCACCCACCGGCCGAGGCCGACGACGTCGAACATTACGCTCACCTGCCGATAGGCCAGCACACCGTCGCGCATCCGCTCGGGCAGCGCCGCCGCCAGGGCGCCGCCCAGATCGTCGTGACTGCCGGGCCGGGTCAGTGGTGCCTGCGTCACCGCACCGGGTCATCTCCTCCCATTCGGTGGGGCTGACTGTCCTAGATGCAACACCGTCGCCGACAAAAACCTTTCCGATCCGGCCAGATTTTCTCTGGCAATCGTGTGAGGTCGATGACATAATGGAAGCCACTCCGGCAGGCTTCGGGCGGTCGGTACCCGCTACATGTGGTCGTAGGTGGTGAGGATGACGGACGAAACACTCGTGGCGCTGAAGAACTACGAATACCTGATCCTCGAGCACGGCTGCGAGAACGTCAGTCTGGTCTGGCACACCGACTCGGTGGTCTTCGGCGACGACGGCTGCGCGGACATCGACATGCTCGCCCAGCCGGGATTCACCCCGGCCACCGAATGCTTCGCCAACCGCCGCGACTGACCCCCGAGTGATATGTGGGGTGTGACACTTCTTGTAGACAGTCGTTACCAGGAAGGAACCGCAGGACGAGATGTCTACGAATCGCAGGAAGTTCACCGACGAGTTCAAGGCTGACGCGGTCCAGCTGGTGGTGCAGGGTGGCCGGCCGATCGCTCAGGTCGCCCGGGAACTGGAGATCAACGAGAGCTCGCTGGGCTACTGGGTGAAGGCATACCGGCAGGCGCACCCGGACCCGCAGACCGCGCCGCCGGCGCCGGAGGCGCTGCGGATCGCGCGGCTGGAAGCGGAAAACCGCAGGTTGGCCGAGGAGAACGCCTTCTTGAAAAAAGCCGCGGCTTATGTGGGTGATCGGTGTCAAGCGCCGGTGTCGTCGAGTCGCTGAAGGAGTCCGTCGAAGACCTTCTGTCGGCCGATCTGGCCTTTCTCGGCGGCGTCGTCTCGCTGTTTGGCGAGCGTGGGGCGGAACTCGATGGTGGTGACGAAGAACGTGCAGGATTCGCAGATCGATTCGAAGTGGCAATCCAACTCGACGGGCCGGGCGCAGTAGCCGTTGCCGAGCATCCGGCGGTGGGCCTCGGCGCGGAGCTTGCGCATCTCGGTAGGCTCGTCTTCGGCGGGTAGGACCGCGGGCTGGTGTTTGTCGTAGAGGGCTTCGACTTTCTCGGTGACGGCGAAGTATTGGTCGGCGACGGTGCGGTCGGCGATCTTGGCGTAAACCATCGTCATCGTCATGGTTTTATGTCCGAGCAATGCGGCGATCGCCTCGAGGCTCATGCCCCGGTTGAGGGCCTGGGTGGCGAGAGTATGGCGAAGTTGGTGGGGGTGCACGTGTCCGATTCCCGCTGCGGCAGCGGCGGATTGGACAGCCTTGTCGACGCGGGTGCCCGGGATCGGCCGGCCGCGGTCGGTAAACAGCAGCGGGCTGTCCTGCCAGTCCGGGCGGTGCGTGAGCCAGGCGTCGATCATCGTTTTCAGTTGTGGGTGCAGCGGGACGTAGCGGTCGTTGTGGAGCTTGCCGATCGGGATCCGCAGCCAGTAGGCCGAGCCGATCTGGACCACCGAGTCGACGGTCAGGCCCAGGAGTTCGCCCTTGCGCATGCCCGTGCGCGAGAGCATCTCGATGCAGAGACGATCGAACTCGTCGGGCAGGTTGCGGGCCGCGGTGAGGAACTTCGCGGCGGCGCCGTCGTCGAGGAACCTCGGCAGCGGCTTGTCCTTGATCGGCCGGTCCGACGAGTAGACCGGCGCCCGGGCCGGGATGTCGGGATAGTCCCATTCGATGATGCGCTGGTAGAACGCGCTCAGGTGGCCCATCCGCATCCCGATGGTGGTCTTGGACAGACTCGTGGTCTTGCGGTATCCCGGACGGGCCGCCAGCCATGTCTTGTAGGCCTCGACGTGCGTGCGGTCGATATCGGCGACGCAGGTGATGTCGGTGGTGGTGGCCAGATGTCCGGCGAACTGACGCAGCGTGGTCTCGATGCAGCCGACCGACGAGGCGCGCAGGCTGATCCCGATCTGGTCGAGGTAGCGGCGCATGGTGGCGGCCATGACGGGCGCTGCGTCCTCGACGCGGTCCCAGCCGATTTCCGGGACCGAGCGGGCGGCCCACTGTTTGCGTGGATGCGGGGCGGGGCCTTGGCCGCGGTGGAACATGACGGCGTCGAGGCCGAAGAGTGGTGCGTTCAACGACTTTGGCGAGTGTCCCAGGTTGTTTACGACTGCGTCGACGAGCTGCTGGCGGCCGGTGAGATACCGCGCCGAGGAGATCGAGTCCGGGCCTGAGCCGGTGATCACGCAGATCTGGGCGAGCCGGTGCCACATCCTGTCGGCCTCAGGTGCGCAGAAACCGAGGCTGGTCGCCTGGGCACGAAACATCGTGGCGGCGGCGGGCTCACGGGCTCCCAGGTAGGTGCCCCAGCGCGAGGCCGATCGCACGACGTAGGGGGCATCGACCGCCGACTGTTCGAAGACGGCGGCGAAGGCGGCGAACGCTCGGGCAATGGCGGGGGCCGCCATCCGTGTGGCCACCGGCCGGGCGTGCCAGGTGCTCAGATCCCCGAAGTGGTCTTCGAATCCCAGCACTGCCCGCAGCCTGGTGCGGCGGGAATCCACGCTGACGGCCGTGTCGATATATGTGGCCGCGGCAGCCCACTGATGGCTCGCGGAACCTGTTGTGGTGGACCTCATTTCACGTCCTCTTCGGTGTCGCCGATGCCGTCGAGGATGGCCATCGCCTTGGAGTACTCGCCGATGAGCCAGTCGTTGGCCAGGTGCAGGTAGATACGGGTGGACTCGATCGAGGCGTGGCCGGCTTGGGCTTGAATCGCCTCGAGCGCCATTCCCGACTCGCGCAGGCGGGTGAAGCAGGTGTGCCGCAGCTCGTGGCAGGTCGCGTGCGGTAGGCCGGCGCGGATGCGGGCGCCGGAGAGGATCTCGTCGAGGCCCGCGGCGGTGAGCGGGTTGCCACGCCGTGGACGTTTCAACACCACGAAGACGTGGTCGGTGGCGGCGCCGGGCGGGCGTTCGCCGTCGAGGTAGCCGCCTAGGGCGGTGAAGAACGCCGAGGTCACAGGCACGATGCGTTCGTGCCCGCCTTTGCCGGCGGAGACGAACACACGCCGTTCGCCGGGGCGGACATCGGGCATCCGCAGGCCGAGGACCTCGCATCGGCGCAGGCCGCCGAACAGCATCAGCAGGACCATGGCCCGGTCGCGCTCGGACCGCAGCGCCCCGAGCAGGGCGTTGGCCTCGGCCGGGTCGAGTATGCGTGGCAGGCGTCGCGGCGCTCTGATCAGCGGGTCACGCATCTGCGAGCGCACCGCCCGGGTGGTCAAACCTCGTGGGACGGGGCTGTTGTCGACGAGCCCGCGTTCGCCGAGGTAGGAGAACAGTCCGCTGACTGAAGCGAGGCGGCGCTTGATCGTCGACGCCGCGAGACCGGATTCGCCGTCGGCGAGGCGGACGACGTTCTCGTTGCGGGGCATGCGTTGGGGCTTGGATGAACGCGAACACGTCGCTGGTGCTCACCTGGGTCGGGGTCTTGCCGACGATGGTGAAGAAGACTTTCAGGTCGAAGGTCTGCGCCAGCAGGGTGTTGTGGCGGGCTCGCGCCGCGACGAACCGCAGGTACTCGTCGACGAGCGGGTCGCCCAGGCGCGGGATCTCGCCAGGATCGTGCACGAGGTGGGGGGTGAAACCGTTCATGACGGGCCTCCTGAACCGAGCCGGGTTCCAACTCGATCAGCTTGACAGTCGAGCTGTCAGATCACCCGCATATCATGGCCTTCTTCGCGAAGGAGCAGCGGTGAACGAGAAGTTCACGCTGATGCACGCGGAGAAGGCCAACTACGGCATCGAGTTCATGGCGGGCCTGCTGGGGGTGAGCCGCGCCGGGTATTACTCGTGGGCCACGCGCCGGGGAACGCTCTCGCCGGCCGCGGCCCGGCGGGCGCGCCTGGCCGCGCTGATCAAGACGATCCACGACGACTCCCATCAGACCAGCGGATTCCGGCGGGTGCTCGCAGAGCTGCGCCGCCGAGGAGTCGCCGCATCGGAGGGACTGGTGCGCAAGATCATGCGCGACCTCGGGATCTTCGGTGTCCAGCCGCGCTTGCGCAAGCGCACCACGATCCCTGCCGATGATGCCGACGCCCGCCCGGACCTGATCGGCCGGGACTTCACCGCCGACGCACCGGGCACCCGCCTGGTCGGCGACATCACCTATCTGCGCACCGGGGAAGGGTGGCTGTACCTGGCGACGGTGATCGACCTGTTCAACCGGGAGGTGGTGGGCTGGTCGATGGCCGACCACATGCGCACCGAGCTGATCGGCGACGCCCTGACGATGGCGCACGCGCACGGGCGTCTCGAGCCGCGGGCGGTGTTCCATTCGGACCGCGGGAGCCAGTACACGTCCGACGAGTACTCAATGCTCGCAAAGGATTTCGACGTGAGATTGTCGGTCGGACGCACCGGTCAATGTTGGGACAACGCCGTCGCCGAGTCCTTCTTCGGCATGCTCAAGAATGAGATGTACTACCGGGAGAGTTTCGCGACCCGGGTGCGGGCGAGGTTCAAGGTGATGCAGTACATCGAGGTGTTCTACAACCGACAGCGGCTCCACTCCACCCTCGGCTACCGCACCCCCGCGGAAGCCCGAGCCGACCACAACGCTCAGATCGCTACCGCAGCCTGAAATCCACAAACAGACCGTCTACGAACCTTGACACAGCCCAATGCCCGGTCGTCATCGGGTGCCCCGGTCGTCAAGGGCTGCCGGTGTCGGCGGCGGCGGTGAGGCTGCCGATCGTGGTCACGGTGCGTCCACCGTACGGATCGACCCAGCACGGGTGGCCGCCGCGGATCCGGGGCACCCATACGGCCGCGTGATCGCGGCAGGGCCATTGCACCCGCAGCTGCCGCAGCAGCGCCGCCTGCACGGTGTTGGCCACCCATATCGTCGCCTCGACCGCCGGTAGCCGCGGGGCCAGGCCGCGCCCGAGAACGAAACGGCCCGACCCGATCTCGCCGATCCCGCCGGCATCACCGCCGGGTGCGGTGATGCCGGGTGGGGCCGGATCCCAGGCCAGCCGAACCCCGTCGGGATCAATCGCGAGTTCCCAGCACACCCCGTCCCACCGCACCGGCCCGCCGCGGCAACAGCACCGCAGATCCTCCGCCACCGCCACCAGGGCCGCCGCCCAGCCCGGTGGCGCACCGGCACGCGCCGGCGCACCCTCGACCACCGGGAACCGCCACACCCGGCCGCCGAGCGAGTGCCCACCCACCTGAGGCATCCCCCCATTTTTCCCGGTCACCGCCCGTTCCGGCCAGCGCCGCCTGACATCGTGCTCCGGCCAGATGGCGGCGATCGCGAGCCACCCCGGCCGTCCGAGCCCGCGCCGCCCGCCCGCATTTCCACCGATAGGGCGGTGGTGGGCGGTTTCGGATTCCGGGATCTCGGGTACCAATCATGGTGCAGGAGAACCGCCCCCGGGCGGTCCACACTCACCCGGGGGATGAACAACACACAAGCGGTAGGTGGGAGGTGTCGCGGCATGACTGCACCTGCGAATCGCAGCGGTGGAGAGTCGGGCCGGTGGGACCCGGTCGCCGAGCTCACCGACATCGCACGGCGGATCAGTCCCTTGCGGGACTCGATGCCGGCCGCCGCGTTCGGTGACAGGAGACCTGGCGGCCGCTGGCGGAGGTGTCCGAGACCGAGGACGGCTACGTGGTGGAGGTGGAGGTGCCCGGCGTCGCCCGCGAGGACCTCGACATCACCCTGTCGGCCAACGAACTCGAGATCAGCGGGAGTTCGTGGAGAAGAAGAAGGTCGGGTGGTTGCGGACCCGCAGCCGCACCCGCCGCACCGGCAGCTTCGAATTCCGCACTCTGCTGGCCCGCGACGTCGATGCCGACAAGATCACCGCGCACTGGCCAAGGGTTTTCTCACCGGCACCATCCCGAAGACCGCGAGCGCCCGATCGCGGCGCATCGAGGTCACCACCGACTGACCCTCCGCGCCGTTTCCGACGCGCACCCGTGCCCCGGGAACGGTGGCACCACCCGATCGGAACACGAAGGGGGAACTTGGCACATGGGTTCTGCTGGACAGGATCGCGTTACCCGGCGCCATGATTCGGTGCAACGCTGCGGTGATGCGGCGATGATGTGGGGTGGGTTGTCGGTCGTTCTGTTCTGGGCGTTCGGGCTGGGGGTGGTTCTTGGTGCGGTCGCCGTCGTCGCCGGCGTCACGGCCCTGTGGGGCCGGCCGTCCGGCGGTGCCGATCCCACGGCCCGCGACGCGCTGGCCGGGATCGCCGCCGGGGCGGTCGGCATCGCCCTGGGACTGCTGTTCCTCTGGGCGCTGATCTCGCCGACACCTCCGGCGACCCTGCCCTGACCACCACCCCCTCTCGGCGTGCGCATGGACTCCTGGGCGTGGACCGGCCGACGTGCGAGCAGCACCTCGAGACCGAGACAAGAACAAACAAGAAGATCAAGGAGAGCACAGAAAGGACACTGGTGATGGACGACACCGAATTCCTGTCACGGGTCCGCGAATACGGAGAATACGACAGCTTGCGGGAGGCCACCCGGGTGACGATGGTGGTGCTGAGAAGGCTCGGGGCGCGGCTGTCCCCCGGGAAGGTGCGGGCCCTGGCCGCGCAACTTCCGCCCCTGGCACGTGACGCGCTCGGGCCGGTCCAGGACGGACGGGCCGCACCCGACTACGGGGTCGAGGAGTTCCGGCGCCGGATCGCCCAAGCCCTCGACGCCCACCCCACCACCGCCGAATGGGACACCAGCGCGGTGCTGGCCACGGTGGCCCAGGCGGTCGACGACGACTGCCTGCGCACCGTACTGGGGTCGCTGCCCGAGGGGTTCGCGCCACTGTTCGGCCGCCCCGAAATGGTGTGACCCCCCGGGGAACCGGATCACAGCCTCAGGCTCGCCCGGGTGACATCGTCACCCGGCAAAGTTCCCCTGTTCCTGTCACAAGGCGGGCGGCCGCGCCGAGGACGACCGTGCCCGTGGGGTGGGTGAGCTGGACTGGGTGAGCCGGGTTCCGAGCCAGTCGCGCCGGTCGATCCGGGAGGTGACGTGCAGCCCGGCGAGGTCGGCGGCCTCGGTCACCTCCGCCGGGGCCATGTGATCGGGGTGGGCCGGTTTCGGTGTCATCAACCACACGAAACCGGTGCCGGACAACACCGTGCGGGCGGTGATCAGCTCGTCGGCGAGGTCACCGTCGCCGCTGCGCCACCACAGCAACACCACGTCGACCCTGTCGCCGAAGGTGTCATCGACCAATTCGTCCCCGAGGATGTCCTCGATGCGTCGACGCAGGTCCTCGTCGACATCGTCGTCCCATCCCAGTTCCTGCACTATCGTCTCCTCGGTCAGGCACAGGCCGGTGGACTGACCGCCGGCGTGCCCCGCCGTCGAGATCGCCCAACTCCTTCGTCTCGATGGGGTCGGCTCCCGGCGCGCTTGCCGGGGTCGTGGTTGTCCCGGTGGGCTAGGTGGCCCACCAACCGGAGTGAGCGCCCTATCGGTCACCGTCGGTTGGTGGGCCCCACCGACCGAATCGCGGTGTGTCGGAACGAACTCGGGCGGCAGTGCCCGTAGAGTATCCGCCGACCCGATCACCGAAACCTGCGAGATGCGGATTCGGGGAACAGGTGGCTGAGCGCATATCCTGACACGGTGCTTCCGGGGTTCAGGGCGAGAAGAGTGCGCCCCATTCGGTTCGGGCCGCGCGGGCTGCGGCCGGGTCGGGCAGCTCGTTTCCGCTGGCGAGCGCGACCAGGGTCTCGGCGAGGGCGAAGACGGACACGCCGTGGCGGCGGGCGGCGCTCACCAGTTCGTCGAAAGCGTCCGCGGTCCCGATCCGGCGGATCCCGATCAGCACCCCCTCTGCGGTGTCGAGGGCGCGGGTACGCGTGCTGCGGGGATGGGTGGTGGTGTGACCGTGCAATGCCGCCATTTCAGGACACCTCCGTCGAAGTCTGGGGGTGGGTGTGTGGGGGTGGTGCCCGATTGGAGCCGATCCCAAACCTCACCCTGCCCCGTCCACGGGCGGATCTGGGCGGCGGGCCCGTACCGTTTATCGCACTGACCAGTGTCGACGGGGTAGTTTCGAGCTCACCGCGGACGGGTAAGTGTGTCGCGGTGGAGGAAGTGGTCACGATGAAGCGCGGCGCCGGCGCCGGCGACACCCCCGACGTCCAGGCCTACGTGTTCGCGGTCGCGCGGGCACTGAACGCCGAAACGATCCGCCGATGGGACGCGGTCACCTTCGACGCCGTGGTCGTGCTGTCGAAACAGTTCCGGTACTACAGCGGACGCCACATCCTGATCGCCTGGAACCCTCGCTTCGGGTGGTCTCTGGGAATCGAGGGTCAGCGCACCGATCGGGTCCTGATCATCGGCGGGCTCGGGATCGGCCGCCGCCCGCCACCGGAGGCCATCGCCGACCGCACCGACGAGCTCATCGCGGACCTGCTACACCTCGAATACCGGGCCCGGGACGCCTTCCCGGTCCCCACTCTCGTCCACCGGCTCGACAGCGGCCCCAGTCCCACCAATCGCACCGAACGCGGATCGTCCGGTGGGTGAGGGAACGTTCGCTCGCCGGTGGCGCGGACCGGAAACTCGCCGGTGGCGCGGACCGGAAACTCGCCGGTGGCGCGGACCGGAAAGAAGAGGAGGCTGGAGACATGACCACCATTCCGCCGCCTCCCGGCCGTGAGGCGGCGCTGGCGCTGCTGCGCGCCGTGGCCGCCCGTGCCGCCCGCGACGAGTGCGCGGGCATCCTGATCGCGTGGGAACGATCCGGGACCACCGCCGACCACGACGAGTTGGTCCTCGAACGCGCCACCCGCGACCTCGACCGGACGGCGGGTGCCGGTGACCGTGCCGCGGCCCGGGTGCGGGCGGTGGTGGACGGCGCCGCGCACCGGCGCTCCGACCCCGAGTGGCCGTAGCACCACACGCCCCTGGGTTGTGAATCCGGTTACGTGGTGCCGGTTCCCCCGGTGCCGGTGTCTCGGGTGTCGGCGCCGGTCAGGTCCGCCGGTGTCAGCGAGCCGGTGGTGATGTGCTGGGCGAGGGCGCGGAGCGGGGTGTGGTGGGTGCGGGCGTGGTGTTCGAGCAGCGTCCGCGCCGCGGCGGGGGTGATGCGCAGGGTGCCGGCGGTGAGTCCGACCGCGTGGTCGACGTGCATACGGTCGTGGATCAGGCCCAGGGTGCGTTCGGTGAGTTTGGCCCGGCGGTGGGCGGCGTCGTCGCGGACCAGGGCCATCACGGCCGAGGCCGCGAGTACCGCAGGCAGTCGCCGGTCGTAGTCGGTGAACTCGCGGACGGCGGGGTAGAGCACGTTGAGTCCTCCGATGGGGTGGCCGTCGAGGAGCATCGGGATCGCCAGTACCGCACGGTAGCCCAGGGTGGTGGCGACGTCGGTGAAGTCGGGCCAGCGGCGGTGGGATTCGGGCGCGGACAGGTCCGGGACCTCGACCGGGGTGCCGGCGGCGACGGCGTCCAGGCACGGACCGTGCTCGCCCTGGGTTTGCAGCAGTTCCACGATCCGGGCGCGTTCGTCGGACGCGGCGACGACGGCGACGCCGCCCCGGGGTCGACGACCATGATGCCGGCGGCGGCGGCGCCGAGCAGATCCGCGGCAGCCGCGGTGATGTCGGCGAGGGCGGCGGCCGGGTCGGTCACGGTGTCGGCGAGGTGCGCCGTGATCGCGGACAGCACCTCGACCACGTGGGCCTGGGTGTCCGGGATGTCCTCGATCATGGCGTGATCTCCTTCTCCCCGCGGCGGGGCGGTCATTCGTTGAGCTCGTCGACGTCGATCCGGTCGGCCAGGATGTCCCCGGCCAGGTCGAGGATCGGGCGACCCAGCCGGAACGCGTGGGCGCGCAGCCGCAGGAACGCCTCGTCGAGGCTGATCGCCAGGCGGGCGGCGAGTATTCCGGTGGCCACGTTCACGTCCTGGTAGGAGCCGGTGTCCCGGATCCAGTCGACGCCGGTCCGCTCGGCGTGCTCGGCCTGCTCGACCAGGGCCAGGGTGATCAGGTCGACCAGCACCGTGGCATCGGCGACGGCGCGGGCCGCCAACCCGCCGGCCCGCCGCCGGTAGAACGTCATCGTGCCGAGCCGGATGGCGCCGATCCGCAGCGCGAACGCGAACACCGCCGCCGCCCCCACCGCGTGGGCGGTGTCGGCGAATCCGGGCCACCGCTCTTCGTGGCGGCTCAGATCGTCGACCAGGATGGGGCTGCCGTCCTCGAACGCCTGCACCCCGGGGCCCTCGCCGAGGGTGTACTGCTGCTCGTCGAGCCGACCGGCCCACTCGTCGCTGGCGCCGAGCAGGTCCTGCGCCCGACCCCTCGCGCGGAGGGTGAGCGCCGCGGCGTCGACACCGGCCAGTTCGCTCACGCACAACCGGCACACCTGCTGCGCCCAGCCGTGTTGTCCGGGCGTGCCCGCCTCGTCGGCGATCGCACGCCACAACGACTGCCGTCGCCGTTCCTCCACGACCACCCTCACCACCTCGACCGCTCTCACCTCACCCTAATCCGATCCCCCGGCCGTAGCGCCGACGGGCGCACCGGGAATCGCACGGCGAAGTGAGGTCGTGCGCCCGTCCCCGATGAGGAAGAACCGACATGACTGTGCACAATCTGACCACCCGCACCGGGAGCATCGTGCTGCTGGGCGCCTTCACCGATCCCGCCGACCGGGACCGCTGGTCCACCATCACCGCATGGGCCCGCGGGCACGACGTCGAACCGGTCCACACCTGCAGTGAGGACGCCCTGGTCGCCATCGCCACCGATGATGTCCTCGACGGGCTGTGCACCCCGGACGAGGCGCAGACCCTGCAGGAAGTACGCCGCCGCGGGATCCCCTGCGTCGGCCTCGACGACGCCGCCCGGGAACTGTCCTGCCTGCACCCGCCCACCCGATAGCGGCCCACACGGCCGTCACCTCGTCACCCGTTGTCACCGTGCCTGTCCGGGTCGGTCACAGGTTGTAGTCGAGGAGATCGTCGAGCCAGAGCAGGGCATCGAGCAGCATCCGGACCCGTTCCGGCGGTGCGGGGACGACGGCCGGGCCGCTGGTCTGCGGTGCCCACGGCGGCGGGGCATGGTCCTGGGCCAGTGCGGCGAGTACCCGGATTCGGAGGCCGCGGGCATCGTCGGACAGCGACGTCGGCTGGGACCACAGCTCCGCCGCGGTGAGCACCTCGAACGCGAACGCCTCCCCGTCCTCGTCCCCGTCGACTCCGACCCGTTCGCGCAGCAGAAACCCGAGCTGGGTGAGCAGCCAGAGCATCACCGGGTGGAACAGCGGGGCGCAGGGGCCGTGCGGGCAGGCCACCGCACACGTCTGCTCGATCACCGCCGGCACGTCCCGGTCGCCGACCGCCCGCAGCAGCCGACCCGCGATCCGGGATTGCGGGGTGGTGGCGTGGGCGTGGTCTGCGGTCACGGCCGTGCGGTGCCCGACCCCCGGCGCGGACCCAAGGTCGCAGCGCGGGTCCACCCGGGCATGCGGAGCGCGGCGACGAGGGTGCCGACAATCCCCACCCCGCCCGGTGGGGACAGGGCGGGCGGTGCCGGGATGGGCCGGTTCAGGTCGAACGCGAAAGCGTCCGGGAACAACCACATGAGGAAACCTTCCCAACTGTGTTCGGACGGTGAACAGGACCAGGCGAGGGGACATCCGGGCCCGTCCTGCGCCGGCTTGGTGGCGCTGGGTCGGGCGGTTGCGCGGGCTCGCTGTTGAACCCGCGGAACCTGAAAGCGGCACCGGCCCGGCCCGCTGCCGCTCCTGACTTCGAGGATGCCCGCCGGGTCCGCCGACAAACACCGCGCGTGTTCCGGTATCCCAACGATTCTCAGAAGGACGGGCGTCCTCGGGCACGGTCAGCGGAACCGGGGCGGCGGTGTGCCCGGGGGTGCGGTGGTGTGCTGGAAATGGTGCTGCAGTGCGCGCGATGCGGCGAGCCCGGTGACGATCACCAGGATCAGCAGGGCGATGTCGGTCATCGGAGGGTCCTCTCACGGGGTCGAAAAGGGTAGGCGTCGTGGTCACGCCCGTGCGGGCGAGGGTCGGCGCTCGCACGGCGGCCGCGGCGGCGGTGACGGGTCCGGTCGGCCTCGGTCATGCCACCCCAGATCCCGTAGGGCTCACCGGCGGTGAGCGCGTGATCGCGGCAGTCGGTGCGCACCGGGCACTGCGCGCACAACTGTCGCGCCTGCTGTTCGCGGTGGACGCGAGCGGAGCTGCGTTCGCCGTCGGGGGAGAAGAACATCGCGGTGCCGGCGCCGTGGCAGGACCCGTGGCGTTGCCAGTGCCAGTCGGCGGGGCGGGGCGGGGTGTGACGGTGCGGGGAGGTCATGGATCCTTTCGGGGTGCTCGGGGTGCTCGGGGTGCTCGGGGTGCTCGGGGTGCTCGGGGTGCACCGGCCGACCCATGCGGCGGAGGTCGAAACGTGGTGTGCGAGGCGACCCCTCGACGCAACGCACACCACGGCATCGGTCGAGGCCCCGCGTCGGGACAACGGACGGATCGCAGTGAGAGGCCAGCGTGCGACGGAGATGCGAGATCGGCCGACAATGTGACAGACGATGTTGCCGGATCGCCGATCCCTGGGCTCGAGTTCGGCGGGCATGGGACGACATCGCGGACGCGAAGGGAAGGTCCACACTGTTCGGGGCCTGTTCCGCGTCGCTCGTCACCGGGGTCCGGGGCGACGAGGTCGACCTCTCTCGTCACCGGGGTCCGGGGTAACGAGAGACGTGCTCCACATGATAACGACACGCTGGTCGGTTTCTCCAGCCCGACCCCGTATTCGGTCCCGGTGACCCCGGCGGGCCTCGTTGAATCCGTGCCGGTGGGGTATCTCGGGGACGAGAAGTGACGGACGATCTCGGCTTCGGTGCTGCCGTGTAGAGATGGGTGGGCAGACCGGGGAGGAGGTGGTGGTCGTGTATGAACCGGCGGCGTATGTGGCAGCCCTGAGCCGGATTCTGCAGATGCTCGAGGAGCCGTCGTCGATCGGGGCGATCGTCTCCGAGCTGACCGAATCGGTGCGGTCGGTGTTCGGTCTGGCCGGGGCGGCGGTGCTTCTACCCGATGATGGGGAGTTGACTGTGGCGGCGGCCTCGGCGTCCGTGCAGGGACTCGAACGCGCCCAGCAACGCTCCCAGCGCGGCCCGGCCTGTGAGGCGCAGCGCCGGGGTGCGGTGGTGGCGGTGGCGGACCTGACGCAGGTGCGGGGGCGGTGGCCCGAATTCGTCGCCGCCGCTCAGCGGATGGGGATGGTCCCACCGCGGCGGTGCCGTTGCGGTGGGACCGGCAGACGATCGGATGTGTGGATCTGCATTCGGCCATCCCACGCCCGTGGTGCCCCGGCGATCTGGCCGCGGCCACGGTCCTGGCCCGGGTGGTCGCCGGGCATCTGGCGACCGATGCCACCCTGCGCAAGCGGCAACAGTTGACCGAGCAACTCGAGAACGCGCTGGCCTCCCGGGTGGTGATCGAGCAGGCCAAGGGCATCATCGCCGCCGAGGGCGCCGTCACCGTCGACGAGGCGTTCGACCGATTACGCCGCCATGCCCGCCGGCACCGCACCAGCGTGCACGAGGTCGCGGCGGCGGTGGTCGAGGGCCACCTGCACCTGACGCCCGCGTCGCCGCCCCGGGCGCCTGACTGACCCCATCGCCCACCGGTGGATCTCGGTGGGCATGGTCCGGCCCCGGCGTCGAGGGGTTACGTCGGGGCCGAAAATTCCTCGAACCCAGGACTCGATGGAGGGATTACTGATATTTCGGTAATAGGGCGTGTCGATACACGTGATTCGCGCCGCGCTGCTTGATCATTGACGAGTGGCAGGAAAGAAGACCAACTCCGGCGAGAAGTCCGACACCCGGAAAGTCAAGCAGTCCGGTACTCGTCGAGATTTCGACGCATTGCGTGACCGACGCATGCGAGCCGCGGAGATGTTCGCCGCGGGCCGGCGGCAGATCGATGTCGCGGTCGAGTTGGAGATATCCCAGCAGACCGCGTCCCGTTGGCACAGGAAGTGGACAGCCGGAGGTCGCGAGGCACTCGAAGGCGCAGGTCGGGCGGGACGCCGGCCGCGTCTCGACGACGCCCAGATCGAGGTGATCCGAGAGGAATTACTCAAGGGACCCCAAGCGAATGGCTTCGCCACCGGGGTGTGGACACTGGGCCGGGTCGCGATCGTGATCGAGCGGCTCACCGGCGTGACCTACGGGCCTACCCAGACGTGGACGATCCTGCGGACCCGGCTGGGCTGGAGCCGCCAGCGACCCGCACGGCGGGCCGTCGAACGCGACGAGGACGCCATCGTCACCTGGCGGGAGAACGAGTGGCCGCGGATAAAAAAATAGCGCGGCGCCGAGGTGCATGGATCTGCTTCCAGGACGAAAGCGGCGTGTCGCTGCTGCCTGTGGTCCGAGCAACCTGGGCGCCGAAAGGCGTCACACCTGTTCTGCATCACCGATTTTCCTGGAAGCGCATGTCCATGGCCGCAGTCCTGGCCTATCGGCCCGACCGCAGCGAGAGCGCGTTCGTGTTCTCCATGACCGACGGCTCGTACAACACCGACAAGCTCATCGAGTTCCTCATCGAACTGCGTGCCCACTTCGCCGGGGAGCAGGTCATCGTGATCTGGGACGGACTGATGGCCCACCGGTCTGCGGCAATGAAGGCATGGCTGGCGACCCAACGCGACTGGCTCCACGTCGAACGGCTGCCTGCGTATGCACCCGAACTCAACCCGATCGAACAGGTCTGGGGCAACATGAAATCCACCGAACTGGCGAACCTGTGCCCCGATACCCTCGACGAGGTCCGTGTGGCGACCGAGTCCGGACTGACCCGGATCGGCTCAAGCTACGACCTGTGTCATGGCTTCCTCGATCACGCTGGGCTTTCCTTGTGATCTGAGCTCACTCAATTACCGAAAGATCATTAGTCGAGGAACTCCGTCGAGAATACGCCGCACCGGCGGCGGTGAACAGCAATAACCTGCCCCCGGTCAGTGGTGGTCACCGGTGGCGTGCTGCCGGGACGGCCCGTCCCGCAGTCGCGTTCGCTGCCCGGCGGCCGGACGCCGCCGGCGCCCGGGCCGGCCGGTCTCCGGTTCTGCTGCCGCGTCATCGGCGGGCTCGTGGACGGGTTCGGCGGAGGTGGTACCGGGGCCCTGTTCGGCACGGAGTTGGGCGTTGTCCGCTTCCAGGCGGCGGTTGTCGCGTTCGAGGTCGCCGGTGCGGGTCTCGAGGTCGAGGACCCGGCCGATGCCGACGAGGTTGACGCCGGCGTCGATGAGTTCGGCGATGCGTTTGAGCCGGGCCAGGTCGTAGTCGCTGTAGCGGCGGGTGCCGCCGGCGGTGCGGCCGGGGGTGATCAGCCCGTAGTCCTCGTACAGTCGCAGCGCCGCAACCCCGAACCCGGACAGCTCGGCGGCCACCGAGATGCCGTAAACACCACGCACCGACGGCGATTCGAGATCCCGACGGCCGGATTCTTCGGACATTTTTTCGCTCCGATCGGGAATTTTCTCGCACAGTCCCTTGTCATAGTCTACGACAGATGCTATAACGAACCTACAGCATCTGCTGGAAGTTTACCTGATGGGATGAAAGGATTTCTGGAGGTAGGTGGACATGATGTTGATGCGCACGGATCCGTTCCGTGATCTCGACCGTCTGACGCAGCAGATCCTCGGTACCGCGGCCCGTCCGGCGGTGATGCCGATGGACGCCTGGCGGGAAGAGGACCGGTTCGTGGTGGAGTTCGATCTGCCCGGGGTGAAGGCCGACTCGCTGGATCTGGATGTCGAGAAGAACACTCTGACGGTGCGCGCCGAACGGGCCGCGCTGGACGAGAGCCAGGAAATGGTCGCCGCCGAGCGGCCGCGCGGGGTGTTCAGCCGGCAGTTGTTCCTGGGGGAGAATCTCGACGCGGACAAGATCGAGGCGAACTACGACGCCGGGGTGCTGCGGTTGACGATCCCGGTCGCGGAGAAGGCCAAGCCCCGCAAGATCGAGATCACCAGCAATGGTCATTCCGAGCAGAAGGCCGTCAACGCCTGAGACGAGGTGAACGAGGTTCGGGAGGGGGTGAGCAGAAGATGACCTTGGCGAACAGGGTCGCAGCGGTGAACGCCACCGACACAGAAGAGCGCACCGAACGCGAGGTGATGTGGCCGTGGCACGAACTCGAATACGCACAGCTCGTGGCCGATTCGGACCGCATCCTCGCCGACGCGCTGACGCCGCAGGCCGTGGCCCTGCTCCACCGGGTGGCCACCGCACCGGCCGGCCCGCCGCGCCCATCCCCTCTCACACCGCCGGGGTGGACGGTGACGGCCCCGCCGACTCCCGGAATCCGGGCCACGCAGCGCTCCCCTCCGAGACCGAGAAATAGCCCACATCCGATCTGTTCACAGTCGAGCACAGTTGGTCGTCGAGCACGAAAGGGGTGATGAACCAGACGAGTGCATCCGCTGACCGGGTTCGCCCGCCGCCGCTGTCACCTGTCATTGCCTTCCCGTGCGGCGCGGCGAACCCCGCTTTCGGGCACGCCGCCCGGCACCGCCGATCCACCGAGTGAAAACTGACGGCGCCGACCGCCCATCCGACAACCCCGGTGATGGTGTCGGATTCGACCGGGGCGCACCGCCATTGACTGGCAGACGGCAGCCATCGGCCGTGCCGGGCGGGCAGTGTCCACCAGCGCGCAATGCAGCCAAGAAGAACGGGGGCGGGCCTTTCCATGGGCCGGGGCCCGCCCCGCCTTGGTGGTTCCGGCATCCCGAGCCCGGGACCACCTTTCTCGTGCACCCGGCACTCGAAGGGGACGAGGTGATGGCCACCGAGCAGGATCCGTATCGGGTGCTGGGACTGTCCTCTGCGGCGTCGCAGGCCGAGATCGCCAGCGCCTACCGGCAACTGCTGCGCCAGCACCACCCCGACACCCGCCCCGGTGACCAACCCGCCGATCCGGTGGCGGACGAGCATCTCCAGCACGTCCTGGCCGCGTACACTCTGCTGCGTGACCCGCAGGCCCGGGCCGCCCACGACCGGGCGGCAGCCGAGCGGGTGGCCGAACCCCCGGCCCGGCCCGGGCGAGCGCCGTGGTCCGCGGTCCCGCCGCGGATCCGCGTGATCGTCGTGGACGACACCCCGCCCGCGCGCCGCCCACCGGCGACCGGCCTGTGGATCGGACCGGTCCGACGTCATCGCTGAGGTCAGGTGATGCCGGCGACCTCCTGGGCGATGGCGGCCAGGCGGGACTGGGCGGCGGAGACCACCCCGTGCCGCCTCTTGTGGGTTTCCTCGTACGCCGCGACGGCACGGATCTCGGCGGGATCGGTCAGGTCCTTGACCGCGGCGACGGTGAGGTCGTCGTAGTCGCCGATCGGCAACTCACCGGGTTCGAGGACACCGGCGGTGGTGCTGGCGGAGTGGATTACCTCGGCCACCGCGGTGGCGCCTGCGCGACGGGTGATTTCTTCGGCGGTCTCGAGCGCGGCGTCGCGGGAGGCGGTCAGGGTTTTGACGGCGACGTCGCCGGCATGCGCGCCCCGGCCGAGCAGTGCCTCGAGGCGGGGGCGGGCGGCACGGGCGGTGTCGATGGCCCGGTCCAGACCCCGGGCGGACCAGGACACCGGGGTGTTGATCCACCGGACCCCGGTGCCGGCCACCGCATGCATCGGGGTGCGCCGCAACGCTGCGGGACCGCCGAGACCATCCTCGGCGAGCACAGTGGTCAGCCAGTCCACGGTGGCCGAATGCGCGGTGATCAGCCGGAACGCCAGCGCCTCGATCTCGGTGCGTTGGGTGGCGGCGGCGAGCGCCTTGAGGTACCGGGCCCGGTCGAGGAGCTGGTGTTCGAGCGTGAGGTCCCCGAGCAGGGCCTCGTCGAACGGCTGGGCCTGGTCGGTCACCGCCTTCATCGCCGCGGCCGCCTGCCCGACCTGCGGACTCGCGACGCACCGCGTCGTCGCGGGCCTGGGCGTCGCGGGCCTGGGCGGTGCGGGTCTCGGCGATCTGGGTCTCGGTGTTGTCAGCTCGTGGATCGCGCGCAGCTGCACCAGCAGGGTGACGGCGGTATTCGGGGTCGAAGCCGTCAGGGCATCACTCCGTCACAAAGGTTTTCGGTTCGGATCGGGATTTTCGGTGCGCGGTGCCCGCACGGGCACCGCTGGCAGGACTACCCCATCCGGGAAGCAGGAAACCGACCACAGGTCGTGTGCACACTGCATCGGCTCCCGAAACCGAACGGACCGACCTTGCTACAGTCGCGGGTTCGCGCATCCCGGGACAGATCTCGCCGCGCCGCCCCTCAACCCCAAGAGGGGCGAAAGTCAGGAAAGCGCAGCAACGTCCGAACGGCCTGCGCCTCGACCAGGGTGGTGTGAAATCCACTCGGCGGACCTGCTCTTCGGTCACGGTGTCCAGATCCACCCCGAGGAACCGTGCGACGGCGTATCGCACGTGCCTGTTCATTGGTTTTCCGCCGATTCTTCGATCGTTTCTCCTCCGGTACAACACCGGCGCGGGCGACGGTCTTCCACACCGTCCGGTCGGGAAGACAGGGAGGAGGCGGACCAGGTGCGGAGGTGTCCGGGGCGGCGAACCCGGTGCGACCATGGGATATGGCGCGGAACCGATGGCCCGGGATCGCCCCACCCGGAACCGGTGGCGTGGCGGTGCACGGCCGCCGGGTCCTCATCGCCCGGCCCGAGGTGGTGGTGCAGCTGACCGGCGTGACCACCTACCCGGCCGGGGTGTCACTGTCCCTGGTGCTGACGGCCACCGGCATCCCCGCCGAACTGGCCCGCCACGAGACCCGCCCGCTGACCGACCCCCACGACGAGTCCGCACACTGGTCGTATCTGTGGGTGCGGGTGCGGATGGACGATCAGTCCGGGGACGCCGACCCGTACGAACCGGCGTCGTGCGCGGCCCCCACCGGCCCGCCGGAGCAGTACCGCACCGCACCCCGCTACTGGATCCCCGGCTACCCGAGCACCGGGGAGATCACCCTGACCACCAGCTGGCACCAGATCGGCCTGCCCGCCTCCATCGACGTCCTCGACCTCGGGGTCAGCCCGTTCTCCACCGAAACCGGCTGACCACCGAGCCGGGGCTGAGCACCGAACACCACGGATGCGCAGCGGGTCGCCGAAATGGTGGATCTGCGGCTGCACATCGGACTACCTCCTACAGTGCTCTTTCGTCGCACGGGAGTCGCTCTCCCACCTGCTGGTGACACTGGGTCGTGCACGCGGGGCTGTCGCGGCGGCGCGCACCCCTGTCGCGGACACCGGTTTTGCCGGACACCGGCCCGGGGTACGTGGTCACTGGGGTTTCTCGGAGGTGGTGAGTGCGGTGCCCGATTCCTACGCCCACATCGTCGAGCGGCTGTGCGGCGAGTTCGACGGCCGGGTGCCGCTGCCGGTGGTCACGCAGATCGTGCGGCAGTGCCGGCGCGACGCGAATGGCTCCGACTCGCACTTCCCGGCCGATCCGACTCCGCGCGGACTCGAAGGCCTGGCGCGGCGACGACTTCTGGCCGCGGCGGGACATGGCGGGACAACCGGACGCGGAGACGAGACATCCTGAGGCATTCTCGATCGGTCGATGATCGATCGAGTCACCAGTGTCCGAGGTTTCCCTGCCACAGCGCCGAGATGACGTACAGGACGATGACCAGCGGATAGTACAGGTTGATCACCGTACTCACCTCCAGGACGGGGTGGACGGGCGGTTGTCGCCCTTGTCGGAAATCGGGTACCCGCTGGGCCGACGAGTACGCGCGCCCGTGTCCGCGAATGTGGTGATCGACCCGCAAGCAGGCGACCACCCCCGCTGGAGAGGGTGACCGGTAGCGGCGCAGCACGGCGGGTGCCACCACCCCTTCCGTGATCTTGCACATCAGCGGTAGATTTACTCATCTTGTCGTCGTAGAATATGTCCAGAATTTCGTTGGACATCCGGGAGTGCAACTCGCCGGGTTCGAGCGGAAAGGGTGAGCGCCGTGAACGATCCGTTGCACACCGTGCCCGAGGCCGATCGCCTCGAACAAGACCTGTCCGCCGATCCCGCCCTCGGTGCGGCCGGCCCCGCCGACTGGGAGGCAGACGCCACCTGGGATGCGCCGGAGGCCGACCGATTCGAGCAGACCCAACCGGTCAGCTCTGCCGAGGACCCGTGGCGTGCCGGGGGTCTCGAGACGGAATGGGATGTGCCCGAAGCCGACCGGCTCGAGCAGGCCACCACCGTCGCCTTCGACGACGAGGATCGAGACGAACCCGCCGGCGGGGCGGTGGGGTACGAGGTGGTGGAGGAATAGCTGTAACCACGCCGGCCCCGCCGGACGGCACCGGCCGGGCCGCGGAAAGGGGTGCGAGATGAGCGAGATCGGCACCGCGCCGCTGTCGCGGTCCGAGGCGGCGCACGCCCTCGACACCGTCACCCGGGCCCTGGCGGTGCTGCGGGGCGAGACCGCCGCGCAGGAGCCGCTCGAGGAGGTGCTCGGGCGGCTGGCACGAACGGCGGCCACCGCGGTGCCCGACGCGGTCAGCGTCACCCATCTCGACGACGACGGCCCGCGCACCGTGGCACTGACCGACGACACTCTCGCCGCCATCGACGGGGACCAGTACGCCGCCGGCCGCGGCCCGTGCCTGCAGGCCGCGACCTCACGGCGCCCGGTGCGGGCGGTGGTCGGCGAGCACGCCGACCGGTGGCCGGAATTCACCGCCGCCGCCCGGGCCGCCGGGATCCGGGCGTATCTGTCGGTGCCGGTGATCGTCGACACCCCCGGTGAGGACCCGGGAGAGCTGGTTGGCTCGTTCAACGTCTACGCCCGCACCGCGGCGGCGTTCGACCCGTTCGACGAGAAACTGATGCAACTGCTGACGACCGCCGCCTCGGTCGCGATCAGCAACGCCCGCCGGTGGCGACGCGCGCAGTGGCAGGTCGAGCACCTCACCCAGGCGCTGACCTCCCGCGCGGACATCGACCAGGCCAAGGGGGTGATGATGGCGATGCACCGGATCGGCGCCGACGAGGCCTTCACCCGGCTGTCCGAGATCTCCCAACGCACCAACACCAAGGTCCATGCCGTCGCCCGCCACCTGATGGCCGAGTTCGCCGACCCCGATCACCCACCGCCGCTGTGAGATCCGGAAACGACGTGCGTCGAGACCACCCGGGTGAGGGAATCGCAGGATGATTGGGGTGTGGTCCGAATGCCGTGGGCGCGGGGGAGGATTCGAAAGGGCAGCATCATGGCGGGGCGGGCACCGGCTCCGGTGCGGTGGTGGCGGCTGCAGCCGTGCAGCCGTAACCCGTTGATGCTGGGCACCGACCGGGTCGAGGCGGTGCTGGTGACGCTGGTGGTCACTTTGGTGTTGTTGCTGGTGCCGGTGTGCGCGGCGATGGGGGACGGAAACCTTCACCTCGCTGCAGCAGCAGAGCCGGGCGCTGGCCGCGCAGGCGCGGCCGGTCCCCGCGGTCCTGCTCGTCGACCCCGGGATCGATCCGCAGGCCGAACCGGCGGTGCGGAGCACCGACCCCGGCGCCTCGTCCTGGGCGCGGTGGACGGGCGTGAGCGCACCGGGCAGGTTCCGGCGCCACCGCAGGCGCGGGCCGGCGACACCGTGACCGTGCAGGTGGGACCGGACGGGGAACTCCTCGACCCGCGCGGTGGCACCGAGAATGCGGTGCTGGCGATCGCGGCGGCCTGCGGGTTGTGGGCGGCCCTCGCCGGCGCCGGCGGCCTGGTGATCAACGCGGTGCACCGGATGCTGATCCGGTCCCGGCTGCGCGTGTGGGATCAGGCGTTACGGAAGTTCGCGGAACCACCCCGCTGACCCGGCCTTCCCCGGTGTCCGGAGAGCCCCAAGGGGCGCACAAAAGCCGAATCCGGACCGGATCGGAGAAAGCGCACCGAATCCACCTCCCCGACGCTACGCCCCACCGTGTCGTGGCCGAAACTCATCTCTCCCACCAGATGTGGTCATCCGATGGATGGGGTGGGTCGGCGCGCGCCGAACGGGCGGCGGCGCGGTGCGGCCGGGTGTCCCGGCCTCGGCCGCAACGGAGGCACCACCACCACCACAGCAGCGGTCCTGGGGAGGGCGGCGTTGAACGCGTCGACAAGGGTGCCGAAGCACTGCACCGCATCGATCCCGGCGTCGGCGAGAATGTGGCGCAAGGGTCCCAGTGCGGCGACGGTCAGCCGGCTGTTTTGCGCACGGAGCCGCGACCCGGCGTCGGCGAGGACGGCCAGTGCGGGGCAGCCGACGAACCCGGCGGGCAGCAGGTCGATGACGGCGCAGCGCCCGCGCAACACGACCTCGTCGAGGCAGGCCCCCAGAATCGGTGCGGTGACCATATCGAGGTCGCCGCTCACCCGGAGCACGATCGGACCGCCGACGGGTTCGTCGACCTCGAGGGCGAAACCGCCTTCGTCGGGATCGGCCTGGTCGAAGAACGCGGTCTGCGACAGGGCAAGCCGCAGATGCTGTGGGCTGTCGATGACAGAACGAAGATAGACCATGGACGTGCTCCCCCGGGTGGGCCGGCGGAGGGCGGAACTTCGCTGGGAGAAACTCCTCCTGCGAGGTGTGCGGGCACCCGTCCGCGGTGATGGGTGGACTGCCGGGCTGGTGTCTGAACCTGCGCCCTTGACGGTAAACCGGATCGGGGCGGGCACGGAACCCTCAACCGCAGCCTGATCGCACGAGCTGCTCCTGCGACGGCCACGACCGCCCCGGCCACCCTCGTCAGGTCAGGGCGCTGCCGGCCTGCCACTGCTCCCACGGCAGCGACCAGTCGCCGTTCTGCCACAGTTCGAGCGGGGCGCCGCCGGTGTTTCGGACCTCGACGATGTCGCCGGGGACGGAGAAGTCGTAGAACCAGCGGGCGTTGTCGGGGCCAAGGTTGAGGCAGCCGTGCGAGACGTTGGTGTTGCCCTGCGCCCAGATGGTGTCGGCGAGTTCGTGGAGGTAGATGCCGTCGTTGCTGATGCGGGTGGCGTAGTTGATCGATTCCTTGTATCCGAGGCGGGAGTTCACCGGCAGCCCGTAGGTGGAGGAATCCATGATGACCGGGTTGGCCTTGTCGAGGACGGTGTAGATACCCGGTTGGGTCCAGAACGAGAGGGTCTGACCATTCACGACTTCGGTGCCGCCCCGGCCCATCGACGTCGGCATGGTGCGGACCACCTGCCCGTTGTCGGTGACGGTGACCTGTTTGGTGGTGTCGTCGGCGACGGAGATGTGGGCGTCGCCGATGGTGAACGACGTCTGCGCGTCCTCCTGCCCGAAGAGACCTTCGCCGAGCGCGATGCCGTAGACGTCGGCGCGGACGGTGACCCGGGTGCCCGGTGCCCAGTAGCTCTCCGGTCGCCAGTGCACATTCTGGTCGTCGGCCCAGTACCAGGACCCGGTCACCGGGGGTGTGGTCTCGACGCGGAGGGCCTTCTCGGCGGCGACGCGGTCGGTGATCGGTTCGTCGAAGTGGGTGACGATCACGATGCCGATACCGAAGGTGCCGCCGTCGGCGAGCAGGTTCCCGCCGGTGGTAACGAAGGACGGCATGGTCTGATTGCTGGGGGTGACGGTGGAGAACGTGCTGGTCTGCTCGCTCCGAACATCCTGGTCGCCGACGGCGGTGACCGCGAGGGTGTAGGTGCGGCCGTAGCCGAGGGGGACCCCGGGTTTCCAGGACAGGCGGTCGGGGGTGAAGATGCCCTCGATGACCCGGCCTTCGTCGTTGGTCAGGGTGACCGTCTCGAGGGTGCCACCGGTGGTGCTCACCGACACCGGGTCGAGCGGGTTGACCGCGGCGGCGGCGTCGGCCGGGGACACGGTGATCTCCGGACCCGGCGGCGGCGCGGCCGGCCCGGCGGGTTGGTCGGTCGACGGCGCGCAGGCAGCCGCGACAGCGAGCAGCAGGACTGCGAGAACGGCGGCGAGGTGACCGTGACAGCGGCGGGCGGGCATGACACTAATTCTCCCGTGCCGAAGGGTTCGCGCGTGTGCAGTCGCGGTGCGACGGCGGTCACGCAGGGCAGCTCGCGGCATGGCCTTCACCCTCGGCGGACTCGACCGGCATGTGGCGTGCTCGTGTCGACTTTCTCTTGCGAACCGGGTGTGCGCCGGTGTCCGCCGAGACGATCTCCTGTGCGGTGTGGCACCCGTGATACGCCGGACGGCATCAGGAGTGAACCGGTCGGCTCGGGGTATCCGATGGGCGTGCTGCCGCGTGACCTCGGACGACAACTCCACGCGACAGTCCGGACCCTCCGGCCGTCTGACCCCGTCGGTCGGAGGGCCCAGCCGGATACTCATGGTGAGGTGAGAGTCCAGTCGCGGCGTTCGGTGAGGGCGCGGTGGAGGTGCTGGGTCCAGTGGTGCCGTTCGTCGTCACTGCGGTTGTGGGTGAGCGTGATTCGCCTGGTCCATCTTTCGGGCAGTCCGCGGTCGTTGATCGCCAGCCCGATGACAACTCGAAGATCGGGATCGGGTGCTCCGGTGATCACGATGCGGCCGGGTTCGCCGCCCATCTCCATCCGGGCGCCGAGCACCGCGGCGACCACCTCGGCCACCTCGAGCACGGACTGCGCCCCGGTCACGTCGATGTAGTCGACTTCGGTCACCTCGGGCCTCCACTTCGTGCCGACGGGCGTCAATCGCTGACACCGTGGACCGATCAGATCACGCACACGCCGGCCGGCACTGCGAGGGGCCACCGGTTGCCCGTGCATCGGCAGCTGGAACGGGTGACTATATGTGTAAGCCAGCCGTCCCGCCATGAGCTGACCCGACCGCGCTCATCCTTATGGAGGACCGGGAGGATGCGGTGGTATCCCCCGGTGCTGCACGGGATCTGAGACCTGATTTACGCTGGAGAGAACAGGACGAATCGCCTGTGTTGCACCGATGGGAGATGCGATCGCCTTGACGGTGATCATCGCGATCAGGTCGTCGAGGCCGCTGATCAGGGCGTCGGTATTCCGGTCGACCAGCCACCGCAGCACCAGTCCGTCCAACCCGGCCAGGGCGGAGCGGGCCACGACGCCGACCGGGACGCGCCAGGTGGTGCCGGTCCGTTCGGCACACCGTTGGAGGAACTCGACCGCCTCGGTGTCCATCGTGCGGTACTGACGGTCGGCGACCTGCCAGCCGTCGCCGGCCCCGGTATCACGGCGGCGCAGCGACGTGGTGGTGATCTCGTAGGTGAGCAGTTGCCGTCCGGCGGTGGATTCGAGGATCGGGACCAGGGCGCCGATTCCGGTCTGCAACACCCGCCGCAGTCCGGCCACCCCCGTCAGGTGAGGGGCGATTTGTCCGAACGCCAGCCGCAGCCCGTCGCTGATCTGGACGATCAGGGCATCGGCCATCGCCGCGATGAGTTCGTTCTTGTCGGCGAATCGGTAGTGCAGCAACCTGAGCGACACTCCGGCGACCTCGGCGACCGCACGCAGCGATACCTCCCCGATGCCGCGGTCCTCGGCGACGGACAAGGCCGCCTCGAGAAGTTGGTGTCGGCGGGCGTCTGCGGAAAGCCGGGGCATGGCCCGATCCCAAAGGGGGACGGTCGTGCTGCTCTCTTCTGACAAGCGGTGTCCGAAGATCACGACCGGTCATCGTTCGGCTAGCGGTCGGTGGCTCATGTTGCGGTCAGTGGCGATAAGCCACGTCCAAAATTAGGCGGGCTCGAGGTCGCGCTCGAACTCGATTTCATCCCGAAGCGGGATCTTGTAGTAGCCCACGTCGGGGATGTCCGGCTTCAGGGTCCGTCTCGCCTCGTCCACTGCGCCGCATCGAACGGCCGACAGGCGGAAGCCGCGCCGCTGGTAGAACTGCATCGCGTCGAGGTTGTCGTTCGTCGTGACCAACCACAGTCGCGAACAGCCCTGTGCACGGGCGACTTCGGTGATGCGTTCGATGAGTGCCGTGCCGACGCCGCCCCATTGGCCGGATGCGCGCATGTTCACGATTTCGCAGTTCGTGCCGTCGATGTCGTAGATCAGCACCCCGACCGTCTCGTCGTCGGTCGATGCGATCAGGGCCGGGCGGTCGCGGGCGTCGACCAATTCGCCGCGCCGGGCGATTTGGGTGGTGCGTTGCGCCTGGAGGAATGCCGTCAGGGGTGGCTCTCCTGCGGGTACCTCGTAGATGTCGACCATTGTCCCTATTTTCCTCGCCCCACCGAGGCTTGACCAGGGTGGATCTGTCGGGTTGGGTCGGGATCAACATGTCCATGCCGCCGTTGACGCGCGACACCTGTCCGGTGATGCAGGAGGAGGCGTCGGCCGCCAGGAAGTGCACGACCCGTGCGACCTCCTCGGGGCCCGCCCGGCCGGGGGGGGAAGTGCATATCGTGCGAATGACACTCCGCGCGGCCCAAATTGAGCCCCGCAGTGTGCGGACCGTGCGGCCGTGCACAAGTCGTGCAGCCCACTCGTGATCAGCCATCGTAAGAAGTCGACTGCACACGGTCGAAACGCGCCAGCTTGCGGTGCAGTCGGCTTCTGAAACTGACAATGGTTCGGGGTGTCTCACGAACCATCGGTTTAATGACATAGAACCGGGGGCGGTTGAGTCCGAGGGGTGCTCGGGTCAGCGGTCGGGGCCGGTCACGGCGAGGGCGGTGGCGGCAACGGCGGGATCCGTGCCGGTGATCGTGCCGCGTGTCTTCCCGGAGAGGAGTTCGAGGACGTCGAGGGTGGGGCTGGCGACGGCAGCGGTTCCGAGGGTCGGACTGCCCTTCGTGCGCCAGCCGAGGCCGAGCAGCAGGTTGCGGATCTCGCGGGTCCATTCCTCGGCCGGGGTGCCGCTGGCGACGACGGCGAGTGCCAGCCAGCCCGCCTGGCGGTCGAACTCGGTTCTGCTCACCGGCAGTCGGGAGAGGATGTGTTGCCACAGCGCCAGTGGTTGGTTACCGCTCCGGCGGGCGAGCGCGGTCGGCGCCAGTCGGCGCCAGTCGGCCCTTGCGCACACTCACCAGGCCGAGCGCTCGCGCGCTGTCGCGGAGTTGCGCGACCGGCCACGTGAGGTCTTCGCGGTTCGCCTTGCCGATCCACCAATCGGTGACGCCGGTCCGCTCGGCGAGCTGCTCGACCAGTGCCGGCGGAAGGTAGCCGGCGCTGGTCAGCCGCACCCCGTCACCGATCAGGTCGAGCAGGACGGTGTACGGCTCGGTCAGGCGTGCGGCGTCGGCCTCGGTCACCTCGACCGCGGTGTGTGACGCCGACCGTGCCAGCAGCTGCGTGAGTGCCCGGTTGCCGCCCCGCTCCAGTTGCTCGACCAGCGCGGCCAGTTCCCCGGCCACCCGGAGCGGCGCGGCCACCGCCGCCGCGAGGGCGGTGTTGGCCTCGTCGACGTCGAACAGGTCGGGGTGCCAGTCGAGCGGTAGCCAGTCGCGGGCGTGGCCGGCGTCCTCGAACGGGGGCGGGACGGACGACGGGTCGCATCCGCCGCGCACCCACGCCGCCAGCTCCGTGTAACCCCAGATCCCACCGCAATCCTCGGGCGGGCAGGCCATCCGACCGCCGGTGCAGCGCACCTCGGCGGGCGGCTGGTCGAGGACCGCTTCCACCGCGAGCACGTGGTCCCAGTCGTCGCCGAAGTCGTACTGGTACCAGAGGCGGTCACCGGTGCCGGTCAGCACCTGGTCGAGCCGGACGCCGTTTTCGAGCACGCCGTCCTCGTCCTCCTCGACGTCGAACGGTGTGACGAAGTACGGCGACCGGGGATCGCTGCCCGTGCGGAACCGGTGCAGGTGGCCGTCGAGCCACCCCATCGCGGCCTGGATCACCTTGTGTAGCCGGTCGAGGGTGAGGTCGCCGGGCAGCTCGAGCCGCCGCCACACCGGCGGTTTGGCGCCGGCTAGGTCGAGCCGGACCCGAAAGCCGCGGATGCGGGTCGGGGCAGCACCGACCGTGGGCTCGGGGGTTCGCAGCGCATTCTCGATCAACGCCATCGAACGATCCGCTCCGATCGCGCCCAAGAACGCCTGTTGCTGCTGCGGGGACAACTCGGCCATGAGCTGCTCGGCGAGCCGTCGTACGTCGTCTGAGGTCGGCACGAGATCAGTCAACCATCGACGAGAACCGGCATGCCCCGCCGCTCCACGAACCAGGTCACCGAGGTGCTCGGCGTGCAGGGTCGCCCGTGTTGCCGCCACCTCGCCGGATCGGCACTGTGCCAAATAGCGCCGCAGAAACGTGCCAGACAGCGTTGGGAGTCACAGAGCGGCAGACAGGAGGGGCCGGACGCTGTCCAGCGCACCGGGTGGCCTCAGGCGGGTGGCCGAATGATCAGCGCCCGGGTGGGCAGGGAGTCGGCGGTGCCGGTCATCTCCCTGCTCGCCGCGCTGAAGGTGCGGAACGTCAGCGACGAGGATCCGGTTCGGATGACGTCGCCGGGGTGGGGCCGTCGGCGCCCAGTCCCAGTTCGATGTTGATCAGAGGTAGTGGTGTCGCCCTCGGCATGGTCGGAGGGTCGGTCTTTGTCATCGTTTGGTGGGCGCGGCGCATCCGGGAGGAGAACGAGTAGTCGGCCGAGCGGTGAGCCTGCCCGTCACCCCCCTGGACTTCCGAATATGTTCCGAATACTCTGGGTGTATGACCGCAGCAGGACTCCCCATGGCGACCCGGCGCTCGTCGGATCTGAGCAAGCATTCTGCCGAGGTCTTCGCTGAGGCCGAGGATCACCCCGTGACGGTGACTCGGCGTGACGGTGAGGCGCTGGTGCTGATGTCGCAGCGCGAGGCCGAGGGGCGTTCTCGTTTGCTGAACTTCGCCGCGCAGCTCATCACGGTTACCCTCGATGACCGCGGTTCCCTCGCCGAGCGTATGGGTAGGGTCTTCCCGTGGATGCTTGCGCTGTCGCCGGCGGATCGGGAGTCGTGTGCGCAGGACCTCGTCGATGCCGCGCGCGCTTCGTTCTCCACCGATCAGCCGCATCTGGCGATCGCCGAGCTGACGTCCTGGAAGGAGACGGCCACGGCTGTGGCGGCAGGGCTTGGCAGCGCCGACCTCGAATGGCTCGACGAAGACGAGAGTGTGGAGCGTCCCTGATCGTGGTGGCCGCGAAGAAGGGTGAGTTGGTCCCCCGGCCGCCGAGGAAGATTGAGTACGAGATCTTCGTTCGCGACCTCGGATGCGCGTAAGGGCTGGCAGGATCTCGTCGCGACGATCCGCAACCCGATGACGGAGACGTGGGAGTTCCTGACGCGGACACCCCTGGCCACGACGCCGACGAATTATCGGCTCAAGGGTGAGCTCGGGGTGATCTCACATGGCGGCACGAGTCACGAGCGCTGGCAGCACAAGCCGACTGCGAAGGGTACCGCGCGCATATGGTTCTACGTCCAGGAGCGCACGGTGTTCCTCGAGCAGGTGCACACGAGCCATCCGAACGAGACGAAGTAGACCGTCAGGGAGACCATGATCGCCGTCGTCGGCTGGCGGCGGCGGCGCGGGGCGTGGCTCGGATTGCGAGATTGGCCAGAACGGTTCCGAGAGCGGGCCTGGACTGCTGGATCCGTCGGGTGTAGGCGGGTCGATGAGGCGGCAGGGGACTCGACTGTTGGAGTCGGCTTTCTCGTCGTCTCCGGGCGGGGTGATGGGTCTGAGCTTCGCTGGGGTGGGGTTTCGGCGGTTGGGTATGGGGTCGATGAGGGTGATCAGGGCGAATCGGACGAGCATGTGGATGCTGTTGTACGCTTCGCCGCTGAGTCCGTAGGTGGTGTACCGCACAGCCTCTTTCAGGTCGACGCCCATGTCGTGAAGTTCCCCGAGCGTTCGAGGCAGCGTAGGTAGTGGGTGCTGGTGTCCTTTTCCCGATGCGCCGTGGGACCTGTCCCTACCCCGCGGCGGCTGACGGAACCGTCCCGTCCGGTCTTGCCGTGCCCGGATGGGTCCGTCCTCGTGCCGAGCATCGGAGCACCGACGGGCGTCGGTGTCGTCTCCGAGGCGACGAGTCCGTCACGATGCCGACGATCGACCACCTTCGCGTCTGCAGACTCGACGCCGTCGTCGTCGGCGGATTGAAGTGACCGGCAACATGCGAGCAGGCGCCACCGAAGCTGTTGTCGGCGTGGATCGGCGGTCAGTGGTCCGTCGAGAACGAGCCCCGCTGGCTGGTGATGGCGATGGTGCGACTCGCCGCGATCGGCCTGCACCGTCGGGTCGGCTGGTCCGACATCGCCCGCGACTGACCGCCGACCCTGTTCACGGGGTCGGCCTGGTCTTGGGATTTAGGAAAAGCAGCTCATAGCTCCGGGCAAAGCTCATGGCTCCGGTAATCAGCAACTACTGCACCCTGGGTGTGGGTGTGGGTGTGGGTGTGGGTGTGGGGGTCGGTGTCGGAGTTGGTGTGCCCAGTCGGTGAAGAAGGCACGAAGTGGGGGTATCTCGGTGGGGTCGGTGGGGATCGCGTGGTCGGGGAATCGTTGGAGGCTGTCGAGCATGGTGGCGAGTATCTGTGGGTCGAATCCGGCGTCGATTTCGGCGGCCCGGGTCAGGAGTGTGTCTTTGTCGTAGATGGCCGAGAGTGCGTAGATGTCGGCGAAGTCGCGGGCTTCGGCGCGGTCGAACAGGGCGATGAGTTTGCGGCCGGCGAGTTCTTCGGGGGCGTAGGTCGGTCCTGCCACGCTCGCGGTTGCGGGTAGTCCCGGGGCGGAGTCCAGTGCCAGGTCGACCAGGAGTTGTTCGGGTCCGTGGATCAGGAGGCGGCAGAACGTGGTGCCGTCGTGGATGCGGTCGATTCGCCAGCCGCGGGTGTCGGCGGCCTGTTCGAACTCGTCACGGGCCTGGGTGACGTCGCCGCGGTTGGGGCCGGTGAAGAAATCGAGGTCGTGTGTGGGGCGGGTGCTCAGGTGTTGGGCGATCAGTGCGGCGCCGCCGGCCAGGAGGAAGCCCTTGCTGGCGGGCAGGGTGAAGAACAGCTGGGCGACCTCGAGCTGGAAGTCGGTCAGCACGCCGAGCTCTGGTGGTTCCGGGATCGGTGTGCTGTGCTGATCGGGGTGGGGAGGATTTGTTCGATCACCGGTGTCCAGGCGGTGCGCAGGTCCCGGGGCAGGACGAGCTCGGACCAGAGATCGATCAGCAATGCCCCGTCGATGTAGGTCAGTACGTCGTCGGGGGTGCCTTCGCGCAGCACGATCTCGTACACCCGGGAGCGTTCGGATCGATCGGAGAGCCGAAACGCGCGCCCGGGATCGGACCAGTTCAAGGCCAGGGGCAGCTCGACTGTTGCCATCGCTTGCTCGAGGGGCAGGCGAGGAAGTCGGTCCGGGACGAGGTGGTCGCGGCCGCGTGCTCCGGGGACGGGATGGAAGGTGATGTGTGGGGTGGCGTCGAGGTCGTAGCCGGCTTCGGTGAGGAGTCGTTGCGTGGTGTCCAGGGACGGGGACTTGCGGCCGTTTTCGTAGGCCGAGAGCGTCGGTCGTGAGGTGTGGGCGCGGCGGGCGAGTTCGTCCTGGCTCAGGCCGGCGGCCCGGCGGACGCGTTCGAGGAGTGCGGCTCCGTTCATGCTGCGTCTCCGTCCCGAATCCGGCCGCTGGCATGCGGCCATCGGTATCCGATCGGATACTCTACCGTCGTCGGGGCTGCACGGCAACACTTGTCGGAACCGGTGCACCCCGAGGCGTGCAAGTCGTGGGGCGAGCGCGCCCTGGCACGTGGCACCCACGATCTCAAGGAGTCGTTCTGGGTGTATCTGATGCGGGATCGGGAGGGCATCGATCGGTGGGTGCTCGACCCGGTGACGGTGGACGGCTGCGGACTCGATTCCGGCCTCGGGGACGGTGCCCGCAACACCGAGTGCATGTGCGAGGACGAGGACGAGTGCGACGGGGTCCGGGACCGGATGGACCGGTTGCCGTCGGTGGATGACCTGTTGCACCTGCGGGCGGAGTCGCTCGGTTACACGGTGACGAGGGCGGGCCGAGTATGACGGTGGAGGCGGTGATCGTCCGGGACCGGACGGGCCGACCAGTGTGTGGGTGTTCGTCGACGGTGAGCCGGTCGATAGTTGCATCGATGCCGGTGTGGGCTGGGAGTGGAAGGACTGGTGCAAGCACCGGGACGAGATGCTCGCCGGTGCCTCTGCGGCGCGTGAGTTGCTGCTTGACACTGCTCGACGGTCCGCCCGGTGGGGTCTATGTCGAGGGCCGTGACGATCGGCCCTGGCTGGACCCCGCAGCCTAGTTCTCCGCTCTCGGTGCACGGCCCGCACCCGACTTCCGGGCCGTAATGGTGCTGTGACCTGGTGTGATGACATGTCCCCGGTTTGTGATGTGGGGGTGCCGGCGAGGTGTTCGGGGGTGCCGGCACCGGGGTGTCGGCGGGCGCGCGGGCGTCCGTTTCATCCGATTTGGACCGGTTTTGAAAGTTGTTAATTAGCAATATAATTGGGTAATTAGTTGATAAATAGTGCTTTACATGAGTTATGCACCACTATCAGATTGCATGGTTCGTAATATGTTGTGAATCAACAAGATTAGATATTTTGAAGTTTTTGAACTGTTCGAGTTGAAGGAGGGTGGGTGGTATGCTGTGGGTATGACATCAGGTGGCGCGGGAAGTCGAGAGGCTTGGGGTGCGGGCTCAACCGCCCACACCCCAAGCCTCGTTGAGGTGTGAGGGAACCGGATCGAACGCTCCGATGGAAAGTAAAGGTAAGAACTTAGTTTCGGAAATCCAGAGGAGCGAAGCGACTCG